>NZ_JAJISC010000010.1 GCF_024790395.1 Halomonas dongshanensis
TGGGCGGTAATAACCCCATCCTAGTGAGCGGCGACAGCGGCACTATCGAAGGACTGACCAACGTCGATCTCGATGGCGCCGACTTTGCCAATGCAGGCCGCGCCGCTACGGAAGAGCAACTGAGCCTCGTCAACGATACCGCCAATGCCGGCTGGAACCTGACAGGTGAAGGTGCAGACGCAGTGAACATCGGGCCGAACGGCGCGGTGGACTTCCAGGGCGACCAAAACATCAGCGTAGCGCAGCATGGCGTGGATCAGGATGGCGTGATCGACATTACCCTCGAGCGTGATCTTGATTTAGACAGTGTGACCACTGGGGACACGGTGTTGAGCAACAGCGGCGTAGCGGTGGGTAACGATGTCACCCTAGGCAGTACAGGGCTCGAAATTGCCGGTGGCCCGAGCATGACCACCGGTGGTATCAACGCGGGCGGTTTGGTGATCACGAACGTCGCCCCCGGCGTGGATGGTACGGATGCAGTGAACGTTGACCAACTCGCCAACCTGGCCAACACCCCCATCACCTTCGGCGGCGATACAGGCGAGACCGAACGTCTGCTGGGCGAACGCCTGGATATCGTGTCCACCAACGGCAACCTCAGTACCGAAGTCACCGACAACGAAACGCTGGAAATTGCGCTGAACGATGACCTAGTGCTCGACAGCGTCACCACCGGCGATAGCGTTTTGGACACCGACGGCCTGACTGTCGATGACGGCACCGGTAACCGTACGCAAGTGGGTGCAGGCACCATCGACATAGCGGATGCCAACGGCACCACCACCATCGGTGGCAATCAGATTACGGTGGGCGGTAATAACCCCATCCTAGTGAGCGGCGAGAGCGGCACCATTGGTGGTTTGACCAACACCACCTTCGACCCGAACAACTTCACTGGCGGTCAAGCAGCGACGGAAGACCAGTTGAGCCAGGTAAGCACTGACTTAACGGCGGAAGGCCTGAACTTCGTAGGCGATGATGGCCAAATGGTACACCGTGATTTGGGTGAAACCCTATCGATCACAGGTGGCGCAGATCTGGACGAACTGAGCGAAGGCAACATTGGTGTAATCCAAGATGGCGAAGGTGGTCTGTTGGTCGAGCTGGCGAAGAACATTGACCTGGGAGAAGACGGCAGCTTGGCAATTGGCGGCACGACGGTCCATAACAACGGCCTGTCCATTGTCGATGGCCCGAGTGTCACCGTAAGTGGTATCGATATGGCCAACAACCGAATCACTAGCCTCGCCCCTGGCGTGGATGGCAGTGATGCGGTGAACGTCGATCAGTTGGGTGAGGTTAGTGAAGTCGCCAACCGTGGCTGGAACGTCAGCGCCAATGGAGAAAATAGCCAGAATGTGGCTCCTGGCGACTCGGTCGATTTCTCGGATGATGGCAATGTGCTGGTCAGTAACGCAGTGGATGCCAACGGCAACCACACAGTCAATGTGGCACTCGACAGCGACCTGACCGATCTTGACAGCATCGGCCTGAACGGCCGTGATGGCCAGGATGGCCTGACCATCGTGGGTGGCGAAGGCGCACCTGGCGTAGGCGGCGCCGACGGCATTACGCGGATTATCTATACCGATGAAGGCGGCAATGAGCGTGAAGTGGCCACGATGGATGATGGCCTGAACTTCGCCGGTAATACAGGCGATAACATTGCTAAGAAACTAGGTGAAACATTGACTATCTCGGGTGGGCTGGAAGGGGCCGATGACGCCACCGGTGCTAACTTGCGTGTCGATAGTGCAGACGGCCGGTTGAACATCGTGATGGCGCAAGACCTGATCGACCTGAATAGCATCACCATCAACGACGGCCCGGTGATCAACGGTGACGGTATCAATATGGCCGACAACCGCATCACCAATCTCGCCCCTGGCGTGGATAGTGCTGATGCAGTGAACGTCGATCAGTTGGGTGCAGTCAGTGAGGTCGCCAACCGTGGCTGGAACGTCAGCGCTGATGGCGGTGATACAGAAAACGTCGCTCCTGGCGCTTCAGTAGACTTCGGCAACGATGATGGCAACATCGTTATCACCCGTGACGGTACCGATCTAACCTTTGATCTGGCCAAAAACATCGACCTAGGTGAAGACGGAAGCGTCACCACTGGTGACAGTGTTTTGGACACCGACGGCCTGACTGTTGACGACGGTGCAGGCAACCGCACACAAGTGGGAGCAGGTGCTATCAATGTAGCTGATGCTACCGGCACCACCGCCATCAGTGGTAACCAGATGGTGGTGGGTGGTGAAAACCCCATCCTGGTGAGCGGGGATAGCGGCACCATCGGCGGTCTAACCAATACTACCTTTGATCCGGATAACTACACTCCTGGTCAAGCGGCGACCGAAGATCAGCTTGGGCAGGTATACGGTGTCGCTAGCATGGGCTGGTACGTTAGCGCCAACGGTGAAGAGGAGCCGACTAATGTGGGCCCAGGCAATACGGTGGACTTCAGCAGCGATGGCAACGTCGTGATTGATCGTGAGGGTACTGACCTAGCCTTCAGCCTAGCCGATAGCATTACTTTGGGCGAAGGCGATAGCGCAGTCACCGTGGATGGTGAGAACGGTAGTATTAGCACTGGTGATACCGTATTGAACGGTGGTGGTGTTCAAGTGGGCGATAGCGTCAGTCTGGGCGATACCGGTTTGGTGATTGCGGATGGTCCCAGCGTGACCATCGAGGGCATCCATGCTGGCGACCGGGTGATCACTAATGTGGCACCGGGTGAGATCAGCGAGACCAGCACCGATGCCATTAACGGTAGCCAGTTGTGGCAGGTTCAGGATATCGCCAATGCAGGCTGGAACCTGAGTGGCTCTGGCGAGAACTCGGTCAATATTGGGCCGAATGGCACGGTGGACTTCCGTGGCGATGCAAATATCACAGTGGCTCAGACTGGGGAAGACCAGGGCGGCGTGATCGAAGTGGCTCTGAACGACTCCATTACTCTGGGTGAGGGCGATAACGCCATTACTGTAAATGGTGAAAATGGCAGCGTGACCACTGGCAATACCGTACTGAATGGTAACGGCGTTCAAGTGGGCGATAACGTTAGCCTGGATGAGACTGGCTTGGTCATTGCCGGTGGCCCAAGCGTAACGGTTGGTGGTATCAACGCCGGCGGTATGCAGATCTCCAATGTAGCCAGTGGCCTGGGTGGCCGGTCTATCGATCAAATCAGCGGTGATGACCTGCGGAATGCCGTGAACGTGGGCGATCTTCAGCAGGTGGCGGGTGATATCGGTAGAGATGTGGCGGCGGCCAGAACCGAAGTGGAGGCGGGCAGCAATATCAGTGTCAGCCAAACAACCGGGGAAGATGGTCAAACTATCTATACCGTAGCCACTGAACGCGAGGTGGACTTCGACCGTATCGATGTCGGTAGCGTCACGATTGACCAAGGTAATGTCGATGAAAATGGCAATACCATTATCGCGGGAGTGGGCCGTGGTGAGATCAGCGAGACCAGTACCGATGCGGTTAACGGTAGCCAGTTATGGGACGTGACGCAGGAACTTGGTGATATCCACACTTCGCTGGAAGGCGGCATGGACTTTGCTGCTGATGAAGGTGAGGCGGTGAACCGTAGGCTGGGTGATACCGTTGCTATTACCGGTGATGAAAATATCACGACGCGGACCTCTGGTGATGGCGTGCAGGTGACCCTGAACCGTGACTTGGATGTCGATAGCGTAACGGCTGGTAATACGACGATCAGTGACCGGGGTGTGACTATCGCGGATGGCCCGAGCATGACCGTTGATGGTATCGACGGTGGCGGTATGCGGATCACCAATGTGGCACCAGGTATAGACGCTAACGATGCTGTAAATGTTGGGCAGATGATGGAGCTCAATCAGCGCTTTGCGAATGAGATCGTTAATGTTCATGGTCGTATCAGTGATGTAGAGCGTAACGCTAATGCAGGTACGGCAAGCGCGCTTGCAGCTTCTACAGTGCCCCAGGCATGGATGCCCGGTAAGAGTATGGTGGGTGTAGGTGCTGGTACCTATGAGGGCGAGTCTGCCATTTCCGTTGGTGTATCTCGCCTTTCAGACAATGGCCGCTGGGTCATCCAGGGCAAAGTAACGGGTGACTCGCAAAGTAACTTTGGCGCTGGCATTGGTGCTGGCTGGCACTGGTAAGGAGAAGGTAGTGAATAACGCTTATCGTACGTTTAAAACAGCAGCCCTTGGGGCTGCTGGTATCGCCGCAACTTTGATGCTTTCTGGATGTGTCAGCCCGCCAAACAACGACCGTACCGATATCCGTGAAGCAGGGGATGGATTCCCTGCATTGGATAGCAACTGGTATGACGGTGGTCGCTTTGTGAAGCCACAAAATATTTTGCGTATTCGTGAGGGGCAGACCAAGGATCAAGTGCGTCAGCTAATTGGCAACCCACACTTCAGTGAAGGTTTTTTTGGCGTTCGCGAGTGGAACTATGTCTTTAACCTGTATACCGGGGAAGTAGGCGGTAACTATATTACCTGCCAGTATCAGGTTGAGTTCGACCGTGATATGGCACTGGAGAGTAGCCGTTGGCGCGATGCGCAGTGTCCGGATCTATTGCTGCCTATTGAACGCCAGGAAGAGCTCAATGGTGAGAAGTTGATATTGTCAGGCGATGTGTTATTCGACTTCGACAGTGACCAGCTTTCCTTGGAAGGGAAGCGGGCGCTGGACCGTGTTACCCAGGCAATTCAGGATGGGTTTGAGTCTCCTGAACTACTGATTGTGGGCTATACGGACCGTTTTGGTAACGATGCCTATAACCTCGGCCTTTCGCAGTCACGCACCTTGACGGTAGCTGATTACCTGGCTGGAAAAGGTATGCGCCGTGATGACATGCGAACAGCGGGCTTGGGCTCATTGGATCCCGTAGTCGAATGTCCCGGAGCAACGCCGACACGCAGTGTTACAGACTGTCTGCGACCTAATAGACGGGTAGAAATCACTGTAATTGAGCGCGCTCTATAGCAGTGAAGAAACTGAATGAGGATGGCCTACGAGTGTTAGGTCGTTCTCATTGTTGTCATGGTGGACTTTTTAATAAGCTTACTTGTTGATAGTTGCGAGGAAAGATTAGGGTGAAGTTTATAGGCTATATTACGACCTTTGTGCTTGCGGTGGCAGTTGCTGTTACGCTGTCGGTCTTTAGTTTAATGACGTTAGCCGCACAGGATGAGTCTCAAAGAGGGCACGTTGACCAGGGGCAGGTGTGTGTTGCTACCAGTGATGAAGAAGCACTTGGTTGCCCTGACGGTGGTTTGTTTATGGCGCGTTTGCCGGTTACTGGGGAAGATATTCAAACCCCATTAAGGTTGGAGAACAGGCTGTTAAATACGATGGCGTTATATTGTGATACCAATCACGAAATTCATCGCACGCAAACCGGTGTGATCTGTGTGTTGACCCATGAGCGTATCAGCGCTGCGGCATCGGATGAAGATGCATAATCATTACTAGAACAGCGCTAAGCATAAACGCTAGCTAGTAGTAGCAATTAGTAGGTAGAGGTCGATATGAGCAAGCATCAACGCAGTCGAAATACCAAGCAACCTTCAGGTCAGACAGAGCAGCCCGATATCAGGACCAAGGAAGGAGCTCCGCAGGGCAGTGCACAGCCATCCAGCCCAACAGTAACAATTGATGGAATGATGTATACGCTGGAGAGCCTGGGCCAGAAGGGCCGGGAGCAGTTGCGTAATGTGCGTGTCACCGACCAGGAAATTCAGCGTTTGCAAGACCAGTTGGCGATGATCCAGACAGCACGCAATACCTATGCTCGCTTGTTGTCTGAGGCAATTAAGAATGCCGCACCAGTAGGATGATACTAGCGCCTTGACGGGCTGATCTTAAAATTATTCGGCATGCTAAGGCATGCCGTTTTTGTGCTTCAGGTGGACAATAATATGCGGATGGGTATTTGGTGGGGAGTTGCGTGGTTAGGGGCTGCTTTGAGTGCCAGCTCGTTAGTATATGCCAACTATAGTACGGGGCTGGCTGAGTATAGAAAAGGGAATTTCGCCTCTGCAATCCATGAGTGGCGTATGGAGGCTGAGCGTGGTGATGGGGAATCCCAGTTTGCGTTAGGCCAGATGTATGAGGCGGGTAGCGGAGTACGTGAGAATCTGGAAGAAGCCTATAAATGGTATCGGCTAGCTGCCGATAACGAGGTGCTGGATGCTCAGGTGCGCTTGGCCGAGCTGTTGCTGAGTAGACGAATCGATGGCCGTGGTGTGGAAGATGCGGTGGAGTGGTTGGAGCGTGCGGCGACCAATGGGCATATCGATGCTCAATTCCAGTTAGGATTGTTGAACCTTGAGGGATATGGCACTGAGGAAGATGCAGCGCAAGCGGCACGCTGGTTCGAGCTGGCGGCAGAGCAGGGGCATATTTCAGCGCAGAATAATATCGGTAGTATGTACGAAAGTGGTCGTGGCGTTGAGCAGGATTTCTCGCGTGCCTTTGCGTATTTCACTCAGGCCGCGCGTCAGGGAGATCCCATGGCACAGAATAATCTAGGAGCACTGTATGCCCGTGGACGTGGAGTAGAGCGTAATCATGCATGGGCAGTGTTTTGGTACACCGCAGCTGCACGCAGTGGTAACGATGTGGCTAAGGGAAATATTCAGTCTAGTTTGGACTATCTTGAGGAAAGTAGCATCGCTGCCACGCGGGTTAATGTTCGTTCAGGGGCAGGGACTCAGTATCCTTCAATAACACAACTTGACCGGGGGGAATCGGTTTACGTATTAGGAGAAATGGAGGAATGGAGTCAAGTCTATTTTGAAAATAGCGGTGAGCCCCAGTTAGGTTGGATATCATCACGTCTTTTACAGTCTTCAAATGCTTATTAGTTATAAGCTAGCCTATGACATTTCTTGTAACTATTATGTGAAGACGATGTGGTAATGATCTTCTTAGACGTTTTCCCATCCTTAAACGGATGGGAAAACTAAGCAGTGAGAACCTCAAATATATGATAAAACTTTAGATGTGGCCTCAAGAACGCTGGCAGTTAGGCGCGCGCCCTTGGGCGCGTGCCTGCTCGTAGGTCGCCATTGCTTGATCCATATTGGCCTGTAGGCCCTGAATGCGCTGTCCCTGGCTTGGGTGGGTCGACATCCAGGCGGGCGGTTCGCCGCCACTGGAGGCGGCCTGCATGTTCTCCCATAGCGTAACGCTTTCGCGCGGGTCGAAGCCGGCCTCGGCCATCAGCTGCAGGCCGATGGCATCGGCTTCGCTTTCGTGACGCCGCGAGAAGGGCAATGCGATACCATATTCGGCGCCCATACCCAACACCCCCATGAGCTGCTGGCCCGCCGGTGTTTGCATGCCCGAGGCGCTGGAAATCACCGAGAGCCCAAGCGATGTCGCGCTCTGCGTCGAGGCGCGCTCGTTAGCGTGGCGTGCCAGCACATGACCGATCTCGTGGCCGATGACCGATGCCAACTGGTTCTGGTCGGTGGCGATGTCCAGCATGCCAGTATTGACCCCCATATAGCCGCCGGGCAGCGCGAAGGCGTTAGGCTGGTCAGCGCGGAAGACGCGGATCTGCCAGTCCTGGTTACGCTGGTCATCGGGCAGTACATCGATGATGGCTTCGGTGATGCACTGCACGTAGCGATGGCTTGCCTGGTCGGCAGTGGGGATGTCGCGTTGATACTGAGCGAACGCCTGCTGGCCCATCTCGTTGAGCTGGCTATCGGGGAGCAGTAGCAGCTGCGAACGGCCAGTGGGCGAAGTGGAGCAGGCCGCAATGGAGGCGCAGAGTGTGGTGACGGCTGCCGTCATGGCAAGGGGGCGAAGCCAACGCATGATAGAATTCCTTTGCTGGTGATATCCCTGGACACGATAACCGCTCAAGACGGTAACGCAATCCACCTTATGATAACGCACGTTGAGGCACGAATATGGATGCTGAATTAACGCAGCGCCTGCTGCGCTTGCTCGATCAGGCCGAAGCTTGGCTGCCTCCGGCGGCCGAACCCGTTGACTGGAGCCATCATGTAGCTGCGCTATGGCAGCGCTATCCGCTAGGTGGGCGCTTGGTTCCAGTGCCGCCGCGCGACGCCATGACCATGGACGATCTGCTTGGCATCGAGCGGCAAAAACGCGCGCTGATCGACAATACCCGCGCTTTCTTACAAGGTCTACCGGCCAACCATGCGCTGTTGTGGGGCTCGCGCGGCAGCGGTAAATCCTCGATGGTGCGTGCGCTGCTCAATAGTCTGAGCGGCGAAGGTCTACGCTTGGTGCAGGTCGACCGTCACGATCTAGCGGCGCTGCCGCTACTGGTCGAGCAGCTTCGCCATGTGCCACACCGCTTCGTGGTCTACTGCGACGACCTCTCCTTCGAAGGCAACGACGACGCCTACAAGGCGCTTAAGAGCGTGCTCGATGGAACCCTGACCGGACCGCCCGAAAACGTGCTGCTCTACGCCACCTCCAACCGTCGCCACCTGCTGCCGGAGTCGATGGCAGACAATCAGGCGACCCAGTTGATCGGTGAAGAGCTTCACCATGGCGACGCCGTGGAGGAGAAGATCTCGCTCTCCGACCGCTTCGGCCTGTGGCTGGCCTTTCATCCGTTCAATCAGGCGAGCTACCTCGACGCCTGCGCCCACTGGGTCAAGCGCTTGGGCCGTGACGATGAGTGGACCGATGCTGCACGCGACGAGGCCATTCGTTTTGCCACGCTACGTGGTGGGCGTAGCGGGCGCGCCGCTTGGCAGTTTGCCGCCCAATGGGTCGGTCAAGCGCGCCTTACCGACTGAGCGTTAACGAACCGGGGTGAGCTGGCCGTCGGGGCCGACGTTGAGGCGAATCGTCGGCGTCAATAGCCCGGAAGGCAGCGTCATCCCCAGCCCACGCAGATCCCCTGGGGTAATGGCAAGCTCGCTGCCTGCCGGTAGCTCGCCTTGGGAGGCCAGCTGGTTGACCAGATTGAGCATGGGGCGCATACGCTCGCTGTTGGTCGCCAGCAGGTCGAACCCGACAGGTAGGCGCAGGTTGGTGTCGTCGCCGGGGGTGAGCGTCACGTCCTGCTGGTAGTTACCGCTGACGGGCTCGGTGCCCGGCATGTCGAGCGTCCAGCGAAACCCCGACATCTCCACCGGCGGCATGCCTGCAGGAAGGCCAAGGCCCATGGCAAGCGTTGCCTGCACCGGTAGACTACCGGCGCCGAGGCTCGATAGCAGCAGGCTGCTGAGGTCGTTGGTATCGAGCCCGGCGTTGATCTGATAAGGCCCCACGCGCACGTTTTCGACGCCAAGCGAGGTGACCGCAAGACGAAAGGCAAAAAGCCCGGTTTGCGGCAGCGCCAAGCAGCCGGAGAGCAGGGCGGCAAAGCCAAGGGTGGCGAGCCAGCGCCATCGACGAAGCAGAGAGTGCATCGAATTCCTCCCGAAAGGAGAGCGTTGAGGGAAAAGCGCGGCTATTTGAGGGCCGCGCCTGCGGCGTGTCAAGATAATTTGGCAGTGGCCCCGAGGCGGTGGCATCGAAGCGCCATTGACCAGCGTATCGGATGGCGTATCGGGCAGCAAAACGCCCGCCAAATGGCGGGCGTCGAAGGCCTACGATAACGTCGCTGAGGCGTAACTGAGAGTAACTGAAACATAGCTGAAACGGCCTTAGCGGCGGCTCTTACGCGCCTCCTTGGTGCGGTTGAGCTCGCGTTTCTTGGCCTTTTCCTTGTCGCTGGCGCCTGCCATGGGATCGAAGGGGTTGCTGCCCGAGCGGAACTCGAAACGCATGGGCGTACCGCGCACCTTCAGCACCTTACGGAAGGTGTTGATGAGAAAGCGCTTGTACGCCTCGGGAAGGGCGTTGGTCTGGTTGCCGTGGACCACGATGATCGGCGGGTTGCTGCCGCCCTGGTGAGCCATACGCAGCTTGATGCGGCGACCCTGGACCAGGGGAGGCGGATGCTGGCTAACGGCGTCTTGCAACAGCGTCGTCAGGCGGTTGGTCGACCAGTGGGCGTTGGCGGCGTTGAAGGCGCGCTCGATGGAGGGGTAGAGGTCCCCCACGGCGGTGCCATGCAGCGCCGAGATGAAGTGAAGCTCGGCGTAGTCGGCAAAGCCCAAGCGACGTTTGACGTCGGCGCGCATCTTCTCCTTGGCTTCGTTCTCGAGGCCATCCCACTTGTTGACCGCAAGCACCAGCGCGCGCCCTGTGGTGAGCACGTAGTCGAGCAGATGCAGATCCTGCTCGACCAGCCCCGTGCGCGCATCCAGCACCATGATCGCGACGTGGCACTCCTTGATCGCGTCCAGGGTCTTGATGATCGAGAACTTTTCGGCAATCTCGCGGACGTTCTTGCGCCGCCGAATACCCGCCGTATCCACCAGCACATAGGGCTTGCCGCGCCGCTCGAAGGGAATCTCGATAGCATCGCGGGTGGTGCCCGCTTCATCGAACACCACCACGCGCTCTTCGCCGAGCAGGCGGTTGACCAGCGTCGACTTGCCCACGTTGGGGCGGCCGATGACGCCGATACGAATGCCCTTGGTACCGGTATCGGCGGGAATGCTCTCGTCGCGCTCGGGGAAGGGCGAGAGCACTTCGTCGATCAGGGTGGTGACGTTGCGTCCGTGGGCGGCGGCAATCGGGTAAGGATCGCCCAGGCCCAGCGACCAGAAGTCGGCCATGGCCGAATGCTCTTCCAGGCCGTCGGTCTTGTTGACCACGAGCCACGTCTTCTTCTGGTTGACGCGCAAGTGGTTGGCGATGGCTTCGTCGGCCACGTTCAAACCCGCACGAGCGTCGACCAAAAACAGCACGATATCGGCCTCGTCGATGGCGGCCAGGGACTGCTCGGCCATGGCGGCATCGATACCCTCCTCGTCGCCGCTGATGCCGCCGGTGTCGATTACGGTATAGACCTTGTTGCCTAGCAGACCGTTACCGTACTTGCGATCGCGAGTGAGGCCGGGAAAGTCAGCCACCAGCGCGTCACGCGAACGCGTCAGGCGGTTGAACAGAGTCGATTTTCCCACATTGGGACGCCCGACCAAGGCAATGACAGGTGTCATGGACGTACTTCCAGGGTTTCCAGGCGACCGTTGTTCGCCAGGACATGAATGGTGTTGCCGTCGGTCACCGGCGGGACGCTAATGCCCGAGCGGTGAACGCGCGTGCGCCCAACGATCTCGCCGGAGGTCGCGTCTAGCAGGTGCACGTAGCCTTCGAAATCGCCGAAGACCAGGCGGCCATCGACGAAAGCCGGTGAGGTGAGCCAGCGGTCTTCGAGGTCGCTGTTGCGCCAGAGCTCCTGGCCACTGGAGGCGTCCAGTGCCACGACCACGCTCTCATCGGTGGTGACGAACAGCGTGTTGCCGATCAGCACCGGCGTCGAGCGGCTAGAGAGGTTGCTCTCCCACAGCAGGCCACCGCGGGTCGCTTCCACGGCCACCAGACGGCCGTTGTAGCTGGTCACGAACAGGCGGCCATCGGGGCTCAGCGTGGGCTGCCCGGCGAGATCGACCAAACGCTCGACTTCGCTAGTACCGCGCGGTGTCGCCACCTGCATTTCCCACAGCGGTTGGCCACTACGGTTGTCCAGGGTGACTAAGCGGCCGTTGGCGAGTCCGGCAAAGGTGACCGGATCGATGACCATCGGCGTGCCGGTACCGCGCAGGGTCAGTGCAGGCTGGGAGCTGGTATAGGCCCAGCGCTCTTCACCGCTTTGACGATCGAGGGCGATGATCTGCCCATCGACGCTCTGCACCAACAGCAACTGCTGGTTGGCCTGCGGGGCAGCGAGCACCTCGCTGGACACCCGAGAGCGCCAGCGTACGCTGCCGTCACGCTGACTCAGCGCGATGATTTCACCGTTGCGCGTGCCTAGATACACGTCGCCCGCAATGGCGGTCAGGGCGCTCGAGATCGGTGTTTCCAGATCGATTCGCCAGCTGCGCTCACCGGTGTCGGCGTTCATCGCCATGACGATGCCGTCGGCGTCGGCGGCGAAGACGGTGTTGCCTTCGCGTGCCGGGGCGATGGGGTAGCGGGCTCGGCCGAGGCCGTCACCAACGCTTTGGCGCCACTCGCTTTCGAGCGTAGAGGTTTCATTGAAGGAGGTCAGCTCCTTCGGCGTATAGGCCGACTCGCCCTTGCTGGCACAGCCTGCCAACAGCATAAGCGCGGCTAGGCCCAGGCCTGCGGTGAGCGCGCGGTTACGCGAAGAAGAAGTGGAGCGGGCCGTACGGGATTGCCATAGGGTGATCATTACATCGCCTCCTCAGCGCCAAGATCGTCCAGCTTGAACTGCACGCCGTATAGCGGCTGGTCATGGGTTTGTGCCAGTTCGATCGCTTCCTGCCAGGCCGTGCGGGCCTCGTCGCTACGATCAAGGGCGGCATAGGCGTCGCCTCGCGCCTCGGCCTGCTGCGCCGAAAGCGCGGCGCTGATGGGTTCCTCGAGCAGTTCGAGCGCCCGCTCGGGGTTGCCTGCGGCGATCTCTACCCGCGCCAGACGTAGCCACGCCAGGCTCTGCAGGTAACGCCGCGAAGAGCCCTCGGCTACCCGCGAAAGCGAGTCGCGAGCGGCGTCGTAGTCGCCCTGCTGGGCAGCCAGACGCGCATCCTGTAACAGCGCCAAGTCGGCGTAGAGGGTCTTGCCGTAGTCATCGGCAATCTCACCGGCGAGCTCGTGCGCGGTGGCGCGCTGCTCGTCGGCGAGGGTGGGTTGGCTCGAGAGCGCCATCAACTGCTGATAGCGCGCCGAGGCGGCGGCGGCTTGGCCTTCCTGATGGTTCTGCCAGGCGTGCCAGCCGAATACGCCCGCCGCTGCCAGAGCAACGCCCGCGATCAGCGAAACGCCGTTGTCTTTCCACCAGCGCTTGATGACGTCCAGCTGTTCTTCTTCGCTTCTCAGATCCGCCACGGGCGGTCTCCTCTATACATGCGAGCGCCGATGCGCTCAGCGATCAACGGGTTGCCAGCTGCGTGGCGAGGGTATCGATAAGCTCGGCGCGGGCGAGCGTTTGCTGCTCGCGCTCTTCGCGCAGGTACTTGAGCGCTACGCTATCGTTGGCCAGCTCGTCTTCGCCCAGCAGCAGCGCCAGCGTCGCGCCGCTCTTGTCGGCTTTCTTGATGCGGCTTTTGAAACTACCGCCACCGGCGTGCAACTGCACGCGCAGCGCAGGCAGCGCTTCGCGCAGCTGCTCGGCAAGCAGCAGGGCCGAGGCGGTCGCGGCGTCGTCCATGGGCACGAGGTAGACATCGACGCCGCCAAGGGCCTCGGCGGGCACCAAATCCAGCGTATCGAGCAGCAAGATCAAGCGCTCGATGCCCATGGCGAAGCCCACCGCCGGGGTGGGTTTGCCACCGAGCTGCTCGACCAGGCCATCGTAGCGGCCACCGGCACAGACGGTGCCCTGGCTACCCAGCGCTTCGGTCGTCCACTCGAAGACGGTGCGTGAATAGTAGTCGAGCCCGCGTACCAAGCGTGGATTGACCACGTAGCCGATACCGGCGGCGTCGAGCATCGCCTTGAGCTGGTCGAAGTGCGCACGCGATTCGGCGTCGAGGTGATCGAGTAGCTGCGGCGCGCCGTCGAGCATCGACGCCATGGCCGGATTCTTGGAGTCCAGGATGCGCAGCGGGTTGCTGTGCAGGCGACGCTGGGAGTCTTCGTCGAGCAGCTCGGCGTGCGCCTCGAAATAGGCGATGAGGGTGTCACGATAGGCCGCACGCGCCTCAGTCGAACCCAGCGAGTTGAGCTCCAGGGTGACATGGTCAAGCAGCCCCAGCTCCTTCCATAGTCGCGCCGAGAGCAGGATCAGCTCGGCATCGATGTCCGGACCGTCGAAGCCGTAGGTTTCCACGCCAACCTGATGGAACTGGCGATAGCGTCCTTTTTGCGGGCGCTCGTGGCGAAACATCGGGCCTTGGTACCAAAGCCGCTGGGTCTGGTTGTGCAAAAGCCCATGTTCCATGGCGGCGCGCACGCAGCTGGCGGTGCCCTCGGGACGCAGGGTGAGGCTGTCGCCGTTGCGGTCCTCGAAGGTGTACATCTCTTTTTCGACGATATCGGTGACTTCGCCGATGGAGCGGGCAAACAGCGCCGTTTGCTCGACGATGGGCGTGCGAATCTCGTCGAAGCCGTAGCGCTGCATCAGGCGCCGCACGGTCGCTTCGAAAAACTGCCAGCGGGGACTATCGCTGGGCAGCAGGTCGTTCATGCCACGAATGGCCTGGATTTTCTTGGTCGCGGACTTGCTCAAGGGGGTCTCCTGATCGTACCGGGCGCGTAGCCGGGCATCGCATCCCTGGGGCGTCGTTAGACGCGGGCGATAGTATCTTTCTCTTTTTGCTGTTTTTCGCGAATCTTGTCGCGAATCAGCTTCTCCAGGTCGTCGACCAAGTGGTCGTTGCGCAGCTTGCTCGCTGGCTTGCCATCGATATATACCAGGTTAGCGGGGTTGCCGCCGGTCAGACCGATGTCGGTCTCCTTGGCCTCGCCCGGGCCGTTGACCACGCAGCCAATGACCGAAACGTCGAGCGGCGTGGTGACGTCCTCCAGGCGCTGCTCCAGCTGGTTCATTGTGCTGATGACGTCGAAGTTCTGACGCGAGCAGCTCGGGCAGGCGATGAAATTGATCCCCTTGGCGCGCAGCTTGAGGCTCTTGAGCATGTCAAAGCCGACCTTGATCTCCTCGACCGGATCGGCGGCAAGCGAAACGCGGATGGTATCGCCAATGCCGTCCATGAGCAGCATGCCAAGGCCGATGGAGGATTTGACCGTACCCGAGCGCAGGCCACCGGCTTCGGTGATGCCCAGGTGCAGCGGCTGTTCGATGCGCGTGGCGAGATCGCGGTAGGCGGCCACGGCCATGAACACGTCGGAGGCCTTGACGCTGACCTTGAAGTCGGGAAAGTCGAGGCGATCGAGGTAGTCGATGTGGCGCATGGCCGATTCGACCAGCGCCGCCGGGGTGGGCTCGCCGTACTTCTTCTGCAGATCCTTTTCGAGCGACCCGGCGTTGACGCCGATCCGAATCGGAATGCCATGCTCGCGTGCAGCGCTCACGACCGCCTTGACGCGATCTTCACGGCCAATGTTGCCGGGGTTGATGCGCAAGCAGTCGACGCCGAGCTCGGCCACCCGCAGTGCGATCTTGTAGTCGAAGTGAATATCCGCCACCAGCGGTACCTCGACCAGGCGCTTGATCTTGCCGAACGCTTCGGCGGCGTCCATATCGGGCACGGAGACGCGCACGATGTCGGCACCGGCGCGCTCGAGCTGCTGGATCTGACCCACGGTGGCCTCGACATCCAGCGTGTTGGTGTTGGTCATGCTCTGCACGGCGATGGGCGCATCACCGCCCACGGCGACCTTGCCAACGTGAATCTGACGAGAAGGGCGACGCTTGATGGGAGAAGGGGCGTGCATATGACGGGTCACTCTCCAAGGGTGAATCGGGCGACGTTGTTGGCACCGGCGCGGGCGGCGAGATCGACCGTCTCGCCCTGATAGATGAGCTCGACGCCGGAGGCGTTACCCACGGTCAGGCGAAAAGGCGGCTGGCCCTCTACCGAGGCGGTCGTGCCCGGGGCCTGCAGGCCCACGAAGACGCGTTGGTTACCGGCATCGAAGATCTCGGTCCAGGACTGCTCGTTGAAGGTCAACTCCAGCGTGTTGGCGCCTGCGCTAGCAGCGCTCTCTTCACTGGCGTCATCGTCGTTTGCGGCCTCTTCGTCAGCGGCGGCGGTGTCTTGCGCGTTTGCCAAGACGTCAGGATCTTGCACGATGGGCGGCGTGCTTTGGGTATCGATGCCTTCCATCGCCTCGTCTGCCTCACCCGCTTCGGGCGGTGGCGCCGGCGCATCGACGGGCGCGCTCGTGGTCGGCGGTGTGGTCGGCGCGCCGGTCTCGGGGGCGACGCTTGGCGTTGGGCTCTCCTCTTCCATCGTGGGCGAAGACCCCATGCCGGGCGGCTCGTTGCCGCCACGGCTTTGCCACCACATCACCGTAAGGCCAATCAAGGCAGCGATGATGATCAGCGTTACCAGTTTGAACAGCCAAGCGCCCACGCGCGAGGGCGGGCGCGTGACGGCGACCGGGGCGAGCTTGCGTTCGGGTTCTACGCTGCCGTGACGGGCTTGGTAGGCGTCGAGTACCTGGCGGTCATCCATGCCGAGGTATTTGGCATAGGTGCGTAGGTAGCCACGGCGGTAAGCGGGTACGGGAATTTCGTCGTACTGATCGCGTTCGAGACCGTCGATGACCGCCGGGCGCAGGTTGAGCGCGCGCGCCGCCTCGGTGAGCGAAATGCCTTTTTCTTCGCGCTGGCGCGAGAGCAGCTCACCCGGTGAGGCGCTGGTAGTGGGAGTGACGCTATCGTGTGACTGTGTTTCGCTCATGGCTGAGCATCCTTCATCAAATAAGCGGTGAAACAGGGCGTCGTAACGTTAAAAATGGTCGAGCTGCTGGCGGTAGTGGTCGGCCGCCGTGGTGTCGCTACGTGCGGTGGCGATCTCTACGGCCATCTCCAGTGCCGGGCGGTCCGCGCCTGCCAACTGGAGGTAGCGCTGTAGCGGCGCCCAGGCCTCGACGTAATTGCCCTGGGTAACTTCCAATTCGGTCAACATCCAATAGCCGCGCGAATAGCGCGGGTCGATCGTCAGTGCGCGCTCGAGGCTTTCGCGAGCGCGCTGTGTCTGTCCAAGTGCGGTGTAGCACTGGCCCAGGTTGGTAAATAACTGGGCGCGATTAGCGTATTGTGTGTCTTGGGCGGCGAGTTCGAGCTGCTCGCAGGCCTCGGTATAGCGGCTATCGGCATAGAGAAAGGCCGCGTAGTTATTGCGCGTACGGGTAAGCGAAGGCGCGGCGTTAAGCGCTCGACGAAAGGTCGCATCGGCAAGCTCGCCTTCGCCCTGCTGCTGGTAGACCAGCGCCAGTGCCTGTAAGGCTTCGCCATGGTGCGCATCGAGCGAAAGCGCGCGGTCGAGCGCATCGCGGGCGCGACCGACGTTACCCTGCTCGAGGTAGGCAGCACCCAGTTGGGCATAGGCGTCGGCGGCCTCGCGTTGATCGCTTCGCTGGGGTGACGAGGCGCACCCGGCTAGCGCCATGCTAGCCAGTGTCAGCAGCAGTAGCGGCAAGCGTCGCGATGTGCCGAGCCCCCAACAACCGATCATTTATGTCCTCTCGTTCACAGCGTAAAAAAACGTGTCCATCAAAGCGCTGTGGCAAACGGAAGTCAAGAAGCCCCCGTCAGTCTGCATCCAATTGAATGGATTGAATATAGCGTGCGTGACGCTTGGTGCGATCTTTCACCCGGCCAACCAGCTGACCGCAGGCGGCGTCGATGTCGTCCCCGCGAGTGGTACGCACCGTGGCGTTGTAGCCAAGGTCGTAGAGCCACTGCTGAAAACGCATGACCTGGTTGCGTGACGGCTTTTCATAGCCGGAGTGCGGGAAGGGGTTGAACGGAATCAGGTTGATCTTGCACGCCAGCTCCTTTAGCAGCGCGGCGAGCTGCTCGGCGTGCTCCTGCTGGTCGTTGATGTCTTTGATCAGGGTGTACTCGATGGTGATCTGCCGATTCTCCGGCGACTTGGCCAGATAACGATGGCAGGCATCCAGCAGTGCACGGATGTTGTACTTACGGTTGAGCGGCACCAGTTCGTTGCGCAACTCGTCGGTGGCGGCGTGCAGCGAAATGGCCAGGCTCACGTCGATCTCGTCCCCCAGCTTGTCGAGCATGGGCACGACGCCGGAGGTGGAGAGCGTGACGCGACGCTTGGATAGGCCGTAACCGTCGTCGTCGAGCATCAGCTTCATCGCCGGGACGACGTTGTCGAAATTCAAAAGCGGCTCGCCCATACCCATCATCACCACGTTGGTGACCGGGCGATTGGCGGTATCGCGGCGCGGGCCCACGCTTCGCTGGGCGACCCACACCTGGCCGATGATCTCGGCGGCGGTAAGGTTGCGCTGAAAGCCCTGTTTGCCGGTGGAGCAAAAGCTGCAGTCCAGCGAGCAGCCCACCTGCGAGGAGACGCAGAGGGTGCGGCGCTTGCCGTTCTCGGCCGGGATCAGCACGGTCTCGACGTAGCTGCCATCCTCCACTTCCAGCACCCACTTGCGCGTGCCATCGGAAGAGGTGCCTTCGTAGACCACGCCCGGCCCACGAATCTCTGCCACCCGAGCGAGTTTGTCGCGCAGGGCCTTGGAGAGATTGGTCATGGCGGCGAAGTCGTCGCAGCCCTCGTGGTGAATCCACTTCATCACCTGGGCGGCGCGAAACTTCTTCTCACCGATGGCGAGAAAGAACGCCTCCATCTGCCCACGCGACATGCCGAGCAGGTTCTGGCGCTCGGGTGCGGCAGCGCTCGCTGGGCTTTGGGCCTCGCGGTGCTGAGCGTCGGCGGTGGGGGCAGGCGTATGTTGGGCTACGGTGGTCATGGCGATTGGTGTTCGTCGAAGAGGCGGGGGCAGGGCCCCCGCAAAAGTGGCCGGCAACGAGACGTTGAAACGGCGACGCGCTTAGCGCGGGCAGATTTCGTCGTTGCCGAAGAAGTAGTTGATTTCACGCTCGGCGCTTTGCGCAGAATCGGAACCATGGACAGCGTTGGCGTCGATTGTTTCCGCGAAGTCGGCGCGGATGGTGCCTGGCGCTGCTTCTTTGGGGTTGGTGGCACCCATCAGTTCACGGTTCTTGGCGATGGCGTTGTCGCCTTCCAGCACTTGAACCACGACCGGACCAGAGGTCATGAAGCCAACCAGATCCTTGAAGAAGGGGCGCTCTTTGTGCTCGGCGTAGAAACCGCCCGCTTTCTCGTCGGATAGGTGCAGCATCTTGGCTGCAACGACTTTGAGACCGGCTTTTTCGAAGCGGGCGATGATCTCACCGATGGCGTTCTTGGCGACGGCATCGGGCTTGATGATGGAGAGCGTACGTTCAGTTGCCATGCAAAAAATCTCCTGGAAGGGGATGTAGCAAAAACCGCCGCCACGGTGGCCCGGGCGGCGCAGAGAAATACGGGTCAGCAAGAGCGTGGCGAACCACCGGCTGCCGAGTGGGCGCGATTATAGCGCCTAAGCGGGGGGATGAATACCGCGCGAAGATGAATAGCGGCGCGCCCTGTGGCTAGACGGTAAAGCTCTCGCCGCAGCCGCACTCGTCCTTGACGTTGGGGTTGTTGAAGCGAAAGAAGCGGTTGAGCCCTTCGCTGACGTAGTCCACTTCGCTACCGTCGAGCATGGTCAGCGCGTCCTGGGCGACGAAGACGCTAGCGCCGTTGTCGTCGAAGCGTACTTCACCGTCGTGTGTGTCATCGGCAAAGTCGAGTACGTAGCTGTAGCCCGAGCAGCCGCTGGGTTTGACGTTGACGCGCAGGCCAAGGCCGGTGCCGCGCTCGGCTAATACACGCCGGATCTGGTCGGCGGCGGCGGGGGTGATCGAAAGCGTTGCCATGGGGTTCCTCCTCTAGACAATCGTGACCGCTCAGCGGGGACGCAAACCGCTGACCGCGTGGCGAATAAGGGTAAGGGCGTGGTCGATATCGGCCGTCTGGGTAAAGCGGCCAAAGCTAAAGCGCAGTGACGCCAGGGCGAGTGCGCGCGGTACACCCACCTCCAACAGCACGTAGGAGGGATCGACGCTGGCCGAATTGCACGCCGAGCCGGTCGAGACGGCGACATCGCGCAGCGCCATGAGCAGTGACTCCCCATCGACGTCGGCGAAGGCCAAGTTGACGATGTTGGGTACCACCTCGGCCTCGGCCTCGGGCGAGTTGAGACGAGCGCCCGGCACCTCGGCAATGCCAGTGAGAAAGCGGGCGCGCAGCTGGGCAATGCGCGTTTGTTCGGCTTCGGCTTCTTGGGCGAGCAGGGCAAAGGCTTCGCCCATGGCGGCGATCTGATGGGTCGGTAGCGTGCCCGAGCGCATGCCGCGCTCGTGCCCGCCGCCATGAATCAGTGCCTCGATACGCATCTCGGGGCTGCGCTTGACGTAGAGCGCCCCCACGCCTTTGGGGCCATAAGCCTTATGCGCCGAGAGCGACATCAAGTCGATGCCTTGGGCCACTACATCGAGAGCTATGCGCCCGCTCGCCTGGGCGGCATCGGTATGAAAGCAGGCGCCGAATTCATGGGCGACGGCGGCGAGCCCGGCAATATCGTTGATGCTGCCGAGCTCGTTGTTGACCGCCATCAGCGAGACCAGTGCGGTGTCGTCGCGCATCGCCGCGCGTAGCTGCGCAGGTTGAATACGGCCATCCGCTCCCGGCGCAAGCCAGGTCACCTCGAAGCCTTCGCGCTCAAGCGCCTTAGCGGTGTCGATGACGGCCTTGTGCTCGATGGTCGAAGTGACCAAGTGCATACCGCGTTCGCGATTGGCGCGCATGAAGCCGGTGAGGGCGAGGTTGTCGGCCTCGGTGGCGCCGCTGGTCCAGACGATCTCGCGCGGGTCGGCATTGATTGCATCGGCGACCTGGCGGCGCGCCTGCTCGACCGCCTGTTCGGCCTGCCAGCCCAGCATATGGCTGCGTGAGGCCGGATTGGCGAACAACTGATCGACGGTCAGGTAGCGCTGCATCACCGCGGCCACGCGCGCATCCACCGGGGTGGTGGCGGCGTAGTCGAGGTAGATGGGAAGCGGGGGTGTGGTCATCGTCATGGTCAGCCGTTATGAAGTAAAGCCAATGTCTGCAGCCAGTATAGGCACAAGGAACAAGAGATAAGCGGTTGAAGGAGTGGTCAGCTCGACGAGGCGAGTACGCCGGTTTCCAGGTGGCGCTGCTGGCGCGTGGCGACCTGAATCACATCCGGGCGCTGCATCAACTGGGCCAGGGTCACGTCATCGAGGAAGTGGCGAATCTGGCTCGACAGGTCGCACCACAGGTGGTGGGTCAGGCAGGTGTCGCCCTGCTGGCAGTCGGACAGGCCCTGGCAACGCGTGGCATCCAGCGTTTCACTGACCGCATCGATGACCTGGGCGACGCTGATCGTCTCGGGCGGCTTAGCCAAGCGGTAGCCGCCGCCTGGGCCGCGCACGCTGCTGACCAGCCCCGCTCTACGCAGGCGCGCGAACAGCTGCTCCAGATAGGAGAGCGAAATCTGCTGGCGCTGAGCGATGTCGCTCAGGCAGGTAGGGCAGTGCTGGGCGTTCAGCGCCAGATCCAGCATGGCGGTCACGGCGTAGCGGCCCTTGGTGGTCAGACGCATGTCGGGTACCTCGGCGCTGCTCGAAAGCGCTCAACGCAAGTGTGCCGCCATTATGTGAAAGACCAAGTAGTGTGGTCAACCATTACCCCGCGTCGGCGGCTCGTGATCCCTCGACGTTGTCTCTTCCAGCGAGGCTTTTTCCGACGACGCTTTTTCCGCTGAGGCTTTAGTGCCCCCGCAGACACTAGAGGCTTCATCAAGCACGCTGGCGAAATCTTCGCTGCGAAGCTCGGGGAGCTGGCCATCGCGGTAGCTGGCGTCGAGCTTGCGCAGGGTCGAGCACATACGCTCGATGCGCTCGTCGACCATCTGCATGTGATCGAGCATGGCCTGCATCGAGCGGGCAACCGGGTCGGGCATGTCCTGGCTCACGCCATAGGCATCGAAGCCGAACTTCTGTTTGATCGCTTCGCGCCGGGCGGGATCGACCTCCAGCGCCTCTTCGACGTCGGGTTCGGCGCGCTGGACGATCTTGCCGGGAATGCCCACCACCGTCGCGCCCGGCGGCACTTCTTTTGTCACCACGGCATTGGAGCCCACCTTGGCGCCTGCGCCGACGACGAAGGGCCCTAGAATCTTGGCGCCTGCGCCGACGATCACGCCGTCGCCAAGGGTGGGGTGGCGCTTGCCTTTGTTCCAGCTGGTGCCGCCTAGGGTAACGCCATGGTAGAGCGTAACGTCGTTGCCGATTTGGGCGGTCTCACCGATGACCACCCCCATGCCGTGGTCGATAAAAAAGCGACGGCCGATCTGAGCGCCAGGATGGATTTCGATGCCGGTGAGCCAGCGCGCCAGCGTGGAGTTGGTTCGCGCCAGCCATTTGATGTTCTTGGTCCACAGCCAGTGATTTACCCGGTGCGCCAGCAGCGCGTGAAGCCCCGGATAGTTGGTGAGGACCTCGAAGAAGTTGCGCGCCGCCGGATCGCGGTCGAAAACGCTGTTGATGTCCTCACGGAGGCGATCGAACATGAAAGGTTCCTTGAAACGAAAAGGCGGCGGCGGAAAACCTGGCGCAACCGATGCACAGAAGATTGGCGTACAGCGTGGCAGCGGCGTTTAAAGTGAATCACTCAACGTGGGGGCGCGTGTTACCGGCTTCAAGCCTACGCCCTCTTCCATCGGGGCTTATTCCTCTGGGAGTATGCCCTGAGTCTAGTGGTTGGCGCCGCTGCCTGCTTTATTGCTAGCCGCTTTCTCCGTGGCCGAGAGAATGCCGCGCAGAATGTTCATCTCCATCTTCTCGACCCGGGCACGCAGGTAAAGGCGGCGCAGTCGGGCCATGAGCTGGCGCGGCTGGGCAGGATCATGAAAGCCGACGGTGACTAGCGTACGCTCCAGATGCTCGAAGTAGCGCTCGAGCTCGGCATGCGTGGCAGGCGCTTCCTCGGTATCCGGTGTTTCTTGTGCAGACGGCTCTTCCTGTTGGGCAAGCCAGGCCATACGGCACTCGTAGACCATTACCTGTACGGCGGCTGCCAGGTTGAGCGAGCTGAAATCGGGGTTGGTAGGAATGTGCACGTGAGCGTGGCAGCGCTGCAGTTCGGCGTTGCTCAGGCCGCTGTCCTCGCGCCCGAACACCAGCGCCACGCGGGCATCTTCACTTTGGCACTCCTGGGGTAAGCGCTCGGCCAGGGTGCGCGGCGTGACCATCGGCCAGGGCAGGGTGCGCGAACGGGCGCTGGCCCCGACTGCCAGGGTGCAGTCGGCCACCGCCTCTTCGAGGGTCGGGTACACGCGGGCGTTATGTAGCAGGTGATCGGCGCCTGAGGCGCGCGAAATGCTCTCCTGGGTGATGACGTCGCAGCGCGGCGCCACCAGCGCCAGATCCGTAAGGCCCATGTTATGCATGGCGCGGACCACGCCGCCGATGTTGCCAGGGTGGCTGGTGCCGATGAGGACGATGCGAATACGCTCAAGCATGATGAGACCCGGAAATGACCTGAAGATGAAAAGACCCGAAGGCGATGCGCGGGAAGTTTAGCATGCCCACGTAGCGTGGCCGAAAGCGCTCTGCTAGAATTGCCGCCCAATTGACGCTCGATCTGTTGGCACTGGGTACGTGAGTGCTGGCGCTTGGCATCGAGGCTTAGCGCGTCAACCCCGTTCTTTAACATCACTGTCACAAGGTCCGATCATGAGTCCGATGATCCAGTACACGCTGCGCGCCGCGCGTAGCGCCGTCGAACATTTTTTGCGTATCCGCGAGCGCATCGAAAACGCGCACGAGGAGTCCAACCTCGACCGCCTGCTCGAAGACGCCGCGCGCAAAGCCGAAGGCACCATCGTCCACCAGCTGGAGCGTGGCTACCCGCAGCATGGCGTTAGCGGTCGCTACACTCCGTTCAAGGCCGGTGAAGGCGAAGGCGCCGACATCGTATGGAAAATCGAACCGCTCCACGGCTACTCCGCGCTTTCTGTCGCGGGTAAGGGCTTCGCCCTGTCGGTGGTGTGCTTGGTCAAGAATCGCCCCGAGCACGCGGTCGTGATCGCACCTTTCAGTGATGATGAATTTCTCGCCAGCCGCGGCCGCGGCGCTCAGCACAATGGCAAGCGTATGCGCGTGAGCAAGGCCAGTGCCATTGGCGCGACGCGCCTCTCCATGAGCCTGCCCGAAAGCTGGCTTCGCCCGCGTCACCTGCCGACCTACCTGACCCTGATTCAGCAGCTAGCCCCCCAAGTGGATACGCTCTTCGCTACCGGTAGCGGCCTGCTCGATATTCTCGAAATGGCCAGCGGTCGTACCGATAGCGTTTTCGTCCTGGGTCTCGAAGAGCAGGATCTTCAAGTCGGTAGCTTGGTGCTCAAAGAAGCCGGTGCGCTTAGCGGCACACCCAGCGGCCAACCAAGCCTGCAGGCGGAGGGCCAGCTCATGGCTGCCAATCCGCGCCTCTACAAGGCGCTGCTCAAGCAGCTGGCGCCGCACGTCTAAGCGCTAGCCGCCTATAGAAGACCGTGCAAACAAAAGCCCCTGGCGAGTCATCCTCGCCAGGGGCTTTGCTTTTGCTAAGCGCAGCCGTCGTTCGCTAACGGCTGCGCCAAGAGCGCCGGTTAGGGCAGCTCCTCCTCTTCATCGTGCGCTTTCTTGGTCGGGATTAGGTCTTCGCGGCTGAGCTTGAGCGGGATCAAGAGCGCCCCCGAGATGTAGATCGACGAGAACGTGCCCACGCCGATGCCGATGAGCAGCGCGATGGCGAAGTTCTGGATCATGTCGCCGCCCAGCACCAGCAGCGCTAGCAGTACCAGCATGGTGGTGCCAGAGGTCGCCAGGGTGCGTGAGAGCGTGGCGTTGATCGCTTCGTTGAAGATCTGCGCCATATCGTCGATGCGTGACATGCGGATGTTCTCGCGAATGCGGTCGTAGACGACGATGGTGTCGTTCAGCGAGTAGCCGATGACGGCAAGGATCGCGGCCAGCACGGTCAGGTCGAAGTCGAGCTGGAACAGCGCGAATACGCCCACCACGATCACCACGTCGTGCAGCAGCGCGAGCAGCGCGCCGATGGCGAACTTGTACTGGAAGCGAAAAGCGACGTAGACCATTACCACGCCGAGCGCGACGAGCAGGCCAAGGCCGCTCTGGTCACGCAGCTGATCGCCCACCTGAGCGCCGACGAACTCAGCGCGCACCAGATTGACGGCGTCGCCATCGGCGCGAAGGATATTGGTCACCTGGTTGCCAACGTCGGAATCGAAGGCCTGCTGCAGACGGATCAGAATTTCGTTGGATGCACCAAAGGTCTGTACTGAGACGTCTTGAAAGCCACTGCCTTCGAGTAGCTGGCGCACGGTATCGAGCGAGGGCGCGACGTCATAGCGCACCTCGACCAGGGTGCCGCCGGTGAAGTCCAGGCCCAGATTGAGCTGCATGAATAGCACAGCACCAATGGAGATGACCAGCATGAGCGCGGAGGCGATGAACGCCAGCTTGCGCCGCCCCATGAAGTCGATATGCAGTTGTGATAGGGGTTTCATGGCCACCTCTTAAATCCAGAGCTTGGCGACGGGCTTCTTGCCATAGGTCAAGTTGACCATGGCGCGAGTGACCATCAGTGCGGTGAATAGCGACGTCAAAATGCCGATGGAGAGCGTCACGGCAAAGCCCTTGACCGGTCCGGTGCCGATGGAGAACAGAATCACCGCCACCAGTAGGGTGGTGATGTTGGCATCGACGATGGAGGTGAAGGCACGCTCGTAACCGGCGTGAATCGCCTGTTGAGCGGATAGACCGTTACGCATCTCTTCGCGTATACGCTCGAAGATCAGCACGTTGGCGTCCACCGCCATCCCCAGCGTCAGGACGACACCGGCGATGCCGGGCAGCGTGAGCGTCGCACCCAGCAGCGACATGATCGCCACCAAAAGCGTCAAGTTGAAGGCGAGAGCGATATTGGCAAAGAGGCCAAATACCTTGTAGCGCACCAGCATGAAGAGCACGATCAAAAGTAGGCCTACCTGTACCGAGAGCAGGCCGCGCTCGATATTCTCAGCACCCAGGCTCGGGCCGATGGTGCGCTCTTGGGCGAAGTAGATCGGCGCCGCCAGTGAGCCCGAGCGCAGGAGTAGTGCCAACTCGCCCGCTTCGGTGGGCGAGTCGAGCCCGGTGATGCGGAAGCTGTTGCCCAGCGCACTCTGAATGGTGGCAAGGCTGATGATGCCGCGCTCGACGTAGGGCTCGCGGATGGTGATCTGCTCGCCGGTTTCAGGGTCGACGGAGACGGTGTCTTCGCTACGGTGCTCGATGAACAGCACCGCCATATTACGCCCGAGGTTGGTGCGCGTGGCGCGGTTCATCAGCGTGCCGCCGGTGCCGTCGAGGTTGATGTTGACCTGCGGACGACCGTTTTCATCGAAGCTGCGGCTAGCGCTGGAGACGCTGTCGCCGGTGATGATGACATCACGCATCAGCTCGGCGCTGCGCGAGGCGTCGTTACGAAACGCGAGCGTTTCGGTTTCGTTGCTGGGTGTGTCGGGGCGCGCTTCTAAGCGGAATTCGAGGTTGGCGGTGGCGCCGACGATGCGCTTGGCCGCCACGGTGTCCTGCACGCCGGGCAGTTCGACCACGATCTGGTTAGGGCCTTGGCGCTGCACCATGGGCTCGGCAACGCCAAGCTCGTTGACCCGGTTGCGCAGGGTGGTCAGGTTCTGGTTGACGGCGTAGTCCTGAATTTCGTTGACCTGTTGATCGGTCAGCGACATCACCAAGCGTGCGGCACGACCGTCGCCTTCGTTGGTGTACTCGAAATTGGGAAAGTCGCGGCTGATCAGGCGGCGAGCCGTATCACGATCTTCGGGGCTGGCGAAATCGACCGACAGCGTACGGCCCTCCACCTCGGTATTGCGGTAGCGAATACGCTCGCCGCGCAGAAGCTCACGAATAGCGCTGGCATTGACTTCCAAACGCTGGGTGAGGGCTGCTTCCATATCGACTTCGAGCAGGAAGTGAACGCCGCCCCGCAGGTCGAGCCCCAGGGTCATGGGTGATGCGGAGAGCGATTGCAGCCAAGCGGGTGTGGCCTCGGCGAGGTTGAGCGCGACGGTGGCGTCGTTGCCGAGCGTTTGGGCAGCGATATCGCGGGCACGCAGCTGGTCGTCGGCGTGATTGAGGCGAATCAGCCACTGATCGTTGAGGGATTCGACGGCCTTGATGCCGATGCCTTGCTCGGTCAGCGCGCTTTCCACCGCATCGACCTGGCGTTCGTCCAAGGCGCTGCCCTGGGCGTTGCTGAGCTGAATGGCGGGGTCTTCAGGGTACAGGTTGGGAAGCGAGTAGATCAGACCAGCGGCCAGAACGACCAAAATGATCAGATACTTCCACAGGGGATAACGGTTGAGCATGCAGGCCCTGCCTTCAATGTGAAACGGAGTGCCGCGTTCAAGACTGCTTGCGCGCGGCAAAGTTCACCATCGTATAGACCATGTCACCCCTGCCGAGGGGGTTGGCACGGTAACGGCAGGGGTGGCGTGAGACTTAGATAGACTTAATGGTACCTTTGGGCAGGACAGCCGCCACAGCGCTCTTCTGAACGTTGACTTCGGTGCCGTCAGCCACTTCCATGGCGATGAACTCGTCGCTCACCTTGGTGATGCGACCTACCAGACCACCGCCGATGACGATCTCGTCACCTTTGTCCAAGCCGCCGATCAACTGGCGATGCTGCTTGGCGCGTTTGGCCTGCGGACGCCACAGCAGGAAGTAGAAGATCAGCACGAAACCGACCAGCATGACGATCTGGGCGATGCCGCCACCGGCCGCCGCTTCCTGCGCGTGGGCGGGTGAGATGAAGAAGTCCAGCATGGTAGACACTCCTGATGAGAGAGGTTGGGGGGTAAACGTTACCCTCGGGCGCACCCAGGGTGCGCCCGAGGCTCAATTCGGGGCGGGAGGCACCGGCAGGCCGCGCTTGGCGTAGAAGCCTTCCACAAAGGTCGTCAATGTACCCGCTTCGATAGCCGCGCGCAAATCAGCCATAAGACGCTGGTAATGGCGCAGATTATGGATGGTGTTGAGCATGGAACCGAGCATTTCGCCGCAGCGGTCGAGGTGGTGCAGGTAGCTTCTTGAGAAGTTCTGGCAGGTGTAGCAGTCGCAGCCCTCTTCGAGCGGACGAGTATCGAAGCGGTGCTTGGCGTTACGGATCTTGACCGTGCCCTCGGCGGTGAACAAATGGCCGTTACGCGCGTTACGCGTGGGCATCACACAGTCGAACATGTCCACGCCGCGGAGCACGCCTTCCACTAGGTCTTCGGGCTTGCCTACGCCCATGAGGTAGCGCGGTTTGTCATCCGGCATCCAGGTAGGCAGGTAGTCGAGCACCTTGATCATCTCTTCTTTCGGCTCGCCGACGGAAAGCCCGCCGATGGCCAAACCGTCGAAGCCGATCTCCAAGAGCCCTTTGAGCGAGCGTTCGCGAAGCTCGGGATGCATACCGCCCTGAATGATGCCGAAGAGCGCCGAAGGCGAGTCGCCGTGGGCCGTGCGGGAGCGCTTGGCCCAGCGCAGCGAGAGCTCCATGGATTTTTCGGCTTCCTGAAACGTGGCCGGGTAGGGCGTGCACTCATCGAAGATCATGACGATGTCGGAGCCCAGCGAGCGCTGCACCGCCATCGACTCCTCCGGGCCCATGAACACCTTGCTGCCGTCCACCGGCGAGCGAAAATGCACGCCCTGCTCGGTGATCTTACGCATCTTACCTAGCGAAAAGACCTGGAAGCCGCCGGAGTCGGTGAGGATCGGTTTGTCCCACTGGGCGAAGTCGTGCAGATCGCCGTGGGTTTCGATGACCTCGACGCCGGGGCGCAGCCACAGGTGGAAGGTGTTGCCGAGGATGATCTCCGCACCGATCTCCTTGATCGAGGCGGGCGTCATCCCTTTGACCGTGCCGTAGGTGCCCACCGGCATGAACGCGGGGGTCTCTACCGTGCCACGGGGAAAGTGCAAGCGCCCACGGCGGGCGCGGCCATCGTCGGCAAGGCGCTCGAAGCGCATAAAGCATTCGTTTCGCATGAGTATCTCGTGATCGAACGGCGCAGCGCAGCGGCTAGCGCGTCAGGAACATGGCATCGCCGTAGCTGAAGAAGGCGTAGCGCGCCTCAACCGCCTCGCGGTAGGCGTGCATGATGGTGTCGTAACCGGCAAAGGCCGAGACCAACATCATCAGCGTCGATTCGGGCAGGTGGAAGTTGGTGATCAACGCATCCACGCAGCGCCACTGGTAGCCGGGGTAGATGAAGATGTCGGTATCGCCGGAGAAGGGCTCGATCTGACCATCGGCGCTGTGCAAGCAGGCGCTCTCCAGGCAGCGCACACTGGTGGTGCCCACGGCGATGACCCGCTTGCCCGCTGCCTGCGTCGCGCGAATCTGCGCGCAGGTGGCGTCGCTTACCTCCACCCACTCGCTGTGCATGTGGTGCTCGCGAATGTCGTCGACGCGCACCGGCTGGAAGGTACCTGCGCCTACGTGAAGGGTCACGAAGGCGCTCTGCACGCCTTTTGCCGCCAGCTCATCAAGCAGCGGCTGGTCGAAGTGCAGCCCTGCCGTGGGCGCGGCCACCGCGCCGTCGCGGCGAGCGTAAACGGTTTGATAACGCTCGCGGTCGGAGAGTTCGTCGTCACGGGTGATGTACGGCGGCAGCGGCATATGGCCGTGTGCTTCCAGCAGCGCGATCATCGGCGTCTCACCGAGAAAGCGCAGCTCGAAGAGCGCCTCTTGGCGGCCCTCCACCACGGCGTGAATGCCGCCTTCGAAGATCAGCTCGGTGCCGGGTTTGGGCGACTTGCTCGAACGCAGATGAACGAGCCCGCGGTGCGCGTCCAGCGGCCGCTCCAGCAGCATCTCGATCTTGCCGCCGCTGGCCTTATGGCCGTGCAGGCGAGCAGGAATCACGCGGGTGTCGTTGAACACCAGCAAATCCCCTGGCGCCAGCAGCGAGAGCAGGTCGGGAAAGCGGCGGTGGGTGAGCGCCCCGCTACTGCCTTCGACGCACAGCAGCCGACAGTCGCTGCGCTGCTCGGAGGGGTAGCGTGCAATCAGCTCCTCGGGAAGCTCGTAGTGGAAGTCGGCGCGTTGCATGGAAGGCTCGTTCATCGGTGGGCAATCAGGCGCATAGGATAGCGCGTCGCAACGTTAAAGTCAGCGCATACGATTGACCTGCGTAGGTATCTGCGTATAATACGCCACCATTGCCGGTATGGCGGAATTGGTAGACGCAGCGGATTCAAAATCCGCCGCCTTTACGGGTGTGTCAGTTCGAGTCTGACTACCGGCACCATATATATCAAGGGCTTAGCGTTCATCGCTAGGCCCTTTTTAGTTTCTGATCGGCCGAAAGTGTCAACAAAGTGTCCACCGGTATCGGCTGCCTTTCTGTTTGTCTTCGTTCCTACCTGCGTTTTACACCCCTTCCACGATCATGATATCGACGTCGGCTGCGCCTTGGCGGGCGGCTTTGGCGGCTTGGTATTCGGGCGAGTGGTAGCACGCAAGCGCTTGTTGGTAGCTTGAAAACTCCATGACCACGCTGCGCTCGGCCGTAGGGCGGCCTTCTAGGCTGACGTTTTGGCCGCCTCGGGCGAGGAAGGTGGCGCCAAATTGCGTCAATGCCTTGGCCGCCAGCGCTTGGTATTCGGCATATTGGCCGGGGTTGGTCACGGTCACACTGGCGACCCAGTAGCCTTTGGACATACGACTTTCTCCTCATGGGTTTTGCGTATTATGGTATGCCATAATACCTTTGACTGCTGACTAACGACAACGGATCACACGCTATGGCACTCGACCGTATCGAAGACCTCATCGAAGACATGCGCTTAGGCCGGATGGTCATTCTTCTCGACGACGAAGATCGTGAAAACGAAGGCGACTTGATTCTCGCTGCCGAGCACGTAACGCCTGCGGCGATCAACTTCATGGCGACCCACGCCCGTGGGCTGATCTGCCTGACGCTCACGGCGGCGCGCTGCGACCAGCTGAACCTGGCGCCCATGGTCGAACACAACGGCGCTGGATTCGCGACGGCGTTCACCGTTTCGATCGAGGCGCGCGAAGGCGTGACGACAGGCATCTCGGCCGCTGACCGCTCCACCACCATTCATACCGCCATCGCCCCAGATGCGCACCCGCGTGACTTGGTGCAGCCGGGCCACATCTTTCCTCTGCGCGCCCGCGAAGGGGGCGTATTGAGCCGGGCCGGGCACACCGAGGCAGGGTGTGATCTGGCGCATCTGGCGGGCAAAGAGCCTGCGGCCGTCATCGTCGAGATCATGAACGAGGATGGCACCATGGCGCGACGCCCGGAGCTCGAAGCCTTTGCCCAGCGCCACGGCATCCGTATCGGCACCATTGCCGATCTGATTCAGTACCGGCTCAACACCGAGAAAACGGTGGTGCCGACCGGCCAGGAGCCCCTACAGACGATTCACGGCAACTTCACGCTGCATACCTACGAAGACACCATCGACGGCGATACGCACCTAGCGTTGACCATGGGCGAGATGTCGGCCGAGGCGCCGACGCTGGTGCGCGTGCACGTTATGGACCCACTGCGTGATTTGGTCGGCGCCGAGCATCAAGGGCCAACGACCTGGTCGTTGTGGTCGGCGCTCGAAGCGGTGGCGGCCGCCGGTCATGGCGTGGTGGTGGTACTTGCCAGTAACGAGTCGTCGCAGAGCCTGCTGTCGCGCGCGACGCGTCTCAACTGCGCTCAAGAGCCGCCCAAGCGTCGCTACTCCAATACCGGAACGGGTTCGCAGATACTTGCCGATCTCGGCGTGAGTAAGCTGCGCCTGATGGGCGCACCGCTGAACTATAAGGGGCTGGCAGGCTTCGACCTGGAAGTGATCGAGGTGGTTGCCCCGCCGGGAGAGTGATGCAAAAAGCGCAAGTCCAGTAAGCGTAGGCCCGGTTCAACGCAGAGCGTTTGAACCGGGCTAGGCAATTGATGGGGTGAACGTCGTCTAAGCAATAGGACGCCACCTGCGTTAAAAGACATTTTTGATAGTAAAGCGTCTCTTAGCGCATGAAATGAATGGTGCCACGCTCCATGCTGCCGGTATAGATGCCGTAGGAGCCGCCGGCGTTCTCGTCGATGTAGCGCTCGAGAATTTGGCGAATGGCGGGGTAGAAGATCTCCTCCCAGGGAATCTCTTCGGGGGCGAACCAGCGTACGGCGAGGGTTTCGTGGCCCGGGGCTTCGGTCCACTCGCGCAGCCGCGCGCGGTAGATGATGTAGAGCTCGTTGGTCGGCGGCACGCTAAAGATCGAGTAGGGTGAGAGGATGTCGGTCTGGATGCCGGTCTCTTCCCATACCTCGCGGTAAGCCGCTTCCTCGACGCTCTCGCCGCGCTCCATAAAACCGGCAGGTAGTGTCCAGGTGCCAACGCGCGGGGGAATGCCGCGCTGGCAGAGCAAAAGCTGCCCCTGCTCTTCGATGATCGCGCCAGCGATCACCTTAGGGTTGTCGTAGTCGATATAGCCGCAGGCACTGCAGCATAGGCGCTCGTGAGTATCGCCTGCGGGAATGCGGTGGGCGAGCGGGGAGTGGCCACAGCGAGGGCAGAAAAGTGCCATAAGGGTCACGCTACAAACCGTTTTCGACCCGCAGCGGGGGCGTGATGGGCTCGGGCGTTTCGCCGTTTTTGGCTGCCATGGCCGCCAGCGCCGTTCGCGCTGCCGCACGAATGTGCTCCACGCACGCCTCGTGGGCGGCCGCTGGGTCGCGGGCCTTGATCGCATCGACGATGCGCACCATCTCGCGGAAGCTCTCGATGTAGCGCTCCTTTTGCGAGATAGAAGTAGCGCGCAGGTAGCTGATGCGCGCCTGTAGCTGGTTCAAGAACTGCCCCGCTACGCGATTGCCCGCACCTTCGTAAAGCACGCCGTAGAAGTCGCTGACGGCCTCGACGATCTCGGGCGTATTGCCCTGGCGCAGGGTCTCTTTAAGGATTTCCCATACGCGATCGAGCTCCGCCATCTGGCGACGATTGGCCTTTTGCGTGAAGAGCTGCACGACCATGCTTTCGAGCACGCAGCGCAGCTCGTAGATGTCGCGGGCATCTTCGAGGGTGATCACCGCCACGCGCGGGCCGCGATTGCCTGCTTGCTCGACCAGCCCCTCGGCCTCCAAGTGGCGCAGTGCCTCACGCACCGAGGTGCGGCTAACGCCCAGGCGCTCGCACAGGTCGCGTTCGACCAGGCGGTCGCCGGGGAGAAGCTGGAAGCTCATGATCGCCTGACGCAGCTTCTCCAGCACCATTTCACGCAGGGTCGGCTGGTCGCGGGTTACCCTCAGGCTATCGTCGAGTGGCTGTCGTTTCATGGCATCCTTCCCTGGTGAGTGAGAGTAGCGCGGCGTTGAGTCACACTCTTTATGTGAGTCAGACCCTTAGGTTTGTGAATCAGGCCCTTAGGTGAGTTCGCCCATTTCGGTGAGCACGTCGCGGGCCTGGCGGAACGCGTCGATTGCAGCGGGCACGCCGCAATATATCGCCGTCTGCAGCAGCACCTCACGAATCTCCTCGACGCTCAGCCCATTGTTGATAGCGCCGCGAACGTGGAGGCGTAGCTCGTGGGGGCGGTTCAGGGCGGTGATCATGGCCAAGTTTATCACGCTACGATCACGGTCGCTGAGCCCCTCGCGGTTCCATATTTCGCCCCAGCAGTACTCGGTGACCAGCTGCTGCAGCGGCCGCGTGAAATCATCGGCGTTGCGCATGGACTGGTCGACGTATTCGGCGCCGAGTACGCGGCGCCGTTTGGCGAGCCCCTTATCGAAACGTTCCTGTGACATCGAAACCTCCTTCTATAGCGCTTGTGCTGTGCCGCTGGATTATACCGCCGCCGTCATCAGGCGCAGATTCTCCGGCAGCTGATCCATTTTACCCCGGCAGTAGAGTAGCGGGTTGGCCGCACTCTCATCGATCCAGATGTTTTGCACCTCGCCAACCAGGATGGCGTGGTCGCCGCCAGGATACTCGTTCCACAGCGAACACTCGAGGTAGGCCGAGGCACCGTCGATCAAGGCATTGCCGTGAGCCGAACGATGCCACTTCACCCCGGCACTCTTGTTGGGGTCCTTGCTGGCGAACTGATACGCAATCGCCTGCTGCTCGTCGCTTAGGATATGAATGGTGAAGCGTTTGCACTGCTGGATCACCGGGTAGGAGACCGACGTCAGGCTTGGGCACACCAGCACCAGCGCCGGATCCATGGATACGGCGGAAAAAGCGCTGGCGGTGAAGCCCACCATCTGGCCTTCATCGGTGAGGGCGGTGACCACGGTAACGCCTGTGGGGAAGGCCCCCAGGGCCTGCTTATAACGTTGTGAATCGATCATGATGGGTTCCTCCTTCGCGCTCAACGCATGACGAATGGGTCGGGCATGGGCTCTGACGAAAGGTTGATCCAGAGCGTTTTGAGATCGGTGTAGTCGTAGACGGCGTCGATGCCGCCCTCACGGCCGTAGCCGCTGGCGCCAAAGCCGCCGATGGGGGCCATGGCCGATACCGCGCGGTAGGTGTTGACCCAGAGAATACCGGCCCGCACGTCGCGCGACAGGCGGTGCGCTCGGGCGATGTCGCGGGTCCAGATACCTGCCGCAAGGCCATACTCGGTATCGTTGGCAAGGCGCAGCGCCGAGGCTTCGTCGTCGAAGGGGATAACCGCGACCACCGGACCGAAGACCTCTTCCTGCATGATCGGCAGGTCGTGGCTATCGCAGGCCAGAATGGTGGGCGTGTAGTACCAGCCTTGATGGCACTCGGGACGCTCGCCGCCGTGAATCAAGCGGGCGCCGTCGGCCTGGGCCTGGGCGACCATGCGCTCGATGCTGGCAAGCTGGTCCTGCGTGGCGATGGGACCCATCTCGGTATCCGCAACTGCCGGGTCACCGATCTTGATGGTGGCGGCGCGCTCGCGCAGCCGCGTAATGACCTCGTCATAGATACTGCGTTGGACCAGCAGACGCGAACCCGCCACGCAGCTCTGCCCCGAGGCGGCGAAGACGCCAGCGACCACGCCATTGATGGCGCTATCGAGATCGGCGTCCTCGAACAGAATGTTGGGCGACTTGCCGCCGAGCTCGAGCGACAGCTTAGCGAAGTTCTCGGCGCTGTTGCGCACCACGTGACGAGCTGCCCCCGCACCGCCGGTGAAGGCGATTTTGCGCACCAGGGCATGGCTGGTCAGGGCGGCACCGGTGGCACCAAAACCGGTCACCAAATTGACGACACCCGGCGGAAAACCGGCTTTTTCGACCAGATGCATAAGGCCGATGAGGCTTGCCGAGGCGTGCTCGGAGGGTTTGATGACGATGGTGTTGCCCGCCGCGAGCGCCGGCGCCAGCTTGATCGCGGTGAGGTAGAGCGGGCTATTCCAGGGAATGATCGCCGCCACCACGCCGAGCGGCACGCGCAGCGTGGCGCCGAACATATCGGGCTTATCCAGCGGTAGGGTTTCGCCCACCACTTTGTCGGCAAGACCGGCGTTGTAGTAGAAGAACTCGGGTAGATAGCCGAGTTGGCCGCGGGTCTCGCGGATCAGCTTGCCGTTGTCGCGGCTTTCGAGCTGGGCCAACTCCTCGGCGTTTTCGGCGATCAGCTCTCCTAGGCGGTAGAGCAGTTTGCCGCGCGCCGTGGCCGTGAGTTTGGACCACGCTTCGCCTTCGAAAGCGCGCTGGGCAGCTTTGACGGCTCTGTCCACATCTTCGGCATCGGCTTCGGGCAGGCGCGACCAGCACTCACCCGTGGCGGGATTGCGGCTATCGAAGGTGGCGCCGGTGAGGGCATCGACCCAGGCGCCATCGATATACATACGTAACGTTTCCACGCTCATGAGTGAGCCTCCTCTAGTACGTCATGGGGAGTGGCAAAAAAGCGCAGGGCGAGCGCGTTGACTACCCCAGGTGACTCTACCGGCACCATGTGGCGCTGGCCGGGGAAAACGTGCACGCCCGCCTTGGGCAACCGCTTAGCAAGACGCTTGGCCATGCTGGGGGTCGAGCCCGGATCGAGCTCGCCGGTAGCGACGAGCGTTGGCGCCCGAAGGTTCTCCAAGCGCTCGACGCCATAGGTGTCTTGGGTGCCGAACAGGGCATAGCTGCGGGCATAGCCCACCGGATCGTTCTGGCACACGGTGCGATGAATGGCGGCGACCGTTGCCGCGTGTTCCTGACGAAACGCTGGGCTGAACCAACGCTCTAGCGCTTCGTCGATATTGGCCTCGGGCCCTTGCTCGATGGTCTGCTGAATGCGCTGGGCGATACCGGCGCGCTGGCTTGCATCGCGCTCGAAAACGCTGGAGAGAATCATCAGCGCGCTGAGGCGTTCGGGCGCATTGAGAGCAAAGGCGCGCGCCACCAGCGCCCCCATGGAGAAGCCCAATACCGCGACCTTGTCCACGACGAGGTGATCGAGCAACTCGACGAGCTGGCGTGCATAGTCGTCGAGCGTCGCACCTTCGCCGGGCAGCGGGCTGCCGCCATGGCCGAGCATGTCGTAGGCGATGACATCGTGCTGGCGCGAAAGCGCGGCAAACTGGGCCTGCCACATGGTGGCATCGAGCCCCACGCCATGGATGAGCACCACGGGGGTGCCCTCTCCCTGGCGCCAGTAGCGGGTTCCGGCGGGGCTTGAGTGGGCGTTGGCGAGCTCCATGGGGTCTCCAGATGTTAGCGTTGGTTGGACTGCTCGGCCTCGGCCGCCAGCTCTTCGAGATCCTTGTAGCGGTTGCCGATACGCGGATGCAGACGGCCACCGTCGGCGGCGCCAAGGGCTACGACGATCTCGTTCTGGCGCGGGGCGTCTTCGATGCGCAGTTCAAGCGTGATGTAGTGGGAACGCAGCCCCTCATCGTGCTTGTGCATCATCGGAATCTGAATCGATGTGCCCGGAGCGCCGCGCTTATTGGTAAAGCTCAGGTAGCTCTTGGCGCCGACGGCGTCGCGGTAGTGGTTACCAAAGCGCAGGGTATGGATGATGGCGGAGGCGTGCTCGATTTCGCCCTCGGCGCCAATCACGGCTGCCTTGCCATAGGCTTCGATGGTGTCACCATCGATCTCATCGAGGATGATGCCGACCAAGCGCTCACCCAGCTCCGAGCAGCCGCTGCGGATCTCGGGAGCAAGATCGTCGATGAAGCCGCGCCCGTACCAGGGGTTGGTCATCACTGCCGCAACACCCACCATGGTGACCGGCTTCTCGCCCTCTTTCCCGCCCTCAATGAAGGTCGTTTCCCGATAGGTGACGATTTTTCTGACTTCAAAGCTCATCGCAATCTCCTGGAAGCGGCTGCTGCCTGATAGCCCTGGCCGCCGTGGTTGGTGCATCGCCGTGGTTAATCCAACGCCGTGGTTGATTCGCCGCCGCAGCGAATGCAGCGCAAAGGGTAATCATCGATCTGAGCGCCTTACCCATCTCTTGGTATACCATAATACAGTATTTCTTATGCGGTATAAAAGAGCACCGGTCAATAGACGTTGGTCGGTTAGACTTAAGTTTAAATTAAAATAATTTATTGAAATATAAACACTTAATTTCATATATAAATTTAAATTAGATTTTTTTCTGAGCATAAACATTATTTTGTTGAATCCCATATTATGGCATACCAATATGTGCAGCGAGCCGATCACCTCTCCCTTTCCCCTCGGACGATGTCATCGGCGCGTTGAACGCATGGGCGTATTGCATCACTACGCCTCCAAGACAATGAGAACCCCGGAGAGCTTTCATGCAAGACTCTCGTTCCAGTACATCCAACCGTGGCGTATTCGCGGGCGTCGACAAGACCATGGCCATTGCATCAACGGCCATGGTCGTGGCGTTCGTCCTCTTCTCCATTTTGCAGCCCTCGCTTGCCAACACCATCTACCTGAGCATCAAGGCCTTCATCGAGCAGCAGCTCGGCTGGTACTACATCTTGGTGGTCAACGTGGTGCTGTTCGTGACCGTCGGCATCATCGTTAGTCCATTCGGTAAGCTGCGTTTGGGGCGCGACCACGAACGCCCCGAGTTTTCCAATTTCACCTGGTTCGCCATGCTCTTCAGCGCGGCGGTCGGCACGGGGCTGCTGTTCTGGAGCATCGCCGAGCCGCTCAACCACCTGCAGGGCAACCCCTATATCGAAACTGCAGGTATCGCGCCCAACACGCTGCCTGCCGCGCAGACGGCGCTGACGCTGACGATTTTCCATTGGGGTCTGCACGGCTGGGCGATCTACATTCTGGTGGGCGTCATCCTGGCCTACTTCGCCTATCGGCATGATCTGCCGATGACCATTCGCTCGGCGTTCTATCCCGTGCTCGGCGAGCGCATCCACGGCCCCATCGGCCATGCCATCGACCTGCTGGCAATCTTCGCCACGCTGTTCGGCACGGCGACGACCCTGGGGCTTGGGGTGTCGCAGATGAACGCCGGACTCAATAGCCTTTTTGGCCTGGAGATCTCCAGCACCAACCAGGTATGGCTGGTGCTCGCCGTAACGGTGGCTGCCACGGTATCGGCGGTATCGGGGCTGAAGAAGGGTATTCGTCTGCTCAGCGAGTGGAATATCCACGTGAGCCTGATTCTTTTCGCCTTCTTCGTGCTGGCAGGGCCCACGGTGTTTCTGCTTACCGTCTTCACCACCAGCCTTGGTGACTACGCGAGCAACATCATCAGCATGGGCTTTTGGACCAACCCCGACCCCGAGAGCCAGTGGCAGGGCTGGTGGACGCTGTTCTATTGGGGCTGGTGGCTCTCCTGGGGCCCTTACGTTGGCATGTTCATCGCGCGTATCTCGCGTGGCAGAACCATTCGCCAAGTCCTGTTGGGCGGCATGGCGGCGGCCGTGCTCGGCGCGACCAGCTGGATCGTGATCTTCGGCGGCACGGCGCTGCATCTTCAGCTCTTCGGCGGCGTGGATCTGGCAAGCGTTGCGGTCGACGACATCACCACGGTGCTGTTCCAAACCATCGCCGCGCTCGATGTGCCATGGGCCACCGTTCCCATGATTGGCCTAGCCACACTGATGATCATCACCTGGTTCGTCACCTCGGCCGACTCCGGCACGCTGGTCATCTGCACCATTCTGGCCAAGGGCAGCCCGCACCCGCCGCAGCTCTATCGCGTGATCTGGGGCCTGGGGCTAGGCGCCACCGCTGCCGTACTGCTCATTGCAGGGGGGCTTGAAGCCCTGCAAACCGCGGCCATCGCCGCTGCACTACCGTTCTCCGTCGCGCTCCTGGTCATGTGCTACTGCATGATCAAGGCACTGCGCGGAGAGAGCGCCGATCCCACCGTGGCGGCTCGGCTGAGCCAACGCGATTAATCCCGTCGTAGGAGAAGTGAACATGCAGTTTTCTCTATTCGTGCACATGGAACGCTATAGCGATCAGCCTTCACATCGTCAGCTTTTCGAAGAGCTGTGCGAGCTGGTGAAAATCGCCGAAGCGGGCGGCTTTCGTACGGCGTGGATCGGCGAGCACCATGGCATGCAGTACACCTCATCGCCCAGCCCCGTTGCGCAGCTGGCTTACCTGGCGGCCAAGACCGAGAAGATTCGCCTTGGGGCGGGCACCTTCGTGGCACCCTTCTGGGACCCCATTCGCTTGGCAGGCGAGGCCGCACTGCTGGACGTGATCAGCAACGGCCGTTTGGAGTTCGGCATCGCTCGAGGCGCCTATCAGTTCGAGTTCGACCGGCTGGTCGATGGCATGTCCGCCGCCGATGGCGGTAAGGCGCTGCGTGAAATGATCCCGGCGCTGCAGGGGCTGTGGGCGGGCGACTACGCCCACGAAGGCGAGGTGTACAACTTCCCCATGACCACCAGCGTGCCGCAGCCGGTTCAAGGGCCGCGCCCGCCGATCTGGATTGCCGCGCGCGATCCCAACTCGCACGACTTCGCGGTCAAGAGCAACTGCAACGTGATGGTCACCGCGTTGATGAAGGGCGATGAAGAGGTGGAGGACCTGGCCAACAAGTTCAACGTCGCTTGCGCCAACCATCCTGATGTCTCGCGCCCCGACCTCATGCTGCTGCGTCACACCTATGTTCACGAAGAGAGCGACCCCGAAGGCTGGCGTAAAGGCGCCGAGGCGCTGAACCTGTTCTATCGCTACTTCCTTGCCTGGTTCAAGAACGACCAGCCCGGTAAAGGCGGCTTCTTCGATCCGGCGCCCCCCGAGGCGGTGGCCGACAACCCCGAGTTCAGCCTCGAAAGCCTGCGTCGCAACATGATGGTTGGCACGCCTAGTGAGATCGTCGAGCGCCTGAAACAGTACGAGAAACTGGGCTTCACCGAGTACAGCTTCTGGACCGACAACACCTTGCCGTTCGAAGAAAAAAAGCGCTCGCTGGAGCTCTTCATCCGTGAGGTCGTACCGCACTTTCGTTGAGCCTCGCTTGCGATCACACGCGATACCGCTCTGAGCCAACTCGGGAAGATGACACATGACATTAACGCTTAACGATCCGAGCCTTCTGCAGACGCACGCCTATATCGACGGGCAGTGGGTCGAAGGCACCGATGGCGCCCGCTTCGACGTCCTCAATCCGGCCACCGGCGAGCGCATCGCTCAGGTGGCAAGCGTCGGCGTTGCCGAAACCCGGCGCGCCATCGAAGCCGCCGAGCGTGCTTTGTCCGCCTGGCAAGCCAAGACGGCGAAAGAGCGCAGTACGCTGCTGCGCCGCTGGCACGACCTGATGCTGGCGCACCAGGAAGATCTGGCGCTGATCATGACCAGCGAGCAGGGCAAGCCGTTGGCCGAGGCGCGGGGCGAAGTCGCCTATGGCGCCTCCTATATCGAGTGGTTCGCCGAAGAGGGGCGACGCACCTACGGCGACGTGATTCCCTCGGTTGCCAACGACCGCCGGCTGCTTGCCATCAAGCAGCCGGTGGGCGTGGTCGCGGCCATCACGCCGTGGAACTTCCCCAACGCCATGCTGGCGCGTAAGGCTGCTCCGGCGCTGGCGGCAGGCTGCACGTTCGTCATGAAACCTGCCTCCGAAACGCCGCTTTCGGCGCTGGCCATGGTGGTGCTCGCCGAGCGCGCGGGTATTCCGCCGGGCGTGATCAACCTGGTCGCGGGAGAGCGCTCCTCCGAGATCGGCGGTGAGCTGACCGCCAACCCACGGGTGCGCAAGGTGTCGTTCACCGGGTCGACGGCGATCGGCAAGCTACTGCTCAAGCAGTGCGCCGATACGGTCAAAAAGGCCTCGATGGAGCTTGGCGGCAACGCCCCGGTACTGATCTTCGATGACGCCGATCTCGACGAAGCCGTTGCTGGCGCCTTGGCCTCCAAGTACCGCAACGCCGGGCAGACCTGCATCTGCGCCAACCGTATCCTCGTTCAGAGCAGTATCTACGACGTCTTCGTCGAGAAGTTCACCGCGGCCGTCGAAGGGCTGAAACTGGGTAACGGAACCGAAGAGGGCGTCACCATCGGGCCGCTGATTCACGCTAAAGCGGCGAAGAACGTTCACGCCATGGTCACTGAAGCGCTGGAGCAGGGCGCCAAGGTAGCCACCGGCGGGCAGATCGACGAGCGCGGCGAGTGTTTCTACACCCCCACGGTGCTGACCCATGTCAACCGCGACATGCGCGTCTTTCGCGATGAGATCTTTGGCCCCGTGGCGCCGATCTTCCGCTTCGAGGACGAAGCCGATGCCGTCGCCATGGCCAACGACACCGAGGTGGGCCTGGCTTCGTACCTCTATACCCGCGATCTCGGCCGCGCCTGGCGCGTCTCCGAGCGCCTGGAGTACGGCATGGTCGGCGTCAACGAGGTCGGCATCTCCAGTGAGGTCGTTCCCTTCGGCGGCATCAAGGAGTCGGGGCTTGGCCGCGAAGGCTCCAAATATGGCCTCGATGACTACATGGAGATCAAGTACATCTGTATGGGGGGATTGAGCTAAGGGTAACGGGCGAGGCGTCATGGGCGCCTCGTCTCTGTTTGGGGCTACGTTATGGTTCAGCGCTGCTCATCGTCATCGTAGTGAATGATCGAGAGTAGCCGGATGGGGACTTCGAGCAGCGTCTCAGGGCCATGGGGCACGGCGGCATCGAAAGCTAGGCTGTCGCCTGGACCCATGGTGTAGAAGTGCTGGCCATGGCGATAGATCAAACGGCCTTCGAGTAGGTAGATGAACTCGTGCCCTGCGTGGCTGAAGTTGGGGAATACTTCGCTGGCATCGTCCATGGTGATCAAGAAGGGCTCGTAGCGCTTCTTGGGCCCCTGGTTATAGCTCAATAGCTGGTAGGTGTGCCCCACTTCGGTGCCGGTGCGTACGACCTCAAGCCCCTCGCCCGATTTGACGTGCTGTGCACCGCGCCCGCCCAGATCGAAGTCGCTGAATAGCTGCGAAATCGGCAAGCCCACGGCGGTACATAAACGGTGCAGCGTATCCAAACTGGTCGACACCTGGGCATTTTCGACTTTACTGACCATGCCCTGGCTGACCCCAGCGATACGCGCGACATCGGATATCTTATAACCCTGTGAAACGCGTTTGCGCTTGAGTGCTCGGGCGATGTGCTGCTCCATGCTCAGGCGCGTTTGTTGTTTGTCAGTGGTGATCTTATCGTTCATGGCCCCGCCAGCTTCCCTAACGCCTGGTGAGGGCGCGTACGTCGATATCACACGGCATTGCTGCCGTGGACAGCATAGCGGTTCGGCTTGCTGAGTGCATCATCGCTGCTTTCTGCCTCTGCCCACGTTGATGTGACGGGCGCGTCTTCACCTATCCGATACACTTTCACCTTTTCCTTTCGCCCCCCTCAAGCGCTCTGCGCCTTACCCAATTCAAACGAGATCTTCTCAGCCGTTCTGGTCAGCTGCGCTGTGAGTCCTTGGCGGTAGCGTTCGTCGCCCATCAGGGTATCGGGACCAGAAACGTTGATGGCTGCAACGACTTGGCCCCGGTAGTTGCTCAGGCCCGTGGCGATCGCCGTAGCGTAGTCCGAACGGTGTACTACCTTGCCGTTGCGGCGGTCGGCGGCGATCACGCTCTTGAGTTCGGGAAGGGTGCGCGGCGCCGGGGGCGGATAGTCATCCAAGCGCACGTCGCGGTAGAGCGCGTCGAGCTGGCGCTCGCTGAGATCCGTCAGCAGCACGCGGCCCATGGCGCAGCTATGGCACGCGATGCGGGTGCCTATGGGCACGTTGACCGATAGGCGCTGGGAGGCAAAAGCGCGATGCACGTAAACGGCTTCGCGGCCTTCGCGCACGCTAAGGTGGCACGACATCGACACGCTATCGCGCAGCTCGCTCAGGTGCGGCATGGCGATCTCCACGATGTCGCGACTGGCGAGGTAGTTGAAGCCGTTGGAGATGACCTGCGGCCCCAGCTGATAGGTGTTTTTGGCCACTTTATCCAGGTAGCGCATCTCGGTCAGGGTCGTGACGATACGGTAGATGGACGAGGTGGTAACACCCAGGGCATCCGCGAACTCTTGAGTCGTCAGCACGCGTCGGCGCTGGTCGAAGAGTTCGATAATTCGTAGCCCCCGCTGTAAGGCGGGGACCGTATAGTCGTTCTCTTTTCCGCTTAGGTACGCCATATGAGCGCCTCCGTATGCGTCGATCATCCCGCAATGGCGAGATAATCCATCAGCCCAAGACGCGCGCCGTCGAACTCGTCGATGGCATCTTCCAGCACCGACCAGAGGTAGGTAGCGGAGGCGCTATCCATCAACAGATAAAAGCAGGGGCGTGATGCGGTGCTGGCGTTGATCACGATGGCGTTGATTCGGGCAACCGAGGTCTGCGCCACGCCTCCCACGGGGAAAGCTGCTGGCGAGAGGTCGACGCCGCAGAGCTTGGCCATGACCTCGGCGACGCAGTGTCCCGTCAGCGCCAGCCAGCCGTGGGTATCCTGGCGGGGAAGCAAGTAGCAGCCGGGCCCTGGCCTCAACGGCTGCTCGCTATCGGCCCAGGGCGAAGGCGTCAGGCTTGGGGCACCGAGCAGCAGGAACTCGCTGGCAGAGAGCTGGGCGATCAGGCTTCCCTCCGGCTGAAAAGAGGCGGTATTGGGCCGCTCGGGAAGGCAATACCCCTGTTGTATCAGCGCCTGAGCGGCGTTAGGGCCGCGCAGGCCCAAGCGCGGCAGGGCACTTGCGTCCAGCAGGGCGCAGCGGTCGAGCTGACCGCGCCTTGCGTTGGCTGCGTCGGGCGTTGCGGCGGCAAGGGTATAGCCGTTGAGATGCACAACGTCGTCATCGGCTTTCAGGGTAGGCGTAAGCGGCGTTCGTTTGGCGGTGAAGATCGCGTGGGGCATGGCTCACAGCTCCTGACGCTGGTTGTCGGGATCGAAGAAAGGCAGTGCAACGACGTCTGCCGTCACCGTTTCTCCCCCTTCGGTACGAATGGTGATGCGCTGACCGGGCTCGCCGCGCTCTGGGGCGGCATAGGCCAGGCCGATGATGGCGTCGAGCGTGGGCGAGTATTCGCACGAGGTGACGTTGCCGCTGATGCGTTCACCCTCCAGTACCAAGTGGCCTTCCAGTGGTTTGGCGCTGGTAGAGGGGAGGCGAAAGCCGACCAGCCGCCGCAGAGGAGGGTGGCTGTGTAGAATGTCCACCGCGCGGCGGCCGACGAAGAAAGGCTTGGTGCGGTTGACCGCCCAGCCCATGTTGATCTCGAAGGGATGACTCATGCCATCGGTGTCCTGGCCGATGATCACGTGACCTTTTTCCAGGCGCAAAAGGCGCTGCGCCTCCACGCCAAAGGGACGCAGTTCAAGATCCTTGCCCGCTTCCATCAGCGTATCCCAGAGGTATTCGCCGTAGCGCGAAGGGACGTGCAGCTCAAAGCCGAGCTCGCCGACGAAGCCGACGCGGAGCAAATAGGCGGGCGCCTCCCCGATGAAACCTTCGCGCAGCCCCAGATAAGGGAAGGCCTCGGCGGAGAGGTCGACGCCCGTGCAAACCCGTTCCAATAGCTGTCTTGCGAGCGGCCCCGCGACATTGACGGCGGCATAGGCCGAGGTAACGTTGGCGATATCCACGTCGAGGCGCCACTGAGCGTTCCACTGCAGCATGCTCTGATAGACGCGCCCAACGCCGCTTGTGGTGGCGGTGACGTAGAAGTGATCCTCGGCAAGCCGACAGGAGACGCCATCGTCGATCACCACGCCCTGCTCGTTGGTCATGGCAGCGTAGCGCGTACGTCCAATGGGCTGCTTGAGAAAGCCGAAGGTATAGATGCGGTTGATGAACTCGGCGGCATCCGGGCCGCGTACTTCGATACCGCCCAAGGTGGAGACATCGATGATGCCGACCTTTTCGCGCACGTGGCGCGCCTCCTCCTGCTGGCAGCGCAGGCGCTCCAGCGTCCCCGCGCGGCTGGGGTAGTACGCCGGACGTTGCCAATCTCCGGCGGGCATCATGTGTGCCCCAAGTTCGACGTGGCGGCGATGCATCGGCGTTTGCCGGAAAGGATCGAAGTGACGCCCGGCCAAATGCGCCAGGGTCTCGGCGGCAAACGGCGGCCTTGCCGTGGTGACGCCGGTGTCGCTGACGCTTCGTTCGGTGGCTGCGGCCACCAAGCGCGCGGTCGGCAGCGCCGAGTGACGCCCTTGAGAGGGGCCCATGCCCACGGTCGAGAAGCGTTTGACCAGCTGGACATCGCGGTAGCCGTGGCGCGTGGCATTGATGATATCGGCGATCTGCAGATCCTCGTCGAAATCGACGAACTCCTTGCCCTTGGGGTGAGCGAACATCGGCCAGGGGTAATTGACCTGCTCGAGCGCTCCCTTGGGCGCATCGAGTACATCGACCTGATGGCCGAGGTCTCGCAGCGCCTGAGTGGCGGCGCGGGCGCCATCGTGGACGACCCGATCAAGCGCGTGGAAGCCGTTGGCCGAGCCTGCCACATAGAGACGTTTGGGGAGCCCAGAAATAGCGAATTGGGCCGTCTCATCGCAGTAGCTGAGCTTGCCTCCGGCTTGGCACAGAAGCTGATAGGCGGGCATGTAGCCTGCGCTCATGCAGACCACGTCGCAGGCGATGTCGGTACGTGCCTCGCCGACTTCTCCGCGTCCGGCAATCGGGCGCAGCTCGACGCCGGTCACGCGGTGATGTGCCTTGGCGTGGTGGGCCTCGAAAATGGTGTGCTCGCGATAGCGCGCGATCCCCTGAGCCTCGACGGCATCGCCTAGCTTTGTCTCGTTGGGCGCGGCGCGCATATCGACCAGCGCGGCCACCTCGACGCCCTGCTCGACGAGATCCAGGGCTGCGAGGTAGCCATCGTCGTTGCCTGTTAGCACGACGGCGCGCTGGCCGGGTTTGATGGCGTAGTGGCGCATCAAACGCTGTGCGGCGCTGGCGAGCATGATGCCGGGCAGATCGTTGTTACGGAAGATAGCGGGCTGATCGAACGCACCCGAGGCAACGATGCACGCTTTAGCGCGCACCTTGTAAAGGCGCCTGCCCTGGATGACGGGCAGGTAGTGGTCCTTGAACCAGCCATTGCAGGTGGCGTTACACAGCAGACGAATGTTGTCGTGCGCCTCCACTTCAGCCACAAGATCGTCAAGAAGCCGTTCTGAGGGCGCCGTGTCGGTGGCGAAGCGAGCGTAGGTGAGCGCGCCGCCAAGCTCGGGCTCTTGCTCGATGAGCAGCACGCGGGCGCCCCCATCGGCAGCCGTGAGCGCGGCCTTGAGACCTGCAGGGCCGCTGCCAACGACGGCTACATCAGCGAACAGATAGGCCTTGTCGTGGTAGCCCGCGTCGGCATCGAGATCAAAGACGCCCAGCCCTGCTTTCTTGCGAATCAGCGGCTCCCAGTACTTCCACACTCCTTTAGGCTTGTAAAAAGCGCGGTAGTAGAACCCGACCGGCATGAACTTGGCCAAGGCGCCTAGCTTCATGTCACGGTCGGCATCGAGGCTACCGGCGTAGTTCTGGCCGTAGACGCTCAAGCCCTCGGTTAGCGGCTGTGTATCGGCCAGCACGTTGGGCTCATCGGGCAGCTGTACCAGCGTATTGGCGTCCTGGCCTGCAAGGGTTAGCGGGCCACGCGGGCGGTGGTACTTGAACGAGCGCGACAGCAGATAACGGCCGTTGGCGATCAGCGCGCTGGCAAGGGTATCCCCCGCGTAGCCAGCATAAGGCGTGCCTTCGAATTGAAAGCGTCGTGGCGCTTGGCGATCGATCCGCCGTCCCATGGGGGCTGCAAGGCGGTCGGTGGCGGTATCATGCAAAGCGGCGGGCGGTTCATAGCGGTTCATGGACGCGCCTCCGTGGCAGTGAACGTCACGCGATGGGTAAATATTTCCTTGGGATCGAAGGTGCGCAGGACCTCATCGGTCACGGTATGGCGCTCGGCCAAGAACCAGTAGCTGCTAGCGACGTGCATCCACCACTCGGTGACCACACCGGCGGTATTGTCGCTGTAGAAAACGTAGTCGGCCCACTCGCGGTCACTGCAGGACTCAGGCGACGGCATTTCCTTGAGTTCGCCGCCGTAGATAAATTCGCTGATATTGCGTGGCCCGTTGAGCGGGCAGTGCATGAGCTTCATGGAAGTTGCCCTTAATTCAGTGGCTGGCGGCAGTGGCGCCCATCTCGTTGATTTGGCGGAAGTGGTCGAAGCGCTCCAAACAGAAGGGCGCGATCAGCTCCGGCGTTTTGCCGGTGGCGATCAGCTCGGCCATCGTTTTGCCGCAGATCGGCGTCGCCTTGAACCCCCAGGTGCCCCAACCGGCGTCGAGATAGTAGTTTTGCACTGGGCTTGCACCCATGATCGGGCTGTAGTCCGGCGTCATATCGGTAATACCGGCCCACTGGCGCATGAGCTTGGCCTTGGCGAGAAACGGGAACATCTCGATCCCGCTGGTGATCAAGCTCTCTTTTAGATCGAGGGTCGAGCGGGTGTTGTAGAGCGGGTAGGGGTCGGAGCCGCCGCCGAAGACCACTTCCCCACGGCTGGTCTGCTGGACATAGCAGTGCAGCGCCGAGGAACTGACCAGTGGGTCGAGAAACGGCTTCACTGGCTGGGTCACCATGGCCTGGAGCGGATAACTCACAACCGGCAGGCGAAAGCCCGCCTTGCGTGCCATCGTCGAGCTGTGCCCGGCGACGGCCTGAATGGCGCAGCCGCAGCGAATCGCGCCGCGGTTGGTCTTGACCCCAGTCAAGCGGCCATTTTCGATCACCACGTCCTCGACGCTGGTCAGCTGGTGAATCTCCACGCCGCGCTTGGCCGCCTCCTTGGCGTACCCCCAGGCCACCGCATCGTGGCGCGCGGTGGCGCCATCGCGATGCCAAAGCCCCGCCAGCACCGGTAAGTGGCCTGGATCCAGGTTGAGCGTGGGAACCAGTTCGCGAATCTGTTGGCGGTCGATCATCTCCGTACGCCCACCGAAGTGCTTGTTGACCTCGGCGCGCTGGCGAAAGGCGCGCACGGCCCCATCGGTGTGAGCTAGCGTCAACTGGCCACGCTCGGAGTACATGATGTTGAAATCGAACTCATTGGAGAGCTGCTGGAACAGGCGAACGGATTCGCTATAGAACCGAACGCCCTCCGAGGTGAGGTAGTTAGAGCGAATGACGGCAGTGTTGCGTGCCGTGTTACCGCCGCCCAGGTAGGCTTTTTCGAGCACGGCCACGTCGGTAATGCCGTGGTACTTGGCCAGATAATAGGCGATGGCCAGGCCGTGGCCGCCGCCACCGATGATGACCACGTCATAGGAGGACTTAAGCGCCTTGGGGGGCGGAATGTCCACTTCGGCCGGGTAGCGCGAAGAGAGACCGTATTTGAGCAGACCAAATGGCATGGTAGGGCTCCCGGATCAGGTCGAAGGGTCAGATCAGAAAAGGGCCAGGCTTTCAGCGCTTGCGTGCTGCAGGCGCGTGGCCTTAAGGGTGTTGTGCATGAGCAGGGCGATGGTCATCGGGCCGACGCCACCGGGCACCGGCGTAATGGCGCTGGCGATGAGCGCGACGCTGGCGAAATCGACATCGCCGACTAGACGTGTCTTGCCGTCGTGCTGTTGGCGACGGTTGATGCCGACATCGATGACCACCGCACCGGGCTTGATCCAACGAGCGTCTACCATCTCGGGCCGACCAACGGCCACGACGACGATATCCGCCTGCCGGGCGAGGGCTTCGGGCGCAACGCTACGTGAGTGAATCACCGACACCGAGCAGTGCTCGGCGAGTAGCAGCGCCGCCATGGGTTTACCAACGATGTTGGAGCGCCCGATAACGACGGCGTGCTTGCCTGCAAGATCGCCGCACTGCTGTTTTAACAGCTGCAAGCAGCCCGTGGGCGTACAGGGGGCGAGGGCATCGCGCCCCTGGATCAGGCCGCCGACGTTCTCGACATGAAAGCCGTCGACGTCTTTGCGTGGGTCGATCGCTTGTAGCACCGCGTGCTCGTCGATGGTGGCGGGAAGCGGCAGCTGGACCAGGATGCCGTTGATCTCAGGGTCGGCGTTGAGCTTGGCCAGCAGCGTCAGTAGCTCTGCCTGCTTTAGGGTGTCGTCGAAGCGGTACTCGAAAGAGCGAATGCCCACGGCTTCGGCTTTGCGCATTTTATTGCGCACATAGACCTGGCTGGCCGGATCTTCTCCCACCAGCACCACGGCTAGCCCTGGAGTGATGCCCTCTTGGCGTAGCGCCTGGCTTTGGCGCTCGACGTCGGCAAGTACCCGCTCGGCGCAGGCGCGGCCGTCGATCAGCGTTGCGGCGGTCGTTTCTTGGGCGCTCATTGGAAAATCACCGTTTTGTTTTGATCCAGGAAAACGCGATGTTCCAGGTGATACTTAAGCGCCCTGGAGAGTGCGATGGTCTCGGTGTTGCGCCCCACGGCGACGAGATCTTCGGGACGATAGGTGTGATCGACGCGCTGCACTTCTTGGTCGATGATCGGTCCTTCGTCGAGATCGGAGGTGACGTAATGCGCCGTCGCGCCTATCAGCTTGACGCCGCGCTCGTGCGCCTGATGGTAGGGCTTGGCACCCTTGAAGCCGGGAAGAAAGGAGTGGTGAATATTGATGGCGCGGCCAGATAGTTGCTGGCACAGCTCGTCAGACAGTATTTGCATGTAGCGCGCCAGTACCACGAGCTCGGTTTGGGTCTCTTCGACGATCGCCATCAACGCCGCTTCTTGCTGCTTCTTGTTCTGCTTGTCCACCGGCAGGTAGACGAATCGAATGCCCTCGCGCTCGGCCATGGGGCGCAGGTCCAGATGGTTGGAGACGACGGCGGTGATATCCATCTTCAACTCACCCTTGCCGACCCGATACAGCAAATCACTCAGGCAGTGGTCGAACTTGCTCACCATCAGCAATACGCGCATGGGCGATTCTGAGCTGCGAATCTTCCACTCCATGTCGTATGCGTCGGCGATACCTTGGAAGTCGTTGCATAGCGTTTCGATGGCCGGTGCGCTGCCTGCATTGAAACGAAACTTGGCACGCAGGAAGAAACGTTCGAGTTCCTCGTCGTCATATTGAGAGAGTTCACTGATATAGCAGTTGTTCTCACTCAGATAAGAGCTAACGGCGGCAATGATGCCCGAGCGGGCAGGGCAGGAAACGCGAAGAATGTAGCTGTCGTCTAACGGGGTCACCTTTTCCTCCTGGAATGCCTTGATGAGACACTGGAATTTATTTAAATCGATGTTTTATATTGGTTTTATTTTACATTAGGCATCGATTTGAGAGTTCGTTTATTCCCCTGGGGAATTTTATCTTCCGTTTGGTCAAGCAAGTTGCCTGCCAACTGGGCGCATATCGGCTGAAAATTAAATATAAAAATTTAAATCCATAAAAAAACATGAGATTAGCGGTAAGCATTTTTTACATACTTAGTGATTCATATATAAAAACTCTTATTCACTTTTATTTAATGCACTTGTTTGGTGATTTTTTATTAAAGATGCACGTTAAAAGTGCGAGCGAGGATGTTTGTGTTGCATTCTTTAGTAGACGCAAAGGCCAATAAATTTGTAATTAAAAAAATTAAAAATATTTAAATCATTAGTTTAGCTGTATCTCAAAGAAGGTTTTCAGCGCTCTAGAAGACAACTTGGCATACCAAGTGCTTTTCTTTTCGAGAAATATACTTTCTTGGAAGGAATTATTGAGGGTGAGGGTAATCCTATGACGCCGGAAGCCGCCGTTAAGTACTTGAATGATCACGATATACGCTATTTGCTCGCACAGTTTGTCGACATCCACGGAGCCGCCAAAACCAAATCCGTACCGGCCAACTGCCTTATGGATGTGGTGGAAAAAGGCGCTGGGTTTGCAGGCTTTGCCGTGGCCGGGCTTGGAATGCAGCCCCACGGCCCTGACTTCATTGCGCGCGGCGATCTCGCTTCGCTGTCGCTCGTGCCTTGGCAGCCGCACTACGCGCGCATTGCGTGCTGTGGCTACGTCAACGATGTACCTCACCCGCTGGATAGCCGAGTGGTGCTGATGCGCCAGCTCGAACGCTTGAGTGATCGTGGCTGGACGCTCAATACCGGCCTCGAGCCCGAGTTTTCGCTGTTCCGACGCGGCCCGTCCGGCGAGCTATTGCCGGTAGATGAAAGCGATACCCTGGCCAAGCCCTGCTACGACTACAAAGGGCTCTCGCGCTCGCGTGAGTTTCTAGAGCGCTTGGTCGAAGCGCTTCAGCGCGTGGACTTCGATGTCTATCAAATCGATCACGAAGACGCTAACGGCCAGTTCGAAATCAATTACACCTACAGCGATGCCCTGACCTCGTCGGATCGCTTTACCTTCGTGCGTATGGCGGCCGGTGAAATCGCCAACGAGCTGGGTATGGTGTGCTCCTTTATGCCCAAGCCCCATGCCGCCAAGCCGGGTAACGGCATGCATTTTCACCTCTCGATTGCCGATGCCGAGGGTAACAACGTCTTCGGTGACGATAGCGACCCACAAGGGATGGGGCTTTCGTCTACGGCCTATCACTTCCTGGGCGGGCTTTTGCATCACGCCAAAGCGCTATGTGCCTTCGCCGCGCCCACGGTCAACTCCTACAAGCGCTTGGTCGCAGGCGGCTCGGCGAGCGGCGCTACCTGGGCGCCGGTGTTCATCGCCTACGGCGACAACAACCGCTCGGCCATGGTGCGCGTACCTTATGGGCGTTTGGAGTTCCGGTTGCCGGATGCGGGCTGTAACCCCTATTTGGTACACGCGGCCTTGATCGCGGCAGGGCTCGATGGAGTGGACCGCAAGCTCGATCCAGGTAAGGCGAAAAACGTCAATTTATACGAGCTCTCTCCCGCCCAGTGCCAGGAGAACGGCATCGGCATTCTGCCGCAGTCGCTGAAAGAGGCGCTCGATGCGCTCGAAGGTGACGGCGTATTGCGCGAGGGGCTTGGCAGCGAAATTTGCGATGAATTCATCAAGGTAAAGCGCGAAGAGTGGGCAGATTACAGCCGCCAGGTGTGCGATTGGGAAATCCAGCGCTACGCCGAATTTTTCTAGCGCTTAGACACGCGCGTGCGTTGATACATTCTGTGAGGTGACATCATGTGTGGAATTGTCGGGCTTTATTTGAAAAATCAGAAGCTTGAAAGCGATCTGGGAGCGTTGTTCGCGCCCATGCTGGAGGCCATGACCGACCGTGGGCCGGATAGCGCTGGCTTTGCCGTATACGGCGACGAGTATGCATCAGGCATCAAGCTTACCCTTCAAGGCGATGCGGCGATGGACTGGGAGGCGCTGGCTAAGCGTTTTGAGAGCACGCTGGGCCCCGTCGATGGTTGGTTCACCAATGCCGATGTGGGCGTGTTCAAACTGGGCGTCGATGAGCGTTTCGCGCTCGCTTGGTTAGCCGAGAACGCCCCCGAGGTGCGCGTGCTGAGCGCGGGTCAAAGCATCGAAATCCTGAAGGGGGTAGGGCTTCCGAACGACGTGGCTGAACGCTATGGCCTGGCGGGAATGAAGGGTAGTCACGCCATTGGCCACACCCGGATGGCCACCGAAAGCGCGGTGACGCTGGAAGGCAGTCATCCTTTCTCCACGGGGCTCGATCTGTGTTTGGTCCACAACGGCTCGCTCTCTAATCACAACTGGCTACGCAGCAAGCTCAAGCGCGCGGGTATCAGCTTCAAGACCGATAACGATTCCGAAGTTGCCGCTGGGTATCTGACATGGCGCATGGCAAAAGGTGACTCTCTCACCCAGGCGCTCAAAGGCGCTCTCAACGATCTGGATGGTTTTTTCACCTTTACCGTGGGTACTCAAGACGGCTTTGCTGTAGTGCGCGATCCCATCGCCTGTAAGCCCGCCGTCATCGCCGAAACCGACGACTATGTCGTCATGGCGTCGGAGTACCGCGCCCTGGCCAAGCTGCCGGGAATCGACAAGGCGCGGGTGTGGGAGCCTGAGCCTGGCAAGATTTATGTATGGGAACGCAGTGTGGCTAACGTGGAGGCAGCATAACGATGACGACCTATGATCTTTCGACCGATAGCCTACGCGCGCTCAATCAGGCCCTACATGAAGAAGAAATCAGTGCACGCGAATGGCGCATTACTCATCCCGACGGGGCGCACAACATCGCCTGCGGCGTCAACGACGCGCTGTGTATCGATATCGATGGTCATGTCGGCTACTACTGCGCGGGCATGAACCAAAAAGCCCAGATCACCATTCACGGTAACGCTGGCGTGGGCGTGGCCGAAAATATGATGTCGGGCTGCGTGCGGATCAAAGGTGATGCCTCCCAGTCGGCGGGCGCCACGGCGCATGGCGGGCTATTGGTGATCGAAGGCAATGCGTCGGCGCGCTGCGGCATCTCGATGAAGGGCGTGGATATCGTCGTTAAAGGCAATATCGGACCCATGAGCGCCTTTATGGGACAAGCCGGTAACTTGGTCGTGTGTGGCGATGCCGGTGAGGCTTTGGGCGATTCGCTGTACGAGGTGCATATCTACGTCAAAGGCGAGGTCGCCTCGCTTGGCGCCGACTGTGTGCAAAAGGAGATGCGCCAAGAGCACGTCGATGAGCTGGCGCAGCTGCTGAGCCGCGCCGGGCTCGATGACGATCCGGCCAGCTTCAAGCGCTACGGCTCCGCCCGCGAGCTCTATAACTTCAAAGTCGACAACGCCACCGCCTACTAAGCAGGGCGCGTTTAGGGTCAATGGAATTTCAGGAGCGTTCATTATGACCGATACAGTTTTCAACCCCGCCCTGCGTGAATCGGCAACGTTCGGGCGCGATGTCATCGCCGAGATTCAGCGCGCTGCCGATACCGGCATCTACGACATTCGTGGCTGGGGCGCCAAGCGTAAGGTGCCTCACTTCGATGACCTGCTGTTTCTTGGAGCGAGCATGTCGCGTTATCCGTTGGAAGGCTACCGCGAGAAGTGCGGTACCGAGGTGACGCTAGGCACGCGCTACGCCAAGAAGCCCATCGTCATCGATACCCCGGTGACCATTGCGGGTATGAGCTTCGGCGCGCTCTCTGCGCAAGCCAAAGAGGCATTAGGTCGCGGCGCTTCGGAAGTAGGCACCTCGACCACGACCGGCGATGGCGGCATGACCGCTGAAGAGCGTGGTCAATCGTCCAAGCTGGTTTATCAGTATCTGCCTTCGCGTTACGGCATGAATCCTGACGATCTACGCAAGGCCGATGCCATCGAAGTGGTGCTGGGGCAGGGAGCCAAGCCAGGCGGCGGTGGCATGCTGCTGGGGCAAAAAATCTCGGATCGCGTAGCCGCCATGCGCACGCTGCCCAAAGGCATCGACCAGCGTAGCGCCTGCCGTCACCCTGATTGGACCGGCCCTGACGATTTGGCGATCAAGATTGCCGAACTGCGTGAAATCACCGACTGGCAGGTGCCGATCTACATTAAAGTGGGTGCAACGCGTACCTATTACGATGTGAAATTGGCGGTCAAGGCCGGTGCCGACGTCGTGGTGCTGGATGGCATGCAGGGCGGCACCGCTGCAACGCAGGATGTCTTCATTGAGCATGTGGGTATTCCAACCATGGCAGCGATCCCTCAAGCCACCCAGGCACTGCAAGAGATGGGCGTGCATCGCGAGGTTCAGCTCATCGTGTCAGGCGGTATTCGTAACGGCGCCGATGTCGCCAAAGCCATCGCGCTAGGTGCCGATGCCGTCGCTATCGGCACGGCAGCGCTGATCGCTTTGGGCGATAACCATCCGCGCTTCGAGGAGGAGTACCGTAAGATCGGTTCGGCAGCGGGCTTTTACGATGACTTTCAGGAGGGTAAGTGCCCCGCCGGCATCTCCACGCAGGACCCCGCGCTCAGCCAGCGTCTGGACCCAGTGGCGGCAGGCAAACGCCTAGCCAACTACCTGCGTGTCATGACCCTGGAGGCGCAGACGCTGGCGCGTGCCTGCGGTAAATCGCACCTGCACAACCTGGAGCCCGAAGATCTGGTGGCGCTGAACGTCGAAGCGGCTGCCATGGCGCGCGTGCCGCTAGCGGGTACCAACTGGGTGCCTGGTCAAGCGTACTGATCCGCCACTTCACTCTATCACTTCACTCCATCCCTTCAATTGGGGTGGTTCTACCCCTCTCCTTCGCTTGGCCCTCATGCACGCATGGGGGCTTTTTTGTAATTTCAGCGCCGCTTCTTTGCTTTCATCGGCGCTTGATCTCGCCGTTTTATATTTGAAAACAGTAATTTAATCCTCTGCTTCGTTATGGGCTGTTGGCGTTGTGTTTTGCACCGCTTTAGGGAACCAAGCGTTTTCTCACGGGGTTAAGCTAACGGTGGATAAGAACTTTTATTTATTGGCACGAAACGTGCTGAGAGAACGGGAGGAACGCAAACAACAAAAGGATGTGACCTAACAAGGGGGCTTCACAATGAATGACAGCGTTTTGGAAATATCCTACGCCTTGGATACCTTTTACTTTCTCGTCTGTACGGCCTTCGTCATGTTCATGGCGTGTGGTTTTGCCATGCTGGAGTCGGGGCTGGTCAGATCGAAGAACACCGTCGAAATACTCACCAAGAACGCGCTGCTCTACTCGGTGGCGTGTATCGTCTACCTCATCATCGGTTACAACATCATGTATCCGGCGGCGCCGTTGAGCGGCTTTATTCCTGGTCTAGAGCTCTTCTTGGGTAGCGACAATACCCTGGCCGATATCGCCGCAGGCGAAGACGCGCCTTACTACTCGTCGATGGCAGATTTCATCTTCCAGGCCGTGTTTGCGGCAGCGACCATGTCGATCGTCTCCGGGGCCATCGCCGAGCGAATGAAGCTGTGGCCGTTTTTGCTCTTTGCCGTGTTCATGGTAGCGGTCATTTATCCGGTCAGCGGTTATTGGAAGTGGGGCGGGGGCTTTCTCGACGTGCTCGGTTTCCAGGATTTCGCCGGTTCAGTGGTGGTGCACATGGCGGGGGCATCAGCGGCGCTGGCGGCGGTACTGTTGGTGGGCGCGCGCAAGGGGCGCTATAGCGCCAACGGCCAGTCGCGAGCCATTCCCGGTGCCAATCTCCCCATCGCCATGCTGGGCATGTTCATTTTGTGGATGGGGTGGTTTGGCTTCAACGGCGGCTCGATGTTGAAAATCGCCAGCCTCGACGATGCCAACGCGGTAGCGCGTATTTTCGTCAATACCAACATGGCGGCAGCGGCAGGGATGGTGACGGCGGCTCTGCTGTATCGGCTCAAATTCGGCAAGGTCGACATGACCATGGTCATCAATGGCGCACTGGCGGGACTGGTTTCGATCACTGCCGAGCCCTTGATGCCGACACCCGAGCTGGCCGTTCTCATTGGCGCTGTGGGTGGTGTCGTTGTTGTCTTCTCGGTATTGGCGCTCGACCGCGTGAAAATCGACGACCCCGTCGGGGCTATTTCCGTCCACGGCAGCGCTGGCATCTGGGGCATCGTGGCCGTCGTACTAAGCAACCCTGACGCTACTCTGGCAACGCAGCTCGTGGGCACCCTGGTCATCTTTGCCTGGATGTTCGGCGCCAGCTTCCTGGTGCTCTGGTGCATCAAAAAGAGTGTGGGCTTGCGTGTCAGCGAGGAAGAAGAGCTCGAAGGCATGGACCTTCACGAATGCGGTATGTCGGCTTACCCCGAATTCGTTGCCTTCCAGGGCCAAGCAAGTGGCACACCTCACGCCACCCCCCGCGATGCCGTCGGTGACACCGTACCGCTCTCGAAACCGGCGCTGCGTTGATGCTAAGTACGATAGGCGGTCTGACACATGACATTACGCAAGCATTTCAAGGCTAACTATCGTACTCTTGAGACCCATTCCTATTTTAAAGAGAGACAACATGGGTGTTACCTATCAGGAAAGCAATGCACGCATGAGCCAAGTGGCGATCCACAACGGCACCGTATACTTGGCCGGTCAGGTACCTAGTGATGGTACTGCCGACATGGCAGGCCAGACCGAGCAGGTACTAGCGCGTATCGACCAGCTGCTGGCGCAGGCGGGTACGTCCAAGGAGCATCTGATCGCGGCTCAGGTCTGGGTGACCGATATGGGCCAATTCGATCAGATGAATGCCGTATGGGATGCTTGGGTCGTGCCCGGTCGTCCGCCGGTACGCGCAGCGGTAGAAGCCAAGCTCGCTCGTCCCGAGTTCAAGGTCGAAATCATGGTAACGGCCGCGCTACCGCAGGTCTGACCTTCATTGCGCTCGAGAACGTAACGATACACCGAATCCCAGCGTAGGCTGGGGTTCGGTGTTTTAGGGCCCGGTATTAAGCGTATTCGTCAGCGGGCGTTCTGAATAGCCTGTTCTAGTGCGTCCAAACGCCCAGGCGTCAGCGCCTCCTCTACAGCGGTGATGCGGATCACGTTGGCAAGCGCTGGATGCGCAAGCCGCGCGACCAGTACGCCTTCAGCCAAGAGCGCTTGATGTATCTCGGCGGCAAGCTCCGCGCTTGCCAAGCGAATGCCGACGAAATTGGTGGCACTTGGGAGCACGTCAGCGCCCAGGGCACGAAAGTGCGCGGTGAGACGCTCCCTGCGCGCTTTTACGTCGTGGATGTGCTGATTCACTTCCTCCATGTGGTCGAGCACCACTTCGGCGGCGGCCTGAGTAAAGGAAGATACCGCGTAGTGAATACGCACTTTCATCATCATGGCGAGCACGGCGGCCTCGGCAATGGCGTAGCCTATGCGCAGCCCTGCCATGCCATGGGCTTTGGAGAGCGTGCGCAGGCGAATCACTCCCGGTAGCGCCCGAGCGGAAAACTCGCTTCCCGCATCGTCGCGAAAATCGCCGTAGGCCTCGTCGAGAAGCAACCAGCAGGTGTCAGGCAGCGTCTCACGCAGCGTCAGAATGGCGTCGTCATCGTGCAGGTGGCCGCTGGGGTTGTCCGGGTTGGCGAGATAGACGAGGCGGGCGCCCTCTCGATGCGCAGCCGCTGCCAGCGCTTCCAGATCCGGCGCGAGCACCCCCGGCGCTTCGCGGTAGGCAGGTTCGACAAGGCGGCAGCCCTGGCCTTGAGCGAAGTAACCGAAGGTTGGATAAGTGCCCGCGGTACACACAACGCTATCGCCGACACCGCAGGTCGTACGCAGAGCCAGAGCAATCAGGCTATCGGCACCGGCATCCACCAGCATTTCGTCGAGGGCGATGCCCTGCTGCTGGCTTAACCGCTGGCGCACACCCAGCGCCTCGACATCCCCATAGCAGTAGGCATGCTCGGCCGCTGCATCGCCAAAGTGCGCGCGCAGGGCGCGATGCGGCATATCGAGCCCTTCGTTGGAGCCCAACCGATGCGGAATCTCGCGCCCCAGGCGCCGCTCCAGCGCCTTGATGCCGGGAAAAGGGTTGGCGGGGCCTTCATTGAGTAAATGAGCGGGATAGCGGGGCATGACGTCTCCTCGAACAATGCCTTAGACTGGCAGCATCATACTGTCAGTAAACATGCTTGACCAAGGGACACCCCATGGCACACCTGCTACGCATCGTGATGATTCACGGCCACCTGGAGGGGGTGGTCGAGCTGAGTGTGGATGGCCACACCAACATCTGCGGTACCAACGCCTCGGGCAAGACCACGCTGCAGCGGCTGGTGCCGGTGTTTTACGGCGAACTGCCCAACAAGGTGGTGCCGAAGACGCGGATGAAGTTCGATGCGTTCTATCTACCGCATCGCAACAGCTACCTTATCTACGAATACCGCCGCGAATCCGGCGCGCTGTGCCAGGCGGTGTTGACCCGCAAGGCAGAAGGCGGGGTGGAGTATCGCTTCGTCGCCGCGCCTTACGCCCCGGAGGACTACCTCATCGAAGGCGACAAAGGCGCGGTAGCGCTGGAGTACGCTCAGTGGGCCAACGGTTTGCGGCGGCGCAACGTTTCTATCTCCTCGAAGCTTTCGGCCACCTCCGAGTACCGCGCGGTCATCCAGAACGACTTCACCCCGACGCCAGGGTTGGCCATGCACGGCAACCGCAAGGAGGCGTTAAAGCTTCGCCAGCTCGCCGCCCAATATAGCCTGGTGGCGCCGGAGCACCGCATTCGGCATATCGAAAAGCTGGTCTCGGCGGTGCACGCCAAAGAGGGCAAGATGGACACCCTCAAGACCATGCTGGCGGCGATCTTCGAAGAGGATGGCGTGGAGCTGCCGGTGACCCGCATCCGCAGCGCCAAGGCGCGCGAGTGGATCAACCAGATGCGTCAGTCGATGCGCCTGGAGCCGCTGCAGCGCGCGCTATCCCGGCTCAACGAGATCGACGGCGAGCTTGCCCACCTCGATACCACGCTCTGGCAGCTAAGGCCTCAGCTCGACGCCGATGCCAGCCGCACCGAGCGCGCCCTGGCCGATATCGACGCCGAGCGCGCCGAGCGCCAGCGCACCTTCGACGACGAAAAAAACACCTACGAGCAGGCCCGCGACGCCCGTAACGAAGAGCTCAGCGCTCTGGAGAGCGAGCTCAAGCAGGCCCAGCGCGACTTGAGCGACTTGCAGCAGCAGTTCGAAGCCTATGAGGCTGCCGACATGCCCGCGCTCTCGCGCGATCTCGATGCCTTGCCGCAAAAGCGCGAGCAGTTAGAGCAGTTGCAAGGCCATCTACGCACGCTGCAGGAGGCCGTGCAGGCAAGCCAGGCGCGCAAGGAGGAGCACCTGCGTGAGCTGGGCGACACCCTGGCTCGCCAGCGCGAAGAGGCCCAAGCGCTGATGGAGGCGTTGATGGAGGAGAAGGCCGCGCGCAAAGAGGCTCAGTGGGAGGCCCAGCGTGCCCTCGATGCTCGCCACCAGGCCGAGCGCGACGCCACCGAGGCAGGCTTTCAAGCCCAGTTGGCCGAAGGCGGCGAAGCGCTTGCCGAGCTCAAGGCAGCGCTAAGCCACGGTGGGCCAACGGCGGAGGAGAGCGAAGAAGCGGCGCTGGCCCAGGCGCGCCTCGATCAGGCCCAGAACGAGAGCCGCGCCGCCGCATTTCAGCTGGAGAGCCTGCGCCGCGAGCGCGACGCCTTGAAACACGAGCGCGACACCGCCGATACCGCCCACCGCGAGGCCAGACACGCCCTGCACGAGGCCCAGCGCCATAGCCAAGCGCTGCACCAGCAGCGCGACCCGGCCCAGGGCACGCTGCGCCACTTTCTGCGCTACCACGTACCGGGCTGGGAGCAGCGCCTGGGTAAGGTGATTGCCCCGGACTTGCTGGCGCGGCGCGACCTGGCTCCTGTCTTTGAGGAGCGAAAAGAAGAAGAGGGCGGCGCCAGCATCTACGGCGTCGCGCTCGATCTTAACGCCATCGCCCCGCCGGACTACGCCCAGGAAGAAGCCAGCCTGCTGGCCGCGATAGAAGCCGCCGCCGACGCAGTAGTCCGCGCCGAAGCGCTCGAGGCCAGCGCCGAGAAGCAGCTCAAGCGCCAGAGCGAGCGCCTGGCCGGGGCCGAGGAGGCCCTGAGCCAGGCGCAGCGTGGGCTCAAGCGAGCCGAAGAGGAGATTGACTACGCTCAGCAGGCCCGCCACCAGTGCCAGGAGCGCCATCGTGCCGCTCTTGATGCCCGCAAGCGCGAGCGCCAGGCGGCACTGGATGAACGCCAGGCGCTGCAGCAAGCGCTGCAAGACGAGCGCCAAGCCGCCCTGGATGCGCTCAGCGCCGCCTACCGCGCCGAAGCGCTCGAAGCCAAGGCCGATGCCGAAGGCCAGCTCGAAAGCCTGGATCGCCAGATCGATCAGTACCGCCAGCAGCAGGTAGCGCTCAAGGCGGAGTATCAGCGTCAGTGCGAAGAGCTCGAGCAGGCATTCGATCGCGAGCTCGCCGATCAGGGCGTCGACCCCGTCACCCTGCGCGACACCCGCGCGCGGCTGAGTGAGCTCGAGCGCCACATTCGCCAAACGGCAGCGCGTCAGGAGGAGCTCGATGACTACCGCCGCTTCATGCGCGTGAGCTGGGGGCAGCGCAAGCCCGAGCTGATCGAGCAGGAGAGCCGGGTGACCCGCCAGCGCGACGACGCCAAGCGCCAGCGCGATCAAGCGCAGCAGCGCTTCCAGGCCACCAAGGCGGAGCATCAGCGCCAGACGAACGCCCTCGACGCCCAGCGCCGGGAGCACGCCGAGCTCTTGAACGAGCTGACCCCGCTGTTGAAACAGCTGGAGGAGCTTGCGCTATCTGCCGATGCCACGCCGCAAAGCGCACCCACCGGCGACCCCGCCGAGCGCCTGGCCCGCACGCGCCAGGCCTTGGCCCAGCGCGCCCAGGAGCGCGACGCCCTGCGCAAGGGCTGCCAAGAGGTGGAAAGCCAACTGATCAAGGGCGCCAGCGCCAGCTTCGTCGAGGCGCTGGAGAGCGAGCGCGCACGCCTCGATGATCCAGACGAGCCCCGCGCGCTGCTGCCGATTCTCGCGGGTATGCTTACTCTCCTCGAAGACCAGCAGCAACAGCTGGTGCAGCAGGGCCGTAACCTGAGCGACGACCTGGACAAGTTCTTCACCGTATTCAGCGACCTCAACCGGCGCATCAGCGCCCAGAGCAAGCGCCTATCCGATGAAGTGGCCGACGATCTCACCCTCGATGGCATCACCAAGGCCGAGGTGCGCATCCAATCCACCATCGACGAGCTGGGTTTCTGGGAGCCGCTCAAGCTCTTCGCTCAGCGCTACCGTCAGTGGCGCGATTCCGGCCAGGCGCTGCCCAGCGACGACTACCTCAACGCCCTCAATGACGTGGTCGATCTACTGCGTCAGGATCAGTCCTACAGCTTCGAAAGCCTGCTGCGCCTGGAGCTTCACCTGAACGAAGGTGGCACCGATCTGGTCATCCGCAACGACCGCCAACTGCTCGAATCCTCCAGCCACGGCATGGCCTACCTGATTCTGTGCAAGTTCCTGCTCGCCTTCACACGGCTCTTGCGCGGGCGCGCCGCCATTGCCATCCACTGGCCCATCGACGAGATCGGCACGCTCGCCTATCACAACGTCGAGAAGCTGTTCGAGGCCTGCGACAGCAACCGCATCCACATCGTCGGCGCCTTCCCCAACCCCGAGTCGGACGTGCTCATGCTGTTCCACAACCGCTATCTGATCGACCGCGACATCGAAGCACCCGGCACGCGACGACTGAAACGCATCGAACCACGCCTGAGCCGTCTGGCCGCGCGGCTCAAGGCGCAACGCGAGGAGGTGAACGCATGAACGATACCGAAAGCCCCCTTGACCAGAACATGCTGCTGCACGGCCCGCTGCTCGAACGCCTGCTGGCCGGCGAGTTCGTCTGCGCCGTGAGCGACGAAAGCGCTTTCCAGCGCTTGCAGGACGAGGCCCTGCGCGATGCCCTGGATACCTACCTGCGCCCGCTCAACCGGCGGCTGGCGAGCAACGCCGAGCAGAGCGTCTATTTTCTCGCCTGGCGCCAGTTGGACGACAGCGCCCGCGAGCAGCTCTCCCGCCAGCTCGGCGATGCCCTGAATAGCCTCTTACCGCTTTTGGAGTGGCTGCAACTGGTGCAGGAAGCCCTGGGGCGCGACAGCGTGCTGACCCCAGGCGATGTGCTCAAACCCGGCGAACTTCAGGCCAAGAGCGAGGACAACCCGAGCCTTCGCGAGCGCATCGAGCGCCTGGCCACGGATAGCTTCTTCGGCTCCCAGAGCGATCAGCTCGACGCTCAGATCAAGCAGGTGTTCAAACGCCTCAAAGAACACGGCTATCTGCTTCAGCCCCACGGTGAGCGCCAGGTGTATCTGGCCACCGGTAAGGTCGACTATCTGCTCGATCTCGTCCGCTTCATCCGTGACGAAGAGCGCCTGCCGGTCACCGAAGAGAGCGACGCCCAGGAGACGCTGCTGTGAGCCAGGCCACCCCGCTCGAAAGCCGCCTGGTCACGACCGGCGTTGAACGGCTAGCGCTGCTGGGCCGCCACGCCGAGGCGTTGATGCAGGGCTACACCCAAGAAGAAGTGCCGCTTGCCGGGCTCAGCGCCACTGCGCTACGGCGGCTTTTGGCGGCGCGCATCGTCTGGCGGCCCGACGAGCAGGGCGGGGTCAAGCTCACGCCCAAGGTGCGCGAGCTGATCGCCGAGATGACCGCCGACGAAGCCCGCCGCCACGTCAACGCCGACGTGGCCGAAGCCTTGGAGCGCCTGCGCAGCTTGGTCGCCAGCTACCGCGAATCCAGCGCGCGCGGCGACTACTGGCAGCAGGAACAACAGCTTCTGCGCCTGCGCCAATCGGTAGACGACATGAACGGGCGCTTTTTCGATGCCATCGATAGCCTTTGGCAGCGCCTGAATAGCGATTTCGGCTTCGTCAGCAAGCTAAGCGACAAGGTGCGCGAGAACGGCCGCGCTCAGAAGCAGGTGGTGCGCCTGCTCGACGGCCTGGAACTGATCGATTTCGACGAGCTGATTCAGCTCGTCGGCCGCGATGGCACCCTGCGCAAGCTGCTGGTCAGCCAGCTTCAACAGCAGGTCAGCCAGCACTACACCAGCCTGCGCGAAGTGCAGCAGCGCTTGATCGAACTCATGGCGCGCTTTCGCAAGATGCAGGCGCGAAGCCGCCTGGTGGCGGGCATGGAGGCCTTTCTGCGCGAGCACCCGGGGTTTACTCCTGGCAACTACGCCCAGCGCAGCGATGTGCCCATTCTGTGCAATCGTGCCGCTCCTCTCGTGGCGGCCGGTTCCGTAGCGTTAGACCGCAGTCAGGACCTGCCGACGCTGAGCGCGCTGGTGAGCCAACTGCCCACGCCCAGCCGCCCGGCGCAGGTAGCCAGCGCCGCCGCGCCCGCCCAGCAGAGCGAAGACGCCGCCGTGGCCGCCCGCCAACAGGCGCTCAAGGAGGATGTCGAAGGCTTCTACCTCGCAGTGGTCGACCGCGATGAACCCGCGCCCCACAGCGCGCTGGATTACCTGGCCGAGCGTGCCCTCGGCTGGCCCGATGAGATCTGGCTGTTCCAGGTCATCGCCGAATACCAGGGCCTGCCGCGCAGCGAACAGCAGGCGTTTCGCTTGCTGCCCGAGGAAGAGAAGGCCGCCGACTACAACGACGTGCGCCTGATTCGCGATGTGGCGCTACAACTGGCGGTCGCGCCATGAACCTGCCCGGCCGCGCCCGCGCCGGGCTCAACGAGGTACAGCGCCTTTTGCGTCAGCAAGCCAGCGTCGAACGCCCCCGGCGCGAGTGGGTGGGCGATCTCATTGCATGGTGCCGCCAGTACGACATCGAACTTGGCACCCGCCTTAGCGCCAAAGCACTGCGCTTCGACGCCGAACTGCTTCAGCAAATCGATACCGTACTCGCCAGCGCCCGGCTGGCACCGCTTGGCCGCGCACTCGGCGGCCTGCCCAGCAGCGCCCAGGCAAAAGCGGGCATGGAGGAAAATAAAGCCACCCGCGAAGGCCCCCGCGCCTGGCGCGTGCTGCTCAACCTGCCGCCCCAACCTGCCCAAGGCCTTGGCTCTGACGCGCGCAGCATTCGCGACGTAGATGTCAGAAGCCTCACGCTGGGCGCCTTTGGCGCTCTCGTTCAGGTCGAAAACCTAGACAGTTTCTACACCTTCGACCCCACCATCTCCGCCCTGCGCGGCTACGCCCATCCGCTGGTCATCTACCGCGGCGACAGCCACTACGGCCAAGGCTTCCACCACCTAACCGACACCTGGCGCAAAACCCGCCGCCCCCACCTCTATCTAGGCGACTTCGACGCCAAAGGCGTCACCCTCGCACTCGACAGCGGCGCCACGCATCTAATACTCCCCAACATCGATTGGCTCACCGAGCACGCCACACCGCTACACCAACCCGCCGAACAGCTCCCTTTCCAACGCCGCCTACGGCAGTTGCATGTAACGCTGGAACCTCAGCACCCGCTTGCATCTTATTTGGCGTTGCTAGAAAAACAGCGTGGGTTGCGGCAGCAGTGGTTTGAAGGGGAGATGGTGTGTGTCGGGCTGGGCTAAAACGCTACGTCTATAGAAAAGCTGGCGCAGTTGGTGGAAAGCACTGATGGCATAGTTAGCTGGCAGTCGGCTAATCAAAGCGCCAGGTAAAGCAAGCGGGCACGCGAATTTTGGATATGTAGCCGAAATTTTCTTTGCTCGCAGGTAAATCAATGGGGTAGATTCGGTGCAGGTGGCAGCATAACCTCAATGAATGTGCTGGCGCGTTTATTGGGGTTATGTAGACTTCCATATAATCACTGTTATTTTTCTAAGGATGGATAATTGATACTTTACAAATACTACGGATTTTCTGCTGGGCTATCAGCATTGAAGAGTTCTCAACTTGGTTTTCGAGAACCAGTATCTTTTAATGATCCTTTTGAGCTTTCATTCTTAGACAATGCGCAGGGTCCGGGCGTTAAGCTCACCGATTTGGAAAATAAATTAAACGAATTAAAAAAATCGGTAGCAATTCTATCGTTAACAAGAAGCCCATGTAATCCTTTAATGTGGGCTCATTATGGAGAAAATCATACTGGGTTTGTAATTGGCTATGATGTAGATACTCCTTTCCTAACAAGTGATGATTACAATCTGATACCTGTGGAACGTGGAGATGTCGTATATACAAACACCAAGACTATTCACAATCTCACCCCTCGATCAAGGGATCTACTTCATAAAGTTTATCTTGCATCCCAGGGGCTAGGTCAGGATGATTTAAATAAGTCTGAATTTGAAAATTTAGCTAGGAAAATATTTCTAACCAAACATGCGAGTTGGGTCTATGAAGAAGAAGTGAGGGTGGTTAAATCCTTCCTTTTTATGTTTGAAACAACAGATGATTATTATTCAGATCCTATGAGGTGCTGGAGTACCATCAGTAAGAGAGTTGCCCCATCGATGGGATTAGAGCAAGTACCTGGTTTGAAAATCTACAACCATAAAGTTGATATTAAAGAGGTGTATTTAGGAGTTAGAAATCCTCTGGTACAACGTCAAAGTGAAGTATCCACCGATATTGGCGCTACAATTTCGAATAAGGCGAAAACAGAAAAATGGAAGATATGTTCTTTAAAAATGGCAAGTGGATCTTGGAACTTAGAAAGTGATAATCAAATAGCCTGTATTTTTGACCTGAAGAAAAAGACGACTGGACTACTGAATAATTTCTCTATGTCAGGCAAAGAAGCTTTGTTCTTGAAAGATAAATTGGCAAGGGTTGAAGTTAATTTTCAGGATAATATTGAAATAACAAACTGGGACAACGAACTTTTTTTTCAAAAGAATAGCGAGTTTGAATAAACATAACAAAAAAAGGCAGCCGGATGCTTCGCACCGCTGCTTTTGGCGTTAGATTACTTTAAGCATCCAGCAAGGAATAATAATGACTGAAGAAGTAGAACTAAAATGGATTTCCGGATTCTGGAGAAGAATTGGTGCGCTATTCATAGACACTTTAATACTTGGCGTGGCCGGCTTAGCACTAGGGTTATTTCTTGAAAGCCTCTTTGTTCAAATGGGGGGCTGGGGGCGTCTGGTTGGATTCTCAATAGCTCTCATTTACTTTGGCGTCATGAATAGCTCCATCTCTGGAGGTCAAACGATAGGCAAGAAGACCTTAAAGATTAGAGTGGTTGATTCCAATAACTCTCCAATAAACCTTGGTAAATCTATACTCCGTTACTTCATTCTGGCGATTCCTTTCTCTCTAAATGGGGCTCAGTTTTCCAATGAGGCTATGCTTTCTTTGCTTATGTATCCGCTTTCATTAATTATATTTGGCGGTCTTTTCTCAATTTTATACTTATACATATTCAATAGAATTACTCGTCAGTCACTGCACGATCTAGCGGTTGGTAGCTATGTCGTTAATACCAATGTAGAAAAGCAAGCGACCGGGAAGGTCTGGAATGTCCATCTCATAATCGTTGCATTGCTATTTCTGGCAGCTGCCGTAGTTCCGGCTTTCACTAGCCAGCTTGCTCAGAGTGAGCAATTCAAGGGTATGCTGTCCGTCCAATCTGCACTATCAAATGATCAAAGTGTTGCTTACGCAACGATATCCACTGGCTCGTCAACTTTCAGTTCAACCAATGAAGGCGCCAAAACAACGACATATGTAAGCAGTCAGGTATTTCTAAAAACCAACAATGTTAGTGATGCGGAGCTGGCCCGTCGGCTAGCAATTATAGTTGTCGCTAATTACCCTGAAGCTCTGCAAAAAGATACAGTTCATATTAACCTAACATATGGTTATGACATAGGTATCGCTTCCAGTTGGTCTAACCATGCGCATAATTTCAATCCTTTGGAGCTTCAAAGTGCGGAATAGGCGTAATCTAACAAGTTGCGCAAGCGGGACAAAGTGCTGCGCACTTCGCCCCTTCGCAAGGCGTTAAGTGCTAGAGCCGATGTTGAACTCATGAGCAGCAAAGCAATGATGGAGATTTGTTTTGAAAATTGGTGAAGTTAAAATCGAAGAACTGTTCGCCACTACGGACTGGTGTTTAAGAAATAGCTTTCCTGATGATTATGATGCTAGATGCTTATATAGCGCATGTGCTATTCAAACAATACTCAAAAGTAAGAGAGTAAAGGCCATTATTGTAGGTGGTAATGTAGGTGCGTTTACTCTATCAACCGATGGGCGAGAAGCCTTATTAGAGGGTTTCGGAGGTGGTGATATCACTCAGCCGAGTCATTATTGGGTCGAAGCTAATGGAGTTATTCTAGATCCCGGGGTGTCTTATTTGCCAAAAAGGTCTCGCATGTCCGCGGTATCAATGCCGATGATAGCCTGGACAAAAAATAATGCGTTACCAAAGTATATTCAATATATTGAAAAAGTTCGGTATGCCGAAGAGGCGGAATATATTTTCCCTAGCGATATTGCTAATCGTGTTGCAGAATTTATTGCGCGTTGCGAGAAACGGTATACGTCGAGAACGGCTAAGAAAAAGCTATCAACTTGGTTACTAACAAACCAGAAAGATTTAGATAAAGCGGCGAGGTCTGGTGATCGGTGGGCAACAGGTGCAATTCGATTTCAATCCATGGGTTCAGTACCTACCATTCCGGTTTAAAGAACAGGTTTTCATGCACCGAAAGTATTTAACAAATCAAAGCAGCAAGGGCCTTCGGCCGGGACGCGCTAACGCGCGCCTCTGTTTGAGGCGTTATACCTCAGGAGTATCTAAATGATTCGTAGTCTTAGAAAAGGTCAATCTTCAGCTGAAATTTGGTATGAATTTGGAACTGATGAAATTGGGATTAAGGAAATGGAAGTTGAATTAATGGATGATCATGCTGTATTTAGGTTAAACATTACTCCTGCTGATAGCAACCAATCCGATGATGCTAAAAATATATTTGAAAATCATCCTAAATCTATTAGTAGAATAATTATTAGAGATGGCCAGATTAGAAGTAAGACATCAAGGTTTTTAAAAGCATACCAAGACAAAATTTTATTTATAAAGCTGGTGATAATTCATAAAACTGATTTTACTTTTTCTGTTAGTTTAAAACCACTTGATAGTGATAGTTTAGAATTCGAAGTAAAGGTATAACAAGGCAATCAAAACGGACGCATTACGGCCGTCGCGGTTTTTGCTAAAAACAAAAAAACTCGCATAAACAGCGCTAACCTTCGCGCCATTTATTGCGGCGTTATAGAAAATAAAACATGAAGCTACTCATGCTAACGATAGCCCTATTGCTATCAGACTGTGTTGTTTATCCAATAAACAAGACTCTTCAGCCGGAGGCCGAAATCCTCGTCACCGATGTGGAAGAAAAGCCCATTCAGGATGCTTGGGTGACTTTAATATCAAGCTCCTACCCTTATGACCTTAAACAAATGAGAAGGGGAGGTAAAACCAGTGATAGGGGTGAGGCAAGCTTTCCAAACATTAAGGAGTGGCGCACTGAATCGCTGATGATCCACGGTTCAAACGTGTTTTTTTGGAATTGGTGCGTAGTAAAAGCAGGTTTTGAAACACATTCGACAATGTGGAGTAGTGGTGATGATTTTCAGCCCCAATACGACGTCATTCTTACTCCAGGGGAAAGCACGCCATGCCCAGAAGAGCCAACTAAAATTGGCCGCAGGCTATAACAAGTACATATTGTCGGGCTGATTTTAGCTGAGCTCTGGGCTGGCCACCTATGCGGGCCATAAATGCGCGAGCAGGGCATTCAACAGTGAAATGATTGCCCCAACGTCGAGTGTGAGAACATGGCGGTTGTGCCAGCTTGGCCAGCCAGCACCTTAAGTGCTTTCAAGGAAACAATGAAAAAGTATTTACTAATAGCGCTCGCTTCGCTGTCGTTGTCAGCCGTGGCTGACGACGCGGCGCTTGATTGCAATAACATCAGGAACACGCTCGAGACCAATCGGTGCGCGGCTATCGAGTTAGAGGCCGCCGAGGACGTACTCACCCACTATCTGGAAACGAGCGTTGAGCATAACGCGGCTGACCCTGTGTTAGTTGATGCTATCCAGGTGGCTCAAAAGCAGTGGCAGGCGTATGCCGCTGCCCATTGCGGCGCTGTCTATACGCAGTGGCGTGACGGGACCATTCGCGGCGTCATGGGCATTACGTGCCGTACCCGGCTAACGAAACAGCGAACGCATGACATCTGGCACGATTTCCTGACGTATATGGACAGTACGCCGCCGGTGTTACCGGAACCCAACGTCGAGTAACGTCTTGATCCTTTACATGATGGTACTGCCGTTACGTCCTATAGACACGTAACATGCTTGTCTTGAGTTTGATCGAATGAGGGAGGTTACCCAATGCAGACGTTGAGAATTGACCTGGTGTCCGATGTGGCCTGCCCGTGGTGCGCGATCGGTTACCGGCGCCTGGAACAAGCGCTGGAAACCTTGAAGGGCGAGATCAATGTCGAGCTTCACTGGCAGCCCTTCGAGCTCAACCGGGATATGCCGCCAGAAGGCGAGCCGATTCTAGAGCACCTGTGCCGCAAGTACGGCAAGGATGCGGCCAGCATGGAGCAGTCCCAGCGCGAGATCATGGCGGTGGCCGAGGAGCTTGGCTTGAACTTTCGCGGCGCCCAGGAGCGCCGGGCGAACAACACCTTCGCGGCTCACCGTGTGCTGGCTTGGGCCGCCACGCAAAACCGTGAAACGGCGCTGCAGCTAGCCCTGTTCGAGGCCTACTTCGGTGAGGCAAAGAACCCGGCAGACCCGCTGGTGCTACGCGAGAAGGCCATCGAAGTAGGGCTGGATGGCGACACTGCCGAGGCCATCGCCCGCTCGGATCAGTACACCGAAGAAGTGCGAGCGGCGCAGCAGCGGTTCATGGACGCAGGCGTGAATGCGGTGCCGGGGTTCATTCTCGACGGGCGCTACCTGATCCCCGGCGCCCAGCCCCCCGAGGTGCTGGTCGATGCGTTGCGCCAAGTAGCTGAGGAAAGCGCCAACCGATAATGCAGTTCTGAAATGAGGAGAGTTGAGCAAAATTACCGCACTGCTCTAGTCAGCCTTCCCGCTCACCATCGACCAAGCGTGATACCCCATAGGGGTTACCGTCACGAAGGGCCTCGGGCAGTAACCCCTCAGGCAGCGCCTGGTAGCACACCGGGCGCAGGAAGCGGAAAATCGCCGCGCTGCCCACCGAGGTCGTGCGGGAATCCGACGTCGCTGGATAAGGGCCGCCGTGCACCATGGCGTGGCACACTTCCACGCCCGTCGGCCAGCCGTTGGCCAGAATCCGCCCCGCCTTGCGCTCCAGGGTGGGCAGCAGTTGCTTGGCTGCCGCTAAGTCACCGTCATCCATTTGCAGGGTAATGGTGAGCTGGCCTTCGAGCTGGGCAGCGACCTTCGCCACTTCCTGGGCGTCAGCACAGGCGATGACCAGCGAGGTGGAACCAAACACTTCTTCCTGAAGGGCGGGCTCGTTGAGGAAGGCCTCGGCCTGGGTAACGAATAGCCCTGCTTGGCACGGGTTGGCTGTTTCACCTGCCTGACCGCGCGCCACTTCGGTGACGTTGGCGTGGTGGGCGAGTCGGTCAACACCCTGCTGGTAAGCGTCGTGAATGCCTGGCGTCAGCATGGTCTGGGCCGCACTGCCCTTAACCGCTTCCCCGGCCGCTTCAACAAAGGCGTCCAGCTCTGGGCCCTGAACCGCAATCACCAGCCCGGGGTTAGTGCAGAACTGCCCGGCACCCATGTTGAGTGAGCCAACAAAGCCTTCGGCGATGGCTTTGCCACGAGATTTGAGCGCTTCCGGCAGCAGGAATACCGGGTTGATGGAACTCATCTCGGCATAAACCGGGATTGGCTGCGACCGCGCCTGGGCGGTGGCCATGAGTGCCGTACCGCCACTGCGCGAACCGGTGAAGCCCACCGCCTGAATACGCGGGTCAGCCACCAGCGCTTGACCGATCTCTTTACCGGAGCCAAACAGCAGCGAGAAAACGCCTTCGTGCAGTTGGCACTTGGCCACGGCGCGCTGAATCGCACGGCCCACCAGCTCAGAAGTGCCGGGGTGGGCAGAGTGGCCCTTGACGACCACCGGGCAGCCTGCGGCCAGTGCCGATGCGGTATCACCCCCGGCCACGCTAAAGGCAAGCGGGAAGTTGCTGGCGCCAAACACCGCCACCGGGCCCAGGGCAATATGCCGCTGGCGCAGGTCTGCGCGGGGTAGGGGGGCTCGATCAGGCAGCGCGGGATCGATACGCACATCGAGCCACTCGCCGGCCCGTACCACGTTGGCGAACAAGCGTAGCTGACCACAGGTGCGGCCACGTTCGCCCTCTAAGCGCGGGCGCGGTAGGCCGGTTTCGGCCGTGGCGCGCTCGATCAACTCATCACCGATCCCTTCGATCTCGGCGGCGATGGTGTCGAGGAATACCGCGCGCTCTTCAAGCGACGTTTCGCGGTAAGCGGCGTACGCCGCTTCGGCCAGTTCACAGGCTTGCTCGACGTCGCCCTTGCTGCCGCCAGGGTAGGCGGGTGCCAGTGTTTCGCCGGTAGCGGGGTTCACCGCATGAATGTCGGTCTGTTGGCCGCTGACGGCCTGCTGGCCGATGAGTAGTTTGCCTTCCAGAGTCATACAATCTCCTGTACTAAATGCTTTCTATTTAGGGGTGCTGATTAGTGGTGCTGAGTAGACAGTCGATACCAGTGCAATGCATTGTCGTGAAGGATGTTCTGTCGATGATCGGCTGCGGAAAAAGAAATCGCGTCCTCGATTAACGCCAGCCATTCGGAATAACCCACCGCGAGTTTTGAAACGGGAAAATTGCTGGCGAAAAGACAGCGCGTTGGTCCAAATATGTCGATGGTTTCGCAAAGTAACTCAAGGTTCGCGGAGGAGTTCCATGAATGCCATGGCGTACCGAGTTCGGAGAGTTTGACGGCGATATTGGGATTGGCGGCTAGTGAACGCATTCCCGTGCGCCAAGTGTTTAGCCCTTGAGAGGTGCGATCCCAAGGTAAACCGGTATGGTTGAGGATTACGCGCAGGTGGGGGAAGGACTGCAGCGTATCGGCCGCTTGTGCCAAATGCCAAGCGGGTACGCGGAGATCCCAGGAAAGGTCACGCTCCTCTAACAGTGCCAGCCCTTTCTGCCAATGGCGGTCTTGCAAACTGCCTTTATCCCCCCGAACGTGATCCGCCGCATCCGGCGTAGCGGCGGTCACGGGTTTTACCCTGACTCCCCGAAAGAGCGGGGAGCGCATGTGAGCGTCCAATGCTCTATCACACTTAGGGCTTTCAAAGTCTATCCAGCCAACGTGAGCGGTAGGAAGCTCGTACTGGTCATGGAGGGATGTCACCCATTGCGTTTCTCGCAAGGCGTGGGAGCGGTGGGCCTCGGCTTCACAGTGAACGCTGCCTGCCAAGCGATAGCCCGCGGGGACGAGACGCTTCAAGTCATTCGTCAGGAACGGCTGCCGGATCGCCTCATAGTCACCCAGAAAGAAATTGCTGACGGGATACTCTTCCAACCATGGGTAGTTAACGCTGCCATCGAGTGCCCAAAGATGGTGATGGGTATCGATGAGTCGCTGGTCAACGTTCATTGCAGCCTCTCCTTTCGCTGATGGGGGCGATGCGTCAATGACGCACGAGCAACTGGGAGACGTCAGGCTCGGCTCGGCAGGCAAAGCTATCGACCACGCGTCCTGATTCGAGGTGTAGCACGGCAATGGTGTCGCCTTTCATCGACACGAATGCATGCTGTCCATCGGGATGAAAGTTCATGGCAATGGGGATGTTGTCCAACTCGATCAGCCCAAGCGAATTGAGCTCCTGATCGAACAGGGATAGCGAACTCTCCCCATAGTTGGTCGTGATGAGGCGATCAAGTGGATCCGCATAAATTCGATTCGGATCGCGGCCGGTGGCAGCGCTTTTTACGACGGTCATCGACTCGATATCGATGGCGACGATGGTGTCATCGTCGCGGTTACTGATAAACAGTATGCGCTCGTCCGCCGATAGTGCGTTGCCTTCGGGACGGCGTCCCGGGATCATCGCTACCGGTGTAAAGGTGGCATCGTGAGGTTTGAACTTGGTGATGGTATTGCTGAGCAGGTTCACACCATAAGCCCAATCTCCTTGGCGAGTAAGAGCAAAGAGGTGGGTTTTGTAGCCTCCTGAAGACACGGCAAGATTGGGCGCGGTGGCCGTGAGCGGATCATTGAACAGCAGCAGCGTGTTGTGCCCTTCGCTCATGGCATAGAGCCGATCCTGGTCATCGATACCCAGGCCATGAATCCGGTAATAGGGCCATGTGCTGAGCGTGTTCACCAGCTCAAAGGTATCTAGGTCGATCACGAAGACGGAGCACCCGCCTGGGTCACCGATACAGTCAGCACCTAAAATCCCGTAGTGACCTACAAAGGCATACTTTTGTTGAGAATCGACAACGAACTCGTGAGGGTAATAGGGCAGCCGAATGTGCTTGAGCTCTTCGCCGTTGCTAACGTCATAGAGACTCAAGGTGTGGGCGCATTTCTGATTGAGAAGCAAGTATTCACTGGCCATTCGTTCGCTACTCCAAGCGTTGAATGGGTACCCGCGCTAAGCGGATACCGTGGGTGATGGGTCACTGGCAATGATGACGCTTACTGCAGTGCTTCTTGGATAGCATCCGTCCATTCGCTGCCATTTTCCTCGATATAGCTGTTCCAGGTAGGGCGAGTGACCGCTTGGAAGGCAGCAGTATCGACTTCCTCCTCGATCTGCATACCATTGGCACGCATGCGATCCAGGATCTCCTGTTCTTTTTCGAGGTTCAGTGCGCGCTGATAATCGCCTGCTTCACGGGCAGAACTGAGTAAGACTTGTTGGTACTCTGGAGAAAGGCTGTCGAATTTTTCCTGATTCATTACCATGATCAACGACGTGTAGGCTTGATTGGTCAATGAAAGATAGTCTTGCACTTCGTGGAAGCCCGCAGACCAAACAATACCGACGGGGTGATCCTGAGCATCGACAGTGCCCGTCTCGAGCGCCGTGTAAAGCTCCCCGATCGGCATGGGAACCGGGTTGGCACCAAGTAAAGAGAACGCCTCGATCAGCGACTCATTGGAATTGGTACGCATGACAAGCCCACGCACATCCTCGGGGGTTCTAATGGTGTGTGTGTTGTTGGTCATGGCACGAAAACCCACTTCCCAAAACGCCAGACCTTTCAGATTCTTGTCTGACAACAAATCAAGCGCCCGCTGGCCCACTTCCCCGTCCAGCACTTGATAGGCCTCTTCACGGTTAGCAAAGATGTAAGGTAGGTCGAAGGCGCCTAGTGTGGGCTCTAGGCCAGTAAAATTTGGGTTGCCGGAGAGCTCGATGTCGATCAAGCCATTGCGTACGGCAGCAATCATTTGCTGGTCGCCGCCTAATAAGCCATTACCAAAAATGTCGATGGTGATGTCGCCGTTGGTACGTTCTTCGACAAGCTCGGCAAAATGCTCAGCCGCGGCTTGCTGGGTATCGCTGTCGGGGGCCGCATGGGCCAGCTTCAGCACCGTATTAGCCTGTGCCTGGGTCAATGTGCCAACGATGATCAAAACAGAGGCTGAGGTTGTGATGATTCGTTTCATGATATTCTCGCTTTTTGTTGGTGTAATCTATTGATTTAGATAGTCATTCACACACGTGAATGAAGTGTGAGCCCGCACCATGCGGGCATGCTGACCAGCGGCCTATCATCCGGCTAGCCAGTAAAGGGGGACGGTAATGATTTGTGGGAAAGCAACGAAGAGTAGGAGGATCGCCATGTAGGCGAGAGCAAACGGCATGACGCCTGACACGGCCTTCTCGAATTTCAGTTTGCCGACGCTGGTAATGACGTTCAGCACGTTGCCTACCGGTGGCGTGATCAACCCAATGGCGCAGTTGAGAACAAACATGATGCCGAAGTACACAGGGTCAATGCCTGCGAGCTTGACGATGGGCATCAATATGGGCGTTAACACCAAGATGGTGGGAGTTAGATCCATCACCATGCCAATCATCAGCACGATGCCCATGATGGCGAGCATTAATAACCGTGGGTTGTCGGCCAATGGAGACAGCAGGTCGGCGACCATCATGGGTAACTGAGCGATGCTAATGAGCCATGAAGCCACCATGGCTGCGGCGACCAGGAACATGACGATAGACGTGCTGCGTGCGGCTTGGGCCAGCACGCTGTAAAGCTGAGTTAAGTTCAGCTCCCGATAGATAACGGTGGCGACGAAAATGGCGTACACGGCCGCCACGACGCCAGCCTCGGTAGGGGTAAAAATACCGGTTTTGATCCCCCCGATGATGATGACGGGGAGCAAAATGGCCCAAAAGCTCTTTTTCAATGCCTCGAGACGTTCGGCGCGGGAGGCCTTTTTCGCCACCACCAAATCTTCCTTCCGGGTCATGAAAAGCCACATCAGCACTAACGTGGCGCCCATGATGAGACCAGGCACAATGCCTGCCAGGAATAATTTGCTAATCGAGATCCCGCCAGCCACCCCGATAATAATGAGCGGAATGGAGGGAGGAATGATCGGGGCGATAATGCCACCGGCGGCCATGAGCCCGGCGGAGCGGCCCAGCGGATAGCCTGCCTGGCGCATCATGGGCAACAGCATACTGGCCAATGCAGCCGTATCTGCCACGGCAGAGCCCGACAAGCTAGCCATGATGATCGCCGCAAAAATCGCCACAAAGCCGAGGCCGCCTTTGCGGTGTCCGACAAGCGTCATCGCCAGGGCAACGATGCGTTGTGACAAACCGCCGCGAGACATGACCTCCCCGGCAACCAAAAAGAAGGGAATGGCGAGCAGCGTATAGCTGTCTGCCCCGTTGACTAAGTTCTGAGCCAATATCTGCGAGTTGAGCAAATCCAGATGCAGCATCAAAGCAACCGCACTGACCAGTAATGCAAAGGCAATAGGAATACTTAAACCGATAGCAGCCAGCAGCGAGCCCAGGAAAAGAACAATCGTCATCACACCTCTCCTACATTCGATTGGGCAGTGCTTTGCAAAGCCGTCGGCATGATCAGTCGATAGACCAGAATCACAGACATGAGCACGCCGGCCACCAGGCCCGCCAAGTAGAAAACACCGACAGGAATGCCGCTAATCGGCGAAATGTTGTTCCAGTTCAGGACTGTCTGCGCGTAGCTACCTTTCAGTAACATCAAACTGCAACCCAGCATGACGAGCGTAACGACTCTCCTTAGCACAGCCTGTATTGGCTTAGGCAGGCGTTCTGCAAGGGTCGTGACGCTTAAGTGCTCATGACGTAGTAACGCGGTGACGGCACCTAAAAAGGTGACCCAGACGAACAGGAAGCGAGATAGCTCAACGCTCATCGAAATGCCGCTGTTAAAGCCATAGCGAAGGATGACGTTGGTAAACACCAAGACGATCATACTGACCAAGGCCAATACCATCATTAAGTTAAGTAAGCGCTCCGCCCCGCTGGCCAAACTGGCTATCTGATGAGCGATACCCTGTGAGCTTCTTTGCATGTTCATATTTGGCGTGGTCGCTTTTTTATCGTGTTGATGCATGAGCTGCTGCTCCTAAGAGACGCAAGAAGCACGTATCTTGCTACGGTGGTCATCGTCGATGATTCACGTATGAGTGCGAGAGTTAGCGATGACGATGTCTGTCGAGGGCATTATCGAAGTCGGCGACAAATGCTGCATCAAGCTCACTGACATGCTGATCGATCATGTCGGATAGCTGCGCTTGCATACGCTGGCGCTCAGGCATAGGTACCTCATTAATCTGCATTTTCTCATTCAGTTCGGCGATTAAGGTTTGGTTTAGCTCGCGGCTTACACTACGCTGGTAAAGGGTCGCTTCACGGGCAGCACTTTGAACCGCTGCACGGTTCTGTTCATCCAGGCTGTCTAGAAAGCTCGAAGAGGCAATGAGTACGAGGGCGTCATAAGCGTGTGCTGTCTGGGACAGATAGTCTTGAACTTCATAAAAGCGCTTCGTATCAATGACGGTATACGGGTTTTCTTGACCATCGACGGTATGGGTTTCTAGAGCAGTGAATAGCTCATTGACCGGCATGGGTACGGCGTTTGCATTCAAGTCGTTGAACAGATCGATGTATAAGGCGTTCTGCATAGTGCGGATTTTCAGGCCGTCTAGATCTTCTAACGTCTCGATGGGGCGTCTTGAATTAGTGATATGTCGAAATCCATTTTCCCAAAAGCCAAGACCTGTGAGCCCTTTATCTTCAAGGCTTGCAAGCAGTGCTTCTCCTACGGAGCTGTCTAGCACGGCATCGGCATGTGCTTCATCATCGAATTGGAACGGCAGGCTGATGATGCTGAAATCGGGGTTTAGGCTTGAGAGGGTAGCCGTCGATGGGATGGTGAAATCCAGGGTTCCCGCCTGAACCATTGAGGTCATGTTGACGTCATTGCCGAGAATGCCATTGCTAAAGACCTGTACTTCAATGGCTCCGTTGGTCTTTTCTTCCACCAGCGTGGCAAAGCGCTGTGCGCCTAACGTTTGTGGATGAGAATCCGGCAGGCTGGTGCCAAGTCGAGCGCTGATATCGGCTGCCAGTGTTTGGCTGGCTGCGGCAGTCATTCCACACACGAACAAGGCTGCGTTGATGAAGTGAGTAGGGCGTGTCATTGGTGTTGTCCTTTCTGTACTTGATGAAAAAAGGTGCTTTTTTGTACTTATAAGTTCGTGCGGGGGCTGGTATTGAATTGGCCGAGCCCATAGCAACGTACGGCGTTATCACAAAAAACGGCCAGTCTTTCGCGAGTCGAGAGATACGAGCTGAGTTGTTTGAAATCGCTCCATAACGAGTCCAAATCGGTCACTAGCCCATCTACAGGAAAATTGCTGGCGAACATGCATCTATCAGGGCCGAAAAGATCGAGGGCCGTGCGAATCAACCAGCGGTTATCGTCAGAACGCCAGGGCTCGCCGTGGATGCCTAGGCCCGATAGCTTAAGCATCACTTGGTCATAGGCGGCTACATGCTCTAATGCGCTCTTCCAGCCTGTCAGCGTTTCATGCTGGCGATCTCCTGGTACGCCTGCATGGTTGATGACGACGGGTATGTCTGGATGGCGCTCAAGTAACGGAATCAACTCATGTAGATGCCACCAGAGGGCTTGGAGCTCGAAGATGAACCCGTGACGAGCAAGCAACGCGAAACCACGCTCGAAGTGGGGGCAGGTTAATGAGCCTGGCAAGCCATGATTGGCTTGGTATTCGGCGCGAGGCATAGCGGCTGGTTTATGACGCACCCCACGGACTAACGACCAGCCCGCCAGCGTTTCTAACTGAGCGTCAATGTCCTTGGCATCTAACCAAGCTTGGGCAATCATGGCATTGGGCCAGCCGGTTCGATCATGCAGCCCGTGAATCCAGCGGGCTTCGTCCACCGCGTCGCCAGGCTGCCATTCAGCCTCCATGTACACGCACCCTAAGACGCTGTGTTGGCCGCACTGTCGCTGATAATCCTGGGGAAAAAAGGGCACACGAATGCGGCTATAGTCTCCATAACGGAAAGGAATCATGGGTTCATCACACAACCAAGGATGATAGTTAGAGCGTGGATCCCAAAAATGCAGATGCGCATCTACGATCGGTAGATCCTCATCTTTCCCGCTTTGAAGAAAGTGCCGCCGCTGTTCGGTGATGTTCATACCTTATCCCCACTGATACGCCGCCATTAGGCGAGGGCTAATTCGCCGTTTTTGCGCGCTCAACTGCCTCGACGAGCTCGCTACCGTGCTGAGCAGTAAATTCGCTGCGAACCGCGTCTGCGACCCTATCGCGCATGGACGCGCGGTCTGGTTGCTCGACGACCTGCATGCCCTGCTGGCGGAGAAACTCCAAGTCGATGGAGATACGCTCTTGGTTAAGCTGTCGCTGGTATCGAGCTGCCTCTTGGGCCTCATCGCGCAGTAGCTGCTGCTGTTCGTCAGTGAGACTATCGAAGCGATTTTTATTCATGACCAAGGGCGCCGCCGTGTAGGCATGGGCGGTTAATGACAGGTGGTCTTGAACATCAGCCAGGCTGGCCGAGCGAATTAAACTGACGGGGTTTTCCTGACCGTCTACGGTGCCCGTTTCAAGGGCCGTAAATAGCTCGGCAAAAGGCATCGGTATTGGGTTGGCGCCCAAGGCCTCAAACGCCGCGATATGGGCAGGATTGGGCGTGGTTCTTAATTTCAGTCCTTTAATATCGTCTGCCGACTCGATGGCACGGCGCGAGTTGGTCAGATTGCGAAAGCCAATTTCCCAGAAGGCGAGCCCTTCTAAATCTTGTTCACGCATGCGTGATAACAAGCCCTGGCCAACGTCCCCATCGAGTACTCGATAGGCTTGTTCGTAATCATCGAATAAAAACGGAAGATCCAGCACATTGAGTTCGCTCACTAGGCCACTGAAGTACGGGTTGCCCGATAACTCGATATCGATGGTGCCACCACGAACACCGGCGATCATGGCCTGATCATTGCCAAGTTGTCCGTTCGGGAATACCCGAATAGTGATTTCGTCGCCGCTAAGCTCTTTGACGCGCTCGGCAAACCGCATCGCCGCCAAGTGCTGAGAGTCCTCTACTGGGTGGGCATGAGCCAGCGTTAAGGTAGTAGCCGCTTGCGCGTCACTGAGCGGAGAAAACATGACCACCGACAATGCTGTGGCCAAGATGCCGGTTACGAATATTTTTTTAGTTGTCATGACGATAGTCTTCGTTTCGAAGTATTGTTTTTATAAAGGACGCACGTGCTGTAGGTTTATAGCTTCGTCTTTCGTGAACTTGACCGGATTGCGCAGCGCACGGCCAAGCGCGGGTAACTCAATTTCAAAGCGGTCACCGTCTTGTACGCGAATGCCGTCCGCAAAGCTGAGTGTGGCAGTGCCGAAATAATGCACATGGACATCGCCTGGTTGACGGAACTGTGGGTATTTAAAGTGGTGATGTTCCAAATTGGATAGGCTGTGCGCCATGTTGGCTTCGCCGGTGAGAAACGGTTTTTCCCAAAGCGTTTGGCCGTCACGCACGATGCGGCTTGTGCCTTCTAAATGGTCGGGCAGCTCTCCTAGCAGTAATTCGGGGCCAAAGCTGCAGGCGCGTAGCTTGGAGTGAGCTAGCCACAGGTAGTTGGCGCGCTCGGTGACATGATCGGAAAACTCGTTGCCCACCGCATAGCCCAGCCGGAAAGGCGTTCCGTCATTCGCATTGATGTAAATGCCAACGAGCTCAGGCTCTTCGCCAGCGTCTTGGGCGAAAGACGGCACGGCAAAGGGGCTCTCTGGTGCGACGACAATGCTGCCATCGCCTTTATAGAACCATTCGGGCTGGGCACCCTCTTTGCCGGGAAGAGGTTTTCCGCCTTCCACCCCCATATTGAACATGCGCATAGAGTCGGTCAGCTCATCATCGCTCAGCTGAGCTTTGGCATGCATGGCTGAGCGTGTGTCGGCACTGCCCAGATGAGTCAAGCCGGTACCGGTGACGTAGCAGTGAGCAGGATCGGGGTGAGTGACCGGAGGCAGTAGTAAACCCATGTCCAGCGTTTGATGGTAATCCAGCAGTTCATGGCTACGATGGCACTCAATGAACTCGACCAGAGACGCTCCCGCTGCGAGAGCCGCCTGCGCCAACTCATAGGTGCCGCCGGGGTAATCAATCAGCCGAAGCTGGATGGGGCTTTCGACCACCGCGGCGCGCACGCCGCGGGAAGTTTTGACTTGTACAATTCGCATGATGAAGACTCTCGTTCGATGCTTATTCGGTAATGTTGAACTGATCGAAATAGCGCTCATTGAGCTTCAAACCGAGGCCGGGCGTATTGTCGTCAAGGTCGATAAAACCATTGACCGGCTCAGGGTCACCCTCAAACAGGTAGTAGAACAGCTCGTTACCAATCTCGACGTCATGCACAGGGAAGAACTCCGACATGGGGGATGCCAGTGTCGACATGGTCAAGTGATAGTTATGCATCTGGCCGGCATGGGGGATGACCGGCACGCTAAACGACTCGGCAATGGCATTGATCTTGTGCGCTGCGGTAATGCCGCCCACCCGATTGGTGTCATACTGAATGACGGAGACGGCACGCTTTTCCAGTAGCTGTCGAAAACCGTAAGAAGTGAACTCGTGCTCACCGCCAGAAATCGGGATGCTGGTGAGGCGGTTAAGCTCGGCGTAGCCATCGATATCATCGGCCAGCACCGGCTCTTCAAGCCAACGCGGCTGAAAACGCTCTAATCGCGGAAGCATGCGTTTGGCGTATTCGAGGTTCCAGCCCATGTAGCACTCGAGCATCAAGTCGATATCGTCACCAATGACCTCTCGTACTGCCGCGACACTATTGAGGTTTTCACGCATACCCGCAGGCCCGTCTTTTGGGCCATAGCCAAAGCGCATTTTCATCGCCTGAAAGCCTTGGTCGAGGTAAGACTGAGCTTCTTCCTGCATGCTGTTGAGATCGGTACGGTAAAGCTTGGAGGCGTAGCAAGGAATCTTCTCTTTGGTGCGGCCGCCGAGTAGTTTAAAGACAGGCTTGTTAACGGCTTTCCCCATGATGTCCCAGAGGGCGATATCGACACCGGAAATCGCCGCCATACCGATGCCTTTGCGGCCCCAGGCATGCGTCGAGCGATACATGCGTTGCCAGAGGTATTCGTAGTCGAAAGGGTCTTGGCCGATCACTAACGGAGCGAGGTACTGGTCGATGATGGCTTTGGCAATGCGCGGTGCTAGCGCCACATTTCCCAGCCCTACGATGCCGTTATCGGTTCCAATCTCGACCACCGTCCAGCCGTGAAAGCGGAACGTGCCCATGGAATCGCTTTTGTCCCAGAGTTCGTCCATGGCATTGGAGCAGAAATGAGGCTGGGCAGGTACGGTGTGCCCTTTCCATTCGAAGACACGGGTGCGGACATTGGTGATTTTCATTATGTTTATCCTGAGTTAGATAATCGATTAGGCGCTAGCGTTAAGGCGCTGTTGGCGAAGGTTTTTGCCCATTTCACAAGCGATGAGAAAGGCATTGCGGGTGGGGTTGACGTTGGCTTTACCCTGCCCCGCAATGTCGAAGGCCGTGCCATGAGCCGGTGTGGTGATGGGAATCGGTAAGCCACCCTGAACCGTCACCCCATCCATGAAGCCCATGAGCTTGATCGCGATTTGGCCCTGGTCGTGGTACATGGTAACGATGGCGTCGTATTCGCCGTCTCTGGCTTTAAGGAAGATGGTATCGGCAGGGAATGGGCCACTGATGGGGTAGCCTTGAGCGCGGCAGGCTTCGACGGCTGGTGTAATGATCTCGATTTCTTCGCGTCCACAGGTACCGCCCTCGCCTGCATGAGGGTTAAATGCGGCTACGGCCACGCGTGGCTCACGGGTGCCGGCGAGTTGAAGTGCGTCGTACATTAAACGACTAGCTGCGATGATCCGCTCTTCGGTGATGTATTCGGCGGCATCTTTCAGCGGCACGTGTGAAGAAATGCGTGCCGTCCATAGGCTGCCCAGCGTATTAAATTCGCAGAAGTAATCTTGAACATTCAGGTGGTTGGCAAAGAAGTGCAGTTCATCTTCATAAGCCAATCCGCCTTTTTTCATCGACAGCTTGTTCAGCGGTGCAAAGCAAATGGCGTCCACTTCGTTGGCCAGTGCCGCATCCATGCAGCGGGTCAAGAGGGCCAATGTCGAGGCACCACCTGCGGCAGATTCTCGTGCATAGCTAACGTCACCTTCAGCAACGGTCTCCATGGGTAAGAATACCGGGCCAGCGTGTTGACGCGCTTGGTTGAACTCTTGAATTTCAGGTAGCTGGTGGCGGATACCCGCCACACGCTGGCCTTCTTGCCATAGCCAGCGATCCCCCAGTAGCACCGTGTGGACACCCTCGAACAGCGCGGCTTCATTGAATAGCTTGGCGATGAGTTCAGAGCCAATGCCCGCAGGGTCACCTAAAATCACGGCAATGACAGGTTGTGCGTCTTTCATGTAATGCTCCTAACGGATCGGTATCAACGAGAATCAATAAAACAAATCAACGAGGAAAAGCGGAATGACCGGCACGTAGGTCACCAGCAGCAGTACGATGAACAGCACGCCGATCATCGGTAAGTTGACGCGTGTGGTATTCCACATATCGGTTTTAGCGATCGAGCACGCGGTGGCGAGCACTGAGGCAACAGGGGGTGTTTGCTGGCCAATAGCAAGGTTGAGGGTCAGAATCAAGCCAAAATGAATGGGGTCGATGCCAACTTGCATCACCAACGGCATGACGATGGGGACGACCAGAATGATGGCCGCCGCACCGTGTAAAAACATACCGAGGAGCAGGAGCAATATATTGAGCAGGGCCAATACCGCGACGGGGTTTTCCGTTAGCGTGGTGATTTGCGCTGCCAACTGTTGCGGGAGTTGCATTTCGGTCAGAAAAAGCCCTAGCACGGCGGAGGTCGCGACCAGCAGCATCACCACCGATGTCTGGATGACACCATCCGTCACTGCGCGGTATAGCACCTTGAGGTTGAGTTCTCGATAAATCAGCCCACCAATCAACAGCGCGGCTAATACCGCTATGCCGGCCCCTTCCGTCGCTGTGACAAAGCCGCCGAAGATGCCACCGAGAATGATGACGGGCAGTAAGAGTGCCCAGGAGGCCTCTTTGAATGCTTTTCCCAAGCGGCTCAACGAGAAGGCCGCTTCCCGAGGGAGGTCGTATTTGACTGCGTAGTAATAGCAGAAGCAGGCCAGGCCAAAGCCGCCCAGAAGTCCAGGAATGATCCCCGCGACAAACAGTTGAACAATGGAAACTTCCGCGATAGCGCCGTACAGAATCATCGACAGCGATGGTGGAATAATGACCGCCAGTGAAGCCGATGAGGACGTGATCGCCGCTGAGAACTCGGGGTTATACTGTTTACGCTTCATCTCGGGAATCAGTATCGACCCTGTGGCCGCGACATCGGCTACGGCAGAGCCTGAGATTTCAGCAAAGAACATCGATACCCCGACATTGACCATGGCTAATCCGCCCCGCACGAAGCCCACCATCGCGGTCACCAGATTAATCAGCCGCGTCGAAATGCCGGATGTGTTCATTAGCGCGCCTGCAAAAATAAACAGCGGGATAGCAATAAGAGGAAAGTTGGTGGCGCCGTTAAACAGGGTCAGTGGTATGTTGAGAAGATGCTGTGGCCCCATATTGATATAGACACCGACGACCCCTACGGCCCCAATGGCAATTGCGATGGGTACATTGATCAGCACTAGCGCAAACAGAGCGGAGATAACGATCAATAGAATCATGTCCGACTCTCCTTAAGATCTTCCTCGGCTAGGCGGATGGCCTCTTCAATGGCTTCTTGCTCGCTATCAATGCCAGTGCGCATTTTCTGCCAGGCGCTGGGCAGTGATAAAAGCTCACATAAAATGAACAGGACCGCGCTGATAGGAATGACCGATTGGGTGATCGTAAGACTTACGCTGGGCAACGACACCAGATGATCCCAAGCCAGAATCTCGAGGACGTGGTACCCGTAATAGGCAATCACGACGAAGAAGCCAATGACGATGATTTCGCTCAGGACGAACAAGGCCGCGCGCAACGGGGCAGGGGCACTGCTGACAAGGCCTGGAAAGCCCATATGGGCCCGCTTGATCGCCGCTAGGTTGGCACCGTAGAAGCTTAGCCAGGCGAGCCCGATAGAAGCCACTTCGTCGTACCATGCCAGCGAACTCCCTAAGGTGCGAAATGCGACGGCAGCCAAAACGATGAAAGTTAGTGCAAGCAGTAAGAAGACGGTGAAAACTTCCAATAGCCGCTCTAGCCAAGCCCGCGTGTGATGAATCAGTACCATGAACTGCCCCATTACTGATGAATGAAAACGCGCATCCCAGTTGAATGCATGAGGGTTAGCCGCGAAGGTTTTATTGGTCTGCCAAGGAGGCCGCACGGTCTACTAACGCCTGACCACCTTCCACTTGTTCAGCAAATGCCTCATACACAGGATTACTGGCCTGTATGAAGGCGTCGCGGTCAACGCTATTGATGGCGATACCAGCATCACGCATCGTCTCGATAAGTTCGTCGTCGAGCTCTGCTCCCTTGGCAAATGCCCACGCTTGCGTCTCGGCTGCCGCTTCGCTGATCGCCTCGCGCACTTCATCGGAATACTGATCCCAGCTTTGCTGTCCGGCGGTTAGCCAAATAGGGGTATAAACGTGATTGGAAAGAGATAGATACTCTTGTACCTCGTGTAGGCGAGCGCCATAGATGTTGCTGAGCGGGTTTTCTTGACCATCGATGACGCCAGTTTGTAGCCCCACGAACACTTCCGAAAACGCCATGGGGGTTGGGTTTGCCCCCCAGGTAGAGAACATGCGCGTACGCCAATCGCTTTGTGGTGTACGAATTCTCAGACCATCAAGATCACTAGGCGTCGTGATGGCGCGACGGCTATTCGTGATCTGCCGGAAACCATTTTCCCAGGTGGAAATGATGTTGAGGTTTCGCTGCTCGGCGCTAGCGGCTAAGTCAGTCATGATGATTTCTTCGTCAATGCGCTTTAAGTGATCGCGATCTTTGACCAAATAAGGTAAGTCGAAAATCGCAAACTCAGGCGCTACAGACGACATGATGGAGGAGATGGCGGCGAGATCCACGGTACCCAAACGGAGTCGTTGAATGAGCTGCCTCTCGTCACCTAACTGGCCGCTGTCGTAATACTCCACTTCCAGGTTATCGCCTAGGCGTTGTTCCAACTGGTTGATGAATTCTTGAGCCGTCTGCCCCTGCAAGCTTTGGGGAGACCCTCCGATGGCAAACACGATTTTTTCTGGATTGGCTTGGGCTTGCCCGGCCAGTAGCGCGATGGCAAGAGTGGAAACGGCCATTGAGTATTTAAGCATGTAAGCGACCTCATTGTTGTTGAATAGCTTGAATGATCTGGTCTGCTGGTTGGTTTACCATACCAGTTGTGTGGAATTTAGATTTACTGCAACGTCATTTCAAGCACTATTGAAGGAATTTAGACGAACGTCTAGGCGGCAATTTGTATAGATGTCCTTTGTTTTCTGGTCTATTGTATGTACCAGTTGCTTGGAGTATCGTTTAATGAAAAATTCTGCATTTGCTTTTGAAAAAGCATTGAAAAATAAGACAAAAAAAGAAGTTTTGGTTGAAAAGCTGATCGACATGCTGATCACAGGGCTGCTGAGGGAAGGCGATTTGCTACCTAGCGAACGCGAATTGGCGCAACTGTTCGAGGTGAGTCGTGAAACCGTTCGTGGTGCGCTGACACAGTTGGCTGCCTACGATCTCATCAGTGTTTCCCACGGCAGCAAAACACGGATAAGGGCTAGTGAAGATGCGCTCGCACGCTTTACGGACACGTTTGAAGCAGCCAGAACAAGCGATATGGAACACTTTGATGTCGACAGCGTTTTCGAAAGCCGTATTGTGGTGGAAGCGGCGGTTGCTAGACGAACTGCCTCCAGGATAGATCGGGTGGGTATTCAGAAACTAGAGCGAATGCTTGAAGCGCAGAGCCATCTTTTTACTTCTCCTGTTTCCTTTCAGTTATCGGATCAGGGGTTTCACAAGCTTATTTCAGAGTACGCTGATAATTCATTGTTGCTGCGCTATGCAGAGGAGCTATACGGCTATGGGCTTAATATTCGCCGTCAGGTAATGGTCGAAGAGGGTAATATCGAGAAAAGTTATCAAGAGCACATACATATTGTAGATGCCTTAAAACGAGGTGATCCTGATGCCGCCGAGAGAGCAATGCTTGCTCACTTGGACAGTGTTTATCGTACGACGAAAGAGAAGGTCTTAGGTTGCTCGTGATTGAATCGTTACGTTGCATGGGTATTTTATAAGACCGGCCAGACATCTGGTATACAGCCTGATCACGCGAAAAAGCTGCGCATGCAATTAGCTGCTCTCGAAACGGCGGTCACGGTGGACGACATGGATATCCCTGGCTTTCGGCTTCATCCATTGAAGGGGAAAGAAAAGGGGCGTTGGTCGATTCGTGTCAACGGTAATTGGCGAATGACGTTCGAATTCAAGGACGGCAATGCCCATATTCTTGATTATGAGGATTATCACTAATGACGATGCATCATCCGCCGCATCCTGGTGAGTTCATTCTTGAGGTCTATCTGGAGCCTTTCGACATCAGTTCTCGTCAGTTGGCGGCAAGTTTGGGCGTTTCACCTTCCACGCTGTCTCGGCTGCTAAAGGGCAATAGCGGTATCAGCCCAGAAATGTCGCTGCGTTTGTCCAAGGTGCTTGGGCGTACGCCTGAAAGTTGGCTAGCAATGCAGGATATGTATGATCTGTGGGTCGCGCGTGGCACGGTCAACCTCGATAACGTTCATCCTCTGGATTTCGAGGCAGCTTGAGGTGTCGCGGTGCAAGCATCGATGCAGCGGCTTTAGCATTTGGCCATCCTGATGTAGAAAAAAGATCGAGTGGAACATCAACGGCGAAGCGCCAAAGCGCTTCGCCGTTTTCTATTACTCGCTCAGCCCCACCTTTTCCATGAACGCCCGTGCGTGCACATCCACCGCCTTGATGGCGTGGACAACCTGCTGCGGCGTTAGCTCGTAAGCTAGGTTGTGGCTCGATTCGCCTTCTTTAAGGGCGGCTTCGGCGACGCGGTAGAGGTCGTCGTCGCTTGCCTGGTCGAGCTTGAGTGCCTTGAGCGTGATGGGCAGGCCGAGCGCCAGGTAAAGCTCCAGATACTCTTCCAGCTCCGCTTGGGGCGTCTGGTCCAGAATCAGCTGAGCGACGGTGCCATAGGCGACTTTTTCGCCGTGGGTCAGGTTGTGGATCTCGCCGTGCAGAGCGGTGAAGCCGTTGTGAATGGCGTGTGCCCCGGCGAGGCCCCCGCTCTCGAAGCCGAGGCCGCTGAGCAGCGTGTTGGCTTCCACCACCGCCTCGAATGACGGCGTGACGATCTGCGCCTCGTTGGCCTGATAGGCGAGCAGGGCATGTTCGAAGAGGATCTCTTCGCACTTCTCGCCGATGGTCGCGCCCAGAAGTGTGGCCTTGCCGCCCGCCATGTTATTGGCGTTGGCGCGAATGGCGGCACGCGCCTCGACCCAGGTGGCCAGGGCATCGGCAATGCCGGAGGCGAGAAAGCGCGGCGGCGCCTTGCAGATGATGGCGGTATCCACCAACACCAGATTGGGGTTCTTGTCGTAGAAGCGGTAGGACTCGAACTCGCCGTCGTCGCTGTAGATCACCGACAGGGCGCTGGTGGGCGCGTCGGTAGAGGCGGTGGTGGGCAGTACGGCGCAGGCCGCGTTCAACTGCTCGGCCACGCCCTTGGCGGTGTCGATGGCCTTGCCGCCGCCAAAGCCGATCACCACGTCGGCGTCGTGCTCGCGGCCAAGATCGGCGAGCCGCTCGATCTCGCGGGTGGAGGCTTCGCCTTCGAACGCCACGCGCTCGAAGCGCACCTCACTCCCTTTCAAGCTCTCGCTTAGCTGCTCGCCCGCAATCTTCCACACCACATCATCGGCGATCAAAAGCGCCGACTTGCCCAGCGCGGAGACGTAATGCCCGGCACGGGCGGTCACCCCTTCGCCCTGCACGTAGCGGGCGGGGCTGATGAAGACTTTCTCGTTGATGGCTGGCATACGAATATTTCCTGTAAACAGTGTGAGTGTGCCTACCAGTGTAGTTACTTGCACTGTATACGCATGTGCGGCATTTCGACGTATGCGCCATTAGCCATCGTCACGCTGCGTAGAGAAAGCTCGCTCTTACGCGCCCTATGAGGCGGGTTATTTGGGGGGAGGGCACAAAACGTTCGTATTTACGTATGTATCTAATGGCGTACACTTCTTGGAAGTTGAATAAGCAGGAGGTGCATCATGCTCGGGATCACCGCCACTGAGGCGAGCAGTAATCTGTATCGTTTGATCGATGAAGCGGCTGAGTCTCACCAGCCGATCGTTATTATGGGTAAGCGAAACAAAGCCGTATTAATTTGTGAAGAGGATTGGTCGGCTATTCAAGAAACGATCTATCTGCTTTCTGTGCCGGGCATGCGGGAATCTATTCGTGAAGGAATGCTGACGCCTACCAGTGACTGCGACGGGGAGCTCGACTGGTGACGTGGAGGTTGGTATATACCAAACAGGCTCAAAAAGGGATGCCAAGAAGCTGGCTTTCAGTGGTTTGAAGCCAAAAGCCCAGGAGCTTTTGGCGCTGTTGGGGGAAGACCCATACCGCACCCCGCCCCCTTTTGAAAAGCTGATCGGTGATCTTTCGGGGGCGTATTCCCGCCGTATCAATATTCAACATCGTGTTGTGTATCAAGTGCTTGAGGAGGAGAGGGTAGTGAAGGTCCTTCGCCTCTGGAGCCACTACGAGTAATTAGCGTGCTGAGCCTAGGATGGAAACCCATGCGCATAGAGCACATCCCGTCGAAAAGCGACAATCTATGAACCTCCTCTTCCTTGGCACCTCTGCTGGCGTACCCACCAAAAGCCGAAACGTTTCCGGCATTGCCCTGCGCGAAAGCAAGGGGAAAGGCTGGTATCTGATCGACTGCGGTGAGGGCACGCAGCATCAGGTGTTGCGCACCACGCTTTCGCTCAATACCTTGAAGGCAATACTGATCACCCACGTGCACGGTGACCACTGCTATGGGCTGCCGGGGCTTTTGGCTAGTGCTGCGATGAGCGGTCGCACGGCGCCGCTGACCATCGTTGCATCTCAGGGTATTAAAGCGTGGCTCGAGACGACTTTTTCGGCTACCGAGCTTGCGTTGCCCTTTGCCCTCGAGTTCGTCGATGCAAGCACGCTGCCCCGCTTGGCCTTTGAGCAAGTGGAGGTCGAGACGTTTACGCTTTCGCACCGGGTGCCGTGCTACGCCTACACGTTTACTGAGATCAACATCGCCGCCGACCTGGATACTGCCAAGCTCGAGCGCGATGGCATTCCCCGTGGGGCGCTGTGGGGGCAGGTGAAGCAAGGCATCGATATCGAATTTGCTGGAAAGCGCTTGAGAAGCAGCGACTATTTGATTCAAAAGCACCCGCCTAGAAAGATCGTGATCGCAGGAGACAACGACCGCCCCGCGCTATTGGCGCAGGCGTGTATCGGTGCGCAGGTGCTGGTACATGAAGCGACGTATTCTCAAGCGCTGGCCGAGAAAGCGCGCGAAGTGGGGCACAGCTACGCCAGTCTCGTTGGAGAGTTTGCCGAGGCGGCTAGCGTGCCCCATTTGGTGCTGACGCACTTTAGCCCGCGTTACCAGTTTCATCCTCAGGCATCGCCTTCCATTGAGGATATTCGTCGCGAGGCCCAGAGCGTCTATTCGGGTTCGCTTTATCTGGCGCGAGATTTTCTTCAATTTAGCTTGGATAAAGCGGGCTGTTTGGTCGCGATGACGAGTGAATAGTCTTTTGCCGCTTTTAATTACGGCACCGATCAGTCGCGGCAATAGCCTTCACCGGATTGCACTACCAAGCACTCTTCTTTGTCCAGTAGCCACTTCATACCAGTGGCCTCGCCATCACCGGCGCGAAGCAGGTATGAGCCATCATGGCGGGTAAAGCTGATGCCTTCGTCCGTTGCTTGGCCTTCGAAGGTGCCGCTTTGATCGGCGTCTAGGCCGTACTGCATCTCCAGCAGATAATGGCCGGGGCCAGCCGCGTCGTTCTGGCTAATATCCAGATACAAACCCTCTACCCCGGTCCATCGGCCAATCCACTGATCGGTTGCAAGATCGGCATCAGCCGTAGGTGATGGGGCCGAGCCGTTGTCTTGACTGCAACCGCTCATGAAGATGAGAGCGCTTAGGGCAACGGCTCTTTTAAGCATGACAAGTTTGAACATGGCACGTATTACCGAAGGTCGAGGGAAAGCGTTAGCGCCTCTGCGCTCGCTATGGAAAGCGTAGCAGAAGCTCGCACGTTACGCAGATGGTGTTACATCCTGGTGCCAGCTCTCCTTGGTGCTGTTCGCCCCCAATACCTACCGAGAGCGCTTGAAGGGAGAGCTGCCCAGATTCCAACCGCCCATCGAGTATCAGTATTTCGTTGGCATGGCTTTCAAGTTGAATGCCATCGGTAAAGCAGGTGTTGATGAGGCTGCCAATTCCCAATACCTGCGCAGAAGGTATCTCATGGAGCTCGGCAATGGATGTTATCGCCTCATGGATGTCCTGATTAGGACGTAGCGTCAATAATATTGCGTTAGCTTTCGATGAAGTGCTGTCATTCGTGTTCGCATAAGGAGCGAAAAGAGAAAACCGAGTTTCTTCATCCTGCGTTACGACTAAGTGAGCGCCTTCGATCGCGATACAAGATGCCGTAACGTCTGTGGCTAATAGTGAATCAGGCGCCAAGAGATGGCCCGCCATGATAGGCTCTTTGCCGTGTTGCCATGTCCCGTGGCAGTGCAGGAAAGGTTCGCCGTCGCGTAGGCCTACGTGCGCGCCCGCGGTAAGTATTTTTGCAGGTGACGATAAACGATAGGTATCGCTATACCATGCAGCATGTGCGCCGCTAGGGTCATTGCCTGGCATTACGAAGTGCAGGCTTTCCATGGCGGCGTCGTTTATCGTCAAATAGGCGGCTGTAATGCCATGTTTCTCAAGCGCGTGAACGATAGCATCGTGCAGCGTTTGGCCACCTTCAAGGATGATGTCTCGCTCCTTTGTATAGCAATGCTGAGCTTGATAACGGTGCTGGGCTGGAGTGCCTGGGTGGTGAATGGCGCCAGCCTTCGTCGAGCGGTTGGATAGTGGGATCATGAGATCTCCTTTAGCTCGCCGCGCTCGATGAGCGTTTCTCGAATGAGTTTTTTCGTTATTTTTCCGTAAGCCGTCTTGGGCATTTCGCTCCAGATAACGTAGCTTTTAGGCACTTTATAGCGCGCCACGCGTTCGCTGAGCCATGCATTCAACGAAGATATTTCGACGTGCTGGCCTGGGTAAAAGACACACACGGCCATGCCAACTTCGCCCCACACGGGGTCCGGTACGCCCAGCACGGCAGTTTCGGAAACGGCGGGGTGGCTAAGTAGCTTTTCTTCTATTTCTCGAGGGTAAATGTTTGAGCCGCCCGAGATATACATATCGGACACCCGCCCTGTCAGATAAACGAATCCTTCGTCATCCATATGGCCTAGGTCGCCGGTTAAAAACCAGCCATTTCGAAAGCTCTTTTGGTTGGCCTCATCATTATTATAATACCCGGCAAATACCGCTGGGCCGATAACGGCAATCTCTCCTGTTTCGCCCGCAGGAACTTCGACGCCGTTACTATCTTGAATCTGTGCTTGAATGCCGGTACGCGCGAAGCCACAGGTACCTATTTTCATGTGACTGTCATCGATGTGATGAAAGGCCGGTGGAAGCACCGTGATGTTGCCCGTCACTTCTCCCAGGCCGAAATACTGAACGAGAACGGGGCCCAGCGTTTCCAGTGCCTTTACCTGATCCGACCGGTACATGGGCGCGCCTGCATAGATGACATAACGTAAAGAGGTGTGGTCGTACTGATTGACACTAGGATGCTCGATGAGCATTTTGACGATGGTGGGAACGGTAAAAAGGTTGGTCACTTTCCACTGCTCTACGAGCCGCCAGATGGTCGCAGGATCGAATTTTTCCTCGGCTGGGAGGATGGTCTTGACGCCGTGCGCCACTTGCGCAAGCTGATGAACGCCAGCGCCATGGGAGAGCGGGGCAACCACAATCGATGCATCCTCAGGACCGGTTCCCGGCATTAAATCGCAAAGGTGATTGGTGATCACGAAGGCCATTTGGCCATGGGTCAAAACGGCTGCTTTGGGGCGCCCTGTGGTACCCGATGTAAAGAAGAACCAAGCGGGGTCATCGCGCCCGACATCGACTGCTGCCAGGTTTTGACCTGAGTAGCGTGTGATCAGCGTTTCGTAATCGATGGCGAAGTCACTTTTTCCAATCGAAACGGTTATCTCGACAGAGTCGCAAGCGGCGGCATGCTGTGGAAAGCTGGCGCCGCATAGCAAGGCTCTGGCTCCAGAAGAGCTTGCAAGATAAGCCACTTCGTCCGGCGACTGGCGGTAGTTGGTCGGCACCCAGACGGCGCCGATTCGCCAGCACGCAAACATCGCTTCGAACATCTGGTTACAGTTGGAGGACTGAACCAGCAAACGATCCCCCTTCTTAAGGCCCAATTCGTGGCTTAGCGCGTACGCAAATGCCCGAGATCGCTCCTCCATCTCTTTCCATGTCCAGGTGCTATCACCCCATGCGAAGCCAATCTCATCGGCAAGACGACGCGAACTCTCTGTCAGCAAGTGAGAAAGGTTCATGACCCGAGTGGACACGGGGAGCGTGCTAGTGTGTACATGCTGGCTCATTTGACGCGCTCCAGAATGGATACGTAGTTGGCGACCGCCGCTCCACCCATGTTAAAGACACCTGCCAGGCTCGCGTTCGGAATCTGCATTTGATCGGCTTCTCCCATTAGCTGCATGGCGGCCATAACGTGCATGGACACACCGGTAGCGCCAATCGGATGGCCTTTTGACTTGAGCCCGCCTGAGGGGTTGATGGGCAAGGCGCCGTCTTTTTGCGTGAGCCCTTCTTGGACGACACGGTAACCTTCGCCTTTTGGCGCCAGCCCCATCGCTTCGTACTCCAGTAGCTCCGCGATGGTGAAGCAGTCGTGTGTCTCTACGAGGGATAGGTCCATGATGTCTAGCTCGGCGCTGGCGAGGGCTTTTTGCCACGCCATGGCGGCTCCCCGGAACGCCAACACGTCGCGTCTGGAAAGCGCCATGAGGTCGTTGGCCTGTGTGCGGGCGCGAAAAGCAATGGCACGCTTTAAGTGGGAAGCGGTTTCGGCATCGGCAACGATCAAAGCGGCTGCGCCATCAGAAATGAGAGAGCAGTCGGTACGGCGCAGGGGGCCAGCAACGATGGGGTTGCGATCTGAAACCGTGGCGCAGAAGTCGACGCCGATATCCTTACGCATTTGCGCATAGGGGTTGAACACACCATTGGCGTGGTTTTTCGCAGCAATCATGGCGAGCTCTTGCGAACGATCTCCATACGTCTGGAAATAGCGTTCGGCAATCTTGCCAAAAACACCCGCAAAGCCTCCGGCGATATTGGCTTCCTCACGGTGATAGCTGGCGCTTAGCAAGATGTTGCCAACCTCGGCGGTCGGCGTTGCCGACATTTTTTCAGCACCGACGACCAGGGCGATTTTCCCACGGCCCGACTCGATGAAATCGAGCGCTCCGTGCAGCGTTGCGCTTCCGGTGGCGCATGCATTCTCATAACGTGTGGCGGGCGTATGTGCAAAGCGCTCGTCACCCATGCCCACAAGCGCTGCTTGGAAATCCTGAGCAGAGAATCCGTTGTTGTAAACGCCTACGAAAATACCGTCTATGTCTTTGTGCTCAACGCCAGCATGGCAGAGCGCCTCTTGAACCACGCCTTGCATAAGCGCTTCGGTATCGGGTTCGGGTAATTTGCCAAAAGGGGAGTGAGCCCAGCCGACGATATGTGCCTTTGTCATTGTTTGCTCCTGGCGAGGGGGGCGGAGGGTTTTTGATGCCTTGAAAATTCTGCGGCTAAGAGACGTTCTATCGCTAAGGCCTCTTCTTGTAATTTGGGCACCAGGGTTTGCGACCTGCGAGGTTCCTGCATCCGGCTTTCAATTGCCGCTAACGAAAGCGAGCCTGCTAATACGCCGTCCGGCCAGTGCAAGGCGATGCCAATGCCCCAGGAGTCGGTAAATACCAGCCCGGGGTTAATGGCAAATCCTTGCTCTCTGGTTTGGTTAACCAGCGCAGATAAATGCGTTGGTATTAGCTGAGGATAATGCTCTTCGAGGTGCGTGCGCTGGGCCTCGAGAATGTGGGCAATTTCATCGTCGGGTAGGGCGGCCAGCATGGCGAGAGAGCCAGCTCCTACGCCTAGAGGATGATAGGCGCCTTGCTGAAGCGCATGGGTACGAATGGGGTAAGCGCCATCTTCGCGATAAAGGCACAGCGAAAAGTGGCCACGACGAATAGAGAGGCAGGCAGCGTCTTCGGTCAACTGCGCTAACCGCGCGACGTTGCACGTCGCTAGGCGCATTAAGTTGTGCTGTTCGGATGCTCGATGACCCAACAAATAGGCTTCTGGGCCTAAATGATAATAATGATTGGCAGGAGACTGCTCTACCATGCCTGCATTGATCAGTGCCAGCAGTAGCCGTCTTGCAGTGGGCTTGTTCAAGCCACAGTGCTCTGTCAAATCGGCAAGCGAACTACCTCCGGTCTGGCGTGCAATTCGGCTCAACAGGCCAAGTGCACGATCCACGCTTTGCGCGCCGGCGGTGCTACTTTCCGCTACCAGGATTTTTTGTTCCATATTATGGACCGTTTTTGCTCAGTAATTTTTATATTGAGCTTGTTTTGATAGGTGCTTTGGATAGCTTATAGATAGGTACTTTGACTTTTAAGGCTTGCTTTGGCAAATTTTTATTGCAAGACACCTAAAAAAAGGTCCATATTGTGGATCATAACAACGAAGTGCTTCAGCACGGACACGCTAAAAGGAATACAACATAATGAAACAACACGCCTTTCTAAAAACCATCTGGGTTACCTCAGCTACCGTAGGCTTGGTGTTTTCTGCTTCGGTATCGGCCGAAACGTTAAGGCTTTCGCATAACACCGGCGACAGCACAACGTGGCATGAAGCGGCGGAGCTGTTTAATGAGCTGTTGAATGAGGCGTCGGGGGGTGAGCTATCGGTGCGTACCTTCCCTAACTCGCAGCTTGCAGGTGGCGATCAGATGCGCCAATTCGAAATGGTGGGCAGAGGGGCTATCGATTTGGTCATGACGTCGGCCATTAACGTAACTCCTTTAATTCCTGAGATGGCTGTTTTTTCATTACCTTATCTTTACGACGGCTATGACCAGGTAGATGCCACCATGAACGGTGAGCCTGTTACGTTGCTTGAAGACATCATGGACGAAAGGGGCGTTAAGGTACTGGCGTGGGGAGAAAGCGGCTTTCGAGAATTAACCAATAGTAAACGACCGATTCGCAGCCCTGAGGATATGCGCGGCCTCAATATGCGTGTGGCAGGTCCTATGTATGTTGATGTCATGAATGCACTGGGCGCCAACCCCCAGCAAATGCAATGGGTCGAAACCATTTCGGCGCTCCAGCAAGGCGTCGTTGATGGGCAAGAGAACGGCATCGGAGCGGTCATCATCCCCCAGCGTATCTATGAGGTGCAGGACTATATAACGCTTTGGCACTACTCCTATGACCCCATCTTTTTAGGTATCTCCAAACAGCGCTGGGAGCGTTTCGACGCTGAGACCCAAGAGATGATTCAGCAGGCAGCGGACGAAGCCATGGCGCACCAATTGGCGATTACACGAGAAAATACCGCCGATGGCATCGATTTTCTGCGCGAGCAAGGTATGGAAATTACCGAGCTGAGCCAGGACGAAATCGATGTCTTTAGGCAAGCAACGGCACCTGCCTTCGATATGTGGGCAGAAAAAGTGGGCCCAGAGATTGTCTCTACGTTTGTCGAAACGATAGAAAGTTCCAAACAGTAATCACTGATACCGTTCCTATGAAAAACTCTGGCTGGCGTTAGCCAGGGTTTTTTTATATCAGTACAGGGCCAATAAAAATGAGATTCTTAATTGATGAGTTTGAAAAAATAATATGCACTGTGCTCTTTCTGAGCATGGCGCTGCTTGGCTTTGCTAACGTTGTTGTACGCTATGGCACTAACTTCTCACTTGCAGCGACCGAAGAGCTTCTCACCAATGGTTTTTTGATACTGACCATATTTGGGGCAGCGATTGCTGCAAGAAGGGGCGAGCATTTAGCTGTAACGGTTATTTATAATGCTTTGCCAGGTCAAGCCAGAGCGATTGTGTTCATACTGTCTGTTATTTTGTCGCTCTTGTTACTAGGTATGTCGGCCTACTTTTCTTGGGAAGTGTTGACCAATCAGTTTGCTAGCGGTACCCGCTCTTATGGGCTTGGGGTTCCTGCTTGGTACTACCATGCTGCCGTTCCTTTCGGCTTTTTTTTAATTGCCATTAGACTTCTACAGCGTTCGTGGAAAGAGATGCAAGGCAAAGTAGAACCCACCAGTGGAGGCATCGATGTTTGATATTTTCGATTCGCTCTCGTCCGGTTCCCAGATGATTCTGGTTTTCTTTCTGCTACTGTTCTTAAGAGTGCCCGTTGCGTTTTCTCTTGGGCTATCGGCTATTTACGCTATGTGGCATATGGGATTTGGCCTGGACCTCGCCGGCGACCTCATTGCAACGGGTATTACTAAGTTCTCACTGCTGGCGATTCCCTTTTTTATTCTAGCGGGCACGCTGATGGGCAGGCTTGGTATTGCTGATCGTATGATCCGCTTTTTTAGAGTACTGGTAGGCGGACTGCCGGGCGGTATGGGGGTAGTCGGAACCGTCGTATGTCTCTTTTGGGGGGCGGTTAGTGGGTCGGGGCCTGCATCGGTGGCCGCCATTGGCCCTATGATCATTAAGGGAATGGAAGAAGATGGTTACCGTAAGTCTTATGCAGCAGGCCTTGTCTGTACGGGGGCTGCTCTATCGATCGTTATTCCTCCCTCCATTGGCTTGGTGATTTACGGCGTTATTGCTGAAACCTCTATATCGAAACTCTTTTTGGCCGCCATCATCCCCGGCTTGATGATGGGTGGGTTAATGATGCTTACGCTGCCCTGGGGCCGTGTCAAAAAATCACCGCTGGGTGATATGGGTAAGCCGTCTGTACTTTCGAGGGGCGACAATCCTTATGCTCAGTCGGCTTATGCGACGAGGCTATGGGCCTCTTTCAAGGATTCCTTTTGGGGATTACTTACGCCGGTGGTTATTTTGGGGGGTATATATGCTGGCGTTTTTACTCCCACAGAAGCCGCCTTGGTCGCCACCGTTTATGCGTTAATGGTAGGGGCCATCATTTACAAGACATTGAACATCAAAAAACTGTACGAGGCGGTTAGCGATGCGGCGGCATCGTCTGCTGTCGTCATGCTGGTCGTTGCCTATGCCAGCTTGTTTGGCTGGGTCGTCACGGTGGATGATCTAGTGGGTACTTACTCCTCTCTGTTGTTAGGCATGAGCGACAATGAGTGGGTTATTTTGCTCGTCATCATGCTGATTCTGTTGATTATTGGCATGTTCATGGATGCGGTAACGGTCATGTTCATTTCATTACCGGTTTTTCTGCCAATGGTCCATCAACTGGGCTGGGATCCTGTTTGGTTTGGCGTCTTGGTAATGATCAATTTGTCCATTGGACTGATCACACCTCCCGTCGGCATCAACCTCTACGTTGCTGCAAATGTAACCGGGCTTTCGATTGAAAAAATAGCGCGAGGAACCTTGATCTGTGTTGGCGCTTGCTTGGTAGGCCTCGCCTTGGTGGCATTTTTTCCGCAAATATCCATGGTGTTGATCGGCGAATAATAATGTAAGGAGCGTATTAGATGACCGCTAATAAAGTTGCCGTTGTAACCGGTGGCGCGAGAGGAATTGGGCTGGCCGCTGTCGATATTTTTCTGTCGAAAGGGTATGACGTTGTCGTGGTTGATATGAGCTACGCGGTTGCTAACGACTTGGCCCAGGCACGCGGCGGCGTTCTGCCCATTGAGTGTGATGTTTCCGATCCTGATGCTGTCAGCGCGATGGCGGAGACCATCGCGCGCCAATACGGCCGGGTCGATGCGCTCGTCAATAATGCCGGCATCGCGTCGCTTCACCCGATACAGGAGACGGATTTCCACACTTGGAAAAAAATAATGTCGGTGAATCTGGATGGCGCGTTTCTCGTCACTCAGGCCCTTACGCCGCTGATGAAAGAGGTGGCCGGGGCAATCGTGAATGTCGCGTCCATCGCTGGCCTGCGTGCCAGCACACTACGAACCGCATACGGCACATCCAAGGCTGCCGTCATTCATTTGACCAAACAGCAAGCAATGGAGCTAGGCGCGTATGGCATAAGGGCCAACTGCGTAGCGCCAGGCCCCGTTGAGACGGAGCTCTTAGCGAAGCTAGTCGAAGCCGCGCCCGAAATGAAAGCAAGCTACCTTGAAACCATTCCCCTCAATCGATTTGGCCAGGAAAAGGAAATCGCCGAGGTGATCGCGTTTTTATGCTCTTCGGAAGCAGGATACGTTACGGGGCAGACGATTGCGGTCGATGGTGGTTTTCAAGCCGCCGGGGTTGGGCTCACCGCATTAAGAAGTGCCCAATAAGCCTGCAATCATGAGCGCAAGCGTTTGGAATACCCCGCTTGCGCTACTCATCTTCATAGCCTGTTAGAAAAAAGCTAGCGCCTCTTAAACGGACTAAACCCATTAGCCTGCTGCATCATCAACCGCTTGGCAAACGGCAGGCGCTCGGCGATGTGTAGGCTCAAGTCGCCCAGCTGGCGCAGCGGTTTGGCGCCGGTGAACAGGTGGTGGAAGCTGTCGGTAGCGGCGATCATCGCTTGGTTGGCGAGGCGGCGTTGGCACTCGAAGCGGTGCAGCGCGAGCGAGGCGCCGGGGTCGCGCTGCTCTAGAATCAGCTCGGCCAGGGTGTCGGCGTCGTGAAGGCCGATGTTGAGTCCTTGTCCGGCTAGTGGGTGAACGACGTGGGCGGCATCGCCGATCAGCGCTAAGCGGTTGCCGATGTAGCGCTTTGCGTGCTGGCGTTTGATCGGGAAGCTGGCGCGGGCGACGATGCGTGTGATGGCCCCTAAACGCTCGGGGTAGGCGGCCTCGATGGCGGCTTTTAGGGCCTCGTCGTCGAGCGCTTCGCGGGCTTGGGTGGTGTCGGCGTGATCGTACCACACCAGTGATGCGCGCTGGCCGGGCAGCGGCAGCATGGCTAAAGGCCCCGTTGGGGTAAAGCACTGCCAACTGACATCCTGCTGGGGCAGGGCGGTTTCCACGTTGATGATCATGGCGCGCTGGTGGTAGTCGTGGGTGGTCACGTCGATGCCTGCTAGAGCGCGCAGCTGTGAGCGCGCGCCGTCGGCGCCGACTACCAGCGCCGCGCTCAGCGTTTGGCCATCGTCCAGCTCGACCCAGCGCGCGCGCCCTGACACCAACGTGGAAAGCGGTGCCGTTCCGGTGTAGCAGGTAACGGTAGGTAGCGCTTCTAAGCGCTGCCACAGCGCATGCTGCAGGGCGCGGTTTTCGATGAAGATGCCGAACTGGTCGAGGTCGCTGTCGCTGGCAGAAAAAAGGCTGTGTCCCTTGCCTTCCTGATTCCACACCTCGATATGCCGAAATGGGCAGCAGCGCTCGGCGGGAAGCGTGGCACCGCTGGCCTCGATGAAGTCTAGGGAGCGCGCATTGAGCGACGAGATGCGCAGGTCGAAATCGCCTTCAGGCGCGCTCGGCGGCTGGCCGCGCTCCACCAGGCCAACGCGCTTGCCCGCCTGACCCAGCCGTGCGGCGAGTGCTGCGCCCACCATGCCGCCGCCGACAATGACGATATCGTGATCCCGTTGCATGAGAGGCTCCTTGAAAGCTCGTTGGGGTAACGGATTGGCGTCGCCCGTGTCCTACAGTATCGTTGAAATAGTATACGACTACCCAGGGGAAGAAGTTGACCCAGGTAAATAATGCAGGCAACGACATCATCCGGGCCGGTGAGGAGCTTGCCGCGTTCATTACGCGCTATCCGCGCCTTTGGGTGATTACCGGCGCGGGCGTAAGCACCGACAGCGGCATTCCCGACTACCGCGATGCCAATGGGCAGTGGAAGCGTTCACCGCCCGTTCAGCACGGCGATTTCATGGCCTCAAAAGCGGTACGCCAACGCTACTGGGCGCGGGCATTGATCGGCTTCAAAGCGATGGGGCAGGCGCCGGTGGGCGGGGCGCACCGTGTGCTCGCCGCGCTCGAAGCGCAAGGGCTCGTCGAAGCCGTGGTGACCCAAAACGTCGACCGCCTACACCAACGGGCGGGATCCAAACGCGTGATCGACCTGCACGGCCGCGCAGATACGGTGAGCTGCATGCGTTGCGGCTACCGCATGATGCGCTACGCCATGCACGCCGAAATGGCGCAGATGAACCCCCGTTTTGCCGCGCTGGATGCCGCTCATGCCCCCGATGGCGATGCCGATCTAGAAACTGACTTTAGCACCTTCGAAATCTACCCCTGCCCGCGCTGCAGCGGCATTTTGAAACCCGATGTGGTCTATTACGGCGACGTGGTACCGCCCGAGCGGCGCTTGGCTGCGCAAGCGGCGCTGGCGCGTTCGAAGGCCGTGCTCGCCGTGGGTACTTCGCTGATGGTTTACTCCGGCTACCGCTTCTGCCGCGAGGCCCATGCCATGGGGCTGCCCATCGCCTCGCTCTCGCTCGGCGTTACCCGTGCCGATGCGCTGCTCAGCCATCAATGGCGCGCGCCGCTTACGCCAGTGTTGGAGCATGCGCTGGCGTGTTTGCGCCCCGGCTAGCGCGCCTTGGATACCCACGGGTTTCCTTCGATCCACAAACGCCAAGGGGCATCGCGGTCATGCGGCTGGGCGTAGTCGATACCCACGCGGGGGCCGCGCGCCACGCGCTCGGGCGCTTCACCGGCGGTGATCCAGAGGGTATCGGGCGTGGTCATATCGTGACCGTAGAGGGAGCCGTCGATACTCAGGGCACGGGTGAGTTTGCCGGGGCCGTTGCACAGCGCTTTAGCCGCAACCGGGCGACGCTCCCGCATGAGTGCTTCGCCGCCCACTGGCTCCACCGCGCGAATCAGTACCGCACAAGGGCTGCCTTCGGGCTGGGTCACCACGTTCAGCAGCCAATGCATGCCGTAGACCAGATAAACGTAGGCGTGGCCTGGCGGGCCGAACATCGCACGGGTGCGAGGCGTTTCGCGACGGTGCGCGTGGCAGGCGGAGTCTTCCGAGCCGCGATAAGCCTCGGTCTCGACGATTCTCGCCACCATTGGCTCACCGCCGGTATCGCGTACCAAGCAGCAGCCAAGCAGTGCGTTGGCAACGGCTAGAGTATCGCGGTCGTAGAAAGCGCGTGGTAAGGGAGGATGCACTGAAGCAAGGGAAGAGTGTATCGAAGCGTCGCTAGCATGCCGCATGAAATCGCCTTTTGCGTGAACCAACTGCTAGGGTATTAGCCAGATCCCATTATGCAAAGCGGAGTAACACCGTGCTGACATTCGAGCATCAGTTCGCCGAACTACCCGAGCCGCTGTGGGCGGCTTGCTCGCCCACGGCGGTCGAGCGCCCTGAGTTGATCGCGTTCAACGACGCCTTGGCCGCAGAGCTGGGCGCAGAGGCACGCCCCGATGATGCCACCCTGGCGCAGTGGTTTAGCGGCAATGCGCTGCCGCCGGGCGCCGAGCCTCGGGCGCTGGGCTACGCGGGGCACCAGTTCGGTAATTTCGTGCCCCAACTGGGCGATGGCCGCGCGCTGCTGTTGGGTGAAGTGGTGGATATCCACGGCCAGCGCCGCGATGTTCAGCTCAAAGGGAGCGGGCGCACGCCGTTTTCCCGTGGCGGCGATGGCCGCTCGCCGCTTGGTCCGGTGCTGCGCGAATACCTGGTGAGCGAGTCGATGGCGGCGATTGGCGTGCCCACGACACGCTCGCTCGCGGCCGTGACGACCGGCGAGCGCGTTGCGCGCATGCGTCCCGAGCCGGGCGGCGTGCTAACGCGCGTGGCCAGCAGCCATGTGCGCGTGGGCACCTTCCAATACGCCGCCGTGCGGCGTGACGAGGCCATGCTAAAGGCGCTGGTCGATCACGTCATCGCGCGCCACTATCCTCACCTTCGCGACGGTGCCGAAGACCCTGCCCTTGGCCTTTTAGAGGCGGTCACCCAGCGCCAGGCGGCCCTCATCGCCAAGTGGATGAGCCTTGGGTTCATTCACGGGGTGATGAACACCGACAATACCAGCATCAGCGGCGAAACCATCGATTACGGCCCCTGCGCCTTCATGGAACAGTTCGACCCGCAGAAGGTCTTTAGCTCCATCGATGAAGGTGGACGCTACGCCTTCGCCAACCAGCCCGGCATCGCCCAGTGGAACCTAGCCCGCTTTGCCGAAACGCTGCTGCCGCTAATGAACGCCGAAGGCGATGCGGCGGTAGAGCAGGCCGTCGAGGTGATTCGCGGCTTCGAGATGCACTTTGCCCGCGAGCGCCAAGCGCTGCGTATTGCCAAGCTTGGCCTTATGGAAGGCGAGGGCGAGCGCGCCGATACGCTGACGGAAGAACTCGAAGCGCTCATGCACGCCGGGCGAATGGATCTCACCGCCACCTTCGATGCGCTCACCCGCCACGCCGCCACGCGGGACGCCGAAACCGACTTGCTGGCGCTGACCACCGCGCCCGAGGCATTCACCCCTTGGTTCGCGCGCTGGTGCGATGCCTTGGGGCTCGATGATGCGCCTCTCGATGCCGAGCGCCATAAGGCTATGCGCGCCGTTAACCCGGTCATCATTGCGCGCAATCACCGCGTTCAGGAAGTGATCGATGCTGCTTACGATGGGGATTTTGCGCCCTTTCATGCGCTCTTGGCCGTGGTCACCAACCCCTTCGACGATACGCCCGCGGCGCGTCGTTTGGCGGCCCCTGCCACCCAGAGCGAACAGGTGCTGCGTACGTTTTGCGGCACTTGAGAGTTGGACAGCCTACGGTTTAAGCGGCTATGGCTGTGGTAAACTGTTTTTATCTACAGTTTGTTATTCTACAGCTTGTGAGGTGAGCCCGGCCCCGTGCGCAAGATCATCCATTGCGACTGCGACTGCTTCTATGCGGCGGTCGAGATGCGCGACAATCCCGCGCTCACGGACATTCCTATCGCAATTGGCGGCAGCGTGGAACAGCGCGGGGTCGTGGCGACCTGTAACTATCCGGCGCGAAAGTACGGTATCCATTCGGCCATGCCTATGGCCCAGGCGCTCAAACGCTGCCCGCACCTCACCGTCATTCGTGGCGACATGCCGCGCTACCGCGAAGCGGCGCGCCAAGTATTTGCCATCTATCGCGACGTGACCGAGCTGATCGAGCCGCTTTCGCTGGACGAAGCCTTTCTCGATGTTTCAGAGGTTACGCTGTTCAAGGGCAGCGCCACGCGCATGGCCGAGGCGATTCGCGCGCGGGTGCGCCGCGAGGTGGGCATTACCGTCTCGGCAGGCGTGGCGCCGAACAAGTTTCTCGCCAAGATCGCCAGCGACTGGCGCAAGCCCGATGGGCTTTTCGTCATCACCCCCGATGAGATCGAGAGTTTCGTCAAACCGCTGCCGGTGAAGAAGATACATGGCGTAGGGCCTCGCACCGCCGAAAAGCTCGCCGCCATGGATATTCACACCTGCGAAGCCCTGCGCGCCTGGCCCTTGACCGAGCTGGTGGAGCATTTTGGCCGCTTTGGCAAGCGCCTACACGAGCTTAGCTATGGGCGCGACGAGCGAGCGGTGAAAACCCACCGCGAGCGCAAGTCGGTGAGCACCGAGCAGACCTACGCCAAGGACCTGCCCGACCTTGCCGCTTGCCAGCGCGAGCTACCCACGCTGCTAGCCGATCTCGAACGCCGCTTTGCCCGGCTGGATCCGCCGCCCGCCATTCGCGGCCTCATGGTCAAGGTCAAGTTCAACGACTTCACCCAAACGACCGTAGAGCACGCCGACCCTGCCCCCAACCAGGCGCAGTTCGAGGCACTTTTGAACGTCGGCTGGGCGCGTGGGCAGCGCCCGGTGCGCTTACTGGGCGTAGGGTATCGGTTGGCCGAAGTGCCGCCGCATACCCAACTGACGCTCTTTTGATGTCACTGCGATGAGCCAGCACCATTGACGCCCTTCGCAGCCGAGGCAAAAACGGCTACATTTAAACGACCGTGTGATAGATAGCCGCCTCATCGTCTAGACGGTCATTTATCTCAACGATTATCTCAACAACTATTATCTCAAAAACCATCTCAACAACAGCGAGCCGCCCGCTGCCATGTCTTCATCATCTCCGTCTTCACGTACGCCATTGCTCTTCGCCCACGCCAACGGCTTCCCCGGAGCGAGCTACAAGAGCCTGCTCGAACCGCTTGCCGCCGAGTTCGAGCTGCATCCGCTGGACCGCTTGGGCCACCACCCTGATTATCCGGTCAACCACAATTGGGCCAATCTGGTCGAAGAGTTACTGAGCCACCTGCCTGCCCAGGACGCGCCCGTGCTCGGCGTTGGCCATTCGCTGGGGGGGACGCTCATGGCCATGGCCGCCGCCAAGCGCCCCGAGCGCTTTTGCGGAGTGATTATGCTCGACCCGCCACTGATGCTAGGGCCTGATGCCTGGGCGATGAAGGCGGCCAAGCGCTTTGGCTTCGTCGACCGCGTCACGCCGGCTGGAAAGACGTTAGGGCGGCGCAGCGTTTGGCCGAGCCGCGAGGTGATGGCGGAGTCGCTGCGCCGCCGGGGGCTGTTTCGTCGCTTTACCCCCGAGGCGCTGAATGACTACATTGAATCGGGTACGCGGCTGTTGGACGACGGCAGAGCCGAACTCACCTTCGATACCGCCATCGAGGTCGCTATCTTCCGCCACCTGCCGGATCACCTCTCGCGCCTGCCTGGGCGTTTGAACGTGCCGGTCGAGGTAGTGGCAGGCGAAGGCTCGGATCTGCTGACCCCTTCGCGCATCAAGCGCCTAGAGCGCCGTGGCCTGAACGTCAGCCGCGTACCCGGCTCGCATATGTTCCCCATGGAACATCCCAATGAAACCCGCGCCGCCATTCTGGCCGCTTGGGAACGTCTAGCAGCGAAGCCACGCGTCGCCAAAGCGTAATCTCACTATAAAGAGCATAAGGAAAAGAGCATTAAGGAGCCTCGCCATGTATCTCTCCGTTCAACTGAGCTATTACCCGCTAGCCGATGACTACAAACCCGTCGTCAAGGCCGTGGTCGCCCGCCTAGAAGCCAGCGGTCTGGAGGTTCACCCCAACCGCATGAGCACTCAGGTGTTTGGCGAGTTCGACGCGGTCATGGCCGCCCTGGCCGACGTCATGAAGTGGTCCTTCGACACCCACGGCAAAGCCGTCTTCACCGCCAACTTCCTCGAAGGCGATAGGCGGCCGAAATCGGTGAGCTGATGGGGTAGGGCGTGATGGGGTAGGGCGATTTCACCACGCTAGCTTTCATTACAGGCGCTTGGTTATCTTTTTGAAACGTTAACAACACACAACGTTACCTTTGTAAGAGATTGGCTATCCATTTTGTAAGCCTTTTCTTACATGGCTGTAAGCCATTGTAGACACTTGCCCTCAAGGGGTTGCCTTGTGACGCCAAGCCGCTACCCTGAGTCGTTCTCATTGCCTATAACGACCAGGGAGCGGCACCATGATCGAGAGCACCGGCGTGCATTTCACCTTGACCCTGCCCGGCGCCGAGGAGACCGCCGTGGTGCGCTTTACCCACCGCGAAGCGCTCTCGACGCCGTTCGAGCTGAACGTCGAGTTTGCCAGC
>NZ_JAJISC010000011.1 GCF_024790395.1 Halomonas dongshanensis
CGGCGAGAATCACGCCGGTAAGATCGGCGGTAGCGAGCATAGGCAGGTCTCCGTAAACGGCAAAAAGAGAGGCGATAGACGCGTCGAGGATACCGCGTCGATGCCTTGGACGCGCTACCTCCTTCGAGGTAATCGGCGTTCGAACTAGCCTAGCAGAGCGTCTCGGGCGGCGTCTTTTGTTATGCTCGACATAGCGCTGCGTTGCGCACTCACTCGCCATTGGAGGCTTGATGGAACACTTCGACGATGCCACCCGAACCGAACTCGAAGCCGCCGCGTTTCGCCGTCTGCTCGAACACCTGGACGCCAACAAGGACGTGCAGAACATCGACCTGATGATTCTGGCGGATTTCTGCCGTAACTGCCTCTCCAAGTGGCTAGTGAGTGCGGCCGAGGCGCGGGGCGAAACCCTCGACTACGAGCAAGCGCGAACGTACGTCTACGGCATGCCCTACGCCGAGTGGAAGACGCTTTACCAGCCGCAAGCGACCCCCGAGCAGTTGGCGGCCTTCGAGGCGCGCCAAGCCAGCAAGGCGAAGGAGTAGGGCATGGAGACGCTGATTCCCCTGCGCATCGCCGTGCTCACCGTCTCGGATACGCGCACCGAGGCCACCGACCGCTCTGGTGACACGCTCATCGAGCGCTTGACCGCCGCCGGGCACGTACTCGCCGAGCGGCGCATCGTGCCCGATGACGTCTACCGCATTCGCGCCGTGGTTGCCCAGTGGATTGCCGATCCCGATATTCAAGTAGTGCTCACTACTGGCGGCACCGGCTTTACCGGGCGCGACTCGACGCCCGAGGCGCTTTGCGTTCTTTTCGACAAGACGATCGAGGGCTTTGGCGAGCGCTTTCGCCAGCTCAGCGGCGATGAGATCGGCAGCTCCACCATCCAAAGCCGCGCGGTCGGCGGCCTGGCCAACGCCACCGTGATCTTCGCCCTACCAGGCTCCACCGGTGCCTGCCGCACCGGCTGGGACGCGCTTCTCGCCGAACAGCTCGATAGCCGCCACCGGCCCTGCAATTTTGCCAACCTGGTCATCCCCGAGCGAGGCCAACATGGCTGATCTGGCTCCCATCGACGATGCTTTGGCCGCACTGCTTGCCGATGTCGCCCCGCTTGGCGAAGAGCGTATTACCCTTGAGGCTGCCGCCGGGCGGGTATTGGCGCAGCCGGTGATGGCGCAGCGTGACGTGCCCGCCTTCGACAACAGTGCTATGGACGGCTATGCCCTGCGCGCCTGCGATGCCGGGCAGTGGCTGCCAGTGACCCAGCGCATTGCGGCGGGCGTGGCGGCGACGCCGCTGGCACCGGGCAGCTGCGCGCGGATCTTCACTGGCGGCGAAATACCGCCGGGGGCCGACTGCGTAGTGATGCAGGAGCAGGTCGAGCGCGACGGTGAGCGGGCGCTGATTCCCGCCGATGTTCCCGCAGGCAACAACGTACGCCGCCGCGCTCGCGACGTGGCCCGTGGGGCAACGCTTCTGGACACGGGCGTGCGCCTCGAGGCGGCAGCGCTTGGGCATTTGGCGGGCCAGGGCGTGACCGAGGTACAGGTGCGCCACGCGCCACGCGTGGCCTTGCTCTCGACCGGCGACGAGATCATCGAACCGGGCCAGCCGCTTGCCCCTGGCCAGCTCTACAATGCCAACCGGCCGATGCTCAAGCGTCTGCTCGAACGCTTCGGCGCCGAGATCGTCCAGCTCGATAGCATACCTGATGACGCCGCGACCACCCGCTCGATGCTCGCGCGCGCTGCCGAAAAGGCCGATGTGGTGATCACTACGGGGGGAGTTAGCGTGGGCGAGGAGGATCACGTCAAGGGCGCCCTCGAGGCCCTTGGTCAGCTCGATCTCTGGCGTCTGGCCATTCGCCCAGGCAAACCGCTGGCGCTGGGGCGGCTTCTGCGCAAAGACGGCAGCGCGGCGCGCTTTGTCGGGCTGCCTGGCAATCCTGTGTCGAGCTTCGTTGGCGCTTGGCTATTTCTGCGCCCGCTAATGGGGGCGCTGCTCGGCTGCCCGGCGCTGGCATCGCTGCCCTGTCTTGTCGCCACGGCGGCCTTCGACACCACCACTGGGCCGCGTCAGCACTACATGCGTGTCACGCTCGCCTTCGATGAGGCAGGCATCACGGCAACGGCGTTTGCCGATCAGGACTCGTCGGTGCTCTCTTCCTGCGTGGGAGCGGATGCTCTCGCGGTGATTGCGCCGCATCAGACGGTTGCCAAAGGCGACGCTGTCGCTTGTCTATGGCTACAAGCCTAGGACTACAAGCCTAGGCGGTTAGGCGCCGGAAGGGCTTAGCTGTTAGGACTTAGTTGTTAGGACTGAGCTGTTGGGACTTAGCTGCTGGGCGTCGAGCAGCCACATCGCCGGGCGGTCGGCATCGAGGGCGACGCCGCGAAGGCCCGGGTGTTGGCAGCGAGCGATCACGAGCGGGGGAAGTGGCAAGAGTGCTTCGGCGGGCCAGCGGTCGAACTGAACGCCGCCTTCGACGCCCAACTGCCAGAAGCCTTCGCCATCGCGCAGGGTAAGCCAGCGCGCGGGTAGGTACGAGAGCAGGGAGCGGCTCGCGGCAGGCGTTGCCGACGTCAGAAGCTCGGCGGCGCTTACCCGGCGTTCGAGCGAAGCGTGAGCATCCATACGTAGAACGCGCCTCGCCTCCAGGGCGTAGCGTGCGCCCATTAGCGAGAAGCTCACCAGCGCAACCTGACCCATGAATCAGCCCTGGCCAGCGCGGTAGGCGGCCATGAGCGCATCGGCATCGAGCAGCGCGGTGGCATCGCGGGCATCATTCTCGTGAAGCAGCGCGGCAACGAAGGGGTGAAGCGCTTCCGGCAGCGTATCGGGGGCGTCCTTGAAGGCGCTTTGCGGCATGGCGCAAACGTCGTCCAGGTGATCGATGCGTACGCCGCTGCGTAGCCCTGCGCCCTTGACCAGCAGGATCATCCCTTGCGCAGCGGAGGGAGCGGGTAGGCCCAGCAGCGGCTGCAGGCGAATGACCGACTCGATGGCGCCGCGCAGGTGGATCACGCCTTCGGTGGAGGCGGGCAGCCCCGGTACGTAATAAACCTCTTGATCACGCCCGAGAATCTCCTGCACTGCGCTTCCGGGCAGAGCAAAGCGCTGGTTGCCCAAGCGGAACAGCACGACTTGCTGTGTGGGCTCCTCGACATCGACGATGCGGCCGTCGTCGCTGTGCGCGGCGAGTGCTTCGTCGAGCGACAGGGCATCGATATCCTGATTGGCACTGGAATCGTCACTCATCGTCCACCTCGCGGTTGAGCACTACTTGGTTGCGCCCTTGATGTTTGGCGCGGTAAAGCGCTTGGTCGGCGGCCAGGCGCAGCGCTTCGGTCGAGGGCTGAAGGGGAAAGGCGCTGATCCCGGCGCTGAAGGTGCAGCGAAAGTGGGTGCTGCCCGCGTGAAAATCGACCTGAGAGAAATCCTCGCGCAGCTCGTCGACCAGCGTCATGGCGCGCTCGCCGTCGAGGTTCTTGAGTAGCAGCACGAACTCTTCTCCGCCGTAGCGGCCGATGATATCGGAGGTGCGAAAACGGCTCTTGAGAAGTCGCGCCAGGGTAATGATGACCTGGTCCCCAGCGAGGTGGCCGTGGGTATCGTTGACCGCCTTGAAGTGGTCGATATCGAGCATCACCAGCGCGTGCTCGGCGTCGTCGCGGTCGGCCTGCACCAAGGCTTTATTGATCAAATCGGTGGTGGTGCTGTGGTTGTAGAGCCCGGTCATGCTGTCGCGGGTCATCAGCGAGCGTAAAAGGCGCAGCCGCTCGGCGCGCAGGCGCACGGCGGACACTAGCTCCTCAGGCTCGACGGGCTTGGTGATGAAGGCCTCGACCCCCGCCGCCATGGCCGAAAGCTGCTTGCGGCTGTCGGTTTCGCTCGACAGGTAGATGATCGGCAGGCCGACGTACTCTGGCTGTTGGCGAATGATGCTGGCCAGCTCCTCACCGGAGCAGACCGGCATGTAGACATCGGTGAGCAGCAAGTCGGGCACGAAGCTGGCCATGGCCCCGAGTACCTCCGCCGGGTGGTAAACCTGTTCGACGATGATACCAGCCTGCTCGAGCAGCAGTGCGTGGTAGGCCGCGACCTCGGGCTCGTCATCGACGATCAGCACGCGCAGGGGCTCCTCTTCGACCGGCGTGGTCACCTCGTCGATAGCGAGCATCAAATCGAGTGGCTTGACCGGCTTGGTGAAGTAGCCGTTGCAGCCTGCGCGCACGGCGCTCAAACGCGAGTGAAAGTCGCCATGGGCCGAGAGCACGATGGAGGGTAGCGACTCGCCGGTCAGGCGGTTGAGGCTGGTCAGCGTTTCAGTACCGGCGGTATCGCCCTGGGGGAAGTGAACGTCCATCACCACCGCATCGGGGCGGCGTGAGAGCACGGCGTTGAAAAACGCTTCGGTCTCGGCGAAGTGCACCACTTCATGCCCGAAACAGCGCAGGTGATGAACCAATTGGCTCACCTGCTCGGGCTCATCGTCGCACAGATAGATCAGCCGCTGGCGCTTACTGCGTAGCACCTGGGGGGCAGGGGTAAACTCGACGCTCTGGATCGCTTTGAGCGCCTGTCGCTGGCCCTTGACCGAGGCCAACCGCTGCTGCTCTAGCTCGATCTGGGCCAGCAACTGGCTGATCCGAAGCTCTACGTCATGTGGCGGCGTGGACTGGTTGAGTAAACTCTCTGCTTGTTCGGCAAGGCGCGCCACGCGCTCGAAACCCAGCGTGCGCCCGGTGCCCTTGAGGCTATGAAAAAAGCGGTGAAGCTCTGGCGCCAGGCGCGCTTCGCTCGCGCTATCCGTCTGGCTCTGCGCCCACTGCTCGCGGGTATGAGCGACCCGGGCGGGGAGCTGGTCGATAAAGCGCTGGCGTAGCCCAGCCAGTTTCTCTTGTAGCGTGGCGTCGGCCATCAGGATATCCGCGTAGCGTCTATGGCGTTGGCGAGCGTGTCCATGAGCGCGGCATCCTTCATCAAGCAGGCGGCAAGCGCTGGGTGGCTCGAAAGCGCCGACGTTGGGGTATCGCCGGTGAGCAGGATGAAGGGCAGCGTTACCTGTTGTTCGCGCAGCATCTCGGCGAGTTCGATACCGTTGACCAGCGGCATGTGCATGTCGCTGACGATCAGCTCGATGTCGGCGTGCTGCTCCAGTAGCTCGATGGCTGCCATGGCGTCGTCGGCGATGAGGGTGGTGTGGCCCTGCTCTTCGAGTACCGCAGCGGTCATCTCACCGGCGAGGGAGTCGTCGTCGACCACTAGTATGCGCATGCAGTGCCCCTTTTCCTGATGCTCTCCCGTGAGAGCGTAGCGATGGTGGCGTCGAGGATGGCTTTGGCTTTAGCCAAGCAACGCCTTGAGCGTATCCACCAGGTTGTTTTGGTCGAAGGTGCCTTTGACGATATAGGCGTCGGCGCCCACTTCGATACCGCGACGGCGGTCGGCTTCCTTCTCGCGTGAGGTGATGATGATGATGGGCCGGTGGCGGTAGTGCTCATTTTCGCGCAGTCGCGCGGTGAGCGCAAAGCCGTCCATGACGGGCATTTCGACGTCGGTCAGTACGGCATCGAAAGGCTCGGCGAGGGCTTTTTTGAGACCGTCACGGCCGTTTTCCGCCAGCGCCACTCGGTAGCCCCAGGCCTCCAGCACGTCTTTTTCGATCTCGCGGGTGTTGAGCGAGTCGTCGACCACCAGAATACGCGGACTCTCGACCTGCTCGCTTTCGCTACTCATCAGCGGCTGGGTGCGCCGCTTGGCAAGCTCAAACAGCGCCGGTACGTGTAGCAGGCTGACCAGCGCATTACGGCCCTGAGTCACCATACCCGACACCAGCGGCAGATGGCGCAGGTGTACGGGCAGCGGCTTGATCACCATGTCGCGCTCATCCACCAGCTGGTCCACGATCAGCGCGAGTTTCTGCTGGCGCTGTTGCAGCACCAGCAAAAGCTGGGTGGCCTTTCCCGGTGCCACGGCGGGCAGGTCGAGCAGCTCGGCGAGCGACGCTACGGGGACGAACTCATTACGCAGGATCAGCGTGGGTTGCCCGGCGGCATCGATGAACGCGTCGGCCGACGACTCCACCAGCTCGGCGACGAAAGAGGCGGTGACGCCCACCGTCATCTGGCCAACGCTCACCAGCAGCACGCGCATCATCGCCAAAGAGAGCGGCAGGCGCAGGGTAAAACGGGTGCCCTGGCCTGGCTCACTCGCTAGGCTCAAGTCGCCGCTGAGCTCGTCCACGACGGTGCGCTTGACCACGTCCATGCCCACGCCGCGACCAGAGAAATCGGTGATCATCGCCTTGGTCGAGAAGCCCGGTAAAAACACCAACTCGCGCACCTCCTGGTCGCTCATCAGCGCCAGCGTTTCTTCGTCGACCAGCTGGCGGGTGCGGGCTTTCTGGCGTATCGCCTCGACGTCGATACCTTGGCCGTCGTCGCGCATTTCGATCACGACCCAGCCGCCATCCTGCCACGCCTCGAGACTGATCTGCCCAACGCCGGGTTTACCCGCTGCTAGGCGCGCCTCGCTGGTTTCGAGACCGTGATCGAGGGCGTTTCGCAGCAGGTGGATGAGTGGCTCCGAGAGACGGTCGATCATCTGGCGATCGAGCTCGATTTCGCTGCCGCGCAAGCGGCACACCACGCGCTTGTCCAACGCCTGGGCAAGCTCTCGGGTCATGCTGGCCAGCGGATCGAACACTACGCTCAGGGGCAGCATACGCATCTGCAAGGCACGCTCGTGGAGATCGTTCATCAGCGCATCTTGGGCGTTGACGCTCTCCTTGAGCTCGCGAGTGAAAGCGCGCTGCGCTTCCTGCACCGCCGGGGGCAGTGCAGCACTCAGCGCCTGGGCCTGAGCGACCAGCGAGTGCAGATGATGATGCCCTGAGAGCACTTCGCCCATGAGCCGAATGACGTCGTCGAGGCGCTCCATGCGCACGCGTACGGTATCGCTGAGCTGTAGGCCATGTGCCTCCTTCAGCGCCTCGGGCCGAGTGGTGCCCGTCGGTGACGATGGCGTCGCGGAGGCAGCGGATGTTGCCGTACCAAGCGCTGGCGCCACGGCAGGGGCGGCGCTTGTCATCGCGGGCGTAGGGTCGGGCGCGGCGGGCGTACTGCCAGCGGCTTGTTCGAGCGCCTGGCATAGTGCGGGGTCGGCTGCGGGTAGGGCGGTTGGGTCCAGATCGCTTGCCAGAGCATCGACGAGCCCGGCCAAGGCGTCGCTTGCCTGATAGAGCAGGCTGGTTATCTCGGGAGTCGCCTCGCGGTTACCGTCGCGTAGCGCGCTCAAGAGCTCTTCGGTGCTGTGCGCAAGGGCCGTGATGGGCGCAAGCTTGAGCATGCGCGACGACCCCTTGAGGGTATGCGCGGCGCGAAACAGCTCATTGATGCGCTCGGGGTCGGCGCTGCCTTGCTCCAGCGCGGCGATACCCCTGCGCAGGCGCGGTAGGTGATCGGCGGCCTCTTCGATGAAGCGGCGGATAAAGCGGCTGATATCCAGTGGCATTAGTGAGCCCCCTGGGCGACGGCGTCGGCCATAAGGTGACGTCGTGCCAGAAACAGCGCATCTCCCGGCGGCAGTGGCGGAGCCACGACGCTGAAGCTGCCCACGCTTGCGGGCGTCTCTTCGAGCAGACGCACGACGGCCGCGTAGCTGCGCTGGCGCTGTAGCGGCACGTCGGCAAGCTCGCCTTGGCGATAGAGCTCGGCCAGGTAGAAGTGCGCGGGCCAGCAGTCTGGGGCGACGTAGATCGCACGTTTGAAATGCGCCAGCGCCTGCTCGGGGTGCGCGCACCAGCGCGCGGCAAGCCCTGCCAGCACCAGCGCATCGACGCTCCAGGGCTGCTGGGCGAGAAGCGCGGCAAAGGCGCTGTCGGCGGCGTCGAAGTCGTTGGCGTTGAGCTGCGTTTGGGCGTTGTGCAAGCGCACGTCCCAGGGCAGCGAAAGCGGCGCGACGGATGCCTGCGGCGCGGTATCGGGCGCTACCGCCTGCGCCGTTGGTACCGCGTCAGGCACGAAAGATGAAACGCGTGCGGGGTCCGCCAGAGCAGCAACGGGCGCGCGCTCGCTATCGGGCGTTGGCGTACTGGTCGGGTGACGAAAATGAAAAATGCCCTGGTCGTTGGTGAGCGTTAGCACGCCGAGGTCGTTGCCGATAATCTCGGTGATGCCGCATAGCAGTACCCCATCGGGGGCCAGCAGCGCCTTGAGATGACGCTGAATCTGCTTGCGCGTGGGGGCGTCGAAATAGATCGACACGTTGCGAAAGAGGATGACGTCGAAGGGCGCGGCAAACGCTGATGCCTCGGGTGCCAATACGTTGAGGGGAACGAAGTCGACCCACTCGCGCAGCGGCTCGGCCAGACGAAAGCGCTGCCCCTGCGGGGTGAAGTAACGCGCTTTTAAATCCGGCGGCGTGGCGCGAAAGGCCATGCCGCCGTAGAGGCCCGTTCGCGCCTTGGCAAGCTCGCGCTGATCCAAATCTCCGCCAGTGATCGTCACGCGCGCCGGGGCCTGCTCACCGAGGTGCTCGAGCAGCAGCATGGCGAGGCTATAGGGCTCCTCGCCCGATGAGCAGCCAGCGCTGAGCACGCGAAGCGGCCGCTCGACCTGGGCTAGGCAAGCGGGTAGGTAGCGCTTGGCGAGCCAATCGAGCGCTTCGGGCTCGCGAAAGAAGTAGGTCTCGTTGACGGTCAGGTGGCTGACGAAATCTTCGAATAGGGCATCGTCGCTTTGCAGGCGCATGAGCAGCGCCGCATGGCTCTGGCCGGGAAAGCGCTGAGCCAGGGCTTCGATGGCACGCATCAATCGCTCTTCGGCGAGCCCTTCGAGCTGCAGGCCGCAGCGGGAGTGGATCCAGTGTTTGAACGCCGTCAGGGTATTCATGAAGAGGGCTCCATGAAGATGCCGTACTGCACTGTGGTCAAAAGCCGCTCGGCGAGCTCGTCGAGGGCAACCACGTGGCGCACGGCGCCTGCTTTGAGCGCTTCCTGATTCATGCCAAAGATCACCGAGCTTGCTTCGTCCTGAGCCAGCGTCAGGCCGCCTGCCTGATGGATGGCGCGCATGCCGCTAACGCCGTCGCGGCCCATGCCGGTGAGAATCAGGCCAATGGCGTCGCGGCCGTAAACCTCGGCCACGCTGGCGAGTAGTGCATCACAGCTAGGGTGATAGATGGCCTCGGCGGGGCTTGCCTTGAGGGCTACCCGATGATGCGCGTCGATAGTCAGGTCGCACTCCGACGGCGAGAGGTAGACGTGACCGGGGCATAGTGGCTCGCCCGCTTCGGCCACGCGCACGGGCATGGCGCAAAGCGACGCCAGCCACTGCGCCATGCCGCCGATGAAACCGTGGCTTATGTGCTGGGCGATGACGATGGGCGCAGGAAAGCTTGCGGGCAGCGCCGAAAGTAGCCGCACCAGCGCCTGAGGCCCGCCGGTAGAGCAGGCGATGGCGACGACGCGCTTGAAGCTTCGCGGCGCATGGGCCTGGGGGGAGGCACTGAAGGCGCTTGGCGACGATACGGGCAGGGCGGTGAGCGCCTCCGTGCGCCGTCGCAGGCGCGTGATGACCGCCACGCCTGCCAAAAGCTTCACGCGTTCGATCAGCCGGTCGCTATCGTCGCTGTCGAGCGACGGCTTGGGCATCACCTCCAGAGCGCCGAGCTCAAGTGCCTCGTAGGCGGTAGTGGCATCGGCGCGGTCGCTGATTACCAAAATCGGCACGCCTTTGGTGTGCATGATCTCTTCAATGGCGCGCATGCCGTCCATTACCGGCATGGTGAGATCCATGGTGATCAGCTGCGGCTTGAGCTGGCGCGCCATCTCCACGGCTTCGAGGCCGTTGCTGGCTTCGCCGACGATTTCGATCTCGCCGTCGCGGGTGAGCATGGCGCGCAACACGTCGCGCACCAGGGCACTGTCATCGGCGATCAGTACGCGTAGGGGCGAGACGCTAGCGTCGTGGCGCATCGCGCTTCGTCTCCGCTGAGGAGGGCTTGCTTAAGGGCTTTTCCAAGGGCTTATTTAGGGGCTTTGCTGGCGCCACGGTAAACTCCTGCACCAGCTCGCTGAGCTCGGCGGACATCTTGATCATCTCCTCGCTGATATCGGTGATGTTACGCACCGATTGAGCGTTGCGCGTGCTGACGGTGTCGATGTCGCGTAGCGCCAGCACGACTTGGTTGCTGGCGGTCTTCTGCTGCTGGGTCGACAGCGAAATCTGCTGCGCGGCGCTACTGGTTTGGCTGGCTGCCTTGACCAGCGCTTCCAGATCTTGCCCTGTGCTGCTGCTCGCCTCGACGCCCTCTTCGATGGACGCAGCACTCTTCTCGGAGGCGACTACCAAGCGGTTAATAGCGTTTTGAATCTCGTCGGTATGGCCTTCGATCTCCTGGGTCGAGTCGGTGACGCTATCGGCCAGGCGGCGGATTTCACCGGCGACCACCGAAAAGCGCCGCCCCGCTTCACCGGCGCTGGAAGCTTCGAGCGCGGCGTTGAAGGCGATCAGCTTGGTCTGGGCGGCGAGATTGTTGATCAGCTCCATGACCTTGCTGATCTGCTTGGATTTGGCTCCTAGCGTCACGATCTCGGCCAGGCTCTGTTCGCTGTCGCTACGGATGTCGTGCATCTTCGTTTGTAGCCGCTGCATGGCATTGCTGCCTTTACGACTGCGTTCGAGCGTCTGATTGGCGACATCGACCACCGACTGTGAGTGATCGGCAATTTGGGTGGAGGAGGTAGAAAGCTCCTCCATGGTCGAGGTGATCTCGGCCACCGACGAGGCCATCTCCTCGACCGCAGCGGCCATGGTTTGGCTTGCTTCTTGCTGAACGTCGCGCCCCTGCTGAATGCCGGAGAGCCCTGCCGTGCGCGCGAGCTGATCGGCGGCGGTGGCCAGCGCCGCCGCGTTATGCGATACCGCGGCAATGGCGCGGGAGAGGCGTTCGAGCAGGGCATTGGTCTGGAGTGCCAAATCACCGACCTCGGCCTGATCGTCGGTCTCGACCCGGCGCGAAAGATCCAGGCTCTGGGTGATGTCCTTGAGCTGGCGCTGTAGCTGGGTCAACGGGCGAATCAGGCTGCCGGTGAGCGGGTAGAGCACGATCAAACTGATCAACAGAATCAACAGCACGGCGCCGGCCGAGGCCAACAGGCTGTCACCAATGGTATTGAGGTAGTCGTCCTTGTTCAGCTCGATCATCAGATAGCGGTCAATCTCCGGCAGCCAACGGGTGGCAACGAGATAGGTCTGGCCGTCGTATTCGACCTCCTGGACCTGTAGCCCGGTCTGGGGCGACAGGGCCAGCGGCACGCTAGTGCCGGTGGTCGAGTTGCCCGCTTCGTCGCTGCCCACCATCCATTCGCCGTCGGCATTGAGCAGCGCCGCGCGGCCGACGCCGGTGAGGTTGAACTCCTCGATCATGTCGGCCATCTGGGAGAGATCGAGCCCCGCACCGGCCACTACCAGCGGCAGGCCGTCGGCGCTTAGGGTGTCGCTGCGAAAGTTGAGGAAGACGAAGGATTCGTCCTGGGAGAAGGAATCGGCATCGAGATTGAGCTCGTAGTCCCGGTTGCTTTCAGTGAAGCGGTAGTACCAGTCGTCATCGCCGCCGCGCGGGCCCATAGTGCGCTGCTGTAAGGCGCCGTCGCGGTACTGCAGATAGATGCTTTGCCCCTCGACGCGGGCAGCAATGAAGAGCAGCTCAGTGTCTAGCTGTGCCATCAGCCGCTGTAGATACGCGGTCATGGCGCGGCGCTCGGCAAGCGGCATGCCCTCGGCGACCCACTGCTCGAGATAGGTGTTGTTGGCCAAGCTATCGGAAAGCGCTAACGCCGGACTCAAACTCAGTGATAGATGGGCAGCCAAGCTTTCGACCTGGGCGGGCAGGGCATCTTCGACCAGGGTGTCGAGGCGCTCGCTACTGTGGCTGCGCGCCTGCCAGTAGAGCGCGGCCAGCATGGCCAGTACCAGCACCGTGCCAAGGGAGAGATAAAGGCGTAGCCGAAAGGGCAGGGTGTTCCAACGCAGGTTCATGATCCGCATGGCTCCAAACAGGGCGAAACGATGGCGGCAGCCGGCCGCAGTATGGTGCCATCGCTTTAGAGTAAAACGTCGTTATACCTCGATTTGAGCGGCTTTCGAAGGTTCTGTCCAGTGTTGTCGATCAACTCGATAACTAATCTTCGCAAGCGGGATCAAGGAGCGCTTCACGCGTCATACGAACGTCACAAACTTATACAATGATGAAAGATGTTTCACCCTGTCGCCATGAGGCGAAAACTGCCCTGTGTCGCCGATGTCTTTCTTTTTATAACAATATGTTTTCTGTATATGGCGATGTTTTGAGTATGCCTTTATACGATCGATTATTTTGACAGAAGTGATACAAGAACGTATCTTGGCAGCCAAAGGAAGCGATAATGATTACCAAGGAAGCCCGCCAAATGCTGTCACTGACTGCCCCTACGGTCATGCGCGTACTGCGCGCACTGTCCGGGCTGTGCGATGCCTCGCGCAGCGATACCCTGCCCAGCGTGGGCACGCCGGAGCGCGCCGCCCTTTCTCAACGGGTGCAACAGTTGTTTGGTCTGAGCGATACGTCGCTTATGCCCGATACGGCTCTGATGCTGCAGGAGTGGGCCACGACGATCAGCGATGCCGCTGAGGTAGTCGAGCTCAAACTCTTCGATCTGGTGGCAAACGGCGCCTTTAGCCAGCAGCTCCAACGGCAGTATCGCCACGAAGCCGATGCCCTGCGCCAAGAAGCGCGCGCGCTCGCCGCCCTAATGGGGGATATACAGGGTGAGCGTTCCCAAGAGCGTACGCTGGTGAGCTGGCTGGCTTATCAAACCGTACCTGGCTTCATGCTCGGGGCGCTGTTGCCCCAAGTGGCGGGCTGGCGCAACCGTAACCTCTTCGATCACGCCAACGCGCTGTGGGAGCTTAAGGCGGGCGACGTGCTAGTGACCCATAAAGAGGGCTGGCGCGCCCTGGCCCAGCGCCTGCCGAGTTTGCCGGTCGACATTACCGCTGTGGTCACCGAGCCGCTCGATCGCGACACCTACCGCACGCTGATCGCCAAGGGCGTGGCCCAGGTCATCGAGCTCTACATCACCCCGGAGACGGGCGTGCTCGCCTACCGCCGTTCTCCCAAGGCACCTTTCGAGTTGCTTGCCCATTGGCACCCCACCGAAAGCGAGAACTATCTGCTTCAGCTCGTCGACGGTCGCCCACGCGAAGTGCATTTGGCCGAGCCGCTGCATTGGGTTGGCGGGCGCCACTTCGTCTTTTCTGCGCCCGTAGCGCCTGCGCCCGAGCCCGCACGCGTTGCCTGAAGCGGGTTAACGCCGTGTGGGCTCAGACGATGGCGTGAGGAACGAAGCAGGAGGAGTCTTTGGTGATGCGGCCAACGTCTTCACGCACACCCATGCCGCAGGCGCGATCGCCGACCACCCAGCTGCCGATCAGCGCATGGCGTGCGCCAAAACGCGGCATGGGATGGTAGGCCTGACGTATCCAGGGGCTGTCGATGTAGGGGCCGTCAACGGCTTCACGCTCGCCAGCCGGGGTCATCAACTCGACGTTGCTGCCCTCGCGTGAAAAGAAGGGTTTGCGCACCCAGCCCGGCGCCAGCGGCGTGGGCGTTTTCTCTTCGAAGAAGGCAGGCAACAGGTTGGGGTGACCTTCGAAGTGCTCCCATAACAGCGGCAAGATCCCCTTGTTGGAGAGGATCGCCTTCCACGGCGGCTCGAACCAGTGCGTGGTGTGCTGGGGCACGGCCTCGCCGAAGGCATCGTCGGCCATCACTTCCCAAGGGTAGAGCTTGAACAGCGCCTTGATGGGGCGGTCGTCGAGATCGACGAAGTAGTCGCAGTCCGCACGACAGCCAATCTCCTCCATGTGGATGAACGGCGCCTTGAGCCCCGCCTGTACCGCCATGTCCTGAAGATAGTGAACGGTGGCGCGCTCTTCGAGGTTGTCCTTGATACAGGCGAAATGCAGCGTGGCCTCCGGCAGGCGCTGGCCAATATGGGCGAGTGCTGCGATCAGGCGCTCTTGGATCGAATTGTACTGATCGGCGTGGCGTACGATGAGTCCCTGCTCGATGGCCTGCTCGAGCCATACCCACTGAAAGAACCCCGCTTCGTAGAGCGAGGTGGGTGTATCGTAGTTCAGCTCCAAAAGCTTGGCCGGGCCGCTGCCGTCGTAGGCGAAGTCCATGCGGCCATAGAGGTGGGGCTGGCCCGCCTTCCAGGAATCGTGAATGGTATCCCACATGAATTCGGGCAGCGCCAAGCGCTGCATCAGCGCGTTGGAGTGGCACACCCGATCGACCAGCTCCAGACACATCTCATGAAGCTCTTCGGTGGGCGCTTCGATGTCGCGCTCGACCTGTTCCAGGGTGAACTGGTAGTAGGCGTCCTCCTTCCAGTAAGGCTCGCCGTCGATGGTATGAAAATGAAACCCCAACTCGTGAGCTAGGGTTTTCCAGCGCGGGCGCTCGCTAACGTCGATTCTCAGCATGAAAGTGCCTGCCTCACGAGCCCCAGCCGCCGCGCGCCGAGGAGCGCGAACCGAAGCCGCTGCGCTGCGAGGTGGCCTGACGGTTCTGTGTAGCCTGGTTGCGCATGGTTTGCTGGCGCTGGCTGATGCGTTGGCTGGCCTGATTGGTCGCCGCGTTCCAGTTGCCCTGGTTCTGGCGGTTGCGGTAGACCGGCTCCTGATAGAGCCCTTGAGAGGTCGCGCCTCGACTGGTGCGCGACATCATGTTGCCCACCATGTAGCCCATCAGCGCAGGCATGAACCAGCTTCCACCGCTGCCGCCAGTGGCCATCTGGGCCTGCTCTTCGGTTGGCGCCACGCAGGCGCCTTCGCCGTGCTCGGCTTCGCACTGTTCGATCGAGGTGTAGCGGGGCACCTGTTCGAGCGACGACGCATAGGCATCTTCGCAGGCGCTCTGGGTATAGACGTTGGCGGCTACGCACTCGTCCACGCTTTGGTAGCTGCGCGGGCTATCGAAGCTGACATCGGTGGTTTGCTCGGGCTGGCCGCAGGCGCTCAAGCCAAAGGCACTGGCGCCCATCATCGCCAAAGAGAGGCGGGCGCTGCGCTTGCGCCGGGGCAGGTGGGGCGTGTTGTCTGGGGTCGACATCGCGTTGCTCCTAATCTCGTTGCTCCAGGCCTCTACGTCTTACCACGTCATGGAGGCGGCGTTGATCAAGCCAACCGCGAGAGAGACGCTGGCGGCGAGGATGCCGTAGGCGGTGTGCCCTTCGGTAATGTGTAGCGAGAGGCTTTCGCCCTGCTGTTTCAAGAACAGCTTGAGACCGAAGAAGGCTGCCAACTGCACGCCAAAGGCGATCAGCCCCCATAGGGTGAAGTCGAGGTAGCTGACCGAGTTGGCCATGGCGCTGTAAAGCGGCAGGGTAAAGCCGAGTATGGAGCCGCCGTAGGCAAGTGCTGCGGCCGTATTGCCTTCGCGAATCAGTTTCCACTCGTTGTGAGGCGTGATTCGGCTATAGCAGTACATGAAGGCGGCGAGCAGTATCAGCGCCCCGATCAGGTAGGCGAAGAAGTGGGGCAACCCTTGCAGGTAGTCGAGCATGGTCGGTGCATCCTTGGCAGTCGGTGGATGGCAAAAAGTGTATCAGACGGCGTCGATATCGACCGAGGCAATATCAACGCCTAGGTTGTCGACCCGCATGAAGCCGCCCTCGCCATCGTCTTCGGCGCTAACCAGCACGTACTCCATGCGCTCGGAACCCTCGATGGGGCGCTCGTAGAGCATGGCGTGGTGGGTGACGTGGCGTGGGACGATACGCTCGGTGGTCGTCACCTGCTCCTCCAGCACCACCGGCGGTGACCACAGGCTTGCCGCATCGCCCCACACGCGCTGATAGCTTGGGCGGCGCGCCGAGCCATCGGTGGCCTCGAGGGTGAGCGTTTGCGCACCGGGCTGGTCGGCTTTCTTGTCGCTTGCGTTGATCAACTGGTCGAACTCGACGTCGGAGAGGTGGGCAACGCGATAGAAATCGAAGAGCTTGTACTCGAGTATCTGCTGGTGTTCGACGTTGGCCTGGATCCAGGTGTCGTTGTCGAGATAAAAGCGCACCAAATGCGATCCCTGGCCCAAATCGACGTGGCCGACGGCGGCGATGTGACGGTAGCTATCGCTATCCCAGGCAAACAGCGTATCGGAATAGGCGGCAAGGCTGGCAAGACGCACGCGGACCCGGCCATCCAGGCGTAGCCCTTCGAACAGCTCCGGCGCCATTCCCAGCGGCAATCCTGCGGCAAAGGTGGCTTCTGATGGGGCGGGTTCGGGGCGCTCGGTCTGGGCGCGAAAGAGCGATTTCAGTGTCTTGAACATGGAGTCTTCTCCTGCGGGGCACCCCTTGGTCATCAACGTCAAAGCGCCCGCCAGAGGGGCGGGCGCCACACGGCGGCCAAGCGATGCGTAACCGCTGGTTTATGCCACGGCTAGCGCGTTCAGCTCTGCGCCGAGTTTTTCTTGGCCTTCAAGCGGGCGAGTACGTCCTCGGCCTTGCGCTCGTTGGCGCCGATGCCCGCCGCTTTCAGGCGCGCGTCCAGGCTCGAACCGCTCTCATCGGCGGCCAGCTGTTCGGCGGCCTGCATTTGGGCGGCGTTGAGCTGCTGACGCTCGCGGATGCGCTCGAGCGATTCGACGGCGCTGTTCATGGCGCTGCTTTGACCCGAGTGGCGCGCGGCCACGGCGGACTGCGCTTTTTGCGCCGACTCGGTAGCCTTGACCACGCTGACCTGCTGCTTGAGCTGGCGCAGCTGGTTTTCGGTGCTGCGAATGGCGCCGCGCAGGCTCTCGATGCTGGTGTCGTACTCACTCACGATGCCGCGCTCGGCGTCCAGCTCGTTTTGCAGTGCCACCATGCGCTCGGCCACTTCGATGGCTAGCTGCTCTTCGCCTTTATCCAGCGCTGCTTCTGCGCTCTGCTCGAGCTCGGTGATCTTGGCTTCCAGCGTATCGGCCTTGTTGCTGTTCACCTGGCGCTGGCCCATGAGGCGAGCGAGTTCGGTCTTGGAGGCCTTGAGGTTCTGCTCAGCGTCGCGAATCTCCTGATCGAGAATACGCAGCGCCTGGGTGTCGACGATGGCCTGGCCGGTTTCGTTGGCTTTGCCGCGCAGGGCGGTCATGATCTTGCTCAGCATAGGAAGGCTCCTTCCGGTCAGGAAAAGTGTTCATGAATGAGTTCGGCCACTTCCATGGCGGCACTGGCAGTGGCATGCAGCTCGGCGCAGATCGAGGCGAGTTTGGAGTCACCGAAGAGCTGTCCGTAAGCGACGTAGTAGTCACGCGCATCGAAAGTGACGATGCCCACCGAGGCGAGCGGAAGCGCAAGGCCTTGGCGCAGCAGCACGTCGTTGAGCTCGGTGGTGTTGCTCACGCTATCGACGGCGACGATGGGCGTCATGGCGATCCATTCGTTATCACTGCGCGACAGTGTCAGTGAGAGGTTGCCGTAGTCACGAAGTTCAAACACCAGCGTCTGGTTGGCCTCATCGAGGGTGATGTCGGCATCCGGCCACACAAGCGTTTCATCGCCTTGCGAAGCGGTGATCAGGCGGTGGAGTTCGGCGACGGAAAGCGCGCCGTCAGCGGTAGAGGGGGTAGTCAAGGCAAAGCTCCTTATGCCGGTTACCTAAGCCTCGAGCGGCGCGGCGCCAATCGCTGTGCCGAGCAGCGTGCAGTGAGGCGTGATGGCGACTCTTACGAGCGCGGTAATCCTTACCCTACCACAAAATGTCGAAATGCTAATCGACTGCATATCGATGTTGGCGCGCGTGGGGTTAAAAAGTGAGGTTAAAAATCTCCCGGCGCGCACTGCAGGCAGGTGAGGCCGAGCGCACGCCACTGCTCGACGACAGCGTCGCGGTCGTCGAGCACGAGCCAGGGCTCGAAGCCGTCGTCGCGCATGGTAGCGAGCAGCGCCTCTTTGACCTTTTCGTCATCGACATGATCGTGGCCGTCCGGGCGCAGGTACATGGCGTCGAAAGGAATCTCATGGCGCACTAGCCACTGTTGGGTATGTGCGCGATGGGTATCGGGCCGACCGCTACAGATGACGATCTGCTGCCCCTGCGCCTTGAGCAGCTTGACCAGCCGCGCGACTGGCTCGATCACCGGCGCCTCGGCCATATGGGCAAAAAAGGGATCCCACTGCTTGATCGGGCCGAGCACCCAGTGATGCACGGTGTCGGGATGAAACTCGGCCAGGGTGCCATCCACATCGACGATGACGGTAGCGGTCATGCCATACTCCAAGAGGTGAGCGAAGGGCGGTGTGAATGAGGCAGTGATAGTGTGCGCTGAGCGGTAAAGCGTCTGCCCAACAGATGACGCCATACGCTTGTATTCGGTTCGTCAAGCGATGTGAAGAGCGGTACCACGACGTCGGCGCCCAGATCATCGGCCAGCGCGACGAGGTGTGAGGCGCGCAGATGCACGTTCCAGCGCTGCAAAAATATTTGCCCTGCGGCGAGCTCGGCGCAGCGTGCGGGCGTCAGGTAGCCGGTATGCAAGAGACGGTGCCGAGGCCACATGGCGGCGGTATCGTCGTGATCGTCGAAGAGATAAAGCGACGGATGGGGCGCATCGGGGTGCGCCAGCAGGGCCTCGATGGCAGGTGTGACACCCGGTCGCCGCAGCGTTTCAGGAAGCGTCAGCAGTGTCGCCAGATGGGCGCGGATGACCGGGGCGATGGCTAGGCCAAGGCAGCGTCGGTCGGCCTCTTCGCCAAGCCATAGGGCCATCTCTAGCGCGCGCCCGCTCGCCGGTACCGGCAGCGCGAGTGGATGCTTGAGATGTGTCTCGATGGCCGTCAGACAGTCGCGCTGCGGCGTATCGTAGGCGCCATAGGAGGCATCGAGCAGCGCCAAGCGCGCGGGCGGCGGAGAATCGAAGGGGTAAACCCTGGATTCGAAGCAGGCATCACCGCTATAGAAAATGCCGCCTGCCACCGCCAAGTGCAGCCACACGCCGCCAAGCGAATGCCCCGCTTGCCCGGTGGTGACGGTAACGCCTGCCACTTGGCAGCGGCCGCGCTCGGGTAGGGCATGCCAGACGCGCCCCGGCGGTAGTGCTTTGGCCACTAGCGGCGTGCAGTAGATCGGAACCGAGGGGGCAAGCTTGTCCACGCCACCGATATGGTCGATGTGGTCGTGGCTGATCAGTACGGCATCTAGATCGAGCGCATGCTCATCAAGGTACTGGGCCCAGGTCAGCGTTTCACCAGGGTGCAGCGCGCCACCGGCATCCAGCAGCAGCCGCTTACCGTCGGTCTCGATGAGAATCGCCGCCGCGCCTTTGCCGCCAAAACCGCCAAGGCAGGTGATGGTCGCGCTCATGTGTCGGCCTCCAGGCCCCACCCTTCGGTAAGCGTTAGCCCGACCTGCTGGCCTTCATGCAGTGCTTCGGGGTGATAGGCCATGAGTGCTACGCCATCGGGTAAGCGCAGGTGTACCTCGAAGCGCTCGCCGCGAAAAGTCTGGCGCTCGACGCGGGCGGTAAGATCCTGAGACGTTGGTGCGTTTGCGTGTATGTAAACGTGCTCGGGGCGCACCAGCACGGTGTGGGTGCGCTGATGCTCGGGGGCGTGCAGCCCCTGCATCAAGGTCGTGCTTGCAACGTGCTGCCCCGGGGCGCCAGCGCCGAGCATTAGCTGGCTGCCTTGGCCGATGAAGCTCGCCACCCAGGGCGTGCGCGGTCGACGGTAGAGCGTTTCGGGAGTGGCCCACTGCACCAAGCGCCCGGCGCGCATGACGGCGATACGGTCAGCCAGTGCCATTGCTTCGTGTTGGTCGTGGGTGACGTAGACCATGGTGGCGCCGGTACGCCGATGAAAATCGGCGAAGCCATGCTCCATCGAGGCACGCAGGTGGCGGTCGAGATTCGCTAGCGGCTCGTCGAGCAGCACCACGGCAGGGTCGGTGACCAGACACCGTGCCAGCGCGACCCGCTGACGCTGGCCACCAGAAAGATCCTGAGGCGTACGCGCAGCGTAAGGGCCAAGCGCTACCAGGTCGAGCGCCTGGGCCACGCGGCGCTGATAATCGGCGCCGCGTATCTGGCGCAGTTTGAGTGGGTAGCCGACGTTATCGGCCACGCTCATGTGCGGCCATAGGGCGTAGGATTGAAACACCATCGCCATGTTGCGCGCCTCAGGCGGGGTATGCTGCGTCGCGCTTGCCAGCAGCGTATCACCCAGGTGGATTTCGCCCTGGCTCACCGCTTCGAACCCAGCCAACATGCGCAGCATCGTCGTCTTTCCGCAGCCGCTCGGGCCGAGAAGGGCAACGAATTCGCCCGGTTCGATGGCAAGCGACATCGCGTCGACGGCAGCATGATCGCCAAAGTGCTTGGTGACCCGTTCGATGGTCAGTCCTGCCATGGCACCACTCCTTTGGGTAGACGCGGGGCCAGCAGACTCAGCGACAGCATCAGCGCGGCGACCAAGCCGACCACCAGCATCGAGACCGCGGCGGCGAGCACGCTTTCGCCCCCTTCGTCGAGGTTGAAGATGAGCACGCCCAGGGTTTCGTTACCCGCGCTCCATAAAAGCGCCGAGACCGTGAGCTCGTTGACCGCCAGCAAAAAGACCAACAGTCCCCCGGCGAACAGCGCTGGCGCCACCAGCGGTAAGGCGATGGTGATTAGCCGCCGCCAGGGGCCTGCGCCCGCCAACTGCGCGGCCTCCTCGAGCGAGGGGTCGAGTTGAGCCAAGCTCGCCGCGACCGGCTTGAGGCACACCACTAAAAAGCGCGCTAGGTAGGCAATGAAAATCAGTCCCAGCGTGCCGTAGAGGGTGACTTCGATCAGCGGCAGCGGGCGTACGAACAGTAGAATGCAGGCCACCGCCAGTACTACGCCGGGGAGCGCGTAGGGCAGTTCGATAGCGCTCAGCGTCACGCTTTGCAGGCGCGGCGGCAGGCGCTGAAGGCGGTAGGCCAGGGGTAGACAGCAGAGCATCAACACCAGCGCCGCGCCGCCCGCGAGCCACAGACTGTTGCGCATGGCTCGCCAGGTCGCCCCTTGGCGACCGATGACTTCGGCGTAGGCGCCAAGCGTTGCGCTCTCAGCGCTCAGCGGTACGCCCATCGCCGGTACCAGCGAGCTCGTGGCAAGAGCCGCAAGCGGGGCAACGAGAATGATCGACAGCAGCGCCACGAGCAGCGCCGTAGCCAGCCCGCGATAGCGCCCCAGGGCGAAGTCGTGCGCTCGCCCGCTGTGGCCCACCAGGCCATAGCGGCTGCGCCCCATCCAGCGCTGCTGAAGCGCCACACCGGCGAGCGCCAACACACCGATCAGCAGCGAAAGCGATGCCATTTCTGCCAGTACGTGGGTACCGAAGCTGGCCATCCGCTGGTAGATCAGCGTTGGTAGCACGTAATACCCCGCAGGAATGCCGAGCATGGCGGGGATGCCGAAGTTGCCTAGGCTGGAGATGAACGCCATGGCGCCACCCGCCACCAAGCCGCTGCGGGTCACGGGTAAAATCACGTGGCGCCATACCTGGGATTGGCGAGCGCCGCTGATACGCGCGGCCTCGACAAGCTCGCGAGGTAGTGACAGCAGCGAGGTGCGCAGCCCAAGAAACACCAGCGGTGCACTCTGAATGCCCAGCAGCAGCGCAATCCCTTCGGCGGAGTAGAGCGGTTGGGGGCTGCCCAGCGGCGGGGCGAGACCTAGGCTCTTGAGTAGCGGACTTGCCGGGCCAAAGAGCTGAAGCCAGGCAAGGGCGGTCACCTGCGGCGGAATCATCATCGGCAGCATGAAGCAGAACACCAGGGCCGCTTTGCCGCGAACGTCGGTCAGGGTAATGATGAAAGCGAACAAACTGCCCAGGGCGAGCGCGATCAGCATGCCCAGCGTCGAGGTGTAAAGGCTGTGGGAGAGCGCGCGCCAAGTGGCTGTCGATTGCAGTACGCGCCACAGCGGCGCCTCGGCACCTTGCGCCAAATCGCTCAGCGCTTCGATGAGTAGGCGCAGGCTGGGTGCCAGACTCAAGAGTACGATGGCCAGCGTCAGCGCGCTCAGCAGCCAGCGGTGCTGGCTGCCGTGGGAAAGGCTTGGCGTCATGTCAGCCGCCGAACAGGTCGCTGAAGCGCTGCTTCATGGCCTCTTCGCCGTCCAGTGCCGTGGCGATGTCTACCGGCATCAGCTCGATAGTGTCGCGCGCCGGGAAGCCTTCGGGCGGGGCGACGTCCGGATGCGCGGGCAGGTAGCCCTGACGGCTGACCAGCGCCTGACCCTCTTGCGAGAGCACGAAATCGACGAACTTCTGCGCCGCATCGATGTTCTCGGCACCGGCCATGATGGCGACCGGCTCGGTTACCGCACTGACGCCCTCTTCGGGGAAGACGAACGCGACCGGTGAGCCCTTGGCGGCTTCACGAATGGGCAGGAAATCGACCACGATGCCGTAAGGCTTGGTACCCGCCGCCACGGCGTTGAAGACGCCACCGTTACCGCTTTGCGCTTCGGCGCGATTGGCGTGGAGTGCCGCGTAGTAGTCATCGCCGAGGTCGGGGTCGGGGTCGGCTTCGATGGCCGCCATGTGAATCAGTGCTGCCCCCGAGTAGAGCGGGCTTGGCAGGGTAACGAGCCCGGCGTATTCGGGAGCGAGCAGATCTGCCCAGCGCGTCGGGCGCTCTTCCGCGCCGGTGTTGTAGACGATGCCGGTGGTGATCAGTTTTGTGCCGTAGTAGTAACCGTCGGCGTCGAAGAGTTCGGGGTCGTAGGCGTCGCGCTCGGGGCTCGCGTAGGGCTGTAGCAACTCCTCTTGCTTGAGAGACTCCATGGTCATGCTATCGGCGATCAGCAACACATCGGGGCTACTTACACCCGCAGCAAGCTCGGAGCGCAGGCGGGTCATCAACCGCGAGGTGCCGTCGCGCACCCACTCTACCTCGATATCGGGATAGGAAGCCTGGAAAGCGTCGACCGTCTGTTGGGCATCACTATTGGGCTGGCTGGTATAGAGCCTGAGGGTCTCGGCCGAGGCGCTGGCGGACAGCATGAGGGCGGCAAGGGCAATGGCAGTTGAGAGCGAACGTTCGAACATGGAAGAGGCTCCATAGCGGTAGGTCCGCCTAGCCTACGAACGTTTCCTTACAGTCACGTGACAGCGTTTTCGCGATCCAGGAGGTCGAATAAAAGCGCTACTCACCGCCCGTCGTGTTTGACGCCGATCTGGTATCTATTGGCCTTTTGACGGCGTGATTTGAGCAGCAGCGCCACCTCGCGTCGGCCCACGGGCTGGGCGCCCATGGCGATGGCGCGGGCGCGATCCTCTAGACTTATATCGTAATGACTCTTGGGGGAGCCTGGGTATTGGTGCCAGCGCCTATCGATGCCCAGCCGAGCGGCCATGGCGTTCAGTTCGGCGTCGCTATCGGCGAGCATATGACAGAGCGTGAAACGCCCGCGTCGTGCTTGCATGTCATCGACATAAACCATGCCAAAGGTGGCCTCTTCGCTGCGAGGTTTGACATTGCCTTACCGGTATGCCAAATACGCCTGAATTTTGAACAGCTTTTACAACGAGTTCCGATAACGAGCTTACAGAACGAGGAGCGCATAGTGGAGAGTTCAGGGCAGAGTCCCGGGCAAAGCCCAGTGGAGAGCCAAAATACCTCGCGCCGCGAGAGCACAACGGCAGGCGAGGCGACCAACGATACCCAACGCGCCAGCGACTATGTCGCCTTGAGCGTCGAGACGTTGGGCGTACGCCTAGGCGATATCCCCGCGGTAAGCGAGCGCGTGGGGGGAGATCCGGCCAACTGGCGTATCCGTGAAGTCGGCGACGGCAATTTAAATCTGGTGTTCATCGTCGAAGGCACTCAGGGTGCGGTCGTGGTCAAGCAGGCGCTGCCCTACGTGCGCATGGTGGGCGAGAGCTGGCGTTTGCCGCTCTACCGCGCTCACTACGAGTACTACGCTTTGGTGCGTCAGGCGCGCTACGCACCGGGCGTGGCGCCGGAGGTGTTCTACTTCGACAAGCCTCAGGCGCTGATCGTAATGGAGTATCTCTACCCGCACGTCATTTTGCGCCGCAAGCTAATCAAGGGCGAGCGCGTGGCCGAGCTTGGCGAGACCCTGGGGCGTTTCTGCGCGCAGACGGCCTTTCGCGGCTCGGAGCTTTCGCTGCCAAGCCCGGAGAAGAAGGCCGATGTCGGGCTCTTCTCGGGCAACGTGGCGATTCCCGCCATTACCGAATCGCTGGTGTTCACCGACCCGTATTACGACGCCGAGATGAACCATCACACCCCGGAGCTTTCCGCGGTCGTAGCGCGCCTGCGCGGCAACGTCGCGCTCAAGGCCAAGGCACAGCGGATGCTGATGAAGTTCACCGCCAACACCGAAACCATGCTTCACGGTGACCTGCATTCGGGCTCGATCATGGCGACCGATGCGAGCGTGCGCATCATCGACCCCGAGTTCTCCCAGTATGGCCCCATGGCCTTCGATCTCGGCATGGCGGTCGCCAACTTCTTGATGGCCTACTTCAGTCAGCCCGCTCACCGCAGCGCCGACGAGCTTGCGGCTTACCAGCGCTGGATTTTAGAGGTGATCGCCGCCTGTCTTGATAGCTTCGACGCCGAGTTTCAGCGCCTCTGGCAAACTGAGCGGCGCGGGATTCTCTTTCCCCAGACGCTGTTCGAAGATCAACAGCATGCCAGCGATGTCGCCTGCCAAGCGCTACTCGATGAGATTCGTGAAGACGCCCTGGCCTACTGTGGAATCGAGATGCACCGCCGGGTACTGTCGCTGGCGCACAACGCCGATTTCGAGGAGATCATTGACACCGGGCTTCGTGCACGGCTCGAAACGCGCAATCTACTCATGGGTGAGGCGTTGATCGTCAATGCCGCCGCCTATACCAAGACCACGGCGCTCGTGGCGTTGGCTGAAACGCATAACGCGGGGACGTGCTGGCACTAGACGCAGAAAGGGGAGGCCAAATGGGCCTCCCCTATACAAGATAAGCAATTCAAGCAACTTATCGATCACCTTCTGAGCCCATGCTCATTGGGCCATCGACCAGCATCCCTGCTGCTATTTTTCTTCATGATGGCGCATCGCCCTGAATACGCACCACAGTCAGTAAACGCGTACGGCGTACGTTATTTCCGACCGCCTCGTATTCAAAACAATAATCCAACCGCGAACTTTTTCTCCCCGGTGAGTTGTTGTTGGCTCCGGGGTGCACGCCTTCACTGCCGTTATTGTTGTTGGGGCGCAGTGCCTTGCGTACGTCGCGTCCTTATCGTGGGACAGCTTGCTGTCTTGTTGTTGTTCGCCCACTGGTTAGCCATGGCTATCCCAGTGTCAGCAAGCGATGAGATCCGGGCCTGTTGTTCTTGTTGGTGCCGTTGTCTCGCTTCGGACCTGTTGTTCTTGTTGTGACCGAAGGGGAGGCGCTTGAATCTTGTTGTTGTTATTGAAGCCGCCGAGCCCAGCTTGTTCTTCTTGCTATAAATATTGCAGAGCGCATGCCATTTCTTTTTATTCATTTTTAATTCAATTTCTTATGTGTTTTTTGCGAGCATGGGTACACCCTGGAAAGCCGCTGTGTTACCCATTTTGAGGCATGCACAGGGCAGCGTTGTGTGGGACGGTAACACCGCATTTTGCGCTATGAAGATGGATCGTTTTTTACCGTCTGGAGCTATTGGACCATGGTCGCAGCGCTACCGTGTGGGGCGATAGAATGGCAGCTAGGGGCTTTGAAACGAGGCTGAGTTTTTAGCGCCCCGTACGTTTATTTAGGGGCGGCGGCTGCTCTTCTTGCGTGGAATGCCCAGGCGCTGGCGGCGCTCCCAAAGGCTCTTGCGGCTGATGCCGAGCTTTTGTGCCAGTTCGGTTTCGCTCATGCTTTCTTGGTGCTCGAGAACGAAGTGTTGAAAGTAGTCCTCCAGCGAGAGGTCGTCTTCATTGAGGCTCTCGCCGTCGAGGGCTTCTGGCGTAGCGGTGGCGTTGGCCGGGCGCGGGCGAGGCGTGACAGGGCCAAGCCCCAGGTCGTCGGGATGGATCAGATGACCTTCGGCGAGAATGACGCCGCGCTCCAGCGCGTTTTCCAGCTCGCGCACGTTACCGGGCCAGGGGTAGTCGCGGATATCCTGGCGCGCCGCTCGCGACAGGCGAAGGCCGGGGCGGTCGTGGCGCTGGCACGCCTTGTCGAGCAGCACGTCGGCGAGCTGGAGTACGTCGTCTTCGCGCTCGCGCAGCGGCGGCAGCTCGATCTGCATGACGTTGAGGCGGTAGTAGAGGTCGAGACGAAAGTCGCCGCTTTTCGACAGTGCCCGCAGGTCGCGGTGGGTAGCGGCAATCAGGCGGACGTTGACGTGGCGAGTCTCGACCGAGCCGATCTTACGGATTTCCCCCTCCTGCAATACGCGTAGCAAACGCGCCTGGGCGTCTAACGGCAGCTCGCCGATCTCATCGAGAAACAGCGTACCCCCATCGGCGGCCTCCACTAGGCCCGTACGCGCGGCGCTGGCGCCGGTGAAGGCGCCTTTTTCGTGGCCAAAGAGTTCGGATTCGATCAGTGTTTCGGGGATGGCCGCGCAGTTGACGCAGATTAGCGGTGCATCGACACGCTTGCTCTGCTGATGAATGGCGCGCGCCACGAGCTCCTTGCCGGTGCCCGACTCGCCCTGGATCAGCACGGTGACGTCGGCCGGGGCGGTCTTGCGAATGCGGGTGTAGACCACCTGCATGGCGTGGCAGTCGCCGATCATCGTCGGGCGACGCTCGCCGCCCACGGTGATCTCCGGCGGCTCGGCGTGCTGTACGGATTGCTGATGCAGGATGCGCTCGACCGTCTCCAGCAGCTCGGCGTGATCGAAGGGTTTGGCCACGTAGTCGACCGCACCCTGCTTGAGCGCATCGACCGCCGAACGCATGCTGGCGTAGCTGGTCATGATCAGAACGGGCACGGGGGCCCCTGCCTGGATGAGTGCAGTACCCGGCTCGCCGGGCAGGCGCAGGTCGCTGATGATGAGATCGAAAGCGGCGAGCTCTAAGGGCGCGCAGGCCTCGACACTCGCCGCCTCCTCGACCTGATAATCGTGCCGCTCCAGCAAACGCTTCAGCGCGCTGCGGATGATGGCTTCGTCTTCAACGATGAGAATCCTGGGCATGGGCGTTCGAGGCATCCTGTTGATGACACGGCAGCCATAGCGTCATGGCGGTGCCGCAGGGCGTGTCCGGCGGTGGCGAAGCCACCTCGATCTTACCTTGGTGTTCGGCGACGATCTGATAGGCCAGCGAGAGGCCAAGCCCAGTGCCTTCGCCGGGCGCCTTGGTGGTGACGAAGGGCTCGAAAAGATGCTCGCGCACGTCGGCTGCGATGCCGCGTCCGGTGTCGGTCACTCGCCACCAGGCCTGATGCTCCCCAGTGCCAGCGCTGATCACGATCTCATCACCGGCGCTACAGGCGTCGCGAGCGTTGCTTAGAAGGTTGACCATGACCTGGGTGAGCCGCTGGCCGTCGCCACGCACGATGATCCCTTCGGGACAGGTGTTGATCAGCGTCACATCCTCGCCCGAGCGGGCCAGGTTAATCAAGTGCAGCGCTTCGGCGCTGATCAACGCCAAATCCACCGGGGCATCGAGCACGGCGCTAGGCAGACCGCCGTGGGCAAAGCCCACTAGCGAGTTGACGATGCGGGTGACGCGCTGAGTAAGCTGCTGGATCTGATCGGCCGTTTCCAAAAGCGCCGGGTCTTCGGTGTCGTAGCGCAGGTTCTGGGCCAGCGACGAGATACCGGTGATGGGGTTGCCGATCTCATGCGCGACACCGGCGGCGAGCTGGCCGATGGACGCCAGGCGCGCTGCGTGCGCAAGCTCCTCTTCCAGCCATTTCATTTCGGTGTGATCCTCGACCAGGATGACGCTGCCGCCCCGACTGTCGTGGCCATCCAATACGGCTTTGTGCAGGGTGAGGAAATAGTCGCGCCCGTGCAGAGTCACCGCCTGCTTGTAGAGCGGCGCCTGGGTGGCGCCGAGCACGCGGGCTAGAAGCGTCGGCCAGGGGGCAGGCAGGTTGTCGTAGCGCGAGCCGATGACGCTGTCGCCGCCAATGCCGGAAAGCTGCGACAGCGCCTGGTTCCACATCACGACCTCGTCGTCATCGCCCACCACGCACAGGCCCAGCGGCAAGTGCGCCAGAGTTTGACGATGGTGGCGGCGCAGCCCATCGAGCTCGCGGGCAAGGCCGGTCAGGCGCGAGCGGTAGGCCTCCAGGCGGCTCTCGACGAAGTGGATGTCGTCGGTGGCCGGGGCGTCGTCGTGGCGGTAGGGCAGGTAGCGGTCGACGATGTCGCGGGCAACCGATGGGCCCATCAGCCCCGAAAGGTTGGCTTGAAGGCGGTCGCGCAGGCGGCGCAGGGCGTAGGGGCGCCGCTCTTCTGGCTGCAGGCGCAGCGCCTTCATCGCCCGAGCGACCTCGCGGGTGGCGGCTTCGTCGCCAATGGCCTGGGCCAAGTGCGGGGTGAAGTCGGCGGCGGTCGCCGCCTCCAGCGGTAGCCGCTTGGAGCGAATCACCGCATCCACCGAACAGGCCTCGGCGGCCGAGCGCTCGCCTTCGGAGGTGCGCGTAAACAGCGAAATGACGATCAGGAGCAGAATGTTGACGGCCAGTGAGAGCAGTGCCGTGTGGTACCACAGCGGTGAATCGGGGGGTAAGAATAGCGCATAGGGCAGCGGCGGCAGCGTTACGCCGGTAACCAGCGGTAGCCACAGCCCCCAGAGCCAGATGATCGCGCCGCCAAGCAAACCCACGACCACGCCCGTGCGGTTGGCGCCCGGCCAGTAGAGCAGGGCTAGCATGCCGGGTAGGCACTGGGCGATACCCACGAACGCGGTCAGCCCCAAATCGGTGAGCACGGCGCTATGTTTGAGCCACTGATCGAACAGCCAGCCGCTCACGACCACGGCGACGATCAACCCCCGGCGTAGCCACAGCAGCCAACCATAAAGATCGCTATGGGCCTCGGGTGGGCGCGCCACCAGGACGATGTGGTTGAGCACCATGCCCGACAGCGCAAGCGCAATGACGATCATGGTGCTGCTGGCGGCTGCCAAGCCGCCAATAAAGGCAATGGCACCGATCCACCAGTGGGTATCGATGAAATAGGCGGCGTAGGCCGCCAGCGGCACGTCGCCCTGGCTCGCCTGGGCCGCCCACCAGATCAAGGGTACCGGCAGCGCCATCAGCAGCAGAAACAGCGGCAGCGTCCAGCTCGCTTGGAGCAGGGTGTGGCGCGACAGGTTTTCGGCGAAGGTGATATGAAACAGGTGCGGCATCAAAAAGGCGGCGGCGAAAAAAAGCAGCAAAAGCGTGCGCCAGTGCGCCGGGTCGAGCTTGGTGGTCGCTACCTGGGCGGCGAGCCCCGGCCCTTCGAGCCACTGCTGTAACGATGCCGGGCCATCGAAGACGAGCCACAGCGCAAGCCCACCAAGCGCCAGCATCGCCGCGAGCTTGACCACGGACTCGACGGCGAGCGTACTGAGCAGCACGTCGGGCTGCGCGCGGGCGTGGGCGTGGCGCGTGCCGAAGAGAATGGCAAAGGCGGCAATGGGCGCGCAGAACACGAGTGCTACGCTGCTACCCGCTTGGCCTTGGGTGAGCAGGCTGACCGCGCCACCGAGGGTCTGTACCTGAATGCCGAGCAGCGGCAGCACCGCCAGGGCGCTGATCAGCGTAACCAACGTGCCCGCCCAGCGCGAGCGAAAGCGAAAGGCGAAGAGGTCGGCTAGCGAAGAGAGCTGATAGGTGCGGGTGATGCGCTGAATAGGCACCAATAGCACCGGAGCGAGTAAGAACGCGCCAGCCGCACCCAGATAGTAGGCGAGATAGCCAAACCCCGCTTCGGCAGCGAATTCGAGGCTGCCATAGAGCGCCCAAGCGCTCGCATAGACCCCGAGTGCCAGGGTGTAGACGATAGGGTGGCGCAGTACGCGAATGGACACTTTGCCCCGCTCGACCGCGCTAGCGCAGAGAAACAAGAGCCCTAGATAGCCGCCGCCCAAGAGCAGTACGCCGAGAAGTTCAACGCTCATCGAGCTTCCTTTTCTGTTCCAGCCACAGGGTAAGGGCGATGAGCCCACCCCAGATGACGAAAGGGCGGTACCAGGCCGCGCTGGGGTCACCCCAGCCGCTCATCAATAGCGGCGAGAGCAGGTAGCCCCCAAATACCAGAAACAGCATCAAGCGGTAGACGTACATCGCGGATCTCCTTTCGCCTCCCTTGGCTTCAGCTCTCTTCTTCGAGCGCGCGTTCCATGCGCGCTACGAGTTTGGCGGCGTCCCATTGCTCGATCGCCCAGGCGAGCTGGGTTTTGGGGGGCTCGGCTGCAAGCGCTTTGGGCGGCGCCTGGTCGAGCGCGACCAGGGCGCGATAAAGTTCGCGACGAACGCCCTCGGCGTCCTCGGCAAGCGGTGGCGCCAGGTTCTGCTTGGAGAGTTTCTGCCCGCTGGCGGTGACGATCAAGGGCAGATGAAGATAACGCGGGTGTAAGGCGCCCAGGGCCGTTTGAAGCTGCAGTTGCCAGGGCGTGTTGTCGAGCAGGTCGGCGCCGCGTACCACGTCGGTAATGCCCTGCTCGGCGTCGTCTACCACCACCGCTAGTTGGTAGGCCCAGAGGCCCTCTTTGCGCTTGAGCACGACGTCACCGAGGGTGGCGGGATCAAAGGTGGTGAGCCCGAAGAGGCGGTCGTCCCAGCTTACCGGGCGGGGGCCGAGGTCGCTGCGCAGTCGCCAGGCGACGGGCTTGCCGGGCTCGCGTAGGCCGCTGCGGCACCAACCAGGATAGATGGGGGAGTCGGCCCACTGCTTGCGCGAACAGCTGCAGGGGTAAGCAAGCCCTTCAGCCACGAGGCGTTCCAACGCGTGTTGGTAGGCGTCGTTGCGCTGCGACTGCCAGCTAACCTCGCCATCCCAGGTGAGGCCGAAACGTTCGAGCTGGGTCAGAATGAGAGCGTCGGCGCCCGGCGGGCAGCGCGGTGGATCGATGTCTTCGATGCGCACGCCCCAGTGCCCCTGCTGGGCGCGGGCGTCCAGGTAGCTGCCCAGCGCCGCTACCAGCGAGCCGAAGTGCAGCGGGCCGGAGGGGGTGGGCGCGAAGCGGCCGCGATAGAGGCGGTGCTTAGCAGCGGGCGGGATGGTCGGCATGGAAAGTCCTTGGCGGCGAAACGAAAACGGGCACCTTGGGGTGCCCGTTACGGAAGCGGTCATGCGGTGGGCGCCAAGGGCTTAGCCGCCGAGCTGCTTCTCTTTGAGTTCTGCCAACGTCTTGCAGTCGACGCAGAGCGTTGCCGTTGGGCGTGCTTCCAGACGGCGAATGCCGATCTCGACGCCGCAGGCTTCGCAGAAGCCGTAGTCGTCTTCGTCGATCTTCTCGATAGTCTCGTTGATCTTTTTCAACAGCTTACGCTCGCGATCGCGGGTACGCAGTTCGAGGCTGAAGCCCTCTTCCTGGGTTGCGCGGTCGGCAGGGTCGGCGTAGTTGCTGGCGTCTTCTTGCAGGTGGCGTACGGTGCGATCCACCTCTTCCATGAGGTCCTGTTTCCAGTCCAGCAACAGCTGGCGAAAATGCGCAAGCTGGCGCTCGTTCATATACTCTTCGCCCGCTGCAGGCTCGTACGGGACGAAGGACTTGGAAGCTTCCGGTTTCTTTTCCGCTACTGGCATGGGACTGCCTCTTACGTAAGTGACTGCTGATCGACCATGAAACTCGTCTCACGATCTCACGCCAAAGGGATGCTTGTTTAGCTGAAAGACGGCGCCGTTGCAAGCATAATAGTGAGTCTTAGACCATGTTCCTAGAGGCTATAAGAGTATGCTGCCTACCTTTGGGACCCGAGCCGAGGAGCGTCAATGATTGGAAATACGCGGGTGCATCGCGTCGCCCCCTTTCGTGTCATGCACTTGCTGGAGATGGCCCAGGCGCGCGAAGCCCAGGGCCACGACGTCATTCACCTGGAGGTGGGCGAACCCGACTTTTCTACCCCTGCGCCCATCATCGCCGCCGGGCAGCAGGCGCTAGCCGAGGGGCGTACCCGCTACACCCCGGCCACTGGCCTGCCAGCGCTCAAAGTCGCGATTGCCAAGCACTACGCCGAGCACTTCGCGGCCGACGTCGACCCGGCGCGCATCGTCGTCACGCCGGGGGCGTCCGGGGCGCTGCTGTTGGCAAGCCAACTGCTGGTGGGCAGCGGCGATCGGGTGCTGATGGCCGACCCTAACTACCCCTGCAATCGCCACTTCATGGCCTTGGCCGGAGCCGAGATCGATACCGTGGCCGTCGCGCGCGAGAGCGGCTGGCAGCTCGATGCCGAGCTCATCGCGCGCCACTGGCGCGAGGAGACGCGCCTAGCCATGCTCGCCACCCCCTCCAACCCTACCGGCCACACGTTGAGCGCCTCGGCGCTGAGCGCGGTGATGCAGACGGTCGCGTCGCGCGGCGGCCAGCTCCTGGTCGATGAAATCTATCAAGGGCTCAACTACGACGAGGCGCCGACCTCGGCGCTGGCGCTTGGCGAAAGTGCTTTCGTGGTCAACAGCTTCTCCAAATACTTCGGCATGACCGGCTGGCGCCTGGGCTGGCTGGTCGCGCCCGAGGCCGCTGTGGAGCCGCTTTCGCGGCTGGCCCAAAACGTCTTCTTGGCCGCCTCTACGCCTGCGCAGTACGCGGCACTAGCGGCTTTCACTCCAGAGTGTCGTGAGCTGCTCGAAGCACGCCGGGCGACGTTCAAAACTCGGCGCGACGTGCTCATGCAAGGACTCGCCACGCTGGGCCTTGCGCCCGACTTGCCCCCACAGGGCGCCTTCTACCTATGGCTCGATATCTCGCGCTACAGCGACGATAGCCAAGCGTTCTGCGAGCGCCTGCTGCAGGAGGAGAACGTGGCGATCACGCCGGGAATCGATTTTGCCGTGCGCGACGGTGAGCGCTACGTGCGCATCGCCTTTACCAACGATGTCGCCCGGCTGGAGGAGGCGGTTGCGCGTCTTACCCGCTTCGTGGCGCGGCTATGACGCTGGCCTACCCGCCGCTTGTAGCGGGCACGCTGGTGCGACGCTACAAGCGCTTCTTCGCCGAGGTGCGTTTGGATGACGGGCGTGAGGTGGTCGCGCACTGTCCCAATACCGGCTCGATGAAGGCGGTCAACGTGCCGGGTTGCCGGGTGTGGCTTTCGCCCAGCGATAACCCACGACGCAAGCTCGCCTGGACTTGGGAGCTGATCGAGCTGCCAGAGGCCAATGGCAGAACCGCGCCGGTATCGGTACATACCGGGCGGACCAACCGCATCGTCGAGGCGGCGCTTAGCCAAAGCAGCCTCGCGCCCTTGGCGGGCTATGCCCACTGCCGTCGCGAGGTGCGTGTCGGTGAGGCGCGGCTCGATTTCGTCTTGGAACAGCAGCCACACGATGCGCGAGCGCTTAGTGAAGCGCCCAATGCGCGGGTCTATATCGAGGTCAAACAGGTGACGCTCAAGGAGAGCGATGGCCACGGCTATTTTCCCGACTCGGTTAGCGCACGTGGCTTGAAACATCTTCACGTGCTCGAAGCGCTGGCGCGCAAAGGCGAGCGGGCAGTGCTGCTGTTTTGCGTCGCTCACGAGGGCATCAATGATGTGGCGCCCGCCGCGCATATCGACCCCGCCTATGCCGCAGGGCTTCAAGCGGCGACGGCGGCGGGCGTCGAGGTGATGGCCTTTGGCACCCGCGTGGAGTGGGCAACGGGCGTGCCGGTGAGCATTGCGCTTGACCGGCGACTACCGGTGCGGGTTAGCGTCGCCTAACGCGGAAGATGGCGATCTCGCCGAACAGGTTCGGCCACAGCCGCGAGCTCCAGTGGCCGCGCTGGTTACCCACGCCCACCGCCCGATCGACGATGACCAGCCCCTTCTCCTGGCATAGGTGCTCGAAGTCGTTGAAGGTCGAGAGGTGGATGTTGGGGGTGTCGTACCAGGCGTGGGGCAGCGACTTGGAAACTGGCATGTAGCCGCGTAGGCCCAAGTGGATGCGGTGGCGCCAGTAGGCAAAGTTGGGGAAGGTGATGATGCCTTCGTTGGCGACCCTGAGCATCTCGTCGAGCATCTTGTCGGGACGGCGCAGGGCCTGCAGTGCCTGGGTCATGATGACCAGGTCATAGCTGTTGTCCTGAAAACAGCCTAAGCCGTCATCGAGGTTGTGCTCGATAACGCTGACCCCGCGCGCAACGCAGGCGGTTATGCCGTCAGGGTCGATTTCGAGACCGTAGCCGGTCACTTTTTTGTGCTGGGCGAGGGTGTCGAGTAGAACGCCGTCGCCGCAGGCCAGGTCGAGCACGTGGGCGCCTTCGGCTACCCAATCGTAAATCAGTGCGAGATCGGCGCGCATCATGCAACCCCCTGCGTGGCGTGGTCTGGATCGAGCTCGAGATCGCGGGCGATGCGCGTCATGAAGGCGCTAAACAGGGCCTCGTAACGCGGCTCGGGCAGCAAGAAAGCGTCGTGGCCGTGGGGTGAGGCGATGTTGGCATAGCTCACTGGCTTGCCCGCCTGGGTGAGTGCGTCCACCAGCTCGCGCGAGCGCGAAGGCGGAAAGCGCCAGTCGGTGGTGAAGCTGATGACCAGAAACGGGCACTGCGCCGGGGCCAGCGCCTGGGCCAGATCGCCTTCAAAGGCGGCGGCTGGGTCGAAGTAGTCCAGCGCCTTGGTCATCAACAAGTAGGTGTTGGCGTCGAAGGCGGTGGAGAAGGCGTCGCCCTGGTAGCGCAGGTAGGACTCGACCTGGAATTCGACGTCGAAGCCGAAGTTAAGATCGTCGCTGCGCAGATCACGACCAAACTTGCTGCCCATGGCGTCTTCGGAAAGATAGGTGATATGGCCGACCATGCGTGCAAGCTTGAGCCCGCGCTTGGGCACGGTGTCGTGTTCGGCATACCAGCCATCGAAGAACTCGGGGTCGGAGCGAATCGCCTGGCGGGCGACCTCGTTGAAGGCGATGTTCTGCGCCGAGAGCCGTGGCGTGGCGGCGATGATCGCCGCATTGGCTACGCGCTCGGGGTAGGTGATCGCCCACTGCAGCACCTGCATGCCGCCAAGGCTTCCGCCTACCGCTGCGGCAAAGCGCTCGATGCCGAGGTAATCGGCCAGGCGCGCTTGGCTATTGACCCAATCGCTGACCGTGACAAGCGGAAACTCGGGACCCCACTGGCGCCCCGTGGCCGGGTTGTGGCTCACCGGCCCCGTGCTTCCGTGGCAGCCGCCGAGGTTGTTGAGCGCAATGACGAAAAAGCGGTTGGTGTCGATCGGCTTGCCGGGGCCGATGTGGGCGTCCCACCAGCCAGGCTTGCGATCCTCTTCGCTGTGGTAGCCCGCCGCGTGATGATGGCCGGAGAGCGCGTGGCAGATTAACACAGCGTTGCTGCGCTCGGCGTTGAGCGTGCCGTAGGTCTCGTAGATCAGCTCGTATTCCGGCAGCACCTTGCCGCAGGCCAGGGCCAGTGGGGTATCGAATTTAGCGATATGGGGCGTGACCAAGCCTACGGAGCCAGCGGGGCGGTCGGCGTAGGCGAGAGTGTCAGAGTCAGGCATCGAAGGCGTGGGTCCCGTTCTACTTGCGTGTTGTCCTGGTGATCACAGGCCGACGAACCAGCCAGCGGGGCCGGCGGCGCGAATCAGCGACCCGACGACCAGGCTATCCAGCAGGTTGATGGCGATGAAAACGACGATGGGCGACAGATCGATCATGCCCAGCGGCGGAATGATCCGACGCACTGGCGCCATGATCGGCTCGACCAGTTGCATGACTAAAAGCGCGCCTGGGTGGCTTGCGTTCGGCGCTACCCAGCTCAGGATGATCATCACGATCAAGGCGAAGAAGTAGATCTTGAGAATGGCGTTGGCGAGCGCGGCTACCCCGGCGATGGCGAGATGGGCAAGATTTGGCAGGCCATTGGCGAACAGCGCGAAAATGATCGCGATGCTGCCGACCTTGAGCACGAAGCCTGCTGCTAGCGTGGCCAAGTCGTAGCGCCCGTTGATGGGGCGCAAAAAGCCTTGGAAAAGACCCACGGCGGGTTGGGTGATCTTGACCACGGACTGGCTGAGCGGATTGTAGTAATCGGCGCGCGATGCCTGCAGCAGAAAACGTAGCATCAGCATGAAGAGGTAAAGGTTGATCAGCAAATTGATCAACGATAACCCGGCGCTGCCCAGTTGATTCCCCATCGGTGTGACTCCTCGTGCGTCAGGGCGCAGTAGTGTGGCGGTGATATGTTGGTAATACGTTAGAAAGAGAGGGTGGTGGATACGCGCCAAGCGGCCCGCTAGGGCGTGCCGAGCTCCTTGGCCATCTCTTCGGCGCGCTGGGCGCAGGTGTGCATGGCATCCTGAACGATTTGGCGCATTTTGGCATCCTCCATGTGCGCGATGGCGCGCTCGGTGGTGCCGCCAGGCGACATTACGTTCTGCTTGAGCGTGGCCGGGTCCTTATCGCTTGCCTGGGCCATGGTGGCGGCGCCTAGCCCGGTTTGGATCGCCAAGCGCCGCGCCGTGGCGGCGGGCAGGCCAAGCGCCACGGCGGCGGCTTCCATGGCTTCGAACATCAAGAAGAAGTAGGCCGGGGCGCTTCCCGCGACGGCGGTCACGGCGTTGAGTAGGCGCTCTTCATCGACCCATTCGACTAGGCCGACGGCGGCCATCAGCGCGCTGGCGGCGGCGCGCTGATCCTCACTTACGGCGGCGTTGGCATACAGGCCGCTGGCGCCCTGGCCAACCAGCGAGGGCGTGTTGGGCATGCAGCGCACGATGGCATGACCGCCTCCGAGCCAGGCGTCGATCGAGGCAACCTCGAGCCCTGCCGCAATGGAGACGATCAGCGGACGATGCGTCTGCGCTACCTCGGCAATCTCTTGGCACACCTGACGCATCACCTTGGGCTTGACGCCGAGAACGACGATGTCAGCGCTAGCTACGGCGGTACGGTTATCGGTGGTCGTTTGAATGCCGAGACGCTCACTAAGCGGCGCCAGTGTCGACTCGCGGGTCGCGGTGGCGGTGATAGTGGCAGGTGCCGCGCCGCTGGCGACGAGGCCGCCGATGATGGCGCTGGCCATGTTGCCCGCGCCGATGAAGGTGATCTGCTTCTCCATGGTGTCGTCTCCCTCGTAAATGGTGTCGTTGTCTGGTGCTGGCGGCTTGCTAGGCACTGCCCTCAGCGGGCGCCAAAGATCGCGCTGCCCAGGCGGACGATGGTGGCACCTTCTGTCACGGCGGCTTCAAGATCATCGCTCATACCCATCGACAGGGTGTCAAGCAGAGCCTCGGGCAGGCTTGCCTGCAGCTCGTCGCGCAGCTTACGCAGGGCAGCGAACGGCGCCTGCTGCTGTGCCATCGACTCGGCCGGGGCGGGAATCGCCATTAGCCCCCGCAGGCGTAGGCGCGGCAGGGTTAGAATCTCGCGCGCCAGGGCCAGCGTCTCTTCTGGGGCTACGCCCGACTTGCTCGGCTCTCGGCTGATATTGACCTGCAAGCAGACGTTGAGCGGCGCTAGTGTTGCCGGGCGCTGCTCGTTCAGGCGTTGGGCGATCTTGAGGCGATCGACGCTGTGTACCCAGGCAAAGCGCTCGGCCACGGAGCGCGTCTTATTGGATTGCAGCGGGCCAATGAAATGCCAAACGATATCGTCGAGTTCGCTGAGGGCCGTCTGTTTGTCGAGTGCCTCTTGTAGGTAGTTCTCGCCGAAATCGCGCTGGCCTAGCTGGTGTGCCTGGCGTACTGCGCTTTCCGGTTTGGTCTTGCTCACTGCCAGAAGCAGCGCATCGTCGAGCGGCCGACCAGCGTGCTCCAGGGCGCGGTGTAGGCGCTCGCGTGCGGTGGCAAGGGACTCGGGAAGGGCGACATCGAACATGGCGACTCCTCAGGGCAAACGACAAATGCAGGAGAAAAGAGAAGCGATAGTACCGAACTGCGGCCACGCTCGGCAAAGCAATGCGCGTGGGTGACTCTCAGGCGGCATAGACACCGCCGAGCAAGCGAGGCCCGCGCGCACCAGTGACACTTGGCAGATTGCCGGGCAGCCCCTGCAAACGGCGGTAGGCGAGCCAGGCAAAGGCGCCCGCCTCGATCCAATCGCCAGGCCAGCCATAGGCATCGGGGGTAGTGAGTGATGCCTGAGGCAGGCGCGCCTGAAGGCGTGCCATGAGGTGGGTATTGTGAACCCCGCCGCCAGCGGCGATGAGCTCGAGCGTTTGCGTGCCCAGCCCCAAGAGGGCAACGGCATCGGCCACGCTTGCAGCGGTGAGTTCGGCAAGTGTGGCTTGAACGTCTACTGGGCGTTCATCGCCGCGAAGGTGCTGGGCTAACCAGTCGAGATGAAAGTGCTCGCGCCCGGTGCTGCGCGGCGGCGGCTGGTGAAAGAAGGCGTCGTCGAGCATGCGGCGCAAAAGTGCATAGTCGATTCGTCCTTGGGCGGCCCAGGCACCTTCGGCATCGAAGTGGCCGTCGTGGTGGCGCGCGTACCAGGCATCCAGTAGGGCGTTGGCGGGGCCACTGTCGAAACCGATGACCTCGCCGCCATTGGGTGGCAGCGAGGTCACGTTGGCGAAGCCGCCTAGGTTGAGAATCAAGCGGTGGCGCTGGTCGTCGGCGAATAGGGCATGGTGAAAGGCGGGCGCAAGCGGTGCCGCCTGTCCGCCTGCGGCAAGATCGCGGCGGCGAAAATCGGCGACTACCGTGCAGCCGGTAAGCTCGGCCAAAAGGCTAGGGTTGTCCAGCTGCAACGTATAGGACGGGGCATTGGCCGTGGAAGCGTGGCCGTTTGGGGCGTGCTCGATGGTCTGGCCGTGACTGCCAAGAGCCACGATCTCAGTGGTATCGATGCCTTCGTTTGCCAGCAGCGTCGCCACCGCTTTGGCCTGAAGGGCGCAAAAGGCGTCTTCGGCTGCGGCGAACTCGTCAAACCCCGCTGAGCTAGCGTGGCAAAGCGCCCATAGGCGCTGACGAAGCTCGCTCGGCATGGGTTCGGCATGATGGCCTAAAAGTACGGGGCGTCCGTGCGCGTCGATGTTGACCAGCGCCGCATCGATGCCATCGAGGCTGGTGCCCGACATCAACCCAACGTAGAGGCCGGAGGCATTCGTTGAGGCGTCGTCAGTGCGGTGGGCAGGGTGGGGCATCGCGTTTTCTCCTTTAACACAGTGAATCGCTTGAAAGCGCCCACCTCGGCAGACTCAACCAAAACCGAGTGGCATGGTAACATCGTCGGTCAACGTGTAACCAAGCGCTCGCAGGCGCAGGCAAAATTGAGGGAGAAGGCTCGATGAGCGAGGTGGATCAGGCGCTGGCGCTACTCACGCGCGGCACGCACGAAATTTTGGTCGAAGATGAGTTCAAGAAGAAGCTCGCCTCCGGCCGTAAGCTGCGCATCAAGGCAGGGTTCGATCCCACCGCGCCCGACTTGCACCTGGGCCACAGCGTGCTGCTGACCAAAATGCGCCAGTTTCAGGACCTGGGACATACCGTCATCTTCTTGATCGGCGATTTTACCGGGCGTATCGGTGATCCGTCGGGCAAGAACGTCACGCGTAAGCCGCTTACCGAAGCCGAGGTCAAGGCCAACGCTGAGACCTATAAAGCCCAGGTATTTAAAATCCTGGATCCCGAGAAAACCGAGGTGCGCTTCAACGCCGAGTGGTTTGGCGAGCTAACGGCAGCCAAAATGATCGAGCTCGCCGCGCAAAGCACCGTTGCCCGCATGCTCGAACGCGACGACTTCGAGAAGCGCTACAAGGCCAACCAGTCGATTTCGATTCACGAATTCCTCTATCCGCTCGTCCAGGGGTACGATTCGGTAGCGCTGGAAGCGGACATCGAACTCGGGGGCACCGATCAGAAATTCAACCTCTTGATGGGGCGCGAGATTCAAAAGCACTTTGGTCAGGAAGCCCAGGTGGTCATCACCATGCCGCTGCTCGAAGGGCTGGACGGCGTACAGAAGATGTCCAAATCATTGGGCAACTACGTCGGTCTCGATGAGGCACCTGGCGTGATGTTCAACAAGCTGGTGTCGATGCCCGATAGCCTCATGTGGCGCTATTTCGAGCTTCTCTCGCTCAAGAGCAACGAAGAGATCGACGCGCTCAAGCAAAGCATCGAGCAGGGCGCCAACCCGCGCGACGTCAAAATGGAGCTCGCCCGTGAGTTGATTGCGCGCTATCACGGTGAGGAAGCCGCCGCCAACGCGCATAAGTCAGCGGGTAATCAGCTAGCCGAAGGTGAACTTCCTGATGACCTGCCCGAAGTTGAGGTCGACTTCGAAGGCGCCGAGTCTGCCCCTATCGCTACCGTGCTCAATCGCTCGGGACTGACCAAGAACAGTGCTCAGGCCAAAGACATGCTGAAAAACGGCAGCGTAAAGGTCGACGGTGAGTCGGTCGCACCCGACACTATGCTGGCTACCGGTAAGGAGTATGTCATTCAGGCAGGCAAGAAACGTTACGCCCGTGTGACGCTCAAATGATGCTTTTTTGAAAAATCGGAAAAACCCCTTGCCAAGGCCGGGGGTAATCCGTAAAGTACGCATCCGCTGCCGGGGGACGCCAAGCGCACCGGCGGTGATGAGACTGAAAAGTCTTGGTTTGTCAGGGAGTTACCAGGGTGTT
>NZ_JAJISC010000012.1 GCF_024790395.1 Halomonas dongshanensis
TTGTCAAGCGGGCCTTCAACACCCTGGTAACTCCCTGACAAACCAAGACTTTTCAGTCTCATCACCGCCGGTGCGCTTGGCGTCCCCCGGCAGCGGATGCGTACTTTACGGATTACCCCCGCCCTTGGCAAGGGGTTTTTGGCTCAGGGTGGAAAAAAGCCTAAAACAGATACTTGTTGGCAGATGCCCCCCTTCTTATGATCGGCTCAAGGGGCTTTACTCACCGCTTATGATTCACCGTTCATGAAACATGCTATGTCTATGAAGCCATACCTGTGATGCTCTCCCTATGAAGCTTACGAGTTTTCGTCCAGCGGGCCGCTGGCTATGGATCGTCGCCATTCCGTTGGGGCTACTCTGCATGTGGCAGGCTTCGCGCTTTGCCCACGAGCAGGCGCTGGACACTCTCAAGGAAGATGCCGATAACGAACTGCGCCTCTTCGCTGCCAACCTCAACGGCTACCTACTGCGCTACGACTACCTGCCCCAAGTGCTGGCGACCCGCGAAGGCGTGCGCCGCTTTCTCGCCTCGCCTGAGGGGCAGAACCCTATGCCGCTCAACATGCTGCTGGATCGCTTCCGCTTCACCGCTGGGGTATCGGACGTCTACTTGCTCGATGCCGACGCCAACACCGTCGCGGCCAGCAACTGGCATCGCCCCAACACCTTCATTGGTCAGAACTACGCCTTTCGCAGCTACTACGCCGATGCCATCGCTGGTGGGCAAGGACGCTTTTATGGGCTTGGTACCCAGTCACAGGAGCGCGGCTACTTTTTTTCAGCCCCCGTATGGCTCGACGACACCTCGCCCGATGCCCGCCCCCACGGCGTCATCGTTATCAAGGTACTGCTCGACGAAGTGGAGCAGAGCTGGAGCGATCAGGAGGCGCGGCTGTTCGTCACCGATAGCGACGACATCATCTTCATGGCCAGCGCCCCGGAGCTGCGCATGCGCGCGCTCATGCCGCTCAGCGATGCCGAACGGCGCAGGCTTCGCGACACTCGCCGCTATGCCATGGAGCCGCTCTCGTCCTCGGGTCTCGTACTTGGTCAAGAGATAGCGCCCGGCGCGCGTCTTGCCACTTTCGCCACCGGCCCGCTCGCCAATGATGAGTTCTTGAGCCTGACCCGCGCGATTCCCGAGTTCGGTTGGGAGATGCACATCCTCAAGTCACTAGCGCCAGTCAACGGTGCGCGCTGGATGGCCGCGCTGATGGCCGGTGGGCTCTATGGCGTCGTGGCGCTTGGCGCCGGGGTCGGCTGGCAGCGCAGGCGCCTGCGCCGCGAGCGCGAAGCCTTTGCCGAGCGCGAACGTCAAACGCTCGCCCGCGTACGCGACGAACTCGAAATCAGCGTCGAGCGGCGCACGCGCGACTTAAAAGCGAGCAACCAGCGTCTTTCTGATGAGATCGACGAACGCCGCCGCGCCGAGGCCAGTCTGCGTCAGACCCAAAACGAGCTCATTCAAGCGGCCAAGCTCGCGGTGATCGGTCAGCTCGCCGCCGGCATCAACCACGAGCTCAACCAACCGCTCGCGGCCATTCGTGCCTATAGCGAAAACGCTCGGCGCTTTCTCGAGCTCGCCCGCACCGAGCAGGTCGACGCCAATCTTGCGCAGATCATCGAGCTAACCGAACGCATGGCCGAAATCAGCGCTCAACTGCGCCAGTTTTCGCGCAAGAGCGAGCAGCGTCAGGAATTGATCTCGGTTCAGGCTTGCCTCACCTATGCACTACGTCTTTTTGGCAGCCGCCTGAGCGAGCAAGGCGTTCGCGTCGAGCAGCGTCTACCCGAGACCACCCTGTGGGTGCAGGGAGACCTGGTGCGCCTAGAGCAGGTACTGGTCAATCTCATCGGCAATGCGCTGCAGGCGATGAAAGCGTACAGCGCGCCGACGCTTACGCTGACCGCTCAACGCCAGGGCGATACGGTGACGATCAGCGTTGCCGATAGCGGCCCTGGCATCGCCCCGGATCACGTAGAGCGCATTTTCGAGCCCTTCTTTACGACTAAAGCACCAGGCAGCGGGCTGGGGCTCGGCCTTTCCATTTCCTCGCGGATCATGGACGATCTAGGCGGCACGCTCAGCGCCGCCAATCGCGCCGAAGGCGGCGCGTGCTTTATTCTCACCCTGCCCCACGCCCCCGAGCCCCAGGAGACTTCCGCCCATGCATGAAGCGTCGACGCTGCCGGTCATGGTGATCGACGACGAGCCCCACCTGCGCATCACGGCGAGTCAAACGCTCGAGCTTGCGGGCTATGCGCCCCTCTGCTTCGCCTCCGCCGAGGAGGCCTTAGCCGCGCTGCCGGAGCATTTCCCCGGCGTCGTGGTCAGCGACATCCGCATGCCGGGCATGGATGGCATCACGCTTCTGCGTGAGCTACACAAGCGCGATGCCACCCTGCCGGTGATCCTCATCACTGGCCACGGCGACATCTCCACCGCCGTGGAAGCCATGCGCGCCGGGGCCTGGGACTTTCTCGAAAAACCCTTCGCCGGGGAGCAGTTGCTCGACGTGGTACGCCGCGGCATCGAAAAGCGCGAACTAAGCCTTGAAAACCATCGGCTCAAAGCCGAGCTCGAAGTCCAGCAGGCGGCTCTCGGCCCGCGATTGGTGGGGCGCACACCGGTCATTTCGCGCTTAGCGCTGATGATTCAGCGCATCAGCCAAGTAGAGGCCGACGTGCTGCTGTTTGGCGAAACCGGTACCGGCAAGGACCTCGTTGCGCGCGCCATCCACGAGCGCAGCGCCCGCCGCCACCATCCGTTCGTGGCGATCAACTGCGGCGCGGTGCCGGAAAACATCATCGAGTCGGAGCTGTTTGGCCACGAGAAGGGCGCCTTCACCGGCGCCGTCGAGCGGCGTATCGGCAAGTTCGAGCACGCCAACGGCGGCACCGTGTTCCTCGATGAGATCGAGTCGATGCCGCTGGCGTTGCAGGTCAAGCTATTGCGCGTGCTGCAGGAGCGTAGCATCGAACGCCTGGGCGCCAACGAGCCCGTACCGCTCGACATTCGCGTAATTGCCGCGACCAAAGTAGATTTGAAGAGCGCCTCGGAGGAGGGCAGCTTTCGCGAAGACCTCTATTACCGCCTAAACGTGGTCACCCTGCCGCTGCCGCCGCTGCGCGAGCGACGCGAAGACATCCCGCTGCTGTTTCAGCACTTTGCCGTGGTGGCGGCCAACCGCAGCGGTTTGGAAGCGCCGACCCCCGACAGCCACGCCATGGCGGCCCTGCTCGCCCACGACTGGCCCGGCAACGTGCGCGAGCTACGCAACCTCGCCGAGCGCTTCGTGCTGCTTGGCGCGGCCTTCGATTACCGTCTCGATGCCCTGCTCGAAGGCGCAGGCACCGATATCGAGGCGCACAGCCTAGCGCGCCAAGTGGAGCTGTTCGAGAAGAGCTTGATCAGCCAGTCGCTCGCCCGCCACCAAGGCCACGTGGTCGAGGTATGCCGTCATCTGACGATTCCGCGCAAAACGCTCTACGACAAGCTAAAACGCCACGGCCTCAACGCCGACGACTACCGCCACAGTAACGAGCCCTGATGCAGTAGCTCCCCCAAGACGCTCCAGGGCGGAATCCACGGCAACAGCGTAAGTAGCGCGATCATCATCAAGAGATTGGACAGCGGACGCTTGGCGTCACCGAGCTTAAGCGCGGTGCCGAAGGAGCGCTTTAGCCGAGCGCCTTCGAGATCGACGCTATAGAGCTCGTCGAGCCCAAGGTGAATGCAAAAGCCCAGCCACACCGCCATGCCGTGCGACCACGCAATCCAAGCCGACTGCGCCAGCAGCTGATAGCTGACCGACGCCGTGGCCAAGGCGCAAAGCCCGCCCGCCAGCAGCGAATGCCAAATACCGCGATGCACGGTCAGGCGCGAAAAGAGCAGGCTTGCCAGATAACGGATGCCAACGTAGATACCGCCGCAGGCGGCGAGCAGTAGCCCAGGCGTCAGCCAGCGCTCGAGGATCATCACCCCAAGCACCAGCGACGGCACCGATAAACAGTTGAAGATCATTCGAATCGAGCGCGAGCGGTCGGCATCGATATCGGGCAGGATACCGCCGAAGGCCACCAGAGCGATGACCACCAGCGCCTGGGACGAAGACCACCACTGCGCCTGCCACCCCACATAGGCCGCAAGCACACCGCCCATTGTCGCGACTGCGACGTGCGTACGAAAATTGGCCATCCAAGGGCACCCTGAAAAACTGGATAAATTAACAGATTTTAGCAGGGTGCAACATGAGCGACAGCGAAAATATCGCCGCCTTGCTTACTCGCCGGATACGTTCGGCTCAGCTAGAAAGCGATCCTTGAGTTTGACGTAGTTGCCCGCGGTATAAGCAAAGAAGGCGCGCTCGCTCTCTTTTAGCGGCCGCAGCGCCTTGGCAGGGTTACCGGCGTAGACGTATCCGCTCTCAAGACGCTTGCCGGGGGTGACCACTGCGCCTGCGGCGATGATCACCTCGTCCTCGACGACCGCGCCGTCCATCACGATCGCGCCCATGCCGACGAGGATACGGCTGCCCAGAGTGCAGCCATGCAAGATCGCCTTATGGCCAATGGTGACGTCGTCGCCCACCGTGAGCGGAAAGCCCGCCGGGTTGAAATCGCTGGCATGGGTAATGTGCAGGACGCTGCCGTCTTGCACGCTGACCCGCACACCGAGGCGAATACGGTGCATGTCGCCGCGCACGACGGCCATGGGCCACACCGAACAGTCATCGCCGAGCACCACATCACCAATCACCACGCTGGCCGGATCGATATAGACGCGCGCGCCAAACGTCGGTGCGCTGCCGTCGAAGTTTCTCACTGCCTTGGTCATCTTCTCTCCCCTGCGCTTGCCGATCATCGCCCGCTAGAGCAGCAGGCTGGTCAACAGCACGATAAAGGTCAACGGAATGGCGATCCAGCGCGTCACGCCAAGCCACAGGACGAACGCTGCATCACCGGCCCCCAGGGCGCCATGCGCGCGCGCACGAGGCATTACCCAGGCAGCGAAAACGGCGATCAACAGCCCACCAAAGGGCAGGAAAATATCGGGTGGGATCGTGCTGACCAGCTCGAAAACGTTGCGCCCGAACAGCGGCCTGAACTCCGCTAGGCTCGAAAACGAGAACGCCGATAGTAGCCCCAAAAGCCACACGCAGAGCCCAATGATCGTCGTCGCCAAGCCGCGGCGCAGGCCAAGCCCCTGCAGCGTCGCCACCATGGGTTCAGCCAAATTGATCGCCGAGGTCCAGGTCGCCAGCAGCAAGAGGAGAAAGAAGATGCTGAGCCAGAACATACCGCCCGGCAGCTCCGAGAAAGCGATGGGCAAGGTGACGAACATAAGCCCCGGCCCGTCGGCGGGGTCCATTCCCTGGGCGAAGACTACCGAGAAGATAGCGATGCCCGCCAACAGGGCAACGCTAATGTCCAGCACCGCCACGGCCACCGCCGCCTTGGGCAGGCTCTGCTCATCGGGCATGTAGGCACCATACGCCATCAACGCGCAGGCACCCACCGCCAGGGTGAAGAAGGCATGCCCCATGGCGTGTAGCACGACCGTCGGTGTAATCGCTTCGAACGAGGGGACAAACAGCCACGCCAGCGCTTCGCGAAACCCACTCGTGGTCATGGCGTATCCCGCCAGCAGTAGCAAGAGCAAGTAGAGCAGCGGCATGAGCAGGTTATTGAGCCGCTCTAACCCTTTGGAGATGCCGGCAGCAACCACCGTCATGGTCATGAAGAGAAACAGCGAGTGGTTGAAGATCAAAAGCTTGGGATTGGCCAGAAAGGCATCGAACCCCGCCCCGATCGCCTCGGCGCTGGCGCCCACGAAGCTGCCGTTGACCGAGGCAACCAAGAACTCGATCGACCAGCCCGAGACCACCGAATAGAACGACAAAATACAGAAGACCGTGAAGGCGCCAAAAAGCCCCAGCCAGCGCCAGCGTGGCGACGCGCCCGCTTCCATCGCGAGTGTTACCAAAGACTGTATCGGTCCGCGCCTCCCGGCGCGGCCGATCATGATCTCGGCCATCATCACTGGAAGCCCCAGTAGCACGACGAAGGCAACGTAGACGAGCAAAAAGGCCGCGCCGCCGTTTTCACCCGCGACATAGGGGAAGCGCCAAATGTTGCCAAGCCCGACGGCGGCACCGGTTACCGCAAGAATGAAAGCGCGCTTCGACCCCCAGCGCTCCAGCGTTTCGCTCATGTCGTGCTCTAGCCCCTAATTGGCTTTGGGAAAGCAGGCAAGACTAGCAGGCCCGGCGAGCGGGGCCAAACACTGGCGCTGTCTGCTAGGTTCAGGCCTCCACCTGGGCGCTATAGAGGCGCTGATAACGCCCCTGATCACGGCCCAAAAGCTCGGCGTGGCTGCCCATTTCGGCGATACGTCCCTGCTCTACCACGACGATTCGATCAGCGTTGGTGATGGTAGCCAAGCGGTGCGCGATGACCAGCGTCGTACGCCCGTCCGAGAGCTCGGCCAGCGACTGCTGAATAGCGCGCTCGGTTTCGGTATCGAGCGCCGAGGTAGCCTCGTCGAGAATCAGAATGGGCGGGTTCTTCAAGAAAATCCGCGCAATGGCCAGGCGCTGCTTTTGCCCACCGGAAAGGCGCACGCCGCGCTCACCGATGAGCGTATCCAAGCCATCGGGCAAGGCGGCGATGACCTCATCGAGCCGAGCACGGTGCGCGGCGTCGATAATCTCCGCCTCACTCGCCTCAAGCCGCCCGTAGGCGATGTTCTCGCGCACCGTGCCCGCGAACAAAAAGACGTCCTGCTGCACGATACCGATATTGGAGCGCAGCGACTTCAGCGTCATGTCACGAATATCGCGGCCATCGATGGTGATCGCCCCGGCCACGACGTCGTAGAAACGCGGTAGCAACGAGCAGATCGTCGTCTTGCCCGCGCCCGACGGGCCAACGAAGGCGATGGTTTCACCCGCATGGATGTGCAGATCGATCCCGCGCAGCACATCGGGTCCTTGGCGCCCGGCGCCCTGGCCATAGGCAAAGGCAACCCCGCGGTACGCGATCTCCCCGCGCAGGCGTCCGGCCGCCTCGGCCTCTGGCGTGTCACGGATCTCCGGTTGCGTATCGAGAAACTCGACGTAGCGACGAAACCCCGCAATGCCCTTGGGATACATTTCGAGCATGGCGTTGATCATGTCCAGCGGACGAAAAAAGACGTTGACCAAGAGCAAAAAGCCGACGAAACCACCGGCACTGAGCTCACCAGCCACCACGAACCACGCGCCTGCCAGCATGACCACTACCTGAACGAAGCGCATCGATAGATAAGAGAGCGATAGCGATGCAGCCATCACCTTATACGCCTTGAGCTTGGTGGCGAGGTAGTTACGGTTATTCTCGGCAAAGAGGCGGCGCTCGTGATCTTCATTGGCGAAGGCCTGCACGACGCGAATACCGCCAACGTTCTCCTCGATGCGAGCGTTGAACTCGCCCACCCGGCCATAGATTTGGCGGAAGGTGCCGGTCATTCGACTGCCGTAGCGCAGGGTGATCAGCGCCGAGATAGGCAGGATGACGGCCGTGATTAGCGCCAGCGGCCAATGGACCCACAGCATCAGCACAAAGGCCCCAAGCAGGGTCATCACCGCGATGAACAGATCCTCCGGGCCGTGATGAGCCACCTCGCCGATCTCCTCCAAATCCTTAGTCAGGCGCCCCACCAAGTGGCCGGTCTTTTGGTCGTCGAACCAGCCAAACGACAGCGTCTGCAAATGATCGAAAGCCTTACGGCGCATTTCGGTTTCGATACGAATGCCCAGCAGATGCCCCCAGTAGGTGACGATGACGTGCAGCGATGCACTCAGCGCGTAGACCAACATTAGCCCCAGTGCCGCCAGCGCGATCACGCCGAGCTCCCCCGTAGGTAGCAGATGCTCGATGAACAGCATCACCGCGATGGGAAACGCAAGCTCCAGTAGCCCTGCCACCACGGCACTCGAAAAGTCCAGCGCGAACAGGCGCCGGTGCGGGCGGTAATAGGTAGCAAAACGCTTGATTAAACCGGAGGGGGTCGAGCTCATGGCATTCACTTCATCGGCAGGCAAAGAGAGGATAAGCAAACAGGAAGGGTTCAGCGGCAAGCGTGCCCGCGCAAAACATCTTCATAGTAAAGTAATAAAAATCATTTGCATAATGTAGCCGAGGCTAGCTGCCGCGCCGCCATGATGCCTAGGGTACCGCCCCCAGCGCCATTGAAACCGCGCCCGTTCGCCCGCACTGTATCGCTATCGACGCGCAACGCGTATTCCCCGACACAACCACCGAGGTGCTCCATGTCACGCAACCCACTGCTCGAGACGCACGACCTCCCTCCTTTTGACGACATTCGTGCCGACCACGTAGTACCCGCAGTGGAACAGCTGCTGGAAGAGAGCCGCACGGCCATCGATCAGTTGGCCAATCAAGCGCAGCAGACACCGCCCACCTGGGAGAGCTTCGCGGCCCCCCTGGAAGCGGTGAATGATCGCCTCTCCCAAGCGTGGTCGCCGGTGTCGCACCTCAACGCCACCATGAACACACCTGAGCTTCGCGACGCCTACCAAGCCTGTCTCGACAAGCTTTCTGCCTACGGCACCTGGGTGGGTCAGCACGAAGGCCTGTTTCACGCCTGGCAGGCGCTCAAGGAGGGCGAGGTGTGGGAGAGCCTCGATGAAGGTCAAAAGCGCACCGTCGATAACGCCCTGCGCGATTTTCGCCTCGCTGGGGTCGATCTAGCCAGCGCCGAGAAGCAGCGCTACGGCGAGATCCAGGCGCGTCTCTCGACGCTGTGCAATCAGTACTCCAACAACGTGCTCGATGCCACCCAAGCGTGGCACAAGGACGTCAGCGACACCGCCGAACTCGACGGCCTGCCGCAAAGCGCGCTGGATACGCTCAAAGCCCTGGCCGAGGCCAAAGGGGTGGAGGGCTATCGCATCACCCTCGACTTTCCCAGCTTCTTCCCCGTGGTGAGCTATGCCCACCAGCGCGAACTGCGCCGCGAGGTCTACACAGCCTTCGTCACCCGCGCCTCCGACCAAGGGCCGAACGCGGGTAGCTTCGACAACGCGCCGATCATGGAGGAGATTCTTGCGCTGCGCCAAGAGCTTGCCCGATTGCTCGGTTTTGCCACCTACGCCGACTACTCGCTGGTGACCAAGATGGCCGACTCGCCCGCGCAGGTGGTCGATTTCCTCGACGATCTGGCGCGCCGAGCGCATCCGCAGGCTCAGGAGGAGTTCGCCGAGCTCAGCGCCTACGCCCGCGACGAGCTCGGGATCGATAGCCTCGAACCCTGGGACATCGCCTACGCCAGCGAAAAGCTGCGCGAAGCGCGCCACGCCATCTCCCAAGAGCAGCTGCGCCCCTACTTCCCGGCGCCCCACGTGATCGAGGGCCTGTTCAAGGTCACCGAGCGACTGTTCAACGTCAGCGTCGAGGCGGACGACCGCGTCCCGCACTACCACTCGGACGTGCGCTACTTCCGCATTCTCGAAAACGGCACGCCGATTGCCGGATTCTATCTCGACCTCTACGCCCGCGAAGGCAAGCGCGGCGGTGCCTGGATGGCCGACTGCCGAGTGCGCCGCGATACCGAGCACGGCCTGCAGCTACCGGTTGCCTTTTTGACCTGCAACTTCACCCCGCCCGTGGGCGAGCGCCCGGCGCTGCTGACTCACGACGAAGTCACCACCCTGTTCCATGAATTCGGCCATGGCCTGCACCACATGCTGACGCGCCAGCGTATCGCCGATATTTCAGGCATCAACGGGGTGGCCTGGGACGCCGTCGAGCTGCCCAGCCAGTTCATGGAGAACTACTGCTGGGAGCGCGAAGGCCTCGATCTGCTGACTCACCACGTGGATACAGGCGAGACGCTGCCCGAAGAGCTGCTTACGCGGCTACAGGCGGCCAAGAACTTCCAGTCGGCCATGGGCATGGTGCGCCAGCTCGAATTCTCGCTGTTCGACCTGCGCCTGCATCACGAGCTGGAAAAACCCAGCGCTGCCGACATCCAGGCGCTGCTCGACGACGTGCGCAGCGCCGTGTCGGTAGTGCCCAAGATCGACGCCAACCGTTTCCAGAATAGCTTTGCGCACATTTTCGCAGGCGGCTACGCCGCCGGATACTACAGTTACAAGTGGGCCGAGGTGCTCTCTGCCGATGCTTGGAGCGCCTTCGAGGAGGCGGGCATCTTCGACCAGCCCACCGGCGTGCGCTTTCGCCAGGAAATTCTCGAGATGGGCGGCGCGCGCGATGCCGCCAAGCTGTTCGAGGCCTTCCGCGGACGCGAACCCAGCGTCGAGCCGCTACTGCGTCATAGCGGCATTCGCGCCGCCTGAGCCCTACCGCACGCGGCACGGCTTAGCGCCGTGCCGTTAGGAGTTGTCACCATGAGTACCCCTAAACGCTTCATTGCGGGTGTTGTCTGCCCTCGCTGCAAAGAGATGGATCGCATTCGTGCCTGGGAGCAGAACGATACCCGCTACCGCGAATGCGTTTCCTGCGGCTTTTTCGAACAGCTGCCGCTCGAAGAGAGCGAGATGCCCGAGCTCACCACCCGCGTCAACGAGGTGCGCGACGAGCAGAAGCACCAGGATGTCCAGCCAGTGCGTATTCTCGACCCCGGCAAGTCCCGTTCGTAGCCCTGCCTTCCCACGCTGACCTCCTGTAAGTCGCGTTAAACATTTCTCCTCAGAGCTTCTTTCTCCTCAGTGCTCCTTCGCGGCTCTGCCGCTAGAAGGGGCGCTCTCGTTTTGCATGTGCGAAAAACCGCACACATTGATGATTTCAGCGTGCGGCATTCCGGACACTTCGGCCTCTTTGCTCCTTCCATCGCCTTCAACCAAAGTTTAAATAGAAATCTATTAACCATTGATTAAAAAGACAAAAACAGCAGATGGCGTAAAAATCGCTATACCTTGGCGCAGACGTGCACTGCCGCGTTACAACAACGACCAACTCAATAACGGATTAGGAACTCTCGCCATGCGCAACACGACAACCGCTTCTTTGGCCCTGCTCGCTAGCGGCGCCCTATTGGCTGCTGCCACCGCTCACGCCGAGGCCGAAGTAGACCGCGACGGCTGGCCGTCGAGCTTCACCGTGGGCACGGCTAGCCAGGGCGGCACCTTCTATATCTACGGTTCCGGCTGGGCCAACCTGATCGCCGACGAGCTCGGCGGCATGACCGGCGGCGGTGAGGTAACCGGCGGCCCGACGCAGAACCTGGCGCTGGTGCACTCCGGCGAGCTGGCCTTTGGCCTGACCACCATGGGCCCGGCGGATGACGCCATGAACGGCCGCAGCCCGCTCGCGCCGGGCGTGGTGATGGACAACGCCTGTGCGATGTTCCCGATGTACGAAACGCCCTTCTCGATCACCGCGCTTTCAAGCTCAGGCATCACCTCGATCTCTGAAATTCCCGACGGCGCGCGCATCGGCTTCGGCCCGGCGGGCTCCACGTCCGACGTCTACTTCCCGGCCATCTTGGAAGAGCTTGGCGTAAACTTCGAGCGCCGTAACGGCGGCTGGTCGGACCTCGGCGGTCAGCTGCAAGATGGCCTGCTCGACGTCGTCGCCTTTGCTGCGGGCATCCCGATTCCCGCCGTTAGCCAGCTGGAAGTCCAGACCGACGTCAACATCATCGACTTCACCGACGAAGAGCTGGCGCAGATCACCGAGGCCTTCCCGGTTTCCGAGTTCGATATCCCGGCCAGCACCTACGAAAGCCTGGACGAGGATTCCCACGTGGTCTCCATGTGGAACTTCGCCATCGCAGGCTGCGACCTGCCGGAGAGCCTGGTATACGAAGCCACTCGCATCACCATGGAAAATAATGACCGCATGATCTCCATCCACCGCAGCGCCGAAGAGAGCGTTCCGGAGAACGTGGTACATAACACCGTTATGCCCTTCCACCCCGGCGCCGCGCGCTGGTTCAACGAAAACGGCTACGACATCGCCGACGACATGATTCGCCAGTAACGCTCGTCCTCTGGGCTGCCGTCTCTGCGGTGGCCCAGCGCGGCAAAGCCGCATCTAGGCGTATTTTTCCAAGCATGCCAGACACCTACCCAGTAAGCGGCGTTGCTCCGCTTGCCATTGATGACGCCAAGGGCCGAATCCCATGAGCCACCAATCCGACAGCCCCATCACGGCTGCCCCCATTAGCGGCCCCGTAGAGCCGCAAGACGCCCAGGCGCTCCTGGCCGAAGGCGTCGATGAAGAGGTCATCGAACCCAACCGCCGCCTCTTTTCCGGCTGGCAGTGGGCCCTCTTCGGCTGCCTCGCCATCATCTACTCGCTGTTTCACCTGATCACGCTCAACGTCATTCCTATGGAGACGTGGTCTTATCGCATCATTCACGTCGCTGGCGCCTTGGTACTTGGCTTTGGCCTGTTTACCGGCGCCCGCTTCGCCCATGACGCCGCCGACGAGTCGCCGCGCTGGCTGACCGCCCTGGGTGCGTTACTCCTACTACCTGCCGGATACGCCCTGATTCAAACCGGGCTCATGTGGCGCGCGCTCAACGGCGGCGGTGCGATGCGCATCGAGTCTCACATCGAGACGTGGCACTTTGGCGCGCCGCTGATTGCGGCCACCGTGGCGGCCATCGCGCTCTCCTGGTGCTATCGCAAGGTGCGCACCACCTTCTCCATGCCCGACCTGGTACTGATGGTGGCTGCGCTTGCCAGCGCCGCCTACCTGCTGGTGATCTATAACACGCCGCTGCGCATGTCGACGGGCACCTCGTTCGCCCCGGTCGGCATGACCTACGCCGCCATCGCCGGATCGCTCTTGATTCTCGAGCTTACCCGCCGGGTGGCCGGTAACGCCCTGGTGATCATCTCCGCCATCTTCTTGGCCTATGTGTTCGGCGGCCCTTACCTGCCGGGCTTTCTCAGCTATCCGGGGCTTTCGGTCTACCGCTTCTTCAGCCAGGTGTATACCGACATCGGCGTACTCGGCCAGACCACGGCGGTCTCCTCGACTTACATCATCCTGTTCATCATCTTTGCCGCGTTTCTGCAGGCCTCGAAAGTGGGTGACTACTTCGTCAACTTTGCTTTCGCAGCTGCCGGGCGCGCACGCGGTGGCCCGGCCAAGGTGTCGATCTTTGCCTCCGGCCTAATGGGGATGATCAACGGCACCTCGGCGGGCAACGTGGTCTCGACAGGCTCCTTGACCATTCCGCTGATGAAGAAAGTCGGCTACCCCGGGCGCAGCGCAGGCGCCATCGAAGCCGCCGCCTCGACCGGTGGGCAGATCATGCCGCCGATCATGGGCGCAGGGGCCTTCATCATGGCCGAAATCACCGGTATTCCCTACCGTGAGATCGCCGTTGCCGCGCTGATTCCCGCCGCACTCTACTTCCTCTCGGTCTACTTCATGGTCGACCTGGAAGCCGCCAAGAAGGGCATGCGCGGCATGCGCAAGGACGAGATTCCGCAGTTTAGAAAGCTCGCCCGCCACGCCTACCTCTTTGCTCCCATCCTGATCCTGATTGCAGCCCTGTTCATGGGCTACTCGGTGATTCGCGCGGGTACGCTGGCGACCGCCTCTGCCGCCGTGGTGAGCTGGATTTCGCCGAACAAGATGGGCGTTCGTGCCATTCTCAAAGCGCTGCAGCTCGCCGGGACCATGTCGATTCAGATCATCGCGGTATGCGCCTGCGCGGGGCTCATCGTCGGGGTCATCTCGCTGACGGGCGTTGGTGCGCGCTTCTCGTCGCTGCTACTGGGCGTGGCCGGGGTCAGCCAGCTGTTGGCGCTGTTCTTCGCCATGTGCATTTCGATTCTGCTCGGCATGGGCATGCCGACCACGGCGGCCTACGCCGTAGCCGCTTCCGTGGTCGCGCCGGGGCTGATCAATATCGGCATCCAGCCGCTCATCGCCCACTTCTTCGTCTTCTACTTCGCCGTCATGTCGGCGATCACTCCACCGGTGGCGTTGGCTTCCTACGCCGCCGCGGGCATCTCCGGCGACAACGCCATGAAGACCTCGATGGCCTCGTTCAAGATTGGGCTGGCGGCCTTTATCGTGCCGTTCATGTTCTTCTACAGCCCGGCCATGCTGATGGAGGGCTCGGCCCTGCAGATCACCCGCGTCGCCATTACCGCATCACTGGGTATCTTCCTGCTTTCTGCGGCGGTGCAAGCCTGGTTCTTCGGCCCGGTACGTCTGTGGCAGCGCGGCGTAATGCTCATCGGCGCGCTCTGCCTGATCTACGGCGGCCTTGCCACCGACCTTGCTGGCCTTGCCATCGGTGCCGCACTGTTCATGCTTCAGCGCCGCAATAGCGGCAAGCGCCCTGGGGCCGTTAGCACCGCGTAACGACTAAAAACTGCCCTATTTGGCGGTACACTTAGCGCCTCTCAGGTCTTGATCTGCGAGGCGTTTTTTATCGTGCGCTTTTATAGCTGTTGTCATATTGCATGACCCTACGCACACTTGAGCGCGATATCTCTCACCACGCGCGTGCACTGACTCCTTCATGACCGTCTTTTACGCTTTTCTGGCTACCGCCCTCGCTGACCGTTTACGCACTGGAGGCGAGCCATGAGTATTTCGCCTGCGGCACTTTTGGCACCGCTTCTCATGCTCTTGGGCTACGTGGGCCTTGGGTGGCTGGCGGCGCGGCGGCTTAAGATCGACCCTCGGCCCATTGCGACGCTTTTGATCTACATGGTCGCCCCCTTCACCATTTTCCGGGCGCTGATGAATGGCGGCGCCAATCCTGGCTATTTGCTCCTCACGTTCAGCGCCTTCGTGGTTGCCAGCCTAATGGCGCTGGCAGTCAAGCGCTTGGCGCAATCGCGCTTCGGCGCCCACGAAGCGGCACTGCTGGCGTTCTCGTCGGGCACCGGCAACACCGGCTACTTTGGGCTTCCGGTGGCGCTGGTACTGCTTTCGCCCGAAGGCGTGACGCTTTATCTGTTCTGTCTATTAGGCATCAACGTCTACGAGTTCACTGTGGGGTTCTATTTGAGCGCGCGTGGCCACTTTTCGGTGCGCGAGAGCGTGATCAAGATGGCGCGCATGCCGCTGATCTACGCCTTTGGGCTGGCGCTTCTGCTTAGCGCGCTCGGCGTAACGCTCCCTGCTGGGTTACAGGATGGTCTTGCGGTGTTTCCGGCAGCCTACACCTTGCTGGGGATGATGATCATCGGTATGACTCTGAGCCAGGTCACGCTTGCCGCGTGGGACACTCGCTTCGTCCTCGCCTGCGTGGCGCTTCGCTACGTGCTCTGGCCGTTGGTATCGCTTATTGCCGTGCTGGCGCTGCAGCGTGTCGCGCCGGTTTCAAGCGACATGGCCCTGGCCATACTGCTGCTGGGTGTGGTGCCGATGGCGGCCAACGTGGTGGTGGTGGCAATGGAGCTCGGCATCCAGCCGCAAAAGGGCGCCTTGGCGGTGCTGGTGACCACGCTGCTGGCGCCGATTCTGATCCCGCTCTATCTCATGGGCATGCTACGTTTGACGGGACTCGATTGACTAGCCGCTAGACGAAGGGAACCCCTCGACGCCACGCTCGCCAAGCTCGATGGCCATACGGGTAAGCTCGGGGTGGGTAAAAAAGCCCGTCAGCGCTTCGGCGCGCACCGGGCCCACATTGGGGATTGCCTGCCAGTCGCTTGCCGAGCGCTCGGCCAACATCTGCCAGGATGCCCCCGCTTCGTCACCGCCCGGTGGCACACTCAAAGCGCGCAGCCACGCATCGAAGTCCGCCGTTAGCGCTTGGGCGAAGGCTTGATGTAGTGCGGCAGCACGGGCATCGCCGATACCGTGGGCCTGGGCCAGCGTGGCCGGGTCGAGCGCCAGCCAGCGGGTGAGATCATCGACAAGCGCCGCATCCATTAGCGCCTGCCAGGTACCCTCCCCAACGCCGCGCATATCGAGCTGCTCACCTAGCCATACGAGCCGGGCAAGAAACTGCGTTTCGCAGTCGGGCGTGAGTCTAAGGCAGCTCAGGGCGTGGTAATTGTCGGCGTCAGGCGTCTCGAGCGGCACGCGCGTTTGTGTCTGCCAGACCACGCTATCGAGCTGGGGAATCGTCAGCCCGGCGAGAGTGATACTGACCTGATCGCCCGGGCGCAGGTCGAGCGCTTGCCACTGCGTGAGCGAGGCAAGCGAAACGCGTCGGATGGTGCGCCCCTCAAGCGCAACGGGGTAGAGCCAGAGCAGCGGAGTGATGCGCCCGGTGCGGCCGACGCGAAACTCGACTCCGCGTACCTGGGCAAGCGCCAGGCGCGTGGGATATTTCCACGCCATCGCCCAGTCCGGCGGGCGATTGGCCCAGACGTAATCGTCGCTTCGCTGCGACTGCTTGACCACTACGCCGTCGGTCGCGAAGGGCAGCGGCGACTCGAACCAGCGCGCACGCCAGTCGCGCGCTTCGTCGAAGGTGGTAACGGGATGGGTGTAGCGCGCGGTATCGAAGCCCAAGCGGGTCAGACCTTCCAAGCGTGCTGTCATCGTTTCAGGGCCATCGGGCCAGTCCCAGACGAAGAGCCCTACGCTTTCACGCACGTCAATCGAAGGATCCACTTGCGCCATGGCACCCGCCACCCGCCCCCGTGCGCCGCTATCGCCCTCTGACTGCACGTGGTTTTCCAAGCGCCAATAAAGCTCGCCCTGTAACACGACGGAGCGCGCCTCAGGCAAGCGCTGAGGAACGCCAGGAAGCGCTTGGACGCGGGCGGTCCAGTCCTGGCCGCGTGCGCCATCGCCGCGGCTGACGGCCTGGATGAGTTCGCCCTTCTCATAGCGCAGCGTCACTGCCACGCCATCGACCTTGGGCTGAATCCAGAGGGCATCGCGGCGCGCCATGAAACGCGCCACCTCCTCGCCATCCCCTTTGGCAAGGCCGGTTTGGGCAACGGGATGCGCGCGGGCGTCGTGGTGCTCATCGAGGGCGGTCAGCGGCGTATGCGGGGTGGCGTCGTCGAGGCAGGCACGCCACTCGTCAAGCCGCGCCAGCATTTGGTCGTAGAGCGTATCCTCGATCTCCGAACGCCCTTCGTCGTGGTAGATGCGATCCCAACGGGAAATGTCTGCGGCTAGGGCGCTGGTCTCTTGAGTTAAGCGCTCGGTGGACCATGTTGGACACGCCGCCCACGTGCTCTCGCCTACCCAGCAAAGCAGTAATGCCATACCTGGCCAGCGCCACCTGCTGGTCCGTTGCCTTCCTCGCCCCATACTGCCCCCCTGCGCTGATCGTTGTATTTATCGGTTCTGATCATCTCTTATCTGCTTGGCTTACTGGACTCTACCGCTGGGTCGCTGCGCATACGCGTACCCCCAAGCAGCGTGCAAGAAAAAGCGCCCCTCTGACAATGCCAAAGGGGCGCTTTCGTAGCACGGGCCGTCAACGCTAGCGGCGCTTTCTCAAGCGCGTTTATAGCAGCGTTTAGAGCCCAGCAGCCTCACGCAGGGCGGCAGCTTTGTCGGTCTTCTCCCACGGGAAGGCAGTGAAGGTCTCGACGTGCTCTTCGCCTTTGTCGTCGACCCAGGCGTAGCTGTGCTCGAAGGGCTCGCGACCGAAGTGGCCGTAGGCGGCAGTGAGCTGGTACATCGGATGCAGCAGATCAAGCATGGTGGTGATGGCGTAGGGACGCAGATCGAAGTGGCTACGAACCAGCTCGACGATCTTGGCATCGGCGATCTTGCCGGTGCCGAAGGTGTCGATGGAGACCGACGTGGGCTCGGCGACGCCGATGGCGTACGACACCTGGATCTCGCACTTGTCGGCTAGGCCCGCGGCGACCACGTTTTTGGCTACGTAGCGCCCGGCATAGGCAGCGCTGCGGTCGACCTTGGACGGATCCTTGCCCGAGAAGGCGCCACCGCCGTGACGCGCCATACCGCCGTAGGTATCGACGATGATCTTACGCCCGGTCAGGCCGCAGTCGCCCACCGGCCCGCCGATGACGAACTTGCCGGTCGGGTTGATGTGGTACTGGGTGGTGTCGGTGAGCCACTCGGCAGGTAATACCTGCTCGATGACTTCGCGGCGCACCATCTTACGCAGCTCGTCCTGGTCGATTTCCGGGTCGTGCTGAGTGGAGAGCACCACGGCGTCGACGCCGCAAGGCTTGCCTTCGCCGTCGTAGCGGAAAGTGACCTGGCTCTTGGCGTCCGGGCGCAGCCACGGCAGCATGCCGTTTTTGCGCAGCTCCGCCTGACGCTCGACCAAACGGTGCGAGTAGTGGATCGGCGCAGGCATGAAGGAGTCGGTTTCGTTGGTGGCGTAGCCGAACATCAAGCCCTGATCGCCCGCGCCCTGGTCTTCGGGCTTGGTGCGGTCCACACCCTGAGCGATGTCTACGCTCTGCTTGCCGATCAGGTTGATGACGCCACAGGTGGCGCCATCGAAGCCTACTTGCGAGGAGGTATAGCCGATGTCGTTGATCACCTCGCGCACCAGCGTCTCCAGATCGACCCAGGCGGAGGTGGTGATCTCACCGGCAATGATCGCGACCCCGGTCTTGACCATGGTCTCGCAGGCGACACGCGCCTGTTTGTCACGCGCGATGATGGCGTCCAACACCGCATCGGAAATCTGATCGGCGATCTTGTCGGGATGTCCTTCGGAGACGGACTCGGAGGTAAACAGGGAATATTCGCTCATCGCGCTCTCGACCCTCTGTATGACGGCGGCACCCTCACCGCGGCGTCAGCAGGAAATCAATGGCAGGAGTCTCGCCTGCCCGCATGGGAAAACGGCACCGCCGTTTCGGGAGGCAGAGTCTACACGCTGTTGCGCTCGCTTCCCAGAATTTGCCGATGCATTCGAAGTCGGCGACAATGGCGCCTTTACTTGACGTTTTCAGGCGAGGAGCACCCCATGCCGTCCCGTTTTGAGCTGGCCAACGCCATTCGCGCCCTGTCCATGGATGCCGTTCAGAAGGCCAAGTCCGGCCACCCCGGCGCCCCCATGGGGATGGCGGACATCGCCGAGGTGCTGTGGAACGATCATTTGAAGCACAATCCCGAAGACCCCAAATGGGCCGACCGGGACCGCTTCGTGCTCTCCAACGGTCACGGCTCGATGCTGCTCTACTCGCTCTTGCACCTGAGCGGTTACGAACTGAGCCTCGAGCAGTTGCAAAACTTCCGCCAGCTGCACTCGCCCACCGCCGGCCACCCCGAATACGGCTACGCGCCGGGCATCGAGACCACCACCGGGCCGCTGGGCCAGGGGTTTGCCAACGCCGTCGGCATGGCGCTCGCCGAGAAGACGTTAGCGGCACAGTTCAACCGCCCAGGCCACACCATCGTCGACCACCACACCTGGTGCTTTTTAGGTGACGGCTGCGTGATGGAGGGTATCTCCCACGAAGCGGCCTCGCTTGCCGGGACTCAGCAGTTGGGTAAATTGATCGCGCTTTACGATGACAACGGCATCTCCATCGATGGCGAGGTCGAGGGCTGGTTCACCGACGATACTGCCAAGCGCTTCGAGGCCTACGGCTGGCACGTGGTACCCAACGTCGACGGTCACAAGGTCGATGAGATCCAGGCCGCTATCGAGCTTGCCAAGGCCAACGCCGACAAGCCGAGCCTGATCATCTGCAAGACCATCATCGGCTTCGGTTCGCCCAACAAGCAGGGTAAGGAAGAGTCTCACGGCGCGCCGCTGGGCGACGACGAAGTGGCTCTGGCACGTAAGCAGCTCGACTGGCCGCATGCGCCGTTCCATATTCCCGAGCCGATCTACACCGCCTGGGACGCACGCGCCAAGGGTAAATCGCGCCAGCAGGAGTGGGAGGCACGCTTTGCTCGCTACGCCGAGGCTTTCCCCGAGCAGGCGCGTGAATTCACCCGCCGCCTGAAGGGCCAACTGCCCGCCGAGCTCGCCACCGAGGCGCTGATCCAGCAGTCCCAGGAGAAAGGCGAGAGCATCGCCTCGCGCAAGGCCTCCTTCGAGGCGCTGAACGTCATCGGCCCGCAGATGCCCGAACTGCTCGGCGGTAGCGCCGACCTCGCCCCCTCCAACCTGACCTTCTGGAAAGGGGCCAAGGCGATCAGCGCCGACGACGCCAGCGGTAACTACCTGCACTACGGCGTACGCGAGTTCGGCATGGGCGCGATCATGAACGGTATCGCCCTGCACGGCAGCTTCGTTCCTTACGGCGCCACCTTCCTGATCTTCATGGAGTACATGCGCAACGCCGTTCGCATGGCGGCGCTGATGGGTCAGCAGGCCATCTACGTCTTCACCCACGACTCCATCGGCCTTGGCGAAGATGGCCCCACCCACCAGCCGATCGAACAGCTGACCAGCCTGCGCACGACGCCAAACCTGTGCACCTGGCGCCCCTGCGATGCGGTCGAGACCGCTGCCGCCTGGGACGCAGCGGTCAAGCGCCACTCCGGCCCCACGGCGCTGGTGCTGTCGCGTCAGAACCTGCCCCACCAGGAGCGCAGCAAGACCCAACTGGCCAACATTCAGCGCGGCGGCTACGTGCTCAAGGAGTGCGACGGCACGCCCGAGCTGATTTTGATCGCTACCGGCTCAGAGGTCGCACTGGCCATGGAAGCCGCCGGGACGCTGACCGCTCAGGGGCGCGCGGTACGCGTGGTCTCCATGCCGTCCGCCTACCGCTTCGACGGTCAGGATGCCGAATACCGTGAGAGCGTACTGCCCGCTGCAGTGACCAAGCGTATCGCCATCGAAGCCGCCCACGCCGACTACTGGTACAAGTACGTAGGCCTCAATGGTCGCATCATTGGCATGACCACCTTCGGTGAATCGGCACCGGCGGGTGAGCTGTTCAAGCACTTCGGCTTCACCGTCGATAACGTGCTCGAACAGGCCAACGCCCTGCTCGGCTAATTACCCGAGTGCCCGCGCTCACCGGTTTTCTCTGGCTAACGGGCTTATGGCTTGGCGGTGAAGTGATCATTCACTTCACCGCCCTTCCCATCTCTTCCGGCGTCATTGGCATGCTGCTGCTCTGCGCGTTGCTAATTCAGCGCCAGCGAGTGCCCACCAGCATTGCTGCTGCCGCGCAGCCACTGATTGGGCTTTTGGCTATGCTGATCATGCCCGGCGTGGTCGGCGTCTTCTTCATCGCCGACGAGCTTGCCGGGCAGTGGCTGGCGATTTTCGGCGCCTTGGTGCTGGGCACGGCGGCAAGCGTGGTGACCACACTATGGCTGCTCAAACGGCTAACGCCAACGGATCAACGCACGCCATGACCGATGCCCTGCTTACCCGCCTTTCTTCAACGCCGCTGCTGGCGGTGGTGTTGACGCTGGCGGCCTACCTGGTAGGTAACGCGCTCTACCGGCGTTTGAAGCAACCCAGCTGGCTACCGCCGATTCTGCTCTCCGCCGTTTTGCTGGCGGGCCTTCTTGCTCTCATTGGGCTGCCCTATGCCATCTACCAGCAGGGCGCCAGCTGGCTGACGTTCCTGCTTGGCCCGGCAACGGTAGCGTTGGGTATGCCGCTTTATCAGCAGCTCCCACGCATCGTCGAGCTGTGGCGACCACTGGTGGTCTGCCTGCCCCTCGCCGCCACGTTGGCGGCGCTCTACGCGCTGGGTATCGCTTGGCTACTCGGGGCAAGCCCTGAGGTGCTGGCGTCGCTTGCCGCCAAGTCGGTCACCGCCCCCATCGCCATTGGCATCACCGAGCAGCTCGGTGGTCGCGTGCCGCTGTTGATGGGCGCTTTGCTGATCACCGGAGTGACGGCAATCCCGTTGGTGAGCTTGGCAGCACGGCTTTTACGCATCAGCGATGACCGCCTGATCGGCTTTGCTTTGGGGCTCAACGGCCACGCCATTGGCACCGTACGCGCGTTCGACCTAAGCCCCACGGCGGGCGCTTTTGCTTCGCTGGGTATGAGCCTGACGGGTATTTTCACTGCCCTTTGGCTACCGCTGGCTTGGCATCTCGTAGGCGGGCTCGGCTGATCTACGTTATGATCGAGGCGAAAAGTAACCGCCCTCATTATCGTTTTCTTCTTTCTGGTCGTGGATTCTCTCGCTATGGCTGACGCTACTCGCCCGCTGCGCATCGCTATCAACGGCTACGGACGTATCGGTCAGTGCGTGCTGCGAGCACTCATCGAGCGCGGTCACCCCGAGCTCGATATCGTCGCCCTCAACGAGCTCTCCGACCTGGCCACCATCACCTATCTCACCCGCTACGACACCACGCATGGGCGCTTTCCCGGTACGGTAGAGAGCGACGGCGAGCATTTGGTGATCAACGGCCAACGTATCCGCGTGCTCTGCGAAGCCGATCCTGATCGTCTGCCCTGGGCGGCGCTGGATATCGATCTGGTGATGGAGTGCTCGGGCAGCTTCAAAGACCGCGCCACCGCCGAGCGCCACCTGCGCGCGGGCGCGCGGCGCTTACTGTTTTCCCAACCGGCAGAGAGCGATGTCGACACCACCGTCGTCTGGGGTATCAACGAGGCCGAACTCAGCCATGATCAGCGCGTGCTCTCGGCTGCCTCCTGCACCACCAACTGCCTGGTGCCGCTGCTGACCGTGCTCGACGAGGCACTGGGGATCGAGCATGGCGTTACCACCACCATTCACTCGGCGATGAACGATCAGCCGGTGATCGATGCCTATCACCAAACCGACTTGCGTCTGACGCGCTCGGCCATGCAGTCCATCGTGCCGGTGGATACCGGACTCGCGGCGGGTATCAGCCGCTTGATGCCGCATCTCGAGGGGCGCTTTCAGTGCCTGCACGTGCGCGTTCCCACGATCAACGTCTCGGCCATGGACTTGGCCCTTAGCGTGCGCTGCGACACCACGGCCACCGAGGTCAATGCGCTGCTCCAGGCGGCCAGCCGCGATCGTTTAGCAGGAGTGCTGGGCTACACCGAAGCACCCATGGCATCGATCGATTTCAATCACGACCCGCACTCTGGCATTCTGGATGCCACCCAGACGCGCGTCGCCGGTACGCGACTGATCAAGCTACTATGCTGGTTCGACAACGAGTGGGGCTTTGCCAACCGCATGCTCGACATTGGCTTGCGCCTAGCCACCCAGCCAGAGCAGCTCTCTCGTTAGGCGCGCACTCATTAACGGCTATCCGACACGCATTGCATGGAAACAAGGAAATCGCTCACATGAACGTGCAGAAAATGACCGACCTGCCTCTCGAAGGTAAGCGCGTACTGATTCGCGAAGATCTCAACGTGCCGATCAAGCATGGCCGCGTGACCAGCGATGCGCGCCTGCGCGCGGCGCTGCCCACGATCAAGGCCGCCACCGAGGCGGGCGCCTGCGTCATGCTGATGAGCCATTTGGGCCGCCCGACCGAAGGCGAAGCCGCCGAGGAGTTCTCGCTGGCGCCGGTCGCCAAGCGCTTGGGCGAGTTGCTCGAACGCTCGGTGCCCCTGGTGAGCGACTACCTTGATAGCCACGTCGACGTTGCCCAAGGCGAGGTGGTACTGCTCGAAAACGTGCGCTTCAACGCCGGTGAGAAAAAGGACGATGAAGCGTTAGCCCAGCAGTACGCGGCGCTATGCGATGTCTTCGTCATGGACGCCTTCGGCACCGCCCACCGCGCCCAAGCCTCCACCCACGGTGTGGCGTGCTTTGCCAAGCACGCCTGCGCTGGCCCGCTGCTGGCTCAAGAGCTTGATGCCCTGGAGCAGGCGCTGGCCTCGCCCAAACGGCCGATGGCGGCAATCGTCGGCGGCTCCAAAGTCTCGACCAAGCTCGAGGTGCTCAACGCCCTAGCCGACAAGTGCGATCAGTTGATCGTCGGCGGCGGCATTGCCAATACCTTCATCGCCGCAGCAGGCTACAATGTGGGCAAGTCGCTCTACGAAGCCGACCTGCTCGATAAAGCCAAGGCGCTGATGCAGAGCGCGACCATTCCGCTGCCCACCGATGTGGTGGTCGCGACCGAGTTTTCCGAGTCGGCGACGGCAACGGTCAAGCCGGTAGATCAAGTCGGTGACGACGAGATGATTTTGGACATCGGTCCCGAGACCGCCGCAGCGCTTGCCGCCATGCTCAAGGAAGCGGGCACGATCTTGTGGAACGGGCCGGTCGGCGTCTTCGAGATCGATCAGTTCGGCAAGGGCACCGAGGTGATCTCGCACGCCATCGCCGATAGCGCTGCTTTCTCCATTGCAGGCGGCGGCGATACTCTGGCGGCCATCGACAAGTACGCCATCGGTGAGCGTATCTCTTACATCTCGACCGGCGGTGGTGCTTTCTTGGAGTACGTTGAAGGCAAAACGCTGCCCGCCGTGGCCGCCCTCGAGGCGGCTGCCGAGCGTAACTAAACGGACTCGGACGCAGTAGAACGACGTACCGGTGCTGCGCGCCGGGAGTCGATACGATTTTTTCATCACGACATGGATAAGGTGACACATGGCTCTGATCAGCATGCGCCAGATGCTCGACCACGCCGCTGAGTTCGGCTACGGCATCCCGGCTTTCAACGTCAACAACCTCGAACAAATGCGCGCCATCATGGAAGCCGCCGACAAGACCGACTCACCGGTCATCGTTCAGGCATCGGCAGGCGCACGTAAGTACGCGGGTTCGCCCTTCTTGCGCCATCTCATTCTGGCGGCGGTCGAGGAGTTCCCGCACATTCCGGTAGTCATGCACCAGGACCATGGCACCAGCCCTGCGGTATGCCAACGCTCCATTCAACTCGGCTTCTCCTCGGTGATGATGGACGGCTCGCTGGGTGAAGACGGCAAGACGCCTACCGACTACGCCTACAACGTCGATGTCACCCGCCGCACCGTCGAGATGGCGCATGCCTGTGGCGTCTCGGTCGAGGGCGAACTCGGCTGCCTGGGTAGTCTCGAAACCGGCATGGCCGGGGAAGAGGATGGCATCGGCGCCGAAGGCAAGCTCGACATGGAGCAGCTTCTGACCGATCCGGAAGAGGCCGCTGAGTTCGTCAAAGCGACTCAGGTCGACGCCCTAGCCATCGCCATCGGGACCAGCCACGGCGCCTACAAGTTCACCAAGCCGCCGACGGGCGATACGCTCTCGATCCAGCGGATCAAAGAGATCCATGCGCGTATTCCAGACACCCACCTGGTCATGCACGGCTCCTCTTCGGTGCCCCAGGAGTGGCTCGAGGTGATCAACCAGTACGGCGGCGAGATCCCAGAAACCTACGGCGTGCCGGTCGAAGAGATCGTCGAGGGCATCAAGCACGGCGTGCGCAAGGTCAACATCGATACCGACCTGCGCTTGGCCTCTACCGGTGCCGTACGCCGCTTCCTGGCGCAGAACCCGGCCGAGTTCGATCCGCGCAAGTACCTCAAGGAGACCGTAAGCGCCATGCGTGATTTGTGTATCGCGCGCTACGAGGCCTTCGGCACGGCGGGTAATGCCAGCAAGATCAAGCCGATCAACCTGGAAGCGATGTATCAGCGCTACGCCAGCGGCGAGCTCGACCCCAAGGTTAAATAAGCGTCACTGCGCGCGTTAACCTTATAGCGAAGGCGGCCCCAAAGGCCGCCTTCGTTTTTTTGCATTCAAAGCGCCCTTTTCATTCGTAAAAAAGTTACAAAACAGTGTTCACAAAGTAAAAAAAATTTCGTTCAATAGTCGGGTTGACTTTTGACCGACGCCGCAGCGCTTAGGCTGCAAGGATCATCGATGCCCCTCCCCCTGTTGCTGTTCGATTGCGATGGAACACTCGTCGATAGCGAACCCCTACTTGCCGAAGAGATGGCCGTTGGCCTCAATGCCATTGGCCTACCCTTTGCGCCGGGTGACTACCTGGGTGAATTTCGCGGGGCGCGCTTTCGTCATATCGTCGCCTCCCTGCAGGCACGCCATGGCCAAGTAGCGCCGGAGCGAATCGCGGCCATGGAGGCCGCCATGCGGGCCAATTTGGCCAAGCGTATGGCCACCGAACTGACCACCATTGATGGCGCTGTCGAGGCACTACAAGCACTCTCGGCGCATCCCAATGCCATCGTCTCCAATGGTCCTGAAAGCAAGATCCGCTCGGCGCTGGCCGCCACGCGCCTTAGCGACTATTTCGCCCATCGTCTGTTCAGCGCCTATACCGCCAACTGCTGGAAGCCCGAACCCTGCCTGCACTTACACGCGGCGAGCATCATGGGCTTTGCCGCTAGCGACTGTATCGCCATCGACGATGCACTCGTCGGCGTACGCGCTGCGCTAGCAGCGGGCATGACGGTGGTGCACCTCAACCGTTTCCCCGAGGTCGAGCCTACGCCCGAGGGCGCGATCATGATCGAGAGTATGCACGCGCTTCCAGGCGTGGTAGAACGGCTGACCCAAGAGCGCTGGACGGCGCCGGCGTTTTATCAGCGACCCGTCCAGCACGCCGTTTCCCTGCGCTAGGAGCAACCCATGGCGTCACTGCGCGACCAACTCGGTGGTCTCGTCTATTCGACCGATCAGGGCAAGACCTGCCCTGACTGCCGCGAAGCCGTTGCGGCTTGCCGCTGCGAGGATAGCGAAGAACAGGATCGCCTGGCAGCGCTCGATGGCATCGTGCGCATCCGGCGCGAAACCAGCGGACGTAAAGGCAAGGGTGTGACCACCATCAGCGGCGTCCCGCTGCCCCAAGACGAACTCAAAGCGCTTGCAAAAACGCTCAAGAAACGCTGCGGCACCGGTGGCGCACTCAAAGAGAGCGTCATCGAGATCCAGGGCGATCACCGCGATACCCTGAAGCTTGCCTTGAGCGAAATGGGATATCGCGTCAAACTGGCCGGAGGCTAGGACAAACGTTCGTCGACATAGGCGCTCGTCGAAACAGGGCAATACACCTTCATGGCATGGCTCGAATACCTGCTACCGCTGATCTTTCTCTTTCCCATGGCCGCCATGGGCGGCATTGTGCTGGCGCTACGTAGCCTGCACGATGCGCGCGTTGAGTCGCCCTTCGATGCGCCTCTTCGTGAACCCGGCCAAGCACTAAGGCGACGGCTGGACAAAGCTTTCTCTAGTCTGTTTTTGAACGGTGCTCTCGGCCCTATCGTGAGCCTCGCGCCGCTGGTTTATGGTATGGGGCGCATGCTCTTCGTACATCGCCAGGACTGGCTCGAATGGGCGCTGTATGGCCTGCTCAGTACATTGCTGGTGCTGGCGTTCTCGCTGCTATTGATCCGTGACTACCAGCGTATCCGTCGCCTCAAGCTGGGCCTTGCTTGCGAGCTGGCGGTGGGGCAGGAGCTATCGCGGCTCGTCCACCCCGAAGCGCACCCCTACTACGTTTTCCATGACGTACCCACCGATAGCTTCACCATCGATCACGTCGTGGTCACCCCGCACGGTATCTTCGTCGTCGAGACGCGCGCGCGAACACGCGCCATCGGCTCCAACGGCAAAGAGCTAAAGAGCGTGGCGGTGGAGCGCGAACGGCTGCGCTTCCCCCACTGGAACGAGCGTCGACCGCTACTCAAGACGCGTCAGGCGGCTGCTTGGCTTTCCCAATGGCTGGAGCGTCGCTGTGGCGTTCCCGTGCCGGTACGTGGCGTGCTGGTACTGCCGGGTTGGGAGATCGATACCAGCGACGCCGCAGGCGATATTTTGGTGGTCAGCGGCGAGCGGCTCTCCAAGCAGTTGCTCGATCTCAAACCAGGCGAGCTTAGTACCCCCATCCACGACAAGATCATCTTTCTGCTCATGGAGCGGGCGCGGCTGATGGAGCTCAAGCACCTGAGCCAGCCCTCGGTGTAAGCGCGGCTAGTCGCCGCGCAGCCGCCCGCCCATCTCTTGCGCTAGATCGACCGCGTAGTGATCGGTCATCCCCCCAATGAAGTCCAGCATTCGCCGGTAGCTATCGTAAAGCGTCCAAGAGGCATCAGGAGTGTTCTCACCGATCAACGCCAGTACCCGTTGATGCTTGAACGATAGCTCGCCGGTGTGGTGCAGCTCGAAGGCGGCACCGATGAAGGCTTCCAGCAGAATACCCAGCGTCGTATAGGCGCCAATCTCGAGCTTGGCCTTGCGCTCGTTTTGGAAGATGCGCTCGCGAGCCAGCTGCTTGGCGGCACGCACACCGTGGCCCAGCTCAGGATGGCATAGCTCCAGTAGATCACGCTCCAGGCCACCTTGAAGCAGCGTCTTCTCGTGCTCGACGAAGACCGCGCTCACTTCGTTTACCGCGCGCTCCATGGCGGCACCACGCAGCAGGGCGATACGCCGACGCTGCGATACCCGTCGCGCCTGCATGCCCGCATACTCGGGGGGCAGCTCGCCGGCGATCTGACGCAGAACATCGACGACCTCTTCGTAGCGCAGAATGCCCATCTCTAGACCATCCTCGAGATCGAGCAGGGCGTAGCAGATGTCATCGGCCGCCTCGACCAGCCAGGCCAAAGGATGGCGGCACCAACGCTGATCACCTTGAGGAAGCAATCCAACCGCCTCGGCCACCTGGGCAAGCAACGCCTGTTCGGATTGATAGCAGCTGAACTTTCCCATGTCGCCGCCGTACGGCACGGTCCAGGGATACTTGAGCAGCGTACCGAGCGTCGCCGCCGTCAACCGCATACCGCCATTGAACTGGTTGTACTCGATCTGAGTGATGACGCGAAAGCCCTGGGCGTTGCCTTCGTAAGTGAGCAGGTCCTGCCGCTCGGCGGCTGAGAGGCCATCCAAAAGCCCGCTGCGCTCGGCACGCTGAAACCAGTCACGAATGGCGTATTCGCCCGCATGCCCAAAGGGAGGATTACCAATATCGTGGCCAAGGCAGGCCGTCTGGATGATGACCCCGAGATCCGCTGGTGTGATCCATTCGGGCAGGCGTTCGCGCAGAAGTTCCCCTACGCTCATACCCAGCGAGCGACCAACGCAGCCGACTTCGAGCGAATGGGTAAGGCGGGTATGGATATGGTCGTTTTCGGTGAGCGGGTGCACCTGGGTCTTGCGCCCCAAGCGCCGAAAAGACCCCGAAAACACGATGCGGTCGTGATCCTTGTGAAAGGGGCTACGGCCGATTTCACGGCTCGTTGATGAGCGCTTGTCGTGCAGACGCTGCGGCGACAGCAGCTGCTCCCAACACATTTCGTTCGTGGCGCGCGATTGAGTCATGGGTAAGCGTCCTCCTTGAACCCACCATTCTGGCATAGGTGGCCGCCACGCGCGCTGATTTATCTAGCCCTTTACCTAGCCCTTTATCTAGTCCTTTATCTGGCCCTTTTACTTCGCTCTCTTGTCCCGCTGCTTTTATTCCACCCACAGCAAAAACCCCGAGCACATGTGTACTCGGGGTTTGCTATATAAGTGCCTGACGATGACCTACTCTCGCATGGGGAGGCCCCACACTACCATCGGCGCTGAGCGGTTTCACTACTGAGTTCGGCATGGGATCAGGTGGTTCCCGAACGCTATGGTCGTCAG
>NZ_JAJISC010000013.1 GCF_024790395.1 Halomonas dongshanensis
GAAAACAAACGTGATACGTCTCAAGCGTATCCGGCAATATCGTGTTCATTGCCCCCTCGACCCCTTCGGGTTATAGGGTCAAGCAATGAAGCGCACACGGTGGATGCCTAGGCAGCCAGAGGCGATGAAAGACGTGGTAGCCTGCGATAAGGCTCGGTGAGGTGGCAAACAACCTGTGACCCGGGCATCTCTGAATGGGGAAACCCACTCAGCACAAGCTGAGTATCGTGCACTGAATACATAGGTGTACGAGGCGAACCGGGGGAACTGAAACATCTAAGTACCCCGAGGAAAAGAAATCAACCGAGATTCCCCTAGTAGCGGCGAGCGAACGGGGACCAGCCCTTAAGCGTATGACTGATTAGACGAAGGCATTGGGAAGTGCCGCCATAGTGGGTGATAGCCCCGTAGTCGAAAATCTGAATGCGTGAAATCGAGTAGGTCGGGGCACGAGAAACCTTGACTGAAGACGGGGGGACCATCCTCCAAGGCTAAATACTCCTGGCTGACCGATAGTGAACCAGTACCGTGAGGGAAAGGCGAAAAGAACCCCGGAGAGGGGAGTGAAATAGATCCTGAAACCGTGTGCGTACAAGCAGTAGGAGCCCACTTGTTGGGTGACTGCGTACCTTTTGTATAATGGGTCAGCGACTTATATTCAGTGGCGAGCTTAACCGTATAGGGGAGGCGTAGAGAAATCGAGTCTTAACTGGGCGACCAGTCGCTGGATATAGACCCGAAACCGGGCGATCTATCCATGAGCAGGTTGAAGGTTGAGTAACATCAACTGGAGGACCGAACCAGGATCTGTTGAAAAAGATTTGGATGACTTGTGGATCGGAGTGAAAGGCTAATCAAGCCCGGAGATAGCTGGTTCTCCTCGAAAGCTATTTAGGTAGCGCCTCACGTATCACCACCGGGGGTAGAGCACTGTTTCGGCTAGGGGGTCATCCCGACTTACCAACCCGAGGCAAACTCCGAATACCGGTGAGTGCCAGCGTGGGAGACACACGGCGGGTGCTAACGTCCGTCGTGAAAAGGGAAACAACCCAGACCGTCAGCTAAGGTCCCCAAATCCTGGTTAAGTGGGAAACGATGTGGGAAGGCTCAGACAGCTAGGAGGTTGGCTTAGAAGCAGCCATCCTTTAAAGAAAGCGTAATAGCTCACTAGTCGAGTCGGCCTGCGCGGAAGATGTAACGGGGCTAAACCAGGTACCGAAGCTACGGGTTCATCCTTATGGATGAGCGGTAGAGGAGCGTCGTGTAAGCCAATGAAGGTGGATTGAGAAGTCTGCTGGAGGTATCACGAGTGCGAATGCTGACATGAGTAACGATAAGGGGAGTGAAAAACTCCCCCGCCGGAAGACCAAGGGTTTCTGTTCGATGCTAATCAGAGCAGAGTGAGTCGGCCCCTAAGGCGAGGCCGAAAGGCGTAGTCGATGGGAAACGGGTCAATATTCCCGTACCGGACATGATTGCGATGGGGGGACGGAGAAGGCTAGGTGAGCCAGGCGTTGGTTGTCCTGGTGAAAGTCAGTAGGCTGGGGAATTAGGCAAATCCGGTTCCCCAAGGCCGAGAGACGAGACGAAGACACCACGGTGTCGAAGTCATTGATGCCACGCTTCCAGGAAAAGCCTCTAAGCTTCAGATCATGTGCGACCGTACCCCAAACCGACACAGGTGGTCAGGGTGAGAATCCCAAGGCGCTTGAGAGAACTCGGGTGAAGGAACTAGGCAAAATGGTGCCGTAACTTCGGGAGAAGGCACGCCGGCGTAGGGTGATGAGACTCGCTCTCTAAGCCCGAACCGGTCGAAGATACCAGGTGGCTGCAACTGTTTAGTAAAAACACAGCACTCTGCTAACGCGCAAGCGGACGTATAGGGTGTGACGCCTGCCCGGTGCCGGAAGGTTAAGTGATGGTGTTAGCGTAAGCGAAGCTCTTGATCGAAGCCCCGGTAAACGGCGGCCGTAACTATAACGGTCCTAAGGTAGCGAAATTCCTTGTCGGGTAAGTTCCGACCTGCACGAATGGCGTAATGATGGCCACGCTGTCTCCACCCGAGACTCAGTGAAATTGAAATCGCCGTGAAGATGCGGTGTACCCGCGGCTAGACGGAAAGACCCCGTGAACCTTTACTATAGCTTCACACTGGACGCTGATGTTGCTTGTGTAGGATAGCTGGGAGGCTTTGAAACCCGGACGCCAGTTCGGGTGGAGCCAACCTTGAAATACCAGCCTGGCATCATTGGCGTTCTCACTCAGGTCCGTTATCCGGATCGAGGACAGTGTGTGGTGGGTAGTTTGACTGGGGCGGTCTCCTCCCAAAGCGTAACGGAGGAGCACGAAGGTACCCTCAGCACGGTCGGACATCGTGCAATGAGTGCAAGAGCATAAGGGTGCTTGACTGCGAGACAGACACGTCGAGCAGGTGCGAAAGCAGGTTCTAGTGATCCGGTGGTTCTGTATGGAAGGGCCATCGCTCAACGGATAAAAGGTACTCCGGGGATAACAGGCTGATACCGCCCAAGAGTTCACATCGACGGCGGTGTTTGGCACCTCGATGTCGGCTCATCACATCCTGGGGCTGAAGTCGGTCCCAAGGGTATGGCTGTTCGCCATTTAAAGTGGTACGCGAGCTGGGTTTAGAACGTCGTGAGACAGTTCGGTCCCTATCTGCCGTGGGCGTTGGATGTTTGAGAAGAGCTGCTCCTAGTACGAGAGGACCGGAGTGGACGCACCTCTGGTGTTCCGGTTGTCACGCCAGTGGCATTGCCGGGTAGCTATGTGCGGACGGGATAACCGCTGAAAGCATCTAAGCGGGAAGCCCCCTTCAAGATGAGACATCCCTGAGGCCTCGAGCCTCCTGAAGGGCCCAGCGAGACCAGCTGGTTGATAGGCACGGTGTGGAAGCGCTGCAAGGCGTTGAGCTAACGTGTACTAATGGCCCGTGAGGCTTGACCCTATAACACCCAAGGGGTTGAGGGGTAAGAACACGACGGATACGCGAGACGATCACG
>NZ_JAJISC010000014.1 GCF_024790395.1 Halomonas dongshanensis
ACGGGTGAGTAATGCATAGGAATCTGCCCGGTAGTGGGGGATAACCTGGGGAAACCCAGGCTAATACCGCATACGTCCTACGGGAGAAAGGGGGCTTCGGCTCCCGCTATCGGATGAGCCTATGTCGGATTAGCTAGTTGGTGAGGTAATGGCTCACCAAGGCGACGATCCGTAGCTGGTCTGAGAGGATGATCAGCCACATCGGGACTGAGACACGGCCCGAACTCCTACGGGAGGCAGCAGTGGGGAATATTGGACAATGGGCGCAAGCCTGATCCAGCCATGCCGCGTGTGTGAAGAAGGCCCTCGGGTTGTAAAGCACTTTCAGTGAGGAAGAACGCCTATCGGTTAATACCCGGTAGGGAAGACATCACTCACAGAAGAAGCACCGGCTAACTCCGTGCCAGCAGCCGCGGTAATACGGAGGGTGCGAGCGTTAATCGGAATTACTGGGCGTAAAGCGCGCGTAGGTGGCTAACTAAGCCGGTTGTGAAAGCCCCGGGCTCAACCTGGGAACGGCATCCGGAACTGTTTGGCTAGAGTGCAGGAGAGGAAGGTAGAATTCCCGGTGTAGCGGTGAAATGCGTAGAGATCGGGAGGAATACCAGTGGCGAAGGCGGCCTTCTGGACTGACACTGACACTGAGGTGCGAAAGCGTGGGTAGCAAACAGGATTAGATACCCTGGTAGTCCACGCCGTAAACGATGTCGACTAGCCGTTGGGCTCTTCGCGAGCTTAGTGGCGCAGTTAACGCGATAAGTCGACCGCCTGGGGAGTACGGCCGCAAGGTTAAAACTCAAATGAATTGACGGGGGCCCGCACAAGCGGTGGAGCATGTGGTTTAATTCGATGCAACGCGAAGAACCTTACCTACCCTTGACATCCTGCGAACTTGGTAGAGATACCTTGGTGCCTTCGGGAACGCAGAGACAGGTGCTGCATGGCTGTCGTCAGCTCGTGTTGTGAAATGTTGGGTTAAGTCCCGTAACGAGCGCAACCCTTGTCCTTATTTGCCAGCGAGTAATGTCGGGAACTCTAAGGAGACTGCCGGTGACAAACCGGAGGAAGGTGGGGACGACGTCAAGTCATCATGGCCCTTACGGGTAGGGCTACACACGTGCTACAATGGTCGGTACAAAGGGTTGCAACCTCGCGAGAGCAAGCCAATCCCGAAAAGCCGATCTCAGTCCGGATCGGAGTCTGCAACTCGACTCCGTGAAGTCGGAATCGCTAGTAATCGTGGATCAGAATGCCACGGTGAATACGTTCCCGGGCCTTGTACACACCGCCCGTCACACCATGGGAGTGGACTGCACCAGAAGTGGTTAGCCTAACTTAGGAGGGCGATCACCACGGTGTGGTTCATGACTGGGGTGAAGTCGTAACAAGGTAGCCGTAGGGGAACCTGCGGCTGGATCACCTCCTTAATCGATCGATCCCCTCGCGG
>NZ_JAJISC010000015.1 GCF_024790395.1 Halomonas dongshanensis
TGGCGGTGACGCTCAGCGCGGTGTCGCTGGCGACGATATCGGTGATGGTGACGCTGACCCCGTTGTCCAGATCGGCCTGGGTGACCGGGCGGTTGACCAGCTCGTTGCCCTTGCCATCGACCACCACCAGGGTGTCGCCCACTTGGGTGCCTTCACCCAGGGTGACGGTGGCGGTGACGCCGTTTTCGATCTCCTCGGCGCTGTAGATGTCGCCGGACGCCGCTTCCAGCGTGACGGAGACGCTCGGCGCTTGGGCGTCGATCGTGCCACTGTCGGTCGCGCTATCGCGGTTGCCCGCCGGGTCGGTGACCGTGGCGGTGACGCTGATCGCGGTGTCGGTGGTCTCCAGGTCGGTCACGGTAACGATCAGGCCATCGGTCAGCATGTCTTGCGTTACGGCGCCGTTGAACAGCTCGTTGCCTTTGCCATCGACCACGACCAGGGTGTCACCCACTTGGGTGCCGTCACCCAGGGTGACGGTGGCGGTGACACCGTTTTCGATCTCCTCGGCGCTGTAGATGTCGCCGGTGGCGGCGTCAAGCTCGACGGAGACGCTCGGCGCTTGGGCGTCGATCGTGCCCGTGTCGGTCGCGCTATCGCGGTTGCCCGCCGGGTCGGTGACCGTGGCGGTGACGCTGATCGCGGTGTCGGTGGTCTCCAGGTCGGTCACGGTAACGACCAGGCCATCGGTCAGCATGGCTTGCGTTACGGCGCCGTTGAACAGCTCGTTACCCTTGCCATCGACCACCACCAGGGTGTCGCCCACTTGGGTGCCGTCACCCAGGGTGACGGTGGCGGTGACACCGTTTTCGATCTCGTCGGCGCTGTAGATATCACCGGTGGCCGCTTCCAGCGCCACGGTGACGGTCGGCGCTTGGGCGTCGATGGTGCCGTTGGCGGTGGACGTCGCGGTGTTACCCGCCGGGTCGGTGACCGTGGCGGTCACGCTCAGCGCGGTGTCGGTGGTCTCCAGGTCGGTGACCGTCACGCTGACCCCGTTGTCCAGATCGGCCTGGGTGACCGGGCGGTTGACCAGCTCGTTGCCTTTGCCATCGACCACCACCAGGGTGTCA
>NZ_JAJISC010000001.1 GCF_024790395.1 Halomonas dongshanensis
AGGCTCATCCGATAGCGGGAGCCGAAGCCCCCTTTCTCCCGTAGGACGTATGCGGTATTAGCCTGGGTTTCCCCAGGTTATCCCCCACTACCGGGCAGATTCCTATGCATTACTCACCCGTTCGCCGCTCGCCACCAGAAAGCAAGCTTTCCGTGCTGCCGCTCGACTTGCATGTGTTAGGCCTGCCGCCAGCGTTCAATCTGAGCCATGATCAAACTCTTCAGTTTAAGATCAATGCGATCCTTACTCACCGTCCGAAGACGACGAAAGCGGATCAAACTTGGCTCAAGGTTCAAACGAACTTTGAAAGAGACATCTCAAAAGATGCTACTCTTTCGGTCGCTTGCCTTGATAATGGGTGATGGATCACCCTCATCGGCAAGCGCCCACATGAATTACCTGATCAATTTTTAAAGAGCGTCGCACTCAGCATGTCTCGATGACCGGAGACGCTGCCTCAGCGAGGAAGGCGTATTTTACGCACTTCCGAGTGTTTGTCAAGCGGGCCTTCAACACCCTGGTAACTCCCTGACAAACCAAGACTTTTCAGTCTCATCACCGCCGGTGCGCTTGGCGTCCCCCGGCAGCGGATGCGTACTTTACGGATTACCCCCGGCCTTGGCAAGGGGTTTGTAAAATTATTTCACACCCGGGTGGACGGTGGCGTGAACGGAAATCATTCCGTAGGCGGAGTTAGCCTTCGCGGGTACACTAAGCACGTCTGCTTTACTTGTCACTCTTCACCGTCGAGGCCCCGCGATGCGCTCTCCCCACCTGTTGTCCGTCGACTCCTTGAACCGCGATAGCGTCGATCATCTCCTTCGCGTGGCTGCACGCATGGAGCCGATTGCCAGCCGCCGCCAGGTCACCCGCGTATTGGAGGGGGCGGTACTGGGTAACCTCTTCTTCGAAGCCAGTACGCGTACCCGCGTCAGCTTCAATGCCGCTTTCTGTCGTTTGGGCGGCAGCGTCTGCGATACCACGGGGTTCACCTTCTCCTCCATGGCCAAGGGCGAGTCGCTCTACGACACCAGCCGAGTGATGAGCGGCTACTGCGATGCCATCGTCATGCGCCACCCCGACCAAGGATCGGTGGCCGAGTTTGCCGCAGCAACCCATGTTCCGGTAATCAACGGGGGCGACGGCCCCGGTGAACACCCAAGCCAGGCCCTGCTCGATCTCTATACCATCGATAAAGAGTTCCAGCGGCTGGGCAAGTCGCTGAGCGGTGCCCACATTCTGCTCACCGGTGATTTGAAGTACGGGCGTACCGTGCACTCTCTGATCAAACTGCTCTCGCTGTATGATCCGCTGCGCATTACTCTGGTATCGCCGCCGGGACTCGAAATGCCCACCACGCTGATCGATCTGGTGACCTCACGCGGCCATCGAGTCGAGGTCCGTGACCATTTGGCTAGCGACTTCAGTGACCTCGATGTGGTCTACACCACGCGCATCCAGAAAGAGCGCTTCACCGAAGAGATGAACGAGAGCTTCAAGGGCGTTTCAGACGACTTCATCGTCAATAAGACGTTTTTGGATAGTTACTGCAGCGACAGCACCATCGTCATGCATCCGCTGCCCCGCGATAGCCGCCCCGGCGCCAACGATCTCGGCGTCGACCTCAACGGCGACCCGCGCTTGGCGATCTTCCGCCAAACCGATAACGGCATTCCCATGCGCATGGCGATTTTCGCCACGCTGTTACACGTCGATGAGTTGATCGAGAAGGATCTGCGCCCCGTCAGCTGGTTCGTACCGCCGCAGCGCGGCACGCTGGATCGCTAACATCTTAAAGGGGCGAGGCGATAGGGAGTAGAAAGGGAAGAGATAGGAAAGAAGCACCTACAGAACAACGATCAAGAAGAAGCCCGTCCGCCAGGCAATCCCGCCTGGTGGGCGAACCAGCCTTCGAGAATTAACACCGCAGCGATGCCGTCGACGCTCTCTTCACGGTAGTTGCCCCGGTGCCCCGCTTCACGCGCGATCTGCTTGGCCTCACGGGTCGAGCCGCGCTCATCGGCCATTACGCAGGGCTTGCCGTAGCGCCCGTGCAGGCGATTACCGAACTTGCGTGCCCGAGTGCTCATCGCCGACTCGCTGCCGTCCATGTTGAGCGGCAGCCCTACCACGAATAGATCGGGCTGCCACGTCTCGACGAGGCGCGTCACCAGCGTCCAGTCGGGAATGCCGTCTCGCGCGGGCAAGGCGTCGAGCTCGCGCGCGCTTTGCAGCAGCTCGTTGCCGACCGCCACGCCAATGCGGCGCGTACCGAAATCAAACGCCAGCACCAGGCGCTGCCCTAGCGCAGCCGCGGGCGACTCAGGCATGGCCGATATCGCGGGTCATGAGGTTAAGATCTACGCCAAGCAGCCCCGCCGCTGCACTCAGGCGCTCGGCCGGAGGCGTCTCGAAGATGACGTTAGCGTCACCCTCGACGGTAAGCCATGCGTTCTCTTTGAGCTCTTCTTCGAGCTGCCCCACTTCCCAGCCCGCGCAGCCGAGGCAGACGATGAAGCGCTCAGGGCCTTTACCCTCGGCCAGCGCCTGAAGAATATCGAGCGACGTGGTCAGCGCGATGTCGTCGGTCACCTGGATGCTCGAGTCCCACGCTTGGCTGTTGCCCACGTGCAGAATGAAGCCACGATCCTTGTGCGTTGGGCCGCCGAAGTAGACCGGCGCATTGCGGTGGATGCTCTGCTCGCCGCCCAGTTCCAACTGATCGAAGAGCGCGTCTAGGGTAATGTCCAAGGGCCGATTGGCGATGACGCCCATACAGCCGTTGTGATCGTGATCGCAGAGATAAACCAGGCTACCGGCGAAGTTGGCATCTTCGAGGTGAGGCATGGCCATCAAAAAGTGGTGTCTCAAGCTTTGCATGCAGTTCTCGCTGCCTGCAGCCAAACGCTGCAGGCGTCAGTTGAGCGTAAGGCGATGTTCAGCGGCCCAGCCGCCGCTCAACGGCATCGAACAAGAGTCCGGCGATGTGGGTACCGCGCTGGTCGTCGATCTCACGTACGCAGGTGGGGCTGGTGACGTTGATTTCGGTAATGTAGTCACCGATGACGTCCAAACCGACGAACATCAACCCCTTCTCGCGGATCATCGGCTGCACCTGCTCGATCAGCCAGTGATCGCGGGCGGTCAGCTCGCGGCTCACGCCCTTGCCGCCTGCCGCCAGATTGCCGCGTGTCTCACCGGCAGAGGGGATGCGCGCCAGACCGAAAGGCACCGGCTCACCATCGACGAGCAGGATGCGTGTATCGCCATCCTTGATCTCAGGCAGGTAGCGCTGAGCCATGATCTGACGCTGGCCGCGCAGCGTCAGCTGCTCGATGACCGCCCCCAGATTGCGCCCCTCGGGGCCGATATGAAAGATCCCGGTGCCGCCCATGCCATCCAGCGGCTTGAAGATCACGTTGCCATGTTCGGCATGGAAGGCGCGCAGCTCGTCGGCGCGGCTAGCCACCAGCGTGGGCGTACAGCACTGTGGAAACTGCTGGGCGAAGAGCTTCTCGTTGCACTGCAAAAGCGCCTGAGTAGGGTTGACGATCAATACGCCTTCGCGCTCGGCAAAGCCCAACAGATGGACGGCGTTGATGAAATCGGTATCCACCGGCGGGTCTTTGCGCATCAGCACTGCGTCGAGCTCGGCAAGCGGGCGCGCCTCGGCGTCGCCGAGATCGAACCAGTGCTCGGCATCGCGATGTACGGTCAAGGGGCGCATACGGGCGAAGGCCTTGCCCTCTTTCAGAAACAGGTCCTCCTGCTCCATGTAGTGCAGCGTATAGCCGCGATCCTGCGCCTCCCAGAGCATGGCCAGGGTGGTGTCCTTCTTGTAGGCGATCGCCTGGATAGGATCCATGACGACGCCCAGATGTAGCGTTGGCTGAGGCATCGAGCCGACTCCGCAATGACGTGTTGTAACGCAGTATGCCGTAGCGCCGGGCTAGCTCCAACCGTCCGCGGTCGAGTCCTCGGTGGAGAGGGCCCCCGGCGCCAGCTGAATGGCGTCGGGGCCAAGGGTGATCAGCTGCTGCTTGTAGAGCCGCCCAATGGCCTGCTTGTAGGCGCTCTTGCTCACGCCCAGGCGCGCCTTGATCGCCTCGGCCGAGCTCTTGTCGCCCAGCGGCAGGTAGCCGCCGCTTTCGCGCAGCGCCTGAATCACTTTGTCACCAACCACATCGAGACGCGCCGACCCAGGCGGCAGCAGCGAAATGTTCAGCCGACCGTCGTCGCGGCGCTGTTTCACGTACGCCTTTAGCGTCTGCCCACGGCGCAGCGGCTGGGCGATATCCTCCTGAAAGATCAGGCCCCAGTAGCGATGCTCAACGACGACCTTCATGCCGAGATCGGTGCGCTCGGCCACGACGATGGTCACCGGTGCGCCGGACTCCAGCGCCCAAGCCTCATCGACGATGAAACGGTCGAGCTTCATCGAGGCCACCGGACGCCCTTGATCGTCCTCGTAGAGCTTCACCAACACACGCTTGCCGACGTCAGGGCGAAAGTGCTGCTCGCTAAAGGGCAGCAGTACGTCCTTGGGCGCGCCCCAGCTCAAAAAAGCGCCGACGTTGTTGACTGCGGTTACGGACAAATACGCGACCTCGCCTACCTGGGCAGTGGAGGCGATGGCGGCGCGAGAAGAGCGCGATGCGTCACGGGCCATGAGGATCGTCCTTTATAAATGAATGCGCATTATGGCGCCTTGGCCGCCCTGGGCAAAGCCACCCCTCGGCACGTATCGAGTACAACCTGCTACGCTCAAGCTAACACTAAAAAAAGGGAACGAGGCTCGGCATGGAAGGTTTTACCCTCTTCGATACCATCGTTTTGATCGGCTATGTCGGGCTCATCGCCTGGATCGGCTCACGTTTTGGCAAGGGCCAACACAGCACCCAGGACTACTTCCTCGGCGGGCGGTCGATTCCCGGCTGGGCGATAGGCCTTTCGGTCATGGCCACCCAAGCGAGCGCCATCACCTTTATCGGCGCCCCGGGATGGGGCTTCGAGGGCGGGCTCGAACGCTTGGTCACCTTCATCAACGTGCCGCTGGCAATGATTCTGTTGATTTTGGTCTTCGTCCCCGTCTTCCACCGCGCCGGTATCTACAGCATCTATGAGCTGCTCGAGCGCCGCTTCGGTCCTGCCACGCGCACGCTCACGGCGCTGCTCTTTCTCATCGCTCGAGGGCTTGCCACCGGGGTCGTGCTCTACGCTCCAGCGCTGGTGTTGGCGGTGGTCACCGGCTGGAGCGTCAACCTCACCATCGTCATCATGGCCGTGCTGGCCATTAGCTATACCGTCATGGGCGGCATCAGCGCCGTCATCTGGACCGACGTGATTCAGATGTTCGTGCTCTGGGCCGGTGCGCTGCTAAGCGTCTTTCTACTGCTCTCGAGCCTGCCCGGCGGCATGGGCGACGTGCTCGATTTCGGCGTCGCCAGCGGCATGTTCAACACCTTCGATCTCTCTTTCGATCTCAGCGTGGAATACACGCTTTGGGCGGGGCTACTCGGCGGCTTCTTCCTTCACGTGGCCTACTTCGGCACCGATCAGAGCCAGATTCAGCGCGTACTTTCGAGCCCCTCGGTGCTCGACGCTCAGCGTTCGCTATTGATCGGCGGCTATCTGCTCATTCCGCAAATGCTGCTGTTTTTGCTCGTCGGGGTGATTTTGGCCACCTACTACCAACAGCACGGGCTTACCCCGCCGGAAGATCTCAACGAGCTGCTGCCTCGCTACGTGGTCGAGGCGTTTCCTTCGGGCATGGCGGGGCTGGTGATCGCGGGCGTGTTCGCGGCGGCCATGTCGAGCCTCGACTCGGCGCTCAACTCGCTCTCTGCCGTCAGCATTCGCGACTTCTACGGCCGCTACGTCAAGCCCGATGCCAGTGAAGCGCACTATCTCAAGGCGTCACGGGTCGCTACCGTGTTCTGGGGGCTCTACGCCACGCTGTTTGCCTTTTTCGCCGGTAATCTCGGCCCCGTGATCGAGGCGGTCAACCAGATCGGCTCCTGGTTCTACGGCGCCCTGCTGGGCACTTTCCTGCTCGCCATTTTTAGCCATCGCACCAACGCCCGAGGCGCCGTTGCGGGGCTCGTGGTCGGCATGCTGGCGGTATGGGCGGTGTCGTCGCTGGGCAATATTTCCTGGCTCTACAACAACACCATCGGCGTCGCGGTATCGGTCGCGGTGGGCTACGCCGTAAGCCTCAGCGCACCGGCACCCCGCGCCGAGCAGCTTGGAGACGTGGTTATCGACGAGACCGCACCCGACATGCAGGCCGTACTGGCCGCCCGCGCCGATAGCGCCCCAGAAATAGGCCGCGAAGCGCGCCTTACCCGCTGGCGCTGTATTGGCCTCTTTGCCTGGTTCGTGGTGACGATGGCTCTGCTCGCGCTGCTGCAGGGGTGGGCCAATGGCTGAGCGGCGCCTTAACGCCAGCGTAGAACAGCGCGCGACCAAGCGGCTCGAACGCCTGGGCATTCGACGCATCGAGCCCGCTTGGATCAAGCTCTGGGCCCTGGCGCTAGCGGCACCCGAGCAGTCGCCCGCCGCTTGGCTACTGGGCGCCGCGGAGCTACGCCGCCCCCTGTTGCTACCCGGCACAGCGCTTCCTGCCGCCAGTAAACCATCCGCCGATGAGTTATGGATAGAGGGGGGTTCTGCAGATGCGCTATACCTCGATACTGCCACCCCCCCTAGCCAAGCGGAATTGGCCCGTCACTGGCTATGGGAGCGCTTGGCCAAACCGCGCCTTTGGCGACTCGACGTCGCCAAGGCAGCGCCTACCCCGCTGTGGTTCCCATGCTTTTTAGGCTACGCCACGAGCAAAACTCGACGCGGTCCCCACCACTACCGCATTGTCGTTGCCAGCGGCCTCTCGGGCGAGCTACTACCGCAACTCAAGCCGCTGGTGTTAAAGAGACTTCTGGCCCTAAGCCGCGCCCAGCATCATCAGAGCGTCGCGATAGCAGAGCACGGCTAGCCAGCGCCTAGGCGCCATCATCGACATAAGAAAACGTGCACAGAAGAACGGCGGCTGGCGAATCAGATATCGCCGAAATAGTGCTGGAGAAGGGTCAACGCCACAACGGGAGCGGTTTCGGTGCGCAGCACCCGTGGGCCTAGCGTTAGTGGCGCGAAATGGGCCGCTTCGGCAGCCTGGATGTCGCTTGAACTCAGCCCCCCTTCGGGGCCGATCAGCAGCGCCGCACGCTCGGGGCGCTGGATATCGCTAAAGGCTTTGCCGGTGGCGAGATGCAGCATCAGTTTGAGCGACTCATCGCGCTCGGCAAGCCACGCCTCGAGAGCAAGCGGCGGATAGACAGGCGGCACCACGGCGCGGCCGCTCTGTTCGCAGGCACTGGCCGCCACCGCCTGCCAGTGCGCCAGCTTCTTGGCCTCGCGCTCGCTTTTGAGGCGTACATCGCCGCGCTCGGTGTATAGCGGCGTGATCGCCGCTACGCCCAACTCCACGGCTTTCTGGATGGCGTAATCCATCCGGTCACCCTTGGAGATGGCCTGACCAAGGTGGACGGCGAGCGGCGACTCGCCGCGCCCAGGCCACACCGCTTCGACGATGGCCGTAGTCGCCTTGCGACCGACCTCCTCAAGGCGCACGCCCGCCTCGACGCCCTGGCCATCGAACAGTACCAGGGGCGCGCCCTGGCCCAGGCGCAGCACGCGGGTAACGTGGTGCGCGGGCGCCTCGGGCAGCGTCACCCGCTCCCCGAGCGAAAGCGTCGTCGGGACGTAAAAGCGGGCGACGCGGCCCTGCTGGGCAAGCCAGTCGGCGGGCTGCATGCTTAGTGAGTGCTCGCTTCGGCCTGTTGAGCCTGCTGCGCCTCACGCTGCTTGCGCTGGGCGTACATGGCTTCGAAGTTGACCGGCGCCAGCATCAGCGGAGGGAAGCCGCCGCGGTTGACCAGGTTGTCCACGCACTCGCGGGCGTAGGGGAACAGCAGGTTGGGGCAGAATGCACCCAGCGTCTGATCCAGCTGCGCGCCTTCGATACCGGCGATACGGAACAGTCCCGCCTGCTCGACTTCGGCAAGAAAGGAGGTGGTACCGGTTTCGCTATCGTTGACCTGCGCGGTTACCTTGATCACCACTTCGTACTGATCGTCGGCGATCTTGCTGCTCTTGGTATTGAGGTCGAGGTTGACCTTGGGCTTGAAGGCTTGCTTGAACACGGCAGGCGAGTTCGGCGCTTCGAAGGAGATGTCCTTCACGTAAATACGCTGCAGCGAGAACTTGAGCTGCGGCTTGTTACCTTCGGAGCCGCCGCTGGGTTGCTGGGCGCCGGGCTGTTGGGCATTGTTGTCTTCCGCCATGGGTAAACTCCTGGTTGTGCGCTCGCTATTCCACGAGGCCGATAAGGGTGAAAGCGCTTACTTCTTGACCACCGGCAGGCTATCGGCCTGCCACTGCGCCATGCCGCCGCGCAGCTTGGTCGCGCGGGTGAAGCCCGCCTTGGCGAGCTTAGCCTGCGCCGTGCCAGAGCTCTGGCCGAGCTTGCAGACCACGATGATCGGCCGCTCTTTGAACTTCTCGAGCTCGTGCATGCGGCTGTCGAGGTTGCTCTGGGGAATGTTGCGCGCCCCGGCGATGTGGCCTGCCTTGAACTCCTTGCTATCGCGAACGTCCAGTATGACGGCGTCTTCGCGATTGATGAGCTGGGTCGCCTGGGAGGAGGTCACGGCGTTGCCGGCGGCGGTGCGTGTCTCGTAGAACACCCAGGCCGCAAAGGCCAGCAGGAAGGCGCCGACGAGCAGGGTGTGGTTCATTACGAATTCGAACAGCTGATCGATCATCGCGAACACGGTCTCTTGGTCAATGCAAAAAAGAAGCGGCGAGGCCGCCGTCAAACCCGCCCAGTATACACGTCGCGGGGGCTGGCGCGCAGGTCGTCCTCATGACGTCTGGCGACGGCCTGCGCTATGATGCCCCAAGCATGCGAGCGTCGCGACCCCGATGCACCCTACATCGGCTAGCGGCACGATGACAAAGAGGAGACTATGGACACAGCACGCACTCCGCGCCCCGTCGCGCTGATCATTCTCGATGGCTACGGCCATAACCCCGACAGCGAACACAACGCCGTTGCCGCCGCCCACACGCCGGTCATGGACAAGCTCTGGGCTTCGCGCCCGCACGCCTTCGTCCATACCGATGGCAACCACGTCGGTTTGCCCGAGGGCCAGATGGGCAACTCCGAAGTCGGCCACATGAACATCGGCGCCGGGCGTATCGTCTATCAGGACTTCACGCGCATCACCAAAGCCATCGACGAGGGCGAGCTTGCGCATAACGCCGCCTTGACCCAGCCCATCGACGACGCCGTAGCCAACGGCCGCGCGGTACATCTGCTCGGGCTACTCTCCCCCGGCGGCGTGCATAGCCACGAAGATCACTTCCTCGCCCTGGCCGAACTCGCCGCCAAGCGGGGGGCCAAGCACATCTATCTGCACGCCTTTCTCGACGGTCGCGACATGCCGCCCAAGAGCGCCAAGGCCTCGCTCGAGCGCGCCAATGCCCGCCTGGCCGAACTGGTTGGCGCCGAGAACGGCTTCGTCGCCTCGCTCATTGGCCGCTTCTATGCCATGGATCGCGACAACCGCTGGGAGCGCGTCGAGCAAGCCTACCGCCTGCTGACCGAAGGCCACGGTGAACATCAGGCCGAGAGCGCCGAAAGTGGGCTCGCTGCCGCTTACGAGCGCGGTGAAACCGACGAGTTCGTGACCGCTACCAGCGTGCGTCCCAACGGCGAGGCCATCGTTTTACAGACAGGCGACGCGGCGCTGTTCGTCAACTTCCGCTCCGACCGCGCGCGCGAGCTTGCCCGCGCCTTTGCCGAGCCAGATTTTACGGGTTTTGCTCGCCGCGCCACGCCCAAGCTTGCCCACGATGGCCTGGTGATGATGACCCAGTACGCCGCCGACATTCCCGCGCCCATCGCCTTCCCGCCGACCGATCTCACCGATACCCTGGGTGAGGTAGTAGCCAAGCGCGGGCTGACCCAGCTGCGCATTGCCGAAACCGAGAAGTACCCCCACGTCACCTTCTTCTTCTCCGGCGGCGAGGAGCAGGAGTTCGACGGCGAAACGCGTATTCTACTGCCCTCACCCAAGGACGTGCGAACCTACGACGAGAAACCCGAGATGAGCGCCTACGAGATTACCGAGAAGCTCGTCGAGGCGATCGACGCCGAGCGCTTCGATCTCATCGTATGTAACTACGCCAACGGCGACATGGTTGGCCACACCGGCGACTTCGACGCAGCGGTCAAGGCGATCGAAACCGTCGATATCTGCGTGGGCCGCGTGGTCGAGGCCATCGAGCGCGTTCACGGCGCCTGCCTGATCACCGCCGATCACGGCAACGCCGAACAGATGGTCAACCCTGAAACCGGCGAGCCCCAGACCGCGCACACCACTTTCGTGGTGCCGCTGGTCTACGTCGGCGAGCGCGACGGCGAACTGCGCGAAGGCCGTCTGTGCGATCTCGCCCCCACCCTGCTGACGCTAATGGACCAGCCAGTGCCCGAGGCGATGACCGGCGAATCGCTGATCACGCTGCGCTAGATGGCGCCGCATGCACGCACCCAGCCCGCTGCACGGCGGGCTAGGGTGACGCCCAGACGCCTTTTGATCGCCGCGCTGCTGCTCGGCCTGACGCTCGACGCCTCGGCACAGCAGGATGAATCCGCCGCGCGCCAGCGCCTGGATGCCCTGGGCCAGGAGATCGAATCGGCCACCTCACGCCTGGGCGCCACCGGGCGCGCGCGCGACGAAGCCGAACGCGAACTTCAGGCCGTGGAGAGCGATCTGGCCGCTACCCACGCGCGTCTGGATAGCCTGCAGGCCGAACGCCGCCTGCTCGATGACGAAGTTAACCAGCTGCGCCAGCACCGCGCCCGGCTCGAAGGCGAACGCGGTGACCAAGTGGCTGCGCTCGGCCAGCAGCTTGCCGCGCTCTACCGCATTGGCCCGACGCCGCAGCTCAAGCTCTTGCTCAACCAAGGCGACCCGGCTGAGCTCGATCGCATGCAGGCCTACCTCAACCGCTTGGTCGACGCGCGTAATCGGCGCCTTGCCGATATCGCCCGCCTGGACGACGCCCTGGCCGATACCGAAAGCGCCCTGGACGCCCGCCAAACGCGCCTGGCAAGCCTTAGCGACGAGCTCGAAACCCAAAGCCAGCACCTAGCCGAGCGCAGCGCCGAACGTCGCAGCGTCGTCGCCACTCTCGACGATCGCTATGGCAGCGAAGAGGAGCGGCTGGCCGACCTCAACCAGAGCCGCGAGGAGGCCGAACAGACCCTGCGCCGTATCCAAGCCGAGCTTGCGCGCATGGACACGCCAACCCCCTCGACCCAGATCGCCCAAACCCAGGGCGACCTCCCCTGGCCGGTGCAGGGGGCGATCACCGCCACCTTCCACCACCGCGAGGGCATTCACTACAACGGCATCGTGATCCAGGCCAGCGCCGGGACCGCCGTCACCGCCGTGCACCCGGGCCGGGTGGTCTTTGCCGACTGGATGCGCGGCTTCGGCAATCTGGTAATCGTCGATCATGGCGATCAGGTCATGACCCTCTATGCTCACCTGCAGCAGTTCAGCGCACGCACGGGCCAGCAGGTGGGGCGTGGCGACGAAGTCGGCCGGGTCGGTAACACCGGCGGGCTCACCAATGCCGCGCTCTACTTCGAAGTGCGCAGGCAGGGTGAGCCAATTAATCCCCAGCGTTGGATTGCGCGCCGATGACGGGATAAGCTGAAACCATGGAGTGACCGGCGCCATCGCGCCCCACCGACCCATTTCGCCTGCGGAGTCTGCATGACGCTAACCGTTACCGAGGTACCTGCCCCTGCCAAGCGCCTGTTGGCCGCTTTGATTCCGGCCGTAATGCTGGCCACTCCGCTGCCGCTTTTGGCCCAACCGGCGCCCAGCAGCGACGACCTGCCGCTAGCGGAAATCCAAACCTTCGCCGAGGTGTTCGAACGCGTCAAACGCGCCTACGTGGAGGACGTCGACGATACCACTCTCCTGCGTAACGCCATGCGTGGCATGCTCAGCGAGCTCGACCCGCACTCGGCTTACCTCGACGAAGAGGAGTTCCAGAGCCTGCGCGAATCGACCCAGGGCGAATTCGGCGGTATCGGCATCGAAGTGGGGCTGGAGAATGGTCAGCTCATGGTGATTACGCCGATCGACGATACCCCGGCCTCGCGGGCGGGGCTGATGTCGCGCGACATCATCCTGAGCATCGACGGCACCCCGACCGACAGCATGTCGCTTCAAGAGGCGGTCAATCTAATGCGCGGCGACCCCGGCTCGCCGATCGATATCACCGTCATGCGCTCGGGCGAAGACGCCCCGCGCGAGCTGACCCTCGAGCGCGAAATCATCCGCAGCGAAAGCGTCAAGCACGAGCTGTTGGAGCCGGGCTATGGCTATCTACGCATCAGCCAGTTCCAGTCGCGCACGGCCGAGCAGGCGCGCCAGGCGCTAACGCGCATGGGCCGCGACCAGCCGCTAGAGGGGTTGATTCTCGATCTGCGTAACAACCCTGGCGGCGTGCTTCAATCCGCCGTGGGCGTGGCCGATCTGTTCCTCGACGAGGGGCTGATCGTCTACACCGAAGGGCGCCTGCCGGATACCCAGATGTCGTTCTCGGCCAACCCCGCCACGCCCGCCGCCGAGGTTCCGCTGGTGGTGCTGATCAACGGTGGCAGTGCCTCGGCCGCCGAGATCGTCGCCGGTGCGCTGCAGGATCAGCGCCGTGGCGTCATCATGGGCACCGACAGCTTCGGCAAGGGCTCGGTGCAGCAAGTCATGCCGCTGGGGAACGGCGAAGGGCTCAAGCTCACCACCGCGCTCTACTTCACCCCCAACGGCCGCTCGATCCAGGCGCTCGGCATCGAGCCCGACGTTGAAGTAGTGCGCGGCCGCCTGGAGCTTGCCGAACGCCGCTGGGAGGTGCGCGAATCCGATCTGGAGAACCACTTACGCTCGCAAGGCCCCAGCCGCGAACGCGCCTCGGCTGCCGAGCGCTTGAGCGAGGACTACCAGCTCAGCGAAGCGCTCAACCTGCTCAAGGCGCTTCGCGTGGTCGACCGCCGCCGCTAACGGCAGCTAGGCGGCAGGCGCCCGCGCTCGCCTGCCGCCTGGCGCATGATCACGCGTTTGAGCGGAGCTAGCTGGTGCATGCCCCCCATGCCCAGATTACGCGCCAGAGTCAGTGCCGGGTTCGTGGTGGCAAAGAGGCGCTTGAAGCCTTTCATCATGGTCAACATCGCGGCGTTGTCGAAGCGCCGCCGCCGCTCGAAGCGGCTGAGCGTCGCAAGCGCCCCCCAGGGGGCGCCGCGACGCCACGCACTCACCACCTCTTCGGCCAGCACGGCAGCATCCATCAGCCCCAGATTGACGCCCTGCCCCGCGAGCGGATGAATGCTGTGCGCTGCGTCGCCCACCAGTACTAGATTCGCCAAGGCATAGCGTCGGGCGTGGCGCTGAACGAGGGGAAAGCGGTGCACCCCATCGCAAACGCTCACCTTACCCAGCCGCCCACCGATCCCCTCTTCGAGCATCTTGCCCAAGGCCTCGGGCGTGGCGCTGGCGAGCGCGTCGGCGTGTGCCTGGGTGGTCGACCAGACGATCGAACAGTAATGGTCGTCCTCCTCGACGGTCAGCGGTAAAAAGGCCAGCGGAGAGCCCCCGACGAACGCCTGGCGCGCCGTGTTGCCATGCGCATGAGTGCAGCGCACCGTGGTCACCACGGCCTCCTGCTCCATCGGCTCCTCGTGCACGTCGATACCAGCAAGCGATCGCAGCGTCGAGCGGGCGCCGTCGGCCGCGACCGTTAGCGACGCGTGCACCTGACGGCCATCCTCGAGTACCAGCCAGTAGCCCTTAGCCGAGGTTTGAAGTGCGGAAAGCCGCGCGCCAAGCAGCAGCGTTACGTTTGAGTGCGTCGCAAGCCGTGCATGCAGCGCCGCCTGGGTAACGTCGTTCTCGACAATATGACCCAGTACTGTAAGCCCCGCCTCGTCGGCCGAAAACGCAATCTCGCCGCTGCCCTGGGCATCCCAGACCTGCATGGCGCGATAGGGCGTGGCGCGCTCGCCGGGCCAGGCGCCGAGCCCGGCCAATAGGCGTTGGGAAACCGGAGTTAGGGCACTCACGCGCGGCAAGGGATGTGCACTTAAGGAGGCCTTATCCACAAGCGCCTTGCGCGACTCGAGCAAGGCCACGCGCATTCCCGCCTCGGCGAGTAGCAGCGCCAAGCTACTACCCACCAAGCCAGCGCCGACGATGGCAACCTCGGCCTCGACTAGCGTGGCCCCCGAAGAAGTCGCGTTAGCCTTGCAGCCTGACGGCGTGTGGGTTTCAGCGTTTGAAGCGCTCATCTACTCTCCTTAACTCCTTACATGACAATCGCGTGTGACGGAATCTACAGGGCTTATCAACAACAAGGCTTACCTATAACTCTGCTTACATCGTACTTGGCACAGCATTACTAAAAGCGCTTAGCGCTCGATCCCCATGGCGCGGCGCGCCAAGCTGCGACGCAGCGGCCCCACCAAATTGAGGCCGATCAATCCCGCTGCCCGGGCATGATCCACCAGCGGCCAGGAGAGTCCGAATAGACGCACCAAGCTATCGCTGAAGCGGATGACGTTAGCGCGATCCTGTGCGCGGCGGCGTTCGAAATCGGTGAGCGTGGCTATATCGCCCAGTGGCCGACTAGCCTCTTGCCCCGCCTCCAGCGCCGCGACTAGATCCATCACCCCGCGCAGCGCCAGATTGAACCCCTGCCCCGCCACCGGATGGAGCGCGTGGGCGGCATTGCCCAGCACCGCAAGTCCTGGGCGCACCGGCTCTTCGGCAGTGACCAGCGAAAGCGGGTAGGCAAAGCGCTGCCCTACCTTGGTAAAGCGCCCGGCGCGATCGCCAAAGGCGCGCTGCAGCTGATCGAGAAATTCTCTATCGGAGAGCGCCAAGCGCGCGGCTTCGTCTCCGCTTGGGTGCGTCCAGATCAGCTCCATCGCCTGCCCCGGCAGCGGCAGAAGTGCCATAGGGCCTTCGCGGGTAAAGCGCTCGTAGGCAATGCCGTGGTGCGGCGCGTGTACCCCGACGTGAGCGATCACCGCGCTCTGCTGGTAAGAGGCACGACGGCTGGAGATGCCTAGCTGCTCCTTGAGCCCCGAACGGCCACCGTCGGCAAGCAGGGTCAAGGGGGCGCGCAGCGTGCGGCCATCCTCGAGGCGAACAAGATGCCCTTTGGCCTGCGGTGTAAGGCTCGCAACGCGAGCAGGGCAAAACCACGTCAGCGGCAGCGTGGCCAAGTGCCGGTGCAGCACCTGCCCCATCCAGGCGTTAGGAATCACGTAGCCGAGTGCGGCGACGTTGAGCTCCTCTGCGCGCAGCCGAGTCGCGCCCAGGCGCCCACGCTCGCTGATGTGGATGGTGCGAATCGGCGTCGCCTCCTGGGCCATGGCCGACCAGATGCCCAACTGATCGAAACGCTGGGCCGTGCCCTCGGCAATGGCGCTGGCGCGGGCATCGAAGCTGGGCTGCCAGCGGGGCGACTCGGCGCTCGGCAGCGCCGCCGCTTCGATGATCGCGACGCGCCAGCCGAAGCGGGCGATGAGCGGCGCCAGCGCGCAGCCCAGGCTCGCCCCAACGAGGCCTCCCCCAATGATGATGATGTCGACGTCCTGCGTGTCGCCTGCGGCGTCTGGCGTTGCGCTCATGCGGCCATCCTTGACGTTTATTTCGTAACGTAATTTACATAAAGGTGATTGTCGACACATTGCGATCGATCAATTTTTCGCCATTAGCGCCTCGATATCGGCCACCTCTTTAGGCACGCCATGGGTCAATATGTCGTTGCCCTCGGCGGTGACCACCAGGTTGTCCTCGATGCGGATGCCAATACCTCGGTATGCCGCATCGACCTCGGCGTCTTCGGGAACGTAGAGCCCCGGTTCGACGGTGAGCACCATGCCGGGTGCGAATGGCCGCGGCGAGGCATCCGCCGTGCGGTAGCTGCCCACGTCGTGAACGTCGAGGCCCAGCCAGTGTGAGGTGGAGTGGAGGTAGAAGCGCCGATAGCTTTCATCCTCGATGCGGGCCTCGACCGGGCCTTCGAGCAGGCCGAGTTCTACCAAGCCTGCCGTCAAATCGGCGACCACGCCTTCGTGCACCTCAGTAAGGCTGACGCCAGGGCGTACTGCTGCCACCGCGCGCTTTTGCGCCTTGAGCACTACTTCGTAGAGGGCGCGTTGGGGTTCACTGAAGCGCCCCGATACGGGGAAAGTGCGGGTAATGTCGCCAGCGTAAAGGGCAAACTCGGCGCCCGCATCGATCAAGACCAATTCGCCTTCGGTGAGCGGCGCGCTGTTCTCAATATAGTGCAGTACACAAGCGTTGGCGCCACCGCCAACGATGGTGCCATAGGCCGGGCCACTGCCACCCTGCCAGACGAATTCGTGCTCGAGCTCGGCCTGCAGCTGATACTCGTGAAGCCCCGGCGACGCGCTCTGCATGGCGCGCACGTGGGCCTTGGCCGATACCTCGGCGGCGTAACGCAGCTGCGCGATTTCAGCCTCGCTTTTGATCAGGCGCATCTCGTGGATCAGCGGGGCGACGTCGAGCCAGCCCGCAACGCCCGGCGCGCCGCGCCGCTTGCCTGCCTGAGCGTCACGGTAGGCCTCTTCGGCAACCTCGAGGGCCATGGGGTTGTCCAGCGGCAGATAAAGCAGCTCGCGGCCGTGAAGCAGCGCGGGAAGACACTCGTCACGCTCGGCATTTTCGAAGGCCTCAGCGATACCGTGCTGGGCCACGATGCCTTCGGCGCCAAGCCGACGACCGGTCCAGGCTTCGAGCGTAGGGTCGCGATCCTGACAGAACACCACGCTCTCGCCCGCGTCACGTCCTGGGAGCAGCAGTAGCCAGGCGTCGGGCTCGAGGATGCCGGTCAGGTAGTAGAAGTCGCTGTGCTGGCGAAAGGGATAGTCGCTATCGTTGGAGCGTGTGACCAGTGCTGCCCCGGGTATCAGCGCAGCGGCATTGGCGGGCAGCTGAGCGATCAGCGCCTGGCGGCGGGCGCGGTATTCTTCGGGCGTAATGGCGGGCGGGGGAGTGAGACGTTGGGGCTGCATGCAGACCTCCTACAAAGGGCCAGGCAGGTCGAGCACCTGCCCAGCGAGGGGTTAATGTACCGGGGCGTCGACGTTTTCGACCTGAGGCTTGCCGGGATGCTGTTCGGTATAGAGCATCATCGCCGCCATGCGGGCGTGCTCGGTCAGGGCGAAAAGATCGTTCTCATTTTCGGCGCTGTCATCGATGTCGGTCTCCATCTGTACGAGCCCGCCAAGATCCTCGATCGCCTCGGCAAGCGTCGCCGACCAGCGCTTTTTGAGTTCTTCATCGGCGTAGGCCTCGACCACTTCCATGAAGCCTTGGGTCCACTCTTTGAGCCCTTGGGCCTGCTCGCCCAACGAAAAGAGTTCGTCCGGTAGCAGCGGCGCGTAGTTCATGTCGCTGGCCGAAAGCGCTTCGAGCGTCTGTTTACGCCAAGCCAAAAGGCGCGCCGCTGCGGCCTCATCGCGGGGCTGCTCGACGCCAAGCCCGGTGCAGACCTCGTCGAGCCAAGCCTCGGCGGTAACGTCGCGCAGTGCCAGCAGCGCGCACAAACGGCCATCGAGGAAGGCCGGGGACTGCATGCTGGCGTGAAGAAGGAAGACATCGGCGATATCGGAAAAGTCCTGACGCTCGTCGATCAGAGACATGGCGGCACTCCCTGGGCAGGTAACGGGTTGACAGGTGCCGCTCGGGCCGTGCGTTGACCCCGTGCAAGCGGCTCTCTTATAGTGAGCGGCAACGGCTGTGACTAGGCCGCCATGTTAACGCATTGGGTCGTCGAATGGCCCGCGCCGGAGCTTTTGATGAGTAACGCCAAGCGGCCTACCCAAGACATCACCCTGCTGGGCACGCGCTACACCATCGCCTGCAACAGCGGCGAAGAGCCCAAACTCGAACGCGCCGCGCGCTATCTGGATCGGGCGATGACCGGCATCCAAGCACAGAGCAGCACGCAGGGCAGCGAACGCGTCGCCATCATCGCCGCGCTCAACATTGCCCACGAGATGCTCGAACTGATGGATCAACATCGCGAAAGTGAGGCGAGCCTTGGCCGCCTCAACGATCGGCTCGAACGCGCACTGGCCAAGAATCACTCTAGCTAACGCCGCACGCATCCAAGCCTATGGCAATGGCGCGGGCTCTGGTAAAATGGCGGTGTTCTCTGGGGTGTGCGCCAGTCGTTATAGTCCCTCGAGCCTATGCGCAGTACCCAGGGGGCCAAATGCTAGCCAGGCCCGTGTGCATGTCCGTGCGTCGGAAAGCCTGACGGTCTGGCTGCGGCCACCCACCTGAACCAGTAGGTTCAGGGCCAGAACGACAGCGGCACTCTGGAGAACTCCATGTCATCGCCTGCGCCCGACGTACTGGACAAGCGCGCCCTGCGCCGCCAGCTACGACGTCAACGTCGAGCCCTTTCCCCTAGGCAACAAAAACGTGCCTCCCATCGCTTGGCAGCGCATCTTGCCGCTCTTCCCGAACTGCGTCGTGCGCGTCGACTGAGCCTCTACCTCTCCGTTCAAGGGGAAATCGATCCGTTGGCACTGCTGCCCTGGCTTCGTCGCCGCCGTGTTGCGGTCTATCTACCGGTGCTACGCCCTTTTACCGATAACCGCCTCTGGTTCGTGCGCTTCGACGCCGATACGCCGATGGTCAAGAACCGCTTCGGCATCCCCGAACCGCACCCGCGCTTTGGCGCCCGCGCGCGTAACCGCCTGCCCGCCTGGGCACTGGATACGCTGATCGTTCCGCTGGTGGGTTTCGATAAAAACGCCAACCGCATGGGCATGGGCGGTGGCTTCTATGATCGCACCTTGGCCTTCATGCGCCGCCCGTACGGCCCTAAACCCGCGCTCATCGGCGTGGCCCACGAGCTGCAAAAGGTCGATTGCCTGCCGCTTGAGCCCTGGGACGTCCCACTGAGCGCCGTGGCCACCGACGAAGCGATCTATCGCGCCCGTGCTTAAAAGCAAAAAGCGCCTTCTCACGTAAGAGAAGGCGCTTTTCGACGAAGATTGAATAACGCGTTGTAAGACTATCGCGGTGGCCTATCAGCTTCCCGATAGCGCCTGGGCGTAGCCGGTGGCCAGCACTCCAAGAATGAACACCAAGGACAACACCATTACCATATCGGGCTTCTTACGACGCATCCCACACTCCACCGCTCAACGTTGCGACGACACCTTCGGTGTGCCGCTACGAATCGACGTATGCAGAAAAAACACACCGCGTTTTATGGGTGACGACTATAGGGCCAGAGACCCTCTGCTGACAACTCCGAAAACGCTTATTTTTCGCATCCATTTAAACGCTTGAACGTCGGTCAAGGCGCCTGATGGCATAAACCACAACGTATGCAAGCGCTCACATACGCTGCGTCGCAGCAAGCTTCACTATCGCCTGTATGCCCGAGGATAGGCATACAGGCAATCCAGCGTTAGGCCATGAACAGCCGATAAGCAGGATTTTCGCTTTCGCACCAGTAGCGATAGCCAATGGCGTCGAGATGCTCGCTAACGTGGGTGCGGTCGTCGCCGGGTACCTGCATGCCCACCAGCACGCGCCCGTAGGCGGCGCCGTGGTTGCGGTAGTGGAACAGCGAAATGTTCCAGTCGTGGGGCAGGTGCGAAAGGAAATTCATCAGCGCCCCAGGGCGCTCGGGGAATTCGAAGCGGTAGAGCTCCTCGGCAAAGTGCTCGCTGGGGCGCCCGCCGCTCAAGTGGCGAATGTGCAGCTTGGCAAGCTCGTTGTCGGTCAGATCCTCCACCGGGTAGCTCGCTTCGCGCAGCTTGTCGATGACCGCCTGGCGATCCTCACCGCCGGGCTTGACCTGCACTCCGACGAAGATATGCGCCGAGCGCTCGTCAGCGTAGCGGTAGCTGAACTCGGTGACCATGCGCTTACCCAGCACGCGGCAGAATTTCTTGAAGCTGCCGGGCTTCTCTTCGATGGTGACGGCGAGAATCGCCTCGCGCTGCTCGCCAAGCTCGGTGCGCTCGGCAATGTGCTGCAGCCGGTCGAAATTGGTATTGGCGCCGGAGTTGATGCACAAAAGCGTCTGCCCTTCAGCGCCGGTTTGCTGTACGTACTTCTTGAGCCCCGCCAGCGACAGCGCACCGGAAGTTTCGGCCACCGCGCGGGTGTCGTCGAAGATGTCCTTCACCGCCGCGCACATCTCGTCGGTGTTGACGGTGACGACATCGTCCACCAGCTCGCGCGCCAGGGTGAAGGGCACCTCACCGATTTGCGCCACGGCGACGCCTTCGGCGAACACGCCCACCTGGTCGAGCACCACACGCTCGCCCGCTGCCAGCGCGGCCTTGAAGCAGGCGCTGTCTTCGGCTTCGACGCCAATGATCTTGATGTCGGGGCGCAGGTACTTGACGTAGGCTGCGACTCCCGCAATCAGACCGCCGCCGCCCACCGGCACGAAGATCGCATCCAAGCGTCCGGGATGCTGACGCAGAATCTCCACGCCAATGGTGCCCTGGCCCGCCACCACGTCGATATCATCGAAGGGTGGGATGTAGGTGTAGCCGTGCTCGGCGATCAGCTCCTGAGCGTGGGCCGCCGCTTCACTGAACGCATCGCCCTTGAGCACCACTTTGGCGCCGCGCGAGCGCACGCCCTGCACCTTGATCTCGGGAGTGATGCGCGGCATGACGATGACCGCCTTGACCCCCATGAGCTTCGCCGCCATGGCCAAGCCCTGGGCATGGTTACCCGCCGAGGCGGCGATCACGCCGCGCGCCTTCTGCTCCTCGGAGAGCTGCGCCATCTTGTTGTAGGCGCCGCGAATCTTGAACGAAAAGACCGGCTGCAGATCCTCGCGTTTGATCAAAATCTGGTTGTTGAAGCGACGCGACAAAAAGGGAGCGGGAGTAATCGGGGTCTCGCAAGCGGCTTCGTAAACACGGGCTTGGAGGATCTTTTTGACGGTAGCTTCGAGCATTGAGGGCATTCCAAGGACAGTAAGAAAAGAGGGCAGCAAGAAAAGAGAGCAACAGAAAAGAACGAACACAAAGACGGAGAAAACCCCTATTGGTAGCAGATTGCCCGCTGTCGCGTCCAGCGCCCCCCATCGGCAGCGCGGGCCAAGCTCGCTATAATGGCGCCTGCCGCATCCTTCGCTTTCGACCCAAAGGCCTCCCATGACGCTTTCCATGACCCAAGACGAACTCAAAGCCGCCGTTGCCGACGCCGCAATCAAAGAGATCGAACCGCTCCTGGCCAAGGACACCGTGCTCGGCATTGGTACCGGCTCTACGGCGAACCTCTTCATCGACCGCCTGGGCGCGTTGAGCGACCGCTTCAAGGGCGCAGTGGCCAGCTCTGAGGCCAGCGCCGAGCGCCTCAAACAGCAGGGCATCGAGGTATTCGAACTCAATAGCGTCGGCAGCGTCCCCGTTTATATCGACGGCGCAGACGAAGTGAATGATCACTTACATATGATCAAAGGCGGTGGCGCAGCGCTCACCCGGGAGAAGATCGTTGCGGCCTGCGCCGAGCGATTCATCTGCATTGCCGACGGCTCCAAGCGCGTCGATCGTCTGGGCGCTTTTCCCCTACCGGTAGAAGTGATTCCCATGGCGCGCTCTTACGTCGCGCGTGAGTTGGTCAAACTCGGTGCCGATCCGGTCTACCGCCAGGGCGTGGTGACCGACAACGGTAACCAGATCATCGACTGTTTCGACTTTATGATCGCTGACCCGGTGGCCATGGAAGCGCGTATCAACGCCATCGTGGGGGTGGTGACCAACGGCCTGTTCGCTGCGCGCGGGGCCGACGTACTGTTGCTCGGCACCGCCGAAGGGGTAAAGCGCCAAACGCGCTAAGGGGCCCTATCTAGGGGGTTATACCTAAAAGGTTCTATCGAGGTGCGCCTCGTCCGCCGGCAACAGGGCATCGAGCCCGGCCAGAGTGCGCCTAAGCGCCCCGCGCTGGGCCATGACCACATCGCGCCCCGCCGCGCCTTGCTCAAGGGCAAGCGATGGCACTTCCCACAGGCTTGCGACCGCGTTCGCCAGCGCGCTGGCATCCATAACGCGCATCAGCGCGCCGCTGTCTAAAAGCGGTGCGGCGACGTCGTCGAAATTCTCAAGCGACGGCCCGCATAGGACGGGAAGCCCGAGCAGCGCCGGTTCGACCACGTTATGCCCCCCTAGCGGCACGAGGCTTCCGCCAACGAATGCCACACTGCCTGCGGCGTAGAGCACGCCAAGCTCACCCAGGGTGTCGCCAAGGTAGACCTGCGTCTCGGCGGTGATGGCCTCCCCTCGGCTGCGCCGGGCAAGCCTAAAGCCCTGGCGCTCGATTAGCGCGGCAACGGCGTCGAAGCGCTGCGGATGGCGCGGCGCCAGCACCAGCAGCGCGTCGGGAAAGCGCTGACACAGCGTGCGGTGCGCCGCCAACACCTGCTCCTCTTCACCCTCGCGAGTCGAGCCCGCCACCCACACCGGGCGCGCCGCGAGCGTTGCGCGAAGTCTCTCGCCCTGCTCACGGGTGGTGGATGAGAGCGTCATATCGAACTTGAGCGAGCCCACCACGGCCATACGCGCGGGTGGCGCACCGAGTGCTTCGAGGCGTTCGGCGTCGGCTGGCGACTTGGCGGCGATCCAGTCGAGCTTATCCAGCGTCTCGCTCATCACCCCGGTAAAGGCGCGATAGCGCTTGAAGGCGCGCGGCGAGATGCGCCCGTTGACCAGCGCCGTCGGCACGCCTTGACGGGCGCAGGCATCGATTAAATTGGGCCACAGCTCGGTTTCGAAGAGCATGCCAAGCGCTGGCGCAAGGGCCGCCACGAAGCGCCGCGCCGCGCCCGGAAAGTCCAGCGCGACGAAACGATGCACTAGGCGCGGATTACCGAGTTCGTCGGCAAGCGCATGTACTTGGCGCGCGCCGGTGGCGGTCATGGTGGTCACGCAGAGGATGTGCTCAGGGTAGCGCGCAAGCAGCCCTTCGATGAGGCCGCGCGCCGCGCGCACCTCGCCCACCGAGGCGCAGTGCAGCCATATACGCGGCCCAGCGGGAAATGTGCCGAGCGCGAACCCCAGGCGCTGAGCGCGCCTATAGCCGGATAGCTGCTCGCGCCATATCCGCTGAACGATCAGCGGCGAAAGCGCGTAGAGCAGCGTCGAATAGCTAGCCCGGGCAAGGCCCATCAGCGTTCGCGGTCCATAATGGCGGCGATCATACCGGTGGTGGACACTCCATCCTCGAAGCCCAGCACCTTGACCTCACCGCCGTTGGCGATCACCGCCTCGCCGCCCGCGATCTCCTCAGGCGCGTAGTCGCCGCCCTTGACCAGGATATCCGGCAGCACGCGCTCGATCAGCGCCTGGGGAGTATCCTCGGCAAAGGGTACCACCCAATCCACGGCGCCGAGTGCGGCGAGCACCTGCATGCGCCGGGTGAGCGTATTGACGGGCCGCTTGGGCCCCTTGAGACGGGCCACCGAAGCGTCATCGTTGACCGCGACGATCAGCCGATCACCCAGCTGTTTTGCTTGCGCCAGATAGCTCACGTGCCCGGCGTGGAGGATATCGAAGCAGCCGTTGGTCATCACCACGCGCTCGCCGCGCGCCTGGCCTGCGCGTACCGCTTCGATCAGCGGTGCAGCCTCGAGGATGCCGAACTCGGCGGGACGGTCACCGTGCAGCGCGGTATGCAGCTCGGCGATGGAGAGCGTTGCCGTCCCCGGCTTGGCAACGACGAGCCCGGCGCCGAGGTTGGCCAGCATCATCGCCTCGGGAAGCGCGTAGCCCGCCGCCAGAGCGAGCCCCATCAGGCCGATGACCGTATCGCCCGCGCCGGTAACGTCGAACACTTCCTGGGCGCGCGTAGGCAGATGCAGCGGCGCCTGCCCCGCGCGAATCAGCGTCATGCCCTTTTCGCTACGGGTGACCAGTAGCGCTTCCAGATCGAGCTCGGCGCGCAGCGCTTCGCCGCGCTGGGCAAGCTCGGCGTCGTTTGCGCAGTGGCCAACCACCGCCTCGAATTCGGCGAGATTGGGGGTGATCAGGCTGGCCCCGGCGTATTTGGTGAAATCCTGCCCCTTGGGGTCGATCAGCACCCGCTTACCCTGCGCGCGCGCCAGGCCAATCAGCGTTTGCACCTGGCTCAGCGTGCCTTTGCCGTAATCGGAGAGAATCACTACGTCGCAGTCGGGCAGCACGCGTTCGACGTCGCCAATGAGCGTTGAGGTATCGACGCCGTCCAAGCGCTCTTCGAAATCCAGGCGCAAAAGCTGCTGGTTGCGGCTCATGATACGCAGCTTGGTGATCGTCGGAACGTCGGCGCTGCGCTGAAAGTGAGTGTTTACATTCGACGCATGCAAACAGGCTTCGAGCAGCGCGGCGTTGTCGTCGTCACCTACCAGTCCCGCCAAGCTTGCCTGGGCACCGAGGGCCGCGATGTTGAGAGCGACGTTGGCCGCGCCGCCAGGGCGGTCGTCGGCCTCCTCCACGCGTACTACCGGTACTGGCGCCTCGGGCGAAATGCGCGAGGTGCCGCCGTGCCAGTAGCGATCCAGCATGACGTCACCAACGACGAGCACACGAGCGCCTTCGAGCGCGGTCAAATCAACTTTCATCCATCGATCCTGATGCGGGTGGACGTGAAATGGGCGCGGCCTCGGCGCCTTCGGCATAGGTACTCGTACTTTCGGCGTCGGCGAAAGCCGCTGCGGTATGCGCCAAGAGCGCGTCCAAGTGAGCAATGACGTCATCGGCCTTGATCAGTTGCATGGCGTCGCGGTGGCGAACCCTCTGGCCCCAGCTCACCTCGTCAACGTCCTTATCGAGATAGGCGCGCACCGCGTCAGGGTAGGCGTTGACGGCAAAATCGCGCCACAGATAGGGCGCGGCGCGCTGGGGGTTGGTGGTGGCGTAGAGGCCAAGCGTCGGCACGCCCATGGCGTTGGCCATGTGGACGGGGCCGGTATCTGGCGCGATCACCGCGCGGGCGCCGCCAATCAGCGCTAGCACGCCCTTGAGCGACGTGGCACCAATGGCGCTGATCACGCTCTCCGGTTGGCAGAGAGAGACGATTCGCTCGCCCATTTCGCGCTCCTGGGGGCTACCGCCGCCGCTTAGCACGCTCTTTAGCCCGTACTGGGTGTAGGCGTGCTCGATGACGCTGGCATAGCCCTCCGGCGACCAGTTGCGGAAGTTACGTAGACGCGGGTTGGCACAGGGATTGATGACCACGTAAGGCGCGCTGATGCCAAGCCCGCGCACCTCTTCGATAGCGCTTTCGGGCACCGGCATATCCCACTCGAGGCGATCGTTCTCGACACCGAGCAGGCGGGCGAAATCCATGAATGATTCAAGTACGTGAGCGCGGGGATGCGGCGCCAGCTGACGCTGAGTGAACCAGTGCTGGGCATCCTTGGCGCGGGCCTTGTCGTAGCCAACGCGCACATCGGCCTTGAGCCCCAGCGATAGGACGCTGGCGCGAATTGCCTGTTGCATATGCAACAATACGTCGAAACGGGTATCGCCAAGTGTGCGCCACAGCGCACGCATGCCAGCAAAACCGGTCGCCTTGTCGTAGACCACGAACTCGACCCCAGAGAGCCCCGCCAGTAAACTGTGCTCCCCCTTGCCAATGATCCACGTGATACGCGCCTGGGGCCACTGGCGCTGCAGCGCGCGCACCGTCGGCACGAGGTTGCACACGTCGCCCAGCGCCGAAAGACGCAGGATGGCAATGTGTTTGGGTTGAGAAGGCAGAGAGGGCTTCATGCGCTTAGCGGCACTCCGACAGGGAAAAAGGCGGATTTTACATGATCCTGACAGTGTATGTGACGCGCTGGGATCCGACCATGTTCCCCCCGGGCTCTTCGACCCCGCCTATTGGGAGGCCGAAGGCCGCGTGGTGGGCCGCGCACCAGGGCGCGGGGAAAGCCTGTTCGTGCAGGCGGGTGCGTGTCAGTGGGTCATTCGCCCCTACCGCCGCGGCGGGCTGGCGGCGCGCCTAAGCCGTGAGCGCTATCTCTGGACCGGCATCGAAGCGACTCGCGCCTTTCGCGAGCTGCGCCTGACCGCAACGCTTTTCGACCAGGGGCTGCCCGTACCCCGCCCGGTAGCTGCCTGCGTTACCCGCCAGGGGCTTACCTACACCGCGACGCTTATCACCGAGCGTCTGCCCCAGGCCCAGCCGCTGGCGGCGCTGCTAGATCAGCATTCAGGTCAAGCTTCAGGTGAGAACCCAGGGCAAAACAGCGCGCCTGTCGCCCTGCTCGAAGCGGTTGGCGCGATGATCCGGCGCTTTCACGCCGCGGGCCTCGATCACGTCGACCTCAATGCGCGCAATATCCTCGTCACCCCCGACCAGACGCCCTGGCTGATCGACTTCGACCGCTGCCGGATACGCCCTCAGGGTAAGTGGCAGGAGGCCAATTTGGCGCGGCTGGCGCGCTCGGTGGCCAAGTTCACCGCGCAGCCAGACGTGCCCATACAGGCAATCGAGCAGGGCTACCGTCAGGCGAGGCGATAAGCATCGAGAAGATGCGCCACGTGCGTCTCTAACGATAGATTCGCCTCGACCCACTGCCGAGCATTAGCCCCCAAACGCCGACGCTCGGCAGCATCCTCGATGAGCGCTGCTAGCGCCGTTGCCCACGCAGCACAAGAGTCTGGATCAGCTAGCCGCCCTGTGTCCTCATGGATCACCTCTGGAATCGCGCCGCTATCGGCGCCGATGACCGCCGCCCCCGCCGCCATGGCTTCAATCACCGTGAGTCCGAAGGCCTCGTTACGCGAGGGAATACAGACGATGTCCAGAGCCCGAAGCAGTTGCGGCAGATCGCTGCGAAAACCGGTAAAGCTGACGCGCCCTTCGAGGCCAAGCTCCGCGACTCTTTTGTGCAACTGTGCCACGTAGGCCTCGTCACTTCCCTCCTCAGCTTTAAGCCCGCCAATGATGACCCCGTGCCACGACGGCTGCGGCGCCAGCTGGGCCAAAGCATCGAGCCAAACTTCGTGCCCTTTGCCCGGCGTCAGCCTGCCCGGCAGTGCAATCAGGCAACCCTCAGGCGGCAAGCCCAGATCGCTGCGTGTTAGCGGCGGAGCTTGAAAGGGCGCGGTATCGATACCTAGCCCCAGACAGAGAATACGCTCGGGGGGGAGCGGTAACGCCTTTAGGTTGCGCCGGTAGGTTGCTTGGCTGATAGCGAATACGCGCGTCACTTGCGCATAGGCAAAGCGATGATAGAGCCCCTTCTTGGGCCGGGTAACGCCCATGTGCTCGGTAAAGTAGAGCCGCAGCCGTGGCCGCAGCTGAGCCAACAGCGCGCCAATGCGCAAATCACTCGACTTGTGGCAGTGCAGCACTTCGATGGCATGCGAATCGATATAGGCAAGCAAGCGTCGAACAGCCAATAGCGCTCCCAGAGGGCTCTTTACCGTGAACACGTCGGCACCAGCGCGGCGAACACTCTCTGCCACGCGCGAGCCGGACAGCGCCAGTGCATGGTTGACCGCTCCCTGACGCTGCAATTCAGGCATAATGCGGGCCGGGTACATCTCGAGCCCACCCCATCCTCGCGAGAGGCAGATCTGCATAATATGCTGGGTCACGAGTATCCCCTTTTTCGCTGCATTCGATTCGGTCGACTCGATGTGGATAGAGACACCGCTATTAAGGAGTGCCTATGGGTCACCCGCCAAATGCCAAACGGCTGCTGGTCGTTCGCAACGACAAGCTCGGTGACTTCATGCTGGCGTGGCCAGCGCTGGCGACGTTGAAAAAAGCATCCGATGCCCTGCACGTGACCGTGCTGGTGCCCCGCTACACCGAGACCGTGGCGCGCGCCTGCCCCTGGGTCGACGAGGTGATCGTGGATCCAGGCAGCAGCGCCGACGCTCAAGCGCAAAAGGCTCTCTTGACACGCGTGAAAGCGGCGCGCTTCGATGCGCTACTGACGCTGTTTTCGACGCCGCGCATCGGCTGGCTCGGCTGGCGTGCGGGCATCATTCTGCGCGCTGCTCCGGCGACCAAGTGGGCGCAGGTTTTCTACAACTTGCGCGTGCGTCAGCGCCGCTCGCGCTCGGAAAAACCCGAATACCGCTACAACGTCGAACTCGCCGAAGCGCTATTAGTGCGCTTGGGCATCGCCTTACCGGCGACACCTGCGGCCCCGCCTTTTTGGCCGCTGGACGATACCACTCGGCACGCCTCGCGTACACGCTTGGCCGCCGCACTGGAGGCGCCCACCGACGCTAACGCGGATACGATGCGTCTCGTGGTCGTTCATCCGGGCAGCGGCGGTTCGGCGGTCAATCTCGATCTTGACCAGTACGCCGCGCTGATTGCTCAGATCAGCCAGCAGCAAGCGCCCTCCTCGGCGCCGCTTGGTTGGCTTGTCAGCGCCGGGCCCGGTGAGACCGAAAACGCCACGGCGCTTCTAGCGCAGCTACATGAGCGCGGTATTCAAGCGGCTCTCTTTCCGCCTAGCGCCAGCGTAGTCGAATTCGCCACGCTGCTGGCGGGGGCCGACCTGATGATCGCCGGTTCCACCGGCCCTCTTCACGTGGCCGGATGCTTGAACATCGCTACGGCGGGTTTCTACCCAGCGCGCCGCTCGGCCACGCCGCTGCGCTGGCAGACCTGCAACGCAGCGAGCCGTCGCCTGGCGTTCAGCCCACCCACCACCGCCGACGAGCGCGACATGCGAGCCATCGACCTCGACGCCGCAGCGCAGGCGATCTCAGCGCTGCTCGGGCGCTGAGGTGCGGGTGCGGGTGCGCACCCACAAATCGGCGTACTTGCAAAACGTCGAGTGCGCCGAGAGCAGCGCTAGCAAAAGCCCCTGACGGCCATCGAGAAACCCCGCTTTGAGCAGGTACATCTTGAGAAAGCAGGCAATGCCGTGGGTAATACCACGGCCGAGGGAGCCGCGCTTGCCTTGGGCCGCGCGCTGCTCGGCCCAGGCATCGGCGTAGTGCGCCGACTTCTCAAGGTAGTGGCGTAAGTCGCGGTAGGTGTAGTGTTCGAGATCACCGGCCAAGGGCGTTACGCTCAACCCTTCGGGTACGATGAGTTTTTCGTGTACCAATGCGGCGTTGTAGGAGGCCTGGCCGCGCGGATAAAGACGCAAGACGCGATCGGGATACCAGCCCGAATGGCGAATGAAACGCCCGAAGCACCAAGAGAGACGGCTAATACTGTAGACCGCAGGCGGCGCCTTGATCGCGGCCAGGATGCTCTCCTTAAGCGCAGGCGTAACGCGCTCGTCGGCATCGACCATCAAGATCCAATCGTTAGATGCCAGGGCTTCGGCCCGCTGGCGCTGCACGCCAAAGCCCTGCCAATCGGCGTTGACGCTAACCTTGGCGCCAAACTCGGCGGCGATCGCGCAGGTTGCATCTTGGCTGCCGCTATCCAGCACGACGATCTCGTCGGCCCAGGTCAGCGTCTCCAGGCACTGGCGCAGGTGCTGCGCTTCGTTCTTGACGATCAAAACGGCTGAAATCGGCACGGTGCTCCCTTTATCTCGCGAGGGCAGTGAAGTAGTAGAGTGAGCCTCATCCTAGCATGCAAATCCCCGGCACTTGTTCTTTCCGCGGTGCGGGGTTTGGTAAGCTAATGGATTCTCTCGGCCTGTCGGAAGGAACCCAGCATGTCCGCGCGTTTTTTTACCTCTCTTTTTCCCTGGCTTCCTCTGGGCGTGATGGGCTTAAGTCTTGGTTATGCCTTCACCGTGCTGACGCGCTTTCCCTGGTGGACGCTGTTCATCGTGGCGCTGGCGTGGATGGCACTCGGTGCCGCTTTGCGTTGGGGGCGGCCGCGTAACGCTCGCTATCGGCGGGTGTGGCCGTGGTCGCTGCTGCCGCTAAGCCTAATGGGCGTCTACGTCTATCTGGCCGACAGCTTCGGTATCGTCGACCTTGCCGCCATCTTCTTTCACCTTCAGGCGGGCATTGCCGAGCACGGTGGCGCCGAGAAAATGGTCACGGCCGTTCTCTATACCCTTACCATGCTCGGCATACTCGCTTCGGTGACCTGGATCGCGCGGCACGATCAGCGCTGGCGGCTGGGTGATCGCTTTTTCGCTATTGCCCTGCTTGCGGGTAACCCGCTGCTTTTTGGTCTCGGCCAGCGCAGCGCAGCGATCATCACCGATGACGGCGGCTGGCTCGACCGGCGCTACGTCGCTCCGCCGGATAGCGAGCTGCGTAACGCCCCCAACCTGGTACTGCTCTATCTCGAAAGCCTCGAGCGTACCTACGGCGACGAGCAGTTCGGCGGCGTCTACGACGATCTCGATGCCCTGGGCGAGCGTGGGATCGTCTTCGAAGGCGTGAAGCAGATCGACAATACCGGCTGGACCATGGCGGGAATGATCGCAAGCCAGTGTGGCGTGCCCTTGATGCCCGCAGGACTCATGCACGACACCCAGTTCGAACCGCTCTCCGAGGTGGTGCCAGGGGTCGACTGCCTGGGCGATCTGCTGGCGGCGCAAGGCTATCGCCTCTCCTACCTTGGCGGTGCCAGCACCCAGTTTGCCGGTAAAGGGATTTTTTACCGCGGTCACGGTTTCGATAGCGTGAAAGGCCGCGACGAGTTCGAACCGATGCTCGACGACCCCGAGTACGTCAACAGTTGGGGCATCAACGACGACACGCTCTACGATTTCACGCTCGATGAGATTCGGCGTTTGAACGACGAGGACGATGGCCCCTGGGTAGTGGCCAACATCAACCTGGCGGGCCACTCTCCCCACGGCTTTCCCTCACAGACCTGCATGGACGAGCAGGGCCTGTTCGACGGTCAGGACATTCTCTATTCGGTGCGCTGCTCGGCCTGGGAGGCACGTCGCTTCGTCGAGCGCCTCGACGACGAGGGCCTGCTCGACAACACCATCGTGGTGCTGCTCAGCGATCATTTGACCATGCGCGTACCGGTGTGGGACCAGTTGACCCAGCTCGAGCGCGAAAACACCTTCATCATGCTGGGCGACCGCTTTGCCCCTGGGCGTATTCAGCGCGAGGCCAGCATGGTCGATGTTTTCCCCACCCTGCTCGAGGCGCTCGGCTTTAAGCTCGACGAGCACCGCGCTGGGCTTGGTGCATCGCTGTTCGGTGAGCGTCAAACGCTGATCGAGGCGCATGGCCTGCCCATGGTCAACGAGCGCCTGCGCGAAGAGACGGCGCTCCAGCACCGCCTATGGGAGGGCGTGGCGCCGCGTCGGCGCAGCGAAGCCACGCCCCATGAGCAGGTCAACGAGATCATCGGTGATACCCAGGCCGATGCCGCTACGCCCTAATACGAGGCTTACCTTACGATGATGCTCGACCCCACCTGGACGGCGCTGTGGTTACTGCTCTGTGCCGCGCTTTTTGCGATTCCTGGCCTGGTCTACGCCCGGCGGCGCCAGGGCGGCCTGGATGACTATATCTCGGCGCGCAACAGCCAGAGCACCCAAGCAACGACCCTGACCCTGGTCGCCACCACGCTGGGCACCTGGATTCTCTTCGGCCCGGCTCAGGCCGCTACCTGGGGTGGCATTGGCGCAGTGCTAGGTTACGCGCTGGGCTCCATGGTACCGCGCTTGGTGATGATTCCCCTGGGGCGGCGCATGCGCGAGCTGATTCCCGAAGGGCACGGTCTCACCGAGTTCGTGATCCATCGCTACGGGCGAACCATGTACGCCTTTACGCTCACCATCATGCTGTTTTATCTGTTCATTTCCCTGGCGGCGGGGGTAACCGCAATCGCCCATATGGTGACGCTGCTGGCGCCGATTCCGCTCTGGCTCACCGCCAGCGTAGTGATGATCGCGACGTTGCTTTACACCTTCTACGGCGGCCTGCGCACCACCATCTTCACCGACAAGGTCCAGATGCTGGTGATTTTGCCGTTGCTGGTGCTGCTATTGGTGTTCGGCTGGCAGGCCGCTGGCGGCGCGGCGCCAACGCTTGAGGGCTTGAAAGCGCGCGCGCCAGAGCTGCTGGATATCACCGACCCAGTAGGTCTACGCGCGGGCCTGACCTTTTTCATCGCGGTGATGTTGACCGGCTTGTTCTACCAGGGCACTTGGCAGCGCATCTACGCGGCCCGAGACAACAAGGTGCTGCGGCGCAGCTTTTGGATCGCGGGCGTTTTCAACTTCCCGGTAATCGTGCTGATGGGGCTGTTCGGTCTGGCCTTCGTGGGCCTGGGGCTGGAGGGGGAGAGCTCAGTGGCACTATTTAGCGTGCTGCTCTCCAAGGTGCCGCTATGGTTCGCTCTGGCCTTGATTCCGCTTGGCTTGGCGCTGGTGATGAGCAGCGCCGACACCACCATCAACGCTACCTCCAGCATCATCGCGGTCGACATGCACCGCCTGCTGCCCCAGGCAAGCGAGGCCACCCTGATGCAGCTAGCGCGCTGGCTGATCGTCGTTGCAGCGGTTCCGGTGACCTGGGTAGCCGCCCAGGGTTACAGCGTGCTCTACCTGTTTCTGCTCGCCGATCTGCTGTGCTCGGCGGCGGCTTTCCCGGTCTTCTTCGGCCTATTTAACCGCCGCTACGATGGCCGTAACGCCGTCATCAGTACGGCGGCGGGGCTTATCGCGGGGCTTTTGCTATTCCCATCACCAAGCGGCAGCACCGCGACCCTGTTGGAATCCTTCCTGCTGGCCGCCTGTGTCCCGGTGGTGGTTTCGCTGGTGCTGATGAAGCTTCTGCCCTCGCGCCAAGCCTACGACTTCACTCGCCTTGAAAGCTTGGTTCGCCGCTTTGGTAGCTAACGCGGTCGCCACTCTTCTTAACGCCATCGGCTTGTCATCACGAGCATCTGGGGCGCGTTAGCCCCAGATGCTCGCGCAGGGTGCTGCCTGCGTACTCCCGGCGAAACAGCCCGCGCCGCTGTAGCTCGGGTACGAGCTGCTCGACCACGTCCTCGAAGCTGCCGGGAAGCGATGGCGGCATGAGGTTAAAGCCGTCTGCGCCGCCCTGCTCGACCCAGCGCTGCATCTCGTCGGCGATGCGCTCGGGCGTGCCCACCAGCGTACAATGGCCCCCGCCTGCGGCGAGCCTGCCCAGTAGCTGGCGAAGCGTTGGCCGTTCGCGTTCGATGATGCGCAAGATGTTAGCGTAGCGCCCCTTGGGGCCAGTAAAGGCATCCAGCGGGGGTAAATCGGGCACCGGCGCGTCGAGCGCCCAGTCGCTGACGTCCTGACCGATGAACTGACTGAGCTGGCGTCGCGAGCTCTCCACCGGTAAGAGTTCATCGAGCTCCCGCTGCTTGCGCCGAGCCTCCTCTTCGGTCGAGCCTACGTAGGTCACAAGCCCCGGCATGATCGCCACCTTGGGCCTACCCGCCGCCTTCACCCGCGCCTGTATATCGCCGTAATAGGCTTGGGCGGCAGGCAGATCATAGGCCACGGCGTAAATGGCTTCGGCGTAGCGCGCGGCCAGGTCGCGCCCCGGCTCCGAGGCACCGGCCTGAAACATCACCGGGTGGCCCTGGGGCGAGCGCGGCACCGTCAGCGGGCCCTCCACCCCAAAGTGCGCCCCGCGATGCTGGATGGGGCGAACGCCCTGGGCGCATGCGTAGTCGCCCTGACGGTCGCGTAGTAAGGCGTTATCGCTCCAGGAGTCCCACAGCGCCAGCACCGCGTTGGCGAACTCCTCCGCTCGGGCGTAGCGTTCGGCGTGGCTTGGCATGGCCTCTAGGCCGTGGTTGCGCGCCTCGGCATCGAACATCGAGGTCACCAGATTCCACCCCATACGCCCGCCAGAGATATGGTCTAGCGAGGCTAGCAGACGGGCGGCATGAAACGGCGTGTAGAACGTGCTGGAGACGGTCGCGATCAAGCCGATGTGCTCGGTGGCGCGCGCCATGGCGGCCAGCATCGTCAGCGGCTCCAGGGTCCACAGCGGGCCGTCGGCGACGTTACCCGCCGCGTGGCCATCGGCGAAGAACACCGCATCGAAGCAGCCCCGCTCGGCGAGCCTTGCCAGCTCCTCGTAGTAGCGGATATCGGCTAGGCGCTCGACGCTTGAGTGCGGATGCCGCCAGGCCGCCTTATGGTGGCCGCAGCCCAAGATGAACAGGTTGAGATGCATCGAGATCATCAGCCCTTCACCAAGCCGCCGTCGACCACCAAGTTTTGGCCGGTGATCGCCCGGGCCCAGGGCGAAGCGAACAGCAGCGCTGCGTCAGCGAACTCCTCCGGCGTGGTCACACGGCGCAGCGGCGTACTCGCGGCGATCAGCTCGAACACCGCCTCGGGCGTTGCGCGCGAGGCGTCGGTGGTGCGTAAAAGCCCTCCCGAGATCATGTTGACGGTGATGTTGTCGGGACCCAAGTCGTGCGCCAGCGTGCGCGTCAGCGAGAGCAGCGCGGCCTTGGCAGCGGTGTAGTCGTGGTACGGCACCACCGGATTCTGGAACAGGTTGGTGCCGACGTTGACGATGCGGCCAAAGCCAACCTCGCGCATACCCGCCAGCGCCGCCTGTACGGTATTCAGCGCACCGCGGGCCACGCCTTGCAGTTGATGGTCGAAGTGCGCCCAGGTCAGCTCATCGGGCCCGGGGCGGGCGTCGCCATCGAAGGCGAAATCCGGCAGCGCATTATTGATCAGCGTCGTGACCGGGCCACCGAAGTGCTCGCGGGCGCGCGCCATCATGGCGTCTACCGCCGCACGGTCACAAACGTCGGCAGCCACCGCCAAGGCACGCTCGGGGTAGTCAGCCACCAACGCCTTGGCGCCCTCTTCGCTGCGGCGATAGTTGACCACTACCCGCGCGCCCTGTTCGAGGAAGCTTCGCGCCAGATGCGTGCCGAGGCCGCGTCCGGCGCCGGTGACGAGAACCAGTTGGTGTGAAAGCGGCAGCGCTGACGTATGCGTGCACGCTGTGGAAGAAGCAGTAGAAAGGGCCATCGGCAATTCCTTGGTCGAGGCGAAGAACGCACGGCGCTCGCCTCGACCGACGACCGCACTGACATCCCTTCGCCGGTATGAACTGGATCAGGTTCGACGGGTATTTTCTCAGCCCCACTACGTAGCGGGACACCCCGTGTCATGCGCCCTCGACATTAGCCCATCGGCGCCAGGCGGACAAGCTACTTCAGGCGGGTGCGTCGGCAATAATCGAGCGCTGAATCCCCTCGACGCTCATCTGCTTCAAGCAGTTGGTGTGGCCCAGCGGGCACTGCCGCTTGAAGCAGGGCGAGCAGTCGAGGGCCAGATAGTGAACGCTTGCCTGCGCGGTGAGCGGCGGCGTATAGGCGGGCGACGAGGAGCCATAAATCGCTTGGATACGCACGCCAACGGCCGCCGCAACGTGCATGAGCCCCGAGTCGTTGGTCACCACCTGCTGGCAGTCGGCCAAGAGATCGACCGCATCGGCGAGCGCTGTTTCGCCGCACAGGTTGTGCGCATGGGCGAGCCCGTCGACGATGGCATCGCCCGCCGCGCGGTCCTTGGGCCCGCCCAGCACGCGTACGGCGTAGCCCGCCTCGATGAGCTGGCGCGCCAAGGCGTGGAAATGTGCAATCGGCCACTGTTTGGCCGGGCCGTACTCCGCCCCCGGCATCATGCCGATCGCCAAGCGCGAGGAGAGCCCAAATTTGAGCCGCAGTGCCAGCAGATTATCCAGATCGACCCGCAGGCGCGGCCTGGGAATGGCAAAATCGCCGCGCTCAGCCTCCACAAGCGGTAGGCCAAGCGAGACGAAGCGTTTTACCGTTTGATCCAGCACGCGCTTGTCGAGCTTGCGTCGCTCGGTCAAAAGCCCGTAGCGCTGCTCGCCCAGAAACCCCACCCGCTGCGGAATACGCGCCATGAAGGGTATCAGCGCCGATTTCCACGAACGCGGCAGCACGATGGCGCGCGAGAAACGCCCCTTGAGCCCACTCGCCAGCGCCCGCCGCGCGCGCAGGCCAAACTCACCGTGGCCGACGCCGAGCGAAACCACTTCGTCGACCTCGGGCATACGCTCGAGAATCGGCTTCGACCAACCGGGCGCGACCACGGCGATGGCTGCGTCCGGATGGCGCTGTTTGAGCGTCATGAACAGGCTCTGCGCCATCACCATGTCGCCCACCCAGGAGGGGCCGACAACCAGAAGCCGTTCGGCTTGATCAGCCATTCAGCCACTCCAGGTAGGCCTTCACCCCCTGCGCCACGGTCTTGAACTCGACGTCGCAGCCCGCTTCGCGCAGCTTGGCGATATCGGCGCGGGTGTAGCTCTGGTAGCGCCCTTTGAGCTCCTCGGGAAAGTCGACGTAGTCGATCTCGCCTTTGCCGTAGAAGTCGATCACTGCCTCGCCAATGGCCTTGAACGGCTCGGCGCGGCCGGTACCCAGGTTGAAGATGCCCCGCGCCTCAGGATGGTCGAGAAACCACAGATTGACGTCGACGACGTCGCCTACATAAACGAAGTCGCGGCTCTGCATGCCCGCCTCATAGCCGTCATGGGCGCCGAAGAGCTTGAGGTTAAGGCCTTCTCTCACCTGACAGTGGTTATGGTAAGCCACGCTGGCCATCTTGCCCTTGTGCTGCTCGCGCGGGCCATAGACGTTGAAGTAGCGAAAACCGACGACCTGGGTGGTCAACTCGTCCCAGCGCGAGCGAACGTGCTGGTCGAACAAGAGCTTCGAGTAGCCGTAGACGTTGAGCGGTTTCTCGTGCTCGGGGGACTCCTGAAATACCTCACTGCCGCCGTAGGTAGCCGCCGAGGAGGCGTAGAGCAAGGGAATGCCCTCTTGCTCGCAGTAATCGAGTAGCACCTTCGAGTACTCGAAGTTGTTCTCCATCATGAAGCGGCCGTCCCACTCGGTGGTATCCGAGCAGGCCCCTTCGTGGAAAATCGCCTCGATCTTGGGCAGGCGCGCAGGTTCACCGTCCAGGGCAGCCTGCACCCGGCTCAGAAAGTCGTCCTTGTCGAGGTAGTCGGCCAGGGTGCAGTCGGCCAGATTGACGAATTTGGTGCCGTCGCTCAGGTCATCGACCACCATGACGTCGTTGCGCCCACGCGCGTTGAGCGCCTTGACCAGGTTGGCTCCGATGAAGCCGGCACCGCCGGTTACTACGATCATGCTGTTCTCCTCGCCTTTACGGCTGGTGTTGGCGTTCGCGCCTATAACCCATCTGCCTGGGATTGTATACTTGACGCCTCATGAATTCATGGTCAACGGTGCTTTCCGCGATGAGTGACTCGACAAACCCGTCGACACCCGATGTGTCGACCTTTCAAGGCTTGATCCTTGCCCTGCAGCAGTACTGGGCGGAGCAGGGCTGCGTTGTACTCCAGCCGCTGGACATGGAGGTCGGCGCAGGGACCTTTCATCCCGCTACGTTTTTGCGCTCGATCGGCCCGGAAACCTGGAACGCCGCCTATGTACAACCATCACGGCGCCCGACCGATGGCCGCTACGGCGAGAACCCCAACCGCCTGCAGCACTACTACCAGTTTCAGGTAGTGATGAAGCCCTCCCCGAGCCATTTCCAGGAGCTGTATCTGGGCTCGCTCAAGCGCTTGGGCCTCGACCCGCTGGTGCACGACATCCGCTTCGTCGAAGACAACTGGGAATCGCCCACGCTCGGCGCCTGGGGGCTGGGGTGGGAAATCTGGCTCAACGGCATGGAGGTGACCCAGTTCACCTACTTCCAGCAGGCTGGCGGCATCGAGTGCTACCCGGTGACCGGCGAGCTGACCTACGGGCTCGAGCGTATCGCCATGTACCTGCAAAACGTCGATAGCGTCTACGACCTGGTATGGGCCGTAGCCCCCGATGGCAGCAAAGTGAGTTACGGCGACGTCTACCTGCAAAACGAACGCGAGCAGTCCGCCTACAACTTCGAGCACGCCGATGTCGAGCAGCTCTTCAAGGCTTTCGACCATCAGGAGCAGGAGTGCGCCAAGCTGCTTGCCGCTGAGCTTCCGCTGCCCGCCTACGAGCAGGTGCTCAAGGCGTCGCACACCTTCAACCTGCTCGATGCGCGCCACGCCATCTCGGTGACCGAGCGTCAGCGCTTCATCCTGCGCGTGCGCACCCTGGCCCGCGACGTGGCCCACGCCTACTACGCCTCGCGCAAGGCTGCCGGTTTCCCCCTGGCCCCCGAAGCGCTACGCCGTGAACTCTTAGCCGATCAGGGAGATGCATGATGGCCGTTGATACACTGCTGCTCGAACTGGGCGCCGAAGAGCTACCGCCCAAGGCGCTGGATAGCCTCGCCGATGCCTTCGCCGACGGTATCGAGAAAGGCCTGCGCGAGGCCGAGGTGCCCTTTGCCAGCGTCATCGCCTTCGCCACGCCACGCCGCTTGGCGGTACGCGTCACCGAACTCGCCGATAAGCAGCCTGACCGCGACCTCGAGCGCCGTGGTCCAGCCTTGGCAGCCGCCTTCAAGGATGGCGTAGCCACCAAAGCCGCCGAAGGCTTCGCCCGCTCCTGCGGCGTGACGGTGGATGAGCTGATTCATCTTGAAACCGACAAAGGCACTTGGCTTGGCTACCGCGAGCAGCAGCCCGGTGAAAGCGTTCAGGCACTGCTACCTGCGATAGTGAGTAAAACGCTTGCCAACCTGCCGGTACCCAAGAACATGCGCTGGGGCGCCTCACGCGTAGAGTTTTCGCGCCCGGTGCACTGGCTGGTCGCGCTCTATGGCAGCAATGTGGTCGCCATGCAGGCCCTGGGGCTCGAAGCGAGCCGTACTACCTTCGGCCACCGCTTCCATGCTCCTGAAGCGCTACAGCTCGACCATGCCGATAGTTACGTCGATGCGTTGGAGAACGCCTACGTCATCGTCGACCGCGAACGTCGTCGCGCGCGCATTCGCGAGCAGGTGCTCGCCGAAGCCGAGCTCGTCGACGCCGAAGCGGTCATCGATGAAGCGCTTTTGACCGAGGTTAACGGTCTGGTCGAGTGGCCCGTGGCGCTAACCGGCAGCTTCGACGAACGCTTCTTGGAGGTGCCTGCGGAGTGTTTGATCTCCTCCATGAAGGCCAACCAAAAGTACTTCCACCTGCTCGACGGCAAGGGCAAGCTCAAGCCGCTGTTCGTTACCGTCGCCAACATCGATAGCCTCGAGCCGCAGCAGGTCATCGAGGGCAACGAGAAGGTCATCCGCCCACGCTTGGCGGACGCAGCCTTCTTTTACGACACCGATCGTAAGCAGCCTCTTGCCGCACGTATTCCTCAGCTCGAAAGCGTGGTGTTTCAACAGCAGCTCGGCACCTTGTCGGATAAAGCCCGCCGCAGCACGGTGATCGCTACGCATATCGCTCAGCATATTGGCGGCGATGCGGCTCACGCCCAACGCGCTGTGGCGCTTGCCAAGTGCGACCTTGTCAGCGAGATGGTGCTCGAATTTCCCGAGCTGCAGGGCATCATGGGTCGCTACTACGCTATCCAAGACGGCGAGCCCGCCGACGTCGCCCAGGCGCTCGAAGAGCAGTATCTGCCGCGCTTTGCCACGGACGAGACACCGCAAACGCCGACCGGCCAAGCGCTCGCTCTGGCTGACCGCCTCGATACTCTGGTGGGTATTTTCGGTATCGGCCAGCGCCCCACGGGCGCCAAGGATCCCTTCGCCCTGCGCCGTGCCGCCATCGGCGTACTCAATATCCTGATTAAAGGCGAGCTGGCGCTTGATCTGCGGGAGCTACTCAGCGTGGCCGCCGAACAGCACCGCGATTTGCCCAAAGCCGATGGTTTGGTCGACGACGTGCTCACCTACATGCTCGACCGCTTCCGCGCTTGGGGCCAGGACGAGGGCATCAGTGCCGAGATGTATCTTGCCGTGCGTGCCCGCCCCGTCACTGCCCCGCTCGACTTCGCGCGCCGTCTACGCGCGGTGAAGGCCTTTGCCCAGCGTGACGAAGCCAGCGCCCTAGCGGCCGCCAATAAGCGGGTATCCAACCTGCTCGACAAGCAAGCTCACGACGGCTCTACCCAGGTCGATACTAGCCTTCTGGTCGAACCGGCTGAAAAGGCCCTCTTCGATGCCGTTAGTGCCCGTCGCGAGCAGGTGACGCCGCTGTTTGCCGCTGGCGATTACCAACGTGCACTGGATGTGCTTGCCGAGCTACGTAGCCCCGTCGATGACTTCTTTGATGATGTTATGGTCATGGCCGAAGACGATGCCACGCGCAATAACCGCTTGGCGCTATTGGCAAGCCTGCGCGCACTCTTTCTCGAAGTGGCAGACATCTCGTTGCTGCCCTGATCGGGCATAGGACTGGCTCACACATTCTTTGTGGCAGTGAGCCTTTCCTCAGAGCCGGTGGCCTTAGGTCACCGGCTTTTTGTTTCACGTGAAACATTGGCGCCGAAGTACTAAACTTTACACAGATGAAACAAAGCTAAGCATTAAGTTAAGCATAAACTCCGTGTATCAAATCCATCTATAAACCTATGCAACAAACCCAGGCGTTGCCGTGTCACACGCTCGCCGGGACGCTTTGGCGTGGGCAAACGCACTCTTGGGCAGTACGCTGCCAAGGATCTTCCATGTACGATCTCTTCTTACTCGACACCTACTCCAAGCAGCAGGACACCATGGCGCCGCACGTCGTCGAAGGACGTAAGGTGTGGCTCAAGCGCGCCGCCAAGCGCAACTCGCGCCTCTCCTATCTGCCGCTAAGCGTGCTGGCAAAATGGCTAAAAGTGGACGCCTTCAAACCGGTCCCCAACCTGGGTGGGGAGAAGAGCATCCTTACTGAAGCCAGTCGCATCCAAACACTGGCGCAGGCGGGTATCGCCGTACCCACCATTCTGGCGCAGCAGCCTCAGGCGCTGCTGCTTGCCGATGCCGGGGATAACGGGCAGCCTGCCGTCACTTTTTTAGAGAAGCTGGAACGCTCCCAAACGCCCGACGAAGTGGATGCCACCCTTGCCCAAGGCATTACCGCCCTCAACCGGGTTCATGCTCAGGGCTGCTATCTGAGCGAAGCCTTTGCGCGCAATATCCTTATGGCCGGTGAGCAGACCGTATTCATCGATTTCGAAACCGACCCAGGTACCGTACTAAGCCCGGTGGACTGTATGGTACGCGACTGGTACTGCCTCATTTTTTCGCTCTACGGCAAGTTCCATAAGCGTCCGCTCCAAGGCGAGCGCCTCGCTCCCGCGCTGCTCACCGGGTTACAGCAGGCGTCTCAACCGGTACGCGAGCGCTTTCGTGATACCCTTCCCCACCTCTTACGCTTGAAGCGCATCCCCTTTCGTCGTTTTGGCAGCGATGGGCGCAAAATTGCTTATACCCTTCAGGCGCTGGTCATACTTCAACACGGACTCTGACACACGGCCATGTCTTCCTCGACACCCACGCTTCCCCTTTCACCCAAGCGCTTGGTGATCCTCGATCGCGATGGCGTGATCAACCAAGACTCCGACGCCTATATCAAGTCGCTCGACGAATGGATCCCCTACCCCAGCGCAATCGATGCCATCGCTCGCCTGTGCCAAGCGGGCTATACCGTCGCCGTTGCCACCAACCAGTCGGGCATTGCGCGTGGCTACTTCGATGAAGCCGTGTTGGCTCAAATGCACGACCGCCTGCAGACACTGGTTGCGGCGCAAGGCGGCCAGATCAGCCACATTGCTTACTGCCCTCATGGCCCGAATGACGCCTGCAATTGCCGTAAACCTTTGCCGGGATTACTGATCCAGGTTCAACACGCCCTCGGGTTTGAGGCCCTGTCAGGCAGCTGGATGATTGGTGACAGCCTGCGTGACTTGCAGGCTGGCCAAGCGGTAGCGTGCCGTACGGCGTTGGTGAGAACCGGTAAGGGAGCTGCCACCGAGGCCAAAGGATACGGCCTCGATGATACGCTGATCTTCGATGACCTCGCCGCTTTTACTACGTGGCTTATTGAGCCCGTTGAATAAAACAGATCGGACTCTTGTAAGCCGGTTATTGATCTTTTCACAAGAAAAAGCGCCGTAGACCTGAGTCTGCGGCGCTTTTTTCGCTAACTACTGTTTCACGTGAAACACTAGACGTCGAGGTTGGCAACCAAAGCGTTGCTCTCGATGAAGTCACGACGCGGCTCGACTTCATCGCCCATCAGGGTGTTGAACATCATATCGGCGGCAACGGCATCTTCGATGGTTACGCGTAGCATGCGGCGACTATCCGGATCCATGGTGGTTTCCCACAGCTGATCGGGGTTCATTTCGCCCAGCCCTTTATAGCGCTGTACCGAAAGACCACGCTGGCCCTCCTGCATGAGCCAGTCGAGCACTTCGGAGAAATGCTGCACCGGCTTCTGGCGTTCGCCACGCGCGATGAAGGCGCCCTCTTCGAGCAGACCGCTGAGCTGCTCGCCCAGCGCAGTCATAGCGCGATAGTCGACGCTTTCGAAGAAATCGAGCCCCCAGGCGTAATCGGTGGTAACGCCGTGCGCGACTAAGGATACCGTCGGCAGAAAGAGAGCGCGCTCTTGATCCTCTTCCAAATGGAAGTGGTAACGCGGACCGCCTTCGTAGGCCACCATGTCGTCCATGGCCTTTTGTAGCTCGTCGATCCAGTTCTGCATGGTAACGCGATCTTTCAGGCTAGCCTCACCCTGTAGCGCGGAGGCGTGAACGATCTTGCGCAGCACTTCGAGCGGATAAACGCGGGCCAGGCGATCGATGCGTTTGAGCACCTGACGATACTGGTTGACCAGGGTTTCCAGCTGCGACTCGGTGATCCCCGGCGCATCGGCATTGACGTGCAGACGCGCGCCGTCCAGCGCGGTGGTGGTCAGGTAGTCGACCATCGCCTGCTCGTCTTTGAGGTAGAGTTCCTGCTTACCGCGCTTGATTTTGTAAAGCGGCGGCTGAGCAATGAAGACGTGGCCGCGCTCGATCAGCTCGGGCATCTGGCGGAAGAAGAACGTCAGCAGCAGCGTACGAATGTGCGAACCATCGACATCGGCGTCGGTCATGATGATGATCGAGTGGTAGCGAAGCTTATCAGGGTTGAACTCTTCGCGACCGATACCGCAGCCTAGCGCGGTGATCAGCGTGCCTACTTCCGCCGAGGAGAGCATTTTGTCAAAGCGCGCTTTTTCGACGTTGAGGATTTTACCCTTGAGCGGCAGGATCGCCTGAGTGCGACGATCACGCCCCTGCTTAGCGCTACCGCCAGCGGAGTCGCCCTCCACCAGATAGAGCTCGGACTGGCTGGGATCTTTTTCCTGGCAGTCGGCAAGCTTGCCGGGGAGCCCGGCGATATCCAGCGCGCCTTTACGCCGCGTCATGTCGCGTGCCTTACGCGCGGCCTCGCGCGCACGGGCGGCGTCGAGCATCTTGTTGACGATCGCCTTCGCCTCGTTGGGCTTCTCGATCAGATACTCAGAGAACAGGCGCCCCATCTCCTGCTCCACCGCCGTTTTGACTTCGCTGGAAACCAGCTTGTCTTTGGTTTGCGAGGAGAATTTGGGATCCGGTACCTTGACCGAAATGATCGCCGTCAAGCCTTCACGCGCATCGTCGCCCGAGGTATTCACCTTGGCTTTTTTCAGCAGCCCTTCGGCTTCGATGTAGTGGTTGAGCGTGCGCGTGAGCGCGGCGCGAAAACCGGCCAAGTGAGTGCCGCCGTCGCGCTGGGGAATGTTATTGGTGTAGCAGAAGATATTCTCGTTGAACGCTTCGCTCCACTGCATCGCCACCTCTACTTCGACGCCATCTTCGCGCGTGGCGTTGAAGTGAAAGACCGGGTTGAGCACGGTCTTGTTGGTATTGAGGTGGTCGACGAAGGCTTTAAGACCACCTTCGTAGTGGAAGAGCTCTTCTTTGCCGCTGCGCTCGTCCATCAGGCGAATGGCCACGCCCGAGTTCAAGAAAGAGAGTTCGCGCAGGCGCTTGGCGAGAATATCGTAGTGAAATTCGATATTGGCGAACGTGTCGGGCGACGGACGAAAGTGCACCTTGGTGCCGCTTTTTTCGGTCTTGCCCACGACGCCCAGCGGCGCCTCGGGAACGCCGTGGCGGTAAAGCTGTTCGAACACCTCGCCTTGGCGCCAGATCGTCAAGCGCAGCTCTTCAGAGAGAGCGTTGACTACCGATACGCCAACGCCGTGCAGACCGCCTGATACCTTGTAGGAGTTGTCGTCGAACTTACCCCCCGCGTGAAGCACCGTCATGATGACTTCGGCAGCGGAGACGCCTTCCTCCTCGTGCAGCTCGGTAGGAATGCCACGGCCGTTATCGCTGACCGTAATCGACTCGTCGGGGTGGATGACAACGCGAATCTCACTGCAGTGGCCAGCCAGCGCTTCGTCGATGGAGTTATCCACCAGCTCGAAGACCATGTGATGCAGGCCGGTACCGTCGTCGGTATCGCCGATGTACATGCCCGGACGCTTGCGTACCGCGTCCAGCCCTTTGAGCACCTTGATGCTTGATGAATCGTAAGCCTGCTCGCTCATTGACCACTCCGTCGTGAAGTCTGTCGTTCCATGTCGTGTTACCCGTCTGGCAGCAACCGCCCTATCCCGTATTCGTCCTGTTTCACGTGAAACATCTCGACGGGGGTGGTCGACTGCCAGTGACCTTTCAAGGCACTGGGTTCGACGCTGGTAATAAATGCTTGGCACTGCATCTCTTCGAGAAGCTGGCAGAAACGCTGGCGATGACGCCCATCGAGCTCTGCCGGTAAATCATCGACCAAATAGACACAGTGGCGCTGAGTACTTCTTTCCAGAAACCGGCCTTGGGCAAGCTTCAATGCGCTTACCACCAGTTTCTGCTGGCCTCTGGAAAGAACTTCGATGGCCGGTAGTTTGTTGAATCGAATACGCAGATCGGCCCGCTGCGGCCCTTGCTGGGTAAACCCCATCTGCTTGTCACTCACGCGCGCCTCCTCGAGCACCTCATCAAGCGCACGTTTTTTATCCCAGCCCCGAGCATAGTGCACCGTCAAGCCAGGAAGCGGAAGCAGCCCCTTCAACGTCTCGTCGAATACGGGCAAAAACGCGTCGAACCACTCGCGTCGCAACGCATCCATTTGCGTGCCCCATTTGGCCAGCTCCTGTTCCCAGGGCGCTAAGTCCTGGCCGCTTATTCTACCATGCCTGAGCAGGGCATTCCGATGTTTCAGCGCCCGCTTGGCGCGCTTCCAGGCGTCCAGAAAGGAGTGTTTCACGTGAAACACTCCCCAGTCGAGAAACTCGCGACGTCCTGCGGGTGAGCCCTCCAACAAGCGAAAGGCATCGGGATTGATCAACTGTAGCGGAAGCGTTTCGACTAACGACGCTAAGCGAACGTCTTTATCCCCTTGGAGACGCAGCTCCAGCTCGCGCTGGGCGCGAAATCGCCGTACCCCTAGGGTTACCCCCGGCTCACCAGACAAGCGGCCGTAGAGGGTCATATGAGGCAGTTCGGACTGGATCACATTCTTGAGCTGACGGGTACGAAACGAACGCCCCATGCCGAGCACGTGAATGCCCTCCAAGGCGCTAGTTTTGCCGCTACCGTTGGCCCCATGTAGGAGATTGATTCGCGCCCCAGGCGACCAGGAGAGCGGCGCCAAGTTGCGTAAGCCGTCGAAGTTGAGCTGCTGTAGGCTCATCGCGCCTGCCTTTTCACGTTGATCCACCGGTTAAACTGCCCACGACCCCAAAACGAAGACGGCGCTTCTGAAGGCTCAGAAACGCCGTCGCGCCAAGCGCCGAGACTTGCGGACTTAGAGTCGCATCGGCATGACGACATAGAGCGCGTCACCGCCACCCGGCACCTCGAGCAATGCACTACTGTTGGCGTCCGCCAAAGTGATCTGCACGCGGTCCTGGTTGAGTACCGAGAGCACATCGATGAGATAACCGACGTTGAAGCCGATCTCGAGCGACGCGCCACCATACTCGATGCCGACGTTCTCTTCGGCCTCTTCCTGCTCGGGGTTATTGGCCATGACCTTGAGGTTGTCCGACTCCAAGTAAAGCCGTACGCCACGGTACTTCTCATTGGAGAGGATGGCGGTGCGCGACAGGACTTGGCGAAGCTCGGCACGCTCGGCGATCAGCACTTTATCGCCGTTACGCGGCACGACGCGCTCATAGTCGGGGAACTTGCCGTCGATCAGCTTAGAGGTGAAGGTGAAGTCGCCGGTATGGGCCCGCACGTGGGTAGCGCCCAAGGTCAGGCTGACCGGCTCGTCGCTATCGTCAAGCAGGCGTGAGAGCTCGAGAATACCCTTGCGCGGCACGATCAGCTTCTGACCTTGGGTCACCGCCACCTCGACCGGACGCGAGCACATCGCCAAGCGGTGGCCGTCGGTCGCCACGGTGCGCAGCAGGTTACTCTGGATTTCCAGCAGCATGCCGTTCAGGTAATAGCGTACGTCCTGCTGCGCCATGGCGAAGGACGTCGTCTCGATGAGCTGCTTGAGTGTCCCGCGAGGAACGCTAAGCTCTTGACTTCCATCACCTTCTTCAATATTAGGAAACTCTGCTGCAGGCAGCGTCGAGAGAGTGAAGCGCGAACGGCCGCTGCGCAGTACGGCCCGCCCCTCTTCGACGGAGAGCTGAATATCCGACTGCTCGGGCAGCGATTTGCAGATATCCATCAGCTTGCGCGCCGGTACCGTTGCCGCGCCCGGAACCTCGACCACGCTCGCTACGGTGCGCCCTACCAACTCGACTTCGAGATCGGTGCCGGTCAGCGCGACCTGATCGCCCTCCACCTGGATCAATACGTTGGAGAGAACGGGCAGCGTTTGGCGACGCTCGACGACACCGGCCACCAGGGTCAATGGGCGCAGCAGTGCCTCGCGGGAAATGGAAAATTTCATTCAGACTCCGGCTTTCTTGGTCCTGGAAGATAGAGAAGAAGGTTAGCGCGAAAAGCGCAGCGGCGACACCGACTTAGCTGGTCAATAGCCGCATCAGGTTCTTATAGTCCTCACGAATGTCCGCGCTCTCTTCCTGAAGGGCTTTCACTTTGCGACAGGCATGGAGCACCGTCGTGTGATCGCGCCCACCAAAGGCATCGCCAATCTCAGGCAGGCTGTGGTTGGTCAACTCCTTGGCCAGCGCCATGGCTACCTGGCGCGGCCGCGCCACCGAACGCGAGCGGCGTTTGGAGAGCAGATCCGCCACCTTGATCTTATAGTACTCGGCTACCGTGCGCTGAATATTGTCGACGCCCACCTGCTTGTCCTGCAGGGCCAAAAGATCCTTGAGCGACTCACGAATGAAGTCCTGGGTAATTGGCTTGCCCATGAAGTGCGAATCGGCGATCACCTTCTTGAGCGCGCCTTCGAGCTCGCGCACGTTGGAGCGAATCTTCTGGGCAATGAAGAAGGCTGCATCGTGGGGCAGATGCACCTTCGACTGATCGGCTTTCTTCATCAAAATGGCAACGCGGGTTTCGAGCTCGGGTGGCTCGATGGCTACGGTCAGCCCCCAACCAAAGCGCGACTTGAGCCGCTCCTCGACGCCGCTGATCTCCTTCGGGTAGCGGTCCGAGGTCAAAATCATCTGCTGGCCGCCTTCCAAGAGCGCATTGAAGGTATGGAAGAACTCCTCTTGCGAGCGCTCCTTGCCAGCAAAGAACTGGATGTCATCGATGAGTAGCGCATCGACGCTGCGGTAAAAGCGCTTGAAGTCGTTGATGGCATTGAGCTGCAGCGCCTTGACCATATCGGCAACGAAGCGCTCGGAGTGCAGATAAACCACGCGCGCATTCTCCCGCCGCCCGGCCAGGGCGTTTCCCACGGCGTGCATAAGGTGGGTCTTACCCAAGCCAACGCCGCCGTAAAGAAACAGCGGGTTATAGGCGCCGCCGGGGTTTTCCGACACCTGTCGCGATGCCGCACGGGCCAGCTGGTTCGATTTACCTTCGACGAAGGTTTCGAAGGTAAAGCTCGGGTTGAGGCCGCTCGAGTGCTTGAGGCTACCCTCGACCTGAACCTGACGCTCGTTACCACGACGCGGACTCTCTTCACGTAGGCGGTCGATCTCCTGCTCGTCGGCGATATCACCTCGCGGTGGCGTATGCACGGCAGGGGCATCGTTGGCCGATACCGGGGCGCCCAAATCGCGCGGCTGAGGCGGCGGTGTCGCCAGGCGGCGACTGCCTACGGTCAAGCTTACCTTGGGCGGCTTGGCAGGTGATAGCTCACGCATCAACTCGCTGATTCGCTTGGCATATTTATCGCTCACCCAGTCGCGTACGAAGCGATTGGGCGCCAATAGACGCAGCTCGTTCGCATCGCCATCCTCTGCCTGCAAGGGGCGTATCCAGGTATTGAACTGCTGAGAACTCAATTCGTCCTGCAGATAGTCCAGACACTGCTGCCATAGCGCGAGTGACACGTAGCTTCACCATCGATCGAAAACGGCCGGATAGTGTAACGCCCTTGAAGTCGGTTATCCACACGGGTTTGGCCACCAAAATGGCTTGTGGACAAGTTTCTTGATGGCACCGGTACTTAACGTTAATAGTGCGGTGATAAAAGCGAAAACGCGCAAGTTATCCACACTGATACACAAGGTATCCACAGCTTGACGGCCGTTTATTCGCCCCTTTTCCACTTGGTTATGCGTTGAGCAACAAATTGAATTAAAAGCATTGCCTTGAGTTATCCACACCCAGATGGCGAGCCAATAACTACATCAATCTTAAGAAATACATTAGTAATTACTGCCGTCGGTGAGCTGGGTAAAAATCGGCGGAAAACCGCATGCCCTCTGCCTTGGCACGCTTTTTTATGCAAGGAAAAATTGCACCGGCGAAAGGAAGTCTCTACAATTTCCGCTCTTGAATTGACACTCCCCGGCCAGTTCCTCACTCGGTCGGGTCTCTGGAATCGACATTCCGTCCTAAAACCACGTGGGAATAACGAGTTATGAAACGCACTTTTCAACCCAGCGTTCTTAAGCGCAAGCGCACACATGGCTTCCGTGCTCGTATGGCAACCAAGAACGGCCGCGCCGTACTGGCTCGCCGTCGCGCCAAGGGCCGCAAGCGTCTGAGCGCCTGATTTCGGATTGCGTGTGCCGAATCAAGGTTTTCCCCGGTGTCTACGTCTGTTGAATGCCGGGGACTATCGCTACGTATTTGAGCAGGCTGATCTCAAGGTGCACGGCAAGGGTATGATGGCGCTCGCGCGCTGGAATACGCAGGGGCAACCCCGCCTTGGTCTAGTGGTCAGCAAAAAGAACGTGAAGCTTGCCGTACAGCGCAATCGGTTCAAGCGCCTCGTCAGAGAGTCCGTTCGCCTTCGTCAAGAGCAGTTGCCCGGTGTCGACATCGTGGTGATGGCACGGCGTGGTGTACATGAGCTCGACAACGAAACGCTACACCGGCAGTTGCATGGCCTGTGGAAACGGCTCATTCGTGAAGCTAGTGCCGCGACCACCTGATGTTCAACGTTCTCGCTCAATGGCGTATCACGCCTTGACGACATACCTACCGCTCGACCTCGGCCTGCCGCTTGGCAGGCTTTCGTGTGTCTTGGGTCGAGCAAATCATCGCGTCATCTGCATGTTCATCACCCAGCGGGCAGAACCCTTATGGACGTAAAACGACTTCTTTTCCTGATTCCACTCGCCATCCTTGCGTATATGTTGGTGGTTCAGTGGAATCAGGACTACGGTCAGGTAGTTACCACGCCTGACGTTACCCAGAACGGCAACGTTGCCTCGTCTGCCAGCGAAAGCGACGATGCGCTGGCCGTGCCCGAAGCGACCAGCAATCGCAACGCCATCGAAGATGGTATCCCGACGCCCAGCGAAAACGAGAGCACAAGCGGTAACACCATCGCGGTCACCACCGACGTGCTCGACGTACGCATCGACAGCCACGGTGGCGACATCGTCTATGCCGCCCTGCCACAGCACAAACAGTCGCTCGATAGCGAGCGCAACTACGTGCTGCTGTCGGACAATAACGTGCGCAGCTACGTGGCGCGCTCCGGTCTTCAGCTCAACGGTCAAGCCAATCGTATTGCCTTCACCCCCGAGCAGACCGAGTATCGTCTGGCCAACGACCAAGACACACTGAGCGTCGATTTGACTGCCAGCATCAACGGTGTCGACATCATCAAGCGCTTGTCCTTCGAGCGCGGCAGCTACGCCATCGACGTCGAGTACTTCCTGGCCAACAACACCGACGAGCCCGTCAGCGCTCGCTTCATCGGCCAACTCGCCCGCGACAACAGCCCTGATCCCTCCAGCGGCGTCTCCATGGGTATGAAGTCGTACATCGGTGCGGCCTACTCCTCGCCGGATACGCGCTACGAGAAGATTAGTTTCGAAGACATTCAAAACGGTGGCTTCGAAAACCGCGAAGCCCAAGGCGGTTGGATGGCGATCATCCAGCACTACTTCGTCTCCGCCTGGGCGCCGCGTCAGAATCAGCAAAACCTTTACTACGTCACCACCGATTCGCGTAACCGCAACGTGGCCGCCTTTGCTGGCCCGATCACCAGCGTGAACGCCGATAGCGAAGCGACCCTGGGTGCGACGCTCTACGTCGGCCCCAAGGTGCAGGACTATCTCGAACAGGTAGCCCCCAACCTGCGTCTGACCGTGGACTACGGCTGGCTGTGGTTCATCGCCAACCCGCTGTTCTGGCTACTCGACAAGATCCATAGCCTGATCGGCAACTGGGGCTGGTCGATCGTGCTGCTGACCGTACTGGTCAAGGCCGCGCTCTTCCCGCTCTCCGCCAAGGCCTACAAGTCGATGGCGCGCATGCGCAAGCTCGGCCCGGAGATGCAGCGTCTCAAGGAGCTCTATGGCGACGATCGTCAGAAGATGTCTCAGGAGATGATGAAGTTCTACCAGAAAGAGAAGATCAACCCGCTGGGCGGCTGTTTGCCGATCGTCGTTCAGATGCCGGTGTTCATCGCCCTTTACTGGATGCTGCTCGAATCGGTGGAGCTGCGCCACGCGCCGTTCATGTTCTGGATTCAGGATCTGTCGATGAAGGATCCCTACTTCATCCTGCCGATCCTCATGGGCGTGTCGATGTACGTGCAGCAGATGCTCAACCCGACCCCGCCGGACCCCATGCAGGCGAAGATCATGCGCTTCTTGCCGATCATCTTCACCTTCTTCTTCCTGTGGTTCCCGGCCGGTTTGGTCATCTACTGGGTGGTCAACAACATCATCTCGGTGGCGCAGCAGTACTTCATCACCAAGCGCATCGAGAACGACCCCAGCGTTGGCAAGGGCATGCGCACCAAGAAGTAAGTCTTCACTTACAAGATTGATGCGAGTTCCAAGCCTAACGTTCAGACCCCCGCCCCGTGCGGGGGTCTGGCGTTTTAGCCCTTAGCCACCCACAATATCGCCACCGTTTGACGAGACGACCCATGGCAGAACGACTCTATACCCAGGACACCATCGCCGCGTTGGCTACCCCACCCGGGCGCGGTGGTGTAGGCATCATTCGCGTCTCTGGCCCCGCCTGCGACGCCATTGCCACCGCCATCCTCGGCCACTGCCCCGCGCCGCGTGCAGCCCACTACGGTCCCTTCCATGGCGCAGCGAGTATTCTCGACGAAGGCATCGCGCTGCGCTTCGTTGCCCCTCACTCCTTCACCGGCGAAGACGTGCTGGAGCTTCAAGGTCACGGCGGCCCGGTGATCATGGACATGCTGCTCGAGCGCTGCGTACAGCTGGGTGCGCGCCTGGCGCGCCCTGGTGAGTTCTCCGAGCGCGCCTTCTTGAACGACAAGCTCGACCTTGCCCAGGCCGAGGCCATCGCCGATCTGATCGATGCCTCATCGCGCTCGGCCGCCGAGAACGCCGTGCGCTCACTACAAGGGGAGTTCTCGCGTCGCGTGGCAGAGCTCGTCACTCAGCTGATCGAGCTGCGTATCTACGTCGAAGCCGCCATCGACTTTCCCGAGGAGGAGATCGACTTTCTCGCCGACGGCAAAGTGGCCGCCATGCTCGACGCGGTGCGCCACGCACTGGTGGACGTGCGCGCCGCCGCCAACCAGGGCGCGCTGATGCGTGAAGGTATGAACGTGGTGATCGCCGGGCGCCCCAATGCGGGCAAGTCGAGCCTGCTCAACGCGCTTACCGAGCAAGAGACCGCCATCGTTACCGACATCGCCGGCACCACCCGCGACGTGCTGCGCGAATACATCCACATCGACGGCATGCCGCTGCATATTATCGATACCGCCGGCCTGCGCGATACCCCGGATGCGGTGGAGAAGATCGGCGTTGCCCGCGCCTGGGAAGAGATAGAAAAGGCCGACCGCGTTCTTCTGCTGGTCGATGCGGCCACCACCGAGGCGGTTGATCCCATGGCGATCTGGCCCGAATTCGTCGAGCGCCTACCCGAGCAAAGCCGCCTCACGCTGGTGCGCAACAAGATCGACACCAGCGAAGAGCCAGCGGGTCTTGATCTATCCACAGCCACACCGACACTGCGCCTCTCGGCCAAGACCGGCCAGGGTGTGGATAAGTTGAAAGCGCATCTCAAAGAGATCATGGGCTACAACGCCACCACCGAAGGCCGCTTCTCCGCCCGCCGCCGCCATCTGGACGCTCTCGACCGCGCCCTCACCGCTCTCGATGCCGGGCGCACTCAGCTCGACGGTTTCGGCGCCGGCGAACTTCTCGCCGAAGACCTACGCGACGCCCAGCAGGCGCTTGGCGAAATCACCGGCGAATTCAGCGCCGACGACCTGCTAGGGGAAATTTTTGGGAGTTTTTGTATTGGAAAATAAACACCCTTCCTGAGCGTTCCGCCATATTCCACCAAAACCCTTCAAGCCAGCGTCATTGCTGGCTTTTTTGTCTGCTGCTGTCTATCATGTTCCGCATGAAGCCGCTTCAATGTGTGCCCTGATGTGTGCCCTTCTCTAGAAAATGTGTGCCCTTTGTGGCTGATGTGTGCCCTTCAATATCGACTGATAAGAGCGTTTCCAGGGGGTAATCTGGGACTATTCAGGGCACACATGGGGGCAAAGCAAGGCAGCAAATAACGCGCAATCTACTGGAAATACAGGGTTAATACGGATGTGTGCCCTTCGCAAAAATGCCAAGGGTAGGGGTGCCCCAGATGCGGCCTTCCCCCACCCCATCCGGGCGGTTTGCTACAGCTACTTTTGCTACAGATGAGGGCATGACATGGCGCTAACAGATGCCAAATTGCGGAAGCTGAAGCCTGATGCTAAGGCGTATCAAGCATCGGACGAGGGCGGGTTGTTCCTGCTGGTGCAACCCAGCGGGCGAAAGTCATGGAAGCTGCGCTACCGGATGGGCGGACGTAACGCCAAGCAAGAGAAAGTGACCCTTGGTGACTACCCCACCTATTCCCTGGCTGATGCCCGATCCTGGCGCGATGACTGCAAAGCGCTAATAGGGCGTGGGCTGTCCCCCATGGCGCTGCGGCGTGGTGATCCGATACCGGATGAATCAACCCCAGCGGCAAAGGAGCTGGCAGAACTCTTTATCCGTCACTGGTGCGTGGCGACTGTCGAGAAGGCGCGGCAACAAGAGGTCGAAGCCAAGGCCAGTAACACGGTGGAAGCCTTCGCACGGGAATGGTTCCAGAAGGTTGCAGAGCCAGCGAACAGCAACCCCCGCAACATTAGGCGCGTTCTGGACAAGGACATCATCCCCGCCATCGGCGGTAAGGCGCTGGATGAAGTGACTGTCACGGATGTTCTGGCAATCACGGACAAGATAAAGAATCGTGGTTCCGACCAGATGGCACTTCAAACCCGCAACATCCTGAAGCGGCTGTTTTCCTACGCCATTGCGCGGGAGAAGATGACCAGCAACCCGGCGGCAGCCATCGAAGCAAAGTACATTGCCACAGCCAAAAGCCGCGATGTTGCGTTATCGTCGGATGAAGTCGGGAGGCTGTTGAGGGCAATCTATCAATCCAGCATGAACCGTTCCCACAAGCTGGCGCTGCACCTGTTAATCCTGTGCATGGTGCGCAAGTCGGAAATGATCGAAGCCCGGTGGGAAGAGATAGACCTTGCTAAGGCGGAATGGTTTATCCCCGGCGAGCGCATGAAGATGGATCATCCGCACTTTGTTCCGCTGTCACGGCAGGCCATTGCCATGCTGGAGGAATTGAAGGGGCTTTCAAGTGGTTCTGAATGGGTTTTCCCCAGCCGTAACACACTGAGCAAGCCCATATCTAAAACCACCCTGAACAGCGCTGTGCGTTCGCTGGAACATGATGTGCGGGATTTTGTTATCCACGACTTCCGGCGCACGGCATCAACCCATCTGCATGAAGCGGGCTTCAATTCCGACTGGATCGAGAAGGCGCTTGCCCACGAAACCAAGGGCATTCGAGGCGTTTACAACCGAGCGCAATATGCTGACCAGCGCCGGGAAATGCTGCAATGGTGGGCTGACTTTGTGGATAGCCAGATTGACGAAGGGCGCAAGGTAATTATCGGGCGCTTTGGCAAAGCGTATCAGGCGGGGTGATAGCAATGGAAAAGAAAATTATTGGCTTGCTGAAAGAAACAGCAGAACCGGGCGCTGTCACTGAGGAAACGATTTCAAATATCGCCGTGAGCTTGGTTCAGAAAATAGGTCAATTGGAAAGCGCGATGCGCAATGGTGACATAACCGTCAAGACGTATGAAAAGGAACTTCACAAAAACAATCTGAAAGAAGTGGATGATGCCTTCAAACATGCACACGCATTGCGGGAAAGCCGTTATAGCAATGAGAGCATGAAAGCTGAACTGAATAATCTTCTGTGGGAAATGAACGCACTAAAAAAGTACATGCAAGCAACACGCTCAACATCACAAGGAGGGCTTCCGAAACCCGCAAGGATGTACTTTTGTGCTTCCATCATCGTGGCGTGGAAACTGATAAAAAATACTGACGTAATCCCCGGTCGACAAAAAAACGCAGGGCAAGAGCCGGGGGGTGAGTTTCATGTTTTCATTAAGGTACTGCTTACAGCGGCAGGCGGACACGTGGCAAACATCAATGCCGACGAGCTGCACCGAGATATTCAAGAGGTTGCCAAAGAGCTTGAAAGAATAAGAACGCCTGAGCCAGAACTAATAGACCTTAGCGACCACCCTGCGGGGCTATGGGGGAAATAATAGGCCACCCCACCAAAAAAAGCCCACGTCACACAAAGAATCTAAATCCCTATCGTGCCAAGTCATGCCGGTATGTTCCGGCGAATGCTAAGGAGTAACGAGCATGACTGCACAAGCCCAAACAGCGCCCACCATCCTGCGGCGCAAGCAAGTGGAAGCCCGTACCGGGCTGGCACGATCCACCATCTATCAGCACGTTCGAGCAGGTACTTTTCCTGCGCCCATTAGCCTTGGTGCCAAGTCTGTTGGTTGGATCGAGGCGGAAGTTAATGCGTGGCTTGAAGCCCGTATTGATGATAGCCGCAAGGCTTGAGGGGGCAGCCATGAGAAAAGAAAAAGCCCCTGTGACGGGGCGGGAAGATTGTTCGGCTGGCACCGATAATTCTACCGCAACCCGCAAACACCAATCCAGAGCCGTGCAGCGAGCAGCCTTGTTGAAGTGGCTGCAAGCGCACCAGCAAATCACCACCCTTCAAGCCCGCAATGAGCTGGGCATCATGCACCCGGCAGGGCGCGTTCAGGAACTGCGGGACGCTGGCAACGATATTGCCACCCATTGGCATTGGGAAGCCGATGCGACCGGCAAGGAACACAAGCAAGCGCTGTATGTGCTGCTGTCCTGCAAAGGGGGTGCGGCATGAATGGTTTTGACCGTATCGGCGCTGCCCTTAACTTTGTTCCAGCGGATGACCGGGAAACCTGGCTGCGCATGGGCATGGCGATCAAGTCAGAGCTGGGTGATTCAGGCTTTGACCTGTGGGACGACTGGAGCCAGCAAGCGGAGTCCTATAAGAACGGCGATGCACGGGACGTATGGCGAAGCATCAAGCCTGACGGCGGCGTGACTATTGGCACCCTGTTCCATGAAGCGAAGGCCAGCGGCTGGCAGGACGATAACACCTATCAGCGTCCATCCCCGGAAGGGATCGCAGAGCGCCAGCGAAAGGCATCGGAGCGGGCAGCCCGTGAGCAGGAAACCATCCAGCACGAACGCCAAGAGGCGGCCAGCAAGGCGGCGGCGATCCTGAAGGCAGCGGCACACGCACAAGCGGATCATCCCTATCTGGTACGCAAGCAGATAGCGCCAGCGGACACCCTGCGGGAAATTGACGCCAGCGCAGCGGCTTCGCTTCTGGGCTATCAACCGAAGTCCGGCGGCGAGCTGCTGTCTGGGCGCTTGCTGGTGGTGCCCGTCAAACAGGGTGACAGCCTTTCAACCCTGGAGCTGATCGACGGTGACGGACGCAAGACGGCGCTTGCAGGGCGTGGCACCAAGGCCGGTGGCTACTGGGCAACGGAGCGCATACCGGGCGGCAACGGCCAAGGTGTGACCCTGCTGATAGGCGAAGGGGTGGCAACCGTTCTATCCGCCAGCGAGGCGACCGGACACCCGGCCATTGCGGCGCTTTCGTCGGGCAATATGCTGGTGGTGGCAAAAGCCATGCGAGAGCACTACCCGGCGGCGCAACTGGTGATCCTGGCTGATGTGGTGAAGGCAGACGGTAAGCCCGATCCCCATGCCATCGAGGCGGCGCAATCCGTAGGCGGGAAACTGGCGGTGCCGGAATTTGGCGCTGACCGTGACCCTAGCATGACCGACTTCAACGATATGGCTGTGACCATCGGCAAGGACGCGGTGAAGCGCACCATTCAGAGCGCCAGCGCTGCGGGCAGCCTATGGCCGGAACCCCAGCCCTTGACCGCCAGCCTTGCGTCAGAGCCTTACCCCTTGGACGCATTGCCCGACACGGTGCGGGCGGCGGTGGAAGAGGTGGCAGGCTTTGTGAAGGCACCCTTGCCCATGGTGGCGTCATCGGCACTGGCGGCGCTGTCGCTGGCGATTCAAGCCCATGCGGACGTGAAGCGAGCGGAAAAGCTGCACGGGCCTACCGGGCTGTTCTTGCTGACCATTGCCGATTCAGGCGAGCGCAAAAGCACCTGTGACGGCTTTTTCACCAAAGCCATTCGAGACTATGAAGCAGAGCAGGCAGAAGCCGCCAAGCCGGTTCTGAAGCGTTACAAGGCCGATATTGAGGCATGGGAAGCCAAGCGATCCGGCATCAAGGACAAAATCCGCCACCTTGCCAAAGACAGCAAGCCCACGGATGGCATGGAATCAGCATTGCGCGAACTGGAGCACGACAAGCCAGAGCCGCCAAGAGTCCCCCGGCTGATGTACGCGGACGCCACCCCCGAAGCGCTGGCGCATGGACTGGCGAAGCAATGGCCTTCCGGCGGCGTGGTATCGGCTGAAGCGGGCATTGTGTTTGGTTCCCATGGCATGGGCAAGGATAGCGTCATGCGCAATCTGGCGACGCTGAACCAGTTGTGGGATGGCACCAGCCTGACCATTGACCGGCGCACCAGTGAATCATTCACGGTACAGGGCGCACGGCTGACGGTGGCCTTGCAGGTACAGGAACCGACCCTGCGGGAGTTTTTCAGCAAGTCGGGTGCGCTGGCGCGTGGTACGGGCTTTCTGGCGCGTTTTCTGGTTGCGTGGCCTGCGTCAACCCAAGGCTTCCGACCCTTTACCGAAGCCCCTGCAAACTGGCCCGCCCTGGAGGCTTTTAATCAGCGGCTGGCGACGATACTGAGCCAACCGGAACCGATAGACGATGACGGCGCACTGACCCCGGCCATGCTATCGCTGTCCCCTGAAGCAAAACGGGCGTGGGTGGAGTATCACGACGCTATCGAGCGGGAGCTTGCCAGCGGTGGTGAACTCTATGATGTGCGGGACGTGGCATCAAAGAGCGCGGATAACGCGGCACGACTGGCGGCATTGTTCCAGATGTTTGAGCACGGCACGGGCGCTGTCAGTGTGGATTGCTTCGAGAGCGCCAGCCGAATCACGGCATGGCACTTGAGCGAGGCGCGGCGCTTCTTTGGTGAACTGGCCCTACCGCCAGAGATTGCAGACGCGGCGCGGCTGGATAGTTGGCTGATCGAGCATTGCCAGCGGGAGCGCGTGGAAACCGTCAATAAGCGTTACCTGCGCCAGCATGGGCCGGTTCGGGATGGGGCGCGACTGGATAGCGCCATCATGGAGCTGGCAGAGCTTGACCGGCTGCGACTGCGGAAGGACGGACGGCGCATTGACGTGGCGGTGAACCCGGCATCGCTGGAGGTGGCTGCATGAGGTTATCCGCACTGATCCGAAAACGCCCAAGACAGGCACTTGCTACAGCTACAGTTGCTACACCTGCTACACATAAGGGGGCAAAGGCCGGAACTGTAGCAACTGTAGCGAGTGTAGCCGTAGCAAACCAGCTATTGGCCGAAGAGGAAACGGCCATCCGGGCATGGCTGGCGCATATCGAGGAAACCGACCCGGCAACCATTGCGGATGTGCTGGCGCGGTGCCAGAGCGATGCGCAAGCGCGGGCTTATTGTCTGGAGCAGGCAAAAGAAGTACCACCCCCACCTGAGCCGGATTACACGGCCAGCTGTGGAGCCTGCAAGCACTTCCAGCGGATCGACCATCCTCACTTGGGGCACTGCACCCTAGGCGAGCCGGAAGCCCCTGCCGGGCTTTGGGACACTGCCCGGCGGTGGTGTATGAAATATGAGGCAAGCAACCATGACTGACACCAGAAAAGCAAAGCTACTGAGGAAGATTAAAACCCCTATTTACCAATTGATTTAGGTTCCCACGATGAGCAGAGCACGCGAGAAGGGCAGCACCGACGATTACCGTACGCTGAATATCAGCTCCTTAAAGCGGGATAAATGTTTAACCCCCGGTCAGTCTTTCGATTGGAGTTGGTGGCGGCGTGAAGAAAAGGTGGCTAGTATCGGCATTGAGATTGAAGACCGGTACACTATACGCCTGCGCTACCGCAGCCAGCGTTACGGGTGCGATCCGGTACAACACGACTATCCCGTGATAATCGACTGGACGACCTGCCACCTTGGAGGGGAGCGGCCTTGGTTTCGCTGCCCGTCCTGCCACAGCCGGGTGGCGAAGCTGTACGGCGCCGCTGTGTTCCTCTGCCGTCACTGTCTGCGCCTCAATTACCCCAGCCAGCAATCAAGCAAACGTGACCGGCCAATCGAGCAAGCTTGGGAGTTACGCCGTAGGCTGGGCTGTGACGCTGGCCCGTTCGACTACCCAGCGGAATACATAGCGCGCCCCAAAGGAATGCACCGGAAAACATTTGCCAAACGGATAGGACAGCTGGCAGCTGTTGAAGAGCAGGCCCTGGGCATACTTGAAGAGTCGCTGGCACGGATCGCTGGGGCTTTAACCCGAAAAAAGCTAGAGTGATGAATGCTGGGAACCTATTACAGAGAGGGCGACTTGTGAGGCGAAGATATGAGAGATTGGCTTAAGCAACTTTTTCGTGGTTCGGGAAAGACATCTACCCAGAAAAAAAGTCCCAACGAAGGAGGGGTGTTAGGTCAGTTTGATCTTTGGGACTGGTGGTATGAGGAATTTGGAGATGAAGAGAGGGGGTATATCATAGGAAAATATAATCCATTCCCAGATTACCCTGAGGGTAAGTCGGTCTTAACGGATGGAAATATTAGTATTGCGCACCCTAGAACCTTCCTGTCTAGCATTGCTCTATGGTTCAACAACCCGGAAGGGTTCTCTGTAGCGCTGAAATTCATGGATAAAGCGCAGACGTACCCACATTCCGAGCTTGATATATTAAGCTATCATTTTGACTGCCATGAGAGAATAAAATTTTACTATCGGTGGAGAAATGAGCTTGAGGAAGCCTTAGAGGCCGCAATCATGGCTTGCAAAGAACAAATTGCCTTAGCCGAAAACGCCGTGCCGGTCTGTCTTGAAAAATTTACATACCTTTCCTCGCCACACGGGCTATGAGCAGCTCGCGATCGTATATGAGAAGCAAGGCAAGCTGGAAGAAGCTATTGCAATTTGTGAGCAGGGGCGAACTCAGGGGTGGGCAAACGATTTTGAAAAGCGACTTGCACGCCTGAATAAGAAGCTTGCAAGGGTAACAGGCAGCGCCAAAGGTGTTTGACTTACAGAGGGAGGCAGCTACTAGAATCTAACAGCGGCAAGGTTCTCCCTGATTTTTAGCATGTGCGAGTCAAGCCACATGGGAGAAAGGCATGGTGGTTGACCTAAAACTGAGTGCTCGATCTTGCGCAGCGCCTTAAATGTGTGCCCTTATGTGTGCCCTTCTGGAGCCGTACCGATCCGTGAAGCCAGTACCCGCAAGGCTTGCGGACATTTTTCTAGTTTCTGCATTGGAAATAAGCAGATTCTCTACTCTTTCCTCTCCGGCTCAAACAGCGCCTCGATAGAGGTTTCGAACACGTCGGCGAGCTTGAAGGCTAGGGTGAGGCTAGGGTCGTAGCGGCCGGTTTCGATGGCGTTGACCGTTTGGCGGGAGACGTCCAGGCGCTCGGCAAGGGCGGCTTGGGATAGGCCCCGCGCCTTGCGCTGCTCGCGGATTTGATTGATCACCGGTAACGCCTCCACCCTATTAGCGTTCCCAGAGCCCATAGCGGCGCCATTACGCTCCAGACGACGAACATCGAAAGCCGTGGAAAGCCTGCGGTTTCGAGAAAGCCGTAGCTGAACGAAAGCAAGGCGGTGCCCACGAAGGCTATCGCCAGCCCTTCCAACTGAATCTTTCTCGCCAGTTCGTCCAGTGTTCTCACTTGGCGAATGACGACGATGGCAATGGTGATCATCGGTACGACGGGAAGCAGCGCCGCCAGGGTGCGCAGCGCTCCCATGGGGAGCGACACCTGCAAGTAGGTGCTCAACGCCACCGTGACGGCGTAGGCGGCCATGGCGAGGGCGAAATGGACGACGTAGCGCTTGTGCGTCATGATGGCATCACTCTAATGGAAAGGAAACTTTACATTAAGGCGGTGCCCGCATTTAGTCAAGAACGCTTTACATAGACAAAGACGCTTTACATACAAAAAAAGGGCCGCAGCGGTTTAGCTGCGGCCCCTCGTTCATTTCACTCTTGCGAATTAGAACATAGTGTTGGTATTGGCCGAGGGCTCGGGTACATCCTGGATGACGTCCCAGTGTTCGACGATCATGCCCTCTTCGACGCGGAAGATATCGACGACGGCCTGGCCGCGATCGTCTTCTCCATTGGTGGAGTGGACGTGTAGCCACACGAGGTCGCCATCGGTGGCGCTACGCACGATCTCGCTGCGGTAGTCGGGATTCTCTTCGAAATACCCGGCAAAGTAAGAGACGAAGGGCTCTTTACCATCCGGCACGTCGGGGTTGTGCTGGATGTACTCCTCGGCAATCACCTCAGGGCTTACATCGACTTCGTGCTCGTTGAAGAACTGGTTGTAGAAGTCGACGACCAACTGACGGTTGGCCTCTTCCTGGTCGAGGTCACGAGGTGCCTCGGCATGGGCGGCAACGGGCAAAAGCGCCATGGCGAGAAGAGCGAGCGGACGTGAGAAAGCGGTTTTCATTATCGAATGCCTGGTTAGTAGCCAACGGTGAAGCGTTGGTTGGGGTGGGCAGGGCGCTCTAGTTCATCGACCATCGCCACGGCGAAGTCTTCAAAGGAGATGCTGGAACCCTCTTCGGAGACCAAGAGGGCGTCCTTGCCCAGGCGGAAAGTGCCGGTGCGCTCGCCGGGAACGAATACGGCCGAGGGCGAGAGAAAGGTCCACTCGGGTTGGGTAATGCCCCGTAGGTAGTCGAGGAACACAGCGCCCGCCGTGGCTTCGGGTTTGTATTCTGGGGGAAAATCAGGCTGATCGACGACGCGCTCACCGGGTGCGACCTCGAGACTGCCTGCGCCGCCTACCACCAAGTAGCGTGGTACCCCGGCATCGCGAACGGCGCTCACCAGCGTAGCGGCATCGGAACCGGTGAAAGGCACCGCGCTGATTACCGCGTCGTGGCCCTTGAAGAGTTCGGCCAACGCCGCCGCGTCGTTGGCATCTCCCGCTACCGCACGCACGTTGGCCAGCGCTTCGATGCGCTCGGGCTGACGAGCAATAGCGGTCACCTGATGCCCGCGTTCGACCAACTCCTTGAGTAGACGTGCGCCCGCATTACCCGAGGCGCCAAGTAGAGCAACGTTAGCCATGAGAATTCTCCTGTGTACCTACTGGGGGGTGTACCTACTGATGTGTACCTATTGGTCAAAAGTCTATTTTTTAGACCACAAGAGTGATCCTATGGTACCTTGTGCGCCCACACAAGAAGTCACAGCCATGTGACCACCTATCTGACTGCCTATCGCCCCTTCATCTTTTGACCTGACGAGGCCTTTCGCATGACCGCCGAGACCGCTGCTCCCTGCCTTGAACAGTGCCCGATTCGTAACGTGCTCGACCGTATTGGCGGGCAGTGGAGTCTATTGATCATCGAAGCGCTGGCGGGTGGAACGCTGCGCTTCAACGAACTACGCCGCGAAATCGATGACATCTCACGCCAGATGCTATCGCGTAACTTGAAGCTACTGGAGCAGGATGGGTTCGTGGCGCGCAAGCTCTACCCCGAAGTGCCGCCACGGGTCGAGTACACCCTTACGCCCCTTGGCCACTCGTTTCTCGTGCCCATGGGTGAGCTAATTCACTGGGCCGATGAGCATCACCACGTCATTCTGGCGTCGCGTCTGGACTATCAGCAACGCAGTGAAAGCAATGCCTAAGCAGCATTGGGCACAGGATTTTCTGCCGCTCGTCCGCGCAAACGCTGTAGCCCCTGCACGGTCAGCAGCGCCAGCAAGAGCACCGCTGCATAGAGCCAGTAGAGGCTTTGCGGTGACCACTCGGCATCCAGCAGCATACCCGCCACTACAGGCGATGCCATGGCACCAAGCCGACCGACTCCGATCACGAATCCTACACCGCTGGTGCGCAGGCGCGCCGCGTAGCTCTGAGGCGCGATGGTGTAGAGGCTCGCCACGGCGCCGTTGAGCAGCATGCCGATACCAAAACCCACGGCAAGTGCTAGACCGAATAGCACCGTGGCGGGCACCATGGCCAGCATCAACAGCGCAGTGAACAAGAGAAAAGCGAACAGCAGGCGATAGCCGCTCACACGACTGGCAAAAAGACCCATCAGCAGCGCCCCCACCATACCGCCAATGGAAAGCAGCATGCCCCCGGCTATGCCATGGCTTGCCGAAAGCCCGCTCTGGGCCAGCAGCTTAGGGGTCCAGCTCATCACGAAGTAGAAGCAGAACATCACCAAAAAGAAGGCCAGCGCCAAGAGTAGCGTGGTGCGCCACTGGGCAGGCGCGAACAACTGCCAGTAACCTTGGGCATCGCCAATCTCCGCGCGATTGTCGGGCAGCGCTTCGAGCGGCGCCTGGCCCATACGGGAAAGAAGCGTATTTACCCGAGCAAGCGCGCGGCGTGGGCGTTTGTAGAGCAAGAAGTCGAGCGATTCCGGCAACAGCAGAGTACAGGCGGCCCCCGCTACCAAGGTGATCACGCCGCCATAGAGAAACACGTAGCGCCAGCCCAAGGTCTCGTTGAGCTCGGTGGCCAGAAGCCCACCCAGCGTTGCCCCCAGGGCAAAGCCCACCGACTGCAGGCCGATGGCGAGCCCACGCCAACGAGCGTTGGCGTTTTCGCTGGTCAAGACGTTAGCCCCCACCAGGATCACGCCTACTCCGACCCCGGTGATAAGACGCAGCACCCCAAGCGTCATCGGCCCCGCACTGTAGTAGGAAAGCAGCATGCCTACGCCGCTGACCAGCAAACTCGCCAGTAGCAACGGGCGGCGGCCAAAGCGATCGGCCAGTGGTGCCACGAACACCGAGCCTATCGCCATTCCCACCACGCCGGCGCTAAGCAGCAACCCCAGTTGGGCGCCGCTGAGCGACCATTCGGCCGAGACGCTGGTAGCGGTGAACGCCATCGCCATCACGTCGAGCCCGTCCACTGCGTTGAGTACCAGACACAATAAAACCACCAGCCACTGAAAGGGCGACATGGGGCTCGACTCTAACCGTTCGCGAAGGCTCAGCGTGCTCATCGTTCATCCTCATATTCAGGACATTAAAAAGCCCACCGCCGAAAGCAGTGGGCTAGCAAAGATATCCGCGCTATTCGCCCCAGACGTCGCGCGCGACTTGCACCACGAGTTCGAGCTTGGCTTTCTGCTGCGCTTCGCTCAGCGAGTTACCCTCTTCGGTAGAGGCGAACCCACATTGGGTGCTCAGACAGAGCTGATCGAGGCTTACGTACTGCGCCGCCTCATGAATGCGCGCCTTGATGGCCTCTGGGTCTTCGAGCTCGCCAGTCTTACTGGTCACAAGCCCAAGTACCGCTTTCTGATGGCCCGGCTTGATGAAGCGCAGCGGAGCGAAATCACCGGCGCGGTCAGTGTCGTATTCGAGGAAGTAGGCGTCGATGGCCACCGAGCCAAACAGCAGCTCTGCCACCGGCTCATAGCCGCCCTCAGAGATCCAGGTGGAGCGGAAGTTGCCGCGACATACGTGCATGCCGATGACCAGATCATCGGGCTTACCCTCGAGCGCCTTGTTGATGGTGCGAGCGTACGCCTTGGCCAGCACGTCCGGGTCCTCGCCGCGCTCGATAACGAGCTGGCGCTGGGCGTCGGAGCAGAGATAGGCCCATACGGTATCGTCGAGCTGAAGGTAGCGGCAGCCCGCGTCGTAGAACGCCTTGATTGCCTGTTGATAAACCTTGGCTAGGTCATCGAAGAAGTCGTCGATGTCTGGATAGACCTCGGCGCTGACGGCTTTGCGACCGCTTCTAAAATGCAGCACGCTGGGGCTTGGGATGGTCATCTTGGGCATGGCACTGCCTGAGATGCTAGCCAGATACTTGAAATCCTCGAGCATGGGATGCTCGCCAAAGCCAAGCTTGCCCGTCACTTTCACGCTGCGCGACTTGGTTTGCACACCGTTGAACTGAATGCCCTGGTCGGCATCGTAGCCTTCCACACCCTCGAGCCCTTCGAAGAAGTCGAAGTGCCACCAAGCGCGACGGAATTCACCGTCGGTCACTACGTTTAAGCCGCACTGGCATTGGCTCTCAACGGCGTGACGAATGGCCTCATCCTCGACGCGGCGAAGCGCCTGCGCGTCGAGCTCACCGGCCTGACGCGCCAACCGCGCCTGCTTGATCGAATCCGGGCGCAGCAGGCTACCGACGACGTCAGCGCGAAAGGGGGCGGCATTCAAGCTCATAGGTGTCTCCCAAATTAGTCAGCTAATGAACGCTATGCTCCAGGATTAGCGATTCATATGAAAGCGATAATTTTTGAAGTTAACATGAGCAAAATTCATAGTTAGCGGCGCTATCAACCTTCTCCCACTAACCATTCGGCCTCATAGCGACTCGCATCGCCCAATAGCGGCGTCAGCTCTGTCATGGCCGACGCCAGCCGTTCATCGAGCCCCCAGGGTGGATTGATCACCAGCATGCCGCTTGCGTACATGCCGTGGCTCTGCGTACCCGGTGGGCGCTGAATCAGTTCGCTGCGCCAAATTTTGCTGATACCGCTCGCCGTGAGCGCCTCGAGTAGGGTGCGATGGTGTCCTGCAGGTAGCAGCGGGTACCAAATTGCCACGACGGCGTGGCGCGCTTTGGCAAGCGTAAAGGCAACCGTCTCGGCCACTTCCTGATACTCGCTCTTGCGCTCGTAGCTAGGGTCGATCAGCACACATAGGCGCGGCGTGGCTACCGGCAGGCGCTTGCGAAGCCCCTCTAGCCCGTCGGCGTGGATACGCTTCGCGTTAGCGGGCAGGCGCTGCTCTCCCAGGTGACGGTGCTCGCCGGGGTGAAGCTCGAACAGCGTCAGCGCATCCTGAGCGCGCAGCGCGTGGCTAAACCACCAGGGCGAGCCGGGATAGTGAGTGAGTGCACCTTGACTAGACTTTGACGTTGCTGGCTGTGATAGCGCCAAGGCGGCGAGCCAATCGCGGTTCAACTCATCGTGTAGGCGCGCCTTGGGCTGCCAAAGCTTGATTACCCCGCCTTGGTGCTCCTTGAGGCGTTGGCTCTCTGGAGCATCGAGCGGATAGTGACCGCGCCCGGCATGGGTGTCGATATATGTAATGGCCGTTTTTTTACGTAATAAGTGATCAAGGATGGCGTAAAGCGTAATGTGCTTGTGCACGTCGGCAAAGTTGCCGGCGTGATAGGCGTGCTGATAAGAGAGCATGAAAGGCCACCAGGGAGATGAAACCGAGCGATGAAAAAAGCCCGCCTCGAGGCTGGCGGGCTTTGTCATGATACGTCAGCAAAAAGGATCAGGGCTGATAGTTCTGCGCCGCGTTGGTCGGCGTCAAAGTAATCTCGACGCGACGGTTTTGCGCGCGACCCTGTTCGTTGTCATTGCTTGCGACCGGCTGGGTGGCGCCATAGCCCGAAGTGACCAAGCGCGAAGACGACACGCCGCGCTGGCTCAGGTAGCTACCTACAGCCTGGGCGCGTCGCTCGGAAAGACCCTGGTTGTAGTTGGCGTTCCCTACGCTGTCGGTATGTCCGGCAATATTGACGCGCGTATCGGTGTACTGCGCCAGTACGTTACCCACCTCGTTGAGCGCGCTGCGGGCATCGGGGGTGAGGTCGGCTGAGTCGAAGCCGAAGGTCACGCTGCTCGGCATGTTGAGCACAATGTCGTCACCGCGACGGTCGATCTCGATGCGCGAGCCCTGAAGGCTTTCACGCAGCTGATTCTCCTGGCGATCCATGTAGGCGCCCACGCCAGCACCAGCGGCCGCGCCTACGGCTGCGCCGATCAGCGCGCGATCGCGACGGCTGGTGCTGCCATCACCGGAAAGCGCACCGGCTGCTGCCCCAATCGCTGCACCGATCCCGGTACCCATACCGGTGCTCGAGCGCTGTGTCTGGCCGCCGTAAGGGTCCGACGTAGCGCAGCCTGCCACCAAAATGGCCGCTGCCAGCGGGGTCATGAGTCGAGATATACGCATCACTCTCTCCTTGATGGATCGTTAACGTTGTGGCGTTTCGTCGCTGATCATCGCCAGCAACTCGTTCAAGAATAATAGACCCTGAGGCGATGCTTGAAGGATTTCGGGCATTTCCATCAAAAGTCCTTTTTCTCGCGCCGCCGCCAAGCGGGGTTCGAGCACCTTGCGCTCGAGGCCCGTATGAGCCTCCCAAGCGCTCATTATCACGCCATCGGTGAGGCGTAGCGCATTCATGGCGAACTCAAGCGGTAACTCGTCCGGCATCACTTGGCGCTTGCCCGCCACGAAACCGCGCGGGTCGTTATCACGCCGCAAATACGCCTCGGGCTGACGCGTTTTCCACAGGCGTTGGACCACAAGCTCGCCCGAAGGATCCCGCACGCTTAGCTTGGCATGGGCACCGGCGCCGATGCCGAGGTAATCTCCAAACCGCCAGTAGTTGAGATTATGTTGGCTCTGCTTACCTGGGGTTGCATAGGCGGAGATCTCGTAGCGGGTAAAGCCGGCGCTCTCCAGCCGCTCGTGGCCCAGCTCCTGAATATCCCACAGCGCCTCCTCTTCGGGCAGCGTTGGCGGCTGAGAGTGAAAGGCGGTATTGGGCTCGAGGGTAAGCTGATACCAGGAGAGGTGATCGGGCGAAAGCGCCAGCGCCTGATCGATATCGGCCAGCGCGAGCGTCATCGTTTGCCCCGGTAAACCGTGCATCAGGTCGATATTGATATTGTTAAATCCGGCGCGACGCGCCTGCCCCACGGCCTTAATGGCCTCATCACCACCATGAATGCGCCCAAGGGCTTCGAGCTGGGCGGGTTGAAAGCTCTGAATACCCAGCGAGAGGCGATCGATTCCCGCCTCGCAATAGCCCTCGAAACGCGCCTGCTCGGTGGTGCCTGGGTTGGCCTCCATGGTGATTTCGATAGCCGACGAAAAATGTAAGCGAGCGCTCACTTCCTTCATTAGGCGCTGATAGAACCCTGGTGAGAGCAAACTCGGTGTGCCGCCGCCAATGAAGATAGAGATGAGCTCGCGCTCTCCCGCCCAGGTGAGATCGGCGTCGAGATCAGCGAGCAGCGCCTCCAAGTAGGCAGTTTCTGGCAACGTCTTACCCTGGGGCTCATGGGAGTTGAAGTCGCAATAAGGACATTTGCGTACGCACCAGGGGGTGTGGATATACAACGATAGCGGCGGCAACGACTTAGCCATGCGCCACCTTGAGTAGATCGACAAGACCCTGTAGCGCGCGGCCGCGGTGGCTAAGCCGATTCTTGGTTTCAGCCGAAAGCTCGGCCACACTCATGTTTTGATCGGGCAGCCAGAACAGCGGGTCGTAACCAAAGCCGCCCTCGCCGCGCGGATGCGCCAGAATCTCACCCTCCCAGCTGCGCTGAACGATGACCGGCACGGGATCGTCGGGGTGGCGCAGATAGACCAGCACGCACCAGTAGCGCCCGCTACGTTGGCCTTCGACACAGTCCGCCAGCGCCGTTAGCAGCTTTTCGTTGTTACGCGTGTCGCTTTTGGGCTCACCGGCAAAGCGCGCCGAATAGATACCCGGCGCGCCGTGGAGCGCGTCTACTTCGAGGCCGGAGTCATCGGCAAGCGCTGGCAGGCCGCTGACGCGACTGGCTTCGCGCGCCTTTAGCAAGGCATTTTCGACGAAGGTGAGCCCAGTCTCTTCGACATCGTGAACGCCAAAATCCGCCTGGGGGCGCACATCGAATCCCAGCGGCTTGAGCAGCCCATCGAACTCTTTTAGTTTTCCAGCGTTGCCGCTGGCCAGCACCAGGGTTTTCTCGGCCGTCATGGCGTTTCTCCTGTGGATAGAACAGAAAGTGTACGTTCACTTACCGCTTTCGCAAGCACCTCGCTTGCGCATACCACCCTTTAAACACCCCAAATAAACATCCCGCGTATTAAAAATACCCAGAGCCGCACGCAGGCGGCTCTGGGGTAAGGCTTTACGTGTGGCGAACGCTTGGCAACAACGGCTTGCGTAGCGCCAGTGAATGCTTACATCAGCGAGAAGGCTTTCTCGGCGGCATCCAGCGTGAACTGGATGTCTTCGGCGCTATGGGCGCTGGACATAAAGCCTGCCTCGAACGCCGAGGGTGCAAGATAGACGCCTTGGTCGAGCATCGCCCCGAAGAAGCGGCGGAAGGCCTCGGGATCGCAGGCGGTCGCTTGGGCGAAGTTATCGACCCGGCGCTGGGAGGTGAAGAAGACCCCAAACATACCGCCAGCGGACTGGGTCATCATCGCCACTCGCGCGGCGTCGGCGCGCTCCTGAAGCCCATGGCAAAGCGTTTCGACACGCTGGCTCAAGGCATCGTGGAAGCCCGGCGTGCGCAGTTTGCCAAGCAGAGTAATGCCTGCCGCCATGGCCAAGGGGTTGCCCGAGAGCGTGCCCGCTTGGTAGATCGGCCCCATGGGCGAGATGTTCTGCATGATCTCGCGCTTACCGCCGAAGGCGCCCACCGGCATTCCACCGCCGACGATCTTGCCAAGGCACGTAAGGTCGGGAGTAATGCCGTAGTGCGCCTGGGCACCGCCGAGCGCCACACGAAAACCGGTCATCACCTCGTCGAAGATCAGGATGCTGCCGTGCTCGTCGCACACCCGGCGCAGCGTCTCCAAGAAGCCAGGCTGAGGCGGAATGCAGTTCATGTTGCCGGCCACCGGCTCGACGATGATGCAGGCGATCTGCTCGCCGATCTCGGCAAAGCACGCTTCCACCCCTTCCGGGTCGTTATAGGAGAGCGTCACGGTGTGTTCGGCCAGTGCCGCCGGCACGCCGGGTGAGCTCGGCTCGCCGTGGGTCAGCGCGCCGGAACCGGCCTTCACCAGCAGCGAATCCGAGTGGCCGTGGTAGTTGCCCTCGAACTTGACGATCTTGTCGCGGCCGGTGCTGCCACGGGCCAGGCGAATCGCCGACATGGTCGCCTCGGTGCCGGAACTGGTCATGCGCACCATCTCCATGGAGGGAATCATCTCGCAGATCAGCTCTGCCATGGTGGTCTCGACGGCAGTGGGCGTACCGAAGGAGAGGCCGTTGTCGAGGCGCGCGCGTACCGCCGCCAGCACGTCCTGATCGGCGTGACCGGTGATCATCGGCCCCCAGGAGCCGACGTAGTCGACGTAGCGCTTGCCTTCGACGTCGAACAGGTAGGCGCCCTGGGCGCGCTCCATGAACACGGGGGGACGATGCAGCCCTTTGAAGGCGCGCACCGGAGAGTTGACGCCACCGGGAATATGGCGGCTGGCAAGATCGAAGAGTTCAGCGGAGGTGGTCATAACATCCTCAACGGTTACGGTGATTCATCTGGCCACCTCGACAAACGAGGCAGGCGATTGGGCAGGTACTGGCCGCGTTCGGGGCGGTACGCCTTGGCAAGGCTCTGCCAAGCGAACGCCTGCGCCTGCTCGCAGGCGGTAAGCAAGCGCTCACCAACGGCAAGGCGCGCGGCGATGGCCGAGGCCAGCGTACAGCCGGAGCCGTGGTACTGCCCCGGCAAACGCTGCCACTGCCATTGCCGCGTGGCCTCCGGCGAGTGCAGCGTATGCACCACGTAAGCAGCCTCAGCAGCGGTTTCGGAGCGCACGGGTAGCGGGTCATCGGTGCCGGTCACCAATACCGCTTGGCAGCCATGGGAGATCAGCGTCACCGCCCGAGCGGTGTCGTCTGCGCCGGGCGTGGTGGCGGTCAGTTGGGCCAGCTCGAAGCGGTTGGGCGTCAAAATATCCACGCAGGGCAGCAGGCGCTCGACGTAGAGCGCATGAAGCTCGGCGGAAGTCAGCGTCGCGCCGCCACCGGCCTTGAGCACCGGGTCGGCCACCACGGGCACGCCGGGAAAACGACGAATGATCTCCACTACGGCCAACAGTGTGGCGCGGTCGGCCACCAACCCCACCTTGATGGCGGCGATCGGCTCGGCTTCAAGGGCATCGACCATCGCCCGCATGGCGTCAGCCGCCACCGGCATCACTTGGCGCACATCAACGCCGTTTTGCACCGTTAGCGCCGTGGGCACCGTCAGCGCCCAGCCGCCGCAGGCGGCAATGGTTTCGCTATCGGCGATTAGGCCCGCACCGCCGGTGGGGTCGTGTCCCGCCAAGACCAGCACCAGCGGCGGCATGGGACGCGTACTCAAAAGGGTTTCACCACGGCCAGAATCACCGCCCCGATCAGAACGATTACCGGCAGCTCGTTGAACCAGCGAAAGAAAACATGACTGCGCTGGCAGCGCCCGGTCGCCAACTGCTTGAGATAGATCAAGCAGACATGGTGATAGGCGATCAATAGCGCGATGAGCAAGAGCTTCGCGTGCATCCACCCCTGGCTAAGCCAGGCGGGCACCAGCCACAGCATCCAGCCGCCGAAGAGCAGCACCACGATCATCGAAGGCATCATGATGCCGCGATAGAGCTTGCGCTCCATCGTGACGAAATAGCCAATCGCCTGCTGATCGTCGCGATCGCGGGCGTGGGCGTGATAAACGAACAGCCGTGGCAAATAGAACAGCGCGGCGAACCAGGTCACCACGGCCATCAGGTGGATGGCTTTCGCCCATAAATACATGCTGGCTCCTTACACGGGGGGCTTGTTGCGTTGCACGTCGAGATCGCGCGGGTCGGCATAATGATAATAGCGCTCTATGGCGCCGCGGGTGATGATACCCGAAATTCGCTGCTGCTTCGGGCGATAGCCGTGAATCACGTAGAGTGCATCGAGGGTGCGATCCTGCAGCGCAATGAACGCCTCGGAAAGCGTCGCCTGCAGGGCGATGGGCGCCATCTCCAAGCGCTCGCCTGGAATTTCGAGCAGGTCGATGCGCGTCTCGCTCGCGGTATCCGGCGCGCTGGCATCCTCTTCGGCCTCTTTCTCGCTCTGGCGTTCGTCATACTTGAGCAGCCAGCGGGCAAGATCGGCGGCCTTGAGGCCGATAAAGGGCTTCTCTTCGCTCGAGCGCTCGATGAGCAGCCACACCGGATTGCCCTCGAGCAGCCGCCGCGCCTGCGCGACCGTTACCTCGCGCTCGCAGCGGGCAAGCCCGCGCTCCATCACCGCCGGTACCGACACGCGCGAGAGCGCCTGCATCAAGGGCTGCTGCAGCGGATGGCGGCCATAGCGCACCGAACTGACGAAAAAGCCCTCACAGTGGGTAAGCTGGCGTGCCGTTAGGCAGGCCACCACCACGGTGAGCATGCCGGGCAGCATCAAACTCGGCGAGTGGGTCAGTTCGAGCAGAGCCATCAACGCCGCTAGCGGCGCCTGAAGTACAGCGCCCATCATCGCCGCCATACCGAGCATGGCGTAGATACCGGGGTCGGCGGCGTGTTGCGGCCATAGCCAGCCGCCTAGCTGGCCGTTCAGCGCTCCTGCCGCCGCGCCGACCACCAAAACCGGGCCGATGATACCGATGGGCACGCCGCCAGCGACGGTCAGCGCCGTTAGCAGTAGCTTGGCGATCACCAGGGCCAACAGTAGTTGGAAGCCGAGCTGGTTGTTGAGCGCGGCGGCAGCGCTGTCGTACCCAATCCCCTGCACCTCGGGCAGCCAGAAAGCCACGCCACTGGTGGCGATACCCACCAGGCAAAGCCGCAGCCACAGCGGCCGCGAGGTCAACCACTTGCTTTGCGAGACATGGATGAAAAGCCCCGCTAACAGCCCGATCATCAGCCCCGTGACGACGATCCAGGGCAGATTGATGAGCGACCCCAAAGCCACTTCGGGAATTCGGAAGGCGGGCTCGTTGCCGTAAACGAGCTGCGCGACCAGCGCCCCCATGGTGGAGGCCAGAATCACCGGCATGAAGCTCATCAGGGTATATTCCATCATCACCACTTCCATGGCGAAGATCACCCCGGCCAAGGGCGTATTGAACGACGCCGAAATGCCCGCTGCGGTACCGCAGGCGACCAGCACACGCAGGCTGTTGTTGGGCAAGCGTAGCTTGAGCCCCAGGCCGCTGGATGCCGCAGCGCCCAAGTGAATGGCTGGGCCTTCGCGCCCGGCAGAGAGCCCACCCAGTACCGATACCACGCCCACCCACCACTGGTTGAGCCAGTTGCGTAAGGGAAACCGCCCCTGATGGTAGGAGAGCCGCTCGATCACGTGGCCCACGCCGAGCTTGCGCGCGCTTTTTTTCTGGCGGTAGAGAAACACTCCTACCATGGCAACGGCCACCAGCGGCAAGAGCGCCCGCAGCCAGGGAGCAAGCCCCTCGAAGGCCTCGGGATCGTTGTTCGGCATATAGAGAGTGGCGCCGAGCTCCAAAAGCAGACGAAAGGCCACCATCAGCGCGCCGGTGATCACCCCCGAGATCAGCCCCAATACGCACAGCTGCGGCAGGGCATCGACGTTGGCCAACTGGCGACGAAAGCTTTCCAGGGTGAAGTCGGAGCGGGAAAAGCGCGCCACGGCAGGGCTCCTTGGGCATGTTGTGGTAATACGTGTGTACCATACCCCCATCCTAGACGACAGGCGACGGCTCGCCGCAGAGGCAGCGTCGCGCTATCATCGCCCCAGGGTCGTCCCGTCATCAACGCGAAATTCGCAAGGAGTGGTTCGTGATCAAGGTTGGTATCGTCGGCGGAACCGGTTACACCGGCGTCGAGCTTCTTAGACTACTCGCCCAACACCCCGACGTCAGCGTGGAGACGATCACTTCGCGCTCCGAAGCAGGCGTGAAGGTGTGCGACATGTACCCCAACCTGCGCGGCCACTATGACCGCCTCGCCTTCAGCGAGCCCGATGCCCGCGCGCTCGGCGCGCTCGATGCGGTGTTCTTCGCCACTCCCCACGGCGTCGCCCACGCGCTGGCCGGAGAGCTTTTGGATAACGGCACCCGGGTCATCGATCTCTCAGCGGATTTCCGCCTGCGCGATGCCACTGAGTGGAGCCGCTGGTACGACCAGGCCCACGGCGCCCCTGCGCTGTTGGGCGAGGCCGTCTATGGGCTTCCTGAGATGCACCGCGAGAAGATCAAAAACGCGCGCCTGATCGCCGTTCCCGGCTGCTACCCAACGGCGGTTCAGCTTGGCTTCTTACCGCTGCTCGAAGCAGGGCTAGTCGATGCAAGCCAGCTGATCGCCGACTGTAAGTCTGGCGTCACCGGTGCCGGGCGCGGCGCTAAAGTGCCTTCGCTATTGGCCGAGGCCAGCGAATCGTTCAAAGCCTACGGCGCCTCTGGCCATCGCCACCTGCCGGAAATTCGCCAGGGGCTCAACGACATGCACGACACACCGGTGGGCCTCACCTTCGTGCCTCACCTTGCGCCCATGATTCGCGGCATCCACGCGACGCTCTACGCGCGGCTCGATGCCAAGGCCGGGGATCTGCAGGCACTGTTCGAAAACCGCTACGCAAACGAGCCCTTCGTCGATGTCATGCCCGCCGGTAGCCACCCCGAAACACGCAGCGTTAAGGGCAACAACACCTGCCGCCTAGCGGTGCATCGCCCCGAAGGCAGCGATACCGTGGTGGTACTCTCGGTGATCGATAACCTGGTCAAGGGCGCTTCGGGCCAAGCGATTCAGAACCTCAACCTGATGTTCGGCTTCGATGAGAAGGCAGGGCTCAATGCGCCAGCGCTGATGCCCTAACAAGCCCTGCTACGGCGTCGCCAGATAGCTACCCAATAGATAAGTTCTCATAGATAGTTCCCGGCAATAGTTGACCCTTTTGCTGGGAATTACCCATAATTGTGCCCCATGTCACTTTATCTAGGCCTTGCTCATCGCGCGTCGCCGCCGGTTTTTACGCGGCGATGCTGCTGACGCCAGGGCCCGCGGGAGATCTTCATGAGCGGTGCCGAATCCTTCGTTCCCACTCCGCTGCTGCTGTCCGATAGCGCGCGCAAGCGCATCGAAGCACTCAAGGCCGAGGAGAACAACGCCTCCCTAAAGCTGCGTGTCTACGTTACCGGCGGCGGCTGTTCCGGTTTTCAATACGGTTTCGACTTCGCCGATAGCGTCGCCGAGGACGACACCGTGATCGAATTCGGCGGGGCGACACTCGTGGTCGATCCACTGTCGTATCAATATCTCGTTGGCTCTACGGTCGATTTCGAAGAGGGCCTTGCCGGGGCGCGCTTTCGCGTGCAAAACCCCAATGCCACCACGACCTGCGGCTGCGGCGCTTCCTTCATGGTCTAGGCGTCCCAACGTTGATTCCCCACCCCTTCCTGACTTGACGCCTGCCGGGTTTCTCGCCAAGGTTGAAAAGGTCAATAACAGCGCCATGCGACCGTTTTCTTTAACGCCGCTGCGCCATAAAGATCGGGGAAACTACGTTTATGTCTATCACAACACTGCCTACTCACGCCCTACCCACTCGCTCATCTTCTCGTGTTGCTCAGCTCAGCGCTGTCACGCTCGCCCTCGCCTTGGGTGCGGGTACGACGTCGGCACTGGCTCAAACCGTCAATGTCGCCACCGATCCAAGCTTCGTTCCCTTCGAGATGATGGACCCAGAAACGGGTGAAATGGTCGGCTTCGACATGGACATCATCAACGAAGTCGCCGAGCGCGCCGGTTTCGAGGTCAACCTGACCACGATGGAGTTCTCCGGCATCATCCCGGCGATCCAGACCGGCAACCAGGAGATCGCCGTTGCCGGTATCACCATCACCGACGAGCGCGCCGAGATCGTCGACTTCTCCGACCCCTACTACGATTCGGGCCTGCGGATCATCGTACGCAGCAACAACGATGAAGTGACTAGCCTCGAAGATCTCGCCGGGTTGACGATAGGTACCAAGATCGGCTCGACGAGCTACGACTTCCTTCAGCAGGAACTAGGGGAAGACGCCGAGATCACGCCCTACCCAGGCACCTCGGATATGTACATGGCGCTGCTCGGGCGCAACGTCGATGCCGTTTTTTATGATGCGCCCAACGTTGCCTACTTCTCCCAAACCCGCGGCGAAGGGCGCACCAAAGTGGTGGGCGATCTCTACGAGGGGCAGCAGTACGGCATCGTTTTCCATAAGGGCAGCGAGTGGGTGGAGCCAGTCAACGAGGCGCTCGCCAGCATGCGCGAGGACGGCACCTACGACGAGATCTACGAGAAGTGGTTCGGCGAAGCGCCCAGCGCCGACTAAGTTTTCACTCTGACACCTCTACTCAACAGCGCGCTTTAAGCGTTCAGGGCTGGGTGGCTTTGCCCCCGGCCCTGTTGCGCTGGGCGCTCTTGTCCTGCTTTCACTCTGGAGATGTCTCGTGGACGTCACTTTTCAGTTCGACTGGGCGGCGGCTTTTCGCTCCATCCCCTTTCTCTTGCCCGGTATCCCCTGGACCCTTCTGATCTCGTTCGGCGGACTCGCCATCGGCTTCGTCATCGGTATCGTCTTCGGTTTGATGCGTATCAGCCGCTCGCGTTGGCTTAGCATTCCGGCACTGTTCTATATCGAGATCTTTCGCGGCACGCCGATTCTGGTTCAGGTGCTGTTCATCTTCTACGGTCTTCCACAGCTGATCGATCGTCCCATCAATGCCCTCGCCGCCGGTATCGCCGCCATCGCGGTCAACTCCGGCGCCTATATCTCCGAGATCGTGCGCGGCGGCGTGCAGTCGATCGAACGCGGCCAGCGCGAAGCCTCGCTGTCGCTAGGGCTCTCGCGCTCCCAGGCCTTCACCTATGTCATCTGGCCTCAAGCGTTCCGGCGCATGATTCCGGCACTGGGTAACCAGGGCATCATCAGCATCAAGGATACCTCGCTGTTCTCGGTGATTGGCGTGGGTGAGCTGGTGCGTCAGGGGCAGATCTACATCGCCACCACCTTCACTGCGCTCGAGGTCTATTTCATGGTCGCCATGCTCTACCTGGCCATTACCTGGACGCTCTCCATCGTTCTGCGCCAACTCGAGCGCAGAGGCCTGGTCGGACAATAAGGAGTGCTAATGAATACCCCTCAACGGCCGACCCACGGCCAGCCCATCGTCGAGATGCGCAAGCTCAACAAGCACTTTGGCAGCCTGCACGTACTCAAGGAGATCGATCTTAGTGTCACCCCCGGCGAGGTCGTCGTAGTCATCGGCGCCAGTGGCTCGGGCAAGTCAACCTTGATTCGCTGTATCAACGGCCTCGAAGAGTTCCAGTCGGGTATGCTCGATGTCGATGGCAACCGGCTCGTGCCGCTAGGCAAGAGCACCAAGGCGCTGCAGACCATCCGCACCGAGGTGGGGATGGTCTTTCAGCAGTTCAATCTCTTTCCCCATCTGAGCGTGCTCGACAACATCACCCTGGCGCCAATGAAAGTACGCGGTCAGAGCCGTCAAGAGGCCGAGGCGACCGCCAAGCGGCTACTCACCCGTGTCGGCATTGCCGACCAAGCGCAAAAGCTGCCCACCCAGCTCTCCGGCGGTCAGCAGCAGCGTGTGGCGCTGGCTCGGGCGTTGGCCATGGAGCCACGGCTAATGCTCTTTGATGAGCCCACCTCGGCGCTCGACCCCGAGATGATCGGCGAGGTGCTCGATGCCATGCGCGAGCTGGCGCGCGAGGGTATGACCATGGTGATCGTCACCCACGAAATGGGCTTCGCCCGCGAAGTAGCCGACCGCGTCATCTATATCCATAAAGGCGAGATCACCGAGCAAGGCCCCCCTGAACAGCTCTTCGACGCGCCTCAACACGAACGCACCAAGAGCTTCTTGGCCCGGGTGCTCAAGCACTAAATCAGCGTTCCAAACCGCTATTTTTTCTTGGCCCATCCTCGCGGTGGGCTTTTTTTTGCCTGTGGATATCATTTTTAGGATTTTCATCTCGCCTTGCTGAAAGCCCCGGCATGGACACGTTTCATGACGACGTGGATAACCTATCGAGTTGTTCACAGTCGCGGTGACAAGCCCGGTATGCGCAGGTGGATAACCCCGGGCACGAAACCGCTGTGAACAACTCGCCACTTCATCCACAGGCAAACCACCGCTCGTCAAACGCTGATCGGCTGCTTTTACGCAGAGTTATCAATACTCCAATATATTGATAATTAAAAAATTAGTGTGGATATCCACAGAAAATGTCCACACCATTAATCACTACAACAACAGAACTTCTTTATATTCTTTTTTTATGTATTGATTGTTAATCAGTGTGGTGAAAACTCCGTGTGGAAAAACCTGACGGTTACCCACAGGAGGTTTATACTGGCGGGCTTATTTACCCCTGTTGCTCAACGGCGCCTTTAGGTAGGCGTCCATCCGTGCCGCTAGGCGCAAGACGAGGTGTCTTTTGAATTACCCCGACCGCTTTGACGTTATTGTCATCGGCGGTGGCCATGCGGGAACCGAAGCCGCACTGGCCTCTGCTCGCATGGGCTGTCAAACCCTGCTGCTCACCCACAACATCGAGACGCTCGGCCAGATGTCCTGCAATCCCGCCATCGGCGGGATCGGTAAGAGCCATTTGGTCAAAGAGATCGATGCTCTGGGCGGAGCCATGGGGCTGGCAACCGATTTGGGTGGCATCCAGTTTCGCGTGCTCAACGCCCGTAAGGGCCCTGCGGTACGCGCCACCCGCGCGCAGGCCGATCGCATACGTTACAAAGCCGCCATTCGCGGCATGCTGGAAAACCAGCCCAACCTGACGCTGTTTCAGCAGGCCGCCGGTGATCTCATCGTCGAGAACGACACCGTGCGCGGGGTCGTCACCGAAACCGGCATTCGCTTTCTTGCCGAGAGCGTCGTGCTGTGCACCGGGACCTTCCTGGGGGGCGTCATCCATATTGGCCTCGAGCAGAGCCGCGGCGGTCGCGCGGGTGACCCGCCCTCCAACGCCCTGGCCGAGCGCCTGCGCGCCTTGCCGTTTCGCGTTGACAGACTCAAGACCGGAACGCCGCCGCGTTTGGACGCCAAGAGCATCGACTTTAGTCAGCTCGAAGAGCAGCCGGGCGATACGCCGACGCCAGTGATATCGTACTTAGGTAGCCGCGAGATGCATCCGCGCCAGGTGAGCTGCCATATCGCGCACACCAATGAGCGCACTCACGAGATCATCTTCGCCAACCTCGACCGCTCACCGATGTATTCCGGCGTTATCGAAGGCGTTGGCCCGCGCTACTGCCCGTCGATCGAAGACAAGGTGCACCGCTTCGCCGATAAGTCGAGCCACCAGGTCTTCATCGAGCCCGAGGGTCTGGATACCCACGAGCTTTACCCCAATGGGATCTCCACTTCGCTGCCGTTCGATGTCCAACTGCAGGTGGTGCGCTCGATCAAAGGCTTGGAAAACGCCCATATCACCCGGCCGGGATACGCCATCGAGTACGATTTCTTCGATCCGCGCGATCTCAAGCACTCGTTGGAAACCAAATTTATCCACAACCTCTTTTTTGCCGGCCAAATCAACGGCACGACAGGCTACGAGGAGGCTGGCGCTCAAGGGCTTCTGGCCGGACTCAACGCTGCCCGCCGCGCCAAGTCGCTCGAGGCCTGGGCGCCCCGGCGCGATGAGGCCTATCTGGGCGTGCTGGTCGATGACCTGATCACGCTCGGCACCAAAGAGCCCTACCGCATGTTCACTTCGCGGGCGGAGTATCGCCTGCTGCTGCGCGAAGACAACGCCGATTTGCGCCTGACCGAAACCGGTCGCGCGCTAGGGCTCATCGACGATACCCGCTGGGCGGCGTTTGCCACCAAGCGTGAAGCGATCGACAAAGAGCGTACGCGCCTAGAGAGCACCTGGGTGCAGCCTGAAAGCCCTGCGGCCAAGCGCATTGCCGAGAAAACCGGCAAGACGCTAGGCCGCGAGTATCGCCTCGCTGATCTGCTCAAGCGCCCCGAACTCGTGTATGCCGACATCGCCGCGCTGCCGGGGCTCGAAGGCCACTGGGTCGAAGACGAAGCGGTCGCCGAGCAGGTGCAGATCCAGGCAAAATACCAGGGCTATATCGACCGACAGCAGGAAGAGATCGACAAGCTCAAGCGCCACGAAGCCATGCCGCTGCCTGCGGATCTCGATTACCTCAAGGTCGAAGGGCTCTCCCATGAGATTCGCCAGAAACTTGGCGAAGCCCGGCCCGAGACCCTGGCCCAGGCCAGCCGTATCTCTGGTGTGACGCCAGCGGCGGTGTCGATTTTGCTGATTCATTTGAAAAAGCGCCGGTTGATCGCCAACGCCGAGGTAGCCAACGGATGAGCTTGCCTGCCGAGGTGGCCAAACGGCTCGATCACGGGCTTGCCGCGCTTGAAATCGAAGCCGATGGTGCGCAGCGTGAACGCCTACTCGGACTCGTTGCCCTGTTGCACAAGTGGAACCGGGCTTATAACCTCACCGCAGTGCGCGATCCCGTCGAGATGGTGTCCCGTCACGTGCTCGATAGCGCCGCCGTGCTGCCTTACGTGCGCGGCCCGCGTCTACTCGACGTTGGTGCGGGCCCTGGGTTTCCGGGGTTGGTGCTGGCGATTTTGGCGCCGCAGCTCAAGGTCACGCTGCTCGACAGCAACGGCAAGAAGGTGCGTTTTCAGCGCCAAGCGGTAATGGAGCTTGGGCTCGACAACGTCGAACCGACCCAGGCCCGCGTCGAAGCCTTCGACGTAGCGCCTTTCGAGCAAGTGATTTCGCGCGCCTTCGCAAGCCTTGGCGACTTCGTCACCCTGACCCGTACGCTGGTACGCCCCGACGGCGAGTGGCTGGCGATGAAGGGCCCCGGCGCCGATGAGGAGCTGCGCGACGTGCCAAGCGACGTGCGTATCGCAGCGCGCCATACGCTTTACGTACCGGGCGATCATGCCGAGCGACAGCTACTGCGGCTGACCCCCCTACCGATGCCAGAAGGAGCGGAGTAAGTGACCCAGATCATTGCCCTGACCAATCAGAAAGGCGGCGTGGGCAAGACCACCTCCGCCGTCAACCTGGCGGCGAGCCTGGCCGGGCTCGACCGGCGCGTGCTACTGGTGGATCTAGACCCCCAGGGCCACGCCAGCATGGGTAGCGGTATCGACAAGCACGCGCTCGAGGTCAGCGTGCTCGACGTGCTTCTGGGTGAGGCGTCGGCAGCGGATGCCATCGCGCGTGATCTGCCGGTCAAGTTCGACGTGCTGCCAGGCAACGGCGATCTGACCGCCGCCGAGGTCGAACTGTTAGACAGCGATGAGCGCCAGAGCCGCCTTGCACAGGCGCTGGCGAGCGTGGCGGGCGACTACGACGTCATTCTGATCGACTGCCCGCCGTCGTTGAACATGCTCACCGTCAACGCCCTGACCGCCGCCAACGGCGTGCTGATTCCGCTGCAGTGCGAGTTCTACGCCCTCGAAGGGCTCTCGGCGCTGCTCGACACCATCGAACAGATCAAGCAGAGCGTGAACGCCGAGCTTGGGGTGAGCGGCATCCTGCGTACCATGTACGACAAGCGCACGAGCCTCACCCGCGAAGTCGACAAGCAACTGCGCGACTACTTCGGCGATGCACTTCTCAAGACCACCATTCCGCGTAACGTGAAGGTAGCCGAGGCGCCGAGCCACGGCGTGCCGGTAACTCAGTACGCGCGTTTTTCACGAGGCAGCCAGGCGTACCGCGTGCTGGCCAAAGAGATGATTCGCCGCTTGGCGCTGTAATCACGAGGGAAAGCGAATGACGCGTAAACGCGCGCTGGGACGTGGCCTGGATGCCCTGATCGGGGCGGGAGCCCGCCGCCGAGACACTCTGGAACTAGCGGGAAACCCCACCGAGCCTACCGCTTCGCAGGCGCAGGCCGCTGCTGCCAGCGAACCCGAGGAGCGTTTGGAGCGTTTGCCCCTGGGCCAGCTTACTCGCGGTAAGTACCAGCCGCGCCGCGACATTCAACCCGAAGCGCTAGAAGAACTGGCCGACTCGATTCGCGCCCAGGGCGTCATGCAGCCCATCGTCGTGCGCCCTGTAGGCGAGCAGCGCTTCGAGATCATCGCCGGGGAGCGCCGCTGGCGCGCCGCTCAGCTCGCCGAGCTCGACGTCATTCCAGCGGTGATCCGCGAAGTCAGTGACGACGTTGCGCTGGCGCTGGCGTTGATCGAGAACATCCAGCGCGAGAACCTCAATGCCATCGAAGAGGCGCTGGCGCTCAAGCGCCTGGGCGAAGAGTTCGAACTCACTCAGCAGCAGATTGCCGATGCCGTAGGCAAATCGCGCACCCAGGTGGCCAACCTGCTGCGCTTGCTGGCGCTCGACCCCGAAGTGCAGACACTCCTCGAGCGCGGTGATTTGGATATGGGCCACGCCCGGGCGCTGCTCACGCTTTCGCCCGGCCAGCAGCGCAAAATTGCCCATGAAGTGGTCAACAACGACCTCACCGTGCGTGCTACCGAAGCGCTGGTGAAGAAACTGCAAAGCGAACCCACTGCAGTAAAAAGCGCCGAACGCGTCAACAAGGGAGCCGACATCGCTCGCCTCGAAACGCGGCTGGCGGAAGTGCTCGGGGCGCCCGTTTCCATCGATCACTCCCCGCGTGGCAAAGGCAAGCTAACCATTCGCTACACCAGCCTCGACGAGTTGGACGGCATTTTGGCGCACATTAAGTAGCAGGCTATTCAAAATCGCCACGATAGCGACAAGTTTTAGCGCTTTGGTCGCAGGAGAAGCGCGTTAGAGCCAAAATCGGTGCAACTTCGGTTGAAGGTGTGATAGCGCTTCCCTATAATCCCGCAAGATTTACGCAGGCGTCGAATATCGACCCCACGCCATCACTTTTACGCCACCAAGACCACTATGCGACGAATGGAAGTCTCTAGACGCCGGGTACTGGTTCAACGGTTGGCCGTGATTCAATTCTGTATGATGGCGGTGGGCGCGCTGATCGGCTATTTGCTCGGCGCGCGTGCAGGTGCTGTTTCCGTGTTGACGGGAATGCTGGTGGCCATCCTCCCCCACGCCTTCTTCGTCGCCCGTATGGGCTGGTTGAGATCCAGCCAACGTAGAGTGCGCAGCGCACAGAAGTTGTTCGGCGCCGAACTCGGTAAGTTTGGTTTGACGGTGGCACTGTTCGTAGTGGTGCTGAGCCTAGCGCCCCCTTCAAACCCCGCTTTGTTTTTCATCGCTTATGTCGCGATTCTCTCCACGCATTGGCTGATTCCTTGGCTCATGCCGGAACATCGCGCAATCAATTGAGGTAGATGCCCATGGCAGCAGGAAATGAAGTCTCCGCGACTTACTATATCCAGCACCACTTACAGAACCTGACCTTTGGTCATCATCCGGTCAATGGCTGGTCGCTGGCGTCGACCTCTGCCGAGGCGACCGAAATGGGGTTCTGGGCGATCCATCTCGACACCATGGGCTGGTCGATCGCCATGGGCGTTCTGTTTCTGTGGCTCTTTCGCAAGGCCGGCAAGATGGCAACCACTGGCGTGCCGGGCGGTTTGCAAAACGGCGTCGAAATGGTCATCGAGTTCATCGAGAACCTGACCCGCTCTACGTTCCACGGTCAAAACAAGAACATCGCGCCGCTGGCGCTGACGCTGTTCATCTGGATATTGTTGATGAACAGCTTGAAAATCATTCCGGTCGACTACTTCCCCGTGCTGTTTGCCAAGCTCGGCGTCGATTACATGAAGATCGTCCCCACTACGGACGTCAACGCCACGCTTGGCATGGCGCTCGGTGTGTTCATGCTGATCATCTTCTACAGCGTCAAGGTCAAGGGTGTCGGTGGTTTTGCCCGCGAGCTTTCGCTAACGCCGTTCAACCACTGGCTGCTGATTCCCTTCAACCTACTGCTCGAGATCGTCTCGCTGCTGGTGAAGCCCTTCAGCCTGGCCATGCGTCTATTCGGTAACATGTTCGCCGGTGAGGTCATCTTCATTCTGATCGCCCTGTTACCGTTCTGGGCCATCTGGCTGCTCGACGTGCCGTGGGCCATTTTCCACATTCTGGTGGTGACACTGCAGGCCTTCATTTTCACCACGCTGACCGTGGTGTACCTGAGCGCCGCTCACGAGCACCACTGAACCAAGCAACGCTAACGATTCCATCAACCCTCAACCCTTAACCAATACTTGAACTCAGGAGCAACATCATGGAAATGGTCTACATCGCAGCTGCCATCATCATCGGTATGGGCGCACTGGCTACTGGCATCGGCTTCGCCATCCTCGGCGGCAAACTGCTCGAATCCACCGCGCGTCAGCCGGAGCTGGGTGACCAACTGCAGACCAAAACCTTCATCATGGCCGGTCTGCTCGACGCCGTGCCGATGATCGGTGTCGGTATCGCGATGTACCTGATCTTCGTTGTCGCCGGTTAATGACGCACTACCGAGTGCTTGCCGCTCGGTATTGTTTCACTCCGGTCGCCACGAACTTGTCAGAGGTACATCCCTGTGAATATCAACATGACGCTAATCGGGCAGACGATCGCCTTCGCGATCTTTGTCTGGTTTTGCATAAAGTATGTGTGGCCGCCGATCAGCAACGCGCTCCACGAGCGTCAGAAGAAAATTGCTGACGGCCTGGATGCGGCGAGCCGTGCGACGCGTGATCTCGAACTCGCTCAGGAGCAGGCATCACAAACCCTGCGCGAAAGCAAAGAGCAGGCATCGCAGATTCTCGAGCAGGCCAATCGTCGCGCTGCTCAGATCGTCGAGGAAGCCCGCGTTGAAGCGCGCGCCGAAGGCGAGCGTCTGATTGCTGGCGCGCGCGCCGAAATCGAGCAGGAAGTCCATCGGGCGAAAGACGAGCTGCGTGCCCAGGTGTCTCATCTGGCCATCGTCGGCGCCGAGCGCGTCCTCGAAGCCTCCGTCGACGAAAAAACGCATCGCGAGCTGCTCGATAAGCTGGCTGCTGAACTGTAAGGAGGTGAACCATGGCGGAACAATCCACCGTCGCTCGTCCTTACGCCAAAGCGGCGTTCGAATACGCGCGCGATCATGGGGTGCTCGATAGCTGGTCCGAGTCGCTTGCTTGGGCCGGTGCCATCGTCAAGGAGCCCCAGGTAGCCGTACGACTGGGTAGCGCCAAGCTGACCGCTGAGCAGAAAACTAAGCTTTTGACCGAACTTCTGGCCGATAAGGCCGACGACGGTTTCAAGCGTTTTCTAGCGACACTTGCCGACCAGCGCCGTTTGATGACGCTGAGCGCCATCGCTACTCACTTCGAGCACCTTCGCGCAGAGCACGAACAGCGTATCGACGTCACCGTGGTTTCGGCCTACAAGCTGGACAGCAAGCAGCAAACCAAGCTTGCGAATGCGCTTAAAAAGCGTCTGAACCGCGAAATCTCCATTACCACTCAGGTGGACAAGTCGCTCATCGGCGGCGTCATCCTGCGTGCCGGCGATACCGTCATCGACGGTTCGGTGCGTGGCCGTTTGACCCGTCTATCCGAAGCGCTGACCGCTTGAGTCTGAGGGACATGGCATGCAGCAACTGAATCCTTCCGAGATCAGCGACATCATCAAGCAGCGTATCGAAAAGCTTGACGTCGCATCCGAAGCCCGCAATCAGGGTACCATCGTCGGCGTTTCTGACGGCATCGTGAAAATTCACGGCCTCGAAGACGCTATGTTCGGTGAAATGATTGAATTCCCCGGCAGTATCTACGGTATGGTGCTCAACCTCGAGCGCGACTCCGTAGGCGCCGTCGTCCTGGGCGACTACCTCCAGCTCGAAGAGGGCATGACCGCTACCTGTACCGGTCGTATCCTCGAAGTGCCGGTGGGCCCTGAACTCATCGGCCGCGTAGTCGATGCGCTGGGTAACCCCATCGACGGCAAGGGCGAGATCGCAGCCAAAATGACCGACGCGGTCGAGAAAGTCGCGCCGGGCGTCATCACGCGTCAGTCGGTCGACGAGCCGATTCAGACCGGTTTGAAGTCTATCGACGCCATGGTGCCGATCGGCCGCGGTCAGCGTGAGCTGATCATCGGCGACCGCCAGATCGGTAAGTCGGCGATCGCTATCGATGCGATCATCAACCAGAAAGGCAAGGGCGTCACCTGCGTCTACGTGGCCATTGGTCAGAAGCAGTCGACCATCGCCAACGTCGTGCGCAAGCTCGAAGAGCACGGCGCTATGGGGCATACCATCGTCGTCGCCGCTGGCGCTGCCGATCCTGCCCCGATGCAGTTCCTGGCGCCTTACGCTGGCTGCACCATGGGCGAGTACTTCCGCGATCGCGGTGAAGACGCGCTGATCGTCTATGACGATCTCTCAAAGCAAGCCGTGGCCTACCGTCAGGTGTCTCTGCTGCTGCGTCGTCCGCCGGGCCGTGAAGCCTACCCGGGTGACGTCTTCTATCTCCACTCGCGTCTGCTCGAGCGCGCCGCGCGCGTCAACGCCGACTACGTCGAGAAGTTCACCAATGGTGAAGTGACCGGTAAGACCGGCTCACTGACGGCGCTGCCGATCATCGAGACCCAAGGTGGCGACGTTTCTGCGTTCGTACCCACCAACGTGATCTCGATCACCGACGGTCAGATCTTCCTCGAGACCAACCTGTTCAACTCCGGTATCCGTCCTGCGATCAACGCGGGTCTGTCGGTATCGCGGGTAGGCGGTGCGGCCCAGACCAAGATCATCAAGAAACTCGGTGGTGGCGTCCGTCTGGCACTGGCGCAATACCGTGAGCTGGCAGCCTTCTCGCAGTTCGCTTCCGATCTTGACGAAGCGACCCGCAAGCAGCTCGAGCACGGTCAGCGCGTCACTGAGCTGATGAAGCAGAAGCAGTATTCGCCGCTCTCCGTCGCGGAAATGGGCATTTCGCTCTACGCCGCGAACGAAGGCTTCCTGGACGACGTCGATGTCAGCAAGGTACTGGACTTCGAGCGCGCCCTGCACGACTACATGAAGTCGGAATACGCAGAGCTGCTCGACAAGATCAACCAGACCGGCGGCTACGACGACGAGATCCAGTCGGGCCTCAAAGAGGGTCTCGAGAAGTTCAAGACGACTCAGAGCTGGTAAGGCGCAGGCCCACCTTCGGGTGGGCCGGCATGCTTTTCTGAGAGTCACGAACGAAAGGTAGATCGCTATGGCAGCTGCAAAAGAGATACGCACCCAGATCGGGAGCATCAAAAATACGCAGAAGATCACCAGCGCCATGGAAATGGTGGCTGCATCGAAAATGCGTAAAGCGCAAGATCTGATGAAGGCCAGCCAGCCTTACGCCAAGCAGATTCGCAACGTGGTCGCCCACATTGCCGATGCCAACCCCGAATACCGCCACGACTATATGGTCGAGCGTGACGAGGTGAAGCGGGTCGGCTATATCGTGGTCTCCACCGACCGTGGACTCTGCGGTGGCTTGAACGTCAACCTGTTCAAGGCCGTCATCAAGAACGCCGCCCAGTGGCGCGACCAGGGCGCAGAACTCGATTTCTGTGCTCTGGGCAGCAAGGCTGGCGGCTTCTTCAAAAAGTATGGCGGTAACCTGGTAGCGGCCAAGAGCGGCCTTGGCGAATCGCCCAAGGTCGACGACTTGATCGGTAGCGTCAAGGTCATGCTCGATGCCTACGACGACGGACGCCTCGATCGTCTGTTCGTGGTGTACAACGAGTTCGTCAACACCATGACGCAAAAGCCGGTCGTTCGTCAGCTGTTGCCCCTGTCCACGGACATCGGTGGCGACGAGCAGGATGAAGAAAACGCCCGTCCCGGAAGCTGGGACTACCTGTATGAGCCGGATGCCAAGGCGTTGCTGGATAATCTGCTGGTTCGCTTCATCGAATCGCAGGTCTATCAGGCCGTAGTGGAAAACGGTGCCTGCGAGCAGGCCGCTCGTATGATCGCGATGAAGAATGCGACGGACAACGCAGGTGGGCTGATCGACGATCTGGAGATGGTGTACAACAAGGCCCGTCAGGCCGCCATCACCCAGGAAATTTCCGAAATCGTCGGCGGCGCCGCTGCCGTATAACGCCGAAGGGATCGTCCTGCGGTCCCTGGCTGACAGGTTTCATTTGCAGGTTTTTAAGAGGAACCAAGATGAGCGGACGTATCGTACAAATCATCGGCGCGGTGATTGACGTAGAGTTTCCGCGGGACTCCGTGCCCAAGGTCTACGACGCGCTGAACGTCTCCAATGCCGAGACCGTTCTCGAAGTCCAGCAGCAGCTGGGTGACGGCGTGGTACGTACCATCGCCATGGGCTCTACCGAAGGGCTCAAGCGCGGCATGGAGTGCGTGAACACTGGCGACGCGATCGCCGTACCGGTCGGTACAGCGACGCTGGGCCGGATCATGAACGTACTCGGCCAGCCGATCGACGAAGCAGGCGACATCGGTGAGACCGAGCGCATGCCGATCCACCGCAAGGCGCCGAGCTACGCCGACCAAGCCGCTTCCAACGAGCTGCTGGAAACCGGCATCAAGGTCATCGACCTGGTCTGCCCGTTCGCTAAAGGCGGTAAGGTGGGCTTGTTCGGCGGCGCTGGCGTGGGCAAGACCGTCAACATGATGGAACTGATTCGTAACATCGCCACCGAGCACAGCGGTTACTCCGTGTTCGCGGGCGTGGGCGAGCGTACCCGTGAGGGTAACGACTTCTACCACGAGATGACCGAATCCAACGTCATCGACAAGGTAGCGCTGGTTTACGGTCAGATGAACGAGCCGCCCGGTAACCGTCTGCGCGTAGCGCTGACCGGCCTTACCATCGCCGAGAAGTTCCGCGACGAAGGCCGCGACGTTCTGCTGTTCGTCGACAACATCTACCGCTACACCCTGGCGGGCACCGAGGTATCGGCACTTCTGGGCCGTATGCCGTCAGCGGTAGGTTATCAGCCGACCCTGGCCGAGGAGATGGGCGTTCTGCAGGAGCGTATCACCTCCACCAAGAACGGCTCGATCACCTCCGTGCAGGCGGTCTACGTACCCGCGGACGACCTGACCGACCCGTCACCGGCCACCACCTTCTCGCACCTGGATGCGACGGTAGTACTGGCGCGCTCTATCGCCGAGTTGGGTATCTACCCGGCCATCGACCCGCTCGACTCGACCTCGCGTCAGCTCGATCCGCTGGTCGTCGGCGAAGAGCACTACGACACCGCGCGTGGCGTTCAGGGCGTGCTGCAGCGCTACAAAGAGCTCAAGGACATCATCGCGATCCTGGGCATGGACGAGCTCTCCGATGAGGACAAGCTCACCGTGGCCCGCGCGCGTAAGATCCAGCGCTTCTTGTCGCAGCCGTTCTTCGTGGCCGAGGTCTTCACCGGTGCACCGGGCAAGTACGTCTCGCTGAAGGAAACCATCCGTGGTTTCCAGGGCATTTTGTCCGGCGAATACGACGACATGCCGGAGCAGGCCTTCTACATGGTCGGCACTATCGACGAAGCCGTCGAGAAAGCCAACCAGATGAAGTAATCCCGGCCATCAGGGGGATTCGCTATGGCGAACAGCTTCACATGTAACATCGTCAGCGCCGAAGCGTCGATCTTCTCAGGTAGTGTCGAGCAGATCATCGCTTCCGGTCAGATGGGGGATCTGGGTATTCTGCCCGGCCACGCCCCGCTTCTGACCGAGCTGCAGCCGGGGCCCATTCGGGTCATCCACGACGGCGGCAAGGAGGAAAACTTCTTCGTCTCCGGCGGCTTCATGGAAGTGCAGCCCGACGTGGTGACCATTCTGGCCGATGCCGCTTCACGCGCTGGTGACCTCGACGAGGCCGCAGCGGAAGAGGCGCGTCAACAGGCGCTCAAGGCCTTCAACGAGAAGTCCTCTGAGCTCGACTATACCCGTGCCGCGGCAGAGCTTGCCGAAGCCGTCGCTCAGCTGCGAACGATTCAACAGCTGCGCAAGAAAGCGGGTAAAGGCTAGACCGACGCCTTAGGCGTGACGACAACGCCTCTCGAACCCGCTAGGGTTTGAGGGGCGTTTTTTATGCACTTTTATTATGACAGGAAGTCACAGCGAGTTCGTACGCCGTCGTCTTACGCAACGTAACGCAAGTGAGTCAAGACAGGGCGTGCCCCGTCAAGGAGAAAGCGATGTCATTGAACGATGAAACCTTGCAGGAACTGAAAAGCGAGTTGCTGGACGAGCTGGAAAAGGAGACGCCGAGCAAATCGCTTCTGGCCGAACGCTTAGCCGAGATTCGTTCTGCCGACATCGGTGAAGTGCTCGAAGAGATGATCGAGGAGGACGAGGAGCTCACTGCAGCCCTCACCGTGCTCGATATTCTCTCCACCGAACGCGCCGCCAACGTATTGGGCTATCTGCCCGGCGAGAGCCAGCTCGAGGTAGTGGGCGAGCTCAGCGACGCTCAGGTGCTCACTCTGCTCGAAGAGATGGGCTCGGATGAACGGGTGGATCTGTTCAACCTGCTCGGCGAGGATCGCCGCGAGGCGCTACTACGGCGTATGGCACGCCAGGAGCGCGAGGATCTCAAGCGCCTGGCGAGCTACCAAGAGGGCACCGCTGGCGCCATCATGACCTCTGACTATGTCGCCATAGCCAGTGGCATGACGGTGTCTCAGGCGCTGATGCGGGTACGGCAAACCGCGCCCGATGCCGAAACCGTCTATCAGCTCTACGTGCTGTCACTAGAGGGCGAGCTGATCGGCACCATGTCGCTGCGCCAACTCATGGTTGCGCGGCCGGGCGCGGTGGTCGACGACATCATGATCAAGGATGTCATCCGCGCCGCCGTGGATGAAGCCCAGGAGGAGGTGGCGCGCATCGTCGCGCGCTACGATCTTTTGGCGCTGCCGGTGATCGATACCGACAACCGCTTAGTGGGCATCGTCACCCACGATGACGCCATGGATGTGGCCGAGTCGGAGGCCACCGAAGATATCCACAAGGGGATGTCGATTGGCCAATTGGAGGATGGCGTTAGCCGGGTACCGCTATGGAGCCTCTACCGCAAGCGGGTGACGTGGCTGGTACTGCTAGTATTCGCCAATCTCTTTTCCGGCGCGGGGATCGCCTATTTCGAGGACATCATTGCCGCCCAGGTGGCGTTGGTCTTCTTCCTGCCCCTTCTGATTGGCAGCGGCGGTAACGCGGGTGCCCAGGCGGCGACGCTAATGGTGCGTGGTATGGCCACCGGCGATGTCGGGGTCAAGGACTGGAGCAAGATGCTCGGGCGCGAACTCCTGGTGGCGGGCTCGCTGGGCCTCACCATGGCGATTGCGGTCACGCCCATCGGTATCATGCGCGGCGGCGACGCCGTAGCGGCCATCGTCGCCTTGAGCATGGTCACCATCGTGCTCTTTGGTAGTCTGATGGGCATGTGCCTGCCCTTCGTGCTGGAGCGCTTCAAGGTGGACCCGGCAACGGCGTCGGCGCCGCTGGTGACCACCCTGATCGATGCCACGGGGGTGTTGATCTACTTCACCATCGCCACGGCCATTTTGGCCCAGGTGAGCGGTTAAATAATACATAATATTTTAGTGTTTTTTTAATTTTAAAAAAGTAATAGTGAGGCGGTAGAAGATTTTAACTCTATCGCCTGTTTTTAATTTTTAATATAATTCGATGTTAAATATCCCTAGTTTTAATAGCTATCTACCACACATCGATACTGGCTTGGAGATGCGCCAATATGTTGGCGAAAGAAACGAGTAAAGTGCCCTTGCTCGGTAAAGCCAAGGTTCTCGGCGAGCTGGCCAAGGGTACCGTTACGTTCTTGTTCAAGCCAAGTGAAGGCCCGACGCATTTTGGCGTCATTGAGCACAAGCCTCGGCGTCATTCCGGTATCCTTGCGAAACAGAGTAAAAAAGTGAGCACGAGATAAATTTGCGGCCTTTGCAGCGTTGTGAATGCAATGAGGATCGTCAAGATGAGCTTGCAAGTAGGCGCAGGCACGGCGAATACGTACATCGTAAAATCCTTGTTGATTCTGGGCACCTAGACGAGATAAATGTTTCCATTGCGAAAAATGCTCGATCAGCTCGATTAGAAAATTGAAAAGTAAAAATTCAATATGTTCGCGTTGCATTAACCCGATGCTATACGCATCGGCGATTAATCGGTCTGCTAACGCTCTATTTTTGCTACTAAGCTCAATGCTAGACTGAGTAAAAAATCCAGTATGTGAACTTAATACTAGTGTTTTATGGGCTTCAGCTAGCCAAGATGGCTCTATATAGAGCGCAAGAATCTGTGTCTGTCCGACCCCGACCTGGTAATCAAAAAAATGCGGTTGCCAAGCATTTATCAGAACTGCATTACGGTCGGTAAGTGGAACTTTATGGCCGTTGACGTTGAAGAATGTGTCGGCACCGGAGACTTTCACCAGCACATGGCATTCGTGGTGAGAATGGACAACAAGAGGACGATCCATGTCGAGGAGGGCAACTCGTCCGAACCTACCGTGGAAGACACGCTGTGCGGTAGACATCGCTAGCTCCTTAGTGCGTAGTGGGGAAGGAAAGGCTCGGAATGATTATTTAGCAGTGTATCACCCGTCTGATCTATAAGATTTAGATGTGCCAACGCCAAGTCTCATACTTTCGTTTAGAGCACATTTCGAGGCTTTCCGTGATATACACGAAGTACGTCAGCAACTACTGCTAAAGCAATCTCAGCAGGTGTTTTACTACCTAAGTTAAGGCCGATAGGCATGTGGATACGCGCAATCTGTTCCTCTGACAGCCCGCCCACGCGCGCCAGTCGTTCGGCGCGTCGGGCCGAGGTCTGCCGCGAGCCCATGGCCCCGATGTAGAACGCCGGCGTGCGTACCGCCTCCATCAGTGCCAGGTCATCAATGCGTGGATCATGGGTGAGGGCGACCACAGCAGTGGCTTCATGGCTGTGCCCGGCGGCGATGAACGCCGACGGCATCTGCGCCTGAAAGTGCACCCCCGGTTGAGAAAAGCCGGCCATCTCTTCGCGTGGATCGCAAGCGATCACTTCACAGCCTATGGCCTGTGCATAAGTCGCGCAGTACTGCGCGACAGGCGACAAGCCTGCCAGAATCAGGCGTAGGGCCGGGCCAATGCGGACCTGTACGCGCTCGTCCTGAACACGGGCAACCTCGCCCCCCTGGTCTGCCAGCAACGTGAAGGAGCCCGCGCTGAGGTCGAGGTCACGCACTAGGCGGCGCTGCCCCAGCAGGGCATCGTGCAGGTCGCACAGGTGGTCGATCCAGGCTTCGTCTGCCGCACGGTGCTCGACCAGCACCTGCAAAATGCCGCCACAAGGCAATTGCAGACGTTGCCGCTCACCGTCAGCCTCGCCGTAGCGCACGATCTGCGCCGGGGCACGCAGCTCGCCGCAGGCTAGCGCCTCAAGAAACACCTCCTCGACACAGCCACCGGACAGCGAGCCGACAAACTGGCCGTCGCCCCGAGCCACCAGCATCGCTCCAGGCGAGCGGGGTGCCGAGCCGTAGGTGGACAACACGGTACACAGCCACATGGGATGCCCCTCGCGCGCCCAGCGCAGGGCGCTGCCGATGACCTGCAGATCAAGCTGGCGCATGTGTCCGCTCCTCATGCCTAGCGCAGCACGTAAATCGGTTACCCTGCGCAGCGTCAGTCAGGCAGGCCCGTACTTCATGACCGCTCGCCAGTTTCTCGACACCTCTGCTGCTCGTCTCGAATACCAGTGGCTGCGCCCCGCACAGGCCGGAGGGCCGACCTTCGTGCTGCTGCATGAAGGACTCGGCAGCCTGGAGCTGTGGAAGGATTTTCCGGCTCAGCTGGCCGCGACCTGTCATGCCTCGGTACTGACCTACAGCCGCCAGGGCTACGGGTACTCCAGCGCGATCAGCCTGCCGCGACCGCTCGACTACCTGAGCGTGGACGGCCCCAGTGAGCTGGCGCGTCTGCTTGATGCGCTGGCCCTCGACCAGGTGGTGTTGCTCGGGCATAGCAACTGCGGCTTCCACGGCTGAAGCGAAACTTAGTTGAAACTGGCATTCTTCATCATCGTGCAACTGCGGATCATTGTTTGCTTGGCCAGTAATTTCTATCACATCATACTGCTCGAACACTGCCGCCACTTCCCGCAGAACCAGGCCCGCGAACGCGTGCTGGCCCTGCTCGGCGAGTTTCACGCGAGCCTGTCTGGCTGAGGGAAGGAAGGCGGCAGGCATGCTCGTCAGGCCTCGCGCAGCGTCGTCTCGACGTCATCCAGGGTCGGCAGGTGTTCTTCTGTTTCGCGCCAACGCCTGACCACGCCGAGCTCGATGTCGAACATGTCGAGCACACGGCCCAGCGTATGGTCGACCATCTCGTTCAATGACGCCGGCTTGGCATAGAAGGCCGGGACGGGAGGCGCGATGATCGCCCCCAGCTCGGCCAGTTCGGTCATGGTGCGCAGGTGGTTACGGTGCAGCGGCGTCTCACGCACCATCAGCACCAGGCGCCGCCGCTCCTTGAGCATGACGTCGGCAGCGCGGGTCAGCAGCGTCGAGGTCACACCACTGGCGATTTCCGACATCGAGCGCACGGAACAGGGAGCGACGATCATCCCCATGGTCTTGAACGAACCGCTGGCGATGGACGCACCGATGTCCTGATTGGAATGGCAGACGCTGGCCATCGGTTTGAGCTGCGACCAGGACAGGCCGGTTTCATGCGCCAGGGTGATCAGTGCCGACTTCGATACCACCAGATGGGTCTCGATCGGCGTGTCACGCAACAGCTCCAGCAGGCGCACGCCATAGATGGCTCCCGAGGCGCCGGAAATGCCGATGACCAGCCGCTGCGGGCGCGGACTATTTGAGTTCATGCTCGGAATCCTCAAGTGCGCCTTCCTTGTAGAAATGGATGGCATTGAGCGCGGTGGCCAGCGTCTTGCTGATGATGTCGATGAACAGCAACGCGGCCGGTGTCAGCGGACGCCGACTGTCATGCACGCAGACCATGCGCCGGGTGATACCGGGTGCCGCCAGTGGGTAGGCGCGCAACGCGCCCTCCTCCAGGCCGGAGCGCAGCAGCGTGGCCGGCAGTACGCTGATCCAGTCGCTGCGCCGGAGAAAGCTCTCGATCACAGTGAGATCGTCCAGCTCCAGGTGCGGGGTCAACTCCAGCCCCTGGGCAGCGAGCGCCTGGTCGATGACCATGCGCAGGCCATGCCGCCGTGACGGCAGTATCAGCTTGAGCGCCCCCAGTGCCTCGAGCGGAATCGGTGCGCAAAGGCGCAGTCGCGTGGCCGCGCCGGTCGCTACCAGCAGCTCTTCATCGAGAATGTCACGGCGGTGCAGATTCTCCTGCTGGAAGCTTTGATTGATCACGGCAAAATCCAGCGCTCCGGACAGCACCCGGTCGATAAGCTCCTGACTGTAGCCGTAGCTGAGCTGTAGCTCGACCTCCGGATGATGCTCGACGAAATACCCCAGGGTGCTAGCCAGCGCCTGGTTGGCAGCCGAAGCGATCAAGCCGGCATTGATTCGTCCGCCAATTGCACCGCTGCGGTCGATCAGGGTCTGCCGGGCCTCCAGCAACTCGCCCAGAATCGGCATGAACAGGCGGTAAGCCTGCACCCCGGCCTCAGTAGGAATCATGCCCTTCGGCGTGCGCTCGAACAGCGCCTGGCCGAGCTCCTCCTCGAGCTTGGCGATCTGCATCGACAGGGCCGGCTGCACGATATTCAGCCGCTGCGCCGCCTTGGTCACGGACCCTTCCTCGTACAGACAGGTGAAGTACTTCAGCTGGCGCAGCTCCATCACGACCTCTTCGATGCTGCCTATAGGGAACCGACATTCTGGTAGACATGTTTGAGCTCTGTGAAATCCAGCAGCGCGTCGTAACCATGCAGGCGCCCCAGCCCGCTTTTGCGATAGCCACCGGTCTCCGCCTCGGCAAACAGCTTGTTGTGATCGTTGATCCACACCGTGCCATTGCGCAGGGCACGCGCCAGCCGCATGGCCCGTGCGCCATCGGCCGTCCACACGCTGGCCGAAAGGCCAAACTCGCTGTGGTTGGCACGCTGCACGGCCTCGCTTTCGCTGTCGAAGGTTTCCAGCACCAGTAACGGGCCGAAGATTTCCTCCTGGCAGAAGAACGCGGCACTGTCGTGATGGGTAATCAGTGTGGGAGTCAGGAAGGCACCACTATCCAGACCGGCCGGCCGGCCGCCGGCCAGCAGCACTTCATCGCAACTGTCGAGCGCCAGGGCAATGCGCTGCTCGACGCCATCACGTGCACTACGGTCGATCAGTGGCCCCATTTGCGTCGCCGCATCCAGACCATGACCAACACGTATCTCGGCCAGCGCAGCCGTCAGCGCCTGCTTCATCTCTGCCGCGCGGCTGGCATGCACCAGCACCCGCCGGGCCGCCGTGCATTGCTGGCCGGAGATGATGGTCGCCGCGGCCGCAATCTTGAGCGCCACACTGGCGATGTCCACATCGTCAAGCACCAGGCAGCAGGACTTGCCGCCCAGCTCCAGCGACAGCTTCTTCATGGTCGGCGCAGCGTCCTGCATGATTCGCGTGCCGGTGGCGGTCGAGCCGGTGAAGCTGAGCACGTCCACCAGCGGCGTGGCCACCAGATAGGCGGCGCCAGCATGCCCGCACTCGGCGAACAGGTTGACCACCCCAGGAGCCAGGCTCGGCAGTTCCAGCAGCGGCGCCAGCAAGGCCGCGTTGAACAAGGTGGTCTGCGGCGCCGGCTTGACCACACAGGTGCAGCCGGCCGCCAGCGCCGGGGCCAGGGCTCGTACCAGCAGTACCGCCGGCGCGTTCCAGGGGATGATCAGCGCCGCCACGCCGGCAGGCTCGCGCAGCATGGTAGAGAACTCGCCCGGGGCCACTTCGAGCACGTGTCCGGGGTTATGCCGGGCCAGCCCCGCGTAATAGAGAATCTCCGAAATGGCGCCGGCGATTTCGCCACGCGACTGCGCCAGGGCTTTGCCGTTTTCACGGGTCAGCAACGTCGCCAGCTCATCCTGGCGGCGCTGCAGAGCCGCTGCCCATTCCAGCAGCACCTGCTGACGCAGGCGCGGATTCTGCGACCACTGCGGCTTGGCGAAGGCGCTGACAGCCGCTGCCACAGCGGCGCGCGCCGTGCCTTCGTCGCCATCGGCAAAGCGGCCGATGAGTTCCCCGTTGGCCGGGTCCAGGCTGTCGGCCCAGCGCCCATCGTCACACCACTGGCCGTCGATGAAATGTCGTGCCTGTTGCATCTGTGTCTCCTGTCCGGCGATCTCTTTAGTTGTTGTCACGCAAGGCTCGCAGCTCAACCGAGCTGCTGCTGCCAGTCGGCACCGGCCGGGCGGCTGACAGCGGCCAGATCCACCTCGGCTTCGCCGGGCACGCGAATACGCTTGAAGCGCATCGGTGGTGCATCCAGCGGCACGGTGGCATCGAAGCCCACCTTCGAACCCACTCCATCGCAGGTCGACGGGTCCAGTTTCGAGCCCTGGGAATCGTGAATCAGCACCAGGTCACGGTGTGCCTGGAAGCGCGTCGCCACCGCCCACTCGACCTCGGTCGGGTTATGGATGTCGACGTCGGTATCGACCACCACCACGTGTTTGATGTCGTAGTGCCCGCCCAGGGCGCCGAGGATGACGTTTTTCGCCTCCCCTTCCGAACGCTTGTCGATCTGCACGTACAGGTGGTAACGACAGACGCCGCCACGGGCAAGGTGCACGTCACGCACGCAGGGGAAACTACGCCGCAGGTGCGCCAGCATGGTCGCCTCCCGCGGGATGCCACCGAGCAGCAGGTGCTCCAGGCCACCGCCGACGATGGTATGGAACAGCGGTGAGCGGCGATGGGTAACGGCGTCGACCTCGATCACATGGCGCTTGGCACGCTCGCCGTAGTACTGCGGGAACTCGCCGAACGGCCCTTCTTCTTCACGGGCATTGGCCAGCAGGCGACCTTCGATGACGATCTCCGCCTCAGCCGGCACGCGAATGCGGTTGGTCACACATTTGGCGACCGGCAGCGGCCGGCCCTGCAGCGCACCGGCGATTTCCAGTTCGTCATGGTCGATCGGCACGATGGCCTGGGAAGCCATCAGCGTCAGGGGATCACAGCCCACCACCACGGCAACTTCCAGGTCTTCGTTGTCACGCTCGGTTTCCTGAAAGAAGGCCAGCGCATGACGCGGCAGCAGCAACGCACCCAGGCGGTTCGGCCCGCTGACCTGCAGGCGATGAATCGACACGTTCTGCACCCCGGTGCGCGGATTGCGGGTAATCAGCAACCCGGCAGTGATGTAGGCGCCGCTGTCGTGTTCGTTGTGCGTCGGAATCGGCAACTGGGCCAGCAGATTTACCTCACGGTGTACCACCTGCTGGCAAGGGGCGTCGTTCTGCTCCTGCCAGGGCAAGGGTTCCAGACACGCCTGCTCGAAGCGCGCCAGCACCTGGCTCGGCTCGACGCCCATGGCCTCGGCCATCCACTGACGATCGGACAGCAGCCCGGAAATCACCGCAACAGGGTGCTCACTGGGGCGCAGAAACAGCGAGGCGCTCTGGCCATCCAGGCGGTTGGCAACCGCCGCCACGCCAAAGCGCAGATCGGTGCCGGGATTGACGATGCTCAGCCGCCCGCTTTGCTGCAGGCGGTCGAGCCAGCCGCGCAGGCTGGCCCCCACCGGCAGGCTGGTGTTGTCAGCGTTGGCCATCATGCCTGGGGTACTCATATGTGTTCCTCATCTTGTCTGTTGGGTCATGCGCGCCGTCTGTGCCGGTCTGGCTAACGCCAGCGCGAGGGGTGGCGAATGCTGGCGTTGCGCAAGGCGGTAAAGTCATGCGCGCCAGACTGCGCCATGGCGACACGGAGTTCGTCGGTAAGCATCTCGGCGACGTAGTCACCGCCCTCAGCGCCGAGCGCGGCCAGGCCAAGCAGAAATGCCCGCCCGCAGAAGGTGCAATCGGCACCCAGGGCGACGGCGCGGGCAACGTCCAGACCGGAGCGGATACCGCTGTCGAACAGCAGCGTGGCGCGCTGGCCGACCACCTCGGCAATCGCCGGCAGCATGTCGATGGCAGGCGGTGCCGCCTCGGACTGACGACCACCGTGGTTGGAAACCAGAATCCCGTCGATGCCGATGGCCAACGCCTGCTGCGCATCCTCGGGATGCAGCACGCCCTTGACGATCAATGGCTTGTCCCAGCGATCACGCATGCGTTTCAGGGTCTCCCAGTCGAAAGTGCCCTTGATCTCCCGCTGCACGAAACCCGCCGCCTGTGCCTGACTGGCGTTCTCGCCGACATAGCGCTCGATGTTGGCGAAGCGGGGGCTGCCGGCGCTGAGCAGTGCCATGGCCCAGGGCAGCGAGGTCGCCACCTGCCAGACCGTGCGCAGGTTCGGCCGGAACGGCACCACCAGACCATTGCGCATGTCCCGCGGGCGCTTGGAGCGCACCGGTGCATCCAGTGTCGCCACCAGCGCATGAATACCGGCCCGGGTGGCTCGCTCGACCAGGTCGAACGTCACCCGGTGGTTATCCCGCGGCATGCCGTAGAGCTGGAGCCAGGCACCATGCGGGCACAGCTCGGCCACCTGCTCCAGCGAAGCCGACGCCAGCGTCCCGGTGATATAGGGGATGCGTGCGGCCTGCGCGGCCTTGGCCAGCAGGATCGTGGCGCCTGGCCAGACCAGGCCATCCACCCCAACCGGAGAGATGCCAATGGGGCTTGCATAACTGCGCCCGAAAAGCTCGACGTCGGTACGCACCGCCGTTGGCGCGCCATAGCGCGGGACAATCTCGATGGCGTCGAACGCATCTTTGTTGCGCCTGGCGCCCAGGTGCTCACCGGTACCGCCATCGACGAAGTCGTAGGCGAAACCGGGGATCCGCCGCCGGGCCTGCGCGTCGAGGTAGCTAAAGGTCGGCAGGCGCCGCTTGCGCTCGGCCGCCCTGCCCTGCGCGCTTCCTGCACCCCAGGCTTGAGACACAGGCTGCACGGCAGTTTCTACCTTTGACATATCCATCTCCGTACCACTGCTATGGGTTTGCGCGGCACCTGCTGGCACCGCACTTGTTACGTCACTAGGAGCCTTGCTGCAGCAGTCGATCTGGCGCGCCACGCAGGATATGGCTGGCGGTCATGATGATCAGCGGGGTTACCAGCGCGACATAGGCGTTGTCGATGCCGTAGGGGTTGCCCATCAGGAACCAACTGACCGTAACTACCAGCGAGGCGATGATGCTCAGGAAGGCGCCACGCTGACTGCCGAAATGGGGGGCGTAGAACATCATCAGCACCAGTACTGCCAAGGCGGTGCGCAAGGCTTTGGCAAGGAAGGTGACCTCCAGCACGCCGGAGGCGAATATCGCCAGGGAGATCGGCACCAGGCCGGCAAATATGGTCGCCAGCTTGACGAAGATCAGATCCTTGCGGTCGTCTTTGCCAGGGTTGAAGAAGCGCTGATAGAAATCCTTCAGGGCCAGCGTCGCGCAGCCCATGGTGAGCGCCGCGATGGTGCCGAACAGCGCGCCGGCAATCCCCGCCACGACGATGCCCGCGGCCAGGGTATTCATGTGGCTGAGCACACTGGGGAAGGCCTGCAGCGGCTCGATACCGGGAAACATGACCGCCGCACACATGCCGACCAACGCCGCGAAGAGGGCGTAGGGAATCAGCATCAGCGCACAGAAGAAACTGGCTGTCTGGGCCTTGCGGCCATCGCTGACGGTGGTGATAGCCTGCACGATGTACTGGGTGGCGAAGGTGGCGCCGATACCGGCCACCAGCCAGGCGAAAATCTGCGACCAGCCAACGTTGCCCGGCTCGAACATTTCCGCCGGCAGGGTCTGCGTGAGCGAACCGATACCGCCTACGTTGCTCAGCGCGAAGCCCACTGCGAGGATGATGCCGGCGTACATGACGATGGCATGGATGGTGTTGGTGTAGATAACCGAGCGCATGCCACCAATGCTGACGTACATCACCGCCACCACGCCGGTGACGATGATTGCGTAGGTGCGATCAATACCCATCAGCCCGGAAAGAATGGCACCGCCGCTGGCATACACAGAGACCGCAACGATCATCAGTGCGCAGATCATGATGACCGAGGTGGCCAGGCGAACCGGCTCTCCATAGGCCTTGGCCAGCGCGCCGGAGATGGTGTTTTCACCCAGCTCCTTGTACTTCCTCGCCAGCAGCAGGGAAAAAATCACGAAGCCGATACCCAGCGCGGCCAGGTTCCAGGCAGCGGAAATGCCATGGGTGTAGGCAGCCTGTGCAGTGCCGACACTGGCTGTGGTGCCGATGAACTCGGACATCATCAACAGGCCGATCAGCACGGCCGGGAAATGCGCACCACCGGTGGTGAAGTTCTTGGCGTTACGCGAATGTTTACGCACGGCGAAACTGATCAGGGCCAGCACCAGCATGTAAATGGCAGTGATCAGCAAGACGGAATAGGCTGGTTCCATATTTATTACCTCTTTTGTTTTTATGATGTGTTGTAGTGCCGTTAATGATGCTAATGAGCAGTCAGCACTACTACAATTAACTAATTCTGATTGGCTGCATCACGGCGCCTGATTGCGCCGCAATGCCTTGCCTGAGCGGTCAGGGCCGGAGGATTGCGGCATCCATGATCAGTTCCAGCAGGAACGGTCGGTCGGCGGCGAGTGCCTGCTCGAAGGCGTCGGCGAAGTCCTCGGTACGCTCCACCCGCACGGCCCCGGCACCGTAGGCCTGAGCCAGGGCGACCATGTCCGGGTTGAGCAGATCGGTGCCGTAGCGCCGCCCTGGGTAATGCTTGTCCTGGTGCATGCGGATCGACCCGTAGGACCCGTTGTTGACCACGATGACGATGACGTTGGCGCCATACTGCACAGCTGTAGCCAGCTCCTGGCAGGTCATCTGAAAGCAGCCATCGCCGGCAAAACACACGGCAGGCCGCTCGGGCCTGGCAAGCTTGGCAGCGATGGCGGCGGGCAGGCCGTAGCCCATCGAGCCGGAGGTCGGTGCCAATTGGCTGCCCCAGCCATGGAAGGGATAGAAACGGTGCAACCAGAGCGTGTAGTTGCCGGCGCCATTGCTGAGCACCGCATCGTCCGGCAAACGCTCACCCAGCCAATGCACGATCTCACCCAGTTGCAGCGGCCCAGGCAACTGCGTCGGCCGTTGCCAGGTCTCGCGCCCTTCCCGGGCACGTGCCAGCCACGCCTGCCGCGCTGGCGACAATTCACTGGCCGCTGGCAACCCGCTGGCGGCCTCGGCGAAATGCGCCACCGAGGCGCACAGGCTCAGCTCTGGCAGATAGACGCTGCCGGGCTCTTCAGGGTCGGGATGAATATGAATCAGCCGCTGCTGCGGCTGCGGTGCCTTGACCAGCTGGTAATGCCGCGTGGTGATATCGCCCAGCCGCGTACCGACGGCGATCAGCAGGTCGGCCTCCTCGATCAGCGCCGCCAGGGCCGGGTTCATGCCCAGACTGGCGTCGCCGGCATAGTTCGGATGACCATTGTCGAAGCGATCCTGACGGCGGAACGCAGTCGCCACCGGCAGCCCATGATCTTCGGCAAAGCGCTGCAAGGCTTGTCGGCACTCAGCGTCCCAGCCGGAGCCGCCATAGATGGCCAGCGGCCGTTGTGCCTGCTGCAGCATCTGCTGCAGCCTGGCCATGGCCTTAGGAGCCGGGTAGCCCTGATTGATCGGCGCGGCAGCGACAGGTTGCGGCTCGACAGCCTCGAACAGCATGTCTTCGGGCAGGCCTAATACCACCGGGCCCTGCCTTCCCGAGCAGGCGGTGCTGAAGGTGCGGGTCAACTGCTCGGGCAGACGGCTGCTGTCCTGCAGGTCGACCGCCCATTTGGCCACCGTACCGAAGAGCGCAGCGATGTCCACCTCCTGCCAGGCTTCACGCTGCTGAAAACCGCGCGGCACCTGGCCGACGAACACCAGCAACGGCGTGGAGTCCTGCGCTGCGACATGCAGCCCGGCCAGGGCATTGGCGCTACCCGGGCCGCGGGTGACGAAACACACGCCAGGGCGCCCGGTGGTCTTGGCATAAGCCTCGGCCATCATCGACGCGCCGCCTTCCTGACGACAGACCACCAGCTCGATATCGGGCGCATCGTGAAGCGCATCGAGTACCGGCAGAAAGCTCTCGCCCGGCACCGTGAACACCCGGTCCACACCGTTGACTCTGAGCAGTTCGACAATGGCATGTCCGCCATCGAATCGCGTGTCGGTTGTCATCTGATTCTCGCTTGACTTGGAATGATAGAAGTCGAACGCCAGATGGCGCTCGATAAGGCGTTACTCGATCACACCAATCTCGCGGTAGAAACGCGCAGCACCCGGATGCAAGGGTACAGATAGATTGGTGGTTGCGGCCGAGCCTTCCACCGTCCAGTCACGCATTGAGCCGAACGAATTTTGTAGTGTCTCGCGATTTTCAATTATTGCTTTGGTGACCTGATAGGCATCATTTTCAGAGATATCTGCATTGGCATAAAGCGAAGTACTAAAGCCAACGCCTTCAACTGCATTATTTTGTCCGTCGAACATGTTCGGTGGCATGGTCGCCCGCACGAAGCCGTAATTTTCCAAGAAGGTAATTGCATCTTCGGTCAGGCCCAGAAAGCGTTGACCAGGTGCAATGGAAAGCTGGGCGGTGTTGGGATGGCCTTCGGTGGTAATACCAATGATCATATCCAGTTGTTTGTCGCCGAACTGGTCTTGCAGAATGCTTAGGCTCGATTTGCTAATGCTACCGCCGTAGGACTCGATATCTTCGTAAGTTAGGCCGTTAGCCTCAAGAATCAGCTTAGCAATGTACTCGTTGAGACTACCTTGCGGGCCAGTACCGATTCGCACGGCCAGTTCATTCTCCTTGATCTCTGCAATTGAAGTGATCGGGCTGTCATTCTGCACAGTGATGCGCTGGTAGTACTGATCAAGGCCGCCGACCAAGCCCAGTACATTGTCGATAGTTGTATCGAAGGGGCCGAAGCCATCAGTAGCCCAGGCAGCCACGGGTGGGAAGATCAGACCGATATCGGCGCGTCTAGCAGTCAGTAGCTTGGTGTTGGCGATGGCCATCGGGGTGCCGAGGATGTCTACAGTTGAGCCGGCGGGCAGGTCCTTAAGCATTTCGGTGCGCAGGGCGCCTGCATAAGCGTACCAGGTTGTACCGGTGGGCCCGGCGGCGAACTTAATATTCACTGGGTCGTCAGCCATGGCACTGCCGGAGAAGGCGAAAGCGCTACCGAGGACGATAGACAAAGCGTGCTTTTTCAATGTGTTGATCATTTTTTGTTCTCTCTGTAGGTAAAGATATTGGCTGGAATGTTTTGTCGCTTTGCGGGAAGATCCAGCCACGCGTCCGAATACCTTCAAGTGCGCGAACTTCTCAACGTCGCCTTTCTAGAAACGGACCTTGTCTTTCGGCTCTGCCAAGCCCATAGCGCACTTAGTATCACCAGACCTACTGCCGATGCTTTGAGTACGGGCGTGATAAGCAGCACTGCAGCAATTAACAACAGCACCGATTCGCTGGTTGTACTTCTCGCCCGCAGGTAGCCAGTGACACAGCCAGCTAGCGCATAGCATCCGATGATTGCGGTGAGCACTGCCGGAACGATTTGGATCCATTCGGCCTGCAGTAGCAGCGCTGGACTGAAAACGAATGCGAAGGCTACCAAGAAGCCAGCCAAGCTATAGCGGAACGCCACCCAACCAGTTTTCCATACATTGGCTTTGGCGATGCCCCCGGCCACGAACGCGGCCAGCGCGACTGGCGGGGTGACCATGGATAGAGCGGCGAAATACAGTACGAAGAAGTGTGAGGACAGCGCGGGGATGCCCAACTCGCTCAACGCAGGGATGGCGAGAATTGCACCCATGATGTAGGCCGCTGTGGTTGGCATGCCCATGCCCATCACGATGACCATGAACATTACTAGTAGCAGCGCCGGGATCAGCATCCCGCCGGATAGCGCAGTGACGAATGAGCCAAAGGTCAGCCCCAAGTTGGTGGTTGAGGCAATACCTACAACGATACCGGCCCCGGCACAGGGGATGGCCACGGCGATTGCACCGCGCGAACCGCTATCCAACGCCTTAAGTGAATCAACGAAAACGGTACGTGTGGCATTTAGCGCACCGTTCATACCCGAGACACGAAAGCCCTCGTACAAATGGGTAATCATTCCGAACACGATGGTGACCCAAATGGCCTCGAGAGTGGCTGAGCTTAGCGCACGGCCAGACATTATCTGATAGACAAGCATCACTACTGGGATAAGTAAGTACAGGCGTTTGAGCACGCTGGTCCAGTTGGTGCCCAGCTCGCTCTTCTTCAGTCCGATCAGCCCTTTGCGGCGGGCCAGCAGGTCTACCACAAAATATAACGCGATGTAGAACAGCAGTGCAGGAATTAGCGCGGCTATTGCTACCTGCGCGTAAGGGATGCCCATGAACTGCGCGATGAGGAAAGCTGCTGCACCCATCACTGGTGGCATCAACTGGCCCCCAGTGGAGGAGGTAGCCTCGACAGCGGCGGCCTCTTCCGAGCTCATGCCGGCCTTTTTCATCGCCGGTATGGTGAACATGCCCATGACAGCGGCATTAGCCGTGGCACTGCCGCTGACAGAGCCGAACAGTGTCGAAGAGACGATGGACACTTTAGCCATACCACCACGGAAGCGACCGACCAAAAGAACCGACAGATCCATGAACAGCTGACCACCACCGAACCGCTGAAGAAAGGCTCCGAACAACAGGAAATAGAACACTTGGTTGTACGAGACGATACTAGGAATGCCGAACACACCTTCGTTCTGCAGCGCCTGCATGTCGATGAAAGTCTCGAAGAACATCCTGCTCGGTTCACCCCCGTGGCCGATGATGCTTAGCAACGGCAGTTCGCGCAGCGCCGGGCCGCTGAACTGGTACGCTAGAAACACCAGGATCACCACTGTCAGGCCCATGCCTAGCGCCCGGCGCACGGCCTCAATGACCAGCACCAGTGTTGCGACACCGATCACGAAGTCGGTCGGCTCCAGCAGGTCGACCATGGCGATGCGGCTGACCAGCCGTTCCGAATTGGCCAGGTAGTACAATGCAATCGCGGCGGCGCTGGCGGCCATCAGATAGTCCGAGGCGCGGGCGAAGGAGAAACTGCCGGTGCTGTTCTTTCGAATCGGATGGGTGATGAAGGTAAGCATCACGCCAAACATCACGTGAATCGGCACAGCGACGATAAGGTCCAGCGGGGTGCCGTAAACCATATAGATCTGGAAACTGGCCCAGGCGAGAGCTACGAGGGAAGCGGGATTGAGCAGACTTCTCATGCCTGTACCTCCGCGTCCGTTTGCTTTGTAAGGTACTGGCAAAAAGGGAATACGATGATAGAAGTCGGCCAGCACAGGCCGGGGCGTGGTGCCTCGCCCGGAATCATCTGTTCGGATAGCATAAATCAACCTTTATTGTAGTTTTATGAATCAACAACTTATGTGCGGGGCCGGTCGTACTGCAAAGCTGTTGCAGAGTTTGGTTCTGATCAACCTAAGGTCATGTTAAGAGTATCGGTAACGACCTATCTATTAACGAATTTTGATACGTCTCATCACCGCCTGCTATAGACGACTACCGTGCGCTTGGCACGGTGGTCGCCCTCGGTCAGCGCTTAATTTCGCCCAGTAACCCCGATACCAAAACCCCGAACAGCAGCGCCCAGAACGGCGAGCTGATACCCATGACGGAGAACTGGCTCATAGCCACGGCTAGTGCAATGAAGGCACCCATTTGGCAGTAGCCGCCCTTTTGAAATGCCTGTTGCAGTGCGCTGAGCAGTACGCCCAGCATGGCAAGGCCGGCAATGACCACAATCAGCGTTTTGGGGAAGGCCAAGAGGAAGGGCACGGCAAGCCCGGCGAACAAGCCGAACAGCGCGAATAGCCCCCCATTAATTAGGGCTGCGCCATAACGCAGGTCTCGGTCCTCCCCGGCCTGTTCGGAAGAACAAATAGCGGTCATCGGGCCGGCGATATTGGCGTTGTGGCCACCGAGTAGCCCGGCGAGTATGCCACCAATGCCACTAGCCACTGTCATCGCATTGACTGGCGGACGGTAGCCCTCGGTAACCAGTACGCCAGTCGCCTGGGCGTTTTCAGCACCTATCACCAGCGCTGTCAGTGGGATAGTAATAGCGAGGAAGGCGTCCAGAGAAAAACTGGGCATGGTGAAATCCGGCATGACGAAGCCGATATTTACATCGGCAGGCTGCAATTGCCCCATGGCGTAGGCCAGTATTATCCCGACTATGCCGGCGACTAGTACTGGTGGCACCGATTTAGCAAATCGAGTAACCAGGAAGAAGCTCAGTGCTGCGACTCCGGCGACAATGGGAGCGGTGACGACCGAATCAACCGCGCCAGTAGCGAAGCGAATCAGTGCACCAGCGATCATCGCCATCACAATTGGCATGGGTAACCAGCGCATCAGTCGGCCGATCAACCCGGTGATGCCGAGTATAAGCACTAGTAGGCCACTCATGATGAAGGCGCCGATGGCCTCATTAAAGGGGATGGTGCCAAGCGAGCCGATCAGAATCGCCGCACCGGGGATGGTGAAGGCGCCACAAAGCGGCTGACGATAACGCAGGGTGAGCACCAAGCTGATCAGGCCACCGAGCACGTACACAGCGAACAACCAGGCAACTGTTTGGCCTTCACTCAGGCGGCCTGCTTCCGCAGCATTAATAATTATTAGCGCAGGGCCAGTACAGCCGAACAGTGCGGCAACCACCCCCGCGCTGATGGACTTCGAGTTGAATGCATGACGCAGAGAACGCTTCGTCACGGGTTCGGTATGAGAGGCGCTGGCCTCGATTGCAACGGGGCTGGACATGGGCGTGCTCCGCTAATTAATTATTTTATACGGGTTAGGGCGTTTGGTACCAACGCCATAGCGCTTAGCGCTTACCGGCCATCAGGTGTCAGGTCGACGGTTGCCAGATGTGCAACCGTCGCAGTCACATCGGTATTATTCTCCGTGAAATATGGCCGGACGCTTGCTGTGAAAGGCTTCGACGCCCTCTTTGAAGTCCGCCGAGCTGCGCAGGCGGCTATAGCAGTGGCCTTCCATCTCGATGGCGACCTTTAGTGATGCGTCTTCGTTGTCGTTGAGCAGCTTCTTCGCCGTACGCTGGGCGAGCGGCGAGAATCGGCGCAGTTCATCGACTAGTGCATCGACGGTGCTTTCCAGCTCCGTTTCGGGTACGCACTCTGTAACGAAGCCCCAGTCATAACCCTGTTGGCCGGTGATGCGCTTGGCACGCATAACGATGTGTTTGGTGCGAGTGATGCCGATCATCTTCTGCAGGCGAGCCGAGCCGCCCGAGCCGGGAATCTGCCCGAGATTCTGTTCCGGCAGGGCATAGCGTGCGGTTTCCGAGGCGATGCGAAAGTCACAGGCCAGCGACAACTCGAAACCGACACCGAAGGTGTAGCCGCGGTTGGCAGCGATCACCGGCTTGCTGCAGCGCTCTGGCGCGGCGACGTTCCAGGCCAGCTTGGAGACATGCTCCGGCGATGCCTCCAGGAAGCCCTTGATGTCGCCACCACTGGAGAAGTGCTCGCCCTGAGCCCGCAGTACGATGACCCGTACCCCGGGGTGGGCATCCAGCGCCTCGAATACCTGGCGCAGGGTGTCACGCTGACTCATGGCGATAACGTTGAACGGTGGACGGCCGAGAATGATGTCCCCGCGCTCGCGCTCAAGGTTTAACTCCACGGTGAAACCGTCGAGTTCGGTGCTCAAGAATTGTTCGATCTGCTGGGTATTCATGTAGATTCGTTCCTCGTGTAAAGCATATAGTGTTAATTGGCGGAAGTGGGCTGGCCGTAATTGGTGACCAGTATGCGGCGCAGGATCTTGCCGACCGGGGACTTGGGGATCTGGTCGATGAATTCGTAGCGGCGCGGGCGCTTGAAGCGCGCCAGACCCGAGGACACGCAGTGGGCGTCTAGCTCTTCCTCGGTGACCGGGTGACGCAGCTTGATGAAGGCGGCAATCAGCTTGCCCCACTGTTCGTCGGGTAGGCCGACCACGGCGACTTCCTCGACCGCAGGGTGCAGCGACAAGGTATTCTCGATCTCCGCCGGGCTGACGTTTTCGCCACCGGTAATGATCAGGTCGTCAACACGACCAGTCACGAACAGGTCGCCGTCCTCGTCGAAGAACCCAGTATCGCTGGTGAAGTACCAACCCCCATGGATCGTCTTAGCATCGGCATCGGGCCGCTTCCAGTAGCCCTCGAAAGCTTCGTCGCTGGACAAATCGGCGATGATCTTGCCTTCCTCGTTGGGCTTGCAGATGTCATCCGGTGCCTCGCTGTCCAGCGCCACCACGCGAATGCGTTGGTTCAGCGCGCTGCGGCCAGACGAGCCAGGTTTGGCGCTGGCCTTCTGATCGATGGTGAAGGTGTAGATCTCCGAGCTGCCATAGTGGTTGACGAACAGCTCCGGATTGAATGCGGCCTCGACACGTTGCAGCAGACCATCGCTCATGGCCGCGCCGGCGAAACCTAGCTTGGTGACGCTGGCTACCCGCTCGGGGCTGAAGGCCGAATGTTCAATCAGCATGTGGTAGAGCGTCGGTACCAGGTACAGGTTAGTGATCTTCTCGCGCTCGATGGCGTCCAGCGTGGCTTTCACATCGAACTTCGGCACGCAGACGAAGTGCCCATCAAGCAGCGCCATCGACAGCAGCGAACGCACGCCCATGGTGTGGTAGAGCGGCATCACGCCGAGGGTACATTCCTCTTGGCCGTACAGATTCTGCGCTACGTGGGCAACTGCGGCGGCGCGCTCGGCGCGGTGGCGGCGCGGCACGCCCTTAGGCCGGCTGGTGGTGCCGGAGGTATAGAGCATCAACGACCAGTCTTCGGGGTTGGCGCGCAGTATGATTTCGCTTGGCGACTCAGCGCACAGTTCTTCGAAGCTGATTGCGCTTTCGTTACCCGGCTGGCCGACACTGACGCATTGCCAGGTGCTCTTGCCGCAACCAGCAACGGCTTCCTGTGCGGAATCGTCGTGTATGACCACGCGCGCTTCGGCATCATTGATGCACCAAACGAGATCGTCGGTGGAAGAGCGCCAGTTGAGCGGGGTTATTATGATACCGGTGAACTGACAGGCCCAGTGTAGGGTCGCCATTTGCCAGCGGTTCTGCATCACCGCCACTACGTGGTCGCCTTTCTTCAGGCCAAGTTGTTCGAGGCCGTGCGCGGCACGTTGGATGTCGACGAACCAAGCCTCGTAGCTCTTCTTCAGGTCGCCGTCGCTGATCGCTACGGCATTTGGGCGCCGCTCGACCGCGGCGAGAAAGCTGCGTCCAAGGTCAAACATCGTTGTTGTTCTCCACGGGTGTTTCTTGTCGTTGCTGCGCCACTTCCAGCACTGCCCGGACCATGCCGGTGTAGCCGGTGCAGCGGCACAGATGGCCGGAGAGCATGTCGCGAACCTGGGATTCGTTCGGGTTTGGGACGCGCTCAAGGAATTCCACGCATGACATCAGAATGCCTGCGGTGCAGAAGCCGCACTGCAGAGCGTGGTGACGGCTAAAGGCCTGCTGTAGGTCGTTCATGATGTTGTCGCGTGACAGTGACTCCACCGTGTCGACCCGGCGCTCGTGGGACTGCACGGCGAGCATTAGGCAGGAGCGTGAGGCGACGCCATCGACCAGCACGGTGCAGGCGCCGCAGACGCCGTGTTCGCAACCGACATGCACCCCAGTGGCGCCTAATTCGTGGCGCAGGAAGTCGCATAGCTGCATGCGTGGCTCGGCGAGCCCTTCGCGTTGACGGCCGTTGAGTTCCATCTGTACAGGGAAGCGCTGATCAGCTTGCGCGTGCATGGTCGTTGCCCTCGATCAGTTGTTGGCCTAGTTCCCGTACTAGCTGGCGGCGATAGGGTGCGCTGGCGTGCACGTCATCTTGGGCGCCGAGCGACCAGGCCAGGGTGTTGAGTGAATCCTTAAGCTCTGCCCCTAGGGGGAGGCGGTGCAGCGTTGGCCGGTCGGCGACACCACCAATGCCTAGGTCCGCCTCCCTCTGGCGAATGCAGGCGGCAAGCGCCACCAGAGCGAAGTCACCATGACGCATGGCGATCTCGCGGAAGCGGTAGATAACGCCGGTCTCGCGCAGCGGAAACTGAACCTCCACGACCATCTCGTCTGGCCGCTTCTCGGTGGTTAGCACGCCTTGGAAAAACTCGGCGGCAACAACCTCGCGGCGCTTACCCTTGAGCGATTCGAGCACCACGGTACCGCCTAATGTGACCAGACATAGCGGAATTTCGGCGCTCGGGTCGGCATGCGCGACCGAGCCGCACACGGTGCCTCGATTGCGCGTCTGGAAGTGGCCGATCCAAGGCATCGCCTGGGCCAGGAGGGGGACCTCATCGGCTAGGCTGGCACGATCGAGCAGTTCGACCTGACGCACCGCTGCACCGATCTTGAGATGGTTATTTTCTAGCTTCAGGTAATGCAGGTCGCTGGCTTGGTTGATGTCAATCAGTATCTTCGGCTGGGCTAGGCGCATGTTCAGTACGGCCATCAGCGACTGGCCGCCAGCGATGATGCGGGCCTGCTCTCCGTACTCTGAAAGCTGCTGCAGGGCTTCGCGCTTGTTGGTTACACGGACATAGTCGAACGCGGCGGGTTTCATTTCGTACCTCCCATGCTGAATAGGTCACGCAGGCGCTGCCATAGGCTGTTGTCGATAGACTTGCCGGAAAGCCGCTGGGCCAGACGGGTGAATATTTGGCCAATGATCACGCGCGAGGCGCTCTGCAACATGCGCCCGCCGATAGCGGCGATCTTGCCGGTCACCGCGGCCTCATAGATGTATTCCAGCCGTGTATTACCGTTCTTCAGCGCCACTAGGTTGATCTTTGCGCTGCCGTTGGCCGAGCCCATAGGGCTATTGCCGGAGCCGGACAGGCGTAGCGAGTGCGGACGGTCAAGATCGGTCAGGGCGACTCGTGCGGCGAAGCGCGCACGGATCATGCCCACGCCGACGGTGACATCAGCCCGGTAATGGTTTTCGCTTTCCAACTCCAATGCGTGGCAACCCGGGATGATGGCCTTTAGCGTCTCGGGATTGAGGATGGCGTCGAATACTTGCTGCGGAGGCGCGGGAATTTCCACCAAGTCGTTGGCCTGTAGGGCCGAACCACCGGCTACCTTCGGTGCGTCCAAAACCAGACCTTCTGGCGCCGCTGGCTCTTCGATGCCGATCATCGAACGCACTCGTGAAGGCGTCAGCGGCAGCTTTATGTCAGAGCGGCCCAGTGCATCGGCTACGGCATTGGCGATGCATACCGGAGTGCTCATATTGTTGCCTTCACCGACACCCTTGGCCCCCAATGGGGTAAAGGGAGAGGGAGTTTCCATGTGCAGAATTATCGGGTCGACTACCTCCGGTGCAGTCGGGATCAGGTAGTCGGCCAGGGTGCCAGAGAGGAAGCTGCCGTCCTCGCCGTAGGCAAGCTCTTCCATCAGCGCCACGCCTAGCGCTTGGGTATAGGCGCCGCGAATCTGCCCCTCGACCAGCATTGGATTGAGAATGCGCCCGGCGTCATGGGTCGTGACGTACTTGTCGATGCGTACCTGGCCGGTGACGCGATCGATCTCCACCCCACAGAAGTCGAGGATGAAGCCGTAGCACAGCGAACTGTTAATGCAGTCCTGGTCGTTTGGCGCTTCGAGCTGGGGAGGTGTCCAGAACGCGGTTTCCCGCAGGCCGCCCGTTTCACCTTCCGGCAGCAGGCCCGGGGACCAGTGGGTGGCGCCAGCTACACGATGAAAGGGCTGGCTGGGGCCGTTTTCTACGAAGATCTTGCCTTCGGCGAAGCGGACGTCAGTGGCGGATACCTGCCACATGTCCGCGGCGATGGCGGCCATGCGCTCACGGATTTTCAAAGTGGCGTTGTACACCGACCCAGCGACGGCGCCGGAGAAGCGGCTCGAGTAATTGCCGGAGGCGATCGACCAGGCGTCCTTGCTGGTGTCCAGCTCAACGTTGACGCTGATGCTTTCTATTTTCACACCTAGCAGTTCGCTAATGATCTGCGCCACCGCTGTTTGATGGCCCTGGCCCTGTGGGGTCGAGGACACATGAGCGGTGATGCTGCCGAGCGGGTCGACACTGACAGTGGCTGTACTCACTGCTCCGTTCTTCGGCCCGGTCTTCTGACGCTCTTCGGGCGTCATGGCGACGGTAATGTAGCCCATGTTGGAAACCGAGGGTTCAACCACAGCGGCATAGCCGATGCCATACAGGCGCCCCTCGGCACGAGCCTTATCGCGGCGCCGAAGGAGTTCGTCAAGTTTGCCTTCACGACGTGCCAGTTCCAAAGTGGCCGGGTAGTCGCCTGAATCGAGCAGCGCGCCCGCTGCGGCGCGGTAGGGGAACACGCCGGCGGGAATCAGGTTGCGCTGGATGACCTCGAGCGGATCGAGATCTAGCTCGGTAGCGATGTGTTGCATCAGCCGCTCGAGGGTGAAATAGACTTGGCCGCCCCCAAAGCCACGGTTCAGCCCGGTAGGCATCTTATTGGTAAGCACCACCCGGTTGCGCACCGCCAGGTTGCGGATGGCGTAAGCGCCGCTGAGGTTACCGTGCATGCGGTAAAAAGTGGCTGGCTCAGGAGCTCGCAGGTAAGCGCCGCAATCGTCGATCTGGTTGTAGAGCAGGGCCGTTACACGGCCGTTGGTCTCCACTGCAGCCTCGATTTCGCAGACGCGGTTGGTGGCGCTGGAAGAGGCCTGCAGGTGCTCTAGGCGATCCTCCACCCACTTCACTGGTGCGCCGACCTTGCGCGAGGCCAATCCCATCAGCACCACATATGGGAATACTCCCTGCTTAATGCCGAAGCTGCCACCGGAATCTGGCGGGGTGCGCAGGCGCAGGCGGTTGGCCGGCACGTTGAGTGCCCGGCACATTACCGAGTGTAGTGCGTAAGGCCCCTGGAAGTTGGCCATCACGTCGTAGGTTTCTGAGGCCGGCAGATACTGTGCCAATACCACATAGCACTCAATCGGCGTGCAGGAGTTTCGCGGGTACTGCACCTTCAGCGTGATGTGGTGTGGCGCTTCGGCGAAAGCCCGCTCCGGATCGCCGTAGCGGAAGCTGCGCTCGTTAACTACGTTGCTGCCAACGGCTTCATGCAGTACCGGTGCATCATCGAGGCTGGCCGCTTCAGGGTCGATGATAGGTGTCAGCGGCTCGTATTCGACCTGAACGGCATCCAGTGCGTCTTCGGCCAAGTAGCGGTCGTCGGCGATCACTACGCAGACTGGTTCGCCAACGTAGCGCACCTTGTCGACGGCCAGAGGCCAGTGCTTCATCGGAGCTCGGACACCCACCGGGAACGGGTTAGCCCAGCGCTTTACGTCTTCGCCAGTGAGCACGTCGTGTACGCCCTTCATAGTCAGGGCACGCGTGGCATTTACCGAACGGATATTGGCGTGAGCATGGGGGGAACGGACAACAGCAGCGTGTAAGGTTCCGGGGGCTGTTGCCATGTCGTCGGCGTAGCAGCCTTGGCCCTGCAGGAGGGCTGCGTCCTCGATGCGGGTTTGACTATTTCCGATATGACCGATGGTGGTTTCATCGGTCTTTTGCTGCATATCCATGGCGCACTCTTGTTTTTATGCACGAGCTGAGAGGTTGCTACTAATTTTCACTAATTAGTTAGGACAAAGCTTTGCCTGGGACTATGCATTAATGCTTTTAAGTCTGCTTATTTACCTTATAGTCTGATTTATAAGAGACTCACATTGATACATAAATGAATTTACTGCCGAAATGTAATGCCCCTTGGTTTCTGCACATCTCTCATTAACTGAATGAGGTGTGCAGAAACCAAGGGGCATTACAGGGAGTTCAAAATTCTATGTAAGTAACTCTTTAAATTATATATGCCGCCTTAAGGCTTGACCCAGCCGCGCACGATCAGCGGGGCAAAGAGCCTGGCGTACCAGCGGTAGGCCACGCGGTCGTAAAAGGGCGTTACCCACCACGCGCGCGAGAGCCCCGTCAGAGCGGCGATGACGGGCGCCAGCAGCAGCGCGCCGATCATGTCCTGGGGGAAGTGCACGCCGAGGAAGATGCGTCCCCAGGCCACCGGAAGAGCAAGCAGCAGCAGCACGTGGCCGATACGCCGTGTGGCGTCGTGAAGGGTGAGGCTGAAGGCCATGGTCAGCATGATCGTAAGATGATTGCTGGGGAAGGCGGGCGTAGGTGCATGGGCCTGAAGGTGCTCACCAATGGGCACCATGAAAGGACGCGGCGTAGGCCACAATGTACCGATGGCCCAGCTAACCGTAAGGGCGGCAAGCGTAGCGATGAATGCCTCGAGGAGCGGCTGCTTGACGCGGGCATCGCCGCGTAGCCAGCCAACCACCAGCAGTGCAGGAATGGCCAAGATGATGTCCGAGGCGCAGGCATGAGCCAGCATGATCAGCCAGCTAGGCGCCTCGGGGGAGGCGTTGAGCAGTTCGAAAAGAGCGAGATTGAGCGCGTCCATGTCGTCCAGAGCGTATAAAAAGTAGTGAGATGTAAGAAGTAGGTAGAGCATTAGCGAATGCCCAACGGGCACCAGCGCTTTGGGACAGTGGTCCAGCCAGATTGTTCAGCGCAGTGGGCTGCTTGCCGCTCGGGTAATGAACAGCACTTCGACGTGCCCTAGCCACTCGATATCGCTGGCCAGCGCCTTGAGCTGGCTGGCCAGGCACTGCGGCGGCTGTTGAACGGCGTCGCCGATGATCAACGAGACCGAGACCTTGTCGCCCAGGTAGTGCAGCTGAAAGTCGTCCAGGGTGCGCCAGACAGGGTGCATGTACCAGCGGGCGTCGAGAGCGGCTTCCACCTCGGGGCGCAGGGGCAGGCCCGGAAGACGGCTAGGGTCACCGGCACCGGCGTCGTCTTCGGGGTCGATATGAAAAATTACGTCGGTGAGATCGGGAAACGCCTGCCGCAGGCGTCGGCTCACCTCGTTGCCGATTTCGTGAGCCTCCGAGACGGTGATCTTGGGCCCGACCACGATATGCAGATCGACCATTACCCAGCCAGCGGATTGACGGGTGCGTAGATCGTGAACGCTATCGACACCTGGCACCTTGCAGGCCACCGCATGCATCTGCTGCTGCACGTCTTCGGGTAGCGCCGTATCCACTAGCTCACGCGCCGACTCCCACAGCAGGTCCCAACCGACTTTACCCACCAATAGCCCCACCACCACGGCGGCGACCGCATCCAGCCAACCCAGGCCGAACTGAGCGCCGATCAGCGCGACCAACACCACGGCAGTGGACATGGCGTCACTGCGCGAGTGCCAGGCATTGGCCTCCAACAGCCGCGATTTGACCCGCTTGGCCACGCGCATGGTGTAACGAAAGATCCACTCTTTGGAGACCAGGGCCGCCACGGTCACGCCGATGGCGAAAAGCCCTGGGGCGGTGGCGAGCTGGCCGCCGATCAGACGGTCGATGCTCGACCAGGCGATGCCGCCTGCCACGAAGATCAATACGCTGCCGAGCAGCAGCGTGGTCAGCGTTTCGATGCGCCCGTGGCCGTACTGGTGGTCGGTATCGGGCTCTTGGCGCCCGTAGTGGAGCGCGGCGAGCACGAAGCCATTGGTGATCAAATCGGAGAGCGAGTGAATGCCATCGGCTACCAGCGCCGCCGAGCCCACCATAAAGCCAACCACGACCTTCACTAGACTCAGCAGCGCATCGAGCCAGGAGCCAATATAGGTCACGCGTTTGGCATCGCGGCTCTGCAGCGCCTTGTCGGCGGCAGTATCGTGGGCAGTGGCGGGTCTTGGGAGAGAGGAATCAGCGGTCTGAGTCATGGTCTACCTGACGAGCGTCATGCGCTAGGCCCCTAGTGTAGCGCACTCGCTGCGATTCTCTTAATCTCTCCCGGTTCGATACGGCGGCGTTTCTCCTCACGGGGGTACCGCGCGATGGCGGACAACCTCAATGAGGGCGTGTATCCTTGTTCGCCTGCGTATCGGTGAGATACGAGGCGTCGACGAGCCTCTTTCAAGGGAATAGCGGATGGATTGGTTACAAGTAGTGGTGTTGGCAGCGGTGCAGGGACTGACCGAATTTCTGCCCGTTTCGAGCTCCGCCCACCTGATTCTCGTCCCCGTGCTCACCGATTGGCAGGATCAAGGCTTGGCCTTCGATGTCGCCCTGCACGTTGGCAGTCTCACCGCCGTCATCGTCTATTTTCGCCACGAGATCTTACGCATGGCGTACAGTGCGCTACGCGCCTTGGGGGGCAAGGGCGTAGACGACGACGCTCGCCTTGCCCTATGGGTGGTGGTCGCGACGCTTCCAGTGTGTATCGTCGGCTTTCTTTTGCGCGATTTCATCTCTTTGTACATGCGCTCGACGCTGATCATCGCTCTCAGCTTGATCGTCTTCGGGTTGTTGCTTGGCTATGCCGACTTTTTCAAGCGCGATACGCGCAGCGAGTATCAAATGGGGTTGAAAGACGCGCTGATCATCGGCTTTGCCCAGGTGCTGGCGCTTATTCCCGGCACGTCGCGTTCGGGCATCAGCATGACCGCTGCGCTGATGGTCGGTATGAGCCGTGAAGGGGCGGCGCGTTTCTCTTTTTTGCTCTCCATTCCGGTCATCGTCTTGGCCGGAGGGCTCGAAGCCATCGAGCTTATCCGCCAGCCCGACCCTATCGATTGGCTGACGCTCGGCGTTGGAACGCTGCTGTCGGGGCTTTTCGCCTACCTCTGCATTCACTATTTTCTCGCCGTGATCAAGAAGCTGGGCATGCAGCCCTTCGTCGTCTACCGGGTGCTGTTCGGCGCTTGGCTTCTCTGGTTCTTTTATGTCTGAATCTCGTATCGAGAGAGCACGCTTATGACTTCATTCACACCTAGCGCGGCAGGCAATTGTGCCGTCGGCAAGACCAAGGGACGTATGGCCTTGGCGGCATTGGCACTGCTGTGGCTTAGCGGCTGTTCCGAGAACGATCGTCCCTTGGAGTCGCCGGTTCACCTCGATGGTGAGATCTTTGGCACCTTTTATCAGGTCACCATTGGCGATCCACTGACCCAGGGCCGTGCTCAGGAGCTCGAAGCGGGATTCAAGGCCGAGCTCGATAGCGTCGATGCGGCGATGTCCACCTACCGCGACGATTCGGAGCTGGTCGCCTTCAACCAGGCGCCGCTAAATGAGTGGCAGCCCCTCTCCAACGAGCTGATCGACGTACTCGCCATTAGCCGTGCGGTAGCCGAGCAAAGCGATGGCGCCTTCGACGTCACCGTGGGCAACCTGGTCAATCTGTGGAGTTTCGGCCCCGGCGCCCGGCCTCATGAAATTCCCGACGACGAGGTGCTGGCCGCGCGCCTAGCCGAAGTGGGCTATGACGCCGTCGACGTCGACACCACCTTGATGCAGGCGCGCCGCACCCGCGATGTTTTCGTCGATCTTTCGGGGGTGGCCAAAGGGCACGGCACCGACCGCGTGGGCGCCTACCTCGACCAGCAGGGCATCGAGAACTATCTGGTCAATATCGGCGGCGAAATGCTCGCACGCGGCTATCGCGACGATGAGCAGACGCCCTGGCGCGTGGGCATCGAAACGCCCCAGAGCGGAGCGCCCGAGGCGCAGCATATCGTGCCGCTACACGACATGTCGGTGGCCACCTCCGGCGACTACCGTAACTACTACGAGGTCGATGGCCAGCGCTTCTCGCATACCATCGATCCGCGCACGGGGCGCCCGGTGACCCACCGGCTCGCCTCGGTCACGGTGATTCACCCCTCCAATGCCTGGGCGGACGCCTGGGCCACGGCGCTGCTGGTGGTGGGCGAGGAGGACGCCATGACGATGGCACTCGACAACGAGTTAAAGGTGCTCTTGTTGGTCAGCGACGGCGACGACTGGCAAAGCCTGGCAAGCCCCGGCTTCATCGACTACTTCGGCGCCGAACGTATCGACGCGCTGGGCATCGAACGCTTTCCCGGCATCACCCCGGTCGAGAGCGGCTTGAATGCAATCGAAACCGATCACTTGAGCGATCAATGAAGAGATCAATGCAATGACAGAACTGGACGTCGTGATTCTCGCCGCCGGAAAGGGCACTCGGATGCGCTCTGCGCTGCCCAAGGTGCTGCATACGCTGGCTGGAAAACCCCTGGTTCAGCACGTGTTGGATACGGCCACGGCGCTGAACCCTGATCGTTTGCACGTGGTCGTCGGCCACGGCGCCGATCAACTCAAGGCAGCGCTTGCCGAGCGAAACGTGAGCTTTGCCCTGCAGGCCGAGCAGAAGGGTACCGGCCACGCCGTCGCCCAGGCGGTGGATCACCTAGGCATTGGCAAGGTATTGGTGCTCTATGGTGATGTGCCGCTGATTCGTCGCGACACGCTCACCCAACTGCTTGCCCAGGTCGACGAGCAGCGCATGGGACTGCTCACGGTGAGGTTGGAAGACCCCACCGGCTACGGTCGCATCGTGCGTAATGCGGCAGGGGAGGCGGTCGCCATCGTCGAGCAGAAGGATGCCTCGCCCGATGAGCTTGCCATCACCGAGTGCAACACCGGCATCATGGCGATGACGGCTGCCCAGCTCAAACGCTGGCTGCCCCAGCTCTCGTCCGATAACGCCCAGGGCGAGTACTACCTTACCGATCTGATTGCGCTGGCCGCCGCCGAGGGTATTCAGGTGGCCACTGCCGAGCCAAGTAGCGCTCTTGAGGTGGAAGGCATCAACAACCGCGCCCAGATGGCCAAGCTCGAACGCGCCTATCAGCAACAGCTTGCCGAGGCGTTAATGGAGCAGGGCGTGGCCCTGGCCGATCCTGCGCGGCTCGACGTTCGTGGCAGTTTGACCTGCGGTCATGACGTCTTCATCGACGTTGGCTGCGTCTTCGAGGGCGAAGTGGAACTGGGCGAAGGGGTGCATATCGGCCCTTACTGCGTAATCAAGCAGAGCACCATCGGCGCCCAGAGCGTGGTTCACTCGCACAGCATCGTTGAGCAGAGTGTGGCGGCAGGACACAACCAGATCGGCCCCTACGCGCGGCTGCGTCCAGGTACGCGCCTGGGTGCTCAGGCCAAGGTGGGCAACTTCGTCGAAACCAAGAACGCCGACGTGGGCGAAGGCAGTAAGATCAACCATCTGAGCTACGTCGGTGATGCGCGGCTGGGTCGAGACGTCAACGTCGGCGCGGGAACGATCACCTGTAACTACGATGGCGCCAACAAACACCGTACCGAGATCGGTGACGAAGCCTTCATCGGCTCTAACAGCGCGCTGGTCGCGCCGGTGGCGATCGGCAAGGGCGCGACGGTGGGCGCGGGTTCGACCATTGTCAAGGACGTTGCCGACCATGCTCTGGCCGTGACCCGCAGCCGCCAGTTGGAAAAACCGCAGTGGCCGCGCCCGGCCAAGCGTCACTGATCGTTAACGAGGAGAAGGGCTATGTGTGGCATCGTCGCCGCCGTTGCACAGCGCAACGTACAGGGCATCTTGCTGGAGGGGCTCAGACGCCTAGAGTATCGGGGCTACGACTCCGCTGGCATGTCGGTCATCGATGCCGGTGCGCTGACGCGCAAACGGGCGCTGGGCAAAGTGGCCGCGCTCGACGCTCAGCTTGCCGCGGGCGCGTTGCCTGGGCATACCGGCATTGCCCACACCCGTTGGGCGACCCATGGTAAGCCCTCTGAGGCCAACGCCCATCCCCACCATAGCTACGAACAGATCGCGGTGGTGCATAACGGCATCATCGAGAACTACGAGCGCTTGAAGGCGCGGTTAGAGGCAAAGGGCTACTCCTTCACCTCCGAAACCGATACCGAAGTGATCGCGCACTTGATGTTCGAGCGCATCCAACAGGGGCTTACCCTTTTCGACGCCACCGCGCAGATCGTAAGCGAGCTGGGCGGCGCCTACGCCTTGGGGTTGATCAGCACCCATGAGCCAGATGTCGTGGTGGGCGCGCGCCAGGGTAGCCCGCTGGTGGTGGGCGTGGGTATCGATGAGGCGTTTCTCGCCTCCGATCCGCTGGCGCTTTTGCAGGTCACCGACCGCTTCATCTACCTCGAAGAGGGCGACGTGGTGGAGCTTCGCGGCCTGGGCGAGATACGTATCCGTGATCGCAGCGGCCGCGCCGTCGAGCGTCCGGTGCACACCTTCGAGCACGGCGATGGGGCGGCGCATAAAGGCGAATATCGCCACTTCATGCTCAAGGAGATCTTCGAGCAGCCCGAGGTGATCGCCACCGCACTGGAGGGTCGACTGAGCGAGGAGGGCGTGCTCGTCGAGAGCTTTGGCCCCGAGGCCCAGGCGCTCTTCGCGCGTGCGCGCCAGGTGCACATCATTGCCTGTGGGACGAGCTACCATGCCGGGCTTGTGGCGCGTTACTGGCTGGAGCGCTACGCCGGGGTGCCGGTACAGGTGGAAGTGGCCTCGGAGTACCGCTACCGCCATCCGGTGGTGTTGGATGACACGCTCTTCGTCACGCTATCTCAATCGGGCGAGACCGCCGATACCCTGGCCGCGCTGCGCTTCGCCAAGACGCTTGGCTATATCGGCAGCCTAGCGATCTGTAACGTGCCGGGCAGTTCGCTGGTGCGCGAATCCGATCTTACCCTGATGACCCGCGCGGGCCCGGAGATCGGCGTGGCCTCGACCAAGGCTTTCACCACCCAACTGGTGGCGCTAATGCTGCTGACGCTGGCCATGGGCAAAGCGCAAGGGCTCGACGATGCTCAGCGCGCCGAGCAGGCCGAGATCGTCGCCGCGCTCAAAACGCTCCCCCGCGTATGCCAAAAGGCGCTCGCCTTGGATGGCGCCATCGAAGCGCTCTCCCAAGCCTTTGCCGAGAAGCATCACGCGCTCTTCTTGGGCCGTGGCGCGCACTACCCGATTGCGCTGGAAGGCGCGCTCAAGCTCAAGGAAATCTCCTACATTCACGCCGAGGCTTACCCCGCGGGTGAGCTCAAGCACGGGCCGCTGGCGCTGGTCGACAGCGAAATGCCGGTAATTTCGGTCGCCCCCAACGACGATCTGTTGGAAAAGCTCAAGTCCAACCTCCAAGAGGTGCGCGCCCGCGGCGGGCAACTCTTCGTCTTCGCCGAGGAGAGCATCGGCATTCGCGATCAGCAAGACGTGCGTGTACTCGGCGTGCCTGTTATCCACGAGTCTCTCACGCCGCTGCTCTACACTTTGCCGCTGCAGCTTCTGAGTTACCACGTCGCCGTGCTCAAGGGCACCGATGTCGATCAGCCGCGTAATTTGGCCAAGAGCGTAACGGTGGAGTAAAAGAGGGTAGAAGAGGGAGGGCGCGGTAGCCTTAGTGAGTATCGTCGAGCTGTGCCCAATCTTGATAAACGAGCTGAGGAACGCGGCTGAATTCGCGAACGTTATGGGTGACGAGCGTACAGTCAGAGGCTATGGCGTGCCCAGCAATGGCAGTGTCATTGGTGCCAATGAGGGTGCCTTTTTTGGTTAACGTTCTCGCGATATCGATGGTGGCGTCTACTGCCCCTTGATCCCAAGCGAGAACGGCATCCAAGCGCTCGACGAAGGCATCTATCAACGTTTTATGCTTGGGGGAGGCCTTCTTTCCGATTTGTCCGTAGCGCATTTCCGCATAGGTGATGGCCGATATCACGATACGGCTACCGTGCTCTACCTCGGTGGATAGGCGATGGATTACCTGGGCGGGGTGCTCGCGCATTAGATAAGCGCAAATACAGGTATCTAGCATGAAGGTGGTCACGGCTCGAACCTGCCTTCGTCGCTCACGATGGAAACACGCTGTTGGAGGAAGTCGTCGTCGGCTTTGGGCAATTCTAATAGCGTGCCCCAGGAAGGGCGTACGGGACGCAGCGTGATCACGTCGCCCTCACGAGATATTTCGAGTTCCCCAATACCCTCATAGGCCATATCGGCAGGCAGCCGAACGGCTTGGTTTTTGCCATTTTTGAAAATTGAGACGGTACGCATCCTCGTTCTTCTCCCTTTCTAAGCCTAAATACACCATAGCAATGTTTTGTACATATGCAAAGCATATGTCTTGCGCGCTATGATGTTAAAAGAGCTTTTTAAACTTAACTCCTTGATAGAAAAGTGCTCTAAACGATACGCCGCGTTGCGCTCTACTCCTCTGGCAGAAAGAGTCAAAAAATAGTCGCGCGGTGCGTTGCAGCAGGACTTTAGGGTGCTTATCATTTAGCCGCTCACGTGAAAGCGCCTGCGAGCATCGGGCGTGTTTCGTGTGGGTCCCCCGGCTTTCTCACGCTCCGCCAAGGACACGCCACATGACTTCTCCTCACGACCTTGCACTTCGGCTCACACTGCGCCGAGGTGTTTGGCTACTTGCTGTTACCTGCTTTTTGCTGTTCTCCTCCTTTTTTTCCACCTCAGTGTTTGCTGCCGAGGTCGGCACGCTTCCGTTGACGGGATCGTTCGTCGGCATCGCCTCGGTGGTGATCTTTTTGCTGGCCTATTTGCTGGTCATGCTCGAAGAGATCCTGCACATGCGTAAGTCCAAGCCCGTGCTGGTTGCGGCGGGTCTTATCTGGGCGATGGTGGCTTACGTCTACGTGCAGGCTGGGCTTCCCGACGAGGCCGAGACGGCCTTTCGCGAAACGCTTCTAGAGTACACCGAGCTTCTGCTCTTCTTGCTGGTGGCGATGACCTACATCAACGCCATGGAAGAGCGGCGCGTGTTCGACGCCCTGCGTGCGTGGCTCGTGCGCACGGGCTTTAGCTACCGCAGCCTGTTCTGGATCACCGGCTTTCTGGCTTTCTGGATCTCGTCGATTGCCAACAACATGACCACCGCCATGCTGATGTGCGCGGTGGTGTTGAAAGTGGCCGAAAACGACAACAAGTTCATTAGCCTCTGCTGCGTCAACGTCGTCGTCGCTTCCAACGCAGGCGGCGCTTTCAGCCCCTTTGGCGATATCACTACGCTAATGGTCTGGCAGGCGGGGCAGGTGCCTTTCGGCGGCTTCTTTGCACTCTTATTGCCCGCTATCGTCAACTTCATGGTACCTGCGGTGATCATGAACTTCTTCATCGTCAACCGTCAGCCCGCGGCTCTGACCGAGCGGGTCTGGCTCAAGCGCGGGGCGCGGCGCATCATTGTGTTGTTCTTGATCACCGTCGCCATTTCGGTGCTGTGCCACTCGATGCTGCACCTGCCGCCAGCGGCCGGCATGATGTTTGGCTTGGGCCTATTGCAGTTCTTTGGCTATTACCTGCGCAAGAGCCTGCCGCGCTCGCTGGAGCGCAAGCGCGAGCGCTACTCGCGCCGCGGCGACTGGAAGAAGCTCGAACAGCTCGGTAGCGTCGTACCTTTCGATATCTTTAGCCGGATCGCCCGCTCCGAGTGGGACACGCTGCTGTTCTTCTACGGAGTGGTAATGTGCGTCGGCGGCTTGGGGTTTCTGGGCTACCTTGGCCTGCTGTCGGAAACGCTCTACGGCAGTTGGAACCCGGTGTGGGCCAACGTCGTTCTGGGCTTGATCTCGGCAGTGGTGGATAACATTCCGGTGATGTTCGCCGTGCTCTCCATGGCACCCGACATGACTACGGGTAACTGGCTCTTGATCACCCTGACCGCAGGCGTCGGTGGTAGCGTGCTGGCCATGGGGTCGGCGGCGGGCGTGGCGCTAATGGGCCAGGCGCGCGGTATCTACACCTTCGTTGGCCACTTGCGCTGGGCGCCGGCCATCTTGCTGGGCTATGCCGCAAGCATCGCCGTGCATCTGTGGCTCAATGCTTCGATGTTTTAAACAGCCAGGCTTTAGGCATAAGGTTTTAAGCACAAGGCTTTAACCGTTAGTTAAGTGAAGAAAAAAAGCCTCTCGCCGATGTTCGGCGAGAGGCTTTTTAGGATAAAAACTCGACGTGGTCATATAAGGGGGAGACGTACCACGCCGAGTGAAACCATAAACCTTTCCGTATCGTTTTAAATCTGGTTACAGGTCGTGGCCGGTTACCACGTGGCAGATATCGGCGAAGCTACGTGCCATGGGCACGACAGTGAGCTTCTTGCCCAGGGTGTTTTGAATGTCGGTAGCAGAGACCAGACCGCGTACGGTGACTTCGTGCTTGTCGTTGTACTCGGTGACCAGCAGGTGCTGCTCGGTAACGTCTTCCATGACCCGCATCAGCTCTTCGATGGTGAGCGCGGAGAGCTTGTCCAGCGGCATGGCGCTAAGCGTGTTCCAGGGCGTCATGATCATCGATACCGTCACTTCGTCACGGGTCAGGCTGCGCTGCTGCATGGCTAGATTGATGCGCCGGGTGCCCACGATCTCGCGGGAGGTGATAAGACCGATGCAGTGCTGGTCGCGGTCGTTGACGAAGAGCAGACGAACGCCGGTATAGCGCATCTTGAGGTTGGCTTCTTCGACCGAGGTATCGGCATCCACGGTTTGTGGCTTCACCTGAGTGAAGTCGGTCAACAGCAATGCCGCCGAGCTTTCGAGTGTGACGTCCTTCGCCGCAGGCATTGCGATGCGCGGGCTTTGAGTGAACTGAATCAACGTTTTGGGTTTGAATGCAACTTGGTTCATCGGGGGTACCTCCTGTTATAGGTGGCCAGCCGTATGAGACCGATTGGCCTAGTACCCTAAGAGTTGCAGGTGATTCTTACCGCAATCTTAAGACCCGCGACGATTCGTCGCACTATTCGCTCGAGGGCTCGTCCATTGGTAGCGTATCGAGATGGCGGGGCAAGGAAACCGCCACGCGCAGACCGCCGCTTGGCGCCTCGTCGAAGGCCAGCGTGCCGCCGTGCTGGCTGACGATACGCTCGACGATGGAGAGACCAAGCCCTGAGCCTGCGCCCGGTCCGGCGCGATGGAAGCGCTGGGTCACCGCCTTGCGTTCGTGGGCGGGAATGCCGGGGCCCTCGTCGTCGACGATAAGCGTCAGGGCTGCTTTTGTCGCACTCAAGGCCACGCGGATGGTGCCTTCGGGCGGTGAGTGCTGAATGGCGTTGCCGACCAGGTTCTGCACCAGTGTGCCGACGGCACCGGGCGTCTCGGCCAAGCGCCAGTCGGCGGTGTCATCGACGTCGAGATAGAGCTCGTGGCGCTGCTGTTTGGCCAAGGGTGTGAGCTTCGATAGGGTATCGCGCACCTCCTCTCGCGCGTCGATGCAGCGCCGAGGTAGGCTGTTTTCGTCGGGATCCAGGCGCGCCAGGGTTAGCAGCTGGCTGACCAGGTGGGTCGAACGCGTCACACCTTGGCGCAGGTGTTCGAGCGCTTCTTGACGGTCGGCGGCGTTGTCGGCGGCCAAGGCATTCTGGGCGTGCAGATCGAGCACGGCCAGTGGCGTGCGCAGTTCGTGGGCGGCGTCGGCGATGAAGCGGGTCTCGCGCTCACGCAGGCGCTGAACGCGGACCAGCAGGCGGTTGAGAGCACCCGAAATCGTCGCCAGTTCGCGCGGGAGCGGCGAGAGCGTGAACGGCTGTAAATTCTGCGGATCGCGGCTTCTAATCAGCGCCGCCAAGCGCGATAGCGGCGCCAGCCCCCAGCCGATGCTCCACCATAGCAGTACCGTCAAAATGATCAGACCAAGAAACTCGGGCAGCAGCGTGCGCAGCGCGACTTGGCGAACCAGGCTGGCGCGAACGTCGTTGCGCTCGCCAACGATGATGCGGCGCTCGCCGTCGGCCAGGGGAAGAGCGTAGGACTGCCACACCTGATCTTGATAGGTTTGCCGCGCATAGCCGCTGGGCTGATCGCTCATCGAGGCGGGCGGCGCATCGGCCGAGCGCAGCAGCAGCGCCTCTCCTTCCCAGAGCTGGAACGCCAGGCCGTCGGCGTTACGCTGCTCGGTCTGTAAGGTATTTTCAATGCTTTCGAGCAAGGCGCGTCGATACGCCGGGGGGATGGGCGTTTGTAGCAGCTCGCCCAGTAGGTGCGCCTGGCGGGCGAGGTTGTCGTCGTGCAGGCGCTGAATTTCGTGGGTGGCGTAGCGGTAGCTGATGACGCTGATGACCATGACGCTGAGGACGAAAATCAGCAGCGTCAGCCCCAAGGTCCGCTGGCGAATCGAGCTCACCGCTCGCCCTCCTGGGCGTGACGATCCATGACGTAGCCAATGCCGCGCAGCGTACGAATCACGTCGGGAAAGAGTTTGCGCCGCAGATGGTGGATGTGGACCTCGATAGCGTTGCTCTCGACGTCTTCATCCCAGCCGTAAATCAGGCTGGTGAGCGTATCGCGGCTAAACACCCGATCTGGATGACTCATGAACTCCTGCAGCAAGGTGAACTCTCGGCGTGAGAGCGCCACGGGATGATCTTGGTAGCTGACGCTCATGGTCACGGGATCAAGGCGCAGGCCGCGGCACTCGATATGGCTATCGAGCTGCCCTTGGCTTCGACGCAGCAGGGCGCGTAAGCGCGCTTTCAACTCCTCCACTTCGAAGGGTTTGACCAGATAGTCGTCGGCCCCGGCATCGAGCCCGGCAATGCGGTCGTCGATGGCATCGCGTGCGGTGAGAACCAAAATGGGAATTTGACTGCCGTGACGGCGTACGGCCTTGATGATCTGTAAGCCATCCAGCCCCGGCAGGCCAAGATCGAGGATCACCGCGTCGAAGGGCTCGGCCTCCTTGAGTGCTACGAGCGCACTCGGGCCATCGTCGAGATGATCGACGGTGTAGTGCTCCGGCTTGAGCGCCAGGCGAATGCCCGAGGACAAGCTGGCGTCGTCTTCCACCAGCAGTAAGCGCATGAACGGCTCCTTTCCCAGGCGGCGCTTACCCGCGCGGCCTCACTGTTGACGAGTACAGGTCGTGATAGTGGCTCAACTCGGGCGTTGAGATCAACGCAAAGAACGATGCTGCGCCAACGGTTTGTTTTTTCTTCTATACTGACGGTGTTACGTTGATCGAGGCGTTAGGATTCGCCCTCCAATGGAGCCTCGCCATCATCGACCGTTTAAGATCAAACTGCAGGACACATGACATAAGGAGTGTGGCATGAAAATCATTCTATGGATCATCATCTTCATCTTCGTCGTTGGCCTTCTGACGCTGACCGGCATCTTCAATCTCATCTTCTAACGTCGCGCTCTTTGCGCGCGATCAATAGCCGTCTTTCCAATCGAGGTATACTTCCGGCCAGCCTTCCAACGCGTATCGTTGGGAGGACGTTTCACGCTGGCAAGACGCTGGCAAGAGAGGAGAGGCGGTGAGCAAGACATTCGCGCAGGTCATGGGCATTTTGATGACGTTGTCACTTTTCTCGGTGAACGTCGCGCTCGCTAGCGAAAACGAGGCCGAGCGCCAAGCTATCATCGAGCGTATCGCCCCTACCGGGCAGCTATGCGTGCAGGGCCAAGCCTGTGGCCCCGATGCGCCGCCACCTGAAGTGGCGGCGTCTGAAGCCGATACGCCCGAAGCCGGTACACCTGAGGAGGAAGCCTTACCCCGCCTCGATGGCGAGGCGCTCTACTCAAGCGCTGGCTGCGCTGCCTGCCACCGCTCCGGCATTGCTGGAGCGCCCGTGCTGGGTGATAGCGCCTCTTGGGTTGGCTATTTGGATAAAGGCATGGAAACGCTTTACGAAGGTGCCATCAGAGGCATTGGCGCGATGCCTGCCCGTGGAGGCAACCCGCGCTTGAGCGACGAAGAGATCGAGGCAATCGTCGATTACATGGTCGAGCAGGTGGAGTAACACGCAGCGCTTTTCACCTCCAAAAAAAACTACCCACAGGCAGGTGTTAACGAGCACCTGTGGATAGTTTTTCTGGGTGCGGGAATTTATCCCAGCAGCGAGCGTAGCCCGGCGATGGCATCTTTACCGCGCGCCTGCTTCTTGTCCGGGTCTTCCTTGTCGGCGCGGCCTTCCCATTCGAGATCTTCCGGCGGCAACTCATCGAGAAAGCGGCTCGGCTGGCAGTCCATCAGCTCGCCATAGGCTTTGCGCTGGCGGGCGAGCGTCATGGTCAAGGTGCGCCGCGCGCGGGTAATGCCCACGTAGGCCAAACGTCGCTCCTCCTCGACCGTGCCCACCTCGATGGCGTTGCGGTGGGGCAGCAGGTCCTCCTCCAGGCCCATAAGATAGACGTGGGGAAACTCCAGCCCCTTGGAGGCGTGCATGGTCAAAAGCTGCACGCGGTCGGAGTCGTCCTCTTCGGCCTGCTGTTCGAGAATATCGCGCAGCACCAGCCGCGAAATCGCCGCCTCGACGCCGTCGGTTTCCGTGGCGGTGGAATCCGCCTCCTCTTCCGGATCGCGGTTGAGCGACTTCTCGAGCTGATCGATCAGAATCCACACGTTGGCCATACGCCGTTCGGCGATGGTCGGGGCGCTAGCGTTCTGGTAGAGCCAAGCTTCGTAATCCATGTCGCGCAGCATGTCGCGAATGGCGGCGATGGCGTCGCCCTGGTCCATGCGTTTGCGCACGCCGTCGATAAAGTGGGTGAAGCGCGAAAGTCGCTCCGTGGCGCGGGTCGGCAGCACCTGCTCGAGCCCCAGTTCGTGGCAGGCAGCGAACAGCGAGATCGAGCGCTCGGTGGCGTAGTTGGCGAGTTTCTCGACGGTGTTAGGTCCCACCTCGCGGCGCGGCACGTTGACGATGCGCAAAAAGGCGTTGTCGTCCGCCGGGTTGATCAAAAGGCGCAGGTAGGCCATGGCGTCCTTGATCTCGTTACGCGAGAAAAACGAGGTGCCGCCAGAGAGCTTGTAGGGAATCTGGTAGTGCTGGAGCTTCAACTCCAAAAGCCTTGCCTGGAAGTTGCCTCGGTAGAGCACGGCGAAGTCGCGCCAGGAGGCGGACTCCTTGATGCGCCGGGTGAGTATTTCGCTCGCTACGCGCTCGGCCTCGGCTTCCTCGTGGCGGTTGACCACGACGCGAATCGGCGCGCCGTCGCCCATTTCCGACCACAGCGTCTTGTCGTAAACGTGGGGGTTGTTGGCAATCAAGGTATTGGCCGCGCGCAGGATGGTGCCGGTGGAGCGGTAGTTCTGTTCGAGCTTGATCACCTTGAGGCGGGGGAAGTCCTCACCTAGCGTCACCAGGTTCTCCGGGCGCGCGCCGCGCCAGGCGTAGATCGACTGATCGTCGTCGCCGACCACGGTGAAAGTGGCGCGCTCGGCCATCAGCAGTTTTACCAGCAGGTACTGCGAGACGTTGGTGTCCTGGTACTCGTCCACCAGCATGTAGTGAATCTTACGCCGCCAGCGCGCGAGCGCCTCTGGGTCGTTTTGCAAAAGCACGACGGGCAGCAGGATCAGATCGTCGAAATCCACTGCGTTGTAGGCTTTCAGATGGCGGTTATAGGCTTCATAGACCCGCGCGGCGAACTGCTCGTCCTCGTTCTCGGCAAAGGAGAGCGCCTGGCCCGGCAGCACCAGGTCGTTCTTCCACTGAGAAATTTTGCTCTGCACCGAATTGATCTGCTCGGCATCGACCTGGGCGTCCTTGTTCATCAAGTCGCGCAGTAGCGCTTTAGCGTCTTCCGGGTCGAACAGCGAGAAGCCCGCTTTGTAGCCCAGCGTCTTGAGCTCGGCGCGAATGATGTTGAGCCCCAGAGTATGGAAGGTCGAGACGGTGAGCCCGTGGCCTTCGCGGCCCTTGAGCATCTGTCCCACGCGCTCTTTCATCTCGCGGGCGGCCTTGTTGGTGAAGGTGACCGCAGCAATGCGCCGGGCGCTCATCCCGCACTCCTGCACGAGGTAGGCAATCTTGGTGGTGATCACGCTAGTCTTGCCCGAGCCTGCGCCGGCCAATACCAGGCAGGGGCCATCGATGTATTTCACCGCTTCCTGCTGGCGCGGGTTGAGGCGTTGAAGGCGTTGAGAAGTCGTCGGCGTCATGGAGCAGGTTATCCTCGGCGATTTTTCATCTACAATCGGCAGCGGCTGGCAGGACCAGCCCCATTTTCGATGACCGATTTCTTCGACGAACAGGGCACGTGATGTTCGAAATAGCGCTCTTCGAGCCGCGCATGGCGCCCAATACCGGCAACATCATGCGGCTAGTCGCCAACAATGGCTGTCGGCTGCATTTGATCGAGCCGCTGGGCTTCGACTTGGAAGAGAAGAAGCTACGCCGCGCCGGACTCGATTACCGCGATCTCGCCAACGTTACACGGCACGCCGATTTTACGACGTTTTTAACCGCCATGCAGGGGCGGCGTCTGTGGGCGCTAACCACGCGCGGCAACCGTGCCTACAGCGAGGTGGCGTTCGAACCCGGCGACGTGCTGCTGTTCGGCTCGGAGACGGCGGGGCTATCCAGCGAGGCCCACGCCGCCATTCCCGAGGCCAACAAGCTCCTCATTCCCATGCAGCCCAACAACCGCAGCCTCAACCTTTCCAACGCCGTCGCGCTGGTGAGCTTCGAGGCCTGGCGGCAGCAGGGATTTGCCGGGGCGGGGAATCTTCACACGCCGTAGGCGGCGCGGTAAGCGCGAATTGCCTCGGCGTGGGGCTGCATGGTGTCACCGGCGTGGGTGTCGAGATAGGCCAGAACATCGGCCAGCGTCACGATGCTGACTACTTCGATGCCGTACTGCGCTTTTACCTCTTGAATGGCGCTCTGCTCGCCCTGGCCGCGCTCCTGGCGGTCTAGCGCGATGATCACGCCCGCCGCGCGCGCCTTTGCCGCGTCGATCAGCGTCATCACTTCGCGGATCGCGGTACCGGCGGTGATCACGTCGTCGATGATCAGGATATCACCGGAGAGCGGCGCGCCGACGATGTTGCCACCTTCGCCGTGGGTCTTGGCTTCCTTACGGTTGAAGGCGTAAGGCATGTCGCGATCGTGGTGATCGGCCAAGGCCGCAGCGGTAACGGCGGCTAGTGGAATGCCCTTGTAGGCGGGGCCGAAAAGCACGTCGGCACGCACATCGCTCTCGATGATCGCCTGGGCGTAGAAGCGTCCCAACCGCGCCAGGGCGCGGCCGGTCTGGAATAGCCCGGCATTGAAGAAGTAAGGGCTCACCCGGCCTGATTTGAGCGTGAATTCGCCGAATTTGAGCACGCCCTGCTCGATGGCGAAGGCGATGAACTCGCGCTGATAGGGTTTGAGAGCGGTAGCAGAAGAGGTGGCCACGACTATCCTCGCAGGTCAGGGTCGAAAAAAACGGGCTCGGCGGCATGCGATGCCATACGCTGAAGAGAGCCTATCGCGCGCGTACACCTTTAAAATTGACCGGAAGGCAACAATAAAGGGGGCAAAAGTGCAAGTTTTAACGGCTGGATTTACCCAAACGTCTAAACCTCGGGTATCATACAGCAGCGACGCAAAAGGGACGATTTATGAAAATTGCCAGCATCAACGTCAATGGTATTCGTGATGCCGTCGACCGTGGCTTCCTGGACTGGCTGGCTCAGCAGGATGCCGACGTGGTCTGCGTGCAGAACATCAAGGCGAAAAGTTTCGAACTAGGTGACCACATCCTCTATCCGGAAGGCTACGAAGGCTACTTCCTGGATGCCGAAGAGGATGGTTTCGCTGGCGTTGGGCTCTACTGCCGCAAGATTCCCAAGGCCATCATGTACGGCCTGGGCTTTCCCCAGTGCGACCATGAAGGGCGCTTTCTGCAGGCGGACTACGACCGCTTCAGCATCGCCACCTTCCTGATGCCCGATGGCAGCGACCAGAAGGCCAAACAGGCGTTCATGGATCAGTACCAAGAGTATCTGACCAAAATGGCGCGTAAGCGCCGTGAGTACATCATTTGCGGTACCTGGAACATCGCCCACAAGACGATCGACCTAGCCAACTGGTCCGATAACCAGCTCACCTCCGGTTTTCGCCCGGAAGAGCGCGCGTGGATGGATCAGATTCTCGGCCCGACCGGCTTCATCGACACCTTCCGGGAAATCAACCGCGATGCGGGTGAGTACACCTGGTGGCCCAAGCTCGATCAGGACGTACCGCGTAGCCGTCAGGAAGGCTGGCGCCTCGACTACCAACTGGTCGGCCCCAACTTCCGCCGCCACGTGGTCGATGCCTGGATCGACAAGGACGCGACCTTCTCCGAGTTCGCGCCCTTGATCGTCGAGTACGATCTCGCGCTGTAACCCCGCTTCCCGCGTCGCCGCCTAGCAAAGAGCCGACCTCAGGGTCGGCTCTTTGTATAGCGAGGTTGATGCGGCAAGCACCCTTCCTATCTTATCCGCGAATACCCAGCGCCTCGCGCTGGTGTTCGAACAGGCGCGCACCGGCCGTTTCGGCTAAGTCCAGCATGGCGTTGAGCTCAGCGCGATCGAAAGCGTTGGCCTCGGCGGTGCCCTGCACCTCGATCAGCCCGCCGCCTTCGGTCATCACCACGTTCAAATCGGTATCGGCCTTGCTGTCTTCGGGATAGTCGAGGTCGACCACCGGTACGCCTTTGTAGATACCTACCGAGATGGCGCTAACCAGCTGCTGGAAAGGATCGCTCTTGATCAGCTTCTCGCGCTGCAGATGGCGAATCGCATCCACAAGCGCTACGCAGCCGCCAGTGATCGACGCCGTGCGGGTGCCGCCGTCGGCCTGGATGACATCGCAGTCCACGGTGATGGTGAATTCACCAAGCTTCTTGAGATTCACCGCCGCGCGCAGGCTGCGCCCGATCAAACGCTGGATCTCCAGGGTGCGCCCGCCCTGCTTGCCGTGGCTGGCTTCACGCCCGCTTCTGGAATGGGTGGCGCGGGGCAGCATGCCGTACTCGGCGGTCACCCAACCCTGGTTCTTGCCGCGCAGCCAGCGCGGTACGCCCGCCTCGACGCTGGCGTTGCACAGCACCTTGGTATCGCCAAACTCCACCAGCACCGAGCCTTCCGCGTGGCGCGTGTAATCGCGGGTCAGGCGAATCTCGCGCAGCGCATCGGCGGCGCGAGCGCTGGGGCGAATCACCTCGGGACGCTTGGCATCTTTCATGGGGCACCTCTTGTGGGGTCAGCGAGAAAAAGGGGGCATTGTACACGTCTTGCCGTTCAAGCCTGCGCTTATCGGGTAGACTGAGGCCATACGTTCACCACCTGCCTTGCATAGGATCGCTCCCATGGCTACTTCCCGCCACGTCCACAGCATGACCGCTTTCGCCCGTGCCGAGCAGGCAGGTGCCTGGGGCGCGCTACAGGTCGAGATTCGCTCGGTCAACCAGCGCTACTTGGAACCGCACTTTCGCCTGCCCGATGGCCTGCGCGAACTGGAACCCGCGCTGCGCGACGCCCTACGAACGCGCCTGGCGCGCGGTAAGGTGGAGTGCAGCCTACGCTTCGAGACCGATGCCGCCCATCAGGCGCCTGCGGTCAACGTTGAGCGCCTCCAAGAGATCGCCGATGCCCTCGCCGTCATCCAGCAGCAGGTGCCGAGCGCCACGCCACCGACAACGCTCGAACTGCTCAACCAGCCTGGCGTCATGGTGGGGCAGACGCTCGATCACGACGCCATCGTCGCCGCCGCCAAGACGCTGTTTGGCCAAGCCCTCGATGAACTCATCGACGCCCGCGCTCGCGAAGGCGGAAAGCTTGCCGAGATGATCACCGCTCGCCTCAATGCGGTGAGCGAACAGGTCGCGACGGTGCGCAGCTTATTACCGCAGATCCTCGAACGTCAGCGCGCCCAGCTCTTGGAGCGTTTGGAGAGCGCCAAGACCGAGCTCGACCCCCAACGTCTGGAAGCCGAGCTGGTGCTGGTAGCGCAAAAGGCCGACGTAGACGAAGAGCTCGACCGCTTAGGTGCTCACGTCGAGGAAGTGCGCCGCCAGCTCAAGCAAAAAGGCCCCAAAGGCCGCCGCCTCGATTTCCTCATGCAAGAACTCAACCGCGAAGCCAACACCCTCTCCTCGAAGTCGGTCGTCGCCGAATCCACCCGCTGCGCGGTCGAACTGAAGGTGCTGATCGAGCAGATGAGGGAGCAGGTGCAGAATATTGAGTGATAGCGCTGTGTTTGCTCCATGTATTTCATGAGGTGACCGCCACATCGAGCGTTTCAACTGGATGGTTAACAGGAAAATATGGACCTATAATCCGTTTAACAAGATCATTTTTCTTCCTGGGAGTCGCTCATGAACCAAGCAGAACTAAATAAAGAAGAGCTATGCCGCTATATTTGCCAGGAGTTACCTCGCCATCGCTTGCAGCAAATGCTCGAAAGCATCGAGGCAGCTTTTCTGAAGAGCGATAGCCATCTCAGGGAGACTTATAAGCATGTACCGCTGGCTGGGCCTGGGCCGCAGTCACATCATTTTACGGTGCAGGAAGCCCTGCTGAGCCTGGCCAAGGACGAAAGTTTTGAAGTCAGCAACCAGGTGACCAGGCCCGCTGGAGGGCATTACGCGCTGGTTCGTGCGGGCAGCATGCAAATCACCACCAGTGTGATCACCATGGGAAGGACGCCTCCTATTCGCGATGCTCGTTTTAGACGTTTGCTTGGACTCATTAATAAAAGACTGGAGAAACAGCACCCTGACCTTTTCAAAGCGTCTGCTTCACCTTTAGGGCCCAGCCAGGAAGCGCTTCATGCGTTATTACTTCCCCATACAGCGAAATGGACAGACAGTAACGACCATAGTAGTCCAATCGGCGTGGCTATCGCAGTGCCTTACTCTGACCCTCGGGCTGGGTTCCATCTGTTCATGGATATAGGCCAGTTATGGCAGTACTACAGTGAAGCAGGCAGTGAAGTAGAAGATATTGCCTATCCGACCCTGCGTGATAGGATGCGTCGCGCCGAGAGTCTGGATCAACGTGAAGGCGGGAACGATTGACATGAGAACAGGGGTGGATGGCTTTCAAGGTCAGCGGTTGAACCAACTGCGCATGGCCCAGAATCTGACCCTCGCGGAGCTGGGTGAGCAGGTAGGACGCTCTTCCAGCACGGTATCGGCTTGGGAAAAAGGCACCCAGCTACCTGAGGTCGATTCTTTTGATCGCCTTTGCCAACTGTTTCAAGTGTCGCGCATGTGGTTTTTGAAGCCTGTTCCTCCCTTTGTTGAGGAAAGCCAACGACCTTACTTTTTCCGTTCACAAGCCTCTGTTCATAAACAGGCGCGTGAAAGATCACAGCTCTATTTAGCGTGGCTACAAGAGATTTCTGACTTCTTCCAGCAAGCGATGGAGTGGCCAGAGGTCAACGTGCCGATGCTGGACGCGAACGATTGCCGGTTGATCAGCGACGAAGAGATCGAAGACATCGCCAGAGAGTGCCGAGATGTCTGGAAGCTAGGCTCTGCTCCTATCCCAAATGTTATCCAGGTCATGGAAAATGCAGGAATCATTTGTACTCGGGCTACCCTTGGGCACGTCAAAATGGACGGTGTTTCCCATGTCTCCGTTTTAGATGGCCGGCCCTATGTGTTGATCGCTGAAGACAAAGCCAATGCCATACGCAACCGCTTTGATGCCGCACACGAACTTGGGCATGTCGTGCTGCACGCCAAAATTCCGGCTGCGCAATACGCTAAAAAAGAGTTGTATGGCCTGCTTGAAGCGCAAGCACATCGCTTCGCCAGTGCTTTCTTGATGCCGCCCGAGAGCTTTGCCCAAGAGGTCGTATGGCCAACGCTGGATAACCTGCTTTCGCTCAAATCGCGCTGGAAAGTCTCGGTCGCATCAATGATCGTCCGCTGTCGAGACTTATTGCTGCTATCGGAGCAGTTAGAGCTAAGGCTCTGGAAAGGGCGCTCGGCACGCAAATGGACGAAAGGCGAGCCAGGCGACGATGCTCTGGCTTTCGAGCAGCCCAAGCTGATGATGCGCGGCGCGCACCTTCTGGTAGATAACGGCATCTTCGAACGCACTGAACTGGTTCACCAGATTGGTCTGCCGTCAGAGATGATTGAGATGCTGTGTAATTTACATCCAGGTTACCTGAGTGTTCAGCCTGACGCTGTAGACAACGTAGTGCCTCTCAAGCTCAAACGTAATACGGCAAGGTCTGGCCGGACGAGGCGAGCGGATGTTTTGCCGTTCCAAAAATAGCGTAATTGTTGCGGATGTGGCGATGGCATCGTCCATTTTTGCGAGGACCAGATAGCCACTGCCAAGTTCTACCAGGGTGGCTGGCAGGCGAGGTGCGTTAAACGTGAAAGATAAACGTGGCCTCGAACAGGGGCTGAATCTCGGCCTTGCGTTTGATGGCCTCTGCGTTTGAAACACGTAAAGGGTCGATGATGACGAACCCCCAGAACTGCAAAAACCGTTCGATAAAGCGGGATTCGATCATGAGACCCAGCTGCTTTCTAGGCGTAGTGTAGGAACGCTCTGACAGGTAAGACAGAATATCCGGAAACGCCGTGATGACCTCATCGGTCAGTGGGTCTACTCGGGTGTGGGTGTGCAGGCGCCACAGCATGAACAGCCAAACGCTGGCAAGGTCGACGCTCTCTTCCCATCCATCGAAATAGCCCCAGTTATAGCGCTGCGTCGCGGCCTCAAGCATAGGAATGAAAAAGGCCTGAAGCCCTTGGGTCTGGTACTGCTTTCGGGCGCTTTTCTTGACGTGAAAATGGCCCTTGCGGCGATAGAGAATGCCGGCGATTTCTGCCAGTACGCGGGTATAGTGCAGCGCGTTGATACTCTCTTCGTTGTGCCCGGCAAAGTCGCTGATGCTGATGTGGCCAGCATATCGAGCGACCGCAAACTCGGGCAAGAGCGCGCTTGCCTGCTTGACCAGTTTGGTGGGCAGGTTGCCCCTGGGAGTCGCCTTGAACGCGCCGCCGTGGTGTTCGGCTTCGTCCAGCATCAGGGCCAGATAGCGCATCACCGGGCTGGATGAAAACGTATCCGGCGTATTGATGGTCACGTTTTTCAGCTCGTGCCACGGGGCGTATAGCCAGTTGGCCATCTGCTCGGGCGATAACCCACAAAAATCCAGGTTGGGCTGCTGGTTATGCGCTGCAAACGTGCGTTGCACGAATGTCTCGAAATCTTCCTGCGTCAAGCCGGGGTTCGATTCGTAATATCGCTTGATCTCGCTCAGCACGTCCTCAGCCGAGGTGACTGGGTCCTTCCCCATGGAGCAGCGTTTATCTTTCTTTTGGCTGCCACAGGGGCAGGCATCGTTGCGTTCTGGTTTCATGGAAGTGGCCTGGTGTCGATTAGTACCCAGAAGATAAAGACACAGCTTTTGGGCGTCTAGCGTATTGGCGCGGCTACTTACCAAGGACGGTCGGCAGCGCGTCGCGCGCCTCGCAAAAATACGCTTTATCTGCCTATCGGGTCCCGCGTGATTAACTACCCATTTGTCTAAAGTCGCATATCAACCATGACTTGCCGATCTGTGCTAACACCCATCTCTTCTCGGCTGCATCATGAAACGTAGCGTATCCAATAAAAACTCTGCCGAGGACTCGAAACATGCACGATACCAAGATCGATTTCATCTATCTCTCCGAGCAGGACATGATCCGCGCTGGTGTCACCGATATGGCCGCCTGTGTCGACACCATGGAGGAGATGTTTAACCTTCTGCATATCGGCGATTATCGTATGGCTGGCCCCAATAACGATTCCCATGGGGCGATGATCATGTTTCCTGAGGAGTCGCCTTTTCCCACCATGCCCAAACCGACGGCTGATCGGCGCATGATGGCGATGCCGGCCTATCTGGGCGGTAGCTTCTGTACTTCGGGCGTGAAGTGGTACGGCTCCAACATCGCCAATAAGGAGAAGGGGCTACCGCGCTCTATTCTGATGTTCACGCTGACCGACCCGGACACCGCCGCACCGCTGGCGTACATGTCGGCCAACCTGCTGTCAGCCTATCGCACCGGCGCCGTCCCTGGCGTTGGCGCCCGCTATCTGGCACGTAAGGACTCACGCGTCATTGGTCTTTTGGGGCCTGGCGTGATGGGGCGCACCAGCGTAGCCGCCTTCATGGCGGTTTGCCCCGGCATCGATACTCTCAAGGTCAAGGGGCGTAGCGGAGAAAACCTCACCACCTTCTTGAACTGGGTGAAAGAGCACTACCCGCAGATCGTCAATATTGAGCTCGTCGACTCCGTAGAGGCGGTGGTACGTGGTTCCGACATCGTGACCTACTGCGCCTCCGGCGAGGTCGGTGATCCTTCCAAATACCCGCTGGTCAAGCGCGAGTGGGTCAAGCCCGGTGCTTTTCTGGCCATGCCCGCACCGTGTAATTTCGATGAGGGTATGGGAGCGAATGACGTGCGCAAGGTGCTCGATGACACCGGTCTTTATGAAGCCTGGTATGAGGAAGTACCCAAGCCCGCGCATAACGTGATTCCGCTGGTTGGCGTGAAGTTCATGGACATGATCCATGCTGGCACCCTCGAGGCCAGCGCGCTGGAAGACCTGGGCGCGATCGTCTCCGGCGATAGCCCTGGGCGTCAAAATGACGACGAGATCATCATGATGTCGGTCGGCGGTATGCCGGTCGAGGATGTCGCTTGGGCCACGGTGGTTTACCGGCGGGCCCTAGAGCAGGGCATCGGCGTCAAACTGAATCTCTGGGACGAGCCCGTACTGAGATAACGTACTGGCCATGTGCTTGACGAGTGCCCCGGCTCGGGGCGCTCTTCCTTTCATCGACTTCAACGCGAGCGTTTAACCATGAGCACGATTACCAAAGTCAAGACCGGTTCAAAATTCGAAGAGCACGCCAGCTATTCCCGCGTGGTGGCCGTCGATAACTGGATCCTCGTGTCCAACACCGCCGGGCGTAACCCTCAAACCAAGGAGATTCCCGATGACGTCAGCGAGCAGCTGAAACAGGTATTTGCCAATATCGAAGGTGGATTGGCCGCCGTCGACAGCAGCCTGGCCGATGTCGTTGCGGCGAAGATCTTCATTCAGAACCCGGCGGATACCGAAACCGTCATGACGCTGTTTGGCGAAACCATGCGCGGGATCGATCCGGTCATCACCGTGACCTGCCCACCGCTGGGTTCCGAAGTTTATAAGGTCGAGCTCGAAGTGACCGCCTATCGCGGCGCCGGTAGCGCCGAGACCCGCCGGATCGATACCTCCGCACAGTGAAACCGTGCCCGGCCCGCTAACCGAGCGTTCGAACCGCGACTGGCATCGTCCGGTCGCTTCGGGTTTACCGATCCACTGCTCAGGACTCTGTCATGGCACCGACCATCGCACCCGTTGAGACCTCCAACGAATTTCCCGCCTCGACTACCGTGGTCATCATCGGTGGCGGCATCATCGGCCTGACCGCAGCGCTGACCCTTGCCGAGCGTGGCGTTTCTGTCACGGTATTGGAAAAGGGACGGCTCGCAGGTGAGCAGTCTTCCCGAAACCTGGGCTGGATTCGCAAGACCAGCCGCCACGGAGAGGATGTGCCGCTGGCGCTCGCCGCCGATCGGCTGTGGGCGAAAATGGCCGAGCGCACCGGCAGCGACGTGGGCTATCGCCAATCGGGCATCCTGTTTCTGTCGCGTACGCCAGAGCAGCTCGCGGTGCACGAAGCCTGGCTCAAGTCGGTTGCCGATCTGTCGCTGGACTCGAAAATCCTGAGCGCACGAGAGATCGATGCCCGGGTGCCGGGTGGGCGAGGCGATTGGGCCGGGGGCATCTTTACGGCCTCGGACGGCTGCGCCGAGCCGACGTTGGCCTCCAGCGCTATCGCCAAGGCGGCGATCGCCCGCGGGGCGGTGATCGTCGAGAACTGTGCGGTGCGCAATTTGACGCGTACTGGCGGGCGAGTGAGCGGCGTCGTGACCGAGCGCGGTGAAATCGAGTGCGATCAGGTATTGCTGGCCGGCGGCATGTGGTCGCGACGTTTTCTGGGCAATATCGGGGTATCACTGCCGACGCTGCCGCTGGTGCTGTCGGTGTTTCGCACCGGCGCGATGCAAGGGCCGACTGACACGGCCGTGGGTGGGCCGGACTTCTCCTTTCGCAAACACAAGAATGGCGGTTTCATCGTCACCCAGCGCGGCGCGCTCGATGCACCGCTCACACTCGACCATCTATTGGTCGGCTCCAAATATCTGAGCGCGCTACGTGCCCAGTGGGGGCTCATGCGGATATCGCTGGGCAAGCATTTCTGGCGTGATCTAACGCTACCGCGGCGCTGGAAAAGCGGCCATTCACCCTTCGAGCGCGTGCGCACCATGGACCCGCCGATCAACCAGGCGCTCAACGATGAGGCCTCACGCAACCTGTCGGCGGCCTGGCCGGTGTTCGAGAACATGACCGTCGAGGAGTCCTGGGCGGGGATGATCGATATCACCCCAGATTCTAATCCAGTCATCGATGGCGTACCCGGCGTGCCGGGCCTTACGCTCGCCACGGGGTTCTCCGGGCACGGCTTTGGCACCTCACCGGCGGCGGGCCAGCTGGCCGCTGATCTGTTGATGGGAAGTGATCCGATCATCGACCCAAGGCCCTATCGGTTCGGACGGTTCTAGACCCATCGGTGCGGCTAGGCCGCGCTTTGCCGCCCGGTGTCGATCGCTCTTGCGCAGGTCGTCGATGGCAGTTCCTGAAATAGGCGGCGGTACTCGCGGCAAAAATAGCTTTGGTGAAAAAAACCCTGGGCGGCGGCGGCGTCAGCCAAACGCTGAGTGGGGTCTTGAAGGAGGCTACGGCGTACCGCGTTGAGGCGCATGGCGCGCAGGTAGGTAACCGGAGAGTGGCCGACCTCGGTCTGAAAACTGTATTGCAGCGTACGCCGCGAAATCTTCAACTGACTACAAAGCGTGAGCAGCGAGGGCGGCTCCTCGGGATGCTGGCGCATCAGATCATGACAGCGCTCGACGATGTAGCGGCGGGTGCGGTAGTTAGCAATATTGGGCTCCCGTCCGAGTTCGCCGTCGTCGAGCAGCAGCGAAATGCTCTCTTCGAGCTGGACGATCAGTGCCTGCTGAAGTACCTCTGGTACGGGGGCGTCCTGAGGACGCTGGCGCAGGTAATCGGTCATTGCCCGCCACTGCTCGCGCACATGCTTGAGGCATTCGAACGGCACGTCAAGGCGTCTCAAGCGGCGCTCGTTATGGCCAACCCACTCATGCTGGCCGCGAGCAACGGAAACGACCAGCAGGTCGTAATGAGACGGCGTTACGCTCCAAAACTGATCGCAGCGAGGCAGCACGGTCACGGTGTCTTTATCGAAAAGCTCGCCACTCGACCAGCAAAGAGGGGTGACCAGATGCCAATGAGAGTCCGGAAAATGCATGTGTTGAGATAGTCCCAGATTGGCACTTTCACGAAAAAGCCGCACTTTGTTACTCGATATGTCGACGATTTCACCCGAAAAAATGCCGGGCTCGATCTGGCTGGACTCTTGCTGCCAGCCCTCCAGCCGCTTCGCGTGGTCGACGGCGTCAAGGCAATGGTGCAGGGCAATTGTCATGAAAGACTCCTTAGAGCGATCTCCCCGTACTTATGGCATGTAAATTGCTTTTTTTAGTGCACGGTATGGAAGAATGCTCGCCTTATTAAGCGGGGCTTGACCATGGGAGAGTGGTGTCAGGCCACTTTTTTATCTAGAGTTAGCTCAACCATTAAAATATTAATGAAAATGGTGGCCCTATGCTATCCCCGACTTCAGATGCAACCTCCATGCCGTTTGATGCCTGGATTGGCGCCCTCCGACAAACCTGCGGCTACTTCGACTGTACGCTCAAGGATCGCCGAAGCTTTAAAGGCAGCGTATCGACCCGTACCAATGGCGGCATCGATATCGCCAACATCGTGACGAATGCCGAGAAGGTGACCAGCAGCCGCTCGCAGCGCAGTAACGAAGATCGTTACTGCTTTTTAATCGTGCAGAAGCAAGGGCGCGCCACCTTAGTGCAAAACGGAACCCCTATTACACTGCGTCCAGGCGAGATGGCACTGATGGACTCCGTCAAAATGTGCGAGATCATCTCCCACGGCTTGATCGAGCACGACTCGCTCCATCTATCGCGCAGCGAAGTAGTGAGATGCTTTGGTGACACAGCGATTCCGTTCATGAAGATCACGCCAGACTGTGCCAGCAGTCAGATTCTGCAGTTGGTGGTCAATCGGATGGTGACCGAGCCGCTGGTTTCGGTAGGGAAGGGAGAGGAGGGCGTGGTTAACTCGCTGGCAGCGCTGCTACCGTCGATTTACCAGCATCAAGCGCAGTCGCCTGCTTTCATGGAGCAGGCCGATGGCACGCTGTTCAACTGCATACAGCAGTTCATCGAGCAGCACCTGCACGAGGAGGATATGGGGCCAGAGCGTTTGGCGAGTGCCTTTCATATTTCGGTTCGCCAGCTCTACCGCTTGTTCGAGCAGCATGACGAAACGGTATGCCGTTACGTTCAGCGCCGTCGCCTGGCCCGCTGTGCCGAGGAGTTGGCAAGCCCGATGCTGAGCAAGTGCTCGATCACTCAGATCGCCTACAAGTGGGGGTTTACCGATTCGGCGCATTTCAGCCGATCCTTCAAGCGTGAGTTTGCAAGCTCGCCCCGGATGTATCGTCGCGAACATCTCGCCCTCGCCGTCTAACGGCCCAGACCATCAGTAGTAGAAAGACAAGCAAGAAAAGAAGGAAACTGATTGTCGGCAAAGAGAAAGGCCACCAACTAGAAAAGGCCACCCCGCAGGGAGTGACCTTCAAGCGCCGTTTCCGGCTCGGGACTCGTGCTAGTAGGCGATACACACCGACTTGAGCTCGGTGTAGGCGTTGACCGCCTCCGGGCCGAACTCTTTGCCGATGCCGGACATCTTGAACCCGCCGAACGGCATGGCCGGGTCGAGCGTTACGTGGGTATTGACCCACACGGTGCCCGCTTCGATACGCGGCGTCAGCGCCATGGCCTTGGACAGGTCGTTGGTCCATAGGCTCGCCGCCAGCCCCAGGTCGCTATCATTGACCATGCGCAGCGCTTGCTCTTCGTCATCGAAGGGAATCACGGTCAGTACAGGGCCGAAGACCTCTTCGCGCGCGATCTCCATATCGTGACTGGCGCCGCTGATGATGGCTGGCGACACGTAGAAGCCTTCTGTAGGCACGTCATTACCTACATGGATCTTTGCACCCTGCTCGCGGGCCCGGTCGAGATAGCCGCGCACGCTCTCCTGCTGACGCCTGGAGACCAGCGGGTTGACCTGCGCCTCTGGGTCCATGCCGGGACCCGCTTGCATGGTATCGATGGCGCTTGCCAACTGCTCGCAGAAAGCGTCGTGAATGCTGCGATGCACGTAAAAGCGCGAGGCGGCCGCGCAAACCTGACCCTGGTTGAACAGCCCCCCCATCAGCGCGCCGTTGACGGCTTTTTCGACGTCGGCATCTTCAAGCACCAGCATCGGGTTCTTGCCGCCCAGCTCCAGCGAGAAGTGCGCCATGTGCTCGACCGCGGCGTGGCCCACCTGCTTGCCGACCGCAGTGCTGCCGGTGAAGGTCACTTTGCTGACATCGGGATGTTCGGCCAAACGAGTACCGACCACTGAACCCGAGCCCAGCACCACGTTGAACACGCCTTTCGGCACGCCGGCTTCGATCGCAAGCTCGGCCAAACGCAGTACCGTCAGCGGCGTTTCCGAGGCGGGCTTCAATACCACCGTGCAGCCCGCCGCCAGGGCCGGAATGACCTTCCAGAGCGCGATCATCATGGGGAAGTTCCACGGCACGATGGCCCCCACCACGCCGACCGGCTGGCGTAGGGTGTAGGCGTTGAACTTAGCGCCTTCCGGCATGCCGATGGAAACGTTGCGGGTGCTGCCTTCAAGCTTGGTGGTCCAGCCGGCCATATAGCGGATGAAATCGATCGAAAACCCCACGTCCACGCCGCGCGAAAGATTGATCGACTTGCCCTGGTTGAGTGTCTCTAACTGGGCGAGATCCTCACCGTTTGCTTCTACAAGATCGGCAAAGCGCAGCAAAATGCGCTCGCGCGCCGCCGGCGTCATACCGCTCCAACGGCCATCGTCGAAGCTTTGTTTGGTCAGCGCGATGGCCTGGTCGGCCAGCTCGCGGTCGCCGGCGGCGAGCGTGACCAGCGGCTGTCCGTTCGACGGGTCGAGCACGTCAAACGGGGTGCCCTCGGCGACGAAGGCGCCGTCGATGAACGAGCCCGTTGCGCGCTCGAAAAATGCCTGTACGGTTTGTGAATGCTGGCTCATGAACGATCTCCTGCGTGTGCTGGGTGTCGAACGACCCAAGGCCGTTCGACATGAAAAGGCGTGCTTGTGGCTCAGGCTAAAGTGCTATTTTGCCAATGGCTTGTCCGTTCTTGCCCTTGGCATGACGCTCTCTGCCGAGCTCTAGAAATTGAATCCGACCAGCAGCTGAGTGTAGTAGTTGGGGTCGCTGTCACCGAGCTGCGTTCCTCCTTCGGCAATCGAGGCATCCGGATCGTAACGGCCTACCAGCGGCATGACCCACCAGCGGTCGTTGATCGCCCAGGTGGCGTAAAGGTCTATCTCGTTACCGTCGAGATTCGGCCCTCGCGTGGTATCGAGCGTATCGAAGCGGTACATGAGCAGGCCAATACTGAGCTGCTCGGTGGGCTCTAGCGCCAGGTTTAACTGGTGAATGCGCGCGTTGGTGGCGAAGGGGCCTGCGTAGTTAGCCGCCACTTCGCCCTGAAACCAGGTGCCGAGCGCTCGGCCGTTGCCGTAGAACAGCGGGTCGTAGCCATCGGAGAAGCGGCTGAAGCGGTAGCTGGCGTAGGGCGTGCCGGGAAGCTGATCGAAGGTCCAGCCCGCTTCGAGATACCAGGCGTTTTCGCTATCGTCGTTGCTCTTCTCCTGGAAGGCGTACTGGCCGGAGAGAAACAGGTTCTCCACGCCCGCGTTACCATTACCGTAAATCGTGTAAACCCGCGTCCCGTCGCGGTCGGGGTAGAGGAAGGCGTAGTCGTCGTCGGTATCGAGCACCTTGAGGTAGGTCGCCCCAAGGGTTGCCTCGTCGGCCACGTGCTCGATGGTGCCCACCGCCATTTCGGGTTTGGCCTGCGCACGGTTGTCCGACTCAAGCCACATCAGCTCGCCGCGCCAGCCCGCTTCGCCACCAAGGCGCACCACGGCGGTCTTGTCGAAGGATTGCCGCGCCGCCAGATAGTAGCCGCCGCCGCGGTTGAGCTCCCCGCCCAGCACGCCTTCGCCGAAGTTGAGTGAGTCACCGGAGATCAGAAAACCGTCCCCGATCTGGATGTATTGACGGCCCACGGAGATATCGAGGCCATCACTGCCGAGTGATGGAATCAGGTTGCCGGATCGCCAGCCGACGGCCAGATCCTCGAGGCGGGTGCGTCGCTCGTCGCCGGTGGTGAACCCGCCAGCGTCGCCCTGGCCCCAGGTAGCGCTTGAGGTCCAGGCAACGTTGGCATAGAGCGAACCAGCCGACGGTGAAGGCGTATGAGTGACATCGAGCCCGTACTTGAGAAAGCCTTCCTGCCAGTCCCGGCCGCCGGGTTCGGCGGTTTCCGACTGGGCGTAGCCTTTCTGGCTATGAAATGCCCCGGCAACGCCAGTGACGTTGAGGTTGATCGTGGTCTGATCGGTGCCGTGAAGTTCGAGTGCCGAGGCACTTCCGCACATGGCAATCGTCATGGCCGAACCAAGAGCGAGTGCTGGAAGTTTGGAAGAGTCGCGTGGAATCGTCATGGTGAAATGCTTCCCGTAATGGCATTACTTTTGTTGTGCAGCTTTTTTATCCAGGCATATCGCGCCTTCTTGAGGCGGAGCCTTCACCTGACAGGCTAGCGAGCAGCCGTGAGCGGTTCTTGTCTACGGCTGACGAAAACCGGCCTTGCACTGCCTCGCATCGCGTTTTGAAAAGATGAAGCCATCACTGCATCCCGGAAATATCCACTGAGGAAAAGCAGTCAGGCGTCATTGACTGGTATCAGGAAGTACGATGGGTTCTGTCGTTTTTGGCACTTCCCAGAACGAACTCGGCGCAGCGCTCGGCGATCATGATGACCGGCGCGTTGGTGTTGCCCGATATCAAAGTAGGCATGACCGACGCGTCAGCCACGCGCACGCCCTTGACGCCGTTCACCTCGAGCTGCGGCGAGACGACGGCTTGGGCATCCGAGCCCATGCGGCAGGTGCCCGCAGGGTGATACACCGTCTTGGCGTAGGTTCGAACGTGGGCCTCGAGCGCTTCATCGGAAACCTCCTCCTCGGCGGAGGGCAAAAGCTCGTGGTCGATCAGCTCGGCAAGAGCCGGGGCACGCAGTATCTCTCGCGCCAGACGAACTCCACGCACCATGGCATCGACATCCTCCTGGACGGAGAGCGCCCCGCTATCGAACAGCATCCTGTCTTCGGCAACGGCGCTGCGAAGCCGCACGGACCCACGCGAACGAGGCCGTAAAAAGCATGGGCTCAACGTGATACCGTGGCCTTTTAGCGGCTCGCGATCCACATCGCCCATCAACGTGGGCACGACATGGAACTGGATATCCGGACGGCCCTCGCCAGCGGTATCCACAAAGCAGCCCGACTCCACCACGTTGGAGCTCAAAAGCCCAGTGCGGAAAAGCGTCCATTGAATGCCGTTTTTGAGTGCTTTCAGCCCCTTGTCCTGCCCAAACAGGCTGATAGGGGCTTTTGTGCGTCCATACACGCTTACCTCGAGATGATCCTGAAAGTTTTCGCCTACCTGAGCGCTCACGGCGATCTGCTCGATGCCATGCTTGCTTAGCTCGCTCTGAGGGCCAATGCCGGAAAGCATCAGAATCTTGGGCGTGGCCAGCGCTCCGGCGCACAGGATGACCTCTTGGCTGACGTTGACGCGCTCCATGGCGCCTTTACTGTTGCGGTATTCGACGCCGGTCACCCGCTTGTCGTCGTCGAACAGTAGCTTATGTACGTAGCAGCCAGTCTTGATCTCGAGATTGGGGCTATCCTTGACCGCTGCCAGATAAGTCGTGGCGGTACTGCCACGCTGGCCGTCGAAGGTGGTGGTGTGATAGAAGCCGACGCCGGTTTGATCCCGGCCGTTGAAATCGTCGTTGTAAACCAGTCCGCGCTGCTGTGCCGCCTTGACGAAGGCGAGACTGAGCGGATGGCGGTGGCGCGTATCGCTAACGCGTAAAGGCCCTGCGTTGCCGTGGTAATCGCCGCCCAGGCGCATATGGTTTTCGGCACGACGAAAGATCGGCAGGACATCCCGCCATCCCCATCCGGTGCACCCTTGCGCTTCCCAGTCATCGTAATCCCTGGCCTGACCGCGAATGTAGATCATCGCATTGACCGAGCTTCCTCCTCCGAGCGTGCGCCCTTGCGGTACGTAAGAGATACGCCCGTTCACTCCAGGCTGGGGATCGCTTTCATAGATCACCGTGCGCTTGCTGCCCAGTACCTTGACGAAGGTTGCAGGCATGTGGACGAACAGAGAGTCATCCGGCGGCCCGTCTTCGAGCAGCAGTACTTTCTTGCCCGCCTGGGTTAGCCGGTGCGCCATTACACAGCCTGAAGAGCCGCCACCCACAACAATGTAGTCAGGTTGAGTCATTTTACTCTATCCATTTGTTTATGATAGATAATTTATATAAATCAATGCACTGGGAGTTACGTTACCGACCCCAGCGAAGAACTGCTTGATTCAACGTGCCAGATGCTTGACTCAACCATTCACTTGCGACTATTGGCGTATACCCTTGTCAGAGGGCGAAAAAACGCGCACTACGGCTAATTGTTAATATGTTATCAATAGGCCGGGCGGTATCTTCCCTGGTTACTACCAGCGACGATACCTGGGCGGGTTAGGAGGCCTTTTGAAGAAAGCCGTAGCCCCAGAGGGCAGTTGGCTGTCAACGAGTCAACTTCCCCTTGCTGAACGCCATCAATTCTGGCGTGACTGCGTCAACGAATGCCTCATTGATGTCGACTTTCCCGGCGATGCCGACCATCCCATCGAGGCGTCGCTACGTCACACCGACCTGGAACGGGTGCGCTTGAATCAGATACGCGCCCAACGCCACTGCGTACAGCGAAGCCAAGCCAACATCGCGAAAGACAGTCGCCATTCGGTCTTTCTATGTTTCATGCTTTCGGGCTACGGCTTCTCCTATCAGGGCACTCGCTGTGTCCAGCACGCGCCGGGGGACATCGTTATTTACGACACCCGCATGCCTTACGGCCATGGATTCGCTGGCGATATGGAAATGCTGATCGTCGATTTATCTGTTGAGTTGGCGCACCATCATCTGGGTGCCTGGCCGCGCAAAGAACTGCTTTATCTGGGCCGCGATACGCATATGGCGGCTGACTGCAAGCGACTGTTCGGCTCCCTTGAACCGCTACTGCAGGTTACCTATAGCCAACGTGCCCGCCTTGAATGCGCGTTGGCGCTACTCAAGCAGCTAGGTACGTTGGCTGGGCGCCTGTACGCCAGCGACAACCAGCCGGTGCTGTGGGGGCAGGTCGAACGCTATGTGCTACAACATCTTCATGATGAACTGACTGCCGACGACTTGGCCCGAATGCTTAATATTTCGAGACGAACGCTTTATCGCCTTTTTGCTGCCCAGGGGGTGAGCGTACAAAATTACATCTGGCAACAGCGTCTGGCTCGATGCCGAAAAACGCTGCATAGCCCTCATCAGGTCAATCGCAGTATTAGCGAGATTGCCTTCGAGTGCGGGTTCAACGATGCGGCGCACTTCAGCCGACGCTATAAAGCATATTACGGCGAAACCCCTCAGCAAACTCGCAGCGCGCTTCAGAACAAGGCTGGCTACCCACCACTTGAGCCACCCCTGCGCTGAGGACTCAAAATACCCCGTGCTCGCCCTCGCTAGGGTACCCGTCACCTACGACGATTGCGGTGAAGGAAAAAGCGGAAGACAGACAAAAAAGCCGACCCGGAGGTCGGCAACGAGAGATGCTCTGTATTAAGACGTGCTCTGTATCTTTAAAAGTGGTGCTAGAGCCAGACCAGTGAGAGCGCTGGTATGAACACCACGATAGCAATGCGCACCATGTCCGCCCCCAGAAACGGTATGATGCCGCGACTGACGGTGCCTAAGGTGGTGCCTCGGCTGTATTTCTGCACGATGAACAGGTTCATTCCCATCGGTGGCGTAATCAGCCCGATTTCGACCACCATGAGCGCGACGATACCGAACCAGATGGACTTTTCCGCCCCGGTCAGGCCGAATAGCTCGAGCCCCATGATCACCGGGTAGAAAATGGGAATGGTGAGCAGGATCATCGACAGCGAGTCCATGACGCAGCCCAGCAGCAGGTACAGCACCAGAATCAGCGCCAGTACGGCAAGCGGCGCAAAGCCGCTGTTTATTACCCACTCCGCCAGCGTCGAGGGGAGCTGGCCCAGGGCCAGACCACTGTTGAGAAGATCGGCGCCAATGACCACCAGATAGATCATGGCCGTGGCCTCGGCGGTACCGATCACACTTTTATAGAACCCGGATAGGCGCATCCCGCCACGCACGACCGCGTAGATGCCGCAGGCCGCCGCGCCAATGGACGCCGCCTCGGTGAGGTTGGCCCAGCCGCCGTAAAGCCCGACGATGACCACGATGAATATCACCAGTATCGGTGCGATATCGCGCAGACTCTTGAACCGTTCTCTCCAAGAGTGACGCGGTGCCCGCTCGACGTCGCGCATGGTGCGCATGGCCATGAGGCGAATGACCACCATATAGCCGATCATCGCCAGCACGCCTGGCAGTATTGCCGCCATGAACAGCGCCGCGATCGACTCCTGGGTCAGCACCGCGTAGACGATCAGCGGTACCGACGGCGGAATCAGTATGCCTAGCGTGCCCGCCGCCGCCACGGTGCCGGTCGCAAGCTCCTTGCCGTAGTGGTAGCGTTCGAGCTCCGGTAGTGCCACTTGGCTCATGGTAGTCGCCGTGGCTAACGACGACCCGCAGATAGCGCCGAATCCTGCGCAGGCGCCTGCCGCTGACATTGCAAGCCCTCCCCGCCAATGTCCGATCCAACTGGCACAGGCGCGAAACAGCGACGCCGAAAGCCCGCCGTGGATGGCGAACTGCCCCATCAGCACGAAAATTGGAATGACCGCCAAGTCGTAGCTTGAAAAGCGCGCGTAGGTGAGATTATTGAGCGTGAACAGCAGTGAGCCGAGCTCGCCATCATACACCAGCCAGTAGCAGATCGCTCCGGCCAGTAGCATCGCCACTCCCACGTGCAGGCGAATCCCCAGCATTACCAGCAGTATGCCAAGGGAGATGGCGCCTATCTCGATGCCTCCCATTCAAATACCCTCCCCGGCGGTGTCATCGTCGCTGGCGTAATACAGGCTGCGAACGCCCATGTAGAGTGCGCAAACGCCCAGCATGGCAAGCCCCGGTAGCATGGCGGCCTGGGGAATCCACTGGGGAACGCCCAGTTGAGTGCTCTGGGCGTTGTAGGCCAGGCTATCCAATGCCAGCAGCGCCGTGCGCCAGACCAGCAAGGCGCTGACCAGCGCCAGCGTCCAGTGAGCGAGCGCCAGAAGCGCCCGATTCAGTCCCTCGGGAAACATCGTTCCCACGATATCGACACGGATATGGCGATCGTTGATTTCACAAAGCGGCAGAAAGCAGGCCACGGCAACGGCGATCATCATCTGCAAAAGCTCGATGTCCCCTGAAAGTGGCGCTGACCAGAGCCGCCGGCCCAACATCGAGATCAGCGAGATACCAATCGCGCAGACCAGCAGAAGCCCACCGAGTAGCGCCAGGGCAATGGCGGACCTTTTCAGCACTATCCTCATGGCGGTGCTCCTTGAAACCTGTGTCGTAAGTCGTTCAGATGATCGATCTACTGATGTGTCGCCCTACTGATGTGAAGCCCTATGCTCGAGCGTCGGCGCTTCTTCCTCGACCAGTGCCGTCAGCGACGCCGCGAGCGCCTGGCGATCAATACCGCCCTGCTGATCGGCCATCCACTGCGCTGCCACGCCCTGGGTAGCTTCCTCCATGGCCTGCCAGGCTTCATCGTCCAGCGTGATGACGGTGTGAGCATCATCAGAAGCGACATCGTCGCGGGCGCGGGCAATCGCCTCGTCCCAAGCGCGGCCAAAGCGCTCCGAAAGTACTTCACCGCTTAGTTCATCCAACGCTTGGCGGGCGGCTTCAGGTAGGCGATCGTAGCTTCGCTGGTTCATCAGCATGGCGAGCACGGTCACGGTCGGGGTGGCCTGATCGTTGGCGGTATCGGTGTGATAAAAGGTCACTTCGTTGAGCTTGGTTGGCGGCACGACTTCCCAGGAGGCCGAGGCGCCGTCGATCACGCCCTTGGCTAGCGTATCGGCAATCTGCGCTGGCGGCATGCTCACCGCCGAAGCGCCCAACTCGTCGACGATTTGTGACGCCATGCGCGTCGAGGCCCGTAGGCGCAGTCCGTTCATATCCTCAAGAGTCGAAATCGGTGTCTCTCGAGTGTGAAAAACGCTGCCGCCGTCGCTGTGTACCGCCAGTACTTTGAACTCACGGAAATCATCGGCGGCCTGCTCCTGGCTGAATCGCCAAGCAATGCGGCTGGCATCGACGCCACCGGCGGGCAGCATGAACGGAAGCTCCAGCGCTTCGCTGCGCGGGAAGCGCCCGGCGGAGTAGCCAAGCGCGGTCCAGCCGATATCCACCACGCCGTTGCGCACCGAATCTGCCAACTGCGCTGGCGTGCCGCCCAACTGCATGGACGGGTAGATCTGGCACTTGAGCTCGCCTTCGGAGCGGGTTTCGAGTTCCTCACACCAGGGTTCGATGACCTGCTGCTGGGCATTCGACATGGCCGGTAGAAAATGCATGATTCTGAGCGTCGTTGCCGCTTGGGCGGGTAGTACTGCCGTTAGCAGAGTGAGCGCAGAAAGTCCCAGTGCGGCGCGCGCGGTGCGGCGAAAAGCGAACGAATGACGCATGGCAGTCTCCGTTATTGTGGAATCAGAGGCAGGAGTGAAAAGAGCGCTCGAACCTTCGGGCTCGCCCGAGCGACTCATACAAGGAGCGCTTTTATGCGCCTCTCTGTAATTTCATTAATATATAAACAATATGACGTTAATAAAAAGCCATACATTAGTCTCATGCTTTTAAAAACAGCACATGATAATGACGTTGAAATTACAGGCCCCCTACCCGAGGCCTGTAACGTCATCCCGTTTATTGGTCCATCTTCAATAGCGGGCCGAAAAAGCGCGTCAACGCGTCGGTGGCCGTAAGCGGTAGCACATCAGCCACGTACTGATCGGGGCGCACCACCACCACCGCGCCGTCGCGGTCGATACCACGAGCGTCGAAGATATCCTCATCGGGGGCCACGCCGAACACGTTTTCCAGATCCACCAGCGCGAACGGGCCTACCTCAGGCTTGAAAACGTCCGGTACTTTTTCAATGGCGATCTCTTCGTGGCGCTGCTGGTAGATCACCTTGACATCGAACCAGTCGACCCACGTGCTACCCAAAAGTGCTGCATTGAGCGGAGAGTCGCTCGAGTTAGCTAGCCACTCGGCCAGACGATGGGTGTTGGATGCCGTCTTTTGGGCATCGGCACCGGCGAACACATAGAGTCGCCAGCGGCCGTCGGCTTTGGCCTGATGGCCCAACTGCAGCGGGTTGCCGTCACAGACCCGCGATACCAGGGCTGACTTGAAGCGCTTGCCGACCGGAAAGCCGGTAGCAAGTGCCTGGTGTTCGGCGTCGCTGGTAATCATGGACGGCGTGTACTCGGTCATGAAACCTGCCGGAAACTCGATGGTGCGGGTGTAGAACGCCTCCAACTCGTCGGGGGTGTCGAACTCTTCCGGACGCTTGGCCATCATCGACGACCACTGCTTGTCGAAGTCGATCAGGTTCTTCGCTACCGTCTGGCGCTCGGCGGAATAGGTGGACAGCAGGCGCTTCGGGGCGATACCGCTGAGCACATGGCCCAGTTTCCACGCCAGGTTGAAGCCATCCTGCATCGAGACGTTCATCCCCTGGCCGGCCTTGGCGCTGTGGGTATGGCAGGCATCGCCGGTGATGAATACGCGTGGCAGTCGGCCGGAAGACGGGTCCTCGACATCGTCGAAGCGATCGGTGAGGCGATGGCCTACCTCGTAGACGCTGTGCCAGGCCACGTTACGCACATCCAGCGTATAAGGCGCGAGAATGTCGTTGGCCTTTTGAATAATTTGATCGATAGACGTATTGCGCACGGCGCTGCTGCCGTCGACGGGCACTTCGCCCAGGTCGACGTACATGCGAAACAGATGCCCGCCTTCACGCGGAATGAGCAGGATGCTGCCGCCTGATCGAGACTGAATGGCGCACTTGGTGCGAATGTCCGGAAAGTCGGTCTTCGCCAGTACATCCATTACGCCCCAGGCGTGGTTGGCCTGATCGCCCACCAGTTTGCAGCCAATGGCACTGCGCACGCTGCTTCGCGCGCCATCACAGCCGACCACGTAACGGGCGCGCACGGTACGCTCACGCTCCTGATCCGTATCGGCGTTCATGCGCAGCGAGACCCTGACCGGGTAGTCACCTTCGTCATCGATCGTAAGGCCATTGAAGGCGATGCCGAAGTCCGGGCGAATACGTGCGGGGCCGTTCAGGGCGGCCTCGGCTAGGTAATCGAGTACCCGCGCCTGGTTGACGATCAGATGAGGAAACTCGCTGATGCCTTTCGGGTCATCCGGCGTACGGGCGGTGCGAACGATGTGCTCGGGGCGGTTCGGGTCCGGCTTCCAGAAGGCCATTTCGGTAATCCGGTACGCCTCGGCGGTAATTCGGTCGGCGAAGCCAAAAGCCTGAAAGGTTTCGACGCTGCGCGCTTGAATGCCGTCGGCATGGCCAATTTCCAGTCGTCCCGGGCGGCGCTCGATGATACGGGTGCGAACGTTGGGAAACTGGGCAAGCTGCGCGGCCATGATCATGCCCGCAGGGCCGGTGCCGACGATCAGGACATCGACCTTTTCGGGCAACTCGTCGGGCCGGTCGAGTCCTTCTTTCGTCGCTGGCTGTTTGCGCGGGTCGCCGGATACGTAGCCATAGTGATGAAATTGCATGGTGATTCCTTTTTGAGCGTAGCGACACCCTCCGCTAAACACGCAGCTGTATCGAGATGAGGCCCTGGCATGATCTCGATACCCGGTGCCCTGGGTGCCATGACGCCTTCATGCTGACCATTCGATAAGCCCATGGGGATGTGTTTTAGCTCCCCTAGATTGTACTTTTCATAAAAAAGGCCCCTACCTTGGTCGAGCGTAAATTAACGCATCACGCTAATTCATTAATTTATAAACAATATGGTGTGATAAAGAATAAATGTCTTTACTTTACTGGCAGTAAGAAGTGAGTAACCATCGATTCATATATGGCTAAATGATTATCCGAGACTGCTTGACAGCGACTGCTTGCTTGTTCATTAATATGTTAACAAGTAAGCGATGGACCCGCTCATTCCACGGTTTTTTCGGTTTCAAGGAGAACGATGTGCCCCATCTGCATATTGAGTACTCGCCAGACCTCGAGCAGCGAATCGACATGAATGACGTATGCAAGGCCGCTCATCGGGTCATGACGGCGTCCACGCTTTTTCCAATGGCGGGGATTCGCATTCGTGCCTTTGCCGCCGATCACTGCATCGTGGCCGACGACCACCCCGACAACGATTTTTTAGCCATGACGCTGAGCGTGGGAAGCGGACGCTCCCAGGCAGACCTGAAAGCCGCAGGCGACCAGCTGTTCGCCGCCGTACAGAGCGTGCTGGCTGGCCCGCTCGCAACCCCGCACTTCGCCCTGTCGCTTGAAATCCGTGAAATCGATGCCGCGCTGAGCTGGAAGGACACGCCGATTCACGCTCGGCTGTCCCGGCAGTGAGCCCCACCCCTCTTCAGGAGAATTTTCGATGAGTCAAATGAACGACAACATTGCCCGCGCTCAGGCGTACATGAAGCGCTTTCGCGACGAAGGCGTCCTGAACCACATCAACGGTGAGTCGGTGCCCGCCGATTCCGGCAAGACCTTCGAGACTCTATCGCCGGTGGATCTTGCGCCGCTGGCCAACGTCGCTCACGGTGATGCCAGCGACATCGACCGCGCCGTTCAGGCCGCCGAAAAGGCCTTCAAGACCTGGAGCAAGACGCCGGGCAAGGAGCGCCGCGCGATTCTGATCAAGGTAGCCGAGGCAATCGAAGCCCGTGCCGAAGAGATCGCCTTCACCGAGTGCATGGATACCGGGCAGTCGCTGCGCTTCATGTCCAAGGCGGCCATCCGGGGGGCGGCCAACTTCCGCTACTACGCCGATCAGGCGCCCCAGGCCGAAGACGGCCTTGCGCTAAGAAACGACACCCAGATGAACGTGACCTCCAAGCGGCCGCTGGGGCCTATCGGCGTCATTACGCCGTGGAACACGCCGTTCATGCTCTCCACCTGGAAGATCGCCCCGGCGCTCGCTGCGGGCTGCACCGTGGTGCACAAGCCGGCGGAATTCTCGCCGATGACCGCCAAGCTGCTGGTCGAGATTGCCGAAGAAGCCGGGCTGCCCAAGGGCGTGCTGAACCTGGTCAACGGTATGGGTGAGGGCGCGGGCAAGGCGCTGACCGAACACCCCGGTATCAAGGCGATCGCCTTCGTCGGTGAAAGCCGCACCGGCCAACTGATCATGGCCCAGGCCGCGCCGACGCTGAAGCGTTTTCACTTCGAGCTGGGCGGCAAAAACCCGGTCATCGTGTTCGACGACGCCGATATCGAGCGCGCCGTCAACGCCGCCTCCTTCATGATCTACTCGCTCAACGGCGAGCGCTGCACCTCGTCGTCACGCCTGCTGGTGCACGAAAGCATCTACGAAGAGGTCACCCGTCGTGTGGCCGAGGTTGCTAACGGCGTGAAGGTTGGCCATCCGTTGGACCCGGATACCGTGGTGGGCCCGCTGATCCACCCGGAGCACGAGCAGAAGGTGCTGTCGTATTTCGACAAGGCACGCGAAGAGGGCGCTACCATTGCCGCCGGCGGCGAAAAGGTGGGCGAACAGGGCTGCTTCGTACGCCCGACGCTGTTCACCAATGCGCGTAACGACATGACCATCGCTCAGGAAGAGATTTTCGGCCCGGTGCTGACCGCTATTCCCTTCAAGGACGAAGAAGAAGCGCTGCGTCTGGCCAACGATACCCAGTACGGCCTGGCGGCCTATCTCTGGACCAACGACCTCGACCGCGCCATGCGCCTGACCGACGCGCTGGAAGCGGGCATGATCTGGGTCAACTCGGAAAACGTGCGCCACCTGCCGTCACCTTTCGGCGGCGTGAAGTCCTCCGGTATCGGCCGCGACGGCGGCGACTGGTCGTTCGACTTCTACATGGAGACCGTCAATGTCTCCTTCCCGCGCAAGGTTCATCAGGTGCCGAAGCTCGGATGATGCCACTCGGGCCGGGCGGTACGTACCGCCCGGCCTTCGAATAGCCGTTGGTTTTGACACTCTTAGCTGGTCCTGAAAAGGAGACACGCCATGCCCATTCCCACGCCCAATCTCTACCCCCCGTTCAACATCATTCGCTTGAGCCACGTGGTGTTCGGCGTCCGTAATCTGAGCAAGAGCCGCCACTTCTACGTCGACACCCTCGGGCTTCAGGTCACCGATGAAGACGATAAGCGCATCTATCTGCGCGCGATGGAAGAGCGCGGTCACCACTGTATCGTGCTGGAGAAAAGCGATAGCGCCACCGTTCAGTCGCTGTCGTTCAAGGTGTTCGATGAGCAGGAGCTCGACAAGGCCCACGACTGGTTCAAGGACCAGGGCCATCCGGTCGAGTGGGTCGAGCGCCCCTATCAGGGCCGTACACTGCGCACTACCGACTGCTTCGACGTGCCGATCGAGCTTTACTTCAAGATGGACCGGCTCGCGCCTATCCATCAGCAGTACGCGCTCTACAAGGGCGTAAAGCCCCTGCGCATCGACCACTTCAACCTGTTTTCGCCCAGCGTCGACAAGGCGGTCGAGTTCTACAACCAGCTCGGCTTTCGCGTCACCGAATACACCGAAGACGAGGAGAGCGGCAAGCTATGGGCGGCCTGGACCCACCGCAAGGGTGGCGTACACGACATGGCCTTCACCAACGGTCGCGGCCCGCGCCTGCACCACACTGCGTTCTGGGTGCCAACACCCCTGAATATCATCGATCTGTGCGATTTGATGGCTACTACCGGCTACGTGAGCAACATCGAGCGCGGACCGGGCCGTCACGGCATCTCCAATGCTTTCTTTCTCTACATTCTCGACCCGGACGGCCACCGCATCGAGATCTACTGCTCCGACTACCAGACCGTCGACCCGGATATGGAAGCGATCAAGTGGGATCTGAAAGATCCGCAGCGTCAGACGCTCTGGGGCGCGCCTGCTCCGCGCTCCTGGTTCGAACACGGCTCCGAGTTCGTCGATCTCGAACCCAAGGATTCCCAGCTCAACGCCACGCCTATCGTCGCGCCCTGAGCCGACCGACTACTGCGTCGCAACAGTGATTCACAAGGCCCGGACGCTCGGGCTTTCAGGAGAGTTTTCATGAGTAACGTTCTACCGCCTCGTCTTGCCTCCTTTCGGGCCAACGGCGCCGACCGCTTCGGGGTCGTCACCGACAGCGGCATCGTCGATTTGACCCCGGAGTTCGGCGCCCGCTTCAAGGGCCTCAAGGAAGTGATCGAGGCCGGTGCCATCGATGAGCTCTTGAACGTCGCCGAAGGCCGCAGCCCCAGCTACCGCGAGGAAGACGTCACCTATCTGATTCCGATCACTAACCCGGAGAAGCTGATCTGCGTCGGCGTCAACTTTCCCTCGCGCAACGAGGAGTACAAGGATGGCCAAGCCGCGCCGGACAAGCCCTCGCTGTTCATTCGTTTTCCGCGCAGCTTCGTCGGCCATAACGAAAATCTCGTGCGCCCGCCGGAGAGCGAACAGCTCGATTACGAAGGCGAAGTCACCATCGTGATCGGCAAGGGCGGTCGTCGAATCCCCCGTGAGAAGGCCTATGAGCACATCGCGGCACTCACGCTGTGCAACGAAGGGACCATCCGCGACTGGGTTCGCCACGCCAAGTTCAACGTCACCCAGGGCAAGAACTTCGATGCGACCGGTGCCATCGGCCCGTGGCTGGTACCGTTCAAGCGCGCGGAACAGCTCGACGATATCGAGCTGACCACCCGCGTCAACGGCGAAGTGCGCCAGAATGATCGCACCTCGCGGATGATGTTCGATTTCCGCTACATCGTGAATTATGTCTCGACCTTCACCACGTTAGTGCCGGGTGACGTCATCGTGTGCGGCACGCCCACCGGTGCCGGTGCACGTTTCGAGCCGCCGGTCTGGCTCAAGCCAGGCGATGTGATCGAGGTCGAGGCCGAGGGTATCGGCAAACTGGTAAACGGCGTGGAGGACGAACGCCATGGCGCTCACTGAAACCCAGGTCAACGAGGCGGCAGAAGCGTTGCTCGAGGCCGAGAAAAGCCGCAAGCAGATCAGCCTGCTGTCAAAGGCTTATCCGAACATGACGCTGGATGACGCCTACGCTATCCAGACCGCTCAGATGGCACGCAAGACCCAGGAGCATGCCATCATCGGTTGGAAAATCGGATTGACGTCTCGCGTCATGCAGGACGCGCTCGGCATCGACACGCCAGATAGCGGCGTGCTCTACGATTACATGCGCTTTGACACCGGTGCGGTGATCCCCAAGGGGCACTTCATCCAGCCGCGTATCGAGGCCGAGATCGCCTTTGTCATGAAGGCACCGCTGGAAGGCGACGTCACCCGCGAGGACGTGCTGGCCGCCACCGACTACGTGGCGCCGGCGATCGAGATTCTCGATACCCGCATCGTCAGAAAGGACGACGAGACCGGCAAAACCCGGGTGATCGTCGATACCGTCTCCGACAACGCCGCCAATGCCGGCATCGTGCTCGGCGCCGAGCGCCACGACCCCGAAGCGTTCGATCTGCGCTGGGTTGGCTCGATCGTCAAACGCGATGGTGATGTCATGGCCACGGGGCTGGGCGCTGGCGTGCTGGACGATCCGGTCACCGGCATCGTGTGGCTGGCCCGGCGCATGGCGACCTACGGCCAGCGCATCGAGGCCGGTCAGGTCATCCTGTCGGGCTCCTTCATCGGCCCGATAGAGTGCCCATCGGGCAGTCGGATCGAAGCGGATTACGGCGCGTTCGGCTTCGTGGCGTTGACGTTCGACTAAACGGGCCGCCCGCTAGCCAAGGCCTGGCGGGTTGCCGCGGTAATTCGAGGGGGTAGTGCCCGCATGGCGCGCAAAGAATCGGCAAAAGTAAGCGGGGTCCTTGAACCCGAGCTGGTAGGCGATCTCGTTGACGCTCATGCGGGTGAAGGTGAGAAGGCGCCGCGCCTCTTGCATCAGACGATCGTGAATCACTCGCTTACTGGGCACGCCGACGATGCGCCGACAAACGGCGTTGAGGCGCGCCTCGGTGACGTTGAGCGCGCGGGCGTAGGCCGCCAGCGTCCAGTGCGCGGTGTAGTGGGCCTCGATCTCCAGATTGAAGCGGCGAAACAGCGACAGCTCGTCGTGACGCACGCTCTGGGCCTTGAGCGAGTTGGCCGAAAGCCGAAAAAGGCTTACGAAGATCAACCGCGTCAGGGTGATCAGCGCGGTTTCGCGGCCAGGGCGGTTGGCCTCGAACTCCAGACGCAGCTCATCGAACAGCCGCTCGACCCGGTTCACCTCCGGTCGCGTGTCGTCGCTGACCCGGCCGGTCGCCACGCACACGGGCGCCACGCTCGAAGCGTCGCCCAGCGTCGGCGTCTCCTCGAGCAGCGACCACACCAGCTGTTGTCGTACCGTCAGTACGTGACCATCGCTGCTTTCTTCGGTCGTGAAGGCATGCGGCACGGTCGGCGGCGTCAGAAAGAACATCGGCCCCTGCTGATGAAACGGCCGCTCGTCCAGATAGACCCGTACCATGCCGCGCATGACGTAGTGCACCTGAAAAAAGCGGTCATGATGATGCACCGGCATGTTGCGCCCATAGAAGTCCGCCATGGGGCCCAGCGCATCGTAATGCACCGCCGCATCGGCGTACCGCTGATCGTACTCCTGGCCGATCGTGATGTTGGGGATAGGTTCCAGCGTCATGGTCACCCTTTTGAGCCTGTGCAGGGCGTCTGCCCGGCAAGCACTTATATTAACCACCAAAGGACGCTTGGCTCCATGACGTTGACTGCCTGTTGTTCAGGTCGCTCGATCCCGCCCGTCCCTTACAAGGAGTTTTCTCATGGGTGAAATCGTTCTCGCCGCCAAGATCACGCACGTGCCCTCGATGTATCTCTCCGAGCAGCCCGGCCCGCACCACGGCTGTCGCGCCGAAGCCATCGCCGGGCACAAGGAGATCGCCCGTCGCGCCCGCGCGCTTGGCGCCGACGTCGCCGTGGTGTTCGACACGCACTGGCTGGTCAACAGTGGCTACCACATCAACTGTGGCGACCACTTCGAAGGTCTTTACACCAGCAACGAACTGCCGCACTTCATTCAGAACATGGCCTACCAGTACACCGGCTGTCCGGACCTTGGCAACGCGATCGCCGAGCACGCCAATCGCTCGGATATCCGCACCATGGCGCACAACATTCAGAGCCTCAAGCTCGAGTACGGCACCCTGGTGCCCATGCGCTACATGCACATGGACGTGCCGGATGAGCAGCCCTTCAAGGTGATTTCCATCGCCGCCTGGGATGCCTGGCACGATCTCAACGACAGTATTCGTTTCGGCGAAGCCGTGCGCCGCGCAATCGAAGAAAGCGATTACAAGGTCATGGTGCTGGCGTCCGGGTCGCTATCGCATCGCTTCAGCGACAACGTCAATGCGCTCGAGAACCTGCACCGCTGGACGCGTGAGTTCGACCGTCAGATGGATATGCGCGTGGTCGAGCTGTGGCGCGAAGGCAGGTTCGACGAGTTTCGCGCCATGCTGCCGGAGTACGCCCAGCACTGCTACGGCGAGGGCGGCATGCACGACACCGCGATGCTGATGGGCGTGCTCGGCGAGGGCTATGACCGTCCGGCGGAGATCCTGACCGCGCCGTTCGGCAGCTCTGGTACCGGTCAGATCAACGCCGTTTTCCCGATGTAACGCCATACGCCAACTTTCAAGGAGTGCCTCATGGACATGCCCCGCAATACCTTCAAGCAGGCCATTGGCAACCAGCAAGCCCAGATCGGTCTCTGGCTGGGCCTTGCCAACGGTTACTGCGCTGAGCTTGCCGCCAACGCCGGGTTCGACTGGCTTCTGATCGACGGCGAGCATGCGCCGAACGATTTACGCACCATCCTCGGACAGCTTCAAGCCGTCGCGCCCTATTCGGTTCAGCCGATTGCCCGCCCGCCGGTAGGCGATGCGGCGACGATCAAGCAGTATCTGGATCTCGGCGTGCAGACCCTGCTGGTGCCCATGGTGGACACCGCCGAACAGGCCCGTGAACTGGTGCGCGCCACGCGTTACCCGCCAGAAGGCATTCGCGGGGTGGGTAGTGCGCTGGCCCGCGCCTCGCGCTGGAACTCGATTCCAGGCTATCTCGATCACGCCGATGGCGAGGTCTGCCTGCTGGTTCAAATCGAGACCAAACAAGGGCTCGAAAATCTCGACGAGATTGCTGCCGTCGAGGGCGTCGATGGCGTCTTCATCGGCCCGGCGGATCTCAGCGCCTCTCTCGGTCACCGCGGCGATCCAGGGCACGACGATGTACAGGCCGCCATCGAGGACGGTATCGCGCGTATCCAGAAGGCTGGCAAGGCCGCCGGCATTCTCTCGGCCAACAAGACGCTGGCCCGGCGCTATCTCGAGCTTGGCGCCACCTTCGTGGCCGTGGGAGTCGACACCAGCCTGCTAATGGGCGCGCTGAAAGCCCTGGCCGGTGAGTTCAAGGGCGGCGGCGCCCCGTCGGCATCTGCATCATCGGTGTACTGAGCCTTCCTCTTTTGACTCATCAGGCCAAGCCTTGGGGCTGGCCTCTATTCGGAACCGACCATGAACCTCACTGATTCGAAACTTCTACGTCAACAGGGCTATATCGACGGCCAGTGGCTGGATGCCGATAGCGGCGATACCTTTGACGTAACCAACCCCGCCAACGGCGACACCATTGCTTGTGTGGCGCGCATGGGGGCGGGCGATACCCAGCGCGCCATCGAGGCCGCCAACACCGCTCTACCCGCCTGGCGCGAGATGACCGCCAAGGCACGCTCGCAAATCCTCAAGCGCTGGTTCGCGCTGATGCAAGAGCACAAGGAAGATCTGGCGCGTATTCTGAGCGCGGAGCAGGGCAAGCCGCTGGCCGAAAGCCGCGGTGAAGTGGATTACGGCGCTAGCTTCATCGAGTGGTTCGCCGAGGAGGGCAAGCGCGTCTACGGTGACGTGATTCCCCACGATAAACCTGGCCGTCGGCTGGTCGTCATCAAGCAGCCGGTGGGCGTAGTGGCGGCCATCACGCCGTGGAACTTCCCCATCGCCATGATCACCCGCAAAGCGGGCCCGGCACTGGCTGCCGGCTGCACCATGGTACTCAAACCCGCCTCGGAGACGCCGCTTTCCGCGCTGGCTCTGGCCGAGCTTGCCGAGCGCGCAGGCGTCCCAGCCGGGGTGTTCAACGTGGTGGCCGGGCGCGCTGGCGAGATTGGCACCGAGCTCACCCACAGCCCGATTATCCGCAAGCTCTCCTTCACCGGCTCCACCGAGATAGGCCGCCAGTTGATGGAAGAGTGCGCAGGTACCATCAAGAAGGTCAGTATGGAGCTTGGCGGCAACGCGCCGTTTATCGTGTTCGAGGATGCCGATCTTGATGCCGCTGTCGAAGGCGCGATCGCCTCGAAATTCCGCAACAGCGGCCAGACCTGCGTCTGCACCAATCGCTTTTTGGTCCACGATGCGGTTTATGACGCCTTTAGCGAGAAGCTGGTGACTGCCGTTAAAGCGCTCAAGGTCGCCGCCGCCGAAGAAGATGGCGCCCAGCAGGGGCCGCTGATCAATTCGAAGGCCGTCGACAAGGTACGCGCCCACATCGACAACGCTATCGGCCACGGCGCGAAGGTGCTCTGCGGCGGCCAGTCCCACGCGCTGGGGGGTAACTTCTTCGAGCCCACGGTGCTGGGCGATGTGACCTCGGCCATGGACGTAGCCGGTGAGGAGACCTTCGGCCCGCTGGCGCCGCTGTTTCGTTTCAGCACCGAGCAGGAGGCTGTCGCCACGGCCAACGACACGCCGTTTGGTTTGGCGGCCTACGTCTACACCCAGAATTTGGGTCGCAGCTGGCGCATGGGCGAGGCGCTCGAATACGGCATGGTCGGCATCAACGAAGGCATCATCTCCTCCGAAGTCGCCCCGTTCGGCGGCATCAAGGCCTCCGGCGTCGGCCGCGAAGGCTCGCACTACGGCATCGAGGACTACCTCGAGGTCAAGTATCTGTGTATGGGTATCAAATAGGTAAAGATGGCTGGTCGGCATGAATATGCCGACCGTTTTTTTGAAAGTGTGTTTCTGCCACGCTATCGGTGATTAATTTTCGACATGCTTTTAATTACGTTAACCATGTCGTTCTTGATGCCAGATATTCGTCGATTACTTGCGTGTAAACCGCAATGTAGTTTGGACTTTTGTAAGGCTGCCGGATTATAAAAATGAATATCACCTTGATGAATATCATCAATGATGCAGGGATTATGGCCATCCTTTTCCTGTTAGGCGTCGTGCTACGGGCCCGAATCCAATGGGTGCAAAAGTTATTCCTTCCAGCAAGTATTATCGCGGGGCTGATGGGGTTGATAGCAGGCCCTAACGGTTTTGCATGGCTGCCGCTGTCGAACAATATCGCTCAGTATCCCGGAATACTGATTACGTTGATATTTGCATCGCTAGCGCTGAATACCCGTCGCTTTAACATGGGTGAGATGACGCGTTATGCCGGAAGCATGTGGTCTTATGGCGCAATAGGCATGGTAGGAATGTACGGTGGAGGCGTGTTGATCACTCTGATCGCATTGCAGCCATTCTGGCCCGATTTACCTGATGGCTTCGGTATTTTATTAGCGGCCGGGTTTATTGGTGGCCACGGCTCTGCTGCGGCAATTGGCAGTGTGTTCGCCGATAATGGCTGGCCCGAGGCCACCTCGTTGGGGATGACGGCGGCGACTGTTGGCGTATTGGCTTCCATCGTTGGCGGCATGGTCATCATTCGTCATAGTGTGCAGCGCGGAGAGAGTAGCTTCATTCATGGTTACGATCAGTTGCCCGTTGAAATGCGTACGGGTTTGGTGCCCGAGGATAGGCGCTCTAGCGTGAACATCGAGACGGTATCCTCGATGACGATCGATCCACTTTTGTTTCATGCTCTATTGGTTTTGGGCGTGGCGGCGGCTGCTTTCTGGATTCAGAGCGCCATTATTTGGCTGTTCGATTTTGCCGCGCCTACGTTTGCTATCGCGTTTCTGTTTGGTTTAATGGTGAACGCTTGGTTAAATCGCTGCGATATCAAGAAATACGTAAGCCCCCCTGTATTAAACCATATCGGCGGTTGTTCGACGGATGTACTCGTCGCCTTTGGTATCGCGTCCATTAACTTGTCCGTTGCACGTGATTACTTTGTTCCTCTGTTGATACTGATGATCTTCGGTATTGTATTCAGCTATTTGATGTTGCGTTTCATGGCGCCCCGATTCTACGCTTCTTATAGCTTCGAGAAAGGTATCTTTGGCTGGGGCTGGTTTACCGGCACGGTGGCGATGGGAATCGCGCTATTAAGGATCGTCGATCCAAAAATGCAGAGTAAAACGTTGGATGAGTTCGGCTTTGCCTACGTGCTATCGGCGCCGTTCGAAATTCTGATCGTTACCTTCTCGCCCTTGATTCTCCTGGCGGGAGCGGGGTGGCTATATGTGGGAGCAAGCGTGCTGATCCTTGTCGCGATCCTGCTGGTATCACACCAGTTGAAGTGGTATCGACATGGTCTTTCCGACGTTCACTAGATGTCGTGAGAACGTCGATCAGGTCGAGCGCTCGATCATCTTGATGGCAGAATGACCTCTACCAAAATGTGTATGATAGCGTCACTTTTTGATAAGGCCTGCATTGCATTCATCTTTGGCGATTTCGCAGCAGAAAAGCCGCTAACTCTATGGAATCTTCTAGAAAGGGCAGCACATGGCGCGACCGACTCCTTCAATGACCTTGGCCCTGCTTCAGGCCCGTGAATCCGCCATGGATTTTTTTCGGCCACACCTTAACCGCAATAACATTACCGAACAGCAGTGGCGGGTGATCCGTATCCTGTGGCAAGCCGAAGAGCAGACGCTAGAAAGCTACCAACTGGCTGAGCTCGCTTGCATCCTGCGCCCGAGTCTGACCGGCGTACTGGTGCGTCTGGAACAAAACGGCTTGGTCACGCGCTGGAAGCCCGAAAACGATCAGCGTCGGCTGTGCGTCACGTTGACCCCCAAGGGCAACGAGCTATTCGATAGCATGAAAGACGAGATGATGCGCCAGTACCACAAAATTCAACAGCGGCTTGGTCCCGAGAAGTACCGTACGCTGATGAAGCTGCTCGAAGAAGTACAACAGCTCGACTCCAAAGAGTAAGCGTTTACGTTCGGTCAGTGCGCTGACCGTTCCATGTTACGAATCGTACGCTCGAGAAAAGCGGCCTTATCAACTTTCAACTGCTCTCGAACCTGACGGGTCATATCGCTAAAGGCGCTACTCGAGAGCAGCATACGCGCTAGCGGGTCCGCCGCGTTGGCATCGAAGCCGCAGGCCACCAAAAAGAGCTGTGAGCGAAAGCGCTCGGCTCTTCTTGATGGCCATATTGGTCAGACAGCAGAAGCTCATGGCTTGGTCCGACAGGCAGTGATAGCCGGGAGGGCGCGACAATGCACAGGCGTTGTCGGCCTCCCCGTTGGTCAACGTAAAGCGTTACTCGCTCAGATCCGGCTCGAATAGCCCCTTTTTCATCTTGAACTTGACCCACACGATGGCGATCAGGCTGACAATGCCGAGTACCACGCCCAGCAACGTGTAGATCAGCGTGGTCATCTCGGGTGAGGGTGAGGCGTTGGCCGCTACGTACGCCATGCCGATGATGCCCAGGATCTGCGGCAGCGGGTAGAAGGGCGTGCGGTAAGGGCGGCGATGATCGGGACGGCGGCGGCGAAGTACGATGACATCGATATGCGCCACGATGTAGGCCAGAAGCCAGCTGGTCGCCGCCGCGATCACCAGCGCGATGATCTGGTCGGGCTGGATCAGTAGAAAGGGTACGAGCACGCCGACGGCTATAAAGAGGATGCTGACCCAGGGCGTCTTATAGCGTGGGTGGAGCTTGCCCATGATGGCAAACGCCTGGCCGTTGTCGGCCATGCCGGAGAGCATACGGGGTACGGCAGCCAGCACCGTATTGACCGTACTGCAGGTCGCAGTCACGCCCATTACGGTAGCGATGATCAGTCCAGCCTGACCGAAGACGCCATCGACTAAATCGAGGTACGGCAGAGGCGAGGTGGTGAGTGTTTCAACGGAGAGATAGTAGCCAGCGCCGAGGCAGAAGATCGAAAACAGCACGAAGATGATGCCCAGCGACAGGAACATGGCGCGAGGTATGCGTTTCTCTGGCTGACGGATCTCGTTGATCATGGGGCAGATGAACTCGCAGCCGACGAACATCCACATCGCCAGCGCGATCAAACCGATAAAGCTGCCATCGGTAATTCCGCCAAGACCCCAGTTGATGCCGGGTGCGGCCTGCGCCACCTCTGGTGTCGGTGGCTGGATCAGCGCCGTGGCGCCGACCACTAAAATGGCGACCACCATGGCGAAAGTGAACACGTTTTGCAGTTTGGCAAACACGTCGGTGCCCAGGATGTTGAGTATGGCAATGGTCGCCAGTAGCAGAATCGGCACTATGTGAGAGGGCAGCGTTTCGGGGAAGAGTGTCTGGAGCAGAGCATCGACCAGCAAAAACTCGGCCGGAATCGCAAAGATGGCCACTACCACGTAGCCGGCAAACACCGAAACGATAGCTGGAAAATGGCCGATCGCTTTTTGCGTGTAGGTGGCAAGCGTGCCCGCCTGCGGATACATCAGTGAAAGCTCCGAGAAGCTCATGGCGTTACAAACGGCCAGCAGCGTCGCCGCCAGCATGGCGGCCAAAAAACTCAGGCCGCCGATGCCAAAGCCCAGTAGGGCCGATGCCATAGCGCCCTGGACGACCACGGTTCCTACGCAGATGGCGATCATGGTATTGAAGCCGATCGCTTGGCGCGCCGGAGCGCTGACCAGAGGCGCCGAGCCTGTCTTCGAGGTATCGAGCATAATGAATTGTCTCCTGCCAGTTTAATTATTGTGCGGCCGATTCGGACGGCCTGAGATCAATGTGCACCTTATCCCGATGTCGTTCTTGTTCGCGGCTGCCAGACAGTTTCTTCTGCTTGCCGTGCTGACCCTGGCTAATGGGCACCTTTGGTGCTCCCCCATTTGGGGGATTTTCTGCCAGCACTACCCGGTAGACCATGAATATGTTCATGACACACCCTGTGTGACCCATATTCCACGACCTGGAGACAACAACATGACAACGACCACTTCCCCCTCCGACTGGATCTCCGTGACCGGCCTTGAAAAGGGCTTCGAGACGGACTCCTACGCGCTGGATAACTCCGCTGATCTAAGCGGCAAAAAGATCGAGTTGCACGACGCCAGCGGTAACGTTCGCCGCCTCGAGATCGACCAGCAGACGCTGCGCGTCGACGACGGCGAGGCGGTCAAGCTGCGCTTGACCTCCCTGCGCCAGGGCATTTATCTGCTCGACTGGCTGGATGAATCAACGCGCCCGACCGCCTCCTATACCGTGGTGCTGGATACACTGACCGACAGCTATACGCAGATCATCGGCACGCTGCCCACGTTCGAGACCATCAAGACCGGTCTGTACGAGCGCGCCCTCGGCGGGCGGGCACTGACCGATGTGAACGTCGAGATCAGCCACGGCACGGTGAATAAATCCTTCAGCGACGGCGCCTGCCCGCATGCCTTGACCGATGAGCTGATCGGCGTACGCAATCTCTATCGCTACAGCCCCACCGAGGTGTATGAACACACCTATCTGAACCCCAACTTCTACACTTGGCAGTGCCTGAAGGGCGTAGAGCAGGGCCTGTGCGACACCGATCTGTGCCACTACTACAAGATCGCCGACGACCTCTACCTGTTCGTCTGGCGTGAAAAGATCGTGCCGACGCTGGGCATCGTCATGATCGATGAGCAGAACCACAGAAGCGATGGCAAGATCTTCGGCGTGGGGGATACCGAGGACGCGCCGCTGGCCAACTTCCCGATGGCTTCCTACTGCCAGCGCCTGAGCCGCACGGAGTACCCCGATGACCTCTGACACTAGAACCGTCGTCATTACCGGCGCCGGAACCGGCGTCGGAGAGGCCTGCGCCCGCGAGCAGGCCGCACTCGGGCACAATGTGGTGCTGATCGGCCGCCGCCATGAACCACTAGAAGCACTGGCCGGCGAGATCGGCGGACTGGTGCTGGCAGGCGATGCCGCCAGCGCCAGCGAGTGGGAAGGCTTTTGCCGACAGATCATCGGCACCTTCGGGCGCCTCGATAGCCTGATCTGCAGCGCCGGCGGCCACGATCTGGGCGCGGCCACCGACATGTCGGAAGAGGACTGGCAAAAGGCGATGCGTCTGAACCTGGACACCGCCTTCTACAGCGCCCGGGCGTGTCTGCCGCACCTGATCGAGCAACAGGGCACCATGGTGCTGCTGGGGTCACTGGCCTCGTTTCAGGCCGGCGGCGACATCTGCGGCTACACCACCGCCAAGCACGCGCTGGTCGGCCTGACCCGCTCGCTGGCCCGCGACTACGGCCCCCGGGGCGTGCGCGTCAACTGCGTCTGCCCGGGCTGGATTCGAACGCCGATGGCCGATGAAGAGATGCAGCCGCTGATGGATCACTATCAGGAGTCGCTCGATGACGCCTACGCCCGCGTGACGCAGCACGTGCCGCTGCGCCGGGCCGCCAGCGCCCACGAGATCGCCGAGGTCTGCGCCTTTCTGATCGGCCCGGCCTCCGCCATCATTACCGGTGCGATGATCATGGCCGACGGTGGCTCGCATATCGTCGACATGCCCACACTAGCCTTCGAGGCGCTGTCCTAACGTTCACGCTTTACCGGCCGGGTCGCCAGTGGCCCGGCCATTTCTCCTTAGTAACAGGAGTTCACTCATGAGTATCCGCATCGACTACAGCGGCCGCCACGTGCTGGTGACCGGCGGCGCCCAGGGGATCGGCGAGGCTATCGTGACCCGCTTTGCCCAGGCTGGCGCCCGCGTGACGCTCGCTGACATCAACATCGAACAGGCCCGTGAGGTGGCCGAACGGCTTTCAGCCGAGGGCCATCAGGTGACGGCACGCCAGGTGGATCTCGCTGACGAGGCTGGCACCCGCGCCATGATCGAAGGCAGCGATCCGATCGACGTGCTGGTGCACAACGCCGGCTACTTTCCGCTGACGCCGTTCGAGGAGCTCACCCGTGAGCGGGTCGAGCGCACTTTCGCCGTCAACGTGCAGTCGCTGTTCTGGATGACCCAGGCGCTGCTGCCAAGCTTCAAGCAGAAAGGCAAAGGCGTGATCCTGTGCACCTCCTCGGTGACCGGCAACCGCGTCGCCTACCCAGGCCTGACCCACTACGCCGCCTCCAAGGCCGCGGTCAACGGCTTTATCCGCAACACCGCGCTGGAGATGGGCGGGCAGGGCATTCGCATCAACGGCGTCGAGCCGGGCATGATTCGAACGCCTGCGATGGATAACCTGGGGGATGACGAGCACAGCCAGAGTCTTGAGCGCGGCATTCCGCTGGGTCGGCTGGGCGACCCGGAAGACATCGCCAACGCCATGCTGTTTCTGGGTTCCGACCTGGCAAAGTACATCACCGGACAGACCATTATCGTCGATGGCGGCGCGCTGCTGCCGGAGAGCGTTACCGCGCTGGTGTAGGTTCGGTTTGAATAGCGGGCAGCAGATTTCCATTGCCCGCCGGTGGCCGTCTCGCTATGTTGGGATATCGAACTACATGGAGTCGGCCGCCATGCACTCCCCCCAGGAGCTGGGTACTTACTGCCTGAACGCCTTTACCCGAGCGGTTCCTGCATCGCTTGCCGCGTTCTACCGTATTGATGATGGCTTGAGCGCAGTCGATTTTCAGCTTCATGGCGACCCCGCCCGCATGCACGACAGCTACCTGCGCCGCTACCGCCATCTCGATCCGCTACAGCCTGGCTACTGTCAGCGCCTGGAGCGAGGGGTCGTATCGCTGCGCGATGCGCAAAGGCTACAATCAAAACAGCGTAATGACGGTTATCAGACGTTTCTAAGCCAGCACGACGTGGTGGATGTTACCGAAGTGTTGTTTTACCGCCACCGGCGCCCGGTTATGGGCATATCGCTACTACGCAAGTCATGCTTCGGCCGCTTTAACTCGCATGAACTGGCGACGCTGCAATCGCTCCAGGAGATGCTCCAACTGGCGGTTACCCACACCCCCCACGCCTTGGCTCCGGCCGAGTACGTACCAGTATCGCTGACTAAACGCGAAGCCCAACTCGTACCGCTTCTACGCGAAGGCGCCAGCAATAAGGCCATTGCCCGCGCACTCGGCATCGAGCCTTCGACCGTCAAGACTCACCTCGATAACCTGTATCGCAAGTTCGAGGTCAACAACCGTACCGAACTGGTCGGGCGGCTTTAATAATCATCCCTTGAGGGGATGCAAACTTCGTTTTCTGAGAAGGGCATACTGAGTAGGGTGTTTAAACCCATTTACGTGGACGCTGTTGAGTAACAGGGCTCGGCCAAAGCCAGGCCCTGTTTGAATCAGTTAGGTTCGGGATATTGCGTTCGAATCCGCTGCTTTAATGCTTCACGCTGATGCCGTTGTCGCGCAGTATGTTACAGAGGTTCCAGAGTTTTTGAACGATGTCATTATGGGGCATGGTGTTTCAGGCTTATGAATCATTCAATGGTAGGGGCGTAGCGTGTTGCTGTCGCTGGTCATCAGGTTCAAAAGGCGCGGGTTAACGAAGAGCTTTTCATTGCCGGCCGTTTTTTCCTGCAAAACGCCGATATCCACCAGTTGTTTAAGGTAATGGGACGCGGTCTGGCGTTTTGCGATTCCCTTATCGACCAGATTGATGATGCGACAATAGGGTTGCTCGAAAATGGTTTGAACTAGTTCGTGGCTATAGATTTTGGGCAGCTGTTGTCTGATATGCGCTTCTGTCAGAGTAATCAGTTCGCGCATGACGGCAATTTTGGCGCAGGTCCATGTCGATACCTGCTCTACTCCCTGGAGTATAAAAATCACCCATTCCTGCCAGCTTCCTGTTCGGGTGACGTGCGTCAGCAAACGGTAGTAATCATTTTTATGGGCCACGATATAGCGGCTCAGGTAGAGAATGGGCAGGGTCAGCAGCCGTTGTTCGATCAGGTAGAGGACGTTGAGTATGCGCCCGGCCCGGCCATTACCGTCATGAAAAGGGTGGATGGCTTCGAACTGGTAATGGCTGACGGCCATTTTGATCAATGGGTCGGTGTCATCTTCTGTGTGCAAATAGTTTTCCCAGTTGGCCAGCAGATGGCGGATGACCTCCTCGCCATGGGGAGGCGTGTAGATAGTTTCGCCGGTTGCCTGGTTGCCGATGATGGTACCTGGAATCTTGCGGATATCCATGTCCACGCCCTTGAGTGTGCTGCAGATTTCGACGGCCGTATTGGTGCACAAGGGCTTGCGCTGAAGGTAGGTAAACCCTTCAAAAAGCGCAGTGCGGTATCTTAGCGCTTCCTTGGTGGCGGCATCGGCCCCCTGGCCTTCCTGTGAATATTGAAACAGCTTGTCGGTGGTCGTGACGATATTTTCGATCTCGGAGCTGTCCTTGGCTTCTAGCAATGGCAGAAGGTTGATAAGCAGTGTCTGATTGGGAATCAGCTCGCCAGCTTGCTTGAGTTCAGCCAATGCGGCGCGAGCACGAATGCAGGCCTTGAGAATCGCCACCGTTTCCAGCGCTTCTTCGGCGGGTGGCAGTGGGGGGAGCTGATTGTAGGGTTGATCTGCCTGCCAAGCCATGTACGTTTTTTCCATTTATATCGACATTTTGTGACGCGGTAGCCAGTCTATGTCGATGCCATCGACATCACAATAATCAGTGTCGAAAAAATACATAAAAATCGACAATTGCCGCTCTGGTATCGATACCTTCACCGTATCTGAGAGTGCTTTGGCTTAGCTTGTTTTTGGCCGCCCTATCGCTTCGCTTAGCTCGGCCAGCATGCTATCGAGTTGGCCGTTAAGTACCTTGTTGAGTTGTTTGGCGCCGCCGGACAGGGCGAGTGGTTGAACTGCTCGGCGATAAATTGTCGGAAGCACTGTGGGTTGGCATATGGCGTGTTCGCTTTGAGTTATCGATCTCATATTAACGAAAGGGTGTTAGGAGCTTAAGGCGGTCTCATTCGTAAAGCCAATGCGTCACTAAGTAACAAAATGTTTCCAAAACTTTGTTAAAGTAGGCGTCTCAAGGCGGGAGGTTGGTGGCTGCGTGGCTATCTCAACGTTTACTGCGTTGACGCTTTCCGGCAGTGGCACACTCTCATTATCTCTTTTCTTGGAACCTCTCCATGCACGACCATCATGGCGCTTACAACCTTGCTTTGGTGATGCTTTCGCTAGGCATCGCGGCCATTGCCTCGTTTACGGCGCTGGACTTGGCCGGGCGGGTGCGGGCGAGCCAGGGGGTGATGCGCCATCTATGGCTCGTGGGTGGGGCCTTTGCCATGGGGATTGGCATCTGGTCGATGCACTTCATCGGCATGCTGGCGATGGAGATGGGCGAAGGGGTGGCCTACGGCATACCGCTGACGGTAGCGTCCTTGGTGGCGGCGATTCTCTCTTCGGCGTTGGCGCTGGGCATCGTGCAGACCGGGAGGCTCTCTTTCGTGCGCTTGGCCTTCGGCGCGTTGGTGATGGGCAGTGGTGTCTGTTTGATGCACTACGTGGGAATGGCGGCAATGCAGACGCAAGGGCCGCTGTCCTATCAGCCTTCGTTGTTTACGGTCTCGGTCGTTATTGCCATTTCGGCCTCGGCCGTGGCGCTATGGCTGGCGTTTAAGCTCAACCCGACGGCAACGCGGCGCCCGCCGCTATGGCAGCGTTTGGTGGCGGCGTTGTTCATGGGGGCGGGTATTTCCGGCATGCACTATACCGGCATGGCGGCGGCGATTTACCCCGAAGGGGGAATGCTGGCGTCCAGTAGCGGGCTGTCTACCTATGAGCTGGCCATCACCGTGGCGCTGGTATCTACCTGCATTATGCTTTCGGCGCTACTGATTTCGCTGTTCGATGTCCATATGTCGTCGCGCAATGCGCAACTGGCAGCGTCGCTGCAGGAGGCCAATCTCGAACTCAAACAGATGGTGTATCGTGATGCGCTCACCCAGCTACCCAACCGGCTAATGCTGGAGGAGCGGCTGGATCAGCAGCTGAGTGCTCAACCGTCTAGCTTTGCACTCTTCTTCGTCGATCTCGACCGCTTCAAGCAGGTCAACGACAACCTGGGTCATCACGTGGGCGATCAGTTGATTCAGCAGACCGGTGCACGCCTGCGCGCTGCCGTGCGTGATACCGATACCGTGGCCCGCGTAGGCGGCGACGAGTTCATCGTGCTGGCGGGTGACAGCGCCGCGCGTGCCGAGGCCGAAAGCTTGGCCAAGCGCTTGGTGAGTACGCTGGATAAACCGTTCCAGATCGGCACGAGTGTGGTCAAAGTCTCCACCAGCGTAGGGATCAGCCTCTACCCAGAGGATGGTCAAGACAAGCACGAACTCATGGTCCACGCCGATGCGGCGATGTACGCCGCCAAGCGCCTGGGGCGCAACAACTATCAGTTCTTCGACCCCGATATGACCTCCCACGAAGAGCGCCGGGTAACGCTCGAACGGCGCCTGCGCCATGCCATCGAGCACGCTGCTCTGCGCCTTGCCTATCAGCCCAAGGTGAGCGTCGAAACCGGGCAGGTTACCGGCGTCGAGGCGCTGCTGCGCTGGGAAGACGACGAGTTGGGCGCGGTGCGTCCCGACGAGATCATTCCGCTAGCCGAGGAGACCGGGCTGATTCTGCCTATCGGCGAGTGGGTACTGCGTACCGCTTGCCGCTATGCCCAGGCGTGGCGCGAAGAGACCGGGCAGCCGCTGGCGATGGCAGTGAACATTTCCGCCGTGCAACTCAACCATCGCCACTTTGTGGCTACGGTGAAAGAGGTACTGGAAACGACGGGCTTGGCGCCTGCGTCTTTGGAGTTGGAATTGACCGAAAGTGCGCTGGTGCTCAACCCCGACCTAGCCTTGGAAACGCTGACCGAGCTGCGCGCCCTGGGTATCGCCCTGTCTATCGACGATTTCGGTACCGGCTACTCCAACCTGGCCCAGCTGCGCCGTTTTCCTATCGATCGTCTGAAGATCGACCGCGCTTTCATGTCCCACGCGGTGACCGACCGACAAGACGCCGCCATCGTCCGCGCCGTGGTCGCGCTGGCGCGCAGCCTCGATCTGCAGGTCGTCGCCGAAGGGGTAGAGAACGAAGACCAACTGAGCCTGATCCGCCAACTGCACAGCGACGAGTACCAAGGCTATCTATGCAGTCAGGCGCTTTCGGGGGAGGCGCTAAAGGCGTTCATGCAAGAGTATGCCAAGCGTTCACCGTAACGTTTGAGCATATCAATCCAATTTCCTGCAACGAAAGCAGGCAAACTATTCGCTCCTCCTGGACACGTTGAGGCTCTATCCTGGGCGTTATTTACCAGGAGAGCACCATGGCGACGAATGCTTTCTCGCTTCGGCAGGTCATTGCCCAACATCCCGCGCGGCGCGACGACATCGGCACCTTGGTGACCCGGCGGCCGCTACCGGGCCCAACACTCGATCAGCTCGATCCGTTTTTGTTTCTCAACCATCACGGCCCGCAGGTCTACCCGCCGCATAACCAGGGGTTGCCGTTCGGGCCTCATCCGCACCGTGGTTTCGAGACGGTCACCTTCATTCTCGACGGCTCGCTCGCTCATGCCGATAGCGCCCAGCACCAGAGCGTGATCCACGCCGGTGGCGTGCAGTGGATGACGGCGGGCAGCGGGATCGTCCACGCCGAAATCTCCCCGCCCGAATTCCTGCAAGAGGGTGGGCCGCTGGAGATTTTGCAGCTGTGGATCAATTTGCCGTCGCGACTGAAAATGAGCGAGCCGCGCTACGTTGGCCTTCAGCGCGACGCCATTCCCGCCATTGCACTCCTGGGTAATGAAGATGCGAGCGGCGCAGAGCTGAACCTGATTGCCGGACAGTGGAAAGACCAAACAGGGCCCATCGATACACTTACGGGCGTATTCATGTCTACGCTGAGGCTCGACGCTGGGGCAAGCGTGGCCCTGCCCGTGGCGCCCGGCCGCCAAGTGTTTCTCTACGTGATCGATGGCGACGTAACAATAAGCGGCGAGCCTGCCAAAGCGCACCATCTGATCGAAGTGGACCGCCAGGGCGACGGTTTAACGATCGAGGCGCACAGCCAAGCGCGCTTGGTGTTTGGCCATGGTGACGTGATCGATGAGCCCGTCTATTCGCACGGCCCCTTCGTCATGACCACCCGCGAGGAGATCGTCGAGGCCATCGAAGATTACCAAGCGGGCAAGTTTGGCGGTCTTGGCGCTTAAACCGGTTCACCGCGATAGTAGTGCCATAAAAATAGCGACCCTACGCTGCGCCAGGGTGCCCAGTGGGCGACCATCTGGCGCGCCTTGGCGGGCGTGGGTTTGTCGTCGAGCCCTTTGAGGCGGCCTAGGGCCACGCGCAGGGCGAGATCGTCTGCCGGGAAAATGTCTGGGCGCTTGAGCGAGAACATCAAGTAGATCTCGGCGCTCCAGCGGCCAAAGCCGCGCAGGGCGGTGATCGCGGCGATCACTTCTTCGTCGCTCAAATGCTCCAGCCCATCGGCGCTGAAGGTGCCCGCCAGTTCCGCCTCGGCGAGCCCCTTGGCGTATTCCACCTTGCGCCAAGAGAGCCCTGCGTCGCGCAGCGCTTGGCCTTCTATATCGATGATGGCCTTGGCGTGCAGCTCGGGCAGCAGGGTATTTACCCGGCCCATGATGGCACGCGCCGCTTCGGTAGAAATCTGCTGGCTGACGATGGTGGAGAAAAACGTGGCAAAGCCCCTGTCGCGCTCGCGCGGCGAGGGCGCTCCCACCTGCGGGAGCGCCCGGGCGATATCGGGGTCGGCCTCGGCGAGGGCTTGCATGGCGTGAGCAATGACGTCGGGTGACATGGCGTTATGCCTCCTGGTGAGCAATGGAGTGGTGGCGCAGAGTGGGGCCAAAGCCTTCAGTGTCGGCTCGATGAGGCTGAGGATAGCGAAGAGCCGCCCGTCTATTTTCGCTGGACGTATTTATACTTTCGTCTAGTCTTGCGATCATTGTGGCCAAAGCATCTGTGACTAGCTCCTTAGTGAACTGACTGCAGTAAATAGAGAGTAAAGCACGCCGAGCGTGCGTTGGGAGACATCATGCAAGAGTCGACGCAGGGGCTAGCGCGTAATCCGCGCCTGGCCGAGTTCGCATTGGCGTTGGGTGGCTTTGGTATCGGCACCAGTGAGTTCGTCATCATGGGGCTGATGAACCGCGTGGCCGAAGATTTGGCCGTTGCCCCTCAGCAGGTGGGCTATGCGATTAGCAGCTACGCCTTGGGCGTGGTCATCGGCGCACCGATCATTTCGGCGCTGGCGGCGCGCGTGCCCAAGCGGCTGTTATTGATCGTGCTGATGCTGGTGTTTGCCGTGGGCAACATCGCCAGCGCCATGGCGCCGGGCTTTTGGTCGTTCGTTGGCCTGCGCTTCATCGCGGGTCTACCTCACGGGGCCTACTTCGGCGTTGCGGCGCTGGTGGCTGCGGGGGCCGTGCCCATCGACCAGCGCGCCCGCGCCATTTCGCGGGTCATGCTGGGGTTGACCACGGCGATTCTGATCGGCGCCCCTCTGGGCACCTGGACGGGCCATATGTTTGGCTGGCAACTCGCCTTTGCCGCCGTGGGCGTGATCGCGCTCTTGACCGCCGTTGCCATCCGCTGCTGGGTGCCGGTACAGCCTGTCGATACGCAGGCAAGCCCCGTGCGTGAGCTTTCGGCGCTGCTCAAACAGCGTGTGCTGGTTACCGTGGCCATTGCTTGCGTAGGCTGCGGCGGTATGTTCTCGATCTTTAGCTATGTGATGCCGACGCTGACTCAGCAGGCAGGCATGAGCGAAGCCCTGGGGCCGCTGGTGCTGGTGATCTTCGGCATTGGTTCGATCTTCGGCAACCTGATCGGCGGGCGCATGGCCGATAAGAACCTGATGCGGGCGATTCCGATCATTCTGATCTGGTGCGCGCTGGTGCAGGGGCTCTACTACTTCGCCGCCAACTACGTTTGGACCGGATTGCTCTTCGTGGGTCTCGTGGGTACCAGCATGGCCTTGGCGCCCTCGCTGCAAACGCGCTTGATGGACGTCGCCGAAGACGCCCAGACCATGGCGGCCTCACTCAATCACGCCGCATTCAACGGTGCCAACGCCCTGGGCGCTTGGCTGGCGGGGCTTGTCACCAGCACCGGGGTGGCGTGGTCGAGCACCGGTTTGGTCGGCGCTGGGCTTGCGCTGTGCGGCTTAATAATTTTCCTTTTTGGTCGCTGGCTGGAAAAGCGCTACCCGCCGCAGCAGGTAAACCGCCAAGCCGTGTGAAAGTGGCGAAAACACGTTGGTTTGCCTAGGGTGTAGTAGGGACGAGCCCATATGGAGGTGATCTATGCAAACCCAACACACTCAACGTACGACGTTTCGCTTTCTCACTCTTGGCGCCATTGCCGCGCTGACCATTGGCCTTGCCGGCTGTGGTACCACCACCGGTGAGCGCTCTGCTAGCGGCGCGGGTATTGGTGCGGCGGTAGGCGCCGGTGCGGCGGCGGCCACCGGCGGTAGCGTCGGCGGTGGCGCCATTCTGGGCGGCGCCGCAGGTGCCGCAACGGGCGCGCTGACCGACGAGGACGACATCAACCTCGACCGTTAACGGCACAGCCTGAATCCGCGCATGCCCATATGGAAGTGATCGGCATGCGCGGCGTTGTATTCAGGCCCCAGCACATTGCCGAAGGTCTTGCAGGCACCGTCGCGCGCCGCGCGCAGAAACGCCGCATTTTCCCCCTCATTCCCCCAATCTCGGCTCAGCGTTAGGCGTTGACCATTGTCGAAACGAAAGCCCGTAACGTCCAGTGCCTCGGCGGTGGCGTGTTCGCTGCGACGCCCGCTTTCACGGTTATAGACGTTACGACAGGCAAAGCTCCCCACGTGATCCACTTGGCGCACCCGGCTGCCCATGATTGTTTCGGCTGCGGGCTGGAGCTCATGGCGCTCGAACATTACCCAGGCTAGCGCCAGCGGGCAGGTAGCAACGAAGCTGCTACTAAACGCCACGCGTCCGCCCTGCACGCGCACGACGTTCTCTAGCGGGCAGGCGGCGGTAGGGCTGTAGTCGGCCAGCGGCGTATAGCGAAACTCGCCCTCGGGAACGGTATCCAACGCCGCTAGGCAGCCTTCCCGGTCGTTGGCCAGGCGCTGAAGCTTGAGCTTGGTGATCGGCGTCACCGGATCATCGACGCGTAACGGCGCCCAGGGTGCCCACTGGCGCGGAATCTCGATCAACCCTTTATCGAAGGCGACGCCGAGCGCGATCAGCGCCAGGATGAAAACGATACGACGCATGGCATCTCCACAGTAGTGTCGCAAGCTACGGTAGTTACGACAGCTACGGTAGTTACGACAGTTGTAACGGGGGTGGCGAGGTAGGTGAGCGCTACAGTCCCGCTCTTGGGTATGCGATACTGCGCCTCTTTTGCGGCGCTATCGCCATCGTCGGTCAAGCTTGCGATATCGCCACCTCTTTGCCAATGAAAGGGAATAGTGCTGCATGTCCCACGATACGGTCTCTCAGGGCACTCTGTTCATCGTCTCTGCGCCCTCGGGTGCGGGCAAGACCAGCCTGGTGCGTGAGCTGATCGAGAGCCTGGACGGTATTCAGGTCTCGGTATCGCACACCACGCGCGCCAAGCGTGAAGGCGAGGTGGATGGCGTCAACTATCACTTCGTCACCGTGGATCGCTTCGAGGCCATGATCGCCGAAGGCGCCTTCTTCGAATACGCCAAGGTGTTCGATAACTACTATGGCACCTCTTGCCAAGCGGCGCAGACGCTGCTCGATGCGGGCCAGGACGTCATCCTCGAGATTGACTGGCAGGGCGCGCGCCAAGTGCGCGAGCGGATGCCCGAGGCGGTATCGATCTTCATCCTACCGCCCTCGCGCGACGAACTCGAACGCAGGCTGTCGGGGCGCGGCACCGACGAGCATGCGGTCATCGCCCGGCGCATGCGCGATGCGGTCAGCGAAATGTCGCACTTCGACGAGTACGACTACCTGGTGATCAACGACGATTTCACTACCGCGCTCGAGGAGCTGCAGGCGCTGGTGGTCTCCCAGCGTCTGCGTTGCGAGACGATGCATTCGCGCCATGCGCCGCTGCTGGCTGCACTCTTGTCACAGCAGCCCAGGGTCGAGTAATCTAGTCGGTCACATCGATTTCTTTTGCCGGGTCGACCCGCTTCCCACCATCGCAAGCGTCGACCCGGCGTCGTCATTATAGGAAGGCACTCATGGCACGCGTTACCGTTGAAGATTGTCTGGAAAACGTCGAAAACCGTTTCAAGCTGGTGATGATCTCTACCCAGCGCGCACGCCAGCTGGCGCGCGGCTCCCGCGATGCCCAACTGCCTTGGGAAAACGATAAGCCGACGGTCATGGCGCTGCGCGAAATCGCTGCGGGCCTGGTCGACCACAGCGTGCTCGACGAGCCCGTCGAGGCGCCGGTGCGTCAGCGCCCCGTCATCACCAGCGCCCAGATCGACGACTGAGTCTTCGTCGTACGTATACGTAGCACAGTAGAGGCGCGGTAATGTTCACGATCGATGACCTGGCCGACCGGCTCGGCGGCTATCTGCCCCTGGAAGAGATCCAGCAGGTCAAGCGTGCCTTCTATTACGCCGAGCAGGCCCACGATGGCCAGCGGCGGCGCTCCGGCGAGCCCTATGTGACCCACCCGCTGGCGGTGGCCAACATTCTCGCCAACATGCACATGGACCATCAAAGCTTGATGGCCGCCATGTTGCACGACGTCATCGAAGACACCGGGGTCTCCAAGCAGGCGCTGGCGGCCCAGTTTGGCAAGCCCGTGGCCGAACTCGTCGACGGTGTTTCCAAGCTCACCCAGATCACCTTCGAAGACAAGGCCGTTGCTCAGGCTGAAAACTTCCAGAAGATGGTGCTGGCGATGTCGCGCGACATCCGCGTGATCATCGTCAAGCTGGCTGATCGGCTGCACAACATGCGCACCTTAGGCGCGCTGCGCCCGGACAAGAAGCGGCGCATCGCCCGTGAGACGCTGGAGATCTACGCTCGCATTGCTGGGCGCCTGGGCATCAACACCATCCGCATCGAGCTTGAAGATCTTTCCTTTCAGGCCATCCACCCGATGCGCTCCGAGCGGATCAAGCGCGCAGTGGCAAGCGCCCGTGGCCATCGGCGCAGCGCCATGCGCGAAATCCAAACCGCGCTGCAAAAGAGTCTGGACGAAGACGCGCTCAATGGCACCGTAGTGGGGCGGCAAAAGCACCTCCTCTCGATCTACAAGAAGATGCGCGACCAGCGTAAACCCTTCGCCGAGATCATGGACGTGTTCGGGTTTCGCATCATCACCGAGGATGTCGCGAGCTGCTACCGGATTCTCGGCGTGGTGCACAACCTCTACAAGCCGGTACCCGGGCGCTTCAAGGATTACATCGCCATTCCCAAGGCCAACGGCTACCAGAGCCTGCACACCACGCTCTTCGGCCCTCGCGGCATGCCGGTCGAGGTACAGATTCGTACTCGCGAAATGGAGGCCATGGCCAACAATGGCATCGCCGCGCACTGGCTCTATAAGGCGGGTCAGACTACGCATCCCATCGCCGAAGGCAGCCATGCGCGCGCCCGCGCCTGGGTGAAAGGGCTTTTGGAGATGCAGCGCCACGCCGGGGACTCGCTGGAGTTCATCGAGCACGTCAAGAATGACCTCTTCCCCGACGACATCTACGTCTTCACCCCCAAGGGCGACATCATGGAGCTGCCCCAGGGGGCGACGGTGATCGATTTCGCCTACACGGTGCACACCGATATCGGCAATAGCTGTATCGCCTGTCGCATCGATCGTCATCTGGCACCGCTCTCCACGCGCTTGGAAAGCGGCCAGACGCTTGAGATCATCACCGCACCTGGAGCGCGCCCTAACATCGCCTGGCTCAATTTCGTCGCCACGGCCAAGGCGCGCTCGGCCATTCGTCACGCCTTGAAGCATCAGCAGCAGGCCGAGGCGATGACGCTGGGTCGGCGGCTGCTCAACAAGGCGCTCTCGGCTTTCGAGACCAGCCTCGAAGAGCTCGATGAGGCGGTCATTACGCGTGCGCTAGAGCAGCTAGATGCCGCGAGCGAAGAGGCGCTTTTGGAGTCCATCGGCCTGGGTAACCGCCTGGCTCACGTGGTGGCGCGGCGCTTGGCCGATGTCGCCGACGGTAGCGACGTCATCGAGCGCGCGCGCAATGACCAGGCCGTGATCATCAGCGGCAGTGAAGGCATGGTGATCAACTTCGCTCGCTGCTGCCATCCGCTACCGGGCGACCCGGTGGTGGGGCATCTCTCGGTTGGTAAAGGGCTCGTCGTCCACCGCGCCGAGTGCAAGAACGTCGACGAGCGCAAGAACGATCCCGAAAAGCTCTTTGCCTTGAAGTGGTCGGAGACCATCGACGAGGACTTCCCCGTGGCGCTGCGCATCGAGATCGAGAGCCGCCGGGGGCTGGTGGCCGAGCTCGCGGGTCTGGTCACCGACGCCGACGCCAACATCGAGCGCATCGGCATCGAGGAGCGCGATGCGCGCCTCTCCACGGTGAACCTGACCCTGGCGGTGAAGGGGCGCATTCACTTGGCGCGCATTATCAAGCGCATTCGCAACCTCCCCAACGTCGGCAAGATCACCCGTATTACCAACTAAACGACAATAACCACGGCGTCGAGCCAGACTGCGGTCGTGGCTTCGAGGCGTTTATTTTTTGATTTTTATTTAGCAAGGCTTTATCCAGGAGACTCACATGAGCAACAAAGCCGTCATCAACACCGACAAAGCCCCCGCCGCTATCGGCCCTTACTCCCAGGCAATCAAGGCGGGCAACACCGTCTATCTGTCGGGCCAGATTCCGCTAGACCCGGCGACCATGGAGATCGTCTCCGACGATTTCGAGGCCCAGGCGCGTCAGGTCTTCAGCAACCTGAAAGCGGTCTGCGAAGAAGCGGCGGGCTCGCTTGGCGACATCGTCAAGCTCAACCTCTACCTCGTCGATCTGGACAACTTCGCCATCGTCAACCGGGTGATGGAAGAGTTCTTTGCGGCACCTTTCCCCGCCCGCGCGGCCGTGGGCGTCAAGGCGCTGCCCAAGGGCAGCCAGGTCGAAGCCGAAGCGGTGATGGTGATCGGCGACTGAATGCCAAAGAGCGAGCCTAGGGCTCGCTCTTTGCATATCGGCGTTAGGTTCCAGCCTGTTTTAAAAGGCGTGTTTAAAAGGGCGTGGCATCACACGTTTTGGGTTTCCAAAAAGCCGCCCTCTTTGAGCATCTGGCCGTAGCCTTCGCGGAAAGTGGGGTAACGGAAGGTGTAGCCCGTTGCTAGCAGCCGCTGGTTGTCGCAGCGCTTGCTCGCACGGCGACGCAGCGGTGACTGCATGGTATCGGTTGCTTCGACCTTGAGCTCCTTGGCGAGCCACATCATGACGTTGTGCAGGGTGACCGGCTCGCAGTCGCTACCGAGGTAGAGCTCGGCCAAGGGCTTGCCGCTCTCCTGACAGGCGATGAGGTGCGCGATGATACCCACACAGTCGTCGCGGTGGATGCGGTTGGAGTAGATCATCGGCGTAACCGCCGCCACGCGTCCGCCTGCGACCTGATGGATCATGCGATCGCGCCCAGGGCCGTAGATGCCTGAAAAGCGCACTACGGTGCCTGGCAGGGGGTGGTCGATCAATGCCTGCTCGGCGTCGCGCATGAGCGTGCCGGAGAAGCTGGTCGGCTCGGTCGGGCTCTCTTCGTTGACCTCTTCGCCCTCTTGCTGGCCGTATACGCTGGTCGAGGAGACGAAAAAGATACGCCGTGGCGGCGTTTCGTGCTGCTCCATCACACCAAGTACGCGCTTGAGGCCGTCCGGGTAGGCGCTTTGGTAGGCGCTCTCTTCGAAGCGGTCGGCGCTAACGGTGTAGATGACGTAGTCGGCCTGGGGTAGTGACGCGGGGTCGAGCGACTCCAGGTCGTTGAGATCCAGTGCCAGGGGCTCGATGCCGGTGTCCGCCAGCGCCTCCACACGCCGACGTACGCCAATGACGCGATGTCCTTGTTCGAGCAACTCGTTGCCTAGGGTGATGCCGATATCGCCACAGCCGATGATGAGTACGGTAAGCTTCACCTTGTTCGCTCCTTTTGATTAATATTCCCTATCAGATACAAAGTTTTGACGCCTTATGGCATGGTCATCACCTTGTCTGTCCCTTATTCCCGTCCCGGAGACTGCTACGAGAGGATGCCCTACTTGGCACTGCTATGACTCTAACAGAACTTCGCTACATCGTAACCCTCGCGCAGGAGCGACACTTCGGGCGGGCGGCGGAACGTTGCCACGTCTCTCAGCCAACGCTCTCGGTGGCGGTGAAAAAGCTCGAAGACGAGCTCGATACGCCGCTGTTCGAGCGCTCCAAGTCGACGGTCCAGGTCACGCCGCTGGGCGAGAAGATCGTCGCGCAGGCCCAGCGCGTGCTCGAACAGAGCAGCCTGATCTTCGAGCTGGCCAGCGCCGGTAAGGATCAACTGGCCAATCCGCTGCGTATCGGCGCCATCTATACCATCGGGCCCTATCTCTTCCCGCATCTGATTCCGGCGCTGGCCGAGGCCGCCCCGCAAATGCCGCTCTACATCGAAGAGGGGCTAACCGGTACGCTGCGCGGCAAGCTGCGCAGCGGCGAGCTCGACGTCATCATCGTCGCGCTGCCCTTCACCGAAACCGACGTGGTGACCAAGCCGATCTACGAAGAGCGCTTCGAGGTGTTGCTGCCCGCCCAGCACCCCTGGACCGAGCGCGAGGCCATTGCCAAAGAGGATCTGCTCGACGAGCGTTTGCTGCTTTTGGGCGAAGGGCACTGCTTCCGCGATCAGATTCTCGAAGCCTGCCCGGCGATCACCCATCAGCTCAATAGCCCCACCAACACGCTGATTGCCGAGGGCGGCTCGCTCGAAACCATCCGTCACATGGTCGCCTCCAAGCTTGGCATCACCGTATTGCCGCAGTCGGCGCTGGGCACGGATCAATACGAAAGCAAGCTCTTGGCCAGCCGCCCCTTCGTCGAGCCCGCCCCTTCGCGCACGGTAGCGATCGCCTGGCGGGCGAGCTTTCCTCGGCCCAAGGCGATCGACGCGCTGATAGACGCCATCGCTCACTGCCGCAAACTCGAGCGTAACGGCACCCCATGAGCGCCCTCGACGCTCCGGTGACCGCGCTCAAGGGTGTCGGCGAAGCGCTGGCGCAGAAGCTTGGGCGCCTGGGTATCGAGCGCGTCGCCGATCTCCTATTCCACCTGCCGCTGCGCTATCAGGACCGCACGCGCCTGACGCCCATCGGCACCCTGCGCGCCACCCAGGAGGCGGTGATCGAAGGCGAGGTCACGGCCAGCGATGTGGTCAAGGGGCGCAGGCGTAGCCTGTTGGTGCGTGTGCGCGACAAAAGCGGGGTGATGAGTCTGCGCTTTTTCCACTTCTCGCCTGCCCAGCAGCAACAGCTGCGCCCTGGGGCCGTCGTGCGCGCCTTTGGCGAGGCGCGCGCGGGGGCTACGGGGCTTGAGATCTATCACCCTGAATACCGCCTGCACGGCGGCGATGCGCCGGTAGAGGAGTACTTCACGCCGATCTACCCGACGACCGAAGGGCTCAATCAGGCACGCCTGCGTGCCCTTGCCCAGCAGGCGCTGGCGCTGCTCGACGAAGCCCCAGAAGCACTGCCTGAGGCAGTTCCCGACGCCCTACGCCAGCGCTTTCGACTGCCCGGGCTACACGCCTGCCTGCATCTCTTGCACCAGCCGCCGCCAGACGTGGATATCGAGCTGCTCGCCAGCGGCCGTCACCCGGCGACGCGACGGCTGGCGCTAGAGGAGCTTTTGGCGCACCAACTGAGCCTGCGCGAAATGCGCCTGCGGATTCAGGCCGACGGCGCGCCTGCCTTGCCCTCGGGGCGCAGCCTGCAGGCACGTTTTCTGGCCAAGCTCCCCTTTGCTCTGACCGGTGCCCAACGCCGCGTGCTCGAAGAGATCACCCTCGATCTTGGGCGCAGCGCGCCGATGCTGCGCCTGGTACAGGGCGACGTGGGCTCGGGCAAGACGGTGGTAGCGGCCATGGCGGCATTGGCGGCGCTGGAGGGGGAGTGCCAGGCGGCGATCATGGCGCCCACCGAGATTCTCGCCGAGCAGCACTACCGCGCGTTCAAAGCTTGGTTCGAGCCGCTGGGTATCGAGGTGGCGTGGCTAGCGGGCAAGCTCAAGGGCAAGGCGCGTTTGGATGCCAAGTCGGCCATTAGAGACGGTCGGGCGCGCATGGTGGTCGGCACCCACGCGCTTTTTCAAGACGACGTGCACTTTCAACGCCTGGGCCTTGCCATCATCGACGAGCAGCACCGCTTTGGCGTCCATCAGCGCCTGGCGCTGCGCGAGAAGGGCGAAGCGGGCGGGCTCACCCCGCATCAGTTGATCATGACCGCCACGCCGATTCCCCGCACCTTGGCCATGAGCGCCTACGCCGACCTTGATGTGTCGGTGATCGACGAACTGCCGCCGGGGCGCACGCCGGTGAAGACCGTGGTGGTCTCGGACGAGCGCCGCCCCGAAGTGGTCGAGCGTATCCGCCGCGCCTGCAGCGATGGCCGCCAAGCCTACTGGGTCTGCACCCTGATCGAGGAGTCCGAAGCGCTACAGTGTCAGGCCGCCGAGGTGACCCGTGATACGCTCACCGAGGCGCTACCGGAGCTTGCCATCGGCTTGGTTCACGGGCGCATGAAGGCCAGCGAAAAGGCCGATGTAATGGCCGCGTTCAAGCAAGGGGAGCTCGATCTTCTGGTGGCTACCACGGTGATCGAGGTAGGCGTGGACGTGCCCAACGCGAGTTTGATGATCATCGAAAACCCCGAACGCCTCGGGCTCTCCCAACTGCATCAGCTGCGCGGGCGCGTTGGCCGCGGCAGCACCGAGAGCTTTTGCGTGCTGCTCTATCACCCGCCGCTCTCCCAGGGCTCGCGCGAACGGCTCGGGGTGATGCGCGAAACCACCGATGGCTTTCGCATCGCCGAAAAAGACCTGGAAATTCGCGGCCCCGGCGAAGTGCTGGGCACCCGCCAGACCGGCCTCGCCCAGATGAAAATCGCCGATCTCGAGCGCGACGCCGACCTACTCGAACGCATCACCGCCCTAGCCAACGAGTTACAGCACGACGCCCACGCTACCGCCATACTGGTACGCCGCTGGCTCGGCGAAGCCGCTGGGCGCTATGGGCAGGTGTGAGAGCTACGTTACAAGCACCGGTATAGCTTTGGGCTGTGATTGGCGCTCGCTAAGCCGTCTTCGTCAATGCATGTATAAACATCCCGGTTTTAGTGGCATCGCTGATTAGAACTTTTCGTCTCTTGATGTTTCGCCAGATATTCCCATAACGTCAGGTCTTCCAATGAATCGTGGGGATGCTCATCGTTGTATTCCATCATCCAAGATGCTGTCAGTTCTCCGGCAGGCCATTCCAACTTTGATCGAACAACCAGTTCGAGGTCCATCTCACCAGCATGGGCTACTCCTGGTAACGGGTTACATTGAGGCTTTTGGGTAAATGGGCGTAGGGGGAGACTAGGTTAGGGCTCCAGCCCAGCTTAACTTCGTTATCAGGCAGAAAGTGTACGTGTAGGTAGCGGTCTTCTCCGCTACGTTCAGGGATAGTAACCTCTGCAGTGTGCTCCTCTTCATTGTGAGGTGGGCGTAACGTAAGCAAGGCCATTGAAGTATCCGTTTGTTGTATTTTCTCGTACTCTTCATATTCTTCTTTTGTAGTGACATCGACATACCACAAAATTTCTGCGCTATCGCTTCGAAATGACCAACAGCATGTCATGCCATGCCAACCATCCCAATTGCCCTTGATATGCTGTTGTCTCCCGATATCATCCCAATCTTTTTCATTTAGCCTTTTATTACCGCCCCAATTGTCATGCACCCAGTACGTGACAACGGGGTTGTGAGTATGGTTATGACCTACAAGAGTAAACTTTGGAGCATGAAAAATAAGCCAAATTGAAAAGGCAATGAAAATGCCGAAAATGGTCGTCCATATCCAAAATGGTATAAGGCTGATGTATCGGCGAACGTAGCTGTAAATCAAAAAAACTCCCTAACAAAATTAATTAATCAAACGTCTATAAATATGAACTAGACGATCACTAGCTTGCATTAGTAGCGCTTCAGTTGCTGCCAATAGCACTACCTGCACGCGCTGTGGTCGAGTGCAGGCGAAAATGCCACCAAAAAGCTCTGGATGTTGCTGGCTAAGCAGCCGGATAATGTTGCGAGCCCTCGGGCCACCTGTTTCCCACAGTAATAGGCACACAGAAGGATTCCCAGTTCCTTGATCAGGATCGAAAATGACCCTAAACGAGCTCGGCCAGTAAACCAATTAGCGCATAGCGCCGCTGGCGGCTCCGTCATCCGGTGGAAGCTTACCAACCTCCACCGCCGCCGCCACCACCACCCCCGCCTGAAGAACTACCACTGGAGGAGCTACTGCTGCTCGAAAATCCAGAGCTGGAGGCGGAGGCAGGCCGTGCTGCCATCATGGCCGACGCGACGCCTGCGGTGATGCCACTCATGCTGGGTGAAAGTCGGCTCGGAGTGAAATCGTCCCCGCTATACCAGCGAGGCCGGTAATCCGACTCGACGTCGCTGATCGCGTGTCGTGTCAGATCATTCTCGAAGCGCTCCGTCCAGGGCTTCTCGACACCAAGCGCCATGGCGTAAGGCAATATCGCTTCATAGCGCAACACCGTCATATCTGGCTCGCTCTGGAAGTTGAGCCGCTCCTTCTCTGCGGTCTCCAGATACATCTTGAAGCCCTCGATCTCGTCCATCACCTTGCGTCCTTGCAAGGTATGCGCCCCCATATAAGTACCGAAGATGATAGTGATCGCCAAACTCAATAAAAGGGCAATGAAAATCAAATCCATTCCGAACAAATCATACAGACCGATCAATAATTTCAGGTAGCTGAGTGTCGCCACTGCCACGATGGCACCCACCAGCACGCTCACTACAAGTGGCTTCCGTATAGCCCACTGCATAACCAGCAACAGCGGCAAAAGCGGTATGCAGGAGAGCACCATGGCGATAAAATCACCGAGTTCCAACACGTCGAAAGAGAGCATCAAGAGTATCGACACAACAAACAGTGCCACGCCGAAGAGGGTATAGCCCCGGTTGTGGGTGAAGAACACCGAACGATTCTCTTTTTGCAGCGCTGATGTAAAGCGAGACTTTGTGCGCTGGATAGCTCTCCCATGTTTGGCGTCGGTGGTGACCGGACTGTTTTTGCGCAGGAAGTCGAAAATGACTTTCTCGCCCGGGGGAAGCGAGTCGGGCGCCTTGCCAGTCGTTTCTAGCGTCATCGCCTTCTTGTCCTCCTTGCCGAGGGTCACCAATCCCTTGACGGCCAATGACACCACGGCTGCGGAAAAAGCGGTCCAGCCCTTTTTTTTCCAGCGCTCCTTGTAATAGACAAAGTGGATCAGCGCAGGAGAAACCCCTTCCGGTGCATAGAAGCGAGGAATGATGGTGCCCTTGGTCGGGCTTCGGCCGACGCGATACCAGGCAGAGAAAAAGTAGAGGAAGATCACTAGAAGCAGAGCGGCCGCCCCGACCACCTCTCGGTAGTCCGACAACCAGTAGCGCATCTCATGGGCGAAATCAGGAGAGAGCAGTGCTCCTTTTTCAAAGGCTACCGCAATCGTCATCCCCTCTCGAACCGCCAACGGCTGCGTCATATCAAAGCGAGCGGCGTTATCCTCGAGCTGCTCCATGTGGGCCGCTTTCTCGGTCGCTCCTTGAGGTCCGGTAAAGACGTTAAGCTCACGAATCTCGGCACCTTCGGGCAGTGTGACAAGTGCTGATGCCTTGAGAATCGGGAGCTCCCAGAAGTTTCCAGTCGCATTCCAGTAGAGTTCATCGTGCTCCTGGAACATACGAGCCGCCCGGTCGATTCGATAGCGTATCTCGTAGGTGTGTGTGCCATGCGGCAGAATGGCATCGGTGCGCCCGATCTGGATACGCTTGCCGTTCATCAACTTATTGACCGTATAGCGTTCAGGCTCTCCATTGCGCTTCACCGAGAGCACGTCGAGCACCTGCCTCACTTGGCGTCGGCCCTCGCCAGCCAGGACAGTAGGAATATCGCGAAAAATACCACGCTGAATCTGCTCGCCCTCGGCATGAACACGGATCGTCTCGGTGATCTCTACTGAGGAGTCAGGCTTTACCTTAATGTCCGCCTCTAATCGTTCGATAACCTCTTCCGCCATTACCGGCAGCGCCACCATACCGGACAGCATGAAGATGACGATAGCGAGCCATACGGTACTCGCTATCTTACTCATAGACACTTGCCTATTCATGGCAGATATTCCTTGCTCTATTTCCATGCCGCTATTGGGCGAAAGTCACTTGCGGCACGCTACGCCCTTCGTTATTAAGCTTAAAATATTGAGCTTTTTCGAATCGAAAACTTATAGCGACGATATTGGAGGGGAAAGACTCTACCGCCACATTCAGGTTGCGTACCGTGCCGTTGTAATAGCGGCGTGCGTATTGGATGTCGTTTTCCACTGTCTGCAACGCACGTTGAAACTCCAGAAACGTGGTGTCCGCTTTGAGGTCTGGGTAGGCTTCCGCCACCATCAAAAGGCGTCCTAGCGCCCCAGAGAGTTGATCCTCTGCCTCACCACGCTGCGTCAGAGACTCCTTGTCTTGCGCCGCCAGCACTGTCTGCCGGGCAACCGTCACCGTATGCAATGTTTCGCGCTCGTGTCGCATGTAAGCCTTGACGGTTTCCAGCAAGCTAGGGATCAAGTCGGCCCGGCGCTTCAATTGTACATCGATTCCGGACCAGCCCTCCGTGCTTAATTGCCGATATCTGACCAAACTGTTGTATAGGAAAATGAAATAAACGATGAGCGCCACAAACAGCACGAACCCTGCCCACTCCATACTTTCTCCCTGTGGTGTCGCCTACTTATAGGCGAAGCTGATCGCGTTGGGTCGACTTGCCGGTGATGAGCGTAAAAGAGGATACCGAGTAGGCCAGTAAGAGCAACCCCAAACCGGCATAGAGAGGCAATGTCTTACAAAAATTTAAGAAATATCTTACAAACAGGTGAAGATTTTAATTTTTCTAGTTAAGTTTTGACCGTCATATCGAGCGTTATAAAACATCACCTGCCCAGGCTATCGTCAGTATAAGCACGCTATATCTTCAAGGTGACGGTTTAGGCTTTGTAGAGTGTGACGCTAAACGCTCAGCCGCTTCGCCCAGCGGGGCGAGCTGCTCGGCCATCAGGCGCAGCTGGCTATGCACCGGGCGGTAGGAGGGTAGCGCGTCGTCTTCTCCTTCCCCTTCCGAGGGCGCGCTCTCCTTGAGGGCCTCCAGTAATGCATTGATCTCCGTGTCCAAGTCATCCAGGGTGCGCCGCGCGGCGAGCCCGTCGGCCATCTGCCCCAGCACGGCCATGAGGCGCTTGGCGATGGGCATCAGGTCGGCATCGGCGTCTTCGTCACCCAGCTGATGGCGATGGGTGCCGAGGGCCGAGAGATGGCTCAAGAGCGTATTGGCCAGCACCAGAAAGCGCAGGCCATGGTCGGCGTCGGCTTTGGTGGTGTGCTTGGGCTCGTGGAGCATGTTGGTGAGCAGGGTCGAGAAGGCCGCATCGGCATTGTGAGCGTTGCGCCGCGCCAGCCGGTAGGCCAGGTCGTCCTGTTTGCCCGCTTCGTACTGGTGGATGATCTCCTCCAGGTAGCGGGCTTGGCTCGTTAGCACTTTGGCGGCCTCGCGGTTCAGCCGCCGTCCCTTCCAGTCCGGCAGTACGAAAAAGATCGCCAGCCCCGCAATGAGCGAGCCCAAAAGGGTATCGAACAGTCGCGGCCAGATTAGATCGAAACCGTCCCCCACCTGATTGAAGCTGCACAGCACGAGCAGCGTGATCGACGCGGTGGCAATGACGTAGTTGCGCTCGCGATTGGCGAAGAACACCACACCGGCGATCACCGCGATGACGCTCTGCACCGTCGGCTGGGGAAACAGCGAAATCGATGCCCAGCCCACTACGAGCCCCAGCACCGTCCCGGCGATCCGCTGGGTCATGAAGCGGCGCGTGGTGGCGAAGTTGGGGCGGCAAACGAACAGCGTGGTCAGGAGTATCCAGAAGCCCTGCTGCGGATCGAGCCAGTGCAGTAGCCCATAGCCTGTCACTAGCGCCAGAGAGAGGCGTACGGCGTGGCGAAAGGTGGGCGAGCCCAGGGTCAGGTTCATGCGCACCCGGTTCCACGCTTCCAGCAGGCTCTTCGGTGAGCGATCGAACAGCGCGCTGTCGCGGCGGCCATCGAGGGCGTCGGGGTTGTGGGCGCTAGCGATCTGCGCTTCCAGCGTGGTCAGGTTATCGGCCAGGGCGTTGAGCGGGCGCATCAAAGGGCGCCATTCGGGCTTGCCGCGCTCGGCCAGGTTGTCGATCGAGGCGCGCAGATCGGCCAGCGCCTCTTCGCTTTGGCGATGATCGAAAGGGCGGTTGAGTAAAAGCGACTTGGCCAACTGGCGGCAGGCGCGGCCCTGCTGGTCGAGCAAACGCTGGCAGCGAAACAGCACGTCGTGGTGAAAGAACGCCTCGGTCAGGGCGCCGTAGGGGTAGTGGGTCGAGCTCGCCCGTTCGTGAATGTCCTGAGCGATGAAGTAGATCTGCAGGTAGCGGTTGAGCTTACGGCTGCCGCGCTGGCCCTCTAGGCGTCGAAAGATCATCTCCTTGGCCTGGTTCAGAGCATCGACCACTTGGCTATTCTGACGCGCCAGCGCCACCCGGCGGGCGTGAACGTCTACGCCGCGCACTGGCTCGAACAGCGCCGATTTCAAGATCAGAAACTCCCCCAGCCGCTTATAGACCCGCGCCATGCTCTGCTTTACCGGCTGGCGCGAGAACAGCGCGCACCAGAGTACCGAAATGACGCCGTACCAAGCTGCCCCGGCCAGAAGCTGCATTTGGCGGCTAGCCACTTCCGCATCCACGCCGCCGTGCTGCTCGATGTTGATCATCGAGTAGATCGACAGGATCAAGGTGCCCGAGGTGATGGTGGCGTAGCGCTGGCCGATGGCGCCAAGCATGATCAAGGTGAAGGTGGAGAGCGCAAGCCCCACGGCGAAGAGCCACGGCCAGGGAAACAGCCACTGAATGATGAACGAGGCCGAGGTAAAACACGCCAGCGTGACGACGAGCGCTTGCAGGCGCCCCTGCCAGCTATCGTCGGTCTCGGAGAGCGCGCAGGCAATGATGCCGAGAAACAGCGGAATCACCAGGGCGATATTGCCTAGTCCCAAGCTCAGCAGCAGCGCCCCGCTGAAGGCGATGAACACCCGCAGGCTGTAGGCGAATTTGTCCAGGGTCCAGAGACGACGAAACGGTAGTGCAATCGGCATGGAGGCTCACTGAGCAATAATTGTTAGACTTTAGTATAAGGCTGACAGTATAAGACCGACGAGTGGGCATTGTCTCTACTCAATGATGACGTCTAAGGCTGTCATTCACCGTGTTCTAAAAAATAGCACACCAAAACACTATGATTGGAACGCGCAATTTTTCAATACTCGCCATGTGGGGCAACCCACGATACTAAAAATAAAGGACCCTTATCATGGATCTCAAATCGTTGCTGAACTGGCGACTGCACCTCGTAGTTATCGTGCTGTCGCTGCTTGCCGAGTGGATCGGCATTCTGCGCATTCCGCTTGGCCCTGGCACTTTGCTCCTGCTGCCCCTGCTATATGCCTTCGTTCTTGGCGTCGTGCTCAATCCGCACCTCTTCGCCGCAAGCGAAAACGTCATTCCCAAGCGGGTCAGCGCTGCCGCTGGGCCGGTCATCCTGATCGCCATTTTGCCGTTCATCGCCAAGTTCGGCTCGACCATCGGCCCTGCCGTCGATCAGATCATCGCCGCTGGCCCGGCGCTGATCCTTCAGGAGCTGGGTAACCTGGGTACCATGCTGATCGCGCTACCCTTTGCCGTGCTGGTACTGAAGATGGGACGCGAAGCGGTAGGGGCAACCTACTCCATTGCGCGCGAGCCCAACATCGCCATCATTTCGGATCGCTACGGCCTGCGTAGCGCCGAAGGCATCGGCATCATGGGCGTCTACGTGGTCGGCACCATGTTCGGCACGCTGTTCTTCGCCCTGATGGCAAGCTACATCGCCTCGCTGGATATCTTCGACATTCGTGCCCTGGCCATGGCCTGCGGTGTAGGCAGTGGCAGCATGGTCGCCGCCTGTTCGGCCGCTCTGGCCGAAGCCGTTCCCGCCTCGCGCGACGAACTGCTCGCCTTCGCCGGTGCCAGTAATCTGCTCACCTACGCCACCGGCCTCTACGTTTCGCTGTTCATCGCCCTGCCGGTGACCGAATGGCTCTACAAGCGTCTTGCTCCCCTGCGCCAGGAGGCCCGCCATGAAAACGTCTGAACCGACCGACATGACCCTCGACGCCGAGGCTCTCGAAGAGCTAAGACCCGAGCAGCAACTGGGCAAGACCTGCTTGGTATTGGCCGCTGTGTGCTTGGCCGCCTGGTTCAGCAACATGGTCAATGGTGCGCCGCTGCTCGATGCCTTGCCCGGTATGCTGCTGCTCTACGTCATGGTGGTCGTAGGCCTGCTGATCGGACGGGTGATGCCCTTCTACCTGCCGAGCGTCGCCTGGGTCTCCCTGGTCAGCATTCTTGCCACGCTGCCGGTCATGCCGGGCAGTGAGTGGGTCGTTGCCCAGCTTGCCGAGATCAACTTTCTGGCCATGGTAACGCCGGTACTCGCCTACGCGGGGCTGACCCTGACCGGGCGCGAGTTCGCCATGTTCCGCCAGACCGGTTGGAAGTTGATCCTAGTGGCGATTCTGGTCTTCTTCGGCACCTTCGTCGGCTCGGCCTTTGTGGCCAACTTGCTGCTCTAGCCGTGGCCGTAGATAGAGAATCGATGAGCAGGAGAGAAACGATGAATAGCTCCGTTGCGCTACCCCAAGACGCCGATATGCGCGCCTGGCGCCACGCCTTTCACCGCCATCCCGAAACCGCTTTCGAGGAGCATCGCACCAGCGCGCGCATCGCCGAGCTGCTGCGCGAGTGGGGTCTTGAGGTCACCACCGGCATCGCCGGAACCGGTGTCGTCGCCGTGCTCGATGGTCGCCTGGGCGAGGGGCGCTGTATCGGGCTGCGCGCCGATATCGATGCGTTGGACGTGCTCGAGCAGACCGCGCTCGACTACGCCTCCCAAACCCCTGGCAAAATGCACGCCTGCGGTCACGATGGCCACACCACGATGCTGCTGAGCGCGGCATGGGCGCTCACTCAAGCGCCGGACTTCGCCGGGCGCGTGGTGTTCATCTTCCAGCCCGCCGAAGAGAACGAAGGCGGTGGCCGCGTCATGGTCGAGGAGGGGCTGTTCGAGCGCTTTCCCATGGAGGCAGTCTACGGCGTGCACAACTGGCCGGGCATGCCGGTAGGCACCGCTGCCGTGCACGATACGGCGGTCATGGCGGCCTTCGACATCTTCACCCTGACGCTCACCGGCAAAGGCTGCCACGCCGCCATGCCGCATCTGGGCACCGATACCGTGCTGGCGGCCTGTCAGTTGGTCAATCAACTCCAAGGGGTGATCAGCCGCGAAACGCCGACGCACCAGTCGGCGGTACTGAGCATTACCCGTATCCATGGCGGGGAGACCTATAACGTCATTCCCGAAGAGGTCGAACTCAAAGGCACGCTGCGCTGCTTCGATATGGCGCTGAAAGAGCACCTAGAGGCGCGCTTCAAGCAAGCCGTTGCGTCGCTCGCCGAGTTCCATGGCCTCACCTTTACGCTGGACTACCGGCGCTGCTATCCGGCGACGATCAACACGCCCGAGCACGCCAGCGCCTGCGCCAGCGTGCTCGAAGGCCTGCTCGGCAGCGAGAACGTGCGGCGTAACCCGCCGCCGAGCATGGCCTCGGAGGACTTTTCGTTTCTGCTTGAGCAGCGCCCTGGCGCCTATATCTGGCTTGGCAACGGCGAAGACTCCGCCGCGCTACATAGCCCTCATTACGACTTCAACGACGCGCTACTGCCCATTGGCGCCCGCTACTGGGTAAGCCTGGTCACGACGCTGCTCGCTTAACGCTTTTTCACCGGCGACCGCTCCTCCGATTGACGATGCCCGCACTGGGTAGGGGAGCGGCTTGGCCGAAAACCGCACCAGAACCTGAAGAGAACCTGCAAAGAGGGACGTTTCATGGCACTACGTATCTGTGTGATTGGCCTCGGCCAAATGGGCGGCAACATGGCGCTGACGCTTTCACGCGCCGGTTTTGCGGTCACCGGGAGCGATCTTTTCCCCGCCGCGCGCGAGCGTCTGGCCGCACAAGGGCTCGAGGTCGTGACGCCGGAGGCCCTGCCGGACGCCGAGGTCTACCTGCTCTCGCTGCCCACCTCGGCGCACGTTAGCGAGGTCATCGAACGCGCCCCTGGGCTTCTCCAACGCGCGCCCAAGGGCAGCGTGATCGTCGATACCTCGACCAGCGACCCGGCGGTCAGCCGTGCGTTGGCGGAAAAGGTAGCCGCAGCGGGGCTTGGCTGGTTGGATGCGCCGGTAAGCGGCGGCCCCAAAGGCGCAGCCACCGGCACCCTGGGCATGCTGCTGGGCGGCGATACCGCCACCATCGAGCGGGTAGCGCCGATGCTCGAAGCGATGTCGGCCAAGCGCACCCACGTAGGCGGGCCGGGGAGCGGGCATGTGGTCAAACTGGCCAACAACTACCTGTGTGCTGCACACCTACTGACCACCGCCGAAGCCGTGGCCATGGGCGCCCGCGCAGGCGTCGAACCCGAAGCGCTGCTGGCGGGGATCAATAGCGGCTCGGGACGCAGCGCCGTGAGCGAAGTGAACTTTCCCACCTGGGTGGTCAACGAGCGTTTCGACTCGGGCTTCACCACGGGCTTGATGCGCAAAGACCTGCGTCTGGCGCGCGATACGGCCGCCGAACTCGGCATTCCGCTTGCGCTGCTGGAGGCCGTCGTCGCGGCCTGGCATGCCGACCCCGACGCGCCCGCCGACAGCGATGACTTCAACCATATCGTCAGCCCCATTCTTGCCCGTGCCACCGACTCGGAGAGCGCCCAATGAACCGTCTTACCCAGCAGGCGCAAACGCGTCTCGATGAACTACTTAGCCATTTCGGCATGAACGCCGCTACGCCCCTGAGCAACTGGATCGACGGCCGCTTGGTGGCCGGTGAAGGCGATGAGATCGTCCTCGACGACCCGGTGACCGGCGCCACCCTAGTGCGCTATCGCGACGCTGGTGGCGCGCTGCTCGACGCCGCCGCCGAGGCCGCTGCTCGCGGCCAGGCGGCTTGGTGGGCGTTGACCGCCAGCGAGCGTGGCCGCCGCATGAACCGCGCACTGCGCGCGCTGGAAGGCGACGAAGAGGCGCTGGCGCAGCTCGAAAGCGTGGTGGCGGGCAAACCGGTGAACGACTGCCGCGCCGAAGTGGGCAAGGTTCGCGAGATGTTCGAGTACTACGCCGGGTGGTGCGACAAGCAGCACGGTGAAGTGATCCCGGTACCGACATCGCATCTCAACTACGTGCGCCATGTGTCCTACGGTGTCGTGGGGCAGATCACGCCCTGGAATGCGCCGATGTTCACCTGCGCCTGGCAGCTGGCGCCTGCCCTGGCGGCGGGTAATGGCGTGGTGCTCAAGCCTTCCGAGCTGACCCCGTTCACCTCGGTGGTGATCGCCAAGCTGCTGGAGGAGAGCGGTGCGCTGCCGCAGGGGCTGCTCAACGTGGTCAACGGTTTGGGGCGCACCACTGGCGCAGCGCTGACCGCTCACGAGCGTATCGCCAAGCTGGTCTTCGTCGGCTCGCCCCAGAGCGGGCGGCTGATCGCCGAGGCGGGCGCGCGGCGGCTGGTGCCGAGCGTGCTGGAGCTGGGCGGCAAGTCGGCCAATATCGTTTTCGCCGATGCCGAGATCGGCGAGGCGGTGGCCGGCGCGCAGGCGGCCATCTTCGCTGCCGCCGGGCAGAGCTGCGTGGCGGGTTCGCGCCTGCTCGTCGAGCGCAGCGTCTTCGATGACGTTACCACTCGCCTGGCACGCGCCGCCGAACAGATCGTCGTGGGCTTGCCCAGCGATACCGCTACCCGCATGGGGCCGCTGCAGAATCGGCGCCAGTTCGAGCAGGTCATGAGCATGATCGATGCGGCCGTTGCCGCTGGAGCGCGCGTGCTGACCGGCGGCGGGCGCCCAACGACGCTGCCCGACGAAGCCGAGGGCTATTTCATCGCGCCGACGGTACTGGTCGACGTAACGCCCGACATGGCGATTGCCCAGCAAGAGGTCTTCGGCCCGGTGCTCGTCGCCATGGCGTTCGACGACGAAGCCGAGGCGGTGCGCCTGGCTAACGCCACGCGGTTCGGGCTTGCCGGAGCGGTATGGAGCCAGAACGTGGCGCGGGCTCATCGCGTGGCCGGGCAACTGCGCGCGGGCACCGTGTGGATCAATAGCTACAAGGCGATCAACGTGATGTCGCCCTTCGGTGGCTTCGGCGAGAGCGGATTTGGTCGCTCCAGCGGCCTCGATGGGCTCAAGGAGTACAGCGTGCCGCAGAGCGTCTGGGTGGAGACGGCCCCCGAGGCGAGCGTGGCGTTCGGTTACGGTAACGGCGTGGGTTGATCGTGAGCGGGGTCGCGAAACGCCTGCAGCCAGCGCTGCAGGTGGCGCAGCAGCAAAAGGCTTGCCTTGGGCTGCTGGCGCCCCACGCGGGTCACCATGTGCGCCTTGGAGCGCTGGAACAGCGGCGTTTCCACCTGGCGCGCCACGAGCGTGCCGATCTCCAGATCGTGAGCGATGGCAAAGGCGGGTAGCAGCGTAATGCCCATGCCGCTGCGCACGAACTGCGCCAGAATCGACATCGAGTTGGTGTTCATCGCCAAGCGCGGCGACAAGCGTGCCTGCTGAAAGGCCAAATCGACCATTTGGCGTACGCCGTGATTGGTGTCCCACATCGCCATGGGCTCGCGGCTGAGCTGATCCAGCGTGAGGGGGTAGGCTTGGGCTGCCAAGGCGTGGTCAGGATGCAAAATGGCCATGAGCGGCTGGTGGCTCGAGGCCCAGAAGCGCAGCTGTGGGTGGGTCCGTTCGTGAAACATGAGGCCGATATGACTGCGGCTTTCTACGATGCTGTCGATGATCTCTGAGGTGCCGGCGGTGTGGATGTCTAGCTGGATACCGGCGTAGCGCTCGGTGAACTCGTGCAGCGGTGAAGCGACCAGGTCGCTGACGAAGCCTTCGCCGACGGTAAGGCTGATGGTGCCGGTTTCAAGACGCTGGTAGGCATCGAGCGAGGTGGCGAAGCTATCGTCTAAAGAGCGCCGTCGCTCGCAGTACTCAAGCAGCATCTCGCCCACCGGGGTGGCGCGGATACCGCTGCGCTGACGCTCGATGAGCGCGGCCCCCAAGGCCTCTTCGAGCAGGCTGATCTGGCGGCTAACGGCGGAGGGCGCGATGTTCAAGCGCGCCGCCGCACGGCGCACCGACCCCGACTCCAACGTAACGCTGAAATACACCAACCGCTGATGCGGTATGTCCATCGCAAGCGGTTCCTTTGTCGTTCAATTAAGCACTAATCTACACGTCGATAATACGCTGCACTATGCGTATCGCCATTACGGAACCGAACCCGTGCGATGATCATTGAGTATCGCCCTGAGTCGTATTACTTCTTATAGCTCATTCATTTTGACGACCCGCTTTCCTAGATTGTCGCCGTTCAGCACGCCGATTAGCGCTGTGGCGATGCTATCGATCCCACCTGTTATCTCATCTAATCGCCAGCTTAACTGATTTTTTGCCACCAGCGGCGCCATGAAACGTTGGAAGTTACACCAGTGTTCGAGATAGTGGGGTACGACGAAAGGAATGATCGCGACGTTTTTTGCCACGAGTGTCGCCATGTTACGCGGGCCCTGGCGAGGTTGAGCTGACTGGTACTGACTTACTAGCCCGCATAGCACGATACGCCCACCCTGGCGCATCGTTTCGATTGCCGCCTGCAAGGCCGTACCACCCACGTTTTCGAAATGAAGTGAGATGCCGCTAGGCGCGGCCTTATCTAGGTGCTTAGCATAGTCGGGATGGCGGTGGTCAAGCACCTCTTCAAAACCTTGCTGGTATAACCATTCGCGTTTGTCTGCGCGCCCGGCAGTTACTATGACACGAGCACCTCGGCGCTTTGCAAGCTGCGCTGCAAGCGATCCAACCGCTCCGGCGGCGGCGTTAACCAGTACGGTATCCTGTGGCGTTGGTGCGCCAATAAGCTCCATGCCCACCCAGGCCGTAAAGCCGGTCATACCAAGAGGGTGTAAATATGAAAGCGGCATATGTGCGGCAGGGATCTTGATCATCTCCTTTGCGCTACTGGCAACGCTTTCCTGCATGGGCAGGTGTCCTACGACGAAATTTCCGGGCGCAAAACCAGCAACCTGGCTTTGCATAACCTCGGCGAGTGTCCAGCCCGAGAGTTGGCTTCCTTTTTCCCAACGTTCGATATAGTCATAGCCCATGGGATGCATGCGTGTTCGCATATAGGGGTCAACGCTAATATAGCGTGGGCGTAGCAGGAGTTGAGGATGACGCGGAAGAGTGATTGCGACCGTTTCGATATGATGTGGTGATAGTAAGTCGTCCGGTCTCTCCCGAAGACGCAGACCGCGTGTCGTCGTCACCGTATTTAGCATCTTAAAAAGGCTCAAGGGGCCGATACGTGAACGCGGCGGCAAAGAACTGGGTAGTGAAACGACCCGCCATAGGCGGGTCATCAGTCGTTACAGATACTTCAACAGCTTCTGTAGCTTGGTCATGTCGGCGGAGTCGCCGACCAGACGTACTTTGCCTGCCATCATGCCGTCGAGGAAGGCTTGTTGGGTCGGCTTCTTGAGTACTTTGAGGGCGGTGTCGGCGTCGCTGAAGCGCAGTTCCAGATCCAGATCCACCGGCAGGCCCTTGCCGGTTTCGATGCCCTGGGGCGTCATCCGGTAGTAGCGTGCGGTGGCAAGGTCCTCGGTCGCGATGCCCCAGTCCAGGCGCTTGACGCGCTCGAGCTGTTCGCGAAAGCGGGGCTTGCGACGCTGGGCACGCTTGAGCAGCAGGCCCAGAAACCACAGCGTCAGCTTCAGTTTCATTAGGAAACCGCGTCCTTCAGGGCTTTACCCGGCTTGAAGGCGACGTTTTTGCTGGCGGGAATGTTCAGCGGTGCGCCGGTTTGCGGGTTCTTGCCGGTGCGGGCGGCGCGTTCACGTACGGTGAAGGTGCCAAAGCCGATCAAGGTGACGTCTTCGCCCTTGGCGACGCTGTTGGTGATTTCGTCGAGAATGACGTTGAGTACCTGACCTGCCTTGTCCTTGGAAAGATCGGCGCTTTGCGCGATGGCGGCGGCGAGTTCGGGTTTACGCATTAGGAATCTCCCTGAATGAAAAAAAGCCAATGGCACTTCGTGTTGTTGAATCGTCACCCTGACGGAGTGGCGCTTGACTGAGCCCTTTAACGAGGCCCTTGTTTAAGCCCGCCGCGAAGGCAGCGGAATCAGCCTAGCAGTGTCGGGGCCGCTCTGGAAAGCTCCACTTTCCTTCGCACGCAGCCGCCTGTCAACGCAAACCCCTGTAAGCGTCCTTCGGCGTCCTCGGCCAGGGCCGTTAGATCACCGCCTTCGCCTTCGATGCGCCAGTGATCGAAGCGCGCTCGGGGCGGGTAAGCCACCACCGGTAACAGCGGCGTTTTGACCACCACGGGCCAAGCGCCGTAGGCCACGGCGGTGGGCGTGCCGCTTAGGGTGGCGGCCAGCGCTTTGGCGCCTGCCTGCAGCGGTGCCACGTACATGGCGCTAATGCCCTCGACGCAGGCCGCGTCCCCCAAAGCGAAGACATCGGGGTGCGAGGTGCGTAGGTAGCGATCGACCGTAATGCCTTCGGCGCTGACCGCAAGCCCCGCCGCCTCGGCAAGCGAGGTCTCGGGCGCAAGGCCGGTGGCGAGGAGCACGATATCGGCCTCGACGCTGCTGCCGTCGTCGAGGGTAAGCGTCACGCCCTCATTGATGCTGCGCTCGAAGATAGCGATGGTGCGTTTGAGCGCAAGCGTCATTCCCGCGTCGGTGAAGGCCGAAGCTAGCGCCTGGCCGAGCGGCGTGGGCAGAAGGCGCGGCAACGGCTCGCCTTCGGGAGCAATCAGCGTAACCTGATGGCCGCCAGCGTGCAGGTCGTTGGCGAATTCGCAGCCGACCAGCCCGGCGCCGACCACTGCCACGCGCGCTTTGTTATCGGCCAGTGCGGCGTGTAAGCGACGGTAGTCGTCAAGGTCGTTGACCGTAAAGCAGCGCGCGGCGACGCTTTCGGGTACGGCAAAGGGCGCGCGCGGTGTGGCGCCGGTGGCAAGAACCAGCTGATCGAAGGTAAGGCGTTCGCCATCTTCAAGCATCAAGCAGTGGTTATCCACATCCAATGAGACCACCGGGTTGTGGACGATCAGGCGCGCATCGAGCTCGCGGGCTAGCTCGTCGACGCCCTTGGGCGCCAAGCGCTCGGCGGAGAGCTTTTTGGCAAAGCCGGTGGAGAGCAGCGGCTTACTGTACTCTTCGCCGCCATCGCGGCTGATCAGGGTGAGCGAGCGGGCGTCCTTACCGCAGCGCAGCGCCCGCGCTAGGCCAAGCCCGGCCATGCCGGTGCCGATGATGACGAGCGCGCTATGCTGTGAGGCCATGCAGTCACCTAGGGAAACGTTGAACAAAAGCCAATCAGTTCAAGATGGTACACTAGCGCCTCGTTTCGTGGGGGGAGAATCCTGTGACCGTTTCTAGTCGGCGGCCGCGCTCGCAGCGCGATGGGCTGGGGTGGCGACCCGTCGCGGCGCAGCGCCCGGCCATGAGTGCACCCTGGTGGCCGTGGCTGGCCTCGCGCGATTCGCTCACTGCGCGCTTGATCGAGGCTAGCGCAGGCCGCGCGTTTCACGTGCACCTGGTCGGCCAGGGGGTAGGCGTGCCGACGCGCGACGAAGCTTTGGCGCTGGGGTTGCCTGCCAGACGGCACGCCTGGATTCGTGAGGTGGCGCTGTGCGTGGACGAGCGCCCTTGGGTGGTGGCGCGCTCGGTGGCGCCACTCGATCGTACCCTCAAACAGCGCCTGTTGACGCTGGGCGAGCGCTCTTTGGGAAGCTGGCTGTTTCGCCAGCCCGATCTCGTGCGCGGTGGCCTGGAAGCAACGCCTGCGCAAGCGCCCTTTGGCGCGTGCCCAAGTCGTTGGGGGCGGCGCTCGATATTTCACCATGGCGCTACCACGCTGCTAGTGCAGGAATTCTTCACCATGGCCATGGCGGATGATTTGCGCTTGCCGACGCGCTAGTCTTGGCCGACGACCGTGGTTGGCGCTTTTGACGAGGTAGACATGGACAGCTCTTTGTTGCGACCGGTGGGGTGGGCAAGGCTCCCCGATTTCATTCGTTTGATGCGGCTCGACCGCCCCATCGGCACCTGGCTTTTGATGTGGCCAACGCTATGGGCGCTGTGGCTCGCTGCCGATGGCTTGCCCGAACGCCATCTGCTGCTGATTTTCGTGGCTGGGGTCTACACCATGCGCGCGGCCGGCTGTGTGATCAACGACTACGCCGATAGGCGCGTCGATGGCCACGTCAAGCGCACCCGCCACCGCCCGTTGGCCACCGGGCGCATCGCCGAGCGCGAAGCGCTTACGCTGTTCGTTGCTCTGGTCGCGCTTGCCTTCGTGCTGGTGCTGTTCACCAACGCCTTCACCGTGATGCTATCGCTTGGCGGCGTGGCGTTGGCGTTCATCTACCCCTTCATGAAGCGCTATACCCATCTGCCTCAGGTTGTCTTGGGGGCGGCCTTTTCCTGGGCCATTCCCATGGCCTTTGGCGCCGTGTTGGGCTACGTTCCGCTCGAAGGCTGGCTGCTGTTCGCGGCCAACGTGCTGTGGACCGTGGCCTACGATACCCAGTACGCCATGGTCGACCGTGACGACGACCTTAAAATCGGCATCAAGTCGACCGCGGTGCTGTTTGGCGATGCCGATCGCGGCATCATCGCCGGGCTGCAAGTGGCGACGCTGGTGCTGCTCTGCGTTGTGGGCGGGCGCCTGGGGTTGGGAGCGTTCTTCTGGCTCGGACTTTCGGGCATGGCGGCGACCTTTCTCTACCAGCAATGGCTGATTAGCGAGCGCGAGCGCGACCCCTGTTTCCAGGCGTTTCTCAACAATCACTGGTCGGGTTTGCTGGTGTTTGCCGGTATTGGCCTCAGTTTGTGGCCTGTTGCTGGTTAATTCGCGCCGTTGTCATAGAATTGTCATCTCGGCATGGTGAGATTGTCACTGACCTGTCATGGACTCTTTCTGTGTAACCGCGAGGCTTTGGGATGACCGCCAAGACCGTATTGATCGTCGACGATGAAGCGCCCATTCGCGAGATGATCGCCGTGGCGCTGGAGATGGCAGACTATCGTGTGCTCGAAGCGGACAACGCTCAGGCGGCCCATGCCTTGGTAGTGGACCACCAGCCCGACCTTCTCCTGCTCGACTGGATGATGCCCGGCACGAGCGGCATCGAGCTCGCGCGGCGGCTCAAGCGCGAGGAAGCCACGGCGGAGCTGCCCATCATCATGCTTACGGCCAAGGGCGAAGAGGACAACAAAATCCAGGGCCTCGAAGCCGGAGCCGACGACTACATCACCAAGCCCTTCTCGCCGCGTGAGCTGGTGGCCCGGCTCAAGGCGGTGCTTCGGCGTACCACCCCGCGCGGGGTGGAAGACCCCATCGAGATCAACGGCCTGCTGCTCGATCCGGTGAGCCACCGGGTCAGCGCCGACGGCCGTGCGCTGGAGATGGGGCCCACCGAATATCGCCTGCTGCAGTTCTTCATGACCCACCAAGAGCGTGCCTATACCCGTAGTCAATTGCTCGATCAGGTCTGGGGCGGTAACGTCTACGTCGAGGAGCGCACCGTGGACGTGCACATTCGCCGCCTGCGTAAGGCCCTGGGTGATGTGCATCAAGGGTTGATCCAGACCGTGCGCGGCACTGGGTACCGCTTCTCCGCGCGAGTATAGCGATGCGCCTGTGGAGCCGCGAACTCTGGCGTTTGGCGTGGCTCGCGACGCTAGGCGTCTGCCTCGGCTGGCTCGCCGGTGCCCCGGGGCTGGGTTTGGCGGCGGGGCTTGCTGGCTGTTTGGTCTATCATCTGCGCCAGCTGCGTGCGCTGTTTTTATGGCTCACGCTTCGCCCTAGCGACGAGCCGCCAGCGGCGCGCGGCATGTGGGGCGAGCTGTTCGATCGGCTGTATCGCTACCAGAAGGGGCAACGGCTGACCCAGAGCCGCCTGCGCGCCATGCTGGGGCGTATCCAGGAGTCGTCGGAGGCGATGCGCGACAGCGTGGTGATGCTCGATCGCCATGGCGATCTGGAGTGGTGGAACAGTGCCGCTAGCGAGATGCTGGGGCTTGTGACCGCTCACGATCGCGGCCAGCACATTACCAATCTCCTGCGCGACCCGCGCTTTGTCAGCTACTTCAATGCACGTGCCTACGCCGAGCCTCTGACGCTTTCGTCCCCCATCGACGAACGGCGTATCCTGCAGTACCAAATCACCCTCTACGGTGATGACGAGCGCCTGGTAATGGCGCGCGACATTACCAGACTTCACCAGTTGGAGCAGATGCGACGCGACTTCGTTGCCAACGTGTCCCACGAGTTACGTACGCCGCTGACGGTGCTCGCGGGTTACCTCGAAACCTATGAGGATATGGCGGAACAGTTGCCCCCACGGCTAAGTAAGGGTATCCAGCGCATGCAGGAGCAGACCTTGCGAATGCAGAACCTGGTCAACGACTTGCTGCTGCTATCGCGACTCGAGATCGATCAGGGCGGCGATGATCACGCCGAGCTCGAGGTGGCGCCGTTATTGATGAGCATTGCCGAAGACGCCCGAGCGCTTTCTCGTCGTCGCCATACGCTGCAGGTGGAAATCGAAAGTAAGAAGCGCCTGCTTGGTAGCGAGCAGGAACTGCGCAGCGCCATCTCCAACCTCGCGTTCAATGCCGTACGCTATACCCCCGAAGGCAGCACCATCGTGCTGCGCTGGCGCATAGAGGCAAGCGGAGAGGGGTGTATCGAGGTAACCGACGATGGCGAAGGCATCGATCCCATACATATTCCCCGCCTCACCGAACGCTTTTACCGCGTCGACAAAGGGCGCAGTGCGGCAACCGGCGGTACCGGTCTCGGGCTGGCCATTGCCAAGCACGTGCTCTTGCGCCATCAGGCGCAACTAACGATTACTTCCTCTCCGGGTAAAGGGGCGAGTTTTTATTGCCGATTCCCTGCCGGTCGTTTGCGTTAGAAAGGCCGGTGCTGGCGTTTTATCGCTGTAGCGCCACGAACCATTTACCACGGGCTATTTAGTACGAGCTATCTACTACGAACTATCTAGCGCGAAATATTTCAAGCGCGCGAATCCTGCCTCTTCTTTAGCGATTTTGTTATGTAACGTCGAGTGTCTAAGTGTGCCAGTGTGTCACGCAGGGCGTTCATCTATGTCTCATGTGTCATTTCGATACACATAAGTGAGCAGTTGTTGCCGTTGAATCAAACCGGGATTAATTCTTTTATCATATATAAGTTATTGAAAATGAATGATTTAAAAGTCTTGTCGAATAATTGGCATGCCGTCTGCAACACTCTGGTCAAGGAAGCCAACCGCTAGTGAATCTTAATTGGCATACTCGATTAGGCTTTACTCTTCCTTCACTTTAAGCGGTCTAACAGCGATCTAGGAGGTGGGATATGATGTCCAAGGAATTTCTCAAGAAAGCTGGCATTCTCGGTGTGTCGTTCGGTCTGATGGCTAGCCCGCTGGCCTTTGCACAGACTTCTTCTGTCCAAGAAGGTACGTCGATCGAAGAGAACCAAGATGACTACGTGGATCAGGAACCGGTCCAGCCGCAGTCTGAGCACACTCCTGATCCGGCACAGTACGATGTCGAAGATCTAGAGTATGACGAAGGCGATCAGGTCAACGTAACCGAGCCGCATTCGCACGGTGAGCATAACCACACTGCGACCAATAGTGATGACGCTACCTTTGATGGACCGGAAGAAGTGGTAGAACGTAATCACGACTAAAATTTAGTTACATTGTTTTACCGTTTGGCATAGTCTTACTACGCTCAGGATGGAGCAAAGTGCAGACAAGGATGTCAGAAGGACGGCAAGGATGAACATCTGATTCAAGGATTGAATCAAGCGGCAAACAACAGCGTGAGTGAGGGCTAAGTTCCAGGGTTGGAATTCCCGCAAAAGGATAGGAAGCTTACGTTACGTATTGATCCGCTAGCAGTACTTAGAGACCCCGCCTCGGCGGGGTCTAATTGTTTATATCTGCTTCACATCTTTATTTCATCCCTATGGTCTTACTCGTCTTTCTTCATTTACTTTTCTTCTTGATTTTTTAGCTTACAAAATATTTGGCCTATAGCTTCTTGCAATACGACTATATATCCATACGTCTATATGTAAGAGCTTTAATCGCTTGACGCCCTGTTTACGTCTCTTGCGTTTCCTATTCGGTATGGCGGACTGCGGTAATAGGCATCCCACATCAGTACGCTACCCGCAACCGCGCCAGGAATGAGAAACAGGTTGGCCAACGGAACCCAGGTGATGATGACGATCAAACCCCCATAGCTCAGCGTCGGCCACCAGCGGCTCGCGAGGCGCTTGCGCATGTCGGCAAAGCTCACCTTGTTGTTGTCCATTGGGTAGTCGAGGTAGGTGATGGCCATGACCCAGGCGGAAAAGAGCGCCCAAAGCAGCGGGGCGAGCACGTTGACGCCGGGAATCCAGCTGAGCACGAAAAGCCCCGCCGCCCTAGGCAAGATGTAGCCGAGTTTGACCAGCTCGCGACCCACGGCATCGATGGCGGTTTTGCCTAGGCCACGGTCGTCGAGCGGTTCGTGCTGGGTAGCGCGGCGCTCTACTTCGGCGGCGAGAAAGCCGTAGAAGGGCGCGGCGATGAGATGAGTCACCAGGGTGAAGGTGAAAAAGATCACCACCAGCAAGCTCACCACGAACAGTGGCCAGATCAACCAGTCGAGCCAGCCAAGCCAGCTAGGTACCAGGCTCATCCAGTAGGCCAGCCAGCCGTTGAAGCGGTTGACCACCAGCGTCAGCATGACCGCGTAGACCAGCAAATTGACCAGGATGGGAAAGAAGACGTAGCGCCGCAGGCCAGGGCGGTAGACGAGGCGCGTGCCGCGGCTCAGCGCGGTAATGGCGTCGAGCATGAGGGAGTTCCTCGCAGTAATAGACATCGGACGGCGTTCACGCCGTCCGCGCTATTGCAAAAGGAATCCTGCGGCGAATCAAGACTTTTTTAGTACCTGATCGCTGAGCTTAGCGGGATCGCTGTGACGGATGTCGAGCCCCTTGACCAGATAGACCACGTATTCGGCGAGGTTGTTGGCATGGTCGCCGACGCGCTCGAGGGCGCGCAGCACCCACATGATGCTGAGTACCGAGCTGATGGCGCGGGAATCCTCCATCATAAAGGTCATTAGCGAGCGCATGGCGCTGCCGTACTCATCGTCCACCGACTCATCCTCACGCACCACCTGCATGGCAAGCTCGGTATCGAAACGTGCAAAGGCGGTGAGGGCATCGCGCAGCATCTTGCGCACGTGTTCGCTAATGTGGCGCACCTCGACCAAACCGCGCACCGTACTGGTACTCTCGCTCAGCGTCAGGGCGTTACGGGCGATCTTGCTGGCCTCGTCGCCGATGCGCTCGAGATCCGAGGTGGCTCGAATCACCGCCAGTACCAAGCGCAGGTCGGAGGCTGCTGGCTGGCGGCGCGCCAGTACGCGGGTACACTCATCGTCGATCTGCAACTGCAGGTCGTTCACCTGACGGTCGTTGTCGCGCACCTTCTCGGCCAGGCGGCTGTCGCCTTCGAGCAGCGCAATCACTGCGTCCTGAACCTGTTTTTCCACCAGGCCGCCCATGGCCATCAGGTGGGTCTTCAACTCCTCCAGTTCCTGGTTGAACTGGCGGGAGATATGCTGGCTATGCGTATCGCTGGTGATATCCATGGGGTTCTCCTGGGAGAAGAGCACGGGCTAGGAAAGGCGTCCCGTGATGTAGTCTTCGGTGCGCTGCAGCCGCGGGTTGGTGAAGACCTGATCCGTCGACCCATACTCCACCAGCGCCCCCTGCTGCAAAAAGGCGGTGTAGTCGGAAACGCGGGCGGCCTGCTGCATGTTGTGAGTGACCAGTATTAGCGTGAGTTGGCTTTTCAAGTTACGAATGAGCTCCTCGATCTTGAGCGTCGAGATGGGGTCCAAGGCCGAAGCGGGCTCATCGAGCAGCAACACCTCGGGCTCTACCGCCAGCGTACGCGCGATCACTAACCGCTGCTGTTGGCCGCCGGAAAGCTGCCACGCCGAGCGGTGCAGGCGGTCCTTGACCTCGTCCCACAGCGCTGCCGCGCTGAGTGCCCACTCGATGCGATCGTCGCGCTGACGCTTGGGCAGGCGCTTTTGTAGCCGCAGTCCAAAGGCCACGTTCTCGTAGATCGACATCGGGAAGGGGTTAGGCGTCTGAAACACCATGCCCACCCGACGCCTGAGCTCGCTGACATCGAGCTTGGGATCGTGAATGTCGCGTCCTTCGAGCGCGATGCGGCCCTCGGCCCTGGCCGACTCGTTCAAATCGTGCAGGCGGTTGATCGCGCGCAGCAGCGTCGATTTCCCGCACCCCGAAGGGCCAATGAACGCCGTGACCCGGTGCCGAGGTATCTGCAGCGTCAAATCGCGCAGTGCAGGTTTGCCGCCGTAGGCCAGCGAAAACCCTTCGATGCTCAGGCTGCACGCCTCGGCCGCGAAGGTGGGCATGGGTGGGTTCGATGACGGCGCTAGCATTCGCCTCCCCGTTGGCGTCTTAGATGATGACGCAGAAATATGGCAGTTATGTTAAGCACCAGCACGATAGCGACCAGCAGCGCCGCCGTGGCGTAGATCAGCGGGATGGCGGCCTGGACGTCCTCGCCGTGAAAGGCGGTATCGAACAGATGGTAGCCAAGGTGCATGAACTTGCGCTCCAGGTGCAGATAGGGGAAGTCACCGTCTAGCGGCACTTGAGGGGCGAGCTTGGCGACCCCCACCAACATCAGCGGCGCCACCTCGCCAGCGGCGCGGGCCACGGCGAGAATCACCCCGGTCAGCATCGCCGGGGTCGCCATGGGCAGCACGATACGCGTCAGCATCTCCAGGCGCGTGGCCCCCAACGCCATCGCGCCTTCACGCTGAGCATCGGGAATACGTGCAAGCCCCTCTTCGGTGGCTACGATCACAACCGGCAGGGTCAACAGCGCCAGGGTCAGCGAGGCCCATAGCAGCCCGCCGGTGCCGAAGGTGGGAGAGGGCAGGGTATCGCTGAAGAACCACTCGTCCAGCGAGCCGCCGATACCGTAGACGAATACTCCAAGCCCAAAGACGCCGTACACGATCGACGGCACGCCAGCGAGGTTGCGCACGCCGATGCGCACGAGCCGCGTCAGCCGCCCCTGATGGGCGATTTCGTTAAGGTAGATGGCCGCTAGCACGCCAAAGGGCGTGACGATCACCGACATCAAAATCACCATCAGCACGGTGCCGAAGATGGCGGGCCAGACGCCACCGCCGGTATTGGCCGCGCGCGGCCCCTCGCTTAGAAAGCGCCACAGGCCGTTTTGCCAGGCGTTCAGCTTCTCCCATAAAGAGAGCGCATTGGGCGCCTGGGCGTGAAGCACGCCGCTCAAGGGCTGCATCAAAGAAGCGCCACTTGCGGTTTCGAGAGTTAGCGTGGCTAAAGACCGTGCGCTGGGAGGAAGGGCTAGCTGCGCTTGAAGCTCTTTCCAGGCCGCTTCGCCCTCCAGATGCCCGTTGGCGCTTTCGAAGGCGACGAGGCGGCCGATGAAATCGCCCCAGGGCGTGCGCTCGAGACGAATCACGTCATCAGGCGTGCGCGTAGAGACGATGTCGTCGACCGCGACCCAGCGCCAGCGCTGGCCGTCGCTGTCCTGATTACCGGTGAAGTAGAGCCGTTCTTGGCCCTGCTGCGCGGGCAGCGCCGTCTCGCGAATGGGCTGTCCCGCCAGCGTCTCGCCGGAGCGCAGGGTGACCTCCTGCAGGGGAGCGGGCCAAAAGTGGCCAAGCCCCCGAGTGGCCAGGAGCCCCACCAACATGATGAGCAACAGCAGTGACAGCGCTAAGCTCGCGGCGCAGAGCCATGGCCACAGATGATCCAGCGTCGAGCGGCGTAAGGTCGTGCGCATCACTTGCCCCCCAGCAGCCGGTAGCGTCGCCGCAGGCGTTGGCGTACGAGTTCGGCCAGGGTGTTGACGATGAAGGTGAAGAGAAACAGCACCAGCGCGGCGAGAATCAGTACGTGGTAGGTCAGGCTGCCGGGGGCGGCCTCCGGCAGTTCGATGGCGATGGCGGCGGCCACCGAACGCAGCCCCTCGAAGGGGTTGGCGCTCACTAGCGCCATGTTGGCGCTGGTCATCAGCACGATCATGGTTTCACCCACGGCGCGGCCAATGCCGATCATCAGCGCCGCGAAAAGCCCAGGCCCCGCACAGGGCAGCGCCACGCGCCAGAGCGACTGCCAGCGGCTTGCGCCCAGCGCCTGGGCGCCTTCGAGCAGGGCGGCGGGCACGTCCGCTAGTGCATCATCGGCAAGCGAGTAAAGGCTCGGAATCACCGCAAAGCCCATGGCGATACCCACGATCAGGGTGTTGCGCGTGGTGTAATCGAGCCCCCAGTGGCGTTCGAGCCAAAGCGGAAGGTCGTTGCCGAACCATAGCTGCTCGAGGCTGGGCGCAAGCCACAGTGCGAGTGCCATCATCAGACCCAGCCAGGGTACGAGCCACAGCCCCGCCGAGGCAAGTGACAAGCGCCGCCGTAGCCGATGCCCCAGGCGATACCACAGCACGCCGATCAGCGCGGCGCTGACGGGGAGCCACACGATGACCATCAGCGTGCTGAGCAGGTGGCGCTCGACCCAGGGCGCGAGCACAAGACCGGCAATGAAGCCGATGACCACGCCGGGCACCGCTTCCATCATCTCCATGGTGGGCTTGATGCGCGAGCGAAGCCGAGGCGACATGAACAGCGCCGAGTAGATCGCCGCCCCAAGCGCTACCGGTACGGCGAACAGCAGCGCGGCGAGCGCGGCCTTGAAGGTGCCGAAGAGCAGTGGCGAAAGCTTGGCAAGCGCTAGCGTCTCTGGCAGCCGTAAAAGCGGCAGCGTCTCACCCACGAGAAAGATCCCAATGGCCAGAATGGCCACGAGCACGGTGATGCCGCCCGCCGTGATCAGTCCCGTGGCCAGGCGGTCCTTGAAACGCCGGAGGTCGAGCGGCGAGGCAAAACGCCGAAATGCGCTCATATGACGCTCATGCAGGCACCGTGGCCGGAGTCGAGATAGGCAGGCGGAAAGGGCATACGCTTCACTCTACGACGTTTTGATGACAGTTTCATGACGCCTCCAGGCTAGCCAGGCGGCGCTGGCGCTCTAGCTCATCGCTGGCCAGCGGAACGAACCCAGCCGCGCGCACGATTTCCTGGCCTTCGGATGAGAGCATCAGCCTGATCAGCGCCGCCTCGGCGGCAGGTAGCGGGTGGCCGGGTGGGGCGTTGACGTAGAGATAGAGATAGCGCGACAAAGGGTAGTCGCCACTCTGGATGGTGCGCTCCTCGGCAGGGACGACGTCACCGCTGTCGGTCATCAGGCTTAGCGCGTGCACGGCGGGCGTCAAATGGTTGAATCCGGCGTAGCCCATGGCCGCGAAAGACTCGCCCACCGCCGCAACCACAGCGGAGGAGCCAGGATATTCGCTGATGTCGGGACGAAAGCGGCCATGACAGAGCGCGCGCTCCTCGAACAGTCCATAGGTGCCCGAGGCGAGATTGCGTCCGTGCAGGGCAATACGCCCGTGGGGCCACTGGCTCGGCCCCATGAGCTCCTCCCACCGGCGTATCGGCGCCGGTGCGCCGCAGCTGAGCGTGGTCGAAAAGATGGCGTCGGCCTGCTGGCGCGTCAGCGCCTGCAGCGGGTTATGGCGGTGGACCACGATGAGCAGGGCGTCGCGGGCAACGCGTAACTCCAGCGGTGGATAGCCGTAGCGCGCGGTGAATCCGTCACGCTCGTTTGGCGTCATGCGCCGCGACATCGGGCCCAATCGCGTGGTGCCTGCCATGAGCGCGGTGGGGGCGCTGGCCGAGCCGCCTGCGAGAAACTGTAGCGTTACCTCGGGGTAGTGGGCGGTGAGCGCTTCGCTCCAGCGCAGCATGAGCCCGGCCATGGAATCGGAGCCGGTAGCGCCCAGCGTGCCGCTCACGGCACCGGCCTGCGGCTGCGCCAAGCTCGGCGCGTTGCAGAGCAGGGCGATGGCAAACAGCCCAAGGCAGGCGTAGACTTTTGCCAGGGCAAGGTAACCGCTCTTCAAACCTGTGCGCTCCTATGCTTAACTGCCGACCACTTCTTGACGTCGATGCTCGACGATTTGTTACAGCTGATTTGCTACAACCGATTTGCTACAACAATAACCCGATTAAGCGACCAACTCATGACACTTGCTAATACCGACTTGGACGACGTTCCCGCACCTCAGGGCCAGCTTACCCTCAAGGTAATGGCGTCGCGCCAGGATACCAATTTCTACGGCGATATTACCGGCGGCTGGCTGGTGAGTCACATGGATCAGGCCGCTGAGCTCGCTGCCGGGCGCGAAGCAGGAGGGCGCACGGCGACGGTGGCGATCGAGTCGATGGATTTCTTGAGCCCGGTGCGGGTGGGGTCGATCGTAAGTTTGTTCACCCGTATTCGCGAGATCGGTCATAGCTCGATCAAGATCGACGTCGAGGTCTGGACGCGCGCGCCCCACGCTCGTCACGTCGAAGAGCGTCAGAAAGTCACCGAGGCCTGTTTCGTGATGGTGGCGCTGGACGACAACGGCCGTATCCGCGCCGTACGCAGCACGCGCGAGTCCTCTGTTAGAGCTTAGGCGATACGCGCCTCGTACTTCTTAGCAGCGGAGTAGTACTCCTTGGCAATAAAACGGGGCGCCTTGAAGGCGCCCCGTTTGCGTAGCGAAAGCGGTGTCGCGATCAGGCGCCGACGTTTTCGCGTCCTTTGAGGTAGGCGTATTCGCTGATGTCGCTGAAGCGACGCTGGGCGCGCTGGAAAGCCGCGTAGGATTCGTAGATCCGACGCGAGGCTTCATCGTTGTCCACCTGCTCCTGAATGACCGCCTGGGAGGCTTCGAAGAGCGCCTGCATGACGTCTTCAGGAAGCTCGCGCAGCTCGACACCGTGCTCATCGACCAGGGTATCCAGCGCCTGGGCGTTGCGGTAGGTGAACTCGGTATACATCGCCAGGTTGGAGGCCCGCGCGGCTTCACGAATTACCGCCTGCAGGTCTTCGGGCAGGGCATTCCAAACGTCCAGGTTGATCATGGTCTCAACGGCGGCAGTCGGCTCGTTCCACACGCTGGTGTAGTAGTAGTCGGCTACCTGGTGCAGGCCGAAGGCCATGTCGTTGTAGGGCCCGACCCAGTCAGCGGCGTCGAGAACGCCGGTCTGCAGCGAGGTGAAGATCTCCGAGCCCGGCAGGTTGACCGTAGTGACGCCAATGCGGTTCATTGCTTCACCGGCAAGGCCCGGCAGGCGCAGGCGAATGCCCTGCATGTCGGCCAGTGAGGTGATCTCTTTTTTGAACCAGCCCGCCATCTGCGGGCCGGTATTGCCCACCGCGAAGGGCTTGAGGTTGTGCTCACCGTAGAGCTCGTCCCACAGCTCCTGACCGCCGCCGTAGTAGAGCCAGGCGTTGAGTTCGCTGGTGGTCATGCCGAAGGGCACGGCGGTGAAGAACTGCGACGCTGCGACCTTGCCGCGCCAGTAGTAGGGCGTGGAGTGGCCAATCTCGGCGGTACCGGCGGCCACGGCATCGAAGACCTCGAAAGCAGGCACTAGCTCACCGGCACCGTGAACGCGAATGCGGATACGCCCTTGGGAGAGCTCCTCGACGCGCTGGGCAAAGTCGTTGGCGCCGGTACCCAGTGCCGGGAAGTTCTTCGGCCAGGAGGTGACCATGTCCCAGGTGTAGGTTTCCTGAGCCTGGGCAGTGGAAACGAAGGGTGCAGCGGCGGCACCGGCGGCGCCGATACCGGCGGTCTTCAAGAATTGGCGGCGTTGCATGGCGGGCATGACTCCGAAATTATGCGTTTTTTGTCGTACGCAGAGGGCGTAGTGTCCGCCGACCAGTATGCGGCAAGCCGGTTTTGTCGAGCAAGTGCGCCACAAGCGTTACTTAGGTCTTAGGCGCTTGGGTCTTACAGCGGCGTCAGCTTGGCAAAGCCGAGTACTAGCCACTTCACACCTTCGCCCTCGAAGCTGACCTGTACCCGTGCCCGCGCCCCTTCTCCCTCGGCGTTGAGGATGATGCCTTCACCAAACACCGGGTGCCCGACCCGCTGGCCAACGTGCAGGCTGGGTAGGTCACCCTCCGCTTCGATGCTGGTTTGGGTGAAGCCGCCGCGCGAGGCGGTGACCGGCCGCGACACCTGGCCGCGCAGGCGAACCTCTTCGAGCAGGTGCGGCGGTAGCTCACGTAAAAAGCGCGACGGCCGGGGGAAGACCTCCTTGCCGTGCAGCCGCCGGGTTTCGGCGTGGGTAAGGTAGAGCTTATCCATGGCGCGGGTCACGCCGACATAGCAGAGCCTGCGTTCCTCTTCGAGGCGCCCGGCCTCCTCCAGCGACATCTTATGGGGAAAGAGCCCCTCCTCGACCCCGGCGATGAATACCACGGGAAACTCGAGCCCCTTGGCCGAGTGCAGCGTCATCAACTGCACGCTGTCCTCGAACTCTTCGGCCTCGTGATCGCCGGCATTAAGCGCTGCCTCGGACAAGAACGCCTCCAGCGCCGCCATACCTTCACCCGCCTCCGGGGTCTCGAAGGCATCGCCCTGGGTGAAGGCGCGGGCGGCAGTCACCAGCTCCTCGAGGTTTTCGACCCGCGCCTGGCCCTTCTCACCGCGCTCGCTTTGATGGTGCTCGATCAGCCCCGTATGCACGTTGACGTGCTCGATGATCTCGTAGAGCGAAAGGCCCGAGGTATCGTTATCGAGGCGCTCGATCAGGTTGGTGAACGCCTTGACCGCATTGCCCGCGCGGCCCTTCAAGGTGCCGTCGCCCAGGGCGTCGTGCAGCGCCTGCCACAGCGAGACGCTCTGTTCGCGTGCGCGATGGCGCACGATCTCTACCGTGCGCGTGCCGATACCCCGGGTGGGCACGTTGATCACCCGCTCCAAAGAGGCATCGTCGTCGCGATTGAGCAGTAGGCGCAGATAGGCCAGGGAGTTTTTGATCTCCAGGCGCTCGTAGAAGCGGTGCCCACCGTAGATGCGGTAAGGAATACCCTGACGAATCAGCGTCTCCTCCAGCAGGCGCGACTGGGCGTTGGAGCGGTAGAGAATGGCGATGTCGCGCCGGTTCAGCCCCTGGTCGACCTTCTCCTTGATGGTATCGACGATGAAGCGCGCCTCTTCGAGGTCGTTGAAGCCCGCGTAGACCGAGATCGGCTCGCCTTCGGCGCCCTCGGTCCACAGGTTCTTGCCCATGCGTTCGCTGTTGTGGCTGATCAGGGTGTTGGCGGCTTCCAGAATCGCGCTGGTGGAGCGGTAATTCTGCTCCAGGCGTACGGTTTTTACCGCGGTAAACTCCTGCTCGAAGCGGCGGATGTTCTCGATCTTGGCGCCGCGCCAGCCGTAGATCGACTGATCGTCATCGCCCACCGCCGTCATCGGCGTCTCGGTGCCGGTCAAGAGCTTGAGCCAGGCGTACTGCAGGGTGTTGGTGTCTTGGAACTCGTCGACCAGTACGTGCCCGAAGCGCTCGCGGTAGTGCTTGAGCAGCGCAGGGTTATCGCGCAAGAGCTCGAGGCTTCTAAGCAGTAGCTCGCCGAAATCGACCAGGCCGCCGCGCTCGCAGGTGAGCTGATAGCGCTCGTAGAGTTCGACCATCTGGCCCATGTAGGCGTCACCGGCTACATCGACCTGCTGCGGGCGCAGCCCCTCCTCCTTGCAGCCGGAGATGAACCCGAGTACCTGGCGCGGCGGGTAGCGCTCGTCATCGATGGCGTAGTCCTTGAGCAGGCGCTTGATCAGGCGTAGCTGATCGTCGGTATCGATGATCTGGAAGTGCTGAGGCAGGCGAGCATCCTGCCAGTGGGTGCGCAGCAGGCGGTGGGCGATGGAGTGAAAGGTGCCGACCCAAACGTGGCGCAGCGAAATGCCCAGCAGCGCCTCGAGGCGGGTGCGCATCTCCCGCGCGGCCTTGTTGGTGAAAGTGACCGCCAGCAGGGCGTAAGGCGAAAGCCCTTCGGCCTGCATCAGCCAGGCGATGCGGTGGACCAGTACGCGGGTCTTGCCCGAGCCCGCTCCGGCCAGTACGAGAAGGTTACCCTGAGGGGCGCTGACCGCCTCGCGCTGGGCCGGATTGAGCTGATCGAGTATCGCCGTGACGTCGTCCATAGAAACCGCTGCTGGCCTGCAAAGTGGGCGCTCAGTCTAGCACAGCCGACGCACTGGTTGCGTATACAGCGGCTTAGAGGAAACGCTCGACGAGCGCTTGCCTTTGCTTTCTAGCCTTCACCCTCATCGGGATAGCGCAGGGTGTTGAGGCTGCGCTTGACCGCCTTGAGCTGCTCGGCGAGTTTGGGGCCGCGCGTTTTGGCCACGCCCACGGCGAGCACGTCGATCAGCACCAAATGGGCGATACGTGAGCTCATCGGTGTATAGATTTCGGTGTCTTCGTGCACGTCGATGTAGAGCGGCAGGCTCACTTCCTCGGCCAGCGGGGTGCCGCTAGGGCACAGGCCGATCACCGTCGCGCCTGCTTCGCGCGCGAGACGAACGCTTGCCACCAGGGCTTTGGTACGTCCGGTTTGCGAGATGGCGACGACGACGTCACCCTCCTTGAGCGTCACCGCCGACATGTTCTGCATGTGCGGGTCGGCATAGGCGGAGGTAGAGATCTGCAGGCGGAAGAACTTGTGCTGGGCATCGAAGGCCACGGCACCAGACGCGCCATAACCGTAGAACTCCACCCGGTTGGCCATGGCCAGCGCATTGACTGCGCGGCCCAAGGCGTCGTTGTCGAGCCGGTCGCGCACGGATAGCAGCGTGCCCACGGTCGAGTCGAAAATGCTGTGAGAGAACTCCGCTACCGAGTCGCTATCGTTCATCGAGAACTGAGCGAACTGGCTGCCTGAGGCGAGCATCTGGGCCAGCTGGAGTTTGAAATCCTGAAAACCGTTGCAGCCTAACGCGCGGCAGAAGCGCACCACCGTCGGCTCGCTGACCTTCGCTTCGGTCGCGAGGTCGACGATGCGCATGTGGATCACTTCTTCGGGGTTGCGCAAAACGAAGCGCGCCACCTTTTGTTCGGAGCGGCGAAAAAGCTCCATCCGGCGTCTCATCTCATCGAACAGGGCGCGGCTCACGGTCAGCTCCTTCGTCGTTCAGCGTTGTCGTATCGAATCCGCCTAGCCTACACCAGCACGGCGAAGCCAGCAGGAAAAATGCGTTCAAGGCGCCATGCGCATATGGATACGTCGCATAACGTTGAAAGCACGTTTGCGATTTTTTCGCTAACGGTCATCATTTTGTCAATTAGGTTATAGTAAGAAGTGACGTGCCGCGCTGCATCATTATGGCGTCACGGATGCAGGTGGCCGTAAGCACTCACCTGGAGGAACGTCGATTATGAAAAGCGTCGAACGAATTACCTCGGTTAAGAGCGAACTGCTCGATATCCTAATGAGCATGAAGGTAGACGAGCACGCCGAGCGCCAACGCAGCGCCGCCCAGCGCCATCTGCGGGCCCGTCGAGGCATCGAATTACACCGCGAAATTCAAAAACTCTCGAAAGATATCGCTCCTCTTCCCGATGATGAAGAGTATCCCGAAAGCGATCTGCACTGACGGTCTTGCGATAGTTCACGAGCGCTAGGAATAAATGCTTAAACCTAAGCGCTTACAAAGACGAAGCCCTGCACGAAGGCAGGGCTAAGTTATCTTCTACGCCTTCAGGCCCTTATAAAAAGCCCGCCAGGAAGACGATGATCACGCCTAACGGCGCTACGTACTTGGCAAGTAGGTTCCACAGGCTGTAGTCGTAGACGTCCATCGCAAGCTCTTTACGCGCCTCTTCCTTATCCAGACAGATCGAATAGAAAATAATGGCGCCGAGCCCGGTCAATGGCAGCAGGATTTTGCCGGTGAAGGTATCCAGGAAGTCGAAGATATTCAGCCCGAAGATCAGCACGCTATCCCAGACGTTGAACGACAGCAGTGCCGCTACACCGACCAACCAAACGGCCACGGCGCTGACCAGCGTGGCGCCCAAGCGGCCCAGCGCAGTGCGCTCTTCAAGCGTTTCTACGACCGGCTCCAGCAGCGAAATCGCCGAGGTGAGTGCGGCGAAGGTCAGCAGCAGGAAGAAGGCAAGGCCCAGCAGGCTACCACCGGTCATGTTGCCGAAAGCGATGGGCAAAGTAACGAAGATGAGTCCAGGACCTTCCGAGGCATCCAGCCCGTTGGCGAAGACGATGGGGAAGATCGCCAGCCCCGCCAGCAGCGCAATGGCGGTATCCAAAATGATGACGGTACGCGCGGTGCTGAGTAAGTTAACGTCCTCACCCAGGTACGAGCCGTAGGCCATCATGATGCCCATACCCAATGACAGCGTGAAGAACGCCTGCCCCATGGCCGCGAGCATGACGCCGCCGTTGAGCGCGCTCCAGTCTGGCGTGAACATGAAGCTTAGCGCTTCGCCGAAAAAGCCGCTGAGCGCGCCGTAACCCACCAGCACGATGAGCAGCACGACCAGCGCAGGCATCAGCACGCGCGCTGCCGCTTCGAGCCCCTTGGTCACGCCGCGGGCGACGATGACCACTACCAGCGCCATGAACAAGGAGTGCCAGATCAACAGCGCCTTTGGGCTTGCCAGCAGGCCGTTAAAGGCCTCACCGCTGGCCTCGGCATCTTGGCCGGTGAAAGAGCCGATGACCGAGCCCAGGGTATAGTTCAGCGACCAGCCGCCGATGACGCTATAGAACGACAGGATCAAGAACGACGCCAGAACGCCGCTGATCCCCACCATCGCCCAGCCTCGTGAACGGCCATGCCGATGGGCCAGCTCGCTCATGGTGTTGATCGGGTTCTTCTGCCCCCGACGCCCGATCATCCACTCGGCGACCAAAATCGGCAGGCCCACCAGCGCCACACAGGCGAGATAAACCATGACGAACGCCGCCCCACCGCTTTCACCCGTTAGGTAGGAGAAGCGCCAAATATTCCCCAACCCCACCGCGGATCCCGCAGCGGCCAGCACAAAGCCCATCTTCGAGGACCACTGTGCATGTGCAAGTTTTGCCATACCTCACCTATTCGTTGCGTCGACTTATAGTATGTTTTTTTCAGCAAGACGAAACGACACGTTTCACCTCCCCAAGTAAGCGCAATTTAGCCGAAAAAGGCAGTGTTTGTCAGTAAAACGGCATGCAAAGCGGGGTAGGACGAGAGGTGCTGTCAAAAAAGTGTGGTCTGGCGTTCACCGGCGAAAGCGCTGAGCGGGGCCAGCATAATATCCTTTCCCAGCGCTTGATAAAGCTGGCGGGCCATCTCGGGGGACGTGCGGTTATCGGCAGTATGCACAAATAAGAAAGGGGTTTTCCCCTGATTTATCCACAGCTTTAGCTGACGATGCCAGGGCGCGAAATAGCGCTCGTTGATCTCTTTGTCAATATGGCCAATGAAGCGAATGAGCGGAAATTTTCCTGTGGAAAGCACGTGTAGTGGGAGTTTCGGCTTTTCCTGCTGCGCGTGGGCGAGCCCTGGGTGGCCGTTGGCGGGCGTCGAGAAGAGCGGGCGCACGTCGAGCATCACCCGATTGGCATTAAAAGTTATCAACAATTGGTTCAAGGCCCTTTCTGCCTCACCCTTGTGGAAAAAATCGGGATGGCGCACCTCGACTGCGCAGGGAAGATGTGCAGGCCATTGGCGCAGAAGGGCCTCGAGTTTGGGAAGCTCACTTGGGCCGAAATCCCTTGGCAGTTGCACCATGGTGGGCCCCAGGCGGTCGTGCAGAGGAGCAAAGGCATCGAGAAAGGCCCAGGCGTCATCCAGTTGCGTCAGGCGCTGCTCGTGAGTGACTCGGGCGGGAAGCTTCAGACAAAAGCGAAAGTTCGGCGGCGCCTGGCGCGCCCAGGAAGCGATGGTCTCGGCCTTCGGCGCGCCGCTATAGAAGGTGGTATTACCCTCGACGCTCGAAAACACCGCGGCGTAGTCGCCAAGCAGGTCGGTCTTGGCATGACGCGGATAGAGGCTGCCTTGCCAATCCTGGTTGGCCCACATGGGCAGGCCCAGGTAGAGCGGCGGGGTCATACGTTGAGGGCCTCTTCCTTGGGGAGATATTCCATGACACTCTACTCGTGGCGCGGTGGATAAAGCGACAAGCGACGATAACCTAGCACAGCGTTCTCCAGCGAACACTGATTCGCTGGAGAACGCTATTGGCCGCGCCCTGTGACGGATTCGTTCAATCGCTGCGGAGCGCCCCATGGCCCACAAGATTACCGTACTGCACGGCCCCAATCTCAACCTGCTCGGCACGCGCCAGCCCGAGATCTACGGCCACGAGACGCTAGACGACGTCAACAATACCATGCGCGAAATCGCGGTCCTTGCTGGCTGGGAGCTTCACTGCCAGCAGAGTAACCACGAAGGTGAGCTAATCGATGCGATTCACGCCGCACGTCTCGACGGCACTCACGCGATCATCATCAACCCGGCGGCCTATACCCACACCTCGGTCGCCATCCTCGATGCCCTGAACGCCTTCGACGGCAAAGTGATCGAGGTGCATATCTCCAATGTGCACAAGCGCGAGGCTTTTCGCCACCACTCCTATGTGTCGCTGCGCGCCGATGGGGTGATCGCGGGGCTCGGCACCCACGGCTACGTGGCGGCGCTGGAGGCCGTCATTAACGCCGCCGATAAGTAGGAAATAAGCGCTAGCTAACCAGCAGTGAGGTGTCGAGCAACCCGATCACTACGCTCAGAGTGAAAAATGAGACCACGGTTGCGAGTAGCAACGCCGCTGCGCTGATATCGCCAACGCCATAGCGCTGGCCAAAAAGCGGGTAGATGCTGATCATGGGCGCGGCGGCGAAAAGCACCGCGCCCGCGATGAAGACAGGATCGATGCCCGGCACCAGCAAGAACGCACCTAAAATGATCAACGGATGAAGCACCAGCTTACCCGCCACGATCTGCCCCACGCGACCGGCAAGGCCCTTGAGCTCTAGCCCGCACAGCGCCCCGCCAATGACGAACAGTGCCGCCGGCCCCGCCGCCTCGGCCAGCATATCGATAGCTTTTAGAGCGGGGCTGGGAAGAGGTGCCTGCGTTAGGGCCAAGAAAAGCCCCATCAATAGGCCGATCAGCACCGGATTCTTGCTCAAATTTAACAGCGTCGTACGTAGGGTCTTGCCCAAACTGGCGCTGCGATGGGTGGCCATCTCGGCCAGAATCAGCGCCGTGGGAATGATCAGTAGCGTCTCGACCACCATGTTCAGCGCCATCATGATCGCCGCTGGAGAGCCGATCACCATGGCAGCGACCGGGTAGCCAATAAAACCGCTGTTGGACGCCGCCATGCCTAGCGCCTGCATCGCCCCCGTTTGTAGGGGCTCACGCTGAATTTTTAGGCTCACGAAGAGCCCGAAGGCAAAGACCAGCGCCGAGCCGAGACCGTAAGCCAGCAGGTAGTTGAACTGTAGGATCTCCTCTAGCGGCTGTTGGGTGAGCGCGCGTATCACCAGCGCAGGCAGCGCCAGATACATGACGAAAATGCCCACGCCCTTCATCTGCTCATGGTCGATCAACCGCGTGCGCCGCGCGGCATACCCCGAACCGATCAGGAGGAAAATGGGGGTGGTGATCGTCAGAATGGCGAGCATGATAAAAGCGCCGCTAGAAGAAGAGAGAAACACGCGAGGTGAAAAGCGCGATAGGTAGACGGCATTGCTCCGCCATCAGCGCCAATCTAGCATGATGTTCGAAAAGCGAAGGACTCAATCGTAAGCTGTTGAGTAAGAAAAATCCTAATAAGAGGTGCTGAGTCAAGAAAATCAATCTGAATTACATGGTGCGCTCAGGCGAGATGGCTGAGTTTTTGTTCGAAGCTTTTGGATCGGCGGAGAAATCTTTCAAGGCGCGATACACTCTACCTAAGCGCCCTCGGGCGCTCATAGTAGATAGTAGGATTCGAACCTCGAGATTTTCTCGATCACGCATAGTAGGACAGCGTCATGGCTAAGTTTTTTAAGGAATTCAGAGAGTTTGCCGTCAAAGGCAACGTTATCGACATGGCGGTGGGGATCATTATCGGCGGCGCCTTCACGCTGATCGTGCAGAGCCTGGTACGGGATGTGATGAACCCACTGATTGGTCTCTTGGTGGGAGGGATCGACTTCTCCAACCTTTTCGTCGTGCTACGTGAGGGGAACGTCGCTGCGCCTTATGCCACCCTTGCCGATGCACAGGCGGCGGGCGCGGTGACCCTCAACTTGGGGCTCTTCCTCAATGCGGTAGTGAGCTTTGCCATCGTCGCTTTCGTGGTCTTTCTGCTGGTACGTAGTATCAACCGCTTGAAGCGCGAAGAGGTCGTGGCGCCCAAAAGTCCGGTAGAGAAAGCCTGCCCCTACTGCTTTATGACCGTGCCGATCAAAGCGACCCGCTGTGGCCACTGCACGTCCGAGCTGCCAGCACCTGCCGAGAGCGTGCCTTCGGGCGAACCCGCTAAGGCCTGAGCGAGGGGCATCTTTGATGACTTTAAATAAAGGCTTGCAGCCTTCTCGCACTCGGCATCGACTAGCGCAAGCCTTTTACTCACCTAACGCCAACGGGCGCCTATTAAGGCGCCCGTTGGCGTTTTCATGCGCTGAGTGAGGTGGCTCACGCGCGCTTTTTCTTGCCTTCGATCTGATTGTCGCGGGCATCGCTGGGTTGCGGCAGCGAAGGTAGCGACTGGGCCAGCAGCTCGACGCTGTGGCGGTAGTAGAGCTGGCTCTTGTTGTGCTCGCCAAGGCTTGCGTAGAGGCGGGCGAGTTCGGCGCAGACCACGCCGTTGGGGCGCTGACGCTGGCTGGCCTCGAAGTACTCCTGGGCCTTGTCCCACTTGCCCGTGCGCAGCGAAAGACGCCCGCAGGTGAGCAGCAGCTCGGGGTCGTTGGGGCGTTCGCGTAGCCAACCCTCGGCGGTAGCGAGCTGGCGCGCCGGGTCGACATTGAGCAGGCCGTAGCGGGTGACTAAGCGCGCATCCCAGTGGTGATCGAGCGCCTTGTGCAGCAGGCGCTCGGCGATCACTTCCTCTTGGCTCTGTACCAAGGCATCGGCGTAGAGCACCAAAAGCTCGGTGTTGGCGCGCAGATACTCGGGCATGTCGGCCCACAGCGTGCGCAGGCGCTCGATGTTACCCGGCGTTCTGAGTTCGAACAGGATAAGCTCGCGGTAGGCCTTGAACTCGAGCTGTTCGCGCTCTTGAGACGAGATCAGCTTTTGCGCTGCCAGACGTGGAATCAGGCGGCGCAGGCCTTCCCAGTCGTTGACGCTCAAGTGTACCTGCTTGAGCAGCTTGAGCACCTGGGGATGGTTGTTGAGCTTACGATCCAGGCGGTTAAGAATCGCCAAGGCCTCCTCGGGCTGCTGGCGATCGATCATCAGTTGAGCCTGCATCAGTCCAACCGCCGTGTCGGCGCCTTCGGTGGTCAACTGGGCCTGATTGAGGTGCTCCTGGGCGGTGTCGTAGTGGCCCTGGTAGTGTGCGGCCAGCGCCGCTGATAGGTAGTTCACCAACGGCGTGCTGGAGTCGTCGGCAGCTTTGACCAGCGTGCGTTCGGCACGCTTCCAGCGGCCCTCGGTGAGCGCTACCAGGCCACGCACGGTGCGCTTCATGGCACGACGGTTACGCGCCCGGCTGTTCCAGGTACGAAACCGCCCCACCGGGCGAATGATGCCGGTGAGCAGGCGAAGCACGAAGTGCACCACGATGAAAGCGCCGAGCAGCAGCACCAGGCCGAACCAGAACGAGGTTTGGACCGAGGTATCGCCAACCCGAATCAGCCAGTAGCCCGGCACCGACATCATCAGGTGCCCGAACAGGGCGCCGACCGCAAGGCCGGCAATGATCAGCAGGATCAGTTTTCTCATTCGTCACCTCCGCTGCTGCGCGCGAAGCGCTGCTCGATGAAGCGCGTCATGGCTTCCTGAGAGGCGCTGATATCGGGCAGCTCCGGCTCGACGTCGTTCTGCTTGAGTTCTTGCAGGCGGCGAATCACGCTCTGAGTCTCTTCGCGCGAGGTATCGTAGTAGGCGTTGAGCAGTTCCAGCGCCTTGTCGAGGCTGGTTTCGTACAGGGTTTGCTCTTCGCGCAGCAGGGCGAGCTGCGACTGTTCGAGCACCAAGCGCAGGCTCTGACGCAGGTAGGCCTCCTGCTCGGGGGTGACCAGCGTCTCCATGGCTTCGTCGTGATGGCGAATCACCACCAAATCTTTCAGCTCTTCGCCGAAGCGGGCCAGCTGGCGCATGAACGGGCCGGTAGGGGGCTGTTCGATGCCGGAGGTGACGGCCTGCTCTTCGATCTCTTGAGAAAGGCGCAGGTTGGCGATGCGCTGCTGCTGGGCATTGAGTGCCAGATAGATACCGGTGCGATCGACCCGAGGTACGGCGTCGAGAGCGGCGAGTTCGTTGGCGATTTCACGCCGCACCGGTGTCAGTGCGGCGTTGTCGGCCTCGACCAGGCGCTCGTCGGCACTACTTAGAAGCGCTGCGGCGCCTTCTACGTCGCCTTCGAGCTGCAGACGCTGGTTGGCCAGACGCAGCAAGTAGGCTACTTCGGCGTGCAGCCAGTCGCGCTCGTCGGTGTCCTGCGACTGCGATAGTTCGGTGAGCACTTGATCCAGCGTCTCGTCGACGTTCGAGCGGTAGTCGGCGAACTCGCCGCGCAGTCCTTCCAGAGTGTCGTTGAACGTGCTCTCGCGCTCGGCTTCGCCGCTGTCGAGGCTATCCACGCGCGAGGTAAGCTCGCTTACGCTCTGCTGGGTAGCGTTGCTCTCGGTTTGGGCGGCAAGCGCATCGATACGCTGCTGTTGAGCGCTCAACTGCTGCCAGCCGAACAGCGCTGCCACTACTAGCAGTATGGCGACCAGCACGACGAGCACGAGGGCCAACTTGCCGCTGCCTTTGCCTTTTTCACCGCCATGGCCACCGCTCGGCGTTGCCGGGGGGGAGGGCGGCGGCGTAGCGCCTGCTGGCTTGGCCGTATTGACGGGCGAGGGCGTGGTGGCCGCTGTCGGGGCGCGCTTGTCCGCTGTTGAGCCGCTAGCTGACGATGTGTTGGCTGATGGCGTATCAACCGACGAGGAGGACGTCGAGGCGCTGCTGGCAGCCGCAGCCGAGGCGGCGGTAGCCGGTGCCGTTGATTTGGCTTTCTGGCGGCGCCGCGAGCGAGTGTTCTGGGTGTTCGACGAGGACGGTGCGTTATCGTTTTGCGTACGCTCGGCGGTAGCGGGGCGAGATGGCGCGCTGCCGTCGGTCGAGGTAACGCCGTCGGTGGCGTCGGTAGACGCTTGCACGTCGTCCTGCTCGTTGGGGTGTTTGCTCATCTGTCGCTAGCCCTTGTGTATTGAAATTCCTTGGTCGACATCGGTCCCGCAAGGCGGGCAGGCCTGTGCCAGGGTGGCGAGCAGGGCCGCTGGCGTAGCCCCCGATGCCACCTCGATATCCCGAAAACCCAGCGTCTTCGCCAGTGTAGCCAAGCGGCGGCTGGAAACGATTAGCGGTTGGTTCAAAGCGGCCTGATGGCACCATTTTGCCAGATGTTCCAGCAGTTCGCCGCTGGTGGCGATCAGGGCGCGAAAGTTGCCCGTGCGTAGGCGGCGCTCAAGTGTAGGCGGCGGCGTCAACAGCGTGCGGCGGTAGACCGCCAAGCGCGTGACTGTAGCACCGCGTGCGCTCAGCGTATCGGCAAGCAGAGGGCGGCCCGTTTCGCCCGCGACCAGCAGAATACGCTGGTGATCGAGCTGCTGCAGCGAGGCAAGTGTAAGCAGAGCTTCGCTGGTGTCTTCACCGGCCGCGCTCGGCGGCAGACGCACGCGAACGCCGAGGCGCTGATGCAGTACCTCGGCCGTAGCGCTACCGACGCTATAGTAGTCGATGCCGGTGGGCAGCTGCGGCCAGTAGCGGTCGAGACTCTCGGCCAGGCACTCGGCGGCGAAGGGGCTGACCACCACGATCTTGTGAAACTGATCCACGTTCAGCCAGTGGTGGCGCATGGCGGCGTTTTCCGCCACGGCGTCGAGCGTCATCGCCTCGAGCGTTTCTACGGCGTATCCGGCCGTGCTCAAGTCGTGTTCGAGCGCTTTACCTCGCGCTCCGGGGCGGCAGATCAAAATCGGCAACGTCATGCGTTATCGCCGAACTCCTCGTTGCCGTAGACCTCGGCGAGAATCTCGCCCGCGCCCTGTTCGAGTAGCTCTTCGGCTACGCGCAGGCCCAGCGCTTCGGGCTCGTGCATCGAACCGCGACCCTCGGCGCGCAGCACCTGGCTGCCGTCGGGGTTACCCACCAAACCGCGTAGCCACAGCGTTTCGCTGGCCGCATCGAGCACCGCGTAACCGGCGATGGGGACTTGGCAGCCGCCCTCCAGGCGCGTATTCATGGCACGTTCGGCGCGCACTCGGGTGGCGGTATCGGGGTCGTCGAGCGGCGTGAGTAGGGCGATGAGTTCGGGGTCGTGCAGGCGGCACTCGATGCCAAGCGCTCCCTGGCCGCAGGCGGGCAGGCACACTTCCGGCGGCAGCGCCTGGGCGATGCGTGAGTGCAGACCTAAACGCTTGAGCCCCGAGGTCGCCAGAATGATGGCGTCGAACTCGCCGTCATCGAGCTTGGCAAGGCGGGTCTGGACGTTGCCGCGCAGGTTGAGAATCTCGAGATCGGGGCGCGCTTCGCGCAGTTGTAGCCCACGGCGCAGGCTAGCAGTGCCGATGCGCGCGCCCTCGGGCAACTCGTCGATAGTCGCGTAATGGTTGGAGACGAAGGCATCGGTGGGGTCTTCGCCTTCGAGGATCACCGAAAGGCCGAGTCCTTCGGGAAACAGCATGGGCACGTCTTTCATCGAGTGTACGGCGATGTCGGCGCGGCCATCGAGCATGGCCTCTTCCAACTCCTTGACGAACAACCCCTTGCCGCCGATCTTCGATAGCGGCGTGTCGAGAATCTTGTCGCCCTTGGTGGAGAGGGCAACCAGCTCTACCTCCAGGCCGTCGTGGGCCGCCATTAAGCGCTCACGCACATGTTCTGCCTGCCACAGCGCCAGTTGGCTCTTGCGCGTGGCAATGCGCAGTTTGGTGATAGATTGCACGTCTTTGCTCCCTTAACCGCTGACATGGCGAGTCAAACTGTGATAACTCTCATCATAAAGCACCCGGCCATCCAGTAAAAATAGTCGATATCTCTCAGATAGTATCGAAGAAAGCCTACGCTCGGCCAAGGGCTGCAAAACGGCGTCTCGTCGAGCGGCGCGACTCTGGTACACTTTCGCCAACGTCTTTTACTCTTCCCGATCAAGCAGGAACCCTTGTCATGAGCCAAGCTACCAACCAGTCCTGGGGCGGTCGTTTCAGCGAGCCAACGGATGCCTTCGTTGCCCGTTTCACCGCCTCGGTCACTTTCGATCAGCGCTTGGCGCGTCAGGACATCCAGGGCTCCATTGCCCACGCCACCATGCTGGCTCGCGTGGGCGTGCTGAGCGACGAGGAGCGCGACGCCATCGTCACCGGCCTGACCGAGATCCAGGGCGAGATCGAGCGCGGCGAGTTCGCGTGGTCGGTGCCGCTGGAAGACGTGCACATGAACATCGAAGCGCGGCTGACCGACAAGATCGGCATCACCGGTAAGAAGCTGCATACCGGACGCTCGCGCAACGATCAGGTGGCCACCGATATTCGCCTGTTCATGCGCGACGAGATCGATGTCATCGACGCTGAGCTGACGCGCCTACGCGACGGCATGATCGGTTTGGCCGAGCGCGAGGCCGATACCATCATGCCCGGCTTCACCCACCTGCAAACGGCCCAGCCAGTCACCTTCGGCCATCACTTGCTGGCCTGGCAGGAGATGCTGGCCCGCGATCACGAGCGCCTGCGCGACTGCCGCAAGCGGGTCAACGTCATGCCGCTGGGCGCCGCTGCCCTGGCGGGCACCACCTATCCGATCGATCGTCACGTTACCGCCGAGCTTCTGGGCTTCGAGCGCCCGGCGGAGAACTCGCTGGACGCCGTCTCGGATCGCGACTTCGCCATCGAATTCACCAGCTTCGCCAGCATCCTGTTGATGCATCTTTCGCGCATGAGCGAGGAGCTGGTGCTGTGGACCAGCGCCCAGTTCGACTTCATCGACCTGCCTGATCGTTTCTGCACCGGCTCGTCGATCATGCCGCAGAAGAAAAACCCCGACGTACCGGAGCTTGTGCGAGGCAAGACCGGCCGCGTCTACGGCCATCTAATGGGCCTTTTGACGCTGATGAAGTCGCAGCCGCTGGCCTACAACAAAGACAACCAAGAAGATAAAGAGCCGCTGTTCGACACCGTGGATACCGTGCGTGACTGCCTCAAGGCGTTCGCCGACATGGTCCCGGCCATCGAGCCGAAAAAAGAGAGCATGTATGAAGCCGCTCGGCGCGGTTTTTCCACCGCGACCGACTTGGCCGACTACCTGGTACGTAAAGGCGTGGCCTTCCGCGATGCCCACGAGATCGTCGGCCTCTCCGTGGCGTACGGCCTGAAGCAGAAAAAAGATCTTTCCGAGATGAGCCTCGAAGAGCTTCAGCAGTTCTCCGCCATCATCGAGCAGGACGTGTTCGACGTACTGACCCTCGAAGGCTCGGTCGCCGCGCGTAACCACATCGGCGGTACCGCTCCCGACCAGGTGCGCGCCGCCGCGAGCCGCGCCCGCGAGGCGTTGAGGGCGCTAGGCGCGCCCGGGGTGAGCGTATGAAGCGCTGGCTCGCCATCGTGCTGACCGCTCTGGTGCTGGTCGGCTGCGGCCAGAAGGGGCCGCTCTATTTGCCCAGCGATACGGCCGAAGAGAGGGGATAACCGATGGATCACTTCAATTACCGTGACGGCGTGCTCTACGCCGAAGACGTACCGCTTTCGCGCCTGGCGTCCGAGTACGGCACGCCGTGCTACGTCTACTCCAAGGCCACGTTCACGCGTCACTTTCGCGCCTATACCGAAGCGCTCGGTAGCCAAGCGCACCTGATCTGCTACGCGGTAAAGGCCAACTCCAACCTGGCGGTACTGGGGCTTTTAGCTCGCCTTGGCGCCGGGTTCGACATCGTCTCGGCGGGCGAGCTCGAGCGCGTTCTCGCGGCCGGTGGCGACCCTGCCAAGGTGGTTTTCTCGGGCGTGGCCAAGCGCGCCGATGAGATGGAGCGGGCGCTGCAGGTGGGCATCAAGTGCTTCAACGTCGAGTCGCGCCCCGAGCTCGAGCGCCTGAATGGCGTGGCCGAACGGCTTGGCAAGGTGGCGCCGGTGTCGCTGCGGGTCAATCCGGACGTCGATGCCGGTACCCATCCGTACATCTCCACTGGCCTCAAGGACAACAAGTTCGGCATCCCGGTGGATGACGCCCTTGAGGTCTACGAACTCGCCGCTTCCTTGCCTAACGTGCGCGTGGTGGGGCTCGACTGCCACATTGGCTCGCAGCTGACCGAAACTGCGCCCTTCCTCGACGCCCTGGAGCGCCTTTTGGTGCTGATGGAGCGCCTGCGCGAGCGCGGCATCGAGATCGAACATCTCGACCTTGGTGGCGGCCTCGGCGTGCCTTACCGCGACGAGACGCCGCCCCAGCCCTTCGATTACGCCAGCAAGCTACTCGCGCGGCTGTCGCGCTGGGAAGGGGGCGAGCGGTTGACACTGCTGTTCGAGCCGGGGCGTTCGATCGCTGCCAACGCCGGAGTGCTGCTGACGCGCGTTGAGTTTTTGAAGCCTGGCGAAACCAAGAACTTCGCCATCGTCGATGCCGGTATGAACGATCTTATCCGCCCTTCGCTCTACCAGGCGTGGCAGGCGATCGTACCCGTGGACACCCGCGAAGCGCGTGACAGCGCGCTCTACGACGTGGTGGGCCCCGTGTGTGAAACCGGCGACTTCATCGGCAAGGAGCGCGAGCTTGCCATCGCCCCAGGCGACGTCTTGGCGGTGCGCTCGGCGGGCGCCTATGGTTTCGTCATGGCGTCGAACTACAATAGCCGCCCGCGCCCGGCGGAGCTGATGGTGGACGGTGAGCACTGCCACGTGGTGCGCGCGCGGGAAAGCATCGAGAGCCTGTGGCAGGGCGAAGCGCTGCTGCCGGCGCAGGAGGTCTGATGCTGCTGCACTTCACCAAGATGCATGGCCTTGGCAACGACTTCATGGTCATCGATCTGGTAACCCAGCGCGCTCGTCTGCGTGAAGAGCAGGTGCGCGCGCTGGCCGATCGCCGCTTTGGCATCGGTTTCGATCAGCTACTCGTGGTCGAGCCGCCCCACGATCCCGATATGGATTTTCGCTACCGCATCTACAACGCCGACGGCAGCGAAGTAGAGAACTGCGGCAACGGCGCGCGCTGCTTTGCGCGCTTCGTGCGCGACCAGCGCCTGACCCATAAAAACGACATTCGCGTCGAGACCGCCGGTGGGCCGCTGGTGCTCACCATCCAAGCTGATGGTCAGGTACGCGTCGATATGGGTAAGCCGCGTTTTGCCCCCGCCGAGGTGCCCTTCGAGGCGGCGAGCGACGAGGTGCTGCATGCGCTTAACGTCGACGGTGAACATCACCAAGTGGGCGTGGTATCGATGGGCAATCCCCATGCGGTGCTTCGCGTGGCGAGCGTCGAGCAGGCGCCGGTAGAGCGCCTGGGCCCGCTGATCGAGCGCCATGAGCGCTTTCCCAAACGGGTCAATGTCGGCTTCATGGAGGTCGTTTCGCCCCAGGAGATCCGCTTGCGGGTGTTCGAACGCGGCAGCGGTGAGACACTCGCCTGTGGAACCGGCGCCTGTGCCGCAGTGGCCAGCGGTATTCGCCAGGGGCTGCTGCAGAGCCCCGTTAGGGTCCACCTGCCGGGGGGCGAACTGACCATCGAGTGGCCGAGTATCGATGCGCCGCTGATCATGGTCGGGCCCGCCGCTCACGTTTATGATGGCCGTGTATCCCTGGTATGAACGAGAACGACGTCGCGACTGGAGAAAGGTGATGGCGCAAGCCCCCGAACCCCGCAAGACACTCGACCCCGATCAGGTCGCCTTCTGGCTGGCGCGTCATCCCGACTTCTTCGTCGGCCGCGAGGGGCTATTGCAGCAGCTCAAGGTGCCGCATCCCAATATCGACGGTGCGGTATCGCTGCTCGAACGGCTGGTGGTCGATCTGCGTCAGCGCGCCGAAAGCGCCGAGGGGCGGCTCGAGTGCCTGCTCGACTCGGCGCGGCACAACGAGGCGCAGTATCGACGCCTGCGTGAAACGCTGCTGGTGCTGGTCGCCGCCGAGGATCGCGACGCCCTGGCGCAGGCCTTGGTCGCGCAACTGCACGAGCACTTCCAGACGCCAGCGTTGGCGCTCTGGTGCCCCGCCGAGCTCAGCGATAGCGAGCCCATGCCGCCGCAGCCGCCGCGCATGGTGCTGGATGCCCACGCCAGCGCCCGCTTGGCTGCCCTGCTGGATGGCCGCCCCAGCCGCTGCACCAAGCTTAGCGTCAGCGACTGGAAGCAGTTGTTGCCTCACGTCAAGGCGCCGCGCAAGGCGGGCTCATGCGCGGTGACGCGGCTCTCCGCTGGGGAATCGCTGGGCTACCTGCTGTTGGCGAGCCCCGACCCCGAGTGCTACCGCGCCAGTATGGATACGCTGTTCACCGAATACCTCGGCGACATCGTCGCCCGCCTGCTCTGGCGTTTGGAGCCGAGTATGGCGCCGAGCTTGGCCCCTAGAGCCTAATCGCCGTGCCCGCCGAGAACCTCGCGAGCGATCTAACCCTGGCTGCGGCCGTCGAGGCGTTTGTGCGTGATCTTGCGCGCAACAAGAGCGCGGCGACGGTCGATGCCTATCGCCAAGACCTCGCCGCCCTCGAGCGCTTTGCGACCGCGCGCGGGGCCGAGACCGCCGCGGAGCTTGATCTGGCGCTTGCACGCAGCTTTCTGGGCAGCGAGCGAAGTCGGGGGCTTTCGCCACGTTCGCTGGCGCGGCGGCGTTCGTCGCTTTCGCGCTTTGCCGATTTCCTCGTGCGCCAGCGCCTGCTCGCCGACAATCCCGTACGCCTTTTGCGCACACCCAAGCAGCCCGGTCATCTGCCGCGCCCGGTGGATATCGATAGCCTGGCGCGCTTTCTCGACACCCCGCATGCCGATAGCGTGATCGACCGGCGCGACCAGGCCATGCTCGAGCTCTTCTACTCCAGCGGCCTGCGCTTGGCGGAGCTCGCCGCACTGGATGTCAGCGCCCTTCAGGGCGCTCGGGTACGGGTGCTTGGCAAGGGCGGCAAGCCGCGCCAGGTGCCGGTAGGCGCGCAAGCGCTCAAGGCGCTAGAGGCGTGGCGTGCGGTGCGTGGCGAGTGGGCGAGCGAGGTTGAGTCGGCGCTGTTCGTCGGTCAGCGTGGCGCCCGCCTTGGTCACCGAGCGATCCAAAAGCGCTTGGCCGAGCTCGCCGTCGCGCGTGGGCTACCCGAGCACCTGCACCCGCACCGGCTGCGCCACTCCTTCGCCAGCCACCTGCTGGAGTCGAGCCAGGATTTGCGCGCCGTGCAGGAGCTTCTTGGTCATGCCAACCTCTCGACCACCCAAGTCTATACCCGGCTCGACTGGCAGCACCTGGCAGCCAGCTACGATGCCGCCCACCCGCGCGCCAAGCGCCGCAGCCAAGAGTGACTCCATGACGCTTCTCAAGGCCATCACCTTCGATCTCGACGACACGCTATGGGACAACCACGGCGTGATGCGCCATACCGAAGAGGGTCACTACGCCTGGCTGCTAGACGCCTTGAGCGTTTGGCAGCGCGGGCGAGGCGATGCCGAACTGGCGCTCGACGCCGAAACGGGAATGGCCGACTATCTGGCGCGGCGCCAACGCTTGGCGAAGGCGCATACCGAGCGGCGAGGCGACTTCACCTGGCTGCGTCTTCGCGCGCTGGAGGAGCAGTTGGAAGAGAGCGGCCTCAACCGTAGCGCGGCGCTGATGTGGGCGGCGGCGGCGATGAACGAGTTCCATCGTTTGCGCGTGCGCGTGACGCCCCATCCCGAGGCGGTCGAGCTGTTGACTGAGCTGGCCGCACGCTATCGTCTGGCGGCGATCACCAACGGCAACATTCACCTCAAGCGCCAGCCGCTGGCCGCACACTTTCCCGTCGCCATCGCCGCCGGGGAACTACTGGCGCCAAAGCCCGATCCCAAACCCTTTCTCACCGCCTTGGCCGAGCTCGAGGTGGCGCCGGAGCAGGCCATGCACGTGGGCGACTCCTGGGACGAAGACGTGATTCCAGCGCAGGGGCTCGGCATGCAGGCGGTGTGGATTGCCGCCGAAGGCGACCGCCCGCTGCCTGCGCGAGTGCAGCGCATCGCTCATATCAGAGAGCTACCCGCGCTGTTGGACTGGCTCGAACGGCGCTAGCGAGCGCAGGCACTTTGCATACAGAGCCTAGGATGCGAGCCAGGTATCCAGGCGCTGCGACAGGGTGTCGATGCCCTGGCGCTTGAGCGCGGAGAAGAGCTGTACCGAGACCAGGTCGTCCCACTCTTTCAGCCGCGAGCGTACCTGCTGCAGCGAGGCGCTGGCGGGGCCTTTTTTCAGCTTGTCCGCCTTTGTCAGCAGGATATGCACCGGCATCTCGCGCTCGTCGGCAAAGCCGAGCATCATCTGATCGAACTCGGTCAGCGGGTGGCGCACGTCCATCAGCAGTACCAGCCCGCGCAGGCTATGACGCGCGCGCAGGTACTCGGAGAGGTGCTGCTGCCACTCGATCTTCACCGCTTCCGGCACCTTGGCGTAGCCGTAACCCGGCAGGTCGACCAGACGGCGGGCGTCGTCGTTCATCACGCTGAAGAAGTTGATCAGCTGCGTGCGCCCCGGCGTGCGCGAGGTGCGCGCCAGCGCCTTTTGCTGGGTGAGGGCGTTGATGGCGCTCGATTTACCCGCGTTGGAGCGCCCGGCGAAGGCGACCTCGGTGCCGCTATCGCTGGGGCAATGGTGCAGGGTGGGTGCGCTAATGAGAAACTGCGCCGTGGGGTAGTTGAGGCGCGGCGCAGCGGCGCTTTCGGGGCTAGACATGGCGTTATCCTGAAGCGAAGCGCGCGGCACGGGGCTAAGAGGCATCTTGACGCAGCCTGGCGCCGGTGCCAGCGCGATTCGATATAATCCATCGAGGAGTTGAAAGGGCGTCGAGACGACGATGGGCGTCAGTGTATCACCGCGCTACCTTAAGCAGCGACACACCATAACGACATGATGGAACCGTGATGAGCAAGCGACTGGCCGCCGTAATGATGGTTCTGGGCGCGATGAGTCTCGCCCATGCCGAACCCGAGGAGCAGTTGGCACTGAGCGCCGACCCCGACGCAGGCGCGGCGCGAGCATCGACCTGCGTGGCCTGCCACGGTCCCGCTGGTATCAGCCCGCTGGGTGCCTTTCCTAATCTAGCGGGCCAGCAGATGGCGTATCTGGCCAAACAGATTCGCGAGATTCGCGACGGCGAGCGTGAAATCGCGCAGATGGCGCGCCTGCTGGATGACTACAGCGATGAAGATGCTTGGAACGTAGCGGCCTTCTACGCCGCCGAGGCGCCCGAGGAGGGTCAAGCCGAAGATATTCCCGAGGAGCTTGCGCGCGGCGAGACGCTCTACCGCGCGGGCGACGCCGCTGCGGGTATACCCGCCTGTTCGGCCTGTCACGGGCCCAGTGGCGGCGGCATTGGCAGTGCCGCCTATCCGGCGCTTTCTGGACAGCACCCTGACTACACCCTGCACGCGCTCGATGCCTTCGCCAGCGGCGAGCGCGACAATGATCCTGATGGTGTGATGGGGGAGATTGCCAGACGCCTGGACGAGGCCGACAGGCAGGCGTTAGCCAACTATCTGCGTGGGCTACACTAATTTGCAGGACTAGCGCCCAAGGCGTTAACTCTCTTTTACCTGAAGGCGCGATGGGCGATGATGGGAACTCGCTCTGCTCGTCTGGGTCAGAGCTTTCGCTTTTACTACATGCTTTTACTACATGCTTTTACTACATGCTTTTACTGCGCGCTTTTACGTACGGAGACATAGACGTCATGCTGAAAACACTGTTGGTCGCTGCCGCTGGACTGGGTCTCTCCATGGCCGTCAGCGCCGCCGAGCCGGTCGAAGGCCAGGACTACACCCTGCTCGACCCGCCCGTTGCTACTCAGGCGGACGATGACAAGATCGAAGTGACCGAGGTGTTCTGGTTCGGCTGCCCGCACTGCTATCGCCTGCAATCCTCCGTGAGCGACTGGTACCCCACCCTCGACGACGACGTCGAAGTAGTGCACATGCCCGCGACCATGGGCGGCGCCTGGAATACGCACGCTGCAGCTTTCTACGCTGCCGAGTCACTGGGCATCGAGGAAGATCTTCACGCCGACTTCTTCCACGCCATTCATGAAGATGGCGAAAGCCTGACCGACGCTGACGAGCTTGCCGCCTTCTTCGCCAACTACGGCGTTAGCGAAGACGAGGCCAAGCAGGCGCTCAACGCCTTCAGCGTGCGCAGCGAAGTCAACCGTGCCCATGGGCGTATGCGCGACATGCGTTTGATGGGCGTACCGGCGCTGGTCGTCGATGGCCGCTTCGTGGTCACGCCGAGCACGGCGGGAAGCCTTGAAAACATGCCCAAGGTCGCCAACGCGCTGATCGAGCGCGTACGCACCGAGCGCGCCGAACAGGCCGAGTAAGCTATGACGCTGGTGGGTAGCGGCAAGGGTAATGACGCGGGTAGCGAAAAGGCACCCCACGAGAGCGGCGCAAGCGCTGAGTCGGCGCCGCTGTCGGTATTCGAAACCGGCAGCCTGCGCCTGCTCACCTTCAACCTGCAGGTGGGCATTCAAACCTCGGCCTACCACCACTACCTGACCCGCAGCTGGCAGCATTTCCTTCCCCATCCCAAGCGCCGCGAGCGCCTGGGGGTAATGGGGGAGGTACTCGGCCAGTACGATATCGTCGGGCTGCAGGAAGTCGATGGCGGCAGCTTTCGCTCCAGTCGTATCAACCAAGTCGAGTACCTGGCCGACCAAGCGGGCTTTCCGCACCACTTCCAGCAGCTCAATCGTAATCTGGGTAAGCTCGCCCAGCATAGCAACGGCCTGCTTTCGCGCCTGGTGCCAACGCGTATCGAGGAGTACCGCCTGCCCGGCACGCTGCCAGGACGCGGGGCGATCCATGCGCGCTTTGGTAACGGGCCGGATGCGCTGCATGTGTTCGTTGCCCATATGGCGCTTAGCCAACGCGCGCGCGCGCGCCAGTTCGACTACCTGAGTGAGCTGGTCCAGCCGCTTAAGCACGTCGTGGTGATGGGCGATCTCAACTGCACGCCCGAGCAAATCCATGCCCATACGCGGTTTAGCAATTCGCTGCCGCTGCACCCGGTCAAGCCCTTGCTTAGCTACCCGGCCTGGCAGCCGCGCCGTGCGCTCGACCATATCCTGCTATCGCAGAGCTTGGAGGCTGCCGAGGTCAAGGTGCTCGACCACCTCTTCTCCGATCACCTGCCGCTGGCCGTCGATTTGCCGCTACCTTCTGCCTGCTTACGCTCGCTCAAGGCTGCTCAGCACGCCTGATCTACATCCTGGGGATGACGTTGGGCCTGGAATCGGCGATGATTCTGACCCGCTCCGTCAAAATCTAGGATATTCCTCATGCACGCCAACGCCCCAGAGCCGCGACTTTTGCGTGGGCTCGACCGCTTCACCGATGGCGTAGGTCGGGCGATCGCCTGGCTGGTGGTGATCATGATGGTGGTTCAGTTCGTCATCGTGGTCCTGCGCTATCTTTTCGGTATCAATAGCAACGTCATGACCGAATCGGTCATGTACATGCACGCCGCCGTTTTCATGCTCGGCGCCGCCTGGACGCTGCGTAACGACGGCCATGTACGCGTCGACATCTTCTACCGCCGTCTCTCGGCGCGTGGGCGTGCCTGGATCGATCTGCTCGGTACGCTGTTTCTACTCATCCCGGTCTGCTTGTTCATTGCCATCGGCAGCTACGGCTACGTGCGCACCAGTTGGGTGATCATGGAGCGCTCACCGGATGGCGGCATTCCTGCGGTTTACCTGCTCAAGTCGTTGATTCTCATCATGATGGCGCTGCTGCTTCTGCAGGCGTTGGCGCAGCTGATACGCCAAACGCTGATCATTCGGGGCGTGCTGCCTGCCGCGCCGCCCGCCGACCACGAGGAGGTGCTCTAGTGCTGGCGTCGATGTGGGACCTAATGCCGCTGGTGCTATTCGCCTCGGTGTGCGCTGTCTTGATGCTGGGCTATCCCGTCGCCCTGTCGCTGGCGGGTACGGCGCTGGCCTTTGCGGGCATGGGGATGCTATTGCAGTCGATGGGGTTTGCGGTGCCCTTCGAGTCGCGCTTGATGGGGGCAATGCCCAATCGCGTCTACGGCATCATGACCAACCAAACGCTACTGGCGGTGCCGCTGTTCGTGCTCATGGGCGTGCTGCTGGAGAAATCCCGCGTGGCGGAGACATTGCTCGATGCCATGGCGATGGTATTTGGCTCTCTGCGCGGCGGCCTTGGAGTGGCCGTCGTGCTGGTAGGCATGCTGCTGGCAGCCTCCACCGGTATCGTCGGGGCCACCGTGGTGACCATGGGTCTGCTCTCGCTGCCCACCATGCTCAAGCGCGGCTATTCGCCAGCACTGGCGACCGGCAGTATCTGTGCAACGGGCACTCTGGGGCAGATCATTCCGCCGTCGATCGCGTTGGTACTACTGGGTGACGTACTCTCCACGGCCTACCAACAGGCTCAGCTCTCAATGGGCGTGTGGAGCCCGCGCACGCTCTCTATCGGTGATCTGTTCATCGGCGCGCTGGTGCCGGGGCTACTTTTGGTCGTGGCTTACATCGTCTATCTGATGTTGGTGGCCTGGTTCAAACCGGAGCTGGCGCCGCCCGCCGACCGCGAAGCGCTCAAGCAGGAGCTTGGCCATACCGGCAGCCTCTGGCCGATACTGCTCAAGGGGTTGGTGCCACCGGTGGTGCTGATCATTGCCGTATTGGGTTCGATTCTGGGCGGTATCGCCACGCCCACCGAGGCCTCGGCGGTAGGTGCCTTTGGCGCGCTGATTTTGGCGGCCGCCAACCGCCGAGTGAGCTTCACGATGCTCGGCGAGGTAGTGCGCTCCACCGCCCAGGTCACCAGCATGGTGTTCTTGATCTTGATCGGCGCCACGCTGTTTTCGCTGGTATTTCGTGCCTACGGCGGTGAAGAGCTTGTCACCGAGCTGTTCGATGCCATGCCCGGCGGTGTGGTCGGTGCGACGCTAGTGGTCATGCTGGTGATCTTCCTGCTCGGCTTCATTCTCGACTTCATCGAGATCACCTTCGTGGTAGTGCCCATCGTTGGCCCGGTACTGCTGGCGATGGGGCTCGACCCGATCTGGCTCGGTATCATGATCGCGGTCAATCTGCAGACCTCGTTCTTGACCCCGCCGTTCGGCTTTGCGCTCTTTTATCTACGCGGCGTAACCCCGGCCAGCGTGCCGACGTCGGCGATCTATAAAGGGGTAATCCCGTTCATCATCCTGCAGCTTGGCATGCTTCTGGCGCTAGCGTTCTTCCCGGGGCTTGCGACCTGGCTGCCGTCGGTACTGTGACGGGCGCTCGCATTAAGCAGAAGCCGTCAAAGGAGAGCTCGTGAAAGACGACACAATGACCATTGCCAACGTGCTCACCATCGCCGGGTCCGACCCCTCCGGCGGTGCCGGTATCCAGGCCGATCTGAAGACGTTCTCGGCGCTGGGTACCTTCGGCACCAGCGTGATCACGGCGCTCACGGCGCAGAACACCCAGGGCGTGCGCGGCGTGCATCCGGTGCCTGCGGCGTTCATTGCCAGCCAGCTCGATACGCTGCTCGAAGACGTCGAGCTTGCGGCAGTGAAGATCGGTATGGTCACCAGCCGCGACGTGGCGGAGGTGATCGCCGAACGGCTAAGCCGTCGGCGCCCGCGCTGGATCGTGCTCGATCCGGTCATGGTGGCCAAGAGCGGCGACATTTTGGTCGACGACGTGGGCATTCGCGCGGTACGCGATATCCTCGTACCGCTGGCCGACGTGGTGACCCCCAACCTGCCCGAAGCGGCCGTTTTGCTCGACGTATCCACGCCCGCCACGCTCGCTGATATGGAGCGCATGATGCCGCCGCTAGCCGCCCTGGGCGCGCCCTATGTGGTGCTCAAGGGCGGGCATTTGCAGGGTGAGAGCAGCGCCGACCTGCTGGCGACGCCCAAGGAGCAGACGTGGCTGCCGGCCACGCGCCTAGCGACCGACAACCTCCACGGCACCGGCTGCTCGCTCTCTTCGGCCATTACCGCGAGCTTGGCGAAGCTTCCCGAGACGGCGTCGAGCGAGGAGGCGGTAGCCGCCATCCAGGCGGCCAAGCGTTGGCTACATGCGGCGCTGGAAGCCAGCAGCCGCCTGAAGGTGGGAAGCGGACGGGGGCCGGTACACCACTTCCACGCCTGGTGGTAACCGTCTGGTGGTAAGGGCAATAGCACGGAGGGGCTGAACGGCGCCCTTGATGCGAGCAGGGCGGTGGCTTGCGCGAATCGTCGTCGCGCACCATCCTGAGGGAGCCATGGACCACGGGGCAGCCTGGCAAAAATTGATTCGGTCGCCCCTTGACAGGACGCCGTGATGAATACGCTGCTGTTCGCTACCGATCTTTCCGTCGAAAACCGCGCCGCCTTCGGGCGCGCTCTGCGTTTGGCCCTGGCCGCCGACGCTCAGCTCGACATCCTTCACGTCATCGATCCTTATCTGCCGCGCCGCGTGTTGCCCAGCATCGAAGCCGCCGTGGCGGAGGATATTGCCACCCGCATGACCGACCTGCGCGAGGATTACGCCCTGGAGGCGCCGCGCACGCGTGTGCAAACGGCCACCGGTTCGCCCTACGTCGAGATCGTGCGCGAAGCCTTCGAGCACCAAGCGGCGCTGGTCGTGCTGGGTATGCACCGTAAGCGCGGCCAGCCTGCCTTTTTGGAAGGGACCACGGCGCTACGCGTTGCAACCGATGCGCCTTGCCCCGTGGTCATCGCTAGCGCCTTACCCGTGCGCGCCTGGGAAGAGATTCTGATCCCCGTCGACGCCAGCGTGAGCGTGACCAATGTTCTAGGTGAGGTGCTGGCGCGCTTTCCCGCCGCTCGCATCACCCTGCTTCACGCCTGGGCGCTTCCAGGCGAAGCCGAGCTTGGCTCCGACCCGCATTACGCTAAGTGGCGCGAGGGCGAGGTGGCGCGCCTGCAGGCCGCCCTCGACGCTCAGGTCGCCGAGCTCGATGTGGTTACCGAACAGGCCGTGGAGGTGGTGCTGGAGCAGGGCGACCCCGTCGAGGTCGTGGGCACCTACGTCAAGCGCCACCTGCCCGATCTCGTCTTGCTCAGCGGCCACGCTCTTCCTAGAGCCGCGCGAACGCTTTCACGCGCGCTATTGAGCGAACCCCATACCGATCTCATGGTGCACCGCCTATGAGCGGATAGAGAGCCTGTAAGATAGGAAGAATGAGAGTACGGAGATGAACGACCCGGTATGAAAGCACTGATTCAGCGCGTTCGGCGCGCCAGCGTAGAGGTAGAGGGGGAGATGGTCGGGCAGATCGATCAGGGGCTTTTGGTTCTGCTCGGCGTCGAGAAGGGCGACGACGAGGCCGCCGCCGATAGGCTCTTGCACAAGCTCTTGCACTACCGCGTATTTAGCGATGCCGAAGACAAGATGAACCTCGACGTGCAGCAGATCGAGGGCGGGCTACTGCTGGTGTCGCAGTTCACCTTGGTAGCGTCGACCAAGAAGGGGCTGCGCCCGAGCTTCTCCAGCGCCGCGCCCCCGGCGGAGGGCGAGCGCCTTTATCATTACCTCGTGGAGCGCGCCCGCAAGGCGTGGCCGAACGTCGCGACCGGCCGCTTCGGCGCCGACATGCAGGTCGCGCTGGTCAACGACGGCCCGGTGACCTTTCTGCTGGAGAGCTAGTGGGTCAAGAGAGTGGGTCAAGAGTTAGCGGGTCAGACGGGTGCTCAGGCGTTTTCGCTGGCGAGCAGTTCCGCCTCCATGGCTTCTAATGCCTCTTCGGCGCTAAGCCACTCGGCTTCGGCCGCGTCGAGCTGGCTTTTGTGCTCGGCCTGGCGGGCGAGGGTGGCGGTCAACTCGGCTTTACGCCCGGCCTCGGTGTAGAGCTCGGGGTCGGCCAGTACCGCTTCGACTTCGGCGAGCTGCTGCTGGGCGCGCTCCATGGTTTTCTCGGCCTGATCACGCAGCTTTTTCAGCGGGCGCAGCTTCTCGCGTAGCGCGGCGGCGGCTTGGCGGCTTGCTTTGCGCGTTTCGCGACTTTCGCTGGTGGCTTGCTGGCGCTCGCTCTTCTCGCTGCGCGCATCGCGGCGGTGGGCTTCCAGGCGCGCCTTGAGCCAGGTGCGGTAGTCGTCGAGGTCACCATCGAAGGGCTCGACGCGATGATCGGCCACGCGCCAGAACTCGTCGACGGTGGCACGCAGCAGGTGACGGTCGTGTGAGACCAGAATCACTGTGCCCTCGAAGCCCGCCAGCGCCTGGGTCAGCGCTTCGCGCATCTCAAGGTCCAGGTGGTTGGTCGGCTCGTCGAGCAGCAGCAGGTTGGGCTTTTGCCAGGCGACAAGGGCCAGCGCCAAACGGGCCTTTTCGCCGCCGGAGAAGCGTGCCACTTCGCCAAAGGCGTCGTCGCCCTGGAAGCCAAAGCCGCCGAGGAAGTTACGGATCTCCTGCTCGCTGGCCGTAGGCGAGAGGCGCTGCACGTGCACGTAGGGCGTGGTGGTGACGTCGAGCCCTTCGAGCTGGTGCTGAGCGAAATAGCCGATCTTGAGATGCTCGCCGGGTACGCGCCTGCCCGCGAGCAGGGCAAGCTCGCCGGTCAACGATTTGATCAAGGTCGATTTGCCCGCCCCATTGGGACCCAACAGACCGATGCGGCTGCCGGGCAACAGGGTCAGGTCGACCTTGTCGAGCTGGACGATGTCGCCCTGCTCACCGTGATAGCCCAAGGTGGCCTGATCGAGCACCAGCAGCGGGTGCGAGGTCTTATCGGCGCTGGGCAGGCTGAAGTGGAAGGGCGAATCGACGTGGGCCACGGCGATCTCTTCCATGCGTTCGAGCATTTTGACTCGGCTCTGGGCCTGGCGCGCCTTGGTCGCCTTGGCCTTGAAGCGAGCGATGAAGCGTTCGATCTCCTCGCGCCGCGCCTGCTGCTTGGCCGCTTCGGCCTGCTGCAGGGCGAGCTTTTCGGCCCGGGTGCGCTCGAAACGGGTGTAGTTACCCCGGTAAAGCTCAAGCGTCTGGTGGTGCATATGGACGATGTGATCGCACACGGCGTCGAGAAAATCGCGGTCGTGAGAGATCAGTAGCAGGGTGCCCGGGTAGCGGCCGAGCCACTGTTCGAGCCATAACAGCGCATCGAGATCGAGGTGGTTGGTGGGTTCGTCGAGCAGCAGCAGATCCGAGGGCATGAACAGCGTGCGCGCCAGGTTCACCCGCATGCGCCAGCCGCCGGAAAAATCAGACAGCGGGCGCTGCATGTCGCTCTGGACGAAACCCAGGCCCACCAGCAGCTGCGCGGCCCGCGAAGGCGCCGAGTAGCCGTCGAGGGTCTCGATCAAACCGTGAAGCTCCGCTTCGCGGTGGGCGTCATTCTGGGCCTGAGCGGTCGCGAGATCGGCTTCGGCCTGGCGCAGGGCAAGATCGCCATCCTGTACGTAGTCGACGATGGCGCGGTCGAGCGCCTCGACCTCCTGCGCCATATGAGCAATGCGCTGACCGCCGCTGAGGGCGATGTCGCCCTGATCGGGGGCGAGCTCACCCAGCAGCAGTTTGAAAAGACTCGACTTGCCCGCCCCGTTCGCGCCGATGATGCCTGCCTTGACGCCCGCATTGAGCGTTAGGTCGGCCTGGTGGAGCAGTGGTTGCGTGCCGCGTTGCAGGGCGACTTGGCGCAGTGCAATCATGCCTTCTCCTGAGATGGCTAGGCGTTGAATGAAAGGGCGGCGCGATCAGGCGCGCCGTCGACACAGGGAGTCGAACGATGCCTGATTCTACCCGATTCACCCGCACGCAGCAGGCTTCGCTCTGGGATTTTGCCCTGGCGCGCTATGCCCGACCCGGCGTGGAGGCCGCTTGCCTAACGCTTCAGGACGAGGCGGGCGTGGATGTGTGCGAGCTGCTGGCGGCAGCCTGGGCGAAAAGCGTGAGGATCCCCGTAACGCCGCTCGCCTGGCAGCGCTTGAGCGCCGAGCGGCGCCAGTGGCAGGCCGAGATGACCGAGCCGCTGCGTAGCATGCGCCGTCGGCTCAAGGCTGAGGCAGCCTATGACGCCGGTATTCAGGAGCTGCGCGCGTCGATCAAGACCGCCGAGCTACTGGCCGAGCGTGAGAACCTTCAACGTTGGCAGCGCGGGATACGCCATAGCGTAGAAGCTCACGAGCCTAGTCTTGAGAACACCATCGAAAACGTCGAGAAAGGCGGTTTTTGTCCGCTGGATAGCCTCTTTTCGCGAATTTTGACTGCTCGCGACAAAGATCATGACGCACGTCAAAAACGCCTAGCCAGCGCCTGCCAGACGCTGGTCGCCAACTTGACCCTCTGAAAAGGGCGCGCTAGGGTAATTTTACGCTAGCGCTTTGGTGGCCTGTCTGGAATCGCCTGTTGACCCACAGCATCTGTCGCCCCGCGGCGAGCGTTTGATGTCGGTCAGCGGATGAATAAAAGCGAGTCATGCGACCTCCCCAGGTATCGGGCAGCCAAAGCCAACCGTGCGCATTCATTACGCGCGTTACCAATAAAAGGGGAACACCGCATGAAGGCAACCAAACTCGTCACCTCGGCCAGTGTCACTGCGCTGCTTTTCGGCCTCTCGGCCGCCGCACAGGCAGATAACTGGCGCTATGCCCACGAGGAGTACGAAGGCGATGTGCAGGACGTGTACGCCATGGCGTTCAAGGAGTACATCGAGGAGAACTCTGATCATACCGTCCAGGTGTATCGCTTCGGTGAGCTGGGCGAGTCCGATGACATCCTCGAGCAGACGCAAGCGGGTATCCTTCAGTTCGTCAACCAGTCGCCCGGCTTTACCGGTGCGTTGATCCCCGAAGCCCAGATCTTCTTCGTGCCCTACCTGCTGCCCACCGACGAAGAGACGGTGGTCGAGTTCTTCAACACCAGCGAAGCCATCAACCAAACCTTCCCCGAACTCTATGCCGAGCACGGCCTGGAGCTTCTCAAGATGTATCCGGAAGGCGAGATGGTCATCACCCTCGACGAGCAGGTCGACTCGCCCGAAGGGCTTCAGGGTAAGAACATCCGCACCATGACCAACCCGCTGCTGGCCGAAACCTATCGCGCCTTTGGCGCAAGCCCCACGCCGCTGCCCTGGGGTGAGGTCTACGGTGGCCTGCAAACCAATATCCTGCAGGGCCAAGAGAACCCCATCTTCTGGATCGAGTCCGGCGGTCTCTACGAAGTCTCGCCCAACCTGCTGTTCACTGGCCATGGCTGGTTCACCACCGCCATGATGGCCAATCAGGACTTCTTCGACGGTCTCGGCGAAGAGGACCAACAGCTGATTCGTGACGCATCCGACGCAGCCTACGAGCACACCATCGAGCACATCTCCGGCCTTGCCGAAGAGTCGCTGGCGAAGATCGAAGAGGCGTCTGATGAGGTCACCGTGACGCGCTTGAACGAAGAGCAGATGGACGCGTTCCGCGAGCGTGCGCCCCAGGTCGAAGAGCGTTTTGTCGAGATGACCGGTGAGCGCGGCGAAGCCTTGCTGCAGCAGTTCAAGGACGATCTCGCCGCCGTAACCGACGGCAACGAGTAAGCGAACGACACAGCCTACATGACGAACGAGGGGGTAGCTATGGGCTACCCCCTTGTCGTTCTGTACGTCCTATACGTTTATCAAGATGCGCATATGAACGCATAGGCGATGACCTTCTGGGAGTACGTACGATGGAAAAAAGCGAAGATGAGAAGGCAGAGGCGCGCTATCGCTCCTCATTGCCCGGCGCGCTCGGTGCCATCGACGACGGCATTGGCAAACTAGAAGCCGCCATTTTGGGGTTCGGCGTCATGGCCATGGCGCTCAATACCGTGGCCAACGTCATTGGCCGATTCGTATTCGGCGAGAGTCTCTTTTTTACCGAGGAGGTCAACCGCATCCTGATCGTGCTGGTGACCTTTGCCGGTATCGGCTACGCCGCCCGCCACGGTCGGCATATCCGCATGTCGGCGTTTTTTGATGCGCTGCCTAAGTCCGCGCGCCGCTGGTTGATGATCGTCATGTGCCTGTTCACGGCCTTGATGATGTTTGCCCTGTGCTACTTCTCGACGGGCTATCTGCTCAGCGTGATGAGCCGTGGGCGCAGTCTACCCGCCTTGAGCATCCCGGCCTGGTGGATGTACGTCTGGGTGCCCATCGGTTTCGCCGTGACAGGACTGCAGTATTTGATGACCGCGATTACCAACCTTCTCTCCGATGACGTCTATCTCTCGACCCACGTGGTGGATGGTTACGACGACCCGGAAATCGACCGCTAGGCAGCGAGGACACCACCATGACGGCTACTATCGTCACCATCATGATCGTGCTGCTGCTGCTTGGCTTCCCGATGATGATTCCTCTGATCACCGCCGCTTTCGTCGGCTTCTATATGATGTTTGGCGACATGGGCCAAATGGGCACGCTGGTGCAGCAGCTTTTGCGCGGTATCAGCCCGACGGCGCTAATCGCCGTGCCCATGTTTATTCTCGCCGCCGACATCATGACGCGCGGCCAGTCCGCCAATCGCCTGATCGATATGGTCATGACGTTCGTTGGCCATATCAAAGGCGGCTTGGCGGTGAGCACGGCGGTTTCTTGTACCCTGTTCGGGGCAGTATCGGGCTCGACCCAGGCCACGGTAGTGGCGGTGGGGTCGCCGCTGCGCCCGCGTATGCTCAAGGCAGGCTACAAAGACCCCTTCACCCTAGCGCTGATCATCAACTCAAGCGATATCGCCTTTTTGATTCCGCCGAGTATCGGCATGATCATCTACGGCGTGGTTTCCGAGACCTCGATTGCCGAGCTATTCATCGCGGGGATTGGGCCTGGGCTACTGATTCTGGTGCTGTTCTCGGCCTACTGTATCCTTTACGCCATCGTCAACGATGTACCTACCGAGCCGCGCTCGACCTGGAAAGAGCGCGCCAAGGCGGTGCAGAAAGCGCTGTGGCCGCTGGGCTTTCCGGTGCTCATCGTCGGCGGTATCTACGGCGGGGTGTTTAGCCCCACCGAAGCGGCGGCGGTTTGCGTGCTCTACGCTTTTCTTCTCGAGTTCGTGATCTTCCGGTCGCTTGAGCTACCCGATATGTTTGCCATCGCCAAGTCGACCGGGCTGATCACCGCCGTGGTTTTCATCTTGGTGGCAGCGGGTAACGGCTTCTCGTGGATCATCTCCTTCGCCCAGATCCCTCAGCAGTTGCTGGGTGCCTTCGGTATCAACGAGGCGGGGCCGGTAGGCGTACTGGTAGCGATCTCTGTGGCGTTTTTCGTCGCCTGCATGTTCGTCGATCCTATCGTGGTGATCCTGGTGCTCACGCCGATCTTCGCCCCGGCCATAGCGGCCTCTGGGCTCGATCCGGTGCTGGTTGGCGTGTTGATTACCCTGCAGGTGGCGATAGGCTCGGCGACGCCGCCGTTTGGCTGCGATATCTTTACCGCCATTGCGGTGTTCAAACGGCCCTATTTCGAGGTAATTCGCGGCACGCCGCCGTTTATCTTGATTCTAATTGGTGCCGCCGCCTTGATCATCGCCTTCCCGCAGATCGCCCTCTTTTTGCGTGATCTCGCTTTCCGTTAAGCGACTGCACCACCGCAAGCGTGCGGCGGCTAAACCTCTCGCCGCTGCCGCTGTCGTAACCTTGGTGGCGCCCGCTGGTGCGTCCAGCGGGCGCGGGTGATACGCTATCGATATTGCCTTAACGCGCATTTTAGGTGCCGCCTGCTGGCGCCTATCCCCTACGAAGAAGGACCGAATTCATGAAGGTACTGCTGACCTCCACGGCGCTCACCGGACTCTTGCTGGTGGCGCCTTTTGCCGCCGCCGCGCCGGAAACCGACGAGCAACGTCTGGCCTACAGCTTTGGTGTGATGTTGGGCGAAAGCATGCGCGCAGACGTCGAAGACCTCGACCTCGATGCCTTCACCGATGGCGTGCGTGACGTGTTCGAAGAGAACGAGCTGGCGCTTAGCGACGAAGAGATGACCGAAACGCTGGTGGCCTTCCAAGAGCGCGCTATGGCCGAGCAGCAGGCCCAGGCCGAAGAGCTGGCCTCGGCCAACCAAGAAGAGGGCGAAGCCTTTCTGGCCGAGAACGCCGAGCGTGACGAAGTGAGCGTCACCGACTCCGGCCTGCAGTACGAAGTGCTCGAATCCGGTGATGGCGAATCACCTGGCCCCGAGGACACCGTCGAGGTGAACTACGAAGGCACGCTGCTCGACGGCACCGTCTTCGATAGCTCCTTCGAGCGCGGCGAGCCCGTCACTTTCCGCGTCAATCAGGTAATCGAGGGCTGGCAAGAAGCGCTGCAGCTGATGAGCGTGGGCGACACCTGGAACCTCTACATTCCCGCCGATATCGCCTATGGTGAACGCGGCCAGGGGCCGATTGGCCCTAACGAAGTACTCACCTTCCGCGTCGAGCTGTTGGATATCAAATAGCATGCCGCCGCTGCCTGCGCGGTTGCCGCTACGCGCGCTCGCGGCTGCCCTCTTGGCGCTCGGCGCAGGCGATGCCTTGGCCGATACGGCAGTGGCGCTGCCAAGCGTTGGCGCGGCTTCCGGGCAGGCTAGCGCCGTTGGGGTCTCCTCCGGCGGCTACATGGCGACCCAGCTGGCGGTTGCCTGGCCCGAACGCTTTGTCGGGCTTGGTGTGCTGGCGGCGGGGCCCTGGGGCTGCGCGCAGGGGTCGCTAAGCCTTGCGCTCAATCAATGTATGGAGGTGCGCCGCGGCGCGCCTTCGCTCGATACCTTGGCGCTGCGCCATGAGCGCTACCAGCAGGCCGAGGAGGTGGGAACGAACGCAGCGCTTGGGCAGCTGCGTGCCTTCGTTTGGCACGGCCAGGCGGATGACGTCGTCGACCCCGCCCTTGGTCATGCCTTGGCCGAGCAGCTGACGGCTTGGCTGGACTCCCCCGAGCAACTACGCGTCGAAACGCGCCCGGCCACCGGTCACGGCTGGCCGATGCGCCTACCCGACGACTACATGGCCGACCCTCAAGCGCTGGGTGACTGCCGCCAGGGCGGCGGCAGCCATCTGCTGGCCTGCGATGACGATGTCGCCGACCGCCTGCTCGACTGGCTCTACCCCGGGCGCGCCGACGTGACAGAGAGCGCGACAGAAGATGTGGCAGAAGGCGCGGCGGAAAGCCACGCCGAAGCGACACGGCTATTGGCGTTCGATCAGCGCGAATTCGGCGCGCCGGGCCTTGCCGAAGTGGGCTACGTTTTCGTGCCCAAGGCGTGCGAGAAGGGCGGCTGCCCGGTGACGCTGGCGCTGCACGGCTGCCAGATGGGGGCAGATGCCATCGACGATCTTTTCATCCGCTATAGTGGCTTGAACCGCTGGGCTGTGGCGCATGATCAGATCGTGCTCTACCCTCAGGCCGATGCCACGCTAACCAATCCTCAAGGCTGTTGGGATTGGTGGGGCTTTGCCGAAAGTCCCTGGCAGGCGAACCCTCTCCACGATAGCCGCGAAGGCGTTCAGGTTCAGGCGCTGATGGCCATGCTCGCGCGTTTGGAAGCGCCTCTACGCGATGAACGCGATAACAGCGATGACAACAACAATGACAATAACGAGAGCGAATAACGCTGACGCTACCCTCTGACTTCTACCCTCAAGGAACGCCATGGAAAGCATCACGGGAGCGCTTGGGCCGCTCTTTCTGCTCATCTTACTCGGGGTGGGTTTTGGCTATTGGCGCTGGCCGCACGATAGCTTCTGGGCGCAGATGGAGCGCTTCATCTACTACGCGCTGTTCCCTGCCATGCTCGTTGCAACGCTGGCGACGGCCGACGTTGCTCAGGTGCCCGTGGGGCGTTTGGCGTTGGTACTGCTCGGCGCCATGGCGCTCTTCGGCGTTTTGTTATGGCAGCTGCGCCGCTGGTTAGGGCTTTCGGGGGCGGCGTTCACCTCGGTGTTCCAGGGCGCGGTGCGCTTCAATACCTACGTTGGCGTGGCTGGGGCTGCGGCGCTGCACGGCCAGCTAGGCGTCACCACCGCCGCCGTTGCGGTGGCGCTAATGGTGCCGGTGGTCAACGTGCTCTGCGTCGGCAGCTTCGTGGCTGCCGGTACGCTGGGCAACGCGAGCCTGGGCAAAAGCGTGATGGCGCTGGCGAAGAATCCGTTGATCGTGAGCTGTCTGGTGGGTATTGCGCTGAACCTGACGGGCATCGGCCTGCCCGGCTGGAGCGATGCGACCATTAGCCTATTAGGCAGCGCGGCCCTACCGCTTGGGTTGATCGCCGTGGGCGTCGGGCTTCGGCCCATGGCGCTGCTGCGCATCGATCGCGGCGTGGTAGCCACCAACGTCGTCAAACTAGTGCTAATGCCCGCCGTAGTCGTGGTGCTTGCTTGGCTATTGGGGCTCGACCCCGTTAGTCGCGACATCGCCGTGCTCTTCGCGGCGCTGCCTACCGCTACGTCGGCGTATATTTTGGCCCGCCAGCTGGGCGGCGACGCCGATCTTATGGCCGCGATCATCACCGGCCAAACGCTGCTCGCCATGCTGACGCTACCGCTGTGGCTGCAGTGGATTGGCGCATAGGTATAAAGCGAATCAAAAACAAATAAAAAATATTCGCATTAGTGTTTACATGGGTAATGAGAATGATTACATTACACCTGTGTCGTTTGATGAGACGACACAGCCACGACAGCAAATGCCAGTTTTCTGTCATGGTTTCTCCCTCTCATTGCTAGTCACGGTCTTTTCGCCGCTCCCTTGGAGCGGCTTTCTTTTTTCTAGCCCACCGTTTTTACGCTCTTCATCCTTGCTTCTGAGCTCGTCTCGTCTCGACTTGCGTAGGCGGGAAGATTGCGCGTGCGTGCATCACTATTTGTAGATGTAAAATGATCGTTTTACACTTGGGGTTGAGTGCCCACAGGAGTAAAGCGCACATGAATATCAAAGCAACGCTGATTGCCGTGTCCGAATCTCTTTTTGATCGCCACGGTTTCACCGCGACGGGAATGGATAAGCTTACCCGGGGAGCGGGCATCTCTAGCCGCACGCTCTACAAGCACGCGGGCAGCAAGAGTGCGCTGATTGCAAGCGTACTGAGCGAACGTGAAAAACGGTTCTTGCGTCGGCTGGAGGTCACCAGCACAGCGGCGCTTTTCAAGGCATTGGAAGATTGGGTGCGCGTGGAGGGCTGCCGCAACTGCCTATTTCTGCGCGCCTACGGTGAAACCGGGGGCGATACGCCCGAGGTTGCCGAGGTCGTGCTGGCGCACAAGGCCCGCATGATAGAGAAGATTGCCGACATCGTGGCGCTGGAAACGGGCAGAGCGGATGATCCGCAGTTGGTCGAGCAGATTGTGGTGCTGTTCGAAGGGGCCACGGCCGCGGCCGTCTATCGCGGCGAGCGTGCGGTCGTCGCGGCAGGTAAGGCTGCCACGACGCTGGTGCAGCGAGCATGCGTATGAACCCGGCCATGGCGTTAGGCGCCTGCGGTTTTAGCCTGATTGCCGTTTGCTACGGCTTCGCCCGCTTCGCATTTGGCCTCTTCTTGCCGCAAATCGACAGCGAGCTTGCCCTCTCGGCGTCGTTGAGCGGGCTGATCGCAGGCGGCTCTTTTCTGGGCTATTGCATCGCCATTCTCCTCTCGGCCTACCTTACCGAGCGGCGTGGCCCGCGTTTCGTAGCAACGGCGGCAGCGCTGGTGGCGGCCGTTGGTATGGTGGGGATTGCCACCGCCGCAACGCCTGTTTGGCTTGCAGTGGCGGTTATGCTGGCGGGCTCCAGCACGGGTCTTGCCTCACCGCCCATGGCGTCGGCAGTGGCCGCGACCGTGCGCGTATCGCGCCAGGGTGTTACCAATACCGTCATCAACGCCGGGACAGGAGCGGGCGTTGTGATGACAGGACCGGTGGCGCTGCTTTTGGGTGAGCAGTGGCGCTGGGCCTTTGCCGGTTTCGCCATTGTGGCATTTGCGCTTGCCGCTGCCGTGGCGCTCAGCGTGCCAGGCGTCGTTAAGAGTGAGCAGCCAACCGGCGCAGGGTTACCCAAGCTAACCGGCGCGCTCAAACGGCTAATAGCCGCGTCCTTTCTCATGGGCGCGGCCAGCACGGCACTCTGGTCGTTTGGTGGTCAGCTCGTCACGCTGCGCTTGTCGGGAGAGGGCGTAGATGTCGGCACACTGTGGATCGCCATCGGCGCGGCGGGTTTGACGGGGGCGTTCGCGGGTACCTGGGTCGCACGCTTTGGCCTTGATGCCGTACACCGTTTCTTTCTTGCCTTGCTCGCTGCCAGCATCGTGATGGTCGGTATGCCGGGCACCACGTCGGCCTGGACGCTCGGCGGGGGGCTGCTCTTTGGCGCGGCCTATATCACGTTGACCGGCGTCTATCTGATCTGGGGGGTAGCGGCGCTGTCCGATCGGCCCGCAGTAGGGTTGATGGTCGGTTTCTTGACCATCGCCGTGGGGCAGACGCTAGGCGCGCCACTGTTTGGGTTATTGATGGATCACGTCTCGGCGACCTGCGCCATAGTCGTGTTCGCCCTGCTTGCCTTGGCCCCTGGCGTTGCCCGCGCGGGTCGCGTCAACGCCTTGTCGGAGGCCGCACGTTAGGCATCACGACGATAGATCAAATCCCACACGCCGTGGCCCAGGCGCTCGCCGCGTGCTTCGAACTTGGTCAACGGGCGGAAAGCCGGGCGCGGTACGTAGGGGGCCGTTTCCGGCGTTGCCGTGTTGGCATACCCGGGTGCGGCTTCCATCACCTCGGCCATCCACTCGGCGTAGGCTTCCCAGTCGGTGGCGAGGTGGAAGGTGCCGCCGAGGGCGAGGCGGGTGCGGATCAGCGCCACGAAGGCGGGTTGAACGATCCGCCGCTTGTGGTGCTTTTTCTTCGGCCAGGGGTCGGGGAAGAAGAGCTGCACGGTGTCGATCGATCCTTCCGGCAGGCACTGCTCGAGTACCGCCAGGGCGTCTTCGCGATAGACGCGCAGATTGGTCAAGCCGCGTTTATCGACCTCGTCGAGTAGCTTGCCTACGCCCGGTGAGTGAACCTCGATGCCGATGAAGTCGGTTTCGGGGTGGGTCTCGGCCTGCTCGATCAGCGACGTGCCCATGCCAAAGCCGATCTCGACCACGCGCGGCGCACGACGGCCGAAGAGGTCATCGAGGTGTTGGCGGCCGTCGGCGATGGTCAGGCCAAAGCGCGGCCACACCTCGTCTAGCCCACGCGTTTGCGCTTGGGTCATGCGACCGGCGCGGATGACGTAGCTCTTGATGCCGCGACGGTGCAGCGGCGCATCGGGGCCTTCCGGGCCAGTAGTGGCCTCACCAGGGTGCTTGGGGTCGGTCATGTCGTCTCGAATCAGTCGTCAAATCGGGCTCAGCCGTTGATACGGCCAGCAAAGGGGGAAGAGGGGTCGGCGCTCTGGCGGCGCGGCATGCGCCCGGCGAGAAACGCCTCGCGCCCGGCCTCGACGGCAAGCTTCATGGCGCGTGCCATACGCTGCGGCTCGCGAGCGTGGGCGATGGCGGTGTTGAGTAGTACGCCGTCGCAGCCAAGCTCCATCGCCATAGCGGCGTCGGAAGCCGTGCCGATGCCCGCATCGACGAGAACCGGCACTTGGCTCTGCTCGACGATCAGGCGCACGTTGTGCGGGTTCTGAATGCCGTGGCCGGAGCCGATCAGCGAGCCCAGCGGCATGATCGCGCAGCAGCCCATGGCTTCGAGCTCGCGGGCAACGATGGGATCGTCGCTGGTGTAGACCATGACGTCGAAGCCATCGGCCAGCAGCGTCTCGGCGGCTTTCAGGGTCTCGACCACGTTGGGGTAGAGCGTAGTGTCGTCGCCCAGCACTTCGAGCTTCACCAGGTTGTGGCCATCGAGTAGCTCACGCGCTAAGCGGCAGGTGCGCACGGCGTCCTTGGCGGTGTAGCAGCCAGCGGTGTTGGGCAGCAGGGTATAGCGACTCGGCGGAATCACGTCGAGCAGGTTGGGCGCGCCCGCTTCTTGCCCCAGGTTGGTGCGGCGCACGGCGAAGGTGACGATGTTCGCTTCGCTGGCGGCAATGGCTTGGGCTGTCTCGTCGAAGTCCTTGTACTTGCCGGTGCCGACCAGAAGGCGCGAGGCGAAGGTGCGTCCGGCAACGGTGAAGGGCGTATCCTGTAGCAGCGTCATGGTCAGCTCCTGGAGCACTGAATCGATGAAAAAGGGCTTAAAAAGCGTGGCGGAAGGCGCGGGCTAGCCGCCGCCAATCGCATGGACGATCTCTACCCGGTCGCCTGCTTCAAGCCGCGTGGCACTGAGCTGGCTGCGGGGAACGATCTCCTCGTTGATCTCCATGGCGATGCGCCGCCCCGTCAGGCCCAGAGCCTCGACGAGCTCGGCAGCGGTGCGCTCGGCGGCGAGGTCATAGGGTTCACCGTTGAGGGTAATCGCTACGGTCGCGGAAGTCGGCATGGCAAACGTCTCGTGTCGAAACCTGGAAAAGTCGTGCGCTGGGCGTATTGTAACGGTTTCCGGCAGTGACCATCATCCCCTTTCCCCTCACGAGGAACGCGAATGCAACGCAACGAACGATTGACCTGGTGCGGCGTGGCGCTATCCGGTGCCGTCACCGTCATCATCGGCGCCTACGCCGCCCATGGCCTTGGCGCGCGGGTGAGCGAGGAACTGGTGCACGCCACCGAAACCGGCGTGCGCTACCAGGCCTGGCACACGTTAGCCATCATGGCCGTGCTGATCGGCCAGCGTCTCTTTGGGCTCAAAGGCTGGGGCTGGGTAGCAGGCTTCTGGGCGTTGGGCATCGTCGGTTTTTCCGGCTCGCTCTACGCCATGGCAATGGCGGGGCTGAACCTAGGCGTGGTCACCCCGATAGGCGGTCTTTTGCTGATCATCGGGTGGCTTTCGCTTGCGCTGGTCGCGCTTAGAAGCGCTTAGCGTATTTGGGTCGCCTATTGGCTGAGCGCAGCCAGGGCATCGGGGGTGTCGATGTCGGTGAGAATACCGTCATCGGTGACGGCAAGCTCACGATAGCGCTCGGGATGCGCGCGAATGACCTCGCGCGCGCCGTTTTCGCCGCGAAGTGCGGCAAGCGTGGGCCAGAGCGCCCGGCCAAAAAGCACCGGGTGGCCGGGGCGCCCCGCCAAGCAGGGGCGCACGATGATCTCTGCCGTCGCGCGCTGGGTGAGCGCAACGAGCGTCTCGGGCGCAAGGTAAGGCATGTCACCCAGTAAGATGGCCACGGCGCGGGCGTGAGCCAGGCGGTCATCGGTAAGCAGCGTGGTCATTGCGTCGCCGAGGCTCGACCCCAGCCCGCCCTGGGCGTTGGCAATGGCGATGGTGTCGCTGTGGGCGGGCAGGCCTAGCGCATCCACCACGTCATCCTCGCGCAGTGCCACCCGCACCCAAGGGAAGTGTGCGCTTGCCTGGGCGACGCAGGCGCCGAGCAGCGTTTGGCCATCGGGCAGGCGCGCCAAGCGCTTGTCTTCAATGCCAAAACGGCGCGAAAACCCCGCCGCCATCACCAGCGCCACGACGCCATTAGAGCTCATCGATGGCCCTGCCGTGTTCGGTGCGTACGATATCGGCCATGACCGCCAGGGCGATCTCCGCCGGGGTCTTGCTGCCGAGCGCCAGGCCAATGGGCATGTGGATCCGCGCTACGCTCTCTTCCGTCATCCCCCCTGCGCGCAGCAGGCGCTCGCGGCGAGCCGCCGAGGTTTGGCGCGAGCCCATGACGCCGAGATAAAACGCGGGCGTACGCACGGCCTCCATCATCGCCAAGTCGTCGATACGCGGATCGTGGGTCAGTGCCACCACGGCGGTGGCGGCGTGACAGGTGGCGGGAGTGATGTACGCCGACGGCAGTCGCGCCTCGACCCTAACGCCAGGCACGTCGAAGTCGGCGCAGGCCGTCTCGCGTGGATCGCAGACGATCACCTCGAACCCCAGTGTCACGGCGAAGGCGGCGCAGGGCGCGGTGATCGGTGATATTCCAGCAATGATCAGGCGTCGGCTGGGCCCCAGGCGCAGCTCGACCGTTTCTTCCCGGCGCGTCACGCTCGGCCCTGGAGGCGGCGCCTCAGCGAGCTCGACGCGGCCGCTAATGAGATCGACCCGACGAATCAGGCGCTGCTGACCGGCAAGTGCCGCCGCCAGATGCTCGAGGTGAGCGTGAGTGGCTGGCGTTGCGCTAAGCCGCTCGACGAGCACCTCCAACACGCCGCCGCAGGGCAGGGTAACGCGCGGGCCATGCGCGTCGTCGCCCTCGTCATTGCCGTAGCTCACTACGGTAACCGCGCGGTCGAAGCCGCCCTTCCCAAGCCGGGCGAGAAACGCCTCTTCCACGCAGCCTCCCGACAGTGAGCCAATATGCCGCCCCTCGTGGGTGGCCACCATCAAGGCGCCGGGCGGACGCGGCGAGGAGCCAAAGGTGGCCAGCACCGTACACAGCCACACCGTTTCGCCCTGGCGCGACCAGCGTAGGGCGCCTTCGATAACCTGCCGATCAAGATGTTGCATGGGGTGCATTCCTTGGCTGTGCGCGGGCGTATAAAAAGATAAGGATGGCGGTGTCTTGCCCAGCTTTCCACTATCGTGTCTATGCTGAAGGGGTGATGCACATTACGCAGCCACGATTGCGATAGCCACGAAATGGAAGGCACATACTCATGCACCCACCAGATCAGCTTGGACGACATCGCGACGCGAGCGCCGCCTGCGGCGACGATCATTCGCCCTGTACCCTGCACGTCAATGGCACCCGCCACGACCTCACTCTCGACAACCGCACCACGCTGCTCGATGCACTGCGCGAGCATTTGGCGCTCACGGGCGCCAAGAAAGGCTGCGACCACGGCCAGTGCGGCGCCTGTACGGTGGCCGTCAACGGCACGCGCATCAATGCCTGCCTTACGCTTGCGGTGATGCACGACGGCGACGAGATCACCACCATCGAAGGGCACGGCACGCCCGAGTCTCTCGATGCCATGCAGCAGGCTTTTATCGATAACGACGCCTTTCAGTGCGGCTACTGCACCCCGGGCCAAATCTGCTCGGCCACGGCCATATTGGAGGAGATTCGCGCGGGGCTACCCAGCCACGTAACCGAAAATCTCTCTACCGCCATTGACCTAACCGACGCCGAGATTCGCGAGCGCATGTCGGGCAATCTCTGCCGCTGCGGCGCCTACGCCAACATTCTCAAGGCCATTCATCAGGTGGCGGAGGCGCACTCATGAGAGCATTTCGCTACGCACGAGCGGCCGACCCCGCCGCTGCGGCCAGCGCCGCTCAGGCGCCGGGCGCCAAGTTCATCGCCGGTGGCACCAACCTGCTCGACTTGATGAAGCACGAGATCGAGACGCCGACCCAGGTGATCGACGTGACCGGTACAGGCCTGGATACGATTGCGCCCACGCCCGAAGGCGGGCTTCGCATCGGTGCAATGGCCAGTAATGCCGCGCTCTCGGCGGATACGCGGGTGCGGCGCGACTACCCGCTGCTGAGCCGCGCGTTGGTCTCCGGCGCTTCGGGGCAGCTGCGCAACAAGGCCACCACTGGGGGCAATCTCTTGCAGCGCACCCGCTGCGCTTACTTCTATGACACCGCCATGCCCTGCAACAAGCGCTCGCCGGGCGCAGGCTGCGCTGCCCAAGGCGAAGGGGCGACCACGCGTCAGCTCGGGGTCATCGGCATCTCCGAGGCGTGCATCGCCACGCACCCCTCGGACATGGCCGTGGCATTGCGCGCGCTGGACGCCGAAGTGGAGACGCTGCTGCCTGATGGGCGCACCCGACGTTTCACCCTGGATGCTTTCTACCCGCTACCCGGCGATTCGCCCCACATCGAGAGCGCTCTGGCGCCGGGTGAGATGATCACGAGCGTCGTGCTTCCCGCGCCGGTCGGCGGGCGCCAAACCTACTACAAAGTTCGCGATCGCGCCTCCTACGCCTTTGCTTTGGTATCGGTGGCGCTGATTCAGCAGGACGACGGCAGCGGCCGAGTGGCGCTAGGCGGTGTCGCCCCCCGGCCCTGGCGCCGCGACGCCGCTGACGAGGCGCTGCCCCAAGGAGCGTCCGCCGTTATGGAAAAACTGCTGGAGGGCGCACGCCCGACCCGTGATAACGCCTACAAGCTGCGTCTCGCCGAGCGTACGCTAGCGGCGCTGTTGGAGGAGACGTAACCATGGACTTCAACCAGGCAAGCGAAGAGAACCTGTTCGACCATGCGCGCATCGTCGGCAAGCCCCATGCGCGTATCGATGGGCGGCTCAAAGTCTCCGGGCAGGCGCCCTACGCCTACGAGCGCCACGACGTTGCTGCTGGGCAGCTCGTCGGCTACCCACTGGGCGCTACCATTGCCAAAGGGCGCATCACCCACATGGACGCGACTCAGGCGCTCAAGGCGCCGGGCGTTGCTGCGGTGGTCACGACCCTCGACGTGGCGCCGCTGAACCGTGCCGAGAGCAACGTTGCCCGGCTTTTCGGCGGCGATGTGGTCGAGCACTACCATCAAGCCATCGCCGTAGTGGTGGCGGATACGCTCGAGCGCGCCCGAGGTGCCGCTAACCTAATCGAGGTGCGCTACGCCGAGGAGGACGCCGAGTTCGATCTCGAGGCGGCCTTGGAGCGGCTACAGAACTTAGGCGAGCCCGCCGCTGACGTTGGCGACGTGGAGGCAGCCATCGCCAAGGCGCCGGTCACGTTGGATGCGGTCTATCGTACTTCGGCGCAGAGCCACGCCATGATGGAGCCCCATGCGTCGATCGTCGACTGGTCCGATGGCAAGGCCATGACGGTTTGGCTCTCCAATCAGATGATCGCCTGGACGCGTCAGGCGCTGGCAACCACTTTCGATATCGACGCCGATGCCATCCGGCTAGAGAGCCCCTACGTAGGCGGTGGCTTTGGCGGCAAGCTCTGGCTGCGCGCCGATACCGTGCTCGCCGCACTCGGCTCGCGCGCCGCCGGGCGCCCGGTCAAGGTCGCGCTGCCCCGCCCGCTAATGTTCAATAACACCACTCACCGCTCGGCGACCATTCAGCGGCTGCGCATCGCCGCCGGTGAGGATGGGCGCATCACCGCCTTCGACCACGCCGCGGTATCGCACACCCTGCCCGGCGGCAGCGGCGAAGACGCGGTCAACCAAACGCGCTGCTTCTACGCCGGGGAGAACCGCCGCGTGGCGCATCACGCCATCGACCTGCACCTGCCCGAATCCGCCGATATGCGCGCTCCAGGGGAAGCCTCGGGGCTGGCGGCGCTGGAAATCGCCATGGACGAGATGGCCGAAAAGCTCGATATGGACCCGGTAGAGTTTCGCATCCTCAACGATACCCAAGTCGACCCCGAAGACCCCGATAAGCCCTTTAGCCAGCGCCACTTCGTCGAGTGTTTGCGCGAGGGCGCCGAGCGCTTTGGCTGGGAGGCGCGTAACCGCACCCCGGGTGGGCGGCGCGAAGGCGCCTGGCTGATCGGCCACGGGATGGCCGGGGCCTACCGGGGCGCGCCGACGCTGGACTCCGGTGCTCGGGTGCGGCTTGCGCGCGGGCGTCTGGTGGTCGAGACCGACATGACCGATATCGGCACCGGCTCCTACACCATCATCGCCCAGACCGCCGCCGAAACCATGGGGCTCGCCATGGAGGACGTGGAGGTGCGCTTGGGCAATAGTGCTTATCCGGTCTCCTCGGGCTCCGGCGGGCAGTTCGGCGCCGCCAGCGCCACGGCGGGCGTTTATGCGGCGTGCCTGGCGCTGCAGAAAAAGATCGCCGCGCAGCTGAAGGTGGGCGCGCAGCTTAAAGCCGAAGAGCTGCGCTTCGATCAAGGACGCATTCTGGGCGAAGGCGTCGATCTCGCCCTTGCCGATGTGGGCGATGGCGACGAGCTGGTAGCCGAGGACAAAATCCATTTTGGCGACTTCAAGGAGGGCCTGCAGATCGGCACCTTTGCGGCGCACTTCATCGAGGTGGCGGTGCACGCCTACACCGGCGAAACACGCCTTCGCCGTATGCTGGCGGTGTGCGATGCCGGGCGCATTCTCAACCCCATCACGGCGCGAAGCCAAGTGCTTGGCGGCATGACCATGGCCGCTGGAGCAGCGCTGAGCGAGGGGTTAGAAGTCGACCGCGCGCGTGGCTTTTTCACCAACCACGACCTCGCCGGGTACGAAGTGGCGGTACACGCCGATATCCCCGAGCAGGAGGTGGTCTTTCTGGAAACGCCCGATGCCGCCTCGACCCCGCTCAAGGCCAAGGGCGTGGGCGAGCTCGGCATCTGCGGCGTTCCCGCCGCCATCGCCAACGCCGTCTACAACGCCACCGGCGTGCGCGTACGCGACTACCCGATTACCGTCGACCGGCTGGTCGAGGGGCTGGCGGAGAGGGCAGCACATAGCTAGCCGTCACATGGGCAACCGGGCGTGTGCTATCGGCGGTGGAGAAGAGCTGGATCTCACCGACGCCAAGTACTCGCCCTAGTTTGATGAGCCGGGCGTGAGCGAGGATGTCGTGATCGCCTGGCGCTGCGCGCAGAAAGTGGCAGTTGAAGTCGCTGGTGACGGCCATGGGCTCGGGGCCGATCTGGGCGAGAATGGCCACGTAGAGCGCGACATCTGCTAAACCCATTAGCGTTGGCCCTGAAACACGAGGACCTGGGCGCAAGTGCTCTTGGCCTACGGTTAGGCGCATCGTCGCGCGCATCTCACCTACGCTTTCTATTCGCCCCATGCGCTGGGGAAAAACGTCATCGAGGAATCGTTCGATCTCGTCGGTATTCATGGTAGTCATAGTTATTGTCTCCATGGGGTGTTTGATACCGACACGATAAAGCCCCAGGCGTTGCCCAGGGCTTTATCGTGATGGCGCGTGTTCGCGTCCGTTTACTTCGCCTTATGCACCTGGCGCCACTCATGCAGCAGCGGCTCGGTGTAGCCGGAGGGTTGCTCGCGGCCTTTGAAGATCAGATCGGAGGCTGCCTTGAAGGCGGTCGAGTCGTCGAAGTGGCTGCTCATGGCGGTGTAGGTGGCGTCGCCTGCGTTTTGCTCGTCGACCACCTTGGCCATGCGCTTGAGGGTCTCTTCGACGCGGGAAGCATCGACGACGCCGTGGTGCAGCCAGTTAGCGATGTGTTGGCTGGAGATACGCAGCGTGGCGCGGTCTTCCATCAGGCCGACATCGTGAATGTCCGGCACCTTGGAACAGCCTACGCCGTGCTCGACCCAGCGCACCACGTAACCCAGAATCCCCTGGCAGTTGTTGTCCAGCTCCTGCTGGATCTCCTCGTCCGACCAGTTGGCGTTCTCGGCGACCGGCACCGAGAGCAGATCGTCGAGCAGGTCGGCTTCGCCCTGAGCTTCCAGCTCGCGCTGAATCTCGGCCACGCTGACTTGGTGATAGTGCAGCGCGTGTAATGTTGCGGCGGTAGGCGAGGGAACCCAGGCGGTGTTGGCACCGGCTTTGGGGTGGCCGATCTTCTGCTCCAGCATGGCGTGCATGAGATCGGGCATGGCCCACATGCCCTTGCCGATCTGAGCGCGGCCGCGCAGGCCGCAGGCGAGGCCGACCATGACGTTGTTCTTCTCGTAGGCACCGATCCAGGCGGCCGACTTCATGTCGCCCTTGCGTACCATCGGGCCCGCTTCCATGGCGGTGTGCATCTCGTCGCCGGTGCGGTCGAGGAAGCCCGTATTGATGAAGACCACGCGCGAGGTCGCCTCGTTGATGCAGGCCTTGAGGTTGACTGTAGTGCGGCGCTCTTCGTCCATGATGCCCATTTTCAGGGTGTCGCGGGTCATGCCGAGGATGTCTTCGACCCGGCCGAACAGCGTATTGGCGAAGGCCACCTCTTCCGGGCCGTGCATCTTGGGCTTGACGATGTAGACGGAGCCGCTGCGCGAGTTGCGCGGCTGGTCGGCGTCCTTTTTCAAGTCGTGCAGGGCGAGCAGCGACGTCACCACGGCATCGAGGATGCCCTCGGGCACTTCGTTGCCATCGGCGTCGAGAATCGCGGGGGTGGTCATCAGGTGGCCGACGTTGCGTACGAACATCAGCGAACGGCCGGGCAGGGTAACGCTGCCGCCTTCGGTGGTACGCCAGGTGCGGTCAGGGTTGAGCGCGCGGGTGAAGGTCTTGCCGCCTTTTTCGATGCGCTCTTCGAGATCGCCCTTCATCAGCCCCAGCCAGTTGCGGTAGACGCCGACTTTGTCTTCGGCATCGACGGCGGCAACCGAGTCTTCGCAGTCCATGATAGTGGTCAGCGCTGCCTCGACGACTACGTCTTTGACGTGGGCAGGGTCGGTCTTGCCGATGGGATGCGCGGCGTCGATCTGGATCTCGACGTGCAGGTCGTGGTTGGCCAGCAGAAGTGACTCCGGCGCCTCGGCATCGCCATTGAAACCGATAAGCTGGGCGGTGTTCTTGAGGCCGGTTTCGCGGCCGCCGTCGAGGGTGACCACGAGGTGGCCATCGCGAATGGCGTAGTTGACGGCGTCGCGGTGAGAACCCGTCGCCAGCGGCGCGGCGCGATCGAGCACGCCTCGGGCGTAGGCGACAACCTTCTCGCCGCGCTTGGGGTTGAAGCTCGTGCCTTTCTCGGCGCCGTCCTCTTCGGCGATCACGTCGGTGCCGTAGAGCGCGTCATAAAGGCTGCCCCAGCGCGCGTTGGCGGCGTTGAGAGCGTAACGGGCGTTGCTGACCGGCACCACCAGCTGCGGACCTGCTTGGATAGCGACTTCGCGGTCGACGTTGGCCGTGGTGACCTTGACGTTGGCGGGGGCGTCGACGAGGTAGCCGATCTCGTGCAGAAAGCGCCGGTAGCCCGGCATATCGGTCACTTTACCGGGATGCTCACGGTGCCAGCTATCGAGCTTCTCTTGCAGCGTATCGCGCTTTTCGAGGAGCTGACGGTTCAGCGGCGCCAGCTCGTGAAAGAGGGCGTCGACGCCCGTCCAGAAGGCTTTTTCGTCTACACCGGTGCCCGGCAGCGCTTCAGTCGAGATGAAGCGGTCGAGTTCGGCAGCTACCTGCAGGCGGTGACGTGTAATACGCTCGCTCATGATGCGTCTCCTATTGTTCGTGCGACATAACTGTACGTGCGACATAGCGCGCTCAAAACGCGCGTTGACTGCGCGGTCGGTAAGGCAAAAGAAGCCTGCAGCGTCGCGCGCAATTATTTATGGAAAATACTTCCACAGAACCTTGGTCATGTAAACAGCGTAGAACTGAAAGCAGTGTTATGCTCGACCAAAAGATAAGCAGGGCCAAGCGGCGTTCAGGGAGCGGTCATCGAACGACGCCCAGGGAGAAACAGCATGGAAGATTTTCATCACTTCGAAGAGGCGTTTCGTCGCCTACAGGGTACCGCCCCGCTCGTGCAGCTGGTGCCGGGTGAGGCACTGGCCGATACCATCACGCCCTACCTCGAACACTATGGCTTGACCAGCCACTTCGAGGCCACGGAGGCGGTCTACGCGGGCTTCATCGATACCCAGCGCCACTCGCTTTGGTGCCAGGTGTGGAGCCCACCTGCGCCGGTGGGCACGGTCTTCGTCATTCACGGCTATTTCGATCATTTGGGGCTTTATCGCCATCTCTTGGCGCTGTTACTGGCCAAGCGCTGGCGCGTGGTGCTGTGGGATCTGCCGGGGCACGGGCTCTCCAGTGGCCCGCGGGCGGAAATCGAAGACTTTGACGACTACCAGCACTGCCTAACCACGCTGCAAGGTGTGCTCAGCGAGGCTGCGCTTGCGCCCAAGCCCTGGGTCGGTATTGGCCAGAGCACGGGCGGGGCGATCCTTGCCACCGATGCGCTATCCCGGCGCGAAGCGGCGGGGTGGTCGGGCTTGGTGCTGCTTGCTCCCCTGGTGCGCCCCTGGGGCTGGAGCCAGGCGAGCTGGCTGCATCTCATCGCCAGCCCCTTCGTCAAGGAGCTGCCGCGTCGCTATCGGCCCAATACCAACGACGAAGAATTTGCCGCTTTCCTGCGCGATCGTGATCCGCTCCAGCCCGATCGGCTCAGCGTGATCTGGGTTACCGCCATGCGCCGCTGGATTCCCCGGCTTCTCGCCTTCGACCCGCTCAGCGTACCCACGCTGATTTTGCAGGGGGAGCAGGACATGACGGTGGACTGGGCGTGGAATCTCAACATCCTCACCGAGAAGTTTCCCCAGGCGCTTGTCAAACGCCACCCCGAGGCGCGCCACCATCTGGTCAACGAAACCGAAGCCATTCGCGAGGCGCTTTTCGAACCCCTGGCCGAGTTTCTCGATGGCCTAATTGCCCCAGGCGGCGCCATCTAACGCATTCAGCGGAATCTTCAGATAGCGCTCGCCGTTGGCCTCGGGGGCAGGCAGGCGGCCGCCCTGAATGTTGACCTGAAGCGCATGCAGGATCAGCTTGGGCATTGGCAGTTCGCTGTCGCGCTGCTGGCGCATGGCGACGTAGGCGGCTTCATCTTCCGTGCTCAAGGGGTGTTTATTGGTGCGCCGCTGCTCGGCCACGCTGCTCTCCCACTCGGGTTCGCGGCCGTTTGGCATGTAGTCGTGGCCGGTAAACAGGCGCGTGTCATCGGGGAGGGCAAGAATCTGCTGGATCGAGCGCCACAGCGCTTGCGCACTGCCGCCGGGGAAGTCGGCGCGGGCGGTGCCGAAGTCGGGCTGAAACAGAGTGTCGTGGACGAAGGCGGTATCGCCGATCAGGTAGGTCATCGAGGCCAGGGTGTGGCCGGGTGAGTGCATCACGCGCGCCTTGAGCTCACCGATCTGGAACGTGTCGCCGTCATCGAAGAGATGGCTCCACTGGCGCCCATCGGTGGCAAGCTCAGGCCAGTGGTAGAGCTCTTTCCACAGCGCTTGCACCTGCTGGATGGGGCGACCGATCGCCGTGGGCACGCCGGTGCGATCGTGCAGGTAGCCCGCCGCCGAGAAATGGTCGGCGTGGGGGTGCGTGTCGAGAATCCAAACGAGCTCGAGTCGCTCTTTCGCGATATAGGCAAGCAGTTCGTCGGCGTGATGAGTGGCGGTAGCGCCGGACTTCTCGTCGTAGTCGAGCACCGGGTCGATGATCGCGCACTGGCGCGTTGCCGGGTCGCTCACCACGTACTGCACGCTAAAGGTACGCGGGTCGAAGAACCCCGCTACGTTGGGCGTGCCCGGCGAGAGTCGAAACGTTTGCATGGGGCTCCTTGTCGTCGCGTTACGTCGAAGTTCTGCTCGATTATATGCTTATTCTTTTATTCTTATGCTTTTTATCAGAGCAGGCTTTTACCAGAGCGGAAATAGGGAGGAAAGGCGCTCGGCCATTGACCTGGGTGTTGCCCATAGGTTCTATCCTGAGCCAAGGCCCAGTATTTAAAGCCCAGCATTTAAAGCCAAGTATCGAAGGCCAAGTGCTTAAGCCCAAGCATTGAAGACCACGTCTCGGGGCGCGCAGCGCTCGGTCGGCTTTCGCTCACTTCACACCATGTCAGGAGGTTAAGGGATGGACGCGCAGACGCAGGCGCCTAAGCAAGGCGACGCTAAACGTGAGCAAGGCGCTAAACGCGCCCGGCTCTATCGGATGAAAACGCCCACCCATCTTTGCCCGTTCGGCCTGAAAACGCTCGACTTGCTCAAGCGCCAGGGCTTCGAGGTAGAGGATCATCCGCTTACCTCGCGCGAAGAGATCGACGCGTTCAAGGCGCGGGAAAACGTCAAGACCACCCCGCAGGTCTATATCAATGATGAGCGCATCGGCGGCTACGAAGCGCTGCGCCAGCACCTGGGCCTGCACGTGCCCGACCCCAACGCCAAGACCTATCGCCCGGTACTGACGATCTTCGCCATCGCTTTCTTGATCGGCTTGGTCGTGAGCTGGGTAGCCGAAGGCACGCTGTTTGCCCCGCGCCTGCCGGAGTACGCCATTGCCACCGCCATGGTGCTACTGGGGCTGCAAAAACTGCAGGACGTGGAGCGCTTTAGCACCATGTTTTTGAACTACGATCTGCTCGCCCAGCGCCAAGTGCGCTACGGCTACGTCTACCCCTACGCGGAGACGCTGGCGGGGCTTTTAATGCTGGCGGGCACGCTGATCTGGGTTGCGGCGCCGGTGGCGCTGTTCATCGGCACCGTGGGAGCCGTCTCGGTGTTCAAGGCGGTCTATATCGATAAGCGCGAGCTTAAGTGCGCTTGCGTCGGCGGGAACACTAACGTACCGCTGGGTTTCGTCTCTCTGACCGAGAACCTGGTGATGATCGCCATGGGGCTCTGGATGCCGCTACGCATGCTGATGGCCTAAAACGCCCTCACTTCAGCAAGCGGTGTCTTGCTGCCTGCGCCCTTGCCAGAGTGCCAGCAGCACGCCCAGCGTGGCCAGGTGCGCGGCCCCCACCAAGGCAAGCGCCCCCGGCCAGCCCCAGCGGCTAAAACAGAGTGCCGCCAGGGTAGCGCCCACCGCGCCCCCGGCGTAGTAGCACGAAAGATAAAGGCCGCTGGCAAAGGCGGCGGGCACATGCTGGGCCTTGCTGACCATGCGGGTGGTCAATGTTTGCAGCAGATAGGTACCCACCGAGAAGCCGCCTACGGCCAGCAGAATCGAGACGTAGCGCTCCCCCGCCATGCCAAGCGACAGCCACACCACACCGACGAAGGGAAGAAAGAAGGGCGCCTCGCTTCTATGCCGATAGAACCAAGGGCTTGCCACCACCGCCGCAATGGCGGGCAAACAGGCAAGGTACACCAGGCCAATCTGGGCGGAGGATTGCTCGAAAGGCGCCTGCGCGAGCCTAAGCCCTAGCACGGTGAAGATGGCGCTTTGAGTGAACAGCAGCGCAAAGCCAATGCAAAAGGCCATGGCGAGACGCCGTTCAGCCAGCGCGCGCTTTAGCAGCGTCACGAAAGCTTCAGTGCTCCCCTGCGCGGGCATGACGTCGAGCCTGCGCGTTTGCACGAAGATGACCAGCCAGGCGAGAGCGAGCAGCGCCGCACCGCTTATAAAACCTCCCGACCAGCCCAGCGCATCCAGCGCCCAACCAGGATAGAAGCGGCTTAGCGTGCTCCCCAAAATAGTGCCCGCCACGAAGCACCCCACCCAATGAGCGCGCTGGCGCTCGCTCTTGGCGCTGGCTACGAGGGCCACGCAGGCGGTGATCACGCAGGGCAGCACGATGCCCTGAGCCAAGCGCACGAGCCAGGTCGTACTCAGCCAAGGGCTCAGCGCCAGCGCGCCGTTGAGCATGATCAATATCCCCAGGCCCAAGAGCATGGCGCGCCCAGGCGTGGCACCGCGAGTGAGTCGGCTGGCAAAGGGCGCGGTCAGCATCATGCCAAAGAGTGTCGCCATATTGAGCCAGCCCGCCTGCGTAAGGCTTGCGTCAAAACGCAGCGATAGCCACGGGTAGATCGCCTGCAACTGGTAGAGGTTGAAAAAGGCGGCGGTGGACGCCGCCAGAATCAAAAGGCGCATGGGCCGTTTCCTAAGCAAGAAGATGTCGCTACGGTAGCGTAACTCCCTGGCGCGAGGGAGGGGCGAGTTTCTATCATTGGGGAGAACACCACAGGAGTCTCCCTATATGCCGAATATTCTCATCTCTGCCCAGGCGCTGGCGGGGCGTCTAAAGGCGTCGCCGCCGCCCAAGGTGCTGGATGCCTCGCTGCCCAATAGCCCCATTGCCCCTTTCGTTCCCGAGGATGATCGCACGATTCCCGGCGCCCTTGCGTTCGATATCGAGCGAGTCTTCTCCGATCAAAGCGCTCCCTTCCCGCATACGCTGCCCGCCTTGGACGCCTTACAGGAGGCGTGTAGACAACTTGGCTTGGCGCTGGATGACGAGATCGTCGTGTTCGATAACCGTGGCGTTTTTTCGGCACCGCGCGCCTATTGGCTGCTGACTCAGGCGGGCTTCAAAAACGTCCAACTGCTCGATGGTGGGCTGCCTGAGTGGCTTTCGCTTCCCCTGCCGGTGCAGCACGGCCATAGCGCACCGGTGCCGCTGGCGAACGCGCCTCGGCTTCAGGCCAACGCGAGCGTGGTCAGCCTAGACGAGGTCCAAGCCAACATCGACACGCCGCGCTTTACGCTGGTGGATGCGCGCAGTGCCGGGCGCTTTTCCGGCCAGGACCCCGAGCCGCGCCCCGAGTTTCCCAGCGGCCATATCCCCGCCTCCTGCAACCTGCCCTTCGCCGAGGTACTGGAGAACGGTCACTTCAAAAGCCCCGATGAGATTGCTCGGCTGCTGCGCGCGCGAGGGCTTTCGCCATCGGAGCATGTGACCTTCAGCTGTGGCTCCGGCATTACCGCCTGCATTCTCTGGGTGGCCGCTGAGCTTGCCGGTTACCAGCGGCTTTCCCTGTTCGATGGCTCCTGGTCGGCCTGGGTAATGAGTGGCCGTCACCAACGCTGAAGTCGCGCATTTGGTGCGACGTTCAGGCGCTTTTGAGAAGCCGGTCTAATTGCCGATAGCCAATCGCCTCGATCAGATGAGGCTTGGTGGGTTTGGAGGCGCCTTCGAGATCGGCAAGGGTAAGAGCCACGCGCAGTACGCGGTGGTAGGCGCGGGCGGAGAGCTTGAGTTTTTCCAGCACGCCCGCAAGCCAGGTACGCTCGTCATCACTCAGATCGCAGGCGGCTTCCAGAGCTTTGCCGCCGAGCTGGCTATTGAGCGCACCGCGCGCCAGCTGGCGTTTGCGGGCGGCCATGACGCGCTGGCGCACCGTGCTGGATGATTCGCCTTGGGTTTGGGCGGTAAGCTGTTCGGGCGGCAGCGCCGGTACTTCGACTTGGAGGTCGATACGGTCCAGCAGCGGCCCAGAGAGGCGCGCCTGATAGCGCTGGATTTGGTTGGCGGTGCACTGGCAGCGGCTTCGCGGGTCGCCCAAATGCCCGCAGGGGCAGGGGTTCATCGCTGCGACGAGCTGAAACTGCGCCGGATAGCGGCGCTCGTGATTGGCCCGTGAGAGGTGGATTTCATGAGTTTCCAGGGGCTGACGCAGGACCTCCAACACGTGCCGCGAGAACTCGGGCAGTTCATCCAGAAACAGCACTCCGCGATGCGCCAGCGAGATCTCGCCGGGCCGGGGTTTCGAGCCGCCGCCCACTAGCGCGGCGGCGCTCGCGCTGTGATGGGGCTGGCGGAAGGGGCGTTGGCCCCAATCCTCTTCGAAGCCCAAGCCGCACACCGAGCGCACCGCCGCCACTTCGAGGGCCTCGTCATCGCTCAAGGGCGGCAGAATGCCGGGCAGGCGGCTGGCCAGCATGGTTTTGCCCGTGCCAGGCGGGCCCGCCAACAGCAGGTTATGTCCGCCTGCGGCGGCGACTTCTAAAGCGCGGCGGGCCTGGTGTTGGCCGCGCACGTCGGCCAAATCGGCGGGTGGCTGTCTCGCTTGGGGCGGCGCGGGCAGGCGATGAGGCGTAATGCGCTGCTGGTCGAGCAGGTGAGCGACCACTTCCCACAGCGTATCGGCAGGCAGCACGGTAAGGCTTTCGCCCGCTAGCGCCGCTTCATCGGCACAGGCGCGGGGCACGATGAGCGTGCCCTTAGCGGCCTTGGTCGCCAAGGCAAAAGGCAATATTCCCGACACGGCGCGCAGCTTGCCATCGAGCGCTAGCTCCCCGGCGCATTCGATACCCGCTAGCGCCTCTACCGGCAGTTGCCCAGAGGCTGCCAGAATTCCCAACGCAATGGGCAGATCGAAGCGCCCGCCCTCCTTGGGAAGATCGGCCGGGGCCAAGTTTAGGGTAATGCGACGGGTATTGGGAAAGTCGAACCCGGCGTTGACCAACGCACTGCGCACCCGCTCACGGCTCTCCTTCACTGCCGCTTCCGGCAGCCCCACCAGCGTAAGCCCCGGCAGGCCGTTGGCCAAATGCACTTCGACATGTACGGCGGGAGCATCGAGCCCCACTCCCGCGCGCGTGTTCACGATGGCAAGCGTCATGGCACTTCCCGCCTCCCTGTGGTTGGGCTAATTTTTCTTCTGTTCGTAACCTACCGTATTTGGTGCGGGCTTTGTAGGGTGCGGCCGATGAGTTCGAGGAATTTCAGGGTTAGTAAGTGGTTGGTAAGATGGTCCTGGTAAGAATAAAAACTAGATATCGGATCTCGTGTGATTGACCACTCTTTTGGTAAATAACTCAGGTCGCCTGGCCTGCCACTGCATCATCGCCGTGATCGATGATGCAGAGCTTTCTTAGGCATATGGTATTTGTACGGCCAGGCGTAGCGCTTTCGTATAGCGCCGAGCTACCAGCACCTCGCTGATGCGGCCGTTGAACCGCTCCACCATACCGTTCGTCTGCGGCTTTCCCAGTTTGATCAGGCAATGGTCAATACCACGAGTCTGACACTCCTGGTCTACGGGGTGGCAGCCGCTGGGCTTGCGCTCACCTGCTCGTGTGAAGCGATCAGTGAATGACTTGCCGTTATAAGTAAGTACCGTCTGGATCGTGAAGGGATACTTCTCGTCTACACGCTCCATGAACGCCCAGGCATCTCGGGCGGACTGGCTACGCCTGACCTTTAGATAAACCCAGGGTGTAGCTCGGTCGATGACTAGCTAAAGGTAGCGATTCTGCTCCTTTTCCTGCTCGGAAGTGAGCGTGGGCGGGAGATTATGGTGCGTGTGCGGTTGCTCATGGACATCGTGACGGTACCGGCGGTGCCGGATGGTGGCGAGGGGTACGCCATACTGGCGGGCCAGTTCGATATGATGCTGGAAGACGCTGCCTGGATCTCGGCACGGATATTCGGTATCGCCGTCGCTTGCTTATGCAGCTTGATATCCATGAACCTGCTCCCGAATGAAGTGCTGTAGAAGCTCTCTGGCTGTCAGCAGAGAATGACTTCTATAGCTCGTTTGATCATCCGGTACCCTACAAGTAGCCGCTAACGAGAACTGACCACTTCAACGGTAATATGTATACGAAGCGACTTAAATATAATGAAATGGATACTGTTTCAGCCCATTAATTCATCAATGTCGTGAAAGATTGATGCCCATTTATCGTCATCGATCTTCAAGCCGACGAGATTGCGCAGAAGAAATGCACCTTCTGCCGCCAGATAAGCAAGCCTACGTTGTCGGCCCTCTCTATCATCCGCATCCAGGTTGTCCATGCGAACTAAGTACCAGTTCTGCATTTCAGAACTCGCGAAGCCACTACTTGCAAGCGTCGCGAGCATTGCAGAAACGGTTCTCCCGACGTCACTTTCTTCTCGTTGCGTAGACTGTAAATGGGCTTTCAGGCGGGCATCGGCAGTGCAGTTATCCCCGAGAATGGTTTGATACTGTTCACTTTCTCTGGTCATCCACCTGACTAATAGTTCTTCGATCATCGCCTCACGAGTGCCGAAAACTGTTTGTACACTTGCCTTCGACAAGGAGGCTGCTTTGGCTAGTGATCCGAACGATAATGAAGAAGCACCACCGCTTGCAATCAAGTCCTCGGCCAAATCTAGCAACTGTTCACGGTTTATTGATCTTGGTCTAGCCATATTATTGCTTCTTTCACCTTGTTAAGATACGGTCGTATGTATATGCTTGGGTATCCGGTATCGCAAGCTTTTGATCAAACAGGATCTAATACGCATGGCTCTCTTCGCTCTCTCTCCAATTCCTCGCAGAATTACCTATGTGGTTTTTTTCGAGTTATTCGCAATTGCTCTTGCGACACTGCTTCTCACGACACTCAGCGGGGGCGAGGCGCATAGCTCTCTACCAGTTGCAATTGCAAGCTCTCTAGCTGCAGTGGTCTGGAACTTTATATACAACACATACTTTGAGCGTTGGGAAATGAGACGTGGTATTAAAACCCGTTCTCTTGGCCTGCGCGTTGCTCATGCCGCTGGTTTTGAAACTGGACTTGTCCTCATTCTGATTCCTCTGTTCATGTGGTGGTACCAAGTGGGCCCGCTTGGTGCGCTTAAAATGGAATTAGCACTACTGGTGTTCTTCCTAGTCTTCACCTTCGTCTTTACATGGATTTTCGACAAACTGGTAAAGCTGAAGCCTAGCGTCTGATCTGCTAACTACCATGTGATCAGTCGCAGCAATTTTAAATATGTCGCAATAATTGCTGAAAATGACAGCCGCTGCCCACCAGCGCACCACCGCGCTGGTGGGCTTCATCATCGCTCAAGGGCGGCAAAATACCGGGCAAGCGTCATGGCACTTCCCGCCTCCCTGTGGTTGGGCTAATTTTTCTTCTATTCGTAACCTACCGTATTTGGTGCGGGCTTTGTAGGGTGAGGGGAAAAGCGCTATTAACGCTTGGCAAGCCGTGCATCCGAGACGTCGCCATCCAGCGCTTCCACCAGCAAGTGGGCAAAGCGCTGTGCCGAGGGTAGGGCGCCGAAGCTCCAAACGGGGGCGAGGGTGAGTACGTCGTCGCGGCGCACGCTGGGCAGCTGGCGCCATAGGCCGCTGCGCTCTAATTCAGCGGCCGTGCCTAGCGGCAACGGTTCGATGATGACCAGTCGCGCCTCGGGGTAGCGGGCCAGCACTTCGATGCCCTGCTGGGCGAAGCCCCAGCTGTTGGTGGCGTCCTGCCAGGCGTTTTCGAGCCCTAGCTGCTGGGTTACGGCGTCGTAAAGGCTGTTGGCGCCGAATACCCGCACGTGGCGGGCATCGATGAACTGCACCATGAAAAGCGGGGCACTGGGTGGCAGGCATTCCCGCAGCGCGGCGAGCTGGGCGTGGGTTTGTTCGATGAGCGCTTCGGCTGCCGCATCGCGCTCGGTGAGGCTGCCGATGTCACGCGTTAGCGTGAGAATCTCCTCCCAGGTATCGGTGCCCGGCGTGTAGAGGTCGAGCGATAGCGTGGGGGCGATCTCTTCGAGCCGGGGAACGAGCCCGGCGAACATGGGCGAGAGCAGGGTGACCTCGGGCGCCAACTGGGCCAGAAGTTCGATGTTGGGCTGGGTGCGCAGGCCGATATCGCTGACCGTGTCTGGCACGCGTGGCTCGCTGACCCAACGATGGTAGTCCTCGACCTGGGCGATGCCATCGACCGAGGCATCGAGTGCCAGTAGCGTTTCTCCGATGGTCCAGTCGAGCGTGGCAACCTGGGCGCTGGCGCCGAGCGGCAGGCCGACAAGCAGGGCGACGAGTGCTGCGCGAAGCGAAAAGAGCAGGCGAGCGGTAGCGCGCATGACGGGCCCCAGAGAAAAAAGAGAGGGGTATTTAAACGAGTCTATTTCCCGTTTGCAACGGCGGCCGCCGCCTCGAATGTCCAAGGCGGCGGCAAGGTGGCGTGAAACGTTACTTAAAACCGGTAGTGAACGCTGGCGGTCACGCCGCGCTCGGCGCCGAAGTAGCAGTACTCTAGCGAGTTACACGAGGCGACGTACTCCTTGTCCAGCAGGTTGCTGACGTTCAGCCGCGCCTCGACCCCGGTAAGACCCAACTGGCCCATGTCGTATCCCAGCGTGGCATCGACGAGGGTGTAGTCGGGCACGGTCTCGGTGTTGGCGCGGTCGGCGGCGATATCGGCGTAGTAGCGTACGCCCAGGCCAACGTCGGCGCCGGTCAGCCAGCCTGTATCGACGCGGTAGTGGCCCCAAACACTGGCCTGGTGGCGTGGCGCGTAGATCGCGCGGTTGCCCTGGTTGCCATCGTCGCTGCGCGCGTAGGTGATGTCGGTGAAGGCGTAGCCCGCCTGCAGGCTGAGGTTATCGGTTAGCTGCGTCTGGGCTTCGAGCTCGATGCCCTGGGACTCGATCTCGCCCACGGCGCGGTAGGGGGCGGTGGGCTGCTCCTTGGTAGCGACGTTCTCCTGGCTAATATGGAAGGCGGCGATGCTGTAGCGATCCTGCGTGCCGGGCGGCTCGAACTTGAGCCCGGCCTCCCACTGCTCGCCTTCCATCGGCGCCAAGAGGTTGCCGCTTTCGTCCACGAAGCTCGTCGGGGTGAAAGCGGTGGAGTAGCTCAGGTAAGGCGCCAGGCCGTTGTCGAGCAGGTAAACGACCCCTGCGCGACCGCTGAACTGGGTGTCGTCGAGCGAGCTTACGTCCTCGCTATCGAGGTTGGTGTTGTCGATATTCACCCAGTCGTAACGCCCGCCGAGGGTAAAGCGCCAGTTGTCCACGGCGATCTGGTCTTGCAGGTAGACGCCGGTCTGCTCTATTTCGTGGCGCTCGCGGGTGGGTGCGTAGAAAGTGATCTCGCTTGGGTCGATACCATAGATCGGATTGAAGGCATCGAGCGACGGGAAGGCGCCGGACGGCCAGGAAACGTTGTTTTCGCGGCGCTGGTAATCCACCCCGACAAGCAGCGTATGCGCCACGGCGCCGCTGTCAAAACGCGCTTCGAGCAGGTTATCGACGGTCCAGGCGTCGAGGGATTCGTCGGCGCCCGAGTAGTAGCGGATCAGCTCGTTGGAGGTGGGGGACACCCAGCCGAAGCCGTAGGGCTGGTTGAGGACGACATCGGAGTTCAAATAGCGCAGCAGCTGGCGCCCGGTAACGTCGTCGTTGAAGTGGTGCTCGAGGGAGTAACCGAACATCCGCTGGGTGCGTTCGTAGGCGTCGTAGCCCGGTTCGCCATCGAAGAAGGTGTTGCTGATCTTGCGCCCATTGTGCGGCACGACCGCGCCCTCGTAGGGTACGCCGGAGTGATAGCCGCCTTCGGGCTCGTCCTGTAGGTAGGCTTCGAGCGTTAGGCTCGTGGCGTCGCTTATGTCCCAGGTCAGGCGCGGGGCGATGGCGTAGCGCTGCTCTTCGACGTGGTCGAACTGAGCGTCGGCGGCGCTGGCGATACCGGTCAGGCGAAACGCTACGCGACGCTCGGCGTCGAGGGGGCCGGTGAGATCGAAAGCGGCGCTGCGCTGGTTGTTGTTGCCGACGCGAAAGCGCAGCTCGCCGCCGGGCTCGAATTCGGGGCGCTTACTGTTGAGCGCCACTACGCCGCCAGGCGATGCACGCCCGTAGAGCACGGAGGCCGGGCCGCGCACCACCTCGATGCTGTCCAAAAACCACGGATCGATCCGCATGCTGCTGTGTGAGTTGGCATCGCCCATGACCTTCAGGCCATCGAGGAAGGTGTTGCTCAAGCTCCCATCCGAAAAGCCACGCAGCACCAAATAGTCGAAGCGGTTGGAGGCGCCCACCTGGTTGCTATAGACCCCAGGGGTATAGTCGGTGGCCCGCTGCACCGTCGAGACGCCGCGTGTCGCCATCTGCTCTTGGCTGATGGTGGAAACGCTCTGGGGCGTTTCTCGGTAAGGCGTGACGACCTTGGTGGCAGCCTGCTGCGCCGTTACCGTCACGGTGCCGAGCGCAGTGGCGTCGTTTTCCTGCGCCAGTGCGGCGGGAAGGGTTACGGCCGCCAAAACGGCAGCGCTGAGCGGCTTGAGCAAAAAGCGGTGGGAGAAGGCGGGCATGCAAGCAACGTCCTGGGGAGTAAGAGATAACGCAATCGCGTTGAACGACCATGTGTGTAATGAGAATTATTGATTCTTGCTAGGCGTTTTAGGTATGCGCCGTGCCAGTCTGGCTATGCGCAGTGCCAAATGTGGCGCTGGCACGCCTCAATGGCGGACGATGCGGCGTACCTGCTGGGGCGAAACGCCAAAGGTGCGGCGAAAGGCCGTGGTGAAGTTGCTGGCGTGGCGATAGCCGCAGGCGTGGGCGGCTTGCTGCACGCTCATGCCTTGGGTCAGGGCGGCGTAAGCAAGCTGCAAGCGGCAGTGGCGCAGGTAATCGAAAATAGAGTAGCCGTACAGCGCGCGAAACTTTTGCCGCAGGCTGCTGGGGCTCATGGCGACTTCCACCGCGAGGGCGGCAAGCGAGTAATCGGCCATGGGGTCGGTGCGCAGGCGTTCGTGGAGTTTGGCTAAACGCTCGCGATCGCGCTGGGGGAGGTCGGCCGGGGGCGCCGTGGGCGAGGACACTGCTTCGGGCAGGCCGCTGGCGAGCAGCTGCAGCAGCAAGCCCTGCCAGTGCAGGGCGCGACGCCAGTCACCCAGAGGCTGGCAGGCCAGCGGCGTGAGCTGATCGAACAGCGTCGTCGGCACATCCCAGGTGCCAAGATGCGGGCCCGTAGGGTCGGGCAGCGCGTAGGGCGCGGTGGCAAGCACGGCAACGTTGAGCGTTCGCAGGCGCGCCTGGGCAGGCTGCTCGACCACCAGCGGTGCTTTGGCGGTGAAGTGAGCGCATAGCGCCTGGCCGGGCCTGAGCGTAAGCGGTGTGGGCGCCTGCTGCACCCGAATGTGGCCCTCCAGCACCACGCAGACGAACCACGGCACGCTTTGCGTCGAGCGCGACACGTAACCTCGGCGCACGTCGAGATCCGAGAGCGTCATGTGCAGTGCCGGAGGCAGCGGTACGTCGCTAACGCTACCCAGAGCGAGCGGCTGCTGCGCGTGCCCGCCAAGCCCTGGGTACTCGATGCCAAAGCGCTCGCCTAGCTGGCGCAGCGTGGTCGGCGTCAGCGACGTAATGGCCGACATGGCGGCCTAGCCGTTCGGCGTGGCGCCGTCATCCGTTGCGTCTGCGTCAGGCGCTTTTGCCTTGGTCGACGCTGACGTGGCTGCGGCGGTTTTCTTAGGTGCTGGCGCTGCAACCGGTGGCCGTACCTCACTCTGTGGCGTGTCGATGGCGGCTTCGAGCTTGGCGACCTGGGCTTCGAGCGCCTCGACGCGGGCGCGAGTGCGCTGGAGCACGTCCATCAGGATGTCGAAGTCTTCGCGCGAGACCAGCTCTAAACGGTCGAACGCCCCGCGCACTACTTGCTGCACGCCTTTCTGAATCTCTTCGGGCGCCTGGGAGGCATTTTGCAAACGATCGCCGATCTGTTGCGCCAAGCGGCTAATACGGTCTTGAGGTGCCATGGTGATCCTCTCCTTGCGGCCAAATTGAAAAAACCTCTGAGCGTAAGGATACGCAACCCTTCGCCAATGCGCATGTACGCTGCGCCAAAACGCAATGCCTTTTATTGGTGCATGAGCATGCGCGTTCGGTGCGATCTTGGTGCGCTGTTAACGCGCTGTTTCATTCAAAGCACTCCAACGGTGCAGCGAGTTTTCGCCAGTCGTAATTAAGGTGCTGATAAATATTAAGAAAAGAGTAGGTGGCACGGTACGCGCATTAGCAGGGCATCGACACCTACCGCGGCGGCGCCGCACTCCATCCATTAGCACCTAGGCAGTAACAACCTATTTAGTAGGGGGAACGGGATGAAGCTTATCACTGCGATTATCAAGCCATTCAAGCTCGACGACGTGCGCGAAGCGCTGGCCGACAACGGCGTTCAGGGCATCACCGTCACCGAGGTCAAAGGCTTCGGACGCCAGAAAGGCCATACCGAGCTCTATCGCGGGGCCGAGTACGTCGTCGATTTCCTGCCCAAGGTGAAGGTGGAGGTCGCGGTCGACGATAGCCGTCTAGAGAGCGTATTGGACGCCATCTGCAGCGCCGCCAACAGCGGCAAGATCGGCGATGGCAAGGTCTTCGTCACCCCGCTCGAGGACGTGATTCGTATCCGTACCGGCGAGCGCGGCGCCGACGCTGTTTAAGCCGCCTATAAAACGCCTGACGCCATTAACGGGGAACTTTCGATGAACGAGATGTTGCTAGAGCTAAGTTACGCGGTCGATACCTTCTACTTTCTAATCTGCGGCGTGCTGGTTATGTGGATGGCCGCTGGCTTCTCCATGCTCGAAGCTGGCCTTGTGCGCTCCAAGAACACCGCCGAAATTCTGACCAAGAACATTGCGCTGTTCGCCATTGCCTGCACCATGTACCTGCTGGTGGGCTACTACCTAATGTATTCGAGCCCCGAAGGCGGCTTCCTGCCAAGCCTTGGCTTCTTACTGGGCGATGAGAACAGCGTCGATGCCGTGCTGGCGGGCGGCGAAGATGCGCCTTACTACGCGGCACGTGCCGACTACTTCTTCCAGGTGGTCTTCGTGGCAACGGCGATGTCCATCGTCTCTGGTGCTGTGGCCGAGCGCATGAAGCTCTGGGCCTTCCTGGCGTTCTCGGTCGTCATGACCGCCGTTATCTACCCGATCTCCGGTTACTGGACTTGGGGTGGCGGCTGGATCGACGCGCTGGGCTTCTCCGATTTCGCTGGTTCCGGCATCGTTCACATGGCCGGTGCGGCTGCAGCCCTTGCTGGCGTGCTAGTGCTCGGTCCGCGTGCGGGAAAATACGGTAAGGACGGCTCCATCCGCGCGATTCCGGGTGCCAACCTGCCGCTGGCAACGCTGGGTACCTTCATCCTGTGGATGGGCTGGTTCGGATTCAACGGTGGTTCCGAGCTCAAACTCTCTGATGTTGGCTCTGCCAACAACGTAGCCCAAGTTATGGTCAACACCAATGCCGCCGCTGCCGGTGGGGTGATCGTGGCGCTGGTGCTGGCCAAGCTGTGGTTCCGTAAGGCCGACCTCACCATGGCGCTCAACGGTGCCATCGCGGGCCTCGTGGCGATCACCGCCGAGCCGCTAGCTCCCACGGCGTTCGGTGCCATGCTGATCGGTGCCGTTGGTGGTCTGCTGGTCGTGGTCTCCATCGTCATGCTCGACAAGCTCAAGATCGACGATCCGGTCGGCGCTATCTCCGCACACGGCGTGGTGGGTATCTGGGGCTGCCTCGCGGTGCCGCTCTCCAACGATGAAGCCAGCTTCGGTGCACAAATCATCGGTATGGTCGGCATCTTCGTCTGGGTCTTCTTCGCCAGCCTCGTCGTGTGGCTGATCCTCAAAGCGATCATGGGTATTCGCGTCAGCGAAGAGGAAGAGTACGAAGGCGTGGATATCGCCGAATGTGGTCTCGAGGCTTACCCCGAGTTTGGCGCCTCCAAGAAGTAAGTGAGTAGCGCCCACAAACACAACATTCCATAAACGTCGCCATCACAATTACAACGGCGACCAAAAAAAGTAGGACAGGAAGCGACAGGACAGGAAACGACAACCATTGTGACGAGCGTTTGCTCCCTTCCAAGCCTCCCGCACTCGCGGGGGGCTTTTTTCTTCGTGCCGGTAGCGGTGTATGCTTGCAGCAAAGGGCGTGCCGTCTTGACGGCGGCCTTGCCGTGTAAAAGGTCACCCGACGGACGCGAGTCCACAGCCAGAGGATGTCGTAATGAAACTGATTACCGCCATTATCAAGCCCTTCAAACTGGACGACGTGCGCGAATCGCTCTCCGATATCGGTGTGCAGGGCATCACCGTCACCGAGGTCAAAGGCTTCGGACGTCAAAAGGGACACACCGAGCTCTATCGCGGCGCCGAGTACGTGGTGGACTTCCTGCCCAAGGTGAAGCTCGAGGTCGCGGTGGACGATGATCTCGCCGAGCAGGTCATCGATGCCATTACCCAGGTGGCGAACACCGGCAAGATCGGCGATGGCAAGATCTTCGTCATGCCGCTTGAGCAGGTCATCCGTATCCGCACCGGCGAGACCGGAAAAGATGCGGTGTGACGGCGTAAAGGGTTAGTAGTGAATCGTGAGTCGTAGAAAAGCCCCTGCGGATGCGCTCCAGCAGGGGCTTTTTATTGATGAGGTGATGGGGCGGTCGGAACTAGCGTTTTCTATTCACCATTCACCATTCACCATTCACCATTCACCAACACATCACTTCTCGACGAAGGCGCGCTCGATGACGTAGTCGGCAGGCTCGCCCATGCGTGGAGAGATGTTCAGACCCAACTCGTCGAGCAGGGCGCTGGTGTCGTCGAGCATTGCTGGGCTGCCGCAGATCATGGCGCGATCCTGGCGCGGATCGATGGGCGGTAGGCCCGTGTCTTCGAACAGCTTGCCCGAACGGATGTGATCGGTCAGGCGGCCCATGGTGTGGAACTCTTCGCGGGTCACGGTGGGGTAGTAAACCAGCTTCTTAGCGATCTCCTCACCCAGATATTCGTGAGCGGGCAGCTCCTTGGTGATGAAGTCGGCGTAGGCAAGCTCGGAGACTTCACGCACACCATGAATCAGCACGATTTTCTCGAAGCGCTCGTAGGCTTCGGGGTCCTGAATCAGGCTCATGAACGGCGCAAGGCCGGTGCCGGTCGAGAGGAAGTAGAGGTTGCGCCCAGGCAGCAGGTCGTCGCACACCAGCGTACCAGTGGGCTTGCGGCTCACCATGATCTGATCGCCTACTTTCAAGTGCTGCAGGCGCGAGGTCAGCGGGCCGTCCTGCACCTTGATGCTAAAGAACTCCAGATGGTCTTCATAGTTGGGACTGGCGATGGAATAGGCGCGCATTAGCGGCTTACCGTTGACTTCCAAGCCAATCATCACGAACTGACCGTTCTTGAAGCGCAAGCTGCGATCGCGGGTGGTGCGGAAACTAAACAGCGTATCGTTCCAGTGGTGAACGCTCAGCACTTCTTCCAGGGCAAACTTGCTCATAGGGTCTCCTAGGTTCGAGGCGCAGCGCGGTCGCGTGGTTCGTGCCAGCCGTGAAGCGATACGCCGTGAAATCTCTTTACTTGGCTATGCTTTAAAAGAATAAAAAGCCGTTAAAAACTTGAGGTAAAGTCTAAAACGCGGTGCTATATCTGTTAAGCGGATTATAGCGATAACGTTTATCTGCAAAATCGATATGGAGATGCCGTGCATTTTACTCTGCGTCAGCTCGAAGTCTTCGTCGCCGTTGCTCAGCACGAAAGCGTGTCCCAGGCGGCTAGCGCTCTCTCGCTGTCGCAGTCGGCGACCAGCACGGCGCTGGCCGAGCTGGAGCGCCAGTTCGATTGCCAACTGCTCGATCGTATCGGTAAGCGGCTTAGGCTCAACACGCTCGGGTTTCAGCTGCTGCCCAAAGCCGTCGCGCTGCTCGATAGGGGCGAAGAGATTGAGGAGCTCTTGCGTGGTCAGCAGGGCGTGGGAACGCTAGACGTCGGAGCGACGCTGACCATCGGTAACTACTTGGCGACGCTGTTGATCAGCGACTTCATGCAGCGTCACCCTGGCAGCCGCGTACGCTTGGCCGTGCGCAACACCCGCCACATCATCGACGCCGTGCGCCAGCACCAGCTGGATCTAGGACTGATCGAAGGGCAGTGCGACGACGAGCTGATCGTCAGCCAGCCATGGGTCGAAGACGAACTCTGCGTTTTTTGCTCGCCGCGCCATCGGCTTGCCGGGCGCGAACGCCTGGAACTCGATCAGCTGCTGCGGGAAGACTGGATCATGCGGGAAGAGGGATCGGGCACGCGCTTAACGCTCGAGCAGGCCGCTCGCCACCGGCGTAGCCGTTTCAATACGCTGCTTGAGCTCGAACACACCGAAGGCATCAAGCGCGCGGTGGAGTCGGGGCTGGGGATCGGCTGCGTCTCACGCCTGGCGCTACGCGACGCCTTCCGGCGCGGCAGCCTCGTGCCGCTACCCACGCCGGAACTCGATCTCAGACGTCAGTTCACCTTCATTTGGCACCGGCACAAGTACCTCACCACCGGCATCCGCGAGTTTTTACGCCTATGCCGCGAGATGACCGCAGGCGCCCAGCGCAGCGACGACATCGCGCTGCCGCCGGTGCCGTAATGCGTTAACTAAGCCCGAGCTTGCTGAGCGCTTTTTGGATGTCTTCTTGAGGCGCTTTGCTCAAGTCTTTATCGAGCGTGTGGGTCACGATCTTCTGCGTAGGCTTATCGAGCTTGTCGCGAAGAAGCCCCAAGAACTTAGGCGCGGCGACGAGCACAAGCTCGTCCATCTTGTTGTCCACGCGCGCCTTGTAAAGATGCTCGCTGACCTCTTTGGCGAAGAGCTCGTTCTCGTGCGTACGCGCCTCGTCGCCTTCGGCAGAGGCGCGTGAACTGGCGGTACCCGACTCATGCACCTCGGCTCCAGGTGTGTCGGTGATCAAATCACCCTCGTGCATGCGGCCCTCGGCGTGCACTAGGCTCTCCTTTTCCGTAAGCGTGCGCGCAGCGTAGGTAAAAATACGCGCCCGAGCGGCGTCGGCTACCACGATATAGGTGGTCATGGGTAAGCATCCTCCTTGCCATGGGTGTCATCTAACCATGGCAAGGGAATGTGATTTGGTCAAACCGTCAAAGAATCAGATCGTTACGGCGCCTATTGCTACATGACGCGGCGCCGTAAGAGGCTCGTGATGGCTTCGCCGACGAGCACCAGTGCGATGATGGCGATCAGAATGGTCGCAACGGTAGGCCAGGCAAAGGTATCGATGGCGCCTTGGAGAATGACGCCGATGCCGCCCGCTCCTACCAGGCCAAGCACGGTGGATTCGCGCACGTTGATGTCCCACCGCAGAATCACGATAGCGAAGAAGGCGGGCATGACCTGCGGCACGATGGCGTAGGCGATGACCTTAGCTTTAGATGCCCCCGTTGCTTCCATGGCCTCTACCGGCCGCCGGTCAATCTCCTCGATGGCCTCACCCATCAGCTTGCCGATGAAGCCGATGGAGCGAAACACGATGGCGAGAATGCCGGCCAGCACCCCAGGCCCGAAAATGGCCACGAACAGCAGCGCCCAGATGATGGTATTGACCGAGCGGCTAGCGACCAGGATGAAGCGGCCAAGCCATAGGCAAAACCGATTGGGTGTGGTGTTCTGGGCCGCGATATAGGCAACCGGCAGCGCCAGAAAGATCGTCAGAAACGTCGCCAAGGTGGCGATGTGTACGGTTTCCAGCAGCGCATTGACGATGTTACCGAACCCGGCGGCGCTGGGTGGCCACATGCGCCCGCCCAAGTTGGCGATTTGCGTGGGTGCGTCCCATACCCAGGGCCAGAAGATGTCGATATCGCGCACCGCCCATACCACGGCCATCACGACCCCTAGCATTACCCCATAGCGGATAAGGCGCTGCTTGGGATCGTGGCGCTGCCAGACGCGCTCGGAAAGTACCTGTGCGTGATCTACCATATCTTTTTCCTCACCCAGCCGCTGATGCCCTCACTGAGCAGGATGACGGCGATAATGATCAGTAAAATCGCGAAGGCGAAATCGTAGTCGTAGCGTCCAAAGGCGTTCATCAAGGTACTACCGATCCCCCCGGCGCCGACGATGCCGACGACGGCGGATGCGCGAAGATTACTGTCCAGTTGATACATCGATAGCCCGACCTGACGCGGCAGAATCTGCGGAAAGACGGCATAGAAAAGCGTTGCCAGATAGCCCGCTCCCGAGGCGCGCATGGCCTCCACCTGACCCCAGTCGATCTCCTCTATCTCTTCGGCTAACAGCTTGCCGACGAAGCCGATGGAATAAAGGGTCAGCGTCAGAATGCCCGCCAGGGGGCCGAAGCCGACCGCCGCGACGAAGAGAATCGCCACGATGACGGGATGGAAGCTACGCGACACGATGATGATGGCGCGCCCTAACAGATAGATGGGCATGGGGGCGATGTTGCGTGCGGCCATGACGGCAAACGGAATCGACAGCGCTACCCCCAGCAGCGTCGCCAGTATGGCGATCTGAAAGCTCTCCTTGAAACCGGTAAGAAGTAGCCCGAAACGTTCGAAGCTGGGTGGAAAACCGCCGCTGAAGATGCGCGCCGCGCGCGGCAGCCCTTCGGCGATACGCGTCCAGTTGAAGGGCAGCGAGCCAAAGGCCCAGATGAGATAAGCCACCACGGCCACGATGATGCCGTAGCGCACCAGCGGATTGGCAATGAACGGTGGCTTGCGCCAAGTGCGCGGCGCGTGTTCGCCGCGCGCACTGCGATCAGGCGAGGCCATGAGCATGCTCCCCCGCTGCTGGCGGCTGCCCGGTAACGGACTCGTCGGGCGTTTCGATACCGCCGTAGATGGCGTCCAGCGCATCATGATTGAAGTCGGCTGGGGCGCCATCGAAGATCAAGGTGCCATGGCGAAGCCCAACGATGCGCTCGGTGTAGGTTTTGGCCTGCGCGACGTTGTGAATGTTGATCAAAACCGGCAGGGACAGCTCGGAGGCAAGGCTTTGCAGCAGCATCATGATCTGTTCGGAGGTGCGCGGGTCGAGCGAGGCGGTAGGCTCGTCGGCCAACAGAACATCGGGCTCCTGCATCAGTGCGCGTACCACGCCCACCCGTTGGCGTTCGCCACCGGAAAGCTGGTCGGCGCGCTTGTTGGCATAGTGAGCAATACCGACGCGCTCCATCAGAGAGAAAGCGCGTTCGATATCGGCCTGGGGGTAGCGCCGGGTGATCGCCTGATAGAGATTGACGTAGCCAAGGCGGCCCGCCAATACGTTCTCCATTACGGTCAACCTATCGAGCAGGTTGAAGCCCTGAAACACCATGCCGATTTTACGGCGCGCTTGGCGCAGAGCTGTCCCTTTGAGGTGAACGAGCTCGGTGCCGTTGAGCGTGATCGAGCCCGAGGTAGGCTCTTCCAACCGATTGATGCAGCGTAGCAAGGTGCTTTTACCCGCGCCCGAAGCGCCTACGATCGAGACAACGCTATTGCCCTCCACCTTGAGATCCAATCCCTTGAGTACCGCTTCGTTCTGGCCATAGCGTTTGACCAGTTGGGTAATTTCCAGCATGGCGTCTTATCCTTCGCAGAAGTCGATGGGCGCCGTGGCGTGGCGCCCGATTCATCACTCCAGGTTTTCGCGGGTGTAAGTCACACCGTTGGCTGCCTGAATGGTGCGAATGACTTGCCAGTTATCCTGGTAATTGATCGGGATGAACTTCTCGACGCCCTCGAACTCCTCGCCGAGCTCGGTGCCACGGAAATCGAAGGTGAAAAACGCCTCTTCGATCTTCTCGACGAGATCGGGGTGTAGGTTGTAGGCGTAGTTGTAGCTGGTGGTGGGGAAACGGTCGGATTCATAGATCACGCGCACGTCGTCTTCATCATAGAGGCCGCGCGCGGCCATGCGCTCGACGACTTCGGAAGCCACCGGTGCGGCGTCGTAGTCGCGGGCGACCACGCCGAGCATCGATTGGTCGTGGCTACCGGAATACACCACTTCGTAATCTTCGTCGGGTACGATACCGAGCTCAGGCAACAGCGCTCTGGGCGCGAGGTTACCCGAGTTGGAGGTGGGCGAGGTGTGCGCCACGCGCTTGCCTTTGAGGTCTTCCAGCTCGTGAATATTGGAATCTGCGTGGGTGAAGATCTGCAGCGTATAACCGAACTGGCCATCGTCGGAGCCCATCAGCGCAAAAGGCACCGCGCCCGCGAGGTTGACCGCAAAAGGCGTGGGGCCGGTCGAGAACCCAGCGATATGCAGCCGTCCGCTGCGCATGGCCTCGACCTGGGCAGCGTTGGACTGTACCGCGAAGAAGCGCACGTCGCGCCCGGTCACCTCGGAAAGGTGATCGATGAAGGGCTGCCAGATGTCGGAGTAGATCGCGGGATCCTCCACTGGCGTGTAGGCGAAGATCAGCGTATCGGGGTTGGCCCACTGCGACTCGTCGGCGGGCCGGTCGGCGACCATGTCGCCGTTTTCATCGCAAAACATCTCGTCCAAATCACCGCGTTCGCAGTCGGCGTTTGCCGTCAGCGAGAACAGTAGCGGTAAGGTACAGGCAGTCAGCAGCGCGAGCGGGCGCTTAGGTAGCAGCTTGATCATCATTGTGAACCTCGTGGGCGTTTGTTTTTATGGCACTAGTGTATTGGTCGTGGCAGGAAAGATAGTCGGCAAATGTTCTCTTTTTCTTTATACGGCGCTTATGAGGGCGCTAAGCGTTTCGAAAATGTACATTTGACGTCGAATATGTTTATTTCTGAAAACCAATAAGATCAATCTAGAGTTTGTGACAATCCTATGTCAAACCCTTTACCCCCCATCTTCGACCATTGGCGCAACCGCTACCTACTGATGCGTCACGGCCATAGTGAAGCCAATCGGCAAGGACTGATCGTCAGTGCCCCTGAAAAGGGCGTGAGCGCGTATGGTCTTTCCGCGCAGGGCGAGCGCCAGTTGGCCGAGTGCGTTACGCAGTGGCGCTGGCCGCTGCCAACGCGGGTGGTGCATTCGGATTTTTTACGTACTACCCAGACAGCGCAGCGCGTGGCCGATGCCTTTGGGCTCGAGATGACGGCGGATGTGCGCCTGCGCGAGCGTCACTTTGGTGAGCTCGACGGTGAAGCGGACCGCTATTACCCAGAGGTGTGGGCGCAAGACGCTCTTAGTGGGGAGCACTGCTATCGTCAGGTAGAGGCGCTTTCGAGCGTAGCGGCGCGCCTAGAGGCGGTCATTGCCGAGTGGGAGGCGGCGGTCGCCAATGAAACGCTGCTGATCGTCAGCCACGGCGATCCGCTGCAGATTTTGCTTACGGCGCTTTCAGGCAGGCCGCTCACCGAACACCGCGAGCAGCCTGCGCTGGCGCCGGCCAGTATTACCCTGATCGGCGCGCGTGCCATGGCTTAGTGACCGAGGATCTGGCTCAAGAAGAGCTGAGTGCGCTCGGAGCGGGGGGTGTTGAAGAAGGGTTCGGGCGCGTTTTCCTCGATGATCTGGCCCTGATCCATGAAGATGACCCGGTCGGCCACGGTCTTGGCAAAGCCCATTTCGTGGGTGACGCAGAGCATGGTCATGCCTTCGTTGGCGAGCTCGATCATGACGTCGAGTACTTCCTTGATCATCTCCGGGTCGAGCGCCGAGGTGGGTTCGTCGAACAGCATCACATCAGGGTGCATGCAGAGCGAACGGGCGATGGCCACGCGCTGCTGCTGACCGCCGGAGAGCTGGCCCGGGTACTTCTTGGCCTGCTCAGCGATGCGTACCCGTTCCAGATACTGCATGGCCAGCCCCTCGGCTTCCTTGCGTGACTTCTTCTGTACCCACATCGGCGCGATGCAGCAGTTCTCAAGCACGGAGAGGTGGGGAAAGAGATTGAAGTGCTGAAACACCATCCCCACGCTGCGCCGAATCTGCTCGATACGCTTGACGTCCTGCGTCAGCGGCACACCTCCGACGACGATATCGCCCTGCTGATGCTCCTCCAAATGGTTGATACAGCGGATCAAGGTGGACTTGCCGGAGCCGGAAGGCCCGCAGATGACGATCCGTTCTCCGCGCTTGACGTCGAGATGGATGTCGCGCAGCACGTGAAAATCACCGTACCACTTGTTGACGCCGCGCATTTCGACCATCAGGTCTTGAGGTTTCAAAGCTGCTTCGCTCATAAGGTTATCCTTGAAATCGGGTAAGCGGCGTTAACGCTTGTGGCCGGTATTGAGACGGCGTTCGAGGTACTGGCTGTAGCGCGACATGCTGAAACAGAAGATCCAGAACATCAGCGCGGCGAAGGTGTAGCCTTCGAGCGAGTAGCCAAGCCAGCGCGAATCGGCCAGCGCCGCCTGAACGATGCCGAGCAGGTCGAAAAGCCCGATGATCATGACCAGGGTGGTGTCTTTGAACAGCGAGATGAAGGTGTTGACGATACCGGGGATCATCATCTTCAACGCCTGAGGCAGAACGATCAGACCCATGCGCTTCCAGTAGGTCATGCCGAGTGCGGCAGCGGCCTCCTCCTGGCCCTTGGGGATTGCCTGCAAACCGCCGCGAATCACCTCGGCCATATAGGCGCTCTGGAAGAGCGTCAAGCCGATCAGCGCGCGGACAAGGCGGTCCACGGTAATACCCGAGGGCAGAAACAGCGGCAGCATGACCGAGGCCATGAATAGCACGGTGATCAAGGGTACGCCGCGCCAGAACTCGATGAAAAGCACGCAGAAGCTCTTGACGATGGGCATGTTGGAGCGCCGCCCCAGCGCCAAGACCACGCCGATGGGCAGTGCGCAGACCATACCGACGGTGGCGAGCAGCAGGGTCAGCATCAGCCCACCCCAGCGGTGCGTGGGCACGCGGGGCAGATCGAAATGGCCGCCGTGGAGCAACACATAAGCGATCACCGGAAACGCCACGAGGGCGAACAGGGCCACCCAGCGCTTGAGCGGCAGGCGCGGAATGGCAAGCCAGGCGATTAGCGCAAAGAACAGCACGAAGACGATGTTGGCCCGCCAGATCTCGCTGCGCGGGTAGAGGCCGTAGATGAACTGGGTGAAACGCGCCTTGATGAAGACCCAGCAGGCGCCCTCGGCGGTGCAGTCCTCTCGCGTGCTGCCCAGCCAGTTGGCATCGATGATGGCCCACTTCACCGTCGGTACGATCAGCAAATAGAGCAGATAGAGCGCCAGCAGCGTGAGTACCGTATTGACCGGGCCGCTGAACAAGTTGGTGCGTAACCACGCCACGGGGCCGAGGGTATGGCGCGGCGCCGGACGCTGGGGAATCATCTCGTTGTGGTGAATCATGCAAGCATCCTCGTCGGCCTAGCGTTCGACCAGCGCCACACGGGCGTTGAACCAGTTCATGAACATCGATACCAACAAGCTGATACTCAGATACACCGCCATGGTCATGGCGATCACCTCGATCGCTTGTCCGGTTTGATTCAGCGTGGTACCGGCAAACACCGAAACCAGATCGGGATAGCCGATGGCCGTGGCAAGCGATGAGTTCTTGATCAGGTTGAGGTACTGGCTAGTCAGCGGCGGGATGATCACCCTCAGTGCTTGGGGAATCACCACTAGGCGCAGCACCAGGTTGCGCGGCAGGCTCAATGCCTGCGCTGCTTCGGTCTGGCCGTGAGAGATCGCCTGGATGCCCGAACGCACGATCTCGGCGATGAAGGCGGCGGTATAGATGGTCAGCGCCAGCCACAGGGCAAGAAATTCGGGGATTACCGTCACCCCGCCGCGGAAGTTGAAACCGCGAAGCTCGGGCACGTCCCAGGTGATGGGCACGCCGGTGGCGACGATGACCACAAGCGGTAAACCGATGATCAGCGCAAGCGTCAGCCACACGACCGGCAGGCGTTTGCCCGTGGCATCGAGTCGGCGCCGGTTCCAGAGGATCAGCGCAACGCTTGCGATGACGCTGACGACGAGGCTCAGCGGCACCAGGCCAAAGCCAGATTCGAACAGTGGCTCGGGCAGGTAGAGCCCGCGCACGTTCAAGAACATCACCTCACCAAAGGAGAAGCTATCGCGGGCGCTTGGAAGGGTGCGCAGTACGGCGAAGTACCAGAAGAAAATCTGCAACAGTAGCGGGATGTTACGAAAGGTCTCGATATAGCCAGAGGCCAAGCGAGCGATCAGCCAGTTGGGCGAGAGCCGAGCGATTCCGATGATGAAGCCGACTAGCGTCGCCGCCACGACCCCAAGGCCACCGACCAGCAGGGTATTGAGCAGCCCGACCAAAAAGGTGCGCCCATAAGTGCTCTGGGAGGAGTAGTCGATCAAGCTTTGGACGATGCCGAACCCGGCGGTGTTGTCGAGAAAGCCGAAACCCGTGGTGATACCGCGAGCGGAAAGGTTGGCCTGAACGTTGCCGACGATGTAGAGCAAGAAGGCGATGACGGCCGTGATCAGCAGAAACTGAAAAATGAGCGCGCGTTTGGCGCGGTCGCGCCAGAACGGCGGCTTGTGGCCGACGGGGCGAGCGTTGGGTCTTACCGACATGGGAGGCGTCTCCGCGATATGCAGGGGCAATCGAAGGGCCCGCCCATGGTGTACGCTTATACGTACCTCCGAGGCGGGCCGGTCAAACGAGACGCTTAGCGAATCGGCGGTGCGTACTGGAAGCCGCCCTGGTTCCACAGCGCGTTGGCGCCGCGTTCGATCTCAAGCGGTGAGCCCATGCCGACGTTACGCTCGAAGCTTTCAGCGTAGTTGCCCACTTGGCTTACGATGTTGTAGGCCCAATCGGCTTCGAGACCCATGCCCTCGCCATAGTTGCCGTCTTGGCCCAGCAGGCGGGCGATGTCGGGGTTTTCGGATTCGAGCATGTCGTCGACGTTCTCACTGGTAACCCCGTACTCTTCGGCGTTGAGCATGGCGAACAGCGACCACTTGACGATGTTGAACCACATGTCGTCGCCCTGGCGTACCACCGGGCCCAGCGGCTCTTTGGAGATGATGTCGGGCAGGATGACCGCGCCTTCGGGGTCGTCGAGCTGGATGCGTAGCGCCGCAAGCTGCGAAGTATCCGACGTCAGCACGTCGCAGCGTCCGGCCTGGAAGCCACCCACGGTCTGCTCGGAGGTGTCGAAAACGATGGGGTCGAATTCCATGTCGTTGGCGCGGAAGTAGTCGGCCACGTTGAGCTCGGTCGTGGTGCCTGACTGGATACAGATGGCGGCGCCATCGAGCTCGGAGGCGTTGGATAGCCCAAGATCGCGGCTGACCATGAAGCCGATGCCGTCGTAGAAATTGACCCCGGCGAAGTTAAGCCCCAGCGTGGTGTCGCGCGTAGTGGTCCAGGTGGTGTTGCGCGAAAGCACGTCGACCTCGCCGGACTGCAGCGCAGTGAAGCGCTCGACGGCGTTCAGCGAAATGTAGTTGACGGCGTCGGCGTCACCGAGCACGGCGGCGGCGATTGCCCGGCACACGTCCACGTCCAGACCCTGCCAGTTGCCGTCGCCATCCGGCGCGGAAAAGCCGGGCAGGCCGTCGCTGACGCCACACTGTACCGCGCCGCGGTCGATGGTTTCTTGTAGCGTATCGGCGCTGGCCGCCGCCGCACCGAAGGTAGCAACGCCGAGTAGTGACATGGCGCCTGCAGAGGTCATCAATACCCGTTTTTTCTTATTCAGCATGTAAGTCCCCTTCCTCGAGATGGTGCTATCTCGTAATTAGAGCTGTGTAATTGTGCGTTATGACGCGTTTTCGGCATGCAAAGCATGACCCTTAACGCTAGCAAGGAAGATGCCAGAAAAACCGCAGCGCGAGGTCGGTGCATTTTCAACGCAGTTCCACGCACGTTTCTACCAAAGTGCAGCGGCAAAACGGTGCGCCAGCCGCTAGCGGGCGCGCCGTTTTGGTGCGTGATCGACATGACGAATGTCGAGGGATGCGCTCGATGACGCCGTCGGCAAGATAGCGAGGCACCTCATCGAGCGTATGAACTTATCGAATGGGCGGGGCGTACTGAATGCCGCCATCCTTCCACAGCGCGTTCAGGCCGCGGGAAATGTTGAACGGCGATGCCTCACCCACCGTGCGGGCATAGATCTCGGCGTAGTTGCCTACTTGGCTGACGATGGCGTAGGCCCAGTCGGCCGCAAGGCCCATGCCCTCGCCATAGTTGCCGTCTTGGCCCAGCAGGCGGGCGATGTCGGGGTTTTCGGATGCGAGCATTTCATCGACATTCTCACTGGTAACGCCGTACTCCTCGGCGTTGAGCATGGCGAAAAGTGACCACTTGACGATGTTAAACCACTGGTCGTCGCCCTGGCGCACCGCCGGACCCAGCGGCTCTTTGGAGATGATCTCGGGCAGTACCACCGCCATATTGGGGTCGGCCAGCTGAATACGCTGGGCGTAGAGCTGCGAGGCATCGGTGCTGAGCACGTCGCAGCGGCCCGCCTCGAAGCCGACGATCGACTGCTCGGGTGAATCGAACACCACGGCGGTGAACTCCATGCCTTGGGTGCGGAAGTAGTCCGCGAGGTTGAGTTCGCTGGTAGTGCCCGACTGGGTACAGATCGCCGCGCCGTCGAGCTCCTGGGCGCTCTGTACGCCTAGATCGCTCGCCACCATGAAGGCCTGGCCGTCGTAGTAGCTCACGCCGGTGAAGTTGAGGCCCATGGTGGTATCGCGCTGCGAGGTCCAGGTGGTGGTGCGGGCAAGCAAATCGACTTCACCCGACTGGAGCGCGGCGAAGCGCTCGACCGAGTCCAGGGGGACGAAGTCCACCTTGGTGGCATCGCCGAACACGGCAGCGGCCACGGCGCGGCAGATCTCGGTATCGAGCCCTTGGTAGGTATCGTCGTCGTCCAGCGCCGAGAAGCCCGGCTGGGCGGCGTTGACACCGCAGCGCAGGCTATCCCGCGCCTGTACGGTTTCCAGCGTGCTTGCCAGGGCAAGCGATGGCGCCATTAGCAAAAGAGAAGCACCCAACCAGCGAACGTTATTCATTTGTTGTTCCTTAACGTGGCGGTACGAAAGAGCGGTACGAAAACAGCGCAGGATGAAACGCAAAAGGCCGAGCAGTGCCCGGCCTTCGACTATGCGCCATTTGTTCTCTAGGCGTCATTTATTATCTAAACGCTTTTTTATCCGCTGGCCTATTTATTCGTTTGGCCTACTCAGCGAACGCTTGGCGCATAAACGGCGGCAGCGCCAGGGCGCCACGGTGGACTTCAGCCGTGTAGTACTGAAGCGGCATTTGAGTGGCGGTGGCGGCCTCTTCACGAAAACGCTCGACGCTTACGCCCTTACCGGCCAGCGTCACGCTCCACCAGCCAGAGGGGTAGACCGGCTGCGGGAAGGGCAGAGTAGCGACGCTTTCGAAGCCCGCCTTTTTCATATCGCCGCGCAGTTCGCGAATGATCGAGTCGCTGTGGTAAAGCGGTGACTCGCTCTGCTGCACCATGATGCCGCCCGGCTTGAGAATGCGGTGGCAGCGCTTCAAGAAGTCGGTCTTGAACAACCCTTCGGCAGGCCCTACCGGGTCGGTGGAATCGATGATCAAGACATCGATGCTGTCGTCTTCGGCCTCGTCGACCCACTTCACGCCATCGGCGAACAGAAGCTCCGCACGCGGATCGTGGTTGGATTCGACCAGGCTCGGGAAGAAGCGCTCGGCGGCCTTGGTGACTTCTTCGTCGATGTCGATCTGGGTCACTTTCTCTACGCCCTCGTGGCGCAGCACTTCCTTGAGCGTACCGCAGTCACCGCCGCCGATGATCACTACGCGCTTGGGGTCGGCGTGGGTAAAGAGCACCGGGTGGGCGATCATCTCGTGGTAGAGGAAGTTGTCGCGGTCGGTGAGCATGACGCAGCCGTCGAGCACCATCAGGTTGCCGTAGGTTTCGGTGGCGTAAACTTCCAGGTGCTGGTACTCACTCTGCACATCCAGCAGCTTTTCAGAGACTTTCAGCGAGAAGGCGCTGCCGTGGCTGTCAAAGACTTCGGTAAACCACTGGTCGTCGCGTAATTCGCTCATCAATTGGCTCCTGAGGTGGGGGTGGGGGAGTGAGTCGGAATACCCTGATGGTACTGCGGGCTGAGTTCGTGCAGCGCCTCCATGAAGGCGGTGACGTTATCTGGGTGGGTGAACTGGCTGATGCCGTGGCCCAGGTTGAAGACGTGACCAGGCCCGGCGCCGAAGCTTTCCAATACGCGCGCGACTTCGGCGCGGATCGCCGAGGGGCGGGCGAAGAGGACGTTGGGGTCCAGGTTGCCCTGAAGCGCTACCTTATGGCCCACTCGGGCACGGGCGTTGCTCAGCTCGGTAGACCAGTCCAGGCCCAGCGCATCGGCACCGGCGCAGGCGATGTGTTCGAGCCACTGGCCGCCGTTTTTGGTGAACAGGATCACCGGTACCCGGCGGCCGTCGTGCTCACGAATCAAGCCCGAAACGATCTGTTCCATGTAGCGCAGGGAGAACTCGAGATACGCTGGCGTCGACAGTGACCCACCCCAGGTGTCGAAGATCTGCACCGCCTGAGCGCCCGCGCGAATCTGGGCGTTGAGGTAGTCGGTGACCGCCTGGGCCAGGGTGTCGAGCAACTGGTGCATGGCATCCGGCGTGTCGTAGAGCATGGTCTTGACGTGGCGGAAGTCCTTGCTCGAACCGCCCTCGACCATATAGGTGGCTAGCGTCCAGGGGCTGCCGGAGAAGCCGATCAGCGGTACGCGGCCATTCAGTTCGCGGCGGATGGTCGAAACCGCCCGCATAACGTAATCCAGATCGCGCTCGGCATTGGGCGCGGTAAGCGCGGCGACCTCTTCCGGGGTACGCACGGTCTTTTTGAATTTCGGCCCCTCGCCGGTCTCGAAGTAGAGCCCGAGCCCCATGGCATCCGGAATGGTGAGGATATCCGAGAACAGGATGGCGGCATCCAGCGGATAGCGCTCCAGCGGCTGCAGAGTCACCTCGCAGGCCAAATCGTGATTGCGGCACAGGTCCATGAAGCTACCGGCATCGGCGCGGCTAGCGCGGTACTCCGGCAGGTAGCGCCCGGCCTGGCGCATCATCCAGACTGGGGTGCGGTCCACGGGCTGGCGCGCCAGCGCGCGAAGAAAGCGGTCGTTGTGCAGGAAAGTCGTGGTCATGACAAGGCTCTTGGACAATGGGCGGGCCGCGCTTGAAGGACGGCCAGTGTACGTCAGATCCCAGCGGGCGTCTGGGGCGGCGAAGACGGATGGTCGTGGTCGCCTCGCCGCCACATCACTTCTTCGTCGAGAAAGACTTTTTCGTCGAGAAAGGATAGACCTCGCCGACTTTGCCATTCTGGTCCGTGGGAGGCGCCTTACCCCGCTCTCGGGCGCGCAGGTCGCGGTATACGGCGGTGCGCATGATCAGCATGGCGACCACCGGCGCGGTCAGCATGATGAACGCGGTGATCAGCACCTCATGGATCACCAACCGGGACTGGAGCGCCGAGAAGTAGATCATGGAGGCCACGAGAATGGCGCCGGTGCCGAGGGTGATGGTGATGGCGGGTCCGTGAATGCGCTGGAAAAAGTGCGGCAACTTTACCAAACCCAGCGCGCCGATCAAGACGATGGTGCTACCCAGCAGCAACAGCAGTGCTACTGGCAGGCTGACCCAGACCGGGAGGGTGTCGAGTTCCGGGGTCATTCGATCACCTCGCCGCGCATCAGGAACTTGGTCAGGGCGACGGTGGAGACGAAGCCCGTCAGGGCGATCAGCATCGCCGCTTCGAAATAGATGACGCTGGCAAAGCGCAGGCCGAGGGCCAGGGCCAGCAGCATGGCGCACATCCAGAGGGTGTCGAGGGCGAGCACTCGGTCCTGGGCGGTGGGCCCCAGCAGGAGCCGGATCATGCACAACAGCATCGCCAAAATGACGCTCAGCAGGGTGATGTCGATGGCTAAAGAGAGCAGAGCCGTCATGAGAAACGCTCCTTATTCATGGTCGAAGATCTCGATCAATGGCTGTTCGTAGCGGGTCTTGATGGTATCGATCCACCACTGCTCATCGTGAAGGTCGAAGACGTGCAGGGCCAGGTCGTTCGAGCCGGGCAACTGCTCGACCCAGACCGTCCCCGGGGTCGAGTTGATCAGACACGACAGCAGTGCCAGTCCATAAGGGTCCTTGAGATCGAGGGGAATACGAATGAACTGGGACTCTACCCCCTTGGACTTGAACAAGATGATGCGGCTGACGTTGAAGCACGAGCGCACGATCTCCACCATCGACATGAACAGCAGCCGAGCCAGCACCCAGGGCTTGCGAAAGGGCGCCGGAGCGAGCGGGCGCAGGGACCTGGCCAAAAGCGGCGCGGACAGGGCGATCGCGGCGCCGAGCAGGATCTGGGCGGGGGCGATGCTCTGACTCAGCAGAAGCCACATCACCAGCAGCGCCGCGGATAGGACCGGGGAGGGAAGCCAGCGGGTCATAGCGCGGCCTCCGTCAGAGAACCATCCACCGTCTGCGACGCCTCCAGACGATCGAGATAGAGCGCTGGCTGGCGCAACGGCTCGGCGCTGCGTTCGAGATAGGCCAGGGTCGGGCCCGCCTGAGCGGTGAGCAGCACGCACACCAGCAAAAGTGCGGTGATCGGCATGACCTCTGAGCGCTGCAGGTGCGGGGCCGCCGGGTTCTGGGCCGCCCAGAAGGTGCGCACACCAAAGCGCATCAGCGAGATGATGCCGGCAAGTCCCGACAGCACCACCAACGCGATCATGATCCAGGTGATCAGATCGATACCGGCGCCGACAGAACTTGTGTCGAGCAGGGTATGGAACAGCCCAAACTTGGCGATGAACCCGGACAGCGGCGGAAGCCCCGTGATGATCAGGGCGCAGCAGGCGAACGCCAGCCCGAGAAAGGCCAGCGCTCCGGGAATGGCCTTGCCCACGGGCTCGCCGGGCTTGTCCTCCAAACCGAAGGCCTCCATGGTCAGCGCCAGCATGGCGGCTCCCGGCACGCGAATGCGTTCGACGAGTTCGATCAACAGCAAGAAGGCCGCCACGGCGATGGTCGAGCTGATCATGTAGAACAGCGCCACGTTGATCAGGGCCGGCTCACCGTAGCCCACCGCCGCCAGCAGCGTGCCGGAGGAGATGACCGCGGCGTAGCCCGCCATTCGCCCGGGCTCCTGGCTTGCCAGGATGCCGATGGTGCCGAAGGCCAGAGTCGCGAGCCCGCCGACGAGCAGCAGATCGAAGCCGAAGCCCGCCGCAGGACCCTCGGAGAACAGCAACAGCCAAAGGCGAATCAGCACGTAGACGCCGATCTTGGTCATCAGCACCATCATCGCCGCCACCGGGGGCGAAGCGGCGGAGTAGGTGGTCGGCAGCCAGAAGCCCAGCGGCCACATGGCGCTCTTGGTCAGAAACGCCAGGGCCAGGATCACCACGCCGATCTTCAACAGCACCAGGTCCTCCGGGTTCAGCCCTTCTAGGCGCCCGGCCAAGTCGGTCATGTTCAGCGTGCCGGCGGTGGCGTAGATCAAGGCCACCCCGATCAAGAAGAAGAACGACGCCAAGAGGTTCACGACGATGTACTGCATCCCCGCCCGGATACGGGTGGTGTTGTAGCCGTGCAGCACCAGGCCGTAAGAGGCCGCCAGCATGACCTCGAAGAACACGAACAGGTTGAACAGGTCGTTGGTCAGAAAAGCCCCGTTGATGCCCATCATCAGAAACTGGAACAACGAATGGAAGTGGACCCCGATCCGGCTCCAGCGGGTCATGGCGAAGATCAGGGAGGCGCTGGCCAGCATCGAAGATAGCAGCAGCATCACCGCCGTCAGCCGGTCGACCAGCAGCACCACGCCGAACGGCGCCGCCCAGTTGGCGGACAGATACACCCCGATACCCGCCGGCCAGTGCTCCTGGTCCGTCAGCAGCAGAAGGGCCACGGCGGTGCAAAGCATCGACAGGGTGGCCGCCAGGTTGATCAGGAACTTGCGCTGGTGATGGCGCTCGTTGATCAGCACGAGCCCGGCGCCGACGATCAGGGGCACCAGGATCGGGGCCAGGATCAGGTGTTGAACCCAGGAAAGAGGCATCAGTGGGTCTCCTTGCCGTCAACGTGGTCGGTGCCGGTCAGACCCCGGGCGCCGATCATCACCACCAGGTACAGCGCCGTGGTGGCAAAGCCGATGACGATGGCGGTCAGCACCAGCGCCTGGGGCATCGGGTCGGCGTAGAGCGCCGGGTCGATGGTCCCTTCCGCCAGGGTCAGCGGCGGCCGGTTGAGAGTGAGCCGCCCCATGATGAAGATGAACAGGTTGACCGCGTAGGACACCAGCAGCAGGCCGGTGATGACCTGGAACGTTCGCGGGCGCAGCAGCAGCCAGACCCCGGCGCCGAACATGATGCCCATGGCGATGGCGATCACGGCTTCCATCAGAAGATCTCCTTGTGAGCGGCGACGGGCGCCGCCGTGGTGGCCGGCAAGCGGTGGCTGCGCACGGACTGGTGCGCGAGGGCGGTGAGGATGAGCAGCGTGGCCCCGACCACCACGCCGAAGACCCCCAAGTCGAAGACGAAGGCGCTGGGCAGGTGGATCTCGCCCAGTACCGGCAGCGTGTAGTGGGCGGTATGGCTGGTCAGGAACGGATAGCCCAGAAGCCAGGCCCCCATGCCTGTCACGCAGGCGATCCAGAGCCCGAAGGCGATCCAGCGGTGGGGTTGCAGGCGCAGGTGGCTCTCCACCCACTGGGTGCCGGCCAGCATGTACTGCACGATGATGGCGACGGAGAAGGTCAACCCGGCCACGAAGCCGCCACCGGGCAGGTTATGCCCGCGAATGAAGAAGTAGGCAGCGATGACCCCCATGATCGGCAGCAACAGGCGCAGGTAGACGCTGGGCACCTTCAGGTAACCGATCTCCACCTGCTGGATCGGTGTCTGACCCGCAGCGGGGTCGACGCTGTTGGTCTGCTGGGCGGGAATCGGCAGGCTTTCCGGAGCCGGGCGAAAGCGCCGCAACAGGGCGTAGACCGTCAGAGCAACGATGGCCAGCACCGCGATCTCGCCCAGGGTGTCGATGCTCCTGAAATCCACCAGCAGTACGTTGACCACGTTGCTGCCGCCGCCTTCGCTCAAGGCGCGGGTCAGGAAGAAGTCGGAAATCCCCCCGGTGGACGGGCCGCGCAGCAGCGCGACGTAGCTGACCAGCGCCATGGCGAGCCCCGCGCAGACCGCCACCACCATATCCCGGGCGCGGCGCAGCCGTGCGCGCCGGGACGGGGTGATGTTCAGCTCCCTCGGAGTGATCCGCGGCGGCAGCCAGCGCAGGCCCAGCAGGATCAGCACCGTCGTGATGGTCTCTACCATGAGCTGGGTCAGCGCCAGATCCGGAGCCGACAGCCACAGGAAGGCCAGGCTCACGGTGATTCCGACGCCACCGACCAGGCTCAACGCCGCTAGGCGATGGTACTTGGCCTGCCAAGCCGCCCCGAGAGCGCAGACGGCGCCGATTACCCAGAGCCCGGCGAACAACCAGGAGAACTCGCCGTTGGCGGGCAGAGCGAGAAGTGACACCGGGCGCACGATCAGCGTCGGCACCGCCAGCAGCAGCACGATCATCAGCAGAAGCTGGGGCTGCAGGCGGCGGGTACCCAGCAGCTTCTCCAGAAGCGAGGCGCTGGCGGACAGCCGAAGCATGGTGTTCTCGTAGGCCTGCTTGCCGTTGAAGCGCCCGAGAAAGGGCACGTAGGTGGACTGGATCAATCCGTAGCGAGCCCGTAGCCATGCGTACAGTGCCACCCCACCCGCCAGGGCGAGAAGACTCATCGCCAGCGGCAGATTGAAGCCGTGCCAGACCGCCAGACTATAGTAGGGCACGGCCTCACCGAGCACCGACGTGACCGCCGCGCTCAGAAACGGACCGATGCTCAGGCCCGGAATGATCCCCACGACCAGACAGCACAGCACCAGAAACTCCACGGGAAAGCGCATCCAGCGTGGCGGCTCGTGGGGTTGTCTTGGCAGGTCATCGGGCTGTCGGCCGAAGAAGACGTAGATGAAGCGCAACGAGTAGGCCACCCCGAAGATGCCCATCAAGACGGCGGCGATGGACATGCCCCAGTTGCGGGCCGAGCCCACCGCCAGTGCCTCGGCGAAGAACATCTCCTTGGAGATGAAGCCGTTGAGCAGCGGCACCCCGGCCATGGCGGCGCTGGCGACGATCGCCAGGGTCGCGGTATAGGGCAGCGACGCATAGAGCCCGCGAAGGTGGCGCATGTCCCGGGTGCCGGTCTCGTGATCGATGATGCCCGCTGCCATGAACAAGGAGGCCTTGAACGTCGCATGGTTGAAGGTATGAAAGACCGCGGCGACCAGCGCCAGCGGGGTGCCGATACCCAGCAAAACGGTGATCAGCCCAAGATGGCTGATGGTCGAGTAGGCGAGCAGCCCCTTCAGGTCGTGCTGGAAGATGGCGGTGAAGGCGCCGATCAGCATGGTGCAGACCCCGGCACCCATGATGATCCAGGTCCACTCCGGCGTGCCCGAAAGTGCTGGCCACAGGCGCATCAGCAAAAACACGCCGGCCTTGACCATGGTAGCGGAGTGCAGAAAGGCCGAGACCGGGGTCGGGGCCGCCATGGCGTGGGGAAGCCAGAAATGGAACGGGAACTGGGCGCTCTTGGTCAGCGCGCCGAGGGCGACCAGCACGAGCATGGGAAGATACAGGTCGTGCTCGCGAATCACGTCCCCGGAGGCCAGTACGACGTCCAGCGAGTAGCTGCCCACCATGTGCCCGAGCAGCAAGACCCCGATCAGCAGACAAAGACCGCCGCTTGCGGTGACGGTGAAGGCCATGCGTGCGCCGCGCCGGGCATCGGCGCGGTGGTGCCAGTAGCCGATGAGCAGAAACGAGGTCACGCTGGTCAACTCCCAGAACACCACCAGCTGGATGAGGTTGCCCGACAGCACCACCCCGAGCATCGAGCCCATGAAGGCGAGCAGAAAGGAGAAGAAGCGCGGCACCGGGTCCTTCGGCGACATGTAGTAGCGTGCGTAGATGACCACGAGCAGTCCGATCCCCTGGATCAGCATGGCGAACAGCCACGCCAGTCCATCCATGCGCAGCACCAGGTTCAGCCCGAACGCCGGCAGCCAGTCGAACTCGCGCTGCACCACCCCGTCTGCACCCAGCTGGGTGTACAGGTAGCTTGTGACCAGCAGCCCGGATAGCGCCACGATGCCCGCCAGCCAAGACTCGCGGTTACGGGCATCCGTCGGCAGTAAGGCGGCGACGAGACTGGCAATGAAAGGCCCTGCAATTAGTGAAAGTAGCAGCATGGGAATCCAGAACTATCGGTGATGGCGTGGCTGGCGCTTTGCTCTCTGAACGGATGGGCATTTGAAATTGCCCCTTTTCCATACAGTTATATCGTGGAAAATACGTGTGTCGTCCCAATACTACTTTAAAAATACTCGGAGTTTCATGCCGTATTGTCGCGGTTAATCGTGCGAGCGTTATCTGCCTTGTCTAGGTCAACAGCAGTGAGACGGAAATGGCTTCCTGTTAAACTAGCTCCGCTCAATACCGTTTTGGTTGATCCGTGGGGTAATACGTGACCATTCGCTTCATTGCCGCTTGTCGGCTGCCCATGCCCTGGGCCACCTTCACCATGCATGGCTTCGAGGACGAGGCGACCGGTAAGGAGCACGTCGCGCTGACGCTTGGCGATGTCAGCGGGGGCGAACCCGTGCTTGGGCGGGTGCATTCGGAGTGTTTGACCGGAGATGCGCTCTTCTCCATGCGCTGCGACTGCGGCTATCAGCTCCAAGCGGCGCTCAAGCGTATCGCCGAAGAGGGCCGTGGGGTGCTTCTCTATCTGCGCCAGGAAGGCCGCGGCATTGGCCTGTTGAACAAGATCCGCGCCTATAACCTACAGGATCAAGGCGCCGATACGGTCGAAGCCAACGAGCGTCTGGGCTTTGGCGCCGACATGCGCCGTTACGACATCTGCACGCCGATGCTCGACCATCTCGGCGTCACCGGCCTCAAACTGATGACCAACAATCCGCGTAAGGTCGATGCCCTGACCCGCGATGGCGTCAACGTGACCGAGCGCGTGCCTTTAACCACGGGCCTCAATCCGCATAACGAACACTACCTTTCGACCAAGGCGGGCAAGCTCGGCCATATGATGGCGCTGGATGATTTCATTCAGGCCCAGGACGTCGACCGCGACCGCTAACCCGCCACGACCATGGTGGGATTGACAAATAGCACACTAACTACCGTCGCGATGACGGCGCTTTCCATGAGCGTATGGAATGGATTCGGCACTTTTTTTCTCTTGTTCGAGATAGGGGGCGGTTGGCTAAATGCGACCCTTCGCCGCACCGGGCGTCGACCATAACAAAAACGGGCGTCACGTAATGCCCGTTATCTCCCCCTGAACTTACGCTCATAAGGACTTCTCGAATGCTTGACTGGGTTCTCCAGCTAGACAAGTCGTGGGTCGCCATCATCATCATCATCGTGACCCTCATCGCCTTCATCATCGACCGCATTACGATCGCGGTGACGGCACTGCTCTCGGCACTCGCCTTCTATCTTCTCGGCACCACTGGCCCCGAAAGCGTCTATGCAGGCTTCGCCAGTACGGTGGTCATGCTGGTCTTTGGCATGATGATCGTCGGGGATGCGCTATTCCAAACCGGACTGGTGCTCTATATCGGTAACAAGATCGTCAAAAGCCGCTTCGTGCAAAACGAGCTATCGCTAATCATTCTGCTGATGCTGGTTACCGGGTCGCTTTCGGCGTTTTTGAGCAACACCGCGACCATGGCGACCTTCATACCCCTGGTCGGCGCCATCGCCGCCAAATCGGGCGGGCGCATCCGTAACAAGAACCTGCTCATGCCGATTGCGCTTGCCGCCTCCATCGGCGGCACCATGACCCTGGTAGGGTCGACGCCCCAGCCGCTGGTCAACAACGTGCTGGAGTCCTACGACTTTGCCCCCATCGGCCTTTTCGATTTTGCGCTGCTGGCCGGGCCCTGCTTCATCTTGCTGATTCTTTACGTCGCCTTCATCGGCTATCGCGTACAGAACAAGACCTTCGATTTCTCCGACGAGGCGAGTAGCGACGTGCCCCAGGGCGAAGAGATCGCGATTTCCGGGAAGACCTGGATTGCGGGGCTGACGATGCTGTTCTGTATCGTCTCGTTCGTCAGTGGCCTGTTTCCGATCGGGATTACCGCCATTATCGGCGCGGCCATCGTACTGGCGACCCGCTGCGTCGATTTCAAACCCTGCATGCAGCGCATCGACTGGAACACCATCTTGCTGTTGGTCTTCGCCCAGGGGATCGCGGCGGGGATGAACGACTCGGGGGCTGGGCGGATGCTGGCCGATGGCGCCGTGGCGCTGATCGGTGACAACTTCTGGATTCTCTACGCGGCCAGCATTTTGCTGACGGTGCTGTTGACCAATTTGATGTCCAATACCGCCACCGCAGCGATGATGGCGCCGATCTTCATTCAGATCGCCGCTACGCTCGGCTACGACCCCTACGCCTTTGCTCTGGCCATCGCCGTGGCCTCCAACGTGGCCACGGCCACGCCCATCGGAGCCGTGGCCATGAGCCAGGTGCTTGTCGGGGGCTATCGGTTCAAGGACTACCTGGTATCCGGATTGCCGATCACCATCATCATGGCGATCTTCCTCTGCCTATGGGGGCCGGTGGTGCTGAGCACGGGCTGACTCCGGCTAGCCGCCACGCGCCTGGCGAATACGCTCATAGGCGTTGCCAATTTCGCTGGTGCGCTGCTGGGCCACCTCGCGCATGCTCTCTGGCAGCCCCTTGCCAGCAAGCTTGTCGGGGTGGTTTTGGCTCATCAAGCGGCGATAGGCTTTCTTGATTTCGGCGTCGCTGGCGCTTTCGCTCACGCCGAGCACGCGGTAGGCGTCCTTGAGGCTCTCTTCGCTTGAGGCGTGGGCGTTGGCGGAGGCGCCGTGCAGCATGGCTTCGATCTGCTGGACTTCGGCTTCGCTGCAGCCGACGCCGCGCGCCACGCGCAGAATCATAGCGTGCTCTTCGGGATGCAGTACGCCATCGGCGGCGATGGCGGTGAGCTGAACCTGCAAAAAGAGCTGACGCAGAATCGGCTGGCGTTGGGTGAGCTGGCTAACGCGGGCAAGCTCGGCGTCGAGATCGAAATTGGCCTCTCGGCCGCGTTCAAAAGCGCGCCGCGCCTGGGCGCGCTGTTCGCCCTGTAGGCGCATTTGGTCGAAGACCTTCTCGGCAGCGCCGAGCTCGCCTTCGCTGACCTTGCCATCGGCTTGGCACAGGCATCCCATCACGGCGAAGATCGAATCGAGAAAGCCTTCCTGAATTTGCATGCGCGCCGTTAGCAGGCGACGGCGTAGGCGGTTCGACAGCCACCAGCCAAGCCCGCCACCGAGCAGTAGCCCCATCCAGCCGCCCAGGGCGTAACCGATCAAACCGAAGAGAAGCATCATCACTAACATGGTGTATTGAGTACCTGTATCAAGGTCGAAAAAGGACATCGAAACGCGGTTAAAAGGATAGCAGCCTTGCGCTTGAGATGAACTCGCCTTACACGCCAGCATCCAATTTCATGGGCAAAGGTACTAACATGGAGGCCATGAATGCAGCATGAACGCGCGTCGCTAAGACTGCCCTGCTCCCAAGAATGATCTATCTCGCCTGCCAGGAGGCTCTCCATGTCCACGACCGATACCGATACTACGCCCGATACCCCGGCCAAAGACCCCAAAGTCTTCGAATATCGTAATCCGGCTGGTGGCTGGGGGGCGCTTAAGGCGGTGAGCAAGCACTTACTTCATGGCCGCTCGCCTGGTATGAACGCGCGCTCGCTGTTCAAGCTCAACCAGCCGGACGGCTTTGACTGCCCTGGCTGCGCCTGGGGCGACCCCGAACACGGCTCCTCCTTCGAGTTCTGCGAAAACGGCGTCAAGGCAGTCACCTGGGAAGCCACGTCCAAGCGCGTCACGCGAGAGTTCTTCGCCAAACACAGCGTCAGCGAGCTCAAGCGCTGGGACGACTACCGGCTCGAGGATCAGGGGCGCTTGGTCGAACCGATGCGCTACAACGCCGATACTGACCACTACGAGCCGATTGGTTGGAACGCCGCACTCGATCTCATCGCCCGCGAGCTCAAGGCGCTGCCCACGCCCGATGACGCTATTTTCTACACTTCCGGCAAGGCGGGTAACGAGTCGGCCTACGTCTTTCAGCTGCTGGCGCGCCTTTACGGCACCAACAACCTGCCGGACTGCTCCAACATGTGCCACGAAGCGAGCGGCGTGGCGCTAGGCGAGGCGCTGGGCACCGGTAAGGGTAGCGTTCGCTTGGAGGACTTCGAGCACGCCGAGGCGATCTTCGTTTTCGGCCAGAACCCCGGCACCAACCATCCGCGTATGCTCGGCACCCTGCGCGAGGCAGCCGAGCGCGGCGCCGATATCGTTACGTTCAACACCTTGAAAGAGCGCGGCCTGGAGAAGTTCGCCGACCCGCAAAAGCCGCTCGAGATGCTGCATAACGGCAGCCACCGCATCAGCTCGCACTACTTTCGCCCCAAGCTTGGCGGCGACATGGCGGTGCTGCGCGGCATGGCCAAGGCGCTGTTCGAGCGCGACGCTGCCGGTGAAACGGTACTCGATCACGACTTTTTGGCCCAGCACACGCGCCATCTAGAGGCCTACCGCGCCTGCGTCGAGGCGACCAGCTGGGCCGATATCGAGGCTCAGTCGGGCCTTGGTCGCGATGAGATCGAGCAGGCCGCCGAGCTCTATGCCCGCTCGAAGGCGACGATCATCTGTTGGGCCATGGGCATCACCCAGCACGTGCACTCGGTGGTGACCGTGCGCGAGATCGTCAATCTGCTCATGCTCTGCGGCAACCTGGGCAAGCTCGGCGCTGGTACCTCGCCGGTGCGGGGGCACTCCAACGTCCAGGGCGACCGCACCATGGGCATTTTCGAGAAGCCCTCCAAGGCGCTGCTCGATGCCCTGGAGAAGCGCTACGGCCGCGCCATGCCGCGTGATTTCGGGGTCGATTCGGTGGCCGCCGTCGAGGCCATGCGCGATGCGCGGGGTAAGGTCTTCATCGGTCTTGCGGGTAACTTCACCCGCGCCATCTCCGATAGCCGCGTCACCGAGCGAGCGATGAGCAACTGCCGCTTGACCGCCTTCATCAGTACCAAGCTCAACCGTAGCCACCTGATCACCGGCGAAGAGGCGCTGATTTTGCCCTGCATCGGGCGTAGCGAAATCGACCGTAACCAGGCGGGCGAAGCGCAGCTGATCACCGTCGAAGACTCGATGAGCATGGTGCACGGCTCGGCCGGGATCAACACGCCGGTGGACAAAACGCTACGCTCTGAAATCGCCATTCTCACCGGCATCGCCGAGCGGTTATTCGACGACGCGGGCCTCGATAACGACGTGGTCGACTGGGCCGCGATGCGCGAAGACTACGACGTCATCCGCGAGCATATTGCCGCAGTCATCCCGGGCTTCGAGGACTTCAATACCCGGGTGCGTGTCCCGCGCGGCTTCTGGCTAACTAACCCGGCCTTCGAGCTGCGCTTTCCGACTTCGAGCGGCAAGGCCGAGTTCTCAAGCGGCCCTCTGCCCGAAGGCGTGATGCACCAGCAGCTGGCTACGCGCGACGGCTGGCTGACGCTGCAAACCATGCGCTCGCACGATCAGTACAACACCACCGTTTACGGCTATAACGACCGCTACCGGGGCATCGAAAACGGGCGCCAGGTGATATTCCTCAATCGCGCCGATATCGACCGGCTGGGCTTCGAGGCGGGGCAGTGGGTCGATTTGATCGGCGAGTCGAATGATGGCGTCGAGCGCCGCGTCGATGGCTTCAAGATCGTCGCCTTCGATACCCCCGAGGGCTGCGCAGCGGCTTACTACCCCGAAACCAACCCGCTGATTCCGCTCGATCATAAAGGCGACAAGAGCCACACTCCGGCGTCGAAGTCGATAGCCGTGCGCCTGGAAGCGAGCCGTCGGATTGCCTGATAGCGAAGCGCTGGCGCGTGAGCTCGCCGCCCTTCAGGCAGCGCATCCAGGGTTGGATGCGCTGACGAGCGTGGTGCTGCTCGCCGTTTACCAGGGGGCGGGCGTAGGTGAGCTCTCCTCGGCGACCATCGCCCGCCGCCTAACCCTCGAACATGCTCTGGTGCGGCGCGCCTGCGCCGAGCTAAACGCCCGGGGCTTCATCGATGCTCGCCCGGCAGGCGGCGCCAGCCCCGCGCTCAAGGTGCGCCCAAGTCGCCAAGGCACGGCTACTGGCGAAGACGCTATTTCAGACTAACCTGATTCAGGCCAAGCTGATAAATCGTTAGCACGCTTTGAAGAGGGAAGAGAGGAGAGTATGCAAAAACGTGAACTAGGACGTTCCGAGCTTCATATCGCCCCGCTCGTCTTTGGTGGCAACGTCTTTGGCTGGACGGCCGATGAGAAGCGCTCTTTCGCCTTATTGGATCGCTTCGTCGAACGTGGCTTCAACGCCGTGGACACGGCCGACGTCTACTCCGCGTGGGTGGATGGCCACCAGGGCGGCGAATCCGAAAAGGTGTTGGGTAAGTGGCTCAAACAGAGCGGCAAGCGCGATGACATCGTGCTGATGAGCAAGGTCGGCATGTGGGAGCAGCGCAAGGGGCTATCGGCGGCCAATATTGAAGCGGCGGTCAATGACTCGCTCAAGCGCCTACAAACCGACTACCTGGACGTTTACTTCGCCCACATCGACGATGAGAACACCCCGCTCGAGGAGACGCTGATCGCTTTCTCCAAGCTCATCGAAGCGGGCAAGGTGCGCACCATTGGTGCATCCAACTACTCCGCCGACCGTCTGCGTCAGGCGCTCGACGTGGCCGAGCGCGAGGGGCTGCCGCGATACGAGCTAATGCAGCCGCTCTATAACCTCTATGACCGCGACGAGTACGAAGGCGGCCTCGCCGAGGTAGCGAAAGCCAACCAGGTAGGCGTGGTGAGCTACTTCTCGCTTGCCAGCGGCTTTTTGACTGGGAAGTACAAAAGCTTCGAAGACGCCAAGGGCCAAGCCCGCGCCGACTTCGTCGAGAAGTATTTCGACGCGCGCGGCCAGCGCCTGCTCGATACGCTCGACGCCGTGGCCAAAGAGCTATCGGCCAAACCGGCTCAGGTGGCCCTTGCTTGGCTACTCGCCCGCCCCGGTGTGACTGCGCCCATCGCCAGCGCCACCAAGCTCGAACAGCTCGACGACACCCTGGGCGCCGCCGATCTTGATCTGCCCAAGGACGCTATCGAGCGCTTGAACGCCGCCGGTCGTTAAATCGACGGTCCTGTCGCTCAACGCCATGCACTCAACGCCAAGTACTCAACGTCATGCCAACTCAACGCAAGTGACTTACGGCAGGCGCTTGCGAATCGCGGCCTCGATGCCCTCGGCGTCGAGGCCGCAGTCGTGTAGAAGCTCTTCCGGCGTGCCGTGTTCGACGAAGGCGTCGGGCAGGCCCAGGTTGAGCACTTCGCTCTGCACGCCTTCGGCTTGAAGCAGCTCGTTGACTGCGCTGCCCGCGCCTCCGGCTACCACGTTCTCTTCCAGCGTCACTAGCAGGTCATGCTCGTCGGCGGCATGCAACACGGCGTCGCGGTCCAGCGGCTTGATCGAGCGCATGTTGATATGCGTAGCGCCCAAGCGCTCGGCGACCTCGGCGGCCGGGCCATTCAGGCTGCCGAACGCGAGCAGCGCGATGCGCATGCCCTCGCCGTCGGCGTGGCGACGCACCTCGGCTTTACCAATGGCAAGCGGCTCTAGATGTTCGGGGATGCTCGCGCCGGGGCCGGTGCCGCGTGGGTAGCGGACGGCGGCCGGGCCCGGGTGGTGGTAGGCCGCACTCAGCATGGCGCGGCACTCGGCCTCGTCGGCGGGAGCCAGAATCACCATATCGGGCACGCAGCGCAGGTAGGAGAGATCGAGACTGCCGTGGTGCGTGGGGCCGTCTTCACCGACGAGCCCGGCGCGGTCGATGGCAAAGGTGACATCGAGCTTCTGCACCGCGACGTCGTGGATCAGCTGGTCATAGCCGCGCTGCAGAAAGGTGGAGTAGATCGCCACCACCGGCTTCATCCCTTCGCAGGCCATGCCGGCGGCCAGCGTTACCGCGTGCTGCTCGGCAATGGCGACGTCGAAGTAGCGCGTGGGGTAGGTCTTGGAGAAGCGGATCAAATCCGAGCCTTCGCGCATCGCTGGGGTAATGCCCACCAGGCGTTCGTCCTCGGCGGCCATGTCGCAGAGCCAGTCGCCAAAGACGTTGCAGTATTTCTTTTTCGCAGGCTTTGGCGGCGCGGGGTTAAGCGGTGCAGGCGTAGGCTTGGCGCTGGGCTTCTCCAGCTTGGTGATGGCGTGGTAGCCGATGGGATCGGCTTCGGCGGGCAAGAACCCCTTGCCCTTGCGCGTCTTGATATGCAGAAACTGCGGGCCCGGCATGTCGCGCAGGTTACGCAGCGTCTGGGTAAGGGCGTCGAGATCGTGGCCGTCGATGGGGCCAACGTAGTTGAAGCCCATCTCCTCGAACAGCGTCGCCGGGCTCACCATGCCCTTCATGTGCTCTTCGGTGCGGCGGGCAAGCTCCAGCGCGCCCGGCAGGCGCGACAGCACCTTCTTACCCTCCTGGCGCATCTTGAGATAGGGCGTGCTCGCCATCATCCGACCCAGGTAGTTGGCGATGCCGCCGACGTTCTCCGAGATCGACATCTCGTTGTCGTTGAGCACCACCAGCAAGTTAGCATCGACGTGCCCGGCGTGGGCCAGGGCTTCGAAGGCCATACCGGCCGTTAGCGCGCCATCGCCGATCACCGCGCAAACGCGACGCTTATCGCCGCGCGCCTTGGCCGCGAGTGCCATGCCGAGGGCGGCCGAGATCGAAGTGCTCGAATGGCCCACGCCGAAGGTGTCGTAGGCCGACTCTTCGCGCCGGGGAAAGGCGGCGAGCCCGCCGTGCTGTCGGATGCTGGTCATCGCTTCGCGCCGCCCGGTCAGTATCTTGTGGGGGTAAGCCTGATGGCCCACGTCCCACACCAGACGGTCCTCGGGCGTATCGAAGGCGTGGTGCAGCGCCACGCTGAGTTCGACCACGCCGAGCCCGGCACCGAAGTGCCCGCCGGAGACGCCAACGCTATAGAGCAGATAGGCGCGCAGCTCATCGGCAAGCTGGGCGAGCTGGGTCGCGTTCATGGCCCGCAGGGTAGCGGGATGGTCAAAGGAGTCGAGCAGCGGCGTCGCCGGACGCTCGCGGGGAATCTCGTCGAACAGCTTCATGGGCATCGTCTAGTGGTCGCGCTCGATCATGTAGTGGGCTAAATCGGCTAGAGGGGCGGCGCGCTCGCCTAAAGGCGCAAGCGCGGCGATGGCCTCGTCGCTCAGCGCTTGAGCGCGCTGTCGGGCTCCCTCGAGCCCTAGCAGGCTAGGATAGGTGGGTTTTTGCCGCGCTGCATCCGCTCCAGAGATCTTGCCTAGGGTCGCGGTGTCGCCGATGACGTCGAGCACGTCGTCGTGAATCTGAAAGGCCAGGCCAATCGCCTCGGCGTAACGGGTCAGCGCTGCCAGGCGCGGGTCGTGATCATCCACCGCCACGAGCCCGCCCAGGCGTACGGCCGCCACGATCAACGCCCCCGTCTTGTGGGCGTGCATGTGGGCGAGAGCGCTGGCATCGGGTAGCCCGCCCACGGCGGCAAGGTCGAGCGCTTGGCCCGCCACCATACCATGGCGACCGGAGGCCTTTGCCAGGGTCTTGATCAGCGCAGACGATCGCGGATGCGCGGCCTCGGCGATGACCTCGAAGGCCAGCGTCTGCAGGGCGTCACCGGCAAGAATCGCCGTTGCTTCGTCGAAGGCCTTGTGCACCGTGGGCTGGCCGCGGCGCAGGTCGTCGTCGTCCATGGCGGGGAGGTCATCGTGGATCAACGAGTAGGCGTGAATGAGCTCGATGGCAACGGCCGGGGCGTCGAGGTCGTCGTCGCTGGCGCCGAGCGAGCGCCCGGCGAGATAGACCAGAAGCGGGCGTAAACGCTTGCCGCCGACCAGCAAACCGTGGCGCATGGCTGCTTCAAGGCGCGGGCTGACGGCGTGCTGATCGTCGAAGAGCGCCGTGAGGGCGGCATCGACGCGCGCATGGCTGGCCTTGCGCAGAGTGACGAGATCGGCGGCGTCGGTGACTACCATGGTGGCGTTTCCTCGAGGCCGTCGTCTTTTGCCTGCTCGCTGGGCAGCGCGGCGTCGAAGGGGGCGACCTTGAGGCGGCCCTGGTCGTCTTCGCTCAGCGCGCGCACCTTGAGTTCGGCCTGGTCGAGGCGCGACTGGGCGTCACGGGCGAGGTGAATGCCCTGCTCGAAGGCGCCGAGCGCGGCTTCGAGCGACAGCTCGCCGGACTCCAGGCGCTCGACGATGCCTTCGAGCCGGGTGATGGTGGCGGCGAAGTCCTCGGGCTCGGCGGGCGAGCGGGGTGTGGTCGCGTCGGTGCTTTCGGTCATAAAACGTCGCTCATCAAAACGTCACTCGTGAAACGGTGCCAGCGGCGATGGTTTGCGCAAAACGCACAGTATACACCCTGGCTTGGGGGGCGTGCCTGCCTTGGCGTCTACGCACGGCGGCGTGCGTACTTTTCCTTGCCGTCACCCGGCGTCAGGGTGTTTGGCTGTGCTACCATAGCGCCTCCCGTGAACCGATACACGGCGCCCGTCGCCGACCAACGAGGTTGATTCAGCCATGGCCAAAACGTCCCTGGACAAGAGCAAGATCAAGATCCTGCTACTCGAGGGCGTCCACCAGAGCGCGGTGGACAATTTTCTCAACGCCGGTTACACCAACATCGAAACGCTCTCGACGTCGCTCGACGAAGAGGCGCTGATCGAGAAGATCAGCGACGTTCACTTCATCGGCATCCGCTCCCGCACCCAGCTCAACGAGCGCGTGTTCGCAGCGGCAGAGAAACTGGTCGGGGTGGGCTGCTTCTGTATCGGGACCAATCAGGTCGACCTTACTGCGGCGCTCAAGCGCGGCATCGTGGTCTTCAACGCGCCTTACTCCAACACCCGCTCGGTGGCCGAACTGGTACTCGCCGAGGCGATCATGCTGCTGCGCGGCATTCCCGAGAAGAACACCCGCGCCCACGAAGGCGGCTGGCTCAAGAGCGCCAAGAACTCGCACGAAGCGCGCGGCAAAACCTTGGGTATCGTCGGCTACGGCAGCATCGGCGCTCAGCTCTCGGTGTTGGCGGAGTCTCTCGGCTTCCACGTCATCTACTTCGACATCATCACCAAGCTTGGCATGGGTAACGCAAGTCAGGTGTCTTCGCTCGAAGAGCTGCTGGGTCGCGCCGACGTGGTCAGCCTGCACGTGCCGGATCTCGCCTCCACGCGCTGGATGATCGGCGCCAAAGAGATCGCGGCGATGAAGGATGGCGCCATCTTGATCAACGCCGCACGCGGCAGCGTCGTCGAAATCGAGCCGCTGGCCGAGGCGATTAAATCGGGCAAGCTCAACGGTGCCGCCATCGATGTCTTCCCGGTCGAGCCCAAGGGCAATAACGAAGAGTTCCAGAGCCCGCTGCGCGGTCTGGCCAACGTGATTTTGACCCCGCACATCGGCGGCTCCACTCTGGAAGCACAGGAGAACATCGGCATCGAGGTCTCCGAGAAGCTGATCACCTACTCCGACAACGGTACCACCATCACCTCGGTCAACTTCCCCGAAGTGGCGCTGCCCGCCCACCCGGACAAGCATCGCTTGCTGCACATCCATGACAACGTTCCCGGCGTCATGTCGCAGATCAACCGCGTGCTGTCGGAAAACGGCATCAACATCGCTGGTCAGTTTCTGCAGACCAACGAAAGCGTCGGTTACGTGGTCATCGACGTCGACAAGGCTTACGGCGCCCAGGCGCTTGAGGCCCTGCGCGACGTCGAGCACACGCTAAAAATTCGCGTGCTCTACTCGGCGCAAAGCTAACCGAGGTCGAACTAGCCTGCGGCTAGCAAAAAGCCCCGCGTAAACGCACGAACGGCCCTTCGAAAGAGGGGCCGTTCGCGTTTATGGGCACATGGCTCAAGAGCGAGGGCAGCCAACAGTGACCAGCGTAGCCGAGACGAACTTATTTCCTTGACCCCAACAAGAGTAGCACGGGATTTTATACTAAAGTATTAGTTGTCAGTCATCAGTTAAGTGGTTAGGGTGTGAATACGTGCTCAATCCTGATTCGGAATTTATAAGATGGGCTGAGCTTAGCGAAATGAAAAACAACGCCAAAGGTCTTCCTCGATGAAGATATTAAAGAATGCTGCTCTCCAAGTGATGCGCTATTTCCTCGTGCTTTGTATGGCTGTCATAACCCTTTTAGTGTTTTCGAATGTCGTGATGCGGTATGCCTTCAATAGCAGTATCTATATTGCAGAAGGTATTTCTTCTCTGCTTTTCGTTTGGCTGACGTTTATTGGCGCCGCCCTGGTTCTCTATGAGAAAGGGTTGATCGCTGTCGATGTCATCGTCGCTCGGCTGCCCAGGCTTTATAGCGAAATATGTCGATTCATCGTCGAGATCGTCATATTGGCAGTAGGGCTTTTGTTGCTTAAGGGTAGTTGGCATCAAATGATACTGAATAAGGAGGTTATTTCCAGCTCTACATTGCTTTCATCGGCTTTTCTATATGCTTCTGGCGTCGTTTTTTCGACTTTAAGTTGTTCTTATATTGCAGTTTGTATTTTTAAAAGAGTGAGATTGTTACGCCTGAGTTTCAGTGAGTTAAAAAGTTGATGTTAAGCTTTTTTATAGGGAGAGCTCGAAATGACCGTACTATTCTTTAGCGCTTCGCTACTGGCTTTTCTTGCGCTAGGTACCCCGATTGCGTATGCCTTGATCGTTAGTGGCATCGTGTTGATGTGGCAGATAGGCTTGTTCGATGGACAGATCATTGCACAAAACATGATCAATGCCGCGAACAGTTTTCCAATGCTGGCCATTCCTCTGTTCATTTTAGCTGGCGAGGTAATGAATGCGGGGGGGTTATCGAAAAGAATCGTTCACCTTGCTAAAACGTTAGTGGGCCATCGTAAAGGAGGCTTGGGGTATGTCGTGATCTTTGCTGGCGTGCTTTTATCGAGCCTTTCAGGCTCCGCCCTGGCCGACGCCGCGACATTGACGGCATTGCTGCTACCCATGATGATCAATTCAGGTTATAGCAAGCCGACCTCAGCAGGATTGGTCGCTTCAGCGTCCATCATTGGCCCCATCATTCCACCCAGTATCGGCTTTATCGTTTTTGGCGTCGCTACGAATTTATCGATCAGTAAATTATTTCTAGCGGGAATTGCTCCGGGGATCATGATCGCAGCGGCTTTATGTGTCGCATGGAATATCATAGCAAGGCGTAACGATTTCGAAGTGCAAGCACCTGCTTCCTGGAGTGAAAGGGGGGCGGCACTGTTGGATAGCGTATGGGCGCTATTACTACCTGTCATCATTCTAGTCGGACTTCGTTTTGGCATCATGACACCGACGGAAGCCGCTGCGGTGGCCGCCGTATACGCTATAGCCGTGTCCTGCCTCATCTATCGAGAATTGACGCTTTCCATGCTGTCGGACATTGCCTTTAGTGCGGCAAAGACGTCGGCAGGGGTCATGTTTCTGGTGGCGGCAGCAGCCATTCCCGCATGGATGATCACGATTGCGGATATTCCCGGTCAAATCATCGGCTTGATCGAGCCCATCATGGATCATCCCAAACTTCTCGTGGCTGCCGTCGTTCTGGTGATATTGATCATTGGTACCGCCATGGATCTTACGCCCACCATTTTACTGTTAGGTCCCATTCTGGTGCCGGTCGTTGTCAGCGCGGGTGTCGACCCCATTTATTTCGGTGTCATTTTCATGATTACAGGCGCTATTGGTTTGATAACGCCTCCCGTAGGGACGGTGCTGAATGTGGTATGCGCCGTCGGACGGCTAGAGTTCAGCGCGTTAACGAAAGGTGTGATGCCATTTTTAATGGCCGAGATCGTCGTGTTGGCAATCATGATTGCCGTGCCGGAGGTCGTATTGTTGCCCGCTGCCTGGCTATCGAGCTGACATAAAAAAGCGGTTAACAATTTTTCAACAACAAGTAAATCACTTTAATACAACGACAGGAAAAAACCATGAAAAAACTATTGATGGCTCTTCTCGTACTCGGTGTGACCTCTTCTGTTCAAGCGCAGGAGTATCGCAACCATACGATAAAGTTCGCAGCGACTGGGCAAGAAGGGACGCCCCCCGTTCAGGGAATGCATATTTTTGCAGAAAAACTGAGAGAACGAAGTGGGGGCCAACTGAATACACGTGTGTTTGCGAATGGTGCTTTAGGCGGGGACGTTCAGGTGCTCTCCTCGCTCAAGGGCGGAGTGGTAGAAATGATGGTGTGGAATGCCGGAAATATGATCAATGAGGTTCGAGACTTCGGTATTTTGGACCTGCCTTTCATTTATCAAGATCCCGAGGTCATGGATTCACTACTGGATGGAGAGGTAGGTGATCACTTGCTGGAGCAGTTGCCCGCGCATAATGTCGTAGGCCTCGCTTTTTGGGAACAGGGCTTTCGGCTTTTGACTAACAATGCACACGAGGTCGAAACTTTGGAAGACATCGAGGGGCTAAAAATTCGCGTTCAACAAAATCCGCTATTAGTAGATATGTGGAGAGCGCTGGGCGCCAACGCAACGCCCATGCCTGTCACAGAGCTTTATACTGCGCTTGAAACGGGTGCCGTGGATGGCCAGGAAACAACGGCTCCCTTCATTCTCGGATCCAAGTATTACGAAGTTCAGCAATATATAACGCTAACGCGTCATAACTATAACCCACAAATTGTCTTGATCGGAAAGCCATTCTGGGATCGTCTCAACGAAGATGAGCAGGCGCTAATTATCGATGTCGCCAGAGAGACGGCCATCGAACAGCGAGAAATTTCACGCCGCGCACAAACCGAAGCGCTGGATGAAATTCGTGCAGCAGGAAATGTTGTAACGGATGTTAGTGAAGAACAGCGGCAAGCCATGTTGGATACTCAGTCGGACGTTATTAACGAGTATGTTCAAACCTTTGATCCTGAGCTCGTCGACGATGTTTTCAATGCCGTTGGCTATAGTGTCGATTAATAGTGTCGATTAAAAATCACCTTTGAGTTTTGTATCATGATTATTTCTTACGCACAATTTTCACCTATCCATGGTGATCCGGTAAAAACAATTGATTTGGTCGCACAAAAAGTCAGTGAAGCCGGTCGCAACAACGCAAAATTGATTGCATTTCCCGAATGCTTCTTGACGGGCGGTTCTTTCGACTCACGTGAATCGTTAGTGGCTGCTGCCATTAATGTAGAGCGTGGGGACCTGAGTCCTATTTTGGAAGCGGCAAAAGCGTATGATATTTACGTTGTTGTAGGCTTCTATCAAAAGAAAGGCAGTGACGTTTTTAACTCGGCTGCCTTGATTGGACCAGAAGGGATTGTTGGTATTCACCATAAAATGCACTTGCCCTTTATGATCGGGGACCGCTTCACGGATATTCCCGAGGACTTCCAACCTTCGGTTTATCACACGTCAATCGGCAAAATTGGCTTGGCCATTTGCTACGAAATCCGCTTTCCTGAAGTTTTTCGCGCCCTTGCTCTCGCGGGGGCCGAACTTATCGTTTTACCCGCTGCGTGGCCAGAAGCGGCCCGCTTGCTACCGGACATTTTTAGTAAAGTAAGAGCTGCAGAGAACTTCACCTACTTTCTGTCTTCCAATCGCAACGACCTAGATGATGGCATGCAATTTATGGGGTCAAGTCATCTGATTGGACCTGACGGTACTGAGTTGATCAATAGCGGGATGCAGGACGGAATATTCTATTACGACGCTGACCTGACCCTGGCTAGAAACAAGTCGATCATTCGAGACCCGGGTGTATACGAAGTACATCCCTTCAAGGATCGTCGGCCCCAAGACTATACGTCATTATCTAGCGAGGTTTTCTGATGTATACGGGCTCTTTTTTGAATCTGGATAAAAATAGTTTTGGTATCAATGTTTACTCAGCGTCTCCAGCCGTCATTGAAATCGCAGCAAACTGGGGGCTTGATTTCGTATTCATCGATACCGAGCACAGTGTGACGGGCATTGATGCAATGCTTGAAAAGCTGGTGTTGACGGCCCACGCTGCGGGTATCGCTTCCTGTATCCGTGTGCCTGATAGCCATGCCGTTTCGCTCAGAAAAACGGTTGAAATGGGGGCCGATGGTATTATTGTACCCCAGGTAAACTCTAAAGATCAGATGAAGGCCATTATTGATGCAGTGAAGTTTCCTCCCTTGGGGCGGCGCGGAGGCGATGGGTCGGTCAGAAGCGCGGTCTATGCAAGTCGCGATTTCACTTGGTCAAGCTATATAGAAAGAGAAAATAGCCGGTGTAAGATTATACCGATGGCTGAGAGCGTCGGGTTTTTCGACAATATTGATTCTATCCTTTCTGTTGAAGGAATCGATGCTGTTCATTTCGGTCCCGCTGATTTCGCTTTGTCATGCGGATGCCCTGTCGACTACTCGATGAAAGTGCCGGAAATTCGTGAGGCGGTAGAGATACTGTCGGCCAAGTGTATTGAAAGGAAAATTCGATTGATGCTCGGCTGTGCGCCCGCCACTTCCCAGCAATTTGAAACATTACGTACTTTGGGGGCATCCATGTTTTTGGTAGGCAATGATATGGCGTTCATCAATAAAGGATGCGCTGGCGTTCATGAGTTGATATCGATATTTGGGAACACTCATGATGAAAAATAAGCCTTACCCAGACGTGCCAGAAAAACAGCTACGGTTGATGAGCGCTCTTGCAGGCCTACAGCCTTCTTCTCTGGGGCACCATCTTGAAGATTCTTTGCCTGCCGATATCAAGCTCATGACACCCGCTTCCCTCTGCTTGGGCACGGCCGTGACGGTCTATCAACCCACCAATGATTCGACTCCGGTACACATGGCGATTGAGCTTCTTACACCGGGGGATGTACTGGTCATTGATCGTGCAGCAAGCCAGCGTGTCGCCTGCGTTGGAGAAATGGTGGCCACCGCCGCCAAGCTCAAGGGCGCGAAAGGTATCGTAGTCAACGGACTGATTACCGACCTCGAGCAGGTGTCGACACTAGCAATTCCAGTATTTGCCAGAGGATGTAGCGTGATCACGACCCGCGCGCTCTATTCACCAGGCGCTCAATTAGGCGAATCTGTCACGATAGGTGGGATTGAAATTAAAACGGGTGATATTATCTTTGGCGATGCGAATGGTCTTCTGAGTATCGATCCTCTGGATCCTCGCATTTGGGAGGTGATCGAACTATCGGTGAAAGATGAGATTTTTGAAAAAGAAGCGATGTTTGAGCTACAACATGGGACGTCCTTGGCCAGCTTGAACGGAGTGGATCGCGAGCGATTTTTTAGAGATGTTCATAAAAGCCCGGTCTTTTAAACGTAATGGTGAGTTTCGATTTTAGGTGTCAATTTTTTAATCGAAAAAATGATATTCAAAAAACGTTGTTCAGAGAGGTTTGTTAAAGATATTCATGAAGTCACGCCATCGTAGTTTGTCGTCTCGCGTGGCACTCGAGATGACAGAAAAAATCTCATCCGGTGAGTACGCCGTTGGGGATCAGATCCCTGTTGAATCTCAGCTGATGCTGTCTTATAACGTTAGCCGGAGCGTTGTAAGAGAGGCTATCGCGCTTTTGCGTTCAGAAGGACTGCTGCTTTCCCGGCAGGGAAAAGGAGTGTTTGTTGCGAGCAAAGAGAAATCCGTTTTAAAAATCAACGCCGATAAGTTGGGTGAAATTACTGAGATAATAGATATTCTCGAGCTTCGCCTGGGCGTTGAAGTAGAGTCTGCCGGCTTGGCGGCCGCTCGTCAGGATAAAACCGCCATCGCTCATGTTTTGAGTGTTCTTGAAAAAGCCGAAAATATTGATGATTTCGTGCGTAATCCACGCCAACTCGACTTTGATTTTCATATGGCAATTGCATTGGCAAGTGGAAACAGCTACATGCCGAAGTTTCTTGACTTCATAGGCATGGTTATCATTCCCCCTAGCCAGTTGATTCACAACTGGCAGCCGATGCTGTCGCGCGACTACTTAAGCCGAATGCATGACGAACATAAAAATATTGCCGAAGCCATCAATAAGGGCGATATAGAGGCAAGTCGTCAAGCTATGCGGTTGCACTTGACCGAAAGCTTGAAACGGTACAAAGCGCTGCGCTAAGTTAGTGGCTCAAACGGTTCAGTCTCGAATGAGTGCCGGTCTCTTCGATATCAACGCGGCGACTGGTGTTTTGTATTTGGGGACGCCTTGCTTTAAGATCAGCGCGTTTTTTAACCCGGTCCGCTCTTTGCGAGAGCGACTACCAGGAGATAGGTAAAGATGAGTCCCTCTACCGAAGGACCGCGCATTGTCGTGGCCGCGCTGTACAAGTTCGTCACCTTGGAAGATTTCGAAGCGCTGCGCGAGCCGCTGCGTCAAACCATGGTGGACAACGACGTCAAGGGCACACTGCTGCTCGCCCGAGAAGGCATCAACGGCACCGTCGCCGGTACCCGCGAAGGCATCGATGCGCTGCTGGCTTGGCTGACCGCCGACCCGCGGTTGCACGACATCGACCACAAAGAGTCCTTCTGCGACGAGCCGCCGTTCTATCGTACTAAGGTCAAGCTCAAAAAAGAGATCGTCACTCTAGGCGTACCCGGCATCGATCCCAACGATACCGTGGGGACTTACGTCGAGCCCGAGCAGTGGAACGCGCTGATCGACGACCCCGAGGTGCTGCTGATCGATACGCGTAACGACTACGAAGTGGCGATTGGCACCTTCGAAGGCGCCATCGACCCCAAGACCACCACCTTTCGCGAGTTTCCCGAGTACGTGCGCGCGCAGTTCGACCCTGCCAAGCACAAGAAGGTGGCGATGTTCTGCACCGGCGGCATTCGCTGCGAAAAGGCCTCTAGCTTCATGCTCAAAGAGGGCTTCGAGGAGGTCTATCATCTCAAGGGGGGCGTACTCAACTACCTTGAGAAGGTGCCCGAGGCGCGCTCCAAGTGGCGCGGTGACTGCTTCGTTTTCGACAACCGAGTGACCGTGCGTCACGATTTGAGCGAAGGCGAGTTCGAGCAGTGTCACGCCTGCCGTATGCCGGTCTCGACGCTGGAAATGCAGTCACCGGACTACGTGCCCGGCATCAGCTGCCCCCACTGCATCGATTCGCTGCCCGAAAAGACCCGCGCAGCGGCGCGCGAGCGCCAGCGTCAGATCGAGCTTGCCAAGGCGCGTGGCGAGCCGCACCCCATCGGCCATGACCCGCGCGCCAAGGCAACCGCCGAGGCCTGATCCCAGGCGGCGAGGTGCGTCTATTCGTGGAAGGAGTTTCCGCAGCCGCGACAAAGCGCGCCTTGGCGCGTTATCCTGACGTTTTGACCGTATGAGCAGGGAGAACGTCAGGTGAGTGAAGGCAAGCGTAAATCGGTAGGCCGCCCCGCCGGTGCCGCTAAGGCAGCCGGTGGGCATAGCCAGTCGCTGGTGCGCGGATTGACGCTGCTGGAGTATCTGGCGCTGAGCCCGACGGGGCTGTCGCTGTCGGAGCTTGCCGAACGCGCAGCGCTCGCCCCCTCGACGACGCACCGCCTGCTTCAGGCGCTGCAGAGCCAGGGCTTCGTCACCCAGGAGAGCGAGCAGGGGCTGTGGCGCATCGACGTCAAGACCTTTCGCATCGGCAACAGCTTCCTCGAAGCGCGCGATTTCATCGCCACCAGCCGCCCCTTTTTGCGGCGCCTTACCGCCGAGACCGGCGAAACCGCCAACCTTGGCATCCGCGATGGCGCGACCGCTGTCTTCCTCGCTCAGCACGAATCCCAACAGATGATGCGTATGATCACCCGCCTGGGCTCACGGGCACCGCTGCACGCCTCGGGCGTGGGCAAGGCGCTGCTGGCCTGGATGCCGGAGGACGAACGCACTCGACTGCTGGAAGGACGCACCCTGGAGCAGGTCACGGTCAACACCCTAGCCGACCCGCGCGCGCTGCTGAGCGATTTGGCCCACATTCGCGCGCAGGGCTTCGCCTGCGACCGTGAAGAGCATGCCATTGGTCTGCACTGCGTGGCGGCGTGCGTGCACAGCGAGCACGGCATGCCGCTGGCAGCGATTTCGGTCTCGGGCCCTGCGGCGCGCATTCCCGAGGCGCGCCTTCTCGAACTCGGCGCGCGCGTGCGCGAACTCGCCGACGAGATCACCCAGCAGCTGGGCGGCCAACGCCCACCCACGCCGCACGCCTAATCTTCCATGCTTAGCCTGTTTCTCGTGGCGCTGGCCAGTGCCACGCTATTGCCCGGTGGCTCGGAGCTGTGGCTAGCGCGGCTTTGGTGTGTCGGCGAGCCCGCCGTACTGCTTTGGTTAGTGGCCACGGCAGGCAATACCGCAGGGAGCATGATCAACGTCTGGATGGGTCGCTATGCGCGACGCTTTCAGCAGAAGCGCTGGTTTCCCGCCTCACCCGCGAGCTTGGCACGTGCCGAGCGCTGGTATCACCGTTTTGGCGAAGCAAGTCTACTCTTATCATGGTTACCGATCATCGGCGATCCGCTGACGGTGTTGGCAGGTATCTTTCGCCTTTCTTGGTGGCGCACGCTTGCGTGGATCGTGGTAGCCAAGGGGGCGCGCTACGCCGTGGTGCTGGTGCTGGCCCAGCGCATGTTGGTGCCGCTGTGTACGGGATAGCGAGCGATACTGGGGATACGGCTACGGGGTAGGCATGTTACCCTTATCGGCTTTTCTGCAACGAAACGTTGCCGAAAAGCGTGCTGAAACGAGGCGCATTCCGATAAATGAGACGCCCAGCTGGACGGTCGGCGGGGCGCACGAACAGCTGTGAATAGGTTGCATTAACCCTGCTAGCCGTTAGATTGAAGAAAACACTCGTAAATGGAGGTGGAAGTGTGACGTCAAAACGATTCTTCTCTGGGTTGGGCGTATGGCTAGCGCTAATGCTTGCCATATTCGCTGCGCCGGTCATGGCGCAGACGACCCTGACATCCGATGAGACCGCTGAAGCAAGCGCCGATGCGCCTGCCGAGCCGCACTCCTATCAGGCGCTGGCTGACCTGTTGGAAAACGAGCAGTCGCGGGCCGAGCTGATTCAGCTGCTGCGCAGCGAGGCCACGAGTCTGCCTGCCGAGCTCTCTCCTGAGGCCGCAGCCCAGGGCAGCGAGCTGGCGCCTGAAGACGTTTCTCTGCCGCGCCAGCTGGCTGAGCTGACTAGCCGCGTGGTCACCGACATTGGCGGTCAGGTAGAGCAGGCGGCCACCATCATTGGCGATATCTTTGCCTCCCAAGGCGAGGCGGGGGCATCCACCTTCGACTCTTCCGCTTTCATCCAGGCGGCCATCAACCTGGGTATCGTCATCGTTGCCACCTTCGTGCTGTTCTTCGTGCTGCGCCGCTTGGTTCAGCCGCTGTTCACCCGGGTGAGCAACTGGTCGCGCAATGGCGCGGGAATGACGCCGGTGCTACGGCTGATCTGCTGCGTCATCGTGGCCGCCATCGTCGATGTGTTGGTCGTGGGGCTGGCGTACGTCGGGGGTAACCTCATCGCTACCTTCGCCGTGGGCGAGACGGGCGAGCTTTCCACTCGTGCTTCGCTGTTCCTCAACGCCTTCTTGATCATCGAGCTGATGAAGGCAGCCATGCGCATGCTCTTCTCCTCTCGCTACGAGGGGCTGCGCCTGTTGCCCATTGCGGCTACCGAGGCCTCCTACTGGAACCGCTGGATTGCACGTTTGATCGGCATGGTCGGTTACGGCCTGATGGTCGCGGTACCGCTGGTCAACTTCTACGTTGCCGCTAGCGTCGGGCAGGCGCTGGGCACGCTGATCATGATCGTCGCCTTCATCTACGCGGTGGGCGTCGTATTGAAGAACCGCGTGCGTATTCGCGACAACATCTACACCACGGCGGGCAACAGCACCATGGTCGCCACGCGCGTCTCGCTGCAGCTTTTCGCTCGTACCTGGCACTTCTTCGCGCTGATCTACTTCCTCATGGTGTTCGTTCTGACGCTGACGCGTCCTGGCGACGCCTTGCCCTTCGTGCTGTTCGCAACGACCAAGACACTGATCGCAGTAGTGGTGGGCATTCTCGCTTCCACTTTCCTGACCCAGACGATCGGTCGGCGTATCCACCTCTCAGACGATCTGCGGCGCAAGCTTCCGCTTTTGGAGCATCGCCTCAATAGCTACGTCCCCAATGCCCTCCGCGTGCTGCGTACCATCATCCTGGTCGCCGTCATCATGGTGGTGCTGGATGCCTGGGGCGTCTTCAACATGGCGGGCTGGTACGCTTCCGAGCGTGGCGCCCTGATCATCGATCGCATCATCAGCATCGCGCTGATTCTAATCGTCTCGCTGGGTATTTGGCTGGCGCTGGCGAGCTTGATCGAGCATAAGCTCAACCCGGAAACCGGCGGCGGCGAGCCTTCGGCTCGGGCCAAGACGCTGTTGAGCCTGTTCCGTAACGCCTTGGCCATCGCCATGGTGACCATCACCGGCATGATCCTGCTCTCCGAGATCGGCATCAACATCGGACCGCTGATCGCCGGTGCCGGTGTACTGGGTCTGGCCATCGGTTTTGGCGCCCAGAAGCTCGTTCAGGACGTGATCACTGGGGTCTTCATCCAGATCGAAAACGCCATGAACACGGGCGATGTGGTTACCCTGGCGGGTATCACCGGTACGGCGGAGCGCTTAAATATTCGCTCGGTGGGGATCCGTGATCTCTCCGGTACTTACCACCTGATCCCCTTCTCTAGCGTTAGCACCGTCTCCAACTACATGCGCGAGTACGGCAATCACGTGGGTGAGTACGGTATCGCTTACCGTGAGAGCATCGATGACGCCATCGAACAACTGCGCTTGGCCTACGAGGATCTCAAGGCAAGCCCGGATCATGGCTACAAGATTCTTGCCGATCTTACCGTGGCAGGCGTCACCAGCCTTGCCGACAGCTCGGTCAACATCCGTGTGGTGATCAAGACCACGCCGGGCGACCAGTGGGGCGTTGGGCGGGCCTACAACCGCTTGGTCAAGATGCGCTTCGACCAAGCCGGCATCGAGATTCCGTTCCCGCACACCACGCTCTACTTCGGCCAGGACAAGACCGGTTCCGCGCCGCCCGCCAACCTGCGTATCATGCAGCAGGACTTCACCATCGACGGCAGCCCTGCCGGACAGCCTAAAGCTGGTGATAGCGCGGTGGACGACCGATTTGATCCGCGCCGTAAGCTGAGTGGGCCGGAAGTGGAAGGCCACAACCTGCCCGACGACGAGGACGTCTGACCCTCGATCGTCATCCAGCGGGGCCGCCTTCGGGCGGCCCCGCTGCGTTCGGGCGAGGAAAAACTAATGTTGTGGCACGGCCTGCCGATAAGTTTTTCATAGGCGCTTTCCATCGACCCGATTTCAAGAGACGTGCACGACCGGCATGTTCACCCTGGCGACCAATATCTCCTCGCTCGTGGCGCAGAAGCACCTGCGCGCCAGTCAGCAGGCCATTCAGACTTCCATGCAGAGGCTCTCCTCTGGCCTGCGGATCAACAGTGCCAAGGACGACCCGGCGGGCCAGGCGATCGCCAACCGCATGGGCGCGCAAATTCGCGGCATGCACCAGGCCATTCGCAACACCAACGACGGGATCTCGATGGTGCAGACCGCCGAAAGCACCCTCGACCAGATTAACGACAACCTGCAGCGCATCCGCGAGCTCACCGTGCAGGCGGGTAACGGCACCTACAACGCTCAGGACCTGCGCTCGATCCAGGACGAGATCGACCAGCGCCTGGAGGAGGTCGACCGTCTCGCCGGGCAGAGCAATTTCAACGGCGTGGGGTTGATGGAGGAGAAGACCCTTAGTATCCAGGTGGGCGCCAACAGCGGTGATACCATCGGCGTGCGCATGGCCGCCATGAACGTCGACGCGCTGGGGCTTACCGGCTTCAACGTGCTCGACGGCGAGGCGACCGCAAAACCCACCGATCTGCTCGACGGTGCCATCGGCACCCTCGACCGCCAGCGAAGCTATCTTGGCGCGGTGCAGAACCGCTTCGAGAGCGTGGTCGACGGGTTGGAAAACGGTATCGTCAATCTTTCCGCCGCCCAGTCGCGCATCCAAGACGCCGACTACGCCCGGGAAGTCTCCAACCTGATTCGCGCCCAGATCCTCCAGCAGGCGGGCATGGCGATCCTCGCTCAGGCCAACCAGCAGCCGAATCTCATCCTGCGGCTTCTAGACGGCCTGTAGCGCCCCGCCCTCGATTCATTCCAAGCCATTCTTTCCACGAGTCGTCCGGCAGATCAGCGGGCTTGACCGTGTGCTCGCATTCCTTATCGGAATGCGTTGAGCGTTTTTTTTCGTTTGTGCTCCTCGGTTGAGGTTGGTTTGATAGCGCCAATCACATAAGCCATGACGGAGACTCAGTGGCGATGGAACTTCCCCATATCAGCGCCTCCCTCGGCGTCGTCCACCCTATCTGCATCGCCCGCGGCAGCAATGCCGAAGTGTGGGACGAGGCAGGCAAACGCTATATCGACTTCATTGGTGGCATCGGCGTACTCAACCTGGGGCACTGCCATCCGGCGGTGGTCGAGGCGGTCAAAGGACAGGTCGAAACGCTGATGCACTCGGCGTTCAACGCCGTGCCCCATCGAGGCTATCTCGACGTTGCCGAAGCGCTGAGTCGTTTCGTGCCGCTCTCCTTCGACGTCACCTGCATGCTGACCAACAGCGGCGCCGAGGCGATGGAGAACGCCTTGAAAGTGGTGCGCGCAGCCACGGGCCGTCAAGCGGTTCTGGCCTTCGACGATGCCTTTCATGGACGTACCCTCGCGGCGCTTAACCTCAATGGCAAGGTCAAACCCTACAAGAGCCGCCTCGGTGCCCTGCCTGGCTCGGTCTACCATTTGCCGTTCCCAAGCCCAGATAACGACATCAGCGCCGAGCACGCCCTAGCCGCCATCGAGCGCGTGTTCGAAGTCGAGGTGCCCGCCGATGAGGTGGCCTGCGTCGTCGTCGAGCCCATTCAGGGCGAAGGCGGCTTTCGCCTGCTCTGCCCGCACTTTGCCAAGGCGCTGCGCGCGCTGTGCGACGAACACGGCATCGTACTGATCTGCGACGAGATTCAGTCAGGCTTCGGGCGTACGGGTAAGCGCTTCGGTTTCAGCCATTTAGGCATCGAGCCCGATATGCTGCTGATGGGCAAGAGCATGGCGGCGGGCCTGCCGCTCGCCGCGCTCGTGGGTCGCGCCGAGCTCATGGGGGCGCCGCCCAAAGGAGGGCTCGGCGGCACCTATTCAGGTAACCCCGCGGCCTGCGCCGCCGCGCTGACCGTCATGGAGCTCATGGGCGAGGCGCAGCTGGCCGCTTGGGGCAGCGCGCAAGAGACCGCTATCGTAGCCGCGCACGAACAGTGGCAGGCGCGCTTCCCCATGGTGGGCGCACTCACGGGTGTCGGCGCCATGCGCGGTATCGTCTTCGAGGACACCGCCAGCGCAACTGGCGCCGAGCACTTGGCAGCGCTTCTAAGCGCGGCTCGCGAAGAGGGCGCCTTGCTGATGCCCAGCGGTCGTCGGCGTAACGTGCTGCGCCTGTTACCGCCGCTGACCATGGAGCCCGAGGTGCTGGTCGAAGGGCTTGGCAAGATCGAACGTGCCCTGGCGACGCTGACGGTATGAGTGCGAGGCCATAAGGTGCAAGGCATGATGGATGCGCGGGCGGAAGATAGGGTAGGTACCGACTATCGAGCGTTTCTCGAGGCGCTAAAGACAGCGGGATTCGAAGGCGACATCGCCCCTGACGTCGCGTCGCGTACCGTCTTCGCGACGGATAACTCGATCTATCAGCGCCTGCCTCAGGCGGTGCTCTTTCCACGCCACGTTGCGGATCTGGAGCACATCGCCCGCTTGGCTGCCGAGCCTGCTTATCGTCGCATCGTGCTGACCCCGCGTGGGGGCGGCACCGGTACCAACGGGCAGTCGCTCACCGACGGCGTGATGATCGATGTCTCTCGCCACATGAACCACATCCTCGATATCGACGTGACCAATCGTCGCGTGCGGGTGCAGGCTGGAGTAGTCAAGGATCAGCTGAACACGGCGTTGAAGCCTTACGGGCTCTTCTTCGCACCGGAGCTTTCCACCTCTAATCGCGCGACCATCGGCGGCATGATCTCAACCGACGCCAGCGGCCAGGGCAGCTGCCGCTATGGCAAGACCCGCGACCACGTGCTCGAACTGGATACCGTTTTGCTGGGCGGCCAGCGCCTCGTTAGCCGACCGCTCAGCGCCGATGAAGAGCGCGAGCAGTGCCAGGCCAAAGACCGTCTGGGTGACGTTTACCGCGTTGCCGCGCGCATCATCGATGAGCAGAAAACACTTATCGAGGCGATCTTTCCGCCGCTCAACCGCTGCCTGACCGGCTACGATTTGGCGCACCTGCGCGACGCCGAAGGCCGCTTGAACGTCAACAGCCTGCTTTGCGGTAGCGAAGGCTCGCTTGGCTTCATCAGCGAAGCGGTGCTCAACGTGCTGCCGATTCCGCGCCACGCCACCCTGGTCAACGTACGCTACCCAAGCTTCATGGATGCTCTGCGCGATGCCAAGACGTTGATGGGCAGCGGGCCCATCTCGATCGAGACCGTCGACGATACGGTGCTGACGCTAGCCATGGCCGACTTCGTCTGGGATAGCGTGGCAACGTTCTTTCCGTCAGGTGACATCCCCATTCGGGGCATCAATCTGGTGGAATTCAGCGGTGACGATGCCGCAGCGGTCCAGGCCCAGGTACAGGCATTCATCGACCATCTGCAGCGGGACACGCGTATCCAGCGGCTGGGCGTCACGCTAGCCGAAGGGCGCGAGCAGGTGCAGCACGTCTACGCCATGCGCAAACGCGCGGTGGGCCTATTGGGCAACGTGCGGGGTGAACAGCGCCCGATCCCCTTCGTCGAGGATACCGCGGTGCCTCCGGAGCGGCTGGCCGAGTTCATCGCTGAGTTTCGTGCGCTGCTGGACGGTCACGGCGTGGCCTATGGCATGTTCGGTCATGTGGACGCAGGCGTGCTGCATGTGCGCCCGGCGCTCGATATGAAGGACCCTCGCCAGGCGCGGCTGATTCGTACCCTCAGCGATGAGGTGGCCGCGCTGACCCAGAAGTACGGTGGGCTGCTCTGGGGCGAGCACGGCAAGGGCGTACGCTCGGAGTATGCCCCGGCCTTCTTTGGCGCGCTCTATCCGAGCCTTCAGCGCATCAAAGCCGCGTTCGATCCGTTCAACCAGCTCAACCCTGGCAAGATTGCCTCGCCCGACGCGAGCGAAGCGGCCCCGGCTCGCCAGCGCGATCCGGCGCTATTGGCCGTCGATGCCGTGCCGACACGCGGCGAGTTAGACCGCACCATTAGCGAGCATACGTGGCGCGCCTTCGACTCGGCGGTGTACTGCAACGGCAACGGCGCCTGCTACAACTACGCCCTCGATGACCCTATGTGCCCATCGTGGAAAGCCACGCGCGACCGCATTCACTCGCCCAAGGGCCGCGCAAGCCTGATGCGCGAGTGGCTAAGACGCGAGCAGGCGGCGGGTAACGATGTCGTCGAAGAGGGCCGACTCCAGCGCCGGGTGACGCCGTTCAGGCGGCTTTTGACCTGGCCGGGCAGACGCAGAAGAGGCAAGGGCGCGACGTCGCACGACGATTTTGCCCACGAGGTTTACGACGCCATGGCGGGGTGCCTGGCGTGCAAGTCCTGCGCTGGGCAGTGTCCTATCAAGGTCAACGTGCCGCAGTTTCGCGCCCAGTTTCTCGAGGTCTATCACGGTCGCTACCGGCGCCCGCTACGCGATTATGTGGTGGGCGCGACCGAATCCTTGATGCCCGTGCTTGCGCGTCTCGCGCCACTCTACAACGCGCTGCTGGGCTGGGCGCCCGTAGAGAAAGGACTGCGTTGCGTGCTGGGGCTAAGTGATTCACCCAGGCTATGTGCTCCTCGGCTCGATACCAGGCTCAGGGCACTGGGTGTGCAACAGGCGACGGTCGAGGCGCTTGCGGCGCTAACGCCGCGCGAACGCGAAGCTAGCGTGGTGCTGGTGCAGGACGCCTTCACCACCTTTATCGAGGCGCCGCTGGTGGAGGCCATCGTCACGCTGCTATCGCGCTTGGGCGTACGCGTGTTCGTCATGCCCTACGAGCCCAACGGCAAGCCGCTGCAGGTGCACGGTTTTCTTGGTGCCTTTGCGCGCATCGCCACCCGCCAAGCCAAGCGCTTACAGGCGATTTCAGCGCTTGGCGTGCCGCTGGTTGGGGTGGATCCGGCCATGACCCTGACCTATCGTCAGGAGTACGTGCAGGCGCTTGGGCGGGGTAACGCGCCTAAGGTGGCGCTGTTGCAGGAGTGGCTGAGTGAGCGCCTATCAAAGGCAAAGCCCGCAAGCTCCGCACCATCGCACTACCGCCTGCTGACACACTGTACCGAGAAGACCAATGTGCCCGGCAGCCCGCGTCTGTGGCAGCAGGTATTTTCCGCTTTCGGGCTCGAACTCGAACTCATCGCCACGGGCTGCTGCGGTATGTCGGGTACCTATGGCCACGAGACGCGCAATCTCGCCACATCGCGCACCATCTACGCGCAATCCTGGCAGCCGGTCGTCGAGGCCAAAGCGCCTGCGACGCTCTTGGCGACGGGCTACTCCTGCCGCAGCCAGGTCAAACGCTTTTCGAACGTGCAGTTGCAGCATCCGCTTCAAGCGCTCTTGCAGCACATGGAACGAACGTCAATGTCCATTGACCTTAACAACTGATTTTTAACAACTGACCTTAACAACACGACGCAGTGAGGAGTGCCATGACGGCTTTCATTTCGACCGACGATGTACGCGACCGCTTCTCCAAGGCCATGTCGGCCATGTATCAGGAAGAGGTGCCCCAGTACACGACGCTTCTGGATCTGGTGGCTACGGTCAACCAGGAGACGCTGGACGCACAGCCCGCGCTCAAGCACCGCCTCGAGACGCAAAGCGAGCTTGAGCGCTTGAGCGTCGAGCGCCACGGCGCCATTCGCGTGGGCACCGAAGCAGAGCTTGCCATGCTGCGCCGCCTGTTCGCGGTAATGGGCATGTTTCCGGTGGGTTACTACGACCTATCCGAAGCGGGCGTGCCGGTGCACTCCACCGCCTTTCGCCCCATCGATGACGCAGCGCTTGCGCGTAATCCCTTCCGCGTCTTTACTTCGCTGCTGCGCCTGGAACTGATCGAAAACGATGAGCTGCGCCAGAAGGCCGCCGGCATTCTGGCAAAGCGCGATATCTTCACCGCTGGCGCTCGCGAGCTGATCGCGCTGTACGAGTCGCAAGGCGGGCTCGACGATGCCCAAGCCGATGCCTTCGTCGAAGAGGCGCTGGAAACCTTCCGCTGGCACCAGGACGCCACCGTGGATATCGCCACCTACCAGGCGCTGCACGACGAGCACCGGCTGATCGCCGACGTGGTTTGCTTTCGTGGCCCGCACATCAACCACCTGACGCCGCGTACCCTCGACATCGACGAAGTCCAGCGGCGCATGCCCTTGGTAGGCATCAACCCGAAGGCCGTCATCGAAGGCCCGCCGCCGCGCAAGCGTCCGATCCTGCTGCGTCAAACCAGCTTCAAGGCGCTCGAAGAGACCATCCGCTTTGCCGGTGACGCCCAGGGCACCCACACCGCCCGTTTTGGCGAGATCGAGCAGCGCGGCGTCGCGCTCACGCCCAAAGGCCGCGAGCTTTACGACCGTCTGCTGACCCAAGGGCGCAAGCTGAGCGCGGGCAAAGAGAACGACGCTCATCAGCAGGTAATGTCCGAGGTGTTCGTCGACTTCCCTGACGACGATGCCGCGCTGCGCGTCGAAGGCCTAGCGTTCTTCCACTACCACCTGACCGAGAAGGGACTGGATTACCAAGGCCAAGAGCGCGATCTGGAGCGCCTGATCGATCAGGGCGTGGTCGAAGCGCATCCCATCACCTACGAAGACTTCCTTCCCGTCAGCGCCGCCGGTATCTTCCAGTCCAACCTGGGCGGCGACACCAACGGCGCCTACGCAGGCAACGCCAACCGCGACGCCTTCGAAGCCGCCCTCGGCGCCCCGGTCACCGACGAACTCGCGCTCTACGCTGAACGTGAAAAGCGCTCCAAGCAGCAAGTATTGGCAGCTCTTAACGCCTAAGCCGCTCGCCGCCTCGCCGATATGATCGGCGAGGCGGGGGTAAATTAGCGCTCTAAGTGTTCGTCGTGCACTTGATTAGATAAGAACACGCAGGCACTGGCCAGCATGGTACAGGGAGAAGCCGCTCTCGTAGGCGCAGCTCCACAGTGGGCGGGCTTTGATGGGGGTGGGCTGTGACAATGGAAGCGGTAGCAGGCTATCATCCTCGTTGGCAATGTAATGGGCAAAACCTTGCCCAACCACCGTGCCGGTGGTGATGCCGCGTCCGTTATAACCCGTGGCTGACAATATTCCAGGGGCTGGCTCAAAAATACGTAAGGTGTGGTCTGGGGTGAACGCGATCTTGCCGGTCCATGTGTATTCCCATTGAATGTTGCCAAGCTTAGGGAAGTAATAATTTTTTATGGTATCGGCCCAGCGATTTAAATAAACCAGCGGCTTGCCTTCCCCTTTACCCAAGCTGCCTAACAGTAAGCGTCCTGCTTTATCCCGGCGTATGCTGCTAAGCACCGTGCGGGTGTCCCAAGCGCCTTGTTTTTCCGGAAGAATTGCATCGGCGGCTTCGCCGGTTAAGGGGGCTGATGCCAGTTGATAATAATGGCCGGTAAAGAAGTGTTGTCGAACCTGGTTCCAGTCGTCTTCGGTATACGCATTGGTCGCCATGACGACTTTGTTCGCGGTTACGCTGCCATTTTGAGTTAATACCCGCCAGCGGTCTTTCTGTCGCTCGATACCTGTTACTGGGCTTTGACAATAGAGAGTAGCGCCTAAGGTTGCAGTAGCGCGGGCGAGTCCTCGTGTATAGGCGCACGGGTTGATAGTGCCCGCGCGCTTATCAAGCAGCGCGGTATGTATCCGAGCGGTTCCCGTTATCCGCTCGCATGCTTCGCCTTCCAATAGAGTCACTGGTGCCCCGCGGTTTTGTAACTGAGCGTGGCGACGTGCAAGCTCTTGGCAGCCTTTGGTGTTATGGCCAAGGTGCAGGGTGCCCGTACGCGTTGCATCACACGCAATGTCATGGCGCTCGATGAGATCGAATACCTTTGCCGGGGCGCCGCCTAAAATAGCATTGACGCGTTCGCCTTTCTCCTCACCTAGCGCGGCCACGATGTCATCGGGGGGAATCCAAAGTCCGGCATTCACCAAGCCAACGTTGCGACCTGAACCTCCCGTGGGGATATCTCCCGCCTCCAGCAAAATGGCCTTGATGCCTTTCTCTGCCAAATGTAACGCGGTGGACAGACCCGTAATACCGCCACCCACAACACAGACCTCGGCCTCTTCCTGGTTCGCTAACGCGGGATAGTGGCCTGGAGATTCCGCGCTTGTTTGCAGCCAAAGGCAGCGCTCGGAGAGGGTCGTTTGCATCTTTATAGTACCTCCTGAAAAGAAGCGCAGGTCGGCCCATGGCCGACCTTACATGGCTATGGAGTAGGTTGGGAGGAGTAGGTAGTTCGAGATGTATGGGGCGAGTTTTCAGCCTTGTCCCCGGAGGCTTCACGAGGAATAAAACGGCCGGTTAGCGCCCACAGCAAACCGAATAAAGGAGATAGCCAGCAAGCAAATGCAAAGGGCGCATACGCTAGCGTGGGTACGCCAATCGTCGAAGAGACAAACCCACCGCCCATGTTCCACGGGATCAACGGAGAGGAGAGCGTGCCGTTGTCTTCGATGGTGCGTGACAGCGTCGAAGTCTTATAGCCCATAGCTTGATATTGACCCTTTAACAAGCGACCGGGCAGCACCAGCGTTGTATAAACATCACCAATAATGGTGCTTACCGCCAGTGTGGTGCCGGAGCTTGTTGCCACTAAGCTGAATCGACCTTTAATGATCCGTATGAGCTGCTTGATGATTGCATCAATGGTGCCATAGGCTTCCAGAATGCCGGCAAAACCCAGCGCGAAGAACGTTAGCGTTACCACCCAGGTCATGGAAAGAACACCGCCACTGCTGAGCAGGGCATCTATTGCTGGATTGCCGGTATCGCTATTAAAGCCATTTTGCATGGCATCGAACACGGCATGAACGCTCTCGCCCTGAATGCCGATAGCCACTAGGCCACCTATCGCAGCACCGGTAAAAATAGTCGGAAAAGGTGGAAATTTGGCAAGCGCTAAACCGATCACGACTAAAGGCGGGATCAACGTTACCCAGGAAAGCGTAAAGGTGTCATCGAGTGCCTGACGGAACGTTGCAATATCGGTACTGCGTTCAAGCTGTCCGCCATAGCTTGTGCCGAGCCATAAATAAAGTATCAGCGCGATGCTCATGGCGGGCACAGTGGTAGCCATCATACTGCGTATATGGCTCCATAAATCGGTCTCACACACGGCAGGGGTTAAGTTGGTCGTCTCTGACAAGGGCGACATTTTATCACCAAAGAACGCCCCGGAGACCAGCGCTCCGCCCGTTAGATACATGGGGATGCCCAGTCCCTCCCCGATACCCATAAGAGCAAGCCCAAGGGTTCCCACTGTGCCCCAGGATGTGCCTGTGGCAAGGGATACCAGAGCGCTAATGACGCATGTCGCGACGAGAAAGTAAGAGGGGGAGACCAGTTGAAAACCGTAATACATTAACGTGGGAACGGTGCCGGAGAGAATCCAGGTACCAATGACCATGCCGACAGCCAGTAAAATGAAAATAGCGGGCATTCCCAACTTAACCACCTCAAGCATCGAGGCTTCCATTTTTTGCCAGGGCACGCCACGGATACGGCCGCACAGGGCGCAAATCATGATCCCAAAGGCTAGAGGAATATGAGGAGTAAAGTCAGAGAAGATAAAAAATTGCAGAATGAGAATGGCGGTAGTGGCCAGTAGCGGTAATAGCGCCATCGCGAGGCCCGGCGTCGGGCCGATTTGGACATCGTCACGCATATATCACCTTCGTTTTTGTGTTTTTTAGTGAGGGCCCTACAGATAAGGGCCCTTATATAGGGGAAGGGTTAGTCGAACTTGATGCCTTGGGCTAGTGGGAGTTCACGAGAGTAGTTAACGGTATTGGTCTGTCGCCGCATATAGCTTTTCCAGACATCCGAACCCGACTCGCGGCCGCCACCCGTTTCCTTCTCGCCGCCGAAAGCACCGCCAATTTCGGCACCGCTCGGGCCGATATTGATATTGGCAATGCCGCAATCGCTACCTACCGCAGAGATGAAGGTTTCGGCTTCTCGGACGTCGGTGGTGAAAATGCACGAGGAGAGGCCCTGGGGAACATCGTTGTTTTTGCTAATAGCCTCTTCCAACGTTTTGTAGCTCATGACGTAAAGAATGGGGGCGAAGGTTTCGTGTTTGACCAGTGCGGTTTGCTCATCGAGCTCCACGAGGGCGGGCTCGACGTAGTAACCCTCGGCGCAGTCGGCAAGTGAGATGCGATTACCGCCCGTGATGACGGCGCCATTCTGACGCGCTTTTGACAGTACGCTTTGCATGGCGTCGAACGCCTGATGGTCGATTAGCGGTCCGATCAGGTTGCCTTTCAATGGATTGCCGATGCTAACGCCGCTGTAGGATTTTTTGAGTCGTGCCAGCACTTCATCCTTGATGGACTCATGGACGAACAGGCGGCGTAGTGTGGTGCAGCGCTGCCCGGCGGTACCTACCGCAGAAAACAAAATTGCGCGAATGGCCATGTCCAAGTCGGCGCTGGGAGCCAGAATCATGGCGTTGTTGCCGCCGAGCTCCAGAATACTGCGCCCGAACCTGGCTGCCACGCTTGGCCCAACTTCACGCCCCATGCGCGTGCTGCCTGTCGCACTGATCAGGGCAACTCGAGCATCCTCGACCAGCTGCTCGCCGGAGGCACGCTCGCCAATGACTACCTGGCTCAGGTGGGCCGGTGCTTCATCGCCGAACTGCTCGATAGCGCGATCAAGCAATGATTGGCAAGCTAGAGCGGTCAGGGGAGTTTTTTCTGAGGGTTTCCATAGCAGGCTGTTGCCACATACCAGGGCAAGCGCTGCGTTCCAAGCCCAGGGAGCAACAGGAAAGTTGAACGCCGTAATCAGACCAATCGGGCCCAATGGGTGCCAGCTTTCGCGCATATGGTGGCCGGGGCGCTCGGATGCGATCGTTAGGCCGAAAAGCTGACGCGACTGACCAACGGCAAGATCGCAAATGTCGATCATCTCCTGCACTTCACCCAAGCCTTCCTGCAGGATTTTACCGCACTCCCAAGTTACGAGCTCACCCAGTGCTTCTTTATGCTGACGTAACTGCTCACCAAATAAACGAACGAGCTCACCCCGGCGCGGGGCAGGAATCTTTTTCCATGCGAGAAAGGCCGTTTCCGCATTGGCAATAGCGGTATCAATGTCGTTTGAGGAGGCGATGGCAAGGCGACCAATTTCACTTCCATCGATAGGTGTCGTCACCACGAGATCACCGCCTTGGTACTGATCTCTTGCCACGCCCAATTTTTCCATAAGAGAATGAATCATTATTTTGCCTCGTATTGTGCTTTGACTTGTCTATGGATGGCGTCAGTATTGCTAGGCATGGGGGAAGCATTCAAACGACGATTTTGAAAAATATCATTCCTTTTTTTCAACAAGTGGGGCGGGGATGCGACGTAACCATTTACCCTCTTTAACGGCACTGCACTGTTTTGAGGCAGCCGCCAGGCACTTGAGCTTTACCCGAGCCGCTGAAGAGCTCAGCTTGACGCAAAGCGCGGTAAGCAAGCAGGTCTCACAGCTCGAGGGGATACTGCTACACCCTTTATTTCGTCGGGTTCGCAAGCGTCTCCATTTGACTCCTGAGGGGGCCGTCTATCTGGGTGAAGCCCGCAGAATTTTGGCTCAGGTAGAGATGTCAACGCGCTACATGCAGTCTTATGGGGTGGAGTCCGATGTGCTCAATGTCGCCACCTTGCCAACATTTGGTGCGCGATGGCTTATCCCCCGGTTGAACGGCTTCCGCCACCAACATCCCTCGATTAACCTCAATATTTCGAATCGCTCGGAACCGTTCGACATGCAAAGAGAGCGAATCGAGGTCGCCTTCTTTTTTGGGCATGGCGCTTGGCCCCGAGCCGAGTGCATGAAATTGCTGGATGAAGAGTTGGTGCCCGTATGTGCGCCCTCGATACTTGAACACGACATAGGCTCGCCACTCGCCCTAACGGACTTAGTGCTTTTGCAGGTGTCTACGCGTCCAGAAGCGTGGCACGAGTGGTTTGAAGCACAAAAAATGTATACCGAGCACAGCTACCATGGCCCACGGTTTGATACTTTTTATATGGCACTACGCGCGGCGCGTGCAGGCTGTGGCGTGGCGCTAGTGCCGAAGTTCTTGGCCCAAGAAGAGCTTAGCGAGGGTAAGCTCGTGATCCCCTGGGGCTTTTCGCTTAGAAGCAAAGACGCTTACTACATGGCGTATCCTGAGCATATGGCGGGGCTTTATAAGATTCGTGCGTTTATCGAATGGATTAGTCAGCGGCTCGCGTGATGGCCGCACACGAAGTAATGTGCGCGACGAAAGCGCGTACCTTGGCGAGCTCACCGAGATGTTCGGGATAGACGAGGTAATAGGCGCTGGCGCTGTGGAAGGGGTAAGGCCATGCGATGGCAAGCTGTCCGGCGTCGAGTTCTTCGTCGACGGTGAAGCGGGGAACGAGGGCGATGCCGCCGCCTGCCATGACGGTGCGCACCAACATGGTGAAGGTCTCGAAGCGGTTGCCGTGATAGCTTCGGTCGGTGGTGATGCCTTGAGCGGCAAACCAGTGGTGCCACGCATCCGGACGCGTAGATAGGTGCAGCAGCGGTAGCTCTGCTAACGCCTCCGGGGCGTCGATGGCGTGCTTGGCAAGCAGCGCGGGTGAGGCCACGGCCACCATCTGTTCGTCGAAGAGCTTGTGGCACGAAAGATCCGGCCAGCTGCCGTGGCCATAGAAGAAGGCGATATCGATGTCCTGCTGTTCGAGATCGAAATCTTCCACTCTGTCGTGAAATTCGAGATTGATAGTGGGGTGCGTGGTAAAGAAGTCGGGTAGCTTGCTTGCTACCCAGCGGCTGCCGAAGCTTGGCAGCGTCGCAACCTTCAAGACCTCGCTGTTGCCGCTGTAGGTCATGATGCCTTGGGTCGCCATGTCCAGCTGGGCAAGCACCTTGCGCACTTCGCTTAGAAAGATAGCGCCTTCTGGGGTGAGCAGCAGGCTGCGGCGAACGCGGCGAAACAGCTTGTGCTGTAGGGACGATTCGAGCTGGGCCACTTGCTTGCTTACCGCACTCTGGGTGAGGCTCAACTCATCGGCGGCCCGGGTGAAGCTCATGTGTCGCGCGGCCGCTTCGAAACACTGCATGGCGGTGGTAGACGGCAAATTGCGAGAAAACACGCGTGCGCTCCTGAATACGGGTCCACCCTCCCGGCGGCGGCCACCGGGAGGATAGCGCAATGCCGCGCTGCTTACGAGGCCGACGACACCGCAGCATCGGTGCGGCGTGACTGCCACCAACCAATGGCCACCAGGGCGAGAAGCCCAACACCGCTGGTGAGAAGTTCAGGCACGACCATGGCAAGCCCTGCCGCCAAGATCACCAAACGCTCCCAAGGCTGAGAGTCACGTACGAAGTGGCCAATCAAGGCGCTGCTGACCCCCATGATGCCGATGAGCGAGAACACGAGCGCTGTGATCAACCCCCAGATTGTCGCATCCACCATCACCAGCATCGGGTTATAGACGAAAGCGTAGGGGATGATGAACGCGCCGATAGCGAGCTTGACCGCAGTAAAGCCCGTCTTCATCGGGTTGGCGCGCGCAATGCCTGCTCCAGCGAAAGCGGCGAGGCACACCGGCGGGGTGATGTCGGCAATGATACCGAAATAGAACACGAACAGGTGCACCGCCATGGCGGGCAGGCCGAACTCGTTGATCAGCGCAGGGGCTGCGATAGTGGCGGTGACCACATAGTTGGCCGTAGTGGGCAGACCCATGCCCAAGACGATACACGCCACCATGGTGAAGATCAGGGCAAGAATCAGCACGCCCCCGGCCAGACTGATGATCCCCGCGGCAAACTTGGCCCCGAGGCCGGTCATGCCGACGACCCCGGCGATGATGCCCGCACAGGCCACCGCTGCGATGACGGGCAAGGCCACCCGAGCACCTTGTTCGAGAATCTCCAGTACGCCCTTGAGGCTCGGGCGCGTCTCCTTGCGAATGAAACTCACGGCCATGGCGCAAGCAATACCCAAAAGCGCGGCGCGTTGCGCGGTGAAGCCCACGCTAATGGTGGTGATGATGACCAGCAGCGGCAGCAGCATGTAGCCCTTTTCGAGCATCAGCTTGCGCTTGCTTGGCAGCTCCTCCTTGGGCAGGCCTAGGATGCGGTGGCGCTTGGCCTCGAAGTGCACGCCGATAAAGATGCCCGCGAAGTAGAGAATCGCCGGAATCAGGGCCGCCAGCATGATCTCGCGATAGGACACGCCTACGTACTCCACCATGATGAAGGCCGCTGCCCCCATCAACGGCGGCATGATCTGCCCTCCGGTGGAGGCGGAGGCCTCGACGGCCCCTGCTACCTCGGGCTTGAAGCGTGCATTTTTCATCATCGGAATGGTGAAGGAGCCGGACGCCACGGTATTGCCGATGGAGCTTCCCGAAATCATCCCCTGCAGCGCGCTGGCAATGACCGCGGCCTTGCCCGAGCCGCCGGTGAAGCGCCCGGTGACCGCAAAGGCGAGATCGTTGAAGAAACGGCCTACGCCGGTATGCATCAATACCACGCCAAAGAACAGGAACAAGAAGATGAAGCGCGCCGAAATTTGCAGCGGCGTACCGAAAACACCGCTTTCGCGGAACCAAAGATACGGCGAGACCTGCTCGAAGGAGAAGCCCGGGTGGGAGAGCAGCGGGCTCGGAATGAGATTGCCGAACAGCGCATAGAGGATCGCCAATGCGGCCATTATGACGATGGGCAGACCCACGGTGCGGCGCGTGGCTTCCAGAACGAAGAGTACTCCCAGCGCGGCAACGGCGAGATCGAGCGTCGAGTAGCCAGTCACTCGGGCGCGCAGCACCTCTTCGTAGAAAATGATTTTGTAGTAGGCGGTGAAGGTGGCCACGAAGGCCAGCACGACATCGTACCAGGGAACCCCCGCTTTTCTGCCTGCTCCTCGCGTGGCCGGGAAGAGCAAAAAGATCATCCCCAGCGCCATGCCAAGGTGTACCGCACCCTGTTGCTGGGAGGGTAGGGTGCCAAAGTAGCCGGTGTAGAGATGAAAGCAGGTGAGCGAGATACCCATGAGGGTAATGACCCAGGCCCACTTGCCGAGCTGCAGGGGCGATCGCGTATTGGATTCGCGATCGTATTTTTCCAGTAGCGACGCCTCTAGCGTTGCGGCATCGTCAGGTGTTTTTTTTTATCCACGTTTCAACCTCATGCGGATGACGCCGCAGGATAGGCCTGCGGCGTGGTGAAAAATCGATCAGTCGGCGAGGCTTTCGAGGTTCTCGATGCCGGTATTCTCACGCGTCACGACCTGGATCACTTCGGGATAAATCTGGCCGATGAACGCCACGTTATCGATGGCACCACCGTCGAATTCGCCCTGACCGGCGATGGCATCTTGCGCCGGGGCGTGCACGGTCATGCCCAGATCCATGCGATCGTCACGAATACTGACCAGGTTCTCGATGGACGCGCCGGTTTCGATGTTGGTGAAGTTTTGACCATCGAGATAGCGGTTCCAGATGGTGGCCATCTCGCCGCCCAGCGGATAGTAGGTGCCGCCTTGACTGCCGGTTCCCAGAACGAATTCGCTCTTGGATGCGATATCGTCGGCCAGTGTGGCAACGGGATTGGTGACCGTCAGGCCCTGCTCTTCGTAATAGCGCTTGGCGCCAGGATGAATGGGCAGGCCTTCTGAGCCGTTCAGCGCATTCTCGAGCGTCATGAAGGCGGATTGGGCGTGGGTGTTCTCTTCGGCGTGCTCGTACATCAGCCGCGCCAGTTCATAGCCCAGCTCGTCATCGATGGTGTTCGTGTTGCCGACGAGCACGGCGTAGGCGGTGATGGTCTCGACATCCTCATCCTGGAAGGCGTAGCTGCCCGCCGGAATGGTGAAACGGCGATAGGCGCTGTTGGATTCGATGTAGTCGATGGCCGCATCGCTCAAGCCCAATAGGCGCACGTCGCCGCTGGAGGCTTGCAGGTTCTCGATGCTGCCGGAGGGCAGCCCAAGAATACCGATGGAGATATCGATGTTGCCGTCCTGTACGCCGTCAAGCGCCGCACCGAACCCCTCTTGGTAGGTGTTGTACTTGTCGCTGCCAATGCCGTAGGCATCGAACAGCAGCTGCGAGACGCCTTGCGTGGTGCTCGCAGGCGGACCAATGGCAATGTTGGGTTTCTTGTCGTCGCTACAGCCAGCTAGCAGCAAGCCAGTACCAACGCCGCATAACACCTTGATCAGGGAAGGCTTCATATCAACTCCTGCGCATCTGCGTATCGTTATAATCATTCACTGCCACGCCGTCGTTGGCTGCTGTGAGAAAACCCGAGCAGCCGTAAGACTCCCGTGGGGTAAGGGACGCCGTATTGTTCACGGACTAATGCCGCCACACAAAAGAAATTAAGTTGTATACGTATTCCTTTTGCTCATGCGTTAGCACGTCCGACCGTAGGGCATGTATTTCCGATGCTGAAAGAGTCGCAAAGGGAATACATGGCCGCCGATGGCGGCCATGTGGGTGTTACTCGATGATTCCCTGCTCACGTGCCATGGCGTAGGCGGCTTGGGGGCCGTTCCAGAGCGACGGTAGCAGGATCAGCGAGACCGGCACTGCGGTGATCACGATGAGCTGCTGAAGCGCAGCGATCTGACCTTCGCTCATGGCGAGCAGTACCGCTGCCATGATGGCCATGACCACGCCCCAGAAGGCGCGGATGAAACCGCTGGGGTCGTCGTGACCAGCGCCTACCATGGCAATGGCATAGCTCATTGAATCGCCGGTGGTAGCCACGAAAATCGTGGTTAGCAGCAGAATTGCCAGTGCCATCCAGTTACCGCCAGGTAGCGCCTGGGCCACGGTGAGGGTGGCGATGTCGAACTGGAAGTTGGTCAGCGCCTCGCTTAGTTCGATGGCACCGGTCATCTGGTAATAAATACCCGAACCGCCCAGCAGGGTGAACCACACGGTGGTGGCGATCGGCGACATGACCGCCACGGCCAGGATCATTTCACGTATGGTGCGCCCGCGGGAAATGCGTGCCACGAAGATCGCCATCAATGGCGCGAAGGCGATGAACCAGGCGTAGAAGAACACGATCCACCACTGCAGCCACTCCGCTGGCGCGGTTTCGGGGGTCATGGTGACCATGGTGAAGAAGTTGCCGAGATAGCTGCCCATACCGGCGAAGTAGCTGTTGAACAGGAAAAGCGTCGGTCCGAAGACGAAGATCACCCCGCCGATGATCAGCGCCAGCATGACGTTGAGACGGCTCAAAAACTGCATGCCCCGCTGGACGCCGCTGACCGACGAGAGCACGTATACGACGGCGAGAACCAAAAGGACGCAAAGCCGAGTCAGGAAGGTGTTGGGCAGACCGAACAGGTCATGCAGGCCGAAACCCACTTGGGTGGCTAGAAAGCCCACTGGCCCCACGGTACCCGCCACCACGGCGATCACGCAGCAGGCATCGACGAGCCCACCCAGAGGGCCACGCATCAGGCGCTCGCCGAATACCGGGTAGAGCAGCGTACGCGGCCTGAGCGGTTGGCCTTTCACGTAGTGTGCCTGGGCCAGCACGATGGCGGTGAGCGAGCCTAGAATCGCCCAGCCGACGAACCCCCAGTGGGTAAAGGATTGGGCCAGCGCGCCAGGTATCGCCGCAGGCACGCCCGGTTCGGTATCGAAGGCTGGGGGTACGTTGACGAAGTGATAGATTGGCTCACCGGCAGCGAAAAACACCCCACCGCCTGCCAGCAGCGTACATAGAATGATCGAGACCCACTTGAACGTGCTCAGTTCCGGTGCGTCGAGATCGCCGATTTTGGCTTTGCCCGCCGGTGTTAGCGCAAGGACGATGGCAATGAAAAACGTCACCAGCATCAGAAACTGGAAGTAGGTACCGAACGTGCGCGCGCTCCAGGCGAAGCCTTGGCTGATCGTATCGGCAACGACGTTCAGATCGATATAGGAAAGCGTCAGGAAAAGCACTACGAAACCGATGCTTAACGTCAGTACGACAGGATCGCCGAGCGCGAAGCGCTGGCGCCTATTGGCATCAGAGGCCGATTGATTCATCGAAAGGAGTACCTTTGGTGGGTCGAGATAGCGATACCTAATATCAATATCATGAGTTTTTTATATAAATTCGGCCTGACCGCTTTGTACGGATGCGCCGTTAAGGCCGTTTATATGGAGGACGTCAGTCGATGATCCCTTGTTCGCCCCGGCAACGGCTTCTGCCGTGCCTGGCTGGGTATCGAAGGCGGGTGGCGTGACCACGAAGTGATAAAGCGGCTCGCCGGTGGCAAAAAAGACGCCGCCGCCCGCCAACAGCGTGCATAGAATGATGGACAGCCACTTGAAGGTGCTCATTTCTGGTGCATCTAAATTGCCGATCCGCGCTTTGGCGGCGGGCGTCATGGCGATCCCGATGGCAATGAAGAAGGTCAACAGGAGAAGCACCTGAAAGTAACTGCCGAGCACACGCGTGGTCCAGGCAAAGCCCGTTCCAATGGCACCGGCGACTCCGTCGAGGTCGTAGAAGGAGAGTGCAAGAAACGCCACGATGAAGCCTACGGTTAGTGTCAGGACGATAGGATCGCCCAAGCCCGAGCGCTTGGCTTGTTGAGGAGGTTGGTTCATCAAGACCACCTTGGTTGGAGCGAATGAAGAGGAGGGAGGGTAGCGGTCATAGGGCGCTGACCCAAAAAGCAGAGCAAAAAAAAGCGCCATTCGAAAATGGCGCTAGGACAGGAAACTGAGCATAGTCTAGCAGCGGTTTAGACCAAAGTCTAATACTGTTTGAAAATGGTGCGGAATTTCTCTGAATGCACCGAAATAGCGCGACTTACCTGCACCATGGCGCGACATTGGATTATAAGATATTGATTAGCAAGCAAATTCATCAAGATGGCCGCATTGCTGCTTGGCCACCGCATCGTTTGTATACAAGGTGCTCTTGCCATGCTGATGCTCGCTTCACTGCCTTTTGCTCGTCGCCTGCTGCTCGTGGGTGCCTCTGTTACGCTCGCACTCTCTTCGTTGAACGCCGAGGCGCAAACGCCTATTCGTTTCCAGCTCGACTGGCGCTTCGAAGGCCCGGCGGCACCCTTTTTGATGGCTGCCGAGCGCGGTTATTTCGCCGAAGAGGGGTTAAACGTTCAAATCGACGTGGGAAGCGGCTCAGCGGGCGCGATCAATCGCGTTGCCTCGGGCGCCTACGAAATGGGCTTTGGCGATCTCAACGCCTTGGTCGAGTTTCTCGCCGAAAACCCCGATGGCCCCGGCATCCATGGCGTCTATATCGTCTACGATGGTACGCCCACATCCATCTTCGTGCGCCGCGATAGCGGTATCGCCTCGCCCGCCGATCTGGTCGGCAAGACCATCGCCGCCCCCGCCTTCGATACCGGCTACCGCGCCTGGGGTATTTTTGCTGCCGCCAATGGCTTGGCCGAAGACGCCGTCGAGTGGCAAAACGTCGACCCTACGCTGCGCGAAACGTTGCTCACCCGTGGCGATGTCGATGCCATCACCGGATTTTACTTCACTAGCCTGCTCAACCTCGAAGAGCGCGGGCTGGGCGAAGACGAACTCACCATCATGCCGTTTCCCGACTATGGCGTACCGCTATACGGCAACGCCATTATCGTCAGCGACGCCTTCGCCGAGGCCAACCCCGACGCCGTGCGTGGCTTTTTGCGCGCCTTCAACCGCGCCTTGGGCGATACCCTCGATGACCCGCAGGCCGCCGTCGACTACGTCAAGGCGCGTGATGGCTTGATCGACACGGCAATGGAAACGCGCCGCCTCGAACTGGCGCTGCAAAGCGCTGTGGATACGCCCGATGCACGCCAGAACGGCGTGGGCGGCGTGGATGAGGCACGCTTGGCATCGGCGATCCAGCTGGTTGCCGATGCCTATGACCTACCGGCGGTGCCGTCGCCTGATCAGGTCTTCGATGCGCGCTATCTGCCGCCCGTCGAGGAGCGCATGCTGCTACCCGCGGCGGGAGAGTGAGGATGACGGCGTTCGTCGAATTCGATGCCGTCAGCCACGCCTACGATGGCTCGGGTAACGCCATCGAGGGGATCGATCTCAAGATTCGCGAAGGCGAGTTCGTCGCCTTCGTCGGCCCCTCTGGCTGCGGCAAGTCCACCTTCATGAAGCTCTGCACCGGGCTTCAGTTTCCTACTCAAGGTGCGGTCCGTGTGGCCGGAGAGGGCGTGGCGGGGCCGCTTAAGATCTCGGGCATGGCGTTTCAAAACGCCAACCTGCTGCCTTGGCGCACCACGCTCGATAACGTCTTACTGCCACTAGAGATCGTGCAGCCTTACCGCCAACAGTTTCGCAAACGGCGGGAGGAGTTCGTCGGCTGGGCGCGCGATTTGCTCGAAACGGTCGGGCTTGCCGACTATGCCGACAAATACCCGTGGCAGCTTTCTGGCGGTATGCAGCAGCGCGCATCGATCTGTCGCGCGCTGATTCACCGCCCGCAGCTATTGATGCTCGACGAACCCTTCGGGGCGCTTGACGCCTTCACTCGCGAAGAGCTTTGGTGCGTGCTGCGCGATCTATGGCAGGCGCAGCGCTTCACCGTCATCCTGGTGACTCACGATCTGCGCGAAGCCGCCTTCTTGGCCGATACCGTCTACGTCATGAGCCGCCGACCAGGGCGCGTGGTCGAGCGCCGCGAAATCGACCTGCCGCGCCCGAGGCCCCTTGAAGCCACCTACGAAAAGCCTTTCATCGAGCTGGTCCAGGATTTGCGTAGCCAGATCGGCGATATTCGCAGTTCCTGACGTTTCGTTACGATTTTACGTTTCTATTTGTCGTTCTAAGAGGTCACGTCATGCGCGCTTTTTCCCCTTCGCTCGAACGCTTGGCGCCCTGGGCAGCGGTCGTCGTATTAATCCTGCTGTGGGAGGGGCTGGTGCGTCTTTTTCAGGTGCCGAGCTTCATCTTTCCCAGCGCTCTGGACGCCGGTCGCGCGCTGATCGATTACGCCGGGCCCATTGGCAAGCACTCCTGGCAGACCTTTTGGACCACGCTGATCGGCTTTGGCCTAGGCGTCGTCGTGGGGTTGGCACTAGGCATCACCATTGGCGCCTCGCGATTTCTCTACAACGCCTGCTACCCGCTGCTGGTGGGGTTCAATGCCATTCCCAAAGTCGCGTTCGTGCCCATCTTGGTGGTGTGGTTCGGCATTGGGTCGGTACCGGCGATCCTCACTGCCTTTTTGATTTGCTTCTTTCCCATCGTGGTCAACGTGGCCACCGGGCTTGCTACGCTCGAACCGGAAATGGAGGACGTGCTGCGCGTGCTTGGCGCCCGGCGCATCGACGTGCTGTTGAAAGTAGGCTTACCCCGCTCGCTGCCCTACTTCTTCGCCTCGCTCAAGGTGGCGATTACGCTCGCCTTCGTCGGCACCGTGGTGTCGGAGACGGTAGCCTCCAACCAGGGCATTGGCTATTTGATGATGAGCGCGGGCTCGCAGATGCGCATGGGGTTGGTGTTCGCGGGCTTGATCGTGATCAGCGCCATGGCGATGGTGATGTACGAGCTCTTCTCCTGGCTCGAAAAACGCATGACCGGCTGGGCGCATCGCGGCCAGCGCTGATGACCCCTGACGGTTACCAGCGGTTACGTTTACCAGCGATAGAGCAGCGAGGCGCTCGTTGTATGGTCGGTCTGCTCACTGGTATCGTCCGGTGGCTCGGAGTTGTGCTTGATCTCGTGGGAGAGGCGCAGCGACATGCGCGAGTTGAGACGAGCGGTTAGGGCGGTCAACGAGCGCGAGGTGGTGTTTTGATCGGTGTACTCCACCGACATCTCCTGCTCGAGGTCGGCGAACTGTGAAAACTCCCAGCGGTAATCGAGGGCAGAGTAGGCCACCAGTAGCCGCTCGTTGTCGTCGTCGCGCAGGCGGTCATCACGGTAGCCGGGTCCTGCTTCCAGTGACAGGTAGTGACGCTCGCCGCTGAGGAGATGACGGCCGTAGCCGCCGATGACCGAGAGCTGCTGGTCGTAACCGGCAAAGCGATCTTTCTCCCAGCGGGCGAAACCAAAGAGATAGTGCGGGCCGCTGAAATCAAAGCGCTCGCGCGCCGAGAGCAGGTACTGCTCGGCGCTGGTCTCGCCATCTTTGCTGACGTTGCGCACCTCGCCGCGTAGCGAATGGGTGAAGGGACCCGTGAGCCACGTCAGGCGCGTCTTGCCGATCAGCGTGCGGCTATCGGTATTGCCCGAGAGCTGGGTGAAGCCGAGCTCGGCGTCGCCGCTGAAAATGGGCGCATCTTCGCCCGGCGCGGGCGGCGCATAGAACGGATTGGCGCTGGCATGAGATGCCACAAATAGGCTGCCAAGCAGCATGATGAATGGGCCCCTAGCCAACACCCTTCTCCCCCTTTAGTCGAAAAGCCTTTACCCGCAAGCGTGTCATAATGGGCCACAAATAGGCGCCTGAGTTCCGCTTGGGCGCGTTTTCCTTGCTGATTCTTCCTCTTGGCGATGCGCCCATGACTCCGCCACGCTCTCGCACCCTCGCCGAACTCCAGCGTTTTCGCCGCCCGCGCGCCAAGCGACGCTGGTACAAGCGCAGCTTTCGCCTACAGGTCATGCTGCTGGTCGGTCTCCTGCTGGCGGGCATGCTACTGGCCCAGGGCACCTACCTCAATCACCGCAAGGCCGACATCATCAGCCACCAGATGGGCGAGCGGGCGCTGGCGGTGGCCCAGAGCGTGGCGGTGATGCCCGAGATCATCGCCGCCTTTGCCGAGCCCGACCCCGCCGCGCGCATTCAGCCCATCGCCGAGCGCATTCGCCATGCCACCGGCGCGCGCTACGTCGTGGTCGGCAATTCCGAGTCGATCCGTTACTCCCACCCGGTGCCCGAGCGCATTGGTCAGCACATGGTCGGCGGCGACAACGAGCAGGCGCTGCGCTATGGCGCCTCCTACATCTCCGAGGCCACCGGTTCACTGGGCACGGCCATGCGCGGCAAGACTCCAGTGCGCGACGCCGATGGCAACATCATTGGCATCGTCTCGGTCGGTTTTATGCTCGACCGCGTGGCCATGGATATTGGTCGCTACACCAGCCTTGGCTGGGCGTTGGTGGCGCTGATGATCGTGCTTGGCTTTGCCGGGGCCTACTGGCTCTCGCAGCATCTCAAGCGCGTGATCCTGGGGCTCGAACCCTACGAAATCGCGCGTTTGGCGATCGAGAAAGAGGCGATCTTACAGTCGATCCACGAAGGCATTCTCGCCATCAACAGCGACGGCCATATTACGCTGGTGAATCAGCAGGCGCGACGCTTTCTCGACTTGCCCGACGATCACGTGTTGCTGGGACAGCCGATTCAGGCGGTCGTGCCCAATACGCGCCTGCTCGATGTGATCAGGCGCGGCGAACAGGAGTTCGACCAGGAGATGTGGCTTGGCGACCATCCGGTGGTGGTCAACCGCGTGCCGATTCTCTACGAAGGCGAAGTGGAGGGGGCGGTGGCGACCTTTCGCAGCCGCCGGGAAATCATCGACCTTTCTCAGGCGCTGACCCAAGCGAGCCGCGACGTCGATATGCTGCGCGCCCAGGCCCACGAGTTCTCCAACAAGCTCTATACCATCTCCGGGCTTTTGCAGCTTGACCGCCGCGATGAAGCGCTGGCGCTGATCCATCAAGAGACCGCCCGCGCCCAACAGCAGATGAGCTTTCTCATGCGCCGGGTGGCCGATACCGTTTTGAGCGGCACGCTGCTTGGTAAGCTCACCCGCGCGCGGGAGCTCGGTGTTGCCCTCGAGATCGACGAGCAGAGCTCGCTCTCCTGCCCGCTGACGCCTACGGGCCAGGAGGTAATGATGAGTGTGGTCGGCAACCTGCTTGATAACGCCTGCCACGCGGCGCTAAACGGCCCCCACGCCGAGAACCCTCGGGTGCGTCTCTTTTTCACCGACCTCGGTGAGCAGTTGCTCGTCGAAGTCGAGGACAACGGCTCAGGCGTGCCGCCTGCGCTTGCAGAGGCGATCTTCACCGAAGGGTTTTCGACCAAGCAGGGCAAGCATTTGGGCATTGGGTTGGCGCTGGTCGAAAGGCTTTGCCGTCAGCACCATGGGGCGGTGACGCTGGAGGAGAGCGAGCTGGGCGGGGCCTGCTTCATCGTCGTGCTGGATCGCGGGCTATGCGCTCAGCGTGCGCCAACGCTTGCTGAACGCCGACAATCACAGGGAGAACCATCGCATGGCCACTGACGTTTTGGCGCCACCGTACGGCATTTTGGTCGTCGAAGACGATTTTCGCATTGCCGAGATACATAGCGCCTTCATCGAGCAGAGCGATGGCTTTCGCGTCGTCGGCATGGCACGCAGCGGCAGCGAGGCGCGCGCCGTAATGGCCGAGCGCGGCGATGAGGTGGCGCTGATTCTGCTCGACGCCTATCTGCCGGACGTCGAGGGACTCACACTTTTATGGGATCTACGTCGCCAGTATCTGCACGTCGATATCGTCATGGTTACCGCTGCGCGTGAGGTCGAGACCATCTCCGAAGCGCTGCGCAGCGGCGTGTTCGACTATCTGATCAAGCCCATCGAGGCCGCGCGCCTGCATCAGATGCTCGCGCGCTTTCGCCGCGAGCGCGAGGCGCTGGCGTGCCGCAACGAAATGAGCCAAGACGAGCTCGATCACGTACTCGCGAGGCTGACCCCCGCACCGGCGCCGCGTGCTTCGCTCAGCGCGCTGCCCAAGGGGATCGACCGGCTGACGCTGACTAGCGTGATGGAGGCGCTGGCGGCGGCCTCGACGCCGCTGACCGCGATGCAGGTGGCCAAGGCGATGGGGGCGAGCCGTTCGACGGCTAGACGCTATCTCGAGTTTCTCGTCGCCGAGCAAAGCGTTAACGCCGAGCTAGGCTATGGTGACGTGGGGCGCCCGGAGCGGCGCTACCGGTTGTTGGAACGCGGTAGCGAGTGGCTGAGCGTGACCTGAGCCACCTCCTACTGAATGAACGTTATCCAGTCGTGAACACAATGAACAAAACGCCCAAAATAAACTTTTTGTTCTTTATGTTCACAAGCTTGTTCCAGGGGGGCGCGCTCTTCTAACGTGCGAGGCTGACATCACAACGACGTCATCCATTACAACGCACTCGTTACAACACTCGTAACAACAACGCAGCCATCACAATAACTACCGTACCCGTGGAGAACGCCATGAAGACGCTTTCGCTCAAACGCCTTTCCGTACTCGCTCTGCCGCTGGCAGCCCTCTCGGGGCTCGGCACTGCCGCTCACGCCCAGGAGTGGACGCCGACGCGCTCGATCGAGTTCATTGCTCCGGCCAATCCCGGCGGCGGCTGGGACACTCTGGTGCGCACCGTCTCGCGCGTGCTGCAAGAAGAGAACCTGGCCGAGCAGAACTTCGCCGCGATCAACGTGCCCGGCGGCGGCGGCGCCGTGGCCTGGGCTCAAGTCGCTCGCGATAGCGGTAACCCGCACAAGCTTTTCGCCACCAGCCCGCCGATCATTCTGGTGCCGCTGGCAGGCGCATCACGCTATGACCACAGCGATTTCACCCCGGTCGCGCGACTGATCACCGACTACTCTATCGTCTTGGTAGCAGCGGACTCTGAGTACCAGAGCATCAACGATCTGTTCGATGCACTCAAAGAGAACCCGAGACTCTCCATTGGTGGCGGTAGCGCCCCCGGCTCGATGGATCACATTGCCATCGCCGGTGTCGCGGCGGCGGCGGGTATGGATGCCGCTAGCGTCAACTACGTACCGTTCTCTGGCGGTGGAGATGCCATGACCAACCTGATGGGCGGCCATATCGAGGCGGTCGTCACCGGTGCCGGTGAAGCGGTAGGCCAGCTTGGCGAAGGCAGCCAGCTGCGTGCGCTTGGCGTCTCCTCTCCCGAGCGCCTTGGCGGCGGGCTCGAAGACGTGCCCACTTATCAAGAGCAGGGCGTCGATTACACCTTCGACATCTGGCGCGGCGTGATGGGCGCTCCAGATATGCCCGAAGAGGCGGTGGCCTACTACGAGGAGCTGTTTGCCGAAATGCTCGAAACCGACGGTTGGGAGCGCGCTCGTGACCAGCTTGGCTGGATCGATGCCTATCAGAATAGCGAAGAGTTCGGCGCCTTCCTCGATGAGCAACAAGAGCAGTTCAGTGGCGTGCTCCGCGAGCTAGGCCTGATCGCTCAGTAACCCGCTCGTAGCGACGTCTCCCCGGTGGCGCCTGCCCCCGGGGAGGTTTTCGTCCGTGTCCGATTCGTAGAGAGATACCCCATGACACGACTCAATACCAACCAATGGCTAGCGCTGGTCCTGGCGCTGGTGGCAGGTGGCTACTTGGCAATGGCCTGGCAGATCCCCACCTTCCCGCTACCCCGGCCCATCGATTCCGATCTTTTCCCCAAGGTGTTGGGCTTCACGCTCTTGCTGCTCGCGGTATGTTTGTTCTTCGAAACGCCGAGCGCTGCTGGAGCCGAAGAGGCCGAGGAAGAGCCCGCGACGTCGCCGCTATTCTCGCCCTGGGGGCGCGTCATCGTCACCGCCGTAGCGGTCGCGGCCTACGCGCTGCTGCTGGTGCCAGCCGGTTTCGTTCTGGCTTCTACGCTGCTCGGCGCGGGGCTTACCGCGTTCTACGGCTATCGCCGTCATGTCATCAACCTCGTCACCGTACTGGGCGTGGTGCTGGCGCTCTACCTCACCATGACGCGGGTCATGGACGTCTACCTGCCCACGGGCGTGCTGCCTTTCTAAGGCGGCTCTAGCGGTCAAGCGAGAGAATTTCCCATGGATGCCTTGAACAATCTCATGTACGGCTTCGGCATCGCGCTGGAGCCGATCAACATCGCCTACGTCTTCGCTGGCGTGTTTGCCGGTACCATCATCGGTATGCTGCCGGGGCTTGGGCCGATCAGCGCGCTGGCGCTGATGATTCCGATCACCTTCGCCATGGAGCCCTCCTCGGGGCTGATTCTGATGGCGGGAGTCTACTACGGCGCCATCTTCGGCGGCTCGACGTCGTCGATTCTGCTCAATGCCCCGGGCGTGGCGGGCACGGTGGCCACTTCCTTCGACGGTTACCCCATGGCCAAAAAGGGCATGGCGGGCAAGGCGCTGGCGATTGCAGCCTACGCTTCGTTCATCGGTGGCACCGTGTCGGTGGTCTTCTTGATGTTGGTGGCGCCGCTGCTCTCCAAGGTAGCGGTCAGCTTCGGTCCGCCGGAGTACTTCGCCTTGATGGTGCTGGGCCTGACGGCGGTGGTCTCCCTCTCTGACAAGTCGCTGGTCAAAGGGCTGATTGCCGCCGTGGTCGGCATCATGATCTCGATCGTGGGTATCGACCTGCAGACTGGTACCGAGCGCTACACCTTCGGCTCCATCCAACTGCTGGACGGTATCGATTTCCTGGTCGTGGCGCTAGGTATCTTCGCCCTGGCCGAGGTGTTCTACATGCTGCTGCGGGGCGGTGGCGGCAAAGAGGCGCCGCGTAACGCCATCGGCTCGCTCAAGCTTTCGCGTAGCGAAGTCAAAGAGATCGCGGGGCCGATCAGCCGCAGCTCGGTGTTGGGCTTTTTCACCGGCGTGCTGCCGGGCGCTGGCGCCACCATCGGCTCGTTTTTGGGCTACAGCATGGAGAAGCGCCTGGCCAAGGACGGAGACACCTTTGGCCAGGGCAACATCAAAGGCGTCGCCGCGCCTGAGTCGGCCAACAACGCTGCCTGTACCGGCTCCTTCGTCCCGCTGCTAACGCTTGGCGTACCGGGCTCCGGTACTACGGCGGTGCTGCTGGGCGCACTTCTGGTCATGGGCGTCAACCCTGGCCCGATGATGCTCGAACAGCGCCCGGACGTGTTCTGGGGCGTCATCGCCAGTATGTACATCGGCAACATCTTCCTCTTGGTGCTCAACCTGCCGCTGATTCCGTTGATCGCCAAGATTCTCGACATGCCCAAGCCGCTTTTGCTCTCGCTGATTCTGATCTTCTGCATGATCGGCGTTTACGGCATGAGCTTCAGCGTGTTCGATCTACTGCTGCTGCTCGGTTTTGGCCTTCTCGGCCTGGGTATGCGCCTGTTCGGTTTCCCGGCAGCACCCCTGATTCTTGCCTTGATTCTCGGCAACATCATGGAAGAGTCCATGCGCCGGGCGCTGCAGATCTCCGGCGGCGACTGGTCGATTTTCATCGACAAGCCGATCTCGCTGGCGCTGCTGGTACTCGCCGTGCTCTCACTTGGCCTGCCGCTGTTGAAAAAGCGCCGCAAGCGCGCAGTTTAACCGTTTCTTCCCCTTGTTAGCGCCCGTATGGGCGCTTTTTTTGATCCTTCCAAAAGTATTGATTGCCTCTTCCCAGATAGTTTATTGAATGGCGGAGCTGGTTCTGAATATTTTCCGCCATCTTGCCTACTGCTGGCACTTTACAAGATGTAGCCGCAAACGATTGGCGTCTTGTCGGCCATCGTTCATTTGAACGATGGTCTGCAGTCAGGGGAGGTAAGATACTGGTTAGTATAAGACTGCCCGATCGCCCCGACGAGGTGACTAACAACAACACGGGAATACCATTATGCACGATGATACGTCGCTGAAGCGCTCTGGTGTGGAGCGTCTGATGGCCGAGTTCAGTTCGTTGCTTTGGAGTATCAACCGGCTGGCTCAGGAACAGCCCCTTTCCAGTTTTCACCATGCGGCCTTTAAGTGTTTGCAGGAAACACTTCCTTTCGAAAAGGCCTGGTGGGGGCGTGCTGCACATATCGATGGTCACGTTAAAGAGCACAGCTGCCACTTGTTCAATCTCGAGCCGGAATTCATCGAGGATTGGCTCTTCATTCAGCACGAAGATATCACCATCGACCGAGTGCATCGAGAACCTGGACAAGCGGTCATCATCAATATGCGCAAGTTTACGCCGGGTCTATGCTGGCTTGGTGAACGTCACGGCTTGGGCGAATTGATTTGTGTCATTCATACCAATCCCCATACCCAGCTCAGCGATCATCTTTCCCTCTATCGCGCCCCTGGTGCACAGACGTTTAGCGAACATGATCGCCATCTATTGACCCATTTAATGACTCATCTTTCTGCGGCTGTCGATGCCAGCCAGGTTCGCACACTGATGGCACGTCGAGAACACCTGACCCAACAGCATCTGGTGCTGGCGGTATGCGATCACCAGAGCGTATTGCACGGCGTTGAGCGTGGTTTCGCGGATTTAATGCTGCTCGAGTGGCCCGGCTGGAAAGGGCCGAGACTGCCTGTTGAGCTGAATGAATCCGGCTATCAGGGTGAGCAAATCCGTATCCAGTGTCTCGCGGTAGACGATCTATGGCTGTTGACTGTTTATCGACGCGGGCCCTTGGCATGTTTAAGCGGGCGCGAATGCGAAGTGGCTCGGCAATTTGGTGAAGGACTAACTTACAAGGAAATTGCTCGCACTCTCGAAATAGCTCCCAGCACGGTGCGTCACCATCTGCGTAGTATTTATGGAAAGCTGGGCGTTCATGATAAAGCGAGCATAGCCAACTTGGTAAATCGCACGCCATTTGGCTGATTTAAATGCGCTGGGTCAGACAGTGATAGGCGCCCGTGAGTATTCAGGGATAAATATCCGATGCTCGTACCCGGGAAAAAAGAGTTCGAAACGCCGTTCACTTGTTATCTCTTTAGTGACTTTAAGATGGCATCGGTAGCGCTTAATTAACACTGCCCAGCAATCAAGCCAAACACGGCTTAGCTCTATGCTTTTTCTATAGCGACGCATTGCAGTTTCTTTTTAATCGGATGAAGCGTGAAAGCTCGTTAACAACGATAACCCTAAAGGAAACTTAAGTATGTCAACGACGCCGTCTACTCGTTCGGACTTACGACACACGGATCCACAGCGTTTTTTAGTGATAGCTGTCGTGGCCTTCGCCGCCATTGCCCCTGCCGTTTTAATGGCAGCGCCAGCCATTGCTGAGCAGTTAATAAGTCAGCTTGGTCTCATGCCAAGCCAGGTTGGCAATCTGTTTGCTGCCGAGCTTGGTGCAATGAGTCTCGCCACCCTCCCTGCCTATTGGTGGTTATCACGTTTTTCTTGGCGGCGAGTAGCGCTGATAGCCGGTGTGGTTTTCATCACTGGAAATGTGGCCTCTTCGCTAACCCAGGAGTACGGCATCCTAATGGGCTTGCGTATGCTGAGTGCCTTTGCGGGTGGCTCACTGATGGTGCTTTGTATTTCCAGTGCGGCCCTGACAACAAACAAGGACCGTGTCTATGGCTTCTGGGTCATGGGGCAGTTGGTAGTTGGAGCGGTCGGACTGGCTGTACTACCAGCGCTATTCGAGCGTTTTGGTTTGGCGATCGTTTACTGGCTACTGGCGGGGCTAATGGCGGCGTGTTTGCCGCTGACCAGAGCGTTTCCGGAACTTGAAGATCAACGGACCTTTACAACGAGTACTTCATCCTTGCCTCGCGTGAAAGCAGCGCTCGGCACTCTAGCGGTACTAACGTTCTATATCGGTTTGAGTGGGGTCTGGACATTTATTGGAAGTATTGCCAGCGGTAGCGGTCTCTCAGCCAAAACGAGTGGCGATATTCTTGCCTTGGCTACCGTAATGGGAATTCTGGGAGCCGCGACGGCTACATCGATTGGTGCCCGCGGGGCTCGCCGCCTCTGGCTGATGCTCGGCTACGCTCTCATGATCGTCGCCGTAGCGCTACTGCTGAAGACCCCGACGCTTTTGCGTTTTGCGCTAGCCGCCCTGATTTTCAAGTTTACCTGGACCTTCGTACTGCCCTTCATTATGACCACGCTTGCCGAGCTCGATACGTCTGGGCAGCTCATGAACACTACAAACCTTGTCATTGGGGGCGGTCTGGCAATTGGCCCAGCGTTGGCTGGTCGAGCGCTGGAGTCCAGCGGCGGGTTTGAATGGTTGTTGGTGGGGGCGATGGGCATCGTCGCATTATCGATGATGCTGGTACTGACGGCTCAACGACCTTCCGCCAGAGCTACCTCTGGTTCTTTATCTACTTTTGGAGAAGCATCATGACTCGCCGAACCGCCTTTTTTTTCGATGAACACTGCATGTGGCATAGCGCCGGGCAGTACGCTTTGACGATGCCTGTCGGCGGCTGGGTACAGCCACCGGCGGCTGGAGGGCTTGCTGAATCGCCTGAAACCAAGCGTCGCTTGAAAAGTCTGATGGAAGTTTCGGGACTTTTGAATGCGTTAGACGTTCGCTCGGCTTCCTGTGCCGACGAAGCTCTCCTGGAATCCATCCATTCAAAGGATTATTTGGATCGCTTTCGGGCAATGAGCCATGCCGGAGGCGGCGAGCTTGGTGATAATGCTCCCATTGGCCCGGGGAGCTACGAAATCGCTAGACGCTCGGTCGGATTAGCCATCGAAGCGGTCGCCACGGTGTTACGTGGCGAGACCGATAATGCCTATGCGTTGACGCGCCCTCCTGGCCATCATTGTCTGCCCAATCAAGCCATGGGGTTTTGCTTTCTTGCCAATATCCCCATCGCCATTGAAGCGGCCAAAAGACGTTTCGCTATCGAGCGTGTTGCCGTAATCGACTGGGATGTACATCACGGTAACGGCACCCAGGCGATTTACTACGACCGCGAAGATGTATTGACTATCTCGCTACATCAAGAGGGCTGCTTTCCGCCCGGCTATGCAGGCGATCTGGATCGAGGAGAAGGTGAGGGTGAGGACAGTAATCTCAATATTCCACTGCTACCAGGCGGAGGAGAGGATGCCTACCGCTACGCCCTGGAAAGATTGGTTGTCCCCGCGCTGGAGCGCTTTTCACCGGAACTGATTATCGTCGCCTGTGGTTATGATGCCAATGCTCTCGATCCACTGGCGCGCATGCTGCTGCCTAGTGAAGCATTCCGTGATATGACCCGTATCGTACGCGAAGCCGCTGAAAAGCTCTGTAATGGCCGCTTGGTCATGGTACACGAAGGAGGATATTCAGAGGCCTACGTGCCTTTTTGTGGTCATGCTGCCATCGAGGAGCTATCTGGTATCAAAACCGGCGTCGAGGATCCGTTGCTGGCATTTATCCGCGCCCAGCAGCCCAATGACCGGCTTCGTACATTTCAACGCCAGCAACTCGACGAGTTAGCGATCAGTTGGGGCTTTTAACCGTATTTACGAAATATCCAACTGACAGAGCTGGAGTCCAAACCCATTTACTCTACTGCTGGCGTCCGCACCGGGCGCTTTTTATTACAAATGAACACTCATGGTGCAGGCGGTCGTTTTGGTGCATGAAGGAGGTGCATTCTTTGTCGCTGGCTGCGCCGCGCTGGTGCGCAAGCATCAAGCCAAAAGATGTGTGGCTATTTCAAGGTTATGATTTGATAAAAAATATTTTCTAATGCGCCATCTTGGCGCGCCCCTTGCTTTGTCTCTTTTGCTGTTTCCGCTTGGCCATATAACAACCCCCATAGTGGGGAGCAAGGAGACTCAAGTGACCACGATCGACCTAACCGCTAAACCGCGCGCTCGGCGCTTTGCCACTACCCTGCTCGCTTCCGCGTTGGCCGCCGCAAGCCTTCACGCCGTCGCCCAGGAGAACGATCCCATCAAGGTCGGTATTCTCCACTCGCTTTCCGGCACCATGGCGATCAGTGAATCGACGCTGAAGGACACCGTCGAGATGCTTATCGCCCAGCAGAATGAAGCAGGTGGCCTGCTGGGGCGTCAGCTCGAAGCGGTGGTGGTCGATCCGGCCTCAAACTGGCCGCTGTTCGCCGAGCGCGCCCGCGAGCTGCTCGCCCAGGAGGAAGTGGACGTGGTGTTCGGCAACTGGACCTCCGTGTCGCGCAAGGCGGTGCTGCCGGTGTTCGAGGAGCTCAACGGCCTGCTCTTCTATCCGGTGCAGTATGAAGGTGAGGAGTCCTCCGAGAACGTCTTTTACACCGGTGCGGCGCCCAACCAGCAGGCGATTCCGGCGGTGGATTACCTGATCAACGAAGTGGGCATCGAGCGCTTCGCGCTGATCGGCACCGACTACGTCTATCCGCGTACCACCAACCGTATCCTCGAGGCTTATCTTCAGGACGAGTACGGCGTGGCGGAAGAGGACATCATGGTCAACTACACACCCTTCGGTCACTCGGACTGGCAGAACATCGTTTCCGAGATCCGCCGCTTCGGGGAAGAGGGTAAGCCTACTGCGGTGGTCTCGACCATCAACGGCGACGCCAACGTGCCGTTCTACCGCGAGCTTGCCAACCAGGGCATCGACGCCGCCGACATTCCGGTCATCGCCTTCTCGGTAGGTGAGCAAGAACTTTCCGGTATCGACACTGGCCCGCTGGTCGGCCACCTGGCGGCCTGGAACTACTTCATGAGCGTGGACACCGACGCCAACTACGACTTCATCGACGCTTGGATCGAGCACACCGGCGACGAAGAAGCGGTGACCAACGACCCGATGGAAGCCCACTACATTGGCTTCAACATGTGGGCGGAAGCGGTGCGCAAGGCGGGCACCACCGATGTCGACGCGGTGAAAGACGCGATCATCGGCGTTACCGTGCCGAACCTCTCCGGTGGCTATGCGGCGATGATGCCCAACCACCACATCACCAAGCCGGTGCTGATCGGCGAAGTGCAGGATAACGGCCAGTTCGACATCGTCTGGCAGACGCCCTCTACCGTTGCGGGCGACGCCTGGTCCGACTTTTTGCCTGGCTCACGCGATTTGATTGCCGACTGGCGCGCGCCGATGCGCTGCGGCAACTTCAACGTCGCCAACGGCTCGTGCGGTGGCAGCACCGCCGCGGAAGAAGCCGAAGCGGCGCTAGCCGAATAACACGTTTTATCCCCTGCCGCTTGCGGCAGGGGAGCACGCTATCTCGTCAGTTTTATCGTTTCACCGCATCTCGATTCACCTCCTAGTGACCCACTTTTAAACCAAGGAACAACCTCATGAGGCGTTTCCTTTTTCGGGGGCTTTGGTGCGCTCTGCTGCTGAGCATCGCGCTCGGTGCCCAGGCACAAACCGGCTCCTCTACCGCCAGCGACGAAGACGCTCAGGCGCTGCTTGAAGCGCTCGATGTCGGCTCCTACCACGACAAGGGCGAGGCGATCACCGCCATTTTGCAAAGCGATGACGAACGCGCGCGGGATTGGCTTCAGGCCTTACTCGATGGCCGTTTGCAGCGCACCGAGGAGGGCCGCTTCGTGGTGGTGCTGAACAATATCGGGCGCAACTGGCCGGTTGCCGATGCGCTGACCGAAGAGCCGCTGGGCGAGATGTCCCGGCGCGATCTCGACCGTATCGGCATCAACAACGCCTTGCGTAACCAGCTGAGAAGCGCCATTGCGGTGGTCGATCTCTATTCGCCCCGCGTCGAGCGCCGCCGCCTCTCTGCCGAGCGCCTATTAGGTGAGGTGGACGGCGATCTCGCTGGGCTGCTCGATACGCTGATCAGTGAGGAGGACGACCTCCAGGTGCGGCAGCGTCTTACGCAGGCGTTGGCGATCTACCAAACTGAAAATGGCGAGCTCGAGGGTGTCGAGACGCTCAAGGGCAGCCTTCACCCGCGCGCCCGGGTGGCACTCAATCGCGCCGCCAATGGTGACGACCCAATCGTGGCCGACGCCGCGCGCAGCGCTCTGGCCAGCATCGAACAAAACCTCAAGCTCAATCGCGGCGTCGAGACGCTCTACTTCGGCCTGAGCCTGGGCTCGGTACTGGTACTGGCAGCCATCGGCCTTGCCATTACGTTTGGCGTCATGGGCGTGATCAACATGGCGCACGGCGAGCTGATCATGCTCGGTGCTTACACCACCTGGATGATGCAGCAGCTTCTACCCGGACAACCTGGGTTGGCGCTGCTGCTTTCGATCCCCGCCGGGTTTTTGGTGGCAGCACTTGTGGGAATTGCCATCGAGCGCGGGGTGATTCAGTTCTTGAAGGGCCGGCCGCTCGAAACCCTGCTGGCCACCTTCGGGGTGAGTCTGATTCTCCAGCAGTTGGTGCGCACGGTGATTTCGCCGCTCAACCGCACGGTGGTGACGCCGGAGTGGATGAGCGGCTCGCTCATCATCAACGACGCGCTGTCGCTGACGCTGAACCGCATGGTGGTGCTGGGCTTTGCGCTCTTCGTCTTCGTGGGCTTGATGCTGATCATGCGCCGCACGCGGCTGGGGCTAGAGGTGCGCGCGGTGACGCAAAACCGCGCCATGGCGCGGGCCATGGGCATTCGCGCGACCCGGGTGGATATCCTCACCTTCGCGTTGGGCTCGGGTGTGGCCGGGCTTGCCGGGGTAGCGCTCTCCCAGCTCACCAACGTGGGGCCGAACCTGGGCCAGAACTACATCATCGACTCGTTCATGGTGGTGGTGTTCGGCGGCGTGGGCAACCTTTGGGGCACGCTCGTGGCGGGGCTTTCGCTTGGGGTGATCAACCAGCTGCTCGAACCCTGGGCGGGGGCGGTGCTGGCCAAGATCATCGTGCTGGTCTTCATCATCCTGTTCATTCAAAAGCGCCCGCGGGGACTCTTCCCGCAAAAGGGCCGTGCGGCGGAGGGCTAAGCGATGCCGAACGCGAATTCAGCGAGCCGCTTCTGGCTCACCCGCCCCTTTGGCGAGCGCGCCACGCAGATATTTCTGGGCGTGCTGCTGGCCGCACTCATCATCGTCACGGTACTCCACGTGGCGGTGCCCAGAGGTCACGCGCTACACGTTAACGCCTATACGGTGAACCTGTTTGGCAAGTATTTGAGCTACGCGCTGCTCGCCGTGGCGGTGGATCTCGTCTGGGGCTATCTGGGCATTCTAAGCCTTGGGCACGGCGCCTTTTTCGCCATCGGCGGCTACGCCATGGGGATGTATCTGATGCGCCAGATCGGCGATCGGGGCACCTACGGCCATCCGGTGCTGCCGGACTTCATGGTGTTTCTCAACTGGGAAAGCCTGCCCTGGTACTGGCACGGCTTCGACATGGCCTGGTTTGCCTTTGCCATGGTGCTGCTGGCACCGGGGCTTCTGGCGCTGGTATTCGGCTTTCTGGCGTTTCGCTCGCGGGTCACCGGGGTGTATCTCTCGATCATCACCCAGGCGCTCACTTTTGCCTTGATGCTGGCGTTCTTCCGCAACGAGATGGGCTTCGGCGGCAACAACGGCTTGACGGATTTCCGCGAGATTCTCGGCTTCAATCTGCGCAGCAGCGATACGCGCCTGGGGCTGTTTCTGGCCTCCGGCGTGGCGCTGGCGCTCGGGTACATCCTCTGCCGGGCGATCGTCACCAGCAAGCTTGGCCGGGTCTGCGTGGCGACTCGCGATGCCGAGGCGCGTACGCGCTTTATCGGCTACCGGGTCGAACGCTTCCAGCTTTTTGTCTTCGTGGTCTCGGCGATGCTTGCCGGTGTGGCCGGGGCGCTCTACGTACCGCAAGTCGGCATCATCAATCCGAGCGAGTTTTCGCCGCTGTTTTCCATCGAGATCGTTCTGTGGGTCGCCCTCGGTGGGCGTGCCACCCTCTATGGCGCCGTCATCGGCGCGATTTTGGTCAACTATGCCAAGACCGTGTTCACCGGCGTGATGCCGGATGCTTGGCTGTTCGCTTTAGGGGCGCTATTCGTGCTGGTCACGGTCTTTTTGCCCAAGGGGGTCGCGGGGCTTTTGCGCCACCTGCGCCGCCGTTCATCATCGACGTCACCAGGGGAGGCCACGGCATGAGCCTGCTGCAATCGCTCAAGGCCCGCGATCGGGTCTTCGACTTCATGGCGCCTACCGCCTCGCCGGTCGACGTGCGCCACGGCCCGATTCTCTACATGGAAGACGTGACCGTCAGCTTCGACGGCTTCAAGGCGATCAACAACTTGAACCTGACCATCGACGACGGCGAACTGCGCTGCATCATCGGTCCCAACGGCGCGGGCAAGACCACCATGATGGACATCATCACCGGCAAGACCCGGCCCACGGAAGGCAGTGTTTGGTTCGGCAGCCGCCATAACCTTCTGCAGATGAACGAGCCGGAGATCGCAAGCTTGGGCGTTGGGCGCAAGTTCCAGAAGCCCACGGTGTTCGAAGCGCTTAGCGTGTTCGACAACCTGGAGCTGGCCATGGCCGCCAATAAGGGTATCTTTCCCACCCTGACGGCGCGCATGACCGGCGAGATTCAGGACCGCATCGACGAAGTCCTCTCGATCATCGGTTTGACGGCGCTTCGCTTTCAACCTGCGGGAATTCTCTCTCACGGCCAGAAGCAGTGGCTCGAGATTGGCATGCTGCTCATGCAGCGCCCCCGGCTGTTATTGGTCGACGAGCCCGTGGCGGGCATGACCGAGCAGGAGATGGAGCGCACTGCAGAGCTTCTGGTAAGCCTTGCGGGTAAGCAGTCGGTGGTGGTGGTCGAGCACGACATGGGCTTCGTACGCTCCATCGCGCGCAAGGTCACGGTGCTGCACCAGGGCAGCGTGCTGGCGGAGGGCAGCATGGACCAGGTATCGAGCGATCCGAAGGTCGTGGAAGTCTACCTGGGTGCAGACGAGGAGGCGGCCTGATGCTCGCAATCGAAAAGCTCAACCAGTTCTACGGCGAAAGCCACACCCTGTGGGACCTGGATCTCGACGTACCCAAGGGCCAGTGCACCTGCGTGATGGGGCGCAACGGTGTGGGCAAGACCACGCTGATGAAGGCCATCATGGGGGAGGTGGCGACCAAAAGCGGACAGATGCGCTACGCCAGCGCCAACGGCGAGGTGGAACTGACCCGCAAGGCCGTGGAAGCGCGCTCGCGTTTGGGGATAGGTTTCGTGCCCCAGGGGCGGCAGATCTTTCCGCTGCTCACCGTGGAGGAGAACCTGCGCACCGGCCTTGCCGCACGCGGTGACGGGCTGAAGAAAATCCCTGAGCGTATTTACGAGCTTTTCCCCGTGCTCAAGGAGATGAAGCACCGCCGGGGCGGCGATCTCTCCGGCGGCCAACAGCAACAGCTCGCCATCGGCCGCGCTTTGGTGATCGAACCCAAACTTCTGATTCTGGATGAGCCAGGAGAAGGGATTCAGCCCAACATCGTTGCCCAAATCGGTCAGGTCATCCGCCAACTGATCGAAGAGGACGGGCTCACGGTGCTGCTGGTCGAGCAGAAACTGCCCTTTGCACGCAAGTACGCCGACCGCTTCGTGATCATGGACCGCGGCCGCCCGGTGGCCGACGGCCCCATTAGTGATCTCACCGACCAACTGATCAAGCAGCACCTGACGGTGTGAGTTATCCATATAGGGTGTGGCCATCACCTTCGGCCACAAAGTGGGGCGGCGAGTACGCTGTTGGATTACTCGCGCTGTGGTTGGGAAATCCCGAGTAGCGTAGCGTGGCATAACGAGCCCTAGCGAGGCATCCGCGACGGCGGCGATAGCCGCCCAGGAGCAATCGGTTTCGCGGATGCTTTGCGGCCTACATCGGCGCTTAAAAACGCAGATCCGCGCGGGCCCAGACCATGCGGCCGGGCTCGTTGATGCCGGTTTCGAGATCGGCGGGGTAGCCGAAGGCTGAGTTACCGGCGAGGTTTAGGTGCTCGGTGTAGGTGGTGTCGAAGACGTTATCCACGCCCACGCTTAGGGTGAGGTAGCTCGTTGCTCGGTAGGCGCCGTTGAGCGAGAACACCCCGAAGCCCGACGTAGATTCGAGATCCTGACCCACTACGTTGCCCTTGTCGCGAGCAATACGGTTCTGGGCTGCCACGCCGCGCCAGAGCCCGCCGATGGAGTAGGCATCCTGCTCGAAGGTCAGGCCGAGGTTGGCTTCCAGCGGTGGGATCTGCGGCAGTGCTTCGTGATCGTCGCGGTTGCGTCCCCAGGCGTAGGCAAGCGAAGCATTGCCGACCCAACTGTCGCTGAACTGATAGCGAGCGCCTACTTCGGCACCGGCGATCTGAGCATCGACGTTACCGATCTGCGTGTCACCCATGTTGGGGGCATAGTCGAAGAGGATGAAATCGTTGACTACGCCAGCATAGCCCGACACCCAAGCGTTAAGGCGCTCGGTCGTGTACTGGGCGCCGATATCGAGTTGAGTGGTTTTTTCGGGCTGTACGCCGTCGAAGGCGTTTAAGCTGCCTTCCGGTCCGGGGTGGTAGACGCTCATCTCCCAGTAGTCGGGAAAGCGTTCTACGTAGCCAACACCGGTGTACCAGGTCACGGGAGTGCTTGCGAGATCCTGCTCGTAGCGTAGAAAGGCGCTGGGCAGGGTGTCGCGACGGGTCTGACCGGCTGTGTCCGTGTTCAGGCTTTCGTCGCTGGCGCGGTAGCGGTCGAGCCGGGCGCCGCCGATGAGGCGGTCGCGCTCGCCGATAAAGCGGGTGACTTCGCTGAAGGCGCCGAACTGGGTCAGCTCGTAGTCGGGCTGCCAGTGGCTACCCTCCTCATTGCGGTGAACTTGACGCTCTGCATCCACCCCGGCGGTCCAGGTCGTGTTTTCCCACTCCCAGGTAGACGCGACACGCGCGCTTCGCGTACGGCGATCGACGCGCATGGCCATGCCCTCGCTCATATCCATGCCGCCGCCCATGTCCATGCCACCGCCCATATCCATGCCGCCGCCCATATCCATACCGCCACCGTGGCCCATGTCCATGTGGCCGGGTTCGCGCAGGGTGAAGTCATCCATGATGTGATCGGCGTAGGCGTAGTTGGCCTGCATTTCTAGCCGTTTCCAGTGTTCGCCCAGATTCTCGCGACGAAAGCGCAGGCCTACGGTTTCGCGCAAGAATTTGCTGCCATCCATGCTGCGGCCAGCGTAGCGCGCCTCGCCGTCGCCGCGCCCGGCGGTCAATTCGAACCAGGTATCTTCGTCAGGCGTCCAGCCGATGGCCACGTCGCCGTTCCATTTGTCCCACTGCGAGGGCACGACGTTGCCATCGCCATCCTTGTAGTCGTTCGCTTCGGACTGGTTGCCGGTAAGGCGCAGATATCCCTCCTGGTTACCCACGGCAGCGTCGATACGCCGATCGAAGCGCCCGTAGGTGCCGGTCATGACGCTGGCGTCGATCCGTGTGCCTGGCTCCTCGAATTCTTCGGGCCCACGGTCGAAACGCACGGTGGCCGCCGAGGCGCCCGGCCCCCAGATGACCGACTGTGGCCCCTTGGTCACGGTGAGGCTGTCGTAATTTTCCGGCGAGATATAGGAGGTTGGCGCGTCCATGCGCGCCGGGCAGGCGCCCAGCATCTGGCTACCGTTGGTCAATACGCGCAGACGCGAGCCGAACATGCCACGAAACACCGGATCACCGTTGGTTCCGCCGTTACGGATGGCGGAGAAACCGGGGATGGTTTGTAAATAGTCGGCGCCGTCGCTCGCGGGTGCAGGCTGGCGAGGAATACGCGGGTCGGTCTCGACGGTGAGCGGTGAGGCGGTGGGCACACCCGTCACTACCAGCGTATCGAGGGTATGGCGATGGGCGTCAGGAAACGACGATTGGGCCATTGCTGAGTGAGCGAGCAGCGTCGAAGCCACTGCTACGCCGAGCGTCAAGACGCGTGGGTTAAAGCGCTGAGGTGGCGCGGACATCGCGGCTTTCGAATAGACAGGCGCGACGACGCCATGCCCCTTTACGGAAATTGGCACGATGATCCCTTTCTTTTAGTTAAACGCGCGTTATCGGCAGAGGCGGTGCCTAGCCAAAACGCTTAGTGAATGTGGTCTTCAAGCGTTCAGAAAGGGCGGTGCACGAGGTCGGGCATGGGGGTAACGGTCGCCGGGGATAAACGCTTTCGGCGAGTGCTTGCAAGGCGGCGCATCAAGCAGAAACGCCTGCCGGGCAATGGCGGGAAGCGATGCATGAGCGGTAGGAAACTGCTGCCAGAGCGAGCAGTAACCGCACTCGTGAAACCAAGTGAAGATAGCCGGTAGCGGCTCGGCCGTGCTGGTAGACGCTGAGGCGTGAACGTGATGATCATGCCCGTGGTGGTGATGTGCAGGCTGGTTTGCCTGGGCAGTGGCGTGGTGATGGCCGTGCGCCGCATGGTGATCGCTTGCTTGGAGCTGGGAGATGACCGGGCCCAACAGCAAAAGCCACATGGCCGCCATCGCCACCCAGAGTGCGGGGCGATACCACGAGGTAGTCGTGCAGCGTAGTGGAACGGTCGGTGGCAAGGGCATGACTACCAAGCAAAGACAGCGTAGGCTGATTGTGTGAGCACTATGATGGTAGCGAATTGTCGCTATGACGGCAGTGGTTTGGCTGCGGTCTTTTGCCACAGCGGGCGAAGTAAGCTGAGCAACGGCGACATTAGAATCCAAAGCAATGCACCATATTGGTTCTTTTTAAGTTTAACTGGTGACTTTTTGGTGCGTGATCTGTGGCATATGCGCACCTCTGACGCTTCCGTGCCACTAGAGATAGCCCGTGGTGCGGTTGTTGAGAGGGTGTTCACCATTTTGGCGCACTCCTTGCATTTGAAGCGGTAACTACTTTTAGCAAGGACGCGACCGCGTTTTATGATCTTCTGCGATACCGCTACCCCCCCGATGGCGTCGGGCCACCGCTTCGATCAGAACCGCCACTGGGCGGCGCGGCTTTCGCTGCGCTTTGCTTATCGTCAGGGCGTTACACGGCTGGCACAGGCACGCCATCACGGGCCGCTGCGTGTCCAGCGGCCTTTTTATCCAGAAGGGTCTAGCGAAGCCTGTCATGTCTACGTTCTGCACCCGCCAGGAGGGCTGGTCAGCGGTGATGCACTGACGATTAGTGCCCATGTGGAAAGTGGCGCGCATGCCCTTTTGACGACGCCTGCGGCCAATAAGCTCTATAAAGCTGATAGCCAAGGTGTGGCCTGGACCCAACGCACGACGCTGACGGTGGAGGAGGGCGCGGTACTCGAGTGGTTGCCGCAAGAGACCATCGCCTTTGACGGCTCGAAAGGGGAGCAGCATACCGATATCGCACTATACGGCAGCGCTCGCTGCCTTGGATGGGAGGTCATGGCGCTGGGCCGTCCGGCCAGTGCGCTTCCTTTTGTTTCTGGTCGCATCGAGCAGCGCTTTCGTCTGACGCTCGATGGCAAGCCGCTATGGCTCGAACGCCAGCCGCTGGACCCGCAGCACCCACGCTTCATGGGCCGCTGGGGCCAGGGCGGGGCAAGTGTACAGGCCACGCTCTGGGCGGTAGGTCTTGCCGATACGTCTGCCGCCATCGAATCGCTGCGCGAACATTTGCCAGCCAATGCACGCTGGGCGGTCACCGCCCGCCACGGCGTTTTACTGCTGCGCTATTTGGGTAACGCACGCAACGAGGCCTGGGCGCTGTGCGAGCAGGCCTGGCGGCTTCTGCGCCCGTTGCTGATCGACCGCGAGGCGCACACGCCGCGTATCTGGTTGACCTGACTGTTTATCGATTTTTGAGAGGATGTGCCCATGGAACTGACCCCGAGAGACAAGGATAAGCTGTTGCTCTTCACCGCCGCGCAGCTGGCCGAGCGACGACGTGCTCGCGGCTTGAAGCTCAACTACCCGGAAGCGGTGGCGCTGATCAGCTTCGAGATCATGGAGGGTGCGCGCGATGGCCGAAGCGTCGCCGACCTCATGAGCTTCGGTCGCGAGATCCTGACGCGCGACGACGTGATGGAGGGAGTGGCCGAACTAGTCGACGAAGTGCAGGTGGAGGCGACCTTCCCCGATGGCACCAAGCTCGTCACCGTGCATACGCCGATTGTGTGAGTCGTAAATAGTGAAGGGTGAATCGTAAACAACAGGAGCACGTCATGATTCCGGGTGAGTACCAGCTGAAAGAGGGCGAGATCGAGCTTTGCGTGGGGCGCGAGCGGATCACGGTAGAGGTCGCTAACACCGGCGATAGGCCGATCCAGATCGGCTCCCACTACCACTTTGCCGAGGCCAACCCGGCGTTGATCTTCGACCGTGAAAAGAGTCGTGGCTTTCGCCTCGACGTGGCAGCAGGCACGGCGATTCGCTTCGAACCCGGCCAAAGCCGCGAAGTGACGCTGATCCCCTTCGTCGGCAAACGCGCGATTTTTGGTTTTCGCGGTGACGTGATGGGGCCTCTGGATAGCGCAAAGGAAGACGATCAATGACCACCAACAAGATCAGCCGTCGCGCCTACGCCGATATGTACGGCCCCACGGTGGGCGACCGCGTACGCCTGGGCGACACCGAGATTTGGATCGAAGTGGAGCAGGATGCCACTCACTACGGCGAGGAGGTGAAATTCGGCGGCGGTAAGGTGATTCGGGATGGCCAAGGCCAGAGCCAGCGCGCCGATGCCAGCGTGATGGATACCGTGATCACCAATGTGCTGATCCTCGACTGGTGGGGCATCGTCAAGGCGGATGTGGGGCTGAAAGCCGGTCGCATCGCCGCTATCGGCAAGGCGGGCAACCCGGACACTCAGCCGAACGTCGAGATCGTCATTGGCCCCGGCACCGAAGTGATCGCCGGTGAGGGCAAGATCCTCACCGCTGGCGGTATCGACGCTCACATCCATTTCATCTGCCCCCAGCAGGTGGAAGAAGCGCTGATGAGTGGCGTGACCACCATGCTCGGCGGCGGCACGGGGCCTGCTACCGGCTCGAACGCGACCACCTGTACGCCCGGCGATTGGCATATCGGCAAGATGCTCCAGGCGGTAGATGAGTTACCGATGAACATCGGCCTGCTCGGTAAGGGTAACGCCAGCCTGCCAGAAGGGCTCGAGGCGCAGATCGAAGCGGGCGCCATGGGGCTCAAGCTCCACGAGGATTGGGGCACCACGCCCGCCTCGATCGATACGTGCCTGAGCGTGGCCGAAAAGTACGATGTCCAGATTGCGATCCATACCGATACGCTGAACGAATCTGGCTTCGTCGAGGACACGCTCGCCGCGTTCAAGGAGCGCGGCATTCACACCTACCACACCGAAGGGGCGGGCGGCGGCCACGCGCCGGACATTCTCACCGCCTGCTCGAAGTCCTACGTGCTGCCGTCCTCCACCAACCCGACGCGCCCCTACACGGTCAACACCATCGACGAGCACCTGGATATGTTGATGGTGTGCCACCATCTGGACCCCAACATTCCCGAGGACGTGGCCTTTGCCGATTCGCGCATCCGCCGCGAGACCATCGCCGCCGAGGATATTCTGCACGATCTCGGCGTGATCTCGATGATCGCTTCGGACTCCCAGGCCATGGGGCGGGTGGGCGAGGTGGTCTGCCGCACCTGGCAGACTGCGCACAAGATGAAGCTTCAGCGTGGCCTCTTGCCGGAGGACGAGGCGCTCGGTGCCGACAACCTTCGCGCCAAACGCTATATCGCCAAGTACACCATCAACCCGGCCATCACCCACGGCATTGCCCATGAAGTAGGCTCGATCGAGGTAGGCAAACTGGCCGATCTGGTGCTGTGGAAACCGGCGTTTTTCGGCGTGAAGCCGTCGCTCATTCTGAAAGGCGGGATGATAGCCGCCGCGCCGATGGGCGACCCCAATGCGTCGATTCCCACGCCTCAGCCGGTGCACTACCGGCCGATGTTCGGCGCCATAGGGCGCGCAGCGAGTCTGACGCGGCTGAGCTTCGTCAGCCAAGCGGCGATCGACGCGGGCATCAAAGAGCGTCTGGGGCTGCAAAGTACGCTCTCAGCGTGCAAGAACGTACGCGGCGTACGTAAGCAGGACATGAAGCTCAACGACGCCTGCCCGGAACTCACCGTCGACCCTGAAACTTACGAGGTGCGCTGCGACGGCGAGCTTCTCACCTGCGAGCCCGCCACCGAGCTTCCGCTGGCGCAGCGGTATCATTTGTTCTGACGGGGTCTCGCTGCAGGGGGCGCCGGGGGGAGGCCTACGAGAGGGCGCTGTGAATACGTCCCTGTACGCTACTTTTGCCATCCATGGCAAAAGACCCTCTCTACGGCCTACCCCCGGCATAGCCTTCACGGATCGCATAAGGAAGAGAACATGTTGAAACTGATAGAACGCCTCGGCCCGGTCGACGAAAGCGCCGCCAGCGACACGCTAACGCTGCCCTTCGAGCTCCGCATTCGCGGGCGCCTGAAGGCTGAAAGCGATTCCGGAAAAGCCCTGGGGTTATTTCTCGATCGTGGCCCAGTGCTGCGCGACGGTGATGGCCTAAAGGCCGAGGATGGCACGGTAATACGGGTGCGCGCCGCCATCGAGCCGGTGGTTACCGCGCGCGTGGCCTCGGGCCTGCCGCTTGCGCGGCTCGCCTATCATTTGGGCAACCGCCACGTGCAGTTGGCGCTTGGCGAAGACGAACGCGGCGGCTGGGTGCGCTTTCCGCCGGATCACGTACTCGAAGAGCTTGCTACGCTTCTGGGCGCTGCACTCGAACACCATAAAGGCACCTTCGACCCCGAGCCCGGCGCCTACCAGCAACTGGGCCACGCCCATGCTCACGGCCACGATCATCACAACGACGAAGATCAAGAGGTAGAACACACTCACGGTCATGCGCACGATCACTCGCATGACCATCACCATGATCACACGCACTCCCATGGCCACTGAGTCCCAAAGCGATCTGGCGCTTCTAGGGCTTATGCAGCTGATTAGCCCCGCGCTGCCCATTGGTGCTTTTGCCTTCTCCCAGGGGCTAGAGAGCGCATTCGAGCTGGGCTGGGTACGTGACGAGCAGAGCCTGGCCGAGTGGCTGTCAGGCGTGTTGGAAGACGGCCTTACCCGCTGCGAGCTACCGGTGCTGGCGCGGCTATATGCGGCGTTAGAGGCCGAACAGGCCGATGAGATAGAGATCTGGGATAGCTGGCTTGCCGCCACCCGCGAAACCGCCGAACTCGCCAGTGAAGATGCCCGTCTTGGGGCGGCGCTCAAGCGACTGCTGCAAAGCTTGAAGCTGCTGAAAAGCGAGCACTTGCTGCCCGCGGAGCCTGGCTACGTCACGCTGTTTGCCTGTGCGGCGCATCTGCGCGGCGTAGGCACCCGCGCCACGCTATTGGGCTTTGCTTGGGCCTGGCTTGAGAATCAGCTGGCGGTGGCCTGCAAGGCGCTACCGCTAGGCCACACCAGCGCACAGCGGGTGATCGAAAAGCTGCGCCCCGCGCTCTCAGGCGCCGTGGATGAAGCGCTGGCGCTCGATGACGACGAGCTTGGCCCGATCCTTCCCGGCGTGGCGCTGGCCAGCGCTCTACACGAAACGCAGTATTCCCGACTGTTTAGAAGCTAATCGACCGATATCAGGAGAACGAGATGACACACTGTTTACGCGTTGGAGTGGGCGGCCCCGTAGGCTCTGGCAAAACGGCGCTGCTGAAGCAGCTCTGCCTGGCCCTGCGCGATCATTACGACATTGCCGTGGTGACCAACGACATCTACACCCGTGAGGATGCCGACTTTCTGCTCAAACACGACGCCCTGGCGGCAGATCGTATCCTGGGGGTGGAAACCGGCGGCTGCCCGCATACAGCGATCCGCGAAGACGCTTCGATGAACCTGGCGGCCATCGATGAGTTGCATGGCCGCCACCCGGGGCTCGAGCTGGTGCTGGTGGAGTCCGGCGGTGATAACCTCTCGGCCACCTTTAGCCCCGAGCTTTCCGATCTTACGCTCTACGTGATCGACGTTTCCGCAGGCGACAAGATTCCACGTAAGGGCGGGCCGGGCATCACCAAGTCGGATCTTTTGATCATCAACAAGATCGATATCGCCGAGCAGGTGCACGCCTCCCTTGAGGTGATGGAGCGCGACTCGAAAAAGATGCGCGGTGAGCGCCCCTTCGTGTTCACCAACCTTTACGATGGCGTGGGGCTTGAGGAGATCATTCGCTTCATTCTGGATAAAGGCATGCTAGAAGAGCGACGCCCAAGCGCCGAAAACGCCTGATGGCTATGGCATGAAGTGGCTAGAAAGCGGGGAAAGCGTTGTCTGGGGCAGGGGGCCAGCAAGAGACCAGTCAAAAAGGTCGCCCTGGCCTAGGCGGTAAGCGGCCAAGGCAACCAAACCCGTGGCGAGCATCCTGCTCGTAGCGGGCCCCCTTGGCCCCCACAGGTGGCACAGTGAACCTGAAATCAAATTCGTACCTTAACTCATGTTATCCAGAGCGCTTAAGGAACGAAAATATATTGGTATGTAACAAATTGTTTTGAGGGCGCTTTTATCGCCCCATAAATTCTACTGAAACGATCCCGCGTTGGGCGTGCACATACTGTGTTAGTGCGCGCCCGACGTGCTTATCGTTTGCCGAACTCTTGAGTACCGATCGTCCAGCCGCGCATTTTTTCACTCAGGGTGAACCCCAGGCCCGGCCTATCAGGTAGGTACATTCTCCCGTCTTTGATCTCCAGCGCTTCGTTAAACAGCGGATCTAGCCAGTCGAAGTGCTCAACCCAGGGCTCTTGGGGGTAGGTAGCGGCGAGGTGTAAATGGATTTCCATGGCAAAGTGAGGGGCGAGCGCAAGCCCGGCTTGATCGGAGAGGGTCGTCAATTGCAGGAACTTGGTAATGCCGCCGATGCGTGGCGCATCGGGCTGGATGATATCCACGGATTTATGCCGGATGAGCTCGAGGTGCTCGCCGACGCTTGCCAGCATCTCTTCCGAGGCAATCGGCGTATCGAGCGCATTGGCCAATTGCGCATGGCCTTCGAAGTCGTACGCATCGAGCGGCTCTTCGATCCAGACGAGATTGAATTCTTCCATCGCCCGGCCAAAGCGTAGGGCGGTCGCGCGATCCCACTGCTGGTTGGCATCGATCATTAGCGGCGTGTCGTCACCGATATGCTGCCTTACCGCCTCGACGCGTTTGATGTCCTCTCTTACATTGGGCTGGCCTACTTTTATCTTGATGCCTTTAATGCCCTGCTCGAGTGACTTCGTGGCGTTCTCTTTTACCTCTTCGATGGGCGTATGCAAGAAGCCGCCCGAGGTGTTGTAACACTGCACGGACTCTCTATAGCGACCAATCAGCTTGGAGAGTGGGAGCTTGGCCCTTTTGGCTTTTAGATCCCATAAGGCAACACTTTAGTATCGACTTTCTTATCGATTAACCGATGGTTAATCAAAGCGAGGCAGGCTACTGTCTGATAGAACAACGCGTTAAAGACGAAAGGTTGGGGCGCTTGGGGAGTGAGCGGCGAGTCCTTTCGCCGCACGTTCGTTGCCCTAAATCCACGTGCTTTGTTACAGCACATCCATCGCTTAACTTCCTGACCAGCCCAGCCAGATGGGCACGTACACCACCAACAGCAATACCCCCACGAGCCCCAGCATGTAGGGCACGATGGCGCGCGTAATACGCTCGAGCGGTAGCTGCGTCACCGAGGAGGCGACGTAGAGGTTGATCGCCACCGGTGGCGTGATCATGCCGATGGAGAGCCCCACTACGATGATCAGCCCGAAGTGAATTGGGTCGATGCCAAGCTGAAGCACCAGCGGTAGCAGTACCGGGGTGAGGATGATCAAGGCACTGGCGGTTTCGATGAACACGCCAGTGAGCAAGATCACCGCCACCACCAAGAGCATTACCACCAGCGGGTTGGTCGAGAGCGAGAGTACCGACTGGGCGATGGCGCCGGGTACCTGCCAGCTCGATAGCGTCCAGCTCAGCACGGCCGACATGGCAATCACCAGCATGATCACCGCCGTGGTCATTGCCGAGCGCAGCAGCAGGCGATACACCTGACCAAGCGTCAGGTCGCGGTAGATGAATAGCGACACCAACAGCGCATAGTTCACCGCGACGACCGCCGCTTCAGAAGGCGTGAAGATGCCCGAGAAGATACCGCCCAGAATGATCACCGGCGTCATCAGCCCCCAGATCGCCGCCTTGAAAGTGCCCAAAATGGTCGCAAGCGAGAGCGGCGTGCCCTTGGGGTAACGGCGCTTGTAGGCCTGGGTGATGGCGATGGCGATCAGCGCGGCTCCCATGGCAAGGCCCGGTAGAAAGCCGCTTAAGAACAGCGTCGATACCGACTGCTGGGCGATGACCGCGTAGATGATCATGGGCACCGAGGGCGGGATCACCACGCCAATGGTACCGCTTGCGGCAATCAGGCTCGCTGCCGAGGCGGGGTCGTAACCCTTGCGCTTGAGCTCGGGCACGAGGCTCGACCCTACTGCCGCCGTGGTCGCTGCGCCTGAGCCGGAGATGGCCGCAAAGAACATACCCGCCATTACCGAGACGATGGAGAGCCCGCCGCGCATGAAGCCTACCAGGGAGTCGGCGAAGGCCACTAAGCGCTCGCTCACCTTGCCCTGGGCCATCAAATCGCCCGCCAGGATGAACATGGGAATGGCCACCAGCGCAAAAGAGTTGATGCCCTGGAACATCTGCTGGGTCACCACCATCAGCGGCACGCCCGCCTGATGCAGCGCATACAGGGTGCTGGCGCCAATGGCGAAGGCAATCGGCACGCCGAGCAGCATGAACAGGAAGAAGAGTCCGAATAGGAGCAGGGTCATGGCGTCTGTTCTCCCATGGGCTTGCTCGGCTCGCCTTCGATGATCAACTCGACGAGATCGACCAGCGCGTACCAGGCCATGATCAGTGCGCTGATCGGCATGACGGCGTAGACGTAGGACATCGGCATGCGCAGCGAGGCCGATTTCTGAAAACTCTGCACCTGCATATAGTGCTGACCGATGAAGGCAAGCGTAATCAAAAAGGCGATCACCGCCGCCACGGCGAGAATGCGCGCAAGCTTGCGCAGGCGCGTTGGTAGCGCATCCACGGCGAAGGTCACGGCGATATGGTGGCCGCGCTGAAAGGCCAGCGTGCCGGCCAAAAAGGTGATCCAGATGAGTAGAAAGCGAGCGACCTCTTCGGTCCAGCCCACGGCGGTGAAAAATACGCGAGAGACGATCTGCAGGGTGATCACGCCAATCAGCGCGACCATGCCGACGAACACCACCGGCCGGAGCAGCCTATCCAGCACGTATTCGATGCCGCGCAAGACGGCGAGTAGCGGGTGCGATGCCATATCGATTTACTCCAGCGCCGCCTGGATGCGGGGCAGGTAGTCGGCAAAGCGCTGGCCATATTTTTCGTAGACCGGCGCTACGGCCGCTTGGAAGGCGGCGATATCGGGCGTCTCGTTCACCTCCATTCCTGCTTCACGCACCTCGTCGAGTTGCTCGGCTTCGGTGGCAGCGTTTTGCGCGCGGGCATAGGCAGAGGCTTCGTGGGCGGCGTCGAGTACGATCTCCTGGGCCGCTTCGGGCAGAGCATTGAAGCGCGGCAGGCTCATGATGAAGATCGCCGGTGCGTAGATGTGGCGCGTCATGGTGAGGTAGTTCTGGGTTTCGGCCAGATTGAATGCCGCCGCGACGTTGACGGGGTTCTCCTGGCCATCGATGGTGCCCTGCTGGAGTGCGGTGAGCGCCTCGGTCCAGGCCATGGGCACGGCGTTGGCGCCGAGCGTGCGGAAGGTGTCGACGTAGACCTCGTTTTCGATCACGCGCAGGCGCAGGCCGTCCAGGTCCGCTGGTTCGTTGATCGCGTTGCGGCTATTGGTGATGTTGCGAAAGCCACGCTCGGTAAAGGCCAACCCTTTGAGGTTCACGCCTTCGAGTTTGTCGAGAATCTCCTGGCCGATCTCACCGTCGAGCACACTATAGGCGCCTTCGGCAGTGGGAAACAAAAACGGCAGCTCGAACACCGAGAAGTCATCGACGAAGTTGGCGACGGGGCCGTTGGTGATCACACCCATATCGACGGTACCGATCTGCATGCCCTCCAAAAGCGTGCGCTCGTCGCCCAAGCTTGCGTTGGGATAGATCTCGACGCTGATGGCACCATCGCTCTGCTCACTAACCAGCTCTTGAAAGCGCGTGGCGGCAATATGGTAGGTGTCGTCGCTGTTGACCACGTGGGCCAAGCGCAGCTGAATGGCGGGAAGCTCCTCGGCCTGGCTGCTAAGGGGGAGGGTAAAAAGGCCCAGCGCGGCCAGGGTGAGAGCAAAGCGGTGAGCTAGGCGGCGGGGTGCCGCGGCGCGGTTGGAGGTATCCACGAGATCTCCTTGGGTGAGCAGTGTAATCGCGCTTATGACGTCATCGACGTGACGTTCGGCGTAACGGGTGTGTCCAGGGGGCCCTACGCAGTGGTGGCCCCTCTAATACGGGCTTAATTCAGGGCTGAATAAGGGCGCACATCTATACCACATTGGCGCCAACGAAAAAATTGGCGATTGGTGTAGGCAGTGTTCACGCGCCGCTTGAGCCGTCGCGCACTTAGCGCTAGCCTGCATGCCCCAACGTAAAAGTACGTGCCTGCCGGTGCCCCGCCTTTTCGCCATCGCTTCGATGATGACGGCCCTTGTCCGCACCGGTGGGTAATAACAGGAAGGTTCATGGACACGTTAATCAACGACATCATCGATGTAGTAGGCAAGAACGGCGTACTGCTAGGCGACGACGTGCGTCAGCGCAGCGTCGACTGGTTCACCAAGGCTTCCTGCCAGGCCAAGGCGATCGTGCGCCCGCAGTCGACCGAGCAGCTCAGCCAGATCATGAAACTATGCCACGCCGTTAATCAGCCCGTGGTAACCCATGGCGGGCTGACCGGCGTTGTTCACGGCGCCATTGCCACGCCCGATGAGCTGGTCATCTCGCTGGAGCTGATGAACCAGATCGAAGACATCGATGCCGTTGGCTCGACCATGCAGGTACAGGCAGGGGCCACCCTCCAGCGTGTTCAGGAGGCCGCCGAAGCCATCGACATGCAGTTTGCCCTTGACCTTGGCGCGCGCGGCTCTTGCACCATCGGCGGTAACATCGCCACCAACGCTGGCGGTATTCGGGTGATTCGCTACGGCATGATGCGCCAGCAAGTGCTGGGCCTGGAAGTGGTGCTTAGCGACGGCACCGTGGTCAGTTCCATGAACACCATGCTCAAGAACAACGCCGGGTACGACCTCAAGCAGCTCTTCATTGGTAGCGAAGGCACCCTTGGTATCGTTACCCGCGCCGTACTGCGTCTGCATCCGCAAATGCCGAGCGAGCAGACGGCGCTGGTCGCAGTGCCCTCTTTCCAAGCGCTCACAGCGCTGCTCAGCCTAGCCTCGAAGGAGCTTGCTAACGGCCTGAGCGCCTTCGAGGCGCTGTGGAACAACCACTACGCCTTGATGACTGCCGAGCGCACCAAGCACTCGCCGCTGCTGGCCACCGACTCGCCCTTCTACGCTATTATCGAGACCCTGGGTAGCGACGAGGAGAAAGACGCCGAGGCCTTCGCCCGCGTGCTCGAACAAGCGCTCGAGGCCGAGCTGATCACCGATGCGGTGCTGGCGCAGTCGAGCAGCCAGCGCCAGGGCATTTGGGAGGTGCGCGAAGACATCGAAACGCTGGTGCACGAGCTCGATCCGATGTTCTCGTTTGATATCAGCTTGCCCATCGCCCACATGGACGCCTACGTCACCTCGCTCGAAGAGAAGCTCAAGGCGCAGTGGCCGGAAACCGGTCAGATCGTGGTCTTTGGCCACCTCGGCGATGGCAATCTGCACATCATGATCAGCGTGCGCGACGCCGCCGCTGAAAGCCGCCGCCAGGTGGAGGCGTTGGTTTACGGCTCTCTAACCCAGTACCGTGGGTCGATCTCCGCCGAACACGGCGTGGGCCTGGAAAAGCGCGACTATCTCTCTCTCTCTCGCTCCTTTGAGGAGATCGCGCTGATGCAGCGCTTGAAGCACGCGCTCGACCCCAAAGGGCTACTCAACCCCGGTAAGATTCTGGGCTGAGCGAGATCCCCCTGTAACGCAGAAGGCCACCGTAAGGTGGCCTTCTGCGTGATGCGCGCGCAAATGAGCGCGTAAGGATTACTCCGCCAGCGCTTGTTGAATGCGCGGCAAATACTCGCCGAACTGCTCGCCGTACTTCTCGTAGACCGGTGCGACGGCTTCTTGGAAGGCGGCCAGGTCGGGCGTTTCGTTGATCTCCATACCGGCGTCGGCCAGAGCGGTTAGCTGCTCGGCTTCCATTTCCGCATTGGCTTGGCGCTCGTACTCGGCGGCTTCCTGAGCAGCCTGACGAATCACCTCTTGGGCGTTTTCGGGCAGCTGGTTCCAGGCGGGCATGCCCATGACGAACAGCGCCGGAGCGTAGGTGTGGCGCGTCAGCGTCATGTAGTTCTGGGTTTCAGCCAGATTGAAGGAGGCGACCACGTTGACCGGGTTCTCCTGGCCGTCGATAGTGCCCTGCTGCATGGCAGTGAGCGCTTCGGTCCAGGCCATGGGGATGGCGTTGGCGCCAAGCTCGCGGAAGGTATCGGTATAGACCGGGTTCTCCATCACGCGGATACGCAGGCCATCCAGGTCGGCGGGTGTGTTTACCGCACGCTCGCTGTTGGTCAGGCTGCGGAATCCACGTTCGGCGTAGGCCAGGCCCTTCAGGTTCACGTCGGCCAAGCGATCCAGAAGCTCCTGGCCGATCTCCCCATCGAGCACGCCATAGGCTGCTTCAGGCGTGGGGAACAGAAACGGCAGCTCGAACACGGCCATCTGCTCGACGAAGTTGGCTACCGGGCCGTTGGTGATCACGCCCATGTCGACGGTACCGATCTGCATACCTTCAAGCAGCGTGCGCTCATCACCCAGGCTTGCGTTGGGATAGATCTCGATGGCCACTTTGCCATCGGTACGCGCCTCGACCAGCTCCTCGAACTTGGTCGCCGCTAGGTGGAAGCCATCCTGCTCGTTGACCACGTGGGCCAAACGCAGAGTGACCGGGTTCATATCGTCGAAGTCGCCCGCCTGGGCAGCGGCGGCGAATGCTAATGAAACGGAGAGTGCCAGCGTGTGACGTGCAAATGTTTTCATTATGGTGTTCCCAAGGGGTCGTACGAAGTGATGGGCCGAGTAAAGCCAAACAAATAAGTGCCCGGCAAGCATGCACCAGCGCAGGGAAAAGCGTCAATCGAACGGAGCCACTCCCGCGCCTCGCGGCTGGACACGACGCCCCCACGCAGGTACGATACTCCCCCTATGCGCCCGTAGCTCAGTTGGATAGAGTGTCGGCCTCCGAAGCCGAAGGTCGTAGGTTCAATTCCTACCGGGCGCGCCAAGAACGAGAAAAGGACCAGTGATTTATCACTGGTCCTTTTTTATTCGCCTTGGTTTTATTTGGCCGTCTGATTTATCCCCCTGGCGCGGTCAATTCATCACTTAGCAGCTTGCCAAAACAGCCTACCAAAACCCAAAACCTTCCATTCTAAACATGAACGAAATCTGAACGACGCCATCACGCTGGTGACAGGTAGCGTTGAGTAAGGTGAGTACCCATGGATGAGGTTGCCTCGCGATGAGGCGGTTCATTCAGCGAAGCGTCACTTCATTGAAAAAGGACTATCACCATGAAAAAGACATCGATCGCACTCGCTATTACCGCTACTGCCGCGCTGGGCCTTGGTCAGGTCGCCATGGCTGATCAGAACGACTATCAGGAAGCCCTCGACCAGGCGGCCTTCTCCAATATGATCGAGCAAGCTGCCAATGCCGGGGTTACCTCGTTTCGTGAGCTTCAAGTAGATGAAGAGCGTGGCACGCTCGAATTTGAAGTTGAAGGGTGGGATAGCGAAGGTCAGCGATTCGAGCTGACGCTGAATGGCGAAAGCGGCGAGGTCATTCGTGAATCGGCCACTCAGACGCAAGTTGCACCCTGGGGGCTCGACTCGCAGCAGCTCAATAGCCTGCTCGACCGTGCCAGCCAAGACGGTTTCGACCGCTTTGAAGATATCGACCTCGACGAGAACGGTACCGTCGAAGTCAGCGGTTTCGATAGCAACCAGCGCGAAATGGAGCGCGGCTACGGTATCGACGAGTTCAATGGCAACCAGTAACGCCTAGCCTTGTAATGCAACGCCCCCTGCCAGCGTGCTGCTGACAGGGGGCGTGTGTGTACGCAGCGTAGCGCGGTGCGCTTAGAACTCGGTGCGCAGCGTCAGCATGGCACTGCGGGGAGCGCCGTAGATGGAACCGGCGTAGAAACCGTAGCGCTCGTAGTAGTGCTTGTCGAAGAGGTTATCGACGTTGAGCGTAAGGCTGGTGTCATCGGTGATGTCGTAGCGCGCCATGGCGTTGACGGTCGCGTAGCCTGCCCAGTTGGCGGGCGTGGAGCCGTTGCTGACACCGTTGACCGGCTGACCCGCCGGGCTTGAGATGGCGTGGATGTTGCTTTGGGCGTAGACACCGGCGCCGAAGGTCATGCGGTCCAGGAAGCCGTTAGGCTCATAGGTAGTGAACAGCTTGAACAGGTGGCTTGGGTCGCTGCGACCCTCAGAGTCGATACGGCGGAAGTGCAGGTAGGTGTAGCCACCGTAGACGTTCCAGTTCGGCGTGATGGCACCCGCAATTTCCAGGTCGACACCCTCGGTCTCGTTACCGGTACCGGCGCGGTAAGCCTGGGCGCCGCTCGGCGTGAGGTTGTCGCCATCGATGACGGCGGCGTTGTCCTGACGAGTCCGGAAGTAAGCCGCTGAGGTGTTCAGGCGGCCGTTGAACCATTCGCCTTTTACGCCCGCTTCATAGCTGTCACCGACGATCGGCTCGACCGTCGCGCCCGAGGCAGTTTCACGGGTTTGCGGGGTGAAGACGTTGGTGTAGCTGGCGTACAGCGAGTGGTTGTCGTTGATGTCGTAGATCACGCCAGCATAGGGAGTGAACTCACCGCTTTCACTCTGGCTGGTGCTGGTGCCCGACGCCGTGTTGTTCTCCGTGCGGTAGTAGCTGGTACGCGCGCCCAAAATGACCGAGAGCGGCTCGGTAATGTTCAGGCGGGTGGCAGCGTAGAGGCCGCGCAGACGCGTTTCGCTAACGCCGGTGCGTCCGGTCGGTGTGTGGTTCACACCGAAGTCCGAATCGACGCCGTTACGCCAGTCGGTGATGGGTAGGCCAGTATCGGACCGGTACATACAGCTCGGCGAGAAGACGGAGAGCGTGTCGCTGAACATGGTGCACGAATATTCCGGCGAGCGCGTACGCGTGCGGCTTTCGCTATAGCCCAGCAGCACATCGTGATGATTACCGAAGAGCTCGAAGCCACCGTTCAGGTCGATCTGAGCGGAGCGCTGGCGCGCCTCTGTGGTTTGGTAAAGGCCGTTGAGGATGGCGCCGCTGCCGTCTTCCTCGTTCCAGTAACCGATATAGCGTCCGCGGCCGGCGCTGTTGACCTTGGCCAGGGCCAGGTTGTTCTCGGCATCGGTAGTGCTGGTGGAGGCGCGGATATCGAGCGACCAGTCGTCGTTGAAGCGGTGGTTTAGCGAGGTGAAGATGGTGTCGGTTTCGAACTCGCTAAAGCTCCAGTCGGGCACCAGGTTGGTGCTGCGCGGCAGATCGGTCAACTGGCCACTGGCGTACCAGATGGGTACGTTGGCGCCCCAGCCCGAACCGAATGTCTTGTTCTGCTCGTGCTGTACGCCGATGCCGAAAGTGGTAGCGTCGGTGAGATCGAACTCGGCGCTGGCGAGTGCGCCGGTGGCACGGCTGGATTCGTGATCACGGAAGTTGTCGCCATCGCTTTGGGTGAGCACGAAGCGGGTGCGGACGCTGCCATCGGCGGTCAGCGGCAGGTTAAGATCGGCGCTCACGCGCTTTTGGTCCCAGCTGCCATAGGAGGCGTAAGCGCTACCGCCAAAGGTACGCTCGGGGCTTTTACGAATCAGGTTGACCGTTGCAGACGGGTCGCCAGTGCCGCCGAGAAGGCCGTTGGCACCGCGCACGATATCGACGCGCTCGTAGAGATCCATATTGATGGCGTTACCGCCGCCGCTGAAGTCGGTGCCGCCCAGGCTCTGCAGGCCGTCGACTTTCCAGTTGCTGATGTCGTAGCCGCGGGCACGAAACGAGGTACGCACGCCCACTTCTGCCTTGCTTGCGGTAATGCCCGGTGTCAGGGCCAAGGCTTCTTCGATGTTGGTGACCTGTTGGTCGTCGAGCTGTTGGCGGGTAATACTGGTGACTGATTGCGGCGTCTCGCGCGGCGAGAGATTAAGGCCGGTAGAGCTGCTAGTGTCGCTCACCGTGTAGCTATGGGCGGGCGCACCGTGGTATTCGGCCTCGACCGTTACGGTCTCCATCTCGATGTTATCGGTATCCGCAGTGGTCTGAGCTAGCGCGGTAGTGCTAAGCATGCAGCTACTACAGGCGGCGGCGATGGCGCGGGCAAGCGGTGTTCTTACCCAGTAAAAAGAGCTCCCGGACGGCTGCGGATCGCGCGATTGCATGAATTATCCCTTAAAAATAATAATGATTGGCGTTTACCCCTGCTAGGGGCGCCAGTATATTGCAGCGCTGGACGAGTGAACTTTTGCTTTGTGAGTCATTTGTAATGAAGTGTATGGATGAGGCGACCCTGGCGGTGACGAGCATCGACCCCAATCCCGTGAACGATCTGATTCTGGTAGTGGATGACGACGAAGAGCTATGCGCACTGATTTGTGACTACTTGGAACGCATGGGCTATCGCACGCGACGAGCAGGCAATGGGCCACAGATGTGGCAGCAGCTGGATGAAAGCGTCGATTTGGTCGTACTCGATCTCATGCTGCCGGGAGAGGATGGTTTGAGCCTGTGTCGCCGTCTTCGCCATCAAGGCAACCTGCCGGTCATCATGATCAGTGCGATGGGCGCTTCGGCCGAACGTATCCTGGGCCTTGAAATGGGCGCCGACGACTATCTATGCAAACCGTTCGACCCGCGTGAGCTATTGGCGCGGGTGCGCGCCGTGCGCCGCCGGGGCGATCAGGCAGGCGAACCACTGCGGATAGAAGAGGAGAGCGAACGCCGCATTGCCGACTGGCGCCTGGATCTGCGCGGTCGTCGGCTCCATTCGCCGCAGGGCGCGGTGTTCGACCTCGCGCGCTCGGATTTTCTGGTATTGAAAGCGCTGAGCGAAACGCCCAACCGCATCATCAGTCGCGATGAGCTCAGCCGCCAGGCGTTCGGGCGCGATCATCTACCCAGCGACCGCGCCATCGATGTCTGTATCAGCCGCCTGCGCCACTACCTCGAAGACAATGCCCGCCGCCCCCGCCTCATTCGTACGGTGCGCAACGAAGGCTACCTGCTCGAACTCGTGTAAAGCCAATACCCTAGTAGTGGGTTCAAACCGCGTGCCTTAAAGCGTCACGAGCAAGGGCGTGAGGAGCGCGCCGCCGACCAACCGCGCAGAAAGGCCGTAGCAAAGACCATCTTGTCGCCATTGAGCGGCGAAAGCACCGATACCAACGCCCTGGCAGCGGTGAAGTTGATCATTAGGCTGATCCCACTACCCAGGATATTGGGAGGGTAAAAATCAGCAGGCTTGACGCCCCATAGGTCGTAATGAATCGGCCCGAAAACTCCATAGGTATAACCTGAGGTAACGGTTGTCTAGATCGAGGTCGTCAAATCCAGGAAGCCGTCATCCTGGCCGCACCCATATCGAACCCCACACGGTGGCTGGAGACCATTATGGATAACGCCTGCAAATGGCGGGGCACTGAAAGTACTGGTGCGCCAGCTCGGCGGGGCTATGGAAGTCGACGAACGTGATGGCCCCAGGTTTCTGGCTCACTGCGGACGCAGAATCGTCGTCTTGCGCGGCGAGAAGATGCCGGTGAGCTCTTCGTCGGCATCGGTGATCAGCGTCCAGCGGGCGGGCAGGGGAGTCCAGTGTTGCTGGCTGGCGCGGCCGATCTTGGTAGCGTCGGCCATCACGTAGACTTCGGCACCCCGGGCAATCATTGCCTCTTTGAGCCAGGCCTGGTCGGGGCTTGCCTCGCACAGGCCCTGCTCGGTGACGCCGTCGGCGCTGACGAAGACGCGGTCGACGGTGAGCCGCGAAAGCGTTTCATAGGCCAGGGGGCCGTAGACCGTCATGCTTGGCGTGCGCAGGTCGCCGCCGAGCACCGTGGTGCGTCCTTCGGGAAGCTGAGTAAGAAGCGGCAGCGCGGCCATGTTGTTGGTGATGACGTGTAGCCCCTTGCGCTCGTTCAAGCGTGCGGCAAGGGCGGCGGTAGTGGTGCCGCCATCCAATAAAAGGGTGTCGCCATCTTTGATGCAGTAGAGCGCGCACTCGGCCAGGCGAATTTTGATATCGCCTTGGCGGGCGCGGCGCTGTTCGAGATCGAGTTCGGGTTCGCGCTGGCCAATCGAGGTGGTGGCGCCGCCGTAGGTACGCACGAGCACTCCCTCGCGAGAGAGTGCCCCAAGGTCGCGCCGTACGGTCGCCTCAGAGATACCAAAGTGCTGGCACAGCGCTTCGATACTGCACACCCCAGAACGGACGGCTTCAAGCATGGCCTTGCGGCGTTTGACGACTTTCATGGCGAACTCGGCTGATGGCATTGGCGATGAGTATGGCAGCCGGAAAGGCTATGTGCATCACTGCTAAAGTCTTGAATTGTGATCGAAATGATCATGTTGGTCTTAGACATTAGTATAGTATCTAACGATGTGGGTTCTATGATTATTCTTTGACATCAATAAATTATAATAATTTTACATTGTCGGTCTAACACGGCTCAATCAAGGCCTTATTGCCAAAAAGGATCGAACAGATCATTTTGTCACCCAAGATTTAGCCTTTTGATTGGTTTGGTCGTTGCCTGGTGATTGACTACCAGGCGCGCATACCTGTACCGATCAGCTAGATAACCGAGTTAGACAACAGGGTAAAGCAACATGGTACTCAAACGAACCGACTGTGGGTTGGCCCTTTTACTCCTGGCGTTTTGCGCCTTCGCTGCCTGGCGCACGACCATGGTGCCTTCCTCGGGAGCCGGTAGCCAAGCGGGGCCGGCTTTCTTACCGTGGATCACCGTAGTGGGCATCGCTCTGCTCTCCGTGGCGCTGTTCATTCGCGGGCTGCGTACTCAAATCGCGGTAAGCGAGGCGAGCATCGCCAACGAGGAGCGTGCTCCCCAACGCTCGGGCGTGCGCTACGCCACCGTGGTGCTGGTGCTCTTCGTGGTATTGATGATCGCCTACGCCATTGCGTTCGAGCGTGTAGGCTACCTGCCCAGTACGATTGCCACCTTCGTCATCGGTATGCTGCTGCTGCGCGAGCGCCGTGTGCTGCAGTTTCTGGTCGTGCCCGCCGTGGTCGTGGCCTGCGTCTACTACGGGTTCACGTACCTGCTCGACGTCTATCTACCGTAACCGGGGTGGTGCCGTTTGCCACCCTTCATTAAGGGCGACTGCCCGTCCATATAGACAATAACCATTAAAAACGTATTGGAGAACGCTGATGAAAAAATTGCTCCCGACTCTCGCCACGCTTGGTTGCGGTGTTCTGTTTACTGCTGCGACCGCTACTGCCGCCGACTACCCGGTGCGTCCGGTACAGATCGTCGTGCCCTACTCAGCCGGTGGGGGCACCGATCTGTCGGCTCGCATCATGGCCGATACGCTGAAGAAGTACCTGGGCAAATCACTCGTGGTGCGTAACCAGCCCGGCGGCGGCGGCTCGATCGGTACCAGCGCGGCGGTGCATGCGCGTGCCGATGGCTACACCCTAGGCATGGGTGCCCAAGGCCCGCTGGCCATGCTGCCTCACTACGGCGGTGTCGACTATAGCCTCGACGATGTCGAATTCATCGCGCTGATGGGGCGTAACCTGATGGTCGTTGCCGGCTGCCAGGGCGCGCCCTTCGACGATGCCGAAGGTTTCGTCGAGTACACCCGCGAGCATCCGGGCGAAGTCCGTGTCGGTAACTCCGGTGCCGGTGGTGCCAACCACATCGCCATCGAAGGTTTCGGCAACGCCGCCGATCTCGACTTCAACAGCATGCCTTTCGGCGGTGCATCGGCAGCGGTAACCGCCTGCGTTGGTGGTCACATCGACGCCGTCGTTGCTTCTCCGGCCGAAGTGCTGCCGCAGATCCAGTCCGGCAGCATCAATGCGCTGCTGGTGATGGAAGACGAGCGTATCGACGTGCTGCCCGATACGCCGGTACCGGAAGAGCTCGGTATCGACTTCACTTGGTCCTCCTGGAAGGGCGTGATTGCGCCTGTCGGCCTGCCGGAAGACGTCAAGGAGACGCTCTCCGAAGCGCTGCGCCAAACCTTCGAAGACGAAGAGTTCCTGGCCCGCATGGAAGAGATGGGTGAGTTCGTCGATTACCGCTCGGCCGATGACTTCCGCGAGCTGGCCGAGCGCGACTCTGCCACCGCTGAAGAGATCATTCGTCAGCTGGGTATGTACGGCGTAAACCAGTAAGACCGAAGCAGGCTTGCCCCCCGCCTTGTCGGGGGGCAAGTAGTTTTTGGCTGTTTATCTGATTGAGCAGGTCGCTATGGAAATTTCATCGTATGTGTTGGCGGTCTTTGATCCCAGTGTTCTCTGGATCATCGCACTAGGCACGCTGGGGGGCATGATCATTGGTGCCCTGCCGGGGCTGACGGCCACCATGGGGGTGGCGCTGCTGATTCCCCTGACCTTTGGTATGGCCCCGGTCATGGGCTTGAACATGCTCATCGGGATCTATATCGGCGGCATTTACGGTGGCTGTATTTCGGCTATCTTGCTGCGCACGCCCGGCACGCCCTCATCGGCGGCCACGGTGCTCGATGGCTATCCGCTGGCCCAGCGGGGCGAAGCGGGCAAGGCGCTGGGTATGGCGACCATCGCCTCCTTCGTAGGTGGCATCATCGCGGCCATCGTACTGGCGGCACTGGCGCCCCAACTGGCGACGCTGGCGCTCAAATTCGGTCCGGCCGAGTATTTTGCGCTGGCCGTCTTCGGTCTAACCATCATCGCCAGCCTCTCCGGCGACATTCTGAAAGGTGCCATCGCCGGTCTTGTCGGCGTGCTGATTGGCTGCGTTGGCGCCGACCCCATTAGCGGCATTTCTCGCTACACCTTTGGCGTACCGGGCTTTGCCTCTGGGTTTGCCTTTACCCCTGCGCTGATCGGTCTGTTCGCGCTGTCTGAAGTCTTCGTTCAGATCGAAAAGATCCTCAGCGACCGCGTCGAGCGTATGAAAGTAGGCGGCATCTGGCCCAATCGCCAAGAGATGAAAGAGAGCGGCATGCCTATGCTGCGCGGCTCTTTGATCGGCACCTTCATCGGTATCGTGCCGGGGACGGGATCGGGCACTGCTGCCTGGATCAGCTACAACGAAGCACGACGCACCTCGAAAACCCCCGAGAAGTTTGGTACCGGCCACGTGCCTGGCGTTGCTGCCACTGAAAGCGCCAACAACGCCGTGTGTGCGGCAGCGCTCATTCCGCTGCTGGCGCTGGGTATTCCTGGCGACGTGGTCACCGCCGTACTCATGGGCGGGCTGATGATCCAAGGCTTGGCGCCGGGGCCCATGCTGTTCCAAAGCCATCCTGAAGTGGTCACGGGCATCTTCACTGGGGTCTTCGTTGCCACCATCTTCATGCTGGTGTTTGGCCTGCTAGGCATTCGGTTCTTCACCCAGATTTTGCGCGTACCGCGGCGTATTCTCACGCTCTCCATCGTGGTCTTCTGCTTCGTCGGCTCCTGGGCGATCAACCTCAATGTGGTCGATCTCTACACCATGGTGGGCTTTGGCGTGCTGGGCTACTTCATGCAGAAGTACGGCTTCTCCCAGGCGGCGCTGTGTATCGCGTTGATTCTCGGGCCGATGGCCGAGTCCAACCTGCGTCTTGGCTTGATGAGCGCACGCGACGATCTCGGTGTGTTCCTCTCTGGCCCCATCACCCTATTCTTCCTGGGGCTGGCGGTGCTCTCTCTGCTGCTGCCTGCGCTGCGCAACTGGAAACAACAGCGCCAATCGGCGAAGGTATGATCCTTCGCCCGCCATCGAGGAGGCGCCATGAGACCTAGTTATGCCAAGCTCGTCGAGGATGTGGCGCTGCCCTCGATGGCGCTCGTACGCCAGCATTTCGACACCGAACCGGCCACTGATCCTACGGCAGCGGTAGAGGAAGCCTTTGCTCAGGCCAAGGTCGTGAGCGAACGTATCGAGCCGGGTATGTCGGTGGCGCTTACGGTCGGAAGCCGCGGACTCGCCAGCCTGCCGGAGCTGGTGCGTGCCATCGTCATCGAGCTCAAGGCACGCGGCGCCAAGCCCTTCATCGTTCCCTCCATGGGCAGCCACGGCGGGGCGACGGCCGAGGGGCAGATCAGCGTGTTGGCGCATCTTGGCATCACCGAAGAGAGCGTTGACTGCGAGATTCGCTCGAGCATGGAAACCGTCGAGATCGGCGTGCTCGAAAACGGTATGTCGGTGCAGATCGACAAGCTCGCCTTCGAAGCCGATGGCATCGTGCTGTTCAACCGCATCAAGCCGCACAGCGCCTTTCGTTCGGACAACGAAAGCGGGCTGATCAAGATGCTCTCCATCGGGCTTGGGAAGCAGTCAGGGGCCGATAACTGCCACGCCTGGGGCTTTCACTACGTTGGCCGTTTCATCGTCGAAATGGGGCGCATGAAGCTTGAAAAGTGCCGCGTACTATTTGGCGTGGGTACCCTGGAGAACGCCTACGACGAATTGGCCCGGGTGGTGATCCTACCTCCGGAAACCATGGTCGAGGAGGAGCGCGTCTATCTAGGTCAGGCGATGCGCAACATGCCGCGCCTGCCGCTTGGTCCACTCGATGCGCCGCTGGCCTCGGGGCCTTTGGACGTATTGGTCGTCGACTACGTGGGCAAGGAGTTTTCGGGCAGCGGTATGGACCCCAATATCACTGGCCGCCCCTCCTCTACCGCGATTAGCGGCGGGCCGGACGTGGCGCGCATCGCCGTGCTCGACGTCACCGACAAGAGCGAGGGCAACGCCAACGGCGTAGCGCGTGCCGATGTGATCACCGAGCGCCTCTTCCAGCGTTTTGATCGCGAGAAGGTCTATACCAACTCGCTCACGTCGGGCGTGCTAATTGCCGCCTCGATCCCGCTGGCGATGCCCGACGACCGCACGACCCTCCAGGCAGCCGTGAAGACCTGCGGCTCCCATACGCCTGACGCCATCGGCATTATGCGAATCCCCAATACGCTGCACCTGGAGTACCTCTACGTCTCCGAAGCGCTTTTACCCGAAGTGCGTAAGCGTCCCGGCATCGAGGTCATCCACGAGCCGCGTCCCATGCGCTTCGACGCTGAGGGCCAACTGCTCGATCACTGGCCGGAGCACGAGCACTAAGGTAAAAGAGCGAGACGTCATCGTTCGATAACAAAACACCGCCCCCGCCAGAAGCTCTGGCGGGGGCGGTGTCGTTTCAAGCATGACTCACCGAAGCACTACTCACTGAATAAGGCGAGTACCGTTCAGGCTTAGGCCTTGACCGGGTGCTTGGGGGCGTCGCCGCGTAAAACGGCGAGGACGTCTTCTACGCAGGTGGTGCTGAGCGTGGTCAGGGCGTTCTCGGTATAGCCTGCGATATGGGCGCTGACGATTACGTTATCCAGGGCGTAGAGCGGGCTTTCGGTCAGCGGCTCCTGCTCGAAGGCGTCGATGGCCGCACCGGCTAGGCGTTTGGCGTTAAGAGCGTCGAACAGAGCGCTTTCATCGACGATGCCACCGCGAGCGGCGTTGATCAGCATGGCCGTCGGTTTCATCATCGCCAGCCGCTCGGCGTTGATCAGGTGGTGGGTCTGCTCGGAGAGCCCAACGTGCAGGGTGACGAAGTCCGCTTCCCGGCACAGGGTATCGAGATCGACCAGCTCCACGCCGAGAGCCGCCACCGCTTCGGGCTTGGCGAAGGGGTCATAAGCCATCACGCGCATCTCGAAGCCCGAGGCGCGCTTGGCGACCGCTTGGCCGATGCTGCCGATGCCGACGATGCCCAGCGTCATGCTATGAACGTCGCGGCCGAAGCAGCGCGGCCACTCACCGGCGCGGGTAGCCGCGTCGACGCGCGGCAGGTCGCGGGCGAGCGAGAGCAGCAGGGCGAAGGTGAAGTCGGCAACGGCGTGGCGGTTGGCGGCCGGTACGTTGGTCACGCGAACGCCATGGCGCTCGGCGGCAGCAAGGTCGATGTTGTCGACGCCGACACCGTGCTTGGTCACTACCTTGAGGTTCGGCAGTGCGCTGAACACGGCCTCGGTCATGGGGTTGAAGGCGACGATGGCGCCGTCGGCATCGGCAGCGCGGGCGATGAAGTCCGCCTCGCTGATGTCGGCGGGCAGGCTTTCGATGGTCGCGCCCGCCGCTTCGAGCAAATCGAAAGGCTGCGTCGAGTACTTGGCGAAGGAGGGGGAGGTGCAGACGATTTTCACACTAACTCCTTAGAACAGACTGAGCTGGTGACGGCTGGCAACGATATCCGAAAGCTCGGGGACGAACTTGTCGCCGTCGCCTTGTGCCAGGGCGCTGGCGTAAAGATCGCTCACCGCGTGGGCAACGTCGGCTTTTACCTCCAGGGCATCGGCAAGTGCGGCCACGTAGCGGATGTCCTTACCGGCGTTTGCCAGGGTGAAGCGGTGGGCGTTGCGGTCGCGCTCCAGTACGTACTGGAAGAAGGTCTGGTAGAAGCCGCTGTCCATGCGCGAGCCACGAATGACGCTGTCGAAGACCTGCGGCGAGATACCCGCCTTGGCACCGATGGTCAGCGCTTCGGAGAATACCGCCCCGTAGCTCATGGCCAGGAACTGGTTAAGAAGCTTCATGGTGTGGCCGGTGCCGACGCCGCCGCAGTGCAGAATCTTGCCTGCCCAGGCGTCGAGTACCGGGCGCAGACGGGCCAGCGTCTCGTCGTCGCTGCCGACGATGGCCTGCAGTTGGCCAGATTCGGCTTGGGTCGGGGTGCCGCCGAGGGCAGCATCGACAAGGGTGATGCCCTCGCCCTTGAGCGATTCGGCCAGACGACGGGTTACGGTCGGTTGCGAAGTGGAGCAGTCGACGATGATCAGCGCATTGTTGGCGGCGACGGCACCGGCCCGTAGGCCATCAGCAGCGTCGATGACCGCTTCCACGTGCTCGGAGGTGGGCACGCAGAGGAAAACGATGCTGCAGTCACGGCCAAGCTCGGCGGCGTTTTGTCCGCTCTCGGCGCCTTTGGCGACGAGGGCGTCAACCGCAGCGGGATTGGGATCGAATACTTTAAGGGAGTAGTTGGCGCCCAGGATGTTGGCTGCCATGTAGCCGCCCATCAACCCGAGTCCGATAAAACCGATGCGTTCCATGGCGCTCTCCTAATGTCATGTGTGAGTGCGGTAACTATGTAGGCGTCACGTTGAGAAGTGACGCAGCGGGCGAAGGACTCACCCGCTGAGTGTTTATGCTGGCGCGGCGCGCCAAAGGCTCAGGCAGCGACGGTGCGGCGGCTGGCAAGCTCCACGGCTTGGTTCAGCGCTTCGATGAGGCTGCGCTCGTCGGCGATGCCTTTGCCGGCGATGTCGAAGGCGGTACCGTGATCCACCGAGGTGCGCACCACCGGCAGGCCAACGGTGACGTTGACGCCCGCTTCCAGGCCCATCACTTTCACTGGGCCGTGGCCCTGATCGTGGTACATGGCGACGACACAGTCGAAATCGCCGCGCCCGGCGCGGAAGAACAGCGTATCGGCGGGCAGCGGCCCTTCGACGTCCCAGCCGCGCTGGCGCAGTTCGTTGATGGCGGGCACGATCTTCTCGTCCTCTTCCCCGTAGCCGAACAGGCCGTTCTCACCGGCGTGCGGGTTGATGCCACAAACGGCGATGCGCGGGTTGTCGTTACCGGCGCGCGCCAGCGTCTCATGAGCGCGCTCGATGGTGCGCGTCACCAAGCCTGGGTTGATGCGAGCGATGGCGTCGATGATGCCAACGTGAGTGGTGACGTGGATCACCTTCATCTTCGGCGTCACCAGCATCATCGAGACTTCTTCGGTGCCGGTCAGATGAGCGAGCAGCTCCGTGTGGCCGGGGAAGATGTGCCCACCGGCGTGTAAGGCTTCCTTGTTCAGCGGGGCCGTGCAGATGGCGTCGAGTTCGCCCGCTTCGATCAGCTCCACCGTCTTGGCGATGTAGCGATACGCCGCATCACCAGCAACGCTCGATACCTTGCCCCAGGGTAGGTCGTCGGGAATCAATCCTAAGTCGATGCACTCGATTTGGCCACGCTTGAAGTGAGCGTCGGCAGGAGAGTCGACGGTATGCAGTTCCAGGGTCGAGCCGACGATCTCCATGGCCTTGCGCAGGCGACCGGCATCGCCAATGACGAGCGGACGACAAACGTCGTGAACGTCGTCGTGAGCCAGCGCCCTGACGATGACTTCAGGACCGATGCCAGCGGCATCGCCCATGGTAATACCGATAACGGGACGGTCGCTCATGAAAATTCCCTCTAGTTAGAATCAGTGGTCACGCGCTTGGCTGTGCCAGACGCGTTGAAAAGCGGTGTGGTCGCCGAACCCGCCAGCCTTGGTGATGACCTCGAGCGGCCCATGGGCGGTGGCGGCAGTCAGCCGCGCCATGCCGGTGTCGGGCGCATCGATCAAGCTGAGTTCGGTCACGTTGGCGGCGACGAGCAGGGCGCGCGCGGTGGCGCCGCCGGTGGCGATCAAGCGCTCGACGTTACCCAGTCGCGGGGCCAATAGCTGGGCGAGCGCTAGGCTTAGCGCCGGGCCCTCGGCGGCGTTGCGGTCGTCGCGCTGGCAAAGGCGCACCATGACGTCGCGCTTGGCCGCCAGCGCATCGTCGAGACGAGCCTCGAGTGCGCGCAGGATGCTGGGCGGCGCATCGGGGCGAAGGTCGGCGGCGTCGATGTCGATGAGCGCCAGCGTCTCGACGCTTTCCAGCAGGGTGTCCGCCTGGCGATGCGAAACGGCGCTCATGCTGCCGATGACGATCAGGGTATGCGGCGTCGCGCTGGGCTTGGCGCTCACCACGCCTTTACCCGCAAGCCCGAGGGCGGCGGGTAGATGCTCACCCAGGCCCGCTGAGCCAACCCAAAAAACGTCTTCGAGCTTGGCGCTGAGCGCGGCCAACCGGGCGAGATCGTCATCGCGTTCGGCGTCGCAAACCAGCGCCTGGATGCCGTTTTGCTGATGAGCATGGAGCACGGCCAGCACGCGTGCATCGTCGTCGCGCAGCGTGGCGAGATCCAGCTGCGCGGTCTTCAAGGCGCTAGCTTCAAGCATTTCGACCAGATCGGCCCGCCCGCGAATGCCCTCGTTGGTCCACACCTCGGTCTCTTCGACCGGCGTGCCGTTGAGATACTGACGCCCGCCCAGCGTCGTGCGGCCGGTGGCCGGGTAGGCGGGCGCGACGATGGCCATGCCCGCCGCCGTGAGACTGGCGATTTCGGCGGCGACGTTGCCGCGCAGGGTCGAATCCACTTTCTTGAACAGAAAGCGGAAACGCCCCTGCCAGTTGGCAAGGGCCTGGCGGTGGCGTGTGGCGGCCTCGGCGCGGTCACAGCCGCGCGAGTCCAGATCGATGGCGACGGCCTCGGCCCCTTCGGCCCCCGCCGTGCCCAGCACGACGGCGGTCGCAAGCCCTGCACGGGTGCAGCCGACGGCAGAGTCGGCCGTACCCGTTAGGTCATCGGCAATGATCAGCAGCTGTGCCAGGGGCGAATCAACGCTCGACACGGTCGTAGACCTTCAGCGCCTGCTTGAGCTTCTCAAGGGCCTCGGGCGTGAGCGCTTGAACCGGCGAACGCGCGGGGCCAGCGGGCATGCCGAGCAGGGTCGCAGCGGTCTTGAGTACGCTTGGCATGGTGCCGAGGGCAAAGGCGTTACGCAGCGGGCGCAGCTTCTCTTGGGCTTCGCGTGCGGTTTCGAAATCGCCCGCTTTCCAGGCGTTCCAGATGGTCATGACCACGTCCGGTACGGCGTTGGTGGTCGCCGCCACGGCACCGTCGCCACCGGCCATCAGCGTCCACAGGATCATCGAGTCGGTGCCGGTGAATACGGCGAAGTCGTCACGACGCAGACGAATCAGCTGTACCAGACGGTCGAAGTCGCCGCCGCTGTCCTTGATCGCGCGGATGTTGGGGATCTCGGAGAGCTTGGCGACGCTATCGATGGTCAGCGTTACGCCTGCTTTGGCCGGGATGGTGTAGAGCAGAATCGGCAGCGTCGTGGCTTCGGCGATGCGCTGGTAGTGCAGGATCAGCTCGGCTTGGGTGGCACCGTTGAAGTAGGGGGTGATGATCGACAAGCCATCGACGCCCACTTCTTCCATGCGACGGTTGAGCTCGATGACGCTGCGCGTGGTGTAACCACCGGTACCGGCGTAGACGGGGACGCGGCCAGCGGCTTGATCCTTGACGATGGTCGCCACGCGCACTTTCTCGTCATCGGTCAGCGAGAAGAATTCACCGTTGGTGCCCAGAGCGAAGAGGCCATGCACGCCTTTCTTGATCAACGTCTCCGTGAGCTCGCGCAGCCCCTGCTCGTCGATCTCTTCGTGCTCGTCCAGGGGGGTGATTAGCGCGGGTACGATGCCACGGAATTCGAAATTGCTCATGCGGGCCTCCAGAAAGGCGGTGAATGATCGGTTTGATGAGTATGCGCACTAAAATGATCGAATCGAGCATATTTGGCAAGCTATACCATCGTCTAGTGAGCAAAAAACGTGGATTCACCGCATCGAACCGTCGGATCGTGAGCTAAGCAGGCGTGGAGAGCGAAAAGCGCGCACGGAAAAGCACTGCCGAAGTGATCAAAGCGATCAATCCAGCAGTGCCAAGAGCAGGATGTATTAGGGCTGGCGGGTGGAGCGGGTCTGTTCCCAGGCGTTGAGAACCAGGCGTTGCACCTGGTCGATGCTGCGCCCATGGGCACGCGCTAGGCGCGCGACGTCTTCGTATTCAGCGCTCACGCGAACGAGGTGGCCATTCAGATAGCCGAGTTTGACGTTTGCGGTGCCAAGCTCGGTGGTCACCTCTTCGAAGCGGCGCACGAGGATACGGCGGCTGGCTGCAGAGCGGCGCACACCGAAGGTTGGCAGCGTCTTCAGCAAGCAGTGCTCGAGCGCATCGGCGCGTTCGGGAGTGGCGAGCACGCTGACCAGCACGCCAGGGCGCGACTTTTTCATACCGATCGGCGTATGAAAAACGTCCAGCGCGCCTTCTGCCAACAGCGTTTCTAACGCAAAGCCGAGCTGCTCGCCGGTGGTGTCGTCGAGCTGACACTCCAGGACGGTAATGTGCTCGCGGTCGGCATCTTCCTCTTCTGGCGGGGCCAGGCGCACTGCGCGCAGAACGTTGGGGTGGGCGAACTCACGATTGCCCGCGCCGTACCCAATGGCCAGCGGTGTGCCCTGCGGCGTAGGCGTGAAACGCTCGACCAGTACCTTGAGCAGCGCCGCGCCCGTTGGGGTCGTCAGCTCGCCCTGAGCATCGAAGGAGGAGAGCGGTATGCCCTTGAGCAGTTCCAGGGTGGCCGGCGCGGGGATGGGGAAGTTGCCGTGGGCCATGTCAACGACACCATGGCCGACCGGCACGGGCGTCGCCGTGATGGTATCGATATCCAACGCTTCCAGCGCCAGGCAGACACCGATGATATCGATGATCGAGTCCATCGCCCCCACTTCGTGCAGATGGACTGCTTGCGGCGGCAGATCGTGGATGCGGCCTTCGGCCTCGGCGATGGCGCTAAAGATGGCCGTGGCGCGCTGCTTCACACGGGGGGGGAGATGGGAGGCGGCGAGCATGGCGAGAATGTCGCCTGCCAGGCGCTGCGGGTGCCCATGGTCATGGCCGTGTGAGTGATCGTGCGAGTGGCTGTGTGCATGGTCATGTGAGTGGTCATGCGAATGGCCATGCGAATGGCTGTGCGAATGCGTGTGCGAGTGCTCATGCGTTGTGTGGTACTGCGCCAAGCCCTCGGGAGCGGGTTCGGGCGCCTGTGCCAGCGTGATGTTGAGCAGGCGCGCGCGAATGGCGCAGCGCATCACGTTCTGAGTGGAGAGCGAGAAGTCGTCCAGCGGAAGTTTGCGCAGCTCCGCGCTGATGGCGTCGAGGTCGGCGCCGAGGTCTACCAGCGCGGCGAGCAGCATGTCGCCAGCAATGCCAAAGGTGCAGTCGATGTGAAGCGTCGGCGTCACGGGCATATCCAGTTAGGTGGGGAGGGAGAAACTAGCTGGGGGCTCGGCCGGGCCGCGCTCGACCAGCGTTAGAATACGCGCTGCCTGCCACGCTGCACCGAAGCCGTTATCGATATTGACCACGCTCATACCCGTCGCGCAGCCAGAGAGCATACCCAGTAGCGCGGTAATGCCGTTCAAACTCGCGCCATAGCCAATCGACGTTGGCACCGCGATGACCGGATTGCGCACCAAGCCCGTCACCACGCTGGGCAGCGCGCCCTCCATACCAGCGACGACGATCACCACATCGGCGCGTGCCAGCGCCTCGCGGTGTGCCAGCAAGCGGTCGATGCCCGCCACGCCGACGTCGCTCAAGCGGGCGACAGGCGCTCCGAGCCACTCGAGCGTCTGTGCGGCCTCCTCGGCCACGGGCAGGTCGGAGGTGCCTGCGCAGACCACCGCCACGGTACCTTTCAGCGTTTCGGGCGCGCGGCCCCACCACATCAGCCGCGAACGCGGATCGTAGTGGCCGCTAGGCTGTTCGCTGGCGACCTCTTCGGCCTTGGAGGCATCCAGGCGGGTGACCAGGGCTCGCGCGTGGCGTTCGACCAGGCGCGCCACGATGGCGGCGATCTGGGCGGCGCTCTTGCCTTCGCCATAGACCACTTCGGGCACACCGTTGCGCGCCTCGCGGGCGTGGTCGACCTGAGCAAACCCAAGATGGCCGATGGGTTCGAGCGGTGGACGTTCACTCATAGGGCGCGTCTCCAGTGGTGGGGTCGAGAAGGCGGTTCATACTGCCGCTGCGATAGCCAGCGAGATCTAGAGTCACCCAGGCGAAGCCGAGGGCAGTGAGCTCATCCACCAGACGCTGATGGTGCGCTAGCGCCACCGCCATCTCTTCGGGGTCGAGTTCGATACGTGCCAGCTCGCCGTGGTGGCGTACGCGCACCTGCCGAACCCCCAGCGCCCGCACGCGGCGCTCGGCTTCGGCCACGCGTTCGAGCTTTTCGAGCGTAATGGTTTCGCCGTAGGCGATGCGCGATGAGAGGCAAGCAAGCGAGGGCTTGTTCCAAGTGGGGAGGCCCATGGCCTGGGACAGTGTTCGAATTTCGGCCTTGTAGAGCCCGACTTCATGTAGCGGCCCGCGTACGCCGTGCTGGCGTGCGGCGAGCGTGCCGGGGCGGTGCTCGCCATCGTCGTCGGCAATCAAACCGAACACGATGTTGTTCAAGCCCGCCTCGCGCATGACCGGCGCCAAATGCGTGAACAGCCCCGATTTGCAGTAGAAACAGCGATTGGCATCGTTCTCGGCGTAGCCAGGAATGGCCAATTCGGAAACTTCTATGACGCGGTGCTTGGCGTTCAGACGCTCGGCCAACGCCCGCGCCGCATCAAGCTCTTCAAAGGGGTAGGATTCGGAATCGGCAATGACGGCCAGCACGCGTTCGCGTCCCAACGTCTCCAGGGCCACCGCGAGCAGAAAGGTGCTATCGACACCGCCGGAGAACGCCACCACCACATCACCCATGTCGCGCAGGGTCTGGCGCAGGTGGTCGAGCTTGAGCTCCAACGCTTGCCCTTCGGCAACGTTCGCCGTGAGCGCCACGCTTGGCGAAGGGGACGGCGCTGGGGCGGCGTCAATGGCAATGGCAGCTATTCGCTCGACATCGGTGTCCCAATTCATTGGCGCGCTCCTCGGCAAAGGGGCAGCGATTATGCCAGCACTGCGATTGGAATAGAAAGTCGTCCCGGCGTGAGGCGGGTAGCGTTATGATCGTCCGCCATCCCGTGAATGCCACTGCCCACTGGTGATCGACGACCATGACGCTACTCGACAAGCGCGCGCTTTATTTGCTCGAAATCGGCAGCTGCGGAGGCATTCGGGCGGCCGCCGAGCATCTGCACGTCAACCCCTCGGTAGTGAGCCGACAGGTGCGCAGCCTGGAGCGTGATCTCAACATGGCACTGCTCGAACGCCACGGTCGCCACGTACGTTTGACCGAAGCGGGGCAGCTAGTGGTCGAGGGGTTTCTGGCCCAGCGGCGCCTCAACGCAGAGCTTGGTGATACGCTCTCGCGGCTGCGCAATCTACAGGCGGGGAAGGTGGTGGTATCGGTGGGCGACGGCTTCGTCGATAGCTTCATTACCTACGTGATGAAGCGCGTTGCCGAGCAGTACCCTGATGTCCTCATCGACATCAAGACGGGGATCTACTACCCCCGCGAGCCGCACGAAATGGTCGCCAACGACGAGGTCGACATGGCCATCACCTACGGCCCGATTTCGGACCCACGGCTGATCGTTCACTCGTTCGAGCGCGGGCCGCTGTGCGCGCTGGTGGCGCCTTCGCATCCGCTCGCTGAAAAGCGCTCGGTGACGCCGGATGAGCTGGTCATGCACAAGCTGATCTTTCTGCCCGACGTATCGGGCTCCCAGCAATTCGTCAATGCGCTGTTTGCCGCGAGTGGTCTACTGGCTACACCTGCCTACCGCTGCAATTTGCATTCGGTCGCTCGACGTTTGGCCTGCGCCGGGATCGGTGTGTCGTTCATGACCGCAGCGGCCGCGCGCGGTGAGATCGAAGAGGGGCTGCTACGTGCCATTCCCATTCGCCACCCGTTTGCCGAAAGCAGCCAGGGGAATCTGGTACGACGCGTCGGCAGAAGGCTCTCGCCCGCTGCCGACTATCTGTGGAAGCTGATGCTGACGATACGCTGATCAGCTGGCCATCATGTAGACGCCCGGCCCAATCTGCCAGCCCATCACCAGCCAGAACATCAGAAATGCCGACCAGGCAATCAAGAAGCCCAGCGCCAGCGGTAGCATGGTGGCCATCAGCGTGCCCAGGCCCATGTCGGGCTTGTAGCGCTGCATGTAAACCAGCGCTACCGAGAAGTACGGGCTCATGGGCGAGATGATGTTGGTGCTGGAGTCGCCGATGCGAAACATCGCCAGCACGAAGGCGGGGTCGAAATCGATCATCATCAACATGGGCACGAAGACCGGCGCCATGAGCGCCCACTGCGCCGAACCGCTGGTCATGAAGACGTTGAGCACTGCCGTCATGACGATGAAGGCGCCCACCAGGGGAAGCCCGGTGAACCCCGTGCTTTGCAGCACGTTCGAGCCCTCGATGGCGATGAACTGCCCCAACTGTGACCAGCCGAAGTAGGCGATGAACTGCGAAATGGCGAAGAACAGCACCAGCGTCGGTGCAAGGTCGCTGGCGGCTTCCGCCATGCGCTGAGGCACGTCGCGGCTGCTTGTGATCTTGCCGGTGGCGATGCCGTAGGTCAGGCCGATGGTGACGAAGTAGCCGAACATCAGCGGCACCAGCGAGCGCAGAAACGGCGAGGGAATCAGCCCACCCTCGGGGTTACGCAGCGGCGATGCCTCCGGCAGTACGGCCAGCAGCACCAGCGCCAGATAGACCAAGGTCGCCACACCCACGAGCTTGAGACCACGTTTCTCGGCCTTGCTGAGCTCAGGGGCGACCTCGTCACTCTTGAACTCCTTGCTCATCGGCAGCGTGCGCTGCAGCCGGGGCTCCACCACCTTGTCGATCAATAGCGTACCGACGATGGCCAACACGAAGACCGAGCAGGCCACGAAGTAGTAGTTGTCCACCGGTGAGATGTAAGCATCGGGGTCGACGATGCGCGCCGCCTCGGTGGTGATACCGGCAAACAGCGCATCACCCACGGTGATGAAGAGACTGGCATCGAAGCCTGCACCTGCGGCCGCGTAGGCCGCCGCAGCCCCGGCAATCGGATGGCGCCCCACCGAGTGGTAGACCATGGCCGCCAGCGGAATCAGGATGAGATAGTTGGCATCCGAGGCGATGCTGCCGCAAATACCCGCGAGAAAGACGCAGAACGTCAACAGCGACGGCGGCGCCTTAGCCACGCTGACCTGCATCAGCGTCGACATCAGCCCCACCTTGTCGGCCAGGCCAATGCCGAACATGACGACCAAAATGAGCCCCAGTGGCGGGAAGTTGACGAAGTTGCTGACCACGCTCGTCAGCATGAACTCAAGCCCGGGCCCCGAAAGCAGGCTTCTAACATAGACGTCTTCGCCGGTTTGTGGGTTCGACGCCGCAATGCCCAGAAGCGAAAGCAGGGCGGAGGCAACGATCACCATCACGGCAAGAACGGTGAAGAGAATGAACGGATGAGGAAGCTTGTTCCCCATGCGCTCGATGGAGGAGAGCATGGATGGCATAAGAAAATCCTTTGTTTTTAGTTAATTATTGAGTCATTCGATGGGTGATGGGGAAAGCGGCCTCGGCCTTTCGCCAAGGTGGGGCCACTATCGAGGCATTTAGGCGTTGCGCGCCAGCACGCCCTTGGCCAGGGCTACGAACATGCCGGCCGCTATCGGCAGAATGTCGTCGTTGAAGTCGTAGTGCTCGTTGTGCAGATAGGCGCTGTCGCCGTTGCCGACGAAGAAGAAGCAGCCCGGTACCTTCTGCAGGTAGAAGGCAAAATCCTCCGCGCCCATGGTCGGCATGTAATCGAGCTTCTGGATGTCGTCGCTGACGCCGTGTTCGGCGGCTAAGGCAAGTACCCGGTCGGACCAGTCAGCGTCATTGAGCAGCGGCGGAATCTGGTGCTTGTGCTCCAGGGTGTAGTGGGCGCCGTGGGCCTCGCAGACACCCTTGATCACGCGCTCCAGCTGGCCCGCCAAGGCATCACGCGACGAGGGGCGGTCGCTGCGAATGTTGACCAAAAGCTCGGCTTTGCCAGGAATCACGTTGGCGGCGTCACCGGCATGGAAGGAGGAGACCGTGATCACGCCCGACTCCAGCGGTGATTTGTGGCGCGCTACCAGGCCCTGCAGTTGCTGCACCACCGAGGTGGCGACGTAGATGGCATCGACGGCCAGATGAGGCATGGCCGCGTGGCCGGAGACGCCTTCGATGGTGACCTTGAAGGTATCGTTGCCGCCCATTGCCGAGCCGGGTTTGACGAACAGCTGCCCCGCCGGAAAGCCGGGGCGGTTGTGATAACCGAACACGGCCTCGACCCGCGGGTCGTCCAGCACCCCGGCTTTGACCATCGCATCGGCGCCGTTGCCGCCCTCTTCGGCTGGCTGGAAGATCAGCTTGATGTAGCCACAAAGCTCCTCGCGCAGCGCCATGATCGCCTCGGCCGCGAGCAGCAGCGTCGCGGTATGGCCATCGTGACCGCAGGCATGCATGCGCCCTGGCCGCTTGGAGTGGTGGCCGAAGGTGTTGGCCTCGTCGATAGGTAGCGCATCCATATCGGCGCGCAGCGCAATGCAGGGGCCGGGGCGGCCGGTATCGAGCTCGCCCAGCACGCCCGTAGTGGCGATGCCTTCGGTCACCTTATAGCCCAAGGCAGCGAGCTTCTCGGCAACGAGCTTGGCGGTGGCTTTCTCTTCGTACATGAGCTCGGGCTGCTCATGCAATTGGTGACGCACGGCCTTGGCGTCGGCTATTTGTTGTTGGCTAAACATGTCCTGTCCTTCGTTATGGGTAGAGAACGCTTGCACGTTAACGCTACCCAAGACGACGCAGGAGAAAGAGAGCCAAAACGCGCCAGTTTGTTGCCTTTCGGGCAACGTTAGTTAAGAAGCGCTTCGAGGAATTGCATGCTCATCACCGCGTGCCTATTTTTAGGCAAACGTTTGGGGTTAGGCACGTGTTTAGGAGCCAGTACGGCATGAAAAACGACGCTCATACCATACAGAATACCCGGCGCTCTCTCTGGGCAGCGGTACTGGTGGGAATCGGCGTAATGGCCGCGCTCGACGAGATCGTTTTTCATCAGCTGTTGCAGTGGCACCACTTCTTCGACTTTTCCACGCCCGCCTTTGGTATCCTCTCCGATGGCCTATTACACGCGTTCGAACTGCTGGCCGTCGTGGTGGGGGTATTCTTGCTGCTCGATCTTTCCCAGCGCGGGTGGTTGCGCGTAGCTTGGGCAAAGGCAGGTTTCTTTCTGGGTATGGGCGGCTTTCAGCTCTTCGACGGCGTCATCAATCACAAGATCCTGCGGCTGCACCAGATTCGCTACGGAGTGGATCCGCTGATGTACGACCTGACCTGGAACGCCTTCGCCATCGGCTTTTTACTGATCGGCTTTTGGCTTTTACGCCGTGCCCGTAACGGGGCCAAACGCTAAATGCACTCCCATCAAGCGGCGCCGCTCGACTGGTTGCCTTTCTTGCTGGTCGTGCTGGTCACCTTCGAGTATCTAGCAGCGGCTTGGTTGCAGCGCGCCACTAGCGCGGGCTGGAGCCTCTGGCGCTGCGGATTTTTTCTATTAGGTAGCGCACTTTTGGCCATTGCGTTCTGGCCGTCGCTGATGCACTGGGCGCATGGCGATCTGGTCGGCCATATGACGCTGCATCTACTGATCGGCATGCTCGCGCCGCTGGCCTGGGTATTAGCCGCGCCTGTGACACTGCTTTTGCGAACGTTGCCCAGGATGTGGGCCAAGGCGGTGGTAGCGCTTCTACACCGCCGCTTTCTGCGCTTCGTTACCCATCCAATCACGGCGCTTTTACTCAATATCGGTGGCATGTACGTACTCTATTTGACGCCACTCTATGCGCTGTCGTTGCACAATACGGTGCTGCACTACGCTATCCACCTGCATTTTCTCCTCGCGGGTTATCTTTTCTGCTGGTCGATTCTCGCCGCGCCCGATGCCTCTATGCACAGGCTCTCGCTGCGTTTTCGCCTGGGCGTGCTGTTCGCCTCTATTGCCACCCATAGTCTGCTCGGCAAGCTGATGTATGCAGAAGGCTTTCCCCGCGGCACAGGCCACGGTCTCGACGAGATACAGGCCGCCGCGCAGCTGATGTACTACGGCGGTGACCTGGCCGAGATGCTATTGGCAGTGGTGCTGTTGACGCTGTGGCTGCGCCGACCGGTGGAGCGGCGCGAGCGTCTGTTTTTCGCCGTCGATTAATTCATGTCTGCATGATGCTGCGATGCCAGTAGCGCCCGCCCTTTGGCCTGGTACGCCTTCATCTCCTCTCTAGGCACCATGGCGCCGCCGGTGGCCCAGGCGAGGTGGGTGGCGCTTTGCCAATAGGCTTGGCGCTCTGGGGCGCTGTGACGGGCGAGGTAGGCAAAGCCGGGTAGGCCTGCAACGGCGGAGGGTTCGAGCCCTAGTCCTTCGCTCTCTTCGATTAGCGCGACCAGGGCGTAGAGGTGGTCGTCGCTTACCGTGTAGATGCCGTCGAGCCAGGGTTCGATCACCTTGCCGACGAAGGCGGAGGCGCGCCCTACGGCAAGGCCATCGGCGCAGGTGCGGTTATCGAGGCCGATATCCTGCACGCTGATGGCGTTGTGACGCCCGGTGTGCATACCCAGCAGCATGCAGGGGGAGGGTGTGGGTTCGGCGAAGAAGCAGTGCACGGTGTCGCCGAACACGTGCTTGAGGCCAAAGGCGATACCGCCAGGGCCGCCGCCTACGCCGCAGGGCAGGTGAACGACGAGCGGGTGATCGGCATCGACGAGTACGCCCTCGGCGTCGAGCTGTTGCTTCAGGCGTAGCGCTGCGACCGCGTAGCCAAGAAACAGCGTGGTCGAGTCTTCGTCGTCGACGAAGTGACAGCGCGGCGTCGCCAGCGCCTCTTCACGGCCTTGGGCGACTGCCACGCTGTAGTCGGAGGTGTGCTCGACGACCTGCACGCCCTTCTCGCGCAGCAGGGCTTTCTTCCAAGCGCGAGCGTCGGCGGACATATGCACCGTTACCTTGAACCCCAGCCGCGCGCTCAATATGCCGATGCTAAGCCCCAGGTTGCCGGTCGACCCGACCACCACCGAATGCTCGCGGAAAAGCGCACGAAAATCGGGCTCGTCGAAGCAGGCGTAGTCATCGACGCCTGCCAGCAGGCCATGCACTTGCGCCAGCTCTTCAGCGTAGGCCAGCACCTCATGAAAGCCGCCCCGAGCCTTGATCGAGCCGGAAACCGGCAGATGGCTATCGCACTTGATCCAGAGCGTGGGCAGGGGCGCGCCAAGCCACTGGGAGAGAGTCGTGGCGGCGGCGTTGGCGCGGCGCAAGGGGGATTCGATGATGCCGCCCGCCGCTGCCGTCTCGGGAAACGCCCGAGCGAGGTAAGGGGCAAAGCGTTCAAGACGCGCGGCGGCGGCGTGAATGTCGTCTAGCGATAGCGGCAGGGTATCGCGCACCTCGGCGAAGGGGCGGCGCTTGGGATTGAGCCACAATAGCTCCTCCCCCTTACTGAGCGCTGCAATGATAGGGTCTTGTGATAACTGCCCATCAGCCAGCGAAGGCGTAGTCATGGTGACGATCTCCAGTGCATAAAAAGCAACGCGCGGACTAGGGTCAGAACCCCATGAACCCTTCGGCTTCCTTGAGCGGGCGCGCTTGGCTCAACGCGGCGATATCCACCTGCGGGCGGCAAAGCGCCTCGTCACCCTCGAACAGCGCTTCCAGTTCGCGGGCGAAGGCTAACGTGGCCAGATCGCTGCCCCGGCGGCCGATGATTTGCAGACCGAAGGGCAGGCCGTTGTGGTCGCGCCCGGTAGGCAGCGTGACCGATGGATGCCCGGCGAGCGTGGAGGCGTAGGCCATAGAGAGCCAGTGGTAGTAGCTCTGGGTCGGCTCGCCGTCGATCTCGGTGGGGTAGAGTTCGTGCCAATCCCGCGGGCTGATGGTCGTGGTGGGGGCGAGCAGAAAGTCGTGATGCTCGAAGAACGTTTGCCAGTGGCGGTAGAGCTTGGTCTGGTTGGTTAGCGCACGTACTACGTCGAGCGCCGAGTAGCTTTCCCCCTCGCGGACGTTGTCGCGTACGTTGGGGCCGACCTTGTCGGGGTGTTCGAGCAGCAGGTCACGATGAATGCCGGAGAAGCAGAGCGCGCGGATCACCGCAAAGGTGTCGTCGGCGTTCGGGCACTCGGGATGGGTGTCATCCAGGCGGGCGAAGACGTGGCCAAAGCGTGCGAGTTTGTCGTCGAAGCTTTGACGCACGAGCTTCTCGGTCATGGCAAAGCCAAAATCCGGCGTGAAAGCGACCTTGGCGCTGCACAGATCGAGCGACGGCAGCCGACGAAACGCCTCGGACGTGTAGACGGGCTGGTCGTCGATCACTGGCGTCCAGGGGTCGCGACGGTCAGGGCGGATCATCGCCGAGAGCATCAGCGCGGCGTCGTCCACGCTGCGCGCCATGGGGCCATTCAACGACATCGGTAGCCAGCCCAGGGCGCGGCTGTGCCCTGGCACCAGGCCTGGCGTCGCGCGAAAGCCCACCACGCCGCAGAAGGCCGCGGGGTTGCGCAGGCTGCCGCCGGTATCGGACCCCGTTGCCAGCGGCGCCATGCCGCAGGCCAGCACCACGGCAGAGCCGCCGGAGGAGCCCGCCGCCGAGCGCGTGACATCGAAGGGGTTGGCGGTGGCGCCATAGACGGCGTTGCGGGTGTTGCCGCCAGCGCTCCACTCGGGGTTGTTGGTCTTGCCCATCACCACCGCGCCCGCCTCGCGCAGCTGCGCCACCATGGCGTCGTCGCCCTGGGCAATGTTGTCGGCGTAGATCTGGCTGCCGAAGGTGGTGGGTAGCCCGGTCACGTCGACCATGTCCTTCACGCACAGCGGCAAACCGTGCAAGGGGCCAAGCGGCTCGCCTTTGTCTATCGCGCTCTGAGCGGATTGGGCGTCGGCGCGCAGGGCGTCGAAGCACGGGGCGACGAGGGCGTTCACCGCCGGGTTCACCGCTTCGGCGCGGGCGATACAGCTCTCGGCGAGCTCTACGGCGGAGAGGCGTTTGGTGGCCATCAGCTGGCGGGCTTGGGTGGCGCTCAAATCACAGGGGTTCATGGCGTCGCTGTCCTTATATAACGCTGTCGAATTCATAAAACGCTATCGAATGAAAATCAGCCTGACGGTCAGGCCACCGGGGCGCAGGCGGCGAAGTCCCAGGTGCGCCCGGGAGCGGCATCGATCAGCTGGCGCGTATAGCTATCCTGAGGGTTGCCCAGCACCTCTTCGGCAGGGCCATACTCGACGATGCGACCGCGCTGCATGACCAGTACGTCGTCACAAATCTGGGCGGCGACGCGTAGGTCGTGGGTGATGAACAGCACCGCGACTCCCAGGCGCTGCTGGATATCGTCCAGCAGCGCCAGCACCTGGGCCTGGACCGAAACGTCCAGTGCCGATACCGCCTCATCGGCAACGATCACGTCGGGCTCCATCGCCAGCGCCCGGGCGATGGCGATACGCTGGCGCTGACCGCCGGAGAACTGGTGTGGAAAACGCTCGATGGCATCGCTTGGCAGACCCACCAGCTGTAGAAGCTCCTTGGCGCGCGCCATGGCCACGGCGCGCGAGGTGCCGTAGTTCATCGGCCCCTCGATCAGACTTTGGCCAATGGTCAAACGCGGGTTGAGCGAGCGATAGGGGTCTTGAAACACCATCTGGATGCGACCACGGTGCGGCTTCAGGCTGCGCTGTTGCAGCTCGGCGATGTTGTTGCCATCCACGCGAATGGTGCCGCTCGTGGGGTCGATCAACCGCATCACGCAGCGCGCAAGGGTCGACTTGCCCGACCCCGATTCGCCGACGATCCCCAGGGTGCGCCCGGCTTGCAGCGTAAAGCTGGCCTTGTCGACCGCGCGGGTGCCAGCGCGCTTCTTGCCAATGAAGCCGAGCAGGCGGCGCGGTGGCGCATACTCCTTCTCCAGCTCGCTGACGCTGAGCACTTGGCGCTGCGAAGTCACGGGGCGGGTTGGGCGCGGGGTAAGGCTCGGGACCGCTGCCAACAGCCGCTGGGTGTAGGCTTCTTGAGGAGCGCCGAGCAGCTCACGCACGGGCCCTTGCTCGACGATCTCACCGGTGTTCATGACGCAGACCCGATCGGCGATATCCACCACCACGCCCATGTCGTGGGTGATGAACAGCACGGCGGTGCCATGCTTCTCTTGCAGTTCGCGAATCAGCGCGAGGATCTGGTGCTGGGTGGTGACGTCCAGCGCCGTGGTGGGCTCGTCGGCGATCAACAGCCTGGGCTTTAACAGCAGCGCCATGGCGATCATGATGCGCTGGCGCTGACCGCCGGAGAGCTGGTGGGGGAAGCTTTGGTAGACCCGCTGGATATCCGGCAGGTGCACCTGTTCAAGGGCTTCGAGTACCTGCGTACGCCGCTCGGCGCGGGTAGCTTGGGTATGGCAGGCGAGTACTTCGTCGAGCTGCTGGCCGACGCTGAGTACCGGGTTGAGCGCGGTCATCGGCTCTTGGAAGATCATCGCCATGCGGCTGCCGCGAAGCGCGCTCAGGCGCTTGGCGCTTGCCTCCAGGAGCGACTCGCCGTCCAGCGTGATGCGCCCGCCGGTGGCGCGTAGACTACGCGGGGGCAAAAGCCCCATGGTGGCCAGCGAAGAGACGGATTTTCCCGAGCCGCTTTCACCCACTAGGCATAGGGTTTCGCCCGCGTGGATCTCGAAAGAGACGCCTTTGAGGATCGTCCTCGGTGAGGTGCCGGTGGTCTCGACCACCAGTGACTCGACGTGTAGAACCGGTGTGTCGTTACGCATCAGCCGTCCTTACGTTTCATGGTGGGGTCGAGGGCGTCGCGCGCCGCATCACCCAATAGATTGATCGACAGGATGCACAGCGAGAGCAGCAAGCCTGCCCAGAAGATCAGCGCGGGTTTGAGCTGAAAGTAGGTACGCCCTTCGGCCATGATGTTGCCCCAGGTGGGTATCTCGCTACTTAGCCCCACGCCGAGAAACGATAGCGTCGCCTCGGTGAGGATCGCTGCGGCGCAAACATAGGTGCACTGCACGATCAGCGGGGCGAAGGTATTGGGCATCAAATGGCGCCAGAGGATCTTGTGGGTTGGCGTACTCATCAATACGGCCGCTTCGACGAAGGCTTCCTCCCGAGTGGCGAGCACTTGGGAGCGGATCAGTCGGACGATTTGGGGAATCTCCGGCACGGTGATGGCGATCATCAGCGTCCACAGGTTGGCCGAAGTGAGGGCGACGATGGCGATGGCGGCAAGAATGGCGGGGATCGCCATCAGGCCGTCCATGACGCGCATCACCACCGCATCGATGGCGCGAAAGTAGCCGGTGAGAAGCCCCAGTGGTAGCCCGATCAGCACGGTGAGCACGGCGACGCCAAGTCCCACGCTCAGAGAGACGCGAGCGCCATAGACCACGCGGGAAAAAAGATCGCGGCCATAGGCGTCGGTACCCAGCCAGTGCTCGGCGCTCATGCCTTGCAGGCGGCTGGCGGGCGAGAGCGCGGTCGGATCGTGGGTGGCGATGAAGGGCGCCATAAGCGCCATTACCACGAGCATCAAGAGTAAAAACGCGGCGATCAGCGTAGTGGTGCGTGCGCGTAAACGAAAAAGGCGTGACAGCGCATGCAGCAAAGAGAGGCGTTGGGGCTGCGCCGAGGAGGGTGTCGAAGTCGTCATCAGTAGCGAATCCTGGGATCAGTCAGCGCGTAGGAGAGATCGATCAGCAGGTTGATGATCACGTAGAGGCCAGCAGTGAGCAGAATGAGCGCCTGAATGACGGGGTAATCGCGCGCCAGCACCGCATCGACGATGAGGCGGCCAAGCCCAGGAATGTTGAACACGCTCTCGGTGACCACCACGCCCGAGACCATCAGTGCAAAGCCGGTACCGATGACGGTGAGAATCGGTACGCCGGCATTGCGTAGCGCATGACGAAACAGCACCAAGCGCTCGCCAAGCCCCTTGGCGCGGGCGGTGCGGATGTAGTCCTCCTTGAGCACTTCGAGCATGCTGGCGCGGGTCATCCGCGCGATCAGCGCGATATATACCGAAGAGAGCGTTAGCGCGGGTAGCACTAGGCGGCTGGCGAACTCACCGAAGCCGTCAGCCAGATGACGGTACCCCTGAACCGGCAGCCAACGCAGCTCGATGGCAAAGACCTGGATCAGTAAGTAACCGATCACGAAGACCGGCACCGAGAAGCCAACGACCGATACCGACATCACCAGGTTGTCGATGAAGCTCCCCTGGCGCCAGGCCGCGATGACGCCAAGCGGCACGGCGATCAGCACGGTGAAGACGATGGCCGCCAGAGCCAAGCTGATGGTGGGCTCCAAGCGTTGGGTGATCATGCCCATGACCGAGGTTTGCGAGATGAGTGATGTGCCGAAGTCTCCCTGCAGCAGACGGCTGATCCACAGATAGAACTGGGTGTGCAGCGGTTGATCGAGCCCCAAAGCGACGCGGATGCTCTCTATTTGCGCGGCGCTGGCGGTGTCGCCGGCAATGATCGCGGCGGGGTCGCCGGGGGCCAAACGCAGCAGTAGAAAGACCGCCAACGCCACGACCAGCATGACGGGTATCGCCGCAAGCAAGCGGCGAACGAAGTAGGCAAACATGAAAGACTCCTTGGTCGTAAACGGCTTGCTCGCCCGATGATGCCACCGAGCGAGCGCTCACTCAGTCGGCCTTGTGCATGCCCCAGAACACCGGTATCGGTCCTTCGACGACGTCGCTAAGCTCATTGCGCCAAGCGATCACGTTCTGGAACTGCCCCAGCGGAATGAAGGTGGCTTGCTCCATGGCGCGCTGCTGAATGGCTTCGGCCATGGCACGTCGTGCGTCGTCGGTTTGGGCCAGGGCGTAATCGGTACGCAGTTGCTCCATCTCGGGATCGGTCGGCCAACCGAACCAGCTCTGATCGGTACCCGTACTGATCAGTAGCGGATTGACGGAGGGGTTCCAGATGCTGTCGACGCCAAAGTTGGTGAAGATCATGCTCCAGCCACCTTCGCTCGCGGGGCTTTGATTCGAACGTTGGCTGACCAGCGTCTGCCAGTCCATCTGGCGTAGTTCGACGTTGAAACCCGCCTGACGCAGCGCCTGCGCCACCACCAGCGGCTGCGGGGTCAGCGTGGCGACATCGGAAGGCTGCAGGAGCACGATGGGCGTTTGAGCGTAACCGGCCTCTTCGAGTAGCGCCCGTGCCGCTTCCGGGTCACCGCCCTGGATAAGCGATTCGCCGCCTACCTCGGTGGCAAGCGGCACGTTGCAGCCATAGACGGAGGCGCAGGTTTGGTAGTAGCGCGGATCGCCAACGAGCGCGGCCATCACGTCCTCTTGGCCGATGGCCAAAAGGGCGGCGCGACGGATGCGCGGGTCGTCGAACGGTGAATTGAGGAAATTCATCCGTGCCATGGTGAGCATGCCAAGTGGGTCGAGCACGCCGGTGGTGATATCGGGATTGGCATCCAGAAGCGGCAGCAGGTCGAAGGGCGTGCGTTCGATATAGTCGATGTCGCCGCTGTTAATGGCATTTACCGTGGTCTGCATGTCGGGCATGTGAATCCACTCGACACGATCGACGAAGACCTCCTTGCTACCCGCCGTACCTGAGGCGGGCTCGCTGCGTGGAACATAACCGTCGAAGCGCTCGTAAACCGCCTGCACGCCGGGTTGGAACGCGTCGGCCACGAAGCGGAAGGGACCCGAGCCGATCTGGTTGGGCAGCGGCTCGCCGGGGGCCACGGAGGCGACCTCCTCGGGCATCATGAACGTTGCCATGGCAGACGGCTTGGCCATCAAGCCGATGACGTCACCTAGCGGTTCGGTCAAGGTAAGGGCAAAGCTGTGCTCGTCGATGGCGCTCAGGCTCTCGGTATAGGTCATCAAGAGCGCTCCGCCGGCATCGAACGTGGCCCAGCGCTTGAGCGAGGCGATACAGTCGGCAGGCGTCACTGGCGTGCCGTCATGCCAAGTGAGCCCTTCGCGCAGGGTGAAGGTATACGTGAGGCCATCCTCCGATATCGCCCAGTCGGCCATTTGCGGCTGGGGTTCGAGGTTGGCATCGATTCCGATGAGGGTGTCGTAGATCATGTAGCCGTGGTTACGTGCGATGGTGGCACTGCTCGATACCGGGTCGAGCGCGCGCAGCGCCGAGTGCATGACGGCATGGACGGTGGTGTCGGCCTGGGCGTTGAGGGCCACCGAAAGGCCGCTGGCAAGCATCAGCGCAGAAAGGTGTTTCAGAGCAAAAGGACGTAACGCGGTCTTTGAGGTCGACATCGGGTTCTCCGTTTGTATTGTTAGCGGTAGGCGTCAACGCTCTCGATACTATGCCCGGCTTTGGTCGTGTCGTTAGAAGTAAATTTCGAATGCAGTATTGCCTAAAAGGCAATACTGCAAAGGAGAGGGCTCCGCCCAACTGAAGGTCGGGCGGGGCGCACTCACGTGTCCTTGTGCATGCCCCAGAAGGCGGGCACCGAACCCGTCACGATATCGCTTAGCTCGTTACGCCAGGCCGTTACGTTCTGAAACTGTCCCAAGGGGATGAAGGTGACTTGATCCATGGCACGCGCCTGCACGTTTTCAGCCGCCGCTGAGCGCTCCTCATCGCTCAACGCCAAGGCGTATTCGTCACGCAGCGCTTCCATTTCAGGATCGCTTGGCCAGCCAAATACGCTGCCATCGGAAATCAGCAGAAGGTTCGTCGTCGGTGTCCAAATGCCATCCACGGCGAAGTTCGATATGGTCATGTTCCAGCCGCCTTCGCTCACTGGGCCTTGATTGGCGCGATGCCCGAGCAGGGTTTGCCAATCCATCTGACGCAGCTCGACGTTGAAGCCTGCCTGGCGCAGCGCTTGAGCAACGACCAGCGGCTGGGGCGTTAGCGTCCCCACATCGGAGGGCTGGAGGATCACCACCGGAGTTTGGTCATAACCGGCGTCGTCGAGCAGTGCTTTCGCCGCTTCGGGATCGCCACCGCTGAGCAAGCTTTCCCCGCCCGTTTCAGTGGCAAGCGGCACCTTGCAGCCGAACACGGAAGCGCAGGTGGCGTAATAGCGCGGGTCTCCTACCAGCGCTGCCAAGACATCTTCCTGGCCGAGGGCCAACTGTGCGGCACGACGAATGCGCACGTCATCGAAAGGCGGCTGGAGGAAGTTCATGCGCGCCAGGGTCAGCATGCCCAGCGGGTCGAGCACGCCGGTAGTGATGTCGGGATTGGCGTCCAGAAGTGGCAGCAGATCGAAGGGCGTACGCTCCATGTAATCGATGTCGCCACTGTTCATGGCGTTCACTGCCGTCTGCATATCGGGCATGTGGATCCACTCGACGCGGTCGACGAAGACCTCCTTGCTGCCCGCCGTACCGGAAGGTGCTTCGCTGCGCGGAACGTAGCCGTCGAAGCGCTCGTAAACCGCCTGCACGCCGGGTTGGAACTCATCGGCGATGAAGCGGAAGGGGCCGGAGCCAATTTGGTTGGGCAGCGGCTGGCCGGGCTCAACGGAGGCGACCTCCTCGGGCATCATGAACGCCGTGACGGCAGAGGGTTTGGACAAAAGTCCCAAAACATCGCCGAACGGTGCCTTCAGCGTCAGAGCGAAGCTGTGGTCGTCGATGGCGCTCAAGCTTTCGGTATTCTCCATCAACAGCTTGCCACCGGCATCGAAGCTGGCCCAGCGTTCGAGAGAGGCGATGCAGTCGGCAGGCGTTACGGGGGTGCCATCGTGCCAGATGAGGCCATCGCGCAGTGTGAAGGTGTAAGTAAGACCGTCATCGGAAATGGTCCAGTCGGCCATTTGCGGCTGCGGGTTGAGGTCGGCATCGATGCCCACCAGCATGTCGTAGATCATGTAACCGTGGTTACGCGCCATGGTGGCACTGCTGGCGACGGGGTCGAGGGTGCGTAGGGCCGAGTGCATGACGGCATGCACGGTGGTCTCTGTTTGAGCCTGCGCGCCGAGGCTGAGCAGGCCCGCAAGGCCCAGGGTTGCCAAGCGTTTGGCGCGTGTCAGCGTGCCCCGCGCTAAGGCGGGCGTTCTTTTTTTCATGTCGATATTTCCGTTGACGTTAGGTTGTGCCAACCGGGTTTGAGGCGCATTGTTTTATGTTTACGCCCCGTGTCCTGGGCTAGGTCGTTGTTGTCGCTACATTGAGCGTTCACTTTAACGACGATGTTATGCACACCATATTGCCTTTACGGTAATAGCCTTTGCAATCAAGCATTAAGGTATAACGTTATGAACGAGCGCATCCTGCTCGACTCGGCGCTGCGTTACTTTCTCGAAATCGTGCGACAAGGCTCGATCAACAAGGCCTCGACGACGCTACACGTTGCCCCCTCGGCGATCAGCCGCCAGTTGGCGCGCCTCGAAGCTGAGCTGGGTAGCCAGCTCTTCGAGCGCCACCCTTCGGGCATGCGTTTGAGCCCTTCGGGAGAGCTTCTGGCCGCGCACGCGCGCAAGGCGCGCCTGGAGGCGGCGCGCGTGGTGGAGGAGATCACCGGGCTTGAAGGCATTCAGCGCGGCACAGTGCGTATCGCCAGCGTCGAGGGGTTGGCAAGCTACATGCTCCCGCATCTGATCGTCGAGTATCGTAAGAAGTACCACGGTATCCATTTCGACCTCGCCGTCAGCTCCTCTATCGACGTGACCAAACACGTGAGCGAAGGTCTGGCGGACATCGGGCTTACGATCTCGCTGGCGGCGGAGCGTAACATCAAGGTAGAAAAGCGCGTCATGGCGCCGATTCACGCCGTCATGGCAGCCTCGCATCCGCTAGCGGGTAAACCACACGTCACCCTGGCACAGCTGAGCCACTACCCTTTTGCGCTGCCTACCGACAACACCACCATCCGCCAATTGTTCAACGTCAGCTGCAGCCGACAGGGGCTTCTAATCGAGCCGGTACTGGTGAGCAACTCGGTAACGCCGTTGGTGCACTTCGCGGCCTGTAACGGCGGCGTGACGCTCATTGGTGATGTTTCGGTGCGTCACTTGAGCCAAACGGCTCAACTCGTCTCCCTCCCCATTCGCGACCGTGAGATGAGCGGGCGAACCATCGAGATACAAACTCTGGCGGGGCGCACCTTGCCCAAGGGCGTGGCCGACTTTCTCGATGCGTTAATGCAGGCGCTAGAGGCGACGCCCGTCATGTAGTCCCCCTCGACCATTGAGGGAGCCTATTTCGATAGGCGTCGAGGGAAAGTTTATTTATTCTACAAACTGTTGGTTGAATGTGTGGGTTGCCTGGACGTCGTTTCGACGTCTTCGATGAGTTCCTGTCGTAAGGACAACGCAATGAGCTCCATTTGGCGTACGAGTTTCTGGTTGATGCTGGGCGCATCGCTGGTGCTGTTTCTCTCTTTGGGCGTACGCCATGGCTTTGGCCTGTTTCTGTCGCCGATGAGCCTGGAGTTTGGCTGGGGGCGCGGAGTCTTTGCCTTTGCCATTGCGCTGCAGAACCTGGTGTGGGGGCTGTCGCAGCCTTTTGCCGGGGCCTTTGCCGATCGCTTCGGTGCGCGTAAGACCATCATGCTAGGGGGCTTGCTCTATGCAGCGGGGTTAGGGTTCATGGGGGTGGCCGATTCGCCCTGGTCGCTGTCGCTGAGCACCGGCATTCTGATTGGGTTAGGGCTTTCTGGCACGTCGTTCTCGGTCATCTTGGGCGTCGTTGGCCGGGCGGTGCCTGCCGAAAAACGCAGCATGGCGATGGGTATTGCGGCGGCCATCGGCTCCTTCGGTCAATTTGCCATGCTGCCCGGTACGCTTGGGCTGATCGAGTGGCTAGGGTGGGCCTCGGCGCTGATGGTGCTGGGCGCTATGGTGGCGTTGATCATCCCCTTGAGCGGAATGATCAGCGACCGCCCGCTGCCCAGTAGCGGCCCTGAACAAACATTGGTTGAGGCGCTAAGGGAAGCGCTCGGCCATGGCGGCTTTTGGCTGCTGGCGCTGGGGTTTTTCGTCTGTGGCTTTCAGGTGGTATTCATCGGCGTGCACTTGCCATCTTATCTGGTCGATCAACAGTTACCCTTCATCGTCGGCACGACGGTGCTGGCACTGGTTGGCCTGTTCAACGTCTTTGGCACCTATACCGCCGGGTGGCTCGGCGGGCTTTATTCCAAGCCGCGCTTGCTCAGCGCTCTGTATCTGGCGCGCGGCGTTATCATCGTGCTGTTCATCACCCTGCCGCTAAGCACCTGGACCGCTTACGCCTTCGGCATCGCCATGGGCTTTTTATGGCTCTCCACGGTGCCGCTGACCAACGGCACCGTAGCGACGCTGTTTGGCGTGCGTAACCTCTCGATGCTCGGTGGCATCGTCTTCTTCATGCATCAGGTAGGCGCGTTCCTTGGCGGGTGGCTGGGTGGCTACCTCTACGATCGCACGGGCAGCTACGACATCGTCTGGTACATCGCCATTGGCTTAAGCGTCCTGGCGGCCGTGCTGAACTGGCCCATTCGCGAGCGCCCCGTGGCGCGCCTACAGGGCGCGCCGGTATGACACGGCGGCCCTCTAACGTACTCACGGCCATGGTCGCGGCGCTGGTCATCGCCGGGCTTTTAGGGCTCGTGTTCGTGGCCTGGCGAAGCGCCGGAGTAGCGCTGCTCAAGGTGGGAACGCTGCTGTGTTGAAGCCGGGGCTCTTTTAGGTGTTACCTTTCACGTTTGGCCGTTCGCTGGGGCATTGCTGCACATAAGCGCTTCGGCAGTGGTGCGCAGGGTTTCTATCAACGTCGCCGTAGTGGGAGCCAGGGGGCGGCCAGCGGGGGTGATGACGCCCCAGTGATAAGACAGATCGACGTTCAATGGTAGGGCGATGACGCCCTCCACCGGCAGCCCGCGCAGGGTCATGCTCTCGACTACCGCGATGCCCAGCCCCTGACGCGCGAGCGCCACCGAGACGCTGGAGGCGTTGCTATCGATGGTGCTGGCCGGGGTAATGCCTTCGGACTCTAGCGCTGCGTTGATGGCTCGGCGAAGCCGATAAGGGTTGTGTGAGGCGATAAGCGTCGCCTCCGCAAAGTCTCCGGCCTCTACCTGACGACGCTGGGCCAGTGGATGGTGACTGGCAACGACCGCGACACAGGGCACCGCTAGTGTCCAATGAACCTCGACGCCAGGGTGGTCCAGCGGCAGGGTGGAGAGGCCGAGATCGGCCAGGTGCCCCGCCGTGGCTTGAATCACGTTCTCCGCCGAGGCGCTGTTGAGGTGGACGTGCTCAGGGAGCGCGGCGTCATCGAGTCGCGCTAACGCCTCGGGCACGATGCTGCTGGCAAGCGACGGCAGAGCGGCGATGTGCAGCGGTGGCGGCGGCGCTTTAGCGATCTCCCGCGCTCGCGCGCCGATGGTACGCAAGCCAGCCAAGAACATCTCGGCCTGAGCATGAAAGGCTAGCCCTTGCTGGGTCGGCGTGATACGCGGGCCGTTGCGGTGCAAAAGGGCAAAGCCGACCTCCTCTTCGAGCTCCTGAATCAGCCGGGTGATCACCGATTGCGACCGGCCCAACGCCCGCGCCGCGCCAGTCATCGAGCCAATCGAAATGACCGCGATGAAGGCCTCTAGCTGTTTGGTCTCCAGATAGTTCGATCCCATCACTCACGCTCCCATAGCTGTATACGCGTAGCGAAAGGATCGCACTCGACGCAATCGCCATCGGGCGTCAGGCGTAACACCTGCGGCGACTCGGCCGTATAGCCGGGCCACGAGGGGGTGCCCGCAATGAAACTCACCCACGCGGCGTGGACGCGGCAGGCCAAGGCCGTATCGCTGACGCGTTGATGGGGCGGCTGCAGCGCGGTATCCATATTCGGCCGATACCACACGGCACCGAGCTCGGCGCCATGGGGAGCACCGGTCTCGTCACTGCCCATGGCGCCGTACAAGTACTTCCACACGGGCTGATATCGAGCGTGGGCGCGGGCAAAGCGAATGGCGGGATGCTGGAACACCAAATCGCCTGCGATGGCGCGCCAGAGTCCGATTGGGGAGTGCTGGGGCAGTGCCTTGGCGTAACGAGCAACGATGGTGTCTCCGGTCATGCCCATCGGCCATACGCGAGGCGCTAGGCGCTGGATGACGGTAGTGAGGTCGATATCCGTAGGCAGGGCCGTCGAGTGGGTGAGATATTCCGCCGTGGTACAACCGATCATCATCGGCACCGGAGCGGTTTCGCCGCGTTCGGCAGCTTCCAAAGGATGATAGGGAAGCGACGGGCCAAGAATCGGTACGAACGGCACACCGAGCATGGCGGCGGCGCCATCGCGCTCGGTATCGTGATCCGCGTAGCTTTCGTTGCACACTTCGCGCTGTGCCGCTAACAGCGCCGCCAACGGAGCTTCGGGAAGTTGGGCGGGCGCAACGCCTAGGCGCTGGCTCATCCGTTGCGTTAGCTTTGCGGCGTCTTCAGCGCTTGCAATGGCCGTGGCGGCACCGCTTTGGGGCAGCGCGCGGGAAAAAAGCCCTCGTGCGGCCGGCATGGCCATGAGAGCGGCGACGGCAAAGCCCCCTGCCGAGCGCCCAGCAAGCGTCACGCGGTTGGGATCACCGCCAAAGGCAGCAATGTTGTCGCGCACCCAAGTAAGAGCGCTGATGATATCTAGCAGGCCGCGATTGTCCGGGCAGCCCGGCACGTGGAGAAACCCCATGGCGCCCAAGCGGTAATTGACCGTGACTTCGACGATGTTCGAGGCGGCGAAGGCGCCGGATTGCAGTACCGCTTCATTGGCCGAGCCGACGGCATAGCCGCCGCCGTGAATCCATACCAACACCGGCGCCGCGCCTGTCTCATCGGGCGTGCGAATGTTCAGCGTACGAAAGTCTGCACCGGCAGCAAGCGAAGAGGTCGCTGCCTGGCCTACGGGGCCATAGGTGGGCAGCTGCGGGCACACCTCGCCCAGCTGTGTCGCATCGCGTACGCCCTCCCAGGACGCAGGCGTAGGCGCTGCGAAGCGGTTGTTAGCGTTGACGGCTGCGGCGTAGGGAACACTGAGATAGGCCCCTGCGTGGCCGCGTACGGCACCGCTTGTCGTCTGTACGATCATATCGCCCGCCGCAAGCCGATCAGGCGTTCGACGAGGACTACCACGGCGATGGAGATCAAGATCAGCACGACCGAAAGCGCGGCGATTTGCGGGTCGGTGGAGTATTCGAGATAGCGGTAGATCTCGGTGGGCAGGGTCGAGGTGCGTACCGAGACGATGAACAGCGAAATGACCGCTTCGTCGAAGGAGATCAGGAAGGCGATGACGCCGCCTGCGATCAAACCCGGACGCACCAGTGGTAGCGTCACGCGGCGAAAGGCGGTGAACGCAGAGGCGCCGTGAACCCTGGCGGCCTCCTCTACTCGGCGGTCCACGGCCATCAGGCTCATGGTGATGGTGCGTACGGTATAGGGGATGGTGATGCCAAGATGCGCCAGAGTGATCCCGGCGTAGGTGTCGAGCAGACCCACCGGCGAAAGTACCAGCATGAGCCCCACGGCCAGCACGATACTAGGCACCAAGAACGGCGCCAGAACCAGAAAGTTGAGCCCTTCGCGGCCGCGAAAGCGGTAGCGCACCAACGCCATGGAGAGCAGCATGCCGATCGATACGGCAACGAGTCCCACCACTAAACCGATCACCACGCTGCGACCGAAAGCGGAGAGAAACGCCTCGTTGGCGAACACCTTGGCGTAGCTGCCAAAGGAGAAACTCGCAGGGGGAAAGGCGAGGTATTGCCGCGTATCGAAAGAGACGATGAAGACGACGATGATCGGCGCCAACAAGAATAGATAGAGCAGCGTCAGGCCTAGATTGCGCAGCGTCCTCATATCACTCCTCCAGACGGCGCAGAGCGCGTTGATAGATCACGATGACCGAAGAGAACAGCACCAGTAGCACGATGGATAGCGCCGCTGCTAGGGGCCAGTTGAGCGTGACGGTGGCCTCGTTGAAGACCTCGGTGCCCAATACGAATACGCGGCCGCCGCCCATCAGGCGAGGGGTGACGAAAGATGAGATCGCCATGACGAAGACCAGCAACGCTCCGGTCAGTATGCCCGGTAGCGATAGCGGCAAAATGATGCGCCAGAACACACGCAGGCGATTGGCGCCCAGCATGGCGGCCGCTTCTTCCAACTGCGTCGAGAGCCGTCCGAACCCGGCCAGCATGGCCAAGATGGCGTAGGGCATGAGGATTTCCACCAGCGCCACGGTTGCGCCGAAGCTGTTGTTGGAGAGCCGCAGCGGTGTGTCGATGAGCGAAAGCGCCTGCAGCGAGCCATTGACCACGCCGCGGTCACCGAGGATGACCATCCAGCCATAAGTGCGCACCACGGCGGAGGTCAAAAGCGGTGCCACCGCCAGCGCCGTCAGCACGCCCCGCCAGCGGCTCTGGGTGCGGGCGAGAAAGAGCGCAATGGGGTAGCCCAAGAGCACGGCAAAAAAGCTCACCGCCACGCCCAGCGTCAGGGTGTTAAGCGCCACACGCCAGTAGAACGGGTCGGTCACGGCAGCAAGATAGTGAGTAAGGGTCCAACCGCCGCCGAAGGCGGCCATGACCGAATCGGAAAACGATGCCCGAAATAGCCACGCCATGGGCAGGATGAAGGTCGCCAGCAGCGCCAAAAGGCCAGGCGCGAGCAAAACGAGCAGCAGCCCGCGATGACGCCGCTTGGGGGGCGTGCTCGAAAGAGTCGGGGTACTCATGTAACGGTACTCATATGGCCGGGTCCATGGGCGGCGACGCCTCGGCACCAACGAGGGTGACGTCCTCGGGGGCAACGCTCAACGTTACCTGTTGGCCGCGTTCGGGCAGAGCACCCGCGTGGGTGGGAATGTCGGCCTGCAGCCGCACGCCCTGAGCCGCAACGGTAATCGACATGAGCTGGCCGCGATAAACGACGTTCTCCACGCGCCCGGCGAAGCGATTGACGCCGCCACTCCCTGCCTCTACCAGCGCCAAGCGGTGCGGGCGCACGAGCAGCCGAACGCGACTGCCGTGCGCTGCTTCTCCGACGAAGCGCACGGCGCCGACACCCTCGACCTGGGCTTCGCCCCGCCCGGTGGTTTGGCCGGTGAGGAAATTACCTGCGCCGATGAACGAGGCAACGAAATCGGTCTGCGGGCGGTCGAAAATCTCCCGTGGCGAGCCGATCTGCTCTAGTTTGCCCGCCGACATCACCGCCAAGCGGTCGGCCATCGATAGCGCTTCATCCTGGTCGTGGGTGACGAAGATAGCGGTAACACCGGTGCGATTTTGAATCTCGCGGATTTCATCGCGCATCTCGTCACGCAGCTTGGCGTCGAGGTTCGAGAGCGGCTCGTCCAGCAGCAAAAGCTCGGGCTCGATCACCAGCGAACGGGCGATGGCGCAGCGCTGCTGCTGGCCGCCCGAAAGCTGGGTGATGCGCCGGTCGCCAAGGCCGGTGAGTTTGACCAGATCGAGCGCGCGTTTGACCTTTTCCACACGCTCGGCCTTGGCCACGCCTCGCATCTCCAGCCCAAAAGCGATGTTTTCGGCAACGCTCAGGTGCGGAAACAGGGCATAAGCCTGAAACACCATGCCCATGTTGCGCTTGTGCACGGGGATTTGTGAAATTTCCCGGCCGTTCAGGCGGATGGAGCCCGAACTCGGCGCTACGAGCCCGGCGATCATGCGCAGCATGGTGGTCTTGCCGCAGCCTGACGGCCCCAGTAGTGCCAGCATCTCGCCGCGAGGCAGCGAGAAGCCGACGTCGTCTACCGAGGGCGCGCTGGCGCCGGGGTAGGTCTTGACCAGATGCTCGACGATGACATGGCTGTCGGTCACGGCAGAAGCCTCTTTCAGTTGACGGCGATGACTTCGCGGTTGATGCGCTGAATCCAGCGTGCGTAGCGCTCGGCAACCCAGGGCCAATCCAGGGTCATCTGAGCCTCTTGTGCTTCGGGGCTACCGTAGATGCGCTGGGCCACCTCGGGGTCGAGCTCCACCTGGGTATTCACCGGGCCATAGAAACTCTGCTCGGCAAAGGCAGTCTGCGCTTCGGCGCCCAGGGCGTAGTCGATGAACGTCTGAGCGGCGTCGGCGTGCTGGGAGCCTTCGATTAGATTGATGGTGTTGGTCTGGCCGATGGAGCCTTCGACGGGGGCGGCGACGCCGATGATGCCGTCTTGGGTATCATGGAGATACTGCGAGCGGCCGTTCCAGCAGATGGAAAGATCCACCTCGCCGGACTGGACGACGGCGTAGCAGTCGGGGGCCGGATCCCAGGTGAGTACGTTGGGCGCGAAGGCGTTCATCGCCTCGATGCCGGGATCGATGCTCTCCTTGTAGTCGCCACCGGCAACGTGGGTCAGAATTGGCAGCAAAATGACGCCTCGGGTATCGCCCAAGCGAGCCGCGATGCGCCCTTTGTATTTGGGGTCGGCCAGGTCGTTCCAGGAGGTTGGCGGCTCGCTCACCGTCTCGGTGTTGTAGAGAATGGCGAGGTTGTCCTGAGAGAAGGCAATGGTGCGGTCACCGTTGATCCGCGCCCAGTCGGGCTGATGGGCCAGATTAGGCACGCTCGCTTCGTCCAGCGCGGCGAACAGACCGGCCTCGTTGGCGGTGATCGCCACCGAGACGTCGATCAGGGCGACGTCGATGGTGGGGTTGCGCGCCTGACGACGTAGCAGGGCCAGGGTCTCGGCCGAGTTACGCGACGGCTGGTAGTTCACCGTAATATCCGGGTGGGCCGCCTCGAAGGGCTCGATCACCAGGCGCTGGTAGTTGTCGGCGAAGACACCGGAAAAGCCGATGACGTTGATCTCTTCCTGCGCCTGGGCCGTGCCCGCGGCGGCGAGGAGTACTGCAAGGGGAAGATAGCGTGCTTTCATATCCGTTGCTCCTTCAGTCTGCTGACGGGGTCCAGGCGACGTCGAACAGACGCAGCCAGTTTTCACCTAGGATCTTGCTTACGTTCTGCTCGCCCCAGCCGCGTGCCAGCATGCGGGCGGTCATGTTGGGCATGTCGGTCATGCGGCGCACGCCCAGGGGTTTGTTGATCTTCACGCTGCCGAATTCGGTCAGGGTACGCGCCGTGCCCTTATCGCGGTTGGCCCAGAGCAGCCATTCGGAGGGGCGTGGGCGGTCGAGTGAGAAGTCGGTGCCGATACCGACGTGGTCGACGCCCACGAGGTCGATGACGTGTTCCATGGCATCGAGCACGTCTTCCACGGTGGCATCATTGCCCGCTTTGAGCCCTGGCGCAAAGAAGCTGGTGCCGATCAGCCCGCCTTTTTCGGCGCAGGCAAGAAACAGATCGTCGTTCTTGTTGCGCTTGACGTCGTGCAGCGCGCGCGGCAGCACGTGGCTGATGCACACTGGCGCCTTGGAGTGGGCGATGGTGTCGGCCGAGGTCTTGTCACCCACATGGCTCAAATCGCACAGCACGCCAAGGCGGTTCATCTCGCTGACCACTTCGCGGCCGAAGCCGGTCAGGCCACCGTCGTTCTCTTCCAGGTAGCCCGCACCGGAGTAATTCTGGGTGTTGTAGGTCAACTGCATGATGTTGACCCCGAGATCCTTGAAGATCTCGACGTAGTCGAGCTTGTCTTCCAGCGGCGAGGTGTTCTGCCAGCCGAGGATGATGCCCACACGCCCCTCCTGCTTGGCGGTGTGGATGTCGGCTACGCTGCGCACCGGGCGCAGAATGTCGGCGTTTTCGCGCAAATAGCGCTTCCACATCGAAACGTAGCCAATGCCTTCGCGGAAGTTCTCCCACAGCACGGTGGAGACGTTGATCGCGGTCAGGCCGCTTGCGTGCATCTCCTCGAAGATCGGCCGCCCCCAAAGGCAGGTTTGCAGGCCATCGACGATGATGCTGCGGTCATGCAGCGCTTGGGCATCGGCAGGTACGGCGGTGGTCATGAGATGGGCTCCTTCACGTTGGCCAGGGCGCGGGCGACGAAATCGAGGCGATCTTGGCCCCAGAACAGTTCATCGTTCACGACATAGGTGGGGGTGCCGAAAATACCGCGCCGCTCGGCTTCGGTCAGGTTAGCCTGCCAGTCGGCAACGATCTCGGGCGGTTGCGGGTCGCGCACTAGCGCCGCGCCTTGTTCGCCCAACGTTTGCATGGCGAGCGCCTTTAGCGTCGCGAGGTCGGCGATGTCGCGCTCTTCCGCCCAAAGGGCACGCTGAATGGCGAACGAGAAGTCAGCGGCATCGAAACCTGCCTTTTGCACCGCGATCACCGCCTGGGCGGCGGTCTCGATGGTACGGCAGGGGTAGTGCTTCGGCGTTAGATTTAGCGCAATGCCCAGGTGTTTGCGCCAGCGGTCGAGCTCCACGGCATGATAGCGCTGGCGGTCATCCGGCCGAGTACGCAACGGAATGCCGCCGTTGGCTTCGATGATGCGAATGGGGCGTAGAACGAGTCTGGCGCCCGCCTCACGGGCAATGCGCACAATGCGCTGGGCGCCAAAGTAGGCCCAAGGGGATGACATACCGTAGAAGGCCTGCAAAACGGGTTCAGACATGCGGCGGCTCCCCAGCGTCGGCATCGGTGAATTCATCGCCCAGCAGTTCGGGCGTGGTGTAGTCGTGAAAGCGCTGTAGGTGCAGCGCGCTCTCCTCGACGAAAAGCGAGCGGGCGATCCCTTGAGCCAGGCGCATGGCGCCTTCACCGATAGAAGGCACGCCGCTGGTGATCTTGCCGTGGCTGGGTACGGCCGGGAAGGCGAAGCAGTGTACGTGACCGACGTTATCGCCTTCGGCGCGGGGCAAAAACTCGAAAGCGGGGCCGAGGTAGGGCATCGAGGCCAGACCTGCGTGGGTCATGTCGGCGGGCGGTGTGTAGGCGTCGCGCCATCGCCGTACGCGGCCATCCAGGGCGGCGAACTCCGGGCGCTGGGCGAAATCGACCGAAAAGCCGGTGGCAAAAATGACGAAGTCGACCGCATAGCGCCCCTTGGGGGTGGTTAGCGCGACTTCACCGTTCGTTTCGCTCAGATCGAGCAGCGGGCTTGCCAGGTGAAAGCGTGCGTTGGCGTGGCGCGAGACGCGCAGCACGCTATGACGCGGCGGTGGAATCTGGGCACGCTCACCCTCGACCATGAAGGCCCACTTCAGTGCGTCGGGCAGGCCGAGATAGCCATGGGTCATGCCTTGGCTGCCGATACCGGTAAACTTGTCCACGCGGGGAATATCGGGGCGGCGCACGAAGATATCGACCGTTGCCGCGCCCGCTTCGAGCGCGGCAGCAGCATTGTCCATGGCCGAGGCACCGGCGCCCACGACCGCAACGCGGCGCCCTTTGAGCGCGGCCATGTCGATCATATCGGCGCCATGGGCACGAAAGCGCGGGGGCAAGCGGTGTGCTACGTCGGGAAGGGAGGGCGCTCCGAGACCGTCGAGCCCGGTTGCAATCACTACCCGCCGCGCCGTCAGCGTCTCGCTGCCTGCCGTAACGTGCACCACGTCACCCTCAGGAACCACCGCCGTCACCGGCGTATCGTTCACCAGCGGCAGAGCCAAAACGCGGCGATACCAGACGAGGTAGGCCATCCACTGCTGGCGCGGAATCAAGCCGAGCGCGTTCCAAGCCTCAACGCCGAACTGGGCTTCGTACCAGGCGCGAAAGGTGAGCGAGGGAATGCCCAGCGCCGTGCCTGCTGCTTCCTTGCGCGTGCGCAGCGTTTCCATTCGCGCGTAGGTTACCCAGGGCCCTTCGCGCCCGGCGGGGGCGCGGTCGAAGCCGCGGATATTCTCGATTCCCACGCGCCGTAGCGCCGCCAGCGCCGTTAGCCCCAGCACGCCACCGCCAATGACTGCCACGTCCAGCACGTTAGCGCGCTCGGGCACCCACGCCTTGGGAGGAAGATTGAGCCACGCCATCTCTTGCGAGACGCGTGCTTCGAGTTGGTCGAGCCCAGACACAGACATGATCGGTCGCCATGATGCTATTTGCCAATAGTAAATCGAGTATCATGCATAAAAGGCAATTATATCAAACTGACTTTTCGTTCTATTGGCGAGGGTCAACCACCCTCCACACCCGCTTTCCCGCCGCCAGTACGTACAAAAACTCAAGCCCCAAGGTCGCGGCGGCGAGTGACGTGATATCGCCGTGATCATAAGCGGGGTTCACTTCCACCACGTCCATGCCGACAAGTTCCATGCCGACCATGCCGCGTAGCACCTTTAGCATCAGGTCGGTGCTCATGCCGCCGCACACCGGCGTGCCGGTGCCGGGGGCGAAGGCGGGGTCGAGGCCGTCGATATCGAGGCTGATATAGGCGGGGTGATGGCCCACGCGCGCGCGGATACGCTCCAGTACCGCTTTCGGGCCGTGGTCGTTGACCCAGTCGGCGTCGAGCACCTCATAAGGATGGTTCTGGCGGTCGTAGCTCGTGCGAATGCCGATCTGCAGCGAATGCTCGGGCACCACCAGGCCCTCTTTCAGGGCGTGGTGGAAGATGGTGCCGTGGTCGAAGCGGGTGCCCTGCTCATAGGTATCGGTGTGGGCGTCGAAATGAATCAACGCCAGCGGGCCGTGTTCGCGGGCATGTGCCCGCAAAAGCGGCAGGCTAATGTAATGGTCGCCGCCGAGTGTGAGCATCTTCTTGCCCGCGGCGAGCCAGCGCTCGGCATGACCTTCCAGGTTGTCGACCAGGCTTTCGGGTTCGCCGTAGGCGTAGTCCAGGTTGCCTGCGTCGCATACGTTCAGCCGCTCTTCCAGGGCGAAGTCCCAAGGCCAGCGCTTGCCTTCCCAGATCAAGTTGGCCGTGGCTTGGCGAATAGCGTTGGGGCCCATGCGCGTGCCTGCTCTGCCAGAACAGGCCAGATCAAACGGTACGCCGCTGACCACGACCTCGGCATCGCTTGCCTTGGGGTCGCTCTCGCGGGGAACGTTCATGAAAGCGGAAATCACGTCGCCAAAAAGGCTGGGCATGGTCTGCGACTGGCTCACCGTCAAGATCTCCTGAAAGGGTGTCGGTCGAAAGGAGGCAGACGATAAGGAATTCTTGGGCATAAATTAAATGAATGTTTAGAATCTGATCATTCGTCTTGTGAATGGTGTTTTATGCGCTCGCTACGCCAGTTCGATCTCAACCTGCTTGTGGTCTTCGTCACCCTGATGCGCGAGCGCCACGTAACCCGCGCCGCCGAAGCCTTGCACCTGAGCCAACCGGCGCTGAGCCACGCACTAAAGCGCCTGCGTGAGCTATTGAACGACCCGCTTCTCGTGCGCACCGAGGCGGGCATGCAGCCTACTCCCCGGGCGCTGTACCTGCTGCCCAGCGTGCAGCAGGCACTCAAATTGCTGGAAGAGGGACTCGCACCGCCGGAGCGCTTCGAGCCTGCGAAGAGCCGTCGACGCTTCGTGCTGGCGACCACCGACTACTTCGAGGAGGTGATGTATCCCACTTTTCTCAGCCAACTGTTGGCCTATGCGCCTGAGATCGGTTTTTCCGTCGAGCTGATCACGCCGGATGTACTGAGCGAAGGGCTAGAGCAGCGCCACGTGGACATGGTGGTCGGGCTCGACAGCCAAGCCGTACTGCCCGTTGGGGTATCGCAGCGGCCGTGGATGCGTGAGGAGCTGGTGTGTCTTGCCGCACGCGATAATACCCGCGTGGGTGAAGCCTTAACGCTCGAGCAGTTTGCCGCCCAGCGCCACGTCGAGCTGGCCGACATCAGCGGGCTGCGGCCAAGCAATATCGATAATTGCCTCACCCAGCATGCCCTCACCCGACGCGTGATCTCGAAGAATCTCAACTACATCGCCGCAGCCCGCGTCGTCGCCCTGACCGATGCGATCATGACCCTACCGCGACAAATGGCCGAACGCTTCTTGCCCATACTGCCGGTGCGCCTGGTTGCGCCGCCGGAGGAGCTGCCCTCGCTGACCATGACGCTGATCCAGCACGAACTTTACGCCCATGAGCCCCCCATCGTCTGGCTCGAACAGCAGCTACGCGCCTTTGCCAACGGCTTTCTCAATAACGGCTTAGCCAATAAAGAGTAAGGGGCGTTGGCCTCGATCTTGCTTTGATATGCATGCCACTACGAGCCATCTCGTATACAGTTCTGTAAGGCACTCAGGTTTTACATAACAACGTCAGGAGTTAGCGTATGTCGCTCAATGTTCTCGTCATCGGTGCAGGTATGGGCGGGCTCTCCGCGGCGCTGGCCTTTCAGCGCTTGGGTCACACGGTTACCGTGATGGAGCGCGTCGTCGAAATGCGCCCGGTGGGGGCGGCAATCTCGCTCTGGCCCAACGGCGTCAAGGTGATGCATGCGTTGGGACTTGGCGCGCGCATCGAAGCGCTCAGCGGTGACATGCGGCGCATGCGCTATCTCAGCCATGATGGGGCGCTACTCAGCGACTTCTCGCTGCTGCCGCTGTACGAATCGGTGAGCCAGCGGGCCTGCCCCATCGCCCGCGCGGCCCTTCAGCAAACGCTGTTCGATGCGGTGGGCTTTGAACATATCCATCTAGGGCAGGAGTGCGTCGATTACGTAAGCGATGACGAGGGCGTGACGGCCTTCTTCGCGGGTGGCCAGCAGGTGCGCGCCGACCTGCTCGTGGTGGCCGACGGCACCCACTCGCGGCTGCGCGACAAGATCGTCGGCCAGCACGTGCAGCGCCAATACGTGGGCTACGTCAATTGGAACGTGCGCGTACCCGCCGATGCTGCGCTGGCACCGCTCGATAGCTGGGATCAGTACGTGGGCGAGGGTAAGCGCGTATCGCTAATGCCCATGGGTACCGGCGGCAACGAGGCGGGCGAACAGGAACTCTACTGCTTCTTCGACGTGCCGCTGGCCGCAGGTACGCCCAACGACCCCGCCCGCTATCGTGAGGAGTTGAGCGAGCACTTCGCCGGATGGGGCGATAACGTCCAGGCGCTGATCGCGCGTATCGACCCTGCCCGTATGGCACGCGTCGAGATCCACGACATCACGCCGCTCCCGACCCTCATCGACACCCGCGTAGCGCTTCTCGGCGATGCCGCCCATGGCATGGCGCCAGACCTTGGCCAAGGCGGCTGCCAAGCGATGGAGGATGCCTGGGTGCTGGCCGAGGCAGTGAAAACATCGCTCGTGGAGAGCAGTAATACCGCCCAGGCGCTGCAACATGCCCTAGCGCGCTTTGACGCCGCCCGCGTAGAGCGCGTCGGCGAGATCGTCACCCGCGCCCGCAAGCGCGCAGCAATGATCCACGGCCATGACCTTGCCGACACCCAGGCGTGGTACGCCGAGCTCGCCCAAGAAGACGGCGTGGGCGTTCGCGAAGGCATCAAGAAAACCGTGGTGGGCGGCCCCCTCGGTTGAGCGATATGAATGCAAACATGGGTTTATAGCCATGTCGGCTATAAACCCATAAGTATTGGCTATCTTTTAATAGTCTGATAATTTTAACCATTAGGTCTTTCTAGTGCTTGCGCGGGTGAAAGTTGCGATGTGCTCGGTACGGCAACACTAATTGAAATAAATACGATAGCGTTGATGAGTAGACCGCAGAAGCCTGCGTGCCAACCAAAGGGCGCACTAATTCCAAATTCGAGTAGAAGGGTAATAGCTGCACCTACCACCAAACCAGCAAGCGCTCCTACTTTTGAAGCATGCCGCCAGAACAGAGCTCCAAGTAACATGGGGAGTAGTTGGACGACAATACCGTATGCACCTAGCAATAAACCTACCAAGGATCCTGGATTCGCAAGAGCCAGAAAATAAGCCAAGAGAGAAACTATTACGACACCATACTGGGTAAGTTTTAGAGCCTTTTTATCTGGCAAGTTTTTAAGCGAAGGTAGATGTTGGCCTACGTCTCGAATCAGAATGGTTGCTGCCGTGTGCGCTAAGTTAGCAGCGGTAGACATGGCTGCTGCCAGTGCGCCAGAGAGCGCAAGACCTACTAACCAAGGTGGAAAGTCAGCTATTTCTACCACAATGGTCAAAAGTACCTGGTCAGCCGAATCAAGTGGGGAGTCCGCTAGTAGTACTACTCCAGCAAACCCAATAATCAAAAGCGGTACGAGAAGATAACTGTATAGCGGATAGAGAACGAAAACACGCTTCAATGTGCGCTCACTTTTAGCGCTATAGAATTTCATAAAGATATGTGGCCACATTACGCAGCCCAATGCACTAACTAGAATAGCCGTCGAAAAAGCTCCCCAGCCCATTCCATTAGCACCTGGCATCGTCAAATATTCCGGTGCTTCACGCTGAAGCTCGCGGAACATTTCACTCACGCCTCCAAAGAGCTGATCTGCCGTGGCTAGCCCTAGAAACCAAGCAACGGCAACCATCATGATACCTTGCAAAAGGTTGGTCCAGCCAATGCCTTGAAGGCCACTAGCGTATACATAGGCTGTAACGACGGCGCATGCTAATAGGCTGCCAAGCCAGAAAGGAATGGTGCCAGAAGTGGCAGCCTCGAATAAAAGCCCAGCTCCAGCAATTTGAATAGTCATGTAAGGGATAATGGCCAGAACGCTTATAACCCCGATAAATAGGCCTAAGAAATTTTTCTTTGTAGGATAGCAGGCAGATAAGAACTCAGCTTGGGTCAAATATCCATGCAGGCGACCCAAGCGAGAGATATAAGGCGCAATTAACCACCACACAATAACGGAGAGGGTTAGGTAAGCAATAATATAAAGTGCAGGTGCACCTCTGCTGTAGGCCCATCCTGGTGCGCCTAGGAATGCGAAAGCAGAAAATACTTCAGCTCCCAAGATGAAAAAAAGCACCAGTAAGCCCATGTGGCGCCCACCTGCAACGTAGCTCTCAAGTGATGAGCTTTGATGTTGGCGGGCGCGTAAGCCTACGATAAGCACTATAACGAGGTACGCAATAGTGATGGATGTAATGATCAGCGGGTCACTCATCGCGGGCCTCCTTGTTATCTTTTTGATAAGCAATTAGTAGGCCTAGAAATAATGCAAATACCCACGCTACATACCAAAATACGAAGAAAGGAAGACCGAGAACAAATGGTTCAATACGGTTGGCAATTAAGGCGCCTGGCCATATCATGGCCAATGCGCAAATCGTAAAGTACGCTAGTATCCATTTTGATGGAGTTTTAGGAGTTGGATTCATTTAGATGCCTCTTTTTTGGTGTTGGTAGCAATTTTCAGTAGTTTATTCTTTCGATGACAGTGCGCTTAGCCCAATAGCGGTAAGTAATCTGCAGCCTGTTGGGATAATGTCATCATTAAAGTCATATCTTGCGTTATGCAGAGGGTAGTCATCCCCGTCCTTTGATGTGCCTAAAAATAAATATGCACCAGGGCAGTGCTGTAACATAAAAGCAAAGTCTTCGCCGCCCAGGCTGGGCTCGGTATTCCGTATAAGAGATGACTCTCCTAATGTTTCAATAACGCACTGCTCTACGTGAAGCGTTTCTGCATCGGTATTAATAGTGGCAGGAAAAATTCTTTGGTAATTCAGCTCTACATCGCAGTTATAGCTGATGGCTATGCCTCTACATATGCGTTTTGCAGCATCTTCAAGCGACCCTCTCGTTTTCTCATCTAGGCTACGCGCCGTCCCACTGATGCGGACTTCATCAGGAATGACGGCGAAGCCGTCTAAAGATCCTCCCTGTAAGCCACACAGGCTCAATGCTGCTGGCGAGAGCGGATTGATTTCACGCGATACTACAGAGTGTAAGCTTTGAATTAGCGCAGCCGCTGTACGTACCGGGTCGATTGATAGATGGGGGTTAACGCCCCCATGTCCGCCTTTACCGCGCACAATGATATCGAGACGATCTGTCGCTGCCATGATTGCGCCTGAGCGAATGGCAACCTGTCCCGCCGGAAGTGTCGGCCAATTATGGAGCGCATAGATGGCTTGCATAGGAAAGCGTTTAAATAAGCCATCTTCCACCATCTCTTGACCGCCTCCAAGACCCTCTTCGGCGGGCTGAAAAACGAGAAAAATAGTACCTGCAAAATCACGATGTTCGGCGAGATAGCGGGCCACGCCTAGGAGCATGGTGGTATGACCATCGTGACCACATGCATGCATGCGCCCAGGAATCAGTGATACGTACTCACTCTGATTGAGTTCATTAATAGGTAGGGCATCCATATCGGCACGTAAGCCAATACGTCGACCGTTATCTGGCAAGCAGCCCACGACCGTCGCTACGATTCCGGTCTGCCCAATCCCCGTTTCGAAAGGAAGGTTTAAGCGCTTCAGCTCAGCGGCCACTCGCTTGGCTGTTTCGTGTTCTTGGAAGCCAAGTTCTGGGTGACGGTGAAACTCGCGTCTCAGTTGAATGAGCTCCGCATGATGCCGCTGAAAAAAGTCAGTATCAATGAAGTGGGTCATGGTCATATCGCATTGTTGTGGATGACCTGATTATCTTGAAGGGTTGTCTAATATATAGAAAATCGTTTTTTTATTGCTTTTCTATGCCTAAATAATATGGAATGGCGTTAAGAGAAAAGTTAAAAAAGAAGGGTGGTATGGACTTTAAGCGATTGAAATATTTCCAAATGGTGGCTGAAGAGGGATCTATCACTTCAGCTGCAAAACGACTTCCCTTGGCTCAACCGGCCTTAACACGACAGCTACAGCTACTTGAAGAGGAGGTCGGGGCAACGCTTTTGACGCGTTCGCGCAATGGCATTCGACTGACGGTGGCAGGGCACTCTTTCTATCGAGAAACACGGAAGTTATTGATAAATTTTGAAGAGGTTAAGCGTAATACGCGTCGAATCGCGGATGGTCAGTTAGGGCAGCTTCATCTTGGCGTAACTGTCATGCATCTGTGGGTTCCGCAGATAACAGGGCTTTTGAACTGCTTTAGAGAGCGCTACCCAGAGGTTTCTTTGAAAGTTGATTCAATGTTGTCTGGCCCTCAGGTGGAGGCAATACGACAACAAAACCTTGATGCTGGTATTCTCTTTTTTCCACCTGACGATGACGTCTTATGCAGCCACTGCCTCTACGAAGATCATTTAGTTCTCGTAGCGAGTGAGAACTCTCATCTAGCAAAAAAACCGCCACGAAAGCTTAGCGAACTGAGCCACGAGGAATTCATATGGTTTGATCGCAGTGCAACGCCGACCTATCACGATAAATTGATCCATGCTTTCCAACGCGCTGAGTTTACTCCCCATGTGGTTCAGGAAGGGGCGGATAATGCGACGATGCTTTGTTTAGTAGCGGCAGGTATGGGGTGCACTATTTTACCTGCAATGACGATGACTGGAGCGCCAAGAGGCGTAGTAAGTCACCGTATAAGTGATCTTGATATGACGCTACCTCTGATGCTGGTTTGGCGGCGTGACTCAGGTTTGTCAGCTGTCCATAAGCTCATTGAGATTGCGGAGAGCCGCTCATTGGCATGCGATAATAACTCTTCCATTAGGTAAAATTAGCCAATACTGATAACCGTTGGGCAGTTACAAAAGCTGAAGAGATGCCCCCTCAACTGAGGAGGCGGCAAGCTAATCAAGGCAGCTTAATGGGGGCGGCTTACAGCACGAAGCGGACGGCGATATAGCCCAGCGACAACAGCGTCAACGTCGCAATCGCCAGCCAGCTCCATGCGTTGATCAGTTTGGAGGGGCGAAGGGCTGGGGGGACGGTGGGGCCGTTGGCGGTGAAGTGATTCAGCGCGGCGAGAATTGGGCTGATTAGAAACGCCACCACCATGACGAAGTCCATGAAAAGACGAAAGTTGCCCATCAAGGTGTAGAGAATTACCACCGCCAGTAGCGACAGGCCAATCAGTGAGACCAAAAACGCTGGACTGCCCTCTAGGTTGCGCGATGTTTCTGTCTCATCGGCGGGGCGGATGAAGGTGTACCAGGAGGCGCTGATCATGCGCGGGAAGCCGTCCAGTACGGTGAGCAGCGTGGTCAGCATCACGGTGAAGGCGGAGATGCCCACCACCACGCCGCTCCACTCGCCCAGGGTCGAGGTGTAAAGACTAATCACTTGGCTGGCAAAGCCCACGGCGCCGTCGGCAGGGGTGATGCCTTGGCTATGCATGACGCCTGCGCCCATGATCACGAAGCACGCCGCCAGCACCGCTGCGCCAATGTAGCCGATGTTGAAGTCGATCTTTTCGGCGGTGGTATCACTGCGCCTACCCTGAGTCTTGTTACGTGCCTCGGACCATAGCGAGTTCATGATCGCCAGCGTAATGTCCGAGGGCATTAGGCCAAGCACTGCCACTAGCGTCACGAAGGTGGTGACGCTTAGAAGCGGCGACACCGCCGTTGCCGGATAGAACGACCAGTCCACCAGTGGAACCGCCGCAATGGTGGCAAAGAGCGTGGTCACACTCAAGATCACCACGAAGACCTTGTTGACCCAGTCCAGCAGCTTGTAGCCGCCAGCGAAGGTGAGTACGCCGCACAGCGCGATCAAAATCACCGCGACCGTAGGTGGGCTCAACGTGAGCGAGACGAGGCTACCCGCCAGGCCCGCCGTGGTGATCGCAATCGCTGCGATGATGATCGCCGTGACCGGGATCTGTACCAGCGCGAATAGCGCCACCACGGAGCGGCCAAAGGTCTGCCGATAGCCCTCGACCAGCGACTTGCCGGTCACGCTGACGTAAAAAGGGCCAAAGAAAAACGATGGATACTTCAGCAGCACCGCCAGCAGGATGAAGCCCAAAAGCCCCGTGCCATACTCCGCCCCGGCGCGAGTGGACTGCACCACGTGGGAGGTGCCGATCGCCGCGCCCGCAAACAGAAAGCCGGGGCCGAGCGCGGCTAGGTATTTCTTTGCATGCGACGTACGTGATGCTGCTGCGGATGCCGCTTCACCGCTGAGCGAGGCGGAGTCTTGTGAGGGCATGAGCTGCTCCTTGTGAGCCAAATGACCGGGGGCTGAGTTGTTGTTCTACCCCCGCTGCGCAAGGCCGCTATGGTAGCCCAGCTTGCGTGCGCTTTCATGCCGTCTACGGCTAAAGAATCCATCTGATATGCATTAATCGTTGATGTCTGTATCTGTACTGATTACAGGCAAAGCGGCATAGTCTGAGTCACCATCGGAGTCCAACCGAGTACGTCCTACCATGCTGAGTGCTTTCATCTACGTCATGATCTTCGTCGGCGTGACCGTCACGCTCTACCAGCTCTACGAAGTCAACTACGCGATCAACTTCGGCAACAAGAAAAAACTCTCGCCCGAAGATGCCGCACACTACGACCGTCTTGCTGCGGAAGCAGCACGCTCGGACGATGGTGAGGGGAGTGGCTTTGCGCAGGCAGTGAGGGAGATTTTCGGTGCTGATATGAACCCACGTTTAGTGCGCAGCGCCCTTGCCGAAAACGAAGGCGATACCGCCCGGGCGCTGCTGCGGCGTAAACATCGCATAACGCTCGACCAGGGCGTGTGCGTGCGCCATCTGCCCTTTTGGTCATCGCGCCCGCCGCGTTGGGATGTGCGCGGACTATTGATCGCACTGGTGATCATCAACAGCTTGTTCGGCCAGTTCCTCGGCGGTATGAGCATCTACACGCTGCTCTATCCCATCACCATGAGCGGTTTTACCTGGCTCAACGACCCGCTGGCGCTGATGATCGCGATCTTTGCTTTGGTGCCGCTGACCTACGCCATCGCCCGGCTCGATCTCTACCTCAACGATCTCTACCGCATCGGCCGTTTGACGCGCGACGTGGCGCTTGGTTGTGGGCCACTGACGGCGTCAGCCGTGTCAGTAGGTCGCGAGTAGCTTGCCTAAGATGGCCATGGCCTCTTCGCTGCGCGGTGTCCAGGGGTCGCCGTAGCTTAGGCGCGCGCAGTGGCGATACGCTTGTGTCGCCGAAAAGATGGGGCCCGGTGCAATGCTGATGCCCGCATCGAGCGCGCGATGGAACAGATCCAGCGCATCGACCCGGCGGGGAAACTCGAACCAGAGAAAATAGCCGCCTGTAGGTCGCGTCACGCGGGTTTCGCGGGGGAAGTAGCGCGTCGCTGCCGCGAGCATCTGGCGCTGCTGGCTCTCCAGAGCGTGGCGCAGTTTACGCAGGTGCCGGTCGAAGCCGCCTTGGTGCAGATAGTCGGCAATGGCGACCTGAGCAGGCACCGAGGGCGAGATGGTGGTCATCAGCTTTAGCCGTGAGATGGCCTCGGCGTAGCGTCCGCCTGCTGCCCAGCCGATGCGGTAGCCCGGCGCCAGGCTCTTGGAGAAAGAGCCGCAGTGAATCACCAATCCCACGTCGTCGTAATGCTTTACCGGACGTGCCGGACGGCTGCCGAAATAGAGCTCGGCGTAGGCGTCGTCTTCGATCAGTGGCACGTCGTGGGCCTTGAGGAGTGTATAGAGCTGCTGCTTGCGGGCATCGCTCAAACTCGCCCCCAGCGGATTCTGTAAATGGCTCATCAGCCAGCACGCGCGAATGGGCAGACGCGCCAAGCGCTCGGCGAGAATCTCGACGTCGATCCCCTCTCTCGGGTGCACCGGAATCTCGACGGCCTTGAGCTGCAAGCGCTCCAACACCTGCAGGCAGGCGTAGAAGGCCGGTGATTCGATGGCGACCAGATCCCCCGGCGAGGTCACGCACTGTAGCCCCAAGTTGAGCGCCTCCATCGCCCCGTTGGTGATGACTAACTCTTCGACGGGCAGCGGCGTGCCGCCCATGCGGTAGCGCAGGGCGATCTGGCGACGAAGGTCCCCATCGCCCGTGGCCATGTCGGCGATGATGCCCGCTGGCGTGATCTCGCGAAGCCCTTTGGCCATGCTGCGCGCAAGCCGCGCCAGCGGAAAGAGCGCGGGGCTGGGAAAGGCCGACCCGAAAGGCACCGTTTGACGGTTCTGCAGCGAACTCAGCACCGAGAACGCCAACTCACTCACGGCAATGTCGGCCGTCTCTTGCTGACCGGGGGTGGCCTCGGGCTCGGTGAGCAGGCGCGGAGCCTGTTCGCGTACGAAGTAGCCAGAGCGCGGACGGGCGGTGATCAGACCGCGATCTTCGAGCTGGTAGTAGGCCTTGAATACCGTCGAGGGGCTGACGCCATAGTGACGGCTGGCTTCGCGCACCGAGGGCACGCGCTCACCGGGGGCTAGGACGCCTTTGCGAATCAGCTCGGAAATTTCGTCGGCAAACCGTTCGTAGCGCTTCATATCGATATCGTTGCGTAGGCTGAATCGACAGCAAAGCATACGCCCTATGCCGTCACAAGGCGTGAAAGTCTCTTTCTAAATGACCTTCTGACAGTAAAATTACGTTTTGTAATCAATTAGTAATCAATTATCTGTGCGCTGCAGCAAAGTTTTGGTAGCCTTTCATACGGGAGCCTGTAGGCGCCATGCCTGCGGCGACACTCCCCGGACACAAACATCCAAATCGATAATAAGGCTCGGATTTCGTACGTCCCAACGCTTGGGCGTGGAAACGAAACGAGTCAGCGAATGGAGAGCACGCGTGAGAATAGGCGCACCGAAAGAGATAGCCAAGGGGGAAGCAAGGGTCGCTCTTACCCCCGAGAGCGCAGCGCAGATCCAGAAACTGGGTCATGAATGTTTGATCGAAACGGGCGCAGGCCTCGCTGCGGGTTTCGACGACGCCGCCTACCTCGATGCGGGTGTCAGCGTCGTCGAAAGCGCCGAGGCGCTGTGGTGCGAGGCCGAGGTAGTGATCAAGGTTCGCGAACCCACCGATGCCGAAGCCGAGCGGCTGCGCGAAGGCCAAACGCTGATCAGCTTCTTCTGGCCTGCCCAGAACGAAGCGCTGCTGGAGAAGTGCCGCGCCCAAGGCGCCACGGTAATGGCGATGGACATGGTGCCGCGTATCTCGCGCGCCCAGAAGATGGACGCGCTCTCGTCCATGGCCAACATCGCCGGTTACCGCGCGGTGATCGAGGCGGGTAACAACTTCGGCCGCTTCTTCACCGGCCAAGTGACCGCTGCCGGTAAGGTGCCGCCCGCCAAGGTGCTGGTCATTGGCGCTGGTGTGGCCGGTCTTGCTGCCATCGGCACGGCGACGAGTCTCGGTGCCGTCGTGCGCGCGTTTGACGTACGCCCGGAAGTCTCCGAGCAGATCGAGTCCATGGGTGCAGAGTTTCTGTTCCTCGACTTCGAAGATACCCAAGACGGCGCCGAAAGCGGTGGCTACGCCTCTCCCTCGAGCCCGGAGTTCCGCGAGAAGCAGCTCGAGTGCTTCCGCGCCCAGGCCCCGGATGTCGATATTGTCATTACCACCGCGCTGATCCCCGGCCGCCCAGCGCCGAAGCTGTGGCTCGAGGACATGGTGGCGCTGATGAAGCCCGGCTCCGTGGTGGTCGATCTCGCTGCCGAAAAAGGTGGCAACTGCGATCTGACCAAGCCCGACGAGCGTGTGGTGTCCGATAATGGCGTCGTGGTGGTCGGCTATACCGACTTCCCCTCGCGCATGGCCACCCAGGCATCGCTTCTGTATGCCACCAACATTCGCCACATGCTGACCGATCTGACGCCAGAGAAAGATGGCGTGATCGCCCATGACATGGAGGATGATGTCATTCGTGGCGCGACGGTGATCCATCAAGGCGACATCACCTTCCCACCGCCGCCGCCCAAGGTGAAAGCGATCGCAGCCGCCAAACCCAAAAAGAAGGAAAAAGAGCCGACACCGGAAGAGAAGAAGGCCGCCGAGCTTGCCACCTTCAAAGCTCAGACCAAACGTCAGGTGAGCATGTTGGCCATTGGCGGTGCGCTCATGCTGCTGCTAGGGCAAGTGGCACCGGCCTCGTTCATGCAGCACTTCATCGTCTTCGTGCTGGCCTGTTTCATCGGCTTCCAGGTGATCTGGAAGGTGAGTCACTCGCTGCACACGCCGCTGATGGCGGTTACCAACGCGATCTCGGGCATCATCATTCTGGGCGCGATTTTGCAGATCGGTTCCGGCAGCGCCATCGTTACGCTCTTGGCCGCTGTTTCGGTACTGATCGCCACCATCAACATCGTGGGGGGCTTCCTGGTCACGCGCCGGATGCTCGCCATGTTCCAGAAATCCTAAGCGGCGGAGAGACGATATGCTAGGGCAAGGATTCGTATCTGCCGCAGCCATTGCGGCCAGTGTGCTGTTCATTCTGTCATTGGGCGGGCTGAGCAATCAGGAAAAGGCCAAGCGCGCCGTCTGGTACGGCATCGTCGGCATGGGCGTGGCGGTCTTCTTCACCGCCTTCGGCCCCGGTATCGGTGGCTACGGCTGGCTGATTCCGATGGTGATCATCGGGGCGGCAGCCGGTACCTACTTGGCCAATAAGGTCGAGATGACCGAGATGCCCCAACTGGTAGCGGCGCTGCACAGCTTCGTTGGCCTGGCGGCGGTATTCGTCGCCTGGAGCGCGGATCTTGAGCGTCGTCGCGTGCTGGCAGCCCAGGCCGCCGACGGCGTGATGCAGGAGTTCTCGGCGTTTGCCGCGCTGGTGGCCACCAAGGCGCCGGACGAGCTGACGTTTCTGCAAATCGAAGTGGTGCTGGGCATCTTCATCGGTGCGGTGACCTTCACCGGCTCCGTGATCGCCTTTGGCAAGCTCGCCGGTAAAGTCGATGGCAAGCCGCGTCAATTGCCGGGTGGGCATCTGCTCAACGCCGGTGCGGCGGTATTGTCACTGCTGTTGGCGGTGCTGTATCTCAATGGCGCCGGTTTCTGGACGCTGATTCTGCTGGCGGCCTTGGCGTTCTTCATCGGCTACCACCTGATCATGGGCATCGGCGGCGCCGACATGCCGGTAGTGGTGTCGATGCTCAACAGCTACTCCGGCTGGGCGGCGGCGGCCATCGGCTTTACGCTCTCCAACGACCTGTTGATCGTGACCGGCGCACTGGTCGGCTCTTCGGGTGCGATTCTCTCCTACATCATGTGTAAGGCGATGAACCGCAACTTCGTCAACGTCATCCTCGGCGGCTTTGGTGGAAGCCAAGGGCCTGCAGCGGAGATCGAAGGCGAGCAGGTCGCGATTGACGCCAGCGGCGTGGCGAGCGCCCTGAACGATGCCGATAGCGTTGTCATCGTACCGGGCTACGGTATGGCGGTGGCCCAGGCGCAGAGCGCGGTGAGCGATCTGGTGCGCAAGCTGCGCGCGGCCGGTAAAGAAGTGCGCTTTGGCATCCACCCGGTAGCGGGACGCCTACCCGGCCACATGAACGTGCTGTTGGCCGAAGCCAAGGTGCCTTACGACATCGTGCTGGAGATGGACGAGATCAACGATGACTTCGCCAGTACGGATGTGGTGATCGTTATCGGCTCTAACGACATCGTCAACCCGGCCGCCCAAGAAGACCCCAACAGCCCCATCGCCGGTATGCCGGTGTTGAGGGTGTGGGAAGCCAAGCAGGTCTTCATCTGCAAGCGCGGCCAGGGCACCGGCTACTCCGGCATCGAGAACCCGCTGTTCTACAAAGAGAACAGCCGCATGTTCTACGGCGACGCCCGCGAGAGCTTGAACACTCTGCTACCGCTGGTGGACTGAGCCTAGTCTGTGTGGAACTGAAAACCCGCGACGTTGGTCGCGGGTTTTTTTGTGGGCGTATAAGCGTTTTCTCTAAGAAATATCGATACGGTAGCGAAAGGGCTGAGCGTCACCGGTGGAACGACGATACTCCAGCGGCGTGCCGTCATAACCTTTGGCGATGCGTTCGATCATGATCACCGGCTGGCCTGGGGCGATGTCGAGCACCTTGGCAGTATCCTGGTCGGCGGTATCCACCGACAACGTTTCCTGAGCAGCGCCGATTAGTTGTCCGCACTGCTCTTCATAGAACGGATAGAGCAGATTGCCGAAGTCGGCGGGGGCGATGGCCAGCAGAGGCGCAAAGCGGCTGGTCGAGAGCCAGATCCGTTCATGAAAGATATTGCGGCCTTCGATCTGACGGACACGCTCCAAGTAAATGACGGGATCATTTTTGGAGAGCCCCAGCGCATTGGCCACGCCACTACTCGCCACTTCTTCACGGCGCGTTAGTACGCGCCCGGTCGGCACGCGCCGCTCTCCCTTGTCGTCCACATGGCGGAAAAAACGAAACAGCGAGCCATCGAAATTGGGGCGGCGGATGAAGGTACCACGGCCCTGGCTGCGCTCCATCAGGCCATCCTGCACCAGGGTGTCTACCGCACGCCGTAGCGTGCCCATTGCCACGCCGTAGTGTTTGGTCAACTCGGCCTCGGTAGGAATTGCCGTACCTGGCGCCCATTCGCCCGCCGCTATGCGGGCCAGCATGTCATCACGCAGGCGCTGGTAAAGGGGAAGCCGCATATCCGTCATCGAGCCATTTCCTTCATGCCGTGAGCATCTGCTCCAAAGCCCCAATGTATCACCTTTAGTCGTAGGCCGCGCTCAACGCCGTCGACTCAGTGTATCCTACGCAAATTCATCTATTCATATATATGAATTTGCGTGTGGCCGCGACAACCATCATTAGCGCCTTTAGGCGTTTCGGCAACGCGGTTCGAATAAAGCCCGCTCGGCCATACTCAACCGAGCGCTTATCATGAGGAGCGACAATGGCTAATGCCTCACTGCCAGTGACCGGCGTCGATACGCACGCCCATATCTTCGAGCGCGATCTACCGCTCGTAGCGGGGCGCCGCTATAGCCCAGACTACGATGCCTGTGTGGAGCAGTACTTGGCCGAGCTGGATCGCTGCGGTATTTCCCATGGCGTATTGGTACAGCCGAGCTTTCTGGGCACCGACAATCGCTACATGGTAGAGGCGTTGCGCCGCTACCCCGAGCGGCTGCGTGGCACTGCCGTGGTCGATGCCACTATTACCTCAGCCGAACTCGATACGTTAGCCGCGGCGGGTGTCGTCGGAATTCGTCTCAATCTGATCGGTAAGACACCGCCGGACTATCGCCGCGAGCCTTGGCAGACGCTCTTTGCCGAGCTTGCAAAGCGCAGCTGGTCGGTTGAGATTCAGCGTGGCATCGATGATATCGCGCACGTGATCCAACCGATCGTCGACACGAAGGTCACGGTGGTGGTGGACCATTTCGGTCTACCCGATGGTGCGATCGACCTGGCTTTGCCTGCGCATCGTGCGCTGCTCGATTTGATCGCCAGCGCGGATGTCTGGGTCAAACTTTCGGCCCCCTATCGCTGCAATGCGACCCTTCATCAGGCGCGGGAGTCGCTTGCGCATCTGCGTGAGGCGTGTGGCCAGGGCGAGCGGATGGTCTGGGGAAGTGATTGGCCGCATACCCGGTTCGAGGCGCAGACCGACTTTGCCGCACAGTTCGCCTTTATCAAGGCCCTACTACCCGATGACCGAGAGCGGCATCGAGTTCTCCGTGAGAATCCGATGCGGCTGTTCAAGATCGATCAGCCTGTTTAAGCCTCTTCCTAAACACGAAAAGAGTATCCATTCATGATGAGTCTTCTTGTGGTAGGGGCGATCGTCATCTCCATCGTTCTAGGCTATCGCACCAAGATCAATATCGGCCTGTTCGCGATCGCTTTCGCTTACCTTCTAGGCTGCTTTGGTTTGGGACTGAGCCCTCGTGAGGTGATCGCCTCCTGGCCTTTGAACATCTTCTTCATCATCTTTTCGGTGTGCCTGTTCTACAGCTTCGCCATCGTCAACGGCACGCTGGAGAAGCTGGCCGAACACCTCATGTATCGCTGTCGAAACTTTCCGCATTTGCTGCCGTTTGCGATCTTCTTCGCGGCAGTGGTGATCTCGGCGTTAGGGGCGGGCTACTACACCGTATTGGCGTTCATGGCGCCGCTGACGCTGTTGCTTTGCGCGCGCACCGGGCTGAATCTGATCATTGGTGCGATGGCGGTCAACTACGGAGCACTGGCCGGGGCCAATTTCGTCTCCAGCCAAAGCGGCATCATCTTTCGTAGCTTGATGACCCAGGCCGGTCTCTCTGACAGCCAGGCTTTCATCAATAGTGCAGGCATTTTCGCCAGTACCTTGATCGTGCCGGTCGTCGTGCTGGGTGGGTTAATTCTGTTCAATCGTCGTCGGGGCGTGGCGATGGCGACGCTCGATCATGTCGAGCGCCCATTGCCGCTCAACCGCGAGCAAAAGATGACACTCTGGTTGACGCTTTTGATGATGGCCACGGTGCTGTTGCCGCCGATTGCCAGCCTGGTCGCTCCGAACAACGCAGCCATTGCGCTGCTCAATAGCAAAGTCGACATCGGTCTAATCGCCAGCGTCTTCTCGGTGATTGCGCTGTTGCTGAAACTGGGCGACGAGCGTAAGGCGATCGCCTCGCTGCCCTGGGGCACGATCATCATGATCTGTGGGGTGGGGATGTTAATCTCGATCGCGATTAAGGCGGGCACCATCGACATGCTGGGTGCTTGGATCGGCACTAGCATTCCGCCGGTGTTGATTGCCGTTGCCTTTGGCGTAGTAGCGGCCTGTATGTCGCTGTTCGCGAGCACCCTGGGGGTGGTGACACCGGCGCTCTTTCCGCTTGTGCCATCGATTGCCGCCTCCCTCGGGATCGACCCGATGGTGATCTTCATTGCCATTGTGGTCGGCGCCCAGGCGACCTCGATCTCGCCATTCTCCTCCGGTGGTAGTCTGATTCTGGGCTCCTGCCCTGGCGATGAGGAAAGGGCGGGACTGCTGCCTAAGCTGTTGTTCCGTGCAGCACCGCTTGGGTTCGTCGCCGCACTGCTCTTCAACCTGCTACTGACATTCGTGCTCTAAAGAAGCCAAGGACCTTTGATTCCTGAGTTCAGGATGTCGAGCATGCCGTTGGTTGAGTCTCGTCGCGCCCTGCACCGTTGAGTGAGGGGCGCGACGAGTGTTGGTCCGTAGGCGCGGTTAGAACTCTTCCCACTCTGCCACTTCTTGTTTCGCTCTGATCGTGGTCTTAGGCATGGGGGCTGCAAGCGCGACGGCAGGGCTTGGGCGCAAAGTAGCGGAAAAGGCAGGCGAAGCGCCTTCGTCGCCCAGCACGAACTCGCTCATCAAACGGTCGAGTTGCTCGGCGTTTTCGCGCATGGTGGCGGCGAGCGTCGCATTTTGGCTGACCATGGTGGCGTTTTGTTGGGTCATGGTGTCCATTTCGGCTACGGCCGTGTTGACCTGCTCGATACCCGCCGTTTGTTCCCGAGCACCGGCGGCAATCTCACCGATCACGTCCGTTACCTGGGTAATGCTGCGATGGATCTCCGCCATCTGCTCAGCGGCCGAGGTCACGAGCGTGTTGCCTTCCCGGGTATGGGTAACGGAAACATCGATCAGCGCGCGAATATCATGTGCCGCCGAAGCCGAGCGGCTGGCCAGCGTGCGCACTTCGTTGGCGACGACGGCAAAACCGCGGCCCTGCTCACCCGCGCGGGCGGCTTCGACCGAGGCGTTGAGCGCGAGGATATTGGTTTGAAAGGCGATGGAGTCGATCAGGCCAATGATATCGCTGATCTTGTTCGACGACTCGCTGATCGCTGCCATCTTGGCCTGCATCTGATTCATCGACGCGGTGCCGCGCTCAGACGCCCTAGTCGCTTCGCTCGCCAGGCCACTGGCCTGCTCGGATGCCTGGGAGGTGTGCGCTACCGTCGAATGGATCTCCTCCATCGACGCAGAGGTTTCCTGGAGGTTGGCGGCTGCCTGCTCGGTGCGTGACGAAAGCTCTCGCGTGCCGTCGGCCATGTCGCTGGCGCCAATGAGTACCGTTTGCGCATTGCCACGAACCTCGCGAAGAGTCTCCTGCATGCGCTCGACGAAGGCATTGAACCCCTTAGCCAGATCACCGATTTCGTCCTGGGTCTTGGCCTCCAACCGCCGGGTCAGATCGCCTTTGCCCTGGGCGATATCCGCCATGGCAGCGGCGGTGTGCCGGATCGGTGCGAGCGCTCGGCGAGCAGCGTAGGCCACCACGGCGAGCAGGAACACCAGCAGTAGCCCTCCTGCGATCAGTAGCGACTGCAAAAGGCCGTTGGTCACGGCGGTAAAGGCCGCCACAGGAACGTTAACACCCACTACCCAAGAGGTACCTTCCACCGGGCTCCACATCACTACGTTGCGCTCGCCATCGGGCAGCGTGACTTCACCGGAACCAGCTGTTCCATCGAGCATCTGCTGGCTCAGCGCGCTGAGCCCTTCATAGCCTTGGGTTTGGTCGGCGTCGGTGTAGTTGAGCGCCATACGGTACGCTTCCACCGGGTGAGCGATGACCTGGCCTTGGCTGTCGATCATCCAGCCGTAACTGCCCTCCCCAACGTTGATGCTCGAGGTGATGTCGGAAACGGCCGCCATAGAGACGGTAATGCCCAGCAGCCCCGCACGATTGCCCGCATCATCGAAAACGGTATCGACGACGAGAGCGGTCGGCAGGCCACTGACCATGGAAACGACCGGGTCGACCAGCAGCGAGTCGCTCGTCTGCTCCGTCAGAAGCGCTTTGAAGTAGGCGCGTTCGGCAATGTCCAACACCACGCCCGCATGGGTGATCGTATCGCCCGAGGCGTCTGAGAAAAACAGCGACTCGATGGTGCCGCCGGGCGGATAGCGTTTTGCCAGCCAGTCGAGGTGCGAAGCCACCGGTACGCCTTCGGCTAAGCGCTCATCGGTAGCCAGAATCGCATTCCAGTTGCGATAGCCGGTGATCCAGCGGCTTATCTCGCCGGCGCGTGCCTGTACCTGGCGTTTACCGGCATTGTCGATGAGGGCAGGAATGGCGGTATTGAGCTGTTGGCTGACGATCACGCCTAGCACAACGGCTACGATCAATAGGGGCAGCGCTATCGCGCAGAGTAGTTTCTGGGTTAACGATAGGCGGGAAAATCTGTGCATTGAAGCCTCGGGAGTTGTAGTGGGCCAAAGCCAAGCGATGCCATGGGCGAGTGTTGTTGTGACGCCAACGCATGGTGTAGCCGCAGCCTAGTTATGGTGTGCGCACCATTTTATAGCGGCCGTTCTAACGATAACTTGAGTAAAAGGCGCACATATACCCGCTTTAATACGCTATGAAAAAGAGGCTAGCGGATGGGGCGTGGGGCGGACGTTGGGGGCCACTGCGCGCCTGTTCGACGACCTGGAGGTCGAGATACCGCATCAACGCCTCTCTGCCGTACTTAGCTCGCGTCGCACTGCCTCGGGCGTGAACGGTGGCCGAGTGAAGCGCACGCCGGTGGCATCGAACAGCGCATTGGCAATGGCGGGCGCGCCAGGCAGCGACGTGGATTCGCCCACCCCCAATGGCGGCTGGTCAGGGTTATCCAGCAGCAGTAACTGAATGTCGGGAAGCTCTGAGAAGCGCAAAATCGGATAGCTGCCCCATTCACGGCTCGCAGGAGCGCCATCTGCGAAAGCAACGCGCTCTTTCAGCGTCCGGCTCAGGGTCTGGATGACGTTGCCGTGCACCTGATGCCGTACGCCTGCCGGGTTGACCATGAGCCCGGCATCCTGGCCAACGAAGAGGCGCTCGATCACGATACGCCCGCTTTCGGCATGCACCTTGAGCTCAACGACCCAAGCGGCCAGCGCCGCACCAAAGCCGGGAAACTTGCTGTGTACGTACTGGGCATAAGCGAAGCCACGGCCAGCGCGCCAGCCCGCCTCGTCCTCGCGAGAGGCCGAGAAGGCCGCGCGAGGCTGCCAGTTAGCGCGAGCGGCGAGCGCTTCGACCAGCGCCACCGCGCGTGCATCGGCCAAATGACGGCAGCGAAAACGCACCGGGTCTTCGCCTGCCGCATGAGCCAGCTCATCGATGGCGCTTTCGTGAGCGAAGGTGTTGGGCATGGCGGAGACACCGCGTAGCCAGGAGGCGCGCACGAGGGTAGGAACGTCGTCGCAGCTGATGTGGCGATGCGGGTAGCGATAGGGAGGGACGGCAGTGCGATCGCCCATCTGAAACGGTAAATCGCTAGGGGCTTGCACGCCGGTCAGCAGCAGGGCGAGCGTCGGCGCATTGTTGGAAGGGTAGCGCGTAGTAAAGCGGTAGCCTGCCAGTAGGCCGTTGGCATCGAGTCCTGCTTCCACGTCCATCTGCTGAGCCGCGCCCTTGGGCTCCCAAAGATGCTCCTGCTCGCGGCTAAGCTGCACGCGAACGGGGCGGCCCACGGCACGTGAGAGCAGCGCCGCATCGGCGCCCACGTCATCGGCGCAGTTACGCCCATAGCAGCCTGAGGCCTCCATCCGCGTCACCGTGATCATGGCCTCGTCCATGCCCATCAGGCGCGATAGATCGGCGCGCAGGCTATGGGGGTTTTGGGTGCCGGACCACACTTCGAGACCTGCGTCGCGATAGTCGGCGACCGAGCACGATGGGCCAATGGAGCCGTGCAGATGGAAAGGCCAGAGATAGCGGCGGCGCAGACGATGAGGTGCTGTTTCGAGCGCCTGAGCGTCGCCTTCGTCGAGCAGCAAGCGCCGCGTGGCGGGCAGAGTGGAGAGGGCGGTATCGATGTCGTCGAGATCGGGTAAGCGTTCGGGCGCACGCCAGGTGATCCTCAAACGGCGCGCGCAGGCCGCCGCCTGCTCTTCGCGCTCGGCCACCACGCCAACGAAGTCCCCGATGATGACCAGCTTGATGAACCCAGGCATGCCCGCAATGGAGCCTTCATCGACCGAGACGAGCGAGCGCCCCACGAAGTCGCCCCGGTCGTGTCCAGCATAGGGTGGGCGCACGACGCGTCCGTGGAGCATGTGGGGGACGCGCAGGTCGTGGACGAAAGTCAGCGCAGCGGTTGCCTTGGCGGGAATGTCCACCCGTGCAGTCTCTCGGCCCACCAGGCGATAGTCGTTGGCAGATTTTAGCGCCACCTCGTCGGCGAGCCTCAGTGCATGGCGTGCGCCGACGAGCAGCTCGGCGTAGCCGATGGCCACGTGCGTCGCTGACTGAGGGGCGATCTTGCCCGCGTGACAGCGTAGGCGCTCTACGGGCATATCGAAATGTACGGCGGCCAGATCGAGCAGGTACGCGCGGGCTTGGGCAGCCGCGCGGCGTAGCGGCTCGGCGGTGATCTGGATGGTGGCACTAGCGATGGTTGGCCCCTGATTCGGTACCTCGAAAGGGTTACCCAGCACCATGGTGACGGCTTCGAAGTCGACCTCCAGCTCCTCGGCGACGATTTGCGCAAGCGCCGTACGGATGCCGGTGCCAAGATCGACGTGGCCATTGAACGCAAGCACTTGGCCTGAAGGCAGCACGGCGATGAAGAGTTCGGGCTCGGTGGGCACGAAATCGGAGTGGGTGCCGGGCTGGCCTGGCGCGGGCTTGGGTGAGGCCACCGGATCGCGATAGACGACCAATAGATCGGGGTCGTTCAGAAGTGATTGACGATCATGCGTTTTATAGGCGAGCAACGAAGACCTCCCGAGTTATTGTAAGGCGTGTCGCGTGCAAGGCGCGATCAGAGGTTGCCTGAGTCTAATGGAAAATTATAATGTACACACCATAAATTGGTGCTGGTCAGGGTGAACGCTCATACCCTCACTATTACGTTTTCGGCCTTGAAGGCCTCTGAGAAAGGAATCTGCATGTCACCGCATGGCGACCATCCCACGCCTTCCCAGCAAGGGTACGATTTTTCCGAGCAGGTAGGGCATCTGCTGCGCAAGGCTTACCAACGCCATATTGCCATCTTCCAGCGTCACGCCACCGACAAGCAGCTCACGGCCATACAGTTCGTCGCCCTGTGTACCGTCATGGAGCGTGGCCCTAGTTCACTGACCGATATCGTCAATGCCACCGCTATCGACCCCGCCACCATTCGCGGAGTGATCAAGCGGCTCAAGGCGCGTGAGTGGGTGCGTTTGAGCACCGACCCGCGCGATCAGCGCAAGGTCATGGTCGTCATCACCGAGGCAGGGGAGGCGCTCATCGAGGAGATGGTGCCCGAGGCCAAACGCATTAGCGATGACACCATGGCCAACCTGAACCCCGCCGAGCGCGTGGCCTTGATGCACCTGCTCGAAAAGATGAACGCCGACCCCGCGGCCTAATCAGGCCTAAGCGCGCCCGGTCACGGCGCGCTGACTCGCTTGATGTCCTCGCGCAGCCGCACCCAAAGCGGCGCCAACAGCGGTAAGAGAATGGCCAGCAACGACAAGCCGAAGAGCCCCATGGCAATCGGGCTATGCAGGAACACCTCCCAAGAACCGCGCCCAAGCAGCAGGCTGCGGCGCAGGTTCTCCTCCAACAGCGGCCCCAGAATCAAGCCAAATGCCAGAGGAGCGGTGGGCAGAGAGAGCAGATGTAGCCCATACCCCACGGCGCCGAAGAACAGCATGATGTAAACGTCCGCCATGTTGTTGCGAATGGCGTAGGCGCCCACCACGCAAAGCAGCGCAATGCCGATCAAGAGCATGTGGCTTGGTATACGCAGTATCCAGGGCAGCCAGCGCATGAGCACGAGCCCGAGCGCCAGAGTCAGCAGCAGGGCAAGCAGGAAGCCCGCGTAGAGGCTGCCGACAAAGCCTGGGTTTTCGGCGAATAGCATCGGCCCCGGCCGCAGCCCATGGATCAAGAGTGATCCCATCAATACCGCCGTGATGGCATCCCCCGGTACGCCCAACGTCATCATCGGAATCAAGGTGCCGCCGATGCTCGAACTATTGGCAGCCTCTGGCGCGACCACCCCTTCGACGGCCCCTTGACCAAAGCGCTCGGGGCGGCGCGAAAAGCGCATCTCCTGAGCGTAGGCGATGGCCACGGCAATGGCCGAGCCTGCGGCGGGAATGGCGCCGACCAGCGCGCCGATGAACGAACCGCGCAGCATCGAGGCCCAGCGCTTGGCTAGAGCGCCGAGCTTGGGTGCCGGTGAGTGCAGCGTCGCCATATCGACATCGGGGCGACGTTGGCGCGAGGCGTGCAAATGCCTGAGCACCTCGGCCAGACCAAAAAGCCCAACGCAGAGTGGCACGAGCTCGATGCCCCCTTGCAGGCTGCGGCTATCGAAAGTGAAGCGCGACACATCGGTCAGGGCATCGAAGCCGACCATGCCGCATAGCAGGCCAATGGCACCGACCAATAGCCCGCGCACGGTCGAGCCGGGTGAAGCGTAGGCCAGCAGCACCAGGCCGAAAACGGCAATGGCGGTGAACTCGGGGCTGCGAAACTGCATTGCCACCGAGGCCAGTAAAGGCGCGATGAGTACCAGCAACGCCAAGCCAATCACGCCGCCGACGCTGGAAGCGACCAGCGCGTACACCAAGGCCTCCTTGGCGCGACCCTGGCGCGCCAACGGGTGGCCGTCGAGCTGGGTGACGATCGCCCCCGGCGTACCCGGTATGTTGATCAGAATGGCCGAAATAGAGCCGCCATAGACGCTGGCAACGAAAACGCAGAGCAGAAAGAGAATGGCAAGCTCGGGCGTCATGCCGAAGCTCAACGGGAGCAGGATCGCCAGCGCCATGGTGGAGCTAACGCCCGGCAAGGCCCCGAGCACGATGCCCAGCAGGGTGCCCAATACGGCCAGCGTCACGCCCCAAGGGGAAGCGAGGGTGGCCAAGAGCGAGGTAAAGAAACTGTCGATCAACATGCGGTACTCCTGGCACAGGGCAGGTCACAGGGTTGATTAAATGGCGATGCCCAGCAGAGTGACGAAGACGACGTGAAGGGCGATGGCCAGCAATGCGGCGACCGCCACGCCCAGCAGTAGCGCGCGGCGGCGACCTACTCCCCGGCGGTACTCCAGCCAGACGAGCCAGGGGGCGGCAAACAGCGCGCTGGCGAGCAAAAAGCCAAGCCACGAAATTGCCACGGGCAGCACCACGAGTGAGGCAAGCAGAGCCGCGGCGTGCAGATGCTGGCTTGGCGGTGGCGTTTCGATCGGGTCGTTTTCATCCGCTTCAGGTGGCGTGAATGCCCAGCCTGCCAGCCCTTTGAGCAGCAAGGCTGCGCCGCCTATCAGCAGAAACGAGAGCACGATCAGCGGCAGCAGCGCCGGGCCTGGGTCGGGCCCGCGCCCAAAGGTATCCATGAGCCGAGCGTTGGTAGTGACCTCGATCAGGCCGACGATGGCGACGGCGCCAAACAGAAGACCGCAGGCAAGGTCGCGCCCTGGGGTGCGACCCAAACGCAGCAGGAAGCGCATGGCGTTTTTCTCCCTTATTTTTCCCGGTAAGGCGGCTGCCGCCTCAACGAGTCAGGCTGGCATCGACCAGATGGGCGGCTTCGAGAAGGGTGTAGACCTCATCGGCACGCTGGCTCAGGTAGGTGGCCGTCGCCTGTTGCGGGCGAGGCGCTATCACCAGTCCTACCTCGCTTGCTGCTGCTTGGAAGGCGTCGTCCTCGAGCAGGGAGTAGAACATCGATGCCAGCGCTTCGCGGCGCTCATCGGGCACGTCATCGGGGAGGTAGAGCATGAAGAAGTCTTCGGCAACGAAGTCGTACCCTTGCTCCTTGAAGGTGGGAACCTCAGGCGCGAAAGGGTGGCGTGCGTCGGCGGCCACGCCTAGCAGCGTAAGCTGGCCGGCCGCGTGCTGGTCGGCCAGCAACGGAATGGGGAGCAGCGCCGACATGACCTCGCCCGAGAGTAGGGCCGATACCGTTGGTGCGTAGCCCTGGTAGGGGATCTTCGTCAGGCTAACGTCGAACTGCGATTCGAGCATGCTGGCTGCGATGTAGGAGAACCCACCGGGAGAGTCGTTGCCGTTGATGATCGATCCGGGCGCCTCCTGCAGCGCCTGTAGGTAGGTTGCGATATCCGTGATGTCGGTGTCGCTTGCCACGGCCAGCGCTGCCGGTTCCGGGCCGATGAAAACGAGCGGATCGAGTGCCTCGAGCGGCGTCGCATTGGGGTTCATGTAGCTCTGGGCAATGGCATGGGTACCCATCATGCCCAGAGTGTAGCCATCGGCGTCTGCCTCGGCTACCTGGCGCACGCCGGTCGAGCCCGCTGCTCCAGTCACGTTCTGCACCACCAGTGGTGCACCGAGGTAGTCATTGGCATGCTCGGCCATCAGGCGCGCAGCCAAATCGTAAGCACCGCCCGCGGGCCAGGGGACCACGAGGGTCAGCGCGCGGTCGGGAAAGTCATCAGCGAACGCCCCAGCGCTAAGGGAAAGGCCCAGGGTGGCGGTGAGTAGCAAACGGCGAAGGGTCATGTCGGTTTCCTGTCGTTGTGTCAGTGGGGTCAACGCTTGAGCGTTTTGTTGTGGTTGTGAGTGTCGTGGCGTGCGTTGAGAGAGCTACCTCCTGGGTCGTCGATACCCTAAAGGCCGCGTGGGCGGCCTTTAGGGTAAGGTTCATGGCGTACCGAGTAGATGATCGATGGCGCTCTGGCGGTCGATGACGTCGCCATACTTGCTGTCGATATCGAACAGGTTGGCTTCGTGTGGGTCGGGATGGCGGTCACCCACGCAGTCGCGCACCACCATCATCCGAAAGCCGTACTGCAGGCCGTCGACGGCGGTGGCGCGAATGCAACCGCTGGTCGAGCAGCCGGTGACGATGAGCGTGTCCACGCCCATGGCCACCAGCATCGCGGACAGCGAGGTGCCGAAGAAGGCGCTAGCGTACTGCTTGGTGATGACCGCTTCCGTAGCAAGCGGGGTCACCTCGTCACAGAACTCGGCGAAGGGATTACCCGCTACCATGGCCCGCATCACCGGCGATTTTTTCACCCAAATGCCGCCATCGAGCTGATCCGGGGCGTGGTAGAGAATGTTGGTGTGAATGACCGGGGTGTCGCTCTGGCGGGCGGCGTCGAGCAGCGGTGGCATATTGGCCACCGCCTCGACCACGCCGGGGGCAAACAGCGGCGACTCCTCGCGCACGTAGCCCTTCATGAAGTCCACCACCAGAAGCGCCGCTTTGCGGCCGAAGCCGATGCGTCCGTCCCAAACGCCGCGATAGTTTGCCTGAGCCGAGTCATCGGTTGTGGCGCGTTGGTTAGCCATGGGCATGCTCCTTAGTAGGCGCCGGAGAGTAGGGCGCCAGCGCCCGGTACGACCGGCTCCAGGTCGAGCGCCTTGAGCATGGCGTAGGTGGTGGCGATGGCGGCGGTCACCACGGGTTTGCCGGTCAGCGCCTCGACCTTGGCAACGGCCGGAAGAGAGGGCATCTGCACGCAGGCCGAGAGCACGATGGCATCGATATCGGTCAAATCGAGGCTAGCCACGATATCGGGAAGATTGGCTGGATCGTGACGGGCCACGTCGAGGTTGTTGGGAATCTCGAGCGCGCGGTAGTCGACCACTTCGACGCCTTCTTGGCGAATGTAGTCCACCACCATCTCGGTCAGGGGCTTCATGTAAGGCGCAACGACCACCACGCGCTTGGCCTTCATCACGTGCAGGGCGTCCACCAGGGCGCCGGCGCTGGTGACCACCGGGGTATCGCAACCGTTCTCTTCGGTGCGGCTACGCAGACGTTTTTGTGATTCGCGGTGATACCCCGGTCCCATGGACATGATCGCCACCAGGCAGGCATAGCCCATGACGTCGACGGCGGCATCGGAGAGCTCGAGCGCACAGCGGTCGGATTCACCGTCCATCGCCGCCAACTCGTCCTTGCTCACGGTCTTCATGCGCATACGGCTTCCGTGGAAGGTGAAGCGCTCGGGGCGAATCAGCTGTCGGGCCGTTAGCATGGCAGGAATTTCCGTCTCCATGGTGACGTTGGAGCTCGGTACGATCTGGCCGATACGGTACGTCTTGGTAGTAGATGGCATGGCAATCGACCTCTTAGAGTGGCGCACCGAGGAAGTCTTCGAAGGCGTTAAAGAAGCCGTCGAAATCGTCCCAGGGAATCATGTGGCCCGCGTTGTCGGCGGTAGTGATACGAATCGAGGGTAAAAGCGTGCGGATCTCGTCGCGATCTTCCTCCTGGATCACGCCGCCTTTACCGGCGCAGATCAGAAGCGTGGGCACATCGATGGCGGGAAGATCCTGGTGGATGTCCACACTGTGGAACTCCTCGAACGCCTGCACGATGGCGGGGGCGTAACAGGTGTGTAGCCACTCCGCGCGCAGGCGTAGCTGCTCTTCGCTCCAGGTCGGGCAGTAGGGGCGCATGGTATCTAGGTCGGCGCCGTGGGTGCAGTCGCGAATCGAATCCACGTACCAGGGCAGTTTGCTGGGGTACTCGCGCCGCCCAGGCCCTGACACGGGCGGATCGATGAGCACCAGCTTATCGATGCCGCGAGCGCCGCGCGTCATGGCCCGCAGGGCAAAGCGGGCGCCCATGGAGTGCCCGGCCAGCACCACGTTTTGAAGCCCTAGGGCATCGATGAAGGCGATCACATCGTCGGCGCAGGTGTCGGTATCGTAGGCGAGCTCAGGTCCGGTTGACGAGAGGCCGCGACCGCGCACGTCGAGCACGTACGTGTCGAAATGCTGCCCCAAGCGCTCGGCGACGAAGGCCCAGGTGATGGCGGGGCTGGTGATGCCAGGAATCAGCACCAGCGGCTGTTTCGTCGCTGCGGCGTCGCCGCCAAAGCGCAGGTAGTGCTGGCGGATGCCGTTGGCGTGAACGTTGGCACCGTAGCAGTAAGTCGAGGTCATGCTGGGCTCTCCGCAGTTGCGTTGCTGGGCTGCTTGAGCGGCGCCTCGAAGACGTCATAGGCGAATACCCAAGCGGGGTCTTCGTCCTCACGCAGCCAGGTGTTGTCGTGGGAGACTTTCTGTACGCGGGAGGCGCGCTCGAAGCGATTGGTGCGGTAGAGCTCGAAGGCGTCACGATAGTCATCGGCGCCGACCTCTTCCAGACAGCGCACCAGCATGGCAGCGTCTTCGATGGCCATGGCAGCGCCTTGGGCCATGTGAGGCTTCATTGGATGACAGGCATCCCCCAGCAGAACCAAACGATTGGCATGCCAAAGCGGTAGCGGATTGCGCTCTAGAAGCGGCCACTTGGTCACCGACTCGGTGCAGTCGATCAGCGCTTGGACGGTGGGGTGGTAGCCTTCGAAGGCCTTGCGCATCTCGTCGCGCGAACTATCGACGAAGGAGGTGCCATGGTTCCACTCGGGCTCCGGCACGCCGGTCACGTAGTAGTACTCTTTCTCGTCGCCGGTAACAAAGTAGACCATCATGTGACGATCTTCGGACCACCACTTCACGCACGCCTCGAAATCCAGCTCAAAGGCTTTTAGCTTCTCGGCCGAAATGATCGCCCGGTGTGCGACCCAACCGCTGTAGATCGGCGCCTCGCTGCCCAAGAGCTTTTCGCGGATACGCGAGTTGACGCCGTCGGCACCAATCACCAAATCCGCCTCCTCCGTCGTGCCATCGGCAAAGGTTAAGCGCACTTTGTCGCCACTGTCGTCGACGTCGACCAAACGTTTGTCGAAGAACAGGTTGTCTTGATCGAGTGCGTCGACCATGAGCGCATGCAGGTCACCACGGTGTACGGTGATGTAGGAGGCGCCGTAACGCTCGCGAGCGAACTCACCCAAGGGGATACGCGATTGGTACTCGCCGGTCATGCCGTTGCGGCTGAACCAGTAATCGGGGTGTGAGCCCATGGCATCCAGGGCATCCTCGATGCCGATACGACGCATCACCTTCATCACATTGGGGCCCAGGTGAATGCCCGCGCCAAGCCTGGAAAACTCAGGGGCCTGCTCGAATACCTTGGTCGGGTAGCCGGCTTTTTGTAGCAGCGCGCCTGCAGCCGCGCCGCCGAGGCCTGCGCCGATCACGGCAATGGTGGGTTTGTCACTCATGGGGATCATTTCCTCGCTTTTTGTTGGCGTATGGCGCTAGAGCGCCGGGTCCGAAAAGGACCTTGGTTGTTTAAAAGTAACGTATACACCATTTATTTTTTGGTCAAGAGAAAAGCATTATATTTCTCGAGATAATTGTGGCTTAGTGAATGATCGTGTTAAATTATTGAAATAAATATTATTTTTAATTTTTATTGGATCAATAGTAAAATCCTTGATTGCTGGTGGAGTAAGGTGGTATACGTTTTATATAGCAATTTAAGGTGTGTGCACTATTAATGTTCGTGGCTTCTTCTGGGCGCACCACTACGGTGCGAAACCGTTGCGGTGTGAAGAAGAGCCCGCGCAAAAGCACGACATCTAACAACACAAAATGAATGCTCGGCATGCAACGTATGTCATCGAAGCTTCAACAATAATGACGATTGACCCTATGACACTGACGCTAAGAGTGAACGGGCACGACCACACCTTGGCCGTGCCTGCCGATACGCCGCTGCTGGCGGTGCTGCGCAACGATTTGGCGCTCAATGGCCCCAAGTACGGCTGTGGCCTGGGCGAATGCGGCGCCTGCAGCGTGCTGGTGGATGGCGTGGTCGCCCGCGCTTGCGTGTTGACGGCCGCCGCCGTTCAAGGGCGCGAGGTCACTACTCTCGATGGATTGGCCGTCGAGGGGCGGCTGGACCCAGTGCAGCAGGCGTTCATCGACGCTCAGGCCGCTCAATGCGGCTACTGCCTAAACGGTATGATCATGAGCGTACGCTCGCTGCTCAACCACGTGGCAACGCCGAGTGCGGCGCAAATACGCGCCGCACTCGAGCACAACCTCTGCCGCTGCGGCACGCACGTGGAAATTCTATCGGCGGCGCACTTGGCCATCGAGCTCGACGCCCAGCAGTGCAAGCAACTGCAGGGAGGCGCCCATGCTTGAGCCGACCGCCAAGCCAGCGCTGCCCATCGAGCTAGCGGGCACCCGTTTTGGCGTCGTGATGCGTCCACCTCACTATCGTTGGGATGGCGAGCGGTTGATCTGCTCTCGGCTAAGGCAGGTCGACGACTCAGCCTTGGCTGGCCTCGAAGAAGTACGGGTCGTGGTCGATGAAGACTTCGTTGGTGTGGTGGCTCCCACCATCGAGGCTGCTCGCAACGCGGCGAAGCGCGTGGTACTCACTTGGGACGAGCCGCCTGCCGCCAAGGCGGCTACTCGCAGCCCCAAGGCCAAGCTGACCAACACCTCCAGCGCCGCAAAGCGCGATACCCATACGCAGACCTATGCTTGGCCCAGCCGCCTGCGCTGGGGCGACGCGCCTGGGTGGGTGGTGGCGCGGGCCGATCAGGCGAGTCTGGAGGTGTGGGCGCCAACTGCCACGCCCGAAGCGCTACGCGTTGATTTGAGCCTCGCTACGGGTTGCGATGCCGAGCGCATCGTACTGCGCGACCCTTCGGGTTTGGGATTCGCGACGGGGTTGGGGCGCCACTGCGGGGACGACGCTGCCGTAGATGCGGCGCTGCTGGCGCAGGCGGTGGGTGCTCCCGTTGCGGTTTGGCTGGATGCCGATTACGCCCGTGACGTACGCGCCCTCGGCCGTGCCCAGTGCATGACCTTGGGCGCGAGCCTTGATGCCGCGCACGTGACCCGCTTTCGCTATCGCCAGGCCCATGCCCAAGGCGAGGTAGCGGCCGTCGGGCTTTTGCTGTGTGGTCGGGAAGCGCCGACACGACACGGCGATACTGACCGTGCCGATCTCTACTCGCCTTATCGCTTCGAACAAACGCACGTGTCGGCACATCGTGGTGCACGCGCCTATCAAAACGACGACTCGACCAGCATCCAGCACACCTTTGCGCGGGAGTCGTTTCTCGATGAGCTCGCCCATGCCGAGGGCGTTGATCCGCTGGCGCTGCGCCAGCGCCATTTGGAGGATGCACGGGGCCTCGAACTCATCGGCTCCGTGGCCTCCCAAGCCGATTGGGCTGTCCCGGTAACCGAGCCGCCAGTTGGCGATGTGATGCGGGGCCGCGGATTGGCGTATGCGCAGTTGCCCGATCGGCATCAGCGTCTCGACGGCGGCGTGCGTTCGGCCTGGATTGCCGATGTCGAGGTCAACCGCACGACCGGTGACGTTCGCTTGACGCGCTTGGTCGTCGGCCAAGATAGCGGAGAGCAGGTGGATACGGCGCGCCTTCAGCAGACGCTACAGGCGCGCGTATTGAGCAAGCCGCAGGGCTTACTCGGCCGTACGCCTGCGTTTGATGAGTGGGACGACGGCCGCACGACAGCCGTTGAGCGCGCCTCTTTTACCCCCGCGCCTGCGCCTATTTCCAAGGGCGTCGAGACGCTACCCGAACGCTTCGACGACACCGATTTCGCCCCTGGCGTGGCGGTCATCGCCAACGCGCTGTTCGATGCCACCGGTGTGCGTTTTCGTGAACCGCCCTTTACCGCTGGGCGCGTTCGCCAAGCGCTCGCCATGGGGGAGGCCTTCGACGGTGACGATGCGACGGCGCAACGAGGTACGCGAAAAACCAGCGCCAAGCTATCCGGTACGCGCCGCTGGTGGGCGGCTGCGGCGCTTACCACGGTGGCGGGCGGCGCCGTCATGGCGTGGCCTTTCAAGGGGGCAATTGCGCCCATTGCGCGGCCAGCGGCCACGCTCTACTCGGCTGAAACCATCGAACGCGGGCGCCTGGTAGCGGCGGCGGGGGACTGTGCAGCATGCCACACCGTGGCGGGGGGAGCGGTCAATACCGGAGGTCATGCCTTCGAGACCCCCTTCGGTACGCTCTACAGCACCAATATTACCCCCGACGAGGCGACCGGCATCGGCAACTGGTCCTACGCGGCCTTCGAGCGCGCCATGCGTCACGGTATCAGTCGAGATGGGCGCCATCTCTATCCAGCCTTTCCCTATACCGCATTTGCCAAAACCAGCGACGCCGACCTTCAAGCCCTTTATGCTTACCTGATGGCACAGCCCGCCGTAGCGGCGCCTGCGCCCGAAAATGCCCTTACCTTTCCTTTTAACCTTCGCGCGCTCATGGCACCCTGGAATGCGCTTTACCATGATCCTACCCCCTTCGTACCGAACCCGGCACAAAGCGATTTGTACAATCGCGGCGCCTATTTGGCCGAAGGATTGGGTCACTGCAGCGCCTGTCATAGCCCGCGCAATGCTATGGGCGCCGAGCAGGGCGGCGAGCGCTATTTCGCCGGGGCCCTGGTGGACGGTTGGGAGGCACCGCCGTTGAATGCGCTGTCGCGCTCGCCAGTACCCTGGAGTGAGAATGCTCTGTTCGACTACCTGCGACACGGCAGCTCACCCCTGCACGGCGTGGCCTCTGGCCCTATGGCGCCTGTCGTGGCCGGGCTTGCTGAGCTTCCCGAGTACGATGTGCGGGCCATTGCTCACTACGTTGCCCAGCAAATGGGGGCTCCTGTTGAGGACGAACCCGCCCAGTACGCTCAGGCCGCGCAGTTGGCGGCGTCGAGTGCGGCGAGTCCGAGTGGTCAAGAGGAGGGCGCACGGCTTTTCGAAGGCGCCTGCGCGGCCTGTCATCTGGATAACGGCGTGCCCGCCTTCACCAAGGCTTCAACGGCGCTGGCGCTTAACACCAACCTGTACAGTGAGCGACCCGATAACGTGATTCACTCGATTCTAGGCGGCGTGCACGATGACGCCGTACCGGGCTCGGGCAGCATGCCGGGCTTTGCCGACAGTTTCAGCGATACCCAAGTCGCTACCCTTGCGGCCTATCTCCGGGCGCGCTTTGCGCCCTCTGAGCCGCCTTGGCAACAACTCGAACAACGCGTTGCCGCACTACGTCAGCCTCACAACAACACTCCCTCTACTCCCTGATACGACAACACGAGGTGGAACATGAAACGAAGCAAGTGGATATGGGCCGTCTGGATAGTGATCCTATTGAGCTGCATCGTGCCCTATACCCTCCTGACCAACGTGGCAGCCTGGTATGGCAGCTTTCTTTTCTGGAGCTGCGCGGGGCTCGCTGTCATCGCGCTGAATGTCTACATCACCTTGGATTTCGAGGAGCACGATCATGACTGAGTCGATGATCTGGTGGTCGATCGGCATCTATCTGCTGATTGCGGTGGGCATCGCCTTTCTGTCGCGTCAGGGACCTGCCGAGAGCATGTCGGGCTACTTTCTCGGCAATCGACAAATGAACGGGTTCGTTTCGGCGCTGAGCTACAGCGCTACCACTTACAGCGCCTTCATGATGGTGGGGCTTGCCGGGCTTACCTACGCCGGTGGCGTTGGGGCGCTGGGCTTCGAGATCATCTATTTTGCTGGGGTGTCGCTGGTGGCGATCTTTGGCCCGCGTTTTTGGGCCGTGGGTAAGAAATTCGGCTACGTCACACCCAGTGAAATGCTTGGCCACCGCTATAACAGCAAGCGCGTTGCCATGGCGGTATCGATTGCTAGCTGTATCTTTTTGATTCCTTACTCCGCCGTGCAACTGGCCGGGGTGGGTTATCTGCTCGAAGGGACGACCGGCGGGGCGATCAACTTCACCACGGGCGTAGTCATGGCCACCGCCATCGCGATCTTCTTTTCCTACATTGCGGGCATTCGCTCGGTGATGTGGACCGACTCGCTGCAGGCGCTGATGATGATCGTCGCCTCGACGCTCGTGGCGTTTTTGGTGATCCAAGGGCTTGGCGGTTTCAGCGGTCTGTTCGGTACGCTCGCAGCCGAGCATCCGGCATCGCTGAGCGTACCGGGCTCGGGGCTTTTTAGCGTTGTGACCTTCCTTGGGCTATGTATTCCCTGGTTCTTCTTTAGCCTCTCCAACCCGCAGGTGAGCCAGCGTTTGTTCATGCCCTCGTCGCTGCGCTCCATGCGCCAGATGCTGATCGGCTTCTTGGTCTTCGGCTTCATCTACACGCTGGTGTCGGTACTTTGGGGCTTCTCGGCGCTTGCCGCCTTTCCGGGCCTGGCGCGCGCCGATCTCGCTACGCCATCGCTTCTGGCCTCCGAGTTCGTGCCGCCGGTACTTGGCGTCATCGTAATGATCGGCATCATGGCCGCCGCCGTTTCCACCATCGACTCGATCATGCTCACCCTGGCGTCGATGTTCTCGCGCGATGTCTACGCCAACGCCAAACCTGGCGTCGATGAGAAGCGCCAGCTGTTCGTGGGTAAGATCGTGGTGCCCGTCGTTGCGCTTCTGGCACTTGGCTTCGCCGAGCTTCAGCTCGACTTGATCGCCGTGTTGTCGGTGGCGGCTTCTTCGGGGCTGGTGGCCATGGTGCCGGCGATCATCGGGGCTTTCTTCTGGAAGCGCGGCACGGGCGCGGGGGCGCTTGCCAGCGTCGTTGGCACCAGCATCTTCGTACTGGCGATGTACGCCACAGGCAACTCGCTCTTGGGTCTGCCATCGGGCATTTGGGGCATCGTCGTTTCCACCGTCCTGTTCGTCGGCGTGAGCCTTGCGACCAAGCCGCATACGGCCTCGACCGATGCCTTCATGAGTGCCATCAGCGACGAACTGAGCCGTAAAAAGAGCCGCACACAAGAGGCGGCGTCGGTTGCCCCTAACGAGGCGGCTGTCTAAGGACCGTGTTTATCCTGACGCTAACCTAGGAGTCATCATGGATCACGCAAGCTTTACGGAAATCTGTCTGCATCAGCTGAAAATGTCGGGCGTGCGCTCGGACGAACGTCTCATCGTACTGACCCAGGGCAACGAGCGGCTCGACTACGCCGATGCGTTCATGGCGGCTGGGCAGCGCCTAGGGGCCAATATGTATCATATGCGCCTCCCGGCCCCGCCCGCCGTGGGCGGGTGGAACGTGGGCACGACGGGCCTTGCCGCCATGCCCGAAGCAGTCGAGGCGCTGAAGAACTGCGACATGCTCATCGACTGCGTCTTTTTGCTGTTTTCTCCCGAGCAGATGGCGATTCAGGCCGCAGGCACTCGGATACTCACCGCCGTCGAGCCGCCTGAGCTGCTGGCGCGTATGCTGCCGTCGCAGGAGCTCAAAGAGAAGGTCGAAATCGGCGCGGCACTGCTCGAAAAGGCCAAGGTGATGCGCATCACCTCACCTCACGGTACCGATGTCACCTATCGCCTGAACACCTATCCGACCGTCGCCGAATACGCCTGCACCGACGAGCCGGGGCGCTGGGATCATTGGCCTTCCGGCTTCGTCTTCACCGGCGGCGATGACGACGGTGTCGACGGCACCATCGTGGTGGCACCTGGCGATATCCTGTTACCCCAAAACATGTACGTGCGCGAGCCGATCACCTACACCATCGAGAAGGGCTTCATCAGCGACATTCGCGGCGGCCTGGATGCGGAACTGGTGAAATCCTACATGGCGAGCTTCGACGACAAGCGTGGCCTGGGCATGAGCCACGTGGGATGGGGGATGAACCCAGATGCCAAATGGCACCGCATGGTGCCGGGTGAGTTTCCTGGCGGTATGGGGATGGAGCCACGCAGCTTCTACGGCAACGTGATGTTCTCCACCGGCCCCAACAACGAGCTGGGCGGCCCCAACGACACCGCCTGTCACCTGGACATTCCGATGCGCGGTTGTTCGCTGTTTCTCGACGACGAGCCCATCGTCATCGACGGCGATATCGTGGTGAAAGAGATGCAGATGGCAAGGCGCTGACATGCCGTCCAGGCCAATGAAAAGCTGAGCACACAAGGCACCTTCGCGGGTGCCTTGTGTGCTTTTGCTTGGCGTTTTATCTAGCGCGCCCGCTCCAGGCTCTGCACGGTCAAATCCAGCGCCTTGTACATGTCGAGCCGGGCGGAGAGACCGATATCCGGGTGGTTGAGGTCGTTGGTGCGCTCCGAGGGTAAGATGGGGGCGGTGAGATCGTCGGCGTCGGTGGGCTCGAAGTCGTACTCCTCGCCTATCGGCATGGCGCTGCGGCGCAGTAGGATACGCAGCTGTGCCGGGGTGAGCGTTGGGTCGATCGACATCATGGCCGCGATCAGCCCGGCCACGAGCGGGGTCGAGTAGGAGGTACCGCAGTGGGTCTCGCCCTCGACGCCCTCTTCGCGCGTCGAGCCATGTACGCAGGCGGCGGCGGTGATATCCACGCGCATGTCGATGTTCGAGGCGTCGCGCTTCACAGCGTAGTGCACGTCCTCTACCGGCACGTCTTCGCCGCTGCGCTCGTGACCACCGACGACGAAGAGCTGGTCGGTGACGAAGGAGGAGGGCAGGCGATACTCGTCGCGTCCGGAAAACGACGAGGCGTTGCCCGCCGAGTTGACCACCACGACGTCCGGATGCTCGCGGCGCAGCCACAGGAAAAACTCCTCGAGCAGTTCCTCGTAGCCGTCCATGGCGATCCCGGAGCGCACCAACGAGTCGACCTCGTCGCCGTTGATGTCGGTGGTGCCCACGCGGTGGATGCCCCAGCTCCAGTTGAGAACGCGAGCGCCGTCCTGAACCAGATTGACCGAAGCCGCGACGTTGGCGGTGATACCGGCATCGGAGTTGCGGTCGACGATCACGTCGAACCCCGGGCCAACGCTGTCGAGGCCGCGAAGAAAGCCGCTGTTGCCGCCCTCGTTCCAAGCGGCGCCCAGAATGCCCGCTACGGTCGTGCCATGGCCGTCCGGAGCATCGGCGTCGCGCGCGTACACGCAGGTGCGCGTGGCCTCGGCGCGGCAGTCGCCGAGATAATCGGCGAAATCGGGGGTATCGAAATCGACGTTGCGCTCGATCACGCCGATGCGCACGGGGTGGGTATCGACGTCGTCGTGATCACGCGGCAGGCGCCGCTGATAAAAATTCACCGCGTCGAGAAAGCGGTTCGCCGCCCACTCCTGGTCGTGGTCATCCGGCGGGGCGGTCGCGTCTTGCTCGATGCTCTCTTCTGCGTTCGACTCCTCCACGATCACGGCATCGACGCTGAGTTCGCTGCCAAGGCGCAGTACCAGGGCGTCTCGCCCTTCTAAATCGTCGACCGGCAGGCGCAGCTGGTAGGTGTTGAGCGGGGGAATCTGCCCGACCACGTCGGCGCCGTAGCGCTCGGCCAGCCGCCGCGCCTCCTCCAAACCGTCGTACTCCTCCTCGATGATCAGGCTGACGAGATCGACGTAGCTCGACACGCCGTCCATGTTCTCGGCAATCTCGTCCTCCGTGGCGGCGATGACGTGGCTACCTTGCAGGGTGAGCCAGACCGGATTGCTGGCACGGTCGTGCTGTTCGAGCCACAGCGGCCCGCTCTCGGCCTCCGTGGTGTCGATGTCGATACGCAGGCGCTGCCCGCTGCGCTCGACGGCGTCGGGCGCTAGGGGCGTGCCGTTCAAACTAAGCGTGACCTCGGCATCGTCGAGCCCCTCGGTGTCGAGGCAGAAGCGCTGCGTCGGCGAGGAGAGCAGATCGTCGCAGCGCTGTAGCTGCTCGATACGCAAAGGGGTGTCGGCCGCTGCCGTCGTGGCCGTTATCAGTGCGGCTGCTAGTGCCATGCGGCCTATGCCGCGTCCAACGTTGACTGCCATGTCATCGCTCTCCATCGTTGCGTCAAGAGAGCAGCATAGCCGCTCGTTCTGAATGGAACGTGAACGGCTATGAGGAGTGCGGATTAGCGAAGAGAGATGCGTTAGGCCCAGGCGCTCAGCTGCTGGCGGTGTGCTGACTGCGCCTGGGTGGCGCTGATCGGCTGGAGCCAAATCTCTGTGCCGGGCAGGCACTGGGCGAGCAGGGCGCAGGCGCTGGGCGTGAGCGCACCGATGCGCGGGTAGCCACCGATGGTTTGACGATCGTTCAACAGCACGATGGGTTGACCGTCGGGCGGTACCTGAACGGCGCCTAGCGGAATGCCCTCGGAGATCACCCCACCGACATCGCTTTTGAGCGCCTGCCCGGTAAGGCGGATGCCCATGCGGTCAGCGCGCTGATCCACCGTCCAGGGCTGGTTGAACGCTTGGTAGAGGCTGCGCCCGGCGAAGTGCGCCGCCTGGGCGCCCAGCACCATGGGCAGATGACAGCGCCCGGAGGGGATCGGCAAGCGCGCATCGGCGGGAAAGCGCTGCGGTAGCACCGACACGCCCTGCCAGGTCAGTTGATCGCCTTGGGTCAGCGGTTTGCCGTCTTCGTGCAGCCCACCGATCTGCTCGCGTGCGGTGCACGCTTTGCTGCCCAGCACCTCGGGCGCCTCGAGCCCGCCGGGAAAGGCGAGATAGGCGCGCAGCCCCGCTTTGGGTTGGCGAAAGGTGAGTGACTGCCCCGGGCGCAGGGTAAAGGGGGCGTTGGGCGCCAGCGGCTTGCCACCAAGCTCAGCCCCCAAGTCGGCACCGGCCAGCGCCAGGCACACGCTCACATCGCTCTCAAGGGTCAGGTTGCCGCCCATGACGATCTCCAGCGCGGCGCAGTCGAGCGCATTACCCAGCAGCCAGTTGGCCCAGCGGTACGAGATCCAGTCGGCCGCGCCGCCCTGGGTAAAGCCAAGGTGGGCGACGCCAAAACGCCCGCCGTCCTGCACCAGCGCAAGCGGCCCCGCCTGAGTGACGATGATGCTTCCCTGGCTCATGCGCGCTCCTCCAAGGGGGTGGTGTCGCCGCCTGCGGCTTCGAACTCGGCTTTGTCGATAGCTTTGAAGCGGACCTTGTCGCCCGGCTGAAACAGCGGCTCGCCGCGCTTGGCGTACTCGAACAGCGGCACCGCCGTGCGCCCAAGAATGTTCCAGCCGCCGGGGGATAGCAGCGGATAGATCGCCGTCTGGCGCTCGGCGATGCCGACGCTGCCCGCCGCCACGCGCTGCCGAGGCGTTTTGAGGCGGGGCGTGGCGAGCGCCTCTTCTACCAGGCCCATGAAGCCGTAGCCGGGGGCGAAGCCAAGCGCGAACACGCAGTAGTCGTGGCCACAGTGGCGCGCGATGAGCGCATCGACGCTAATGCCGATGCGCTGGGCGACCACGGGCAGCTCCGGGCCGACGCTTGCGTCGTACCACACGGGGATGTCGTGAAGGCGACCGTTATGGGTATCCACCGGCGTAAGCCCGCTGAGCGAGGCGCGAATGCGCGAGGTCGCCTCGGCGAAGTCCAGCACGCGACAGTCGTAGTGCACCAAAAGCGTAGTGTAGGAGGGCACCAGATCGATCAGCGACTCGCCGAAGGCGCGCCTCAGTGCGGTGTCGGCGGCCATGATCCAGCCCATGTTGCCCTCGTCGATGGTATCGAACAGGCGCACCGTCAGGGCGTCCATGGCAGCGGTTTCAAGGCGCAGCTTCACGCGGACTCCAGAGCGTTGAACGCTTCACGGATCGCGCGTACCGCCTTGATCGATTCCGGGTTGTCGCCGTGCACGCAAAGCGTGTCGCAGGCAAGCGTGAGCGGCGTACCGTCGCGGGCGGTTAGCGCCTCGCCTTTGGCAAGTGCCACGGCCTGGGCGACGATGGTCGCGCGGTCATGATGCACCGCGCCTTCGAGGCGCCGCGAGGCCAAGTGGCCGTTGGCCTCATAGGCGCGGTCGGCGAAGGTCTCGAACCAGAGGGTGACGCCCAGTTTCGCCGCCAACTCGCGCTGGCCCTGGGTATCGGCGGTGGCCATCACCATCAAGGGCAGTGCGGCATCGAAGGCCTTGACGGCGCGCAGCGCACCTTCGAGCAGCTCGAGATTGGCGGCCATGTCGTTGTACATCGCCCCGTGGGGCTTGATGTAGGCAAGCTCGGCCCCTTCGGCGCGGCAAATGCCGGCAAGCGCCCCTGCCTGGTAGAGGATCATATCCTCGACCTCCGCGGCCGAGCAGGCCATCGAACGACGCCCGAACCCCATCAGGTCGGGATAGCCCGGATGGGCGCCGATGCGCACGCCGTGTTCGGCTGCTAGCGCCACGGTGCGGCGCATCACGTGGGGGTCGGAGGCGTGGTAGCCGCAGGCAATATTGGCGCAGTCCACAAACGGCATTACCTCGGCGTCCATGCCCAAACGCCAGTTACCGAAGCTTTCGCCCATGTCGCAGTTGAGTAGCGGGAGCGTGTTATCGGTCATTGTGTTCTCTCCTGATGAGCCCCCTCAGCGCTGCGCGTTGGGCAGCGCCAGGGTCTGATAGCTGCGGTAGGCACTCATGATGGTCTCGAACTGCACCTGATGGGCCATCACGAAGTCATCGCCGTAGATCGTTTCGTCCGGATACTCGGTGATTAGCTGCAGCGGCGTAAGCTGAGTATCGTCGGGCGTGAGCAGGTAGGGAATATGGTTCTGCACGGCGAAGCCGAGCTCTCCGGCGTGCGCCTCGAAGGCGGCGATCTGGCGCTGGTTGTAGGCCACGAGCCCCGGCACCTTTTCGAGGTGCGCGGTCACGTCATCGAGCAGCGCCCGGGCCTGGGCTTCCCACTCACTATGGTAGCGAAGGACCAGGAAAAAGCCCTTGGGGATCGACCACAGCTCGAAATTGCGTGGCACGTAACCGGTCAGCGGCCGGGTCCACTCGTGGGCGGGATAGCCGTGCAGGTTGATATGCAGCGCCGCACCGCTTACCGCCTTTGCTCGCTCGCGAATGGCCAGCTCGAACTCGCCCCCTAGCGGCTGGGCTTGGAGGTCGTTGCCGAAGGCCGTGTAGCGCGCCGCGTGGTGCATATGGTGGGGCTGCTCGGCGACCAGGCGCTGCTGCAGGTGATAGCCATCCGGATTTTCCAGCGGCGAAAGCACGAAGTGCGCCGAGGGCGCCTGGGCGAGCGCGTGGCCTGCGCGCAGTGCACCAACGATGCCCGAAGGCTCGTTGGCGTGCTGGGCGGCGCTGATGATCACCGCGCGATCGCTCCCTTGACGGTAGCGTGCGTTGAGGACACGTCCGCTGCGGCTTTTGGCCGTTAACGGCTCGCCGCCGAGGCCGTCGAGCTCGGCTTTGATCTGCGCCACACCCAGCGGGTAGGGCGCGCGCTCAAGCTCGGTGGGTTCGACCTCGCGTGCGGCGCCGGTGTCGAGCGGGCGCAGGGTGATGGTCACCGAGGGCGCGTCGCTTGGGCGGGTCAGAATCTCGGGGACGATCTGGCCCGGCTGAATCGAGCGGTCGCCCAGCGGGAGTCCCGCCAAGTGCTGGTAATACTCCAACAGCGAGAAGTAGAGCTCTTCGTGCAGGGCTTCGGCGAGGCTTATGTGTTCGCTACCGAAGGCCAGCGGCTGATCCGCTGCGGGTAGGGTCACGCGAATGTTGAGTTCGTCGAACAGCGGCTGGGTCCCGGGCCAGGATGCCCCGGTGACGGCCTGCATGGCGGCTTCGAACAGCATCACGTAGTCGCAGCGGTAGGGCGCGCTTTCGGGCTCGACATCCGCCTTGCGCGAGGTGACCCAGCCGCAGGGCGAAAGCTGCCAAGCCTCGACGTGATCGAGATGGCGGCGGTTGGGCGCGGCCACGTTGATCTCCTCGCGGCTGCCGTCGCGGTAGGTCAGCGTTAGCGCGTAGTGGTAAAGCGCGGTCTCGGCGCGACAGGCCACGGCCTCGAAGCTCAGGTCGACCTCGGCGCCGAGCAGTCCGGCTAGCGGGTAGGCTTCGAGCAGAAAGCGCTTGGGCGACTCTTCGGGGGCCGGGTAGTGGATACGCACGGTTTTAAGCGCGCGGGCGCCCGGTTCTAGCAGGCCGGTGTCGAGGAAAAAGTGCACCAGCGGCTTGTAGGCGCTGTAGAAGCGCGCCTCGATGCCGTGCTCGGCCAGCGCCTGCTCGGCGCCGCGGCGCGCCGTGCGGTCATCGAATACCCACGCCGTGAGCGTGTCGCCTGCGGCCAGGGTTTGGCGGTAGTGCGCCACCAGCGCATCGACGCTGCGCTCGACGCTGGTGTCCAGTAGCGTGGTCATCGGGACGTCCTTCCGGTCGGGTCGAGGGTATCGCGCAGCCAGTCACCCAGCAGGTTGAGGCCAAGCACGGTGAGCAGAATTGCTACGCCCGGGAAGACGCTGACCCACCAAGCGGTTTGCAGGTAGGTACGCCCTTCAGCGAGCATGCCGCCCCAGCTGGGGATGACCGGGTCGACGCCGAGGCCGAGGAAGGTCAGGCTGCTCTCCAGCAGAATGTTGTTGGCAACGTTCAGGGTCATCAGCACGATGACCGGGCCCAGCAGGTTGGGTAGCAGGTGCTGGAACAGAATGCGCCAGTCGCGCACGCCGATTGCCTGGGCCGAAAGGATGAATTCGCGATCCTTGAGCGACAGCACCGAGCCGCGCACCAAGCGGGCGTACTGCACCCACTGGGAGATGATCAGCAAAATGATCATATTGGTGAGCCCGCCGCCGATCACCGCAATGAAGGTGATCGCCAGCAAAATGAAGGGCAGCGCGAGCTGCACGTCGGCAAAGCGCATGACGAGCATGTCGATGACACCGCCGTAGTAACCCGACAACAGCCCCATGACGATGCCCAGCACCACCGCACCCAGCGCCGAATAAAAACCGACCTTGAGCGAGATCTCCCCGCCGATGACCACGCGCGCCAGCACGTCGCGGCCGAGCGGGTCGGTGCCCAGCGGGAAGCTGCCATCGGCGAATGGCGGGGTCAGGCGCATGGCGAGGTTGACCCCGCCGCCGCCTTCGGGAAACAGCCAGCCTGAAAACAGCACGGCGAAGGCAATACCGCCGACCAGCAGGGCGCCAAGGATGAACTCGATGTTCTTGAAGCGTCCCAGATCGAGAGAAGTTAGCGTCATGGCGGCACCCTAGCTCTTGCGTACGCGCGGATCGACGAAGCCGTAGGCGATATCGACCAGCAGGTTGATGGAGATGATCATCAGCGACAACACGGTGATGACCCCTTGCAGCACGGGATAGTCGCGGGCCGCCACGGCGTCGAAGGCGAGCGTACCCAGCCCCGGCCAGTTGAACACTCGTTCGACCACCACGATGCCGCCGAGCAGGCCACCGAACTGCAGGCCGAAGTAGGTGATCAGCGGAATCGAGCAGTTGCGCAGCGCGTGCTTGTAGAGCACCACCGAGTTGGAGAGCCCCTTGGCACGGGCCACCATGATGTACTGCGAGCGCAGGGTTTCGAGCATGGTGGTGCGTACCAAACGCACGTTGGTGGCGGTGAGAATGATGCCCATGGTCGCGGCCGGCATGATGAAACTCTGCCACCCCTCGAGCCCGCTGGGCGGCAGCAGGTTGAAGGTGATGGAGAACAGCAGGACCAGCATGATGGCGAGCCAGAAGTTGGGGAACGAAAGCCCCACTAGCGACACGATACGAATGAGCTGATCCGGCCACTTGCCGCGCGACACTGCGGCCTTGATGCCCAGCGGAATCGACACCACGATGGAGATGACCAGCGAGGCCAGCGCCAGGCCGAGCGTGGCGGGCAGCGCGCGGCTGATGAGATCGCTCACCGAGGTGCCGCCCATGAAGCTGCGGCCCAAGTCGCCGGTGAAGAGCCCCTTGAGGAATTCGAGGTACTGCACGATGAAGGGTTGGTTGAGCCCCAACGCTTCGCGAATGCGTTCGAGATCGGCCTCGGTGATGCTACCCGCTCCCTGGGCCAGCATGACGGCCGGGTCGCCGGTCAGGCGAATGGCAAACGAGACGATCAGGGTAACGGCTACCAGCACGAAGAGCGCCTGTAGCACGCGGTAGAAGAGAAACTTGGCCACGTGGCCTCCCACTCGAAGAAGAAACGACCGCCGCCCGGGCGGCGGTCGGGTCGGCTTACTCGGAAACGTCGACCTCGGTCAGACGAATCCGGTTATCTGGCGCCGGGTCGAAGTTCTCCACCCGGTTACCCACGCCGTAGAGCGCGTTCAAGCTGTAAAGCGGCATTTCCAGTGCCCGCTCTTTGGTGTAGCGCGCGACGAACTGCAACAGCGTCTCGCGCTCGGCGCGGTCGGTGATGCTGCGCTGGGAGTCGAGCATCTCGTCCAGGGTGGCGTCGCTGTCGTAGGGGTTCCAACGCTCGCCGGTGTGGTACATGAGGTAGGCGGTGTTATCGAAGTCGAAGGTCCAGCCGCCCCATTTTTGCTGGAACATCTCGCCGGTGCGCCCGGCAGGGATGATGTCGTTGAGCAGCACGTTGGTTTCGTAGGGCTGGATCGAGACGTTCAGGCCCACGCCTTGGAGGTAAGCCGCGACCACCTGAGCGACTTCGCCAAAGGTAGCGTCGTTGCCGCGCACGTCGATCTGGAGCTCGGCACCCGGCTCTACGCCTGCCTCGGCCAGAAGTTCCTGAGCGCGCTGCGGATCGAAGGGGTAAGGGTCGAGCTCGGGATCGAAGCCGAAGGACTGCTCGCCCTGGAAGCTCGCGATGACGCTGCCTTCACCCGAGAGGATGGTATCGACGATCGCCTGACGGTCGACCGCCATGATCAGCGCCTGACGCACGCGCTCGTCGCTGGTGATACCGGACTGGGTATTGAAGCGCAGCGCCTCGACGGTGGGCGAGGCCACGCTCACCACCTGGGAGTTGGGGTGATTGTTGATCGATTCGACCATGCCCACGGGGATGGTTGGCGGCAGCACGATATCGACGCGGCCGGCCTGCAGCTCGGCCACGGCCGTGGAGGGCTCGGCGATGAAGCGATAGGTCACGCTGTCGAGCTTGGGCGCACCACCCCAGTGGTCGGCGAAGGCTTCCAGGCGCACGTCAGAGCGCGGGGTGTACTCGACGACCTTGAACGGCCCGGTGCCGACCGGGTGTTCGTTGAAGTACTCCTCGCCGTGCTCTTCGATGTAGCCCGGGGGCACGATCATGGCGCCGTAACCGGCCAGCTTGGTCAATAGCACCGGGTCCGGCTGATACAGGAACATGTCGACGGTGTACTCATCGATCACTGTCACGTGGGAGATCGCGGTGTAGTTGGAGCGCTGCGGCCCACGTGCACCCTCTTCACCCAGCAGGCGGTCGAAGGTGAACTTCACCGCGTCGGCGTTGAAGGGCTCGCCGTTGTGGAAGGTCACGCCTTCGCGCAGGGTGAAACGGATACGCTTGCCGTCGTCCAGCTCCTCCCAGCTAGTGGCAAGACCGGGCACCAGTTCGAGGTCGGGGCCCCGATAGGTCAAACCGTCGAAGATATTGGTACCGACGGCTGCCCAGTTGACCAGGAACGTATCGATGGGGTCCCAGTTGCCCGGATCCTGCGGCGAGGCGATGGTCAGCGAACCCGCGTGGCTGGCTGTCGCCGTCATCATCGCGGCGGCCAGGGCGCCGACCTTGAACAGCGTGGCGGTTTTTCCCGTTACCTGCGCCATTAGCGTCTTTTTATACATCGTTGTTTCCTTAAGGCTGTTTTTTAAAGGCTTTATAAATGCTTTTTTAAAACGACTTTTTTAAAGGCTTGTGAGAGGGGCCTAGGTAGTGGCCACAAAGTGACCAGGCGCTACCTCATCCAGCGGGTGCACGGTGGGTTCGTCGCCCACTTTACGCACCGGGCTTGGGATATCACCTTCCAGCAGCAGGTGCTGGCGCCGGTGATGCGGGTCGGCTACTGGCACCGCCGACAAAAGCTTTTGGGTATAGGCGTGACGCGGTGAGTCGAACACCAGCGCCCGTGGCCCCATCTCGACGATCTGGCCCAAATGCAGCACGGCGACGCGGTGGCTCATCTTCTCGACCACGGCCATGTCGTGGCTGATGAACAAATACGCCAGCCCCTCTTCGCGCTGTAGCTGCATCATCAGGTGGATAATTTGCGCCTGGATGGAGACGTCCAGCGCCGAGAGCGCCTCGTCGGCGATGATCAGTTTGGGCTTGGACGCTAGCGCGCGGGCGATGCAGATACGCTGGCGCTGGCCGCCGGAGAACTCGTGCGGGTAACGCCTGGCATGCTCCGGCCTCAAACCCACGCGCTCTAAAAGCTCATCGACGCGCTGCTGAATGCGCTTGCTACCGGTCATCAAACCGTGGGTATGGATGGGCTCGGCAATCGAGAAGCCCACGGTCTTGCGCGGGTCGAGCGAGGCGAAGGGGTCTTGGAAGATGTACTGGACTTGCTGGCGCAGCGCCTGCTTCTCGACCCGCGACATGCGCGAGATCGGCTTGCCGGAGAACGAAATCTCGCCGCTGGTACTGGCCTGCAACTGCTGAATGGTACGTCCGATGGTCGATTTACCCGATCCGGACTCGCCCACCAGCGCCAGGGTTTCACCGGGAAAGATATCGAAGCTGACGTTCTCCACGGCGTGCACCCGGTGGCTCACCCCGCCAAAGAACCCTTTATGAATGTCAAAGCGCGTCACCAGGTTGCTGACGCTGACCACCGGCGTCTCCTGCACGCGCACGGTGTCCTGCACCGTTGCCTCGCCCTGGGTCACCACCTTCTCGCCATCGAATACTACCAGCGGCTCGGCGCGCGGAAGCGTCTGCCCCTGCATGCTGCCAAGGGTGGGAACGGCGGCCAAGAGCGCCTGGGTGTAGGGCGCTTCAGGGTTGGCGAACAGATGGCCGACTTCGGCCTCTTCGACCTTCTCGCCGTTGCGCATGACTACTACGTGATCGGCGATCTCGGCCACCACGCCCATGTCGTGGGTGATGAAGATCACCGCCATGCCGAGTTCTTTTTGCAGATCGCGGATGATGGCGAGTATCTGCGCTTGGATGGTGACGTCGAGCGCGGTAGTGGGCTCATCGGCGACCAGCACCTTGGGCTTACAGGCCAGGGCCATGGCGATCATCACCCGCTGGCGCATGCCGCCAGAGAGCTGGTGCGGGTAGCGCTTGATCAGCGATTCGGCGTCGGCCAGACGTACCAGGCGCAAGAGTCTCAGCGCCTCGTCGCGGGCGCTGGCGCGGGAGTAGTCGCCGTGCAGCTGAAGCACCTCGGTGAGCTGGTCGCCGATGGTGTAGACCGGGTTAAGCGAAGTCATCGGCTCCTGGAAGATCATCGAGATCTCCTTGCCGCGAATCTTGCGCATCGCCTTGTCAGAAAGCTGAGTCAGATCGATGGGGGCGGCATCGGCCTGGCGGCGATAAAGGATGCGCCCGCTGCCGATGGTGGCGTTGAGGTACTGCACCAGCCCCATGATGGCAAGCGACGTCATCGACTTGCCCGATCCCGATTCGCCAACGATGGCCAGCGTCTGCCCGGCGTGCAGGTCGAACGAGAGATTTTTGACGACCCGGTTCGAGCCGAAAGCGATGTCCAACGACTCGACGCTCAAAAGCGGCGGCTGTGCGGAGGAGGGCGCTTGGAGCGGCGCTTCAGCGCGCGGAAATTGCGAAGACACAGAGTCACCTGTACTTTTTATGTAATTTGAATAGAAATTATCGATATAGTATCCCTATGTCAATCAAGCATCATCTATTCCGATTACGACTAAGGTCGTAGTCCGAAAGCGGCTTAGTGTTTGCATGCCTAGGGCGTAAGCAGTGATCATGAGGCGTTACCACGACCATCATGGATATCAGGCATGACGCAATCGAGCTCTGAAATGCGGGCGGGACGCGGCCCCATCGTCTCCTCCGAGCATCTTTCGCACAAAGCGCACGAACTGTCGGAGTTCGAATTTGGACTGATCATCTCCGGGCACGCCTTCAATCGTTGGATGGTGCGCTGCATGACCGCCACCGGCTATCCTGAGCTTGGCTCGCTGGATATCCTCGTGCTGCACCGGGTCAACCACTGCGCGCGGGCCAAGCGCCAGGCGGATATTTGCCTGGTGCTCAACGTCGAGGACACCCACACGGTGACCTACGCGCTGCGTAAGCTTGCCAAGCTTGGTCTGGTGAGCGGTGAGAAGCAGGGCAAAGAGACCTTTTTTCGCACCACGGAACTTGGTCGCGACGCTTGCAGCCGCTACGCCGAGCTGCGCGAGGCCTGCCTGATCGACTCGCTCGCCTCCATGGGCATCGAACGCGCCGAGATCAGTCGCCTGGCCGGAATCATGCGGGCGATGTCGGGGCTCTACGATCAAGCGGCGCGCTCGGCGGCGTCGCTATGAGCGCGCCCTTCCCGCGTGCTTGGTGCTAGACGCTCCATGTTTGACGAGGAGTACTGAATTGACGTGGCGTACTGAATTGACGAGAAGTACTAATAGGCTTATCAACGAGCATAAAAATAGCGATAAATAGCGATAAATAGCAACGCGCAGCACGCCAGCGGCTCACTGCCGCTCTTGCCGGTAACCCTCGAATAACCAATAGCAAAAGAGGAAACACCCATGCGTATCGTCACTCCCTTGGCAAGCTTTGCCACCCCGTTCGTACTGCTCTCGGCGCTGGCCGCCTCTGCCGCTCATGCTGCCGAATGGACCATGGCCACGCCCTATGGCGATGCCAGCTTCCACACCCAAAATACCCGCGAGTTCGCCGAAGACGTCGCCAATGCCACCGATGGCGAACTGACCATCACCGTGCACAGCGGCGGCTCCTTGGTCGCCCACGGCGAGATCAAGCCTTCGGTGCGCCGAGGCACCATCGATGCCGGGGAGGTCTTTCTCTCGGTACTCTCCAACGATGACCCCATCTTCGAGGTCGATACCCTACCCGGCGTTGCCGGAAGCTACGACGATGCCTACGCGCTGTGGCAGGCGACCAAGCCGATCATCAGTGAGAAGTTTGCCGCCGAAGGGCTGATGCCGCTCTACGCCGTGGCCTGGCCCGCCCAGGGTATCTATACTGGCGAAGCGCTGACCGATCCGACGCAGTTCGAGGGGCTGCGGGTACGCGCGCCCAACATCAATACCCAACGCTTCGTCACCAACCTCGGCGGTAGCCCAACCGAAACCGAGGAGTCCGATATCCCCACCGCCTTCAGCACCGGCCGAGTGGATGCCATGATCACCTCAAGCTCCACTGGCAACGCCATGACCGCCTGGGACTACGTCGACTACTACACCGATGCCAACCTGTGGCTGCCGAAGAACATCGTGTTCATCAACCAGCGCAGCTTCGACCGCCTAGATGAAAGCACCCAGCAGGCGCTGCTCGATGCCGCCGCGCGCGCCGAAGAGCGCGGCTGGCAGCAAAGCCGTGAAGACAATCAGGCGAGCCTGGCGGCGCTGGAGGAGAACGGCATTGAGGTCTCCACGCCCAACGAGGCCGTAGCCGCCGCGCTGCAAAGCGCGGGCGACACGCTCTACCAGGACTGGCTGAGCCGCGCCGATGACGAGGCCGAAACGGTGCTGGAAACCTATCGCCAGCAGCGTCCGAGCGAAACGAACGGCGAGTAACCCCGCCACCTCGGGAGCCGTGCGCTCCCGAGACTCTTCTTCTGTGCGAGGGAACATCATGACGTTCAAATTCGACCTGCTCTATCGGCTGGGCGCCTGGGCAGCGGCTGCCTGCATGATCACCATTTGCGGCGTCATCGCCTTACAGGTGAGCTTTCGGCTCGTCGATGCGCTCTTGGTGCTGCTTGGAATGCGCCGTCTGGGCGTAAGTATCACCGGGGTGTCTGAGCTTGCCGCCTATCTGCTGGTGGGGGCCACCTTTCTTGGCCTTGCCTATACCTTCGTTCATCACGCGCATATACGCGTGACGCTGCTCATTTCACGCCTGCCTTCTGCTCTGCGCGTTTGGTGCGAGGTGTTCTGCTTAGGCGTTGCGCTGGCGATCGGGCTTTTGCTGGCCTATGGGCTTGTGGGCCTTGCGCGGGAAAGCCTGCAGTACCACGACGTCTCTTCTGGGTTTCTCTCCATCCCGCTATGGATTCCCCAGAGCGTGCTGGCGCTGAGCGTTGCGCTTTTGTGCCTGGCTTTGCTCGAAGCGTTGATCATGGCGCTACGTATCGCCGTGCGCGATCCGGCGAGCTTTCGCGAAGCCACCGCCACCGACGACAGCGAGATGCACTGAGTCGCGCTCACTCTTATCACTTTGCGGGAGAATACGTCGTGCTACTACTGAGTTTGGCGACCGTAGTGACGCTTTTGGTACTGCTGGGCAGCGGCGTCTGGATTGCCTTTGCGTTGATGGGCACCGCCTGGATGGCGCTGACCTTCTTCAGCCCCTTTGCGCCGGGGCCGGTGTTGGCCTCCGACTTCTGGGGCGCCAGCTACGGCTGGGATTTGACCGCGCTGCCCATGTTCATCTGGATGGGCGAGATCCTGTTCCGCTCCGGCTTGGCAGACAACATGTTTCGTGGGCTTTCGCCCTGGCTCAACCGCCTGCCGGGGCGGCTGCTGCACACCAACATCATCGGCAGCGGAATGTTCGCGGCCGTCTGCGGCTCTTCGGCGGCCACTTGTGCCACGGTGGGCAAGATGACGCTGCCCGAACTCGAGCGGCGCGGCTACGACAGCAACATGGCCATCGGTACGCTGGCCAGCGCTTCAACCCTGGGGCTTCTCATTCCGCCGTCGATCATGCTCATCGTCTACGGCGTGGTGACCGAGCAGTCCATCTCGCGGCTGTTCATGGCGGGCGTGGGGCCGGGGCTGATGCTTTTGGCGCTGTTCATGGTGTATCTGGTGATCTGGTCGCTGCTGAAGGGAGACCGAGCGGGGCTCGCAGGGCATGACGAGTCGACCATGAGCTTGGGGGAAAAGCTACGCAATACCTGGGCGCTCGTCCCCATTCTCGTGCTGATTGGCGGCATCGTCGTCACCATTTACGGCGGGCTTGCCTCGCCCACCGAGGCGGCCGCCGTGGGCGTGGTGCTCTCTATGGCGATCGCGCGCTGGAACGGTAGCTTCGATCTGACAACGTTCAAGGCATCGCTCTTTGCCGCCATTCGCACCGCCTGCATGATCGCGTTCATCATCGCTGGAGCGTCGTTTTTAACCTCGGCCATGGGCTTTACGCAGGTGCCGATGCAGCTGGCACGCGCCATCGGGGAAATGGGGCTATCGCCGACCATGCTGCTGGTCGCGCTAACGCTCTTGCTGCTGATCATGGGCTGCTTTTTGGACGGTATCTCGCTGATCCTACTGGTCACCGCGATCATCATGCCGCTGGTGAGTGCAGCCGGGTTCGACCTGATCTGGTTCGGCATCTATCTCGTGGTGGTGGTCGAAATGTCGCAAATCACCCCGCCGGTCGGGTTCAACCTCTTCGTCATCCAGAGCCTGACCGGTAAGGACATCTTCACCATCACCAAGGCAACGCTGCCGTTTTTCCTGCTCATGCTGCTGGCGATTGCGCTGATGCACCTGTTTCCCGATATCGCGCTTTATCTGCCTCAGGCGATGAATCGTTGAGCATTCCCTGCAGGGCATTTAATGCTCCGCAGGGAACTACTAATCCTTATTTATTCATCGGTAGCTTTTACGGACTTCCACTGTTTGTTTACGCACAAAATAAGAGCATTCAGAGATATCGGCACAATTTTTGTGCATGATTTTTGTGCTTATTATTGTATGCAATGTTGCGATCAATGATGATTGGCCATAGCGTGATTTTTTTAACGTCATGAAAAAAAAGTTTTTTTTAGTTTTACTTTGAGCTTGGCTCAAAAAGTGCTGATGGCTGGTTATCGCTAACACTGAATCCCAGTCGTTGAATCAGCCAAGGTATTTTCATGCCCACCATTATTGACCTTACCCTACCACTTCAGGATGGTTTGCCCGCATTGGGTCGGCTTGCACGTCCTGTGGTGATTCCGCATACCACTCATGAAGCCTCCAAAAAGTTCCAGCAGGGGACGCCGGAGGATCTGTTGACGTTCACGACCTTTTACCTGGGAATGCTGGACCACACCGGAACCCATGTCGATGCGCTATCTCACAACCATCCTGACGGGGCCACCATTGACGAAATGCCTGTGGATATGTTCATGGGTAAGGCTGTCTGCCTGGATTTGCGCCATGTCGGGGATCGGGGGGATATCACCCGCGATAGGCTGGAAGCGGCCGAGCAGGTTGCAGGAGTCAAGGTGGATGGGCATATCGTTTTACTGTGTACCGGCTTGAATGCGCGCCACTGGCCTAACGATTCGATTTGTACAAACAATGCCCAGGTCACCGCAGATGCTACTCACTGGCTTTACGAGCGGGGCTCCAGGGTGCATGGCGTTGAGGGGCCATCTACCGACCGTGTGGATGAAAATATCTTCGAAAATCACCGAGCCTGTCGTGACCTGGGAATGGTGCATTACGAGTGGCTTTGGAACCTTGAAGCACTGGTTGGTAAAGGAGAGTTTATCTTTCAGGGTATTCCCCTACGTATCAAGGGTGGCTCAGCATCTCCTGTTAGAGCCTTAGCATTTCTTGAATAACTTCCTTGTCTTTATCGCGGTGAGCAGGGAAGTTCCTTCCTGCCAGCGCATACCGTCATATTTCAACACTTGAGGGGAACGTCGTGAGAAAACGTCATCTAGCGCTGATGATTGGTTGCACCTTTGTAGCGCTGTCATCCACTACTCTGCATGCCGAACAGCTTAGCTTGAATGCGATTGGTATTGTCTCAACCCACCAGCACCACACGGCGCTGGAGCGTGATTTTTACGCCACCCTAGGTGAACGGACAGGGTTAGATGTACAGGTCAACTTCAATCCATTGGATGTCGTCGGTGTCAATATGCAGGACACCATGCGTATGGTGAGCAGCGGTAGTTTCGATGTTGTCGAAACCACGATTGGTTCCGCTGCACGTGACGATCCTTTCCTGGAAGGCCTAGATCTGATTGGTGTGTCGCCGGATATTGATACGTTGCAAACCACCATTGAGGCCTATCGTGATGTGTTCAGTGACCGGGTGGCTGAGCGTTTTAATGCCCGTGTTATGGGGTTATGGCCATTTGGCCCCCAAGTGTTTTTTTGCTCTGGTGACGTGGCAAGCCTAGCTGACTTACGTGGCAAACGTGTCCGTTCCTTTACCCCAAGTATGTCTGCCTTATTGGAGTATCTGGGAGCGACGCCGATTACGCTGCAGTTTGCAGAAGTTTACCCTGCCTTGCAGCGAGGCGTAGCCGAATGTGGGGTAACCTCACCCACCTCGGGTAATACCGGGAATTGGCCGGAAGTCACCGACTCTCTATTGACGCTTGGGGTGAGCTGGTCAGTGCAGGCGCACATGATGAATCTGGATACCTGGAATGCCATGTCGCCCGAGGCGCAGGAGGCCATTGCTGAGGCGTACGTGGACCTGGAAAGCCAGTACTGGAACATGGCCAGAACACTTACCCAAGATGCGGTGAATTGCTCGACCGGTAGCGACAACTGCGACAGTTATCAGCGCTTTGATATGGCCCTTGTCGAGCCCAGCAGTGAAGATGAGGAGCTTCTGAATGCTGCGGTGTCCGAGGTGATACTGCCCACCTGGTCTGAAACCTGTAACGCTAACTACTCAGCGTGCGCTTCTCTTTGGAATCGCACCATTGGTGAGGCACGCGGCTTAGCCATCGAGTAATGAGCTCTGCCGGACGAGCGATCAGCATCCGTCCGGCGTATCTATGAAGGAGATATCGCAGATGCGGTCCATCAGGTTTTTTTCAGGGCTGGAACGGCTAGTCAATATCGCTGCCATTCTGTGTGGGTATGCATGCCTTGGGCTCTGCTTGTTAATAGGTTACGAGATTGTAGCTCGCCGGTTACTAGGCCACTCGATACAAGGAGTGGATGAGCTCGGTGGTTATGTTTTAGCGATTACCTCTGCTGTTGGTTTTTCTGCTGCGCTCATGCACCGGATGCACACGCGGATTGAACTCGGGCTCAATCGTTTCCCTATTGCTATTCAGGCGGGACTGAACACTATAGCAGTATTGTTATTGGCGGGATTTGCGGTGTTTATGTTGCTGCAGGTCTGGGGCACATGGCAGTCGAGCATCGCCTACGGGAGTCGCGCCAGTACCCCTTTGCAGACCCCGTTATGGATCCCTCAAGGGGTGTGGATGCTGGGCGTAACACTCTTTGCACTCGTCGCCGCAGCGATGCTGTTACACAGTCTTTGGTTATTAGCAGGCGCTCATTATCAGACGCTCAATGACCGCTATGGCCCTCCCTCGTTACAAGATGAGGTGGAGAAGAGCCTGGCAGAAGCTGAAAGCCAGTTGGAGAATCAGTTTGTCGGTAAAGGGGAGCGGCCATGATCGACATTACCGGTGCCCTGATGGGCTTTGCCCTTATGTTGGGGTTGATGATTTTTGGCGTGCATGTCGCCGTCGCTATTTTTCTAGCGAGTGCATTGGGCGCACTGGTGTATCTGTCGCCCGCCATGTTGGGGACCTTCGGGACCCAACTTTGGGCGGTGATGAACGATTTTCTGTTAACGGCGATACCGCTGTTTATTCTGTTAGGTGAACTGCTACTGCGTTGTGGCGTCACCCAGCGAATGTATAACGGATTATCGGTACTGCTTGGCCGCTTACCTGGTGGACTACTGCATACCAATATCGGCGCGAGTGGTCTTTTTGCGGCGGTGTCAGGGTCTTCAGTAGCCACGGCAGCCACCATTGCAACCGTAGCGTTGCCGGAGTTTAAACAGCGAGGCTTTAATGAGCGCTTGGTGCTGGGGTCGATTGCGGCGGGCGCCACGCTAGGGATTTTGATTCCCCCCAGTGTGAACCTGATAATTTATGGTGCGCTGACCGGTACCTCTGTGGGCCGACTGTTCGCTGCAGGGTTAATACCTGGATTGTTGCTCGTTACGCTGTTCATGCTGGCGATCGCTATTATCTGCACGCTATTTCCCAATCTTGCCGGTACCCTTCAGGACAAAAGCCCCTTGAAGGTTAGATTGACCAGTCTACAACACCTGATTCCCCCTCTATTGGTATTTGGTGTGGTCATGGGGAGCATCTATTTGGGCTGGGCGACACCAACCGAAGCAGCTGCACTGGGCGTGTTGATGGCGCTTGGGCTAGCGGTATGGAATCGTGCGCTGACAATGACGATGCTACACGCAGCGTTTCTCTCTACCGTACGCACAACGGCGATGATTCTGCTGATTATCATCGCGGCCTTTTTTCTGAAGTTTGTGGTTGGCGTTTTGGGCGTGCCTCAGGCGCTAACTCGTTTTGTCGCTTCCATGGAACTAAGTGTGCTCGGCTTTTTACTGGTTCTGGTGGTGTTTTATCTCATCCTGGGATGCTTTATTGAAACGCTCTCGATGATGGTGGGCACCATCCCCATCGTGTTTCCTATCGTAATGTTCATGGGTATCGACCCCGTGTGGTTTGGAATTTTTTTGGTCTTGATGATGGAATTAGCCCTGATTACGCCGCCCATTGGTATGAACCTCTTCGTGGTGCAGGGGGTGCGCCGCACCGGCTCGGTCATTGATGTTTACTGGGGCATCATTCCGTTTGTTGCTGTATTGCTATTCGCGACGGCGTTGATTATTACCTTCCCGTCCATTGTGACGTGGCTACCATATCGGTTGTTGTAAGGAGCCGAAAGTGAATGACGATCTCAATGGCATATTGCACCAGTCAGCGAGTGAGCTACTCACTCAACTGACGGAGGGCCGCTTAACCTCTCAAACGCTGGTAGAGGCGTCCTTGGCTCGCATCGATTCGCTTAATGGTGCGCTCCAGGCATTTATTAATGTCGATGCGAAAGGTGCTCTTGCTGCAGCAAAAGCGTGTGATCGAAAGCGGCGTACAGGCCAAACGCTCGGTGCTCTGCATGGGCTACCGGTCGCGGTGAAGGATGTGAGCGACTCGGTGGGTATACCTACCACGAAAGGCTCACGCCTTTTGGCGTACAACCGGCCAGTACGAGACGAGCTTTCCGTTGCACGGCTGAAAGCGGCTGGTGCCATTGTGCTAGGTAAAACTAATACGCCGGCATTTGCTTTTGGGGCTATTTGCACCAACGACCTCTGCGGTCCGACTGCCAATCCATGGGATCTAGCGCTCAGTTCAGGAGGGTCAAGCGGTGGGTCGGCCGTTGCGGTGACCACAGGTATGGTGCCGTTGGCCCAGGGCACGGATTTTGGCGGGTCGGTACGAACGCCGGCCGCTTTTTGCGGCTGCGTAGGCTTGCGGCCAGCGCCGGGTACCATCGCCGAGCCGTACCGCCCGCGTGGGTGGAGCATGCTGGCTACCCAAGGTGTATTGGCCCGCAACGTGCGGGATGCAGCGTTAATGATGGATGTTATGCAGGGTGGGCATACGGATGATCCCAGCTCGGCGCGCTTCATATCGGACGCGTATTCGCTCAAGGTAGCGAATCTAGAATCTGTCAACGGTTCGCGCATGGTTCGAGTGGCTGCGTCCCTGACGCTTGGCGGTGCCTATCATGTCGCAAAACCAATCGACACCGCTTTCTCTCAGGCGGTCGAACTGATCGGTGTTTTACTTGGACCTGTAGCGTGGCAGCATCCTGAGGTGTCAGAAGGCGTTGCGGCGTTCAAAACGCTTCGGGCTGCTGAGTCATGGGCTACTTTTGGCGCACTGGTCAACGCTCAGGAGCAGCATCTCTCCGCTTCATTTGTTTGGAATGTACGTCAGGGCGAAGGCATTAGCGCCTCTCAGTATCTACACGCTGAAAATACACGCACAAAGGTGTACCGACGCTTTCAGGCATTCTTCTCACAATTTGATCTACTCGTGCTACCGGCAACCAGTGTCATGCCATTTGCTAATACTCAAGACGATGTCTGGGAAATAGAAGGGCATGCCTGTGAGACGATCATCGATTACCTGGCATGTACGTTTCTGATTTCGTTGGTGGGGTTTCCCAGTATCTGTTTGCCGATGCCGCGCCAGCCTGGAGAGCTACCCGTTGGCGTTCAACTGGTCGCTAAACCAGGTAACGAGCGCTGGCTGCTACAGGTGGCTATGCAGTTGGAAAATAGTGGTTTTCAACACCAGTGGCCACCTTGTGTATCGGGGCCCTCAACCGAAAGGAACCCTTATGCCATAGGCGATTGATCTGGATATAGCAGAGCGCTTGCGTGATCTACAGGGGGATGCCGGGCGGCCCCTGTAGCCTTGCTGTCCGGAAAAAGCAGTCTACCGTGCCTACATAGAAAAGCTGCTGAATCATATCTGCTGGGTGCACACTAAGCATATCAGTGGGATAGCCTGATGGTTGGCTAAGCGTAGATATTAGCGCTCTTTTTAGATTATGCGGAGCGCCACAAATGTGTGTGAATGATACGGCTTTGTATTATCGCTAAGCATTGGGGCACTAGTATCATGCCACCCCAAGCTTCTGGTAAAGAGGATGAGGCGGCAATATAGGAAGCTACATGCGAGCAATAAGAACGCTAGCCAAATAGGGTTTCCCAGTGAATATCCCGTGCTTCTGGGTCTCCCAGATGTAAGGCATCCTGAATGTGATTAAGGTGATGCAGCATCAGGTGAATGGCGCTTTCGGCATCTTTGTTGATGATCGCATCCACAATGCGCGCATGCTCATCCTCAGGGCAGGCGGGCATTTGCGGAGCATCATATAGCGCAATGATTAGGCAAGTGAGCGGACATAGCTCGGACATTAACTTCTGAATGAAGAGATTGCCGCCGAGCTCTGCCAGCAGCATATGAAATCTGCCGGTTAAGCTGATGATTAGTCGCCGATTACCCTCTGCTCTGGCACGTTCTTCCTCGACTAAATGCGCCTTAAGCTTATCCAGGTCGGTAGGCGTTGCCCGGGCGATTACCTGCCGAATGATTTCCGGCTCGATCAAACGTCGGGTTTCCATGAGATCGAGTGCTTCCTGGCGGGTAGGGCGGGTCACGTAAGCTCCACGGTTGGGATGCAGGGTGACCAACCCCTCCTTGGAGAGTGAGGTAAGCGCTTGCCGAACCTTGGTACGGCTGACATTGAACGTTTGCGCGAGGCGGTCTTCCCCTAGTTTTACCCCTGGCGGTAGCCGGTGCTCCATAATGGCATCGGTAATCCGCTCAGCTATCTGTTCAATGGCGGGTTTCGTCGTCAGAGAAGCGTCCATGGTCGTTATATCCTGTCAAAAACTGAGTCCAGTATGCCGTAAGGTGAAGCGAGCCAGTAGTGCTGCATTAAAAACGTTTTAGCCAGTATTACTACGCACTTTCTTGGTGCGTAGCAGGCTATTTTGGTGCTAAGTGCGCGCATTTTATTGTGCTATTTATTGTATGCAATATTTTAATTAAAAATTGTTTATTTCATGTTATTTTTTTAATTTTATTTAAAATCAGTGTTTTATGATTTTTTTTTAGGGAAATGTTTTGAGGTTCTCGAGGGGCCATGGCATGGCGCTTGCTATTCCATAACGTACCCGCCCATACCCGTAGGCGATGGTTACCCCATGAAACCGCTGGAGCCTCCCCCATGATCTCAAAAGCATCTGTATTGACATTGGCGTCACTCATCACAGCAGCAGCGCTGTTTTCGTCCTCGCTACAAGCTGCAGAGCGGCTGCGCGTCGCTGGTAATTTTCCGACCGATCACTCGGTTTCCCGCGCCATGGAGGTATTCAAAGAGCAGGTCGAGCGGGAGTCGGATGGCGAACTGCAAATCGATCTATTCCCCGCGATGCAGCTAGGCGGTGCCACCGAGAATGTTGACCAAGTGCGCTCAGGCACGATTTTTGCGGTATTCACCTCGATCGCCTATTTCACGCGCACTATTCCCGAATATGAAGCCGTCAGTCTGCCCTTCCTATTTGATAATCGAGAGCAGGCATTTGCTGTGATGGATGGCCCGGTCGGCGAGCAGTTGGATGCCAAGATGGAGGCACTGGGGTTTGTCAATCTTGGCTATGGTGAGCTGGGTTTTCGTCATGTTACCAATAGCCTGCGCCCTATCACTTCTGTGGATGACTTTGCTGGTATGCGTATTCGTCTACAGCCCAATGAAGTGCATCTGCAAACGTTCCGAGCGCTGGGTACCAACCCGGTTTCCATGGACGTCTCCGAGCTGTATTCGGCGTTACAACAAGGAGTGTTGGATGGCCAGGAAAACCCCTACAACATTATCGCTAGTCGTCGCTTCAATGAAGTGCAGCCGTATTTGTCTGATAGTGGCCACTTCTATGACTTCATCAACGCGGTAGCCAATAAGCGCAGCTACGAGCGTCTTTCAGAAGAGCACCGCGCCATTATTGATACCGCTATGGCAGAGGCCATGGCTTGGCAACGTGCAGCCGCTGCGGCTGAGGAAGAAGAGTGGCGCGAACAGCTAGTAGCAGCGGGCATGGAATTCACGCCTATTTCTGCTGAGTTACGGGCTGAACTGCGTGATGCGACTCAAGAGGTTACTACCAGTCTGAAAGAGCGTATCGACCCAGCATTTATCGAGCTGGTCATCCAGGAAGCTCAAGCAGCACTGTGAGACCCGCTATGAAAAATACCTCTGTATCACTTCAAGAGCCAACGCAGCGGGGGCCTGAACCCCCGCGCACCAGTGCTCTGTTTCAGCGGGCTAAATGGGTGGTTGGGCGTCTGGATGGTGTGACCTACTGCGGCATTGTCGTCGTAATGGCACTGATGGTCACTATCGTCGCGCTACAGGTTTTCTGGCGCTATGTGCTGGGCTCCTCTATCGATGCAGCCGACGAGCTTTCACGGTTGTGCTTTGTATGGGCGATCTTCCTGGCGATTCCCCATGGTGTGAAGCACGGCGTCCATGTCGGCATTGATCTGTTTGTCATGATGATGCCGGCTTGGTTGCAGGAAATACTCTTTCGTCTGATGGCTGGGATCTCGACGCTGTTAATGCTGATGGTGATGTTAGGTGCCTGGGTGGCAACAGTAGACCGCTGGCCTGAGCTGATGCCGACACTACCGGTAACGTCAGCGATCTACTACATCGCGGTGCTGATTTGCAGTGCCCACGCCTTTTTACACCTGGCGTTGCTGGCATGGGGTGGCTCGCGGACATGGGAGGAACTGTCATGACTTGGCTGGCGATTGGCGTATTTCTTGGGCTGGCTTTCTTTGGTATGCCGCTGGCCTTTGCGCTTGGGTTTGGCTCACTAGCGGGTTTATGGATGCTCGACTTTGAGCTGGTGGTGATGCCACAGCGCATGATGCATGCGGTTAATAGTTTTCCCTTAATGGCCATTCCGCTTTTTATGCTGGCCGGTGAGCTAATGGTGCGGGCAGGGATTATGGATCGCCTGATTGCCTTTGCGAATAGCTTGGTGGGTCGAATGCATGGCGGGTTAGCCCACGTCACGATTACCTCAGGGACTATTTTTGCCTCCGTGAGTGGGGCTGCGGTAGCCAGTGCTAGTGCCATGGGTAGTACCCTGGTTCCCTCGCTGCGTAAGTACTATCCCGATGCTTATTCAGGCGCGGTCATTGCCTCTGCAGCTAATTTGGGCCCGGTGATCCCGCCCAGCAATGCCATGATCGTCTATGCGTTGATGGCGGGCTCTTCGGTATCGGTAGGCGGGCTTTTTATTGCGGGTATTCTGCCTGGCATACTGTTGGCGATCGGTTTTATGGCGATTGCCAGTTGGATCTCCTGGAAGCGTGGTTACGCCCTGACCGGAGAGCGATTCAATTTAGCGAATGTCTTTCTCCAGGGCCGACGCGCTCTGATCATTATCATGATGCCGGTCATTGTGGTGGGCGGCATTGTAGGTGGCATTTTTACTGCCACGGAAGGGGCCGCCATCGCCGTGGTCTACTCAGCGCTGATCGGATTTGTCGTCACGCGGCGGCTAAAAATCGCCGATCTGCCGGGCTGTCTCTACCGTGCTGCGGTCACGTCGGCCATGGTCGGCGCGTTGATAGCGTTTGCTTCCGTGCTGACGTTCATCTTCACCATCGAAATGGTGCCGATGATGCTGTCCTCTTTTATCCAGGATCTGACCAGCGACCCGATGATGTTCATCCTGCTCACCATGGCACTGTTGGTCGTGGTAGGGATGCTGATTGAATCGAATGCTGCCTACATCATGCTGGTGCCGCTGTTTGCTCCTGTCGCGCTGACCTATGGCATTGACCCGCTCTATTTCGGTTTTCTGTTCATGTACAACTTGGTGGTTGGCATGATGACGCCGCCGGTGGGAGTGCTTTATTTCGTGATGAGTGGGATTACCAAGGTGCCAATGATGCAACTGGTGAAAGAGTCGCTGCCGTTTGTGGCGTTTCAGTTTGCTGTGCTTGGCCTGTGTATTTTTATCCCGTCACTTGTCACTGCACTGCCACGTGCATTGGGCTACTAACGGATTAGGGAGAAAAGCATGAAAAGCACTTTTGATGCGCGACATCCTGCCGATTTGGTTATCCATGGTGCCCGTGCCCTCACCATGGATGAGACATTAGGAGAAATCGCCAACGCCCGACTCGTGATTCACCAAGGTCGATTAGTCGAGATAGGGCCAAACGATCCGGCACAGCCGCTAATGCCCGCGCGCCGGACCCTTAATTTAACCGGTCGCGTGATTACCCCAGGCTTTATCAATGTGCATACCCACACCATTTTGAGCATGGTGCGCGGTGTGGCAGAAGATATGGGCTTCGCACCTGCCTATACGCCCGGGGTGCCACACGGCCACGAAGTGAGCGAAGAGGAGGCCGTTGCTCTGGCACGGTTAGGGGCTGCCGAAGCGCTATTATTCGGCTCCACACTGATTAACGACAGCTATGTTCATGCGGACCTAACGCTGCCCGCTATGGGCAAGCTAGGCATGCGGGTGATTACTTGTGGACGTATCCACGATGTGGATTTCAGCCGTGTACATGAGGGGATCTGGCAGCATCGTGATGCAATTGGCGAGCGAACGCTGAATGAAGCCATTGCGCTTCACGAGCGCTGGCAAGGCAAGCTGGATGGTCGATTAGGCGTAGAGCTTGCTGCCCATGCACCTGATACCTGCTCCCGAGATTTGTTAACCCGTGTGGCTGCCACCCGAGATGCGCTAGGTATTCATGTCAACGGCCACCTTTCTCAAAGCCTTAAAGAGAATCGGCGCGTATTTGAGCGTGACGGTATGACCCCCAGCGAACTGCTGGAGGACGTAGGCCTGCTCGGGCCACGCTTTACCGCCGCGCACTGTATGTACGTGAGCGACAGTGACATCGAGCGCATTGGCCGTACCGGTACCAACATTGCCCATATTCCGCGCGGCAATGCGACGGGGGGGCGTATTGCCCCCACCACCCGTTTACGCGCAGCGGGCGCGAACCTTGCTCTAGGCACCGACAACATGCACGGCGATATGGTGGAAGTGATGCGCTGGGCATTGATTATGGGCCGGGTGCAAGAGAGCGAAATTAACGACAGCTGGCAGCCGCATCACGTGCTGGAAATGGCCACCTTGGGAGGCGCCAAAGCGTTAGGGCTGGATGCTGAACTGGGTTCTCTCTCTCTCGGTAAGCGTGCTGATTTAGTGGTGTTTGACTTCCGCCGCCCGCACTTGGTGCCGCTGATCAATGCCCTTGGCAACTTGGTACACACCGCTCAAGGGCGGGATGTCGAGATGGTGGTATGTAACGGCCAAGTGGTGGTTGATGGTGGTGAACTCTGTTTCGCCGATACCTCCGCATTATTGACGGATGCCCAGCGCGCCGCTGAAGCACTGTGGACGCGTGCGCGAGCCCAGGTATAGAGAAAGGAGAGTTCTCGATGAAACTACTCATCGTTAATCCCAATATTTCCCAAAGTGTGACCGACCTTATTGCCACAGAAGCCAAGCGTTCCGTCAGTGCTACTACGCAGCTTACCTTGCGCACGGCCGCCTTTGGCGTGGCTTATATCGAAACCCGCGCTGAAGCAGCGGTCGGAGCGTATGCCACCCTGAACGAGCTTGCTGAACACTACGCCGGACATGACGCCGCTATTGTTGCCGCCTTTGGCGACCCGGGCTTAGAAGCTGCCCGTGAAATGCTGCCGATACCCGTGGTCGGGCTTACCGAGAGTGCCCTGATGAGTGCCGCCATGCTGGGTGGTCGCATCGGTATTGTGGCGATTTCGCGGCGTATTCGCGCCTGGTATAGCGAAACCGTTGACCGCTACGGCATGGCTTCCCGGCTAGCGGGCGTCCGCTGCTTAGACGAACCGTTACCCAACATTGGCAGTGTTCAGCAGGACAAAGGTGAACAGTTGGTAGCGCTATGTGACGCCGCAGTGCGCGAAGATGGCGCTGATGTGTTGATTATTGCTGGCGCACCGCTGGCCGGCCTGGCCCGCAGTGTTGCTGAGCGAATTCCAGTGCCAGTGGTGGATGGCGTTAGCTGTGCCGTTCATCAGGCAGAGCTGCTGGTACGGCTGAGTCCTCATAAAGCCACTGCAGGAAGCTACTCCGCACCCCCTGAAAAGAGCTGGACGGGGTTGTCGCCTGCCTTGGGCCAGTTAATCGGGCGACAGCGCATATCGTAAGGCAAATACCGCCTATCAATTTTGGAGCAGGACCATGACCACGCCCCGCAGCCGTTTTGGTGTTCTAACACCCTCTTCGAATACCGCACTAGAGCCATTGACCTCGGCGATGGTGGCTCAAGTGTCTGGTGTCACCGCGCACTTTTCACGATTTGGAGTCACGGAAATAGCTCTAAGCCAACGCGCATTGGGCCAATTTGACGATACCCATGTGCTCGCTGCCGCCAAGCTGCTCGCCGATGCCCGGGTGGATGTGATTGGTTGGAGCGGCACCTCCGCTGGTTGGCTTGGTTTTGATCACGATGTAACTCTGTGCCAACGCATTAAGGCTGAAACGGGCATTCAAGCCACCACATCAATGCTGGCGCTTAACGAGATCATGACCGACCACGGTGTGCGTGAGTTTGGTCTGGTAACGCCTTATACCGACGATGTACAGCAGCGTATCTTGGCGAATTACCACGCTGAAGGCTTCACTATTGTTGCGGAAGATCATCTTAGTATCAGTGAAAATTTTGCCTTTGCTGAGGTGAGCGCAGAGACCCTTACCGCCCAGGTGCGGCGGGTGGCTGAACAGGGCGCTCCCTTGATTGTCGTCGCCTGTACCAACCTCAACTCTGCTCAACTGGTTGCTCAGTGGGAAGCTGAATTAGGTGTGCCAATACTGGATACCACTGCCACGGTGGTGTGGAAAATGCTGCGTATGACGGGGCACGCTACTACGCCGATCACCGGCTGGGGACGTTTGATGGAAGGGGCACTGTCACATGGCTGAGTTCGATTTAGTGGTTCGTCGGGCGCGCTGCGCCACCGCCGCTGATGTTTTTGAAGCCGATATTGGGATCCGCGATGGCGTGATTGTTGCCTTGGGCAATGCACTTGCTACGGGGAAAGAAGAAATTGACGCAGCAGGGCGCTGGGTACTGCCTGGTGGGATTGATGGCCACTGCCATCTGGATCAGCCCACATCTGATGGTACTCAAATGGCTGACGATTTCCTCACTGGGACACGTTCAGCCGCCTGCGGTGGAACAACGACGATATTTCCTTTTGCCTGTCAAATTAAGGGCCAGAGCCTGCGAGCGGCCGTCGAGGATTATCATCAGCGAGCGGAAGGTAAAGCGTGCATCGACTACGCCTTCCATCTGATCGTCACCGACCCCACGCCTGAAGTGCTTGCCGTAGAGCTGCCGGAACTGATCCGCGAAGGGTACACCTCTTTTAAAATCTACATGACCTACGACGATTTAAAGCTAGCTGATCGTGAAATCATAGATGTGTTGGCGGTTGCCCGTGAACATGGTGCCATGGTGATGGTGCATGCCGAAAATGCCGACTGTATTGCTTGGTTAACCGAGCGTCTTATTGCCAATGGTCATACGGCACCCCGCTATCACGCGGCCGCTAGGCCGATGTTGGTTGAGCGCGAAGCCACCCATCGTGCTATTGCCTATGCCGAGCTGGTTGATGTGCCCATCTTGATCGTGCATGTGTCTGGGCGTGAAGCGATGGAACAACTGCGTTGGGCGCATCAACATGGTTTACGTGTCTATGCCGAAACCTGCCCCCAGTACTTATTCCTAACCGCCGATGACCTGGGCCTGGATGATGACCCCCAGGGAGCCAAGTGCATTTGTAGCCCACCTCCTCGCGATAAGGCGAATCAGCAACTCGTCTGGGATGGACTAGAGAATGGCGTGTTTCAGGTGTTCTCCTCCGATCATGCACCGTTCACCTTTGACGGACCGCAGGGCAAGTTTGCGGCAGGGGAAGAGGCCAGCTTTGATCATATTCCCAATGGTATACCTGGACTCGAAACCCGCTTAGCACTGCTGTTTAGCCATGGGGTCGAGACCGGTAGGATTACCATCCAGCAGTTTGTAGCGCTAACCGCCACCAATGTTGCGCGTATGTATGGGGTTTATCCACGTAAGGGGTCAATTGCCATCGGTGCCGATGCTGATCTAGTGATCTGGGATACTGGCCTTGATCGCACTATTCGTAACGTCGATTTACATCATGCGGTTGATTATACTCCGTATGAAGGATTAAAGGTTAATAGCTGGCCAGCTATAACTCTTTCAAGGGGAAGAGTGGTTTGGAAAGATAGTAGCTACCTCGGAGAAGCGGGTTACGGTAATTTTTTACATTGTGACTTACCTGTTCCAGCAAGACCTAAGTTTAAGGTAGGGGCAGGAATTAAAGAGAATGGTTAAATATGATAAGAAAGAGTTGGTAGCCACATTGGTTAATGCATGGAAGGGGAATGGGTTAGTCAATGCTGAGTTAGCTAGTGACTTATCTCCTGGAAGTCTGCTAGAAGCATATGAAATTCAGAAATTATTAGGTATACAAATGGAGTGGTGGCCTAATGGAAGGCCTTCCGCATGGAAGCTTGTCGGTGAAAGAGAGTTAGCGGCACCTGTTCCTGACCGCTTTATAATTCCTTCTCCTTCAGTAATTAAAAAAAATTCTTTGTTTAGTTTATGTGGGATTGAGGTTGAAATTATAGTTAGACTGTCAAGAGAGTTACTGGGGGGGTGTAGTGATCGTGATGTCAGAAATTCAATAGATGGCGTTTTTTCTGCAATTGAAATATTTGATGTGCGTGTTGAAGATTGGAGAAATGTGCCTGATAACTTTCTCTTAGCAGATCTTCAAATGCATGGAAAATTGGTTTTGGGAGATGGGGTTTTAAATGAATGGAATAAAAGTCTTTATGGAACCGAGCTAGATATTTTAGTGAACGGCCTTTCATTGGATAAAGGGTTGTTCAGGCATCCGATGGGAGATCCATTAGCAATGATTCCTTGGCTTGCCTCGCATGCAGAGAAAAGAGGATGGCCTTTGCAAAAAGGCGATATGATTGCAACTGGGTCATGGTCAAAAATGTTTGAAATTAATCCTGGCGATGTAGTTCAAGCCTTCTTTAAGGATATTGGAGGTGTTTCTGTATTTTTAGAGTGATTGCTTAATGAGTGTGTGAAGGCTCTGAGCTTAATGCATGGCGGATGCTGATACATTCTTTAATACTGGGTTTGATTTGCTAAATGAGTGCAGCACCTAGAGAAATAATTAGATGCTGCACTCATTTTATGTAGACTTAGAAGTTTAAGTAAGCATCAACCATTCGTGATCGGGATCGTTATAGAACTGCCAAACGCGCTGGGGCCCGGCCATTACGTTGAGGTAGTAGAGCGAGTAGCCGTGGGGCGCGCCGACGGGGTGATACCCCTTGGGCACCAAAACGCAGCAGCCGTTTTCTACCGCCATGGTTTCGTCCAGCGTGCGGTCGTCGGTGTAGACGCGCTGGAAAGCGAACCCTTGGGGCGGGTCGATGCGGTGGTAATAGGTCTCTTCCAGCAGCGACTCGTGGGGTAAGTTATCCACATCGTGTTTGTGCGGCGGGTAGCTCGACCAGTTGCCCGCTGGGGTGAACACCTCGACCACGAGGAGGCTATCGGCGGGCTCGGTTTCGGGCAGGATGTCGTGCACGTGGCGCACGTTGCTACCTTCTCCGCGCGTACTCTGCTTGATGTCACTTGGTGCGATCAGCCTTGGCGCGCGGTTGCCCTGGCCCGGGGCGGCGCACACGGCGAGTTCGAGCTCGGTGGTCGCCTCCACGGTGTAGCTTGTATCGTTAGGCAGATAGACCGCATAGGGCGGTATCTGCTCGAACACGTCCATTCGCTCGCCGATGTCGTCGAAGCGGTGCTCGCCGCTCACTACGTTGGCGCGCCCGGTAAGCAGTACCAAACAGACTTCCTGATCGCCGGTGGTGGCTTCAAGGTGCTCCCCTGGCGCAAGCTGATGCACCTGAAAGCCGATGTGTTTCCAGCCTGCCGAGGCGGGCGTCACGTCGATGATTTTGCCCTGTGCATCCGGGGCGCTGGGGCGAACGAGTAGCGATGACATACGGTCTCCTGGTGTGCTGGCGAGAGGTGCGTTGTTGTATTTAGAATTTATATTCTATTTTTTAAATAATCAAAAAAATGAACCATTGAGTTTCCGCTCACCGCGTCGTAGCCGTTCGAACCGCAACGTTTCTTTAAGCCCGCGCAGTGTCCTGGCGAACCCCCAGCGCAATCGCCAGCGTCTGCGCTAGGCAGAGTGAAGCGGTTAACCCACGAAACCCTTTTACTTCTGCCTCGTGAACGATCAGCGCGACATCGGCCAGGCGCACCAGCGGGCTTAGCGTGGAGTCGGTGAGTACCACGAGCGGAATGCCGCGCGCATGGGCTTGCTTGGCGACCTCGGTCGACTCCTCGGCGTAGGGGGCGAAGCTGATCACCAGTAGCGCATCCTCGTGGCTCACCGCCTTGAGCTGCTCGTCGTACATGCCGCCCAGGCCATTCATCAGAAAAGCCGGTTTATCGATGTGGTGCAGCGCGTAGGTCATGTAGCTGGCAACCGTAAAGCTGCGTCGCGCGCCCATTAGGTGTACGGCTTTAGCACGCTCGAAAATATCCAGCGCCTGCTCCAGCTGTTCGGGGGCGATACGCCCAGGGAGCTGGCTGAGCGCTTCCTGGTTGGCGGTGGCGAACTCCCAAAGCAGCTGCGCGCTATCAGGCGTTTCACCCGTGGCGGTACGCACGGCGCGGATACGCTCGTTGTAGTTGGGCAACTCGTCAAAAAGACGCGCCCGAAACAGCTGCTGCATCTCGGAAAAGCCGGAAAAGCCGAAGCTGTTCGAGAAGCGGATCAGCGTCGAGGGCGTGACCCCCGCCTGCTGCGCTAGCTGGGCTACGGTGGCGAAGGCGACTTCCTGCGGATGGTCGAGCAGAAACTTCGCCGTTTGCTGCAGCCGACGGCTAAGCGACGGATAGTCGGCGGTGATACGTGCTTCAAGGGAAGCGAAATCGTGGGGTAGTGGGGTCATCGGGCGCTCTGACGGTCGAGGTCGTGGGATCTTGTTGGAGCCCCTAGCCTAGTGAACCTGGAATATAAATTCCATCGAGAGTTTTGCTCGCTGTAGCGAGTCCAGGCCTTTCGTCGGACAAAGGCGGACGGCGGCTAGCTACCACCGTACTGCTTTAGTCGGACGCAAAGTGCCGTGGATATCGCACGCTTTCCGTTAACACACTGTTTTTTCTTGGCTGCTTTAGCGATACCCATCTTCGGTCGTGAAATCAAAAGTTCGGCGTGTTGTTGCGATGGAATGTTTATTCTATTCTCGCCGTGTTCTTTCTTGAGTACGTTCTTGAGTACGTTCTTGAGTACGTTCTTGAGCAATCGTTCTTAGCCAACAATGAAAATGACCTCTTGGAGATCGTCATGGCCCATGCCGAGCTGAAATTTGCCCTCAACCATATGGTCAATCCACGCTGGACGCCTCAACAGCTGATCGAAACCGCTGCCGCCATGGGCGTGAGAGCGGTCGAACTGCGTAACGACGTCGGCGCCAATAGCATCGTCGACGTTGCCTCGGCGCAGCGCGCAGGTGCTCTTGCCCGTCAGTTGGGTATCGATGTGCTGAGTCTCAACGCGCTCTACCCCTTCAATGTGTGGAACGCCGAGCGCGCCCAGCAGGCCGAAACGCTAGCGCAGTGGGTCGACGCCGCTGGCGGCCAGGGCTTGGTGCTCTGCCCCCTGGTAGATGCCGATCACCGCGCTAGCGCCAGCGAGCGCCGTGCTGGGTTGGAGCAGGCGCTCACGGCGCTGGATGGGGTATTGGGCCGCTACGATTTACAGGGCTTCGTCGAGCCGCTTGGATTTTCTACCTCCACGCTGCGCATGAAAGCCGAAGCGCTGGACGTGATCGATGCGCTGGGCCTCAGGGCGCGCTTCTCTCTGGTGCACGACACCTTCCACCACCGCGGTGCGGGAGAGCAGGCGCTCTTCGCCGAGCGCACGGGGCTTGTGCATATCTCCGGGCTCGACGATCCCACCATCGCTTTGGACACCATGCTCGACGAACATCGCGTGCTGGTCGATGCCGACGACCGCCTGGATAACGTCGGGCAGCTCAAGCGCCTGCTAAACGATGGCTATCGCGGCTATGTCTCCTTCGAACCCTTCGCCGCCCGCGTGCATCAGCATCCTGATCCCGACGGCGCGCTGGGCGAGAGCATGGCCTTCGTACGCCAGGCGCTGTCCTAACGCTCCGCAACTCACAGCTCACAGCTCACAGCTCACAGCTCACAGCTCACAGCTCACAACAAGAGGACATTGCATGACGATTCATATTGGCATCATCGGCACCGGTATGATCGGTGAAGAGCACGCGCGTCGGATCACCCTGCAGCTCACTGGCGCTACGATCACGGCCGTGACCGACGTCGATCAAGAGCAGGCGCGCGGCGTGGTCGAGCGCTTGGGGCTTGCCGCAGAGGTCTATCCGGACGGCGCCTCACTGATCGCATCCGAGGCGGTCGATGCGGTGATGGTGACCTCCTGGGGCCCCACCCACGAAGAGTACGTGCTGGCCGCAATCGAAGCGGGTAAGCCGGTCTTTTGCGAGAAGCCGCTTGCCACTACCGCCGACGGGTGTCGGCGTATCATCGAGGCGGAGCAGGCCGCGGGTAAGCGCTTGGTACAGGTCGGCTTCATGCGCCGCTACGATAGCGGCTACCAGTTGATGAAAGAGGCGATCGACACCGACCGTTTGGGCGCGCCCTTGATGGTCCACGCCGCCCACCGCAATCCCGAGGTGCCCGAGCGCTACGTCACGCCGATGGCGATTCACGACACCTTGATCCACGAACTCGATACCTTCCGCTGGCTGCTCGACGACGACTACAAGAACGCCCAGGTAGTGTTTCCACGCAAGACCCGCCACGCCCATAGCCAAGTGGCCGACCCGCAGATCGTGATGCTCGAAACCGTCAAGGGCGTGCGTATCGACGTCGAGGTGTTCGTCAACTGCCGCTACGGCTACGACATTCAGTGCGAGGTAGTCGGCGAGGAGGGCGTGGCCCGCCTACCGGAACCTCAGTCGCTGCAGTTCCGCCAGTCCGCCCAGCGCTCCAACGAGATTCTGATGGATTGGAAAAAACGTTTCGCCGACGCCTTCAGCGTCGAGCTGCAGGCGTTCATCGACGGTGCGGCGAGCGGCACGTTAGGTGGTCCTTCGTCGTGGGATGGCTACGCGGCCGCCATTGCGGGCGATGTCTGCGTTAGGGCCCAAGAGAGCGGTGCCATCGAGCCCATTTTGATGCCCGAGCGCCCGGCGTTCTACGCCTGATGTGGTGCGGCTAAAGTATCGCTCAAGCACCGTTCTATTTGTTGATTATTTAGAATTTTTATTCTAATTTGAGCGCAACGCCAATGAATAACAACGTCTCTTTTCCAGCCAAATCTGTCTCGCCGAGCGCGGCACGAAAAGAGATCACCCAGGATGTGACGCCATGAAAGAGACCAAACCGCTCGATCTCATCTGCCTCGGCCGCGCCGCCGTCGATCTTTACGGCCACCAGGTAGGAAGCCGTCTAGAGGATATGGGAAGCTTCGCCAAGTATCTGGGCGGCTCCTCGGGCAATATCGCTTACGGCACGGCGCGTATGGGACTCAAATCGGCGATGCTCACCCGGGTGGGCGACGAGCACATGGGGCGCTTCGTGCGCGAAGAGCTGGCGCACGCCGGGGTAGACGTCAGCCACGTCGTTACCGACAAAGAGCGCCTGACGGCCCTGGTGATCCTCGGTATCAAGGACCGCGATACCTTCCCGCTGATCTTCTACCGCAACGACTGCGCCGACATGGCCGTCGATAGCGCCGATTTCGACCCCGAGTTCATTGCTTCGAGCCGCGCGCTTTTGATCACCGGCACACACTTCTCCACCGAGCAAACCTATCGCACCAGCAAGACCGCCATCGAATACGCCAAAGCGGCGGGCACCAAGGTGATTCTCGATATCGACTACCGTCCGGTGCTCTGGGGGCTGACCACGCTGGGAGACGGCGAAACGCGGTTTATCTCCAACGAAGGCGTTAGCCGCCATTTGCAGACCATTCTGCCCGATCTGGATCTCGTCGTTGGGACCGAAGAGGAGGTGCATATCGCCGGAGGAAGCACCGATACCCTGGAAGCGCTTAGAAAGATTCGCGAACTGACCGACGCCACCATCGTGCTCAAGCTTGGCGCTCAGGGCTGCACCGTGCTGGATGGCGAGATTCCCGCGAGCGAAGACGATTTCGAAGTACATACCGGCGTGCGGGTAGACGTGCTCAACGTGCTTGGCGCGGGCGACGCTTTCATGAGCGGCTTTCTGCGCGGCTGGCTGAATGACGCCTCCCACGCCCAAAGCTGCGCTTACGCCAACGCCTGCGGCGCGCTGGTGGTCTCGCGCCACGGCTGCGCCCCGGCGATTCCCAGCGCCGAGGAGCTCGACGACTATCTGGCCCGCGCCGAAAGCATTCCCCGCCCGGACTTGGATACCCGGCTCAACTACCTGCACCGCGTGACCACCCAGCGCAGCCCCCAGCAGTGGGACGACTTGTGCATTCTGGCCTTCGATCACCGCAAGCAGCTGTTCGACATGGCGCGCGAAGAGGGGGCGGATGTGGCGCGCATCCCCTATTTGAAGCAGCTGCTGGTGAAGGCGACCGAGCGCGGCAGCGCCCACCTGGGCAGCAGTCAGGTCGGCGTTTTGATCGACGATACCTACGGCCAAGCCGCGCTCAACGACGTCACCGGGCGAGGCTGGTGGATTGCCCGTCCGGTGGAGCTACCAAGCTCTCGCCCCATCGAGCTCGAAGGGGGGCGCAGCATTGGCTCGCGGCTAACGCAGTGGCCGAAGGAGCATATCGTCAAGTGCTTGGTCTTCTACCATCCCGACGATGAGATCAGCCTGCGTCAGGCTCAGGAGCGCCAAGTCATGGAGCTCTACGCCGCCTGCGCCGAGGCGGGCAACGAACTGCTGTTAGAGATCATCCCGCCGCGCGATACCAAAAACGATGCCAAGAACGATGCCAAAAACAGTGACGATCTCTTCATCGCCACCATGAAGCGCTTTTATAACCTCGGCGTCTACCCCGACTGGTGGAAGCTGCCGCCGCAAACGCCAGCGGCTTGGCAGCGTATCGGTGAGCTTCTCAACGCACGCGCGCCGCACTGTCGTGGCGTGGTGATGCTGGGGCTGGATGCGCCGGTCGAGGAGCTCAAAAAAGGCATCATGGATAGCGCAGGCGTCGAGGTGTGCAAAGGGTTCGCGGTGGGCCGCACGATCTTCGGCAAGCCCAGCCGTCTTTGGCTGCGCGGCGACTACGACGATGAGCAGCTGATTCACGCCGTGCTGGACAACTACCTTGCCCTGGTCGATGCCTGGCAGATGCGCCAGCGCTCTCTGTGAGCACCATCGCCACCCGACTTTGGACATGACGACAAGACGAGAAAACGCGATGCAAACGATCAAATTGACGATGGCGCAGGCGCTGGTGCGCTACCTGGTGGCACAGAAGGTGATGGTCGATGGCGAGGTGAAACCGCTGTTTCCTGGCGTCTGGGCCATTTTCGGCCACGGTAACGTCGCCGGGCTCGGTGAAGCGCTCTATCAGGCCCGCGACGTGCTGCCTACCTACCGGGCGCACAACGAGCAGGGCATGGCGCACGCCGCCATCGCCTACGCTAAAACCCTCAATCGCCAGCAGGTGATGGCCTGTACCGCCTCGGCGGGACCGGGCTCGACCAACATGGTGACGGCCGCAGCGGTGGCGCACGTCAATCGCCTCCCGGTGCTGCTGCTGCCCGGTGATACCTTCGCTACGCGAATGCCCGATCCGGTACTCCAGCAGGTCGAAAGCTTCCACGACCACACCCTAACGTCCAACGACTGCTTCAAGCCGGTCAGCCGCTTTTTTGATCGCATTACCCGGCCCGAGCAACTTCTCACCTCGCTGCCCCAGGCAGTGCGCGTGCTCACCGACCCACTCGAGTGTGGCCCGGTGACGCTGGCGCTGCCTCAGGATATCCAGACCTTTGCCTTCGACTACCCCGCGCACTTCTTCGACGAGAAAATTCATCGCCTGCGCCGCCAGGCGCCGGATCGTGACGAGCTCGAAAGCGCGCTGGCGCTGATTCGCCAAGCGAAAAAGCCGCTGGTGATCGCCGGCGGCGGCGCTCACTACTCCGGCGCGCTCGAGGAGCTCGATGCGCTGGTCTCGCGCTATCACCTGCCGGTGGGTGAGACCCAGGCGGGCAAGGGGGCGCTACCCTGGGATCACGCGCAAAACACCGGCAGCATCGGTGTGACCGGCGGCGCGGCGGCCAATGCGCTTGCCGCCGAGGCGGACCTGATCGTTGCCGTGGGCACCCGCCTTGGCGACTTCGCCTCGGGGTCGAGGGCGATGATCAACCCGGACGCGAAACTTCTGAGCATCAACGTGGCCTCGTTCGACGCCGTGAAGCATAAAGGCCAGGCGCTGGTGGGCGATGCCAAGCTCACGCTCGCCGAGCTGGCGGATGGGCTCGAGGGCTGGCAGCCCGATGGCGCCTGGATCGAGCTTGCGGCGTCGCTTCGCGCCGACTGGAACCGCACGGTAGAGAAGGTCACTGCCGATCGCGGAACGCCGCTTCCCTGTGATGCCGAAGTGGTCGGGGCGGTAAACCGCGCGGCGGGCGAGCGCGATATCGTCGTCTGTGCCGCCGGGGGGCTGCCCGGCGAGCTACAGAAGCTTTGGCGCACGCGTTTCGATCGCGGTTACCACATGGAGTACGGCTACTCCTGTATGGGGTATGAGCTTGCCGGCGGCGTCGGCGTCAAGATGGCCAAACCCGACTCCGAGGTGTTCGTCATGGTCGGCGACGGCTCCTACCTCATGCTCAACTCAGAGATTGCGACCTCCGTCATGCTCGGCCACAAGATCATCGCCGTGGTGCTGGATAACCGTGGCTACGGCTGTATTCACCGGCTGCAGCAGTTCTGCGGCGGGCCGGGCTTCAACAACATGCTCGAGGATTGCCTGAGCGTGGAGGCGGGCGCGCCCAAGACCGATTTCGCCGCCCACGCCCGCGCCCTGGGCGCGCAGGCCGAACAGGTCGGCAACATTGCCGAGCTCGAAGCGGCGCTGACGCGGGCGAAGGCGAGTGCGTCGAGCTATGTCATCGCCATCGACACCGACGCCTTGGCCGATACCCAGGAGGGCGGCACCTGGTGGGACGTCGCCGTGCCGGAAGTGTCCGAGCGCGCCGAAGTGCGCACGGCACGCGAGCGCTACGAGCGCTACAAAGCGCGCCAGTTCAGCAACCTATGAAAGCTCGGCCGTGCCCTGACAGTTCAAAAACAGCTCAGCAAGACAGTTCAGTAAAACAGTTCAGTAAAACAACAACCGCCACGGAGATCGCCATGAGTGTACGACTCGGGATCAATCCTCTTACCTGGACCAATGACGACATGCCCGAGCTTGGTGGCGATACCCCGCTCGAGCACTGCCTGGCCGAAGCTCGGCAGGCTGGTTTCGCCGGTGTCGAGCTTGGCTACAAGTTTCCGCGCGATGTCCAAACGCTTGCACCGCTGCTGCAAACCGCGTCTCTGGCACTGGCATCGGGCTGGTACAGCAGCCACCTGCTCGAGCGCAGTGTCGAAGAGGAGATCGCAGCGCTGACGCCGCACCTAGGGCTACTCAAAGCGCTCGGCGCCAAGACGCTGGTGTTCTGCGATATGGGCCGCCACGTCTACCGCACGCGGCAAACGCCGCTATCGCATTCGCCGCTACTCAGCGAGACGGAGTGGCGCCACTTTACTCAGCGCCTCGATCAAGTGGCGGCGTACTGCCAGGCGCAAGGCGTACAGCTCGCCTATCACCATCACCTGGGGACGCTGATCGAGACGCCCGCAGAGATCGAGCGTCTGCTAAGCGAGACGTCTTCCGCCGTTGGGCTACTGCTCGATACTGGTCACTTGAGCGCTGCCGGTGGCGACCCTGTCGCGCTATACCAAGCTCATGCCGCACGCATCCACCACGTGCACTGCAAGGACGTTCGTCACGCCGTGCTGGCCGATGCGCGCAATCGCGATCTTAGCTTTCTCGATGCCGTCCTCAATGGCCTATTCACCGTGCCCGGCGATGGCAACCTGGCGTTCGCGCCGCTGCTCGCTGCGCTCAAAAAACACGGCTACGCGGGCTGGCTGGTGGTCGAAGCCGAGCAGGATCCGGCCATCGCCCACCCGCTGACCTACGCCCGCCTGGGCCACGACAATCTGCGCCGCCTCTGTATCGAAGCGCAGCTGGATCTCGCGGAATGAGCCGCGCCTGAACGACATCGCTTGCTGACCATAACGCTTACTGATCAGACCATTTAAAAAGAGCTATTCAAAAGAGCTACTGCCACGACAAGGAGCACCCCATGAGCACGCTAGGCAACTTCATCAACGGCCAGGCCACCGCCAGCCAGAGCGGCCGTACCGCACCCGTTTACAACCCGGCTACCGGCGAGAAGGCCTTCGAGGTCGCGCTCTCCTCGGCGGAGGAGACCCGTGAGGCGGTACGCGTCGCCCATGACGCCTTCGCTTCCTGGGCGAAGATCACCCCGCTCAAGCGCTCGCGCATTCTGTTCAAGTTCAAGGCGCTGGTCGAGGAGCACGCCGATGAGCTGGCGCGGCTGATCTCCAGCGAACACGGCAAGGTGTTCTCGGACGCCAAGGGCGAAGTGACCCGCGGGCTCGAGGTGGTCGAGTTCGCCTGCGGCATTCCGCACCTGCAGAAGGGCGAGCACTCCATGAACGTGGGCACCGGCGTGGACAGCTACTCGATGATGCAGCCGCTCGGGGTGTGCGCCGGTATCTCACCGTTCAACTTCCCGGCGATGGTGCCGATGTGGATGTTCCCGATTGCGCTTGCCTGCGGTAACACCTTCGTCATGAAGCCCTCGGAGAAAGACCCCTCCACGCCGATGCGCCTGGCGGAGCTGTTAAAAGAAGCCGGGCTTCCGGACGGCGTGTTCAACGTGGTCAACGGCGATAAAGAGTCGGTCGACGTGCTGCTCACCGACGAGCGTGTCCAGGCGGTGAGCTTCGTTGGCTCCACGCCGATCGCCGAGTACATCTACGCCACGGCATCGCAACACGGCAAGCGCGTGCAGGCGCTCGGCGGCGCCAAGAACCACATGGTGATCATGCCGGATGCCGATCTGGACCAGGCGGTAGGCGCACTGATGGGCGCGGCCTACGGCTCGGCAGGCGAGCGCTGCATGGCGATCTCGGTGGCGGTGCCGGTGGGTGACGAGACCGCCAACCGCCTGCGCGAAAAGCTCGAAGCCGAGCTTGCCAACCTGCGCGTGGGCCCAGGGCTGGTCGACGGTCCGGACAACGACATGGGCCCGCTGGTCACCCGCGAGCATCTGGAGAAGGTCAAAGGCTACATTCAAACCGGCGTTGACGAAGGCGCCGAACTCGTCATCGACGGTCGCGAAACCCGCGTAGAAGGCGCCGGGGATGGCTACTTCATTGGCGGCACGCTGTTCGACCACGTCAAACCCGGCATGCGCATTCACGCCGAAGAGATTTTCGGCCCGGTGCTGGCGATCAGCCGAGTCGCGAGCTTCGACGAGGCGGTGGCGATGATCAACGCCCACGAGTACGGCAACGGGACGGCGATCTTCACCCGGGACGGCGACGCGGCGCGCCAGTACTGCGAGCAGATTCAGGTCGGCATGGTCGGCGTCAACGTACCGATCCCGGTGCCGATGGCGTTCCACAGCTTCGGCGGCTGGAAGCGCTCGCTATTCGGCCCGCTGCACATGCACGGCCCGGACGGCGTACGCTTCAACACCCGGATGAAGACCATCACCCAGCGCTGGCCGAGCGGCATTCGTGAAGAGACCAACCACTTCACCATGCCGACACTTTAATCCTGCGCGATTGACGATAGCGGCGACAACGGCCCAGGCCTCGGTGGCAAACACCGGGGCCTGGGCCTTTTTTGCGTCACACGCTTTCGGGGGTATAGATGTCGATAGGAAGGAGAAATTGCCGCGTGCCTTCGAACTTGGTGGGCTCGGCCAGCCAGTCGAGCATGGCGGCAAGGGTCTGGTCGGCTAGCGCCTGGCGCGGCAGCGAGAGGAGTAAGTCGAGCGTGCCCTCCACCAAGGCGCCGCGTGTGGTCGCGGTCAGATCGTGGCCAACGACGAAGAGATCCTGGCGCCCTTGCTCGCGCAGTGTGGCAACGACACCTTCGATACCGCCACCCGCCACGTAGAGCCCTTTGAGCGTTGGCTGCTCTGCGAGTAGCGCCTCGGTCGCTTGGGCGGCCACGGCGGGGTCTTCCTGGCTGAACATCGGCTCTAGCACGCGAAAATCGGGCGCTTTCTCCCTGAAATAGCCGCGAAAGCCGATCTCGTAGAGCTCCTGGCACACGTAACGGTGGCTGCCGGTAATGATGCCCACCGGGCCGGGCGTGAGCATTCGGCTCATTGCCCAGGCCGAGGTGCGCCCCACCTTCCGCGCATCTTGGCCCACGAACGCCGCACTATGCCCGCCTGCGGGTAGTTCCGAAAGCAGGGCAAATACGGGTACGCCCCGCTGACGCAGCCGGGAAATGGCCTGAGTGACTTCGGGATGGTCGGTGGCAACCACGCCAATCGCTTCCACCCGCTGGCCCAGGCGCATCAGTGCCGCCGAGACCTGCGTCGGATCGAGCGTGTCGCAGTACTCGATAATCGGTGATCCCGAAAGCCTCTCTTGATAGCTTTTTGATGTTTCTATCAAGGATTCGGCGATGATGCGATAAACCGGCGAACGCCGCTTCTGCAACAAAAAACCCAGCCGCCTTTTGGATGCTGCCGCAACCTCGGAGGAAGCACTTTGCGTTTCTGAATTATCTATATAACCAAGCGACTTAGCTGCATTAATGACTTTTTCAGCGGTTTGCGGGCGTACGTTGGCCCGGCCGCTGAAAACGCGATCGACAGTCGCAACACCCACCTTCGCCGCCTTGGCGATATCGACCATGGTAGGGGTCGACGATGGCTTTCGAGTCATGGATTATCGCCCTTAATGATGTTCTATCATTTTATCTATCATTAGCTATCAAATACAACTGCGACGAGGTCGACATGGCCAATAACATAGCAGACCTGCTGGCACCGCATCAGCTGCGCTTGGGTATCAATCCGTTGAGCTGGACCAACGATGTGATCGAGGAGTTCGGCGACGATACGCCCGTGGAGACCTTTCTGCGCGAAGCCGCCGAGTGCGGCTATCAAGGTGTCGAGATGGGGCGCAAGTTCCCACGTCAGGCGGCGGCACTCAAGCCGCTTTTGGCCGAGTACGACCTGGCGCTGGTCAGTGGCTGGTATTCGGGCTTTCTGGCCGAGCGTGACGTCGAAACCGAGCTCGACGAAGTCGCCGCTCATGCCGACCTGCTCGCTACCTGCGGCGCCAAGGTCATGGTCTACGGCGAGTGCGGCCTGATGCCGGGTACCGCACCGCTGGATGCACCGCTCTCTAAAACGCCTGTCGTCGCTGCCGCCGACTGGCGCGCCTACGGTGAGCGTCTGACGCGCTTTAGCGAGACGCTCAAGGCGCGCCATGGCATTGCGCTTGCCTATCACGCCCATCTGATGATGGTGGTCGAGAGCGGCGATGAGATCGATGCGCTGATGGCCAACACCGGCGACGCGGTGGGCCTACTGTTCGATGCAGGCCACGTCGTGGCCGGTGGCGGCGACCTGAAAACGCTGCTCGCGCGCCATGGGTCGCGCATCAACCATCTGCACTTCAAGGACATTCGCCGCGACGTGATGGCCGAGGTGCGTCGAGGGGATTTGAGCTTCAACCAGGGGGTGCGCAACGGCATGTTCACCGTGCCGGGCGATGGCTATCTGGATTTCACTCCGTTGGTCGATTTTGCCACCCAGACCGACTACCAGGGGTGGCTCGTGGTCGAGGCCGAGCAGGACCCGCGCAAGGCGCCGCCCAAAGAGATGGCGAGTATCGCCTACCGCCACGTGCACTCACTTTTTGCCCATCGCTAAGCGCCCACGCTGCGCTCCCAAGGAGGTCATCACATGTCCAAGACACTCAACATCGGTTTGATCGGCAGCGGTTTCATGGGCCAGGCCCACGCCGATGCCTACCATCGCGCCCGCATGCTCTATCGCGACTTGCCGCTCGAACCCAAGCTCTACGCCATCGCCGACCAGGGCGATGAAACCGCCGAAGCCGCGCGCAGCCGCCTGGGTTTCGAGAAGGGCTACGGTGACTGGCGTGCGCTGATCGACGATCCCAACGTCGACGTAGTCGACATCACCTCACCCAATGCACTGCACCATGAAATGGCGCTGGCGGCCATTGCGGCGGGTAAGCACGTCTACTGCGAAAAGCCTTTGTCGATGAACGACGACCAGGCGCGTGAGATGCACGAGGCCGCCGAGCGCGCCGGGGTCAAGACCATGGTGGCGTTCAACAACATCAAAACGCCAGCAGCGCTTCTCGCCAAGCAACTGATCGATGCCGGTGAGATAGGTCGGCCGATTCGCTTTCGCGGCACCTTCGATCAGGGCTTTTTCAACGACCCTAACCTGCCCTGGTCCTGGCGCTGCTCGCGCGAAGGCGCGGGCACCGGGGCGCTGGGGGATCTCGGTGCGCATATCATCAGCGTGGCGCAGTTCTTGATGGGCGACTTTGCCGAAGTCAACTGCCAGGCGCAGACTCAGATCACCGAGCGGCCGGTCCCCGCAAGTGACGCGGGCTACGCCAGCCAAGTCGATGTCAACGCCGAGATGCGCCGGGTGGAAAACGACGACCAGACCCAGGCACTGGTCAAGTTCACCTCCGGCGCGGCTGGGGTGATCGAGAGCTCGCGACTCGCCGCAGGGCGGGTGTTTGGCGTCTATTGGGAGATCTCCGGCACCGAAGGCACGCTGTATATGGATGGCGAGCGCTTCAATGAGCTGCAGGTCTATCGCTTCAATGACGACAAGCGCGATCGCGGCTTCAAGACGCTGTTGGCGGGCTCCCAGGTGCCACAGTACAGCGCCTTCTTTGGTTTCGACTTCGCCGGGGGCGGGCTTGGCTTCTTCGATGCCAAAGTGATCGAGATTTATGACCTTATCCAGGGCATCGCCAAGCAGGACGATTGCTTCCCCAATTTCGCTTTTGGGCGTGCCAACCAGCGCATCATCACCGCCATGGACGAGTCTGCCCATAGCGGCCAGTGGGTGCGTATTTAGGCCTTTGCCAAGGCGCTCAATTGGCTTCGTGTTACACCCTAGCGCCCTCGCTAGAGGGCGCGTTGCAAGGCTTTAAATAATGACAACACTGCACGCCATTACGCTTTTGTCGTTTCTCTTCTTTACCGCGCTGGTGGCCGTAGTGACCTGGTGGATCACTCGCGGCGACGATCTCAAGAGCACCACCGGCATGTTCCTGGCCGGGCGCAGCCTGACGTTTCCACTGATAGCTGGGTCGCTGTTGATGACCAATCTCTCCACCGAGCAGATGGTGGGGCTCAACGGCTCGGCCTTCACCGATGGCTTTAGTGTCATGGCCTGGGAAGTGGTGGCGGTCATCGCTCTGGTGTTGATGGCGCTCTTCTTCCTGCCGCGTTTTCTCAAAAGCGGCATTGCCACCATTCCACAGATGCTGGCGCTGCGCTTCGATAGCGGCACGCAAAAGATCTGTAACCTGATTTTTCTCATCGCCTACGCGGTACTACTGCTGCCGATCATTCTCTACTCGGGCGCCATGGGGCTGCAGGGCATGCTCGACTTACCCGCCCTGACCGGTATTCAGTCGCCGACGCTGCTGCTCTGGCTGACGGTGTGGGGCGTGGGGCTGATTGGGGCGGTTTATGCGCTGTTCGGTGGGCTGCGCACGGTGGCGGTGTCCGATACGCTCAACGGTATCGGCCTGCTGGCAGGCGGTTTCATCATCGTCTATTGCGGGCTGCAGGCGGTTAGCGACGGTCAGGGCGTGGTGGCTGGCTGGCAGACGCTGGTGCAGAGCGACCCCGAGCGCTTCGACTCCATGGGGCGCGCAGATCAGCAGGTGCCTTTTGCGACGCTGTTCACCGGGGTCTTTCTGCTCAACGTCTTCTACTGGACCACTAATCAGCAGATCATCCAGCGCACTCTGGCCGCACGCACGCTGGCCGAAGGCCAAAAGGGGATATTGCTCACCGGTTTCATCAAGATTCTTGGGCCGCTCTACTTGGTGCTTCCCGGCATGATCGCCTACTACCTCTACGCCGACGAAGGCGTGGGGGCTGATCAGGCCTATGGCCACCTGGTGTTCAACGTGCTGCCGCCGTGGCTTAGCGGCTTCTTCGCTGCGGTGATGGTGGGTGCAATTCTCTCCTCCTTCAACTCGGCGCTCAACAGTACGACGACGCTGTTTAGCCTGGGGCTCTACCGTGATGGTTGGAAGCGTGACGCCGATGACGCTCAGGTAGTGCGGGCGAGCAAGCGGTTTGGCTGGATCATGGCACTCATCGCCATGACCATTGCGCCGCTGCTAGCGGGCCAAGATAGTCTCTACGACTACCTGCAAAAGATGAACGCAATCTACTTCATTCCCATTTTTGCCGTCGTGGTGGTGGGCTTGCTGACGCGCCGGGTGCCGCCGATTGCGGCCAAGAGCGCTTTGGTGGGCGGTTGCTTGCTCATTTTTGCGGGCTACTTCATTGCGCCGTTCAACCGCTTGCCCACTCTGATGCACGAGTACCATTTCGTTGGCGCCGTCTTCGTGCTGCTGGTGGCCGTCATGCTCTTGATCGGAAAACTCTACCCCCAGCCACAGCGTTGGGAGCAGCAAGCGACTGGCGAGGTCGATCTCACGCCTTGGCGCGCGGCCTGGCCGGTGGGGCTGCTGCTGGTCGGTATCGTCATCGCCATTTATACCGCTTTCGCCGGTGGCCTATAACGTATCCACGCAGAATCGAAGGAGAAGAGTATGACACGACCCAGAATTCGCATCGGTATGGTCGGCGGCGGCCCCGGCGCTGGTATCGCCAACGCGCACCGCATGGGCATGCGCTTGGATGACCGCTATGTCCTGGTCGCGGGTGCGTTTTCGCGCTCGCTGGAGAAGTCGCGGCAGGCGGCGGCCGAGCTGCATGTCGATCCGTCGCGTATTTATCAGCACTACGCCGAAATGGCGCAGGAGGAGGCCGCGCGTGAGGATGGCATCGAGGTCGTCGCCATCGTCACCCCTAACGATAGCCACTATCCGGTGGCCAAGGCGTTTCTCGAAGCGGGCATCCATGTGGTGTGCGACAAGCCCATGACCGATGACCTGGAGACCGCCATTGCCTTGCACGAGTTGGCCCAGCAGCGCGGGCTCGTTTTCGCCCTAACCCACAACTACAGCGCCTATGCCATGGTGCGCCAGGCTGCCGAGCTTGTGCGCGGTGGCGCGCTGGGTGAGTTGCGCATCGCCCAGGTGGAGCACGCCTCTGGCTGGGCGGCGGCACGTATGGAGGATGACCCGCACAACAAGCAGGCCGCGTGGCGTCTCGCGCCGGATCAGGCGGGCGAGTACAGCGTGCTATATGACTTGGGGACGCATGCCCACCAGCTGCTGCGCTTCGTCAGTGGTTTGGAAGTGACGGCAGTAGCCGCCGAGCTCAATACCTGCGTAACGGGGCGTCGCGTATTCGACGATGCCCATGTGCAGCTACGCCTCTCCAACGGCGCACGCGGCGCGCTCTGGGCCTCGATGGCAGCTACCGGAAACGCGCACGGGCTGCGCATTCGCCTCTACGGTGACAAGGCGTCGCTCGAATGGGAGCAGATCGATCCGCACCATCTCACGCTGCGTCATCTCGACGGCCACTGCGAGGTTCTCACCCACGGGTATGGCGGCCAGAGTGCCGCAGCCGAGCGCCTGACTCGGGTGGGGCTCGGACACCCCGAGGGCTTCATCGAATCCTTCGCCAACCTGTATAGCGATGTTGCCGAGGCCATCGAGCGCCATCGCCTGGATAAAAGCGTGCCGGGAGCAGACTCACCGCTTCCGGGCAGCCGCGATGGGCTGCTGGGCGTTCGCTTCGTCAAGGCGGTCGCTGAATCGCACCTTGCCCAAGGAGGCTGGATCGAGGTCGCTACCGAAAGCTAAGCCTCGTCCCTTAGACCCTACCGCGCGTCGCTTGTCGATGCGCGGTATTTCCCGTGCCTTAAGATTGGCGTTAGCGCTTTGTCCAAATAGGCCTTTTTAGTGTGTAAGGCGTGCGCTTACTCGCTGTTGTAGACAGTAAAACTTTCCTCATATCCGTAATCGACGCGTGTTTTATCCGTGCTGGTGGTGATTAAAACTCTTTAACGTTAAGGAGTTGAGTGTAACGCTCGACCAAAGTATGGAATAAAAAAATTGATATAATATTTTTTAGAATATAGGTTCCATAAAGGGGATGGTTTAGCGGTTAACGGTCCCACTATTGATCTGGTTAGTTGTGTTTTAGCGACGATGTTGCCCATAACGCCGCCTCGAAAAATCAATAGCTAGGTCTCGAATAACACTAGGTCTCGAATAACAACAGTCTTAACAGGAGATACGCGTGAGCACGCACACATCCACCCTGGACTCGTCAACGCGGTCGGCTTCGCAAACGGCCTATCCCGCGCCCACCAAAGAGTTCGAGCGCCAGCGGATTCCCGCCAGCCATCAGCTCAGCGGTAAATATTTCCTCGGCTCCTTCGCCGGTGAGCACGTAGCCGGTACGGAGTTCGTCATCGGGGCCTCGCTGGTAGCGTTGGGCGTCAGTACCAGCGACCTGCTGTGGGGGCTTTTGATCGGTAACTTGCTGGCCGTGCTCTCCTGGGCGTGGGTATGCAGCCCGGTAGCGGTGCGCTCGCGCATGACGCTCTACTGGTACCTCGAACGCCTCGCCGGTAAGCACTTCTCGTTTGTCTACAACTTATTGAACGGACTTATCTTTGCGGTCATTTCCGGGGCCATGATCACCGTTTCGGCCTCGGCGTTTCGGGTGGTGACCCATATCCCACCACAAACTGCTTGGTACCCGCAGAGTCTAAGCTTCGTCGCCTTGGTGCTGTTCGTCGGCGCCATTACGGTATTCATGACGCTGAAGGGCTTCAAGCTGATCGCCAATTTCTCCACCGTTTGTTCGCCCTGGATGGCGACGATGTTTCTGGCCAGCGGCGTGGTCACGGTGCCCATCCTGCTCAATATGGGCGAGCTCGATGGCATTACGTCGCTTTCCGGCGTGGTGGATACCTTCGTCTGGACTGGCGCTACGCCCGATGGCAGCCCGGGTATTTCGGTGTGGATCATCGCTGCTTGGGCCTGGGGGGCGAATCTGCCTCAGCATCTGGGCATGAGCGACATGACCATCATGCGCTTTGCGCGCAAATCCTCTTACGGCTACTTCTCGGCGGCAGGGATGTACATTGGTCACTACATGGCCTGGGTGTGCGCCGGGCTCATGGGCGCGACCGCTGCGCTTTTGGCCGGTGCGCAGCTCACCGAGATGGACCCGGGCGGCGTTGCCTTCCGCGTATTGGGCGCCATGGGGCTTATCGCGGTGGTGATCGCCGGTTGGACGACGTCGATTCCGTGTCTTTACCGTGCGGGCTTGGCCTTCCAGTCGGTCTTTCCCAAACAGTCGCGGGTGCGCGTCACCGCCATCACCGGCGTTGCCACTACCTTCATCGCCTGTTTCCCCTTCGTGTTTACTCAGTGGCTCAACGTGCTGTCGTATTTCATCATGCTGATGGCGCCGGTGGGCGCGATCATCGCCGCTGAGCATTTCCTGCTGCCGCGCATGCGTATTCGCCCCTTCTGGCGTGAGCATCAGGGTCTTGCGAGCAACTGGCCCGCCTTTGCCGCTTGGGGGCTAGGCGTACTGGTCGGTATTCTCTTTTTGCTCGAAGGGTCGCTACACCTGTTTGCGCTGTTCATTCCGGTATGGTTTTCGAGCTTCTTCGCCTATGCGTTGCTGTGCCGCCTGGCGGGCGCCGAGCGCGAAGAGCAAGGCGACTTGCTCGAAGCCGCCTATGGGCCGCTCAACCCTCCTGAAGCGGGAGAAGCTATCACTGCGCACAACCCCGTCAACCGTAGCAACCCCTGGTACCTCTCGGCGCTGGCATGTCTTGTCGTGATTGTCGCCATGGCGGGCTGGTCGTGGCGTCAGGGCTTGGATGCCACGGCGCAGCTAGATACTTTCCAGCTCTTCATCATCGTGCCGACGGTGCTCTACTTCATCGCCGCCACGCTATGGATGAAAAACCGCCGCCGCCCCCAGCGCGTGCGCTAACGTAGCCTCAGCGCCCGGTTTCATGCGGCATAAAGCGGTGGAGCCGGGCCGCCGATTTACGTTCGCGTCGCTCCTGACGCCGCTCCATCTCTAGCGTATGTTCGAATAGTAGCTCCTGTGCTTCGGCCAGGAGCGCTTGTATGTCCAGCGTTGAGGCGGCTGGAAGCGTCAAGGCCTCGCTCAGCGCCTTGAGTTGAGATTGAACGTGCTCAAACAGATTCTTCAATGAAAGGGGTGGGCAGAGCGCCAGGCGCTCTAGCGTAGGCAATATGCGCGCGAGCATGGCGGCTGGGTTGGGGGCGAGTAGCGTATCGGCGAGTGGCCCCGAAAGGCGTACGCATAGCTGCGCGGGCTCGCTGGGTTCGATTTCGGCGTGGCTTCCACGAATGGCATCGACGAGGGTGTCGGGCGCTCCCCACTTTGCCGCAAGCCACGCCCCTACCAGCGCATGATCACCATTGAAAAATGTCCGCTCAAGTTGTTCGATCTGGTGATGCGAAAGCTCTGCATCGCCGTACAGTGTGGCGGCCTTGCTGGGGTAGGCGGCTTGCAGGGCCAAAATGCCGATATCCTGCAGTAACGCTGCGGTATAGACGCTGCCGCGAGCGTCGGCACAGTAGCGCTCGGTTAGCCGTTGGGCAATCAAGGCGGCCGTGATCGAGCGTTGCCAGGCGCGCTGGCGGTAATGATCGGCGCTCGGCGGTAGTAGGCTAAAGCTCAAAACGGCAACCAGCGTCGTATCCAAGCCCAATTGCTGAACGGCATCAAGGCAGCCTGTGGCTTGCGAGACTCGGCTGTAGTAAGCGCTGTTGGCCAGCGTCACCAAGCGTAGCGTCAGCGCCGGATCGCACTCGATTGTTCGGGCGTAGTCGCCAAGCGTTGCGCGCGGCGTGCGCGCCAGCATCAGCACCTTTAGCGCTGTCGACGGCATCGCAGGCAGGTTCTTGCACTGCAAAAGGGCTTGACTGAGAAAGGTTGGTAGCTCTTCGGTAAGCGCCATGTAGCGCGTTCTCGTCGCCTCGACAATATCCATCATGGGATCCTCGCATTCACCCAGGGCGGGTGACGAAAGAGCGACCCGCAGTTATCGATATCGAATGTCGAGGGTATCCCTTTCCTCAACGTCGTCAAGTGCACGATTTACCCACCATGCGCTGCCAAGACGCCGTTTGCCCCTTTAACGCGATGTAGTAAGGCGATGATGCATCAAAGCCTACTTCAATCCCTCGGATAGCGCGCTTCGAGTTCGGCGACTTGCTCGGGCGTCAGCCCCCGTGGGTTTTCGCCACGCAGCAGCAAGAAGAGCTTGGCCGTTTCTTCTAGCTCTTCTGTAGCGTAAACCGCCGCTTCGAGATTCTTACCCGCCACGACTGGGCCGTGATTTGCGAGCAGGACCGCGCTGTGTTTGCCCGCGAGCCCGCGTACGGCATCCCCGAGCTTGGGGTCGCCAGGCATGTGGTAGGGCACCAGGGGCAGTTTGCCCACGCGCATGACGTAGTAGGCCGTAAGCGGTGGAATGCAGTCGCAGTGATCGACTCCCGGCAGGCAGGAAACGGCCACGGAGTGAGTCGAGTGCAAATGCACGATAGCGCCGGACTGCGGCCGCTCGTCGTACATCGCCATGTGCAGAAACTGCTCTTTAGTGGGTTTGTCGCCGCTGAGCAGCTGGCCGTGCTGGTCCAAGTGCGAAATACGCGCCGGGTCCAAGCGGCCAAGACACGCATTGGTCGGCGTCATCAGCCAGCCACCATCGTCCAGGCGCACGCTGATATTACCGCTGGAGCCCATGGTCAGGCCGCGATCGAAGAGCGACTTGCCCAGGGTACTGATCTGTTCGCGCAGGCGGTTGTCGTCGTGAGTGCTCATTGCAATACCTCGAATGCTCGGGTGAAGAAGTCGATGCCGCCGAAGTTGCCCGACTTCAGTGCTAGCGATAAGGGGCGGCTACGACCCGCGAGCGTGGCTTGTGTCCAGGGAACGCCGGGATCGATCTGTTCGCCAATACGCAGCGCCTGGATACCCAAGGCAGAGACCACGGCCCCCGACGTTTCCCCACCGGCCACGACGAGACGCCCTACGCCCTCGTTGACCAAAGAGGCAGCGAGCTGGCTTAGCGCGCGTTCGACCAGCTCTCCCGCCTGGGCTACACCTAGTTCGGCTTGCGCTTGGTGTACTTTTTCGGGGTTGGCGGAGGCGTATATCAGCACGGGCTCGTCGTCCGCGAGGCGCTTCAACGCGAAGCCAAAAGCACTCTCCCATTGAACGTCGTCTTTGGCCAAGGAGAGTGGATCGAGCGCAAAGCCTGCGCCAGGGTGGCGTTCGAGAAAAGCGTCCACTTGAGCAAGCGTTGCCCGCGAGCAGCTGCCCGACAGCACCAAGGCGCGCCCACTAGCGGACTGAAGGCGCCCGGGTTCGGCAATCGGCGCAAGCCAACCTTGACGTCGATAGCGCTCGGGCAGGGCCTGCCCGAGACCCGAACCGCCGGTCACCAGTGGCTGTGAGGAGACCGCCTCGGCGAGTCGTTCGAGGTCGCCATCGCTGACGCTGTCACAGATCACATGGCGCACGTCTTGCCGGGCGAGCGCTTCCAAGCGCTGTTGAATGGCCTCTGTGCCCTGGGCAATTGTCGCGTGCGCGACTAGGCCAACGCCGTGCGGGGTTTGGCGGCTCAAGACGCGTACGAGGTCCGCGTCGGTCATCGGCGTTAGCGGGTGGTGTTGCATGCCGCTGTCGTTGAGCAGACGATCACCGACGAAGAGATGGCCCTGGTAAACGGTACGCCCGTTGACCGGAAAGGCAGGCACCATCACCGTTTGCCGTGCCCCTAGCTGGTCGAGCAGCGCATCCGCAACGGGGCCGATGTTGCCTTGGTCGGTCGAGTCGAAGGTGGAGCAGTATTTGAAGAAGAGTTGGCGTACGCCCAGTTGTTGCAGCCAAGTCAGCGCTTTCAAAGAGGCCGAAACCGCCTCTTCACTGGGGCAGGAGCGCGACTTCAGTGCCACGATTACGGCGTCGACGTCATCGAGCTGAATGGGCGCGCTTGGCACGCCGATCACTTGAACACAGCGCATGCCACCGCGCACCAAATTGTTGGCGAGGTCGGTCGCGCCAGTGAAGTCGTCGGCAATGGCGCCGAGTACGATGGTCATGAAAACCTCCGGAGAGCGCGCGTCATGCGGCGGCCGTCTTGCGACGAGCCCGCTTGATGAGCGGAGCGATGAGGGTAACGGCCAACAGCAGTGCCGCTACGGCCAAGAGCGATGCGCTAATCGGGCGCGATAGGAAAATGCTGACATCACCCTGCGACATAGATAGTGCGCGGCGCAGTTCGCTTTCGGCAATGGGACCAAGGACGAGGCCCAAAATGATCGACACGAGAGGAAAATTGATCTTCTCGAGCAAATAGCCGAGCACGCCGAAACCCAGCATCAGCCAGACATCGAACATGGAGTTGCGCACCGAGTAGGTTCCCACCACACAGCACATGATGATCAAGGGGCCAAGAGCCGAATAGGGAACGTTCAGCAGCTTGGTGAAGAGCGCAATGAATGGCTTCGAGAACAGCAAGATCATGAAGTTGACGATGAAGAGGCCGGCAAAAACGGCGTAGATCAGGTCGCTGCTGCTGACCATGAACATGGGCCCTGGTTGCAGGCCGTGCATGATGAAGGCGCCTAGGATCACCGCCGTGGTGCCGCTGCCGGGAATGCCCAGCGCGAAAAGCGGAACCAGTGCTCCCATGGCAGCCGCGTTGTTGGCGGACTCCGGAGCCGCGATACCTTCGGGCGCCCCCTTGCCGAATTTTTCCGGATGCTTGGACCAGCGTACCGTTTCGCTATAGCTGACCATTGCGGCCGTGCTGGCGCCAATGCCGGGCAGAATACCGATGATGACGCCAATGAGAGAGGAGCGCGACAGCGTAACGCCAATCTGGCGCAGAATGGGAAGATCGAAGATTTTGATCTTCACCTTCTTGAGCGGCTGATGGCTCTCGTGATCCAGTGTTCGCTTCATCACCTCTGATACGGCGAACAGCCCCACGATGACCGGGATCAGGCCTACGCCCTCGGCCAGGTTGAGATTGCCGAACGTATAGCGGCTGGTACCCGTGAGTGGATCGATACCGATGGTCGCGATGAATAGACCCAGGGCCGCGCCGATAAGCCCGAAAATGAGTCGCCCGCCTAGCGATGCCACCACGGTAAGGCCAAGCACTGCCAAGGCGAAGTATTCGGGCGAGGAGAAGCGCAGCGCCATGCTAGCGAGCATCGGGGTGAAAATAATTAGTGCAACGGTGCCCACCAAACCGCCGATGGCCGAGCTCAATACGCCGATGCCGAGCGCTTTGCCAGCTTCGCCGCGCTGGGTCATGGGATAGCCATCGAAGGCCGTCATGACGGCTTCGGGCGTGCCTGGTGCGCGGTAGAGAATGGCGGTAATGAGCCCGGAGAAAACGGTAGCGCCATAGATCGCCGTGAGCACCATGAAGGCGGTGGTTGGCTCCATGCCGTACGTCACGGGCAGCAGAATGACGACCAGAATCACACCGCTGATGCCGGGTAATGCGCCACCAATGAAGCCAATGAACACCGCCGAGGTAAGTAGCAGCAGGTTGAGGGGCTGCATCACGACGGCAAGGCCGCCAATAAAATGTTCTAGCATGATCGACTCCCTAAAAAGTCCGCGTTGGCAGGCAACTGCCTACGGCATGGGGATGCCCAGAAGTGAAACGAAGACGCCTTGCATCAAGACGCCAGCAACGACCAGAGTGATCGCGATGGCGACCCAGGAGCGTGCGCCCAATAGGTACGTACCGATGAGGGTGAAGGTGAGACTGGCAATCAAGAAGCCCACCTGCTGCATCAGCAAGGTGTAGGCAAGGGTTGCCAGCATCAGCCACCAATGCCGCATTCTTCCCAGCGAAAAGCCAGCACGGCGCGGTGTGTCATCGGTAGGCGCGGTAGCGGGGTCGCTCGCACGTGACCGCCAAGTAAGCAGCAACAATAAAAGGCCAAGGGCAATGAGAATGACCAGCAAGGCCAGCGGCCATACCCGTGGGCCGATGAAGGTCGACACCTCGGCGGAGCTTGGAAACTGAAGCGTCGGGTACAAACTGGCGACAGCGAGTGCTACGACGCCCAACGCGAAGAGAGATATCTTGGCGTGCATGACAAACCCTGAAGGAGTGAAGAAAGCGCCTGTTAGCCAGGCGCTTTCGAGTGACGACGAAGAAGAGGGCAAAGCCCCCTTCCAACCCGGCTTTGCGTTAGTCGTCCTGCAGCAGGCGCGAGTAGAGCTCGAAGTTGTTCTCGAGACGCTGGCGGTACTCGTCACTGCTCATCCAGCCTTCGCGGTAGGTGAGGTTCACGCGCTCGGCGTAGCTTTGATACTCCTCGGAGTCGTAGACCTCCTTGAGGGCCGTCTCGAGCTTCTCGACGATCGCATCGGGGGTGCTGGCGTGGACGAAGATCGCACGGTCATTGCCGTCGGTCAGGTCCCAGCCATTCTCCACCGTGGTGGGAACGTCGGGGTAGTCTTCTAAACGTTCGTCGCTAAAGACCAGAATCGGCGCCATCTGCCCGGCATCGATATAGCTCAAAAGCGGGCTGAGGGACGTCGTGGTGGCATCGATGTTGCCGCCCAGTACGTTGGCCGTGGCGTTACCGGTGCTGTCGTAGGGAATGAAGTTCATGTCGATGCCAGAAGCATCGCGCAGGGCTAGAAACGCCACGTGGTCTGGGCTTGCCGTATGCGTGCCCCCCACGTTGATTTCACCCGGATGCTCTTCGGCGTAGGCCATGAAGGCGTCAAAATCCTCGAAGCGCTCGGGATTGACGAACAGCGCCATCACATCCGACTGCATACGCGCCAGAGGCGTCACCTGATCGAGCCCTACGGGGTTCTGTCCCGCTGCCAGCGACGTCACGAAGGTGGTGGAGGCGAAGTCCAGGGTATGCCCATCCGCAGCACCGTTGGCAGTGCGCTGGTGGGCCAAGGCGCCCGAGGCGGCAGGCAGGTTGATGACGGTGGAGCGAGCGCCGCCCAGTGCTTCTTCGAGCATAGGGCGCACCACGCGAGCGAAGTTGTCGGTACCGCCCCCCGCGCCTGCCGCAACGAGAAGCTGGAGGGGCTTGCTGGGGAAGTCGTCGGCGTCGCTGGCACTGACGCCTGCCGATACGCCCAGCATGGCTAGGCCCAAGGTAAGGTGCTTGAGATGATTGTTCATGAGTGGCGATTCTCCACGTCTGTTTGTTGTTGCTTTGGTTGCTGACGAACGTTGCTCTTGGTGATGCCAGGGCAGCCGTTGGTGGCGCTACCCTTGGCACTGCGTTAACGCCGAGGCGTAAGGGTTACTTATGGAACAGGCGATCCTGCTCCAGGCGTAGCTCGTAAAGCCGCGATGCCGGTAGGCGTACATCCGCCAAAGTGATGGCTTGTCCTGCGGCAATATCGCGAACGACCTCGGCACCCGGAAGCAGATAGAAGGGCACGTTAGCGGTGTCGGCTAGCGCGGCAGCTGGATGAATTTCCGGGCGAAGGCCATCGATGTGGCGATGGTGGCCTTTCATTTCCAACAACTGTCCTGCTGCGATATCGCGCGTTGCCCGTGCGGTAAGGTCGAACTTCGGCGTGGTGTCGTGGCCGCCACCCGAGGGCAAGCCATTGAGCACGGCGTCCAGCAGCGAAATCGGCGCTTCCAGGCCAAGCAGATGGCGTGGCAGGTAAACCATGGCGCTAGTGCCGTTACGGCTCAGGACGTGGCCCTTGTCCTTCAAGAGCTTCCACACGTGCGGATCTTCACAGCGCACCACGACGAAGACGCCACCGGCAAAACTCAGCTCATCTGGGCGGCGCAGGCAGTTGAACACTTCCAAACGCTCGATACCCTGAAGCACACCCCCCTGGGTTTCGGCGTCCAACAGCGTGGGCACTTCGTCGGTGCGTAGCACCATGGCATGAAACTCAGGGCGATCAGGAGCGAGCCCCGTTGCGTTAGCTACGTTGACCATCTCACACAGATCGGGAACCGAGATTTGCGCAATGGCCGCCAGCGCCTTGCTGCGTGCCTGAGCGGTAGCGCCTGCGTGCTCGCCCAGTGTCCAGTGCTCGGCGAGGTCTGCTGCCGGGTACTCGATGCCGTTGCACGTTACGATGTTGCGCGCTTCATCCCAGACGAAGTCGTATTCGCTGCTTTTGCCCGCGGCGATGATCTCGAAGCCGAGCGTTCTCGCCCAGGTGACCAACCCGATCAACAAGCTGGGCTGGTCGCCATCGAGCGGCGTGAACAAACGTGCCTGTTTTTCTGCTAAGCGTGTCAGGTAAGGGCCGACGACCGACTCGGTCTCTTTGGTCGCGATCCCCACGTGCTTGCCTGCCAACAGCGCCGCTTCGGCGTAGCGGGCGCCAATATCGGGTATGCCGGTGGACTCGACCAGAATGTCGAAGGGCAGGGCGGCAACCGTTTCGAAGTTGCCTGCTGCCACGTAATCACCCCGCTCCCATGCTTGCTGTGCGTCTTTCTCAGAATGGCATACCATTATTTTTTCTTTGGAAATACCAGCATTAACAATGGCCTCTGCTGCTTTCTCAGGGCTAACGTCGATCGCAATGCGGGCAGAGAGTTGGCGCATCTGTTCCGCTTGGCGCAGTACGCCGCGGCCAAAATCACCTGCTCCTGCAATACAGGCTTCGACCACTCTTTCTGAATTGAAATGGTATAAGTAGTTCATATATATGTTCTTTTATGTGTTATTGAACGCGAATGGCGTAGCGCTGAGCTAAGGGTAAAGCGTTGCGTCCTGCCAAACCTTAAGCCCCGATATATGATTCATGTTGTGGTATACCATTTTTGCGGTCAATTATTCGGCGCTTATACTTTGGTCTTTGGTGGCGCTTTTTTAAGCATATTTATATGAAAAACAAGCCTATTTTTGTTCCTTGATAGAGGGTTTAGGATTTGAAAGGCTAGTTTTGGTATGCCATTCTTGCGCCTCATTGAAAGAGCGCAAACGCCATGGAAGAAGCCAACCAAGTCAGCCATGCGGGGCTGGTCGATAAAGTAGCCACTTTTCTTCGTGAACATATCGTGATGGACCGCTTTCAGCCTGGGCAACGCCTGCCCGAGCGAAAGCTAGCCGAGGAGCTCGACGTGTCGCGCACGCCGCTGCGCGAGGCATTGAAGATTTTAGCCACCGAAGGGCTCGTCGTGCTTCTACCGCACAGAGGCGCGGTAGTTGCCGATGTTAGCCCCGAGGATATGAAAGAGAAGGCCTACGTGCTCAGCGTGCTGGAACAAGCCGCTGGCGAGCTAACGTGCCAGCGGGCAAGCGATGGTGATATCGCCGAGCTAAAAGCGCTGCATTATGAGATGAAAGCTGCCTTCATTCGGCTGGATCGCCAAGCGTACTTTCGCCTGAACCAAAGTATTCATAACCGCATCGTGGCGCTTTCTGGGAATGCGACGCTCGTTGATATGCACGCCAATCTGAGCCGGCAGCTTTATCGCGTGCGCTATCTCTCCAACGAAAAGACCGAGAAGTGGTCGCGGGCGATGGACGAGCACGAGGCCATCATGGCGGCGCTCGAAGCGCGCGATAGTGAACGCTTGGGCATCGAGTTACGTAAACATCTGGGCAAGACGTGGATGAAGTACGCCAGTACAGAGCAGGCATCTTCGACGCCAACGTTGTCGTCCTGAGCACCTGCCACCATACTTGAACGGCAAGCTAGGCTACACAAGCCGGTTCAAGACGACTGCTCAACGACGCAAGGATGGTGTCCATGATGTCTTTACGCTTCTTATCTCAAGGTACGCTTTCTGGGGCGGCGCTGTTGGCTACCTTGGCGCTCGCGGGCTGTGCGCACCCTTCCGCTTCGCAAGGGGATGCCAAGCATGCAGCTTTTCCGCACGCTGATTACCGCTGCGATGACGGCACGACGTTCTCGGTTGCGTTCGATCAGCGACAAGACCTAGCGCTAGTAACGCTGGACGGCAACGTGATCGGTTTGGAGAGCCAGCGCCCTGCTTCGGGCATGTGGTACGCCTCGACCGACTACGAATTCCGGGGCAAGGGCAATGAGGCCACCTGGACGGCAGGCAGCGCCGAGCCTACCCAGTGCCGTATCCGCTAACTGCGGTGTACTAATCACGGTGTGCTTATTAGGCAAAGCCGACGCAATAGGTCGATGCAATAGAATCGACTCAAGAGGAGGGCGAGCTCGGCTCCGGCCGGGTCGCCAGCCACAGCGCCACGCTTGCCAACAGCACGACGATGGCCCAGCGTAGCCAGCCTTCCCCCAAATGCCAAAGCAGCAGCATGGCGCTGGCGATGATGCTGCTCACCGCGACGTATTTGGCGCGCCGAGAAATGGCGCGCTCGGTCTCCCAGTTCTTGATCAATGGCCCTACGTAGCGCCGCGAGCGAATCCAAGCCTCGAAGCGCGGCGACCCCTTGGAGGCGCAGTAGATCGCCCCGAACATGAACTCGGTGGTCGGCAGCAACGGCACGAAGATACCGATGACCCCGATGCCGAAGCTCAACGCGGCCAGCCCCACCCAGAGGGCGCGGGCCAGCGGGCTGCGTGCAGGTGCACGTTTAGGCGGTGTTGACGGAGTCGCTGTCGGTGGGGAGGACGGAGGCGTTTCTTTCATGCGTCGTGGCTCTCTAAGCTGCGGGCAGGGTCGCCGTAAATCGTTCAGAAGTAGTTCGCCACCTGGGCGATGTCGCTGTCATCGAGTTGCCCCGCTTGCCAGCGCAGGCTCAGCCAGGCCACTAGGTAATCGTAGCGAGCCCGCGCTAGGTCGCGCAACGCCTCGAAGCGTTGGCTTTCGGCATCCAGCACGTCCAGGTGGGTGCGCTCGCCGCCTTCCAGGCTGCGTTGGGTCGCTTCCACACGCTGGGTGGCGGCCTCGACGGATTGCCGGTACGCCTCTTCACGCCGCTGTCTGCTGCGTACCAGCCGATACTGGCGCTCTACGTCGTTGAGAATTTCTGCCGTAGCGGCATCCAACTCGTGGCGCTGCTGTTCGAAGGTACTCTGCGCCTGGCGGCTGGCGGCTACGACCCGCCCGCCCGAATAGAGCGGCAGATTGACCTCGACGCCGATGCTGTCGGTGTCGTAGCGCTGGCCGATGGTGTTTTCGCTGCTGGAGTCGGAAATCTGGCTACGGGCATAAAGCTGTACCGTGGGCAGGTGGCCGGCGTACTGGGCATGAACCTGATGGCGCGAGGCATCCAGGGCGCTGCGCTGTGCCGCAAGCTCTGGGTTATGAGCCAGCGCCAAGGTTTGCCACTCGTCTAACGTGGTGTCACTCGCTTGCGCCTGTGCTGCAAGCATAGCCCAGGCCTCCGGGCGAAGCGGGGCCAGGGGCGTGGCAGGTCGCTGGCCAATGAGCAGATCGAGTGCGTTATGCGCATCCTGTAAGCGATCCTCGGCTTCGATCAGGCGCGCTTCGACCAGCCGCGTTTGGGCAGCAATTTCCAACTGATCGGTACGCGTGCCCTCGCCATAGGCGACGAACTGGGCGCTTTTTTCCGATTCCTCTTCCAATGCCCGCAGGTGCGCTTCGGCCAGGGCGATATCGTCCTCGGCATAAAGGGCATCGGTGTAGGCCTGAAGTACCCGCACGGCGAGCGCTTGGTAGGCGCGGGCAAGCGTTGCCTCGGCGGCCTCGGCGCGTGCCTTGCCTGCCTGATACTGGGCGAAGGCCGCCGCATCCAGCAGCGGCTGGGTTAGGGTCACCGCCGAGGTGTGGCTCGAGTAGCGCATGTCGTTGGTGGTCGTGCCCCGCGGGGTCGACTGCTCTACGTCAGAGTGATTGCGCGCGTAGGAGTAGCGGTAGCCAAGCGTAGGCAGCAGCCGTGAGCGCCCAAGGGCGCGCTCCTGCTGCCCGGCATCGCGGGCATTTTGTGCGGCAAGCAAAGTAGGATCGTATTGGCGGGCGTAGTCGTAAGCGGTCTGAAAATCCAGCGCCTGGGCAGCCAGGGGCAGGCAGAGCCAGCAGCCGATGCTGAGTTTTACTGCCGTGGAACGTAACAACCTCATGCGTCTCCCCATGCCGTGCGTGCGCGGTCGATCAGCGGCTTGAACAGATAGTTGAGCAGTGAACGCTCACCCGTACGGACGAATGCCTCCACCGGCATGCCTGCCTTTAGCGGCGCCGTGCCCAGCACTGCTAGATCGTCGTTGGCGACCTCGACCTCCAGGCGGTAGTAGGGTAGGCCGCTGGCTTGGTCGATCAAACGGTCGGCAGAGACCTGGGTAACCGTCCCTGGAATGCGTGGCGTGCTGCTGCGCTCGAAGGCGGTGAAGGCAAGCTCTACCGGCAGGCCCGGTGCTACGCGGTCGATCTGGTCGACAGGCAGTTGGCCCTCCACGCGCAGTGGCTCGTCTTGGGGAACGATTTCCATCAGTAGGCTGCCGGGCTGCGCCACGCCGCCTTCGGTGTGCAGGGCAAGCCCCACCACCCGGCCCGAGCGCGGGGCACGAATGATTGCGTGTGCCTGCTCGTAGGCGTTGTTGGCCATACGCCCGGCAGCTTCTTGGCCGCGCAGGCGGGCCTGAGCCAGCGCTTCGCCCACTTCGCGCTGGTACTCGTCCTGGAGCTGGGTCAGGCGCAGCGCTAGCTCGTCGATTTGGCGTTGGGTTTGCAATAGGGTGCCGTTAGCGCTGGCAATATCGCCCTGTAGTTGGGCATAGCTGCCTTCGAATTCCAGCATTCGGTTGCGCGGTATGTAGCCACCGGCGGCCAGCTCGCTTAGGTTGCGCCGCTGCTCGCTAAGCACGTCAAGGCGGGCGCGCTGCTGGCCGAGCGACGCCTCAAGGCCGGTGGCTTGGGCGCGCTGCCCGGCAAGGCTGGCCCTAAGACCCGCGAGTTCGGCGTCTAGGGCGCTGCGGCGGCTGGCAAAGAGCAAGCGCTGCTGGCTGACGAGCGTCTCGATATCGGCATCGCCCGAGGGCATGAGATCGGGCGGGAAGGTGATGCTCGCTTGCCCATCGCGCTCGGCTTCCAGGCGCGCCGTTTCCGCCAGCGCCGAGGCGTGCTGCAAGCGCAGCACCTCGGCCTCGTTTTGTAGCTGCGTGGTATCCAGGCTAACCAGCGGCTGCCCTTGATCCACGTGATCGCCATCGCGCACCCAAAGCCTTTCGACCGTACCCCCGGTAGGATGCTCGACCGCCTGGCGGTTTCCTGATACCACCACCGTGGCAGGCACGGCGATGCCATTATCCAGCGGTGCCCAGGCGGCCCAGATGACGAATGCTGCGAGCCCTGCGATGAGCAAAAGCCCACCCAAGCGCCACGGCTTGCGCGTGCGCCGCATGGCCATGGCCTGCCAATCTGGCAGGGTGGAAGGGCTGGCGTGAGGGGTAGGCGCTACCGCAGGCGTGTGATGTTCGCTGGTCATGCGCGTTGCTCCTCGTGTCCTGTATTGGCCTGTCCTTTATTCGTCCGTTCTGGGTGAGCCTGCCCATGATTCGCATGACCATTGATGGCGACGTTGCCGTAGGTATAGGCGCTTTGCCCATAGGCGTTGCCAAGCGGGGCTGCCGTGGGTGCTGCTGCCTGCCGGGCGGCGCTCATGGCGCTCAGTACCTCACTCGTGGGGCCGAACTTTTGCAGCCGACCGCTGCGCAGCGCCAACAGGTGCGTGGTGGCCTTTAGCACCTGCGGGCGATGGGTGATCAGCACGACCGTAACCCCGCGTTCGCGCAGCTGGGTCAGTGCGGCCAAAAGGGCTTTTTCGCCGCTGTCGTCGAGGTTGGCGTTGGGTTCGTCCAGCACGATGAAGGCGGGCGTGCCATATAGCGCTCGGGCCAGGCCGATGCGCTGGCGCTGGCCGCCGGAAAGCCCCAGGCCGCCTTCGCCCAGCAGCGTATCGTAGCCCTGGGGCAGGTTGAGAATCAGTTCGTGCACCCCGGCAATGCGTGCGGCCTCGACCACGCGCTCGGGTTCTGGCGCGGTAAAGCGGGCGATGTTCTCGGCCACACTCCCCGCGAATAGCTCTACGTCCTGAGGTAGATAGCCAATGTGCGGGCCTAGTTGCGCTTTGTCCCAGTGTTGGATATCGGCGCCATCCAACCGCACGGCGCCTACCCGTGGCTTCCATACGCCTACCAACAGCTTGGCTAGGGTCGATTTGCCCGACCCCGAAGGGCCGATCACGCCCATCAAACTACCGGGCTCGAGGGCGAAACCTACCTGCACCAGCGTTGGCGCAGTGGCACCCGGCGGCATGGCGCTTAGCGGTTCGACATCGACACGCCCCTTGGGTGCGGGTAGCGTCATGCCCGGTTCACGGGCGGGGTAGGCCGCCAGCAACGCCTGCAAGCGCTGGTAGGCCAGCCGCGTCGAGCTCCACTGCCGCCAGGCATTGATCACTTGGTCGATGGGGCTCAACGCGCGGCCCATTAGAATGGAACCCGCGATCATCGTGCCTGGGCTTATCTCGCCGCCAATTGCCAGCCACGCACCCAGCCCCAACACCAACGACTGCAACGCGATGCGCAAGCTCTTGGAGATGGCGGTGATCAGCGCAGTGCGCTCGCTGGCGATGCCTTGAAGCGTCACGAACCCCGCGTGCAGATGCCCCCAGCGCGCTGCAAAAGCACTCAGCATGCCCATCGACTCGATGCTATCGGCGTGACGAAGCTGCGCTTCTGCCGTGGCATTGGCCTGTACCGAAAGCGCCCCCGCCTCGCGCAAAGGCGCGCGTGATACCCGTTCGTTGAGCCACGCCAGCCCCACTAGCAGCAGCGCCCCCACCAGCGCCAAACAGCCAATCCAGGGGTGAAACATGAACATCACCAGCAAATAGAGCGGGAACCAGGGCGCATCGAAGAAGGCGAACACGGCATTACCGGTGATGAACTGACGCAGCGAGTCGAGATCGCGCGTAGCTTGCCCTGCCTGCGCGGCTTGCCCACTCAAGCCGCGCTCGAAGGCCGCCGTATAGGCACGTTGGCCCAGCTGCTGGTCGAAGCGCTCGCCAATGTGGATGACCGCCAAGCTGCGCACGTACTCCAAAGCACCCATGAGCGCCAGCAGCCCCAGGGCCATGAGCGTCAGCATCATCAGAGTGGTGGTATTGCCCGAAGCCAACACGCGGTCGTACACCTGCAACATATATAGGGGTGGCACCAACATCAGCAGGTTGATGATGGCGCTGAACAACCCCACGCAGCGTAACGCGCCGCGATAGCGCCCCAACGCTTGGGTGAGTTCATTGCCGGTGGAGCGGCGGGAAGTGGCGGGCATGGCGGCGTGTCCTGAAAATCACATGACAAAAAGACGAACGCGCTTGGGCTCTAAACCCAAGCCATTCGGCTCGAATTCGTTCTCTCATTGATGGTTTCGTCACGTCCTGCTTGACATTACGCCGCAACTGGCGAGAATGCGCAGGCACCGCGCCAGGGCCTAAGCCTGAGGCGCGGTGTTCGAACACTCAGCAAGGGATCCTTCCCTTGCTTTTTTTATTGGTTTTTTACAGCGATAGCGTGGCTCACGCCGCCAGGGCGAAGTCGAAGTCGCTGGCAGCAACACCGGTAACGGATGCCGGAATGGCATCGCCGAGGATGCCTGCGTCTTCAAGCACTGCCAGCAAGCCGCCACTGGTGCCAGTGCCAGCACTATCGTCGGCACCGTTCACCGAACCGTTCATCAGGCCCCAAATGATGTCGTGCACTTCGTTACCACGGCCATCATGGCTGGAAACGATGGGATCATCGAAGGTGAAGGTGATGAAGTCGTTGATCACTTCCCCATTATTAAGGCCCGCACCCAACGTAAGCCCCGTCAAGGTGCCCGTCAGTGCATGGTCAGCGAAGTTATAGGAAAGGCTGCCAGTGGCGGAGAAAGCGAAGTCGCCATCATTGTTAGCCATAGCGTAAGTATCGCCCGCCAAGCCTGAGCTAACTCCGTTGGTGAAGAATCCTCCAGTATTGATACCACCTGGGTTATCGTTGCTATGCTCCCCACCGGCTCCCTCCTTTTGAAACTCTGTTAACAGGAGTTCTAGCGTGCCGGTTGAAAACGTATCAGGGAAATAGGCTTCATCATAAGTATAGCTAATGGACATTTTCAGTCTCCTTGATTTATCAATGTTGGCTTTGAGGCCGTGATTGGCAGATAACGTGAGTTATCTGCCCTGCATGCCCACTGGATGGGCATGTTCGTTAGCAGCGCAGTCGTGCGCTGCGATTAAATTAAAAACGCAGTTCTGCCCCGGCCATTAGGGTGCGGCCCGCACCGTAACTCTTGGAGAAAATATCCGAGTAGCCGGTCACGTAGTTGCGATCACGCACGTTAAGCATGGTGGCGCGTAGAAGCAGGTTAGGGCTGACTTGGTAGCTGGCGTAGAGGTCCCATGTGGCGTAAGTGGGCCAGAGGTCGAAATCGAAATCTTTTGGGCCGCCGCCTGCGCTGTAATTGAGGCGTGTGCCTACATCCAGGCGCTGATCTAACCAGCGGGTACCGAAGGTGAGGCTGCCGCGATCCATGGGCAATTGCCGGGCGCTGTTCATACCGATGACATCGATGCCGCAATAGGTCAGATCATCTCTCATGGCTTCATAAGAGTCGTAGCCAGCCTCGATGGCTTCGTAGTGGGCGTCAGAGTAGTTTCCGTTCTCATCCGGTATATCTTCGCGGATATTACCGCTGCCCAAAGGATAGATCTTCTGGCAGAACTGATTATCGCTACCCAGTACATGTGTGTAGTTAGCTTGGGCATACCAATTTTCAGCGTCGTAATCGATCTCCAGCTCTAAACCACGGAAGTTCATCGGTAGCAGGTTGGGCACGAACATGGTGTGGCCCAGCCCTCCTTGCTGCCCTGGCATCACGTTAACCATAGAGGTGATCAGGTAGTTATCCACGCGGGTGTCATAGTAGGAAAGCTTGCTGAAAAAGCGGTCTCCATCGCGAAAGAGGTCTTGGGCAGTAAAGTTGGCACCTACGTCCCAACTGCGCGAGGTTTCCGGTTGTGCGTGGGGATTAGGGAATAACACTGCAAAAGGGTCACCTGGGTGGCTGCCCTGCATCAAGGTTTCGGTAAGTGCCGGTGGCCGCCAGCCACGGCCCCAATTAGCAAATAGTTCGACGTTCCCATTGGGGCGGTAGGCCGCGGATAACGTTGGCAGCAGCTTATCCATGCTGTTATCGACATCGTAATCTTGCATCACGGTATCCGATAACCAAGTAGGTTCGTAACGCCAGCTTGTCTCATAGTCGATCATTGATGTTGGATCGTTGACGTAACCTTCCCAAGTCGGAATATCATCGCAAGCTGTCTGTCTTTTTTGCTCTGGAATGATAGTACTGACGCAGTTGGATCTCCGAGTCCTCAGACCGCTTTCAGCTCTTCTTAACGCTCTTTCGTAGCGGTTATGGTATGTCCACTCTACTCCAGGCAACTGTGTTGACCCCTTAAGCTTGTAGTAGTCGTAACGAAGTCCGGCTGCCAGGGTGAAGGTCTCATCTTCCCACTGTAAGTTACCAAAGGCGCTGGCAATACTGCGTTCACCGTTGGGCTGCATGGTGTTTTGGCTACCGCCAAACTGTCGCCCGCCGCGCTCTTGTGTCGTCGTCGATTTACCCTTGTCGATGAAGTACTCGATACCATGGTTGGACGAAAATCCGTCGATTCCGCCTAGTGAAAAGCGCGCGGTATTTTCCAGCGTAAAGCCGTAGGTATCGATTTCAGTGCGGTTATTGTTATCGAGACCTGCTCGGCAAGCGTTGTAGTAACTATCCTGCACTGGATTGGTTTCGCAGACGCCAATCATCCATGCCAGATCAGTCATGTTGGTGCCGCCTTGAATCACCGGCCTGCCCGCTTCGATATAGCGGTTCCCCTCGGTAGAAACGAAATAGGCATTCGCTTCGAGGTTGATCAAAGGCGATTCAGGGTTGAGGTTATAGCGCAGGCTGACCGAATCGGAGGTGGTATTGGCATCGCCAAAGCGGCGCCAGGCATTATCGCCGTCGACTACCTCTCCGGCTCGTAAGACCTGCCGATCAGAGACGTTGTTATAAGAGAGCTCGGTGCCTAAGTAGGAAAACGTTAGCGACTGATCGTCATCGATATGAAAACGCGCTTTGAACAGGTTCGAGTCCTGCTCGTTGTCGGTAAACCGCACGCGCTCTACATCTTGCTGAATTTCTTGGTGAAATTGATCCTGCACGCCGACCGTCAGGAAATCGTAATTAGGGCGCCGACGGCCAGGGGCATATTCGCCGAAGTTGCGGTTGCTGCGGGCCGCCAGGAGTTCCAAACGGTCGCCAAAACGTCCCGCCACGGCGGCGCTGCCGATGAAGTTGACCCCATTGCTACGGCCACCGACGCCGGTCATGCCGCGTAGGCGTACACCGATATCGTTGCCGGGCAGTAGCACGTCGTCCACATCGATGGTGCGAAAGTTAGCGCTACCGGCAATGGCCCCGGCGCCATGAACGCCGGTACTGGCCCCTTTCTCGATGACGACATCCGACAATAACTCAGAGTCGACATACATGGTGCCATTGCGCTGTTGGTGACCGTTTTCGTTGAAGTTCTGGCGCATGCCATCGATCATCATGTTGACGCGGCCAAAGTCCTGCATGCCACGAATATTGACCGAAAGCCCCGGGTCTTGGGCATTGATGGCGCTGTAGACGCCTGGCGTATCTTGCAACATATCCGCCGCGTGGCGCGGTGGCGTACGATCAATCTGCTCCCGACTAATCACACTCACCGAGCGCGGCTCGTAGTAGACCCAGTCGTCGTTTAGGCGGTCGGCTTCGACGGTAACGGTGCTGAGGGCTGCTTCGCCGCCAGCGGCGGAAACGGCGCTGGGGGAGAGGAGCTCTATCGAGCGGGGGTTGCGGTAAACGGCGGTGAGAGAAGAGTCGGCTAGAAGCGTTTGAAGGGCTTCTGCGGCGGTCATGTCGCCTTGCAGCGCCGGGGCCATGCCCTCGATGGGTTGGCCATCTTCGCGAACCACGGAGATTTGGGTGAGCGCGGTAAACTGGCCCAATGAGTAGAGCAAGTGCTGTTCAGGGAAATCGAAGCTATAGCGCTGTTGTACGCCTTGCGAGGCAGGCGCACCAGCGGCCGCAGTGCTTTGTGCCTGCGCAGAGGCAGTCAACAAGCCAACCATGACGGCGAGCGTGGTGCGCCTGAGTAACGTTCGCGGCGGCGACAGTAGTGCCTGGGCCAGCGGGCGGCGTTGAAAACCCTGATTCATGAATGCCAAGCTCCCTTGCTAAGTAATGATTATCATTCATTACTAATAACGATTGAAAGCCTGACCTTCCTCATAGGTTTTTCTGGTTATTTACAAATTATTTTTCAACCAGTTGAATTTAAAGAGATTAATTTTCTATTTTTTGTGCGAAAAAAGTCGGAAACACAGGGTGAGCAGGCCTGTTGGCCTGCCTTGAGGCTTAGGTGAGAAGTGAATGTTGGCTTCAGGACTCTGCCTCTACCGCCGTGGGCTCCGGCCGGGTTGCCAACCATAGCGCTACGCTTGCCAGCAGCACGACGATGGCCCAGCGTAGCCAGCCTTCTCCCAAATGCCAAAGCAGCAGCATGGCGCTGGCGATGATGCTGCTTACCGCGACGTATTTGGCGCGCCGAGAAATAGCACGCTCGGTCTCCCAGTTCTTGATCAACGGCCCTACGTAGCGCCGCGAACGAATCCAAGCCTCGAAGCGCGGCGACCCTTTGGAGGCGCAGTAGACCGCCCCGAGCATGAACTCGGTGGTCGGCAGCAGCGGCACGAAAATACCGATGACCCCGATGCCAAAGCTCAGCGCGGCAAGCGCCACCCAAAGGGCGCGTACCAGCGGGCGGCGCGCGGGGGCACGCTTGCGTGTTCCCGGCGAGGAAGGCGAGATGGGCGTGTCATTCATACGGCGTGGTTCTCTAGGCAGTGATACAACGTCCACCCTCAAAGTGGTGCGAAGATGGCCGTTAGGTCTTTAACGTATTGAAAAGCATCCCTAGCACCATGCAGGGCCTCGGTCGCTTGCTTTGCGGAGAGTGGCAGCGCATCGAGCTGGGCGGTAAAGCGGCGCCAATGTAGCCCACGGCCGGAATCGCTGGGAGCGAGGTGGCGCGCACCAAAGTTGACCGACAGGCCAAGCTGGTCGGCATACTTCAGCAAGAAGGCGGCACCCAGGTTCGAGCCCTCGCTAACATAAAGCCAGCCCACGGCGGCCGCGTGGGAGGGAATGGGCGGAGGCGCCAGTGGCGATGGCTTCAAGGTGGCGTCATCGAGATTTAGGTCCTGGCAGTCCTGTACTACGGCCGCGTAACGGCAGCGTTCGGAGAGCCTTTCCAGCCAGTCATTGAGTGAGGGTTGGTGATACAGCGCGGTGGTCTGCTGCTGAAACCAATACTGCACCTGAAGAAACCGCCGATAACCTTCCAGGCTGGCAAAAGGCGACAGCGCCATGATCGCCTCATCGACCCGCTGGTGGGCATTATGGGTATCCAGCTTCAAGCGCTTGCTCAGCGGCAAGGTACCGTTTCCACGCGGCGGGTTTGGAAGTGTTTGCATGTAGGGACTCGCTATGGGTAAGAACGGAGGAGCACATCAAGCGCCCTTCATGCGCGTGTATGAAGGGCGTGTTTGTGGTGGGGTTAGAACTGCAGCTCTATCCCTGCCATTGCCGTACGTCCAGGGCCATAGGTGCGTGAGAAAATATCCGAATAACCTTGAACGTAATTCCGGTCGCGTAAGTTTTCGATAGAAGCACGCATAAGTAGATGGTCGTTGAAGCGGTAACTGGCGTAGAGATCCCAGGTGACATAGCTGGGCCAAATGGCATACGTGAAATCTTCAGGTTTACCTTCGGCGCTATAATTGAGGCGTGTTCCCATATCCAGCCTCTCATTGAACAAGCGTGTCCCTATTACCCAGCTTCCTCTATCCATCGGTACATTGCGGGCGCTGTTCATACCGTAGCCAGTGGCTTGTCCACCAGTTGCGCAGACCAACTGTTGATCAAGGAAGCTTTCGTAGGAGTCATAGCCGTTTTCGATGGCCCATTGATGCTCTTCGGTATAATTGCCTTGCTCGTCGGCCATATCAAACTGGGGCTGATGACTACCCAGTGGCCACCTTTCTTGGCAGAAACTTTGGTCACCGCCAAGTACATGGGTGTAGTTGAGGCGCGTATACCAATTGCGGGCGTCGTAATCCAGCTCAAGTTCAATACCGCGAAAGTTCATGGGAAGACGGTTATTTATGAACATGGTGTTGCCCAACCCTGCGCCAGCAACCACGCCAGGCATTGCATTGGCCATGCTGGTAATAAGGTAGTTATCGGCGCGGGTATCGTAGTAGGTCACTTTACTGAATAGACGGTCATCGTCTTTCAGTAATCCCTGAAACACGGTATTAAAGCCCACTTCCCAGCTACGAGAGGTTTCAGGATCTGCATAGGGATTTGGGAACATAATGGCGAAGGGGTCGCCGGGGTGGCTGCCCTCCATTAACGATTCAGTCAGCGCTGGTGGGCGCCATGATTCGCCCCAACTGGTGAACAGCTCCAACCAATCCGATGGACGATAGGCTGCCTGCAGCGTCGGCAGCAGTTTATCCTCACGATTATTGACCTCATACTCGTACATCCCATGCTCCGCAACATAACCAGGAGCGTATAGGCCACGGTTAAAGATTGTGTCGTAGGTGCCAGCATCACGCATTCGCTGCTTGGCTTCCTCGTCAAACTTTTGATCAAACCTCTCCTGACGAGTTAGGTAGTTCCATTGCACGCCGGGTACACGGGTATCGCCTTGAAGGCGGTAATAGTCGTAGCGTAGGCCTCCACCGAGTGTCCAAGTATCGTTTTCCCACACTAAATTACCGAAGGCACTGGCAATGCTGCGTTTTCCATTAGGCTGAAGCGTATTGTCGGATACCGTGATGGAACTGCCACGTCTATCATAGGCAGTACTGGACTCCCCGCGATCTTGAAAATACTCAATACCATGGTTAAAACGAAAACCATCAACCCCACCAAGGGAAAAGCGAGCGGTATTCTCAAGTGCTAACCCGTAAGTATCGATACTGGTTACGACATTAGATCCCAGACCCGCTTCACACTCCTCGCGCCAACTGTCGGGAAAAGGTGTCGATGAACAAAGACCAATGCTCCAGGCCGTTTCGGTCATGTTGAGGTCGCCCACCATGACGGGGCGACCCTCTTGGGTATAACGCTCGTTATCGGTAGAAACTCGATAGACTCTCGCGTTTAGGTCAACCAAGTCTGATTCAGGATTAAAGGCATACTCGAGCCCGATGGACTGTGACGTCGCCTGAGCATCACCGCGTTTCTGCCATGCCTCTTCGCCATCGAGCGCGCTGCCATCAGCGGGATTAGTAATCCGGCGATCAGAAACATTGTTGTAGGAAATTTCGGTATCCAGGTAGGTAAACTGCAGCGACTGATCTGGTGTCAGGTTCCATCGTGCTTTGAAAAGGTTTGAGTCCTGAGTCTGGTCACTGAATTTAACGCGATCTACCACCTGCTCTCCATCACGGCGAAAGTCATTGCCATCCTGTACACCGCTAAGAAGCCAGTCGAAGCTTTCCTTCCTGCTTCCCGGCGAATATTCCCCCAAGCTGCGCTGACTTCGGGCGCCCAGCAACCCCAGGCGGTCATCGGCGAAACGCCCTGCAACCGCGACACTGCCGATAAAGTTGACCCCGTTACCTTCGCCGCCTAGCCCTGTATTGGCTCGGATACGGGCACCAACATCATTGTCATCCATAATGATGTCGTCATAGTTCAAAGTACGAAAGTTGGCGCTACCGGCAATGGCTCCTGCTCCGTATACGTTGGACGAAGGGCCTTTCGAAATTACGACTTCACTAAGCAGTTCCGAATCGACATACATGTTGCCGTTACGTTGCTGGTGAGCATTCTCGTTGAAGTTCTGGCGCATACCGTCAATCATCATATTGACGCGGCCAAAATCCTGCATACCACGGATATTGACCGATAGCGCGGGATCTTGAGTATTCACCGCGCTGTAGACACCTGGTGTCTCGATCAGCATGTCGGCGGCATGTCGAGGCGGTAAGCGATCAATCTGCTCCCGGCTAATCACACTCACCGAGCGCGGCTCGTAGTAGACCCAGTCGTCGTTTAGGCGGTCGGCTTGTACGGTAACGGTGCTTAAGGCGGTGTCGCTTGCAACCGTTGCGGAGGTGGCGGCGTGTGAGCCGCTGCCTTGCTGTAGCGTGTAGCCGCCCTGAATGGGCACGATGTAGAGATCGTTGCCTTCCAGCAGACGCGTTAGAGCGTCTTCTTCGGTGTAGTACCCCGACAGCCCTGGCGATGCGCGGTTAGCCGTGTAATCGGCCGGGTAGCTCAGCGTAACGCCCGCTGTGGTAGCGAACTGGCTTAGGGCTTGGTCGAGCGCGCCGGGCGCAATGTCGTAGGCGGTGAAGGGAATCTCTTCGCGCGTGGCGTTGGGCGCTCCCTGCGCAAGGGCAGGAAGAGGGCCTAGCAGCAGGCTGCAAAGTGCCAACCTTATGGCCTGGGTAAGCCGCTTGGGGCGTAAGGGGGTTGGGGGTGTCATGGACGCTACCTTGAATGCGAAAGGGCGACATCTTGTGTGTCGGCTCACATAACAAGACGAATGAAAATGAAAATCAGACACCCCTGAGATGAATTTTTTATCCCGCGTTGTTATCGCGCGCTTACGCGGGCTGGAGGCGTACCCAGTAGCGCGTGAGGTAACGCACCTCTATGGGCAGTGATGCGGCCAAGGCATCGAAGGCCTGTGCGGTATCGTCAATCTTCAGCGCGCCCGAGACGCGTAGCTGGGCAATGGCCGGGTCGCAGGAGACGTAGCCACGCCGATAGCGCGCCAGCTCGTTGGCAACGCGCTCCAGAGGCCAATCGACGATGCTCAGCATGCCGTTGAGCCAGGCATCTTCTCCTAGCGGCAGCGGAGAGGGGGCGGCGGTAATACGGGTGCTATCGAAAGTGGCGGTATGCCCGGCAGGAAGGTGCAATGCCGCGCTACTCTGCTGGCGAGGCGTAAGCGCCACGGCATGGCGATAAACCCCAACGCGGCACTGCTTGGCCTCATGGCGCACGCTAAAACGAGTGCCCAGTGCTTCGATGCGCCCTTCCGGGGTATCGACGTAGAAGGGCCGCGAAAGCGCGTCCGAGGCGGTCTCTACCAATAACTCGCCAGCGTGCAGTTGAAGCTTGCGTTCGGTTGGGGAGAAGTGCACATCGACGGTGGTGCGCGTGTTGAGGTGCAGCTGGCTACCATCATCCAGCGTGAGTGCTCGGCGTTCGCCGGGAGCCGTACGCAGGTCGGCCAATAAGCCGTGCTCTTTTACCTGAACGCTTGCGGCCCAGCCTCCGCCTCCCAGCAGGGCCAGTGCGCCCAGGCTGCGCAAGAACGCCCGGCGCTGGGTATGTACGCCGTTCAGCGCATATAGGGCGGTTTGGTTAGGTAGGTTACCCAGGCGCTGCTGTAGGCGCTCGACCCGGGCCCAGGCCTGGCGGTGCAGCGGGCTCTCTGCCAGCCAGTGGCGCCAAGCCTGCTGGGTTTGCGTATCGTCCGGTTCGGCGTTGAGACGTACATGCCAGGCCACGGCGGTTTCGAGGATGTCGCGGTTCATCACGCCCTCACTCTTCGTCGTCCATCAGTAACAGGCATTCGGTCATGGCGCGAATCACGTGCTTCTTGACGGTCGTAATGGAAACGCCCAGTTGCTCGGCAGTAGCGCCGTAGGTGAGGCCTTCCAACTGAACGGCAAGGAAGATGCGTCGGGTTCTGTCGCCCAGCCGGTGGAGGGTGGCATCTACCAGGGCAAGCGTTTCTAGAATGTCGAGGCGCTCTTCTGGCGATATATCCACGGGTTCGGGGCGCAGCGCCAGCGCTTCGAGGTAGGCACGCTCGATGTTTTGGCGACGGTAGCGGTCGACCACCAAGCCCTGCGCAATAGTGCGCAGATAAGCGCGGGGCTGGCGTAGGTCGGGGCTCTCCTTGGCTGTCATCAACCGAATGAAGGTGTCATGCGCCAGGTCCGCCGCATCGCTGGCAGAGCCCAAACGCCCCACCAGCCAGCTCTTGAGCCAGCCGTGGTGCGCTTGATAAAGGCCGCGTAAGCGATCGGAGTCGTGGGAGGGCATGGCACACATGGATAATCGATTATGATAATTAATCGCATTATCCATTCGTTGCGTGGTGACTGCAAGACGTGGGCTAAACCTCGGGATCCATCACGCTCGCTCTATCAACGTTATCAACGCTCGCTATTCGTAGCGCTCCGCCTCACTTGCGGCAATACCCAGTGCCGCTATGACGATAACGCCGTGCAGCATCGAGCCTGCGATGAAGGCAATCAGTAGCGCCCAGCCCATCGAGTTGCCCTCCTGCAACAGCGCAACGGCAAGGCCTGTGCCTAGTGCCACGGCGTTGATGAGGCAGAGCAGAGCGACCCACCAGTCGAGAATGTGGGTGGCGATGGTGAGGCGGGCAGAAAGGCGTAGCGAGACGTAAGGGGGTTGCGTCATGAGTGTTCCCTGCGGCTTTCATCGATCAAAGGAGAGCGCGGCGCTTATGGTTAGAGGTTATTGCGCCAACTGCTCGACGAACTGGAAGGCGTTACGTGCGCCTGCCAGGGTTTGTTGTTTCTGCGCTTCGGAGAGCGCAAGGCTATCCAGTTGGGCGGTGAACTGGCGCCAGTGCAGACCACGGCCATCTTCGCTTGGTGCGAGGTGACGAGCGCCGTGTTGGGTAGTGAGCCCTAACTGACTGGCGTACTTGAGCAAAAAGGCCGCGCCCAGGTTGGAGCCTTCGTTGACGTAGAGCCAGCCTACGGCTTCGGCGGCGGGCAGATCGGCGAGCGGGGCGTCGGTGCTTTGGATGTTGTCGGGCGTAAGGCCCAAATCGAGGCAGTCTTGGGTGATGGCATCGAAGCGGCAGCGCAGCGGCAGATTGGGCAGCAGGGTATTCAGGTCGTTACGGGCGTAGAGCGGCGCCGTACGCTGCTGGAAGCGGTACTGCACGGCGAGAAAACGCTTGTAGCCTTCGAGGTTGGCAAAGGGCGAAAGCGCCATGATGGCATCGTCGACGCGCTGGTGGGCCTTGTGGGTTTCGAGCTTCAGGCGTTTGCTGAGAGGCAAAGTGAGAGAATCGCTTTCGGTGTTAAGCAGTGTGTTCATGGTGGTGTCCCTGTGAGTACGTTAGTGCGTTATAGGAGGTGGTGGTCACGTGGTGCGCGCTCTGCGCGAGGCGTGGTTCGTTGGCGCCAAGCCACACCAGTTGGCCCGGCAGGCGGCGCACGTCGACGCCGAAGGTAGCGGCCAGCGCATCCAGCAAGACATCGGGGTCGTTGCGGGGAAAGCTTCCCGAGACGCGCACACCGCTCAAGGCGCTGGTATCGTGCAGTACGCGCCCTGGGAGCATGCGTTCGAGCTCGTCGATGACGTCGTCGATACGCGCGTTGGCGAAGAGCAAGCGGTTCTCGCGCCAGGCCAGCGCCAACTGCGTATCCACCGGCTGTACGGGGCCAAGCCGCCCCTCATGAAGGATGACCTGCTGATGATCCGTCAGCGTGACCTGGCGCGCGAAGCCATCGTTGACGGCCACGCGGCCTTCGCCGACGGTGACGATGACGCGGTTGTGGGCGTGTGTAACGGCAAAGTGAGTGCCCAGAACGCGAATGGAGGCATCGCCTGCGCTGATCACGAAGGGGCGTTCGATATCGCGGGTCACGTCTACCCAGAGCCTGCCTCGGCGCAGTGATAGTGCGCGCTCACCCTCGCTAAAATCGACGGAGATCGCGCTGTTGCCATCGAGCAATAGCGTCGAGCCATCGTCGAGGGTGAGCGTTTGTGGCGCCCCGGGCGAGGTAACCGTATCGGCCATCAGGCGGTCGAGGTGAGCGGGCTCGCGCCAGGTTTCGACCCCCAGTAGCATGACCAACAAGCAAAGCGCTGCCACTGCCCAGCCCCAGCGGGGCGCCCTGGCGTTTTGCCGTCGTGGCGCGCGCGCCGCAGGCGCATCACGCAGCGCCAGAAGCTGGGCAGGCGCCTCCACCGCTTGCCAGGTGGCTTCGATGTGAGCAAAAGCGTGCGCATTGGCGGGCGAGGCCGCATGCCAATGGGCAAAGGCGCGGCGCTCCTCGCCGCTGGCGCTGGGGTCCTTGAGCTTCAAAAACCAGCTCAGGGCTTGGTCATCGGTCGATGGCGCGTTGGCCGCCGCCGTCGCGGGCGGTGATTTATTGTTCATGTGGGTGCTCATGGCTCGTCCTGATAACGCGGCGTATTATCATTGAAACGTTCCAGCGCCTCCTTTTCCTCATTTTGTCGTTGTTGTTGCCAGTTAAGACAGGTGCGCATGGCAAGCATCATCTCTTTTTCGACGGTGCTCATCGAGACGCCCAGCCGCTTGGCGATGGCGGCGTAGGTTTCGCCATCGACGCGGTTGAGCAGGAAGATTTGCCGAGTGCGCAATGGCAAGTCGTCGAGCTGTTCGATGAGCGCTTGCCACTGCTGGAGCGTCGCGGCGACGCGCTCCGGGTCTGGCGTGACGGGTACTTCTTCGGCCTCCTCAGGCGCGTCTGCCAGGTAGCGCTGGCGCACCGCTTGGGCGCGAAGGTGATCCAGCGCCAGGTTGTGCGCCGTGCGGTGCAGCAGGCCTGCCGTGTCCTTATTAGAAAGTGGGCGCTGCCAGAGCTTGAGGTAGGTGTCCTGAGCGATGTCCTCGGCAGCGCTCTTGCAGCCAACGATCCGACGCACGCGCTGCACCAGCCGCTGGCGTTCGCGGGCAAATAGTGTGGCAAGCGAGGGGCCGGGCTTGGTCATATCGGCAGTCTCAACACCTCTTTTCGAATCACCCAACATCATTACGGCACCAGAGCGAACAGCGGCGCTGTGCCGGTGGCGTTGCTTAGTATCTGCAGCTCGGCGCCATATACGCTGGTAAGCCGCTCGGGGGTGAGCACCTGTGCGGGCGTGCCATGGGCGGCGCGGGCGCCGTTGTCTATTAGCCAAACGCGGTCGGCGTAGAGGCTTGCCAGGTTGAGATCGTGCAGCACGCAGACGATTGCCATGGCGTGTTGATGGGCCCAGTGGCGCAGTTGGCGCATCAGCCGCTGCTGCTGGCCGATGTCCAGAGCGCTGGTGGGCTCATCGAGCAGTAAAAGGCCGCCATCCGTGGCAGCATGAGAACGACGTGACAGCAGCTGGCAAACGCCGCGCGCGATCAGCACGCGTTGACGCTCGCCGCCGGAAAGCGTCAGGATGCTGCGATCACTCAGATCGAGTAAGTCCATCTGGTCGAGCAGTTGGGTCACCAGTGCCGGGTCGGGATCGCTGCCAAGCGCAATCAGCTCCTCTACGCGCCAGTCGAAGCCGGGGGGCTCTTGTTGGGCCACCATGGCGCGACGGCTGGCAAGCGCATAGACGGGCCACTGCGCCAAGTCGCGGCCATCCAAGCGAATGGCACCGGCTTGGCAGGCGCGAAACCCCGAAAGCAGGCTCAGTAGCGTGCTTTTGCCCGCGCCGTTGGGGCCAACGATGGCCAGTAGCTCACCAGGGCGCACGCTGCCATCGAGCGGAGCGAGCGTGGGCGGTGTGGTCAGGGCAGCGCCGTGGAGGGTCAGCATGTACGGCTCCGGCGCATCAACAAATAGAGAAAATAGGGCCCGCCGAGCAGGCTGGTGAGTAGGCCGACGGGAATTTCGGCCGGTGCCGCCAACGTGCGCGCTAAGGTGTCGGCGACGACGAGCAAGATGGCGCCGCCCAGCATCGAAGCGGGCAGCAGCAGGCGATGCCCAGGCCCAAGCCACAGCCGTAGGCAGTGGGGCACGAGCAGACCCAAAAAGCCGATGACGCCCGTCAAGGCAACGCAAAGCCCCACTCCGAGCGAGGTCGCCACCACTACCCGGCGCTTGAGGCGCGGGGCGTCGAGCCCGGCGCCGTGGGCCGTGGTTTCGCCCAGCTGCAATAGATCGAGCTCGCGGGCGCTTCGCAACAGGCCAATCAACGCCAGCGGAATCAATACCAGCGCCACGAGCGTGGTGCGCCATAGCGAGTGGGTCAGCGTGCCCATGCCCCAGAGGCTCAGCTGGCGCAACTGCTCGTCGCTGGCGATGAAGGCCAGAATGCCGCCACCGGCACCGGCTAACGTATTGATCGCAAGCCCTGCCAACAGCAGCGTCATTACCGCAGCGCTGCCGCCGCCCTGGCGCTGGGCGAGACCGAAGACCACCGCGCAGACGCTAAGCGCACCGAGAAAACCGGCGATGAACTGGCCATAGAGGCTGACCGGCCCAGCGCCATGGCCCGCTCCTTGAAACAGTACGATCCACAGTGCGACGAAGAGCCCCGCGCCGCTGGCAAGCCCGAGTAGCGTGGGGTCGGCCAGGGGGTTGCGAAATAGCCCCTGCATGGCCGCACCGCTTCCCGCCAGCATGGCGCCTACCGCGGCGCCCAACAGCAAGCGGGGCAGGCGCAACTGCCACCATACCTGCACGCTCAGCGCATCTGCCTGGTCCGATATCAATGTCAGCGGCGATAGCCCGAAGGTGCCGCTGCTGGCGCTCCACGCTAGGCTAAGTGCCAGCAGCGCGGCCAGAAGCGCCAGCACCCCCAGGGCGCGCTGGTGAAACGGCTCGCGCCGACTGCGTAGTAGCAGCGCCATCATGGGGTATCTAGCGCATCGATGGCCTGGCGCAGCCGAGAAAGCTCGCCAGGCGTACGCGGGCCAAAGCCCAAGAGGGCCTGGTCATCGACTAAGATGAGATGGCCGCGCTCACCGGCGGGCGTCAACGCCATGCCGGGTAGCGCCCAGAGAGCGTCCTCTCCGCCTAGCGCATCCAGCCCGCGCTGAGACATGACGACGACATCCGGTGCCTGCTGGACCAGCGCTTCGGCGCCGATACTCTGGTAGCCCTGCATGTCGCCAAAGGCATTGGTCACGCCAATGGCGTCCAGCGCCTCATCGGCACCGGTCTGGCGACCGGCGGCGCGCGGGGTGAGCCCGCTGTGATGAAGAATGAACATCACGCGCAGGTCGTGGCGCGGCGGTAGCGTATCGAGAGCGGCGAGCTCACCTTCCAGACGCTGGGCCAGCGCCTCGCCTTCGGCTTCGCGGTCGGTCTCCGCTGCCACGCGCCGCACCTTGTCGGGAATCGCCGCCAGGGTGGGCGGTACGTTGATTTGGATGATCTCGACGCCCACCGCTTCGATCTGTTCAAGCGCCTCGGCGGGCCCTGCGGCCGAACTCGCCAGAATGCGATCCGGGTGCAGTCCGAGCACGCTCTCCGCCGAGAGCTGGCGCAGGTAGCCCACCGAAGGCAGTGCCACGATGGAATCGGGGTAGAGACTGGTGTCGTCACGCGCGACCAAGGCGTCGTCGGCCTCTAGTGCGGCCAGGGTTTCGGCGATGTCGCCGCCGAGTACCAGCCAGCGCTCTTGGGCGAGTAGCGTCGTGCTGGTGAGGCTGCCAGCGAGTAGCGCGGCGGCTAAAAGGTAGCGTTTCATGCCACTGCCTCGCAGGTTCGTAGCGTGGAGAGAAGATGACGCCAGGCGGCGCGTTCGCGCTGTCCTTCCTGGCGTTCGGCGTAGATTTGCAGGACCAGCTCGCCGTATTCGTCGAAGGCCTCGACGCTGGTGACGCCACCGTCGCGGTTGGGCTTTTCGACGATCCAGGCGCGGGCAATGGCGGCGTCGTCCAGGTGCAGTGTGAAGCGCTCACCAAAGAGGCTGAGCCAGCCTGGCGTGCGTTGGGGCAGAGGGAGCGCGCCGGTATGGATGTGTACGCAGCCTGGGCTGGCGACGAACAGCATCAAGGGCAGCGCCTGCTGGCTGGCCTGGGTCAGCAGCGTCTCGATGGCTTGGGGCGCTAGCGCATGGGTGAAGCGTCCTTGCATCAGCGTATGCGCTTCCTGGCGTTCGAGACGGTGGCGCTTGAGCAGGCCAAAGAAGTGGTGAACGTCCTTCATTGCCGCCCACTCGTCGGCAAGGCTCGGCACCTCGGGCAGCGGGCGCGGCAGTATGGGCGCCATCTGGGTGAAGGCCGGGGCATCCAGCGTGCCCTGGGCGGCAAGGTAGCCCCAGGCGCGCGGCAGCGGTGACTCCAGGGCAAAGCATTTGTGCACCGCGCGGCCGTGGCGGTCGAAGATCTGCACGCTCCAGCGCCACTCGTCGCCGTCACCGATGGCGTCGCGGATCAAGCACGCCCAGTGCCAGTAGCCGTAGAGCAGGCGCAGATCGAGGCCACCGGGATCGAGCAGCAGGCCCGAGCATTCGCCGCCGCGAAGCTCCGGGTAATCCCCCTGCTGTTCGAGGACCGCGAGCGACGAGCGGGTCATGCTCTTTACTCGGCCAAGCCCGGCAAAACATGCGGCCAGTGCATGGGGGCTCAGAGGAAGCGTCCACACGTCACGGCCGAGGCGAGCGGCTTGCAGCTCGCCTTCGCTGATGTCCAGCCGCTGGGCAATCGAGATGACCGGCAGGCGCGGCCGGGCGCTACGCCCGGCGTCGATGGCTTCCTGAATGGCGGTTTGCTGCAGCGTGCATGTCATGGCTGTCTCCTTGCATTACCACTGCCAGTTGAGCGTGGCGAGCAGGCTCCGGCCATCCCCCAGGCTGCCATCGGGGCGGTACCAGAGTTTGTCGCCGACATTGGCTAGACGCAGCGTCGTATCGAGCGACGGGGCGAGCGCCCAGGCCAGATGAATGTCGTGAAGTCCGTAGCCGGGCAGGTGTCCTTCGTCGCCCTGCTTGTCGAAGTCCTGGGCGAAGCGGCTCTGCCAGCCGATACGTACCTTGCCTTCGCCCAGTGCCAGCTCGCTGCCGAGCGCGAGCTCCAAGGGCGTTTGGCTGCCAAGCGGCGCGCCGCTGTCGCGATCTTTGCCTGAAACCTCGGAGAGCCCCAGGTGGCCTTGCCACTGGGGGAGGGCGCTGGGCTGCCAGGTGACACGAGCGTCATAGCCCCAGAGCTGGGCGCGGCTGACGTTCACCGCCTGGGTAGTGCCCGCCGTGATGTCGACCTCGGTATCGATGAAGTCGTCGGCACGGGTATCGAAGTAGCTAGCGCGCATCTGCCAATCGCCCTGGTGCCACACCACGCCGCTCTCCCAGGTGTTACTGGTTTCGGGCGAAAGGTGAGGGTTGGGCACCCAGTAGTTGTCCGGCGTGCAGAAGAAGGGCCCGGCGCAGAAACCTGCGAAGTGGCGTTCGTTGGCGTAGAGCTCGGAAAGGGTTGGGGCGCGGAAGGCTTCGGCGTAGCCCGAAAACAGCATCAGCCCTTCGTTCGGTAGCCAGGCCAGGCGCACTCGGGGAGAGACGCGGTCATGAGTGCTGTCGGCATCTTGGACGCCGCTGGCGTCATAACGGTCGTAGCGCGCCCCTAGGCCCACGTCGAATGCGCCCGCGCCGCCCTCGGCAAGATAGCGGCCCGCGCTGAGGGTGGTATCCAGATAGGCCGCTTGGGTATCGATGTCGGCGCGGGGGAAGCCGTTGGCCTCGCCGTCGGGGCGCTGGCGCGCCTGCTCGATCTCGGCGCCGAACGCCAGCGTTTGCGAGAGCCAGCCGTGCTGCATGCTGTGGTAGCCGTCGCTTTGGAGTCCTACCCGGTCCAGCGTGCGATTGGCCTGGGGCTCGTCGATCTCTTGCTGGCTGAAGGTAAGCCGGGTGGTGAGCTCGGTGGCCGCGCCCGGCTGCCAGCGATGCCCGAGCTGGACGTTGTTGCTGGTAACGTCGCGATCGCGCAGGGCGTTGCTGGCGCCGCTGGTGAGCTGCTGAGGGTTGGCGGGCTGGGTGGCGCGCTCGGCGTAGTGCTGCCAACTGACGAAGAAGCGCTGATCGTCGCTAGGCTCCCAGCCGCCTTTTAGTAGCAGGCTGTTGAGCGAGGCATCCTCTTCGGCTTCGTCGCCCCCTGCTCGGCGGATATCGCCCGATTCGCTGCGGCCCAGCGATACCAAACCATCGACCTCGCCGCGCAGGGTATCGCGGCGGCCGAAGGCGCTGACGTTGGTGCGCCACTCGTCGTTGGCCGTGGCGCCGCCAACCGAGAGGCGCGCGCCGCTCTGTTCGCCTGGCGCCAGCAGGTCTTTGGCATCGACGCTGGTAAAGCTCACCACTCCCCCCATGGCGTTACTGCCGTAGAGGCTCGATAGCGCTCCGCGGGCGATCTGCACCTCTTGAATCAGCGCAGGGTCGAGGAAGAAGTTGCCCAGGTGGCCGGTGGTGATGTCCTGGCGCACGCCGTCCAGACGTACCAGCACGCCGTTGCGACCGAAGCCGCGCAGGCTCAGCGTTTGGCCATTGCGGCGGCCCTGCCCTGCCACGTGCAGGCCGGGCTGGCGGCCGAGAATGTCTTCCACGCGGCTAGCGGTGGCAAGCTCGGCGTCGTTACGGTCGATGATATCGATGATCAAGGGCGCACGGGAAAGATCCAGCGGCGTACGCGTGCCGCTGACGGTGACCGGGTCGAGCGCGGCATCGTCACGGGTAGCGGAGGCGGCCATGGCCGAGGAAGCGACGAGGGAAGCAAGCGCAAGGCAAAGAGGGCGCAGCGCGAAAAGACGTTTCATGATCCAGACAGTTCCAACCTAAGGCGGTAGTGAAGGAGGCTGGCTGGGTGCGCTGGGCGACCTGGCTGGCTGGCGTTTTTACGCTAGCTGGCGCGTGCGTCGAGTATTCTGATCCGAAGGGTCATCGTCGTAGGCAACGCCTTGGCTAGCAAGAAGTGACATAGCCAGCGCCGCAAGCGACGCTAGGGCCATGAAAAAAGCGCGTTCAGGCGTTGAGGATCAGCTTGCCGCTCTTGGTTCGACGCAGCACGTAGCGACGCTGGTCGTGAAGAATGACGAGTTGACCCTGGGCCCCCAGCAGCGCTTGGCTCTCCACCTCGCGCACGGGCGCGGTGGGCGCGGAAGAAGGCCCGTTTCGTTGTTCGGAAACCGGCATGAGAAACTGCTCCCTGTGCTATTGATAAGCATTTTTATTAAGTTACCAAAAGGCGAGTGCCGTCTCAAGCGCGATGTGACCGAAGATGGGCGTTAAGGAGGAATTAGTGGGTGTTATTGGCGGTGGGCGACCAAGCGAGGGCGTGCTGTGCAGGCGTCGAGTGATGCTCTAGCTTGAACTGCGCAACAGCGCTTACCAGAAGCTCTGCCTGTTGCTTCAAGCTGCTGGCGGCAGCTGTCGACTCCTCGACCAAGGCGGCATTTTGCTGCGTTGTCTGATCGATTTGACCGATCGCCTCGCTGATTTGCCCTATCGTAGTGCTCTGTTCGCTACTGGCGATGCTGATCTCGCTCACGATGTCGCTCACCTTGTGAATGGAGGAGACGATATCCGCCATCGTCGTGCCTGCTTGATCGACGAGTGTTGCACCGTGGGCAACCCGCTCGACGCTGGTGCCGATCAGCGTTTTGATCGCCTTGGCCGACTCGGCGCTGCGCTGCGCCAAATTGCGTACTTCGCTGGCTACGACGGCAAAGCCACGTCCATGTTCTCCCGCACGCGCGGCTTCGACCGAAGCATTGAGTGCCAGAATGTTGGTTTGGAACGCGATCCCATCGATAACGCCAATGATGTCGCTAATCTCGTCGCTGCTGGTATGGATCGCGCGCATGGTTGCGACGACTTCATCTACGATGATGCCTCCTTTCTTTGCTACCTCGCTGGCGCTAACGGCTAGCTGCGTGGCCGAGTGGGCGTTGTCTGCATTCTGGCGAGCGCTCGAGCCCATCTCCTCCATTGAGGCTGACGTCTCCTCGAGCGCGGCTGCCTGCACTTCGGTGCGCTGACTCAAATCGCTATTACCCTGGGCGATCTGAGCGCTGGCAGCTGCTACGCTTTCGGCATTTTGACGCACGTCCGATACGACATTGGCCAAGCCAGTGGTCATGGCGTGCTGTGCCCTCAATAGTTGGCCGATTTCATTGCGTGCTTGCGATATATTCTCATGTTTAGTCAAATCGCCCGAGGCGACGGCTTGCGCGTGGGCGACGACACGACGCAAAGGCCTTGTAATCCCTCGGGTGATGACGAAGGCGATCCACAGGGATATCACAACGGCCATGAAACCCAGGCCTAGCACCTGCAAGATCGAAGCATGGTAGCGTGCCTCGCTCTGTGCCATGCCGACTTGCGCTGCGTGCAACTGAAGATCGATGAGCTCACTGATGATACCGCTGATCGGGTCAATCGTTGCGTAGAGCTGACCATTGAAGGTGGCGAGTTGCCCTGTTATCTGGCCTGACAGTGTGTTCAGTGTGCTTTCAAGGCGATCCAGGTCACTCTCGGCAGGAACAAAACGTGCCTGGACTTCGCTAACCAAGCGGACTTCTTCGGGTGTAAGCCTCGTGCTCATGTAGCCACGCCACTCACGTTCGATGACCGAGCGCGCGCCGTGGACGGCTGTCAGCGCATCTTCGGCCGTAATGAGTCCGCTGTTGGCTTTGTTGACGGCATCGATTACGTCTACGGCGTAGGCATCCGATATAGCCTTAAGACCTTTTAGCGGAACGACACGATCATCGTAGAGCGAGTGCATATTGACATTGAGGCTACGTAGGCTCAGTGAACTTAGTGCGCCGCTTACTAGTAAAAACAGTATGGCGACCGAAAAGCCAAGGCCAAGCTGTTTGCCAATGGATAGATGCTTGAAACGCATTGAATGCTCCGGGATAGAGATAGAGAAATAGCGCTGGTGCCATGCCATCTACGACGCTAGGCGCTCCAAGAGGGGAAGCTTGGAGCGCGGCGACGTTTGAATGCAGTGAGCGAGGTTTCTCTCAGGTGTGAGAGAGGATCGCGGTGAGCGTTCTTGAAGCGACGAAAGCCGTGCAGGCACATTGCTTCTAGCGAGAGTGTTCTCAATGCGTGTGCGGGTGGCAAGTGAGTACACTGGCATGACCGTTTTGTAGCAAGCCAGCCTCTGCAATGTCGGCCATTCGCAGTAGAACTTTAGGAAGGTGGGAGGCGTTATGCGCGCTTGGCATTATCCGCAACATCAATGAGCAAAAGTCGGTTGGGTAAAGCCTAAAGGCGGTTTGCTACCAGATGCCAAGCTACGAAAAGCATCATCAACGCCACGGCTACGTCGATTAGCCGCCAGACCAGCGGGCGGGAGAGCCAGGGTGCGAGCCAAGCGCCGCCCAGGGCCAAGGCGCCGAACCAGAGCATGGAGGCAGTGGACGCACCTAGAGCGAAGGCGCCGGGTTCGGGCTGCTGGGCGCCTAAAGAGCCAATCAGCAGTACGGTATCGAGGTAGACGTGCGGGTTTAGCAAGGTCACGCCCAGCGTGGTAAGAAGTACGGCCTTGAGCGAACGCGGCGCCGCCTCGCCCGCGTGCAACGCCTCGGGGTGTAACGCACGCCTAAGCGCCTGACTTGCGTACCAGAGCAGAAACGCCGCGCCACCCCAGCGCGCCACGCCAAGCAGTACCGGGCTTTGAGCCAGCAGCGTGGCAAGACCAAACACGCCTGCGGTGATCAACAGGGCATCGCAGAGTATGCATAGCCCGGCTACCGCCAGGTGGTGTTCCCGCCTCAGGCTCTGTGCCAAGACGAAGGCGTTTTGCACGCCAATGGCCATGATCAATCCTATGGCGACCATTACGCCGCGGGTATAGCTTTGCCACATACCTTGTTCCTCTCTCCTAATCTCGCCTAATCCCTAACATCGCGCGCCGCTCTTACGGTGAGCGAAAGATGGCGTGCGAAAAGGTAGCCATCTTGGCGAACGTCTATGTATAAGAGAAACGAATAATGCTGATGCATCATTAGGAGAATCGATATGTTCGACTATAAGCTTTTAGCTGCCTTGGCTGCTGTGATCGAACAGGGCGGTTTCGAGCGTGCCTCGCAGCTATTAGGGCTATCGCAGTCGGCGGTGTCTCAGCGTGTCAAGCTGCTCGAAGCGCGTATTGGCCAGCCAGTGCTGATTCGCGCCACGCCACCTGCGCCGACCGAGACCGGGCGGCGGCTGCTCAACCACGTTCAGCAGGTACGTCTGCTCGAACGCGACGTGCGAACGCAGGTGCCTGCATTGGAGGAGGGCGAGCCGGAGCGGTTACGTATCGCGCTCAACGCCGACAGCTTGGCGACCTGGTGGGCGGCGGCGGTGAGTGATTTTTGCCGTGAGCGTCGTGTGCTGCTCGACTTGGTGGTGGAAGACCAGGACGTGGGGTTGAAGCGTATGCGCGCGGGTGAGGTGGCAGGCTGCGTGTGTGCTGCAGAGCGCCCCGTGGCGGGAGCCAACCGCATCGCTTTGGGCGCGATGCGCTACTGCGCCGTGGCAAGCCCGGCCTTCGTGGCGGACTATTTTCCCGAAGGCCTCGACCCTAACCGCTTGGCAAAGGCGCCAGCGGTGGTCTTTGGTACCGACGATCAACTGCAGCACCGCTACTTGGCGGCGTTAGGTGTTACCGGCCACTTTGTGCACCATCTTTGCCCCTCCTCGGAAGGGTTCGTCCGCCTGCTCGAAAATGGCTTGGGCTGGGGCATGGTGCCAAGACTACAGGTGCAGGACGAACTCGCCCAGGGCACGTTGGTCGAGCTCGATCCCTGTCTATCTCCCCGTCTCCCTCCCCACTCCCGTCCCCATCCTAACCACCGCCACGCCATCGACGTGCCGCTCTATTGGCACTACTGGCGCAGCGGTGGCCAGCTGCTGGCGGGGCTCACCGCGCATTTGGCCGCGCGGGCCGGGCGTATGCTGGTTACCTCGTAAGCCGTCACCGGATGTCAAACAAGTGTCATATTGATGGGATAACGTGCTCCTTTTGTCAGGGGTCGCCCCATGTTCACCGCATTGCCCACTGTTGCGCCTACTGCTGCGTTGGCCATCGAAGGCTTATACAAATCGTTTGGCGACAAGATCGCCCTGGATGGTATCGATCTACATCTACCACAGGGCAAGGTGTTGGCGCTGCTTGGGCCATCGGGGTGCGGTAAAACGACGCTACTGCGCTGTATCGCGGGACTGACGGGGATCGATAAAGGGTATATCGCGCTGGACGGGCATCGGGTAGCCGAAGCGTCACGCTGTTTGAGCCCAGATGAGCGTCGTTTAGGCATGGTGTTTCAAGACTATGCGCTCTGGCCGCATATGAGCGTGGCGCAAAACGTTGCGTTTCCGTTAGAAATGCTGGGCGTTAAGGGCCGTATCCGCCAAGAGCAGGTGGCTTGGGCACTATCGCTGGTGGGGCTTGAGGAGTACGCCGAGCGCCAGCCGGGTGCACTTTCCGGTGGCCAGCAGCAGCGTGTTGCATTGGCACGTGCCATCGTGGCCAAGCCGCGCCTATTGTTGATGGATGAGCCGCTCTCCAATTTGGATAAAGGGCTTCGCGATGCGCTGGCGTTGGAAATTCGCGCCTTGATTGAAGAGCTGGGTCTCACTGCAGTGTTCGTAACTCATGACCAGCAAGAAGCGTTTGCCCTAGCGGACGATGTCGCTGTGCTCCAGAACGGGCGATTACAGCAAGTCGCCTCACCCGAAACGCTTTACCACGCACCGGCGAGTGCTGATGTTGCAGCGTTCATCGATGCAGGCGCTTTGTTGGCGGGCCATATCGATCGCCATGGTTTCCACCTAGGAAAACAGACGTTGCGTATTCAGCCAGTTGAGACGTATGTCGGTCCTGTCAAAGCGCTCTTACCTCGCAGGGCGGTGACGCTAGTTTCTCCCGCCGAGGCGGATATCGTCGCCACGTTGAAAGGCCAGCTCTTTCAGGGTGACCACACCGCGCTGACGTTGACGCTGGCGCCGGGGAGTGACCTGAAACTACGCCTTGATCAGCCAACCAAGATTGCCAGCACGGTGGGGTTGGCCATCGATGCCTCAGCGCTCTGCGTCTGGACGCCAGAGGGCCGGGCGCTTCGCTGTACGCCGCTTCGTGAAGCGGCCGCGCTCATCTAACGTGCATCACTTCGTATATCAACTAACAACACCCGCTTGCGGTTCATGCTCACTACCATAGGGAAAAATGGAACATGTCGATTCGTTTACGTTCTCGCTACACGCTGCTGTCGCTTACCGGCATCGCCCTGCTTGGCTCGGGAAGCCTCGTCTACGCGCAGGCGCTGACGGTCTATTCGGCAGGTCCTGATGCGCTGATCGAGCGGTTGGCAGCGGACTTCACCGCTCAGAGCGATATCGACATCAACGTTTTTCAAAGCACCACGGGGCAAGTCATGGCGCGGCTGGAGTCCGAGCGGGCCAATCCGTTGGCCGATGTCGTCATCTCGGCCTCTTGGGAGAGCGCGGTCGCCCTCTCTCAGGAGGGACTGCTGCATCCTTACCGCTCCCCCAATGCCGAAAGCGTGCCCGATTTTCTTCAAGCGGATGATTACGTAGCGCAAGGCATCTCTGCCCTGGCATTGGTGTGGAACCGCAATAGTGATACACCGATGCCGACGGACTGGGCCGATATGACCGATGCCGTCTATGCCAATCAAGTGACGATGCCCGACCCAGCGCAGTCGGGCACAGCCTTTGAGCTTTTGACCGGGCTTGTAACGGCAATGGGGGAAGAGGCGACGTGGTCGCTTATGGAGGCGCTGGTCGATAACGGCATGATCGTTCCTGGACCTAACGCCCGCGCTCTCAATCCCGTTCTTCAAGGTGCCAAATCCGTGGTGTTCGGCGCCGTCGACTATATTTCGCTAGGCCAGCAAGCCGATGGTGAGGCGATCGAGGTCATCTTCCCCGCAAGCGGCACGGTCATTGCGCCAAGGCCAATGATGATTCTGGCTTCGAGCCCCATGCAGGACGAAGCTGAGCAGTTCATCGACTTCGTACTCTCCGAACAGGGCCAGCGCCGAGTCGCTGAAAGCTATTTGATGCCCGCCCGTAGCGATGTCGAGGCGCAGCGGCCGACACTCGACGAGCTTACGCTGATCGATGTCGACAGCGCAGCCATGGGCGCGCAGCGTGAGGCCTTATTGGCGCGTTTTCGTGACGTGATCGGCGGATGATGGCGACGCGTGAAGGAGGGCGCTTCTCATGGCCTAAAGGGGCGGATATCGTACTTTTGCTGACGGCGGTGGCGCTCTTGTTGCTGGTCGGTCTGCCGCTTGTGTATATCCTGCTGCAAGCGATTTTTCCGCACTGGTCGCGCGGAGATTTCGGCGACGCCTTGGCGCATGTATGGCCTACCTTGAGCGATCCCTCTCTGGTGACGCTAGTTGGCAATACGCTGCGTTTAGGTGTTGCCGTAGTGGTGGCTTGTGCGCTACTCGCTGTGCCCTTGGGAGCGTTGCGCGCGCTCACGCGCGTACCTGGCGGAGGGCTTTGGGACATCGTCTTTCTGATTCCCTTCATGATTCCTCCCTACATCGCCGCGCTCTCATGGATGCTGACGCTGCAGACGCGCGGCTATGCTCAGCAGCTCAGCGGTATCGAAGCAAGCGGCTTTCTCTACTCATTTTCTGGCATCGTCTTCGTCATGGTGCTTAACGTCTTTCCCGTGGTCTACTTTGCTGTTTCACGCACGCTGATGAGCGTGAGTGGACGCTACGCCTCGGCAGCACGGGTGTGCGGAGCGGGAAAATGGCGAGCGCTCTGGCGCGTGACGTTACCACTGTCCACGCCAGGCATTGCTGCCAGCCTTCTACTGGTCTTCGCTTTAACCATCGAAGAGTTTGGCACTCCCGCGACCTTGGGAGCTCAGGCGGGCTACCACGTGTTGGTCACAGGTATCCATCAGCGCTTCTCTGACTGGCCCATCGATATTCCAGGTGCCGCCGTGCTGTCGCTGCTGCTGGTGCTTTTAGCAATGGCCGCATTCTATTTGCAGCACTGGCTAGTGACGCGTCGCTCCTTTGCCAGCCAGACGGGCAAGCCCGTGCTGGCTGAGCGCGCCGAACTTGGGCCATGGAAGTGGCCGGTCGTGGTCCTGTTTGGCTTTGTAGGCAGCGTTGCCGTGCTGGTGCCGCTACTGGCCGTGCTGGCCACCTCGCTGAGTGCAACGCTATCGAGCGGGTTGGCTCTCGATAATCTATCGCTGCGTCATTTCGAGGCGCTGCTGGCCAATCGGGGTGGGGCGCTCAAGGCGCTATCGACGAGTTTGAGCTTGGCGCTAGGTGCGGCACTGCTCACAGGAATTCTGGGAGCGTTGGTCGGTTATCTGGTGGTGCGTGCCCAGGTGCGCGGCAAGCGGCTGCTCGATCTCCTGTCACTGCTGCCCAATACGCTACCGGGTATCGTCGTGGCCGTGGGCTTGATCCTCGCCTGGAATCAGCGCTTCTGGCCCGTTCAGGTCTATAACACCAGTGCGATGCTACTGCTGGCCTATACCTGCTTGCTGTTACCTTATCCCGTGCGTTACGCCAGTGCCGCTTTTCGTCAGATGGGAGAGAGTCTGGAAGCCGCCGCACGTGTCTGCGGAGCGGGATTCGTCACGACATTTCGACGCATTTTATTGCCCACCATGGCGCCTAGCTTGCTGGTATCGATGCTACTGGTTTTCGCCATCGCCTCGCGTGAGCTTGTCGCTTCGCTGATGGTGGCGCCTGCAGGAATGAGTACGGTATCGACGTTCGTTTTTGGTCAGTTCGAGCAGGGCTCTCCCGGTGTAGGAATGGCGATGAGCGCCGTGGCGATATTCACCACCACGGCGCTATTGGTACTACTGACGGTGTTCACACGACGTCACCTACCCATAGCAGGCTAGTCAGGATTCGCATGAACACCTAGAAAATTGCGCGTACGCCGATATACAGCACTGAGGGGGCGAGTAGGGCGCCAAGGCCGGTGTAGAAGGTGGCGGTCATGGCGCCGTAGGGCACGAGTTTGGGGTCGGTGGCGGCGAGCCCCGCCGCGACGCCGCTGGTAGTGCCCATCAAACCACCGAAGATCATCGCCGAACGCGGGTTGTCGAGGCCGATATAGCGCGCAGCCATGGGAGTCATCACCATCACCAGAATCGACTTGAAAAGCCCTGCTGCAATCGAAAGCGCAATGATCTCGGAGGAGGCGCCAATCGAAGCGCCCGCAATGGGGCCGACGATGTAGGTCACCGTGCCCGCGCCGATGGTGGTGAGCGATACCGGATCGCGGTAGCCAAAGGCGTAGGCCACGGCCACCCCGGCGACGAAAGAGACCAAGACGCCGAGAAACAGCGCTACGATACCGCTGATACCGGCTTCGCGAATCTCTTGAAAACGCACTCCATAGGCGGTGGCGATGATGGCGAGATCGCGCAGCATGCCGCCGCCCATGAGGCCAAGCCCGGCGAAGAGGCTGATGTCGGCAAGCCCTTTGGTGCCGCCGGTGTGAATGCCGCCGAAGTACGCCAGTGCCAGCCCCGCCATGATGGCGATGGCGGAGCCATGCACGCGCCCACGGGTCAGCTTGGCGCTGATCAGATAGGAGACGTACATGGTGGCGCCGACCAGAGCGAAGGCGGCGATCAGGTGCTGCTTTTCCAGCTGAGTGACGAGTGATTCGATCATGCGGGCGGTCTCCGATCAGCGAGCGTGGCGGGTGGGCGAGCGCGACGGCGCGGATACCAGCGTCCCGCGACTGCGTGCGGCTTGAGCGGACGGCTCTTTGCTCACGGCAGGCTTAGTAGGGGGCGTTTCGGGCGTGGGTTGGGTGGCATCGCTTTTGCGGCCCAAGCGGTTGAGAAAAGGCACCAGGGCAAAGCTTGCCACTACGGCCACGAGGCTCGCTAAAAGCGCGATCATGCCGCCATCGAAGGCCGCTGCCACGTTCTGACTCGCTGCCATCGCAACGACGATGGGAATGTACATGCCATTCCAGAAGGTGATGCCGCTTTCGGTACTGGGGGGCATCTTCTTCTTGTCCATCAGGTAGCCGCCGAGAAAGATCAGCATCAACATCGCGATGCCGACGCCACCGACGTTGGATTCCACGCCGAGCAGCATGCCCAGCACGTCTCCGGCCCACAGGCCGACCAGCATGCACCCTGCCAGCAGGGCGACTCCGTATATCACCATGAGGGTTCTTCCTATGTTGTCGTTATTGTAAAAGCTAGTAAATCTATAGGCTTAGCGTGACGGTCGTGTGCCGCAGTCGGGCCAGGCCCTCCCCTGCGGCGCGGGTGCTACGCTCACGCCTGGCGTGAGCGCAAACGCTATCAGGCGGTGGCGTTCTCCTGGGTAAAGGTATCGGCGTAGGTGCTGCGCAGCTGGTTCTTTTGCACTTTGCCCATGACGTTACGCGGCAGCGAATCGGCAAAGAAGACGCGCTTGGGCTGCTTGTAGCGCGCAAGCTCCCCTTTCAAGGCAGCGAGTATCTGCGCTTCGTCGAGCGAGGCGGAGGCCTCGGGCACCACGACGGCCACCACGCCTTCGCCCAAATCCGTGTGCTTGACGCCAATGACCGCCGATTCGACCACGCCGGGCATGTCGTCGATCAACTGCTCGACCTCTTTGGGATAGACGTTGTAGCCACCGGAGATGACCAGATCCTTGTCGCGGCCGACGATGTTCAGATAGCCGTGCTCATCGACGAGCCCCAGATCACCGGTAATGAAGAAGCCATCATCGCGGAACTCGGCTTTGGTCTTTTCCGGCATGCGCCAGTAGCCCTTGAAGACGTTAGGGCCGCGCAGCTCGACCATGCCGGTCTCGCCCTGGGGCAGCGCCTTGCCGGTTTCGCGGTCGGCAATACGCAGCTCCACGCCCGGTAGCGGCATGCCGACGGTGCCGGGGCGGCGTTTGCCGACGTAGGGGTTGGAGGTGTTCATGTTGGTTTCGGTCATGCCGTAGCGCTCGAGAATGGCGTGACCGGTACGCGCTTCGAACGCCTCGTGGGTTTCGGCGAGCAGCGGCGCCGAGCCCGAAATGAACAGGCGCATGTTGGCCACCACGTCGCGATCCAGACGAGGGGAGGCCAGAAGGCGCGTATAGAAAGTAGGCACGCCCATGAGCACGGTCGAGTGCGGCATCAAATCGAGCAACTCGTCGACATCGAGCTTAGGCAAAAAGGTCATCGAGGCGCCGTTGATCAGCGTCACATTGCAGGCGACGAAAAGGCCATGGGTGTGAAAGATCGGTAGCGCATGGATCAGGTGATCCTGATCGCTATATTGCCACGCCTCGGTAAGTGCCTGGCTGTTGGAGGCCAGGTTGGTATGGCTGAGCATGGCACCCTTGGAGCGCCCGGTGGTGCCCGAGGTGTAGAGAATCGCCGCCAGATCGTCGGCGCCGACGTCGCAGACACTTTCGGTCTCGCGCGCAGTAGCGGCTTTTTCCATCAGGCTGCCGTCGGCCTTAGTGCCGAGGCTTTCAACGTGGGCGACATTGCTGGCGCTCGCGCGGGCCTTAGCATCCTCCAATACGTCTGGGCGGCAGACGTAGAGGTGCGGTTCGGCATCTTCGAGGAAGTAGGCGATTTCGCTGTCGGTGTAGGCAGTATTGAGCGGCAGATAGACCGCGCCGACCTGCAGACAGGCGAGGTAGAGCATGACGATCTCGGGGCTCTTGTCGACCTGCACGGCCACGCGGTCGCCGGGCGAGACGCCGAGTTCGAGCAGGACGCTCGCCAGTCGGCGGCTGGTGGCGAGCACGTCGGCGTAGCGGTAGCGTTTGCCGTCGAGGGTATCCATCAGCACTTTGTCGGGATTGCGCTCGAAGTGCGGGTAGAAGGCGAGGTAGAGGTTGTGGTTCATCAAGGTCTCCTTGTTATTGTCGTCTGGCAGTGAGGCTAGGCGTTGGCTTCGGTAGCAGAGGACGGCTCTGAACGAGACGGCTCGGGGCGAAAATAGGTACCTGCTTGTGCTGCCAAACGACGGATGTCGTTGGCGCAAACCACGCTGTTATCAGCGCTATAGGCTTCGTGGTTCTGCTCGATGCGGTCGAGTTGGTAGAGGTAGTTGACCATCAGGCCATGGGACTGTTTCATCCCCTTGGACGAGGTGTCGGCCTGGGCGTTCAACCGGTGCAGGCTGGCGCCGTTACCCAGGTGAAAGCGGGCGACGGGGTTGAGCGGCTGACCGCTACGGTGCTTGGCCTCGACCAGGTAGTAGGCGGCCAAGCGCATGAATACTTTGTGTTCGGCGGGGGCGAGCGTGTCCAGGCTGTTAGCGTCGAGCGCGCTTTCGAGCTCCTCCGGCAGGGCGAGGGTTTCGCGCTCTTGCTGCTCCATGAGCCAATCGGCAAAGCCCGGCACCGGCGAAAGGGTAACGAAGTTCTTGATTTGAGGCAGCTCGCGGCTCAGCTCTTGAACCACCTGTTTGATCAAAAAGTTGCCGAACGAGACACCTTTGAGCCCGGCTTGGCAGTTGCTGATGCTGTAGAACACGGCGGTGTCGGCCTCGTCCAGAGGGAGCTCCTCGCCGTGTTCGAGGATGCGCTGAACGTTACCGGGAATACCGTTGCACAGCGCCACCTCGACGAAGATAAGTGGCTCGTCCCCGGTCGCCGGGTGGAAAAAGGCGTAGCAGCGGCGATCATCCGGGTCGAGGCGGCGGCGCAGGTCGTGCCAGTCGCCGATGGCGTGCACCGCCTCGTAGCGAATCAGTTTTTCCAGCACCGCCGCCGGGGTGTTCCAATCGATGCTTTCGAGCACCAGAAAGCCGCGATTGAACCAGGAGTTGAACAGGTGAGCAAAATCGCCATCCAGCGCCGCAAGTTCGGGGGCGTGGCGTAGCTGCTTGAGCAGATCGGCACGCATCTTGACCAGTTCGAAGGTGCCGCCGGGGCACAGGTTGAGGCGCCGTAGAAGATCCTGACGACGTGGCTCGCAGGCGTTGAATAGCCGCTCCAGTGCGGCGTTGTCGGGCTGTTCGCAGTAGGCCGCGTAGGCGGCATGAATGGCCTCGGGCTCGGCGGCGTAGTCGTTAGCCAGCAGGGTGAAGAAGGCGCGCTGCTCTTCGGGTTCGAGCTGACGGTAGTGGTTCAGCGCCTGTTGGGCGGTGAAGATCTGCGAAGCTTCGCCACCGCGCTGCATGAGCGTCTGGCAGGCACGGGTCAGCCCGTGCAGGTGCACGGCGCTGCCCTCGTCGTCATCGGCTGCGCCTAAGTGGCGCCGGGTGCGCACGCTGATGTTGGAAAGCAGTCCCTGGAGGAACGACATGTTCATGTTCATGCGCATGGACCTCTTGGTGGACGGTTCGCTGTGGCAGCGGTCGCCGCTCGTGGGTTATTGTCGTTGATATCGGTACAGAAGAATTTAACACTGCGCGGTGTTATATATAACAAATAGGGTTTTGCGATATTACCGTCAAGGTGGGGAGGGGTAGACATATGGCGAAGACGCTAGCAAAAAGCGCTAAATCGGCCGCCAGCGCCAAGGTATCCCAGGCCCAGCGGCTGCGCGATTTGCTCGAGGATGCCATCGTCGAAGGACGTTTCATGCCGGGCGCGCGGCTCGACCCCGATGCCCTGGCGCGCGAATACGAATGCTCGCGCACGCCCATTCGCGAGGCGATCCAGCAGCTTGCCATGTCGGGGATGGTGCAGGTCGTGCCCAAGCGTGGCACCTTCGTCACTCAACTTAGCGTGGCTGAGCTGGTCGAGCGCTTCGAAGTGATGGCCGAGCTCGAAGCGCTCTGCGGCCGCCTGGCCGCCCGGCGTATCGACGTGGACGAGCTCGCCCTACTGCGTCAGGCGCATGAGGCCTGCCGGGCGCGGGTCGAGGCGGGGGACAGCAACGGCTATTACTACGAGAACAGTGTCTTTCATCACCGCATCTACGCCGCCACCCACAATCAGTTTCTGATTCAGGAGGCTTCACGCCTGCACGCGGTGCTGCAACCCTATCGGCGGCTACAGCTGCAGGTAAGGTTGCGTCTGGAGAGCTCCTTTACCGAACACGAGGCGATCGTTGCGGCCATTGCGGCCGGTGACGCTGCCCTTGCCGAGCAGCGTCTACGCGATCACGTCATGATCCAGGGCGAGCGGTTCAACGATCTGGTCGCATCGGTCAATCAGCTAAAGCGGGCCTAGGCGTCGCGGTCGACGGCGAAAGGCGACCACGCTTGGCGCACCGGCATGATTTCGAGGCGGTTGATGTTGATATGCGCAGGCAGCGTGGCGAGATAGAAGAGCTGCTCGGCGATGTCCTCGGCCTGAAGCGGCGTAGTGCCGCTGTAGAGGGCATCCGATGCCGCTTGGTTACCTTTGGTGCGCACCAGGGTGAACTCGGTTTCGGCCATGCCGGGCGCAAGATCGGTGACCCGCACGCCGGTGCCCAACAGATCGCAGCGCAGGTTGTAACCGAACTGCTGAACGAACGCCTTGGTCGCACCGTAGACGTGACCGCCCGGGTAGGGCCACTGCCCGGCCACTGAGCCCAGGTTGAGAATGCTCGCTCCCGCGCCGTGCTCAAGCAAAAGCGGTAGGGCCGCGTGGGTGACGTTGACCAGCCCCGTGACGTTAGTGTCGATCATGGTGTGCCAGTCTTCGAGCGCCACTTTTTGCGCTGGCTCTGGCGCCAGGGCAAGCCCTGCGTTGTTGATCAGGCAGGTCAGCGGCAAGAAGGCATCGGGGAGGTTGCCCAGCTCGCGCGCCACGGCGTCGCTATCGCGTACGTCGAGGGCGAGAGTGAGCACCGGCACCTTGGCAGCAAGCTCCTTTTCGAGGGCGTCCAAACGCTCCTTACGCCGTCCGGTGAGTATCAGCGACCAGCCCGCTTGGGCGAAACGCTGGGCGGCGGCCTTGCCAAAGCCGGAAGTGGCACCGGTAATCAAAACGCTGGGCATCGATTGTCTCCTTGAGGCTACATGGGTGAGCGCATAGCGCTCTAATGTAGCCTGTTTGGGCGCTTCGAATGAAGGGTTTGCGAGCGGCGATGCCTCGCTTTTAGGTCTCAGCCCAGTTGGCGGCGCCAGCGATTCTCGATGGTATCGGGCTCGGTGGGGCCGTAAGGCACGCTCGCCTGGCCGCTATAGTGGCCCCAGAGCTGGTCGCCAAAGTCGAAATGCCACCATTCGCTGGGCAGGTTGGTGAAGCCTTGGTCGCACATGATGCGGTAGAGCAGGCGGCGGTTGTCGCGCGCCTGGCGCTCGGCGACGGTGAGGTTTTCTTGGCGTTCGAAGTGATCGGTGTGAGAGGCGGGCAGCGCCTCGTCGAACAGCGTCCCCATGTCAAGCGGCACGCCATCGGCATCGCACAGGGTGACGTCTACTGCGCCGCCGGTGAGGTGCGGGCTCGGTGCGGTAGGCTCGCGGCTGGGAATGGAGACGAACTCGCGCGTGCGCTCGAGCAGTTGAGCCTCGTCGAGGTCGGGGTGGCGGTGTTTGATCGCCGCCTGCAGGGTCTCGAACAGGTACTGCTGTACGCGCCAGGGGCGCCAGCCGTCGATGACGATGAGGCCAAGCCCGGCGGGCAACTGACGCGCCGCTGCGACCAGCGCACGAAAGACCCCTTCACGCACGAAACACTCGCCCACCGCGCCGGGAATGCCCAGCCGTGCATAGGCGGGAAAGACACGCACGGGGGCGCTGGCCAAGCTCATCGGCAGCAGGCGCTCGCCGTTGTCGGCGATGGGCAGGCGCCGCAGCGCCGCCCAATCGGGCGCTGCCCGAGAGGGAATGGCGGGCAGGTCGGTAGTGTCGAATAAAGGGGTAGCGCTTGAGGACATTGGTTCATCCAAGGTAGGCAGGCAGCCACAGGGCCAGGCCGGGGAATACGATCAACAGTAACAGCACCGCGATGGCGGTCAGCACGAAGGGCCAAATGGTCTTGAACAGCGCGACGATCTCCAGGCGGCTGACGGCTGCGGCGACGAACACGCAGGCACCGAGCGGCGGGGTGATCAACGCAATGGTGATGTTCAGCGTAATGATCACGCCCAGATGCACCGGGTCCACGCCCGCCATCATCGCCACCGGCGCAAAGATCGGTGTGAGCAGCATCAACGCCGATACCTCCTCCATGAACATGCCGGTAACGAAGGTGATGGCGCTAAGCAGCAGCAAGATGATGATGGGACTATCGATGTAGGGTGAGAGCAGCGAGACGAACTGCATCGGCACCTGAGCGTAGGAGAGCAGCCAACTGATGGTCGAGGAGGCTGCCATGATGAGAAAGATCGCCGAGGTCAGCCGTGCGGTATCGACCAGCGCGCGCCAGCAGTGGCGCAAGCGAAGCCCGCCCAGTACCACACCGCATAGCGCCACGTAGAGTGCCGTGAGCGCGCCCGATTCGGTGGGCGTGACGATGCCCAGCACGATACCGGCAACGATGATGAACGGTGCCACCAAGGCGGGCAGAGCGGCGACGAACGCCACGCCAAGCTGGGCAAGCGACGGCAAGCGGCCGCTTTTGGGAAGCCGGTGGCGCCAGGCGTACCAAGCGTTCATCCCCATGAAGGCCAGACCCAGTAGGAGCCCTGGGATGATCCCGGCTAGAAACAGATCGCCCACCGAGGTATTGGTCAGCGAGGCGTAGAGAATCATGAAGATGCTGGGCGGGATGATCGGCCCGATCAAGGAGCTTCCTGCCGTGAGTCCGGCAGCGAAGGCGCGCGAATAGCCCTCTTTCTCCATCGCCGGAACCAAAAGCGAGCCGAGCGCTGAGGTATCGGCCACCGCCGAGCCGTTGACTCCGGCGAAGAACACGCTGGAGACCACGTTAACGTGGCCCATGCCGCCGCGCAGGTGGCCGACGAGCAGGCGCGCAAGCCCCATCAGCCGCTCGGTCAAACCGCTTGCGTTCATCAGGTTACCGGCGAAGATGAACAGCGGAATGGCCATTAGCGAGAAGGCGTCGATGCCGCCGAAGAACTGCTGCGGCAGCATGCGCGGAATCATCGAGGGGTCGACGAAAAGAAAGCCCACCAGCGCCGTCACCAGCAGGGCAATGAACAGCGGCAAGCCCAGCAGCACATGGCCGAGAAAAACGGCCAGCATGGTCAGGGTCATAGGGTCTCCTCCTGGGTCTTGAGCGGCGCGGGCCCGTACAGCAGTGCGTGCCAGGCCAGCAGGGCGAAGCCCACGGTAAGCGCTTGCAGCGGCAGTGAACGGCTCAAACCCAGCCCCGAGGTCTTGAACATGCCGACCGAGAGCGCATAGCGATAGCTGACCCAGGCGCCGCCCACGGCGATGGCGAGCGTCAGCAGCCACTGATAGACATTGAGCAGTCTGGCAAGTGGCGTGGGCAGTAAACGTTCGAGCAGGCCTACGCGCATGTGGCCGCCTTCGACCCAGACGGCGCCCGCCGCCAGCATGACCGTGGTGATGATCAAGTAGCGCGACAGCTCATCGGTCCAGATGGGCGCGCCACCGGCGACGTAGCGCATGAACACGCCGTAGAGAATGGCGCCAACGTTGATGCCAAGGGCAAGACCAGCAAGCGACAGCGTTACTGGACGACTGATCGCTAACAGCTGGGCGCGAAGGGGGGTGAGCATGGAGCGCTCCTGGTGCAGGGCACGAAGGAAAGGGGCCGATCAAAATCGGCCCCGGTTCAGGTCAGCGACGCGCTATCAGTCGTCGGTGCTCTCTCCGATACTCTCTCCGGTACTCTCTCCGGTATTCTCTTCCGTACCCGCGCCGACGTCTTCCAGCGCCATGTCGATCCAGCGCTGTTCGATACCGCGCTCGGCGAGCCACTCCATGTAGGCGGGCTGGCCAACGCTACGAAACGCTTCCAGGTCTTCGTGGCTGGGGCGAATCACTTCCATGCCTTCCGCTTCGAGGTAGGCGATACGCGATTCGACCTGCGCCTGGTTAGCTTCACGGGCGTTGTGGTTGGCCTCGGCGACGGCTTCCATGATGGCGTTGCGCGTTTCGTCGTCCCAACTGGCGATCATCTCGCTGTTACCCACCAGGAACTGGTCGGAGTACTGGATGTTGGCCAGCGTCAGGTAGTTCTGCACTTCGTAGAGACTCGCCAGGATGATGTACATCGGCGGGTTCATCTGGCCGTCGGCCACGCCCGTGCGCAGGGCCATGTAGGTCTCGGTCCAGGGAATCGGCGTGCCGGAGGCGCCAAAGGCTTCATACAGCGCTACCTGGCTTGGGTCCATGGCGCGAAAGCGCAGGCCTTCGAAGTCTTCGGGGCGCTGAATCGGACGCTTGCTGTTGGTGAAGGCGAGGAAGCCGCCCTCTTCGACCACGGCGAGCATGTCCACACCGGCACGCTCGCTCAGCTCGCTGCTCAATGTTTGCCAGTACTCGCCTTCGTCGAAGAACGTCCGTGCAGCATCGAAATCTTCGAACAGAAACGGAATGGCGCTAACGAATATTTCATCGGCAAGCGGTGAGATACCCGCGAAGGAGGCAATGTTGAGCATCGGTGTGCTCATGGTCTGCTCCATGCGGTCCTCTTCGCTACCCAGCATGCTGTTGGGGAAAAGACGCAGCTCTACCTCGTGGTCGGTCTTCTCGGCGACCAGCTCCTTGAGATTGTTGGCAAAGACGTGCACCGCGTTCTTTTCGGGGTCTGGCGCGCCGTTATAGCTTAGATTGATGGTGGTGGTCGCCAGCGCCGAGCCGCTCAGCAGGGCAGAGCCCAGCAGGCAGGCTGCCGTCAGTGTCTTGGGGGAAAAACGAATCATGGTGCACATCTCCTTGCGTTACTTTTTTATGACGACGGGTAGCCGAAATGACAGCCGTCTATCGTTATGCTTTGGAGACTATGCATTGAGGCGTTGACTATGCAATACCCAAAGCGTTGCTTTAATAACAACGCCTTTCGTTTCGCTAGGGAGGCATGTCGACGCCATCAACGCAGCAGTCTCGGGGCATCCGCTGAGAAAAACCGCATTCCATTGTGTAAATGCTCGACGCAGGTAGTGGCAGCGACGGTCAGCTCTTGACCGTGAAGGCTTACGATCTGCGCGCGAGCGCGGTTCAACAGCGTATATTTCATCGGCAGGGCCGCGATCTCTCCGCGGCGAATCTCGTCGATGACGGTAAGCTCGGGCATGAAGGTGACACCAATACCCGAGCGCACGAAGTTCTTGAGGACCGACACCGAGTTGGTGTGCAGTCGCGCATCGAGATGCACGCGCTCGAGGTGAGCGACCATATTGACCATCTGGCGCATGCCGAAGGGGTTGTCCATCAGCCCCAGCGGCCAACCGCGCAGGTCGTGCAGGCCAATCGGCCGCTCTAGCGCGCACAGAGGGTGGCCAGGGGGAACGATGAGATCGAGCGGCTGACGGGTCTCGACGTGACAACGCAGCTGTGGGTCGACCGGCGGGGCATAGAGCAGGGCGAGGTCCACTTCACGATCCTTGAGCAGCGACATGGCCTCGTTGACCCCGGCCATACGGATCTCGACGTCGATACCCTCGAAAGTGGTCATGAAGACGCCTAGCGGCTCGGCAATCAGGTCGGCGATGTAACCTTCACCCACGGCGATGCGTACTTCGCCTTGCGCCATGCCCTGTAGCGCCATGAGCTGTGAGCGCACGGCTTCTTCTTGAGCGCGCTGGGCGTGAAAGTGCTGCGCCAGGAGCTTGCCAGCGGCGGTGGCACGCATGCCGCCGCCGTGGCGCTCGCACAGCGGCGTTCCCAGCTCTTCCTCTAACGCTTTGATCTGGCGGCTCAGCGCCGAAGGGTCGACGTCCAGATGCGCTGCCGCCCGGCGCAGGGAGCCGCGACGAATCACTTCATTGAGATAGATCAGAGCACGCTGATTGAGCATGGCAATATCGAGGCTGGACGCTGGTAAACGCTAAGTTTATCAGAGCCTGATAAAGGCAAAAGCTTGAACTACCGGGAAAAAAGCCTCGCTTTGCCCTTCAGGGGGATTTGGTCGACAATGCTAGCTCTTCTCTCGGTCGGGTATGCGCTCATGCAGGCACAGGGGTTCTTCGAGTCCATCGGTGAAACCATCGGCGACGTCATTCGCACGGTAGTGGAGTTTCTACTGGCGATCTTCACCAACTTCTTCGGCGCGCTGGAGTCCTTCGTTGATGGTCTGAGCCGCTCGCTGGGTATCAACGCTTCCTTCTTTTCCCTGCTGGTATTGCTGGTCGGCCTATGGCTCTTGTGGCGCGGTATTCGAGCGCTTTTGCGCGGTGCGTTCTTGGGTGCCCTCGTACGCATTGGCCTGGGGCTTTTAGTGCTCTCTTGGCTGCTGATGTAACGTCGGTCTCTATGCTAACTGCAACTGCATAAGCGATTGGCTTTTTATAACGCTAGATTTATTTATCATTTGCCTATTTGGTGCATTTTGCCATCATTGCGCTCTTCTTTGGTGCGTTCAGCAGGGAGTGAGCAGAGGTCGATGAAGAGTTATCTGGGCAAGATGCGAGGCGAGCGCATTCAGCGCCAGCAGGTCGGGTGGCAAGATGCGCTGTGGTCGTGGATCGGCGCGTTTAGCGGCATGGCGGCCATCTGTTGGCTGAGCGCAGGCTGGCTATCGCATCAACTGCTCATCGTTGGCTCCTTCGGTGCCACCTCGGTACTCATCTACGCTGCGCCCGAAAGCCCCTTTGCTCAGCCGCGCAACGTCATGCTCGGCAGCGTGCTGTCGGCTGCCATTGGCGTGGGCTGCTACTACGGCTTTGGGGCGACGCCGTTCTCCATGGCGCTGGCCGTATCGCTGTCGATCCTGGTCATGCAGTTGACCCACTCGGTGCATCCTCCAGGCGCGGCGGCCGCGCTGATCGCCGTGGCCGGCGGCGAGGGCGTTCACGAACTTGGCTGGTGGTACCCGCTATTGCCCATCGGCATGGGCTGCGCGCTAATGGTCTTCATTGCCATGCTGGTAAATAATCTGGCGCGCCACCGCCGCTATCCGCGTCACTGGTAGTCGTGATACGACTCGATGGACGTTGTGCGATTGGCTACCATGGGCAGTATCGATCCTCCAGGAGCCGTCATGCGTGCCATCTTCCTCGTCGATAACGGGTCACTGCGTGCAGCGGCCGTGTTCAATCTGCGCCGTCTTGCGGTGCTATTGAGTGAGCGCTTGGGCGAAGAGGTGCAGGCGGCCTCGCTGTTGCACGCCAACAAGATCCCCAGTGAAGAGCTCGATGGCGTGGCAGCGGCGACCCTTGGGCCTGCCGCCGAGCGCGCCGCCGAGGTGGGCGCGCAGGAGATCATCGTGGTGCCGCTATTCTTCGGCGCCAGCCGGGCACTCACCGACTACCTTCCCGAGCGTTTGGGCGCGCTACAGGCACGCTTTCCTCAGGTGCCCGTTACCGTGGCGATGCCGCTGATCGATGAGTATGGCGATAACGACCTGCGTTTGGCCGAGCTCTTGGCCGATAATGTGCGCGCGACGCTGCCCAGCGAGTGCTGCGGGGTGATCCTGGTCGACCATGGCTCACCGATTCCCGAGGTGACAGCGGTGCGTAACCGCGTGGCCGGGCAGCTAAGCGCGCTGCTGGGAGATCAGGTGCGCTTCGTCGTTGCGGCCTCCATGGAGCGGCGGGAGGGCGAGGCGTATCGCTTCAACGAGCCGCTGCTGGAAACCCTGCTGGCGACGCCCGAGATCGATGGCCCGGTGGTGCTGGCGATGCTCTTTCTCTCGCCGGGTCGCCACGCCGGGCCGGGTGGCGACATCGCTCACATCTGCCAGGCGGCCATGGTCAAGCGCGAGACGCTACGCGTATTGCCCACGCGCCTGGTCGGTGAGCATCTCGATATCGTCGCGCTCTTGCACACGCGCGCCAAGCAGGCGCTGGCGCATCAGCGCTTTCTGCTCCAGATGCCTGCAGGCGAGGCGGCGAAGTGATGCCATGAGGGCGAAGAGCGCGTAGAATCGCGCCCCTTGCACCTGCCATTCATTTTGCCGACCAGGGCCCTTTCGTGATCGCCACCGCCAACATCACCATGCAGTTCGGGGCCAAGCCCCTGTTCGAGAACGTCTCGGTCAAATTCAACAACGGCAACCGCTACGGGTTGATCGGCGCCAACGGCTGCGGCAAGTCCACCTTCATGAAGATTCTCGGCGGCGAGCTCGAGCCCTCGTCGGGCCAGGTGATGCTCGACAGCAGCACTCGCCTTGGCAAGCTGCGCCAGGACCAGTTCGCCTTCGAGAGCGAACGGGTGATCGACACCGTCATCATGGGCAACGTCGAGCTGTGGCAGGTGGCGGCGGAGCGCGAGCGCATCTACGCCTTGCCGGAGATGAGCGAAGAGGATGGCATGGCGGTGGCGGATCTCGAGGTGCGCTTCGCCGAGCTCGACGGCTACACCGCCGAGGCCCGCGCCGGCGAGCTGCTGCTGGGCTTAGGCATTCCGCTCGAGCAGCACTTCGGCCCCATGAGTGAAGTGGCGCCGGGCTGGAAACTGCGCGTGCTGCTCGCCCAGGCGCTGTTCTCCGACCCGGACGTGCTGCTGCTCGACGAGCCGACCAACCACCTGGACATCAACACCATCCGCTGGCTCGAGGAGATCCTCAAGGCGCGCAGCAGCACCATGGTGATCATCTCCCACGACCGCCACTTCCTGAACAGCGTCTGCACCCACATGGCGGATCTCGACTACGGCGAGATCACCCTGTTCCCCGGCAACTACGACGAGTACATGACCGCCGCCACTGCCGCCCGCGAGCGCCAGCACGCCGACAACGCCAAGAAGAAGGCGCAGATCGCCGAGCTTCAGCAGTTCGTCAGCCGCTTCTCCGCCAACGCCTCCAAGGCCAAGCAGGCGACCTCCCGGGCGCGCCAGATTGACAAGATCAAGCTCGAGGAGATCAAGCCCTCGAGCCGGGTGAGCCCGTTCATCCGCTTCGATCAGAACAAGAAGATTCACCGTAATGCGGTCAGCGTCGAGGCGATCAGCCAAGGGTTCGAGGGCAATCCGCCGCTGTTCGAGCGCTTCTCGATGGTCGTGGAAGCCGGCGAGCGCATCGCCATCATCGGCCCCAACGGTATCGGCAAGACCACGCTGTTGAAGACCTTGGCCGGCGATCTGGCACCGCTAAAGGGTGAAGTGAAGTGGACCGACGCCGCCGAGCTTGGCGTGTTCGCCCAGGACCACGGCGCCGACTTCGCCGAAGACGCGACGCTGTTCGAGTGGATGGGGCAGTGGACCAAGGGCGGCGAGCAGGTGGTGCGCGGGGCGCTCGGGCGGATGCTGTTCTCCAGCGACGACATCAATAAGTCGGTGAAGGTCATCTCCGGTGGCGAGCAGGGGCGGATGCTGTTCGGCAAGCTGACGCTCACCAACCCCAACGTGCTGCTGATGGACGAGCCCACCAACCACCTGGACATGGAGTCGATCGAGGCGCTCAACCTGGCGCTCGAGAACTACCCTGGCACGCTGCTGTTCGTCAGCCACGACCGCGAGTTCGTCTCGAGCCTTGCCACCCGCATCATCGACATGCAGCCGGAAGGCATCGTCGACTTCAGCGGCAGCTACGACGACTACCTGCGAAGCCAGGGCGTGCTGGCTAGCTGAGGATCTGCTGGTAGGTCGTGTCGGTGGCGGGGTTCTGCTCGCCATCGAGCATGTCGCCCTTGAAGGCGTCGTTGAGCTCCTTGGCCAGCGCCACGTAGACGTGCATCTGCTGGTTGCGCCGCTTGTGCAAGGGGGGCTTGACCAGCAGGCTCACGCCGCGAATCGGCGCGTGGGACTCGCCACGCAGTAGATCCGGCATCTCGCCGGGAGGAAAGGCGTTGGCCAGGGTGACGGGGTTCGAGCGCTGCTGGCCGTCGATCAGAAAGACCTTCTTGAGCGGGTCGAAGCGGGCGTTCTTGCCGCGCAGCCACTCGGTGAGCCGCTCGTCGGTGGTAGCGTCCGGGTGGGCGAAGATCACGAACAGCGAATGCTGCTTGACCTTGACGGCGGGCACCGGCGGCGGGGCGGGCTCGGTCGGCGGTGCCGGGGCGGGCTTGGGCATTGCTGCCTGCGCCTTGCGCGCCTTGGCGCGCCGACGCCTTGGCAGCACCACGTAAACGAACAGCGCCGCCGCCACCACCCCGCACAGCAGCGATACAAAGGCGAGCCACACCGGAAGGGAAATCGTATCCATTTATCACCCCAAGCCAGACACCAAACGCGAACCCTGTCGATCGAGGGCAAGTGCCCCCTGCGACAGCCCTGCACGCGTGAACAGGTAACGTAGTCGAAAATAACAGGATTTTTAGACATCCGGGTACAAAAAAAGCACCACGGGCGTGGTGCTTCGATAAAAACGACTGCTTTTTCAGATGTCTATAACCTTTCGCAAGGCAAATTTTACTTCAGTCGGTCGTGGCCGTTGTCGAGAAAGGGGTAGTCGGTATAGCCCGTCGCATCGCCCCCGTAGAAGGTCTCCTGGTTCGGCTCGTTGAGCGGCGCACCCACGCGAAAGCGCTCGACCAGATCCGGGTTGGCGATGTAGGGACGGCCATACGCCACCAGATCGCCGTTGCCGCTCTCGAGCAACGCCTCGCCCTTGTCGGCATCGTAATGGCCGCAGTAGATCAATCGGCCATTGAAGCGCTCGCGCATCCGCTCGCGGAAACCGTCCGGGAAGGTGTTGTCGCCCCCGGCCCAGTTTGGCTCGTTGAGGTGGATATAGGCGATGCCCCGCTTGGAGAGCTCGTCGGCCAGATACAGCGCCATCTCCTCGGGCTCGTCGTCGGTCAGGCCGAAAATCTCGATGAACGGCGTGAGGCGAATGCCCACGCGACCTGCGCCGACCACCTCGATCACCGCATCGACCACCTCCAGCGGGAAGCGGGCGCGGTTCTCGATCGAGCCGCCGTAGCGATCAGTGCGCTGGTTGGTGCCGGTGGCCAGGAACTGGTTGAGCAGGTAGGCATTGGCGGCGTGCACTTCGACCATGTCGAAGCCTGCCCGCTTGGCGCGAAGGGCGGCTTGGCGATAGTCATCGACGACACCGGCGATCTCGTCGGTTTCCAGCGCTCTGGGGGTGCTGGTGGGGTGCTGCCCGGCGCTGCCGTCTTCGAACTCGACGAAGCACTGAGCGCCTTCGCCCTTCAGCGCGCTTGGTGCGACTGGCTGCTGGCCGTCGGGCTGCACCATTTCGTGGGAGACGCGACCCACGTGCCAAAGCTGTAGCGCGATGCGCCCACCCTTGGCGTGTACGGCTTCGACGACGTCCTTCCAGCCAGCTTCCTGTTCGTCGGTCCAGATACCGGGGGTGTAAACGTAGCCGCGCGCGGTAGGCGAAATATTGGTGGCTTCGCTGATGATCAACCCCGAACCAGCGCGCTGGCCGTAGTAGGCCTGCTGCAGCTCGCCCGGTACGCTATCGGGCGTGCGCGCCCGGGTCAGCGGCGCCATGACGATGCGGTTGGGCAGGCTGAGGGTGCCTAGCTCGAGGGGGCGGAAAAGCGGCTCGTGAGCCATCCGGTACTCTCCTTGTGACGGGCCTGATAATAGGCAGAATGAAAGCGCCAAAAGAATAGACCAGTTTACTAGTAAGTGCCAGCGCGCAGAGCAGTGACAAAAGCCACGGGCCTGATCAATGCTGCGATCAGGCTCGTGGTGCGGTCAGCGTGTTGCAAAAGCTGTCTTAAAGGCTGTCTCAAGCTCTTATCCAGAGCTTAGCTCAATACCCTACGAGGTGCCCTAGCACCAGGCCTGCCCAGGAGAGCAGGTAGACCAGCCCCATGAACGGCAGGATGGCCTTGAGCCACTGCTCGTAGGTCACGCGGCCCAGCGCGATCATGGCCAGCATGCCGCCTGAGGTAGGAATGATGAGGTTGGTCAGGCCATCGCCGATCTGGAAGGAAGTGATCATTAACTGACGGCTCATGCCGACGAGGTCGGCCACCGGAATCAGGATGGGCATGGTGACCAGCGCCTGACCCGAGCCCGAGGGTACGAAGAGGTTGATCACGCCTTGTAGCACGCTGGCCATGATGGCCGAAAGCATCGGCGGCACGCCGTCGAGCAGGCCGCTCAGTGCGTTGACGATGGTATCGATGATCGAGGCGTCGTTGAGTATGACCTGAATGGAGGCGGCAAGGCCGATCACCAGGGCACCTGCAGTCACGCTCGAAGCGCCTTCGACCATTTGTTTGGCGATGCCGTTGGCCGATAAGCCATTGAGCGCGCCGATGACGATGGCCATCAGCAGGAACATGGCCGCGATCTCGTTGATGTACCAGCCGCGCGTGAATACGCCAAAGAGCATAATCCCAAGCCCGCCAACGAAGGCGATGAGCGTGGCGAGGTTGCGTCCGCTAAGAGAGTACTCGCTCAGCGGGCGGCTCATGCGTTCGGCATTGGGCGACTCGCGAAACGACATTTTCACTACGCGCTTGCAGATATACACCGAGAGTAGCGACAGCGCGCAAAGCAGCAGCAGAGTGCGCAGCCAGGCGCCTGAGAAGGTGGGTAGCTCAGCGATGCCCTGAGCCACGCCGACGGTGTAGGGGTTGATTGGCGAGAGCGCAAACCCAACGCCGATGCCGCCCACCGCCATGGTGGTGCCGACTAGGCTCGAACAGCCAATGGCGCTGGCGATCAGTACGGCAATAGGCACCAGGGCAATGTTATTTTCGTAGCCCACGGCGACGCCAAAAAAGCCATAGATGAAGGTGCCAACGGTAATGATGAGATTGCGCCGCTCGACGCCCACCCGGTTGACCGCCACGCCGATGGCATTTTCGAGCGCGCCGGTTTTCTGCAGGATATGAAAGAGCCCGCCCGCGATGAAAACGATGAACAGATACTGCGCGGCGTTGATCAAGCCGCGTGGAATGGCCACGAAGATATCGAACGGCACGATGGGGGCGATATCACTCAAATAAGTGAAGGAGCCCGGCACGACCACGGTGCGGCCGTTTTGAGCAACGCGCTCGAACTCTCCTGCAGGAATGACGAAGGTCAAAAGATACGTGGCCACCAAGATCATGAAGATCAGGACCATGGGGTCGGGTACCGAGCGGTACCACTTCTTGGGTGCACCGGCTGGGGTGCTAGCGGAGTCGGTCATGGCAGTGCCTTGGATTAAGAGTGTCTCAGCAGTGGCGCCCTAGGGGGCGTCTCGTAGGGGCGTGTCAGCGAGCGACACAAAAAAACCTGCAAGCGGGCTTGCAGGCTAGCGCTATCATACCAGCGATGTGGAAAAGCGGCTCAGCGTTGCCAGAACCAACGGCGCTTGGGGGCAGGCACGGCGATGTTCGCAATGGCCGCCGAGAGCGGCAACAAAATGGCGCCAAGCTGGCGGTGGCAAATGGCGCTGCTCATTACGCCAGGACACTGGCGCAGCAGTAGGTCGCACTGCTGGTCGGCAATATAAAGCTGCTGCTGTACCGGCACGGTAAACAGCGTACGTCCCTGCGCCGCCACGCGATGCAGTTCTCGCGACAGCATGGAGAGCATGCCGGTATCTAGCCAGCACGGAAGTGGATCGTCCAACCGCCCAGCAATCGAGTGCTGTACCGCCTCGAAAGAGGTCCGCAAAAAGATAAGCGTTTGGCGAAGCTGCCGCTGTTCACTGGTCATGGCTCTCCTCCGCGTGAGATAACGCCGCTAAATTGAGTAGCTAGCAAATGATTGTGAAGTGTTTCTCATTTGCAACTTCAATCGGGACGATAGCGATACCGCATCGGGTTGTCAATTGCCTTCGTATCTTATTGCTATGACGGCCTCGTCATTGCTGTGCATCTTTGAAGCGGGTGGCGGCTATAGTGAGGTGAGATTCAAATACCAGGCACAAAAAAAGCACCCGAAGGTGCTTTTTTTGCTAGGTGTTGGTGGAGGCGGCGGGAATTGAACCCGCGTCCGCCAGCACTCGCCCATTGGCTCTACATGCTTAGAGTTCGTCTTTTGCTTTAACGCCACTGACTCCGACGATCAGGATTCAGCTACGCGAGCCTTCTAAAGTTTGACGATTGGCGAGAAGACACCACCAACCGCGGTCCTGTCAGCTTTAGCTCGTATCCCCTCAGCAATGAACAGGCACATCGCCTTGGGGCCAGACAAGAAGCTAGCAGTTCTTAGGCTGCCAGCGCGCCTTGAGCGTAGTTTTCGTCGTTTGCGACTATTTTTCGAGATGTGGTATTTACGAGAGACATCTCGCTCTCGGCATGCACCGCAGGGGTTGTCACCGGCGTCGAAACCATGTCGCCCCCCTAAGTCAGCGCCATTCTAACGCGCTGTAAGATGATTGACCAGTCAGGCGCGGTTATGTTCCCGCATGATGCGTCCTTTCTGACGTGTCCAGTCGCGGTCTTTCTCGGTGGCACGTTTGTCGTGAAGTTTCTTACCGGTCACTAGGGCAAGCTCACACTTCACCTTGTTGCGCTTCCAGTAGAGCTTGAGCGGTACGCAGGTGTGGCCTTTGTCCTGGGTGACCGAGAAGATCTTGGCGATCTCCTTTTTGTGCAGCAAAAGCTTTCGGGTGCGCGTAGGGTCGGCCAGCTCGTGGGTGCTGGCGGTGTTGAGCGGCGTGATGTGGCTGCCTAGAAGCCAAGCCTCGCCGTTACGCACGAGTATGTACGTGTCGGTGAGTTGGGCCTTCCCGGCGCGCATGCTTTTCACTTCCCAGCCGGAGAGCGCAAGGCCCGCTTCGAACGTTTCGTTGATGTGGTATTCGAAGCGTGCCTTCTTGTTCTGGGCGATGGTGTTATTGACCGGGCCCTTGCTCTTCGCTTTTTTCGTCGCCATGGAACCTCGTATTCATTCTGTCAGTGGCTTCTCCCTTCGCGAGGAGGAGAGGCGTGATACCATTGAATTTTGCCATTGTTCCCATAATACGCCTTGGGTACTGTGAAGTCAGCGGAGAGCTCAATGCCAACGGTCAATCGTTCCGCCCTGGTGCGGCACACTCCCCAGCAGATGTTCGATCTCGTCAATGATTTCGAGCGCTACCCCGATTTTTTGCCGGGCTGTCGCCGTACGCGCCTGATCGAGCGTGACGAGCACCACCTCATCGGTGAATTGACCCTTGGCCGCGCCGGTGTAGAGCAAACCGTCACCACGCGCAACGACCTCTACGCGCCCGAGCGCATCGATCTTTCGCTAGTAAAGGGGCCGTTCAAGCGGTTACAGGGGCGCTGGCACTTCATCCCTATGGGCGAGGGCGCCTGCCGAGTAAGTTTGGACATGGAGTTCGAATTTTCCAGCCGCCTGTTGGGTCTGGCGTTTGGGAAGCTGTTTAGCCAAGTGGCGGGGCAGCTCGTCGATGCATTCGTCAAACGTGCCGATCAGCTCTATGGCCGCTGAGCGAATTACCGTCGAGGTAGCCTTTGCGCTGCCGCATAAGCAGCGTGTGGTGGCGCTAGCCGTGTTACCCGGCACTAGCGCACGTGAGGCCGTTTTACAGGCGAACTTGGCTGCCCTCTTTCCTGAGTTGCCCGAGGCAAGCTTTGCGAGTGCCCCGTTGGGGATATTCGGCAAGGCGCTGCGCGATCCTGAGGCCCGCGTAGTAGAGGAGGGCGAGCGCATCGAGGTCTATCGCCCGCTCGAGATCGATCCCAAAGCGGCCCGCCTGGCCCGGGCACGGCGCCAGGCGGACGATAGCATGACGTAACGTCTTTCTAACCGTTAGCGCGGAAGCGGAACGCTCTGTTGCGTCGGCTCGGGCGCTTCGTTGGGCGGCGTGACCAGCGTGCTCTCTTCGGGGAGCGCGGTGTAAGGGTCGGCGCCTTCGACGGCAGGGCCTACGCTGCTTTCGATATCCAGCGGCAACGCCTCAGAAAGATCACCCTGCTGTTCTATGTTGACCAGACGCCCGGAGGGATCGAAGGTGAGCGTGACGCGGCGCTCTTCCACGCCCCCGTAGGCTTTTTGCAGACGGAAAACGTAGTCCCACTGGTTAGAATCGAAAGGCGCCTCGAGCAGCGGGCGCCCCATGACATAGGCCACCTGATCTTGGGTCATGCCGGGCTGAAGCTGCTCCACCATGCTCTGGGTCACCAGGTTACCCTGAGGTATATCCCGCTTGTAGACGCAGCCGCTGGCGAAAACCAGGGTGGTGGAGAGCGCGATAATTTGTGTCAATCGAGTCAATTTTTGCATTTGATCCTGTTCTTCACTATCGTGGTTTCGGTCGATAATACCCGACCCAACCTGTTACTGCGAAGAGCAACCATGGCCGATCAGAACCATGAATTGCGCAAAGCCGGGCTGAAAGTGACCCTGCCGCGCGTCAAGATCCTGCAGATTCTCGAAAATGCTTCGGGCCAACACCACCTTAGCGCGGAAGACGTGTATCGTACACTGATCGATGCGGGCGAAGATGTGGGGCTGGCGACCGTTTACCGCGTCCTGACTCAGTTCGAGTCGGCCGGGCTCGTCATTCGTCATAACTTCGACGGTGGCCACGCGGTCTTCGAGATGATGCAAGAAGAGCACCATGACCATATGGTGTGCCTGGAAAGCGGTGAGATTATCGAGTTCATCGATAAGACCATCGAAAACCGTCAGCAAGAGATTGCCGAAGAGCACGGCTACGAGCTCGTCGACCACGCTCTAGTGCTGTACGTGCGGCCCCGTGGCTCCAAAGTAACGCGGCAAGAGAGCACGGCAACGTCAAAGAAGTAGGCGCACTGCCCGCGATGGCTCCTTTGACAGTAAAAGCCCCAAGCGCTTCTTAAGCGATTGGGGCTTTTTTTTTGGTTACTTCATTAACGCGTGGTGTTAACGAGTGGCGTTTAGTGCGGTAAGCGCTGGCTGGCATGGAGCATTTCGCGCGCGTGAGCAAGCGTCTGCTCGGAGAGGGTGACGCCGCCGAGCATACGCGCGAGCTCGCTGATGCGCCCATGCTCGTCGAGCAGCGCCATATGCGTTTGCGTCGTATCGCGCTTGGCGCGTTTTTCGATGTGCAGGTGCTGATGCGCCTGCGCGGCGACCTGAGGCAGGTGGGTCACGGTCATGACTTGCCCACGCTCGCCGAGCTTGCGCAGTAGCTGACCAACGATCTCCGCCGTCGCGCCTGAAATGCCCACGTCCACCTCGTCGAAGACCAGGCTCGGGATCGTCGAGTGCGCTGCTGCCACCACCTGGATGGCTAAGCTGATGCGTGAAAGCTCGCCGCCGGAAGCGACTTTGGTGAGCGGTCGGGCGGGCTGGCCGGGGTTGGCGCTGATCAAGAACTGCACGTGATCGAGCCCCTCGGGCGTGGCGCTATCGCGCAGGTTCACCTCGACCTCGAAGCGCGCCTTGCCCATGGCGAGGAAGGCGAGCTGCTGCTGTACCTCTTTTCCCAGGCGTTTGGCGGCTTTCTGGCGTGCCTCGCTGAGACTCTTGGCCTGGCGGCGATACGCTTCGCGCTGGTCTGCGAGCTTGGCGCTCAACGACTCAAGGTCGTCATCGCTGGCTGACAGCTGCTCTACCTCGCGTTGAAGCTCCGCGTGCAGAGCGCAGAGCTCTTCCGGGGGCACATGGTGCTTGCGCGCCATGCGATGAATGTCGCCCAGGCGCTCCTCCACCCAGGCCAGGCGCTCGGGGTCGAGTTCGGTCGCCCCAGCCAAGCGGTTGAGCTCGCTGGCGGCCTCTTCGATATGAATGCGGGCGTCAGCCAGCATGGCCAGCGTATTGGCTAGCGTGCCTTTGTCGCTGCCCGGTAGGGCGCTTAAATGCGTATGGGCCTGATGCAGCAGCGAAAGCGCCCCGCCGTCGTCGGCCGCGCAGCAGTCGGCCGCGAACTGGGTTTCGCGCAGCGTCTCCTCGGCGTGGGCTAGGGTGTGCTGCTCTTCTTCTAACGTTTGCAGCTCGCCCTCGACCAGGGCCAGTTGGTTCAGCTCTTCTACTTGGTAGCGCAGTAGCTGGCGGCGCGCCTCTATCTCACCGCCCTCTTCGCGAAGGCGCTTTAGCCGCCGCTGGGCCTGCTTCCAGGCGCGGTAGGTCTCACCCAGCTGTGCGGTGTTCTCGTTAAGACCGGCGTAGTCATCCAGCAGCGACAGGTGCGTCTCTTCGCGCATCAGCGCCTGGTGGGCGTGCTGGCCGTGGATCTGAATGAGCTGCTCGCCCAGGCTCTTGAGATCGGCAATGGTCGCTGGTTGACCGTTGATCCATGCTTTGGAGCGGCCCGAGGCGCTGATCACGCGCCTCAACAGGCACTCGTCGCTATGCAGTTCGCGCTCCTCGAGCCACGCCTTGGCGCCGGGCAGGTGTTGGATGTCGAAGCGCGCCGAAAGGTCGGTGCGCTCGCCGCCATGACGAACGCTGCCCGCATCGGCGCGCTCGCCAAGGCAGAGCCCCAAGGCCCCTAGAAGAATCGACTTGCCGGCGCCGGTTTCGCCGGTAATGGCGGTCATGCCGCCGCTAAGGTCGAGCTCCAAGTGGTCGACGATGGCGTAATCCTGGATGGCGAGCTGTGTGAGCATGACATCTCCCGAGTCGTGTCTGCACGAGTGCTGGATGCTTATCCACTGGTTATTCGATGACGTGGTGTTTTATACAGTAGACCACGGATCGCTGCAACGCCTCTTGAGATGCCGATAACCAGCCCCATATAGGGTGCAAAGTTAGGTGCAAAGTGCGTTTTCAGGATGATCGGCCACGCGCCGCGTTGACTCATTTCAGGAGGTTGTCATGGCAAAAGATCCCCAGACCCCAGCGAACGATGAACAGGCCCGCCAAGCGCAGGAAGGCACGGTAACCGACCAAGCCGCCGAGGAGCAGTTAGTCGAGGGCGGTATCGAAGGCGTGCTCGACGATGGCGAGTACGTTAGTGGTGGCGGGGTCGATGATCCCGTTCAAAGCCCTGAAGTCGACATTCTTGCCGCTCAGGTCGAAGAGCTCGAACAGAGCCTCGCCGAAGCCAAGGACCAGGCGCTACGCGCGGTGGCCGAAGCGCAGAACGTGCGCCGTCGTGCCGAAGCCGAAACCGATAAAGCACGCAAGTTCGCCTTGGAAAAGTTCGTCAAGGAGCTCTTGCCGGTAGTCGATAGCCTCGAAAAAGCGCTGGAGTCGATGGGTGACGATGCCGATGAAGCGCACCGCGAAGGTGTGTCGATGACGCTCAAGATGCAGCTCGATGTGCTGGGTAAATTCGGCGTCGAGACGGTCGAGCCCGCAGGCGAACCCTTCGACCCGCAGACCCACGAAGCAATGGCCATGGTGCCCAATCCTGAGGTGGATCCCAACACCGTGATCGAGGTGGTGCAGAAGGGGTATCTGCTCAATGGCCGCCTCGTGCGTCCGGCGATGGTCGTGGTCAGCCAAAAAGCCGGATGAGTCGATCGATTGGCCCTTGAAAAGGCGCCAGCGGCCCCCAGATAAAGGGCAACCACGCGGAATACCGCCAGTTGAATTTTAGTTTTAACGTACCACACCGAATTCGAGGTTATTGCTATGGGACGCATTATTGGTATTGACCTGGGCACCACCAACTCCTGTGTCGCGGTGCTCGACGGCGATAGCGCCAAAGTCATTGAAAACGCCGAAGGCGGCCGTACTACGCCGTCCATCATCGCCTACACCGATGACGGCGAAACCCTGGTAGGCCAGGCGGCCAAGCGCCAGGCGGTCACCAACCCCGAGAACACCCTGTACGCCATCAAGCGTCTGATCGGCCGTCGTTTCAAGGACGACGTCGTGCAAAAAGACATCAAGATGGTGCCGTACAAGATTGCCGAAGCCGATAACGGCGACGCTTGGGTCGAAGTCAAAGGCAAGAAGATGGCGCCGCCCCAGGTGAGCGCAGAAGTGCTGAAGAAGATGAAAAAGACCGCCGAAGACTATCTCGGCGAAACGGTCACCGAAGCGGTCATCACCGTACCGGCTTACTTCAACGACAGTCAGCGTCAGGCCACCAAGGATGCCGGTCGTATCGCCGGGCTCGAGGTCAAGCGCATCATTAACGAGCCGACGGCTGCTGCCCTTGCCTACGGCATGGACAAGTCGCGCGGCGATAAAACCATCGCGGTCTATGACCTGGGTGGCGGTACCTTCGATATCTCCATCATCGAAGTGGCCGACGTCGACGGTGAAACCCAGTTCGAAGTGCTCGCCACCAACGGTGACACCTTCCTGGGCGGCGAAGATTTCGACCTCGCGCTGATCAACTACTTGGTCGATCAGTTCAAGGCCGACAGCGGCATCAACCTGTCGGGCGATAACCTTGCCATGCAGCGCCTGAAAGAGGCTGCTGAGAAGGCCAAGATCGAGCTTTCTAGCGCCCAGCAGACCGATGTCAACCTGCCCTACATCACGGCAGACAACACCGGTCCCAAGCACTTGAACGTCAAGGTCACCCGCGCCAAGCTCGAATCGCTGGTCGAAGACCTGGTTCAGCGCTCCCTCGAGCCCTGCAAAATGGCACTCAAGGATGCTGGCCTCTCCGCTTCCGAGATCGACGAAGTGATCTTGGTCGGTGGTCAGACCCGCATGCCGATGGTGCAGCAAAAGGCGGCCGAGTTCTTTGGCAAGGAAGCGCGTAAAGACGTCAACCCAGACGAAGCTGTCGCCGTGGGTGCGGCGATCCAAGGTGGCGTACTCGGTGGCGACGTCAAGGACGTACTGCTGCTCGACGTTACCCCGCTGACGCTGGGTATCGAGACCCTTGGCGGTGTCATGACGCCGCTGATCGAGAAGAACACCACCATCCCGACGAAGAAGACGCAAACCTTCTCTACCGCGGATGACAACCAGACGGCCGTGACCATTCACGTTGCCCAAGGTGAGCGTAAGCAGGTCGCGCAGAACAAGTCGCTGGGTCGTTTCGATTTGAGCGACATTCCGCCTGCGCCGCGTGGCGTGCCGCAGATCGAAGTCGCATTCGATCTAGATGCCAACGGTATTCTCAACGTCTCGGCGAAGGACAAGGCGACCGGTAAGGAGCAGTCCATCGTGATCAAGGCCTCAAGCGGTCTGTCCGACGAAGAGATCGAGCAGATGGTGCGCGACGCCGAAGCCCACGCCGACGAAGACAAGAAGTTCGAGGCGCTGGTGCAACTGCGTAACCAGGCCGATGGCATGATCCATGCCACCCGCAAGACCCTTCAGGAAGCTAGTGACAAGGCGACCGACGAGGAGAAGCAGGCCATCGAGACGGCGATCAGCGAACTCGAAGAGGCCGTCAAAGGCGATGATCAGGAACTCATCCAGCAGAAGCTCGATGCCCTGACCGAAGCCTCCGGCAACCTGGCGCAGAAGATGTACGCCGAGCAGTCCGAAGCCGCCCAGCAGCAGGGTGCCGCCGACGAGGCGTCTTCTGCCAAGCAGGACGATGACGTCGTCGACGCCGAGTACGAAGAAGTCAACGACGAGCAGAAAAAGTCGTAACGCCTCTTTCTGCTACGGGTAACGGTGACGCGGGAGCCTCCTCCCGCGTTGCTGTTTCCGCCGCAGGGGCTTACGTCCCGTACCCGCAACTCAAGACGTTGACTGCATGACGTTGACTGCATAGAGCGAACCAGGAACAGTGAATCAGGAGGCGTAGGACCCATGTCCAAGCGCGATTACTACGAAATCCTGGGTGTCGAGAAGGGGGCCGATCAGAAAGAGATCAAGAAGGCCTATCGCCGTTTGGCGCAGAAATACCACCCCGATCGCAACCCGGACGATAACAGCGCCGCAGAGAAATTTCGTGAGGTATCCGAAGCCTACGAAGTGCTGAGCGATGGCCAAAAACGCGCTGCCTACGACCAGTTCGGCCATGCCGGCGTGGACGGGCAGGGCGGCGGTGGCTTTGGCGGCGGCGGCTTCGGTGGCGGCGGTTCAGGCGATTTCAGCGATATCTTCGGCGATGTGTTCGGAGATATTTTTGGTGGTGGTGGCGGAGGCCGTCGTCGCGGGCCAAATGCGCCTGCGCGCGGCTCGGATCTGCGCTACAACCTCGAACTCGATCTGGAGAGCGCGGTTGCGGGCACTACGGTGGATATCCGTGTGCCGCGTCATATCACCTGCGACCGCTGCGATGGTGACGGCGCCGAGCCGGGTACCACCAAGGACACCTGCCCTACCTGCCAGGGCATGGGTCAGGTGCGCATGCAGCAGGGCTTCTTTGCCGTACAGCAAACCTGCCCGACCTGTCACGGTAGTGGTGTGCAGATCAAGGTCCCCTGCCACAAGTGCAACGGTGACGGCCGCGTGCGCGAGACCCGCACGCTCTCGGTGAAGATTCCGCCTGGCGTGGATACTGGCGATCGCATTCGTTTGAACGGCGAGGGCGAGTCCGGCGTCAACGGTGGCCCCGCTGGCGATCTTTACGTACAGGTTGCGATCAAGCCGCACCACATCTTCCAGCGTGATGGTAAGCACCTGCACTGCGATGTGCCGATCAACTTCGTCGATGCTGCTCTTGGCGGCGAGCTCGAAGTACCGACGCTCGATGGTCGGGTGAAGCTCAAGATTCCGCCGGAAACGCAAACCGGCAAGCTCTTCCGCCTGCGCGGCAAGGGCGTGAAGCCGGTACGCGGCGGCACGCCTGGAGATCTGCTCTGCAAGGTGGTGATCGAAACCCCGGTCAACCTCAACGACGAGCAGAAAGACCTCCTGCGCCAGTTGCAAAAGAGCTTCGATGGCAGCAATAGTCACAGCCACTCACCGAAGAAGACCGGCTTCTTCGACAGCGTGAAGAAGTTCTTCGAAGAGATGAAGCCGTAAGCTTTTGTCTCGCTCTTTGCGTTAACATGTGTGTTGCATGACCCCCGGTATCCCCGGGGGTTTTTTCTGAAGGATGAAAAGATGACGGGTCTTGAAGACCGCCCAGGGTTGGGCATTGCGCTGCGGGTGCTTGCCGGTTTTTTGACTGCCGCCATGCTGGTGTGCATCAAGTCGGTGAGCGATGAAGTGCCGGTGGGGCAGACGGTATTCTTTCGCTCGCTGTTTGCCCTTTTGCCTATCGTCATCTTTCTCATGCTCAGGCGGGAGTTTCCGCGCGCGCTCGCCACACGGCGTCCGCTGGGGCACGCGCTGCGCTCGGGACTGGGGGCGGCGTCGATGTTCGCTTCCTTCGGTGCAGTGGCACTGCTGCCGGTCGCTGAGGCGACATTAATGGCGCAGCTTGCCCCCATCTTCATGGCCATTGGCGGGGTGGTGCTGATGGGCGAGCGCTTTTCGCTCTATCGCGCGGGGGGTATCGTACTTGCGCTAATGGGAGTGGTGGTGCTGGTGCTGCCTGCGCTTGATTCAAACGCAGGTGAAGGCAAGCTTGCAGGCTACGCTCTGGGGCTTGGCGGGGCGCTATTGACCGCCGGGGCGCTGCTCACGGTGCGGCGTATCTCGCGCACCGAGACCGCCGGTTCGATTGCGTTTTACTTCATCCTGGTCGCGGCGCTGGCGGGGCTGGCTACCTGGCCGCTCGGCTGGGCATCGCTTAGCGCGCCGACGCTGGGCATTCTGATTCTCTCGGGGCTGTTTGGCGGGACGGCGCACATCGCCTTGACGCTGGCGCTGCGCTACGCTGAGGTGTCGCGCCTGGCGCCTTTCGAATACATCGCTCTGCTTTGGCCCGTGCTCGCTGATTGGCTGCTCTTCGGGCTGCCTGTCTCCAGCGGCTTTTTGCTCGCGCTGCCCTTTATGCTTTGCGGCGTGGCGCTGGCGGCGATGGAAGGGCGGCGGCTACGCTGGTGGTTGCGCCGTTGAGCACTGTATTTTGCTCCCCGTCATACTGATCACTTTTATTAACGTTACGTTCTCTAATATTGCGAGAACGGCGTATCTCTCCTACGGTTTCTAAATAGTTAGCACGTTATTTTTTTGACCCAGTCCTGCTGGTGTTAATACCCGATGCCGTTGCCTGCCCTGGGCAGCCGGGTTTAAAAATAAAGGGAACCGTGATGAGCAATAAACAGGATGCCGCCCCTTCAGGCGGCTTGACCCGAAGGGAGCTCTTGGGGTCTTCGGCAGCGCTATTGATCGGCGCATCCGCACCGGGCGCTGCACAGGCGCTGACCTTTCGTGATACCCCCGAATGGAAACCGTTGGCCAACGTTGCCGTCGAGCCCGTCGATGAAAACGCGGGTTGGCAATTTTTCACCGAAGAAGAGGCGGCAACGGTCGAGGCGATCGTCGAACGGTTGATCCCTGCCGATGCGTTGAGCATGAGCGGCAAGGAGGCGGGCTGCACGGTCTTCATCGACCGCCAACTGGCCGGGGCCTACGGCGATTCTGAGCGGCTCTACATGCATGGCCCCTTTCAAGAGGGCACGCCGGAGCAGGGCGATCAGTCACCGCTGACCCCGCAGCAGCGTTACCGCATTGGTTTGAGCGCCCTCGATGACCACTGCCGCAACGAACACGGCGCGGCCTTTGCCGAGCTGGCTGACGAACAGCGCGATCAGGTGCTGACCCAGCTCGAGGAGAACGAGATCGCGCTCGGCGATATCGACTCACAGGTGTTTTTCGAGATCGTACTGCAGAACACCATGGAAGGCTTCTTCGCCGATCCTCTCTACGGCGGTAACCGGGACATGGTCTCGTGGAAGATGCTGGGCTTTCCCGGCGCCCGCTACGACTACCGCGACTACGTCGAACGGCACAACGAAGATCTCGGGCTCGAACCGGTAAGTATCGGCGGGCGTCCTGACTGGCAAGCGCAGGGATAGCATTCACCTATGGCAACCAAACTACCCCCCACCGATGCGGTGGTGGTCGGGCTCGGCTGGGCCGGGGCGATCATCGCCAATCAACTCGTCGACGCAGGTCTCAAAGTCGTAGGCGTCGAGCGTGGCCCCTGGCGCGATACCGCCAAGGATTTCAATATCGCCTCGGTCACCGACGAACTGCGCTACGCACAGCGTCAGGAGCTGATGCTGCGCACCGCCCAAAACACTATCACCATGCGTAACACGCCCTCGCAAACGGCGCTGCCGATGCGCCAATGGGGCTCGTTTCACCCAGGTAACGGCACCGGTGGGGCGGGCAACCACTGGGCGGGCATCACGTTTCGTTTTCAGCCCGAGGAGTTTCGCCTGCGCAGCCATTTAGAGGAGCGCTATGGCGCTGATTCGATTCCCGATGAGCTTTCCCTACAAGACTGGGGCACCGATTGGGACGAGATGGAACCCTTCTACGACGCCTTCGAGAAGGTGGCGGGCACGTCGGGGCGCGCGGGCCAGCTGACGAGCGGCCAGCAAGATGGCGGTAACCCCTTCGAGGGCGCGCGCTCAAGCGACTATCCGACCCCGCCGCTAAGGCAGACCTACGCGCCGACGCTGTTCGCCGACACCGCGCGTGAGATGGGCTATACGCCGTTTCCCGTGCCCTCGTCGCTGGTCTCCGAGACCTATACCAACCCACTTGGCGTCACCATGGGGCCTTGCACCTTCTGCGGCTTTTGCACCAACTACGGCTGCGCCAACTACTCCAAGGCCAGCGCCATTACGACGGTGCTGCCTGCTCTGATCCGTAAGGAGAACTTCGAGGCGCGCACCCACTGCGAAGTGCTCGAGGTCACCACCGACTCGGGCGGGCGCCGCGCTACCGGTATCGTCTACGTCGATTCCGCCGGGCGGCGCTGGGAGCAGCCCGCAGAGATCGTCATCGTCGCTGCTTTCACCTTCGAAAACGTGCGCCTAATGCTCACTTCGAACATCGGCGAGGCCTACGACCCTGCCACGCGGCGCGGCACCACCGGGCGCAATTACGCCTACCAAACCGCCAACAACGTCCAGCTGTTCTTCGATGACAAGAACTTCAACCCGTTTATCGGCGGGGGAGCGGTAGGCATGGGCATCGACGATTTCAACAACGACAATTTCGACCATGCGGGGCTCGGTTTCTTCGGCGGCGGCAGCACCCGGGTGACGCCGATAGGCGCGGCGCCGATCAACGCGCGCCCAACGCCGCCGGGCACGCCGCGCTGGGGCTCGAACTGGAAGCGCGCCACGGTGGATAACTACGCCAGCACCATGTCGATCGGCTGCGAGGCGAGCAACTACTCCTCGCCCAACAACTATCTGTCGCTCGACCCGACCTACCGTGACCGGCTAGGCCGACCGCTTCTGCGCATCACCTTCGACTTCACCGAAAACGATTTGCGCATGGCGCAGTACGTCACCGAAAAGACCGCCGAGATCGCGCGGCGAATGAACCCGCGCCAAATCGTCGCCAACCCGCGCACCGGGCCCTGGGACGGGCGGCCCTACCAGTCTTCCCACGTGGTGGGCGGCTTCGTCATGGGCGCCGACCCCGGTACCAGCTCGGTGAACAAGTATCTGCAGGTATGGGGCGTGCCCAACCTGTTCGTCGTTGGCGCCTCCGCCTTTCCGCAAAATCCGGGCTACAACCCCACAGGCACCGTAGGGGCGCTCGCTTTCAAGGCCGCCGATGCCATCGTTAATCGCTACCTGCGCAACCCCGGGGAGATGATTGCATGAAAACGCTCACGGGGTTTGCCTTAGCGCTGCTGCCACTTTCGGCATGGGCCGCCAGCACCGAGTTTCAGGATATCGAACGCGGGCGCTATATCAGCGTGCTCGGCGACTGCGCGGCCTGTCATACCGTTGACGACGACCAGCCGCTCGCAGGCGGTGTACCACTTGAGACGCCCTTTGGTACGCTGATTGCGCCCAACATCACTCCCGATGCGGCCACTGGTCTTGGGCGCTGGAACTTCGAGGACTTCAAGGCAGCAATGACCGAGGGCGTTGGCCGTGGTGGTTATCACCTCTATCCGGCCATGCCGTACCCCTCGTACACGCTGATGGAGGAGAGGGACATTCGCGACCTATGGGCGTACCTGCAAACGGTCACGCCGGTCGAAAACGACGTGGACGCCAACCAGCTGCCGTTCCCCTTTAGCGTGCGTCAGGTGATGTTGGGCTGGAATCTATTGAACTTCGACGGGCGCCGCTTCGAGCCCGACCCCGAACAGAGCGATGAGATCAACCGCGGCGCCTATCTGGTGGAGAGCCTAGGACACTGCGGCACCTGTCATACGCCGCGCAACTTCATGGGCGGGGAGGGCGGCGACAAGTTCTCCGGCGCCAGCATCGAAGGCTGGTACGCGCCCAACATCACCCCAAACCGCCACGTGGGTATCGGCAACTGGAGCGAGGAGGAGCTGGTCGAGTACCTGCAGACCGGCGGCAACCGCTACGCTTTCGCCTCGGGCCCGATGGCCGATGAAGTGCACCACTCCTCCCAGCACTGGACCGAAGACGACCTCTACGCCGTGGCGCGCTATTTGCTTTCCGGGGCGGGGGTCGATGCCGCCGACTGGGATCGCGAGCCGCCCGAGCCGCTAGCGGAGGATAACGCCCAGGTGCGAGCGGGTAGCCACATCTACTTCGACCGCTGCTCGGGCTGCCATACGCCTAACGGCGGCGGTGAGCCAGGCATCTTCCCTCAGCTTGCGAGCAACGCCTTGCTCAACAGCGCCAATACCGACTCGCTGATTCGTGTGGTGTTGGCGGGCAGCCGCCCGGTAGCCACCGACGCCAAGCCCACCGCACCGGCCATGCCCGCCTTTGCCTGGAACCTGAGCGATGATGACGTCGCCAACGTATTGACCTTCGTGCGTAACAGCTGGGGTAACGCTGCCCCGGCGGTGTCGGCAAGCGAGGTTGCCGATATGCGTGAAACGCTGGAAAGCGAGTGAGTTTGAGGAGGTATTGCCCAAGGGCTTCGGCGACGCCGCTGAGCCCTTGGGTAGCGGTCTGATATACTCCCTCCCAGTTCCAGTAGCGCATCTGCGTGCGTGTCGAGACGTTCGTACGCTTCGCGTTGCTCAATCTTTGTCGAGAGCAGGAGTTAGCATGACTCGAATTGCCATCGTAGGCGTGGCGGGCCGTATGGGTCGCACGCTGGTGAACGCCGTCGAACAAGACGCCGAGGCAACACTTGCCGGCGGTAGCGTGGCCCCGGGCAGCTCGCTGGCGGGTGCCGATATCGGTGAGCTTGCAGGGGTTGGTAAACGCGGCCTGCAGGCAGTTGATTCACTGGCGGCCATCGTCGATGACTTCGACGTGCTGATCGACTTCACGACGCCGCAGGTCACGCTTGCCAACCTGGCCTTCTGCGCTGAGCACGGCAAAGCCATCGTCATTGGTACCACTGGCCTAAGCGATGACGAGCTCACAACGCTCGACGGCTATCGCAACCGCGTGGCGATGGTCTTCGCGCCTAACATGAGCGTGGGCGTCAATCTTACTCTGAAGCTTCTGGAAACTGCCGCCAAGGCGCTGGGCGATGAGGGCTACGACATCGAAGTCGTCGAAGCGCATCACCGCCACAAAGTCGATGCGCCTTCCGGCACGGCGCTCAAGATGGGCGAAGTCGTGGCCGAAAGTCTGGGGCGTAATCTCAAGGAGCACGGCGTGTTCGAGCGCGTTGGCCAGTGTGGGCCGCGCAGTGATAAAGAGATCGGCTTTGCCACTCTGCGCGCCGGTGACATCGTCGGCGAGCACACGGTGATGTTCGCCACCGAAGGTGAGCGCATCGAAATCACTCACAAAGCCTCGAGCCGCATGACGTTTGCCAAGGGTGCCGTGCGCGCCGCGCGCTGGGTCGCCGAGCGCGACCAGGGTCGCTACGACATGCAGGACGTGCTGGCGCTGCGCTGATTTTTGCCTAAGCGCCGTTGCGGGGGTAGGCGAGGCGGGCGAAATCCTGTAACATTCCAAAAATTTTGGCCGGGTGGCTTAAAATTGGTGAAGTTACGACGCGCTTGTTGCGTTGGCCAGCCCAAAGCCTTGCGTTCGCCGATAGGCAGGCGTGAAGGCAGAGAACAACAAGCGGGATGAAACCGATGCATTTTGGTCGGCTTCGTCCCGCTTTTTTACGACCTGATGTACGCCCTGCGTTTGAACGCCACTGGCGTTCACGCCCGGGCTTGAACCGTCACGTCGTTGTGCTACCGAACTGTCGCTGCGAAAGAGCGTTGCTTTCGCACGGAATTGCCGAGCCTGCGCCCTCAGGCTCCCACCAGCATGGGAGAACCTTGTCTTGAATAACCCCGCATTGAGCAAACCCGCGATCTTGGCCCTGGAAGATGGCAGCGTTTTCCGTGGTGTCGCCATCGGCGCGGATGGACAGACCAGCGGTGAGGTGGTGTTCAATACAGCCATGACCGGCTATCAAGAGATTCTGACCGACCCCTCCTACACCCGCCAGATCGTGACCCTGACCTACCCTCATATCGGCAATACCGGCGTCAACGTCGAAGACGTCGAGTCGGCCTCGATTGCGGCGGCTGGCTTGGTGATTCGCGATCTGCCCCTGCTGGCCAGCAACTTCCGCTCGACCCAGTCGCTTTCTGACTACCTCAAGAGCCAAAGCGTACTGGGTATCGCCGATATCGATACCCGCCGTTTGACCCGTATCCTGCGCGATAAGGGCGCTCAGAACGGCGCGATTCTGGCCGGTGCGGACGCCGAAGGTGAGGATGCCGAGGCGCGGGCGCTGGAGGCTGCGCGTGCGTTCCCCGGCCTCAAGGGTATGGACCTGGCCAAGGTGGTGTCGTGCAAGAGCGCTTACGAGTGGAGTGAGGGCGACTGGACCCTGGGTGAGGGCTATCAGGACACCGCCAGCATCGAGCGCCCCTACCACGTGGTGGCCTACGATTTCGGCGTCAAACACAACATTTTGCGTCTGCTCGCCACGCGCGGCTGCCGCCTGACCGTGGTGCCCGCGGAGACCCCAGCCTCTAAGGTGCTGGCGATGAATCCGGACGGCGTCTTCTTGGCCAACGGCCCGGGCGACCCCGAGCCCTGCGACTACGCCATCCAGGCAATTCGTGAGGTGCTCGAAACCGAGACGCCGGTCTTTGGTATCTGCCTTGGGCACCAGCTCCTGGCGCTGGCCTCGGGCGCCAAGACGGTGAAGATGAGCCACGGCCACCACGGCGCCAACCACCCGGTGCAGGACTTGGATACCGGGCACGTCATGATCACCAGCCAAAACCACGGCTTCGCCGCTGACGAAGCGAGCCTGCCGGCCAACCTGCGCGCGACGCACCGTTCGCTGTTCGACGGCACCCTGCAGGGCATCGAGCGCACCGACCGTCCGGCCTTCAGCTTCCAGGGCCACCCGGAAGCGAGCCCTGGGCCGAAGGACGTGTCGCCGCTGTTTGATCGTTTCGTGGACATGATGAAGGCGCGCCGCTAAGCGCCCGACGCAACGCCCCGACGTACTTCATCACGCACTTTACCGCCTAATTCTGCAGGAACCGTTATGCCCAAGCGTACCGACATCACCAGCATTCTGATCATTGGCGCAGGCCCCATCGTCATCGGCCAAGCCTGTGAATTCGACTACTCCGGCGCCCAGGCGTGCAAGGCGCTGCGCGAGGAGGGCTACCGGGTCATTCTGGTCAACTCCAACCCGGCCACCATCATGACCGACCCGGCCATGGCCGATGCGACTTACATCGAGCCGATCACCTGGCAGGCGGTTGAGAAGATCATCGAAGCCGAGCGCCCCTCGGCGATCCTGCCGACCATGGGTGGCCAGACGGCACTCAACTGCGCGCTGGATCTGGACAAGCACGGCGTGCTCGAAAAGTACAATGTGGAGATGATCGGCGCCAACGCCGATGCCATCAACAAGGCCGAAGACCGCGACCTGTTCGACAAGGCGATGAAGAACATCGGCCTTGCCTGCCCCAAGGCGAAGGTAGCGCACACCATGGACGAGGCGTGGGAAATCCAGGCCGAACTCGGCTTTCCTACCATCATCCGTCCCTCCTACACCATGGGCGGCTCCGGCGGGGGCGTGGCGTACAACAAGGAGGAGTTCGAGGAGATCTGTACCCGCGGCTTCGAACTCTCCAATAACCACGAGCTGCTGATCGACGAGTCGCTGCTGGGCTGGAAGGAGTACGAGATGGAGGTCGTTCGTGACAAGAACGACAACTGCATCATCGTCTGCGCGATCGAAAACTTCGACCCCATGGGCGTGCATACCGGCGACTCCATTACCGTGGCCCCGGCGCAAACGCTGACGGACAAAGAGTACCAGATCATGCGCGACGCGAGCCTCGCCGTGCTGCGCGAGATCGGCGTCGAGACCGGTGGCTCCAACGTTCAGTTTGGCGTCGACCCCAACACCGGGCGCATGGTGGTCATCGAGATGAACCCGCGGGTGTCGCGCTCCTCGGCGCTCGCCTCTAAAGCGACCGGCTTCCCCATCGCCAAGATCGCCGCCAAGCTGGCCGTCGGTTACACCCTGGACGAGCTGCAAAACGACATTACCGGCGGTGCTACACCGGCCTCCTTCGAGCCCGCGATCGACTACGTCGTCACCAAGATTCCGCGCTTCACCTTCGAGAAGTTCCCCCAGGCCAACGACCGTTTGACCACCCAGATGAAGTCGGTGGGCGAAGTAATGGCGATCGGCCGGACCTTCCAGGAGTCGCTGCAAAAGGCGCTGCGCGGCATGGAGACCGGCAACGACGGCCTCGATCCCATCGTCAGCGATTTCAGCGACGACAACATGGCGCTGATCAAGGGCGAGCTTCAGGCCGCCGGTGCTGAGCGTATTTTCTTCGTCGCCGACGCCCTGCGCAGCGGCATGAGCATCGATGAGATCTTCGCCCTGACCAAGATCGACCGCTGGTTCTTGGTGCAGCTTGAAGACCTGATCCTCACCGAGAAGGCCGTGGCCGAGCGCACGCTCGAAAGTTTCAGCGCCGACGAGCTCTACCGCCTCAAGCGCAAGGGCTTTAGCGATGCGCGTCTTGCCAAGCTCCTGGGCGTGGCCGAGAAAGCGTTTCGCCAAACGCGCCAGGCCGCCGGTATTCGCCCGGTCTACAAGCGCGTCGATACCTGTGCCGCCGAGTTCGCCTCCGATACCGCCTACATGTACTCCACCTACGAAGAGGAGTGCGAAGCGGACGTCTCCGATCGCCAGAAGATCATGGTGCTGGGCGGCGGGCCGAACCGGATCGGCCAGGGCATCGAGTTCGACTACTGCTGCGTTCACGCCGCACTCGCCATGCGCGACGACGGCTATGAAACCATCATGGTCAACTGCAACCCGGAAACCGTCTCCACCGACTACGACACCTCCGACCGTCTCTACTTCGAGCCGGTGACGCTCGAAGACGTGCTCGAAATCGCCGACAAGGAGAAGCCGGTCGGGGTGATCGTGCAGTTTGGCGGCCAGACTCCGCTCAAGCTCGCCCGCGAGCTCGAAGCCGCTGGCGTGCCGATCATCGGCACCACGCCGGACGCGATCGACCGCGCCGAAGACCGCGAGCGCTTCCAGAAGATGATCGACAAGCTTGGCCTGAAGCAGCCGCCGAATGCTACCGCGCGTAGCTTCGAGGAGGCCTTCGCCAAAGCCGAAACCATCGGCTATCCGCTGGTGGTGCGCCCGAGCTACGTGCTGGGCGGCCGCGCCATGGAGATCGTCTACGACGCCTCCGAGCTCGAAAACTACATGACCCATGCGGTGAAGGTCTCCAACGACTCGCCGGTGCTGCTCGATCACTTCTTGAGTGCCGCAGTCGAGGTCGATATCGATGCGGTGTCTGATGGTCAGCAGGTGGTCATCGGCGGCATCATGCAGCACGTCGAGCAAGCAGGCGTTCACTCTGGCGACTCTGCTTGCTCGCTGCCGCCCTATTCGCTACCCGCAGACGTTCAGGATGAGATGCGCGAGCAGGTCAAGCGCATGGCGGTCGAACTCGGCGTGGTCGGTCTGATGAACGTGCAACTCGCCTGGCAAGACGGTGAGATCTACGTGATCGAGGTCAACCCGCGCGCCTCGCGTACCGTGCCCTTCGTCTCCAAGTGTATCGGCACCTCACTCGCCCAGGTGGCAGCGCGCTGCATGGCAGGCACTACTCTTGCCGCCCAGGGCTTCGAGCGCGAAATCGTGCCGCACTTCTACAGCGTCAAGGAAGCGGTCTTCCCGTTCAACAAGTTCCCCGGTGTCGACCCGATTCTTTCGCCGGAGATGAAGTCCACCGGCGAGGTGATGGGCTCGGGCACTACCTTCGCCGAGGCCTTCTTCAAGGCGCAGCTGGGCGCCGGTGAGGCTATTCCGTCTCTTGAGGGCGAGCGCAAGGCATTCTTGTCGGTGCGCGAGCCGGACAAGGCCGGGATTATCGAAGTTGCGCGTTCTCTGCTAACATTGGGCTTTACACTTTGTGCGACCCACGGCACCGCTGCCGCTCTGGAAGCGGCCGGTATTGCGGTGGAGCGCGTCAATAAAGTCTACGAAGGCCGTCCCCATATCGTCGATTCGATCAAGAACGACGAGATAGCCTATATCGTGAATACCACCGAAGGGCGTCAGGCTATCAATGACTCTTCGGTCATTCGTCGTACTGCTCTCGCGCGCAAGGTGCCCTATGCGACCACCTTGGCGGGCGCTAATGCCGTTTGCATGGCGCTGGAGTATGGACGCGAGATTACGGTGCGGCGCCTTCAGGAACTGCATGCAGGAGCAAATGGATGAACAAGGTCCCGATGACGGTGACGGGAGAGAAACGCCTTCGCGAGGAGTTGGACCACCTGAAGAGCGATGCCCGCCCGACGGTGATCGCGGCCATCGCCGAGGCGCGCGAGCACGGCGATCTCAAAGAGAACGCCGAGTATCACGCCGCGCGTGAGCAGCAGGGCTTCATCGAAGGGCGTATCCAGGAGATCGAAGGTAAGCTCTCCAATGCCCAGGTGATCGATGTCACCAAGCTGCCCAAGACCGGCAAGGTGATCTTCGGCGTCACGGTGTCGCTGCTCAATCTCGATACCGACGCCAAGGTGACCTACCGCATCGTGGGTGAGGACGAAGCCGACATCAAAGCCGGGCGCATTTCGGTAACCTCGCCCATCGCGCGTGCGCTGATCGGTAAGGAAGAGGGTGATATCGTCGTGGTCAAGACCCCGGGCGGCGATGTCGAGTACGAGGTCGAGAGCGTCGAGCATCTCTAATCGTTTAGGGCTATGAGCGCTTAGGCCCAAACGCAGCGCCCCCGCCACGATGTGGCGGGGGCGCTTGCGTATCCGGGATCGGTGACGCTCAGTGGCGGCCGTGGTGGTTCTCGAAACGGGAAACGTTGGAGAGTTTGACGTTCGCCTTGGGGTTTTTGCGGTAGAGTAGCGCGGTCTTGCCGATGGTTTGCACGCGCTCGACGTTACCGGCCTGGGCCAGGAGCTCTTCGAGCATGGCGGCGCGGTCGTCGCGCTCGGCAATCGCCAGCTTGATTTTGATCAGCTCGTGGTCGTTGAGGGCGCGATTGAGCTCGGCGACCAAATTCTCCGAAATGCCGTTCTCCGAAAGGGTGACGACTGGATTCAGATGGTGGCCGATGCTGCGAAATGCTTTCTTTTGTGCCTGTGACAAGCTCATGGTATCTTGCGGTATCCCGAATTGGCTTAACGCTCCATCTTACGGCGAAAAACCGTCAAGTGAAAGCGATCATGCACCCAAAGGCGCTCGCGCGAGCGTGTCCACTTCTCTATTTCCGTACCGTTATCACCATGTCGCAAAAGCCATCTGCCGGTAAGCGTCCGGCCAGCAAGACCAGCGCCAGTTGGATGAAAGAGCACTTCGACGATCACTACGTCAAACAGAGCTGGCAAGATGGCTATCGGTCGCGGGCAAGCTACAAGTTGCTCGAACTCGATGCCAAGGACAAGCTGTTTCGCGCAGGCATGACGGTGATCGACTTAGGGGCTGCTCCCGGTGGCTGGAGCCAGGTGGCCGCTGAGAAGGTAGGCAGCGAAGGACTGGTGCTGGCCTCGGATATTCTGGAGATGGATGCTCTGGCGGGCGTCGACTTCATTCAGGGCGACTTTACCGAAGAGACGGTGCTGGAGGCGATTCTCGAACGCTTGGGAAATCGTCCCGTAGACCTTGTGATGTCGGACATGGCCCCCAATATGAGTGGCATGGCGGCCATCGATCAGCCTCAGGCGATGTATCTGGTGGAGCTGGCGCTGGAGCTTGCGCGCGAGACGCTCTCCCCCGGCGGCCGTTTTCTCGCTAAGGTGTTTCAAGGTGAAGGGTTCGATGCTTATCTCAAGGCGCTGCGCAGCAGTTTTGCCCGGGTGGTGACCCGCAAGCCCGACGCCTCGCGCGCGCGTTCGCGTGAAGTCTACTTGCTAGCAGAAGGCTTTCGTAGGTAGCGTATAGCTCGGTTTGATTGGTAGCAGTATGTGAATAGCGATATTCGATGAACGTGATGGCTAACACCCTATCGCGTTCTGTGTCACAGTCAGGAGATGCGAATGTGACACGCCTGGCCCGACGTGCTCTGGTGCGCGTTGGCAAGGGTTGAACGCCCATGGCGATGATGGGGTCCAAGTACGACATCACTCGGCCCGCTGCGGCGTCAACTGACGGTTTCTTGTAATGAGGGTTGCCCCTTGAACGATATGGCGAAGAACCTGATTCTGTGGTTGGTCATCGCGGCCGTCCTCCTGACAGTGTTCAACAATTTCAGTACCGAAAGCTCACCCCAGTCGATGAACTACTCCCAGTTCGTTCAGCAGGTGCAAAATCAGCAGGTACGTAGCGTCACCATCGATGGTTACACCATCAGCGGTGAGCGTACCGACGGCTCCTCGTTCCAGACGATTCGTCCGGCCGCCGAGGATCCCAAGCTGATGGACGACCTGCTGAGCAACAACGTCACCGTGGTGGGTAAGGCGCCTGAGCAGCAGAGCATCTGGACGCGACTTTTGATCGCGAGTTTCCCGATTCTGTTGATCCTGGCGATCTTCATGTTCTTCATGCGCCAAATGCAGGGCGGCGCCGGGGGCGGCAAGGGCGGGCCGATGAGTTTCGGTAAGTCCAAAGCCAAACTGCTCTCTCAGGATCAGATCAAAACCACGTTTGCTGACGTTGCCGGTTGCGACGAAGCCAAGGAGGAGGTCGAGGAGCTCGTCGACTTCCTGCGCGATCCGACCAAGTTCCAGCGTTTGGGCGGCACCATTCCGCGCGGCGTCCTCATGGTCGGCCCGCCAGGAACCGGTAAGACGCTGCTGGCGAAATCTATCGCCGGTGAAGCCAAGGTACCGTTTTTCTCCATTTCTGGCTCTGACTTCGTCGAGATGTTCGTCGGCGTGGGCGCATCACGCGTGCGTGATATGTTCGAGCAGGCCAAGAAGCAGGCGCCCTGCATCATCTTCATCGACGAGATCGATGCCGTGGGCCGCTCGCGCGGCGCCGGAATGGGCGGTGGTAACGATGAGCGCGAGCAAACGCTCAACCAGTTGCTGGTCGAAATGGACGGTTTCGAGGCCAACGAAGGCATCATCGTCATCGCCGCGACCAACCGCCCTGACGTACTCGACCCCGCGCTCTTGCGTCCGGGCCGCTTCGACCGTCAGGTCACCGTTGGCCTGCCCGATATTCGCGGCCGTGAGCACATCCTGGGTGTGCACCTGCGCAAGGTGCCACTGGCGGATGACGTCAAGCCGGTGCTGATCGCCCGCGGTACGCCCGGTTTTTCGGGTGCGGATCTCGCCAACCTGGTCAACGAGGCAGCGCTCTTTGCCGCACGGCGCAACAAGCGCCTGGTAGGTATGGAGGAGCTGGAGCTCGCCAAGGACAAGATCATGATGGGGGCCGAGCGCCGCTCCATGGTCATGACCGACAAAGAGAAGCTCAATACCGCTTACCACGAAGCTGGCCACGCGATCATCGGTTTGGTGATGCCAGAGCACGACCCGGTCTATAAGGTCACCATCATTCCGCGCGGCCGCGCCTTGGGCGTGACCATGTTCCTGCCCGAGCAGGATCGCTACAGCCTGTCCAAGCAGCAGATCATCAGTCAGATCTGTTCGCTGTTCGGTGGCCGTATTGCCGAAGAGATGACACTTGGGCCAAGCGGGGTTACCACTGGGGCTTCCAACGACATCAAGCGTGCCACCGAGCTTGCCCATAACATGGTCGCCAAGTGGGGCTTGTCGGACGAGATGGGCCCGATCATGTACGACGAGGACGAGTCGCACCAGTTCCTCGGCGGCCCGGGGCAGGGCGGCGGTAAGCTCAAGTCAGGCGAAACCACTACGCGTCTGGACAAGGAAGTGCGCCGCATCATCGATGACTGCTACGAGCAGGCGCGCATCATCCTCGAAGAGAACCGCGACAAGCTCGATGCCATGGCCGAAGCACTGATGAAGTACGAAACCATCGATGCGCATCAGCTCAAGGACATCATGGAAGGCCGCGATCCGCGTCCGCCCGAAGGCTGGGACGACGGTGATGCCTCCGGTGGCGGCACGCGCGTGGATGACGAGCCGCAGCCGCGCGCTCAGGACGACGCGCCGCAGAGCCAGGACGATGGCGAAAGCGAAGAGGACGACGACGGCCCGCGCCGTCGCCCCTCCGACCCGCTAGGCGGTAGCGCCGGTTCCTAACCGCCGCGCTCGCGCAAAAGGCACCTCGTTCGAGGTGCCTTTTTTGTTATCCTAGCGGTTTTCGACCGTTAGCCATTTTAGCTTCACTCCCGTTTTAGTCAGGACGACGACGCATGCAATCGATCCCAGGCGCCCTTACCGCCGCACCCCCAGGCGCAAGCCCTCAGGCGCTGCGCTGCGGGCGACACCAGCTCGATCTCTCCTATCCGCGAGTGATGGGGATTCTCAACGTCACGCCCGACTCCTTCTCCGATGGCGGCCACCACGTGGCGCTGGACGATGCCTTGCGTCACGCCGAGCGTATGCTCGCCGAGGGCGCGGCGATCATCGACGTGGGCGGTGAGTCCACGCGCCCAGGGGCCGCATCGGTGACGGCGCAAGAGGAGCTCGACCGCGTAGCCCCCATCGTCGAGGCGCTGGTGCGCGAGCTAGATGCGCTGGTGTCGGTCGATACCAGTAGCGCGCTGGTGATGCGCGAAACGAGCCAGCTGGGCGCGGGCTTGATCAACGACGTGCGCGCGCTCGAGCGCGAAGGGGCGCTTGAGGCTGCCGTTACCAGTGGCCTGCCGGTTTGTTTGATGCATCGTCAGGGGGAGCCTGGCACCATGCAGCAGGCGCCTTCTTATAGCGTGCCCGTCGAAGAGGCGGTGGCGGCGTATCTCGCCGAGCGTATCGCCGTTTGCGAAGCGGCAGGGCTTGAGCGTGAGCGCTTGTTGCTCGACCCGGGCTTTGGTTTTGGTAAGACGCTTGCGCACAATCTTCGCCTGCTCAACCGCATGCAGCATCTCACTACGTTTGCGCTGCCTCTGCTGGTGGGTATGTCGCGCAAGAGCATGATTGGTCAGGTGCTCGATCGCCCCGTGGAGGAGCGCCTTCACGGTGGGCTTGCGCTCTCGGCCATGGCGGTCGAGCGCGGTGCCAAGATCATCAGAGTACATGACGTTGCCGCCACGGCCGATGCCATCGGCATGGCCTGGGCCGTATGTCAGGAAGGGCGTGAACACGAGGCCCACGAGGAGAACGCAGGATGAGTCGACGCTATTTTGGCACCGATGGGATTCGGGGAACGGTCGGGCAGGCGCCGATCACGGCAGACTTCGTGCTCAAACTCGGCTGGGCCGCAGGCCAGGTGCTACGCCGTGAGAAAGGCCGCACCCGCGTGCTGATCGGTAAAGATACCCGCATCTCGGGCTATATGTTCGAGTCTGCGCTGGAGGCGGGGCTCTCGGCGGCGGGTGTCGATGTCTCGCTGCTCGGGCCGATGCCCACGCCGGGCATTGCCTATCTTACGCGCACCTTTCGCGCCGACGCGGGGATCGTCATCTCGGCCTCGCACAACCCCTTCGAAGACAACGGCATCAAATTCTTCTCGGCAGAAGGCAAGAAGCTGCCCGATGAGACCGAAGATCGCATCGAACGCATGCTCGACGCTCCCCTGACGACCGCCGATGCCGCGCAGTTGGGTAAAGCCACGCGTATCGACGACGCAGCGGGCCGCTACATCGAATTTTGTAAATCGACGCTGCCAGACCGCTTGAGCCTGCATGGTCTGCGCATCGTGCTCGACTGCGCGCATGGAGCGACCTACCACATCGCGCCTAGTGTGTTTCGTGAGTTGGGGGCTGAGGTCAGCGTCATTGGCGCGGCCCCCAACGGGCTCAATATCAACCATGACGTTGGCTCGACGCATCCGGCGGCGCTGCGCGCGGCGGTGATCCAGCAAGGCGCCGATTTGGGCATTGCCTTCGACGGTGACGGCGATCGCGTGCTGCTGGTCGACGCGGACGGGCGTGAAATCGACGGCGACGACATTCTCTATCTGATCGCGCGCGACCGCCTCGATCGTGGACTGCTGCGTGGTGGCGTCGTTGGCACGCTGATGACCAACTTTGGCTTGGCCCAGGCGCTCGAGCGTCTCGATATCCCCTTCGAGCGCGCCAACGTCGGCGACCGCTTCGTCATGGAGCGCATGGCCGCCAACGATTGGGAGTTGGGCGGCGAAGCGTCGGGGCATATCGTCTGCGGTCACGTACAGACCACTGGCGACGGCATCGTCGCGGCGCTGCAGGTGTTGGCGCTGATGATGCGCAAGCAAAAGACGCTGCCCGTGCTGCTCAAGGGTTTGGCCAAGGTGCCCCAGGCGCTGGTCAACGTGCGCTTGCCGACGGGCACCGATGCCAAGGCAGTGATGGCCTCCGCGCCGCTTAAAGAGGCCGTGGCCGCCATGGAGCAGGAGCTGGGTAGCGAGGGGCGCGTATTGCTGCGCGCTTCGGGTACCGAGCCTTTGATCCGCGTGATGGTCGAAGCCTGCGCTCACTTGGATGTCGACGCCCTGGCCGAGCGGCTGGCCGAACGCGTCCAGGGCCTACTCGACTAGTCTTTGCCATCGCCCTTGGCAGCGCCAAGGGCATAAAATCCAGCGGTTGTCTTGACAAGGCCGCTCCTATACCATTTCGCTCCACCTTGAGAGGACACTGAATGCGTACGCCCCTGATTGCCGGTAATTGGAAGATGAACGGTTCGGCCCGCTTGGTCGAGGAGTTCGCTGCGGCGTTTGCCAAGGCGTCTTTGCCCCAGAAGCTCGATATCGTGCTCATTCCTCCCTTTCCCTATCTGGATGCGGCGCAGCGCGCCTTTGCGGGTACGCCGCTGGCCTTGGGTGCGCAGAATCTCAACGCCTTCGAATCCGGCGCGCACACCGGTGAAGTCAGCGGCGCCATGCTCGCTGAGTTCGGTGTTCGCTACGTGCTGGTGGGCCACTCCGAGCGTCGTCAGCTCTATCGTGAAAGCGACGACGACGTTTGCGCCCGCGTCGAGGCGGCGCTCAACGCAGGTTTGACGCCCATTCTCTGCGTTGGCGAAACGCTGGAAGAGCGCGACGGCGAACGCACCATGGACGTGGTGCTTGGGCAGGTGAAGGTGGTCATGGACCGGCTGGATGGCGCCCAGCGTGCCAAACTCGCGCTCGCCTACGAGCCCGTTTGGGCGATAGGCACCGGGCGCACCGCGACGCCGGAGCAGGCGCAAGAGGTCATGGCGGGCATTCGTGCCTACCTGAAAACGCTGGACACCGCCTTAGCCGAGCAGGCGATTTTGCTCTACGGCGGCAGCATGAACGCAAGCAATGCGGCTGAGCTTCTCGCCCAGCCCGATATCGACGGCGGTCTGGTGGGCGGTGCCTCGCTCAAGATCGACGACTTCAACGCCATTTGCCAGTCAGCAGGATAATTCCCATGCAAGTTGCCATTTTGATGATCCACGTGGTGATCGCGATCGCCCTCGTTGTCCTGATCCTGCTTCAGCAGGGCAAGGGTGCCGATGCCGGTGCCTCTTTCGGCGGCGGTGCCTCGCAAACCGTTTTCGGCTCACGCGGTAGCGGCTCGTTTTTGTCACGTACGACGGGCGTGCTGGTAGCCGGTTTCTTCGTTACCTCCCTGGCGTTGGCGTTCTTTGCTACCCAGGCAGGCCAAGCGCCAGAAGCCGGTATTCCCGATGCGCGACTGATCGAACAACAACGTAGTGTTCCAACGCTTGACGAAGACGCATCAAGTGTGGATAATACCGCGCCAGTGCTAGAGGAAAGCAGCGAGTAAAAGGCTGCTTGTATTTCCGCTAGCCTCCCCTGTTGCCGAAGTGGTGGAATTGGTAGACACGCTATCTTGAGGGGGTAGTGACCTTACGGTCGTGCGGGTTCAAGTCCCGCCTTCGGCACCATCTGACAAGCGGTTGAAATGTCAGAGTCAGCACCCAGGACGGTTGGTTGTCTTGACGCCACGGCATTAAGCAGCTATTATCGTCGACCTAGATTGATGCGGGGTGGAGCAGTCTGGTAGCTCGTCGGGCTCATAACCCGAAGGTCATCGGTTCAAATCCGGTCCCCGCTACCATCTAACGCAAGGCTTGCAGGTGTGGTTTCGAATTGGAAGCTTCACCACTACGAGGTAAGGGTCTGCAAGCGCCAGCGTGAAGATGTTACAGGTTTCTTTCGAAAAGCCCCTTCCAGTGAAGGGGCTTTTTGTTAGCGGCCTTTTTCGTTAGACCGCGTCACTGTTGAAAAACGTCGTTGGATAACGTCTTTGTCAGAGAGCGTCACCGGCGGTTTTTACTCGTCATGCCGGACGCTTTTCCGGGTAACGCCAATCAGCCACCTAGCTTTTCTGATGACTCCTGGCCAGGTGCCTGATGCAACGGCTATAGGAGCTTTGTCTGTGGCCACGAAACATGCAGCACTTCACGCGCTGATCGAGCCGATCGTCTCCGCTATGGGCTTCGAGCTCTGGGGGATCGATTTTCTTTCCCAGGGCAAGCATTCGCGCCTAGTGGTCTACATCGAGCGCGAAAGCGGCGTCGGCGTCGATGACTGTGCCGATATCAGTCGCCAGATCAGCGCCACCATGGACGTCGAAGACCCCATCGCGGGCGAATATCGCCTCGAGGTCTCCTCGCCCGGCATGGATCGTCCCCTTTACACCCTGGATCACTTCACCCGCTTTCAAGGCCATCACGTGGCGCTCAAGCTGCGTATGCCCTTCGATGGGCGGCGCAAGTTCCAAGGTCTCTTGGCCGGGATCGAAGGCGACGAAGTGCTCCTCCATATGGATGGCGAGGAGTACTGCTTCCCCGTGGAGAGCATCGATACCGCGCACGTCGTACCGCAGTTCGAGGACTGATGCCGTTCGGCGGTTGAACGGATGGCAACGCGACCGGCAGGCTGCCGGGCTTACGCACAAAAGGACAGGTTTACTGGCGAGGCAAACGCATGAGTAAAGAAATTTTAATGGTCGTTGATGCCATCTCTAACGAGAAAGGCGTACCCCGTGACGTGATCTTCGAAGCGGTCGAAGCGGCGCTTGCCAGCGCCTCGCGTAAGCGTTTCGAAAACGAAGAAGCCAACGTGCGTGTGCGTATCGACCGCCGCACCGGCGACTACGACACCTTCCGCTACTGGACCGTGGTCGAAGACGACGAGTTCGAGACCCCGGACTACGAGATCAAAGAGAGCATCGCCGAGCAGCGCGATCCGCCTTTGAAGCTGGGTGACGTGGTCGAGCAGAAAATCGATAACGCCGAGTTCGGCCGTATCGCCGCGCAGACCGCCAAACAGGTCATCGTCCAGAAGGTACGCGAAGCCGAGCGCGCCGAAGTGGTTCGTCAGTATGCCGACCGCGAAGGCGAGCTGGTCGCTGGTATCGTCAAGAAAACCACCCGCGATGGCTTGATCATCGATTTGGGTGACAACGCCGAGGCGTTCTTGCCGCGCAACGAGATGATCCACGGCGAGCGCTATCGCATGAACGAGCGCGTGCGGGCGCTACTGGTCAAAGTCGACGCCGACGCACGCGGCGCCCAACTGCAGCTGTCGCGGACCTGCCCGGCGTTCATCATCGAGCTGTTCAAGATCGAGGTGCCGGAAATCGCCGAGCAGCTGATCGAAATCAAGGGAGCTGCGCGTGATCCCGGCTCGCGGGCCAAGATCGCGGTGAAGACCAACGACCGCCGTATCGATCCCGTCGGCGCCTGCGTCGGTATGCGTGGTTCGCGCGTTCAAGCCGTCTCTTCGGAGCTGCAAAACGAACGTGTCGATATCGTGCTGTGGGACGACAACCCAGCGCAACTGGTCATCAACGCCATGGCCCCGGCCGACGTCGCCTCCATTTTGGTCGATGAAGACGCCCACGCCATGGACGTCGCCGTCGCCCAAGACAACCTGGCTCAGGCCATCGGCCGCAGCGGCCAGAACGTGCGTCTGGCCTCCGAACTCACCGGCTGGCGTATCAACGTCATGACCGAAGACGAGGCCGAGGCCAAGCGCGATCAAGAGATCGATAGCCTGGTGGATAGCTTCGTCCAGCACCTGGGCGTCGACGACGACGTTGCCCGCCTGTTGGTGGAAGAGGGGTTCACCACCCTAGAAGAAGTCGCCTACGTGCCGCTCGAAGAGATGCTCGAGATCGAAGAGTTCGATGAGGAGCTTGTCGAGGAGCTGCGCGCACGGGCAAAAGACGAGCTGCTGACGATGGCAATCGCCTCGGAAGAAGCGCTGGATGGAGCCCAGCCAGCGGACGATCTGCTGGAGATGGACGGCATGGAACGTCACTTGGCGTTCCAACTGGCCAGCCGCGGCATCATCACCATGGAAGATCTCGCCGAGCAGTCTGTCGACGATCTGGTCGATATCGAGGAGTTGGACGAAGCGCGCGCAGCGGCACTGATCATGACTGCCCGTGCGCCCTGGTTTGCAGACGATGCGTCGGACGCGAACTCACAGTAAACAGGTCACGGGCTGAGGAGGGTCACTATGTCAGATATGACAGTCAAAGATTTTGCAGCAAAAGTAGGCCGTGATGTGCCTCGTCTGCTTGCGCAGATGAAAGAAGCGGGCTTGAAGCATACGACGGAAGGCGACGCGGTGTCCGAAGACGACAAGCGTACGCTGCTCACCTTTCTGAAAAAGAGCCACGGCGGTAGCGACAGCGATGCGGGCAAGAACCGCATCACCCTGACGCGCAAGACGCGTAGCCGGATCAAGACCGGTGAGCGCGGCAAGACCATCGAAGTGCAGGTGCGTAAGAAGAAGACCTACGTCAAGCGCGCCGAGGAAGAGAAGCCCAAGGCTGCCGAGCCGGTTCATTCCGGGCCGCGTCAGTTGGTAGGCGATATGGCCGAGGCCGAAGCCGAGCGTAAGGCGCGTGAAGCACGCGAAGCCGAAGAGCGCGCGGCAGCAAGCAAGGCCAAAGCCGCCGAAGACGCTGCACGTAAGGAAGCCGAAGCCAAGGCTGCCGCCGAGCCGTCGCTCGACACCCTGCCGGTTAGCGACGACGACGCAGCACCGGCCGAAGACATGCCACCGGCACCGCCCAAAGAGGGCCGCACCGACCGGCGTACTGCGCCGCCCAAGAAGGCCGCGGCCAAAAAAGGGCGTCACGAGCGCGAGGACGACCGTGAAGACAACCGTGGCGATCGCGAAGAGCGTCGTCGTGGCGGCGGCAAGAAAGCCAAGCGCGCCGAGCGCCGTGGCGGCCGTCGGGGCGCCTCGACTCAGGGCAGCGGCAAGCACGGCTTCCAGAAGCCGACTCAGCCGATCGTCCGCGAGGTTTCCATCCCTGAGTCGATCAGCGTGGCCGAGCTTGCCGACAAGATGTCGATCAAGGCCAACGAAGTGATCAAGGCGATGTTCACCATGGGGGCAGCGGTGACCATCAACCAGACCATCGACCAGGACACGGCGGCGATCGTCGTCGAAGAGATGGGCCACAAGCCCCGCCTGGTGAAGGACGATGCGCTCGAGACCGAAGTCCTCGACAGCATCTCCTACGAGGGCGAAGAGATCACCCGTTCGCCGGTCGTGACCGTCATGGGCCACGTCGACCACGGTAAGACCTCGCTGCTCGACTACATCCGTAAGGCCAAGGTCGCCACCGGTGAAGCGGGGGGTATTACCCAGCACATCGGCGCCTACCACGTCGAAGACGAGCACGGCGGCGTGACCTTCCTGGATACCCCAGGGCACGCGGCGTTTACCGCCATGCGTGCGCGCGGCGCCAAGGCCACCGACGTGGTCATCCTGGTGGTCGCAGCCGACGATGGCGTCATGCCGCAGACCGTCGAAGCGGTCGAGCACTCCAAGGCCGCGGGCGTGCCCATGGTCGTGGCGGTGAACAAGATCGACAAGCCCGATGCCGATCCCGATCGGGTCAAGAACGAGCTGTCGCAGCACGGCGTCATCTCCGAGGAGTGGGGCGGTGATACGCAGTTCGTCCACGTCTCGGCGAAAAGCGGCGAAGGCATCGAAGATCTGCTGGAATCGATCCAGCTGGTTTCCGAAGTGCTCGAACTCAAAGCCGTGCCTTCGGCGCCCGGCAAGGGCGTCGTAGTCGAGTCGCGTCTGGACAAGGGCCGCGGTCCGGTGGCTACCGTACTGGTACAAAACGGTACGCTGCGTAAGGGCGACATCGTTCTGGCAGGCCTGCACTACGGTCGCGTACGTGCTCTGACCAACGAACTTGGTCAGCAAGTCAGCGACGTGGGCCCGGCCATGCCGGTGGAAATCCAGGGCCTGGACGGTACGCCGGACGCCGGTGAAGAGTTCATGGTCGTGGCCGACGAGAAGAAGGCACGCGAAGTCGCCAACTTCCGTCAGGGCAAATACCGCGAAGTGCGCCTGGCGCGTCAGCAGAAGGCCAAGCTGGAGAACATGTTCAGCCAGATGGGCCAAGGCGAAGTCGCCAAGGTCAACATCGTGCTCAAGGCCGACGTACAGGGCTCGCTGGAAGCGATCAAAGGTGCGCTCGAAGAGCTCTCCACCGACGAAGTCCAAGTGGCCGTGGTCTCCTCGGGCGTGGGCGGTATCACCGGTACCGACGCCAACTTGGCGCTGGCCAGTGAGGCCATCGTGGTCGGCTTCAACGTCCGTGCCGACGCCTCCGCGCGCGAGATCATCGAGCGTGAAGGTCTGGACCTGCGCTACTACAGCGTCATCTACCACCTCATCGACGAAGTGAAGCAGGCGATGAGCGGTATGTTGGCACCGGAGTGGAAAGAAGAGATCGTCGGTGTGGCCGAAGTGCGCGACGTGTTCCGCGCGCCGAAGATCGGTGCCGTCGCCGGCTGTATGGTCGTCGAAGGTACGGTTTACCGCAGCAAGCGTATTCGCGTACTGCGCGACAACGTGGTCATCTACGAAGGTGAACTCGAATCGCTGCGCCGCTTCAAGGACGATGTCCAGGAAGTACGTAACGGCATCGAGTGCGGTATCGGCGTGAAGAACTACAACGACGTGCAGGTCGGCGACAAGATCGAAGTCTTCGATCAGGTCAAGGTCGAGCGCAGCCTGTAAGGCGGCGAGGAGACGAACATGCGCGAATTCAAGCGTACCGACCGAGTGGCCGACCAGCTCCAGAAGGAGCTGGCGGTCCTCATCCAGCGCGAGGTCAAAGACCCGCGCTTGGGCATGATCACCGTCAGCGGCGTCGAGGTCAGTCGTGACCTCGGCTACGCCGACGTCTACGTCACCCTGCTCGGCGAGCAGGAGGGCGAGCGTATCAAAGAGAACTTGCAGGTGCTCAAGCGCGCGGCCGGTTTTCTAAGAAGCCAGATCGCCAAACGCATCAAGCTGCGCCACGTGCCGGAGCTGCGCTTTCATTACGATGAAAGCGTAGTGCGCGGCCAGCAGCTGTCGTCGCTGATCGACGAGGCGGTGTCGAGCGATCGCGCGCGTCACGAAGAAAGCGACGATGCCCAGCACGATGGCACGCAGGACGAGGGCGAGCGCTAATGGCGCGTCGCCGTCGCGGCCTGCCGGTCAATGGCGTGCTGCTGCTGGATAAGCCCCAAGGGCTTTCCAGTAACCACGCCCTGCAGCGCGTACGGCGGCTCTTCCAGGCTCAGAAAGCGGGGCACACTGGCACGCTCGATCCCATGGCGACGGGGCTTTTGCCCATTTGCCTGGGGGAGGCGACCAAGTTCTCCTCGCACCTGCTGGAAGCCGACAAGGCGTACCGCACCCGCGTAGAGCTGGGTGTGGTCACCGATACCGGCGACGCCGAGGGTAGCGTGGTTCGCCGCCGCGAGGTGCCTGCACTGAGCGCTGCGGATATCGAGGCGGTGTTGGCACGCTTTCATGGCGAGATCGACCAGGTGCCGCCGATGTACTCGGCGCTCAAGCATCAGGGCAAAAAGCTCTACGAACTGGCCCGTGAGGGCAAAGAGGTAGAGCGTGCAGCAAGGCGCGTGCGTATTTACGCCACGCGCCTGCTCGCCGTCGAAGAGACGGCCTTTGAGCTCGAGGTGAGCGTAAGCAAAGGCACCTACATCCGTACCTTGGCCGAGGACATCGGCGAAGCGCTCGGCTGTGGCGCCCATATCAGCCAGCTCCGGCGGCTGAAGACCGGCCCTTTCGATAGCGAGGCGATGTGGACGCTAGAAGCCCTAGAGGCACTGGCCGATCAAACCGCGCGCGAAGCTGAGCTTATGCCCGTCGACGTGCTGGTGGCGCACCTGCCTAAGCTCGAGCTCGATGCCGCCGCCCGTCAGGCGCTGATGCAGGGACAGGCGGTGGCTGCCGATACCACGGGGCTTGCGCCGCAAGCGCTAGTGCGTCTCTACGGTGACGGTGCTTTTCTTGGGCTTGGCCGCGTGAGCGGCATTAGCGAGTCTGGCGAGCCTCGGGGCGAAGTGGCACCCAAGCGGCTGTTCAGTACGGCCGCCGACTCGTAAGAGTCATTGCAACCACGCGCCAAAGCGCGCGATAATAGTACGCTTGAGACTGCAAATATGCGTGGTCTCATCTACTGACATTCAGGCATATTGCTACTGGAGATCAAGATGGCATTAACCGCTGAACAGAAAGCCGAAATCGTCAACGACTACGGCCGCGGCGAGAACGACACCGGTTCCCCCGAAGTGCAGGTTGCCCTGCTGAGCGCCAACATCAACGGCCTGCAGGATCACTTCAAGTCCAACAAGCAGGATCACCACTCCCGTCGTGGTCTGATCCGCATGGTTAACCAGCGCCGTAAGCTGCTGGACTACCTGAAGCGTAAGGATCTGGCACGTTACCAAGCGCTGATCCAGCGTCTGGGTCTGCGTCGCTAAGGACGCTCGGGCTCGCCACGGCGGGCCCTGGGTGGAAGGTGAAAACGGACGGCTCTTCGTGAGCCGTCCGTTTTTTTACGCCGGATGAAAACCCACAGCCACGGAAGCGCTAGCCCTTACGTGATGCAGCGCCTAAAATGGTGGCGAGTCAAAACGACCCCAATGTGAAAAGTACCTGCAAAGTGAAGGAAGTTGCCGTGAATCCGGTCAAGAAAACGTTTCAATACGGTCGCAGCACCGTCACGCTCGAAACCGGGCGTATCGCTCGCCAGGCCACTGGCGCCGTCATGGTCACTATGGACGATACCGTCGTGCTGTGTACCGTGGTCGCGAAGAAGGACGTCAACCCAAGTCAGCCCTTCTTCCCGCTCTCCGTGCACTACCAGGAGAAGACCTACGCGGTTGGCAAGATTCCCGGCGGCTTCTTCAAGCGCGAAGGCCGTCCCACCGAGAAAGAGACGCTGACCTCGCGTCTGATCGATCGCCCGATTCGCCCGCTGTTCCCCAAGGGCTTCATGAACGAAGTCCAGGTCATCTGTACCGTGCTCTCCACCGATCGCAACCATGATCCGGATATTGCCGCCATGCTGGGTACCTCGGCGGCGCTGGCGATCTCCGGTGTGCCGTTCAACGGCCCCATCGGTGCTGCACGCGTGGGCTTCAATGAAGAGCAAGGCTACTTCCTGAACCCCACCGTCGAAGAGCTCACGACCTCCGAGCTCGACATGGTCGTCGCCGGTACCGAAAAAGCCGTGCTAATGGTCGAGTCCGAAGCCCAGGAGCTGCTCGAAGACGAAATGCTCGGCGCGGTCCTCTTTGGCCATCAGGAGATGCAGGTCGCCATCAGCGCCATCAAGGAGCTTGCTCAACAAGCGGGCAAGCCGCGCTGGGAGTGGCAGCCTGCGGCAGAGAACGTGGTGCTGAAAACCGCCATGGCGGAGCTGTTCGAGGCCAAGGTCGGCGAAGCCTACCGCATCACCGACAAGATGGCGCGCCAAGACGCCCTAGCAGCGCTCAAAGAGCAGGCCGTTGCGCAGCTGGGCGCTGACGAGGGTGAAGCCAGCGATAGCACCTTCGACAAGGACGCCGTCAAAGGGGCCTTTGCCAGCCTCGAGAAGCGCGTCGTACGCTCGCGCGTGGTCAAGGGTGAGCCGCGTATCGACGGCCGCGACAACACCACCGTGCGTCCGCTTAACATCGAAGTGGGCGTGCTGCCCAAAACCCACGGCTCGGCCGTGTTCACCCGCGGTGAGACCCAAGCGATTGCGGTGGCTACTCTGGGTACGCTGCGTGATTCGCAGCTGATCGAGTCGCTTGAAGGTGAGCGCAAGGACCGCTTCATGCTGCACTACAACTTCCCCCCCTACTCGGTGGGCGAAGCAGGCTTCATGGGTGGGCCGAAGCGTCGCGAGATCGGCCATGGCCGTCTGGCGCGTCGCGGCGTACAGGCCATGCTGCCCTCCGAAGAGGCGTTCCCCTACACCATTCGCGTGGTCTCCGAGATCACCGAATCCAACGGTTCGAGCTCCATGGCCTCCGTGTGCGGCTCGTCGCTGGCGCTGATGGATGCCGGGGTGCCGCTCAAGGCACCGGTGGCGGGTATCGCCATGGGCCTGGTGAAGGACCCGGAAGGCTACGCCGTACTCACCGATATTCTGGGTGATGAAGATCACCTCGGCGACATGGACTTCAAGGTCGCTGGTTCCGAAGAGGGCGTGACCGCCCTGCAGATGGACATCAAGATCGAGGGCATCGACGAAGAGATCATGGAGACCGCGCTGCAGCAGGCCCATAAGGCGCGTCTGACCATTCTCGAACAGATGAACACGGTTATCGCTCAGAGCCGTAGTGACGTCTCCGAGAATGCCCCCTCCATGGCGACCATCAAGATCGATCCTGACAAGATTCGTGACGTGATCGGCAAAGGCGGGGCGACCATTCGTAAGATCTGCGAAGACACCGGCGCCTCCATCGATCTCGACGATGACGGCACCGTGCGCATCTACGCCGAGGACAAGAAAGCCGCCAAGGCCGCCATCGACACGGTACTGGCGATCACCGCCGAGGCGGAAATCGGCAAGCTCTACAACGGCAAGGTGGTGCGCATCGCCGACTTCGGTGCCTTCGTCAACATCATGCCGGGTACCGATGGTCTGGTGCACATCTCCCAGATTGTGCCGGAGCGCGTCAACAACGTGCGTGACTTCCTCAACGAAGGCGACGAGGTCGTGGTGAAGGTGCTCGACATCGACAACCGCAACCGCGTCAAGCTCTCCATCAAGGAGATCACCGACGAGGAGAAAGCGGCGTTCGCCGCCGAGGCTGAAAGCGACAGCTAAGCGTCACGCTTAAGGTCAATCCCGCCCCCGTAGCCTCGGCTGCGGGGGCGGCGTCGTTTGAGAGCAGGAGAGAACATGCAGCAGGAGCAAGCGCCGCGCTGGGCGGCGGTCATCGCCGTGATGGGCGGCATTTTTTTGTTGGTTACGGCAGAGCAACTACCCATCGGGCTGCTGTCGCAGGTGGCGGGTTCGCTCGAGGTCACCTCGGGCGTGGCCGGTTTGATGGTCACCGTGCCTGGGGTGATCGCGGCCTTTTCGGCACCGCTCTTACCGGTAGCGGTCGGGCGGTTGGATCGGCGGGTCATGTTGACGCTATTGATGTTAGTCATGACGCTTGGCAGCGTGCTGTCGGCGCTGGCGAGCAACTTTACCCTACTGCTTGCCGCTCGGGCGCTGATTGGGATAAGCATCGGCGGCTACTGGGCGGTGGCGGGCAGTCTCGCGCCACGTTTGGTGCCCGAAGATAAGGTGGCGCGGGCAATGACGATCATTTTCGGCGGGGTGGCGGCTGCCTCGGTGCTGGGAGTGCCGCTGGGAACGCTATTGGGTGATTTCAGCAGTTGGCGCGTCGCTTTCGCCACGCTTGGCGGCTTTAGTCTGCTCACCGCCGTGGCGCTGTGGTGCTGGCTTCCGCCGCTGCCCCCTCGCGAACCGGTGCGGCTCAAGATACTGGCTCAGCAGTTCGGCAATCGCGGCGTGCGCGTAGCGGTACTCACGACCGGCTTCGTCGTGGTCGGCCACTTTGCCGCCTATACCTTCATCAGTCCGATTTTGCAGCAGCTCAGCGGCATCGCCGAGAGCCGGGTGGGCAGTTTGCTGCTGCTCTATGGTGCGGCGGGCATTTTGGGTAATGTTGCAGCGGGTATGTTAGCCGGGCGCCATCCGTACCGCGCGGTGCTGCTCATTCCTAGCCTTTTACTGGTCGTGGTCGCGGCGTTTCCGCTACTCGGCGTGCAGCCGCTAAGCGGGGTAGCGCTGCTGATGGTGTGGGGCGCGGTATTTGGCAGCGTGTCGGTGAGTATCCAGACCTGGATTTTGCGCACTGCTCCCAATACCGAAGCGGCCACGGCGCTGATGGCGTTTGTCTTCAATTTCTCCATCGGTTTGGGCGCCATGGTAGGCGGTCGCGTGGTGGATGCCACCAACCTACCGGCTACCATGTGGGCCGCCTCGCTACTGTTTTTGCTGGGCGCGCTATTGGTGTGGCGCACGCCCTCGCGCATCGTGGGGGAGAAGCGCCGCTAGTCGCGCTCGATAGCCAGCGCCACCCCTTGGCCGCCACCGATGCACAGCGTCGCCAAGCCCTTCTTGGCGTCGCGGGCGATCATCTCGTACAGCAGGCTGACCAGAATACGGCAGCCCGACGCGCCGATGGGGTGGCCAAGCGCAATGGCGCCGCCGTTGACGTTGACCTTGGCGGTGTCCCAGCCAAGCTCCTTGTTCACCGATAGCGCTTGCGCTGCGAACGCCTCGTTGGCCTCGATCAGGTCGAGCTCGTCCAGCGTCCAGCCCGCCTTCTCCAGGCAGCGGCGCGTTGCCGGTGCCGGACCGATGCCCATGATGGCCGGGTCGACCCCAGCGTTGGCGTAGCCTTTGATGCGCGCCAAGGGTTCGAGACCGAGCGCCTTGGCCTTTTCCGCCGAGCAGAGCATGACCACGGCCGCGCCGTCGTTGAGCGAAGACGCATTGCCTGCCGTCACCGTACCGTCTTTCTTGAACGCCGGGCGCATGCCGCCAAGCTTTTCGGCGGTGACTTCGCGCGGGTTTTCGTCGGTATCGAAGCGCAGCGGATCGCCCTTACGCTGGGGAATCTCCACCGGCACGATCTGGCTCTTGAAGCGCCCCTCTTTGATCGCGCTGGCGGCCTTCTGCTGCGAGGCAGCGGCAAACTCGTCCATTTCCTGGCGGGTGATACCGTACTTCTCGGCGAGGTTTTCGGCGGTGATGCCCATGTGGTACTGGTTGAACGCATCCCATAGGCCATCGTGAACCATGGAGTCGATCGCTTTCCAGTCGCCCATACGCTGGCCGGTACGAGAGTTGGGCAAAAGGTGCGGCGAGAGCGACATGTTCTCCTGGCCACCGGCTAGGATCAGCTCGGCATCGCCGCAGCGGATAGCTTGCGTTGCCAGGTGGAGCGCCTTGAGCCCTGAGCCGCATACCTTGTTGATGGTCATGGCAGGCACCGCGTCGGGCAAGCCCGCCTTGATGGCCGCTTGGCGCGCCGGATTCTGACCGGTGCCCGCCGTCAGCACCTGACCCAAGAGCACCTCATCGACCTCTTCGGGGGCCACGCCGGTCGAGGAGAGAAGCTCCTTGATCACCAGCGCACCGAGATCGCTTGCGGGAATGCCCGAAAGCGCCCCAGCGAAGGTGCCGATCGCCGTGCGCCGCGCCGCTACAATCACCACGTCTTGCATAAGCTGACTCCTGCCTTGGTAAGCCCGGGGCCTCGGGCCCCCTCGGAAGTTTTCAGCATAGGGTATCTTTGTGCGCTGCGACAATACGCATTTCGGCGCCTTTCAACGCCGTTGGCTACGTAGCCTTTGGCCCGGGAAGGCTAACGACGAGGTTGTCGATTAGCCGCGCCGGGCCGAGCCGAGCGGCGCCAAGCAGTACGGCTTGGCGGGTCTCTTGCGTCACCGGACCAAGGTCGATCGCGCGTAGTTCCAAATAGTCGGGGACGAATCCCGCTGCCTCGAGTGCGCTTACGCCTTGGGCGAGCACGCGATTGATCGTGTCGCCCTGGGCCAGCGCATCGCGCATCTCTACGAGCGTGCGGTAGAGCGCGGGGGCGACGGCGCGCTGATCGGCACTCAAATAGCCGTTACGCGACGACAGCGCCAGGCCATCGGCGGCGCGTACCGTGGGCACGCCGATGATCTCGATGGGCAGGTGCAAATCGGCGACCAGCTTGCGAATTACCGCGAGCTGCTGGTAATCCTTTTCGCCAAAGCAGGCCACATCGGGCTGCACCAGATTGAATAGCAGGGCGACGACGGTCGCCACACCGTCGAAGTGGCCTGGGCGTGCGCCGCCGCAAAGCCCTTCGCCTACGCGCGGTACCCGAACGCGGGTTTGCTCGCCAAGGCCGTTGGGGTAGAGGGTAGTGGTCGTCGGGGCAAAGAGCAGATCGCACCCGGCGGTTTCCAGGGCGTCGCGATCAGCCTCAAACGTGCGCGGGTAAGCATCGAGGTCTTCGCCGGGGCCGAACTGCATGGGGTTGACGAACAGGCTCGCAACGACGAAATCACTGTGCTGGCGCGCAGTTTCGATCAGCGTCAGGTGGCCCTGGTGCAGATTGCCCATAGTGGGCACCAGCGCAATGCGCTGGCCATTTGCGCGCGCCGCTTTCAGCGTCGTGCGCAGGTCGGTAATGCTATCGAGCGTTATCAGAGGCATGGGAGAACCGTTAGAAGCAGTGTTCGGGTGCCGGGAAGCGGCGCGCTTTGACCGCTTGGTGGTAGCGGGAGAAGGCGTCCTGAATAGCGTCGGCCTCCGCCATGAAGTTCTTCACGAAGCGCGGCGTGCGCCCGTGGGTAACGCCCAATAGGTCGTGCATCACTAGGATCTGCCCATCGGTGTCAGGACCTGCGCCAATGCCGATGACTGGCACGTCGAGTGCGGCGGTCACGGCCTTACCCAGATGCTGCGGAACGCACTCGAGCAGAATCACCGAGGCTCCCGCCTCGACCAGGGTTTTGGCGTCGTCGAGGATGCGCTGGGCGTGGGCGTCCTCGCGCCCCTGCACGCGGTAGCCGCCCAACTGGTGAACGGTTTGCGGCGTTAGGCCCAAGTGGGCGCATACGGGGACGCCGCGTTGGGTAAGCGCACGAACGTCTTCGGCCATCCACGCTTCGCCTTCGAGTTTGACCATCTCGGCCCCGGCACGCATCAGCGCGCCCGCGTTTTCGAGGAGCCGCTCACGGCTGGGGTTGCCCATGAAAGGCAGATCGACCATCAAGAGGCTTGCTCCCTTGCCTCGGGCCACGCAGCGGGTGTGGTAGACGATATCGTCGAGGGTAACGGGCAGGGTGCTGGTATGGCCTTGCAGTACCATACCGAGGGAGTCCCCGACCAGCAGTACTTCGACCCCCGCTTGACCGATGGCGTGGGCAAAGGAGGCGTCGTAAGCGGTCAGGCAGCTAAACGGCTCGCCTGCGCGCTTGTACGCCTGCAGCGTACTCAGCGTGATGTTTTTCATGGCGTGTCTCTGTCCGAAGCGGCGTTTTTATTAAAAGCGAATAAACGCGATTGGCAAGGAAACGCCATTGTTACGCCATTACGTGGTGGGTGTCGAGCGGTGGGCAGGCGGCCCTGCGTAGGCGTTAATGGGTGCTGGCCGAAAGCTTGACCAGGTCAGAAGGAGGAAGCTCATCGAGCCAAGCGGTTAGCGGGCGCGCATGCACCTGAAGCTTAGGGGCGATTTCGCTAAGCGGCACCAGCACGAAGTGGCGCCGGTGCATCTCGTGGTGGGGTACGTTCAAGCGCGGATGACGTAGCGTGGTATCGGCGTAGAGCAGCAGATCCAGATCCAGAGTACGCGGGCCCCAGTGGCGCAGGCGCTGGCGCCGGTGGCGCTGCTCCAGCGCCTGCAATTGATCGAGCAGGGCAAGGGGAGAGAGGCGCGTATCGAGCTGCGCCACAGCATTGACGAAGTCGGGCTGATCCTGCGGCCCTACCGGGCGGCTGGCGTAGAGCGAGGAGGCGGCCACGAAGCGCGTCAGCGGTAAGGCATCGAGCTCTTCGAGCGCGCGCCTGACCTGCTGGGTGGGCGTATCGAGATTGCTGCCCAGGCCCACGTAGGCGGTCACCTTCGCGCTCACGCGTCCGCGCTCGGCTTGCGGCCCTTGCGCCGACGTTTGCGGCGCCCATCGCCCTGGCTTGCCGGGTCGCTGCCGACTTTTTGCAGCAGGCGGCGCTGCTCGTGCTCGTCGCCTTGCTGGAAGGCGGTCCACCAGTCGCCAAGTCCACGGGGCAGCTCACCGGCCTGCTCGCGCAGTAACAGCAGATCGTAGGCGGCGCGAAAGCGTGGGTGCTCGCGGGTCTGGAAAGCGCGGCGTCCGCGACGCTGAGGCAGACGCTCCTGCAGCTCCCAAATCTCGCGCATGGGAATGCCAAAACGCTTGGGAATGGAGGTGTGCTCCAGCTGGCGCGAAATCACCTGCTGCGCGGCGGCCTGCAGCGCGGGCAGTGGTGGCATGCCTTCCTGCTCTAGCTCCATTTGGCGATACTTGACCGGCGCCCACAAAAACGCCGCCAGTAAGAAGGCTGGCGTTACGGGGCGATCTTCGGCAATGCGCTTATCGGTATTGCGCAGCGCCTGTTCGATCAGCTCTTCCGCCCAGGCGGCATCGGCCATCGCCTCTTCGGACTCGGGGAAGAGCATGCCGAAGAGGTTGTAGTGGCTCAGCAGGCGGAAGGTCATCAGGCCGTGACCGGCCATAAAGAGCTTGAGTGCCTCATCGAAAAGCCGCGCTGGGGGAATGCTGAGCAGCAGCGGCGCAAGCTCCTCCAGTGGTGCTTCGGTATGCGGGTCGAGGGTGAAGTCGAGCTTGGCGGCAAAGCGAATGGCGCGCAACATGCGCACCGGGTCCTCGCGGTAGCGCGTGGCCGGGTCGCCAATCAGGCGCAGGGTGCGCGCATTGATATCGCCGATGCCTCCGGCAAAGTCGAGAATGCTGAAATCGGCAATGTTGTAGTAGAGGGCATTGATGGTGAAATCGCGGCGAATGGCATCCTCTTCGATGCTGCCCCAAACGTTGTCACGTAGCAGTAGGCCTTCGTCCGACTGCTGAGCGATGTGCTCGCCGTGCTCGTTCTTGGGCTGGCCACGAAACGTCGTCACCTCGATGACCTCGCGCCCGAAGCGGACGTGGACGATACGAAAACGGCGTCCGATCATGCGCGAATTACGAAACAGGTCGCGCACCTGCTCGGGCGTTGCATTGGTCGCAACGTCGAAATCCTTGGGCATCTGCCCCAGCAGGGCATCGCGAATGCAGCCACCGACCAAATACGCATCGAAACCGGCGCCGTTGAGCCGGTAGAGCACTTTTAGAGCGGCCTCACTGATCTGCCGTCGGGAAACGGGGTGCTCGGCGCGAGGAATGATATGGGGGGTGAGGGCGTCAGTGGGGCTCTCAGGGGAATCGAGCGGGGATTTCAAGTGCTCTCCCGGGCGGTTAAGAAAACGGGTAAATCCTTTGAACATGCGGCGATATCGACTCGCAATCTAGGTAAAACCATCGTCGGTAAGGCGATGAGTGTAGCCGACCCCCATGGCCTTGCAAAGCGCTTGCGTTCAATTGCCTGAGCCTGGAGGGTGCCGGGAGCCTTGACCTGATTTGCATAGAAAAGGCCGCGCGATAAGCACGGCCAGGCAAATGCCGTCAGAAGCGAACGATCAGAAAAGCAGACAACGGGTGAGGGCTTAGCGCGCTGGTAGCGGCAGCCAGTCGGCCAGGGCTACCTCGGCGTGGGCAAACTGGGGCATCTTCTCGCTCAGCGTGGCCATGCTGTCGATGGCGTTGTCGTCGAGAAAGTCCTGAGTGATGAGGGTTGGCGGCACGATGACCGGCGACTCAATCGTCTCACCCGCCATCAAAAGCGCCAGGGTACGCACGGAGACTTCACCTACCACCGTTGGGTTGGTGGCCACGGTGGCTGCCCAGGGGGAGCCCGGTTCGCGCATGGCGGCGATGTCGGAGGTGGAGATATCCGCCGAGTAGATCGAGATGTCTTCCCCCAGCCCCATCTCATCGACGGCGATTTTTACCCCGGCGGCGAACTCGTTATAGGGCGCGAAGAAAACGTCGATGGCCGGATTGGCTTGAATGACCGCGCGCGCCTGGTTGGCAACGGCGTTGGCGATGGGGTTGTCCAGCGTGCCGAACACCGCCGCTTCGGTGACGCCCGGATGCGCCGCCTTGAAATCTTCCCAGGCGGCATTGCGTTGATCCAGCGGCGCGATGCCGGGCACGTAGACGTAACCGGCGGTGAAGTCGTCGCCGTTGTCTGCCGCGGCCTGCTCCAGCGCCAGCTCGCCAAGCAGGTAGTTGGACTGCTCGATCTGGGGGATGGCCGGGTTATCGATCTCGACGTCGAAGGCGACCACATCGATTCCCGCATCGATGGCGCGCTGGGCAGCCTCCTGCATCGACTCCGAAAGCCCATGTTGAATGATGATCCCATCGACCCCGAGCGCGATGGCTTGGTCCACCATGTCAGCCTGCAGCGCTGCGTCCTGACGGCTATCGAGCACGCGTAGCTCGACGCCAAGCGCCTCGGCCTGCGCCTCGACGCCGGCAAGGTAAGCCTGGAAAAAATCACCCGTGGAAATATAGCGCACCACCGCAATGCTGACCTCCTCGGGCGCATCGAAGGGCGCGGGGCGCTCCTGGGCGACGGCCAGGGCGGGCCCCAACGTCAGGGTGGCAGCAAGGCCGATGGCAAGGCGGTTCAGCATGGCGGTGTCCTTATACTTTTGCGTTGTTGGAGTGGCTGGTTGCCCAACGTTTCGCTAGGCGAGCATGAAGTACGCCTCAGTGGCGCATCGATGGGCCACGGCGTGATGATAGATAGAAGGTGAACATCAAGGCGATGACCAGTACCGCGCCCTTGACGAAGTCTTGGGTGTAGTAGGGGGCATTTAGCATCGTCATCCCCTGGAGCAGGATGCCCACGAAGAGCGCGCCCATGGCCGTACCGAAGGCATTGGGGCGTGCGGCCCCCAGCACGGCAAAGCCGATCAGCGCCGCAGCGACGCTATCGAGCAGTAAATTGTTGCCGCTGGCGATATCGCCCCGGCCCAGGCGGGCGGCCAGCAGAACGCCGCCAATGGCCGCCGTGACGCCTGAGATCATGTAGGCCGCTATCTTGTAGCGCGCCACCGGTGCGCCCACCAAGGCCGTCGCCCGTGCGTTGGAGCCGATGGCGTACATCAGCCGACCGTGGCGGGTGAAGCCCAAAAATAGCCAGATCGCGAGCGCGATAAGCAGAAAAATCACTACGGGCACCGGCACGAGTCGCTCGATGACGAGATCGAAGCGGTGGCGGCCAAGCCACAAAAATGCTGCCGAAAAACTGCCCTGCGCCGTCTCGCCATCGGCAAGCGTCATGCCCGTGGCGATGGAGTTGCCCTGGGTGGGGATACGCTGTAAGCCAATGAGTAGGAACATCATGCCCAGGGTCGCAAGCAAATCGGGAATGCGGCACTTGACGATCAAAAGCCCGTTGATCAGCCCCACCAGCGCCCCCATCAGCAAACACAAGGCCACCGCCACGTAAGCAGGCTGCTCCAAAACGACCATGCTGTAAGCGGCAAGCATCAGCGAGGAGGTCGCCACCGCGCCGATGGAGAGATCGAAGCCGCCGACCACCAGTGTGGTCGTCACGCCCAGCGCTAGAATGCCGGTGATGGCGACCGACTGCAGCACGAATACCGCCGAGCGTGGGTTGGCAAAGCCCGGTGCCGCCAGGCTGAAGTAGAGCACAAGCCCCACCAGGAGCAGCAGAAAACCGTAGCGAATGGCGAACGCCAACAGTCGTGCCCGGAAGGCGCCGGGCTCAGCCATGGCCTGCGGCCTGCGCGGCGAGGACGCCGAGGTCGATGTCTTGGTTGTATTGCTCACCCGCGATGCATCCTTCATGTAAAACGATGATTCGGTCGGCGATCTCGATCGCCTCGTCGATTTCCGACACGCACACCAGCGTGGCGCGTCCTTTGGCCGTGGCGCGAATCTGGCGGCCGATATCATGGCGCGCGCCAATGTCCACACCCTGGAAGGGCTCGTCCAGGATCAGCAAACGGCAGGGCGCCTGGAGCCAACGGCCGATCATCACTTTCTGCTGATTGCCGCCGGAAAGCGTGCCGATGGCGTCTTGCGGCGACTGGCACACGATGCCAAGCCGCTCGATCATCTGCGTGGCGGCCTGGCGCTGGCGTGAGCGCCTGAGCAGCCCCCCGGTAGAGAATGCCTTCAGAAACGGCAGCGTCATGTTGTCGGCGATGTCGAAGTCGGCCACTACGCCGTTGACCGAGCGGTCTTTTGCCGCCAGAAAAACGCCGCGCGCTAGGGCCTCGCTCACCGTGTTAGGGGCATAATCGCGGCCATCGAGCCGAAGGCTGCCCTGGCTCAGCGGGCGCTGGCCAAAGAGCATGGCCACCAGCGCCTCCATGCCGCTGCCGAGCAGGCCAGTCAGTGCCACCACCTCGCCGTCGCCCACCGCGAAACTCACCGGCTTGCTTCCCGGCGCCAGGACGATGTCGTGGAGTTCAAGCACCGCAGGTCCCGGTGCGACCGGCTGGATCGCCGTCGCCTCTAGCGTTTGGCCCAGCATGGCCTGCACGGCGCCGGGCAGATCCAGCGGCTTTTGATCGAACATCCCCGAGACGCGGCCGTCACGTAGGCAGACGATGCGATCGGCCAGGCGGCGAATGTCGGTCATGCGGTGGGAGATATACAAAATCGCCACGCCCTGCTCGCGCAGTCGATCGAGGAGGTTGAACAGGCGCTCGGCCTCGGCGGCCGAGAGCGATGAGGTCGGCTCGTCCAGAATCAGCAGGCGCGGTGAGTGGGCAAGCGCCCGGGCGATGCCGATCAGTTGCCGGTCGGCAACCGACAGTTCGGCCACGCGTGCATCGAGATCGAGCGTCATGCCCATGGCCTCGGCGACCTGGCGGGCTTCGCGCCGCAGCGTTCGAGCACTGACCCAAAGGCCGTGATCGCGCGAGGCAAAGCGGTCGAGCAAAAGGTTATCGGCCACGCTCAAGTCAGGAATCACGCCGTCATCGATGGCCTGATGCACGGTAACGATGCCCTGGCGAATGGCATCGCGGGCGTCAACGGGGTGATAGGCGTTGCCCGCGAGCGTCATGACCCCGTCGTCGGCCACGTGATAGCCGCTCAACACCTTGACCAGCGTCGATTTACCCGCGCCGTTGGCGCCCATCAGTACGACGACTTCACCGGCGTCGATGGTGAGATCGACGCCGCGCAGCACCTGGTTGGCGCCGAAGGCCTTATAGAGGCCATGAAGAGCGAGCACGCGCTTTACAACTGGTCGAGGCGATCGAAGCGCCCGGCGATGTCGCTTTCGGTCCAGTGTGGCACCCAGCCTTCGACGTTGTCGAAAAAGCGCAGCGCGGTGAATTCAGGCGCGGGGCCCATATCGAACCAGTGCGGGGTGTTGGCGGGCACGCTGATGAGATCGTTACGCGTGCAGAGCACCTGGTACACCTTGTCGTCGAGGTGCAGGCAGAAAAGCCCCTGGCCTTTGACGAAAAAGCGTACCTCGTCTTCGTGGTGGCGGTGTTCGTTCAAAAACTTTTGGCGCATGGCGTCTTTATCGGGATGCGTCGGCACCATGTGCAGCACGTCCACCGTTTGATAGCCGCCCTGGGCTTTCAAGCGCTCGATATCCGCTTTGTACAGTGCCAGGATCTCCTCCTGGGTGGCGTCATCGGCAATCTCACCGGGCGTCGCCCAGCGCTCGAACAGCACGCCCGCGCGGTTCAGCTCCTGCGTGATGATATCGGCGTCCTGAGTATCCACCAGGGCCTCGTGCGGGTTTTGGTCGGCAAAGATCTTGAGGTGTGACATGGCGGCGTCTCCCGGTCGTGATGATGAGCCGTTGAAGTAACGTATTGCGCCCGCGGAGTAAAGGAACGAGCGGTTACAAGGATATGTCGTCGAAGCGGGTGACGTGGGGGTGGCGGCTTCCAGCACGATTGCCTTCGCGCACCAACTGCAGCGTTTGCAGTCCCGCCTCACTTGCCGCATCGAGCTCCTCGATGACATCGGATAAAAACAACACCTGCTCGGCGGGCAGGGCGAGGGTGTCGACGATGTTGCGATAAGACGCTGCTTCGCGCTTGTGGCCAACGTGGGTATCGAAGTAGCCGCTGAAAAGCGGCGTCACGTCGCCCTCGGTGCTGTAACCAAACAGCAGCTTCTGCGCCTGTACCGATCCCGACGAGTAGACGTAGAGCTTTTTACCCTGCTCGACCCAGCGGCGCAGGCAGGGAACGACGTCGGCATACAGATGCCCCTTGAAGGCGCCGCGCTGGTAGCCATCGGCCCACAGCATGCCCTGGAGTGCCTTGAGCGAGGTCTCTTTCTGGTCGCTCTCGATCCAGTGCAGTAGGGTTTCGATCACCCGCTCGACCGGTGCATCGGGCTCGTCCAGGCGTGCACGCACCGCCGCGATCTGCTCGGCGACCTCAGGCTGCGCCTGATGCGTGTGAACGAACTCGGGCAACTGGTCGTAGGCATAAGGGAACAACACCTTATGCACGAACTGGATATCGGTCGTGGTGCCTTCGATATCGGTCACCACGGCGTGAATGTGGTCGAAATGGGTCATGAGGTCCACCGTGTTTCTTCGAGGGTGCAGGCGAGGAGGAATTCGATGGCTTCCAGGTGGCGGCGGCAGGCCGCGACGCTCTCGCCCACGGCGTAAATGCCGTGGCCCTGGACCAAAAAGCCCCAGGGCATCGGCCAGCCTGCTTGGACGTGTGCGGCAAGCTCGGCCATGTCCTGCGAGTTGGGCACCACGGGCAGCGTGATGGCGGCATCGTGGGTAACGTTGCCCGCGAGCGCTTTTTGCATCTCGAACCCGGCTAGCCGAATACCCTCCGGGAAGCGTCGCGACAGCACGGTACTCGCCAGCGTATGGGTGTGCAGCACGCACCCGATGTTAGGCTCGAAACGGTAGAGTGCGGCGTGAAGGTCGCTTTCGGCGCTGGGTTTGCCGCGACCGGCGAGCACGCGACCGTCGAGATCGCAGCGCAAGAGATCCTCAGCGCTCACCCGCGTTTTGTCGACGCCGGAGGCGGTCACCAGATAGCCCTCATCCGTACGCACGGAGAAGTTGCCGCCGGTGGCCGGGGTCCAGCCCTTGGCGGCGGCCCAGCTAATCGCTTCCAGCAGTTCGTCTTGTAAGGTCATCGCCACGCTACTCGTTACTCGCTAAAGGGACGCATTCTATATGATATGCTCCGCGCCTATAAGCCGCGCCCAACCGCCAAGGAGCCTTCGATGCCTCAACTTCAGTCACGTAGCCTGCGTATTCACGCCGACGCTCTTGAATATCTGGACCAGACGCGCCTTCCCCAGGCCGAGTCTTGGGAGCGCATCGACTCTTTAGCGGCGTGGCAGGCGGCGGTCAAGCGCTTGGCGATTCGCGGCGCGCCGCTGATCGGCCTGAGTGCGGCCTTCACCCTAGCGCACTACGCCAAGGCGTACCCCGACGCCGACTGGCAGGCCGCCAGCGACGCCCTGCGCGCCACACGCCCCACGGCGGTGAATTTGATGTACTGCCTGGACGCGCTGGAAGCCTGCTTCGATGCGGGTGCCGACGCACTCTGGGCGCGTGCGCTGGCGCTGTTCGAAGAGGACCGGGCGCTGTGCCTGGCGATGGCCGAACGCGGCGCGGATCTACTGCGCGATGGCGACCGTGTACTCACCCACTGCAACACCGGGGCCTTGGCCACCGCAGGCGTGGGCACGGCGATTGGCGCACTGGCGGTGGCCAAATCACGCGGTCTCAAGCTTCATGTCTACGTGGATGAAACCCGCCCGCTTTTACAGGGCGGGCGGCTTACCGCCTGGGAGATGGCAGATCTAGGCATCGACTATCAGCTGATCTGCGACAGCATGGCCGCAAGCCTGATGGCCGCAGGCAAGGTCGACAAGATCATGGTTGGCGCCGACCGCATCTGCGCCAACGGCGATTTCGCCAATAAGGTGGGCACCTATATGCTCGCCGTGCTGGCGCACTATCATCAAGTGCCGTTTTATGTCGTCGCGCCCTACACCACGGTGGATGCCGCCTGCGCCACCGGCGCCGAGATTCCCATCGAGCAGCGCGACGGTGCCGAGGTGCGGGGCGTGGCAGGCGCCTTTGGCGAGGTGAACTGGGCACCTACGGACGCTCCCGTCTGGAACCCGGCGTTTGATGTTACGCCCGCCGCACTGGTCACCGGCTGGGTACTGGACACCGGCGTGTTCGATGCCGCTGCTATTGGACGTGGCGAGCACTGTCCTTAATATCGCATTCTCCCGTGGTCTCGGAGCGTGACCATGCGCTGGCATCAAGAGCCTTAGGATGCGGCGTCTCGTTTTCTTTTGTTTTTACGAAACTGTCGGGGATCGATACCCCATTTGTACAGGCGGGAGGCCAGTGTTGTCGGTTTAAGGCCCAGCGTTTCAGCCGCGCCACCAACGCCCGATATCTTGCCGTTAGCAGCCTCCAGTGCTTTGAGTGCATTGATGCGCTGATGTTGACACAGCGCCTGTTCGGTCATTGGGTAATCCGGCGCATGAGGCTCCTTCGCTTTCATATTCAAGGTGGTATGGCTCGGCCTGGACTCGGATAGCAAAAAGTCGTCGAAGGATAAATCGCTACCTTGGGTCACGATCACCTGTCGCTCAATCACGTTTTCGAGCTCGCGAATATTGCCGGGCCAGGTGTAGCGCTTGAGCACGTCTAGTTGAGAGGGCGCTATTCGTACGTTGGGCTTGTTGAACTTCAAGCGGGCACGATTTAAGAAGTGGTGTGCCAATAGAGGTACATCTTCGATGCGTTTTCGCAGCGGAACAGAATCGATAGGAAAGACATTCAAGCGGAAGTAAAGGTCCTCACGGAACTGGCCAGCATCGATCATCTCTTTCAGGTCACGGTTGGTAGCAGCAATGACTCGAACATCCACTTCGCGTGTATGGTTATCTCCCACTCGCTCGAATTGCTGATCTTGTAACACGCGCAGTAGCTTGCTCTGTAACTCCAGCGGTATCTCACCCACTTCATCAAGAAACAGCGTTCCTCCATGGGCTAGCTCAAAGCGCCCGGGCCGGTCATGCACCGCGCCGGTAAACGCTCCTTTGACATGGCCGAAAAACTCGCTTTCAAACAAGTCTCTTGGAATCGCTGCGCAGTTCACGCGAATCAGAGGTCGATCGCTGCGGTCGCTGCTTGCATGAATGGCGCGTGCGATCAGTTCTTTACCCGTACCCGATTCGCCGCTGATGAGCACGTTAGCGTTAGTCGGGGCCACCATGGCCGTCTGCTGTATCAGCTTGGCGACCGCTGGGCTGTTGCCAACGATATCGTGATGGTTCACCTCTGCCTTGATCTCTTCTTGAAGGTATTGATTTTCCAGCTCCAGGCGCTGCTTGAGCGACTCTACTTCTTCCAGCGCATCACGCAGTTGTTGCTCGGCCCGTTTGCGCTCGCGAATATCGCGAAACAGGACGACGGCGCCGACCAGGCGGCCCATTTCGAAAATCGGCGTACTGGTGTACTCCACGGGAATGGCTTCGCCGCTCTTGTGCCAAAATACTTCATCATCGACATGGTGTACCTGGCCATCGCTGAACGAGGCGTGAATGGGGCACTGCTGTACAGGAAACAGACCCCCATCTGCACGGGTGTGATGGAACATCAAGTGCGCATCATGTCCCACCATATCCTCAGTGCTCCAGCCAAGGATTCGCTCGGCGGCGGGATTCACAAAGGTGGTTCTACCTTGTGCATCCAGTCCATAAATACCCTCCCCGGCGGCACTCAGTATCAGTCTGTTCTGCTTTTCAATGCGTTCGAATACTTGCTCTACCCGCCGCCATCCCACTTCGCCCTGGCGATGCTGACGTCCAAGCTCGGCCTTGGCCCGGCGTTGTTCGGCCTTGTGCCTGTCCATCACGGTAAGCAGTAACAAAGCGTCATCCAGACGCTGCCCGTGCACCTCGACGCGATGGGGCTGGCGAATGCTATCCAGCAAGACCAAGTCATCCGACCATCCTTGTCCGGTCGTCAATACTTCGTCGGTAAAGCTGATCCACAGGGGCAGGGACGCACTCAAATGGTGGCTGAAGGTGGACGTCATCATTGTTGCATGCTCGGTGGACAGCAAGTGGCAGGCCGAGAGATTGGCCTCCACTAAGCGATCATTCAGCGGATCAATCACCAGCATCGCCAGCGGCGAATGATGCGCCATCCGGGTGAGGGTGGAAGAAGAACCTTGTCGTGAGCGGTTACCCATCTCGACTCCTTGCACTATTCGTTCAGTGGCCCTCTTTTCATACAAGAGTGGGGCCAGAAACGATATTTCGTTAATTAATCAACGAAATATCGTTATTTACGAAAAGTCGTTATAGACGAGAAGGTGGAGACTCTCTGAATTAAATTAAATAAGTATTTGATATTTAATTAAATAAATAAGTATTGGTCATTATGGCATGTGATTCGCTAAGTATTCGAACGACACCATAGAAATTTTTTGCACCAAGATGGCGTGTATCCATGCTGTTCGGCTTCTGCAAGGGGAATGTCTGTGAAAGATGACAACGATCATAATAGTCTGGGGAATCCGTTCGACCATCGCCAATCATTGATCCACGGGCGGAAGTGCGATTGCCGACAGTGCTGCCCACCTCAGTCCGGTATCCTGGTATCTTCTGAACAGGCCGCTTCTGAACCGACAGCTTCTCCTAAATCGACATCACGCTCGAAGGATACCGCCGATGTCATGGATCGCATGGTCGAAAGTGCGTTGGTGCGTGGCATGTTCGGCCACAGCGAGATGCACCGTCGTCAGTTCATGAAACTGGTCGGCGGCGGCACGGTCGCCGCTGCGTTAGCCAGCCTGCTGCCCCTGAATGCGATCAAGGCGGCGGTCAACGAGAGTCTTGGCCCCCTCGAGAAGACGCAGCTCAATATCGGATTTGTCCCCATTACCTGTGCAACGCCCATCATCATGGCCCACCCCATGGGGTTTTATGAGCGCTATGGGTTGGATGTCTCCGTGATCAAGACGGCGGGCTGGGCGGTGGCGCGCGATAAGTCGCTCAACCGAGAGTATGATGCCGCGCACATGCTGACGCCGATGCCCTTGGCCATGACGCTGGGGGCCGGTTCCACGCCAGAGCCCTTCATCATGCCGGCGGTGGAAAACATCAACGGTCAGGCGATCGTGCTACACAACGACCACTTGGATAAACGCGACCCGCAGCAGTGGAGGGGCTTCACCTTTGGCGTACCGTTCGAGTACTCCATGCACAACTTCCTGCTGCGCTACTACGTGGCCGAGCACGGCCTGGACCCGGATCAGGATATTCAGATTCGCGTCATTCCGCCGCCCGAAATGGTGGCCAATTTGCGGGCCGGCAATATCGACGGCTTTCTGTCTCCCGATCCCTTCAATCAGCGCGCCGTGTTCGAACGCATCGGTTTCATTCACCTGCTCACGAAAGAAATTTGGGACGGCCACCCCTGCTGCGCCTTCGCCACCAGCGCCCGCTTCGCGCGCGAGAACCCCAACACCTACGGCGCTCTGCTGCGAGCCATCATCGATGCGACCCAGTACTCCTCCGACCCCGGCAATCGCTCGGAGATCGCCGAAGCCATCGCCCCGACGAACTATCTGAACCAGCCGGTCACGGTGATCGAGCAGGTTCTCACCGGGCGTTTCGCCGATGGTTTGGGGGGCGTTCAGGAAGTGCCGGATCGCATCGATTTCGACCCCTTCCCGTGGCACTCCATGGCGGTCTGGATTCTGACGCAGATGAAGCGCTGGGGGTATATCGAAGGTGATGTGGATTATCAGCAGATCGCCAGGGACGTTTACCTTGCAACCGATGCTCAAACCGTCATGCGTGAGCTTGGGTACGAGGCGCCGGAAGAGACCGCTCGCAACTATCAGATCATGGGCAAAACCTTTGATTACACCCAGCCAGAAGCCTATATCGACAGCTTCGCTATTCGGAGGAGCTAAGGATGAGCCGTGCTGCTACCGAAGGGAAGTTGAGTCTGAATGTCCGCGCAACGCTTCTCGCCATCGTGCTGCTAGTCGTCGGGTTGGGCATTTGGGAAGGCGTGAATCACTCGCCGCTCATGGGCGGAAATGAAGCGCTCAGCGAGTACGAGCAACTGCTGGCTGGCGACGATGAGCGGGCCAGCGTGCCGCCTCCTTCCGAGATTGCCGCCAGGGCGTGGCAAGAGCTTTCCAACCCCTTTTACGATGCAGGCCCCAACGACAAGGGCATTGGCATTCAACTGGGCTACTCGCTCTACCGGGTACTGAGCGGCTATCTGCTGGCCGCGCTGGTGGCGATTCCCATCGGCTTTCTGATCGGCATGTCGCCGCTTGCTTACAAGGCGCTTAACCCCTTTATTCAGGTGTTGCGGCCTATCTCGCCGCTGGCCTGGATGCCGCTGGCGCTATTCATCATTCGAGATTCCGAAGCCTCCGCCATCTTCGTGATCTTCATCTGCTCCATCTGGCCGATGCTGCTCAATACCGCCTTTGGCGTGGCCGGTGTACGCAACGATTGGGTCAACGTGGCCCGAACCCACGAACTGACCTCGCTGCAAACGGCCTTCAAGGTGATTCTGCCAGCTGCCGCGCCCACCATTTTGACCGGTATGCGTATCTCTATCGGTATTGCCTGGCTGGTCATCGTGGCCGCCGAAATGCTGGTGGGGGGCACCGGCATTGGCTATTACGTCTGGAACGAGTGGAACAACCTGGATCTGACCAGCGTGATCTTCTCCATCCTGATGATTGGTGTGGTGGGCATGCTACTGGATATGTCGCTTGCCTATATAGCGCGCTTTGTCACCTACGCCGAATGAGGAGCCGGTTATGAGTCATGCTTTCGTAGAGGTACAAAACGCGACGAAGCGTTTCCCAGGCGCGGGCAAGGACGCTGTGCCGCTGACGGTGTTCGAGAACATCAGCTTCAAGCTCAACAAGGGCGAGTTCGTCTGCATCATCGGGCATTCCGGCTGCGGTAAATCCACCATCATGAACGCGTTGGCCGGGTTGGATCAGTTCTCCGATGGCTCCATGGTCATGGAGAACAAGGAGATCAACGGCCCGGGCCTCGAGCGCGGTGTCGTGTTTCAGAACTACAGCTTGCTACCCTGGCTAACCGCGCTGGAAAACGTTCGTTTCGGCGTTCGCGCCCGCTGGAGAGCGTGGAGCGATAGGGAAGTCACCGACCACAGTATGAAGTACTTGAAAATGGTCGGCCTTCAGGAGGTGGTGAACCGAAAACCTTCCCAACTCTCCGGCGGCATGCGCCAGCGTGTCAGCATTGCCCGCGCTTTTGCCACCAAACCTAAGCTGCTGCTGTTGGATGAGCCCTTTGGCGCACTGGATGCCTTGACCCGCGGCGTCATTCAGGACGAGTTGATCAAGATCTGGAGTCAGGATCAGCAAACCGTGTTCATGATCACTCACGATGTGGACGAAGCCATTTTGTTGGCTGATCGCATCTTCCTGATGACCAACGGCCCCCATGCGCGCATCGCCGAAGCGGTAGAGATCGACCTGCCAAGACCCCGCCAGCGGGCGAGCATCGTCAAGCATCCACATTTCTACACGATTCGTAACTACCTCGTCGATTTTCTGGTCAATCGCTCCAGCGAATTGCGTTCCGAGAAAACCGATGGCCAGGGCTTGCGCTACCCGACACCGGTGGACCCGGTACGGCAAGCGTCCGCTGAGTGCGCGACCGAAACCGCTCCGGCATCCCCGGACATCGAATCACACCAGAATCTGGTCAATTTCACTCCCAAGGAGACTCGTCATGGATAAGCTTGAAATGCGCCACACGCTGCTGGCGGCCAAAGCGCGTAAAAAAATGAGCTGGGACGACATCGCCGGTGCCGTGGGCATGTCGCCGGTATGGGTCGCATCCGCGTGCTACGGAATGAACAGCTCAAGCGTCGACGTGGCCCATAAGCTCTGCGACGTACTCGAGGTCGATAGCGACGTGGCTACAGCGCTGGTGGCCTTCCCCACCAAGGCGTGGGATGAAGCCATTCCCCAGGACCCATTCATCTACCGCTTATACGAAGTGGTCGGCGTCTACGGCGAAACGCTCAAGGACGTGGTGCAGGAGCGATTCGGCGACGGCATTATGAGCGCCATCGATTTCACCATGGAGGTGGATAAAATCGAAGATCCCAAGGGCGATCGCGTACTGCTCACCTTGAATGGCAAGTTCCTTCCCTACAAATCCTGGTAATAGCGTATCGAGCCGATCGGGTGCCGGGTGGCCGATTTCATACCCACCTGTGCCTTGCCCGCCGAATGATTCGGCGGGCAAGGTATCTCGAGGCAGTGGATGGCTGCCGCCGTGTTCTCCTTCCCATCACGAACTTCTCGCAGCGCTCATCGAGGCGCGTACGCAGGCCAATACCGAGTAATCGACTCGGCCATCAAGGGCGTCGTGGACCGGTTTGAGCCCTTGCCCGGCGTAGGTATGGAAAGCGCCTTGAATGCGCTCGAGTTCGGAGGGTGCAAGCGTAATGGCCTCATTGAGTTCGAGCACCCCAACTTCGATAGCCTCCGCCAGGTGGCGGTAGACGGTATTGGCGGTGATGCCGCGGTTTTGTGCGATCGCATTGATCGATAGTCCCTGGCGCAACAGCTCGGCGGACTCCCGGGCGCTATCGCCGATGATGGGGGCGCGGGCGCTTTCCCGGTGTCGGTCGATCACCTGAAGAATCTCTTCACCGTAATCCTCGAGCTTGCGCGCGCCGATGCCGGTGATGCCGCCGAGTGCGGCTAGGTTTTCCGGGCGGCGCTCGACGAGTTCGGCAAGGGTGGCGTCGTTGAAGATGATGTAGGCGGGCACGCTCTGTTCATCGGCCAAGGCCTTACGGTGGCTGCGTAGCGCCTCCCATAGCGGGCCGTGGCCTGGGGCGATGGGCGCGCTTTTGCTGCGTCGCCGGGCGGCGGCTTTAACGGGTTTTCGCAGGGTCAGCGTTATTTCGCCGCGCAGTACCGGTTTGGCCTCTTGGGTCAGGTGGATGCCGCCGTGGCCCTCCATGTCGACGCTCAAGAAGCCGCTGGCGATCAGCTGACGATAAAGCGCTTTCCACTCGTTGGCCGATAGCTCATTACCGATGCCGAAGGTGCTCACTCGGTCGTGACCAAAACGCGTAATGCGCTCATTGGACTTGCCCAGCAGCACGTCGACCAGATAGGTCACGCCGAAGCGCTGCTCGGTGCGGTAGACACACGACAGCGCCTTCTGCGCCGCCACCGTGGCGTCCCAGGTTTGCGGTGGGGTCAGGCAGTTGTCGCAGTTGCCACAGGGGTGATCCAGTGTATCGCCGAAGTAGCGCAGAAGCGCCTGGCGGCGGCAGCTAATGATCTCGCAAAGCCCCAGCATGGCATCCAATTTCTGCTGTTCGATGCGCTTTTGTTGATCGGAGGCAACGGAGCCCTCCTGCATCTGACGCAGCGTGATCACATCCTGAAGGCCATAGGCCATCCAGGCATCTGAGGGTAGGCCATCGCGCCCAGCGCGGCCGGTTTCCTGGTAGTAGGCTTCGATGCTCTTGGGCAGGTTCAAATGCGCCACGAAGCGCACGTCGGGCTTGTCGATGCCCATGCCGAAGGCGATGGTCGCCACCACGATCACGCCGTCTTCGCGCAGAAAGCGGCTCTGGTGGTGCTGGCGCTGCTCCGGCGGTAGCCCCGCGTGATAGGGCAGCGCTGTCAGCCCCTGGCGGGTCAGCCACTCGGCGGTCTCCTCCACCTTCTTGCGCGACAGGCAGTAGACGATGCCCGCCTCATTGTGGTGGTTGTCGCGAATGAAACGCAAGAGCGCTTCGCGCGTGTTGCCCTGATTTTCGGCGATGTGGTAGCGAATGTTGGGGCGATCAAAACCGTTATTGAAAAGCGCGGCGTTTTGAAGCTGCAGATGCTCGATGATGTCGCCGCGGGTCGGCACGTCGGCGGTGGCGGTAAGCGCGATTCTAGGAACGTCGGGAAAGCGCTCGTGTAGCTGCGAAAGCTGGCGATACTCCGGGCGAAAGTCGTGGCCCCATTGGGAAACACAGTGCGCCTCGTCGATGGCAAAAAGCGCGATCGGCACCTGCTCCAATAGCGCCTGCATACGTGGCGTGGCGAGCCGTTCCGGGGCGACATAGAGAAGATCGAGCTCGCCCGCGCGCAGCTGATTCTCTACCGCCATGGCGCCCTGAAAATCCAGGCTCGAATTCAAATACGCCGCGCGCACGCCGTTTTGCACCAGTGCGGCCACCTGATCCTGCATTAGCGCGATCAGAGGCGAGACCACGATCGCCGTGCCCGCGCGCAAGAGGGCGGGAATCTGATAGCACAGCGACTTGCCGCCGCCGGTGGGCATCAACACCAGCGCATCGCCCCCGGCACTTACGTGTTCGACAATCGCCTGCTGCGGGCCACGAAAGTGCTCGAAGCCGAAGACGTCTCGCAGCACCTCAAGGGCCGCTGAGTGGGATTCGCCGTGCATCGTTGCGCTCTCCTCGCGTTATATACCGGGCGAGGATTGTCGCACGAAAGCGGGCGCTACCGGATGCCCGCGCGCAGAAACGATTGCACGAACTGGCGCTGAAAAAGCAGAAACGCCACCAAGAGTGGCGCGATGCTCAAAAGCGTGGCGGCGCTGACGGTGGCCCAGTTGACTCCAGTTTCTGGCGCGGAGAAGACCCCGAGGCCCACGGTCAGCGGGCGGCTCGCCACCGAGTTGGTGACCACCAAAGGCCACAGGAAGTTGTTCCAGTGGTGGCTGATCGAGACCAGCGCGTAGGCGAGATAGGTAGGCTTGGCCAGTGGTACGTACACTTTCCATAAAACGCCCAGCCAGCTGCAGCCCTCGATGCGCGCAGCGTCCTCGAGCTCCCGGGGAATGGTCTTGAAGGTCTGGCGCAGCAGGAAGATACCGAAGGCGCTGGCCACGTAAGGCAGCCCCATGCCGGCAATGGTGTCGATCAGGCCCAGATCGCTTGCGATGCGGTAGTTCTCGACGATCAGCACTTCGGGAAAGACGAACAGCTGGATCAGCACCAGCAGAAATAGCGCGTTCTTGCCGGGCACGGGAAAGCGCGCAAAGGCAAAGGCTGCCAGCGTACACACCACGAATTGCGCCGCCACCACGCCAGTGACTAGCCCAAAAGTGTTGAGGTAGTAGCGCGCGAACGGCGCCTGCCCCCAAGCAGTTTTGAAGTTCTCCAGCGTCAACGGCGCTAAAAGCTCGAAGCGCACCATGAACGCAGGCGGGTGAAACGCCGCCCACACCGCGTAGAGTAGCGGAAAGATCCAGACGATCGCCAACAGCCAGGCGGCCAGGGTGTCGAGAGAGAGCGCCGGTAACAGGCGGCGGGGAAGGGTGGCGGCGAGCGTGTTCATTGGTAGTGGGTCCTACGATCAAGAAGCGTGAACTTGAGCGTGGCTACCACGGCGAGCACCAGCAGGATCACCACGGTGATGGTGGCCGCCGTGGTGCGGTCGAAGAACGCGAAGGCGTTCTCGTACACGTAGTAGAGCAGCAGGTTGGTGGCGTTGTTCGGTCCGCCTTTAGTGAGAATGAACAGGTGATCGACCACGCGTACGGCGTTGATCAGCGCGTTGATCAAGACGAACAGCGTGGTCGGCATCAGAAGCGGAAAGGTCACCCGCCAAAAGAATCGCCACCGGCTCGTACCCTCGAGATCCGCCGCCTCCTTAAGCTCCGGCGGTATGGCCTGGAGGGCAGCAAGGTAGAAGAGCATGAAAAATCCCGCCTCCTTCCACACCGACATCACGATGATCGAATAAAGCGCCACGCCCGGGTCGCCCAGCCAGTTCATCCCTCCAAGGCCAAACGCTCCGAGCAGCTTGTTGAAAAGGCCAATCTGCGGGGCGTAGAAGAACATCCAGATATTGGCGGCGGCGATCATCGGCAGAATCGTCGGCGTGAAGTAGGCCATTCGCACCAGCCCTCGACCGGGAAGTTGACGGTTAACCAGTAGCGCCATGGCAAGCGACAGCGCCATCGATGTCGGGATCGTGCCGAGCGCGTAGATCAGGTTGTTGCGCGCCACCAGCCAGAATTTGGGGTCTTCGAAAAGGTAGCGGTAGTTATCGAGGCCGACGAATTCCGGCGGCGCACCGCGAAAGCCGGGCAGAAAAAGGCTCTGGATCACCGTGCTGATCGTGGGCAGATAGGCGAAGAGACCCAATAGCAGCGCGGCGGGCAGCAGCAGAAGCGCGCCATAAAGTTGGAGCTTGCGGTGGGCGGTCAGCGTCATGGTGAAGGCTCGCCGGTGAGTGAGCGCCGGGGAGCCCCGGCGCCTTGAGTGGGCTTAGCGGGCGTAGCGGCGCAGGATGCGATCGGCCTCGGTTTGCGCTTGGGTCAGTGCCTCCTCGGGTGTCATCTGGCCGGTGAGGGCGGCTTGGACTGCGTTATCCAGCGTGCGGCGAATGCGCCCCCCTTCATAGGTGGCAAGCTCGGCGGTGCCGAATTCCAGCTGGTCGCGGGCCACCGCCGCCGGGGGAAACGCTTCGACGTAGTCGCGTAGCGCATCAGTTTCATAGGCGGCGGGGCTTACGCCCATGTAGCCGGTTTCGATCGACCAGTCGGCGGCGCGCTCGGGGGCGGTCATCCAACGAACGAAGGTCATCGCGGCACGCTGCTCCTCCTCGGGCGTGTCAGCGAAGATATAGAAGTTGCCACCGCCGGTGGGACTGCCGCGCTGGGTGCGAGCTGGCAGCATCGCCACGCCGAAGTCGAAGCTCGACGCATCGCGCACGGCGGTCAGGTTGCCGGTGGTGTGCCACATCATCGCCGTGGACTGCTCGAGGAAGTTCTGGCGCAGCGTGCCCCACTCGATGGTGCCCTCCGGCATGACACCGCTCTGGGTAAGCGATACCCAGTACTCTAGCGCCTCTATCGTAGCGGGGGCATCGAAGTAGACCTCGGTACCGGCCTCGTTCATCAACCGCTGGCCGTTCTGGAACGCAAAGGCCTGGAGCATCCAGTAGGGATAGCCGGTGGAGGGCACCATCACGCCCCACTGGTCACCGCTTGCCTCGCGAAGGGTAGCGGCCATCTCGGCCATCTCGTCCCAGTTCTCTGGCGGGGTGTTTGGGTCGAGACCTGCCGCGGCGAAGGCGTCCTTGTTCCAGAACAGCACGATGGTGGAGCGCTGGAAGGGAATGCCGTAAGTCTTGCCATCAAGTTGGCCGTTCTCCATCAGGCCCGGGTAGAAGCTGTCCAGCCACGCGCGCTCCTCGTCGGTTTCCACCAGGTCGTCGAAGGCGACGATCGCCTCTTGCTCGATCAGCTCGAACAGGTCGATGGAGAACATCACCGAAAGCGCCGGGGTATCGCCGGCTTCGATGGCAGACATGGCGCGCACCCGGGTGTCGTCGTAGTTGCCCGCATAGATGGCGTTGACCGTGATCTCCGGGTGCTCTTGCTCGAACTCATCGACCAGCTCATCGATGACGCCGGTCAGCGCGCCGCCCACCGATACCGGGTAATACATCGTGAGATCGACAGCGGCGCTGGCCGAGGCGGCGCTCATCAGACCTGCAGCAAGGGCGGTCATGGCGAAAGGCAAACGAAAACGCATGGCAAACTCCCGAAGATCGAATTGACTAGTGCTGGAAAGAGCCCACCAGTGGCGGGCGAGAAACGCTGCGCTGGGCGGCGGTAAAGGCGCGAGGGGCAAGATGCTCGAGTCGCAGGCCGTTTTCGGCAAACAGGTGCGCTTTCGCCGACGCCCAGTAGAGGCGATAGCTTTTCTTCTCGGCGAGCACGGGCCTGCCTGCCAAGCGTACGCGCAATACATGATTGCCCACCGCTGCGTGTACGACGGTATCTGCCCCTAGATACTCTTCGCTGACGATATGCGCGGCCACGCCTGGCTCGTGGTCAGCGCGAAGCTCGATATCCTCGGGGCGAACGCCGAGCTTTCCGCCGGCGGCTTCTAGCGGAGCGACGGGGGTGGTGTCGCCGTCGATCACGGCGGCGCTATCGAGCGCAACGAGTGGCAGCAAATTCATGGCAGGACTTCCTATGAAACTAGCGGCGAAGGCGCTCGCTGGTTGGTTATAAAGCTCACTCGGCGTGCCGTCCTGTACGATGCGGCCGTGCTGCATCAAGATGACCCGGTCGCCCATGCTCATGGCTTCCACCTGATCGTGAGTGACGTAGATCACGGTCATGTTCAAACGTCGCTGCAGTGCTTTGATTTCGCGTCGCATGTCGGCTCTCAAACGCGCATCCAGGTTGGAGAGTGGCTCGTCCATCAAGCAGATCGGGTGCTCAGAGACGATGGCGCGAGCGAGCGCCACCCGCTGGCGCTGGCCGCCGGAAAGATTCGCCGGCTTGCGCGCCAGGTACGGCGCAAGGTCGACCAGCTTGGCCACGTGTGCCAGGCGCTTGTCCCGCTCGGCCCTGGGCACGCGGCGGCTCCTGAGCCCGAAAAGGATGTTCTCGGCCACGTTCAGGTGAGGAAAAAGCGCGTAGGACTGAAACACCATGGAGAGGCCCCGGTCGCCCGGCGATGCGCGCGTGACATCGCGCTCGCCGATATGGATCGTGCCCTGGGACGCCTCTTCGAGCCCGGCGATCATACGCAGCGTCGTCGATTTACCGCAGCCGGATGGCCCCAGCAGGATGACGAACTGCCCTGGAGCGACATCGAAGGAGATGTCGTCGACGGCGGTGGTGGCGCCCCAGTGTTTGGAGACGCCCGTCAGTTGAATGCGTGATGGGCTCATGGCTTTCGCCTTGCTTGGATCGTGGCCAATCACTCTGGGGCAAGGACGTTGCGGTTGTGTGACGCTTGTGTGGCGTGGATGTGTCAACCGGTGGAAAGCTGATTAGTAGCGCGAGGAGTTCTTCGGTCTCATGCTTTGCAAGCGGAGCAAAGAGCATTGCGTATTGCTAACGACAGCTTAAAACCAGCAGCGTTTAGTACAACTCCGAGCAGTTGGTGCTGCCGGAAACCGCCTGGGACGGCTTCAAGCAAAGCGGCATCGGCCGCGAGCTGGGCTCTTAGGGGTGAGTGCATACCTGGAGGTAAAGCATGTAGTGGGGTCTACGTAAGAAAATGGCTTGATCATGCTTTGGAAAAAAGATACGCTTTTCTTATCCACGCCCTTGGCTGTAAGCAATCCCCCTCTATCTTGGGATTTGCCGAACCCTGGGGCGTTTTTGTTTTTAACAGGGGGAGAGCGCACCATGCCAACGGCAATATTGGTAGACGGCGGCTACTTTATAAAGCGGTTCAGAAAGATTGAACCGGGCAATGCCTATAATGGAGCTCGTGCAGCTGACTGTTTACACCGGTGGGCGGTCAGCCACTTGAGTGGCAAAGGGAAGGGGCGACGTAGGGATTTGTATCGTATCTTTTTCTATGACTGTCCGCCGCTTTCTAAAAAAATGCATAATCCTATTTCGGGTCAATCCATCGATTTCTCCAAGACCCAGGAAGCTATATTCCGTAAAAAGTTGCACCAGGAGTTATTGGGTAAGCGTAAAGTGGCTGTGCGACTTGGCCATCTGTCAGACGACGCTCAGTGGACGATTAAAGCGCATAAAATAAAAGACCTGCTGAAAAGCAGGATCGCTTTAGAGGATCTGTGTGCAGACGATGTTCGTGTCGACGTTCGCCAGAAGGGAGTCGACATGCGTATTGGGGTAGATGTCACGTCCCTGACGCTTAAGGGTCAAGTCGATCAAATAGTGCTGATGGCTGGTGATGCGGATTTCGTGCCGGCGGCGAAAATTGCTCGCAGAGAGGGTATCGACTTTGTTCTTGATCCCATGTGGCAGTCGATACCCGCTGGTTTGCACGAGCATATTGATGGTTTGAGAACCACCTGCCCCAAACCCGAATCAAGGGCTAGCCAGTAGCCTCGGGCGCGGCCGAACGCTTAAGAGTTTAATGCGTCGGCATCGCATAGCGCCGGTCCCATTTTCCCGCCTTGACCACCTGCCCCGGCACATCGTGGCCCACAAGCTCGGGCAGCGTGGTGGCTACTTCCAGCAGGGCATCGAGGTCGACGCCAGTGTCCACGCCCATCGCCTCGAACATGTGAACGAGGTCCTCGGTGCAGACGTTACCCGTCGCCCCCGGGGCGAAGGGGCAGCCGCCGAGCCCGCCGAGGGCCGCGTCGAAGCGGGTAATGCCAGCCTGCCAGGCGGCCAGGGCATTGGCTAGGCCCATGCCGCGGGTGTTGTGCACATGCAGGGTGAAGGCGACCTCGGGCCAGCGGGCGATGACGGCTTCGCATAGCGCTTTTACTTGGGCGGGGTTGGCCATGCCGGTGGTGTCGCAAAGGGTGATGCCCGTAATGCCAAGCTCCACCAGGCGAGCGATCAAATCGAGCGCGCGAGCTTGGGGAACGATGCCCTCAAACGGGCAGCCGAAGGTGGTCGAAAGCGAGGCGTTGACGAACACGTTCTGAGCTCGAGGGTGGGCCCGCACGGCGTCGAGAATGGCGGCGAACTGCGCAAGCGACTGTTCGGGCGTCATGCGCAAATTGGCTAGGCCGTGGCTCTCGCTTGCCGACATCACCAGATTGATCTCATCCACGTCACAAGCCAAGGCGCGCTCCACACCCTTGAGATTGGGCACCAGCACGGTGATCTCGACGCCCTCCCGGCGCTGGATACCGTTCACCACCTCGGCGGCATCACGCAGGTTGGGAATCGCTTTGGGCGAGGTGAACGAGGTGGCTTCGATGCGCGCAAGGCCGGTTTGGGAGAGCGCGTCGATCCAGCGAATCTTATCTTCGGTGGGCACGAAACGCTTCTCGATCTGTAGCCCGTCGCGGGGGCCAACCTCGTTGATCTCGATGCGCTCGGGGCAGGGGAGTTGTTTTAGCATGACGCGCTCCTTAAATGATGCCAGCTTGGCGCAGCTTAGTGCGGGTTTCCTGGTCGATGTCCAACTCGTCGAGCACGTCTTCGGTGTGCTGGCCAAGGGCGGGGCCTCCATTGCCCAACCGTCCTGGCGTGGCGCTGAGTTTGGGCAGTACGCCGGGTACGGTGAGCGGCTTGCCGCCGGGACGCGTTAGTGACTGCAGCATCTCACGCGCTTGATAGTGAGGGTCCTGGGCGATGTCGGCGGCGGTGTAGGGGTAACCTGCCGGAACGCGCGCTGCATCCAGCGCCTTGAGAATATGCTCGCGGGGGTGCTGGCGTGTCCAGGCCTCGATGGCGGCGTCGATCATCGTAGCCTGGCGGCTGCGGCCATCGTTGTGGGCAAGTGCGGGGTCGCGGGCGAGATCGTCGCGGCCAATCACGCCCATCAGACGCTTGAAGATGCTGTCGCCGTTGCCCGCAATGAGAACGAAATCGTCATTCTGGCAGCGGTAAGCGTTGGAGGGAGTAATGCCCGGGAGAGCACTGCCGCTAGGATGACGAATCTCGCCGTCGGCGGCGTATTCTGGTATCAGGCTTTCCATCATGGCGAATACCGACTCGTACAGCGCCACGTCGATCTCCTGGCCTAGCCCGCTTCGCTGGCGCTCTTGTAGGGCCAGCAGCGTACCGATGACCGCATAGAGTGCCGAGAGCGAATCACCGATACTGACGCCTACACGCACCGAGGGCTCGCCGGGCTGGCCTGTTAGGTAGCGAAGCCCGCCCATGGCCTCGCCGATGACGCCGAAACCGGGCTTGTCGCGGTAGGGGCCGGTCTGCCCGTAGCCCGAGACGTGCACCATGATCAAACGCGGATTGAGCGTTGATAGCGTCTCCCAGCCAAGGCCCCACGCCGCCAGCGTACCGGGGCGAAAGTTTTCGACGATGACGTCGGCCTCGGCCGCCAGCTGGCGCACGATGGCTTGGCCTTCGGCGCTGCGCAGATCAAGGGTGACCGAGCGCTTATTGCGCGACTGCACGTGCCACCAGAGCGAGGTGCCGTCTTCGATCTTTCGCCATTTGCGAAGGGGGTCGCCGGTTTCAGGCGGCTCGATCTTGATCACGTCGGCGCCGAACTCGCCCAAAAGCTTGGTGGCGAAGGGCCCGGCGATCAGCTGGCCGAGCTCCAGGACTTTGATACCAGCCAAGGGTAGCTGACGAGACGAACCGCTCATGGCGAGGCTCCTAGAATCCATGATAGATGGGGCAGGTAAACGTTGGCAGGCAGCATGCGCCAGCGGACAGGCGGGCGACAATTAGGCAAAGGCCAAACCTGGTTTCGTTGGTGGCGAAGGATCGTCTTTTGTTAGCGCCTTTGTCATAGTAGGCAGCCTTCGGCCTCGCGCCGTTCGATACGCCAAGGACGTCTCATGCGCCGCTTCGATCTCGTCAGCCTCAAGCTCTTCATCTCCGTCGCTGACGAAGGGCGCCTTACCGCCGCCGCCCAGCGCGAGCACTTGGCGTTGGCCGCCGTCAGTAAGCGCATTAGCGATCTGGAAACCCTGGTGGGCACGACGCTGCTCTACCGGCGCCCGCGTGGCGTAGAGCTAACGCCCGCCGGGCAGGCCTTTTTGCACCATGCGCGGCGCATCATGGATGACATCGAGCGCCTTCAAGCGGAGCTCAGCGAGTATGGCGACGGCGTGCGTGGGCACGTGCGCATCCACTCCAACACGTCGGCAATCATCGCCTTTCTACCCCAAGACCTGAGCGCTTTCGCGCGCGCTTTTCCGCAGATCAAGCTCGACTTGCAGGAGCGCGTGAGCAGCGAAGTAATCGCTGCGTTGCGCGATGGCCTGACCGATGTGGGCATCTTCGCGCGCCACGTGGCCGCGCCTGATCTGGAAATCATGCCCTATCGCCATGATCGGCTGGTGCTGGTGGTGCCGCGCGACCATCCGCTGGCCGAACAGGCGAATTTGTCCTTTCTGGCCTCTACCCGCTATGACTTCATCGGCCTGCAGCAGGATGCCTCATTGCAGACGCTGTTACACGAGCAGGCCAGCCGCGCCGGGCAGACGCTGCGCATGCGTATTCAAGTGCGCAGCTTCGATGCCATCTGCCGCATGATTCATCACGGCATGGGCATCGGCATCCTGCCCGAATGTACTCTCGACGGTCGCGATCTCGATGCGCTACAGCTCATTCGCCTCCCGCTTAGCGACCCTTGGGCCCAACGTGAACTGGTGGTAGGGATGCGCCGCTATGCAAGCTTGCCGGTAACCGCACGCCACTTAGTCGATCACCTGACCGGCGGTGAATCTCTCGATTCTCCTTGAGTTCGTCTTTTGCGAAGGATCGCTTCATAAACGTCGATTTGAGCGCATGAGCAGCATGTTCCAAGATCGGACGCGATACACGCCAACTTCTTCGCCATAACGATAAATTGAGAGAGTTCATCTCATGCAAAAAACACTGCTGGCCACACTCACGGCGCTTGGCATGCTGGTAGCGGCGCCCCTGGCGCTTGCCAAGCCGATCGAGATTCAAGTCAATAACACCATGAGCGAGGGCGGCTCGGAGAGCGCCGCCATCGAACGCTTCGCCGAGTACCTCGAAGAACAGGCGCCGGGGCGCTTCAACGTGCTCCCCTTCCTCGCCGGGTCGCTCGGCGGCGAGGACGCCGTGCTCGAACTGCTCAACCTGGGGCAGACACAGATGTCGCTGACCGGGGGTAACTGGCGCCAACAGTATGCGCCGGATTACGACGCCATGACCGTGCCTTTCCTCTTCACCACCTGGGAGGAGGTGGATCACTACCTCGAAAGCCCTTCGGGTCAAACGCTCATCGAGCAGGCCGAAAACCGTGGTGGCCTCACCTTCCTGGGGCTGCAGCATCGCGGCCCGCGCCATATGACGGCGAACAAGGAAATCCACACTCCAGAAGACCTGCAGGGCTTTCGCCTGCGCATGCCGTCGCTGCCCATCTGGCTCGAGGTGTGGCAGGAGATCGGCGCGCAGGTGGTCAACGTGCCGGCGCCGGAGATCTATCTCGCGATGCAGACGCGCCAGGTGGACGGCCACGAGAACTCGCTCTCCTCGCCCTATACCCGGCGGCTATGGGAAGTGCAGGACTACCTCATCATGACCAGCCACGTTCAGTTCCCCTGGAGCTGGGTCGCTAGCACCCGCTGGTGGGATGGCCTCGATGAAGAGGATCAAGCGCTGATTAGCGAAGCCGTGGATGTCGCGCGCGCCTACGGCAACGAGCAGGAGTTGGAGCTCGACGTCTTCTACCGCGATGCACTCGAAGACGAAGGCATGACGGTAATCGAGCCGGACATCGCCGCCTTCCGCGAGGCGGCCCAACCGGCCATCGACCGCGTGCTATCGCGCATGGCCGACGGCGTACGTGACGACGCCATCGCTGCCAGCCAGATCGACGAGTGAGGCGTTGCCTGCGCTAGCCTCGGGGCGGCGTTGCCGCCCCGAGTTCGTCATGTCCCGCTGTTTTATCTATACGATTTTCAAGGAGCCGTTTCGTGGACGAAGCCAAGTCGCCCGCTAGAGGCGCAGACCGCTTTGCCTTTCTTGCCCTGCGCACCATCACCCGCTTTTGCGACGCCTTGGGCGTGGCATTGTTGATCGGAGTGCTCGGCCTCATCGTCGCCGCTGTCGTGGCGCGTGATCTGCTGGGCTGGGGGCTACCTTGGTCCGAGGAGGTGGTATCGTTACTCGCCGTCTATGCCGTGGCCTTTGGCGCCGTGTCTGCTTGGGTGCGCAGCGACCACTTGGTCGTCGATCTCTTTAGCCACCGCCTGGGGGCGTTGGGGCGCCAGTGCCAGTACCGCCTTACGTCGGCCATCTCGATGGTGTTTTTTGTGCTGGCGGCCTGGGGCGCCTGGATCATGTCTTACATGAGCGCGCACAACAATACGGTGTCGCTGGGCATCAGTTTCTCCTTTCTCTACTACGCCATTTTGTTCAGCTTCGTCGCCATGGCGCTGATCGCGCTTTGGCAAACCCTACGGGGGCCAGTGGCCTGGCTCGATACACCCGCTGAGGAGGCCGCGCCATGATGGAACTGGCAATATTCGTCGGGGGCCTGCTGGCGCTAATGATGATCGGCCTGCCGGTGGTGGTCGCCATCGGCGTGACGTCGTTTACGGCGCTGGCCGTTACGGGGGCCGGCGGGCTTCCGGTCGAGCTTTTATCGCTACGGATGATCCAGACGCTCAACAACTTCACGCTGCTGGCGATCCCGCTGTTCATCCTGGCGGCCAACATCATGAATCAGGGCTCGACGACGACGCGGATCTTTGACTTCGCCACGGCGCTGGTGGGCTTCACCAAAGGCGGGCTAGGGCACGCCAACGTGGTGGCAAGCTCCATCTTTGCCACCATGTCGGGTACCGCCGTGGCGGATGCCGCAGGCCTTGGCAGCATCGAAATCAAGGCGATGAAGGAGCGCGGCTACGCGCTGGGATATAGCACCGGTATTACCGCCGCTTCGAGCGTCGTTGGCCCCATCTTGCCGCCGAGCATCGCGCTGGTGGTGTATGGCTGGCTGGCCAACGTCAGCATTGGGGGGCTCTTCATGGCGGGCTTGGTGCCCGGCATTCTGATGGCGCTACTGCTCATGGGCATGACCGTGCTGCTGGGCGCGACGGGCAAGGTAACCATGCCCGATCCCATGCCGTTCGATGCCAAGGAAGTGGTGCGCACAGGCAAACGTGCGGTGTTGCCACTGTTGATGCCTGCGATCATCGTTGGAGGTATTTGGGGCGGCTTCTTCACCCCGACCGAAGCGGGGGCTATCGCCTCTCTCTATGCGGTCATTTTAGGCGGCGTGGTCTACCGCGACCTGGGCCTCAAAGAGCTCTACGGCGCCTTTCGCCGCACGCTGATGTTTAGCGCCGTCATTCTCATGATCATCGCGGTATCTAGCTTCTACGGCTGGATTCTGGTGCGTATGGGCATTCCACAGGCCCTGGCCGGGCAAGTGGCGAGCATCGATATGCCCACCATTGCGCTCCTTCTCTGCTTTGCGCTGTTCTTTTTGCTGATCGGCTGCTTCATGTCGGTGATCGAGAGCATCCTGATCTTCACGCCCATCGTGGTACCCGCCGCGCTGAGCGCGGGGCTCGACCCTGTGCACTTTGGCATCGTCATGGTGATCACGCTCTCCGTCGGCGTCATCACACCGCCCTTTGGCACGGTGCTGTTCATGATGGTCGGCATCACCCGCCTGCGCTACAGCCAGGTAGTGAAAGCGGTGCTGCCTTTCTTGCTTCCCATCCTCGCCACCATCCTACTGCTCATCGCTATTCCAGGACTTGCGACTTGGCTGCCGGGGGTGATGGGGTATTGAACCGCACCGCACCGCCCCATGGGGAAGCCCATGGGGCGGTTTACGTTTGGCTCGGCGGCAAAATACGACCGGGATTCATCAATCCCTTGGGGTCGAATAGCGCTTTGATACCGCTTAGCAGCTCGCGCTCGGTGGGCGCAAGCCGCTCGAGGTAGGCGGCCTGCTTGGTACGACCAATACCGTGCTCGGCGCTGATACTGCCGCCGAAATCGTCGAGCACTTCGAACAGTCGCGTCTCGAGGGTATGCAGGTAGGACTTCTTCTCTTCGTTCGCCATGGTAGGAGGCGGCAGGATGTTGAAGTGCAGGTTGCCGTCGCCCACGTGGCCGTAGGCGATGATCTCGCACTCGGCGTCGAGGGCTGTGATCGCGTCGCTTGCCTTGCTAACGAAAGCGGGAATCCTCGAGATCGGCACGGAAAGATCCGTACGCAGATGTTCGCCGCGCCGACGCTGCCCCTCCAGCATGCTTTCACGGAACTGCCAAAGCTGGGCTGCCTGGGTGTCGCTTGCCGCCAAGGCGCCGTCCAGCACCAGCTCGCGCGCCATGCCCGTCTCCAGCAGTTGCTCCAGCAGGGCGTTCAGATCGACCGGCCCGGTCGCGGCGATTTCCATCAGTACGTACCAGGGGTAGGGCCGATCCAGTGGATCGGTAAGCGTGGGTGTCGCCTCCATGGCAAGCTCGATGCAGCGACGGGGGATCAGCTCGAAAGCGGTCAGCAGGTCGCAGCAGTCGCGCCGTGCCAGGGTGTAAAGATCGACCACCGCCTGCACCGAGGGCATACCCAGAAGCGCCGAGCGGCTTTGGGTCGGCCGGGGCGAGAGCTTCAATACCGCACCGGTCACGATACCCAGGGTGCCTTCGCTGCCCATGAAAAGCTGCTGCAGGGCGTAGCCGCGGTTATCCTTGTGCAGCGCGGTCAGGTTCTGCCAGAGGCGGCCGTCGGGCAGCACCACCTCGAGGCCGAGTACCAGTTCACGCATCATGCCGTAGCGCAGCACGTTCAACCCGCCGGCGTTGGTGGCGATGTTACCGCCGATCTGGCAGCTTCCCTGCGCGCCGAGAGAAAGCGGGAAATCGCAGTCGTGCTCCCAGGCGGCGCGCTTGACGTTCTCGAGAATGCAGCCGGCATCCACGGTCATGGTGAAGTTGATCGGGTCGATGTCGCGCACGCGATCGAGCCGCTCCAGGCTGATCACCAGCTCCTGACCATCCTGTGCGGGCAGGGCGCCGGCCACCAGACCGCTGTGGCCGCCCTGGGGCGTCATGGCCACCCCTTGAGCGTGGCAGCGCCGGACCACCTCAGCGACCTCGTCGGCGCTTGCGGGTCTAGCCACGGCCAGCGGTGTGCCCAGTGACTCCCCGGCCCAATCACTCACGTAGCGTGCCATGGCAGCGCTTTCGCGAAGAAGGCCGCGCTCGCCAAGCAGCGCCTGGAGCTTATCCAGAAACGTGCCTGTATCACTCATGAGCGCTCTCCTGCCAGGCCGGACCGTCGGGAAAGCGGTACTGCGATTGCGACTCGGAGTGCATGGCGATGCTGTACCCGGGTGCTTCGGGCACCCGGTAGCGTCCACGCTCTACCACGACGGGGTCGATGAAGTGTTCGTGCAGGTGATCGACGTACTCCAGCACCCGCCCGTCGAGGTCTGCGGAGACGGCGATGTAATCGAACAGGGCGATATGCTGGGTGTATTCGCAGAGCCCGACGCCGCCCCCGTGGGGGCAGACCGGCACGCCGAACTTGGCCGCCATCAATACCACCAGAATGACCTCGTTGAGCCCGCCCAGACGCGCGGCATCGAGCTGGCAATAGTCCAGCGCCTCGGCTTGAAAGAACTGTTTGAACATCACCTTGTTATGGCAGTGCTCGCCGGTTGCTACACCGATGGGGGCAACGCGGTGGCGGATCTCCGCGTGGCCGAGAATATCGTCGGGACTGGTGGGCTCCTCGATCCAGAGCGGGTCGAACTCGGCCAGCCGACGCATTTTGTGCACCGTTTCGTCGACCTCCCATACCTGGTTGGCATCCATCATCAGCACGTTGTCCCAGCCGATCTCCTCGCGCAGCAGCGCCGCGCGGCGGGCATCTTCGTCGATATCGCCGCCGATTTTTTGCTTGAAATGGGTAAAGCCTTCGGCCAGCGCCTCCCGGGCCAGGCCACGCACCTTGTCGTCGCTGTAGCCGAGCCAGCCCGCCGAGGTGGTGTAGCCCGGGTAGCCGTCGCGGCGCATGTGCGCTTCGCGCTCGGCCTTGCCCGGTGCCTGGCGGCGTAGCAGGCAAATCGCCTCTTCCGGCGTCAGCGCGTCGGTGACGAAGCGAAAATCGAGACAGCGCACCAGCTGCTCTGGGCTCATGTCCACCAGCAGTTTCCACACCGGCTTGCCTTCGCGCTTCGCCCACATGTCCCACAGGGCGTTGACGATGGCGGCGGTCGCCAGGTGGATCGCGCCCTTGTCCGGGCCGATCCAGCGCAGCTGGCTGTCGCCGGTGAACTCGCGCCAGAAAGCGCCCATGTCGTCGGTGATCGATTCGAGAGTGCGTCCCTGGATTAGGGGCGTCAGGGAGTGCAGAGCAGTGATCACGATTTCGTTGCCGCGGCCGATGGTGAACGTCAGCCCATGGCCTTCGAGCGTATCGTCATCGGTGTGCAAAATCACATAGGCGGCGGAGTAGTCCGGTGCGGCGTTCATGGCATCGGAGCCATCGAGCGACCGGGAGGTGGGAAAGCGAATGTCCTGAACGTCGACGTGAGTGATCGTTGTCATTATCGTCTCCTCGAAAGTTTAGCGGCGTGCCAGATGACGCATCAGTTCCCGGATACCGAAGGTCCAGGGCGGCAGCTTGTCGCTTTGCCCCACGGAATTGACGAGCGTGCCGAGCGATGGCGTCGCGATGGACACCCGGTCCTCGAGATGGTGGGTAAAGCCCTGGCCTTCACCGTCGCGATCTTCGATCGGTGAGAACATGGTGCCGAGAAACAGCATGAAACCATCGGGGTACTGGTGGTGCGCGCCGATGGTTTGGCGCACCAGATCCAGCGGGTCGCGGCTGATCTCGCGCATGTCGCTTTCGCCCTGGAGCACGAAGTCGTCGTCGGCGCCTTCGATGCGCAGCGATACCTGGCAGGCGCGCAGCGTGTCGATATCGAAATGCGCGTCGAACACGCGAATGAACGGGCCTAACGAGCATGAAGCGTTGTTATCCTTTGCCTTGCCCAGCAGCAGGGCGCTGCGGCCCTCGACGTCGCGCAGGTTGACGTCGTTGCCAAGCGTTGCGCCGCGTACCCGGCCCTGGCTGTCCACGGCGAGCACGATCTCGGGCTCGGGATTGTTCCACTTCGATCCGGGATGCAGGCCCACCGTGGCACCGAAGCCGACCGACGAGAGCGGCTGTGCCTTGGTGAAGACTTCGGCGTCGGGCCCGATGCCCACTTCCATGTACTGCGACCAGCCGCCTGTTTCCTGAAGCGCCCGCTTGAGCGATGCCGCTTCTTCGGAGCCAGGAACGATTTGCGAAAGGTCGGTGCCGATCAGCGCTTGCAGGTCATCGCGAAGCGCTTTGGCTCGCGCCGGATCTCCGCCGGCCTGCTCCTCGATGACACGCTCAAGAAGGCTAACGGCGAAGGTGACACCGCAGGCCTTGATCGCTTGGACGTCGCAAGGCGCAAGCAAATACGGCGCTTGCGGTGGCGTCATTTGAGAATTCGCCACCAGGGTGTCGACAGGACCAAGGCTCGGGCCTTCGGCGCTGCGTACTACGTTGTGCAAGTCATCGCGTTCCAGAAGGTCCGCCATGGTTGGGCCGTATTCGGTGAGGTCGATGACTTCGCCACGGCGCACCGTGATTAGCACAGGGCCAGCATTAGCGTCCTCCTGCCAGGCGCGGCCGACCAATAGGGCACGGTCGGCATCCTGGGGGAGGGTGTCTGTCGATGAGATGGGGTGCACGCGTGCCTCCGTTAATTTTTGAACTTGGTGGCGGGTCCGGTCATGCGCAGCTTATTGTATGACAGGTATGCCAGCTAGAGAGTGACTCTAGCGTAACGTTTTCAGGAGGGTCGATAGTCCAATGGAAGTAGAGAGGGCGAAAACTGAAAGCGGGCACGGTAAGGTATGTGCCAAATTTTGCATGGATAGCGCGACTAAAGTTTCAAGGCGCGCGGTTGCCGCACAATCGGCGAAGGGCTAGTTTTGAACATACGGTATGACACGTATACAGGCGAAGATGTCGCCTCGATGACCATTACCGCTCGCACCACGACCTATAGCAACTGACCAATAACAAATCCAAGGGTTGTAAGGAGTTTCTCATGCGTAACCATCGTTATTCGCGTATTCGTCTGCCCTCTCTTTTAGGTGCTGCGCTTTTCACGGCGAGCGTTAGCGCCTCCAGCGCTGCGGAAAATCTGCGCTTCGCGCACGTCTATGAAACCACCGAGCCGTTTCACGAGTGGGCCCTTTGGGCTGCCGATCAGATCGAGGAGCGTACCGACGGGCGCTACACCATGGAGGTTTACCCGGCGGCGTCGCTGGGCAAGGAGGAAGATATCAACGAAGGGCTCGAGCTCGGTACGGTCGACGCCATCTATACCGGCACGCAGTTCGCTGGCCGTGCTTATGGCCCGATCGGCATCGCCGGGGCGGCGTATATGTTCCGCGATTTCGATCACTGGCAGGCCTTTGCCGACAGCGAGCTGTTCGACGAAATCGCTAAAGGGTACCAGGACCAGACCGGCAACGTTCCCCTCGCGCTCAACTACTACGGCGAGCGCCACGTCACTTCCAACAAGCCGATCAACGAACCCGAGGATATGCAGGGGCTCAAGATCCGGGTGCCCAATGCGCCCATGTACATGATGATGCCCCAGGCCGTAGGCGCCAACCCGACACCCATCGCTTTCGACGAGGTATATCTCGCACTCCAGCAAGGCGTGGTCGACGCTCAGGAGAACCCGCTGCCGACGATCAAGGCCAAGGCGTTTTATGAGGTGCAGGATTACATCAACCTGACCGGGCATATCACCGATTCGCTGATCACCATTGTGGGCGGGCCGCGCTGGAACCGGCTTTCCGAAGAGGACCAGCAGATATTTCGCGAGGTGTTCCAGGAGGCAGCGGTCAATAACACCCGCAGCATTCAGCAGGCCGAGGCCGAACTCGTCGCCTGGTTCGAAGAGCAGGGCAACACCATCAACGAGGTGAATCGCGAGCGCTTTCGCGAGGCGGTGCTACCCGCTCACCACGGCAGTGCCGCAACCTGGGACGAGCAGACCTACGAGCGCCTTCAGGCAATCGGTCAATAAATCACTCTTACGTCTCTGCTGATTGACGCCCCCCTGTCTGGCGGGGCGCAAGGAGCCTACTGCCATGAACGATAGGCAAGATAGTGTGCCACCGCAGGGCGACCCGATGATCGATTTCGAGGCCGCCTTCGACGATACCCCTTTCAGGTGGAAGGATTACGCGGCCGAGGATTTCGTCACCCTGATCGTTTTCTGGGCCTTGATTCTGGTCGTCTTTGCCCAATTCTTCAGCCGCTACGTGCTGGGCGATTCGATCGGCTGGACCGAAGAGATCGCAAGGTACCTGTTGATCGTGGTGGGGTTTCTGGGTAGCGCCATGGCGGCACGTAACGGCAGCCATATTCTGGTGGAGTTTTTCTACCACTATATGCCGAGCTGGCAGGCGCGGCTGCTCGAGCGCCTGATGGGGCTAGTGAGTCTGGCTTTCTTCGTGGCCATGGCTTGGGTCACTTATCAGCTTGCGGGTCGCACCAGTAGCTTGATGGTCTCCGTCGACCTGCCCAAAAGCCTGCTCTACTACACCGTGTGCACGGCGTTCGTACTGATGGCCCTGCGCACCCTCCAGCGTCTCTACGTCACGTATCGAACACCCCGCGACGCAACGTAGACCCACTCGACCTCGGCTCCCTATTACTCGTGAGGCCTGGTATGTCTCGACTCTCCTTGATGCGCTGGCAAAAGCCGTTGCTTTCGCCGCTACTGGCAGCGCTGGCGGTATTGGGCTGTGTCATTCTGCCCTTGATGGGCCATGACCTGGCCTTTCTTTTCTTCGCCCTATTCACGCTTTTAGTGCTGGGCGCGCCGATCGCAATCAGCCTGGCCGGTGCGTGTCTGATGTTCGTGCTGATCACCGGCCAGGTGCCTAATATCGTCGTCGCCCACCGCATGATCAACGGTATCGACAGTTTCCCGCTGCTGGCCATCCCGTTTTTCATCTTCGCCGGCAGCCTAATGAATAACGGCGGTATCACCGAGCGCATCTTCAACTTCGCCAAGGCGCTGATGGGCTGGATGCGCGGTGGGCTCGGGCACGTCAACGTTGGCGCCAGTATCGTGTTTTCCGGCATGTCCGGCGCGGCGGTGGCAGACGCCGGGGGGCTTGGCATGATCGAGGTCAAGGCGATGAAGGACGCCGGCTACGACGAGGAGTTCGCGGTCGGGATCACCGCTGCTTCATCGACCATAGGTCCGATCATTCCGCCGAGTTTGCCAATGGTCATCTATGGTGTCATGGCGTCGGCCTCGGTGGGGCAGCTTTTTGCCGCCGGACTGGTGCCCGGGCTGTTGATGGGGGTGATGCTGATGCTGATGATCTTTCTGATCTCGCGTCGGCGTGGCTACCAGCGCGATGCGGTCTTCTCGCTGCGCGTACTCGGCCATACCTTCAAACGCGCGTTCTTATCGTTGATGACCCCGGTCATCATCGTCGGGGGTATCATCACCGGCGCTTTCACGCCCACCGAGGCGGCGGTGGCGGCGGTTTTCTACGCCCTGGTGCTGGGCGGCATCGTCTATCGTACGCTGACCTTCAAAAAACTGCTCAAGGTGAGCATGGAAACCATCGAGACCACGGCGGTCATTCTTTTCATCGTCTCCGCTGCCTCGATCTTTGCCTGGATACTGACCAGTAACCAGGTGACCCAGAACGTCATCGCTTTGATGGGTAACTTCGCCGACAGCAAGCTGGCGGTACTGATGATGGCCAATATCGTACTCATCATCGTCGGCTGTTTCATGGAAACCATCGCCGCCATCACCATTCTGGTGCCGGTACTGCTTCCGATGGCCGTCGCGGTCGGGGTGGACCCGGTGCACTTTGGCGTGATCATGGTGCTCAATCTGATGATCGGACTGCTTACGCCGCCGGTCGGCATGGTGCTGTACGTTTTGTCTCGGGTATCCAACGTCAGTTTCGAACGCTGTATGCGTGGCACCATCCCGTTTTTGATTCCTCTGGTTATTTGCCTGCTACTGGTCACGTTTATCCCGGCGATCTCTATGTGGCTGCCCACACTCGTTTATCGCTGATCCTGTTCATGAGATTTAATGGATTCAACCATTGAAGACCGAACTATCAAGTTCTGAATCAGGGAGTGTTTATGGCCGATACGTCCTCGCGTTTTCGTGTCACTAGTGATGATCTTGCCCGCTTCATGAGAGCCGCGCTGGCGGCGGTAGGGGCCAACGAGGCTTCTTCCGAGGCCGTCACGCGTGCTCTAGTCAAGGCCTCACGTATGGGAGTCGATAGCCATGGTTTAAGGCTGCTACCCCATTACGTGAAGGTACTCGAAGGGGGACGCGTCAAGGGAGCGCCTGACATGGTGTTTCATCAGCGCTTGCCCGCGACCGGTTTTTTGGATGCCGCCGATGGATTGGGCCATTTGGCCGGGTATACCGCAATGGAGCATGCCGTAGAGATGGCGGGGCAGGCCGGTTTGGGAGCCGTTGCGGTCGGAAATTCGTCCCATTTCGGCGCGGCGGGCTGTTACGCGCTCGCGGCAGCCGAGCGTGGCTATATCGGTATGGCGTTTTGTAACTCGGACCCCTTCGTGCAGCTTCACGATGGTCAGGATGCTTTCCACGGCACGAACCCAATCGCGTTTGCCGCGCCCGTTGCGGGGGCGGCCCCTTATCTGTTGGATATGGCCACAAGCTCGATTCCCTGGAATCGTGTGCAGCAATTCGGTGCCATAGGGCGTGAGTTGCCGAATCAAGTGGCCGCCAGAGCTGATGGTCAGGTGAGTACTGACCCTCGCGAAGTCACTTCCCTGTTGCCGCTGGGAGGGAGCGACTTTGGCTTCAAGGGCGCAGGGCTTGGCGGCATGGTCGAGATACTGAGTTCGACGCTTTCGGGTATGCAGCATGGCTTCAATCTTTTGCCCATGAACGGCTCCGATATATCGACACCGCGTGGGGTGGGGCATTTCTTTTTGGCCATAAAGCCGGATGCCTTCATCGAAGAGGGCGACTTCTCTCGAGGGCTGGCCGACTATTTGACGGATTTACGTCGCCAGTCCGCTATAAAAGGCTCCCATGGCATCATGGCGCCGGGTGATCGGGAGTGGCGCTGTCAAACACGGCGTGACGCCGAAGGCATCCCACTGGATGTCGCGAATCAGGCAGCCTACGCCCATATTGCCCATCGGTACGAGATAACGCCGTTATCACCACTGACTTAAGGGAAACGTTTAAAATAACGTAAAATCCTCGAATATTTCCCGACCGTGGACGAGTCTTTATGAGTAAATACCGGATCGAGCGCAAGACGCTCTCCGTGCAGGTCGCCGAGCAGCTCGAAGCGGAAATCCTCGAAGGACGGCTCGGCGAGAACGACCAGCTCCCCTCCGAGCGCGAGCTGATGGAGCAGTTCGGCGTGGGGCGTCCCGCCGTGCGCGAGGCGCTGTTCTATCTTCAGCAGCTAGGGTTGATCGCGATCAATAGTGGTACCCGGGCGCGGGTGATTCGGCCCACGGCGGATGCCGTCATGGCACGGCTTTCGGGTGTGACGCGTCAACTGCTTTCGCAGCCCGATGGGCAGCAGTACTTCCAGGAAGCACGGGCGACGTTCGAGATATCGCTGGCGCGCTACGCCGCGCGTAACGCCACCGAAGATGACCTGGCCCGGCTACGTCAGGCGCTGGCGGACAATCGCGACGCCATCGGCGACGAGGCGCGTTTCAAACGCTCGGACAACGACTTTCACGGGGTGTTGGCGAGTATCGGGCGAAACCCGATCTTCGATGCTATCCACCTGGCCCTGTCAGAATGGCTGGATGACCGTCGTGCGCATGTGCTTCAACAAAAGGATGAAGACAAGGCGGCTACCGCAGCGCACACCGAGATCGTCGATGCGATCGCATCCGGCGATGCAGATGCGGCTGAAGAAGCCATGCGCCGCCATCTCGAGCGCCATTACGGCACCTATCGACAGCTCAAGCAGCGCTTGAAGCCGGCGTCGGAGTAAACGCCGGCGCTATCGCTTCCCGCCGTTCAGCGCGCGCTACCGCCAGACTCGGCGATGACCGCTTGGGTCTGCTCGCCCAGTCCCTCGATTCCCAGACGCATACGTTGGCCGGGTTTGAGGTAGACCTGGGGCTTTTGACCCATGCCGACACCAGGAGGAGTACCGGTTGAGATCACATCCCCCGGCTGTAGGCTCATGAACTGGCTCAGATAGCTGATCAAATAGGGGATCTGATACACCATGGTGCGGGTGTTGCCGTTCTGGTAGCGCTTGCCGTCTACCTCGAGCCACATGTCGAGTTGATGCGGATCGGCGATCTCATCGGGGGTCACAAGCCAGGGCCCCAGCGGGCCGAAGGTGTCGCATCCCTTGCCCTTGTCCCAGGTGCCGCTGCGCTCAAGCTGGAATTCGCGCTCGGATACGTCGTTCACCACGCAGAACCCGGCGACGTGCTCCATGGCGTTCGCTTCGCCGACATAGCGTGCGGTCTTGCCGATCACGACGCCAAGCTCCACTTCCCAATCGGTTTTTCGTGAGTTGCGCGGAATCACGACGTCGTCGTTGGGTCCGCAGATGGCACTGGTCCACTTGTTGAAAATGACCGGCTCCGGCGGCACCTCGGCGCCGGTTTCGGCAGCGTGGTCGGAGTAGTTCAAACCGATACAGATGAACTTGCCCACGCCCGCTACACAAGGGCCCAGGCGCGTGTCGGCGGCGACTTCGGGCAGCGCCGAGGTGTCGATTGCCGCGAGCCGCTCGAGCGCGGCGCGATCAAGATGCTCGCCGCCGAGGTCGGGCAGGTGCGCAGAGAGATCGCGAATCGTACCGCTTGCGTCCACGATGCCAGGTTTTTCCTGGCCGGGGGCTCCAAAACGTAACAGTTTCATTTATGCAGTTCCTTTGGGGTTGGCCAACCGGAGCTCACAGGCCCTGCGGTTCGGCGTGAAAGAGATCCAGCGTCGGTGAACCGCGTGGCGTCAAACGAGCCAGCCGCCGTCGATGATTTGTGCTGTTCCGGTGGTGTAGGCCGATTCGTCCGAGGCGAGGTAGGTGGCAAGCGCCGCGATCTCCTCCGGTGTGCCCAGTCGGCCCTGAGGCTGGCGGGCGATGAAATCGGCATAAACGTCGTCGCGCGAGCGCCCTTGCTGCCTGGCCTGCTCGTCGATGCGCTGGCGCAGCGAAGGCGAGTCCACGGTGCCGGGGCAAATCGCGTTGCAGCGAATGCCGCGACCGATGTAGTCGCTGGCGATCGACTTGGTCAGCCCCAGTACCGCCGCTTTCGAGGTACCGTAGGCGCAGCGATTGGGCACCCCCTTGAGGCTCGAGGCGACCGAGGCCATGTTGATGATGCTGCCGCCGCCCTGGTCGAGCATGGCCGGTAGAAAGGCCCGTGTCACGCGCACCATGGCCATCACGTTGAGTGAAAGGGACAGCTCCCAGTCGTCGTCGCTGCCTTCTAAAAGCGAGCCGCTGGCGACAAACCCTGCGCAGTTGAAGAGAATATCGACGGAGCCAACTTTCTCAGCCAGTTCATCGATTGCCGCTGAATCCAGAACGTCGAGCGGCAGTGTCGTAATGCCGGGAGTAGAAGAGAGAGCCTCAAGGCTCGGAGGGTTGATATCGGTGGCAATGACTTGGGCGCCTTCCGCCGCGAAGCGGAGCGCCGTGGCGCGGCCAATACCCTGGCCGGCAGCCGTAATGAGCGCTTTCTTTCGTTCGAGTCGCATGGTGGAAGTATCCGGTGCTGTTGTTATTGGGGCGATCGTCGCTGCGAGTCGAAAACCCGCTAAATACGCGCAGCGCATCGGGCCGATACGCTGCGTGATCCTGTCATATGGTATGACAGGTAGGTGATCTGCACCGTTCGACTTTATGTCAACGGCGCAGTCGTGATTTCGCTTAGTTGCCGCGTACCGAGGTCAAATCCGGCAGCCAGGTCACGATACCGGGGAAGGCGATCAATACGACCAGCACGACCAGTAGTGCCGCATAGTAGGGCAGCATCGCCTTGACCAGCTGCTCCATGGAGACCTTGCCCACGCCACACCCCACGTAGAGGCAGGTGCCCACGGGGGGCGTCAGCAGGCCGATGCCGAGGATGAACGCCATGAGCACGCCGAAGTAAACCGGGTCGACGCCAACCGACGTCACGATCGGCGTCAGCATGGGGGCCATGATGACCATTGCGGGCGTGAGATCCATGACGAAGCCGACCAGCAGCAAAAGCCCTGCCACGATCAACAGCAGCAGGAAAGGATCCTGAGTGATAGCTTGGACCTGGGTCACCAGGGTTTGCGGCACCATGTTGATGGTCAGAAACCAAGCGATGACGGTGGCGAAGGCGAGAAGCAATAGCACCATGCCAGTAAGGCGCGCGGTGCGAATCAGCATGCCCCAAAGCTCGGTGATCTTGAACTCGCGATAGACCACCAGCGAGATGAACAGCGAATAGAGCAGCGCAGCCACGGCGGCTTCGGTGGCGGTGAACACGCCGCCTATGATACCGCCGATCACGATCACCGGAAGCACCAGCGCAAGCCAAGCGGCCTTAAAGGCGGCCCAGAGCGGCGCGAGGCGAAAGCGTCGTGTCTGCCCAGCATGGCCGATGGTGGCCATGATGAACGTGGTCACCATGAGCGCAAGGCCGATGAGAATGCCCGGTACGATACCGGCGATGAACAGTCGGCTGATCGAGGTTTCGGTCACGATGCCGTAAAGAATCAAGGGAATCGACGGCGGAATGATGATGCCGATGACCGATGAAACGGTATTGATCGCCGTTGCCTGCGGGGCGCTGTAGCCCTGTTTGGTCATCGACGGGATCATCATGGCCCCGGTCGCCGCAGTGTCCGCCACCGCCGAACCGCTGATACCGCCGAAAAACATCGACCCCGTAATGGCCACCTGCCCAAGCCCGCCGCGTATGAAGCCGACCAGAGCGCCGGCCAGATCCATGAGTCGGCGCGCGATCCCGCCCTGGCTCATTACCTCGCCGACGAGGATGAAAAACGGAATTGCCAGCAGCGGAAAGCTGTTGACGCCGCGGATGGATTGCTCGATCAGAACGGATAGCGGAATGTCCGATATGAACGCCATGACCACGGCGGCAATACCGAGTCCAAATGCGATGGGAAGGCCCAGCGCCAGCGAAGCGAATAGAATGCCCAGAAATATCCACAGCATGGTCAGCGGCCTTCGTTGAGAGGTGGCGCCGTGTCCGGCGAGAATATAAAACGAATGCTTTGGTAAGCCCGCCACAGTGCAACGGTGGCGATGAAGCCCGCGCAGAGAATCAGCGAGAAATTGATCAGGTTCCAGGGGACGTTGAGGATGGCGGTACGACTGGAGGCGCGGGCGACGACCAGCGCCCCGCCCCAGACGATGATGCCCATCAAAGCGGCGATGACGAGGTGCTGAAAAAGATAGAGCGCATACGCGGCGCGTGGCGTCAAACGGCGCACGAGAATGTCGACCGCGATATGCTCGAAGCGCGCGAAGGCCGCGGCGGCACCAAGGAAAATAAGCCAAATGAACAGCATACGTGCCAGCTCATCTGCCCAGGGCAGGGAGTGGTTCAGCACCGCGCGCCCGACCACGTTGGCGGAGACTGAAACGATCAAGGCGACCAATAGTGCTGCGATCGTATGCTCCATGCCCCGCGTCATCCAGCGAAAGATCACAGGACCGCGGCGCGTTTCTGGTTCTATTTCGAGTGGTTGGCGCGTGGGGTCGTCGAAGAGTGCGGCGGTATCGGGAATTTGGGAGTCCGGCGTATCCATGGCATCTCACAAAGGCTGGTAGCGCGAAGGCAAGAGACGAAGGCCTCTTGCCTGTAAAAGCGACGGTGTCGCGCAGCCGTCGGGGTAAAATATCGCTTATTGCGACATCGCTGACTCGGCGATGCGCTGGAACTCCGCGACCAGATCTTCGCCGATACGCGGTGCCCACTCGTCGTATACGGGCTGCACGGCTTGCTGGAAAGCGGCGATCTGTTCGTCGTCGAGACGCGTCACCTGCATGCCGCGCTCTTCGAGTTGGTCCCGCGCCCAATCGTCGTACTCGCTGGAAAGCTGAATTTCATAATCCGCTGCCTGTAAGGCGGCTTCCTGCACGAGTGCCTGATATTCCGGGTCGAGACGGTCCCAGGCGCGCTGCGAAATCATCTTGATGAACGGTGTATACACATGACGCGTTTCGGAGCCGTACTCCTGCACTTCATAGAAGTTGGAGGTCAGAATCGTGCTCCAGGGATTCTCCTGACCGTCGACCACGCCCTGCTCCATCGCGGAGAAGAGCTCGCCGAACGCCATGGGCGTCGGGTTGGCGCCAAGCGTCTGCCAGATCGCCAGGTGCACCGGGTTCTCCATGGTGCGTACCGACAAGCCGCGGACGTCCAATCCGGCAACATCCTCGGGTGATGCAATGGGGCGAGCACTGTTGGTCAACTGGCGAAAGCCGTTTTCCGAGAAGGCCAGTGCCTTGATGCCCGTACCATCGAAGGCATCCAGCATTTGCTGGGCGGCGTCGCTGCGCATTGCTTCGACGGCGGCTTCGCGCGTGGGCAGCAAGAAGGGCAGATCGAAAACCGCCAACTCGCTCACATAGCCGGTCGCCGGTGATGTCGAGGGGTAGGTCATGTCGAGCGTGCCGGTCTGCAGCATCTCCATCATCTGCACGTCGTCGCCGAGCTGGCTGTTCGGGAAGATATTGACGCTGATGCGGCCTTCGCTTCGTTGATCGAGAATATCGGCGAAATACTGGCTTGAAAGGTACTGCGGCGAGGTGTCGGCGAGTCCCAGCCCCATGCGTAGCGTCACGCTGCCGTGGTCACCGACGGTGGCGCCCTCGATCTCTGGCGGGTCGGAAAGCTCTGGTGTCTGGGCATGGGCAGCGCCGGTGCCGAGCAGCGCAGCGCCAGTCATCAAGAGGGTGTTTTTCAAGAACTTGTGCATTGAGGTCGTTCTCCTTATCCGCATCCACTTCGATATCGTTATCGAAAACATCGTTTTTTTAAGTGAGAAACGGCAGTCAGTGAGCATTGTTGTTGTCAACCCGCGATGCCCCTAACCTGGAGCAATCACGCCTGCAGGCAATGTCATACGTTTTCTGAGTATGTTCAACATATACTTTTGTATGTATCGACGAGCTTGACGGGTACGCGTAACGTCATCGCAAGATATTCTGTTCATCCTGTATGGAACGTTGCCATGGTCAACTCCCGTCGTCTTGCGCCAGACCAGCTACGCTCGCGCTACTGGTTCGATAATTCCGATCATCCGGGTACAACGGCGCTGTGTATCGAGCGCTATCTCAACTACGGCATTACGCTGGACGAGTTGGCGAGCGGCAAGCCCATCATCGGTATCTGCCAATCCGGTTCGGATCTGACGCCCTGTAACCGCCACCACATCGAGCTAGTCAAGCGGGTCAAGGACGGTATCCGCGCAAGCGGGGGGGTACCGTTCGAGTTTCCCATGCATCCGATCCATGAAAACGTGCGCCGCCCGACCGCGGCGCTGGATCGCAACCTCGCCTACCTGGGCATCGTCGAGGTGCTTCACGGCTACCCGCTGGACGGCGTGGTGCTGACCACCGGCTGCGACAAGACCACGCCGGCGGCGCTGATGGCGGCGGCCACGGTCAATATTCCCGCCATCGTGCTTTCCGGCGGGCCAATGCTCAACGGCTGGCGCGGGCGCGAGCGAGTGGGGTCGGGAACGATCATCTGGGAGCTGCGAAAACGTTTGGCCGCCGGCGATATCGACTACCCGGAGTTCCTGTCGCGCGTCAGCGAATCGGCGCCATCGATCGGCCACTGCAACACCATGGGCACCGCCTCGACCATGAACGCTATGGCGGAGGTTCTGGGCATGAGTTTGCCGGGCTCCTCAGTGATTCCCGCGCCCTACAAGGAGCGCGCAATGGTGGCCTACGCCACTGGCGAGCGCATCGTCGATATGGTCTGGGAGGATTTGCGCCCGCTGGATATCCTGACCCGCCCGGCGTTCGAAAACGCGATCGTTGCCTGCTCGGCCTTGGGCGGTTCATCCAACGCGCCGATTCACGTCAATGCCATCGCTCGCCACGCCGGAGTCGAGCTCGACAACGACGACTGGCAGCGGCTGGGTCACGAGATCCCTCTGCTAGCCAACGTAATGCCCGCAGGCGCTTTTTTGTGCGAAGAGTTTTACCGCGCCGGCGGTGTCCCTGCGGTGCTCAATGAGCTGCGCGATGCAGGAAAGCTCCATATTGATGCGCTCACGGTGAGTGGCCACACGCTTGGCGAGACGCTCGAAGGTGTCACCATCGAGGACGAAGAGGTCATTCACCGCTACGCCGATCCGCTGGTAGCGCACGCGGGATTTCTCAATCTCAAGGGCAATCTGTTCGATTCGGCGCTGATGAAGACCAGCGTAATTTCGCGCGACTTTCGCGAGCGTTTTCTCAGTGACCCAAACGACCCCGACGCCTTCGAGGGCAAGGTCGTGGTCTTCGACGGCTCGGAGGATTACCACGCCCGTATCGATGATCCGGCGCTTGCAATCGACGCACGCACGATTCTGGTCATGCGCGGTGCGGGGCCGGTCGGGCATCCAGGCGGTGCCGAAGTGGTCAACATGCAGCCGCCGGCGGCGCTCATTCAACGAGGTATCGAGTCACTGCCTTGTTTGGGGGATGGGCGACAATCGGGTACCTCCGGCTCGCCTTCGATTCTCAACGCCTCGCCCGAGGCGGCGACCGGCGGTGCGCTGGCGCTGCTCGAAAGCGGGGATCGGCTGCGGGTCGATCTCAAGCGTGGCGAAGTGCAACTGCTCATCGATTCCGGTGAGCTGGAGGATCGGCGAACGCGCCTGGCGGATCGGGGCGGGTACCGCTATCCGGGCCATCAGACCCCGTGGCAGGAGATCCAGCGCAGCATGGTGGAGCCACTTGATCGGGGCATGACGCTTGCACCAGCGACCGGTTACCGTGACGTGGCGCGCCAGCACATGCCGCGCGACAACCACTGAGCGAAGCGGTCGCGCCGGGCCATGTACGCTATGATGAGCCGTCAATCAAACAGGATTTTTTTCAGTGGCTGCGACATCCAGCAAGGCATCGCCTCGTCCCCGTATCGATGAGTATCTTGTCAAAGACATTTTCGGCGGGCGCTACCGCCCAGGGGATATGGTGCCCCGCGAAATCGACCTGTGCGAACAGTTTGCGATCAACCGCTCGGCGGTGCGCAGCGATCTGCGTCAGTTGGTGGAGGCGGGCATTCTCGAGCGCATTTCAGGGCATGGATCCAGGGTGCGCGAATACGCCGAGTGGCGCATTCTCGACCCCCAGGTGACGGCATGGCTCACGCGTTACGCCTCGCCAAACCCTCTCATCCTGAAAGAAATCCTCGCCTTTCGTCTGGATGTCGAGCCCTACGTTGCCATGACTGCTGCCAAGCGTGCCACGGCGCGCGACCTGCTCGCGATCGAGGATGCTTTCGAAGGTATGGGGCAGAACTTGAGTAATGCGGCTGAAGAAGACGAGCGCCGGCTTCACAGCGAATGCGATATCGCTTTTCACGAAGCGATTTTCAAGGCAACGCACAACATCGTGTGGGCGCAGCTTTCGCATATTTTGCGTCCCTCCATCTTCATGACGGTATCCATGTCCAACCGGCTCGCGATGGACTCCGAAGAGAGCCTGGAGCGTCATCGCGTTTTGATGGAAAGCATCCGCTTGCGTCGGCCTCGCGAGGCCTTCAAGGCGGCCGAAGCCGTTCTGGCGGGAACCGGCGCTGCGCTGGGGCTCGAATATAGCGCTACCTCGCTGGGGCGAAGCGTCGAGCTTCCGACATCACCGCCGGACACTTTCGACGAGTAAGCGCCGGTTTCGATCCACCCTATACGTGAAAGGAGGCAAGCGAATGTCCAGCTTGAAGCTCGGCCTGATCGGTGCCGGCAAGATTGTTCGCGACCAGCACCTGCCGGCCATCCGGCAGACACCGGCTTTCCGCCTGGCCGCCACCGCAGACCCCTACGCGTCGCTCGACGATGTGCCGGCCTTTACGGAGATGCACGCCATGCTCGACGCCCACCCGGATATCGAGGCGGTATCGATCTGTACGCCGACCGCGCTACGCTTCGAGACGGCGCGGGCCGCGCTCTCGCGCGGTCGTCACGTGCTGCTGGAAAAGCCCCCGGGGGCGACGCTGAGCGAGGTGGAGGCTCTAATCGAACTGGCAAGCCAGCAACAGGTGACCCTGTTCGCCGCCTGGCACTCGCGGTATGCTCCGGGCGTTGCCCAAGCAAAAGCCTGGCTTGCGAACCGTCGTATCGACCAGGTCCATATCGAGTGGAAAGAGGACGTGCGGGTCTGGCATCCGGGGCAGGCATGGATTTGGCAGCCCGGCGGCATGGGCGTTTTCGACCCGGGCATCAACGCGCTTTCGATTGCCACGGCGATACTGCCCGCGCCGTTTTTTCTGCAAAAGGCCAAACTGTGGATGCCCGAAAACGTGCAGGCACCCATCGCGGCGAAGCTAAGCTTCGTCGATGCCCAAGGGGCAGCGATCGCCGCCGACTTCGACTTTCGCCAGACCGGCGCGCAGACCTGGGACATTCACGTCGAAAGCGACGATCACTCCCTGAGTTTGACCCAGGGCGGCTGCAAGCTTGCGATCGACGGCGAGGTGATTCTGGACGAGGAAGAGCAGGAGTATCGCGGCCTGTATGATCACTTCGCCGAGCTGATCGGGGCCGGGCGCAGCGCGGTCGATATCGCCCCGCTGCGCCATGTCGCCGATGCGTTCTTGTACGGCTACCGCGAGACGACCGAGGCGTTCATCGAGTAGTCAGGCGGCGCCGGCGGCTCACTTCTTGACGCAGGTATCGTAGGCGGTGGGCACGAAGCTATCTTCACCCTGGTCCTTTTTCGCACGGGAGAGAAACTCGCAAAGCGGCGGCAGCATCGCCGAGCGCGCTTGATAAGTGGCCAGGGTCTCGGTCAGGTACCTCATATCCTTTTCGGCGTTGCCGAGGCTGAACTTGAGCTTCGTGCATTCGCGCTCCAGCACCCACTCTATGACCGGGGCCAGCATGGCGCTGTTGGCGCCGCCCTGGGAGCAGATCTCCAGCAGCTTTTGCTGAAAGACGCCCAGAGCGTTTGCCATGCTGGCCGCCTCGGCCGCCAGCGTCGCCGCTCCCAATGTTGATCAGCTTGAGTTTGTGCGCTGGCCAGCAGGCCATCTGAGCGTTGAATGATATCGCTCACCTGTTCGGAGGTCTTAACGCAAATGAATACGATATCGCTCTGAGCGGCCATGTCGGCCGGGGTTTTAGCCTCCTCGGCGCCGTCGCGACATAGCGCCTCGAGTGGCTCACGGTTGCGGTGCGCCATGACCGTCAGCGGATATCCCTTGTGCAGCAAATGACGAGTGATAGTGCTTATCGTAGTGATCGGTCATTATCGTTGTTCTCCGTATTGTCGAGTGTGTGTTCAAGCGTTCTGGCGCTCTTCGTTATGGCGACCATTGTGGCGACGAAGCTGCTGGATGAGAGCGCTATGGTCCAGGTCGCCGCCGCCACTTTTGATCAACTCCTCAAAAAGTGAATCGACCAGCGATGAGACTGGCAGCGACAGCTCAAGCGCTCGGGCAAGCGCCATGGCGGTTTGTGTATCCTTGAACTGCCACTTGGCTGGCCCGCCGGGAGTGAAGTTCTCGCTTACCATGCGCTGGCCGTGAAGACGTAGAACGGTCGAGTCGGCGAAGCCGCCTTCCAACGCTTTAAGCATTCGCTTGGGGTCGGCGCCACCGCGCTCGGCAAGCAAGATGGCTTCCGCGACGGTGGCGATGCTGTTGGCGACGATCATCTGATTGGCAAGCTTAGCGAGCTCGCCGCTGCCAGCCGGGCCGATATGGCTCGGCCGACCAAGCAGGCGCAGTACTGGTGCCACCCCGTCGAAGTGAGTGGCGTCTCCGCCGACCATGATCGCAAGCGTACCGTCGATCGCGCCTTGCTCGCCGCCAGACACTGGCGCGTCCAGGTAGCGAATACCTCGCCTGGCGGCTTCATCGGCCTGGCGCTGGGCGGTCTCGACCGGTATCGAACTCATCACGATCAGAGTGGACTCACGCGCCATGGCATCTAGTAGGCAGTCCTCGAGTAGGAGCGCATCGCAAACCGGCCCCGAACTGAGCATGACGATCACGATCTCGCACTGAGCCACGGCAGCCTGTGGTGTTCGTTCGATACTCACCCCCAGCGGCACGAGCTTTTCTGCCTTTTCCGGCGTTCGGTTCCAGACGCTCACTCGGTGACCAGCTTCTGCTAGGCGCCTCGCCATGGGGGCGCCCATGAGGCCTGTGCCGATAAAGCCAATCCTGCGCGATGTCATCATTGTTATACGCTCCATTCTCGGGGTGAGCCTAACGGTTCCCCGATCTCAGCGAAGGTAGGCGGGGATATCGATATCGCCCGCCTTACGGAAATTGGTCAAACGTTCGAGTACCTTGGATTCCGAGCTTGTGAGGTGCGAGGTTAGCGCCCGGTGTGCTTTCTCGGGGGCCGCTTGGCGTAGGCTTTCGAACACCTGAAGGTGCTCTTCAAAAAAAGGATCCTGATCGGGGAAGTCGAGAACGCGGCCCAAAAGATGCTTGCTAATAAGCAGAGTTGGGTGGGTGCGTTGCAGCATATTCATGATCTCCGCATTGGCCCCCCAACTGACGGCGGTATGATGAAGATCGTTTTCCAGCTCATCGAGCAGTGCGCCGGAGATATGAGGGTAATCCTCGGCGGCGCGCTCGAGCCTTGCGATGTAGGTGTCGAGTGCTTCTCGGGGCAGCCGACGCGCCGCCTGGGCGATCATGTAAGGCTCGAGCTGACGCCGAGCCGCATAGAGGTTGTGCAGGCGCTGGTCATCCAGCGGTACGATGCGCCAGCTGCTGTATTTGATCTTCTCGACCAGCCCAAGAGAGTGCAGATGAAACAGCAGTTGATGGGTCACCGTGCGGCTGACGCTCAGTGACTTGGCCAGATGGACCTCGTTGAGTTCGAACGCGCCCTTGATCGAGCAAAGGACGACCGCGTGTTCGACGCCATCAAGATGCGCTCGCCAGGAGAGTGTGCGATCGACTTTTGGCGCCTGATGGCCCGGCGGCCGGACGTCGACGGCTGAGAGCGTACGTCGCACCGGTTCGCCGGGCGAGGCGCCTACCAGATAGCCACGCCCTTCGAAGCGGCATATCAGGCGCTCCTCGCACAGTTGGCTCAACGTTTGGCGTACCGGCGAGCGGCTGATGCCGAACAACGTGGCGATATGGCCCTCTAGTAGCACGAGGCCCTCTTCCAGACGTTGATCGAGAATGCTTTTCTTGAGCGCAATATAAAGCTGTTCCCGAAGCGTTTGCGACATGACGGATCAGTGACTCTGTTCAATCGTTCAAGTGACGGCGCCGACCATCCACGGAACGAACTCGTTGTTGCCGTACCCGAGCGACTCGCTGGCGCTCATATCCCCAGAGGCGATGGCAATGATCCGCTCGAAGATCCTTTCGCCCACACGCTCCACGCTGTCGGTTCCATCGACGATCACGCCGCAGTTGATGTCCATGTCTTCCTGCATTTTTTCATACATGGTGGTGTTGGTCGCAAGCTTGAGACAAGGCGCGGGCTTGAACCCGGAAACCGATCCCCGGCCGGTGGTAAAGCAGACGACGTTCGACCCCGAGGCGATTTGCCCGGTCACGGACACTGGATCGTAGCCTGGGCTATCCATGAAGTTGAAGCCAGGTCTAACCCTTTTCTCAGCGTAGAGCAGGACATCGTTGAGACTCGACGTGCCGCTTTTGGCAACGGCGCCCAGCGACTTTTCGAGTATCGTCGATAGTCCTCCCGCCTTGTTGCCCGGAGAGGGGTTGTTATTGAGTTCGGCTCCATTGATCTCGGTGTAGTGTTTCCACCAGCGGATACGGTCAAGCAGTTTCTGCGCGACGTTTTCATCGATCGATCGCTCGATCAGAAGGTTTTCGGCGCCGTAGATTTCGGGCGTTTCAGCCAGAATGACACTGCCCCTGTTGGCCACGATGAGATCTGCGGCGTGGCCTAGTGCCGGATTGGCCGTAATGCCGGAATAACCGTCCGATCCGCCGCATTGAAGCGCCACGACCAGATGCTCTAGCGATACGGGCGTGCGTTTTGCGCCCTTGTGTTCCTCGGCAAGACGCATCACCTGCGCGCAGGCGGTCTTGATACTGCTGCGCGTACCGCCAGCGTCCTGAATGTTGAAGTAGGCAAGGCGAGAAACATTCTCCAGCCCCTGGTTTTGTACCAGCGCTTTGACTTGGTTCGTTTCACAGCCAAGGCCGATCAGAAGTACGAAAGCGAAATTGGGATGCTGAGCGTAGCCCGCCACCACGCGTTCGAGAAAAGCGAACCCTTCGGATTCCGTGTTCATGGCGCAGCCGGAGCCGTGCGTGATGGGAACCACACCGTCGAACCCCATCCGGGTCAGCTCATCTGACTGATTCAGCTCATCGGCGGCGGCCCTGGCCACCGTGGCCGAGCAGTTTACCGTCGAGAGAATGCCGATGTAGTTGCGTGTACCGACGCTTTTATCGTGTCGCTCGAAGCCTTGAAAGGTTCTCGTTCGACCGACCACTTCGGTTTGAGCATGAGGTTGGAAGCGCCCGAGTGAAGAGTCGACCTCGACCATGTCGATATTATGGGTATGCACGTGCTCGCCGGGGCGGATGGCTCGCGCGGCGATGCCGATGAGCTGACCGTACTTATAAATCGCCTCACCCTTTTTGATGGGGGCGAGCGCCACTTTGTGTCCCGCATCGATATTTTCTCGGGCTGGGGTTCCATCCTTATCGATCGGAATGCCTCGAGGTACCGCTTTCGAGGCAACGCCCACATTGTCCCGCGAGTTGAGATGAATGATCACGGTCGGTGAGTTGATAAGGTTCATGACGGCCTCTCGCTTTTGTTCCGCTTCCAGGCCGAGGCCTGTGGCGGCGTTTATTGTTCATGCACTCTAACAAGCCCTCCCTAAGCGTCGATTAGACTATCGTTCAATATAATGATCATTGAATGCAATGTTCGTTTCTTTCTAGCTTGTCTTTTTATACTTGCTGACGCGTATACCTCTTCTCATTGAACCAAAGAAGTGGTTGCTGTTGGGTATTACTGTATGACACCTTAAAGTCAGATGGTCTGTACATTCATAAAAACAATGAGAAATTAAAATGTCCTTTATCATCAACTATTTGACCAAAATACATTTCGGTGAAGGGGCGGTTGCCGAACTGCCCGGTGAGTTGGCGGTGCTCGATATCACGCGGCCTTTGTTCGTCACGGACAAGGGGCTAGTTGCCACCGGACTCATCGACGACGTCATCGCCGCGGCTCGGTTAGAAGAGGCAGTCTGCGTATTCGAGGATACGCCTTCCAACCCCACGGAGGCGGCTGTCGACCAAGCATTGACCTTTCTGAACGAACATCGGTGCGATGGTCTCATCGCCGTGGGCGGTGGATCGAGCATCGACCTGGCCAAAGCGGTGGCGCTGCTGGCTCGTCATCCGGCGCCGCTTCGTCAGTATGCCGCGATCGAAGGCGGCGCTTCGAAAATCACCGACAGTGTTCTTCCGTTAATTGCCATCCCCACCACGGCGGGCACCGGTAGCGAAGTCGGTCGGGCGTCGCTGATCACCATGAACGATTGCCGCAAGCTCGGGTTTCTCTCCCCTCATCTCATTCCCGATGTTGCGATCTGCGACCCGCGATTGACGCTCGACTTGCCGCCGACGTTGACCGCGGCCACCGGCATGGATGCCATCGCCCACTGTGTGGAAACCTTCCTGAGTCCTAAAGCGAATCCGCCGGCCGACGCTATCGCTTTGGATGGTCTCACACGTGCCAGCGCGCACCTGGTCGAGGCGGTCGAGCAAGGCGAACGGCTGAGTGCGAGAAGCGAAATGATGATGGCGGCACTGGAGGGCGCGATGGCGTTCCAGAAAGGGCTTGGCGCCGTGCACTCCCTGTCGCATGCACTCGGCGGGCTGCACGAATTGAAACTTCACCACGGCACGCTCAACGCCGTGCTGATGCCCACTGTGCTGCGCTTCAACCAGCCTTCCTGCGAGGAGAAATTCGAGCGTCTCAAGCAGGCGATGGGCCTTGCGCCCGAAGAGGATCTGGCCGTCGCTTTCGAAGCGCTCAACGCGCGGTTGGGGATGCCTAAAGGCCTGGAAGCGATGGGAGTCGAGAAATATCACTTCAGCGATGTCGCCCAATGGGCGCTGGAAGATCACTCCACGGCCACCAATCCTCGCACACCCTCGAAAGAGGACTTTCAACGCATGCTGGAAGACGCTTTCTAGACAGCATTTTCGATCGCGCCGCACGCTTTGCAAGGCGCGAGGTAGGGCCCAGCCGTTTCACACAACAATCACAACAGCGCCAACTTCATCGAAAAGGATACCTGCCATGACAACGCCAAACCGTCCCTTGAGCGTACTGATCGCTTCCTCGCTCGCTGTCGCCATGGCGGCGGCTTCCGGCTCGGTGCTCGCGGACTATCCGGAGCGGCCCCTGACGCTGATCGTCCCCTGGGCCGCTGGGGGCGGCACCGATGCCACGGCGCGCACCATCGCACGCGCCTTGGAAGAGGAACTTGGTCAGAACGTCAACGTGGTCAATCGCACCGGCGGCAGCGGCGTGGTCGGCCATACCGCCATGATCAATGCCCGCCCGGATGGCTATACCATTGGTTTGGCGACCGGTGAGGTCAATATGATGCACTGGCAGGGGCTGACCAATCTGACGTTCGAGGACTTCACTCCGATCGCTCAGATCAACTACGACTTTCCAGGCATTCAGGTCGCCGCCGACTCCCCCTATGGAACGCTCGAGGAGCTGCTCGAGGCGATCCGCACCGAGCCCAAGGGTACCTTTACCGCCTCGGGCACCGGTCAGGGCGGCGTGTGGCACCTAGCGTTCGCCGGTTTCTTGATGGATCAGGGGATCGACGCGGATCAGGTGACGTGGATTCCCAGTGAAGGCGCGGCACCGGCGATGACCGAGCTGGTCTCTGGCGGTATCGATATCGTCCCCAGTTCGGTACCCGAGGCGCGTTCGATGATCGAGGCGGGCCGCGTCAAGAGCTTCGCGGTCATGTCACCGCAGCGCATCCCGAGCTTTCCCGATATCCCCACCACTCAGGAGCTGATCGGCAGCGACTACCAGGTGGGTGAGTGGCGTGGTATCGCCGGACCCAAGGGCATGGATCCGGAAATCGTCGCGACCCTCGAGGCCGCGCTCGAAGCCGCCTACCAAAGCGATACCTACCAGGAGTTCATGCAACAGCAGGGCTTCGGGACCGAGTGGCGCGACGCCGAGGCGTTTGGCCAGTTGATGCAAGAGATGGACGGCGTGTTCGGCGATATCGTCGAGCAGGTTGGGCTCGCCAACTGATCGAACGGCCGACGGCCGAGTGAGGAGCACTGACATGCAAATACCCACGAACACCTTCAAGCGTGCGCTGGAAACCTATGCCCCTCTCTGGGGGTGCTGGGCCGGCTTTGCCAGCGGCTACGCCACGGAAATCATTGCCGGTACCGGCTTCGACTGGCTGCTGATCGATGGCGAGCATGCACCCAATACGCTGCCCACCATTCTTGCCCAGCTGCAGGCCGTCGCCGCCTATCCGACGGCGCCGGTAGTGCGCTGCGTCAACCACGACCCGGCGCTGATCAAGCAGCTTCTGGATATCGGCACGCAGACGCTGATGGTGCCCATGGTCGAAAGCGCCGAGCAGGCAGCGGCGCTGGTTCGCGCGACCCGTTACCCGCCTCACGGTATTCGTGGGGTCGGGGGTGGCGTGGTGCGCGCCACGCGCTGGGATGGCGTGGACGACTACCTGAACAAGGCCGCCGACTCGCTTTGCCTGATCGTTCAGGTCGAGTCGCCCAAGGGCGTCGAGCAGGTCGAAGCAATCGCCGCGACCGAGGGCGTGGATGCGGTGTTCGTCGGCCCGGCGGATCTCTCGGTGGGCATGGGGTACCCGGGAAACCCGAGCCACCCGGAGGTGCAGACCGCGATTCGCAAAGTGATCGAGACGGTGAAGGCGGCGGGCAAGCCGGTGGGCATTCTGGCGCCCATGGAAGAGGATGCGCGGCGCTACCAGTCGCTGGGCTGCCAGTTTATCGCCGTCGGCATCGACATCAGCCTGATGCGTCAGGGTGCGCTTTCCACTATTGGCTTGTACAAGGAGCGGCCCGCCGAGCGCCCCTCGAGAACCTATTGATACTCATACCCACAATCATCAACAACAAGACGGTACAGGAGTTCGCAATGAAAAAGCTCACCATTGGACGCAAGGCGCTGTGCTCTTCGGTGGTACTGACGGCGCTGCTGGCAACTTCGGCTCAGGCGGATTATCCGGAGCGGCCGCTTACCTTGATCGTGCCCTGGGCGGCGGGGGGCGGCACCGACGCCACCGCGCGCACCATCGCACGCGCCCTGGAAGAGGAGCTGGGGCAGAACGTCAACGTGGTCAACCGTACCGGCGGCAGCGGCGTGGTCGGCCACACCGCGATGATCAACGCGGCACCCGATGGCTATACGCTGGGGCTGGCCACCGTGGAAGTGAACACCATGCACTGGCTGGGCCTGACGGATCTCACTCATGAAGACTTCACGCCGATCGGCCAGATCAACTACGACCCGCCCGGCATTCAGGTGGCCGCCGACTCACCCTACGAGAACCTGGGCGATCTGCTCGAAGCGATTCGTAGCGCCCCTCAGGGCGGCTTCACGACTTCGGGCACCGGGCAGGGCGGCATCTGGCATCTCGCCTTCACCGGGTTTTTGCTGGATCAGGATATTCCCGTCGATCAGATCGTGTGGATTCCCAGCGAAGGCTCGGCGCCGGCGATGACGGAGCTGGCCTCCGGCGGTATCCAAGCGGTGTCGACATCGGTGCCCGAAGCGCGATCGATGATCGAGGCCGGTCGGGTGAAAAGCCTGGCGGTCATGGCGCCGGAGCGGCTCGCGGCCTTTCCCGATATCCCCACCACGCGTGAGCTGGTGGACAGCACCTACCAGGTCGGCGCGTGGCGCGGCATCGTCGGCCCCCAGGGTATGGATGAAGAGGTCGTGGCCACGCTCGAAGCCGCACTGGAGGCTGCCTACCAAAGCGACACTTACCAGGATTTCATGTCCCAGCGCGGCTTTGGCACCGAGTGGCGTGACGCCGAGGCGTTCGGCCAGATGATGCAGGAGATGGACGGCGTGTTGGGTGAGATCGTCGAGCAGGTTGGCCTGGCCAACTAAGGAGACCGCATGCGGGATTTGTTTGCCGGGCTGGCGTTCTTTGCTGCCGGCGTCGCCACCATCATTACAGCCCAGCAGTTTCCCACCCTGCCCAGCCTGCAGTATGGGCCATCACTGTTCCCCTCCATCGTAGGAGGGGGATTTTGTCTCGGTGGGGCGGCACTGGCTGTCAACGCGCTACTGGCGAGGCGACAACTTGCGCTGGCGCGCGGGGCGGATGATGAGCCGCCTCCCGTCGCACAGAAAATGCGGTGGACCATGGTGCTGCCGCCGCTGGCCGTGCTCTTCTACATCGTCGCCAGCGACTACCTGGGCGCGGCGCTCACCATGGCGCTGATCATGCTCACTCTCATGTTGGTGCGCAAAACCGCGCCGCTGATCGCGCTGGCCGCCTCGACGCTGGTGGCGCTTTCGATCTACTTCGTCTTCTCGCGTTACTTGCTCATTCCGCTACCGCAAGGCGCGCTGTTCGAAGGGGGGCTGCCATGGATATTCTGATCAATGGTATGAGCCTGGTGCTCAATGTCGAAACATTGATGGTCATCTTCCTCGCCTCGCTGTTCGGTATCTTCGTCGGCGCCGTACCGGGGCTGACGGCGACCATGGCGGTGGCGCTGCTGGTGCCCTTGACCTTTTACATGGATACGATTCCGGCCATCGCCGCGATCGTGACCACCTCGGCGATGGCGATTTTCGCCGGCGATATTCCGGGTACCTACCTCAATATTCCGGGCACGCCGGCTTCCGCCGCCTACGTCGGGGAGTCCCACGCGCTGGCCAAAAAGGGTCGGGCAAGGGAGGCGCTGGGCATCAACCTGGTATGCTCGGTGTTCGGCGGAATCTTCGGCACTATCATCCTGATCGTGGTGGCGCAGTCGCTGGCGGAAGTGGCGCTTCAGTTCAGCGCCTTCGAGTACTTCTGGTTGGCGGTGTTGGGCTTGAGCTGCTCGATCTTCATTTCCATTGGCTCGCGTATCAAGGCATTTCTGTCGCTTTTGTTCGGCGTACTGCTGTCGACCGTCGGACTCGACATGATGAGCGGTGCGCCGCGCTTTACCTTCGGCGTGCCGGACCTGATGGCCGGGATCAATTTCATTCCGGTGATGATCGGCATGTTCGCACTCAACGAACTGATCAGCTACTACGGCTCACGTTCGGAAAAGAAGAACATCGGCATCGACGATAGCGACAGCGTCTTTCGTCTGGTGCCCAATCACTTGAAGCGCTACTGGCGCAACATGGTACGCGGAAGCTCCATCGGTACGCTGATCGGCGCACTGCCTGGGGCTGGCGCGGATATCGCCGCCTGGATCTCCTACGGGGTCGGCAAAGGGCGCTCGAAAGAGAAGCAGATGTACGGCACCGGCAACGTCGAGGGGATCGTCGACGCCAGCTCCGCCAACAACTCTGGGATCAGCGGCGCCTGGGTGCCCGCGCTGGTGTTCGGTATCCCCGGTGATTCGATCACCGCGATCGTGATCGGCGTGCTCTATATGAAGGGAATGAACCCGGGGCCCACTATCTTCATGGACAGCACGGGCATGATTTACGCGCTGTTTCTGGTATTCATCGTCGCCAATCTGATGATGCTGCCGGTCGGCTACGCGGCCATTCGCCTCTCGAAGCTCTTCATCCTCACCCCTAGCCGCATCCTCATGCCGGTCATCCTGTGCTTTTGTATCGTGGGCGCCTTCGCTATCAACAACAGCGTGGTGGATATCTGGCTGATGTTGATCGTGGGTCTGGTGGCGTATCTGCTGGCGGTGAACGACTTCCCCATGGCGCCGGCCATTCTGGGGTTGGTGCTGGGAAAGGTGGTGGAGAACAACTTCATGAGCGCCATGCTGCGCACCGGCGGTGATCTGACGAGCTTTTTCGCCAGGCCGATCAGCGTCGGGCTCGGGGTTGCCGTAATTCTCTTGTGGTGCTCGCCGCTGCTGATCAAGGCGTATCGCCACTACCGGGAAAAAAACGCTTCCGCTTCCTTGTAAATCCACCCGAACCCAAAGCGCCGCAAATGAATGATTCGCGGCGCTTTGCTTTATAAAACGACGTTACACATCGCCAGATTTTCGTCAAAGAGGGCGTACACCGATCGGTGGCTCTTTTGTCTCCTGCTCCAACGGGTTGCGTAGCGCCTTACCGAAGGCCGGAATACTGATTTCGAAACGATCGCCCGCTTGAGTCTTAATATCGTCGGCAAAGCTCAACGTCGCCGTTCCGAAAAAATGCACGTGTACGTCGCCCGGGCGACGAAAGCCGGCATACTTGAAGTGGTGATGCTCGAGATTGGCCAGGCTATGGGCCATATTGGCTTCGCCGGTCAAAAAAGGTTTTTCCCAGAGGGTGTTGCCATCGCGAACGATGCGGCTGACGCCCTCGAGGTGTTCCGGCAGCTCCCCCACCAGCATTTCGGGGCCGAAACTGCAGGCCCGCAGCTTCGAGTGCGCCAGCCACAGGTAGTTGAAGCGTTCGGTGACGTGATCAGAAAACTCGTTACCCAACGCGTAGCCGATGCGCCGGGGTTGCCCGTCGTCATCGATGATATAAAGACCGGCAAGCTCGGGCTCCTCACCGGCGTCTTCTGCGAAGAAAGGCGAGGCAATGGGGTGCTCGGGCGCGACGACGCATTGACCGTCGCCCTTGTAGAACCACTCGGGCTGGGCGCCCTGCTGGCCGTCTTCAGGCTTGCCTCCCTCGACGCCGAGCTTGAACATACGCATGGAGTCGGTGAGTTCGTCTTCGCTCGCTTGAGTCTTGGCATGCATGGCCGAGCGCGTGTCGGCACTGCCCAGGTGAGTCAGGCCGGTGCCGGTGACCAGGCAGTGGGCCGGGTCCGGGTGCGTCAAGGGCGGTAACAGCCGCCGTTCGTCCACCAAACGCTGGTAATCGAGTCGGCGCTCGCTTCGGCGTGACCGAACGGCTTGCTCGAGCGAGGTTCCTTCCGCGATGGCGGCTCGCGCCAGGGCGTAGGTGCCGCCTTCGATATCGACGCCCCGAACGCGTTGGGCATCCTCTACTTCGGCTACCCGCAGGTGGTCTTGTTCGACGTACTGAATCAGCCGCATTGTCATTTGTCCTTATTGGCGTTTATTGAAAGATCCGGTAGTAACCCGGGATGGCATTGAAGGCACGTACTTCTTTTGGTCATGTTCAACATAAGTGCTGATATGTTGTGGGTAAAGAGGCGCTATAGGGAAATGGCGGGCTTAGTAGCTGCGCGTTTCGAGTAGGCCGATCAGTTCGGGAACCGCCATAGTCTGATCCTCGACACCGGCATAAAGCGAAGCCACGGCGCTGGCAATGCCCCTGGATGTTTCCAACTCGTCAGTCATGGCGTGGTAGTAGCCAAGATCCTTGTGGGCGTTCGCCACGCTGAAACGAAACCCGCTGGCATCTCCCGATTCGATGAACGGGCGTAGCCGCTCCAGTACCACGCCGCCTCCGCCGCCCTTGCTCAATACTTCCAGCAGGACGTGATCGTCGATACCGGCGCGGCGTGACGCTGCGGTGGCCTCGGCCAGTACGGCGGAAAAGCCAAGTGACACGTAGTTGTGCAGCAGTTTCAGGGTATGGCCGGCACCGACCGGGCCGGCATGGGTGATGACCTCGGCAAAGCTTTCAAAAAGCGGTCGCAGACGGTCGAAATGCTCGCTCGAGGCGCCGACGATGAGGTTCAGCCGCCCCTGCTCGGCCTCCTTGGGCGTGCGCGTCATGGCGGCGTCGACCAGATGCGCGCCCGCTTGCTCGACGCGGGCGGCAACGCTTGCTGTAGAGCTTGGTAGCGACGTCGAGCAGTCGATTACGATGGCGCCAGGTACAAGACCTTCCAACACGCCTTCCGGTTCGAACAATACGGCTTCCACCTGGGGGGAGCCGGTCACGCAGAGCACGACGATCTGCGCTTTTTCGGCCACCTCGCGGGCGCTGGCGCACGACACTGCGCCCGCAGCCAGCAGATCCTCCACTGGCTGGTTGCCCGGATGGTCGAGAAAGGCCAGCGAGTAGCCGGCCTTGAGAATGTTGTTGGCAATGCCGTGGCCCATCAAGCCGACGCCCACGATACCAATGTGCTGATCCGATCCAACGGTGTCATTCATGGACAATATTCCTGTGTCTTTTAAAGTCGGGCTGCACCACTTTACGCAGGCCTTAGCCGTGGCGAAGTGCAACGGTCTTGATGCGTGTATAGCTACGAAGCCCCTCGAACCCCTTTTCCCGCCCGAAGCCCGAGCGCCCCACGCCGCCGAAGGGCAGTTCGACCCCACCGCCGGCGCCGTAGTTGTTGACGAAGACCTGGCCGCTGCGAATGCCCCTGGCAAGTCTCAGCTGACGGCCGCCATCCCGGGTCCAGATACCGGCGCAGAGACCAAAATCGGTGGCGTTGGCCAAGTGCTGCGCTTGCGCTTCATCATCGAAGATCTGCACCGCCAGTACCGGGCCGAAAAGCTCCTCGCGCAACACGGTGTGGCCATCGGGAATCTCGGTGAGAAGATGCGGCACGACGAAGTGGCCTGCAGGCGAGGCGCGTTCATCGAGCTGGCCCTTGGCCGCCACGCGAATGCCGTCGGCTTTGGCCCGGGCTAGCCGCTCATCGAGTCGAGCTTTCTGGCGCGCATTGATCAAGGGGCCGCAGTCGGCGTCCTCTTCGCCTGGCGCGCAGCGAAGCGCCGAAAAGCGCTCGGCAAGGCGCTCGATAAAGGTTTCCGACACGCCTCGCTGCACCAGCAGGCGGCTGCCCGCCGAGCAGGTTTGCCCCGCATTCTGGATGATGCCGCGCACGACCGCATCAAACGCGCTCTCAAGGTCAGCGTCGTCGAACACGATTTGCGGCGACTTGCCGCCCAGCTCCAGGGTCACGGGTACGTGATGCTCGGCCGCCGCCTGGGCCACCTGGGTGCCGGTTTCCGGCGAACCGGTGAACGAAAGATGATCGATGGCCGGATGCGCGGCCAGCGCCGCACCCGCTTCGTGGCCAAGCCCCGGCACCACGTTGAGTACGCCGGGCGGTAAACCGCTTTCGACGGCGAGCTTCGCCAGGCTCAGCACGCTCAGGCAGGCGTCCTCGGCGGGTTTGAGCACCACGGTATTGCCCGTGGCTAGCGCCGCGGCCACACAGCGGCCGAAGATCTGCGCCGGGTAGTTCCAGGGAGTGATCTGCGCACACACGCCGTAGGGCTCGCGCAGGGTCAACACGGTGTAACCCTCCTCAAAAGGCAGGGTTTCACCGTGAAGCTTATCGGCGCCGCCAGCGTAGAAGCGAAAGTAGTGCGCGCACGCCTTGATGTCCGCACGTGCCTGGGTCAGCGGCTTGCCGGTATCCAGGCACTCCAGCGCGGACAGGTTTTCATGGTGCGTTTCGATGGCCTCGGCAAAGGCGTAAAGCCAGGCGCTTCGCTGGCGCGCGCTCCAGCGCGCCCACTCGCCCAGCTCGCCGGTAAACGCGTGCCTGGCAGTGGCGACCGCCTCGTCCACGTGATCGGCGCCGCAGCGGGCGATCCGCGTAACGGTTTCGGCGCGGGCGGGCGCCTCGACCTCCAGGGTGGCGCCGGTATCGATCCATTGATTACCAATCAGCGCCGCTTGAGGTGGAAATTCGGCCACATCCATTGAAAAGCTCCTTAGCCGTAAAGCAGGTTCACAAGGCCCATTGAAATCCAGGGCATATAGGTAATCGCCATCAGACACGCCAGCACCACCAGCACGAACCGCAAAAGCCAGGGCAGCATCTGGTCGATGGAGATTCTGGCCACCGCGCAGGCGGCGAACAAATTTACCCCCAGCGGCGGGGTGATCATTCCAAGGGCCAAATTGACCACCATGATCAACCCGAAATGGACCGGATGAACGCCGAACTGAATCGCGATCGGGGTAAGAATCGGCGCTAACACCAGAATGGCGGCTCCGGTTTCAATGAACATGCCGACCACGAGCAGCAGCGCGTTGACCGCGAGTAAAAACGCCCAGGGGCTTTCGAACATGGCCGTTACCCACGTGGCCACGTGAGCGGGAAGCCCCGAGCGGCTGATCAGAAAACTGAATAGTGCTGCCGCTGAAATGATCAACATGACCGCGGCCGTCGAGATGACGCTTTGGCGCAAGACCGGCACCAGATCGGCGAGCTTGAGTTCACGGTAGCAAGCACCGACCACCAGAGCGTAGAACACCGCCACCGCCGAGGCTTCGGTCGGGGTGAAAACGCCGCCGTAGATGCCCCCGATCACCACCACCGGCATCAGCATGGCCGCCCAGGCACGCTGAAAGGAGGTCACGAAGCTCGTGCGGTTCTGACTATCTTGAAGGCCGAAGCCGCGTAGCTTGCAGAACACGTACAAAAACACCAACAGCGCCAGCCCGATCAACACGCCAGGACCGATACCCGCGATGAACAGCTGGCCGATGGACGTGTTGGTACTCACCCCGAACAGGATCAAGGGAATGGAGGGCGGAATCAGCACTCCAAGCTCCGCGGATGACGCCTGAATGGAGGCGGCCAGGGGCTTGGGGTAGCCGTGACGCACCATGGCGGGAATCAGTATCGCCCCGATGGCGAAGGTGGTCGCTACACTCGAGCCGGACACGGCGGCGAACATCATGCAGGTGAGCACGCAGGTCATGGCTAGACCGCCCTGCACGCCGCCCACGATCGACTTGGCCAGATCGACCAGCCGATTGGAGATACCGCCGGCGGCCATCAGGTTACCCGCCAAGATAAAGAAGGGAATGGCCATCAGTGGGAAGTTGTCGAGCCCTACGAACAGCTGCTGGGGCACCATGACCAAAGGAAAACGCGAGAAGAACTCGATACCGATGATCGAGGCCAGCATGATCGAGATCGCGATCGGCACACCGGTGGCGAACAGGATCAGAAGCGACAGTCCGATGGCAAGGTTCATGGGCGAGCCTCATCGTGAGACGCGGGCCGCGCGGGGTGAGCGCTACTCGAGTCGATGGCCTCATCGTGAACCGGCCCCAATGATTCGAGACCAACGCTCTGAGCGAGTAGCCGGGCGATCACCGCCAGTATGGCGAAGGCGCTGCCTACGGGAATGGCCGCGTAGGCCCAGGCCATGGATACCTCCAGCGCGGAGAGCATCTGGCTACTGACGCGCTGGGTCATCTGGATGCCGTAGATCAGCAGTACCGCCAGTACCAGCAGACAGCAGAGCCCGATAAACCACTCCAGCGCCAGCAGGGCGCGTTTGGGGACTAGCTTGTAGATGACTTCCACCGCCATCATGAAGCCGCCGCGAAAGGTGGCCGCAGCGGCCATGAACACGCACCAGATCATCGTTGCGCGCGACAGCGTCTCCGACCAGGTCGACGGCGCGTTGAAGAGAAACCGCGTAAGCACTTGATAGAACCCCAGTGACACCGACACGATCAACATCACGATCGCTACCGCCAATGCCAGCCGATTCAGCACCTGCTCAAGGCGTAAAAACCAGGACACCATGTGCCACCCCATCCGCCAGATAAGTAAAAACGTGGCGCCGAAGCGCCACGCTCAGGCTCAGCAGTCGCTGTTGCGAATACGCTCCAGCATGTCGTCGCCGTACTGCTCGACGAACTCGGCGTTCACCTCTTCAATGGCGCTCTGGAACGGAGCGGGGTCGACGTTATCGGTCACCGTCATACCCTGTTCCTGCAAGAAAGCGACCCCTTCCTCTTCCAGACGCGATACCTCGGCCCGGGTTGCCTCGGCCGCCGCCCGAGCCGCTTCATCGAACCAGACGCGCTGTTCATCGCTCAGTCCATCGATCAGCACCGGCGAGCCGAGCACGATGGCGGGGGAGTAGACGTGGCCGGTCAACGACAGCTGATCCTGCACTTCATAAAGGTTGGCCGCCACGATCACCGTGAGCGGGTTTTCCTGACCGTCCACGGTGCCCTGCTGAAGGGCGGTGAAGAGTTCCGGCATCGCCATCGGCGTTGGGCTTGCGCCGAGGTCTTCGAAGGCCTGCTGATGAATGCGGTTTTCCATGGTGCGGATCTTCAGCCCGCGCACGTCCTCGGGGGATTCGATGGCACGGCGGCTATTGGTGATATGGCGAAAGCCGTTCTCCGCCCAGGCAAGCCCGACCAGATCATGCTCGCCCATCTTGTCGAGCAGCTCCTGGCCGATTTCGCCGTCGAGTACGCAGCGGGCCTGATCGTAGCTGGTGAACAGAAACGGCAGATCGAGCACGTAGGTTTCCGGTACGAAGTTGCCCAGCGGCCCGGTCGAGGTGATGACCACGTCGACGGTGCCGATCTGCAGCCCTTCGATCATGGCCCGTTCGCCGCCCAGCGAGCCGCTGGGGTGGTCGGTCACGGTAAATTCGCCGTCGGATAGACGCTCGAGCGTCTCCTTGAACGCCCGGGAGCCGGCGCCATAGTGAGAGTCGCTGGAAATGGCGTAGCCTACGCTGACTTCCGTGGCCGCCTGGGCCTGCAAGGATAGACCGGCCAGCGCCAGCGTGGTCGCCGCGCCGATGGCGGTGGCAAGGGTCGATTTAGCGAAACGAGAGGTCATGGTGATGCTCCTTTATTGTCGTTGTTACGAGGCTTTCGTTGTTACCGCGATGGGCGCTCGGCGCTCCCGCCGGGTTCGCTTTCTGACAAATGGGCGTCGAGGATCTCCCGGAAGCTTTGATCGCCGATAAAGCCGAGCCTCTCGGCCTTGCGCGGGGTGAAGCGCGCGGGCCAGCTCGCCACTAGCGACGCGATGCGCGGGTCGGGTTCGTGGCGAACTCGTGCCACGGCCTCGGGCCCCGCCGTTTCACTCAATGCTTCCAGCATCTCGGTCACATCGGTGGTAATGCCCGGAAGGATGAGCGCGCGAAACGCGCCCAGCGCCTCGGATGAAAGCTCTGCTCCGTGCATCAGCGCGTCGATCACGCGGGCCGGCGACATCACGAACATCGCCTGGTCGCGGGGGACCGGGCAGATCGCTTCCTGCTGGTTCAAGGGTTCGCGCAGAATGCTGGAGGCGAAGCTCGACGCCGCCGCGTTAGGCCGCCCCGGGCGCACCACGATGGTCGGCAGGCGCAACACGCGGCCGTCGATCAATTCGCGGCGGCTGTAGTCGTTGATGAGCAGCTCACACATCGCTTTCTGCGTACCGTAGGAGGTTTGCGGCTGCAGCGCGGTCATATCATCCAGCACCTCCGGCAGTTCTCCGCCGTACACGGCCACGGAGCTCGCCATGACCAGGCGGGTTTCGCTCAGTTGGTGGGCTCGACACCCCTCCAGCAAGGCGCGCGTGGCGTCGAAGTTGACCGCCATGCCCAGGTCCAGGTCGGCCTCGGCGGCGGCGCTGACCACCGCCGCCAGATGAAAGATGACGTCAGGGCGCTGTTCCAGGAGAGTATCGAACGCGTTCGGGGCGCTGATATCGATGGCGTGGCTCTCGAGCGAAATGCCCGGCGTTTCGGGCGCCTCGGCTTGGCTCTGGTCGACCAGCGTCATGTGCGTAATGGGCTGATCGCAAAGCGTTTGGCGCTGGAGCAGTTGATGGAGAAGACGCTGGCCGAGAAAACCGGCGGCTCCCGTGATCAGAATATGCATGTTGGGCGTTTCCTCGTCGTATTGTGGTTGTTGGTTTTCAAGACGATTCATCTTCACTCGACCCGCGTCGGGTCACGGCACCAGTCCGTAATCGCGCCCCCAGCCAAGCCCGTCGCGCGTCTTTCCGGCGGGCCGGTACTCGCAGCCGATCCAGCCGTCATAGCCCAGCGCCTCGAGCCTTTCGAACAAGGCCGGATAGTGAATTTCGCCGACATCGGGTTCGTGGCGTTCAGGCGCGCCGGCTACCTGCACATGGCCAATGGCGTCGAACTGCTTCTCCAGATGGCGGATCAGGTCGCCTTCCATGACTTGGCAGTGATAGAGATCGAACTGAAGCTTGAGGTTGGGCGCCTCGACCTGCCTGAGTACCTCCATGGCCTGCGCCTGTCGCGACAGAAAATAGTTCGGCATGTCGCGGCGGTTAATGGGCTCGATCAGAAGTGTCCGGTCCAGTTTGGCTGCTTCCCTGGCGGCATAGCGCAGATTGCGCAGGTACGTGGCTTCATGCTCGGCGCGAGTCGACGCATTGGCCTGGTCGGGCAGTACGCCCGCCATGGCGTGGATTTGTGGGCAGTCCAGCGCTTCGGCGTATTGCAGGGCCTGGATGACCGAGTCGCGAAACTCGGCCTCGCGACCGGGGAGGCTGGCAAGCCCTCGCTCACCCGCTTCCCAATCCCCCGGCGGCAGGTTGAACAGCACTTGCGTCAGCTGCGTCTGCTCGAGGGCGTCGCGTAGTTCCCGTGCGCTATAGGCGTAGGGAAACAGGTACTCGACACCCTTGAACCCGGCCTCGGCTGCGGCCGAAAACCGGTCCATGAACGCATGTTCGTTGAACATCATGGTGAGGTTGGCGGCTAATCGAATCATGGTGCCGTGCTACCTTTCATGTCATTTCCTGGGGCTGACCTGAACCGTGTCATCGTTGGCGGCGCTTGGCAGGGTAATACCGGAGAGCTTTTGATAAACCTTGATGACCGCCGCATCGTCCTCTCGGCCGAACCCCGCCCCGCTTGCCGCCATGAACTGCTGTAGCGCGCTCGCGGCCACCGGGGTCGCCATCGAGAGCTCGCGCCCGGTCTGGTGTACGAGATCGAGATCCTTGACGAAGATATCCACGGCCGACAGCGGCGTGTAGTCGCCGCTGAGAATATGCGGAACGCGATTCTCGAACATCCAGGAATTGCCCGCCGAGTGAGTGATTACCTCGAAGACGACCTCGGGAGCGAGTCCCATTCGAATCCCAAGCGCTACGGCTTCGGCGGCGCTGGCGATATGAACCCCCGCCAGCAGTTGATTGACGAGCTTCATGCTCGAACCGACACCGGGAGCGTCTCCCAGGCGATAGACGTGGGCGGCCATGGCATCGAGCACGGACTGCGCCTGGGCGAAAGTCTCGGGCGCGCCGGAGGCCATGACTGAAAGCTCGCCGCTTTTCGCCCTGGCTGCGCCGCCGCTGATGGGAGCATCGAGCATTCCCAGCCCGTGCGACGTCAGGCGCGCGTGCAGCGCTTTGGCTTGGCTTGGAGCGATCGTGGCGCATTGAAGGATCAGGCTGCCCCGGGCCAGCGTGGAGGCCAGCCCCTGTTCACCAAATAACACCTGTTCGACCTGATGACCGTTGATGACCACCGTCAATACGATCTCGCAATCATGCAACTCGGCGGGGCTCTCGACGCTGGCGCCGCCCAGGGCGACGAACGCCGTACGCGCCGAGGCGTTGATGTCGCAGCCGGTCACATCGAAGCCGCTTTGGTGCAGGGTTTCGGCGATCCCCAGCCCCATGGCGCCAAGTCCAATGACGCCGACGCGGGCCGGGCGTGGTCGTTGCGTGCTCACCAGGCGTTACCTCTGTCTTGTTGTTATGACCGATTCGACGGATCGCTCGGGAAAAACGCCAATGATAGCGCTACCATTACGTTCTAGATGACCCTTCGCCCAGCGACAAGCCCAACGATCAGGATGTGTGACTAATGTCTAAAGCCGCTTTCGATACGATCAAGCCGCGCCGTCGCTCCGATCAGGTGACGCTTGGACAGGTAGCCAAAGCCGCAGGGGTGTCGCCGATGACGGTGTCGCGAGCGCTGAATCACCCCGACAAGGTCAGCGACCGGACGCGTCAAAGCGTGCTGGATAGTGTCGAGCGTTTGGGATACGTGCCCAATCGGGTCGCCGGCAGCCTCGCTTCCTCACGCTCTTCGCTGGTCGCCGTGATCGTGCCTTCCTTGAGCAACAGTGTTTTCGTCGAAGTCATCAAGGGGCTGCAGGAAACCCTGGAAGGCGAAGGCTACCAGCTGCTGCTCGGCAACACCGACTACGACCTGGATCGCGAGTATCAGCTGGTGCGCACGTTCATGGGGTGGTCCTGCTCGGCGCTGGTCATGGCGGGGCTGCGCCATAGCGAGGCGAGCCATACGCTGCTGACGAACGCCAGCCATCCGATCATGGAGATTATGGAGCTTGGGCCGAGTCTCGACCTCAACGTTGGTCTGGACCATGTGGCGGCGGGTCGCTGCATGGCGCGTCATCTCCTCGAGCGGGGCTACCGGCGCATCGTTTATGTCGGTGCGCGGCTCGGCGACGACTATCGAGCGTTCATGCGCTACCAGGGGCACCGGGAGGTTCTCGAGTGCGCCGGCCTCGAGGCGCCGCTTGTGGAGTTGGAGACCCTGGGAAGCCTCGAGGCCGGCGCGCTGGGTCTGGCCCGGGTGTCGAGAGAGTACCCAGCGGCGCAGGCGATCCATTTTGCCAACGACGATCTCGGCGCCGGGGCGCTGCTGGCGGCAAACCGCCAGGGGCTACGGGTTCCCGAGGATATCGCCATCGCCGGGTTCAACGGGTTGGCGTTTGGCCAGCACATCACGCCCCGTCTCACGACGATCGTCTCGCCCCGCGAAACCATGGGCCGCTTGGCGGGGCAGGCGCTGATTCGCCGACTCGCCGGCCAGCACGTTCACCGCAAGCGTCACGATGTTGGCTTCACTTTGCAACCCGGCGAAAGTACGTGAGTGCTAACGGGCGGGCGTATTGGGCGCGCCAGAAGAGCCATCAGCGCTTGTCCCGGGCGACCAGTGATCGCAGCTCGCTCATCAGTACCGCCGCCCCCGGCGACAGCCGGCGATGACGAAGGCTGACCAGGCCATAAGGCTGCACGCTCAGCGTTTCGTCGAACGTCAATCGACGAAAGCGATGCGGCGCACAGAGCAGGTCCGCGGTTTCCCGGGTGATGACCGTCAGGGTGTCTGATTTCGACACCAGCGCCAGCGAGACCAGCAGGTCGGCGGTATCGACCACTTGGCGCGGCGGCGCAATTTGGTGATGCAGAAACAGGCTGTCGACCCGCTGGCGCATCAAGGCGCCAGGAGGTTGTAGCGCCCAGGGAAAGGTGGCCATATCGGTAAGGGTAGGGGTCGCGTCGTGTGCCAGCGGGTGCCCTTCACGGCAGATGAAACAGAGCTGCTCCTCGCCGATCTCCTCGAAGACGAAGTGCTCGATATCGCTGCCCGCTGGAATGCGGGTGATGGCGAAATCGAGTTCGCCCTCCAAAAGGCGCGGCACCAGCGCCTTGCTCACGTCCACATCGACGCTGATCTTGAGCGCCGGGCGGTCGCGATGCACGCGCTCGATGGCGCTGGTCAGAAGCGTCACCGCCGGTGCCATGACCGTGCCGACAGCCACGGTCCCCTGATGGCCGTCGTGCAGCGCCGAAAGTTCCTCCCCCGTATGGCGCAGCGCCGAGAGCACGCTGTGCGCTTGGCGAATCATTACTTCACCATACCAATTGGGCGTCAGCCCACGTGGCTGGCGCTCGAAAAGGCGCACCCCCAACCCCGCCTCGAGATCGCCCAGAAGCTTGGACGCCGCGGGTTGGCTGATGCCGAGCTGGCGCGCCGCGCGGTGCAGGTTACGCTGCTCGTCCAGCGCGATGAAAAGCTGAAAATGACGCAACTTTAGTCGAGCGTCGAGAAACCACTCCTCTGCCAATTTGCCCATGAAACAAGCCTTCCTCTGATTGCAATATCCATACGTATATCACTTTTAGCGGATTTCTGTATTGGTCGGTTATGGGAGAATTACCTAGTGTAGAGGCTGACCTGAAAATGGTGATTTCGCCCTGATAACAACAATCCTTCAAGGAGCGGGCATGTTCATACCGAACGTTCTACGGGGTTCATTCGTCCCGGTACTGCTCTCTGCGATGGGTGGGTCGCTGCTGGGAGTGAGTACGGCCCACGCGCAGCAAGAGACATCGCCAATGAATCAACCCAATCGCACTCCCGGCATCGAACAGAGTATTTTCGGGCAACTGCCCGATGGCCGAGAGGTGGATCGCTATCGTCTCACTAACGTCAACGGCCTCGAGCTCGAGGTGATCAACTACGGTGGCACCATCGTCTCGCTCGAAGTGCCGGATAGCCAAGGGCAATTCGACGATATCGTGCTCGGGTTCGATACGCTCGATGGCTACCTCTCCGATACCTACCGACAGGTGAATCCCTACTTCGGCGCGCTCATCGGGCGCTACGGCAACCGTATCGCGGGCGGCCGTTTTTCGCTGGAGGGCGAGACTTTTACGCTTGCCACCAACGATGGCGATAACCACCTGCATGGCGGCGAGCAAGGCTTCGATCAAAAGCTTTGGCAGGCCGAGCCCGTTGATAACGCTCGCGGCCCGGGGGTGGTGCTGCGTTACACCAGCGCCGACGGCGAAGAGGGCTACCCTGGCGAACTCGATGTCGAAGTGACCTACACCCTGACCGACCAGGACGAGTTGGTCATCGACTACGTGGCCGAAACCGACAAGGCCACGCCGGTCAATCTGACCCAGCACAGCTACTTCAACCTGGTCGGCGAGGGCCACGCGAGCATCGAGGCCCACCAGCTCATGCTCAATGCCGACACCTTCACCCCGGTCGATGACAGCCTGATCCCTACAGGTGAACGGCGTGAGGTAGCCGGGACGCCTTTTGACTTCACGCGGCCAACGGCTATCGGTGAGCGTATCGATCAGGACAACGAGCAGTTGACCTTCGGCCAAGGGTACGACCATAACTTCGTGCTCGATCGCGAGAAGGCCGGCGACGGTGCGCTGACACTGGCCGCGCGGGTGTGGGAGCCGACCACCGGCCGGGTGCTGGAGATCGAAACCACCGAGCCGGGTATCCAGTTCTACTCGGGCAATTTTCTCGGCGGCGAACTGACTGGCAAGCGCGGCGAGGTCTATCAGCGGCGCTCGGGGTTCGCGCTGGAAACTCAGCACTTCCCCGACTCACCCAATCAAGAGAGCTTCCCCAGCACGATTCTAGAGCCCGGCGAGCGCTATCATTCGCGCACCGTGCTGCGTTTTTCTACCCGTGAAGAGAACGATAGCTGACCAAACCCGAACGCCGCGTCGGCGTGATCCAGAACGTAAGACTCACAACAACAAACGATTGGAAGGAGCTTCACCATGCGCTTGACCCATTCACTCGCTCGCCTTGCACTTTGCAGCGCCATCATGATGGCTCCGTTCGCCGCTCAGGCGCAAAGCGACGAGAACGTAAAAATCGGTTTTATCGTCAAGAAGCCCGAGCAGGCCTGGTTCATCAATGAGCAGCAGGCCGCTACCGCCGCCGGCGAGGAGCTGGGCTTTCAGGTGGTGCGTCTCGGCGGTGAAGATGGTCAGGAGGTGCTCAGCGCCATCGACAACCTTTACTCCCAGGGAGCGCAAGGCTTCGTCATCTGCCCGCCGGATGTGCGCCTGGGGCCGGCGATCATGAACCGCGCCGAACAATACGGCATGAAGGTGATCACCGTGGACGATCAGTTCGTGACCTCCAGCGGTGAGCCGATGGAGGGCGTGCCGCATCTGGGGATGTCGGGCACCAAAATCGGCATGCAGGTGGGTGAGGCGATCGCTGCCGAGATGCAGGCCCGCGGTTGGGATATGGACGAGGTCGCCGCGCTGCGCATCACCAACAACGAACTGCCCACGGCGGTAGAGCGCACCGATGGCGCCACCCAGGCGCTGATTGATGCGGGCTTTCCCGAGGCGAATATCTTCGATGCGCCCCAGCAGAGTACCGATACCAGTGGGGCGTTTTCCGCCGCCTCGCCGGTGCTCTCCCAGCGCGGCGGTTTCGAGCACTGGGTGATCTACGCCTTGAACGAGGAGAGCGTGCTGGGCGGCGTGCGCGCCACCGAGCAGTATGGGCTGGCGCCCGAGAACGTGATCGGCGTAGGCATCAATGGCTCCGGCGCCGCTTTTGCCGAGTTCTCTCGCAACAACCCGACCGGCTTTCACGGCACCGTGGCGGTAAGTTCCACCATGCACGGCCGCCAGACCGCCGAGGATCTCTACCGCTGGATCGCCGAGGATGAGCAGCCGCCGGCCAATACCGAGACCACTGGCACTCTGATGACCCGTGACAACTGGCAGGACGTGCGCGAGGAGCTGGGCCTTTGAAACCGGCCGACGAAGAGGAGAACGACATGACCCAGCCGTTTCTTCGTTTCGAGGAGATCAGCGTGGTGTTCCCCGGCGTGCGGGCGCTCGACAAGGTGAGCTTCGCCGCCCACGCCGGGCAGGTCCACGCGCTGATGGGCGAGAACGGCGCCGGTAAGTCGACGCTGCTCAAGGTACTCAGCGGCGTTAACCGCACCACCGAAGGAGCGCTCTGGATCGACGGTCAGCGCCACGTCTTCACCAACGCCCGCGAGGCGCTGCGCGAAGGGGTGGCGATCATCTACCAGGAGCTGACCCTGTCGCCGAACATGTCGGTGGCGGAGAACCTGCTGCTGGGCCAGCTACCCACGCGCAGCGGGTTCGTGGATCGTCGCCGATTGAAGGAGCGGGCGCTTGCAATCCTTCAGGATCTGGGCGAAGGGGCGATCCACCCCTCGACCAAAGTGCGCGAGCTCTCCATCGGCCAGCAGCAGATGATCGAGATCGGCCGGGCGCTTCTGCGCGATGCCCGAGTGATCGCCTTCGACGAGCCCACCAGCAGCCTGTCGGTGCAGGAGACGCGCCAGCTCAAACGCATCGTCCAAAGGTTGCGGGACGAAGGGCGCGTGGTGCTCTACGTGACCCACCGCATGGAGGAGGTGTTCGAGATGTGCGATGCGGTGACCATCTTTCGTGATGGCTGCCATATTCGCACCCACGAGCAGATGGCAACGCTCACTCACGACCAACTGGTTAGTGAGATGGTCGGCCGGGACATCGACGACGTCTACGGCTATCGCCCTCGCGAGACTGGCGAGATCGCGCTGCGGGTGGACGCAATCGAGGGGCGCGGTGTCAGCACGCCGGTCAGCTTCGCGGTGAAAAAGGGCGAAGTGTTTGGCCTATTCGGGCTGGTCGGCGCCGGGCGCAGCGAGCTGCTTCGCTTGGTGTGCGGAGTCGAGGCGCCGAAGGCGGGCAGCGTCACCTTCAACGGCGTGACCCGGCGCTTCAAGAGCCCGGGGGAGGCGATTCGCGCCGGCATCGCCATGTGCCCGGAGGATCGCAAGTCCCAAGGCATCTTTCCCGTGGCGAGCGTGGCGGACAATCTGAACATCAGCTGTCGGCGCTTTTTCAAGCGGCTTGGCGTATTTCGCCACCCCGGGCGCGAGCGACGCAACGCCCAGGACTACATCCAGAAGCTCAGTGTCAAGACGCCGAGCTATCGCGCGCCGATCGGCAAGCTCTCCGGCGGCAACCAGCAGAAGGTGATTCTCGCTCGCTGGCTCTCTGAAAAGATCGACCTGTTCGTCATGGATGAGCCGACCCGGGGCATCGACGTGGGCGCGCGGCGTGACATCTACGGCCTGCTCTACGACCTCGCCGAGCAAGGCAAGAGCGTGGTGGTGATCTCGAGCGACCTGGCCGAGGTGAGCTCGATTTGCGACCGCATCGCGGTGATGCGCGATGGCGCGCTGGTCGAGGTGGTGGAGCGCGCTGAGGCGACACCGGAGCGCCTGCTGGGGCTGGCGCTGCCGGCCTGAACCGATTCTTTCAAAGGGTTTGACGATGACAACGAACAAGGCCACCCCTTATCAAGAAGACGTCAGGGCGCCGGCGCGCCCCGCCGGCCGCCAGGGTTTGATCAAGCCGCTGCGCACGCTGCTGGATACCTCGGGACTGATCGCCATCTTTCTGTTGCTGTTCGTAGCGCTGGCAGTGTTCATTCCGGACTTCCTCACCGGGCGCAACATGGTCGGGCTTTTGCTCTCGATCACCCTGATCGGCAGCCTCGCCACCACCATGATGCTGGTACTGGCGCTGGGAGAAGTCGATCTTTCTGTAGCCTCCACCGTAGCCTTCGCAGGCGTGGTGGCGGCGGTGGTCACTTCCAGTACAGGTAGCGTTTTTATCGGCGTGATCGGTGGCATCGTGGCCGGTGGCGCTGTGGGCGCTTTCAATGGGTTGGTGATCGCTCGCTTCGGCATCAACTCGCTGATCGCCACGCTAGCAGCCATGGAGTTCGTACGCGGCCTGGCCTACATCACCTCCGGTGGTGATGCGGTGATGATCACCGTGCCGGGTTTTTTCGACCTGGGTAGCGCTTCGTTTCTGGGTCTGACGCTACCAGTCTGGACTATGCTGGCCTGCTTCGTGATTTTTGGCGTGGTGCTCAACATGACCGCGTTTGGGCGCAACGTGCTCGCCACCGGCGGTAATTCGGAGGCGGCGGCCCTGGCCGGAGTCAACGTGCGACGCCTCAAGATCATCGTCTTCGGTCTGCAGGGCGTGGTCGCAGGCGTCGTCGGGGTGCTGCTCGCCTCGCGCATGGGCTTGGGCGACCCCAACACCTCCATGGGGCTCGAGCTTGCGGTCATCTCCGCCTGCGTACTGGGCGGCGTCGCGCTCTCCGGCGGGGTGGCGACGATCACCGGCGTCGTGGTGGGGGTTTTGATCATGGGCTGCGTGCAGAACGCCATGGGGCTTCTCAACGTGCCCACCTTTTACCAGTACCTGGTACGTGGCGCGATCCTGCTGCTGGCCGTCATGTTCGACCGCTGGAAGCAGACCCGCCGACAGCGCGCCTAACACCGTTTTTCTTTCTACGACCGTTCCGGAGAGCCCTCATGTCCGATCAACAAAAAAAAGCCCCCCTACGCTCGGCTCAGTGGTTCGGCACCGCCGACAAGAACGGCTTCATGTATCGAAGCTGGATGAAGAATCAGGGCATTCCTGATCATGAATTCCAGGGCAAGCCGATCATCGGTATCTGCAACACCTGGTCGGAGCTGACCCCTTGCAACGCCCACTTTCGCAAGCTCGCCGAGCACGTGAAAAAAGGCGTGCTCGAGGCCGGCGGCTACCCGGTCGAGTTTCCGGTCTTCTCCAACGGCGAGTCCAATCTTCGCCCCACGGCGATGTTCACTCGCAACCTCGCGAGCATGGATGTGGAAGAAGCGATTCGCGGCAACCCGATCGATGCGGTGGTGCTATTGGTGGGCTGCGACAAGACCACCCCAGCGCTGCTGATGGGTGCGGCGAGCTGTGATATTCCGACCATCGTGGTCACCGGCGGGCCGATGCTCAACGGCAAGCACGAGGGCCGGGACATCGGCTCCGGCACTGTGGTCTGGAAGCTCTCCGAGCAGGTCAAGGCCGGCGAAATCTCGCTGCACGACTTCATGGCCGCCGAGGCGGGCATGTCGCGCTCGACGGGCACCTGCAACACCATGGGCACCGCCTCGACCATGGCCTGCATGGCGGAGTCACTCGGCGTGTCGCTGCCCCATAACGCGGCGATTCCGGCGGTGGATTCGCGCCGCTACGTGCTGGCGCATCTTTCGGGCAACCGCATCGTCGAGATGGTCCATGAGGATCTCAGACTCTCGAAGGTGCTCACGAAGGAAGCCTTCGACAACGCGATTCGTACCAACGCGGCGATCGGCGGTTCTACCAACGCGGTGATTCACCTCAAAGCCATTGCCGGACGTATCGGCGTGGATCTCACGCTCGATGACTGGAGCCGGGTCGGGCGTGGCACGCCCACGCTGGTCGACCTGCAGCCCTCCGGACGCTTTCTAATGGAAGAGTTCTACTACGCTGGGGGGCTGCCTGCGGTTCTCCGACGCCTGGGCGAAGCCGACCGGCTGCCGTTCAGGGACGCGCTCACCGTCAACGGCAAAACGCTCTGGGAGAACGTGCAGGACGCACCGCTCTACAACGACGCGGTGATCCGCCCGCTGGACAACCCGCTCACTGCGGACGGCGGCATCTGCATCCTGCGCGGCAACCTTGCCCCTAACGGTGCGGTGCTCAAGCCATCGGCGGCGACGCCCGCACTGATGCAGCACCGCGGCCGGGCGGTGGTGTTCGAGGACTTCGACGACTACAAGGCGCGGATCAACGACCCGGGTCTGGACGTCGAGGCGAGCGACATTCTGGTCATGAAGCACTGCGGCCCGCGTGGGTACCACGGCATGGCGGAGGTGGGCAATATGGGCCTACCGCCCAAGATTTTGGCGCAGGGCGTGACGGATATGGTGCGTATTTCGGATGCGCGCATGAGCGGGACGGCCTACGGCACGGTAGTGCTGCACGTGGCGCCGGAAGCGGCCGCCGGTGGCCCACTGGCCGCGGTACAAAACGGCGACTGGATCGAGCTCGACTGCCAGAGCGGGCGGCTGCATCTGGACGTGAGTGATGAGCAAATTGCCACGCGGCTGGCGAAGTGTGACGCCACGGCGGCATCGACGCTGATCGCCCGTCAGGGCGGCTACCGCCAGCTCTACATCGAGCGGGTGCTGCAGGCCGATGAAGGCTGTGACTTCGATTTTCTGGTGGGGTGTCGGGGCGCAGAGGTGCCGCGCCACTCGCATTGAGTCAACAAACGCCCCGCTGACACGGCCAGCGGGGCCCATGTGTCAAAGCGAAACAATAATGACTTCTGTTGAGCGTGCTGCGCGAACTGCGTTGGCACGCTTTTTATTTATTTAAGTTTCTGTTTTTATATGTTTTTTAATTTTTATGGCACGGCGTGGCATGGCCGGTGCAGTGTTCAGGGCAAGAACGCACAGGTAGGACAACCTTGACGTTCTTACTCCAGAAGTTGAAGTGTTAGTAGGACTTAAGCTTTAAACCGCTTTAAACGTAGTAAGAAAGTGAAGCCAATTAGGAGGCACGATCATGATGAAGAAGGACTCTCTCAAAAAGCTCGGTATCCTCGGCGTATCTTTCGGCCTGATGGCCAGCCCGCTCGCCTTCGCTGAAATGGAAGGTGGCACCGCGCCGCAAGAGCCGGCGCCTTACGATGAACCGCAAGATGATCAGGGCTCTTTCAACACCTACGAAACCGATGAAAACGTAGGCACCGAGTACGAAGAGGAAGAGCAAGAATACACCTACGAGGAAGAGGAAGAAGAGCAGGAGTGGGGCACCGCTGAAGAGGAAGACGACGCCCAGTGGTAAGACCCACGCAAAGGAACTGACCTCTTTCCGGCTCAAGGATGAGCCCCAAGATGCCCCGCTACCGGCGGGGCATCTTGCTGTGTGCGCTATCAACGGCACGTCTGTGGCTTCAACGCTATGTTAGGAGTAACTAACGCTACTCTTCGCCGACAAGGACGTGCCTATGGCATCTTTACTGATGCAGACTCCCCAGTTGCCCAAGGCCGAAGGCCGCATTGATGCTATCGACTTGGCCCGCGGTACCGCCATTGCCTTGATGATCGTAAGCCACGCCGTGAGCGGGCTTTTGGGTATACGCAACGTGCCCGATTGGGGCATGGTGCCTGTTCATTTTCTCACCAAGTTCTCCTCGTCGTTGTTCATTCTGGTGTTCGGTATTGCCTTGGCCGTCGCGTTCTTATCGCACACCCAAGATGAGGACTGGCCCCGGCGGCGGCTGAAGCTATGGCTGCGCGCGCTGGAAGTGTGGTTTTGGTACAAGGTGCTGGTGGTCGTCGAGATGCTGCCGTTCAACGCCCCCAGCGACATCGTCGATACCCTGATGTACCGCAACTACGCCATCTGGGTGGAGATTCTCGGCTTCTACGCCGTGGCTCTTTTGTGGGTACCGCTGCTGTTGCCTTTGTGGGCGCGCGCGCCGCTATGGAGCCGCGTGGCGATCATCATCGCGTTGGTGGGGCTATCTGCGTGGCTGCAAACCCTCACCTTTGGCGGCAATAATTTACTCAAGGCGTTTTTAGTCGACCATGAAGACTATTACGCCTGGGGGCAGATCAGCCGAGCCCCCTTGGTGCTGGTGGGGCTTTTGATCGGCGAAGCCGTTCTGCGCTGTTACTTCGATGCTAAACGCCGTTGGCAGCTGGTGGGTACGCTATTGGGCGTGGGGCTTTTGATGGTGGCGGCCTTCTTCGTCATGGCAGCGATCAAAGGTGACGTCGATGCCGCTATGATGGCGGTGGCCCAGAATGCAGGTAAACATCCGCCGGAGCTCATGTTCATGCTGTATAGCCTGGGTGGCGCCTTGGCGCTATTGGCGCTTGCGCTGGCGGGCGGTGCATTGGCCGCCAAGGCGCTCTTGCCCTTGACGCTGGTGGGCACGGACGCGTTAAAAGCCTTCATTTTCCATATCGTGGCCATCTTTCTGGTGCTGCGTTTTCTGCTCGAAGGCGAGGGCGCCTATACCTATCCACAGGCGCTTGGCGTCGGCGGGCTGTTGATACTGGGCGCGGCGCTATGGATCGTGGTGACCCGCTGGATGGCGGCGCGACGGTGAACGAGCGCTCTTCGCCGTAGTCTAGACCCTCGACTCTCAGACAGCGACATACCTCTTGAGAGCGACATACCTTGAGAACGTATATCTCGAGAAAGGAGCGGTCAGTCTTGAAGACGTGGTGTAGCGGTATGCGGACAGAAAGCAGTGCAAGCGTTAGAAACGTGATGGCGTTGATGGTTCTGGCGCTCTCCCTGATGCTGGCCTTGCCCGCCCATGCCGACTGGTATCGAGAGGTGGATAAGCAGAGCGCCTGGCAGGGAGACCTTCGCGCGCGGGTGGCGGCCATCGAGGAGGTGTTCGGCGGTACGCTGGGGCTTTACGTGTACGACATTGACGGCGGCGAAGCCTTCTCCTGGCGCGCCGATGATCCTTGGTACCTCGCTTCCTTGGTGAAGGTGCCGATTGCAGCCGAGGTGTTCGCCGAGCGCGATCAAGAGGAGTTGAGCCTGGATGAGCGCCTGGTGCTGCGCGATGAGGACTTCGTCGACGGCGCCGGGCCGACCATCTGGCACGACCCCGGAACGCCCATCTCGATTAACTACCTGCTCGAGCAGATGATCACCGTAAGCGACAACACCGCCTCCGACATGTTGATTCATCGCGTTGGGCTGGAAGCCGTCAACCGCCGCGCCCAGGCGCTGGTGACTGCAGGTGGCGGTGATGCGTCAACGCTTGGGCCGATCACTCGGCTGGTCGGCGTGCGCCAAGGCGTTTACGCCCAGATGCATCCCGAGGCGCGAGCGCTGACGGGGCGCGACTTCATCGCCCTGCGACAGCACCGCGTGGCTGACCGTCCTGGCGCGCTTGTCAGGCGGCTCGGCGTTAGCCCGAGTAGCTTCGATGCGCCCGACTATGACAGCGCCTTCGATGCCTATGAGGCCAGCGGTGAAAACAGCGCGCCGCTGCGCACCTACGGCGATTTGCTCGCGGGGCTACGTCAGGAAGCGCGCTTTGCCCCCGTCCTTTCGCTCATGCAGCACACCACATCGGGCGAGGGGCGGCTCAAGGCCGGGCTTGCCCTCTCGGCCGGAGCGGCGCGTTTTGCCCACAAGACCGGCACCCAGCACCGGCGTACCTGCGATGCAGGGATCGTCACGCGGGGCACTGCCGAAAGCGCGCGTGACGTCGTCGTGGTCGCCTGCAGCCGTGGGCCGGTTGCGCGCGGGCCGCACGAAAATGCGCTGGCGCGCGTCGGTGAAGCACTGCGTCGCAGTGGAGCGCTCGGCGAGCCGTGGTAAACTGTGCGGCTTGATTGTCCCCTTACTTGCTCGATTATTTTGGAGTTCTCTATGGCACGCGCAACCGCCCGCCACATTCTCGTCAACAGCGAAGAACAGTGTCTCGCGCTCAAGCAGGAAATCGAAAACGGCCGTGATTTCGCCGAGGTCGCCAAGCAGCACTCAAGTTGCCCCTCCGGCCGCCAGGGCGGTGATCTGGGCAGCTTTGGCCCGGGACAGATGGTGCCTGAGTTCGACAAGGTCGTGTTCAGCGGCGAGCTCAACCAGGTGCACGGCCCCGTGCGTACCCAGTTCGGCTACCACCTGCTCGAAATCACCAGCCGCAGCTAGCCGCCGCCAGCTCGCACCATGAACGACTCGACGCATCCGCCTGGGTGCGTCGAGGCCTTTCAGGAGTTCGTCTTGAACGACCCCATCATCGCCATCGACGGCGTCAAGAAAACCTTCGACGGTGGTTTTCACGCGCTAAAGCAGGTCGATCTACATATCCAGCGCGGCGAAATCTTTGCCCTGCTCGGCCCCAACGGGGCGGGCAAGACCACCTTGATCAGCATCGTCTGCGGGCTGGTCAGCGCCAGTGAAGGGCGCGTTACGGTCGATGGTTTCGATAACGTCAGCGACTACCGCAAAGCGCGCGAGCGTATTGGCCTCGTGCCTCAAGAGCTCACCAACGAAGCGTTCGAAACCGTTTGGAACACGGTCACTTTCAGTCGTGGTCTGTTCGGCAAGCCGCCGAATCCTGGGCACATTGAAAAGGTGCTCAAGGCGCTCTCGCTGTGGGAAAAACGCCATAATCGTTTGATGACGCTCTCCGGCGGCATGAAGCGGCGCGTGCTGATCGCCAAGGCGCTCTCCCACGAGCCCCGCGTGCTGTTTCTCGACGAACCCACCGCTGGGGTCGACGTGGAGCTTCGCCGCGACATGTGGAACGTGGTGCGCAGGCTTCGCGACGACGGCGTGACCATCATTCTCACCACCCACTACATCGAAGAAGCCGAGGAGATGGCCGACCGCATTGGCGTGATCAATCACGGCGAAATCGTACTGGTGGAGGAGAAGCACGCGCTGATGAAAAAGCTTGGCAGCAAGCAGCTCACCTTGCAGCTACACCGCCCGCTTGCCGCCATTCCCAACGCGCTGGGTGCGTACGATCTCACCTTGGCCGCCGAAGGCAGCGAGCTGGTCTACACCTACGATGGCCGCCAAGTGCCCGAAGGCCCCGGTATTTCGACGCTGCTCAACGCGCTGAACGCCGAAGGCATTAGCTACAAAGATTTGCACACCCGGCAGAGCTCTCTCGAGGATATCTTCGTCGATTTGGTCAAGGAGCGCGCATGAACCTCTACCCCATCCGAGCCATCTACATGGCTGAAATGGCGCGTATTCGGCGCACGCTGCTACAAAGCATCGTCTCGCCGGTGATCTCCACGTCGCTCTATTTCGTGGTGTTCGGCGCAGCGATTGGTTCGCGCATCACCGAAATAGAGGGCGTGAGCTACGGCGCCTTCATCGTGCCGGGCCTGATCATGCTGATGCTGCTCACCCAGAGCGTCTCCAACGCCTCGTTCGGCATCTTTTTTCCTAAGTTTTCCGGCAGCATCTACGAGCTGTTATCGGCGCCGATCTCCTATCTGGAAATTGTTATTGGCTATGTGGGCGCGGCGGCCTCCAAATCGATTCTGCTCGGGCTTATCATCCTGGGGACGGCGAGTCTTTTCGTGCCGCTACACATCGAGCACCCGCTGTGGATGCTGGTGTTTTTGGTGCTGACGGCCATCACCTTTAGCCTACTTGGGTTCATCATCGGCATCTGGGCCGATGGCTTCGACAAGCTCCAACTGGTGCCGCTTTTGGTCATCACCCCGCTGACCTTTCTGGGTGGAAGCTTCTACTCCATCGAGATGCTGCCGCCGTTTTGGCAAGGTGTGACGCTGTTCAATCCCGTGGTCTATTTGGTCAGCGGCTTTCGCTGGAGCTTCTATGGCATCAGCGACGTTAGCGTCGTGGCCAGCGTGGCCATGATTCTGGTGTTCTTGAGCCTGTGCCTGGCTGCCGTTGCCTGGATCTTTCGCACCGGCTACCGCTTAAAGCCGTAACCCCTCTCGTTTTAGGATGACGCCTTGCCATGCCGCTAGTGAATAGCCTCGTACACCGCCTGGACCCCACACTCGACGGGGAGCGCTTGCAGCTTACGCTCTCCCCCAGCCCCGCCTCGAGCGATGCCAGCATGAGTCAGTTGGTCAATGCGCTCAACGATACCTACAACACCAAGCCCAAGGGGTGGGGGCGCTTTGTCGAGGAGGGCGACGCGGCGGGGCCCTTCGCCGTATGGCTGCACGAATATCAGGACAGCACGCGCGACTTTGCCGCGTTGACCAGTGCTATGGCCGAGCGCCTGATCGCCACGCTGGGCGAGCAGCTTTCAGTCGGTGGTTATCTCGTCTTTGGCCACCTGCGCCAGGGCGACACCGATACCCTGTTCATGGCGCTGGCACATCAGCGCGAAGGGATCGGCATCGATGAAGGGCATCAGGCCGCGCCTGCAGTGCTGCTCAATACCAGCCAACTGACGCTGGCGCTACGCATCAACCTGAGCCAGTGGCAGGAAGGCGGCGCCAGCACCCAATACGTCTCGTTCTTGAAAGACCGGGGTGGCAAGAAGCTAGGCGAGGCGATGGCCGACTTTCTCGGCATGCAGGAGGGGATCGATGCCCCCGCCGAGACGCGCACGCTGCTCAAGGCGTTCAGCGATTACGTCGAAAAAGAGGAGTTCGACGAAGCCGCTAGCCGCGAGAAGACCGATACCCTCGTGGATTACGCCAGCGAGCAGCTCAAACGCGGTGAGCCCATCACCCTGGAAACGCTCTCCGAACTGGTCGATGAGAGCGCACCCAAGGCGTTCTATGACCACATCCGCAACCTCGACTACGGCCTTTCGCCGGAGATTCCGCCAGACAAAAAAACGCTCAGCCAGTTTCGCCGCTTCACCGGCCGCGCCGGAGGGGTGTCGATCAGCTTCGACTCGCACCTGCTCGGTTCGAGCATCGAGTACGACGAAAACCAGGACCGCTTGATCATCAAGCAGGTGCCCAAGCAGCTCAAAGAGCAGTTGGTGAAGCGCAAGTCGTAAAGGTTTCTTCTGGGGAAGCGTAGGGTTTAAAACAGGCGGTCTAGACGCGCTAGGCGCGGTCAGGGCACCAAGTGAAAAAAATGTAGTCCGACTATTTGACTACCCTTGATTCACTTGAGGAGAGCGACCGTGCTGGATACCATTGCCGATTTTTTTCATCGTACCCTGGCCGAGCCGCAGCGCCGCCCGCAGCCAGAACTGACCTTGGAACTGGCCGCAGCGGCGCTGTTATGCGAAGTGATGCGCGCCGATTACGACGTCTCCACCGCCGAGCGCCAAGCCGTTTGCGCGATGCTCACCAAGCGTTATTCGCTATCCCAAGGCGAGGTCGAGGAGCTGATCGCCCTGGCCGAAGAGGAAGTCGACCAAGCGGTGGGCTACTACCCCTTCGTCAGCCTAATCAACGCCCACTATGACTACCCCCAGCGCTGCGAACTCGTCACTCTCATGTGGCACCTCGCCTGGGCCGACGGCAGCCTCGACCCCCTGGAAGAGCACCGCATCCGCCGTCTCGCCAGCCTGCTCCACGTTAGCCACAGCGACTTCATTCATGCCAAGTTGAAGGTGGAGGGTGAGGAAGCGACGCTGAAGGCAGAATAGAGCCGCTAGTGCTCAGTGGCTTCTTTATCCAATAGCGCACTCACTAGCCGATGTAGCTCATGCTGAAACTGCCCACCGGGGGAGGGCGGGTTAGGGTCGGCCGTGATGGCGATCGTCAGCGCCCGCTCGGGAATCACGTAGAGTGCTTGGCCGCCAAAGCCTCGGCCGTAGTAGACGTCTTCGCCCGCCAAACGGGTAACGAACCAGCCATACCCATAGCCATCGCCGGTCCAGGGCGAGCGGCCCCTGGGTTGCCAGGAAGCCTCGACCCAGCCCTGTGGTAGCAGGCGCTCACCGTCAATCACGCCATCGTTACGATAGAGCTCTCCGATTTGGATCAACGCGCGTGGCGAAAGCTGCATGTCGTTACCGCCGAAGTAAATCCCCTGCGGGTCGCGAGGCCAAGCGGGTAGAGAGATATCAAGCGGCTCTGCCAGTAAACGCCGTGCCAGGGCTAACGTGCTCTCACCACTTGCCTGGGTCAAGAGTGCCGAAAGAATATGACTGCTACCCGTGGAGTAGAGCATTCGTCCGCCAGGTTCATCGACAAAAGGGCGCGCAAGGGCATCCTCCACCCAATTGTTGCTGGCAACCCAGGCGGCGTAATGGCTTCCTGAAGTGCGCTCGAGTCCCGCCTGCATCGAGAGCAAATTGCCAATGGTGAGTTCTTCGATGCGTGGGTCGGTTTGGTGCGCGGGAATGGGCAAAATAGACACCACACGCTGCTCGGGTGACTCAATGACCCCCGCCTGCACGGCCGCTCCCGCCAAGGCCGCCAGCACGGTCTTGGAGAGCGACTTGACGTTGGCTGGCACAGCTAGCCCCGGCCCGCCTTGATGTCGTTCGAAAACGATTTCACCCTCGTGGGCTACGACCACGCTATGTAGTCGCTCCAGTGCGCCAATATCCTCTCCCCACGCCTGTAGTGTGGAGGTCGAAATGGAGTGCGCATGGGCAGTGGAGTGAACGAAAAAGAACGCAGACAGCAAAAGAAAGCGAAGAGCGCGCATAATGGCTTCCGATGAGATGAAGGAGTCGGGTGCTTTCAGCCTAGGCGCTGGGAGGGTGAGGAGCGAATGGGAAGCGCATCTCAATGAAGCACCATTGCCACAATAAGCATTTTCGTTACAACTAAGAACGCAAAATTACGCAAAGCTGGTGAGCCCCTGCTAGGCTGAAGGTGTCGCATCGAAGGGAGCAACCCTTTGATTTCAAAAAAACGCCAAGTAACCTTCAAACCGCAACACGCAGAAAGCAAGGAGTGCCATCATGCGTAGCATCATCTATATCGTGGGTCTGGTCGTCGTGGTTCTGTTCATCCTCTCCATGCTTGGCCTGCGCTAAGCGCTGTCCTCGCCGCTTAAGCCGCCCCTAAAAAGCGCCGCCCGCCTCTGGTAGTAATATACCTGAGGCGGGCGGCGCTTTTATTGGATGTCTTTTCTCTTAAATATCTTTTCTCTTAAATAGAAAGGTCGCTAGCGAGTGTTTGGTTGGACATGCACCTAGGCACAGTCCGCCGCCCCCTCGCCGAGCATCTCGAACATTAGCTCGCGCCCCAAACCGGTTAGCACTAAGCGCTCCTCGGCGTTATAGGTTGCGGCACCACTCTCTTCCAGCACACGCTGGCAGCTTACCCACACCGCATTGGCTCGCAAGCCGCGCAAATCGCGACCGCTCAACCCTCGGCGCGAAAGCGTTAGGCTTTCGGGCACCAGCCCGTGTGCGTAAAGCAGCTCGGCAGCCGTCAACAAGCACTGGCGCAGGCTGCGTTGCATGGGGGCGGCGGCATCGGCGGGCATGAGGGCTCCTGCGGTAAAACGTAGGTGTTGGGTCTAATTACTGCGCTGCAGTATAGACGAAAGTATAGGGTCTTTGTAACTGATTATTTATACACTTTTTCACAGGAAATCGTTATTAATTCATATGTCTGTCGCATTTTTCTATTACGGTAAATTATGTGGTGATATATAAATGTGAGTAAAAATAGTTGAAAGTATGACAATTGAATGCTGTTATGCCGAAGTATCGTTTTCTATAAAAATTAACATAAGTTACGAAAAGTAATGCTGGTGTAATCTAATGTGAGTTTTTTTAAAACAAACAAGAAAAGCCAGTAGTGGCGTTGTGGGAACGACTTGGGGGGAAGTCTTCAACCACCTGATATATAAGATGCATTAGTAGGGGAGCATAAAGATATGAAGGGAACGAATAACCCATCTAAGCAACGCTCAACTAGCGCTGCCTGGGTTAACGACGATATCAGCCCGTGTAGCACGGCTCGCCGATACCTTGGGCTGGACGACAAACGAATGCCCAATCATAGCCAAAAGACGCTGCACGGCAGTGTCTCTCTAAGAAAAACACCTACCGTCGTGTCGCTTCAGTGGCAATATGAGCAGCTTAAGGCGCTGGAAACGTTAATGGAGCAGGTGAGCGGATATCTGGAAAGCCAGCGTAGCGGCCCATTTTGGTAGGAAAAATGGAGGCACCTGTAAAGAGGGCGTGCCTGCATCGAGATACTTTTTGACGCTGGCTGTATGGTCGGCGTGTCTCTGTCGTAGGGCTAAAGTTACTGGCAACGCTGCCGATAAGCCTGGAAATGGCTACTTTTCTTGAAGGTGAAGGATATGGCATCGATCTCCGCATTGGGTGTTGGCTCAGGGCTGGATTTATCCGGCTTAGTAGATCAACTTCGGGCTGCTGAGCGCCAAAAGCTTGTACCCGTTCTTGAGCAGCAAAGCGCTCAAAAAACCAAAATATCTGCTTATGGTCGTCTTCAATCTGCTATGGAGCGAGTACAGACAGCAGTTTCTTCGCTGAACGATACTGCAACATTCAAGCAGCAAAAAAGTACTGTTACGGGCGACGGTGTGTTGGCCAATGCAAGTCAGACAGCCAACCCAGGCCGTTACGAAATCAGTGTTACGCAGTTGGCTCGTGGCAGCAGTGTTGCCTCTCAAAGTGTTGCTTTGAATGACGAGTTGAGCGCAACTCCCACTACCTTGAAGCTCGAGTTTGCCTCTGGCAGTGCTATCGACATCGATATCGCAGCAGGTAGTACACTGTCCGATGTTCGCGACCAGATCAATGCAACAAAAGAGTCTGGAGTTACTGCGTCATTGATCAATGATGGCACGGGCTATCGATTGGCGCTCAGTTCAAAGGAGACCGGTAAAGAGGCTTCTTTAACCAAATTTTCTGGCCTCAACTCGCTTGAGATGGATGCCACCACCTTACGGGCTGGACAAGACGCTGAACTTGACGTCAACGGCATCTCTATAACCAGTAAAACTAATAGGGTTGAGGAAGCTATTCAAGGAGTTACTCTTGACCTTACTGAGGCGTCGGACAAGCCCGTGACGCTAGTCATCGAACGCGACCAGGAAGCTTTGCGCGGCGCCATCGATGAGTTCGTCAAGAACTATAACGAGATGAAGTCGACTGTAGGGCGCATGACGAAATTCAACGGAGAGGGTGAAATCTCCGGTGAGCTTATTGGTGATCGTACGGTGCGCACCATAGAGAACCGTCTTCGACAAGATGTGACTAGTGATCTTGGCGAAGGCGATATTCAGCGGCTCTCGCAGATCGGCATTTCTTTGGATAAGCAAGGGCGCCTGGAAGTCGACGACGATAAGCTGAATGAAGCGATCGCTAGTGACCCCGCGGCGTTGTCTGGTTTTTTTGCAGGCGATACCAAGGATGCTGGCTTTGCAGGCAGGTTGAATACGACCCTTGAGGCGATTACCAAAGAGGATGGCTTGATCCAGAGCTCCGTTGGGAGTGCTGAGTTGCGCGTCGATAGCCTTGAGCAGCGTAAGCTGCGCATGGAGAGTAGCATTGAGCGTAGCATGGAGCGCTATCGCAAGCAGTTCAGCCAGTTGGATGGAATGATCGCGCAGATGAATTCTATGAGCAGCTATCTGGGCCAGCAGTTCGACTTGCTGAGCAATATGCAGAAAGCCAAGTAGGCTGTTACATTATTTTACACAAAGGATGCGATTTTTCCTCAAGATTCTGGTCATCAGGCCGTTAATTAAAATAACGGCGACAAAAGCGCCGCCAAGCAGGCCAAAGGGCCGGTTAATCTTTCAGGAGAACTACCATGTCTGTCATCAACACCAACATCACTTCCATGATCGGCCAGAACAACCTGCGTTCTTCCCAGAGCATGCTGGCTCAAGCGCAAGAACGTCTTTCTTCTGGTCTACGCATCAATAGCGCTTCCGACGACGCTGCCGGTCAGGCCATCGCCAATAAGATGACTGCCCAGATCAAGGGTATGGACCAGGCGAGCCGCAACGCCAGCGACGGCATCTCTCTGGTACAAACCATGGAAGGCGGTCTGGATCAGATCAACGACAACCTGCAGCGCATTCGTGAACTGGCGGTACAGGGTGCCAGCGATACCAACACTGCTGAAGACCGCGCCGCGATCACTACCGAGATCAACGAGCGTATCGCCGAAATCGACCGTGTGGCGGGCAGCAACAACTTCAACGGTACCAACCTGCTGGCCAGTGGTGCTAGCACCGCGCTGAACATTCAGGTTGGCGCGAATATCACGGATAACGACACCATTATCGTGAATACCTTTGATGCGACCAGTAGCGCATTGGGTGTCAGTGGTTCTGCGGCGGCTCTGTCTGGTGCTGGTGCGACCAATGCTGCCTTCCAGACACTGATCGACAACGTTGATACTGCGTTGGAATCGCTGGACACTCAGCGTGCAACCCTGGGTGCCACTCTGAACCGTTTCGACTCGGTAATCGACAACCTGGCGACCACCACCACCAACCTGTCTGAAGCGCGCTCGCGCATCGAGGATGCCGACTACGCTGTGGAAGTCTCCAACATGACCCGTGCGAACATCTTGCAGCAGGCGGGTACTTCCATGCTGGCACAGGCCAACCAGACCCCGCAGTCCGTTCTTTCTCTGCTGGGCTAATACGTCGTATCGTCCTTGGACGAACGACGCTAGAGACGGGGCCGAAGGGCTCCGTTTTTTTGGTCGAAAGAATAATATTCCGCGTTGCCAAGCTTACGAGCGATCCCTTGATCCTGTCATCCAATCGCTACGTCATTGCCAGAATACCTGCTCAAACATGAGCGCATTCACCCCTTTAGTCTTCGAGTCGACACAGTAAACTAACGGCATGATTATTGTCGCTACGTGAGTCGTTTAATGGCTAAGCAAAAAGCGGTACCGGTGATCGAGAAACGCAAACCTCGTTTGCTGTGGGCAAACCCCTTCTGTCTGCTGGATACATCGAGCGGTGCCAGCATGAGCGTACGACAGATGCTGCGGCAACTGGCGGCCAACGGGTACGAAGTACAGATACTGGGGGCGACGATTTTCGATAACCCCAAAGGCGCTGGGCTGCTCAAAGAGCAGTTTCCCGACTTGAATCAACGCCTGCACCAGCTCATCGAGGCCAACGATGGACCGCTGATGCATCAAATGATCGTCAGTAACAGCTTCAACCGTAACCATTTAACGAGCCACGAAGAGAGTCTATGGTACAGCCAGTACCTTTACATGCTCGATTCGTTCAAGCCCGACGTCGTATGGTTCTACGGAGGTCAGACGCTGGATCTTCTGATCGCCGATGAAGCGCGGGATCGAGGTATCGCCGTCGCGTTTTACCTAGCCAATGGAAGCTATCAGTCGCCACGCTGGTGTCGCGACGTGGATCTGATCGTCACCGACAGTCAGGCCACGGCAAAAATGTATCAAGACAAGATCGGCTTCGTCTCGAAGCCAGTAGGCAAGTTCATCGATTCTACTCATTTCGTTGCCGAGCACCATGAACGGCGTCGAGTGCTCTTCGTCAATCCTAGCTGGCAAAAAGGAGTGAGCATCTTCGTTCAGCTCGCGGAGAAACTCGAGCGAGAGAGGCCGGATATCGAGCTCGAGGTCGTGGAAGCTCGAGCGGACTGGTCTGCGGTGCTGCGGGAAACGACTCAGCGCATGGGGCAGCAGCGCAGATCGCTTAAAAACGTTACGGTCACCGGCAATACCAGCGACATGCGGGGGCCCTACAGCCGTGCCCGCGTTCTGGTCGCTCCCAGCCTCTGGTGGGAGAGCTCCGGCCGTGTGCTGGCCGAGGCTATGCTCAACGGCATACCGGCGCTTATCACCAACCGGGGCGGAATGCCTGAAATGGTGGGCGATGCGGGCATTGCCTTCGATTTCCCGACTTCCTGCTATGAAGAGCCTTACCAGCACTTTCTCGATGACAAAGAGCTTCAGCCGCTGTTCGATGCGGTGGTGGCGTTTTACGACGACGACGCGCTTTATCAGCAGTATGTAGCGCGTGCCTTCCAGGTCGGCGAACAGAAACACCATATCGACCGCGCGACGGAAAGGTTGCTCAACGCCTTTGCCCCCTTAGTGCGTGAGCGCGCCGGCAACAAGGACTTTTCGATCAGCCAGAAGAAGCGTCATCGGCAGCGTCTTCCGAGCAGGGCAACGCGGCCTGAGCTGAAGGTGGATCGCTCCCTGGAACAGTTGATCAATGGCAAGAGCAAAGGCGTGCTGGGTAGCGATACTCAGACAACTACGCTGCACTTGGCCGAGAACTTTACCTGGCAGCTCAAGGGCAAGATCATCGTGCTGGATAACCGCGCCAGCCTGATCAAGCGCGGCCTGGCCGATCAGATGGCCGCAACCGGCGCCTTCGGCATCGTCGCTTTCGATCCAGCTAGCGAAATCAAGACGCCCAAGCAGTACGAAGGCAGCGATACGATCCAGCTTTTCCAGCATGCGCTGCTGGGCGACGGCCAGCCGACCACGCTTCATGCCTGTGTGGCGCCCGAGATGAGCAGCACACTGGCGCCGCTACCGGCAGAGCAACTGCCCGGGCGCTATCATTTAGGCACCCAGGAGATCGCCGAGCTTCCAATCAATACGGTAGCGCTGGACAGCATCACGGGGCTTGAAAGCCTCGATTGGCTCATTCTGGATGAGTTGAGCGATGCCATGGCGGTGCTGGAAAACGGCAAACAGTATCTTGAACAGACACTGCTGATTCAGGCACGCGTACCGTTTCAATTGACTCACGACAAACAGCCGAGCCTTGCCGAGTTGCAGTACTGGGCGAGCCGTAATGGATTCCGCTTCTATCGTTTTCACAACATCAGCCACTACAGTCATCTGCCCGAAAAGGTGAACGAGCGTTCGCCTTGCGCCAGCGAACAGGAAAGCGCAGATATACTGCTTTTGCCCGATGCAGAGCGCCTGGGAACCATCAGTAAAGAAAGAAAGGTCAAGCTGGCCTTCATCTTGAGCAGTGTGTTTGCTGCCCACGATATAGCCTTCGAACTGTTATCCGAGGTGGACCAGGATAAAGCCCTGGCCTTTCTGGAAGCCCGATCTCTTCTTCCCAGACTACCTGAGCAGCGTAACGTCAAATCCGTCATGCCCCCGGCAGGCCCTGTCGTCCTTCCGGAAGAGCATCACAATGGTAAACCCTTGGTCAGTGTCTTTTGTGCGACTTACAACCACGTAGATTTTCTAGAGGAGGCCATCCAAGGGATCATTGCCCAAAGAACTCGTTTTCCATTTGAAGTGATCATTCACGACGATGCTTCGACTGATGGCACGCAGGAGATCATCAGAAAATACGCATCCCAGTACCCCGACTTGATTAAGCCTGTCTATCAGGAGAAGAATTTATTCCGACAAGGTATAAAAGCGACGGATTTCTGCTTTCCCAGACTGCAAGGGAAGTACGTTGCGCTATGTGAAGGGGACGACTACTGGACGGATCCCGAAAAACTCCAGAAACAGTTCGACTTCATGGAAAGTAATGAAGAGGTAGTCATGTGTCATCATGACGCTTTCATCTTTGACAAGAATGGAGAAGTGGCTCCATCGAAATTGAGAGATGACTTCAAGAGAAGCTATACTCAGGAAGAAATGCTACGTAACAACTGTTTCATTTTAACGTTGAGCATGTTTTTCAGAAAGAAGTTTACTCATTTTCCTGAAGAAAAATCTTATGTCGGTAATGGGGACAGCTTCCTGATCGCTTTGCTGGGGCAGTACGGTAAAAGTCACTACATGGAGGATATAACGCCTGCAGCCTACAGGCTCCATGGCAATTCGATATGGTCGAGCAAAAGCGTAAAGGAAAAGAATAAGATGCAGGCCAATACGTTCAAGTGGATGTCGCGGTACTACAAGCGGATGAAGAAGAAGGATCTCGCGGATTATTATGCTTGGCAGGAAAGTAATTTCTTGAAAGAGAGCTAAAAGCTGCCTTTACAGTTCGTGAAAGCCCCCGCCGAATGGCGGGGCGCATTCATATATAGTGGGTGAAATGCTTGTGGATACTGGCGAGTACCTCAGACTGCAAGAAGGGAGCCGTTTTCTCACCACGACCCAGGAAGTAGTGATCGCCGGCTACCTTTTCGATCGAGATCGCAAGGGATGATAGCGCCTGACGATTCTTGTTGGTCATCATCGGGAACCCACTTGCTAGCCTCTCGGTTCTATGAAAGACGATCGATGTACTGGGATGGATAAAGCCAAGTGTGCACAAGTCTGCCAGATAGGTGCGTACATCCTTGTCATCGATGGGCGTTTGATCGTTTCTCAAGACTTCGATCGAAATTCTCGTGTCATCGGCCGCATTCAGTATTCGGGAGTAGTTGGTGACACGAAAAAAGTGATCAGGGCGATCGAGATTGTAAAAAAAGGCGAGTTCCGAGATCGGGGCATGGCTGAGTACCATATGAATGACATGGTGCTCGAGAGGGCGATCAAAACGAGATGTTTGTATATCGATGTTGAGCAAGTTTGCCGTTGCGAACGTGCTGGTGGCAAATGCCAGGGTATCGAACTCGAGCGTGTGGTTGTTTCCCCCGTGACGGACATCGATTCGATGATCATTGATCGTCATGATATTCGTGTTCATCCAGATCTTGACGCCTCTTTCCTGCAATCGACGAGCAATTCCATCGACGACAGAAAATGTACCTTTCTCCTTGGAATAAAATCTTCTTCTTGGATTCTTCAGTGTGTCCGGCATTTTGCGTTGATCAGGAAAAGCGACTAGAGAGGTGGCATTGGAAGCTTGTCGCCACTCTTTCTGGTCGAACGATAGAACACGATCTTGACCGATGATACTCAAAGCATTGAAACTCAATTCACATGCTTTTTTCTGAAAAATAGCTTCAGCCATTGGTATCGATATATGGTCTGAGTATGATGGTCCAAAAACACTTCGGCAATAGGTGCTCAAATTCGACATATCATGATCTGAAGATGCATTCTTCAGATATTGAACGGTTTCCTGTCTTACTTGAGCATTCTGAACTAGAGGGTAATGAGAATTTTCCTGTAATTTACCATTAAATACACATCCCGAATAGCCGTGGTCGGGAAGGTAGTAAAGAGCGCTCTCTGGCGGTACATGGGTCATGAAAGAGTCTATGTCGGCTATTCCACATTCACGAAATAAATGGGTTCCCTTATCAAAATAATAATCTTCGGGATAATGGTGGCCGTACAAAAGCCCCCCTACGTGGTCAGCTTTCTCGATGACTGTTATATCACGTTCAGGATCGGCCTTTAGCGCCATATGAGCCATGAAAAGGCCTGATATTCCACCGCCAATGATGACCAGGCTCATTCAAAGCTCCTTCACACGCGCGATGCAAAGCAATCGTTCACTTCGATGAAGTGCCAGCTTGCCAGAAATCTTGAAGCAAAGTTTCATCAGTACAGGATGCGCCATATCTTTCTTGATCAACCAATCTTCCCAGTGCCTCTTTTGCTTGCCTACGGGTATAATCTTGACATTGAGTCCGTGAGCTTCGAAGAGGGACTGAATTTCACGTTTCTTGAAGAACGTAATATCAAAAAGAGGATCTTCCTTCTTCTTCTCTTCGAAATAGTTCGAAAATTGCTCATTATGGCCATTATGCACGGTAAGAACGACGTATTCCTTTGTCACTCTAATCTGCTCACGAATCAAGGAGTGAATCGTTATTTCGTCGAACAAGCCGATGAAGCCATTGCTAAAAGAAATATCAAATGACTTGTCTGCAAATTCGAGATCGAGCGCGTTCATTCGATGAAACCGATCTTTTATATCGGGAAATTCCATTTTTGCCAAAGAAACCGACTCATCTGAAAAATCTATTCCATGACAAATATAACCAGCTCTATTGAGAAATGCGGTATCACGAAAACTGCCTGCGCCTATCTCGAGTATGGAAGCTTTTTTACTTGCGAAAATTGACTTGATGTAGTATCCGTGTCTCAAATCGTGTTGATAGTTTTTGAAAAGCAATTTCCACTGCTCGTCCCATGAGGTGCTGGTGCCCAGTACAGCGTTCTTCTTCATGATACGACTCTTTGATAAATGGTTTTATACGTTTTCGAAGAGTAATCTAAACGATGAGGTATTTCTTTATGTTGGAAGCATTGAAGATGGTACTTGGGTATATCGATGCCGGAAAGTACGGAAAACTCGATACCTGCCGAAGGACGTGGGTTTATATCCATCGCATAGTAAATACCATCTGATTCGAGATACTCTATGTTGATGGCTCCATGGATATCCAACTCATTCATTATTCTTTCGGTGATTTGTTCGAGCTGTTCATTGTATGCAACGGTGACTGCTAGGCCCGCACCGTTGCTCGTCCTAGTTATTTCTTCTCTACATACCGTAATGCAGTTGCCATAGAGGTCTCTAACAGCATCGACAACGTAGTGCTTTCCAATGATAAAAGGTTGAAAAACGTAGTTTTCATAGCGTTTGCTATGGCTAACCGAAAGGCGTGTTTCAGGATCCTTTATTATTAATAAACCTTGGCTGCTTCTTCCATTTCTAGGCTTGGCAACGACAGTCGAAGTTATGCTTGCAATATCTTCTTGTTCAAATGTGGGTATTGTTGAAAATCCTTTGTCTTTGAGATTTTGAGCCCAGTTCTTCTTGTCTCTAGATTGTAGTACTGCCTCTCTTCCAGGTATGCAAAAAGTGCTTTTGGTATTCAGTATGAACTCATCGTGAAGGCTGAGTATATCGATTTCTGGATCGGTTATCGGCAACACGTAATCGATATCATGGCGCTTTATCACGCTGGCTATGAAATCGAGATATCGGGTTGTGTTGCTGGAGTGAGGGGCTCTCTCAAAAAGATCGATATGCTCTGTACCTGCAAGATGAAGCTGGTCATTGATATCAGTAGCAACGATCTTTGCATGAAAATTTTTCTTTAGTGATGAAGCAAGACAGGAAGCCGAGAAAGAGCCAAAGGAGGTGATCAAAACGTTCACGGGTTACTCCACGCCTTGATAAGCTTTACGACTCTCATCGCACTATGGGGGTCCAAATCGCTGTAGATGGGCAAGCAGATGACTCTCTCGGAAGCCCATTGTGCAATTTCGGTATTGTAAGAGCGATCAATATGGCTATCTTTATAAATCATTTGTTGATTTATTGCGGGGTAGAAGTAGCGCCGTGCGTATATATTGTTGGCACGCAGTTGAGCATAGAGTTCGTCTCGTTTTAGTGGGTAACCATCTTCCACTACGATCGGAAAATATGAGTAATTGCTCTTGACTTGCGTCTTAGGACGAAGAAGTGTAATTCCTTCCATGCTTGCTAATTCAGCCCGGTACAGGCAATCGATCGACCGGCGTGCGCTCAACGCTTGATCGATGTATTTTAACTGAAGTAACCCGAAAGCGGCATTGATTTCGCTCATTTTACCATTGATACCTGCAGCTACGACGGTCACTTCATCCACAATGCCGAAGTTCTTGAGGTTATCAATATGCTTCTTGGTCTTCTTGTCGGGGCATATGATGGCTCCGCCTTCGAAGGTGTTGAAGACTTTGGTGGCATGGAAACTGATGACACTCAAGTCACCGTGTCTCAGGATACTACCTCCTTGGTCCGTTACCCCAAATGCATGTGCAGCGTCATAGATGACCTTGAGGTTATATTTATCAGCGATTTCTTGTATCGCATCGACGTCACAAGGAGTACCGTAGCAATGAACAGGCATGATTGCCGTCGTGCGCGGTGTAATCGCGGCTTCGATTTTTGCAGGATCCAGATTGAAACTGTCAGGCTCTATATCCACAAAAACGGGCGTTATATCGTTCCAGGTCAATGAATGTGCAGTGGCAACGAAGGAAAAGGGTGTCGTAATAACTTCTCCTGTGATACGTAGCGCTTGCAGTGCCGTCAACAAAGCAATAGTGCCATTATTGAATAATGCAATTTCCGGTACGTCTAAGTAGTTGCATAGCGCTTGCTCAAGCTTTTGATGCATCGGACCATTATTGGTCAAACGCTTGCTATCCCATATTTCTTCAAGATAAGGTATGAATTCTTCCAAGGGCGGTAAAAAAGGTTCAGTAACGAAAATAGGTTTATTGCTCATGTCTGTCTCTTAATCAAAATGAACCAGCCTTTGGATATTAAATCGAGATCTATGTTTCTTGTTTTGAGTCGAATGTGTTTCTAAATTTTAGATGAAAATTTATTCCCAATTTTTTTGATCGACATTATAAACGTTATCAACCTAGGCAAGGCCGCGATATGAGCTGTTTTTACCGTCTTTTTTTCTGAATTGCCTTGAGCAAGCTGCTCTGCAGTTATTTCCTATAATGGTTGTTTTTTTAAATCGCTAATACGCTTTGTTCATCACTTTTATATGTATTTACTACCTTGTTTTTAGTTGTTATAAAATTAAAAAATTAAACGAGTGAGAAGTCTTTGAAGCCTATATGGAGCGATTCTTGCCCGTTGACGTATATGCACGAACGCTCGAGCAGGAGAAGTTTCATTCCTACATGACGTCCACGCTGATATAGCTACTGACAACGGTGAAGGCAGCTCTAGAAAGGCCGCTCGAGAAGCCGCCTTTCTAGAGTGATCCACTTTAACTGGTTGACGGCTTGCTACTCGCAGGGGGGCGCGAGATCAATAACCTGAATGCGCGAGCGCCGGCGTCTGCCTCGCCTCACTCACCTTGAACCACCCCACCGTCTCGCCCATTTCTGATGCCTGCTCATCCAGTGCGCCGCTGGCGGTGGCTACTTCCTCGACCAGCGCAGCGTTGTGCTGGGTCACTTCATCGAGCTGGGCGAGCGCCTGGTTGATCTGCTCGATGCCGACGGACTGTTCGCTGGCGGCCGCCGAAATCTCGTTTACTAGGGCCGCTGTCTGCTGTGCGCGTTCGGCGATGGTAGTCAGCGCCTCGCCGGTGGCGTTCACCAGACTCGAGCCTTGAGTGATGCTCTCGACGTTGTACTCGATCAACTGGCGAACCTGCTTGGCTTCTTCCGCGCTGCGGCTGGCAAGATTACGCACTTCTGATGCGACCACGGCGAACCCGCGCCCCTGCTCGCCAGCGCGAGCGGCTTCCACCGAAGCATTGAGGGCCAGGATGTTGGTTTGAAAGGCGATACCGTCGATTGCTTCTATGATGGCGGTGACCTTCTGGTTGGCCGCGTGAATTCTCTCCATGGCCTGGCGTGCCTGCTCGGCAACCTGAGTGGCCTCGCTTGCCTGATCGGCCATGGCCTGGGTGGAGTGGCGCGCTTGCTGGGCGGTCTCTGTGCTCTGGCGCACGTTGGCGGTGATCTGCTCCATGCTGGAGGCGGTCTGTACCAGTGAGGAGGATTGCTCTTCGGTGCGCTGGGCGAGATCCGCGTTACCCTTAGCGATTTCTTGACTGGCAAGCGCCACCGACTGCGCGCTCTGTTTGATACCGGCGACCAGTTCTTCGGTCTTGGCGCTGGCGTCATTGAAGGCCCGGTAGAGTGTCGATAGCTCGTCGCTGCCCGGTACCGCCAGCCGCCGAGTGAGATCACCGCCACGGGTCTGGATATCTTCAAGCGCGGCTTGAAGTGGGCGTGTGATGCTGCGCACGATCAACCAGGAGAGCAGTAGGGCAAGCAGAGTGGCCGTCAGGGAGGCTGCAAGATAGAGCACTAGCCCTTCGATGGCATCGCCGCGCAGGCTTTGGGCCGTCTCAAGCAACTGGCGGGACGCTTGCTGGCTGATACCGTTCAAGCGGTCGATTAACTGGGTCTGCTGTTCGAACCAGGTCTGATGATTGACGCCGAAATTGCCATCGGTACCACGTTCGATGGCAATGTCTCGCATGCTCGTCAGCGTTTGAGCAAGCGGACTTGTGAGCACCTCGTACAGAGACTGCTTGAGCGAAGGGGCCGCCAGCCGCTCGAAGCTGTGTGCATAGGCATCGGAGCTGCCCGACAACGAAAGCACGTTGCCGTAGGCGGCGGGCGAGAGGGCATCGGTACTGAAGGCGGTGGTCAGCACCGCGCGCTCGATGCCGGCCAGTTCCTTGATGTTGAGTAGGTGGTAATAGGCATTGAGCTGGCGAACGATGTCGCCCTGCTCGACGCTGAACGTTAACTGACTTACCAGATCGATCAACAAGCCGTTGATAGTCGTGTAGTACGCGCTGGACTGGTCGCCCTGTAGGGCCTGTTGGTCAATTCGTTGACGTATGTTGCCCAGTTCGTCAAGCGCCTGGCGCGCTTGGGCAAGCCCTGACGCCAGCCCTGCAGGCGCCGTGCTCAGGCTCGGCTCGATGATATGAGCGTTAAACTCTTCAAGCTTTTGATCGGTCAGGCGGCGTTGATCGGGAAGCTCGCTACGAAAGTTCTGTCCGCCGCTCCCAAGAAAAGCGGCGGACATGCCGCGCTCGCGTTGAAGCTCGTGTACCAGATCTCCTGCGTATTGGCTCAAGTGCGTCATCCGCTCGAGCTCGCTCATGTTCGATACGACGTGGCTGCGCTCGGAAATGCCTGAGCTGGCAAGCCAAGCCAGCGTGACCAGAGGTAGAAAAAGGACTAAGGCGAATTTACGACCAACAGGCGTGCGATGCAGTAACTTTAACATCATGTGATCTCGTGAAAGGTTTGAAGAGTGTCCTTGGTCGCATTCTCTGCGATATTTTTTATAAGATATTCTACTTATCGCCCGAAATTAAAATTAGTTAAGTTTTTTTGTATGAGCGTTGTGATTTTTATTCAAACAAGATATTCGATTTAGTTATGAGAAAGGCTGCAACTGCACTGATCGAGCAAGTGCTTAGATAACCAACTTGCCTTTTATCCCTTCTCGCCGATACTGCTTGGTTCGAATCGATAAGAAAGAGGAGCATAGAGGAGCATGGAGGCGAAATGACTCCCCAAACACTAGCGCTCACCTTGGCCATTGGTGCGGGGTGGCTGAGTTTTAACTCGGTGGTGATCATCGGGTACTTCTTGCTCACCCGCCGTGAGGCGTTGGGGCTTACCCAGCCGCAAGGTGGCGCGTGGCTTAAGTGGCACCGGCAAAAGCGCCAAGCGCTGCCGCGCTCTGTGCCCTCCGTTGGCCACTCGCAAGATCTCGATAGGGAGGAGCCCCCCATCGAACAAGTGGTTGCGCCCGAGATAGCTCAGGTGGTGGCAGCGCCCACGGAAGAGGACCTTGGCTCCCATGCGCTGTTCGTGATTTTCGAGACACCAAGTGCTGGCATTAACCAACAGCTATACGCCCTGCTCAAAGCGTGGGAAGGTCACTTCGATGAAGCCCACCGCCTTTATGTGATATCGGGCGCCACGCCACAAAACCCCATCAAAATTGCCCACGCCTACCCGCCCGGCGAAATGCCCGGCCCCGAGGCGTTCACGGATGACGCAAGCTTCTTGAGCGGCGTGAGCCTGATGGTCAAACGCCCCAAACGCAAACGCGGCTTCGATAAAGTGCAGCTTGCCAAGCTGGTCGAGCTAAGCCAGGCGATAGCCGCGTTCGGCGGCAGCGTGCTGGATGAACAGCGCAAGCCCGTGACCCGCAAGGCGCTGAAGGCGATTACGGGGTAGCTTCTTATAGGCGTGTTATGCTCTAGCAAATGGTTTCACCACCGAGCGCCGTCATGACCCATCTTGAGCGTCAAAAACTGCCCATAGGTGTGCAGACCTTCACCGATATTCGTGAAGACAATTACTACTACGTCGATAAAACGCCGTTGTTGCATCGCTTGATCGACGAGGGCAAATACTATTTTCTCTCCCGCCCGCGCCGCTTCGGTAAAAGTCTGCTGCTCGATACCCTGCGCTGCCTCTTCGAAGGCCGCGAGGGCTTGTTCGACGGGCTCTATATTCAGGACAAGTGGGACTGGCAGAAGTCGCACCCGGTGATTCGGCTGAGCTTCGCTGATGGTCACCTGACCAGTCGCGATACCCTGGATGCCCATATTCGCTACCAGCTAGGCGCGCTCCGAAAGCGGTTAGGAATCGAGGGTGAGCGCCCAGAACTTATTTCCAGCGACTTTTCTGAATTGATCGAGCGAGCACACCAGCACTTTGGCGAGCGTGTGGTGGTACTGATCGACGAGTACGACAAGCCAATTCTGGATAACATCCTCGACGCCGAGCGCGCCCGCGAGCTGCGCGAAGGGCTCAAGAACCTTTATAGCGTACTTAAAGATGCCGACCCGCATCTGCGCTTTGTACTGCTAACGGGGGTCTCCAAATTCAGCAAGGTGAGCCTGTTTTCGGGGCTTAATAACCTCAACGACATTACCTTGGATGCTCCCTACGCGACGATTTGTGGCTATACCGATGCCGATATCGACCACGTTTTCGCGCCCGAATTGCCGGGGTTCGATCGGGCTCATATCCAGCGCTGGTATAACGGCTATCGCTGGGGCGGTCAGGACGTTACAGCGGTCTATAACCCCTTCGATGTCCTACTGCTATTTCAAAAGCGACAGTTCGGCCCCTATTGGTTCGAAAGCGCGACACCAACGTTCTTGGTGGATCTGCTAAAAGCGCGGGGTGTGTTTACGCCAGCGCTGGATCGGCTCGAAACGGAGGCAAGTTTGCTCAACCGCTTTGATGTTGACGATATCGCCAGCGAAGCGCTGCTCTTTCAGACCGGCTACCTGACCATTAAAGCGGTCGAGGAGCCACTGCTCGGCTACCGTCTCTATACGTTGGGCTTTCCTAATCAGAAGGTCGAAGTCAGCCTCAACCAGGCGCTCCTGCCTGCTCTAGGCGTTCGCCACAGCCCACGCGAGCGAAAGAGTCTGTTCACCCATTTGCATGCCCACGACCTCGCAGGCCTTGAAGCGCACCTGAAATCCCTCTACGCAGGTCTCCCCCACGATTGGTACCGCAATAACCCCATCGCCCAGTACGAGGACCACTACGCCAGCGTGTTCTACAGTCACTTTGCTGCCCTGGGCGTGGACGTAGTCGTAGAAGATGCCAGCCACCACGGCCGGGTGGACATGGCCGTCGAGGCGTTTGGGCACCGCTATCTGTTCGAGTTCAAGGTGGTCGAGCAGTTGCCCGAAGGGCGGGCGCTCGCGCAAATCAAGGCACGCGGCTACGCCGACAAATATAGAAGCCAGGGCCTGCCGATCCACTTGGTCGGCGTGGAGTTCTCCCGCGAGCAGCGTCAAATCGTTGGCTTCGAGGTCGAGACGCTGAAGGAGGGGCAATGATGTTGACCGAGCGTCAAAAACTACCCGTAGGCGTGCAGGCTTTCGACAAGCTGCGCACCGGCGGTTACTACTACGTGGATAAAACGCCGTTGCTGCACCAACTGGTGGAGGAGGGCGGCTACTACTTTCTCTCCCGGCCACGGCGCTTCGGCAAGAGCATGCTGCTCGATACCTTGCGCTGCCTCTTCGAGGGCCGTGAGGAGCTGTTCGACGGGCTCTATATTCAGGACAAGTGGGACTGGCAGAAAGCGCACCCGGTGATTCGGCTGAGCTTCGCCGATGGAGTGGTACACAACCGCGAAGCGCTGGACGTTCGCATTCGTGACCAACTGCTGATTCAGCGCGAGCGGCTGGGCCTAACTGAGCCGCGCCCATCCGATATCCCTGGGGAGTTCTCCGCGCTGATCCGCGAGGCGCATCAGCACTTTGGCGAGCGCGTAGTGGTACTGATCGACGAGTACGACAAGCCGATTCTGGATAACATCCTCGACGCCGAGCGTGCCCGCGAGCTGCGCGAAGGGCTCAAGAACCTTTATAGCGTGCTCAAAGATGCCGACCCGCACTTACGCTTTGTGCTGCTAACAGGGGTTTCCAAATTCAGTAAGGTGAGTCTGTTTTCGGGGCTTAATAACCTTCGTGATATCACGCTCTCCAGCACTTACGCGACGATTTGCGGCTATACCGATGCCGATATCGACCGCGTCTTCGCGCCCGAGTTGCCAGGGCTTGATCGCGCTAACATTCAGCGCTGGTATAACGGTTACCGCTGGGGTGGTCAGGAGGTCACAGCGGTCTATAACCCCTTCGATGTGCTGCTGCTATTCCAAGAGCGCCAGTTCGGGGCGTTCTGGTTCGAGAGCGCGACACCGACGTTTCTAATCGATCTCTTGAAACAGCGTGGCGTGTTTACCCCGCAGCTGAATCGCTTACAGGCAAAGGCGCAACTGCTTGGACGCTTCGATGTCGATGACATCACCACCGAAGGGCTGCTGTTCCAGACGGGCTACCTGACCATTAAAGCCGTGGAAGAGCCGCTGGTAGGCTACCAGCTCTATACGCTGGGCTTTCCCAATCAGGAGGTGGAAAGTAGCCTCAACGAACTATTGCTACCGGCGTTGGGCCTGCGCGACAGCGAACTTCAGCGCCACCAGTTGGGGTTGATCGACGTGCTGCGCCAGCACGACATCAAAGGCCTTGAAACGCATCTCAAAGCCCTCTACGCAGGCCTCCCCCACGACTGGTACCGCAATAACCCCATCGCCCAGTACGAGGGCCACTACGCCAGCGTGTTCTATAGCCACTTTGCCGCTCTAGGCGTCGGTGTCATCGTAGAAGATGCCAGCCACCATGGCCGAGTAGATATGACCGTCGAGGCGTTCGGGCATCGCTATCTGTTCGAGTTCAAAGTGGTCGAGCAACTGCCCGAAGGGCGGGCGCTCGCGCAGATCAAGGCACGCGGCTACGCCGACAAATATAGAAGCCAGGGCCTGCCGATCCACTTGGTGGGTGTGGAGTTCTCCCGAGAGCAGCGCCAGATCGTCGGCTTCGAGGTCGAGACGCTCTGCTGAGCAAGGTAGTTTGTAAACCTGAAATAAGAGTGGGGGCGTTAAGCCCCCGGTCTGCATGGTGTCAGAAAGACGTGTGCCAGTGATAAGTGCTTAGGCTAGGCGCTAGCCGCCTGCGGCGCTTCTTGCAGTAGCCGTTGGGAGAGGAACTGCCACTGGTCGTCCCAATATTCGGTGGGCAGACGTTTGAAGTCGCTGCGCACGTACTGAGAAATACGCCCCTCGGCCTGGGCGATCAGCAGATTGGCAGCGGCGGATGCAGGCAATGTAGGGCGGCGGCCTTCACGTAACTCGGCCTCGCGCAGTACCTGTTTGAGCTGCACTTCGAGGCGCTCGAAGAGTTGGTGCACGCGCAGCCGCAGCCGCGCGGTTTCACCGGTCAAGACGTCGCCGCCCATCACGCGGGCAAGTCCCGGGTTCTTCTCGGCAAAGCCCAACACCAAACGCAACAGCGTACCGCAGCGTTCGGTGGTTTCGGGCACCTCGTCCAGAATCCGCGTGATGCGGGCGAAAATGCTCTCCTCGATGAAATCGATGAGGCTTTCGAACATCCGCGCTTTGCTCGGAAAGTGGCGGTAGAGTGCGGCTTCCGAAACGCCGACCTGCTTGGCGAGTGCCGCCGTAGTGATGCGCTTGCCGCTATCCTCTTCGAGCATGATGGCCAGCGCCTGGAGAATCTGCTCGCGGCGGCGTGGTTTGCGTTCATCGCTCATGACAAAGCCCTCCTCGGCGCTCAGCTCGCATCGGTGATTAGAGTGCCCACACCGGCGTTGGTGAAGATCTCCAGCAGCACGGCATGCGGCACGCGGCCATCGACAATGTGCGCGCTCTTGACGCCGCCTTTCACCGCATCGAGCGCGCAGCCGATCTTGGGCAGCATGCCACCATAGATGGTGCCGTCGGCGATCAGCTCGTCGACCTGTGTCGTACTCAGGCCGGTGAGCACTTTACCTTCGGCGTTCATGAGTCCGGCGACGTTGGTCAGCAGCATCAGCTTTTCGGCGTTCAACGCCTCGGCGACTTTGCCCGCCACGAGGTCGGCATTGATGTTGTAGCTATGACCGTCGCTATCGACGCCGATGGGGGCGATGACGGGAATGAAGTCCCGCGCGGTCAGCATCTCGATCAGGTCGGTGGAGATCGACTCGACCTCACCTACGTGGCCAATGTCGATGATCTCGGGGGCGGTCATTTCCGGGCTCTTATGCTCGACCTTGAGCTGGCGCGCGCGGATCTGGGCGCCATCCTTACCGGTCAGGCCGATCGCTTTGCCGCCGCACTGGTTGATCAGGTTGACGATGCTCTTGTTGACCAGCCCGCCCAGTACCATCTCGACGACGTCCATGGTTTGAGCATCGGTGACGCGCATGCCGTTGACGAAGCGCGACTCGATGTTGAGCTTGCCCAGCAACTCGCCAATCTGCGGCCCGCCGCCATGTACCACTACCGGGTTGAGGCCGACTTCCTTCATCAACACGATATCGCGGGCGAAGGAGTCGATCAGGGTCGTTTCGGTCATGGCGTTACCGCCGTACTTGACGACTACGGTCTTGCCCGAGAACTGCTGGATATAGGGCAGGGCTTCGGAGAGTACCTCGACGACCACGTTGGGGTCGCGACTGGCTGCATTCATGGCGTTGTCCCTTACTGACTGACGAATGGCTTATGGCGAGTGGCGTTTTTAAGCTCTTGTCGCTATAGGCTTTTATATCCCGATTATGTCTCACACGAAGGCGCTGTTACCGCTTTTTTACCCCCGCTTTACTGCCGCTTATCCTGCTTTATGTCGCTGTGGTAATGCCCGTAGAATCTGCTTTTAGATCATGACCTGGATATCCGGCGCAACGGCTTCGAGCGCTTTGATGAAGCGCTGCTTGATACGCTCGAGGGCGGCCTGCGTCTCGCCCTCGAAGCGCAGCACGAGCATGGGCGTGGTGTTCGAAGCGCGGCAGAGCCCCCAGCCGTCGGCATAGTCGACGCGGATACCGTCCAGCGTGGTTTTGCTACCTTCGCCGAAGTCGCCCTCGCGGACAAGCGTTTCGATCAACGCGAACTTGCGCGCCTCATCGACTGGCACGTTGAGCTCCGGCGTGCTCACCGCGCGAGGGAAACACTCGAAGTAGGTGTCGGCATCGAGAGCCTGTCCGGCGAGAATCTCGAGCAACCGGGCGGCGGCGTAGAGGCCGTCGTCGAAGCCGTACCAGCGCTCCTTGAAGAAGATGTGCCCGCTCATCTCTCCCGCCAGCAGCGCGCCGGTCTGCTTCATGCGCGCTTTGACCAGCGAGTGCCCGGTGCGCCACATCTCGGGTTTGCCGCCCGCGTCGCGAATCACCTGGCTGAGCTTGCCGGTACATTTGATATCGAAGATGACGCCCGCCCCTGGCGCACGCGTGAGCAGGTCCCTGGCAAACGCCATGAGCAGCAGGTCGGGGTAGACGATCCAGCCCTTGGGTGTGACCACGCCAAGGCGGTCGCCGTCGCCATCGAAGGCGAGGCCAATATCGGCGTCGTGTGCGTTGACGGCCGCAATTAGGTCCTGAAGGTTTTCGGGCTTGCCAGGGTCAGGGTGGTGGTTCGGGAAGCGGCCGTCGATCTCGGCGTAGAGGGGCACGGTATCGACGCCCAAACGCTCGATCAGCGCGGGCCCGAGCTCACCGGCAACGCCATTGCCGCAATCGACCACCGCCTTGAGCGGGCGCGCGAGGTGGATGTCTCCAACAATGCGCTCAAGATACGCCGCGCGAAGGTCGTGAGCGCTGAGCGTGCCTTGGCCGCTATGCAAGTCGTCGTTCTCGATTCGCTCGAAAAGCGCGGTAATACGCTCGTTGGAGAGCGTTTCACCTTCGATCACGATCTTGAAGCCGTTGTAGTCGGGTGGGTTGTGGCTGCCAGTGAGCATGACGCCCGAGCGGGTATCGTCCAGCGTATGGGTAGCGAAGTAGAGCACCGGCGTCGGTACGCGGCCTAGATCGATCACATCGCAGCCCGAGGCGAGCAGGCCGCGCACCAGCGCCGCTTGAAGTCGCTCGCCCGAAAGGCGTCCGTCTCGCGCCACGGCTACGCGAGTCGTGCCGTGGACGATGACTTCGCTGCCAATGGCGCGGCCGATCCATTCGCTGGTTGCCTCGCTCAAGGTGTCATCGACGATGCCGCGAATGTCATAGGCGCGAAAGATCGACGCTGGCACGCGTGAAGACGCTGCAGGTGTCGCCATGGCAATAGGGCTCCTTTGCGAGATGCTCCTGCTTGAAATCAATACGCGCCGGTGCTGCCGAAGCCGCCGCTACCGCGCGCCGAGTCCTCGAAGCTATCGACGAGCGCAAGCTCGGCCTGCACTACCGGTACCAGCACGTACTGCGCCAGGCGCTCGAAGGGGGCGAGGGTGAACTCGCTCTGGCCGCGATTCCACACCGAAATCATCAACTCGCCCTGATAGTCGGAGTCGATCAGCCCGACCAGGTTGCCCAGCACGATGCCGTGCTTATGCCCAAGCCCCGAACGCGGCAAAATCATTCCCGCAAGGTTCGGGTCTGCGATATGGATCGCAAGCCCCGTGCGCACCAGTTGACAGTCGCCGGGGACAAGGGTGAGCGGTGCATCGAGCAGCGCGCGCAGGTCCATGCCCGCCGAGCCTTGAGTGGCGTAGTGGGGCAGATAATCGCGCAGGCGTTCATCCAGCAGTTTGCATTGAAGACGAGGACGAACGGACATCAGGAAGCTCCAGGAGGCGTGGGAGAAAGAGACATAGACGAAGAGGTATCGAGCAGGTCAAACGCGCGCTGGATGACGGTCTCGGCCAGAGCACTTTTGGGCTGAGGCGGCTGGGTATCGCTCTCCACGCCCTCTGGCGTGCGCCACAAAAGCCAAGCAGCGTTGTCGTCGCTACCAAAGCCGAGCCCTGCTTGCGACACGTCGTTGGCCACGATCATGTCGAGGCCTTTACGCGTGAGCTTATCGCGGGCGTAGTCTTGGGTGTCACGCGTCTCGGCGGCAAAGCCGACCACGAAGGGGCGCTTGGGTGCTGCTAGCGCCGCTACCTCGGCCACGATATCGGGATTTTTTACCAGCGTAAGCGTCAAGGTCTCGCTGTCGCCGCGCTTTTTCATCTTGTGCTCGGCAACGTGCTCGGCGCGGTAGTCGGCAACGGCGGCGCAGGCGATGAACAGATCGGCCGTGGGAGCTAAGCGCTGCGCTTCAGTATGCATGTCGAGCGCTGAGGTGACATCGATGCGCGTCACGCCGCTAGGCGTCGCCAGCGACACCGGCCCGCTGATCAACGTGACCTTCGCACCAGCGGCATGCGCGGCGGCGGCCAGAGCGTAGCCCATCTTGCCGGAGCTGTGATTGGAGAGGTAGCGCACCGGATCCAGGGCTTCGCGCGTGGGGCCTGCGGTGATGACCACATGACGATTACGCGTGTCCGCTGCGGTCATGGCCGACGATGCAAGGCGGTCGAAGAGCGAGGTGACGATCTCCTCGGGCTCGCTCATGCGTCCAGGGCCAACGTCGCCGCAGGCTTGGTCCCCCGCGCCGGGGCCGATCGGCTGCCAGCCATCTTCGGCGAGTAGCGCGATGTTGCGCTGGGTAGCGCGGTGACGCCACATGGCCTGGTTCATGGCGGGGGCGATCAGCTTGGGGGCTTCGCTGGCGAGGCACAGCGTGGTCAGCAGATCGTCGGCCATGCCGTTAACCAAACGCGCGATGAGGTCGGCCGTGGCGGGAGCAATCAAAATGGCATCGGCCCAGCGAGCGAGTTCGATATGGCCCATGCCCGCTTCGGCTTCTGGGTCGAGCAGTGAGGTGCGCACCGGCTCGCCCGAGAGCGCTTGAAGCGTTAGCGGCGTAATGAAGGCTTGTGCACCCTCGGTCATGACCACGCGTACTTCGCAGCCCGCCTGCTTGAGCAAGCGGACGATCAACGCACTCTTATAGGCGGCAATACCGGCGCTGATACCTAGCAGGATGCGCTTTCCGGCCAGCGTCGAAGAGGGAGTCGCCATCGTGTAGCCCGCACCGTCGTTCAATAAGGAGGCTTACCATACCATTCGCAGGCGCGATTTGGCATGCTGGGGGGAAGAATTCCAAGAGCGGTAAAAACGCCGAATGGGGAGCCACGATGGGGATCAACCACTGGCCGCAGGACGAGCGGCCACGCGAGAAACTACTTAGCCGCGGTGCCGAGGCGCTATCTGACGCGGAGCTTCTGGCCATCTTTTTGCGCGTGGGGGTACAGGGGCGCTCCGCCGTCGATCTGGCGCGTGACCTGCTCGCCCGCTTTGGCGGCCTGAGGCCGCTGCTCGAAGCCGACCAGCGCCATTTCTGCGCCGCCCACGGCCTCGGGGTAGCCAAGTTCGCTCAGCTTCAGGCCACGCTCGAACTGTCACGGCGCCACTTGGCAAGCCAACTGGCAAAAGGCAATGCCCTGACCTCGCCGTCGTTGGTGCGTCATTACCTAAGCGCGCAGATGCGCCACTTGGCTCATGAGGAGTTCGCCGTGCTGTTTTTGGATACCCAGCACCGCATCATCCGCTTTGAGTCGCTGTTTCGCGGCACCCTGGATAGCGCTGCCGTCTACCCCCGTGAGGTGGCCAAACGCGCCCTCGAACTCAACGCTGGCGCGCTGATTCTGGCGCACAACCACCCGTCAGGCGTGGCCGAGCCCAGCGATGCCGACCGGCGCATCACCGAGCGGCTGCGCGAGGCGTTGGGGCTTTTCGACGTGCGCGTGCTCGATCACTTCGTGGTCGGCGATGGCGACGTGGTATCGTTTGCCGAGCGCGGGTGGCTGTAAATGGGCGGTAAAACAATTTGCCGCCGCTAATCCTTGCCGCCACGATGGTGAACGGTATCCGCGTAAAAATGGCCTTTTTCGCCCTTTTTGGTTCGATTTACTTGCCGCTTTCTAGCCACTCTGGTATAAAGTGCCACCTTTGAACTTGGGTTGAATAACGGGCTTGGGTACACACAGGCGGTTAACTGCGTCAACGTCCTCCCTGCTCCGGTTTGCCCGACAGTTTTGAACAACTCGCCAGCGGTTGGAGGCTCTCATGTCCAAAGTATGTCAGGTTACCGGCAAGCGCCCGGTATCCGGTAACAATGTTTCTCACTCCCAGCGTAAGACGCGTCGTCGCTTCTTGCCGAACCTGCACACCCACCGTTTTTGGGTGGAGTCCGAAAACCGCTTCGTCAAGCTGCGCGTCTCTTCCAAGGGCATGCGTATCATCGACAAGAAAGGTATCGAGACGGTTCTGGCTGATATCCGCAAGCGCGGCGAAGCCATCTAAGACGCTGTCTTACTCACGCGACGCTGTCTGCATACACGTAATCGCTAATTCTGGGAGAGTTGAACCATGCGCGATAAGATCAAGTTGGTGTCCAGTGCCGGTACAGGTCACTTCTACACCACCGATAAGAACAAGCGGAACACTCCGGACAAGTTCGAGTTCAAGAAGTACGATCCGGTTGTCCGTAAGCACGTGATCTACAAGGAAGCCAAGATCAAGTAATCGCTCTGAGCGATGATCGGCTTTCACCGCAGGCTTGCCTGTCGAAAAACCCGGCTCTCGAAGCCGGGTTTTTGTTTGCGTGCTTTTTTGCGTATGCGCCTTTCGCTTATACAATGAGCGCTCACCTCTTTTGATGACTTACCGATAGCGAGCACGATGCCCGAGCTACCCGAAGTCGAAACTACCCGCCGCGGTATCGCCCCCTACGTCGAGGGGCAGGCGGTCACGCGAGTGAACGTTCATCAGCCCCGTCTGCGCGTGCCGGTGCCCGATGATCTTGCTGCGCAGCTGACCGGCGCGCGCATCGGCAGCATCGCGCGGCGGGCCAAGTACCTACAGATTCCCGTCGAGCGTGAGGCATCATCGCGTCTGCTGCTTTGGCATTTGGGCATGTCGGGGAGTTTGCGTATTGCCCGGGCTGAGGAGGCGCTCAAAAAGCACGACCACCTCGAGCTTGGGTTCGATAACGGCTATACGCTGCGCTACCACGATCCGCGCCGTTTCGGCTTCGTCGATTGGCAGCAGGGCGATGCGCTGAGTGACCCTCGCCTTGCTCATCTGGGGCCAGAGCCACTTTCGGAAGATTTCGACGGGGCGCTACTCTACGCGCTATCGCGGGGTAAGCGCGCCGCGATCAAGCCCTTTTTGATGGATAACAGCGTGGTCGTGGGCGTTGGCAATATTTACGCGTCTGAGGCGCTGTTCATGGCCGGTATCGACCCGCGCCGCGCGGCCGGGCGCGTCTCGCTTGCGCGCTACGAACGCTTGGCCCAGGCGGCCAAGGAAGTGCTCGCTGCCGCCATCGTTCAAGGTGGCACGACGCTTCGCGATTTCGTCAGCGGGCAGGGCGAGCCGGGCTATTTTGCCCAGCGCCTGTTTGTCTACGGGCGCGAAGGCCAGCCGTGCCAGCGCTGCGGTACCACGCTGCGCCGGGTGACGCTTGGCCAGCGTGCCAGTGTCTTCTGCCCTCAGTGCCAGCGCTAGGCTGGTGCTGCACCCTTTTTAGTTTTGTCGATCGTTTCGGAGATCAACGCTGTGACCCAACGCCTGCGTCTTAACAAGCATGCCGACCGCCGCCTCAAAGCGGGGCACCTGTGGATCTACTCCAATGAGGTGGATACCAAGGAAACGCCGCTGAAGGACTTCGCCCCCGGTGAAACGGCGTTGGTCGAAGCGGCCAACGGCAGGGCCCTTGGCGTCGCCTACGTCAATCCGCACTCGCTGATCTGCGCGCGGGTGATGTCGCGCGACCCCGACATGCGTCTGGATCGCTCACTTTTCGTCCACCGCTTCAATCAGGCGCTGGCACTGCGTGAACAGATGTTCGATAAGCCCTTCTACCGCCTGGTTCACGGTGAAGGCGACCTGCTGCCGGGGCTGATCATCGACCGCTTTGGTAGCGTGCTGGTCGTGCAGCTCAACACGGCCGGTATGCAGCACCTGGCCGACGCCATCGTCGATGCGCTGGAGAAAGTGGTCAAACCCGAGGTCATCGTCTTCCGTAACGATACCGGTGGGCGGCGTCAGGAAGGCCTGGAAGCCCAGGTCGAAGTGGTCAAGGGCGTGCTGCCCGACGAAGTGCTCATCGAAGAGAACGGCGTGCGCTTTGCGGTGCCGGTAATCGAAGGCCAGAAAACCGGCTGGTTCTTCGATCACCGCGTCAACCGTGAGTGGCTTAACCGCCAGGTGGCGGGCAAGCGCGTGCTCGACGTCTTCAGCTACATCGGCGGCTGGGGCGTGCAAGCGGCGGCCAATGGCGCCTCTGAGGTGCTGTGTATCGATGCCTCTAACACGGCGCTTGAGCGCGTGGCACGTAACGCCGAGCTCAACGGCCTACACGAGCAGGTCGCCATCGGCGAAGGTGACGCCTTTGAGGCACTGGCCGCGCTGAAAGCCGAGGGCGAGCAGTTCGACGTCATCGTCCTCGACCCGCCGGCGTTCATCAAAAAGCGTAAGGATATTCCCAACGGCGAGCGCGCCTACGCGCGACTCAATCGCGAGGCGATGCGACTGCTGGGGCGCGATGGCCTGCTGATCTCGGCCTCTTGCTCCATGCATCTCGCCCACGAGCGCTTGGTCGAGGTGGTGCGCGGGGCGGTACGCCACCAGGATCGCCACGGCCAGATCGTGTTCCAAGGCCACCAGGGGCCGGATCACCCGATCCACCCGGCGATTCCCGAAACCGCCTATCTCAAGGCGCTCGGGGTTCGCGTTTTCCGCGACTGATCGCGCTTGGCGCAGTCGGTCGATGACGCCGTATTTACCGCGAGGAGCAAGCGATGAGCTGGGTGCTGCCGGATCCTTACCGTATGGAGATCGTCGTCGATGAGGGCGCCATCGACGCCTATGGACACGTCAACAACGGTGAGTATCTGCGCTGGATCGAGCAGATCAGTTGGGCGCACTCCGAAGCGCTGGGACTATCGCTTGCGCGTTACCGCGAACTCGATCGAGCGATGGTCGTACAGCGCCACGAGATCGACTATCACGCCGCGGCCTTTGCCGGTGAGGCGCTGATACTTGCGACCTGGATCGTCGCCTGCGATGGCCGCTTCACCCTAACGCGGCGCTTTCAGCTACGCCGCCAGCGCGATGAACGCACCCTCATGACGGCGCGCACGCGCTTTGCCTGTGTCGCACTCAGCAGCGGGCGCCCCAAGCGGCTGCCCGACGAGTACCGGCGCCTCTACGGCGATGCCGTCGTGCCAGAGGCGTAGTACCTAGAGGCATTCGAAGGTTCAATAGTGGGGCGGCAACTCGTCTTCCGGGCGCGGCGTACGGCCCTGGTCTTGCAGCGTTTGATGCTGTTCGCGCAGGCGCTCGCGCATCAGCACGCTTAGCTGTTCGAGTTTTTCCAGGCGGCGCTCTTGCTGGGCCACCGCCTGATCCAGCGTATCCAGCCAGTGTTCCTGGTAAGCCAGTCGACTCTCCAGCGATTCAAGATGTTGCATTAGCTCGGCAGACGAAAAATCGTGGCTCATGGTACTATGTCACTCGGTGTGGTAGGCCCGGCGCCGGTAGTCGTCATTAAGGTGAAGTTGGCGCCGTTTGATGGGCCCGCTGCATGCAGGCAGGAACCCGTTTACCGGGTATTGTCTTCATCTGTCATCGATACAACAAGAGAGCTTTCATCATCTATGAACCCAAGAGTTGTTTTACGCTGTATTTTCATCAGTCTATTACTGGCAATGCCCATGCCGCTGGTACTTCTTGGCATGTTGCACCTCGTCAATGCGCCACTGGCCGAACTGTGGCTCATCGAGCTCGAGCTTAGCGGCGTTGGCCCGTCCTATGCGGCGGTGACGCTGGCTAGCTTCTTCGTGCTCTTCGCCGCGACGCTGGCGGCAGTGGCGCTGGCGCCTCAGGTGGTGGTGGCGGGCAATCTGGCGGCTCGCGCAGCCCCGGGTGCGCGCCCAACGCAAGCCCCGCCTGCGGATGTGGACGACGAGGAGGAGTTGGACGTTATCGATCCCAACGATGGACGCGAAGAGGGGGAGGTAAAGTGGTTCAACACCAATAAAGGCTATGGTTTCATCACCCGCGACAATGGCGAAGACGTCTTCGTGCATTTTCGCGCCATTCGCGGCCGAGGCCCGCGCATGCTCGCCGAAGGTCAGCTGGTTCGCTACCACGTGATCCGTAACGACCGCGGCCTGCAGGCAGACGACGTCAGCGTCATCGACTGATTTGCCGCTAAAGCTCGACTAAAAATCCGGCGCCCCTGGCAGGGCGCCGGATTTTTTTATCCCAACTTATGCGGTACGACCTCATGCCCCAGCGCCTTGTAGCGCTGCCAGCAGGCGCGTTTGGCGAGCAGAACTTCCTGGTGCTGGTTGATGATCTCGGCGATACGCGAAAAGCGCTCGATACCGTCGGGGATCTCAGGGTGCAGGTTGAGCAGAGCGCATTCGCCGTCGGGCGTGGGCAGCGTTTGCCAGCCCAGGGTGATCGGCACGCTCTCGGCAAGTTCGCTGTCTTCCAGGGCGTGAGGCAGGTAGGCGTCGGGACGAAAGCTCCACAGCGCTTGGTCGGCCTGCTCGGCCAGGGTGCGGTCTTCGCAGTGAAGGTGCAGCCGGTAGCCTTTGCGGTGGATGGTTTCCGCCAGCTTGCAGGCAAACGCCAAGCGCGCCTCGAGGGTGGTGTCAGGAAGGATGTAGAAGTCGATGCGCGCCATGTAACTCTCGTGCCCGCAAGCGCCCAAGGGCGGGCCTCGGGCGCTTGCGGGAAAAGCATTAGACCAGTCGAGTGAGCCAGCCGTGGGTGTCGTCGCTGCGGCCGTACTGCACGTCGAGCAGCTTGGTGCGAATACGCATAGCCACGTCGTTGCCGCCGTTGCCGTTCAGGCGAATGCGCTCGTGCTCGGTGATAAGCTCACCCACCGGGGTAATGACGGCAGCAGTACCGCAGGCGAACACCTCGGTGATCTCACCGGAAGCCGCCCCTTCGCGCCACTCGTCGATGCTGATGGGGCGCTCTTCGGGTGTCAGGCCTTCGTCTTTGGCCAGGGTGAGCACGGAGTTACGCGTCACACCTTCTAGGATGGTGTCGGTTAAACGCGGCGTGACCAGGCGGCCATCTTTGTAGACGAAGAAGAGGTTCATGCCGCCAAGCTCTTCGATCCACTTGCTCTCGGCGGCATCGAGGAAGGCGACCTGGCCGCAGCCGTGCTGCTCGGCCTCTTTCTGCGCCGCTAGAGAGGCAGCGTAGTTGCCGCCACACTTGGCAAAGCCCGTTCCACCAGGTGCGGCGCGCTTGTAGTGCGACGAAAGCCAGATGGAGACCGGCGCGATACCGCCCTTAAAGTAGGAGCCCGCAGGCGAGGCGATGACGTAGTAGTCGACCTCGTGGGCGGGGCGCACGCCGAGAAACGCTTCGGTGGCGATCATGAACGGGCGCAGGTAGAGGCTGCACTCGTCGGAATCGTTGGCGGGCGTCGGTACCCAGGCGTGATCCTGAGCGAGCAGCGCCTTCAGCGAGCCAACGAAGTCCTCATCGGAGAGTTCGGGCAGCGCCAGACGGTGGGCGCTTTTGCGAAAGCGCTCGGCGTTTTTCTCCGGTCGGAAGGTCCACACCGAACCATCGGCATGACGGTAAGCCTTGATGCCCTCGAAAATCTCCTGACCGTAGTGCAGCACCGAAGCGGCCGGGTCCAGCGTCAGCGGACCATAAGGGCGCACCGCGTGGCCGTGCCAGCCAGCATCCACTGTCCAGCGGACGTTGGCCATATGATCGCTGAAATGGCGACCGAAGCCGGGGTTTTTGAGGATGTTCTGACGCAGCTCGTCTGCCAGCGGCTGGTTGGACGGCAGGATATCGAAACTTGCAGTGGGCACGGCGTGTTTTCTCCGCTGAAACCAAGCCCCGGGGCGGGGCAGTGAATGGGGTAAGGCCCGAAGGCGCTGGGGCGCATAAATGGCGCCCCGATGTCCTCAGATGTAACGCTTGCGCCTTGGAAAGGCAACTGCTGATTGCTCAGTCCTTGAGATTGTCGGTGAGATTAGCGCGCTAGCTCTCTACGACCGCCTCGCCTTCGCGATCGAGCAAGTACTGGCTGAGCAAGCCAACCGGCCGACCGGTAGCGCCTTTCTGCTTGCCCGAGTGCCACGCAGTACCGGCGATATCCAGGTGCGCCCAGGGGAACTGATCGGCAAAGCGCGAGAGGAAACACGCCGCGGTGATGGTGCCCGCCGGACGGCCGCCGATGTTGGCCAGATCGGCGAAGTTGGAGTCGAGCTGCTCCTGGTACTCGTCCCACAGCGGCAGGTGCCAAGCGCGATCCCAGGCCGCTTCGCCTGCGTCGAGCAGGTCGAGCGCAAGGTCGTCGTCGTTGGACAAAAGCCCCGTGGCGTGGTGGCCAAGGCCAATGATGCAGGCGCCGGTGAGGGTGGCGATATCGACGACGCTTGCGGGCGTGAAGCGCTCGACGTAGGTGAGCGCGTCGCAGAGCACTAAGCGGCCCTCGGCGTCGGTATTGAGGACTTCGACGGTGAGGCCCTTGAGCGTTTTGAGAATATCGCCCGGCTTGGTGGCTTGACCATCGGGCATGTTCTCGGCGGCGGCAACCACGAAGACCAGGTTGAGCTTGGGCTTGATCGTCAGCATCGCCTTGACCGTGCCAAAAACGCTCGCCGCGCCGCACATGTCGAACTTCATCTCGTCCATGGCCTCGCCCGGCTTGAGCGAGATACCGCCGGTATCGAAGGTGATGCCCTTGCCGACCAAAACGTGAGGCGCGTCGTCGGCGCTTTCGGCACCTTGATACTTCATCACGATCAAGCACGAGGGCTCACGGCTGCCGCGACCCACGCTCAACAGCGAGTGGGCGCCAAGGCTTTCAAGGGCGGCTTCGTCGAGCACCTCGACATCCAGCGCGCCGCCTGAGTCACGCCCAAGCTCGCGGGCTTGTGCGGCCAAGTAGCTCGGCGTACAGACGTTACCCGGCAGGTTACCGAGCGTGCGCGTGTAGTTGATGCCCTGACCGATGGCGGCGCCGATCCTCGCACCTTCGCGCGCCGCTTCGGCGTCGTCACCGTCGCTCACGATCAGCGTAATATTGGCAAGGCGCGAAGCGGGCGCCGGCGATGACTTGAACTGATCGAAACGGTAGGTGGCGCGCTCGGCGGCTTCCAGCACTTTGCGGGCTTTCCAGGCGCTGTCGCGGGTGTCGATGGGAACGTCGGTGAAGGCGACGCTCGCGTCGTCGATGGGCAGTTTCACTAGCGCCGTCATGGCGGCGTCCAGCGCTTTCAGGAAAGCGGCTTCTTGGCACTTTTCGCGTTCACCCAACCCCACCAGCAAGAGCCGTTCGGCGCTGAGCCCAGGGGCGTAGGGCAGTAGCTGTACGCTGCCCAGGCTGCCGTCGACGTCGCCGCGTTCGAGTAACTGACCGATCAAGCGCTCGCTGGCATCGTCGAGCTTCTCCACGGTGGGCAGCAGCGCGCTATCCTTGAATACGGGAACGACCAGGCACGTCGTTTCGACCTTGGCCGGATTCGCGGTTTGAACGGAAAATTCCATGACGTCTCCAACAAGACAAGCATCGAGGGATTCGGGATAATGCCTCAGTGTACCCAAGGGCCGGGCGCATTGCATGGCATCCTGCACGATTAGCCGGAGAGCGCATTGATTTTATTTCGCTACTTGACGCGTGAAGTGTTGCTGACGATGGCGGCGGTGGCCGGCATCCTGCTGCTAGTGATCATGGGCAGCCGCTTCATTCGCTACTTTTCCGATGCCGCCGAAGGCGACATCCCCGTTACCATCCTGGGCAGCTTGATGGTCTTTCACCTGCCAGGGTTCATGGAGCTGATCCTGCCGCTGGCGTTCTTCCTGGGCATTTTGCTGGCCTATGGCCAGCTCTACATGAACAGCGAAATCACCGTGATGGTGGCCTGCGGCATGAGCCCGGTTCGCCTGCTGCGCGTAACGCTGTTACCCGCCGCCATCGTTGCCGTGCTGGTGGGGCTTTGCAGTTTGTGGCTGACCCCGGCCGGAGCGCTGCAAACGGCAGCGACGCTTGAAGAGCAGCGCAGCCGCCTGGATGTGTCCGTCATTGCGCCAGGGCGCTTTCAGGACTTTGGTGGCGGGCGCACCGCCTACATTGGGAGTTTCACCAGCGACGGCACCGAAATGCGCGATGTGCTGGTGCACGAGCAGGCACAAGCGGCGGGCGACGAGCACGTGCATAGTTACATTACCCGCGCTGCGTCTGGCTACCAGGAGACGCGGCTGGACACGGGTAGCCGCTTCTTGATTCTGGAAAACGGCGAGCGCTACGGCGTCACGCCCGGTATGCAAGCGGCCGAGCGGCTGACCTTCGAGCGCTATACCATGCGTATGAACCTGAGTCAGGATCGTCGTGAGCTCGACTCGCTCGAGTTCGCGACCACGCCCGAGCTCTGGCAGGATGACAGTCCCCGCGCCCAGGCGCAGTGGCAGTGGCGTGCCGGGCTTCCGCTGATGGTCTTCGTGCTGGCCCTGTTGGCCCAGCCGCTTTCGCGGGTCAACCCGCGCCAGGGGCGCTTTGCCAAGTTGCTACCGGCGGTATTTCTCTACGTGGCCTACTTGAGCCTGCTACTGGCAGCGGTGGATGCCGTGGGTAGCGGCGCGCTTGCCGTGGCGGTGGGCGTGTGGCCCGTGCACCTGCTGTTCTTGGGCTTGGGTATGTTGCTATTGTGGCGTTCGCAGCGCCGGGGGATGCGCTGATGCTTTTCGATCGTCTCGACCGCTACATCGCGCGCAACGTACTGGGCGCGATCATCGTCGTGCAGTGTGTGCTGTTGGGGTTGGATATCACCATTGCCTACATTGGCGATCTGCGCGACGTTCAGGGCGACTACACCGCGCTCGACGTCCTGCTCTATCTCGGTATGCGCACGCCGTGGCGATTTTATCAGTATGCGCCGGTGGCGGTGCTGATCGGTGCTTTGATTGGTCTTGGCAGCATGGCGTCGAGCAACGAGCTCACGGTGATGCGCGCCGCCGGACGTTCGCTGGCGCGAATCGTTTGGGGCGTCATGAAGCCGGTGCTTTTGGTGGTCGTCGTGGTACTGCTAGTGGCGGAGTACGTAAGCCCCCGCAGCGAGCAGTTCGCCGAAGTATGGCGCGTCGAGCAGCGCCAGGGCGAGAACGCTCAACCCATAAGCCGCAGCGGCTGGCAGTTCGAAGGCGATAGCGTCTACCGCTTTGGCGCCATTCGCGCCGATCACGTGGTGCTCGATGTGACCCGCTATCGCTTCGACGAGCGACGCCTGGTCGAGGCTACCCACGCCGCGCGCGCCCACTGGGAGGGAGATGCCTGGCGGCTCGAAAACGTCACCACCACGCGCATCTTTGATGACCATACCGAAGCCGCTTTCACCGACGAGGAGGTCTGGCCAACGGCGATCACGCCCGAGCAGCTCGAGCGTCTTTTGCGCCCTATCGAGAGCCAGTCGCCCAGCGAGCTGTGGGCTTATGCACAGTACCTCAGGGAGCAGGGGCTTCAGGCCGATCAACCGCTGCTCTATTTCTGGCAGAAGGTGCTGATGCCATTGACCATGGCGTCGCTGGTGTTGATCGCGGCCTCCTTCGTTTTCGGCCCGCTGCGCACCGTGGCGGCAGGTACGCGGGTTTTCTATGGCGTGGTGACTGGGCTTAGCTTCAAATACGTTCAGGACTTGCTCGCGCCCGCCTCGACGCTGTTCGGTTTTTCGCCCGTTTGGGCAGTGCTGGTGCCGACGCTGGTGTGCGCGGCCGTTGGCATTCACTTCTTGCGGCGTAACGGTTGACACTCAAACGCCTCTCCTCGCACGCGGGCCTTGCGCCCGCGTCGCTTCCCCGGCGCCTCGGCGCCATGCTCTACGATGGCATACTGCTCGCCGCCCTTTGGTTTGGCGTTGCCGTCGTGCACTTGGCTTTTTTCCGTTTGCTGCTAGGCGTCGAGCCCCGAACCGTGGGTGCGGATTCCCTACAGGTATGGAGCCTTCGCCTACTGCTGCTGATAGCCACAACGAGTTTTTTTCTCTATGCCTGGTCGCGAGGGGGAATGACCTTAGGCATGCAAGCGTGGCGGCTACGCGTACAGACCCCAGACGGTTATGCCATTACCCTGCGCCAGGGCCTTCTGCGCTGCGCGACGGCATGGCTATCGCTGGCGGCGCTAGGGGCGGGATATTGGTGGGTGTTGATCGATACAAAAAGGCGTAGCTGGCCGGATATCGTCTCGAAGACCACAACCGTGCACATCTTGGCGAGCTAGTACGTTAATTTTCGCTAATATAAATCTGACGTGTTTTCACTTGCATGAAGTCATGGGAATCATTTACATTCCTTCCATGAGTTTCATGAGGTGTTGCCATGTACGTGTGTGTGTGCAAAGGAGTGACCGATCATCAAATACGCCAACAGGTCAGCGACGGTGCGCGTAGCTGGCGCGAAGTGCGTGAAGCGACAGGGTGCGGTACTCAATGCGGCAAGTGTGCAAGCTTTGGTAAGAGCGTAATGCGTGAAGCCGTTCAAGCGACATCTTTCGAGTCGGATATGAGTCTTGCTTATGCATTATGATTTTCCAACTGTGACGCGAATCACTATTGTTGGTGTTATATTTAGCAAGTAATTGATTTGCTTGTATTTTTATTTATCCTCTCTATACTCCCGGGTTACTGGGAGTATGTCTTTACGTGTCTATGCTCCCTTGTTTCGTAACTGTCTGATCGAATTGAGTTTCGACCCACGACTAGAAAAAAGGTGACGGCATGAAAGGCGATCCTAAAGTAATTCAGCATCTCAACATCGCACTCGGTAACGAACTGATCGCGATCAATCAGTACTTCCTTCACGCCAAGATGTACAAAGACTGGGGCCTCAAGGCGCTGGCCAAGTGGGAGTACGATGAGTCCATCGAAGAGATGCAGCACGCCGACAAACTGATCGAGCGCATCCTGTTCCTCGAAGGTATTCCCAACCTGCAAGACCTTGGCAAGCTGCACATTGGCGAGAACGTCAAAGAGATGCTGGAAAGCGATCTCAAGATCGAGCACGACGGCCGTCGCGACTACATCGAAGCGATCACCTACTGCGAAAGCGTCAAAGACTATGTCTCCCGTGATCTGCTTCGCGATCTACTGGCCGATGAAGAAGAGCACATCGATCACATCGAAACCGAACTCCGTCTGATCGACCAAGTCGGCATCCAGAACTACATGCTGCGCCAAATGCAGCTGGCGGGCGACCACGAATAAGGCATTCGCCCAAGGCGTGTTCTTGAGGCCTTGAAACGCAAATCCCCCCGAGCTCGCTCGGGGGGATTTTTTTGCCTGCTTAGTAGGCTGGAAAGGGGCGATCAATGAGGATCGATCAGCGCCCCGCTGCCAAGCTTTCGTCGCTGAATGTCGCTGCGGGCTCGTCCACGGTGAAGGTGGCGCGGCTCAAACGGCGTACGCGTTTCATGAACAGCGCGATGCAGATCAGCGTGCCGAGGGTGGCGGCAGCGTAGCTCCACTGCAGCGGCAGGCCGAAGCCGATCGGCGCGTAGGCGATGTAGGTGAAAGTCGCCATGGTCATGAACACCGCCGGAATCGAGGTGATCAGGTAAGGCTTGCGCGAAAGCACAAGGTACATGGTCGCAACCCACAAGGCGATGACCGCAGTGGTCTGGTTGGCCCAAGAGAAGTAGCGCCACAGCAGGGTGAAGTCCATGTGCGTCAGGATATAGGACATGGCGAACAGCGGCAGGGCGATGACCAAGCGGCGAACGAAGGGACGCTGATCGATCTTCAGGTAGTCGGCGATGATCATGCGCGCGCTACGAAACGCGGTATCGCCCGAGGTGATCGGCAGGACGATAACGCCGAGAACCGCCAGGGTGCCGCCCACTGCGCCCAGCATGGTGGTTGCCACTTCGCTGACCACGGCCGCCGGGCCACCTGCTGCAAGCACGTCGGAGAGGCTTTGGTCGCCGTGGAACAGGCTCATGGCGGCAGCGGCCCAGATCATGGCGATGACACCCTCGGTGATCATCATGCCGTAGAAAATCTTACGCCCATTGGTTTCGTTCTTGGTGGTACGCGAGATGATCGGCGTTTGGGTGGCATGGAAGCCGGAAAGGGCACCGCACGAAATGGTCAAGAATAGTAGCGGGAAGATGGGGGCACCTTCCGGATGCATGTTCTGGAACGAAAGTTCAGGGATGGGCGCGCCGGTAACGATCAAGCCAATGCCGATGCCTGCCGCGCTGAACAGTAAAAGGGCGCCGAAGTAGGGGTAAATGCGTCCAATGATCTTGTCGATCGGCAGCAGCGTTGCCAGCAGATAGTAGGCGAAGATGGCCAGAATAATGACAGTCAGCGATATCGGCAGCATGTTCTGCAGAAGCGCGGCCGGTGAAGTCACGAACACCGTGCCCACGAGCAGCAGCAGCAGGATGGCAAAGCCGTTGACCACGTGCTTCATCATCTTGCCCAAAAACTTGCCCGCCAGCTGAGGCAGGTGGGCGCCGTGGTTGCGAATCGAGATCATGCCCGTCAAGTAGTCGTGCACGGCACCGGCGAAGATACAGCCCACGACGATCCAGACGAAGGCCACGGGGCCGTAAAGCGCTCCCAGAATGGGGCCGAAAATGGGCCCGACGCCCGCAATGTTGAGCAGCTGAATCAAAGAGTTGCGAGTAGTGTTCATAGGAACGTAGTCGATGTCGTCGCGCATGCTGAACGCCGGGGTTTGGCGCTTGCGGTCGGTGACGAACACCCGCTCTACGAACTTGCCGTAGGTAAAGTAGCCTACGATCAAAAGCGCGATCGAGACGATGAATGTGATCATTGGGCGCACCTGAAGATTCAGAGGGTAGGGGGTGAAGCGTGGTGCTAGCGAAAGCGGATGGTGCTCTCGTTTAGCGATACTGAATCTAACTAGAGTTGCTGCCCACTGCATCTAGACTTTAGTGGTTGATACGACGGTTTGAACAGCACCAGCAGCGCAAACGCAACGGGCAGCCATTTGGCTGCCCGTTGGTAATGGATAATCGTTAGGCTTAGCCCTCGATCACGCCGCAGGCCTGACGGCCACCGCCGCCGCCCAGGTGGGGCTCATCGCTATAAGTATCGCCGCCTTCGTGCACCATGAGGCTGTGGCCCGCCAGGTCGTCCATGCTCAGGCGTGGCGCCAGCATGGGCAGGTTGGCTTCGCCGTCTTCGTTGACGGTCAGCACCGGAAGATCGCCCAGGTGCCCGTCGCCATAGGGGCCTTGGTGCGTATCGGTATTGTCCGGGTCGTAGTGGTCGCCTGCCGCCTGCGCCGCCGTCATTTCGCCGTCATCGTTTTCGGCGGGTTCGCAACTTGGGTTCTCGTGCATATGAAAGCCATACACGCCCGGCTCAAGGCCGCTGAGCGAAGGCGTTAGCATAACGCCACCAAAATCGGATGCCTCGGCGGTAACGGTGCCAATCGACTCGCCGATACCCTCGGCGCTGACGCTGTGCATCTCGACCTCTATCGACTCGTTCGATTGCGCATGAGCAGCACCTGCGGCCAAAAGTAGCGCGGCGCTGACGCCAACGAGCGGTGTGGTTACATAACGCATGGTGTTTCTCCCTTCCTGATCCATGGAGGTCGTAAAACTTGTCACACTGCCCTGCGCCTTAAGCAGGGCGTTTCTTCAGCGTAGACACCCAGCCGCCTCGCTGCCAACGCAAGGGTGACACCTGCGCCGCTAGCCGCGACAATAGCGCCCTCTTCGATGGGAAAACGCATGACCGCACTCGACATACTCTATCGCGACGAACACCTCGTAGTGGTCAACAAGCCATCAGGGCTTCTGGTGCACCGCAGCGCTCTAGCGCGAGGAGAAACCGAGTTTCTCGTTCAGCGGCTGCGCAACCAGCTTGGCCAGCGGGTCTATCCGGTACATAGGCTGGATCGCCCGACCTCGGGAGTCATGGTGCTGGCGCTCTCGTCTGATGCGGCCCGCAAGCTCACCGATGCCTTTACCGAACGCCAGGTAGAGAAACGCTATCTTGCCGTGGTGCGCGGCCATGCACCCGAGGCAGAGCTATTAGACTACGCCCTGCGCGAAGAAGATGGCTCGCGGCCCAAAGCCGAGATGCCCGCGATGGCCGCCGCCACCGAAATACGCCGCCTGGATAGTGTCGAGCTGCCGGTGCAGGTCGACCGCTACCCCAAGGCGCGCTACTCGCTGGTCGAGGCGCGCCCGCTGACCGGGCGACGCCACCAGATCCGCCGTCACCTTTCACGGCGCGGCTACCCCATCATCGGCGATGCCAAACATGGCAAGAGCGTGCACAACCGCTTTTTCGCCGAACGGCTTGGCGCGCCGCGCTTGCTTCTGGCGGCCACGCAGCTAGCCTTCGCGCACCCCGCGGGCGGTGAGTATCTAGCCGTCACCTGCGCGCTCGATGATGTCATGACCCAGCTCTTTCACCATTTAGGCTGGGCGGGCCACCTGCCGGTGAATGGCGTGAGCGCGACAGATAACATCGTCGAACCAGTGATAGCTAAATAGAACCACTAAATAGTTAATAGAAACGTTAATAGAACCTTTGATAGCAGAGAGCATCATGCCCCCGAGTGATTACGACCTGCGTTTTGGCGGTATTCGCCGCCTGTACGGCCAGCGCGCCGTCGAGGCTTTCCAGCGCGCCCACGTGGTCGTGGTTGGCGTGGGCGGCGTGGGCAGCTGGGCGGCGGAGGCGCTGGCGCGCTCAGGGATAGCCAAGCTCACGCTGATCGATCTCGACGATGTTTGCGTCTCCAACGTCAACCGTCAGCTTCATGCTCTGGATGGCACGGTGGGGCGGCCTAAGGTCGATGTGTTGGCCGAGCGCTGTCGGCTGATCAATCCCGAGATCGAGATCATTGCCGATGCCGCCTTCGTCACCCCAACGAATCTAGCCGAGCGCATTCCGGAAGACGTTGATCATGTGGTCGACGCCATCGATAGCGTTATTGCCAAGGCCGCGCTGATTGCCTGGTGCAAGCGGCGCAAGATTTCGATCACCGTGACCGGTGCGGCGGGTGGGCAGACCGACCCTACGCGGATTCAAGTGGCGGATCTCACCCGCACCGAGCACGACCCGCTTCTGGCCAAGGTGCGCTCGCGCCTGCGCCGCGACTATAATTTCTCGCGTAACCCCAAGCGCCGCTTCTCGGTGGAGTGCGTCTACTCCGACGAGCAGTTGGTCTACCCTGGCAGCGATGGCGAAGTGTGCCTGCAAAAGCCTGGCAGCGGAGAAGCCACTCGGCTCGACTGCGCCTCGGGCTTTGGTGCCGCCACCTTCGTCACCGGCACCTTCGGCTTCGTCGCTGCCTCTAAAGTACTCGAGCGACTGGCCAGGAAGGCGCAGCGCACCGAGTGATCCTCTCTTTTGACGTTTCAGGCACGCTGCGATAGCGCGCTAGAGACCGAAGGGCAGCCCCAGGGCGTACCAGACAAAGTAGAGCAGTGTCCAACCCGACAGGATCGCCAGCGAGTAGGGCATAGCGACCGTGAGCAGGTGGCCCAGGGTGAACGAGCGGTTGTAGAGGTGGATCACTGCCAGGATCAGTGGCAAGTAAGGGTTAATCGGTGAGATCGGGTTGGTAGCAGAGTCGGCAATGCGATACGCCGCCTGGATCGCCTCGGGCGCGAGGCCCAAGAGCATCAGCATCGGCATGAAGATCGGCGCCATCAGCGCCCACTGGGCCGAACCGCTATAGAAAAACAGGTTCACCACCGCCGCCAGCAAAATGAAGCCCAGTAGCGCGACCATGGGTGGCATGTTGATGCCCAAGAGCCAATCGGCGCCGTTGACGGCGGTGACGATCGCCAGATTCGACCAGTTAAAGATAGCGATGAACTGGGCCACCATGAACACGATCACGATAAAGCCACACATGTCGCGCACCGCCTCCTCCATCAACCGTGGCACGTCACTTGGCCTTGAGATCTTGCCCACCGTTACGCCATAGACGATGCCGCACAGGATGAAGAAGATCATGATGAAGGGCACCAGCCCACTCATGAACGGCGATGGCAGAAGTCCGCCTTCGGCGTTTCTGAGCCCGGAGCCTTCCGGCATGATCAGAAGCAGCACCGCCGCGATATAGGCCAGCGCCGAAAGACCCGTGTAGCGCAGCGCCCGACGCTCGGCCGCGCTAAGTGAGGTGCTTTGCGAGGCGTCGGTGACATCCTGCTGTGGGCGAAAGCGCTCGAGCATCGGCTCGGTATAGCGGTCGTTCATCACCGTGATGATCAGGGTGATCAAGGGCACCGAGGCGCACATGAAGAACCAGTTTGCGACTACGCTCACTTCATAGCCCGGACGCACACTCTGCACGACTTCGGTCGAGATGCCTGAAAGCAGCAAGTCGGTGCCAGCGATGAAGAAATTGGCGCTGAAGCCGGCAAAGATCGAGACGAAAGCCACGATGATGCCTGCCACTGGGTTGCGACCCACCGTCTTGAACATGATGGCAGCCAAGGGCGGGATGAGAAATACCGCCGCATCGGACACTAGATTGCCGATGATCGAGGTGAAAATCACCGCTGGAGTGATATAGCGCGGCGCCACGTTGCTGAGCATACGCTTGATCGCCGCGTCGGCCAGACCGGTTTTCTGAATCAAGCCAAGGGCCAGCACCATCACCAGTACCAGGCCTAGCGGGCGAAAGCTTGTAAAGTTGGTCACTGCGCCGGTCACCATGAAACGAAGGCCGTCCCAGCTCAGTAGCGAACGAACTTGAATCAGCTCCTGAGTCGCCGGGTCGATGACTGGATCGAGCCATAGACTCATCACTGCCGATAACCCGAGCGTTGCAACGAATAGCGCGAAGAACATGATAAAAGGATGGGGAAGCGCATCGGCCAGACGCGCGACATGGTGCATCACGCCGGTGGTTTGCCCGGCATGAGCATTGGCTTGATTTTTCATTGTCGTCTTCCGAAGGGTAAGGGCGCTTAGCGCACCGCCAGTTCGCGTTGCACCATGGCCACGAAGAATGACGCCCCGGTGGGGATGATCGCGTCGTTGAAGTCATACAGCGGATGATGAACGCTTACCCCGCCTTTCTCGCCCTCGAGACCGTTACCCAAGAACAGGTAGCAGCCCGGCACGGCGCGCAGCATGAACGAGAAGTCCTCGCTGCCGGAGAGCGGCTGGCAGTCGGTGTTGACCTTCTCCTCGCCGACCAGGCCCTTGGCCACATCGCAGGCGAGCTCGAAGGCATCGGCGTCGTTGATCGTGGCCGGGTAGCTGCCGGGGCGAATGGTCAGAGTGGCGCGGGCGCCATAGGCCTCGGCGCTGCTTTCCACCAGCGTCTTCAAGCGCGCCAGCGCGTGCTGACGAACGCCTTCGTCGAAGGTGCGCAGGCACCCCATCATGCGCGCCTCACCGGGAATGACATTGAAGGTTCCTGAGCCCGCGTGCAGGTCGGTGAACGACAGCACCGCAGACGCCAGCGGCGAGGTATTGCGGCTGACGACGGTCTGGGCGCTGGTGATGATGGACGCGATTACTGGCATCGGGTCGACGGTGTGCTGGGGCATGGCGGCGTGCCCCCCCTTGCCCTGGATGTCGATGACGAAGCGATCCGAGCCCGCCAGCAGGGCGCCGTTGCGCACCCACAGCTCGCCGGCGGGAATGCCCGGCATGTTGTGAAGCCCGTAGACGCGATCGCAGGGGAAGCGCTCGAACAGACCGTCGTCGATCATCACCTGGGCGCCGGCCAGCCCCTCTTCCGCTGGCTGGAAGATGAAGTGCACGGTGCCGGCGAAATCCCGGTGCTCGGCCAGGTACCAGGCCGCCGCCAGTAGCATGGTGGTGTGGCCATCGTGGCCGCAGCCGTGCATTCGGCCTTCGGTTTGGGAGGCGTAATCGAAGGTGTTTTGCTCGGTCATCGTCAACGCGTCCATGTCCGCGCGCAGGCCGATGGTGCGTGTGCCTGGCTTGCTTCCGCGCAATACTCCGACCACGCCGGTACCGCCAATGCCGGTGTGGACTTCATCGAAGCCCCAGGCGGTCAGCTTGTCGACCACCAGTTGGGCGGTGCGCTGCTCTTCGAAGCCCAGTTCTGGGTGGCGATGAATATCCTGGCGCCAGCGGGTGAATTCGTCATTATTGGCGATGAGGGCATCTATCATGAGGAAGGTTTCCTGAATTCTATTTTGTAATGGCTGAGTCGTTTCTAAAAGCGCCATGGCGCTTTTTTAGGCCACCCAAAACTTTATACCGGCGCTTCGAACGGTTTATAGTGACTTGTCACTATCACTCCATGAGTAAATGTTATGGCCCACCGCGGCTTCACCGATGCCCAGATCGAGGCCTTCCTATGGATCATGAAAACCTCGAGCGCCACCGAGGCGGCCAACCGAATGCTGATCTCCCAGCCCGCCATCAGCCGCATGATCAAACAGCTCGAAACCCGGCTGGGATTTGCGCTGTTCGAGCGCCACCATAACCGGCTCTTGCCGACCCGGCGCGGCACGCTGTTTTATGATGAGGTGGAGCGGGTTCACCTGGGGCTGAATCATTTGCGTCAGTTCGCCGAGCGGCTCAAACATCGCGCCGCCGGGCAGTTGCGCATCGTCAGTATGCCCTCCTTCGCGATGGCGGTGTTTCCGGCGGTTTCCGCCGCCCTGGCCGAGCAGTTTCCCGAGCTCGAGATCAGTCTCTACTCGTTTCGCTCCCAGCAGATTCCCGAGGAGATGATCGCCCAGCGCTTCGACATCGGCATCACCACCGACACGCGTCCCGACCCGCGCTACCAGAGCCGCTACTATCGACTGCCTGGCATATGCTTGATACCTCGGGGCCACCCCTTGAGTGCCAAAACAGTGATCGATATTCAAGATCTCGAGAACGAGACCCTAATCTGTGGTGAGCCTGATGAGCAGAGTCGGCGACTTATCACGCAGAAACTCGATGAACACGGTGTCAAGCCGGGTAAGATATGGACCGTTTCGTTAGGAGAAATGGCTGCCAGGCTCGTGGCCAACGGCACAGGTCTTTCCATTCTTAGCAGCGTAGCAGCACTCGATGCTCGTCGTGCTGAGATTGAGGTGCGACCTTTAAGCTTCTCTATCGACTATACCCTTCAGATCATCCTGCCCCTCGAAAAACACGCCGAGCCCATGGTCGTCGATATCAATAACGTATTGATCGAGTTGATCGAAGCGAAGATCGAACAGAGCTATCATGCTGCCAACGTGATCGACTCCCGTTTAACCGCACTCCGAAGAGAAAAATCATGACGCTTCCGGTTCCTGGTATTTATCGCCACTACAAAGGCGCCCTGTACGAAGTGCTCGGCACCTCCCTGCACAGCGAAACCGAGGAATACCTCGTGGTTTACCGGGCCCTTTACGGCGAATATGGCCTTTGGGTGCGCCCATTGGAGATGTTCGTCGAAGCCGTCACGGTCGGCGATACGCTACAGGCGCGCTTTGCGTTGGAAAAGGCGTTTTAAAGCGTAAAACTCGTCCCACGTTCGCTATGAAAAACGCCCCGGCCAATAACCCGGCTGGGGCGCTCAGAAATGATTACTAGCACAGGCAAACCGTACTGTCTTGCCAGTGTGGCGATATCAATTGCAGCCACTTAGTCCCAGGCCGGGAACGGATCCGTCAGCGTTTTCCACGCGTCGGCGCCCTGGATGAGTTCGTCGTCGCTCAGCAGGCAGTCGTTCAGCGCTTCACACATCCGCGCTTGATCCATGTTCTGACCGATGAATACCAGTTCCTGGCGCATATCGCCGAAGGGCTCTTCCCATTTTTCCTCGATGAAGCTGCGATACTCCGGATCCATAGGCCAGCGCGATTCGGGAATCGCTTTCCAGAACATGCCCGCGACGCCGTGATGAGCGATGCCGCCCGCCTGGCTCCACTGACCGGCCCACTGTGGGCGCGTTGCCAGCCAGAAGAAGCCTTTGGAGCGTAGAAGCCCTTTGCCGAACCACGCCGAGTGCAGCAGATCGTAAAACTTCTGCGGGTGGAAGGGGCGACGTGCGTGATAGGCGAAGCTGCCGATACCGTACTCTTCGGTTTCTGGCACGTGCTCGCCGCGCATCTCTTTGAGCCAGCCCGGTGCGAGTTGAGCGCGTTCGAAGTCGAACTTGCCGGTATCCAGCACTTTATCCAGCGGTACGCCGCCTTTGCTGATAGGGACGATTTCGGCGTCGCGGTTGAGCGAGCGCAAAATGGCCTTGAGCGATGCCAACTCCTCATCAGAGATCAGATCGGTCTTGCTGATCAGGATCACGTCGCAGAACTCGATTTGATCGACCAGTAGGTCGGCGACGTTGCGCTCGTCCTCTTCACCCAGGCTTTCGCCTGCTTCGGCAATGCTTTGCGCCTCGCGGTACTGGGTCAAAAAGTTAGCGCCATCGACCACGGTCACCAGCGTATCGAGCCGCGCTACGTGAGAAAGGCTTTGGCCATCCTCGTCTTCGAAGGTGAAGGTTTCGGCCACCGGCAGCGGCTCGGAAATACCCGTCGATTCGATCACCAGGTAGTCGAATTTGCCTTCCCGAGCGAGCTGGCCGACCTCGACGAGTAGATCTTCGCGCAGCGTGCAGCAGATGCAGCCGTTGCTCATCTCGACCAGGCGCTCTTCCGAGCGGTTGAGCGCGACGTCATTGTCATGCGTCGACTCGCCAGGGCCGCCGCGCACCAGCGCGGCGTCGATGTTGACCTCGCTCATGTCGTTGACGATGACCGCCACGCGGCGACCCTCGCGGTTAGCCAATATGTGGTTCAGTACGGTGGTCTTGCCCGCACCGAGAAAGCCCGACAGCACGGTGACGGGCAGGGGTGTGAAGGACGTCATTGCTAGGACCTCTAAATGGGTTTTGAAATGTAATATTATAACAATATTGAGTGTTGAGAAAAGGTGGATGAAAAGATGGCTTTCTGACAGCAGTGCTGTTCGCAAGCAGCCAGCGATAGCGCACAGAGGAGGTAGGCTAGAAAAAGCGAAGAGAGAGGACTACAAGCCAGTACTGATAGGAGGGCGTGGCCAGCCTGCCCAAAGCGCCTATGTAGACGCCTTGGGCGGCGTCATTTCATCAAGACTGCGACAGTGACTCTTTGCCACTACGCAGCTTTTTCCGCGACAGCCCCCACCAGCGCAGTGCATCGACCACCGCGAAGGCGAGAAGGCTCACGCCCATGACCGGTAGCGCAAAGCCGAGGGCGATGGCGATGAGGGCGGTAACCAGCTTGATACCCAGCGGTAGCTTGAGCCAGGGCTCGCTAACGGTGGGAAAGCGCTGACCGCTCGCGGCATTCAAACGCCGCCATGCCATGCGGTAGCCCCAGAAGATGAGCGTCACGAGGCCCAGCGCGATCATTGCCAGTACCAGCTGGTTGGCGAGGCCAAACATCACGCCCATGTGCAGATCCACTCCCCAGCGGGTCAGCTTGGCCGCCAATGGAAAGGTGGTGAAGTCGGTTTGATCGAGCACGGCCATGCTTTGCGGGTGCAGCGCTACCTGATCGACCTGGGTGGGCCAGCGGCGATCGATTTCGGCTACGCGCCAGGCTTGGCCACTGGCGGCGGGAGGCGCGAGCTGGATACGTGTAGCGTCGAGCCCAGCGGCGCGTGCAGCACCCAAAGCGCGGTCGAAGTCAGTCAGCGCAAACGAAGATGCCATGGCCATAGGAGCGGCGCTGTGCCCGGCATGGTTATGCTCGGCGTGTGGGTCTGACGTCTCTGTCGTAGCCTGTTCGAGAGAGGTAGAGACGCTGGGCGTGCCCCAGTTCATTGCGCTGCGCAGCTCGCCGATATTGCCCCCGGCCCACTTGGACCACGTAAGTCCCGTGGCCGAAAAGAACAAAAGCCCCACAGCAATGACGGCGCCAATCGTGGCATGGCGGCGCCGAGTCGCCAACGCAGGGCCTGCCCGCTTGAGCGAGCGGCGCTGCCATAGCCACAGCACGATACCGCCGAGCGCGGCGATCCACAGCCACGAGGCGGCCAGTTCGCTGTAGAGCCTGCCGGTATCGCCCAGCAGCAGCTGGCGGTGGAAATGGTCAATAGCGGTGCGCAGCGGCAAGATACCGCTGGTGCCGTAAACGGTGGTATCGCCCCTTACCTCGAGCGAGCCTGGGTCGATGAAGATAGCGCGGTGTTCCGACGGGCCAAGCGTTTCATCGCTGAACATGATGCGGCTGGTGGCGCCGGGCTCGGGCGCTGGGCGCACGGCGCTGGGGAGCGTATCGGTCTCCAGATAGCGTTGGGCCGTGGCGACTTGATCGGCCAGCGGCTGCTCGGGGACCTGCGAAGTTGCCGTCAGCGCATCGCGGTAGACCCAGCTTTCAAGCGGCGGGCTCAACAGATAAGCAATGGCAGAGAGCGCGGCCACCAGAATGAAAGGACCGATGAACAGCCCTACGTAGAAATGCAGGCGGGTGAGTATCGCGAACAGCAGTTTGCTCGTGCGCGTCGAGGGGGCCATGACGTTTTCCTGATCAGGGTGTTTTTTTATGTGGCGCCATGGTACGCCAACTTTAAATGTCCCTAGGCGCGACGAAAGGTCGCATTACTATGCTCGCCAAAGCGATGTCAGTGGCGGTAGAGCGCCTGGGAGGGAGCCTCGCCGAACAGGCGCTTGTAGTCGCGGGCAAACTGCCCCAGATGGTAGAAGCCCCAAAAGGTAGCGATCTCGGTCACCGTTTGCGGTGGCTCGGCGGCCAATAGCGCTCGACGCACTCGATTGAGCCGCGTCAAACGAAGAAACTGCAGCGGGCTGATACCCAGAATCGAGGTAAAGCTGTATTGCAGAGTGCGTCGGCTGGCGTGGGTGAGCTGGCACAGGGCGTCCATGGTGACGGGCGTATCGGGGTGGGTATCCAGGTGGCGCTTCACCACCTCGACAATGGCTTTACGGTGTGCATGGCTTGGCGGCGGCGGGGCGGCACGTTGTCGGGTTTGAAGTAGGGCAAGCAGCGCAGTGGCCGCCAAGTCTCGCTGCAGTCCCTCGGCCAGGGGGCATCGGCTTAAATAGAGCAAACGCTCGAGCACGACCGTCACCGCTTGCAGCGTCGTTTGCCCCACCGGGTGTCGTGCGCTCTGCGGCCAAGCGTCGTCGAGTACCACGCCCCGGCGCTTGGCCATCGTCTCAAGCGCCTCCCTATCAACGACGATGCCGTAGATATCGAAGCCTTTCGGGGTGATGAGTTCGAAGTCCTTTCCGCCGGGGCGGCACATGACCTCATCGCGCTCCAGGGCCTGCCCATCGATGCGCCCTGCAACGGGCTTAGCCGGTAGCCCGATCCAGAGCGAATGCGCCCATACGCGGCATTGCTGGCGCAGCGCGAGGGCAGTGTGCTCCTTGAAGACCTGCAGCCCAGGCAGCAGGAGTTCATCCAAGCGGCCATAGAAGCGGCCTTCGCCCAGCTGGTCGTACTCCTGCTGCCAGCGGCTTAGATGATGTGCCTGCTCGTCGGCGTCGAACGCCTCTTGGGTGCATCGTTTCGGTGCAAATGGCGTATCGAACATGGCCGTCGTTTCTCCCATTGTCTGCGAGAAATACTCTTATTTTTTTATAAGTATCTGTTTGCAAATTGTTTTTCGATCGGTCTGTGGTTTTGCCGAAAAGCGATACTGAGCAATGACCGCGAGCGCTATGGTGATAAAAGCAATATCCGTTCCATACGACTCGCGTCTTTTGATGCGCTCAACAACAGGGACAAGACGATGGCAGAACCTTCGATCGATCAGGCATATCTGGCGCGGCGCCAACTGCGCAAAGGCACGGCGGGCTGGCTGTTGCTGGCAGGCCTTGGGGTCTCCTACGTGATTTCCGGCGACTTTGCGGGCTGGAATTTCGGCATTGCCGAGGCTGGATGGGGCGGCTTTGCCGTGGCAGCGTGTCTTATGGCGCTGATGTACCTAGCCCTGGTGCTGTCGCTGGCGGAGATGTCGGCGGCCATTCCGGCGGCAGGCGGCGGGTATAGCTTTGCCCGTCAGGCGATGGGCCCGGCGGGTGGGTATCTCACCGGGCTTGCGGTATTGATCGAATACGCCCTGGCGCCTGCGGCCATCGTGATCTTCATCGGCTCGGCGGTAGAGGCGCTGACCGGGCTCAACGGCCCGCTGGTATATCTACTCTTCTATGCCGTTTTCATCGGCATTCACCTGACCGGTGTAGGCGAGGCGCTCAAGGTGATGATGGTGGTCAGCGGTCTTGCCGTGTTCGCCATTCTGGCCACGGCGGCGGCGCTGTTCGGCAATTTCGATGCGGCCAACCTGTTCGATATCGCCCCTAGCGATGCGCTTGGGGCCAACGCTTTCATGCCCTATGGCTGGTACGGCATTTGGGCGGCGCTGCCGTTTGGCATGTGGCTCTTTTTGGCCGTCGAAGGCGTGCCTCTGGCGGCCGAAGAGGCCAAGGACCCGGCCCGCGACATGCCCAAAGGGATTATCGCGGCGATGCTGTTCTTGCTCTTCACGGCGCTTCTGGTCGTGGTGCTGCTGGCCGGTGCCGCCGGGGCCGAGGCGATCGGGCAAAGCGGCGTGCCGCTGGTCGATGCGCTCAACGTCGCCGGTCATCCGCTGTTGGCTACCGTCGTCAACGTGCTCGGGCTTGCTGGGTTGATCGCCTCCTTCTTCTCGATCATCTATGGCTATAGCCGCCTAGTGTTCGCACTGTCGCGCGCGGGGTATTTGCCGCGGCGGCTATCGCTCACCAGCGAGCGCAAGGTTCCCACGCTTGCGCTCATCGTTCCGGGAGTTTTCGGCTTTCTGGTGTCACTAAGCGGGGCGGGGGATCTGATTTTGGCCATGGCGGTGGTGGGGGCCACACTCTCTTATGCGCTGATGGCGCTAAGCCATATCCTGCTGCGCTTGAAGCGTCCTGATCTACCTCGCCCCTATAAGACGCCGGGCGGTGTGGTGACCTCGGGCGTGGCGCTCGCGCTCTCGCTGGTGGCATTGACTGGGGTCTATGCCTTCGACCCGCGTGCGTTCAACTACACGCTGCTGCTCTTTGCCGTAGGCGCGGCCTACTTCTTCCTCTATAGCCAACATACCCTGGTGGCAAAAAGCGCCGACGAAGAGTTTGCTCTGGTGAGTACGACGCCCGAACAGGATCTGCGGCGCGGGGTAGCGGCTATGGCGCTCAAGTCATAGCCTTTATATCGTGCCCATGGTGGCATCGGCTATGCTGACAGCGGCCAGGCGTTTGCCTGGCCGCAATGACATTCAGGCGTTTCGAGGTCAGCATGGCACAAGCTCCGCACCTAGTGGTTTTCAGTGGATCCGGCATTAGCGTCGAGAGTGGCATCAAGACGTTTCGCGCCAGCGACGGCCTATGGGAAGAGCATCCCGTGGAGGAGGTGGCCACCCCCGAAGGCTGGCAGCGCGACCCGCAAAAGGTGCTGACGTTTTACGACCAGCGGCGTGAGCAGATTCGTAAGGCCAAGCCCAACGCGGCGCACTTGGCGCTCGCAAGCCTCGAAGCTGCGGGTTTTAGGGTCAGCGTCATCACCCAGAATATCGATGACCTGCACGAGCGAGCGGGCTCGACGAGCGTTTTGCATCTACACGGTGAAGCGCTCGTGGCGCGCTCATCGGTCGATCAGCGGTTGCGTTACCCGCTGCCCAAGGGAGGCATCGCGCTGGGCGATCTTTGCGATAAAGGCAGCCAATTGCGCCCAGATGTAGTGTGGTTCGGTGAAGCCGTGCCGCTCTTTGGCGAAGCCTGCGATCTCGCCGCCGAGGCGGATTTCTTCCTTGTCGTGGGCACTTCACTCACGGTGATGCCAGCCGCGTCGCTGCTGCGCTACATCGATACCGCTACCCCCTGCGCGCTGGTCGACCCCGACGCCAAAGCGCTCACGCCTCCCGGCGTACTCGCCATCGAAGCCGCCGCAGGCGAAGGCGTGCCTAGACTGGTCGAGCACTGGAAGCGTGTGGGGGCGCTAACGCTGCCTTGATGGAGCCGTCGTTAGCGTAAGAACCAGGTCTTCATTGCATCGGTGATGCGCGTCATCTCCTCTTCGGTAGTAATGTAGGCGGGCATGGTGTAGAGCCAGCGGCCTATCGGGCGCAGCCAAACACCGCGCTTACGAGCGAAGGCGGCCACGCCTTCCAGTTGGGCGGAAGTATGGGTTTCGATGACGGCGGTAGCACCGAGAAGACGGACGTCGGTAATAGCAGGGTGCGCCCTGAGTGCTGTGTCGTCGAGCAGTTCGCGTCGCAATATGTGGTTCAAGCTCGCAATCTTACCGAGGTAGTCCTCCTCTTCGAAAACGGCGATGCTCTCCAGCGCAACGCGACAGGCCAGAGGGTTGCCCATGAAGGTGGGCCCGTGCATGAAGGCATGCTCGGCGGTATCGCCGATGAACGCTGCGTGCACGCGATCGATGGCCAAAGTGGCGGCGTGACCCAAGTAGCCCCCAGTGAGACCTTTAGAGAGCACCATGATATCCGGGGTGACCTTGGCGTGGTCGGCGGCAAACCACTGCCCGGTGCGCCCGAAGCCCGTGGCGACCTCATCGAAAATTAGCAGCACGTCGAAGTCGTCACACAGCTTGCGGGCGCCGCGCAGGTAGGCGGGAGAGGTCATGTTCAGCCCTCCCGCTGCCTGCAGCAACGGCTCCATGAGCAGAGCGGCGATCTCGTGATGGTGGCGTTCGAGCAGCTGGCGTAAACCCGCAAGATCGGCCTCGACTTGATGGGGCTGCGCATCGAAAGGCGCGCGAGGCGCGGGGGCGAAAAGGTGCTGGGGAAGCAGCCCGGCGAAGAGCTGGTGCATGCCCTCCTCGGGATCGCACACCGCCATGCAGCCGGTGGTATCGCCGTGGTAAGCCTTCATCAGTGACAGCATCCGGCGTTTTTCGGGCTTCCCGGTTAGGCGCTGGTACTGCAGCGCCATCTTCATCGCCACCTCCATGCCCACCGAGCCGCTATCGGAGTAGAACACGTGATTCAAGCCAGAGGGCGTTAGTTCGACGAGACGCGTTGCCAGCCGCTCGGCAGGGGCATGAGTGAGGCCGCCGAGCATGACGTGGCAAAGCTCGCCCGCCTGCTCGCGCAGCGCCGCCACTAGCCGAGGATGGGCGTAGCCGTGAATCATGCACCACCACGAGCAGGTGGCATCGAGCAGCCTTTCGCCCGTGTCGAGTTTGAAATGCGCGCCTTCGCCACCCACGACGCGAAGCGGCGGCGCCTGGGTTTTGAGGTGGGCATAGGGGGGCCAAACGGGGGAGGTCATGGGGCTCTCCTTTGGGGCGGTGCTGATAGCAAGGGTGCCACACTCAGGAAAGCGCTAACGGTCTTGGCACTCGGAGCGTCTAGATGGGGCGCGACACCAAGACAAGGGGCATTAAGCGAGCTATGAAGCCTTGCCAGCGTAGCGGCGAAGCGCGTGGGGTGAGCGGCGAAGTCGCCATCGACCGCACTGCCCACCCACCCCGCTAGGTGCAGGCCATCGGCGTGGATCGCTCGGGCACTAAGTAGAGCGTGATTCAGACAGCCGAGCTTGAGCCCCACGACCAGCACGACGGGAAGCGCCAGCTGCTTTACCACATCGGCGAGCGACTCTTGCGCATTGAGCGGAACATACCAACCACCGGCGCCTTCGATCAGCGTCAGGCTGTCAAGCCGCGCCTCCATTCGCGTTGTAAGGCGCGCTTTGAGATGCTCGGCCACCTCGACAGCCGTCAGCGGTACGCCCACTTCTGCAGCGGCTATGTGAGGTGCAATGGCGGGGGCAAAGGCCCAGCGGTTGACCGTTGCGTAGTCGACGGTGGGGTAGCTCTGCGCCTGTAGCGAGAGGGCATCCGCATTGCGCAACCCTTCGGGCGTCTCTTCGCATCCCGAGGCGATGGGTTTAAGGCCAAGTGAGCCAAGGCCCTGGGTTCTTGCTTGATATAGCAAGGCGCTAGTGACCAGCGTTTTACCCGCGTCGGTATCGGTTCCCGTGACGAAGAAGGTGCTCATGGGGTCTTCTCCAGGCAGAGAATGAGACAGCGATAGCTCACCGGCAGCCCCTGCGGTTCGCGAAGCCGCTCGAACCGCGCCGCTGCGACCGCAATATCCTCACGCGTAACGCGGGCCTGCCCTCGCCCTACCTGCGCACCGATGCCTTTGATCGATGCCTGCACCGCCGAGAGATCGGTATAGAAAAAGCGTAGCGTTCGCTGGGCCTGACTCACGAGCCTCAGGCCGCTCGCGTCGACGGCCTGGCGTATGTCGTCGAGTGGCGCAAGCGAGAGCAGAGCCTCCGGACGCTGCCAGGCACGGGCGATTTCGTCCAGCGTGCCCGGTAAGAGCGTGGTGATATGCGCTTTCCCACCCAGGCTGAGGGTGCGATATAGCTCGTGCATGACGCCTTCCAGGTCGAGGCACCACTGCAGGGCGAGGTTGGAAAAGACCAAGTCGATGCTCGCCGCCTGAAAGGGGAGCGCTGCGGCATCGCCCAAATGCCAGTCGATATCGACGCGCTGGTGCTTGCGGGCTTCGGCCAGCATGCCGGGGGCAATATCGAGGCCGTGGAGGGCGGCGTGGGGGTAACGCTCGGCCAAGCGCCGCGTCCACACGCCCGTGCCACACCCTACATCCAGTACACAGTTTGCCTGCGCTGGCAGGCTGGGCCAGAGTAGTTCACCGATGGCGCGCTGGGCCCGGGCGCGCCCTTCGTAGCGCGAGGCCGTGCGTGAAAACGCGTTGGCGACCCGCGCTTGCCAGTCGATTGGCGATATAGACGCGGTCATCGGGCGCTCTCCATGGTGGTCGTTTCGAGCAGTAGCGTTTGAAGCAGTTGCGCCAGTGTCGCAGGCGCCGAGAGCATGGGGCAGTGGCCGACGCCCGGTAGGCTAAACGTACCTGCGTATTTTTCCGTGGGAGCACCTAGGTGCATCTCTGCCGCCTCCTTATTGGCCATTGGCTCAGGGCGGATAAAAGGGTCGTGCTGGCCCGTGATACGGTAGATAGGGCAAGGGGCGTGGTGCAGGCGGTGGGTGTTGTCGAGCTGCTCCAGCCAATCGAGGCCTGCCAATAGCGTTGGCGTATCGGCAGGGGGCGTCGCCCCCATCAGCGTCTTTAGACTGTGCCCTACGCGCCGGGGATGCGGCTCGCCCTGGCTTTGCCAGCGAAGAAAGTGGTGCCAGCTGGAAAGAGGGTCGCGCATGAAGGCATCGCGAAAGCGCGCGAGTGCTTCGGGGGTAACGCCCGAAGGTGTGCAAAAGCGTGGGCCGCATCCGAGCAGTATCAATGCGCTGGGTGGCGGCAGATGATCGAGCAGGGCGCAGGCGAGAAGCCCGCCAAGCGACCAGCCAACCCAGACGGCATCCGGGCGTAGCGCGGGTGCCATGATCTCGGCCAGTTCTGAAAGGAAGTGGGTAGCGCAGGCGGGCGTGCTGCCATAGCCGGGCCAGTCGATGGCGGTTACCTCACGGGTTGCGTCCCAGTGCGGTGCCAGCGTTTGCCAGATGCGTTTGTCTACTCCCCAGCCCGAGAGCAGTAGCACGGCCTCACTCATGCGGCCTCCCGCTGCCAGCAACGCGCAAGGGCCGCGAGAAGACGTTCGATATCGCTACGGCTATGTCGAGCGCTCAAGGTGATACGCAGGCGCGCCTGCCCTGGCGCCACCGTGGGTGGCCGAATGGCGCCTACCTTTAGCCCTTCTTCCTCCAGTGCCGCCGCCCAGGCTAGCGTGCGCTGCTCGTCGCCCAACAGCAGCGGCTGAATGGGCGTGGTGGCGTCGGCTAGCGGCAGGCCTATGGTTTGCGCCTCGCGCCGAAACCAGCATACGTTCTGCCTTAGCCGTTCGCGCCGCTCGGGCTCGCTCTCGACGATGCGAAGCGCCGCTAAGGAGGCCGCTGCCACAGCGGGAGGCTGCGCCGTGGTGTAGACGTAGCTGCGCGCGAACTGCATCAGATGCTCGATAAGCAAAGCATCGCCCGCCACGAAAGCGCCTCCGGAGCCTAGCGCCTTGCCCAAGGTGCCCACGAGAATCGGCACGGCGTCGCTATTAAAGCGCGTACCGACGCTGCCGCTGCCGTCGTTTCCCAGTACGCCGAGGCCGTGGGCATCGTCGATCATAAGCCAAGCTGCATGCTGACGGCTGATCTCGGCAAGCGCTGCTATATCGGCGATATCACCGTCCATGCTAAAGACGCCATCGCTAACGATGAGCTTATGCGTGGCGCTGCTACGCTCGAGTAAGCGGGTAAGATCGCTCATTGACCCATGGTGGAAGCGGCGCATACGGGCGCCGCTCAGCTGCCCGCCATCGAGCAGTGAGGCATGGTTGAGCCGATCCTGAAAAATGGCAGTATGCGCATCGGCCAAGGCCTGCAGAACGCCGAGATTGGCCATATAGCCGGTGGAGAAAAGAAGCGCTTTTTGCCGACCGGTAAAGCGCGCCAACGACTCTTCGAGCTCTTGATGGATGGCAAGATGACCGCTGACGAGGTGCGAAGCGCGTGCGCCGCTGCCAAACCGGCGCGCAGCCGCTGCTGCGGCCTTCGCCACGCGAGCGTCTGACGCGAGGCCGAGATAGTCGTTGCCGGCGAAATCGAGCGTCACATCCGAATGCACGTGGCGCTGTCGATTTTGATGCTTTCTACGGCGCCTCTCTTGCGCGTCCATCAAGCGTGCGCGCCAAATCTCAGACACCGCCCACCTCAACGGCAAGCTCAGCAACGCGTTTGGCGTGCGCGCTGGCCTGAGCAGCCTGCTGCAGGCGGCTGGCCTGATCGGCGTCGCTCTCAACGCTGTCGCGGCGTTCGGGGTGCAGGCCGAGTTTGGCGAACAGCGCGCGGTCGCGTTCGGCCTGAGGGTTGCCGGTAGTCAGCAGCTTGTCGCCGTAGAAGATCGAGTTGGCGCCGGCGAGAAAGGCGAGCGCCTGGGTCGATTCGCTCATCTGTTCGCGCCCGGCCGAAAGGCGCACGTGGCTTTGCGGCATCAGGATGCGGGCTACAGCGATGGCGCGAACGAATTCGAGCGGGTCGAGATCGTCGACGTTTTCAAGCGGTGTGCCCGGCACCTTGACCAGCATATTGATGGGCACCGACTCGGGATGCGGCGAAAGGCGGGTGAGCTGCTGAAGCAGGGTGCTGCGGTCGCGCGGATTTTCACCCATGCCGAGGATGCCGCCCGAGCACACCTTCATGCCCGCCTCGCGCACGTGGCCCAGGGTCTTCAAGCGGTCGCTGTAGCTGCGCGTGGTAATGATATCGGCGTAGAACTCGGGCGAGGTGTCGAGGTTATGGTTGTAATAGTCGAGCCCTGCCGTGGCCAGTCGTTTGGCCTGCTCCCCATCCACCATCCCCAGCGTCATGCAGGTCTCGAGCCCTAGCGCCTTGACCCGGCGTACCATCTCTTCGACCACGAGCAGGTCCTTGTCGCGTGGGCTGCGCCAGGCGGCGCCCATACAAAATCGACTGGCGCCCGCTTGCTTGGCCGCTTCGGCCTGGGCCACCACTTTGTCGATCTCCATCAGCTTCTCTTTGGGTAGATCGGTGTTGTAGTGCCCTGACTGCGGGCAGTACTTGCAGTCCTCCGGGCAGGCGCCGGTTTTGATTGAAAGCAGGGTCGAAACCTGTACGGCATTGGCGTCGAAATGCGCCCGGTGCACCTGCTGCGCTTTAAACAGCAGGTCATTGAACGGCAAAGCAAAAAGCGCATCGATCTCGTCGAGCGTCCAGTCGTGGCGCGCGGTCACTGAAGTCATGGTCAACCTTAAATGCATTATTAGTTGACGCAACTTTAGAAGGCCCAGTCAAACGATGTCAACCTGGTTTTGTTTTATGGTTTACATTGTCCGGTGTATCTACTCCCGTGACTGCTTTATACTCGCCGCCCTGCCAACCCTGCGGAGCTTTTATGCCTCACTCTGACGATGCGTTCGACCACGATCCCGCCACCGGCCATCCGCGTCCAGCGCGGCGCGAGTTCAAGGCGCGCGGAAGCTTCGTCGAGCGCTGCCCGGGGTGCAATCTTCCGGTGCTCAACTGTCTTTGCCCCTTTAAAACCACCGCGCAGAGCGAAGCCGAGGTGTGGCTGATCACCCACCCGCTGGAGCATCTGAAACCAACCAACACGGGTCGTTTGATCGTCGACGTGCTACCGGCGTCAAAGGTATTCACTTGGTACCGCACCGCGCCGGACGACACGCTGCTGGCGCTATTGAACGATGAGCGCTATGCGCCTTTCGTGATTTTTCCTGATGACCAGCCGGACTATGCGGACCGCGTGGTAGGAGGGGAGGCGGTTGAGGAGGCTAAGCGTGAGGGCAAGACGCCGGTTTATATTCTGCTCGACGGCACCTGGCGTCAGGCGCGGCGCATTTTCCGCAAGAGTGCCTATCTGGATAGCTTGCCGGTACTGCCGCTGCACACCACCCGCGAGACGCGCTATCGCTTGCGTAAGCCCGCCTCCAAAGCGCATCTGTGCACGGCCGAGGTGGCCGTCGAGCTACTGCGCGCGGGAGGGGATACTACCGCCGCCGAGGTGCTCGACGACTACTTCGACGCCTTTAACGAAAGCTACGCCGCTAGCCGCTTCTACGCCAAGATCGACTCGCCGAGCCCTGCCATGCAGCGCCTGCTCGACCGCCAAAAGGCATAACACTGCTTGGTCGCGATGCTATCGAACCTATCGTTATGCGTCGCGACCGGGTAGCCAGCGCAGTAGCACCTTGCGCACCCAGTACCAGCGGTTGATCAGTAGCGCCATGAAGATGAGCCCGCAGCCTGCAAGCTGTAGCGGCGTCATGGTTTCCTTGAACCACCATGCGGCTAAGAGCGCCGTCCAGACCGCTTCGAGCATCAGAATCACCGAGGCGTGGCTTGGCGTGGTCATGCCCTGCGCCTTGATCTGAATGAAGTAGCGTAAGGCGCTGGAGAGCAGCACGCTGGCCATGAACCAGCTCAGCACCGTCGTGCTAAGCGCCACGGGCTGCCGCTCGATGACAAACGAGAGCAGCGTAAGCACGATACCCACACCGAGCAGCTGCAGCGTGGTGAGCGGCAGCGCGGGTACGTGGCGTACGACCCGCGTATTGACGTTGATCAGAAAGGCGAAGCAGAGCGCGGCCATGATCATGAACACTTGGCTCTGCTCGACGCGAAAGCCCGCATTGAGCGATAGCAGCACAAAGCCGAGTAGCGCCACCGGCAGCGCCACCCAGGTAGAACGTGGGGGGCGGTCGCCGAACAGCAGGCGCGCCACCACCGGCACCAGCAAAATGCCCAAGCTATTGATGAAGGCGCTTTCACCCAGGTGGTGGGAGTAGCTTAGTCCTACGATCCAAAAGCCGATGGCGGCGCTGAACAAGAGCCCCACGAAGAAGCCTCGGCGGATACGCCGTGCGGGCATCTGGGTGAGCGTGGGCCAAGCGAAACCAAGCAGAATCAGCCCCGCCATGAGAAAGCGCGTGCCGATGAACAGCAGCGGCGGCATGCCCGCCAGCGCTTCTTTAGAGAAGATCCACCCGGCGGCCGCCATTAGCGTGACGCCCAAAAGCAGGGCGTCCGCCTGCCAGGGCGCGCGCTGAATGGTTCTCACGCGGCACCGCCAAATAGCGCGCCAGCAATGCGAAAGCCTGCCACCCAGGTGCCCACGGCCGAGCCGATGGTGGCGAGCAAGAACACCAGCAGCGTGCGTGATACGCGGTTTTTCCACCAGCCACGCCACTGGGTCACGTCACGGCGCAGGTTGGAGAAGTCACGCACCTTGGGCTTGCGCAGGTAGAGTTCCACACCTGCGGCAACGAATCCTGCACCGATGGTAGGGTTGAGCGAGGTGAGAGGCGCGGCGAAGAAGGTAGCGATGACGGTGCCTGGATGGGCGAGGGCGATGATGGTCGCGCCGCCCGACAAGATACCATTGATCAAGAACCACTCGATGATCAGCTGCCAGCCGAGTTGGTTATCGCGCGAGAAGCCGATGGCAAAGCCGGTGATGACCAGTGCCGTGATCGCCCAGGGTAGTATCTTCCAAAGCTTCGAGGGCGGCGGTGTGGCTTCGAGCTCGGCAACTTCGGTTGCGGGTGTTTCGGGAAGCGGCGCGCTCAAATGCTCGCCGGTGCCTTTGAGGTGCCCAGCACCTAGCACCACCAGCACGTGACGATAGCGTCCTGGAGGCGCGTCTTGGGCTAGGCGCAGCGCCATGTATCGGTCGCGTTCGCGAATCAAGGGGGTGTATAGCGTTTCGGATTCGGTGGCGAACTCGCTGAAGGTGGCCTCCAGAATGTCCCCCTCCTTGAGCTTTTCGATCTCCTCCTTGGAGACGTCCTGGCGCGACAGCACGCTGCCAACGAGCCCCGAAAAGAGCGAGAAGCGCTGCCACCATGGCACGTTGCGATAGATACGCTTGAGCGTGATGCCCACGTCGCGGTCGACCAGCAGCAGCGGCAGCTCCCGAGTGGCCGCTTCTTCGACGGCTGCGCGCATTTCGGCGCCCGGCTGAATGCCCGACTGCTCGGCGATGCGCTGCTGGAAAGCGCCCAACGCCAAGCTTGCCGCGACCATTCCTGCTTTGCCCTGCTTAAAGATCTGGAACAGGTCTTGATCGTTGAGGGCATCGGGGTTGGTCATACTTTGATGACGTGCATCGCAGAGCTCGATGGCGACGGCATCGAAGGCGCCGGTAGCTAGCAGCGCACGCACGTCATCGGCGCTTTCGGCCGACACGTGAGCGGTGCCCAGCAGGGTGTAGCGCGTCTCGCCCACGCTAAGCGTCTGGCGTGGCCCGCTGGTGGCGGGCAGCGACGCATCAAGCTTAAGCGCCATCACTTCGTCTTGGTTCATCGATAGTTCTCTTAAAAATAGTGCTCTTGAAAATAGTTCTTTTGAAAAGCGCAGATAGAAACGGTTTTGAGACAGGTTGTTGATACAGAGTGTTGAGACAAATGTGTATGGCGGGCGATCAATGGCGCCAGAAGGCGGGGGTAAACAGCACGAGAACGGTGAAAATCTCGAGTCGTCCCATCAGCATGGCGACGACGAGAATCCACTTGGCCATCCCCGGCATATCGCCGTAGTGGCTGCTGGCCTCGCCCAGCGCCGGGCCCAGGTTGTTGAGCGCCGAGCCCACGCTCGACCACGCGGTAATCTGGTCCACCCCGGTCGCCATCATGCCCACCAGCATAAGGAAGAACAGTAGAACATAGACCGAGAAAAAGCCCCATACCGCCTGGGCGATGCGATCGGGCACGCTGACCTTGCCAATCTTGACCGCAATCACCGCGTTGGGATGGATCAAACGCATGATTTCACGCATCCCCTGCTTCACGATCAGCAGGATACGGATTACCTTCATCCCGCCCCCGGTCGAGCCGCTGCACCCACCCACGAACGCGGCGACGAAGAGCAGAAAGGGCAGCGCCCCCGGCCAGCCAGAGAAGTCGGCCACTGAGAAACCGGCGGTGGTGGCCACCGAGACTACCTCGAAAAGGGCATGGCGCAGACCGTGAAGCGTGGTCTGATAGGTGCTGGTGGCCATCAGTGCAATGAGCGTGATCGCCACCAAGGCAAGCAGGAAGAGCATCAAAAAGCGCGCTTCGGGGTCTTGAAAGTAGTGCAGCAGGCGCTTTTCGCGCCAGGCGATGAAGTGCAGGCTGAAACTAAAGGCCGAGACCAGCATGAAACCTACGCAGATCAGCTCGATGGCCGCGCTGTTGAAGTAGCCGATGCTGGCGTCGTAGGTGGAAAAACCGCCTAGCGCCACGGTCGAAAAGCTATGGCCCAGGGCATCGAACCAGTTCATGCCCGCGAGCAGGTAGGCCACCATGCAGGCGAAGGTCAGGGTAGCGTAGATGTACCACAGCGCCTTGGCCGTTTCGGTGATGCGCGGGGTGAGCTTGGAATCCTTGAGTGGGCCAGGGATTTCGGTGCGGTAGAGCGCCATGCCGCCAACGCCGAGGGTCGGCAAGATGGCCACGGCAAGTACCACGATCCCCATGCCGCCAAGCCACTGCAACTGCTGGCGGTAATAGAGGATCGATTTGGGCAAAAAATCGATGCCGGTGATCACCGTTGCCCCGGTGGTGGTTAGCCCCGAAAAGGACTCGAAGACCGCATCGGTGATCGACAGTGACGCCTCGCCAAAGAGCATGAAAGGAAGCGAGCCAAATAGCGCCAGTACCGTCCAGAACATCGCGGCGATGAGAAAGCCATCGCGAATGCGCAGCTCCTTGCGCTCGCGGCGGTTGGGCAGATAGAGCGCAAGCCCGGTGAGCACGGTGATGGCGATGCCTGACGCAAAGGCGCTCCAGACGCCGTCGCGAAACCAGAGCGATACCAAAATGGGAGGCAGCATGGTGAGGCTGAACAGCATCAGCAATAGCCCCAGTATGCGCAGAATGACCCGCAAGCTCATGGTGAGCGCTTACTCCTCAAGACCGAAATACGTCGGCATGCCTAACGTGATGTTGTCTAACGCTCTGTGTTATCTAGAAAAAGCTCAGGCCGACCTGGAATAGACGCTCGACGTCACGAATACGCCGCTTGTCGATGACGAACAGGATGACGTGGTCACCGCTCTCCACCAGCAAATCGCTATGGGCGACCATGACCTCTTTGCCGCGTACGAGGGCGCCGATGGTGGTGCCTTCGGGCAGATCGATCTCAGCAATCGTACGCCCCACCACGCGGGAAGATTGCTTGTCGCCGTGGGCGATCGCCTCGATGGCTTCCGCTGCACCCCGGCGCAGCGAGTGGACGTTGACGATGTCGCCGCGGCGCACGTGGGTCAAAAGGCTACCGATGGTCGCCTGCTGGGGCGAGATGGCGATATCGATCTCGCCGCCCTGGACCAAATCGACGTAGGCGGCGTTGTTGATCAGCGTCAATACCTTCTTGGCTCCCAAACGCTTGGCCAGCAGCGACGACATGATATTGACCTCGTCGTCGTTGGTTAGCGCGCAGAAGATATCGCACTCCTCGATGTTCTCCTCTTCGAGCAGGCGCTTGCTGGTCGCGCTGCCGTGCAGCACTACGGTGCGGTCGAGTTTTTCCGAAAGCGCGGTGCAGCGCTCTAGGCTGTGCTCGATGATCTTGACCTGATGGTTGTGTTCGAGCTGCTCGGCGAGGCGCTCGCCGATATTACCGCCACCGGCAATGACCACGCGGCGAAAGTTACGCTCGACCCGGCGCAGCTCGCTCATCACTGCGCGAATGTCGCGCCGGGCGGCGATGAAGAAGACCTCGTCATCGGCCTCGATGATGGTATCGCCACGCGGGATGATCGGCCGATTACGCCGATAGATCGCCGCCACGCGGGTGTCCACATTGGGCATGTGGCGGCGCAGAAAGGCCAAGTCCTGGCCCACCAGCGGGCCGCCGTAAAACGCCTTGACCGCCACGAGCTGCACCAGACCACCGGCGAACTCCAGCACCTGCAGGGCGCCGGGGTACTCGATCAAGCGGCGAACGTGATCGGTGACCACCTGCTCGGGGCTGATCAAGACGTCGATGGGCACCGCTTCGTGGGCGAAGAGCCCTTTGCGGGTGAGGTAGGCGGTAGCACGAACGCGGGCAATCTTGGTCGGCGTGCGAAACAGGGTGTGGGCGACCTGGCAGGCGATCATGTTGACTTCGTCAGAGTTGGTCACCGCGATCAGCATGTCGGCATCTTCGCACCCGGCTTGGCGCAGCACGATGGGGTAGGAGCCTGCGCCGGTAATGGTGCGAATGTCGAGCTTTGTGTGCAGTTCGCGCAGCTTGTTGGCGTCTGGGTCGACGACGGTGATGTCGTTTTCCTCGCGAGCCAAGTGCTCAGCGAGGGTGCCGCCGACCTGACCGGCGCCGAGTATGATGATTTTCATTGCGAGACGTCGCTTCGTTCACGGTTCACGCGCAGTCGCTGCGCTGCAATAAAGACGGCGGCCAGTGTAAACCAGCCGCCGTTGAAAAGCAGTCGATCAATCGAGGGTGAAGCCCACCTTCAGCGTAACCTGCCAGTGCGCCACCTGATTGTTCTCGATATGCCCACGGGTATCGGTGACCTCGAACCAGCGCATGGCATGGATGCTCTCGCTCGCCTTGGCGATGGCGTTGCGAATGGCATCCTCGACGCTGGTTTCGGAAGATCCGGTGATTTCGACGTGCTTATACGTGTTCATGCTCATCGTTAAAGCTCCTTCCATGTCGTCAATGATATCGTCAGTGGGCGCTCATCATGCCGTACGGCTTTTTCAGCCTAAGCGCTTCTCCAGTCTGGCATAAAAAAAGCCATCGTGACGCTCAGGCGTGGGAAAAAGCTGGCGTCCTGCGCCGCTGGGCTCGCCCCAGCTTACGTCCGACGGCGTGGTGATCCGTGCATCCGGAGTGCGGGCCAAAAATGCCGCGACTTGGTCGGCGTTCTCCTCCGGCAGCACCGAGCAGGTGGCGTAGAGCAGGGTGCCGCCGGGGGCGAGCAGGCCCCAGAGGTTATCCAGCAGCGCGGCCTGCAGCTTGGCGAGCTGGCGAATGTCATCGCGGCGGCGCAGACGCTTGATATCGGGGTGGCGACGAATCACGCCGGTGCCCGAACAGGGCGCATCGAGCAAAATGGCGTCGAAGGGCGTGCCGTGCCACCAATCACGCTCGGCGGCATCGGCGTGGCGCAGCTCGGCGCTTAGCTCTAAACGCTCCAAGGTACTCTCCACGCGCGCCAGGCGAGTTTGGTCGCTGTCGAGCGCGGTCAGGGCGATATCGAACTGTTCGAGCAGGTGGGCGGTCTTGCCCCCTGGCGCGCAGCAGGCATCCAGTACGTGGGCACCGGGGCGCGGGGCGATGGCGGGCCCCAGCAGCGCCGCGGCGAGCTGGGCGGCTTCGTCCTGTACGCTGACGTGCCCCTGCTCGAAGCCCGGCAGCGCGGTGACGTCGCAGGGCGTATCGAGGGTGATGCCATCTGGCGCGTGGACGCAGAGCCGCGCTTTCATGCCGTTCTCGGTGAGCTCGGCAAGGTAGGCCTCGCGGTCGTTGTGACGCTGGTTGACCCTAAGCGTCATGGGGCCGGGCTGATTGTTGGCATCGACGATCTCACGCCAGTGCTCGGGCCAGGCTTGGCGCAGGGCGGTGAGCAGCCAAGTGGGGTGTTCGAGTGCCGCGCTTGGGTCGCTATTGGCTTGTGCTTCGAGGGCGGCAGACTCTCGTTGCAGGCGGCGCAGGCAGCCGTTGAGTACGCGCGTGGCCCACTCCTTACCTAGTAGACGCGCCGCGCCGGCGGTTTCGCCCACCGCCGCGTGGGCGGGAATGCGCATGTAGAGCAGCTGGTAGATGCCGATCAACAACAGCGCCTGCACGTCGCTGTCGCGCTTTTTGAATGGCTGGCGCAGCAGCAGCGCAGTCAACGCTTCGAGTCGGGGCAGGCGGCGGCACACGCCGTAGCAGAGCTCTTTGAGCAGGGCGCGATCGCGGGCCACCACGCTCTGCTCATCGAGGCCTGCAAGCGACCCTTGAGCGGTGAGGATCGGCACCAGGGCACGGGCAGCGGCCGCACGTACTTCCAGGCCGCTGCCAGGCGGTGTGGGGCGTTTTGCAGCGCTCATGCCGAGGCTCCCGTGGTAGAGGTGGGATGTGTGTCCGCAGGCCCGAGGCGCGTACCTGGCGCCAGCCGCGTCTGATGGGCGTTGAGCAACTGGCTCACCGCCATTGCCTTGCCGCTTGGCAATTGCGCGGTGGTGACCATGAGCACCTCCTCACCTTGAGCGCCGCAGGCGATACGCAGGCAGTCGGCGCCGTGGTCGAGCAGGGTGCCCGGTGCCGCCTGGGTTTTACTCGCTTTCTCGGCGCTCGCCATGAGCAGGCGCAAACGCTCGTCGCCCAGGGCGCACCAGGCCACGGGCCAAGGATTGAAGGCGCGAATCTTGCGCGCAAGCGCGGCGGCGGGCTGGGTGAAGTCGAGCTCGGCCTCGGCTTTGCTGAGTTTGGCGGCGTAGGTCACGCCCGCTTCGGGCTGCGGTGTGGCGCTTGCGCTGCCTGCCTGTAGCGCATCAAGGGTCGTCACAAGTGCGCTTGCGCCCTGTTCGGCAAGGGCGTCGTGCAGGGCGCCGCCGGTCGTCTGCTCAGTAATCGGTGTGGTCACTTTGGTGAGCATGGCGCCGGTATCGAGCCCGGCGTCCATCTGCATGATGGTCACGCCCGAAGCGTCGTCGCCCGCCTCGATGGCGCGCTGGATGGGGGCGGCGCCGCGCCAGCGCGGCAGCAGCGAAGCGTGAACGTTGATACACCCCAAGCGCGGCGTATCCAGCACCGCCTGCGGCAGAATCAGGCCGTAGGCCACCACGACCATGACGTCGGCGTCGAGCGCGGCAAGCTGCGCTTGGGCCTCGGCACTTTTCAGCGAAACGGGCTGGTACACCGGCACGTCGTGAGTCTGCGCCAGCTGCTTGACCGGGCTTGGCGTTAGCTTGCGACCACGACCGGCGGGGCGATCTGGTTGGGTATAGACCGCCACGACCTGGTGGGGGCTTGCGAGTAGCGCCGCAAGGCTTGAAGCGGCGAAATCGGGCGTGCCGGCGAACACCACGCGCAGTGCAGACATGTCAGTGATCCTAGAACGGGTAAAAAGGCGGGGCGAGAACGAACGGATGGCCGCAGCGGCAGCGGCAGCGCCGCCACGGCCGCAACCATCAGGCGTCCTGGTTCTGCTTGTGGCGCTTTTGCATCTTCTTCATCACCCGGTCGCGTTTGAGCGGCGAGAGATAGTCGACGAACAGCACCCCTTCGAGGTGATCGTATTCGTGCTGAATGCAGTGAGCCAAAAGGCCGTCGGCCTCGAGCTCGTAGGGCTTGCCGTCGCGATCCAGTGCGTTGAGGCGCACTTTGAGAAAGCGGGGAACTTCGGCGTAGTATTCGGGAATCGACAGGCAGCCTTCGGAGAGCGGCTCTTTCTCTTCGCCAATGGGCGTGTAGCGCGGGTTGATCAGCACCAGCGGCGAGGCGCCATCTTCGCTGACGTCCATCACCACGACGCGGCGGTGGACGTCGATCTGGGTGGCGGCAAGCCCGATACCTCGGGCGTCGTACATGGTTTCCAGCATGTCGTCGACGAGTTGCTGAACGTCGGCATCGACGTTTTCGACCGGGAGCGCTTTGGTCCGCAGGCGCTCATCGGGGAATTCGAGAATGGGGCGTTTGGCCATGGCGTATCACCGTCGATTAGGGCGTAAGAACGCTGAGTCGTTAAAACGCAGTGGAAGTCGTTGGGTTGCTAGATAGGCCGCACTATATCACGCCATGGCGCGCCCATGGCATGCCCATCTAAGCGCATCGCACGCGAGTAATGCGCGTCAACGAACAAGGAGAATGGGGTGAGCGAGCGTCAGGCAGGTGTCGTCCAGAAAGGTGCCGTCCAGGCAGATGAAATCCAGACGGGTGAAATGCCCACCAGGGCCTGGTTGGCGGTGTATGCGCTGCCCGGCGTGGGGGCTGCCAAGGTCGCGCGTATCGTCGCCCAGGCGCCGATATGGCCCCACGGCTGGCTGGCGCTACTCCCCGCGCCTGCCGCCGCCGCCCTGCGCCACTGGCTTGCGGCACCCGAGAAGAGCCCGCTCGATGCGCTGTGGCAGTCGAGTCTCGCTTGGCAGGCGGCGGCGCCTAACCGCCATCTGCTGCATCGCGGACACCCCGCTTGGCCGCCGCTGCTCGATGAAATCGCCGACCCGCCGGTGGTGCTGTGGGCCCAGGGTGATCTCGAGGCCTTGGCGCTGCCGGGCCTCGCCATGGTCGGCACGCGGCGACCGACCAACGAAGGTATTGGCAATGCGCGAAGCTTCTCCCGTGAGCTGGTCGCGCGGGGTTGGTGCATCGTCAGCGGTATGGCGCTCGGGGTAGACGGCATTGCCCAGGAGGCCGCGCTGGAGGCGGGCGGTGCCAGCATCGCGGTGCTGGGGAGCGGAATCGACGTGATCTACCCTGCCCGCCATCGCGAGCTCTACGAGCGTTTGAGCCAGCGTCCCAAAGCGCTCGTGCTCGCCGAACATCCTCCGGGCACCCAGGCGCATCCGGCCTTCTTTCCACGACGCAACCGCATCGTTACCGGGCTCTCGTTGGGTACGCTGGTTATCGAGGCGACCGAAAAGAGTGGCTCGCTGGTGAGCGCGCGCCTGGCGCTGGAGCAAAACCGTGAGCTTTTCGTGCTGCCTGGCTCGCTGCACAACGTGCAGTCGCGCGGCTGCTTGACGCTCATCCGCCAAGGCGCGGCGCACCTGGTGTTCGAGGCCGAGCATATCGTCGAGCAGTTGGGGCAGTGGGCGCCGCTTTATGTTGCGTCAGAGACACTTGAGGGTACGTCGGTTGCCGCGCCAAGCGCGGCGTCAGCGCCGCATTTTGCGCCTTCCGATGATCCGCTACTGCAAGCGCTCGATCACTCCCCCACGCCTATCGATCTGTTGGTACAGCGCATCGACGTTTCGGTTAGCGAGTGCCAGCAGCGCTTGCTGATGCTGGAGCTCGAAGGCCAGGTCGCTCAGCAGGCGGGCGGCTGGGTGCGTCTTGGCTGAGCATGGTAGGATGAAGGCACTAACGGCTCTTGTTGAGGATGTGCCATGAGTATGTCGACCCGTGACAACGATGCCTTGAGCGACCCCATGGCGCAGGCCGTCGCAGCGCTTGGCCAGGGCGAAGTCGTGGCCTGCCCGACGGAGGCAGTCTGGGGGCTGAGCTGCGACCCCGATAACGGTGAGGCGCTGACGAAGCTTATGCGCATGAAAGCGCGCGATCCGGCCAAGGGCGTCATCTTGGTCGCCGCCTCTATTGCCCAGTTCGAGGCCTGGCTTCAGGGCCTGCCGCTCAACCTGCACGCGCCGCTCGCCGCTAGCTGGCCCGGACCCAGCACGTGGCTTGTGCCTGACAATGGCCGCAGCCACCCGCTGGTACGCGGCGCCCATGATCGCGTGGCGCTGCGGGTGACCGATCACCCAGTCATGCGCGCGCTATGCGACGCCTTCGGTGGGCCTTTGGTGTCCACCTCGGCCAACCGTGCGGGAGAGGCGCCTGCCATGAGCGAAGACGAGGTAAAAGGCGTTTTTGGCGACGAGCTGGGCGCGGTTATGCCGGGCGCGCTGGGTGGCAACGCCCGCCCGAGCGTGATCCGTGATCTGCTCACAGGCCAAGTGCTGCGCGCCTGACGTTAGGGCGACGCATTCGACACGATGCAAGAGAACCAAGGAGTTGCTGTGGCGCATCACCATCTAGACGCGGTGAAGACGTATCTATTGGAGCTACAGGATCGTCTGTGTAGCGGTCTGGCGGCAGTGGATGGCAAAGCCACGTTTCGCGAGGAGCAGTGGCAGCGCGAAGAGGGCGGCGGTGGCCGCTCGCGCGTAATCACCGACGGGCACGTCTTCGAAAAAGGCGGCGTCAACTTCTCCCACGTCTATGGCGCGGCGCTGCCGCCCTCGGCGACCGCAGCGCGCCCTGAGCTCACCGGGCGCAGCTTCCACGCCGTTGGTGTCTCCTGGGTGCTCCACCCGGAAAACCCCCATGTCCCCACAAGCCACGGTAACGTGCGCTTTTTTATCGCCGAAAAGCAGGGCGAAACGCCGGTTTGGTGGTTTGGCGGCGGCTTCGATCTCACGCCTTTCTATCCTGTCTTCGAAGACGTAGTGCACTGGCACCGCGTGGCAAGCAAGGCCTGCGCGCCCTTTGGTGACGACGTCTATCCGCGCTACAAGGCGTGGTGCGATGAGTACTTCTACCTCAAACACCGCGACGAGACGCGCGGGGTGGGCGGGCTCTTCTTCGACGACCTCAATGCCGATGGCTTCGACACCTGCTTTGCCTTCCAGCGCGCCGTCGGCGATAGCTTCCTCGATGCCTACCTGCCCATCGTCGAACGTCGCCAGCCAACGCCCTGGGGGGCGCGCGAGCGCGACTTCCAGCTCTACCGTCGCGGGCGCTACGTCGAGTTCAATCTGGTGTGGGATCGCGGCACGCTATTTGGCCTGCAAAGCGGCGGGCGCACCGAGTCGATTCTAATGTCGATGCCGCCGCTGGCGCGCTGGGAGTATGCCTACGCGCCCGATCCGCAAAGTGCCGAAGCCGCACTCGATGCCTATCTGGTGCCCCGCGACTGGCTCGGCGAAGCCGCCGAGGAGCCGACAAATGACTGATCGCTACTGCGTTTTTGGCAATCCCATCGCCCACTCCAAGTCGCCGTTTATCCACACGGCCTTTGCCCGTGAGACCCAGCAGAGGCTCGACTACACCACCTGGCTTGCACCGGTGGGCGGCTTTGCCGAGGCGTGGAAAGCGTTTACCGCCGAGGGCGGGCGCGGGGCCAACGTGACCGTGCCCTTCAAGGGCGACGCCTTTGCGCTGTGCGATACGCTGAGTAAGCGCGCTCAGCGCGCCGAGGCGGTCAATACGCTGATACTGGGCGGAAACGGCAAGGTGTACGGCGATACCACCGACGGAGTGGGGCTGGTGCGCGATTTGCATTACCACGGCGTACCGCTTACCGGCAAGCGAATCTTGTTGCTGGGGGCCGGTGGCGCCGTGCGTGGAGTGATCGAGCCGCTCTTGGCCGAAAAACCGCGCGAACTCGTCATCGCCAACCGTACCTTGGCCAAGGCCGAACGCTTGGCGCACGATTTTAGCGATCTCGGCACGCTATCGGCTGCGGGCTTTAATGACGTGACGGGGGCTTTCGATGTGGTGATCAACGGCACTAGCGCAAGCCTTGCCGGTGAACTTCCACCGCTTCCGGCTGGGATCTTTAGCACCAATGCCTGGGCCTACGATATGATGTACGCCGCCGAGCCTACGGTGTTTTCCGCCTGGGCGGCCGCACAGGGCGCCCAGGCAATTGATGGCCTCGGCATGCTCGTGGAGCAGGCCGCCGAGTCGTTCTTTCTCTGGCGTAACGTACGCCCCGATACGGCTAGCGTGCGAAAAAAATTGAGAAAAAGACTATAGATACAGTCGCTTAGTATAGAAAAGCAAGCCTTATATTGGCTCTTAGCCACTTCATATGGAGTTGGCCTGATCATGTGAGCGTCCCACTGGGCTACCAAGCAGGTAAATGATGGTGATGGAGTTGGCTTCATTTCGGTAGCCGCGTGCGTATGAGCGCGCCGCCTGAAACAAGCTATTCATCCCCTTCTAGCCTCGCGTTCGTCAGCCCCGAGTGCCAACGCCTAACCACCGCATCAGCATGTCTCTCCAGGGTCGCAAGTGCCTTCATCATTGGTTTCAGTAGAGACATTTTAGACGCCGCCGCCTGCATGGCCTTGAGGTAGTGGGTGATCCATCACCGTGCCGCTCTGGGGGAGCTCTCTGGATCCACATCAACTTTTCCTTGATTACTCAGGCGTCGGCCGTAGAGCTCTGATCGGCCAACAGTTCCTGCAACGCTGCAAGTCAGCTTCTTGTTGTTCCGATTCTTCAGCAGTGCCTTAGCGTTGCTCATACTTATTTACATTGCCTGCGTAATTTCCTTCCCTGCATTTTTCCAAAATAATCCCTTTCAGAAGAAAATTTTTCCTTTAAGAAGAAGAATGCTTGCATGTTTTCACTTAGCTTTTTTACATAAATATGTAACTTTTCTAATTGGTTAAAATATGTTAATTTTTGTTTTTTTGAGTAAGTGTTGATATTTTTATTAACGCATGATGCATCGCTGAATGGAACTTCGTATAGGTAAAGATTAATCCAATAAATAAGAAAAAAAGAATATATCTATCCTCGAATTATTTTTTCTTAACTTAAATATTATTTAGACCGGCCTAGATACGCCGATGATCTAAAAATATGGGTATCTACATATGCCATTGAGCCGTACCAAGTCACTTAAAGGTAAAAAGATACTTGTGGTCGATGACGTAGAAGCAGACAGAATGCTTGTGTTTACACATCTTCGGCATTTCGGTTGTCGTGTCTATTTGGCTAATGATGGAGTTGACGGTATTCATAAAGCTAGGCTAATTGAGCCGGATGTCATCTTAATGGACGTCGATATGCCAAAGTGTAATGGTTATGATGCCTGTAAGTTAATTTTAAATGATAGTAAAACACATCATATTCCAGTAATTTTTTTATCAGCTTATGCGTCGGAAGAGGATCGGGTTCGGGGACTCACGTACGGTGCGGTTGATTATATTGCCAAGCCTTTTAGTTTTGACGAAGTTAAGCTTAGAATTTCCATTCATTTGGAGTCAAGAGGCTGTGGTGGGTCTCGTGTGGACAGGCAGGATGAAGAAGTCGCTGAGGTAGAGCATGTAGCTCATCACTCTCCACAGCCGCATCGGTATTTACACGAAATTTTATTTCATAGTGCTCGTGTTCAGCTTTTAAAATCTCTTGAAATATCTCCAGGCCTTCAAGAGCTTGCGAATAGTGTCGGGACAAACACTAAACTATTAAATGAAGCTTTCAGAGTGTGCTCAGGCTTGACCGTCTATGAGTACCTGCGCGAAGAACGCATGAAAGAAGCTGCTAGGTTGCTTATATCAACACGTATGCCAGTAACGAGTATAGCGGCATCGGTTGGCTTCAGTAGTGTAGGTAGTTTCTCTACTGCGTTCAAGGAGAGGTTCAGAATGCCTCCATCTCTGTTTAGAAGAAGCCGAGGTATTCAGGAGGATGGTTAGGCTACCAATTTTTTTTACCTTGTTTCTACTGTCATGGGCAGCATCTTTATATGCTGCACCTAATGCCCTTCATGAATACAAAATGGAAGTGCCGCAAGAAATAGATCTTAGTACGATCACTTCCAAAGATAATATAACTCATAAAATGTTGGGTTTTAGTGTTAGAGGAGATGATGACCTGCAGATGTGGCAGGTGCTCCATGAAGGAGAATGGAAAGATATTGGGCAGCATGGTGATATCCTAGAAGCACCGCGCCAGCACTCCACGCTGTGGCTCAAGGCCAGTCTGGTCAATTCGGGAGAAGAGTATGTCGAGCGCTGGATAGAACTTTTACCTTGGCGTCTTAATCAAGTAGATGCTTGGTTGCTAGATCCTGAAAGCTTTGAAATTAATAAACATATAAATGCAGGGCTTAATGTTCCTCTTGATAATAGGGCTTTAGATAGTAATCGAGCTATTTTTCCCATCGATCTGTTTCCTGGAGAAAGAGCCGTTCTTATAATTAGGATATATGCTGATAGCCGCCCTTTTTTAAGTGTGACTGGTTGGGATCCTATCGAATTTTATATGGAAAGTGCTGCTAAGTATCGGCTCCACTCCATGTTGCTGGCCTCGATTCTAACGTTATGTGTTGTACTTTTTTTGAAAGTTGATTTTCGCTATTGCTTACTAAGCGTTTGGCTCTTGATAACTTTTGTTTTTGAATCTGAGAAAGAGGGCTATGTTAGTCAGGTAATTTTCCCGTTTCTTTTCGACTATTCCGCTAATCTTCGCTTTATTACTTGGATACTAGTGAGTGCCTTGTTCCTCATAGCTAGCGTCTACTTATTAGGGCTCCAACGTAGTCGATGGAGAATTTTATCAATTGTAGTACTGGGGGTTTCGGTAGTTTTCGGTTCTCTTTCATTCGTACTTGATGGCGTTACGATGCGTAATGTAGGGAGTGCAATTGATCTAGGATTTTCCCTAGTTTGGTTGCTAATGCTTCCTGATGCGTTACGTATTGACCGGAAGTGGCAATTTTCACTGTTGGCAGCGCTTTCCATTTGGTGGCTGACGGCTAATTATGTGCTTATCGGCTATGTCACTAATATTTACTACACTGCTTCATTTTCTTCTATCAAAGTTATAGCAGAGATAGGGGTGATTTTGGGGCTTTTGATGATTTATTCTAGGCAGAAAAAAGCTCATGAACATTGCCTCGAGCGCCAGCTAAGAGAACATCAGAATGATCAGCTTAATTTGCTTGAGCATTTGGTCGAGCGCCGAACCCGTGAGTTGAACATGGCCCTCGAAAGTGCGCACAGAGCCAACGAGGAGAAAACTCTCTTTTTGGGTCGAATCACCCATGATTTAAAGTCACCTCTGACCTCTATTTCCGGCTATTCGCAATTGCTATGTGCTGAGTCTGGGTCAGGCAAGGTAAGAGAGTATGCCCATATTATCTGCACGAGCGCAGCCTATATGGACCGGCTGCTTAGCCAACTTATCGGTTATGCAAAAGGAGCTATCAGTACGGGGGAGAGTGTCGAAGATGTGCATATAGAACAGTTTTTTTCTACGATACGTCAGGAAGCCGAGGTGCTCGTACGTAAGAATGGCAATCGCTTTTCTATGAGTGTTATTGCTACGGCGTTTCCAGTAGCGCGCTTTAACGCTATTTCGCTACGCCAGGTGGTAATCAACTTGATTGATAATGCCGCAAAGTACACGAAAGAGGGTGTCGTGACAATGGATGTAGCTTGCTACCCTAAAAATGACACTACAAAAGAAGCTAATTTGGTGATCACCCTGCGCGATTCTGGCTGTGGTATCTCGAAGGAGCTTCAGGATCGTCTCTTCGAGCCTTTCTTCCAAGAGTCGAGGGAAAATGAGGGAAGTGGTCTTGGGCTCGCTATCGTCCAGGACCTAGTGACCAATATGAAGGGCGATATCCATCTACAGAGTGAGAAGGGGGTGGGTACTCAATTCAGGGTCTTTATCCCTGTCACTCAAGGTGATGAGTCTAGCTTAATCGATAACAACCCCTTTATTCCTGCGTATCTTCTGCCAGAGTTTCGCGCAAACGGTTTGAGTGCCTGGGTGGTAGAGGACTTACCGCCCATTCTTGAGATGTTCTGTGATGAGCTCTTTGCGATGGGGTTTGAGGTTAAAGCGTGGAGGAGCGGCCAAGAAGTAGTGGCACTCCTTCAACAGGGAGAGGAGCTGCCCGATTTAATCATAACTGATTATCGTCTATTGGATGCCTCAGGCGATCAGGTGTTTACTGCCGCCAGGCAACGCGATGCCAGCTTACCTGTGATATTGACTTCGGCTATATGGAGCATATTAACAGAAAGACAATGGCGTAATGACTATGACTACTCGGCTTTATTGCCCAAGCCTGTCGATCTGGTGTTATTTCGACGAGAGGTAGCACGTGTCTGCGGCATTTCTGTGCAGGTAAAAAGTAATAGTAAGAATTTAGGTAAGTCAGATGTGTCCTGTGATATGAAAAAGCTTGAAGAGTTTTTAGCTTTAGGTGCAGTAAGCGATATACTAGATTGGTGCGATGCGTTTTTCTACGCTAAACCTGAGCTAAAATATATTTCAGATAGAATTCGAGATAAAGCAAGCCGCGGTGATTTTTCTGCTATCAATGACTTGATTAAGGAGCTTGTTTTATATGCTGAAAGCGAACGAGTATAAAGTGATAATTTTTTGGTAAATCTGGAGCCATGAAAGCTGATGTGGGCTGTATTTTATAGTGCGTTTTTTTAGTTAATAGCCGTATGTTAGAGATAATTAAATACATAGAAATTATTTGAGTATGTTTAATTTTAAATCAAGCTGATCCGCTAGTTATTGCCCTCCTGCCGAAAATGTCAAGAATCTCTGATGCTTCTGTAGTCTGTTTGAAAGAAGTTCCTTTGTTTAATTGGTTTTTGTTCATTATTTCCCTACGGAAGAACTTTTGCCCAGCAGGGAAAAGACGTCTGTCTGACCCAAAGCGTAATGTAGCCGAGTATTAGTCTGGCGCAACTGCAGTTAATGCAGGTGTCAATATATTCGGTTTCCAGGATTTAGCTAAGCGCTTGCTGACCTTCTCCCCTCCACGGTCGAAGGGGCTGCGTACTGCTTGCTCTCTTTGGTGTAAGCGTTGTGAGCGGTTGGAAAGCTGTCGAGGAAACCCTTAAAAATCATAATCATACTTCGAAGGTGAATATGAACAAGGTCTTTAGAATCATATGGAACCGCACTCTTGGGCGTCAGGTGGTGGTTTCTGAGACAGCAAGTTTACAGGGTAGATCTGGATCTACATACCTTAACCCAGCGCCAGTAGTGGCATTTAGCCAATCTCCAATAGGCGTTCTTCGCCCCCTTGCCCTAGTAATAGGGTTAGTCGCTGGGGGCGGCTATCAGGCTGTCATGGCGCAAGATGCCACCTTCGATAACCTAACTGTCAATAGCCAACTAGTATCCGAGACGGCCATTCTCAGCGCCCTGGAGGTAACTGGTAATGCACTCTTTAATGGCTTGGAAGCCGGTGGTCAAATCACAGGTTTGGCGGATGGTACTGCCAGTGATCATGCTGTTAACTTTGGTCAACTTGAAGGAGTAAGAACGACAGCTGATGCCGCTAATGTTGCCGCTATAGCGGCTCAAGCAGCAGCTGATGCGGGTTGGAATTTGGGTGATGGCACTGCTCAAGCAAATATAGGCCCTAAAGGTACGGTGACCTTCCAGGGTGATGGTAATATTAGTGTGGCGTTAACCGGCACCGATGATAATGGCACGGTAACCGTAGCGCTCGATCCAGACCTTAACGTCACTAGCGTTACTACAGGGAATGCAACACTTAACAGCAATGGCTTGATCTTTGCGGGTGGACCAAGCATTACGAGCACTGGGATTGATGCAGGTGGTATCGTCATTACCAATCTTGCAGATGGTGAGCTTACTGCCACAAGTAGTGATGCTGTGACGGGCAAGCAGATTTTCGATCTATTTATCGAAGAGGGTGCCGGGGGTGTCCGCTACTTTCGCGCAAGATCAGCACAGCCAGATTCACAAGCTTTAGGTGATGAATCGATCGCCATTGGTCCTAATACCGCGGCAGAAGGAGAGAGCAGCTTCGCGGCTGGGGATGGAGCACTGACCACCGAAGAGGGAGAAGGCGCGATTGCCTTAGGACAAGGCGCCCAGGCAGGCGGTGCTGATTCAGGCAGTGGCGGGGCAGGGGCTATTGCCGTAGGGCGTGGGAGCACAGCTAGTGGTACCAGCACTGTGGCATTGGGCGATGCTGCCAGTGCGTCTGGAAGCAATGCCACGGCGTTAGGCGGAAATGCGCAAGCTTCAGGTGACAGTAGCATTGCTATCGGTAGCGCCGTAGCGAGTGCGGCCAATGGTGTAGCTGCTGGTGCAGGTGCGGAAGTTGCTGCCGCTAACAGCATCGCACTGGGCGTCAATGCTGGCGTTGGAATGGATGGTAGCCACCCTGATCGTACTGATCACATTGCCATCGGGACAGCCGCCGGACAAAACGTCGTAGGAAACCAGTCCACTGCCATTGGTTACGCAGCGGGGTCGGGGGTTATAGGGGATCACAACATTGCATTGGGGAGCGAAGCCGGGCGAGATCTCCAAGGTAATAATAATATCTCGATTGGTGCTGGGGCGAATGATGGCGCCGGTAATAGAGCACAGGCGATTGCCATTGGTGATGGTACCGCCGCAGGCTCTGATTCGGTGGCGATGGGCAGCGGCGCCACGGCCCAAGGCAGCGAGACGCTAGCGCTGGGCAAAGATTCGTCTGCGGGTGCTAATGGCGTTGCACTTGGCGCCCATACAGAGGCTGAGGGCAGCAATATCGCCTTAGGGCGTAACTCGGCAGCGTTAGATTCGGATCTGGAAGGATACAGCGGATATTTAACGGGCACGGTTGCCCCAGGGTCCGCGGTATCTGTGGGTAACTCGGCGTCGGGTTTGCAGCGACGCATTACCAATGTGGCTGATGGCTCGCAACAGTACGATGCCGTCAACGTGGGGCAGTTGCAGGGTGCGCAGCGATCGGTAGCAACCCTCATCGGTGGTGGTGTGACGCTTAATGCGGACGGGTCCTACAGCCCCATCACCGTACAGGATACCGGTGGTAATGACCATGAGTTCAATACGGTTGTCGAAGCAATTGGAGCCGTCACTAGTGGAAGTGTTGATATCCTGCCGGTTGATGCCGTTCGCTACAATGCTGAAGGTGGCATCAGCAATGTAGCGGCAGGTGTTAGCGCCACCGATGCTGTTAATGTCGGGCAACTCAATCAAGTGGTTGCCGAAAACGGTGTCAAGTATTACAGCGCTAATTCTACCGTCAGCGCCAATAGAAATAACGACGGTGCCACTGGCCTAAATGCCATGGCGGTCGGCCCTGCAGCGGTGGCTAGCGGTGAGACATCTGTAGCCATCGGTTATGCGGCGCGTGTAAATGCGGGCGCTGATAGTGGCGTCGCCATTGGTCATGACGTTAGTGCTCGTGCGATAGAGTCAACGGTGATTGGCAGTCGTAGTCACGCTTATGATCTGGCGGGAGTGGCGATTGGTCACGAAGCGGTAAGCCGTGGAGAGAACTCCATTGTTATAGGAACGGGGGCCGAGGCTGACCCAACTTCTGGCAGTAGCGTGGATAATGCCATCGTTATTGGTACGCAGGCCGAGGCCACTGCTGATGACGGTATTGCCATCGGTCAGGAAGCGCAGGCCGATGGCGTGCGTTCCGTCGCTCAGGGCTTTTATGCCCATGCTGAGGCTAATGACTCCCAGGCTTTCGGTACCCGTGCCCATGCCACTGGTGTGAGTGCACAGGCTAGTGGTACGGATGCCACCGCCAGTGGCGTCAATGCCCAGGCTAGCGGTACCCGTGCCAGTGCCAGTGGTGTCAATGCCATTGCCTCTGGTACCGATGCGCGTGGCTATGCCACCGATGGCATCGCTATGGGCACTGGCGCTGCAGCGGGCTTCAGCGACCCTTTCAATACGGACCCTGAACGTAATACCGCCGGTATTGCCATCGGTAACCAGTCGCAGGCAGATCAGCAACATGCCTTGGCACTGGGTGTCGAGGCTGAAGCGCGTGCGGCATCTTCAACAGCAATAGGCGATGGCGCTGAAGCAACGGCAACTGCCCAGGACGGCCTAGCCATTGGTTCTGGCGCGCGGGTGACGGCACAAAATGCCGCTGCCTTTGGCCAGAGCGCCGAAGCTGCAGCTACCGATGCACTTGCCGTCGGCTCAGGTGCGTTGGCTAACCAACAAAGTGCTTCTGCGGTAGGCCAAAATGCCCAGGCCACAGCGCAGAACGCTGCCGCCTTTGGCTCAGGTGCACATGCCTCTCATCAAGGCTCAGTTGCACTGGGCAGTGGAGCTGTCACTACCGATCCGGTCGGCACTTCCAGCACTTCGCTGAACGGCATCAATTATGGGGGCTTTGCCGGTGACAACCCCATCGCTACCGTCAGCGTGGGAACCAATACGGAAAAGCGCACCATTACTAACGTCGCTGCCGGTCGCATCAACGCTGCCAGCACCGATGCCATCAACGGCAGTCAGCTATTTGCGACCAACACGGTATTGGGTAATGTCGCCAACTCGTTGGCGGATGGCCCCGATAGCGTACTGGGTGGTAATGCTACGGTAGGTGATGATGGCACCATCACTATGTCCGATATTGGTGGCACCGGTGAGGACACCGTTCACGATGCCATCGGCTACGCTGCCCAGGGCTGGGATATCAGCGCCCAGGGTGGTGCGGAAGAAAACGTCACTCCTGGCGGTTCGGTAGACTTCAGCAATACCGATGGCAATATCAATATTGCCCGCAACGGTACTGACCTGACCTTTGATCTAGACGATGATATCGAGATTGGTAACAGCGTGACCGTTGGCAATACCGCTATCGACGGCGACAGCGTGACGGCCAACAACCTAACGGTTAGTGGCACCACCCATCTAGGTGACAACTTCGTCGTAAATAACGACAACAGCGTTACCTACAACGGTACTGAAATTGCCACCCAAAATGATGGCCTAAGCTTTGCCGGTAATACGGGAAGTACCATTAGTAAAGCGCTGGGTGATACGGCGCCGTTAACTCTCTCCGGTGGTTTGGCAGCCGGTGAAGACTCCACGGGTAACAACCTACGTGTGGATAGCGATGGTAGCCAACTAAATCTGGTGATGGCCAGAAATCTGACGGGCCTTGACAGCATCACTATCACGGGTGGCCCGGTGATCAACGGTAGCGGCATCAATATGGATGGCACCCGGATTACCAATCTAGCTCCCGGCGTGGATGGCACCGATGCAGTAAACGTATCGCAGTTGGATGGTGAGATTGCTGATGTGATCTCCGAAGGCTTGAACTTCTCGGCCAATGTTGGCGGGGATGTACATCGTGATCTGGGCGAAACCTTAGCGATTCGTGGTGGCATGGCCGATACCACACCTGCCTCTCAAACCAGTGGCGAAAACGTCATTACACGTACCACGACAACTGGCGGTATCAATATCGAGTTAGCCAATGACGTGACGTTCGACAGCGTTACTACCGGCGACACGGTGATGGATGATAGCGGCGTGGCTGTAGGTGATGATGTTCAATTGAGTGATACTGGCCTGACCGTGGATGATGGTGCGGGCAACGTCACAAGCACCACGGTGGATGGGACGACGGTGACCAATGCAGTCGGTGACAGCACCACAGTAGGTGCAGGCACCATCGACGTAGCGGACGCCAACGGCACCACCACCATCGGTGGCAATCAGATTGCGGTGGGCGGTAATAACCCCATCCTAGTGAGCGGCGACAGCGGCACTATCGAAGGACTGACCAACGTCGATCTCGATGGCGCCGACTTTGCCAATGCAGGCCGCGCCGCTACGGAAGAGCA
>NZ_JAJISC010000002.1 GCF_024790395.1 Halomonas dongshanensis
AGCTAACCGAAGCCGGGCAAGAGATCCACCACAAGGCAGGCAGCCAAGTCGTCCTGGACGCTGGCGCCGAGATCACCCTCAAGGCCGGCGGCAGCTTCGTCAAACTCGACCCCAGCGGCGTCACCATTGTGGGTGCGCAGGTGCGTATTAACTCGGGGGGGAGTCCGGGTAGGGGGACAGGGCAGGCGGCGCAGGAGCCTCTACTGCCGAAGCAGGCGATGGCAGAAGCGCATGAAAAGGTGCTAGCACCTAAGCACACCGCTTCAAAAAAAATGTCGCTTTCTAACGTCGAAGGTTCAGGCCAACGGGTGTTCCTCGTCGATGTTACGAGCGGTAGGCAGAATGGCCAGCAGGTTCGCCTGCGTAAGGGACGCGGTCAGAAGAATGGAGGGCAGCAAGGATGAGTCAAGATGACCTCAAGGCGCTACAGGACGAAGATATAGAGCTGGGTGTTCGCCGCCGTGTCGAGTACGAGGACGATGAAGACGGTACCTTGGCACTGGTCATCCCCAAGCGCGAAGGCGGCGGTGAAATCGAGATACCGTTAATAGAACATGCCAGAAGCGTTGTTGAACGTACCGATGGGCATATACAGGATAATACGCTGCTGGCCGTACGCCCCCTGGCAGAAATTGGCCGCAACCGTCCTGTGCAGCAGCATGGCGTCACTACCTATACCGGTATTGCCACCGCCATGCTGCGCCCTGGGTACTTATATGTATTCTTCGATAACCAGCTGTGGCGCGAGCTTGAGGTTGGCCCTGACGGTAAGCTCAGCGATGTTGATCTCGCACACTATCGTGAACAAGCCGAGCAGGGAGCGACACCTAACGAGCGTGATAGCGAGGGCGAGTGGCTCGACGATATCCTACTTCCGACCATGTTGCAGGGGCAGGCAACCCTCTATAGGGTGCGACTTGCTTATAGCGAAATTGCCTGGAGCTGGCCTTATATCACCTGGCTGGAAGCGAACCCCGGGCGAATGGAAGCACGTACTTACGCCGTAACCCATGCCCATGCTGTCATATTCAACATGGAAAGCTGGCTCTCCATGCAGACGGGCTTTCCCGCCGAGAGCATAGCGGATCAACCCGCATTGCGTGCGCGTGACCTCGGCATCGAGTTGATGCTGGCGTCTCCTGATGCCTTCACTACCGAATTTACGGCTCCCTCGGAAAACGAACTGTGCGCGAAGCTCAAAGCGCTGTGGGAACAGGCGGGTGAAACCGATCGCGCCGCTATGTTAGCGCTGGAATGCGACGCGGGCAGCGATTTACTAGACAACATCCGCGACAATGCGGGCATCGTTGCCGTGGCATTGCCTGATCCCCTGTTCACGCTGCGCCACGCCCTGGCTCAAATACATCTGTCCCAACACTATCTCGATGGTCTTGATAGCTTGCTGGCCGACAACCCCCTGGGGCATTCGGCCAAGTTGATTCGACAGGCACTTTACGTTGAGCCAAGCGGTGGAGAGGGAAACCCTCTTGCCGAGTTTCAGGAAGCTATCGACTCGGCCAAGCTTGATAGCACCTTGCAACAAGCCGAACGTGACGAAGCCGTTGCGGTGATTCGTGCTTCTCTTGATGCCCTCCAGCAGTTGGTCAGTCACAACCAACTGACGGCTGTGCTGCGCGATTTTACTAGTCATCATCAATTGGCTATTTGCGAAGGCTACGCACTTTGCGGTGACCTATTCGGGGTGTTACAGCAACTTCCCGGCGTGCTCAGCGATCAAGGAGAAGCTTCCCTTGAGGAGTACACCAAAGAATTGCTGAAGACGCTATTGTCTGACCAAGAATTGCAATCGCTATGGAGTGTCGATGAGGATGCGTCCTCGCATGAGGATATACCGGATGGCAGTGGCAATTTTCGTTCCGACTTCCTACATCAGCTTGCCGAGGACGATAGCGATATCGATGATGCCTTAGCCGAGAGTCTTGGGCTAGAAACACTAGGATTGATCGCACAAAACCTAGCCGAACAAGATCAGGAGCAACCGAATGCTGTACTCAACCTGCCTAATGCAGGCAAGGTAAGCGGTCTCGTCAGTACCGTACTGGGTCAATGGAGTCAAGCACTCCTTCGGGCAGCGGAGCGAGTCCATGATGATATCCAACTAATTCATCTCCGGCGTACATTTACGGCGGTAGGCGCCCATGCCAATCTGATTGATGGCAATCTGAGCGGTGAGTTGCAGGTTATGCAGCGGGGGGATGTCGACCTAACCCGCTACACCATTATCGGTGTGCACGGCGAAGGCATTGAATGGGGATTGACCGACCGCGACCGCCTCAGTGGTGCCTTCCAAACCCAACGGGACTATCTTTATGCCGACCAGATAGATCCACGAGGGAATGCCCAAACCTCGACCAGCCCCAGGCGTATGTCAGCGGAAGTCGATAGTGCCATCCATCAGGTAGCCAGACATACCTTTGTATTCGTCTTGCCTGTGGGCCATCCTGAGGCGGCTAAGGTAGCTGAGCTGCGTCTTGCCACGGTTGCCGGGCAAGTAAAGGTAGTGATTGATGGTCCGGCAGTGTCGAAATTATTGGTGGGGTTTGCGATATATAACCTTGGTCGAGAAATAATGAATGTTAACAAAGCGGAAAGTGAAGGGTATCTCGCTTTGCACAGCTTAAAGGTAGGCAGTGCGACTGCTGATCTAGGTGCTGCTACGATGAAGTTACATGCGGTGCTTCAGCCTCATTCTATTTCTATGACTGGACGATTCATTCAGCGGCCATGGTTCGATATGAAAAATTGGCCGCTTATTGGAGCTAGGTTAACAAAGTTCGGTGCTAGCACCATAGTTCGAACAATGAGTTTGGCTAATTTCTTAGCTGGTGCAGTAACCATTGGTGTTGGCAGCTGGGAGTTACGCAATAGTTTGCAGCAAGGAAATAGTGATGCAGCTATTGGGCACGGCATAGCGGTCGCCGGTGGGATCCTTTTTCTTGCAGCTCCTTTAATGGCAGGATTAGTAATGATACCCGGATGGGGCTGGGCTCTGCTGGGGTTAGGGCTGGCCATCGGTGGATCAAGCTATGCTGCTATGAATCAGGATACCCCCTTCGAGCAGTTACTAAAGCGAGGGCCTTTGGGCACGCACCCCGAGAGCTACACGGCATCCGCTGACGATACCATTTACTATCCCCAGCTTTTGACACAGCTCAGCCCCATTAATATCGATGTAGTCCTCTATGGCAGCCTAAATCGCTCAGAACAGCTATCCTTGCTTGACAGTGTATGGGAATCGACTACGAACAATCCCAGTAACCGTGATTATGTCGTGACCATTAGTACACCACTCATTAGCCGTTACAAAATCGGTGAGACATTGAACCTGGGGGTTCAGGAGCTAGAGCAGACGGATACTGGTACCATCACCCCGCTCGGCACCTACGAACAACTGTCGTATATCACGGGGGCGCCAGAGCCCTTTGAAATTGGAAAACGCCAGCTACTACCACAGCAAAGCGCCGTACGCTTTCTGGTTAAGCGCAAAGTCGCCGAAGAAAGCTTTGATATGGGAGCGACCTCTTTAACCTCTACGTCACGACTTCGCATCGCCCTACAAGCCCGAGTTGAGTGGGAATTGGGAGAGATGGTGCTGCCCACCCCAATGTTAAAAGAGTACGAGCCCTACGCAGAAGGTCAACATGATGCGCTACCAGCACGGTCATACCGTACGGTAAATAATCCGGTCGCTAATTTTATCAACTCCTTGACAGGGCGAATCCAAGATCCACGCTATTGGTACATCGAGGAGTTTCAGGTATGAGTGAGAATACCTCCAAATCTTACAGCTCTACGGTTTACCGTGCTGATAAAATTCCAAAAATACCTGCGCCCACTAAAAAACGCGAGCGGATTGGAGAAGAATTGCTGCCTTATGGCAACTATGCAGAAATAAATCCTTATAATAAAATATGCGAAGATGCAGAGTTTGTTCAGAAGTGGGGTGTAGAGGATAGTAGTTTATACGAAATAGATGATTCCTGGAATCATCAAAAAATTCAGTTTCTTAGTAATAGCTCGATAGCTTTAATGGGGTTTTCAGTAATTCCATATTTGGTGGTTTTGGTTTTAGGAGGGATTTGGCTCTTTTTTATCATAGAGATTTCCCGATTCGAGGGTGCGTTAAGTGTTTTTTATACTCTTTTTTTTTCTATTTTAGGTTATATTGGGATTTTTGTAATCGGCCCTTTTTTGACAAGAGCAATAATGAGTGGCGTAGTTGTTTTTTTAACTCCTTTTAATTCCTTTTTTAAAGGTAAAGAAGACGCTTACTTAAAAAGTCGACAAAGTGAGTTCAACCGCCAAACCGGCATGGCGAGCTTCTCCCAAGGTAAAAAAAAGCAGCCACTCGTTGCACCCTTCATCGAATTTGATGGTTACGTCGAGCGCGTGGTACAGCGGGGCGGTATCTTCTATCGGTTGATGTTCGTGCATCGCTATACCGGTAAGCAGTTCAGCCAGACTTCCCTTAGTACCATCGTCGATCATAAGCACGAAGTGCATGCCCTCTGGGATATGCTACAGCGCTATATGGATGTAAGTCAGCCATTGCCCGATGTGCCACGCCTGGAACCTTTCCGCCATCTTGACCCCACCACAGCCGAACACGACAGGCAAACTGGGCGCAACCCTCGATACTGGCGCGACCTCGATTTGGAAGCCTGGAAAGCAAACGAAGGGGCAAAACTGCGACAAGCGCAAATCGATTTTCCATGGGGCCGCCAGCGCTGTCAGCTCACCCCACAGCTCGGCAAAATCGATATGGAAGCTTATCAGGCTAAAAAAGCGGCTGCAGCGGCAGAAAGTATTTAACTCTCAACCTGACATAAGCCGGTGAAGCCCCGCACTGCGCTGCACACCCCACTGGTGGTAGCCCGGGTAGGGAGAAGGCGACGCAAGGTCCGCTGTTGCCAGGATGGGCGCTATGCGTTGATAGAGTTGGCGCCGCTAGCGGTTCAAACTCGAACGATCCTATTCAACGAGATAGTTGACGTGGGCCGCTACTGGTCGCTCATCAAAGACGAACGTCAACCCCACTTACAGCGCGAAGGCCCTTGGTTGTTAAGCATTCCGGACCGGCTGGATCAGTTACACCAGGTTGATGAAGCTCGTTGGCATGCCTTGCATGGTGAACCGGAAGTTATGCAACTAACGGCTGAGCTGGTTGATTTTGCACCGTCGTTATTTGAGGGAATATGCTCGTGTGAGCGTCCTCGTCATGTGGCAGGCGCGCTGATGCAAGCCACAAATTATGGTTTGACGGCTATTGTCGACAGGTGAGCCTTTGCTTCCAATACCCATGTCTTCCAATACCCATGTGCCCGCCTATCTAGATGCGGGGCTTGCGGAATTACCGATTATCGACTTGATGCGAATCGGCACCCAACCTAATGTCGAAGAGTGGCTGGATGGCGAAACATGGAAGCAAGCCACCGACAGCGCTGTCGAGGTAGGTAAGGATAAGCTCAAGGGGGCGGGAGCGGCCATTTCAAGCGGGGCACAGGCAGCGGCCGAGGCCGTGGGGGAGGGTATCAGTGCTGTAGAACAAGCCCTATCGCGGTTAACGCAGCACAGGCGTTAGGAGTCACTATGCGTCGAGTTCGATGGACAATCGCCATACTGGTCATTGCAATAGCCGGATATGTCATAGGGAGTGGAGGTATGTGGGAGCGCATCAGCAACGATTTTACGAAGGAAGATACTCCTTATGGGCCTGGGGATTTTCGAATTCGTGGCGAGCAAATTTTATCGATGAAGCTAACGAACCCAGAAGTTACTACTAAGCCTATTGAGGAGCGTAGTGACCCAAATCGGGCTGAGTTTACCGAGAGTTGGATGTATGGCCCAGGAGAATCAGCCAATCGTCGCACCGCACGCATTCTTGGTGGTTCGCTGGAGCAAGGCATAGAGAGGCGCTTCGAAGAGTACGCACAGCAGGCAGATTGGTGGCTTTCTCCTGACTGGAATACGCTTTATCTTGCGACAGGCTGGGCAGATCGTTCTATTAACAAGCCCCAAGGACAGCGCTATCACCCTCAGCTTACTCAGCTATTTAAATCCACTGACCAGGGCGAGTCCTGGGAAAAAATGCGCTGGCCCGAGCATCAGAACATCTCGGCGCTGCGCTTTCTGGATGCCCAGCGCGGCTATCTGATCGGCTGGGGCCCCCATATTTGGCGTACCGAAGATGGCGGTGAGTATTGGGAGGAAATTCCAGTGCCAACAGGGGCACGCAACCCTGAAGACGAACGCCAGCGTTTCGATCTGGTTGCACTGGACCAGGATGATGTCTTGCGCATGGCGTTCTTTGATGAGGCCCGTGGCGAAAGTGTCATCTACTCTCTCCCTTGGGGCGAAGACGAACCGGTCTTCGAAGTGGCCATAGGTGATTACGGGGTGAACGACATCGCCGCTAATGAGCAGGGCGAGGTCTATATTCTGGCCCGCAAGGGGCGCCCCATGTCCTTGATGCCCAGGGAACAATTGGTTCACCACCCCAGCTCTGTTTGGCATTGGGATGGCGATCAGCTAGCCGAGCTGCATGAATTCGATAGCGATATTGTGGGCTATGCCTTATATATCACGCCGGAAGAAGGGTTGTTGTTCGATGGAGTTAACGAAGGCAGCCTGTTGGGCCAAGATGTCACCGCCGTTAGCTACGACGGCGGCGGCGATTGGAAAATAGAAAACGAAGGTCGAAGCGCCGAGGGTGGCTATTACGATACCCGCACAGGCGAACGGTGGCGTGTCTCTGGTTATTCGCTTTATCGGCGGGAGATTCCCTGAATAATGCGACTACCCTTACGGCCTGAGCGCCCTGGCACTGAAATTGCAATGGGCCTGACGTCGAATGCCCTACACAAGGAAGCGCAGCGCCACTTGGACCTGAATAGCATCGGATAGAGACCATCGGATAGAAGCAGTCGCTGAACTTGGAACACGGCTATACCGAACGTGACTAGTTGGAATCGCCTCATCCTGTGCGTCGCGCAATCAGGGTACCAGCACGACGCCCTAGGCCGGATGAACTTCCGCGCCCTGCAGGGCGATCAAGCCAAAGTGATAGCGTATAGCTACGATGCCGCCGGCCGCCTCACCGGCAGCCAGCACGGCGACCAGGCCCACCGCTACGTGGTGGATGCCGCAGGCAACCCCCTCGACGGCCAGCAACCCGTCACCAATAACCGCGTGACTCAACATAAGTGCGCCCGCTACCGGTATGACGGTGCAGGCAACCTGATCGAAAAACACGCCGCCAACGGTGACCGCTTGACTATGGGGTACGACGGCGCCAACCGCCTGGTAAGCCTCACCCGCACCCGCGAACTTGGTCAGACGACCCAGGCCACCTACCGCTACGACGCCTTGGGCCGACGCATCAGCAAAACCGTGCATCACGACAACGGCACTACCGCTACCACCCACTACGGCTGGGACGGCGACCGCATCGTGCACGAAGAGACCGACAACCAACGCACGACCATCGTGTATGAACCGGGCAGCTTCGTGCCGATGCTACGCATCGATGAGACCCTGCACGGCCAGCGCCTCAGCGCCTTCGTCACCGATGCGATTGGAACACCGATGCAGCTCATCGCCGCCAACGGCGATACCCACTGGCAAGCTCTGCCCGACGACTGGGCAGCGGTGAGAAACGAACGCGGCAACACCACCCAGCCCATTCGGTTCCAAGGCCAGTGGCAGGATGAAGAGAGTGGACTCTACTACAACCGGCATCGGTATTATGATCCGCAGCAGGGGCGGTATATTAGTCAGGATCCGATTAGGTTGCGGGGTGGTGGGAATTTGTATGGGTATGTGGGCAATCCTACGGGGGTAGTAGATCCATTAGGGTTATTCGCAGCCATTGGCTGTCCTGACGATCAAGGTGCTTTTGATGGCGCGGTAGATGGTGTTTTGTCTTTAGGTAAAGGTCTGCAGAGATTTTTTAGATACGCAGCTAGAAGCGTTGGTTTTTACGGATTAGATGAAGCAAGAAATGCTAATAGAGAAGGGCATATTATAGATGCTGCTGTAAAGGAGTATTTCACTAATCCTGAGGCTAGGGAGTTGGCGAATTCAGCTATAGTCCATGAGGCACGACAAGCTGAAAATTATTGTGATTATAATCAAGGAAGGGTTATTTCCAGATTAGGCGTTGGATTAAGGCTAAGCCCTTTGGGAGCATTAGCAACAATGGGAGATATCTCATATGGCGTTGAACAAGGTAGTCGTACAGTAGATGAGATTTTAGGGGATGGTATATATGGACCTAAATAATACTTTAAGCAATAAAGGGTTTTTTTGTGTTTTTTTTATTGTATTTTGTTTAAGCGTTCCTTTAAATTTATATTTTGCATTTTTTTGGATTGTGGCTTTTATTTTTTTATTGTTCTTTATTCCAATGCTTGGGTTGAAGCCTAGGATTATAAAGAATGGCTGGTTAGCATTTTTTGGGGGATATTACACCTCTGCTATTTTAGCAATATTGTGTGCGATTTTTTACTATTAGATAGAGTTTGCTATAAAGTGATAAATAAAGAGTGGCTTGAAGATCTAGTATTGCTTCCTTCTTATGTTGACTTTTCAATGCTTATTAAAAAAATAAGTGTTATATTGGATTGTATTATTTTTATTTCTAAATATTTTTTGGTAAGATATATATGTTTACGGTAGTGCATAATACTTTTCTAAGTGGCCGATTGTGTCGAGAAAAAGTAGCAATAATCTTGTTTATGTTTCAGTGCTTTGTATTGGGGGTGATGTTTTATAGAGTCGCTATAAAATGTCACTGTTCAATCAGTAAGCACAGCGCCTCACATCCAAAACTACTAAATACGCCCACTCAAACCTCCCCCCGCAGCCCCAAAAGCCGCTCACTTAGATTAGGCCCGAGCGTGCCGATTTGGGGGCGGGCGAAGTAGAAGCCTTGCTGGCAGGTGATGCCTGCGCGGGCAAGCCATAGGGCTTCTTCATGGGTTTCCACGCCTTCGGCGATGAGTGTTGTGCTGAGCTCTTTGGCGAGTGGTACGAGGGCTTTAAGTAGCGCTTGTCGGCGGGGGTCGCTGTCGCAGTTCATGACCAATTGGCGGTCTACTTTGAGGCGGTCGGGGGCGAGGATGGTCAGCAGGTCGAAATTGGCGTAGCCGCTGCCGAAGTCGTCGAGCGCGGTTTGAAAGCCCATGGCGCGGTAGACCTCGATGATGCTTGCGAGATGTTCGCGGTCGCGTACCTTCTCGGTTTCGGTAATCTCGAAGATGAGCTGCTCGGGGGGCCAGCCGACCTGATGTGAGATGTCGAGGGTGGCTTGAATGCAGGCCTCGGGCTCGTACACCGCATTGGGGAGAAAGTTGATCGATAGCGGCGTGCGCATGTCGAGCTCGCTAGCCAGCGCGATGGCCTTTACGCGGCATGCTTGGTCGAAGCGGTAGAGTAGGTCATCGGTAACGCGAGAGATGACGCTCCAGGCCGATTCTCCCTGGGGGCCACGCACCAGCGCCTCGTAAGCCACGGTGCGTGCGCTGGCGATATCCACAATGGGCTGAAACGCCATGGTAAAGGCAAAAGGCAGCTCGCCTTCGCAGCGCTTGCACATGCCATTGACTCGCGCGCAGTGCCCCATGGGTGCTTCTCCTCTCTAATCGCCATTATCTCTAGGACCAAACGTTTACACCCAGCCCTTAAGGCCAAGCGACTGATCTAGCATCATGACCCTAGTGTAGTCAGATCACACCGGCGGCGCGTAGGGCTTGGCGCTGTTCTTGGCTGATCCCGATCTCATCGAGCACGCGTTCGGTGTGCTCGCCGAGCATCGGTGGGGCGCTAGTGGCTGAGAGCGTTTGGCCGTTGAAGCGAATGGGGTTGGCGACGAGATCGACGCTGCCTGCCTGAGGATGTGGCAGGGTCTGCTTGAGCCCCCGGGCCTTGACGTGAGCGTCGTCGAAGACGCGATCGAGCGTATTGATCGGGCCGCAGGGCACGCCTACCGCTTCGAAGGCGGCAAGCCAAGCGTCGAGCCCACGCAGGGCTAGGGCGGCGTCGAGCAGGGGGACGAGGTCGTCGCGATTCGCTACGCGGGCGCCGTTGGTGGCAAAGCGCGCATCCTCGCATAGAGTAGGTTGCTCGATCACTTGGCAAAAGCGCTTGAACTGCTCGTCGTTGCCTACGGCGACGATGATATGGCCATCTTGGGTGGCAAACGCCTGGTAAGGCACGATGTTGGGGTGGGCGTTACCCAGGCGCTGGGGGACTTGGTGCGAAGTGAGGTAATTCATCGCCTGATTGGCTAGCACGCCCACCTGCACGTCCATCAGCGCCAGATCGATATGGCCGCCCGTGCCGGTATCCCGACGCTGGTAGAGCGCGGCGAGCACGGCATTGGCGGCATACAGGCCGGTGAAGATATCGGTGATCGCTACACCCACCTTCACCGGGCCGCCGCCGGGCGCCTCGTCTGGCTGGCCGGTGAGGCTCATCAAGCCTCCCATGGCCTGAATCATGAAGTCGTAGCCTGCGCGATGCGCGTAGGGGCTCTCTTGGCCGAATCCTGTGATCGAGCAGTAAATCAGCCCCGGATTGAGCGCCTTCAGACTTGGGTAGTCGAGCCCGTACTTCTTGAGGCCGCCGACCTTGAAGTTCTCGAGCAGTACGTCGGCGTCTTTCACCAGCGCCTTGATCAGGTCCTGGCCCTCGGGGTGAGCCATGTCCACAGTGACCGAGCGCTTGCCGCGATTGGCGCATAGATAGTAGGCCGACTCGAAACTTTCACCCAGGCCTTCTCCAAGCCAAGGTGGGCCCCAGTGACGGGTGTCGTCGCCGCTGCCGGGGCGTTCGATCTTGATCACCTCGGCGCCCAGGTCGGCGAGCAGCTGCCCGCACCAGGGGCCGGCGAGCACGCGGGAAAGATCGAGCACCTTGACCCCCGCCAGGGGCGCTAGCGTATCGCTCATGCGGGCTCCTTGAGGTCGCGGTTTAGAAGAACGCCTGCAGGCCGGTCTGGGCGCGGCCCAGAATCAGCGCGTGCACGTCGTGGGTGCCTTCGTAGGTGTTGACCGACTCCAGGTTCACCATATGACGAATCACTCCGTATTCGTCGGACACGCCGTTGCCGCCGTGCATGTCTCGCGAAAGCCGGGCGATATCCAGCGCCTTGCCGCAGTTATTGCGCTTGATCAATGAGACCATTTCCGGCGTCCAGTTGCCCGCATCCATCAAACGGCCCACCTGTAGCGCGGCTTGAAGGCCTAAGGTGATTTCGGTCTGCATGTCGGCGAGTTTTTTCTGGATCAACTGGTTGGCGGCCAAGGGGCGGCCGAACTGCTTACGGTCCAGGGTGTACTGGCGCGCGGCATGCCAGCAGAACTCGGCAGTGCCCATCACGCCCCAGGCGATGCCGTAGCGGGCCTTGTTCAAGCAACCGAAGGGGCCTTTCAGACCACTGACATTGGGCAGAAGGTTCTCTTCGGGAACGAAGGCGTTATCTAGCACGATCTCCCCGGTAATCGAGGCGCGCAGCGACACCTTGCCCTCGATTTTCGGTGTGGAGAAGCCTTCCGTTCCACGCTCGACGATGAAGCCTTTGATCTGGTTGTCGTGGGCGGCGGATTTGGCCCAGACCACGGCGATATCGGCGATTGGGCTGTTGGTGATCCACATCTTGGCGCCGGTCAGGCGGTAGCCGCCATCGACCTTCTCGGCCCGAGTGATCATCGAACCGGGATCGGAGCCGTGGTCCGGCTCGGTGAGTCCGAAGCAGCCGACCAGCTCACCGGTGGCAAGCCGGGGCAGGTATTTCTGTTTTTGCTCTTCACTGCCGTAGGTTTCGATGGGGTACATCACCAAAGAGGACTGCACGCTCATCGCCGAACGATAACCGGAATCCACCCGCTCCACTTCACGTGCGATTAGCCCGTAAGCCACGTGGTTGACCCCGGCACCGCCATACGCCTCGGACACGGTAGCGCCCAGCAAGCCCAGCTCACCCATCTCGGTCATGATCTCGCGGTCGAAGCGCTCCTCGCGGAAGGCGCCAAGCACGCGGGGCTGAAGATTTTCCTGGCAGTAGTCGTGAGCGGCATCGCGGATCTGGCGCTCTTCGTCGCTGAGCTGCTGTTCGAGCAGCAGCGGATCGTCCCAGTTGAAGCGTGACATGCAAGACTCCTTCGGTAGCGGGGCAGGCCGTTGGCTGTTGTTATCGCCTTAGGCACCGATGCGGATGGATGATTTCCTGAGTGCTGGCAATGTATCGCCACTTGATAAAAATATCTACATTTTTATCAAGTGGCGTAATTTTTCGAGTTGATTGATAGCGCTAGCGAATGTGGCGGGCTTTTAGCACGCGGGTGATGATCGGTACGGGCGTCATCAGGTGATCGCGCATTAGCTGACCGGCACGCTCGACGTCGCGCTCGAAGATGACGTCAACCAGCGCGGCGTGCTCTTGGCGCTTGGTGTCAAGGGCAGCGGGCGACATCACCGTCTCTTGCAGCCAAAGGTGGCGGTAGCGCTCGACCTGGTGGAACAAACCATCGCGAACCTGCAGCAGATGGGGCGAGTTGCAGCCGCTGGCGATGGCGGTGTGAAACGCCTGATGACGCTGATCCCAACTGTCGAGCAGATCATCGGGGGTGTTCACTTCGGTGATCTTGGCCAAGCGGTGGGCGCTCGCCAACACGCTGGCCTCCCAGGCGTCGTCGCCGCGCTCGATCGCAAGGCGCAGGATCAACCCTTCGAGCTGGGCGCGGGCATCGTAGATGTCGTTCAACTCGGCCAGTGACATGGGCGCCACGCGATACCCGCGCTGGCTGATGGCGACCACCAAGCGGTCGGCGACGAGCTGCGAAAGCGCTTCGCGCAGGGGGCCGGTACTGGTGCCGTAGCGCTCCTTGAGTCGGCTCATGACGAGCTTTTCGTCGGCGCCGAAATGGCCGCGAATGATGTCGCGCTTGAGCGCTTGGTAAGCGCTGATGGCCAGGTTGGGGCGCGCGTGCGATGGCTCCATGCAAACTCCTTGTCGGCGCAGAAAGGCAATCGGGGGAAATCGAATGGCGGCATTATGAGCAAAACGTAAAAATTTTGCAGAGACGACGATATTTTTAGCTGGCCGCGCTTACGCTTTTTTAAGCCACGTCTTCGCTCGAAAAGCCCGCCGCGCCGGGCGCCGTGGCGATTGCACTCGATGCAATACCAAAACGCGCAGAAAAAGTATTAGCAATTCCTCCTATTAGCAACGCTGCCCTGGCGGTGCTAACGTCCTTTCATCGCTTTCGTATACGCGAAGGCGGTGGCTTCCAACCTCCTAGCGTCACCCATATCAACAAGTCCAAACAGGACGGAGGACATACCATGCGTACTCTGAAATATGCCGCCGCAGCGTCGATGCTCGCGGTTGCGCTACCGGCCAGCGCTCAGCAGCTCTCCATTGCCACTGGCGGTACCGGCGGCACCTACTATCCCATCGGCGGTGGCCTGGCCGAGATGATCAACCGCCACATCGAGGGTGCCCAGGCGACGGCGGAAGTGACGGGAGCTTCGGTCGAGAACATGGGGCTGATCATGCGCGGCGACGCCGATCTCGCGCTGGTACTGGCCGATACCGCTTACCAAGCCTACACCGGTACCGGCGACTTCGAAGGCCGCCAGATCGAAAACGCCCGCGCGCTGGCCTCGGTCTACCCCAACGCCGTGCAGCTGGTCACGTTGGCCGAGTCGGACATCCACACCATTGCCGATCTGGCGGGTAAGCGCGTTTCCGTCGGCGCGCCGGGCAGCGGCACCGAGCTCAACGCGCGTGCGCTGCTCGAAGCCAACGGCATCTCCTACGAAGACTTCACGCCTCAGCGGCTCAACTTCAACGAAACCGCCGATGCCATTCGCGATGGCGACATCGACGCCGGGTTCTGGAGCGTAGGACCGCCGACGAGCTCGATCTTGAACCTCGCCACGACGCGCGATGTGCGTCTGATCGGTCTCTCCGACGAGGAGATCAGCAACGCCCAGGAAGAGGAGCCGGTATTCGCCACCTACGAACTCGCCGCAGGCATGTACGACGGTATGGACGAGGCGGTACAGACCATCGGCATTCCCAACGTACTGGTCGTCAATGCCGATATGGACGAAGAGTTGGCTTACGAGCTGACGCAGCTGCTGTTCGAAAACATCGACGAACTGATCGCCGTACACCCGGCGGCCAATGACACCACCGTCGAGTTCACCCTCAACTCCACGCCGGTACCGCTGCATCCGGGCGCCATCCGCTACTTCGAAGAGACGGGTACCGAGATTCCCGATCGCCTGCGTCCGTAAGCTCGCCAGCATGCGACTCAAGGTAAGCTTGCGCGCTCTGCTAGCGCTTGGTGCGATGGCGATGAGTGGGGGACACGGCGCTCTGGCCCAGGTGGCCGGGGCGCCGTTCGATCGGCTTCTCGAAGCGCGTACCAGCGAAGGTGAACGGCTCGTCGCCATCCCCATCGCCGCTGGCGAGCGCTGGTGTGTGAAGTGGAACCACTCGGTCGAGCACTTCACCGTGCTCGATTGCTACCGCAACGTCGAGGGCGCCATGCAGTTGGAGCGTAGCCACCAGCCCGACTTTGCCGCCGGGCTTGGGCCTACGCTCGGGCGCGGCGTGCAGCGCTCAGACGGCGAAGGCGGTTATTGGATCGAAGAGATCGACGAGCCGGTACCGGGCAATCGCTACTTTCTACGCGTGGGCGCACCCGGCGTCGACCACCGCTTGGTGTGGCAGAAAGCGGGCGAGATATCCGAGTTCAACCTGAGCGCCTATGTTCCCGGGCAGCGCGTGACCCTTCAGCTCGTCGCCCCCACGACGGCATCCGAATCACCCTAAGTTCGACTGCGTATTCAACGCCGCTGACCTGACAACCATCCCGAGGATCTCATGAGCGAATCCAACCAGCCGCCGGTTTTGATGCCGGGCGGCAATGCGATCCAGCCCCGTGTGCTGCTTTGGGCGATCACCCTCGTGGCGGTGAGCCTGTCCCTATTTCAGCTCTATTCGGCGGGTATTCAGCCGTTGGGGCTCTTCTACCAGCGCAGTATCCACTTAGCGCTGATCATGATGTTGGCGTTTCTTATGTTCCCTGCCTTTGGCCCCGGGCGTAAACGCGGCCCGCTGGGCGGCATCATCGATCTGGTGTTCTTTGCCGGTGCCGTACTCACCGGCGGTTACTTGGTCATCTACCTCGACGATATTTTCGGCCGCGCCGGATTCTGGAGCCAGACCGACATCGTCGTGGCCTGTATCGCCACCGTGACCGTGCTCGAAGCCAGTCGGCGCGCTGTGGGCTTTGGCATGACATTGATCGGTATCATCGCCATCGTGTACGCCTTTGCCGGGCCGCGCGGCGAGCTGCCGTGGCTGGGAAATTTGATGCCCGGCATTCTCGAACACCGCGGCTATACGCTGGACCGTGTAGCCGGGCAACTCTACCTCGGCCAGGAGGGCATCTTTGGTCTACCGCTGGGCGTGGCGGCGACCTATATCTTCATCTTTGTGCTCTTCGGCGCCTTCCTCGAAAGCACCGGGGCGGGCAAGTTCTTCATCGACATGGCCTACGCCGCCACGGGACGCCAGCGCGGCGGCCCGGCCAAGGCGGCAGTGCTGGCCTCGGCGGGAATGGGCTCGATTTCGGGCAGCGCCATCGCCAACGTGGTGACCACCGGTGCCTTCACCATTCCGCTAATGAAAAAGCTCGGCTACAAGCCGCATCAGGCCGGCGGTATCGAAGCGGCGGCCTCCACCGGCGGGCAGATCATGCCGCCGCTCATGGGCGCCGGGGCCTTCTTGATCGCCGAATACACCAATACGCCTTATCTCGATATCGTCAAGGTGAGCATTCTTCCGGCGATCATGTACTTCTCCACCGTCTATCTGTTCGTTCACATCATCGCGCTCAAGCAGGGGATGCAGGGCATGCCCAAAAGCGAGCTGCCGCAGATGCGCCAAGTGATGCGCGATGGCTGGCACTTCCTACTGCCGCTCGCGGTGCTAGTGTGGCTTTTGGTGCTGAACATGTCGCCCATGCGGGTGGGCTACTACGCCGTCATCACCATGCTGGCGGTGGCCGCGCTGCGCTACGTGCTGTGGTACTTCTTCGTCGCGCCGCAGCAGGGCCAGCCGGTGACGCTTACGCGCACGCTGGACGTTCTCAAGGCTGGGTTCTTCAAGCTGGTGGAGGGCTTGGAGCTCGGCGCGCGTAACGCCGTGGCGGTCTCCATGGCCTGCGCCGTAGCGGGCATCATCGTCGGCGTGGTGGGGCTGACCGGGCTAGGGCTCAAGTTCTCCTCGATGATGCTGGCCTTCTCTGGCGGCAACCTGGTGCTGGCGCTAGTCATGGTGCTGCTGGCGAGTCTCGTGCTGGGGATGGGGCTGCCGGTGACGGCAAGTTATATCGTGCTGATCGTGTTGGTCGGCCCTGCGCTGACCGCCGAATTCGGCGTGCCGCTGCTGATCGCTCACCTGGTGGTGTTCTGGTACTCCCAGGACTCCAACGTAACGCCGCCAATTGCGCTTGCCGGCTTTGCCGGGGCCGCGATTGCGGGCAGTAAGCCCATGGCGACCGGCCTGCAAGCGTGGAAGTTCGCCAAGGGGCTCTATCTGATTCCGCTTTTCATGGTGTTCAATCCCGAGATCATCATCGGCGGGCCGGTTCCGGTGGTGATCTGGAACGGCGTGATTGCCCTGGTGGCTTTGGGCGCCTTTGCTGCAGCGTTGGAGGGCTATCTGTTCACCCGCATGTCGTGGCTGCCGCGTATCGTCATCACCGCAGCCATCGTCGGGGTGTTCTACCCAAGCCTTGTGACCGAAGTGGCGGGCGTGGTGGCGATGGTGGTACTGATGACCGCCAACTGGCTGGCGAGCCGCCGCGAAACGTCTCCCCCGCAGCCCGCTGGCACTTAAAGCGCTGCTTGTCCAAGAAAAAAGCCCGACGATAGTGTTATCGCCGGGCTTTGTTTTACCGCGTGTATGACTTAGAAGATCGACTCGGCTGCGCCCGATCCCTGCGAGCCGCCGGCCTCTTCCAGCTCGCGGCTGATGCGGCGAGGCTGGTAGTCGGGCAGATGGTCGCGGTGGAACAGCTCGGTCATGCCGCCTGATTGATCATCGTAGAGGCGACGGCCAGTGTCCGGATCGACGCGGGCGGTGACCACGGTATCGGGACGTTCGGGCAGCGCCGGGGGCGTGCCTTCCAGGGCTTCGCCCATGAACGCGGTCCAGATCGGCAGAGCGGCATTGGCGCCGTACTCGGCGATGGTCTCATTGCTGTCCTTGCCCACCCAGACGGTGGTGACCAGATCGCTATTGAAACCGGCGAACCACGCATCGCGCTGGTCGTTGGTGGTACCGGTCTTGCCCACGATGTCCTCACGGTTGAGGCTCAGAGCGCCACGGCCGGTGCCCGAGGTAATGACGTCACGCAGCATGTCACGCAGGATGTAGGTAGCGGCGGCATCGGCCACGCGTGGCGCCACCGGGTACTCGCGGCCGTCGATGACGACGCTCTCCTGACCCTCGGCACAGCTCGGACAGGCGACCGGTGGTGTGGCTTCGTCGATCACTTGGTTGTCTTCGGCGCGGGTGATGCGTTCGATGTACCAGGGCGATACCTGGAAACCGCCGTTGGCGATCACCGAGTAGGCGTTGGTCATCTCCAGCGGCGTCAGGCTGGCGCTGCCGAGTGCCAGCGACAAACCGCGCGGCAGACGCTCGGGCGAGAAGCCGAAGCCTTCCAGGAACTGGATGGTGTGATCGAGCCCCATGGCCTGTAGTACACGAATGGTAACCAAGTTGCGCGAGCGTGCCAGCGCCGGACGCAGACGCATCGGCCCCTGGAAGTCACGACTGGAGTTGACCGGACGCCACAGCGTGTTGCTGCCGTCGTCGAGCACGACCGGAGCGTCGTTGACCACGCTTGCCGCGTTCATCTCACCATCCTGCAGGGCGGCGAGATAGATGAACGGCTTGAAGATCGAGCCAGACTGGCGCAGCGCCTGAACGGCCCGGTTGAACTTGCTGGCATTAAAGTCAAAACCGCCCTGAAGCGCCAGAATGGCGCCGGTGCGTGGGTCCTGCGCCACCAGCGAGCCTTCGGCATCGGGGCGTTGAGATAGACGCAGCGCACCGTCATTTTCGGTAACGCGAACGAGATCACCCGCCACGGCGATTTGATCGGCAGAGCTTGGCTCGGCGCCGCGGCTGCGCGGGCTTTGGTAGGGGCGTGCCCAGCTCAGGCCATCCCAAGCGATGGTGCGCAGTTCGCCGCCGCGCAGCAGCACCTGCATCTCACGCCCGCTGCTTTCGACGACGATGGCCGGACGCAGCAGGCCGAAGTTGGGTGTGCGCTCGAGCACCTGCAGCCAGTTACTCACGTCGCCGTCGATACCCTCGACTTCGGTTTGGCTACGCTCGGCGGCCTGGCGCGCGGTCTGACGAATTTCGGGCGACTCGGAAAGCTCCTCTTCCAGGCCGCGGGTATTGGTCTGCTCCTGGGCTTCGACCAGGCTTGCCGCGATCTCACGCTGCTCCGGCCCGCGCCAGCCGTGACGGTGATCGTAGTCCATCAAACCCTGTGACAGCGCCCGGCGAGCAGCGGGCTGCAGCTCGCTGTCGATGGTGGTGTAGATGCGGTAGCCACCGGTGTAGGCGGTGTCGCCGAAACGCTCGACGGCATACTGACGCGCCATTTCGGCCATGTAGGCGGCTTCGACCTCGGCCTGGGCCACGTGACGGCGCGCAGTGACCGGCTCCTGCACGGCGCTTTGGTAGGCGCCGTCGTCGATGTAACCAAGCTCGCGCATGCGGAACAGAATCCAGTTGCGCCGAATCAGCGAGCGCTCTGAGTTGGCTAGCGGATTGAAGGCGGAAGGCGCCTTGGGTAGCCCCGCGATCATCGCCGTTTCGGCAAGCGTCAGCTCGGAGAGCGGCTTGTCGTAGTAGGTCTCGGCGGCAGCGGCGATGCCGTAGGCGCGGTTGCCCAGAAAGATCTTGTTGACGTAGAGCTCGAAGATCTCCTGCTTGCTCAAGACCTGCTCCATCTGCAGGGCGAGCAGGATTTCGCGAATCTTACGGGTGAAGGTCTGATCGAGCGTCAGCATGTAGTTACGCGCGACCTGCATGGTGATGGTCGAGCCGCCCGACTGAATCGAGCCGCTGGACGCAAGCTCAAGCGCTGCCCGCGCAAGCCCGCGCGGATCGACGCCTGCGTGATTGAAGAAGTTGGCGTCTTCGGCCGCGATCAGAGCATTGACCATGTCCTGAGGAATTTCGGCGTAGTCCACGGCCATGCGGCGCTCTTCGCCGAACTCGCCAATCAGCTTGCCGTCACGGGTGAAGATACGAAGCGGCGTATGTAGCTCGAAGTCCTGAAGCTGGCGGACATCCGAGAGGCCGGGCGAGAAATAGATGGCAGCGCCGATCACCGCAAGCGTTGCAGCGCCGATCAGCGAGACGATGATGCCGATCAACGACAGAAGGAGGGTTCGCAAAAACGTCATGAACTGAAAACACCCGTGGGAAGAGTCAAGGAAGAGGCGGTAGGCCAAAAGCCATGGGCTGTGTGGCAGCCATTATAGGAACACCCTCTGGGTTGATAAAGCGCAAGTTGATCGAGGTGTACGTCGAAGTAAAATCATGTAGCCTCGATCGAGCAACGAAAAAAAGAATACCAAGGGAGGCTGCCTGCCGTATGCGTCGCCTGTCGTTCTTCAATGCCTTGATCGGGATCGATATTACCTCGACCTCTATCCGGCTGTTGGAGCTCGGTCGACGCCATGGGCGCACGTGCGTGAAGCGCTATGCGCTGTGTCCATTACCGGCGGATGCGGTCGTCGACGAGCGTATTCACGACGCCGATGCGCTCGCCCGTGGCCTACGTGAGGCCGTGAAAATGAGTGGCACACGATGTCGCTACGCCGCTGTCGCCGTACCCGCGAGTGCTGCCTGGATCACCACGCTACGCTGCCCCGCCGGGCTCGACGATATCACCCTTGAAACCTATATCGCCGCCGAGTTCGACCACCACGCCCCCTTTGCGTTCACTGACGCCGCCTTCGATTTTCAGCGTCTTGCCTTCGATGAGCCGACAGACGAGCTGCCTGTGACGCTCGCGGCCTGCCATCAGCGCGAAATAGAGGCACTTGACGATGTGCTGCACGCCGCCGGTCTCATCCCGGCGGTTATCGATATTGCCCCACTGGCGCTAGCGCGCGGCGCCGCGCTTTCAAGCCACTTGGCACCCCAGGCGATACTGCTATTAGAGTCGAGCCATAGCCTCTTTTGCGTGCTCGATGGCGGGCAGGTGATCCATCAGCAGCAGGCAGCCCCCCTTGCCGATTACTCAAGCGATGACACCGCCTTGAATGCGTCGCTGGGGGCGCTGCTAACGCGCCTGCTTTCGCTCTACGCTGCGCACTCGCTGCGCCAAACGCCGGATATGCCTGCTCCCGGTATGCCCAATGAAGTGTTGTTGGCGGGCACGCTCGCCGCGCGTATCGACGTAGCGGATGCCTCACTCACGACACTTGGCGTGCCGCTCGCGCTGGCAGCACCCTTCGCCGCCATGGACGTTCACCCGCGCCTCGATGCCAAGGCGCTTGTTTTGCGCGCACCGCAGTGGGTGATGGCGGCGGGGCTGGCGGCAAGGAGGCCCACGTGATGATCCCTACGCTCAATCTATTGCCGTGGCGTGAGGCGCTGCGCGAACGCCAACGACGGCGTTTTCAGGCGCTACTGCTAGTAGCGCTTATCGTAGGTGGGCTTTGGGGCGCAGGTGTTGCCTATCTCTATCAGCTGCGTCTTGACGTTCAGCAGCAGCGCAATGCGCTGTTGACGACGCGGCTAGAGGAACTCGCGGCAGTGGCCGAGGAGGGCCAGCGCTATCGCCAACGCGCCGAGGCGGCCCTTTCGCGTCAGGCGCAATTTGCCTCCTGGGAGTACCAGCGCCGCCAGACGCTTGTGCTTTTCAATGCGTTAGTCGAGAGCCTCGAGGAGGGCGTGATCTATCAACGCCTGGAGCGCCGCGGAGAAAACGTCGACGCCGTAGCGCTCGCTGAGCATGAAGGGCGCATTTCGGCCCAGTTGGGGCGCCTGGGGCGACACTCCGCCTTCGAGGCACCGCGGTTTACTGGCGTCGAGCGCTCGAGCAATGCGCAGGAGCGCGCCTTTCATTTCGCCGTCACTCAGCGCACCCCAACGGTGTCGGTGCCAAGCGCCAACCTAGGCGGGGAGGGGCCATGATCGATACCGCCACTATCGCGACCTGGCCGCGTTGGCGCCAAGCGCTTTGCCTGATTGGCGTGGCCGCTGTGGCCGCGTTTGCCGTATATAGCTGGGTAGCGGAGGCGCGCCGCGACGCCTGGCACGCAGCCAAACAGGAAGAGGCACGGCTTTATAACGACTACCGTAGCCGCGTGCTGGATGCCGTTATGCTCCCCGAGTGGCGTACCCAACTCGCGGCCCTGGAGACCGAAGCGGCGCGCCTGGACACCTCGCTGCCGCGCGGCGACGAACTCCCGGCGCTGTTGGCGCGCATCGCCGAGGCGGCGGCCGAGCGGGGGCTTGCTATCGAAACGCTGCGTCTGCGCGCGGCGGTGGGGCAGGATCATCACCATGAACATCCCCTCGAGATCGCCGTCCAGGGCGGCTTTCATGCGCTGGGTCTATTCATCGCCGATATCGCGGCGCTGCCGCATATCGTCACCCTGCACGACTTCACGCTAGTACCCGCCACGCGCAACGAGACGTTGAGGCTCACCGCAACCGGTAAGCTTTACAGCGTGGACGAGGCGGGCCTATGAGCGCATCGAGCCGGTTGGCGATAAGCGCGACGATCACGCTGACGCTTAGTGGCTGTATGCAGGCCGACGAAGCAGGCATCGAGGCTGCGCTTGCCGAGATTCGCACCCATACCGTGACAAGGCCTCTGCCTACGCTTTCGGATCGTCCGCGGGTGGAGGTCGCTACCTACCGGGGGAGCGATCAGCGAAGCCCCTTTGCCCGCGATATCGCGCCCGTTGCAGCGAGTGAACCCGGTGCGAGCCTTGAGACAAGCCTGTGGCATGGCGATGTCGAGCTGGCCGCGCTGCGTCTGGTCGGCACCCTGCAGATGGGGGCGCGTCGGAAAGCGCTGGTGGCCTCACCCGTTGGCGAGGTAGCGGCGGTGAGCGAAGGCGACTACCTGGGCCGCGAGCAGGGCCACGTCGAGCGCGTCGAAGCAGCGGCGCTTACGCTCAGCGAACGCCATTTTGCCCCGGCCGAAGGGTGGCAGCAGCGGCGCACGACGATGGCGATGGCAACGCCCAGCGATGACAACGAGAGATGGTAAAGGCCTGAAACGTTAAAGATTGGGGGGAGCGAAGAAAAAGGGCGGTGAACATATAGGGATAAATATAAGGGAATAAGCATAGGGGAATGATAATGACGATGGGACAACGGCTGGGCTTGGTCGCCGCCTTACTGCCGAGCTTGGTGATGGGGGCCTCGCTCGACGATACGCGCCTGCAGGGGTTGAGCGAGCGGACAGGGACGAGCGTGAGCGCCAACGCAGGTGAGCGGCTAAACCTCAACGTACACGAGATGGAAGTGCGCGCCGTATTGGCCTCATTGGCCGAGTTCACCGGGCTCAACCTGGTCGTGGCCGATGGCGTGAGCGGCCTGGTGACGCTCAATCTCAACGACGTGCCCTGGGAGCAGGCGTTGGGGCTGATTCTGCAAAGCCAGGGGTTGGCTAGCCATCGCGACGGCAACGTGCTCTTCGTGGCCCCGGCCGAAACGTTCGAGACGCCGCTGACGCTCGAAGCCTCGTCGCCGCCAGTGCTCGAAAGCGAACACCTTGCCATTCGCTACGCTCGCGCGGCGGATCTGGCCGAGCTTTTACGCCGCGACGGCGGCTTTGGTTTATTGACCGACGATGGCAGAGTGGCCGTCGATGAGCGCACCAACGCACTATGGGTGCAGGATACACCCGAACAGCTCGCCGAGATTCGGCGCATGCTGGCACGCCTCGATGTGCCCGTGCGCCAGGTGCAGATCGAAGCGCGCATCGTGGTGGCCCGCGATAGCGCCAGCCGGGCGCTGGGTATCAACTGGGGCTTTTCCAGCACGCGTGGCTTCCAGGCACTCGATAACGGCACTTTCGGCCCGCGCGACATCAATCCCGGTGGACTCAATCGCGCTCGGGGCGGGCTCGCGATCGATTTGGGAGCTCCCGGCCAGCGCGGGGCAGGCACTGGGTTCACCTTTGGCTATCTCGCTGGTGACGTACTGCTCGACTTGGAGCTTAGGGCGCTGGAGACCGAAGGTATGAGTCAGACCATCTCTCAGCCGCGCATCATCACCGCCAACCAGCGCACCGCGCGAATTCTTCAGGGCCAAGAGCGCGCCTTCACCTCGGGGCAGAACCAGGAGAATCCGCAGATCGAGTTCAAGGAGGCGGTGCTCTCGCTCGAAGTGACACCGCAGATCACCCCGGATGATCGCATCGTGATGAACCTCTTGATCACCAACGACACCTTCGGTCAGCCCGAAGCGCCCAACTTCGAGCCACCGATCAACCGCAACGAAATCGAAACTCAGGTGCTGGTCGACGACGGCCAGACCGTGGTGCTGGGCGGTATTTTGACCAGCGAAGAGCTGCGCCAGCTCGCGCAAACACCGCTTCTAGGCGATCTCCCCGTCATTGGTCGACTGTTTCGCTATACCGAAGAGAGCAATGAAAAGGTAGAGTTGTTAGTCTTCATCACTCCACGACTACTTGACGATGGCCTGGCGGTTCGCTGATGCAGGAATTACCCAACGTTTTTTTGATAGGCCCCATGGGGGCAGGCAAGAGCACCATAGGGCGCTTGCTGGCAGCGGAGCTATCGCGCGAGTTCTTCGACAGCGACCACGTCATTCAGGATCGCTGCGGTGCCGACATTCCCTGGATTTTCGACGTGGAGGGCGAGCAGGGCTTTCGCCTGCGCGAAATGCAGATGATCGACGAACTGACCCAGTATGAGGGCATCGTCCTTGCCACCGGCGGTGGCGCGGTACTGCGCGAAGAGAACCGCCGCGCGCTGCGCGAACGCGGCACCGTGGTCTATTTGATGACCACGGTAGAACAGCAGCTCAAACGCACCGCGCGCGATCGTAATCGGCCGCTGTTGCAGTGCGCCGACCGCGAGCGCGTACTCAACGATATGTTCACCCAGCGCGATCCTCTATACCGCGCTACCGCAGATATCCCGGTACGCACCGACCGGCGCAGCCCGCGCGCGGTGGTCAACGAGATCCTGCGTCGCGTACGCCGCCTGGCGCATCCGCTGGAGGCGTCCGAGGCGCATCCGTCCTCTTCTTTGCCCAACGACCACAAGGTATCGCCATGACGCGCGCTGCTTCCCCCTCCCGGACCCTCAACGTCGAGCTCGGCGAGCGTAGCTACCCTATCCATATCGGCACCGGTCTGCTCGACGAGCCGACCTGCTTTGCGCCCTATATCGTGGGCACCCAGGTCATGGTGGTGACCAATGAGACCATCGCGCCGCACTACCTGAAACGTCTGCTCGCCACGCTCGAAAAGGGCGCCTCGCGACCGCTCGACGTGCGCAGCGTCATCCTACCCGATGGCGAACAGTACAAGAGCATTGCCCAGGTGGAGCATATCTGGGATGCGCTGCTCGAAGCGGGCTTCAACCGCCGCTGCACGCTGATCGCCCTTGGTGGCGGCGTCATCGGCGATATGGTCGGCTTTGCGGCGGCCGCGTACCAGCGCGGCGTGGCCTTCATCCAGGTGCCCACCACGCTGCTCTCCCAGGTGGACTCCTCTGTGGGCGGCAAGACTGGGGTCAATCATCCGCTGGGCAAGAATATGATCGGCGCCTTCTGGCAGCCCAAGGCGGTGGTCGTGGATATCGCCAGTCTTGCCTCGCTGCCTGCGCGCGAGCTCTCGGCAGGGCTCGCCGAGGTGGTCAAGTATGGCTTGATTCGGGATATCGCGTTTCTGGCCTGGCTTGAGGAGCACATGGCTGCGCTGCGCGCGCTCGATGAAGCCGCTCTGGCAGAGGCGATCGCGCGTAGCTGCGAGATCAAGGCCGAGATCGTCGCCGCCGATGAGACCGAACAGGGCGTGCGCGCGCTGCTGAATTTGGGCCATACCTTTGGTCACGCCATCGAAGCGCACCAAGGCTACGGTAACTGGCTACACGGTGAAGCCGTGGGGGCAGGCATGGCCATGGCGGCGTCGCTATCGCACCAGCGCGGCTGGCTGTCCGCGGCCGATCGCGATAGGGCTCACGCCGTGATCGAGCGCGCGGGGCTGCCGCTCGCCGCTCCCGCTAACATGGATAGCGCCGCCTTCCTGGCGCGTATGCGTTTGGATAAGAAAAACCTCGATACCCATATTCGCTTGATTCTGCTGACCGCGCTGGGAGAGGCCTGCATCAGCGATACCACCCCGCCCGATCAGCTCGACGCGTTCATCGAGGCGTATCCGCGCCGATAGCGCACGACTGACCCTATCATCGATCTCCTAACCCGCTTCGGCGGGTTTTTTTGCGCGCGAAGATAGCGGGCATCGTGTCAAAACTGCTTAATAAACGAACAATCCGCATGCCTTATGCGCTATCGGCATGGGTTTTTGTGCTTATTTAAGACTAAAGTCTAATGATTTTTTGTTACCGTTTAAAATCCGTTGTATCACTTTGCAAGTGGTTGAAGTGTATGCTTTTTTGCTTTTGAATGGGTTGCAAGTTCAAGATTTGGAAAGACTTTTTGGCGAGAATGCGGGGGCGGGTAATTGCGCAGAAGGGGGCTGTATCGCTATGCTGAGCGGCCGTTTGTTAGGCAGCGAGCGCAGCTGTCTCGTGGTTTCGAGGCAAGTTGTAAGGCGAGAAAGTAAAATAAAACCTGTCTTTATAGCATATAAATGCTGCCAGAAAAATACGTTGACTAGTTGAGGCACGCCCCATGAACAGAGGTCTTCACCAGCCTGGCGAGTTTCGCGATAACTGTGGCTTTGGCCTGATCGCCCATATGGAGGGGCAGGCGAGCCACGATTTGCTGAAAACCGCCATCGAATCTCTTACCTGCATGACGCACCGTGGCGGGATCGCTGCCGATGGCCGCACCGGCGACGGCTGTGGCCTGTTGCTGAAGATGCCTGTCCAGTTCATGCGCGAAGTCGCCAAAACGTCGCTGGGAGTTACCCTGGGCGAGCACTTTGCCGTGGGCGTGGTCTTTCTGCCCGATGACGACGCGCGTGAGCAGCACGCCCGCGAGGTCTTCGAAGGCGAGCTGAGCGCGCGCGGTCTCGACGTGCTGGGCTGGCGGGACGTGCCGACCGATCAGAGCGTGTGCGGGCCAATGGCCATCGACTGCCTGCCGCGTATTCGCCAGGTGTTCGTCGCTCCCAATGCGCCCGAGCGCTTCGATGTCGACCTGTTCATGGCGCGGCGCTATGCCGAGCAGAAGCTGCGCGACGAAGCCGACTTCTACGTCGCTTCGCTCTCGCCCAACGTGGTCTCCTATAAAGGCCTGGTGATGCCGGAAGATCTGCCGGCGTTCTACAAGGATTTGGGCGATGAGCGCCTGGAGACGGCAATCTGTGTCTTCCACCAGCGCTTCTCTACCAACACCGCGCCGCGCTGGCCGCTGGCGCAGCCTTTCCGCCTACTCGCCCATAACGGCGAAATCAATACCATCGAGGCCAACCGTAGCTGGGCCAACTCGCGCAAGGCCAACTTCATCAGCGAGCGCCTGCCAGACATCGCCGAGCTCGACGAGATCGTCAACACCGTCGGCTCCGACTCCTCGAGCATGGATAACATGCTCGAAGTGCTGCTGACCGGCGGCATGGAGCTGCATCGTGCCGTGCGCATGATGGTGCCGCCCGCCTGGCAGAACGTCGAAACGATGGATGCCGAGCTGCGTGCTTTCTACGAATACAACTCCATGCACATGGAGCCCTGGGACGGCCCGGCAGGCGTGGTCATGACCGATGGCCGCCAGGCAGTGTGCATGCTCGACCGTAACGGTCTGCGTCCGGCGCGTTGGGTCATTACCAAAAACGGTTACATCACTTTGGCCTCCGAAATCGGGACCTACGGCTACCGGCCCGAGGACGTGGTCGCCAAAGGCCGCGTTGGTCCGGGGCAGATGCTCGCCATCGATACCCAAACTGGCGAAGTGCTGCACACCCAGGACATCGACGACCGCTTGAAGTCGGCCTACCCTTACAAGCGCTGGCTGAAGCAGGAAGCCAACTACCTGGAGTCGGCACTAACCGAGCTTGCACGTTTCCAAACCATGGAAACCGATGCGCTCAACGTGCAGCAGAAGATGTTCCAGGTCAGTTTTGAGGAGCGCGACCAGGTGCTTCGCCCGCTGGCGGAAAGCGGTCAGGAAGCGGTGGGCTCGATGGGGGACGACACCCCCATGGCGGTGCTGTCGAGCCGTCCGCGCCTGTTGACCGATTTCTTCCGGCAGAAATTCGCCCAGGTCACCAACCCGCCGATCGATCCGCTGCGCGAAGCGATCGTAATGTCGTTGGAAACCTGCTGTGGCGCCGAGCTCAACGTCTTCAAGGCGACCCCCGAGCACGCCCACCGTTTGATCCTGACCACGCCCGTGCTCTCGCCGCGCAAGTTTACGGCACTCGTGTCCCAAGAGGATCCCGCCTTTGCCAGCGTTACGCTGTCGCTTGGCTACGACCCCGAGCAGCAGTCGCTCAAGCAGGCACTGGTCGCGCTGTGCCGTGAGGCCGAAGCCCAGGTGCGCAGCGGCAAGGTGATTTTGGCTCTTAGCGATGCCGAACTGCCCAAGGGGCAACTGCCGATTCAGGCGGTCCTGGCCGTGGGGGCGGTGCACACGCATCTTGGCCGCTTGGCGCTGCGTCCCAACGCCAACATCATCGTCGAGACCGGCTATGCCCGCGATGCCCACCAGATGGCGGTGCTTTTTGGCGTAGGCGCAACGGCCGTTTACCCATGGCTTGCCTACCAGGTGATGGCCGACATGCACCGCGTGGGCGAGCTTGGCGGTAACCCGGCGGACACCCGCGAGAACTACCGTAAGGGCCTGCAGAAGGGGCTGTTCAAGATTCTCTCCAAGATGGGGATCTCCACGCTTGCCTCCTACCGCGGTTCGATGCTGTTCGAAGCCGTGGGCCTTGGCGAAGAGGTGATGGATCTATGCTTCCCCGGAATGGCCTCTCGTATTCAAGGCACTGGCTTTGCCGAGCTGCAGCTGCAGCAGGAAGGGCTGGCCCGCGATGCCTGGATTGCGCGCAAGGGCATCTCACAGGGTGGCATGCTCAAGTACGTGCACGGCCACGAGTACCACGCCTACAACCCCGACGTGGTCAAGGCGCTGCAGGCAGCGGTACAAGAAGGCAGCTACGCCAACTGGAAAAAATTCGCTCAGTTGGTCAACGAGCGTCCGGTCGCGACCATTCGCGACCTGCTCACACTCAAGTTTGACGGCCCGTCGATCGCTCTCGACGAGGTCGAGCCGGTCGAGTCGTTGCTGCCGCGCTTCGATAGCGCTGGTATGTCCATTGGCGCGCTTTCACCCGAGGCCCACGAAGCGCTGGCCCAGGCGATGAACGAGTCGGGCGGGCGCTCCAACTCCGGTGAAGGCGGCGAAGATCCGGCGCGTTACGGCACCGTGCGCAGCTCCAAGATCAAGCAGATCGCCTCCGGCCGCTTTGGTGTGACGCCCGCCTATCTGGTCAACGCCGACGTGCTGCAGATCAAGGTCGCCCAGGGCGCCAAGCCCGGTGAGGGCGGTCAGCTGCCGGGTGGTAAGGTCAATCAGCTCATCGCTCGACTGCGCCACGCCGTGCCCGGCGTTACCCTGATCTCGCCGCCGCCGCACCACGACATCTACTCGATCGAGGACTTGGCCCAGCTGATCTTCGATTTGAAACAGGTCAACCCCAGGGCTCAGGTCTCGGTCAAGCTGGTCTCCGAGCCCGGCATCGGCACCATCGCCACGGGCGTGGCCAAGGCCTACGCCGATTTGATCACCGTTTCCGGCTACGATGGCGGTACGGCGGCAAGCCCGCTCACCTCAATCAAGCATGCCGGTTCCCCCTGGGAGTTGGGGCTGCCCGAGGTGCATCAGGCGCTGCGTATCAACGGCCTGCGCGACAAGATTCGTCTACAGACCGACGGCGGCCTGAAAACCGGGCTCGACGTCATCAAGGCCGCGATTCTCGGCGCCGAGAGCTTCGGCTTTGGCACTGCGCCGATGGTGGCGCTGGGTTGTAAATTCCTGCGTATTTGCCACCTCAACAACTGTGCCACGGGGGTCGCGACCCAGGACGACTTCCTGCGCGGTGAGCACTTCCGTGGCACCGTCGATATGGTCAAGAACTACTTCCGCTTCATCGCCGAAGAGGTGCGCGAGCTGATGGCGCTGCTGGGCGTCCGTCAGCTGACCGACCTGATCGGCCGTACCGACCTGCTCGAAGCGATCGAAGGCCACACGGCATCGCAGCGCAAGCTGGATCTGACGCCGCTACTGGCCAACGATTTCGTGCCCGCAGAGGCGCCGCAGTTCTGTACCGTGAGCCGTAACGTTCCCCACGATCCTGGCGCCAAGAACCAGGAAGTGCTGGAGGCGATCGTTGACGCCATCGAGGCCAAGAGCGGCGGCGAGTTCCACTTCACCATCACCAACTGCGACCGCAGCGTGGGCGCCTTGGCCTCCGGCGAGATCGCCAAGCGCTACGGTGAAGAGGGCTTAAGCGAGGCACCGCTAGACGTGCGTTTTACCGGCGTGGCGGGGCAGAGCTTCGGCGTGTGGAACGCCAAGGGCTTGAACCTCTACCTCGAAGGCGACGCTAACGACTACGTGGGTAAAGGCATGAACGGCGGAAGCGTGGTCATCGTGCCGCCGAAGGTCAGCGAGTTCGAGAGCCACAAGACGGCGATCATCGGCAACACCTGCCTTTACGGCGCCACGGGCGGCACGCTCTACGCCGCAGGGACGGCGGGCGAGCGTTTCGGGGTGCGTAACTCTGGCGCTACCGCCGTGATCGAAGGCGCTGGCGACCACTGCTGTGAGTACATGACCGGGGGGCTCGTCTGCGTACTGGGCGACACAGGGGTGAACTTCGGCGCGGGCATGACCGGTGGCTTTGCCTACGTGCTGGACGAAGATCGCACCTTCGTCGACAAATACAACCACGAACTCGTGGAGATTCATCGCGTCAACACCGAAGCCATGGAGGCCTACCGTCGGCACTTGCGCGAAATGATCGAGGCCTATGTAGCAGCGACCGGCTCGAAGCGCGGCGCGGCGATTCTCGAGGACTTCAGCGACTATGCCCGCCATTTCTGGCTGGTCAAGCCGAAGGCGGCAAGCCTTGGCAGTCTGCTGGATCAGTCTCGGCGTCAGCCGCAGTAATCCGTGCCCGCCCCTAACGCTGACAGGAGAGAGACCATGGCTAACCGTTTGAACAACGATTTCCAGTTCGTCGACGTGGGTCGTCTGGACCCGCAAAAGAAAGAGGCGCGCCTGCGCGCCAAAGAGTTCGCCGAGATCTACGAGCCGTTCAAGCCGTCCGAGGCGGCAAGCCAGGCGCACCGTTGCCTGCACTGCGGTAACCCTTACTGCGAGTGGAAGTGCCCGGTGCACAACTACATCCCCAACTGGCTCAAGCTGGTAGTGGAGGGCAACATCCTCGAGGCGGCCGAGCTTTCGCACAAGACCAACTCGCTGCCCGAGGTGTGCGGTCGCGTTTGCCCCCAGGATCGCCTCTGCGAAGGCGACTGCACCCTGAACGACGGCTTCGGTGCGGTCACTATCGGCTCGGTGGAGAAGTACATCACCGATACCGCTTTCGCCATGGGCTGGCGCCCGGACATGGCCCACGTGAGCTGGACCGACAAGAAGGTCGCCATCATCGGCGCCGGACCCGCGGGCCTTGGCTGTGCCGATGTGCTGGTGCGCAACGGCGTCAAGCCGGTGGTGTTCGACAAGTACCCCGAGATTGGCGGGCTTTTGACCTTCGGTATCCCCGAGTTCAAGCTCGAAAAGAGCGTCATGGAGCGCCGTCGGGCAGTGTTCGAGGAGATGGGCGTCGAGTTTCGCCTCAACACCGAAATCGGCACCGATATCGAGTTCGATACCCTGCTCCAGGAGTACGACGCGGTGTTTCTCGGTATGGGCACCTATCAGTACATGCAGGGCGGCTTCCCCGGTGAAGATCTGCCAGGCGTCTACAAGGCGTTGGACTTTTTGATTGCCAACGTCAACCGCCGCATGGGCTTCGAGAAAGACCCGAACGACTACATCTCGATGGAAGGCAAGCGCGTGGTGGTGCTCGGTGGGGGCGACACGGCGATGGACTGCAACCGCACCTCCATCCGCCAGGGGGCTTTAAGCGTGACCTGCGCCTACCGCCGCGACGAAGCCAACATGCCAGGCTCGCGCCGCGAAGTGGCCAACGCTCGCGAAGAGGGCGTCGAGTTTCTCTTCAACCGCCAGCCGGTCGCGGTAGTGGGCGAGGAGAAGGTCGAGGGTGTAAAGGTGGTACGTACGCGTCTGGGCGAGCCCGACGAAAACGGCCGCCGTCGCCCCGAGATCGTTCCTGGCTCCGAAGAGGTCATCGCCGCCGACGCCGTGGTCATCGCCTTCGGCTTCCAGGCAAGCCCTGCGCCCTGGTTCGATAGCGCCAATATCGAGGTCAACGACTGGAACCTGGTCAAAGCTCCCGAGCACGGCCAGTACGCCTTCCAGACCAGCAACGAGAAGATCTTTGCCGGTGGCGACATGGTGCGCGGCTCCGATCTCGTGGTCACCGCCATCTACGAAGGCCGCCAGGCCGCCAGCGGTATCATGGACTACCTGGGCGTTTAAGTAAGCCAGTTTCAGTGCAACGAAAACGAAAAGGGGCAGCGGGGGCAACACCGCTGCCCCTTTTTATCTTTGCGCCTGTACGTCTCGGGCGCGGAAATTGAGCCACCGTGCGTACTCTGCTATTCTGTCGTCCCATCCTGGCGTGGCTTTCTGCCGTGCCTTTTGACTATGATTCGACAGGTTTTCCATGACACGATATATCTTCGTGACCGGCGGCGTTGTGTCCTCTCTCGGCAAGGGCATTGCAGCAGCCTCGCTGGCGGCCATTCTCGAGGCCCGCGGTCTCAAGGTGACCATTCTCAAGCTGGATCCGTACATCAACGTCGATCCGGGCACCATGAGTCCGTTCCAGCACGGCGAAGTGTTCGTCACCGAGGATGGTGCGGAAACCGATCTCGACCTGGGCCACTATGAGCGCTTCATCCGCACCAAGATGACCCAGAGCAACAACTTCACCACCGGCCGGGTCTACGAGCACGTGCTGCGCAAGGAGCGCCGCGGTGACTATCTGGGCGGCACGGTGCAGGTCATTCCGCATATCACCGACGAGATCAAGCGTCGCGTCTACGCAGGGGGCGAAGGCTTTGACGTCGCTCTGGTCGAGATTGGCGGCACCGTCGGCGATATCGAATCGCTGCCGTTTCTGGAGTCGATTCGCCAGATCAGAAGCGAGCTGGGCGCAAGCCACGCGATCTACATGCACTTGACGCTCGTGCCCTACATCAAGACCGCCGGTGAGACCAAGACCAAACCGACCCAGCACAGCGTCAAGGAGCTGCGCTCGATCGGTATCCAGCCGGACATCCTGATTTGCCGTAGCGAAGTCGAGCTCGAAGAGAGCGAGCGGCGCAAGATTGCGCTGTTCACCAACGTGGAAGAGCGCGCTGTGGTTCCGCTTCAGGATGCCGACACCATCTACCGCATTCCGCTGATGCTCCACGAGCACGGCCTTGATGACATCGTTTGCGACAAGCTGCGCCTGGAAGCCGAGCCCGCCGATCTCTCCGAGTGGGTCAAGGTGCTGGATGCCAAGCTCAACCCCTTGAAGTCGATCAGCATCGCCATGGTAGGTAAGTACATGGAGCTGCTGGATGCTTACAAGTCGCTCAACGAAGCGCTGATTCACGCCGGTATCCAGGGCCGTATCAAGGTCAACGTCGACTACATCGACTCCGAGCTGATCGAGCGTCACGGCACCGAACGTCTGGCCGGAAAGGACGCCATCCTGGTGCCCGGCGGCTTTGGCGAGCGCGGCGTCGAAGGCAAGATCATGGCGGCCCAGTTCGCTCGCGAGAACAAGATTCCCTATCTGGGCATCTGCCTGGGTATGCAGGTTGCGGTCATCGAGTTCGCGCGTAACGTCGCTGGCTGGACGGACGCCAACTCCACCGAGTTCACCCACGATACTCAGCATCCGGTCGTCGGCCTGATCACCGAGTGGATCAGCCCCGAAGGCAAGATCGAGCTGCGCGACGCGGCCTCCGATCTTGGCGGCACCATGCGGCTGGGCGGTCAGGTGTGCCACTTGGCCGCCGACACCCGCGCCCGCGAGGCTTACGGCAGCGACGAGATCGTCGAGCGCCACCGTCACCGCTTCGAGGTCAACAACCAGTTCGTCGACGAGCTGGAGAAAGCAGGCTTGGTGATTTCGGGCAAGAGCGTCGATCAGTCGCTGGTCGAAGTGGTCGAGCTTCGCGATCATCCGTGGTACGTGGCTTGCCAGTTCCACCCCGAGTTCACCTCGACGCCGCGCGATGGGCACCCGCTGTTCAGCGGCTTCGTCAACGCTGCGCTCGAACACAAGGCGGCGCGCAGCCGCGCTCACGCTCAACCCGAATAAGGAAAAGGGGGACCGATGTCGTCTCAGCCTCACTCGTTCGAACGTCACATCCCCGTTGCCGGCTTAACCGCCGGCAATTCTTTGCCCCTCATGCTGCTTGGCGGCATGAACGTGCTGGAGTCGGCAGCGCTTGCCGACGAGGTGGCTAGCGCCTACGTCGAGGTCACCCAGAAACTGGGCATGCCCTACGTCTACAAGGCGAGCTTCGACAAGGCCAACCGCAGCTCGATCACCTCCTTTCGTGGCCCCGGGCTCGACAAAGGGCTGCAAATTCTCGCCGATATCAAGGCGCGCCATAAGGTACCGGTGATCACCGACGTTCACGAGCCGTGGCAGGCCGAGCGGGTCGCGGAGGTGGCCGACATTATCCAGTTGCCCGCTTTTTTGGCGCGCCAAACCGATCTGGTCGTTGCCATGGCCAAGACCGGGGCGGTGATCAACATCAAAAAGCCGCAGTTTTTGGCGCCCCATGAGATGCGCCACATCCTCAACAAGTGCCAGGAAGCAGGCAACGACAAGCTGCTTCTGTGCGAGCGCGGGTCGAGCTTTGGCTACAACAATCTGGTCGTCGACATGCTCGGCTTTGGCGACATGAAGCAGACCGGCTTTCCGGTGTTCTTCGACGTCACCCATTCGCTGCAGCGCCCCGGTGGGCGCGCCGACAGCGCCGACGGGCGCCGCGCGCAGGTGGCGGAGCTTGCCCGCGCGGGCGTGGCCGTGGGCCTGGCCGGGCTCTTTTTGGAGGCCCACCCAGACCCGGACAACGCCAAGTGCGACGGCCCCTGCGCGCTGCCGCTGGATCAGTTGGAGCCGTTTTTGACCCAGCTTGCGCAGCTCGATGCGTTGGTGAAGGGGTTTGATCCGCTCACCATCCGCTGATTACGACAAAAAACGTGATACCGTGAATCGCTAATAGACGTCACATCCAACCAAGGACCCTATCAAGGAAACTCTCATGACCAAGATCGTCGATATCAGTGCGCTGGAAGTGCTTGACTCACGCGGCAATCCCACCGTTTTCGCCAAGGTTCGCCTGGAGAGCGGCGCAGTGGGTGAGGCGTGCGCCCCCAGCGGCGCTTCCACCGGCTCGCGCGAAGCGCTGGAGCTTCGCGATGGCGACAAGGCGCGCTATCTTGGCAAGGGCGTACTGAAAGCGGTCGATGCGGTCAACGGCAAGATTCGCGATACCTTAGTGGGCATGGATGCACGTGATCAGCGCGGGCTTGATGACGCCATGCTGGCGCTCGACGGTACCGACAACAAAGCGACCTTAGGCGCCAACGCCATTCTCGCTGTGTCGCTGGCAGCGGCTAAGGCGGCCGCCAACGCCAAGGGTGTACCGCTTTACGCACATATCGCCGAGCTTTACGGCCAGCCGGGCAAGTACAGCATGCCGGTGCCGATGATGAATATCATCAACGGCGGCGAGCACGCGGACAATAACGTCGACATCCAGGAGTTCATGGTTCAGCCGGTGGGAGCTGCCAACTTCCGTGATGCACTGCGCATGGGCGCGGAGATCTTTCACGCGCTGAAGAAAGTGCTTTCGGCCAAAGGGCTCTCCACCTCGGTGGGCGATGAGGGCGGCTTTGCGCCTAACCTCGCTTCCAATGCCGACGCGCTGGCGGTGATCAAGCAGGCGGTGAGCGATGCCGGGTATCAGCTGGGTAAGGACGTGACGCTGGCGCTCGACTGTGCCTCCTCCGAGTTCTACAAAGACGGCCAGTACGACCTCGCCGGTGAAGGCAAGACCTACGATGCCGAAGGCTTCGCCAACTACCTGGCCGGGCTTTGCACCGAGTACCCCATCGTCTCGATCGAGGATGGTATGGACGAGTCCGACTGGGCAGGCTGGAAGGCGCTCACCGATAAGCTGGGCGACAAGGTGCAACTGGTGGGTGATGATCTGTTCGTCACCAATACCAAGATCCTCAAGCGCGGTATCGATGAAAAGATCGGCAACTCGATCCTGATCAAGTTCAACCAGATCGGCTCGCTCTCTGAAACCCTGGACGCGATCAAGATGGCGCAGGATGCGGGCTTCACTGCGGTCATCTCCCACCGCTCGGGGGAAACCGAAGATACCACCATTGCCGATCTCGCCGTGGGCACCAGCGCAGGCCAGATCAAGACCGGATCACTGTGCCGCTCCGACCGCGTGGCCAAGTACAACCGTCTGCTGGTCATCGAAGCCGAATTGGGTAACGTCGACTATCCAGGCCTAAAGGCGATCAAGGGGCAGTGATGTATTGCGCGGTCAACTGCGCTTTCAACAGCGTGTTTTGACGCTGACCGAGAGAGGGCGTGTAAGAGATCTCGCAAGATTTTGTAAGAGATCTCTTACAAATGCCAAGGATATTCGTTCGGATTAGCCTTGTTAGGTGAGAAATATCATCTTAATTTTTATTTAAGCTGCTGTTTCTCATTTGTTTTTTAAAAAGGGGTGGGCCTATACGGCTCATCCCTTTTGCGTAGGCGTCGACTTGTCGGTTTCGGCGTTTATGCCAGAATACCTACAGGACAAGGGGAGGCAAGGATGCTTCAGAGCAGGATGCAACGGGATGCAGGTGGGGTGCGCCGGATGACACAGTGATGTGAGCTCTGGCAGGGACAGCACTCTAGGAGGTTGACACAGGGAGTGGTCAGAGGAAGTGCTTGGAGCGGGCGACCTACGGGTCGCCTTTTTTTGCGCAAATAATTACAAGCTTATAAGTAAATTACATTTTTCTCACCGGGCATAATTCCTTACCATTGCACTCAGGAATAGGTGTGAAAGCGGCTTGGCCGTTTTTGCTTCGGCGGCGCATCCTCGATGCGCCGCTTTTGTCATTTTTGGGAGAGTCTCGAATGTCTGGGTTGATTGCGGTCAACATAGCGATTTTCATCGTCGCGCTCGTGCTGCTGGCGCGCTGGCAGCGCCGCGGTGCCAGTCTATCCAAGGTCGTATTGATGGGCTTGGTCATCGGCGTGGTGCTTGGGGCGCTGCTGCAGTGGCTTTTTGAGAGCGACGTCATTGCTGGCACCATTGCCTGGGTCGATATCGTCGGCGGTGGCTACGTACAGCTGCTTAAGATGATCATCATGCCGCTGGTGCTGGTGACGATCCTCTCTGCCGTTACCCGCCTACACGATGCCAGCTCGCTGGGTAAGATCAGCTTGGGCGTACTGGCGATGCTGATGATCACCACGGCCATCTCGGCGATGATCGGGATCGGCATGACCCAACTCTTTGGCCTATCGGCCGATGGTCTGGTCCAAGGTGCTCGTGAGCTGGAGCGGGGCCAGGCGATCATCGAGCGCAGCGCTCAGGTGGCCGATCTCAGCGTACCGCAGTTGCTGCTGTCGTTCATTCCCGCCAATCCCTTCCAAGACCTTGCCGGTGCGCGGGCGACATCGATCATCAGCGTGGTGATCTTTGCGACCTTCCTGGGCTTGGCGGCGCTGGGTATCAAGCGCGAAAACCCTGCCATCGGCGATAAGCTGCTCGACGGCATCGAGGTGGTACAGAAGTGGATCATGCGCTTGGTGCGCATGGTGATTCGCCTGACGCCCTACGGCGTGATGGCGCTGATGGCCAAGGTGGTTTCCACCTCCAACCTCGACGACATTCTTAACCTGATCGGCTTCGTCGCTGCTTCCTACGTGGGGCTGACGCTGATTCTCATCATGCACGCGCTCTTCTTGACCGGCGTGGGCATCCATCCGCTGCGCTACTTCAAGAAAGTCTGGCCGGTACTCACCTTTGCCTTTACCTCACGTTCGAGCGCGGCAACGATCCCGCTCAACATCGAAGCCCAGGTGAGCCGCATCGGCGTGCCGCCCGCGATTGCCAACTTCGCTGCCTCCTTTGGTGCGACCATTGGTCAGAACGGCTGCGCTGGGCTTTATCCGGCAATGCTAGCGATGATGATCGCGCCGACCGTGGGTATCGATCCGCTCTCCATCGAGTTCCTCGCCACCCTCGTGCTGGTGGTCACGATGGCGTCTTTCGGTATCGCCGGGGTTGGCGGTGGGGCGACCTTTGCTGCCATCATCGTGCTCTCGACGCTCGATCTGCCGATCGCGCTCGCCGGGCTTTTGATCTCCATCGAACCCCTGATCGACATGGGACGCACGGCGATCAACGTCAACGGCTCGATGACCGCCGGAACGGTGACCAGCCGCCTTCTCGGCCAGCACGATGGCGCGGTGTTCGCGGCCAACGGCGACGAACTCAGCGAAAAGGCTTCTTAGCCGGTAACGCACACACACGCTGCGAGACCGCTGAAACGCAAAACGCCACCTTCGAGGTGGCGTTTTGCATGGCGGGTAGTAAGGACGGCAGCAGCTCAGCGCTCGAGCTTGTCAATTTTGCCGGTCTTGCCATCCCACTCCTTGGCGTCGGGCATGGCGTCCTTCTTCTCGGTGATGTTGGGCCACACTTCCGAGAGCTCGGCGTTGATCTCGACGAAGGCTTCTTGGCCTTCGGGCAGCTCGTCTTCGGAGAAGATCGCCTCGGCCGGGCACTCGGGCTCGCACAGGGCGCAGTCGATGCACTCGTCGGGGTGAATGACGAGGAAGTTGGGGCCTTCGTAGAAGCAGTCGACCGGGCAGACTTCCACGCAGTCAGTGTATTTGCATTGGATGCAGTTTTCGGTAACGACAAACGCCATCTTGCTATCCCTCTTGCAGACCGGGTCGTGGCCCGATCATGGTCAATCGTGAATGGTTATAAATCAGCGATTTTTTATAAGATAAAGTGAGGCACATTCTAGTGATGCCCTTGGCATGCGGCAAGCGTCTATCACGTCTTTGCGCGTATTACAGCTGTTCGCGCCACTGATAGAGCAGCATGAGCGCCTCGCGTGGCGATAGCGCGTCGATATCGGTTTGGCTAAGCGCTTCCACCACCGGGTGCGGGGCGCTGGCGAAAAGATCCGCCTGCTGGAAGCCGCCGCTGCCGCCGAGGCTATCCTGTTCGCTGCGGTGTTGGCGGCCCAGCGGCGTTTGGGCGCCGTCGATGTCGCGTTGCTCCAGGGCCATCAAGGTTTCCCGCGCGCGGCGAATCACCGGCCCCGGCACCCCGGCGAGCTGGGCGACCTGAAGGCCGTAGCTCTGGCTTGCTGGGCCCTCTTCGATGCGGTGCATGAACACGATGCCGTCACCGTGCTCGGTAGCGGTGAGGTGAACGTTGACCACGCCGCTGGTTTGCTCGGGCAGCGCCGTCATTTCGAAGTAGTGGGTAGCGAAGAGCGTCAAAGCCTGAGTCTGAGCGAGGTGCTCGGCACTGGCCCAGGCAAGCGACAGACCATCGAAGGTGCTGGTGCCACGGCCGATCTCGTCCATCAGCACGAGGCTCTGGGCGGTGGCGTTATGCAGAATGTTGGCAGTTTCGGTCATCTCGACCATGAAGGTCGAACGCCCGCCGGCCAAATCGTCCGAGGAGCCGATGCGGGTGAAGATGCGATCCAGCGGGCCGATCTCGGCGGCATCGGCGGGAACGAAGCTGCCGCAGTGGGCAAGCAGAGCGATCAGCGCCGTCTGACGCATATAGGTCGACTTACCGCCCATGTTCGGGCCGGTGATGATCAGCATGTGGCGGTTGTGATCGAGGGCGACGTCGTTGGGGACGAAGGGTTTGTCGCTGACCTGCTCCACTACCGGGTGGCGCCCGCCGCTCACCTGAATGCCGGTTGCCTCGTTGAGGGTCGGGCGGACCCAGTCGAGCGCCTCGGCGCGCTCGGCGAAGGCGCTGAGCACGTCGAGTTCGGCCAGCGCCCGCGAGGTGGCTTGAAGTTCGTTGAGCACGCCATTGAGCTCGCCGAGCAGGCGCTCGTAGAGCCATTTTTCGCGGCTAAGCGCGCGCGATTTGGCCGAAAGCGCCTTGTCCTCGAACTCCTTGAGCTCGGGAATGATGAAGCGCTCGGCGTTTTTCAGCGTCTGACGACGGATATAGTCGGCAGGGGCTTGCTGGGCTTGAGCACGGGGCAGCTCGATAAAGTAGCCGTGCACGCGGTTGTAGCCGACCTTGAGGTTGGCAAGGCCTGTGCGTTCGCGCTCGCGAAGCTCGAGCTGTACTAGGTAGTCACCGGCGTTTTCGGCCATGCCGCGATGCTCGTCGAGCTCGCTATCGAAGCCTTCGGCGATGACGCCGCCGTCGCGAATCACCACCGGCGGGTTATCGACGATGGCGCGGCGCAGCGTATCGGCAAGCTCGGCGTAGGGGCGCACGTGCGGGCGTAGATGATCCAAGGCGCTGCCCGTTTCGATGGCGCTGAGCTGGGCTTCGAGATCGGGGAGGGCGGCCAAGGCGTCGCGTAGACGCGCCAAATCGCGCGGGCGAGCGCTATAGAGCGCCACGCGAGCAAGAATGCGCTCGACGTCGCCCACGGCGTTGAGCGTATCGCGAAGCCCAAGATAGGCCATCTCGACCAGCAGTAGGGCCACACCTGCCTGGCGCCCCTTGACGATCTCACGCTGGCGCAGCGGGCGGTTGAGCCAACGCTTGAGCAAACGCGAGCCCATGGCCGTGGTGCAGGTATCCAATACGCTGGCCAGGGTATTGTCGCCGCTGCCGCCAAGGTTGGTGTCGATCTCGAGATTACGTCGGCTGGCGGCATCGATGACCACGGCGTCATCGCGGTTCTCGACGCTCAAGGTGGTGACGTGGGGCAGGCGCGAGCGCTGAGTGTCGCGGGCATAATCGATCAGCACACCTGCGGCGATCAAGGCACTAGTCAAGTGGGCACAGCCAAAGCCGCGTAGATCCTGCACCTCGAACTGATCGCACAGGCTGCGCGTGGCGCTCTCCAAATCGAACAGCCACTCGCCCTGGCGGCGCACGCTTCGCTGATGCGCCCACGCATCCGGCAGGGCCATGCTTTCGGGCACCAGAAGCTCCGCAGGTGCCAGGCGCGTGAGCTCGGCGAGCATCTCCGCCTCGCCAGGAACTTCGAGCACGTTGAAGCGGCCGCTGGAGAGTTCGAGCCAGGCGATGCCCCACTGCTCCTTGCCCGGTGCCAGTGCCACCAGCACGTTGTCGCGCCGGGCGTCGAGCAAGGCCTCGTCGTGCAGCGTGCCGGGCGTGACGATACGTACCACCTGACGCTCTACCGGCCCCTTGCTCGTCGCCGGGTCGCCGATCTGCTCGCAGATCGCCACCGACTCGCCCGTGGCTACCAAGCGTGCCAGATACCCTTCGGCGCTGTGGTAGGGCACACCTGCCATGGGAATCGGTGCGCCACCGGACTGGCCGCGGCTGGTGAGGGTGATGTCGAGCAGCGCAGCAGCGCGCTTGGCATCGTCGAAGAATAGCTCGTAGAAGTCCCCCATGCGGTAGAACAGCAGTACCTCGGGGTGCTCGCGTTTGATTTTCAGGTACTGCGCCATCATGGGCGTATGAGCGGGGCTGGCCTGTGACATGAGGGTCCTGATTGAGCGTGGCGCCGCCCTCGCGGGCGGCGGCATGTTCTGTGGGCAAGTGAAACGCAGTATTCTACGCTGAACTGACGATCGACATGAAGGAGCGAACATGCCCGCCAGCGTTTCCAGTCTGAAGAATCTCGATCTCACGTTGTTGGCCCAGCGCCTTGGGCGCGCCTGCCAAACGCGTGGGATCGAAATCACTACCGCCGAATCCTGCACCGGCGGTGGCGTGGCAAGTGCGGTAACGGCGGTCGCCGGTAGTTCGGCCTACTTCGCCTCGGGCTACGTGACCTATTCCAATGCTGCCAAGACGCGGCTGCTGGGTGTGGCGACGCAAACCCTCGATGATCACGGCGCAGTTAGCGAAGCTGTGGTAAAGGCGATGGTTGCGGGCGCCTGTCGCGAAAGCGGCGCGGGGCTAGGCGTGGCGGTCAGCGGTGTGGCCGGGCCAGACGGTGGCAGCGAGGAAAAGCCGGTGGGCACGGTGTGGATTGGCTGGGGTGACGCCAACACTCAGCACGCCGAGCGCTTTCACTTTCCCGGCGAGCGCCACGCGGTGCGCGAGCAGGCGGTGCGCGAGGCCTTAGTAGGACTTTTGGTACGCTTGGAAGCCTAATGTTGGCGTGGCCAACCGAGCCTTGCGTGCATCCTAGCGGCGCTTGTTTTTAAAAACAGGCTTTAAAGACAGGCTTCAAAGAAAGCACGCCAAGGTGGAAAAGGTTTTATTTGCCAGTCGAACTTTGGCATACTACTGGCTAATTATACAGCTGATTGAGAAGGTGCTCTGTCATGGCTCAAGACGATAATCGTAACAAAGCGCTCAACGCGGCACTGGCGCAGATCGACCGTCAATTCGGTAAAGGCACCGTGATGCGCCTGGGCGACGCCCCGCGCGTGGTCATGCCGTCGGTGTCCACTGGCTCTTTGGGACTCGATATCGCGCTTGGCATTGGCGGACTGCCGTTTGGCCGCGTGGTCGAAATCTTCGGCCCGGAATCCTCGGGTAAGACCACGCTTACGCTGTCGGTCATTGCCCAGGCGCAGCGCCAAGGCAAGGTCTGTGCCTTCGTCGATGCCGAGCACGCGCTTGACCCGAGCTACGCCGAGAAGCTCGGCGTCAATCTCGATGACCTGCTGGTCTCTCAGCCGGATACCGGCGAGCAGGCGCTCGAAATCACCGACATGCTGGTGCGCTCCGGTGGTGTCGACGTCATCATCATCGACTCCGTGGCCGCACTCACGCCGCGCGCCGAGATCGAGGGCGAGATGGGCGACTCCCACGTGGGCCTGCAGGCGCGTTTGATGTCTCAGGCGCTGCGTAAGATCACTGGCAACATCAAAAACGCCAACTGTCTGGTGGTGTTCATCAACCAGATCCGCATGAAGATCGGCGTGATGTTTGGCAGCCCCGAAACCACTACCGGTGGTAACGCGCTCAAGTTCTACTCCAGCGTACGCCTAGATATTCGCCGTACAGGTTCGGTGAAAAGTGGCGACGAGGTCACCGGTAACGAGACCCGGGTGAAAGTGGTCAAGAACAAGGTGGCGCCGCCGTTCCGTCAGGCCGAATTCCAGATACTCTACGGCAAGGGCATCTATCACGCCGGTGAGGTCATCGATCTGGGCGTGCAGTGCAACTTGGTCGACAAGGCCGGTGCCTGGTACAGCTATAAAGGCACCAAGATCGGCCAAGGCAAGGCCAACGCTGCACAGCACTTGGAAGACAACCCGGCCACCATGGAAGAGATCGAGAGCCAGATTCGCGCTCAGCTGCTCTCCACGCCCGAGCCGAAGAAAGAAGAAGCCGCTCCCGCCGGTGGTATCGACGACGCCGACGACGATCTGCTTTAACGCTTGGCGCCGGAGCTTTCGATGACCACGCCCCAGAGCACGCCCCGCGAGATCGCCATTGGCCTGCTGGCTCGGCGCGAACACTCCCGCGCCGAGCTTGCCCAGCGTCTGGGGCGACACGGGTTCGAGGCGTCGGCCATCGATGCATGCCTGGATGCGCTGATCGAGCAGGGCTTACAGTCCGATCAGCGCTTTGCCGAGAGTTTCGTGCGCTCGCGCCTGCAGCGCGGCCAAGGCACCATTCGTATCACTGGAGAGCTGCGCCAGCGCGGCGTCGATAACGCTGTCATCAAGGCTGCGCTCAGTGATGTCGAAGCGGCCGAGCAGGTCGACTGGTTCGAACTTGCCCACCATACGCTTGCGCGGCGCTTCACCTCGCCCGGTGCGGATAGGAAAGAGCGCGCCCGGCGCGAGCGCTTTCTCGCCACCCGGGGCTTCGATTTCGATCAAATTCGCTACGCTCTAGAGTGTCTCAAAGCCGCCGAATAGGCGCGCTGACGCTCATCTACGCTCGGTTTTTCACTTCTCGCCCTTATTCCCCCACTTTAGTCGTTTGACAACTGCGCTATAATGGTCGCTTTGCGACCTCCTCGGGTAGCGGCAAATAGCGCCCAGGGGCATCACGCTTTCTCGTCACGGATACCCTATGAAAAGCGCAGAAATCAGAAACGCCTTTTTATCCTTCTTCGAAGAGCAAGGGCATACCATCGTGCCCACGAGCTCGCTAGTACCGGGTAACGACCCGACGCTGCTGTTCACCAATGCAGGTATGGTGCCGTTCAAAGACGTCTTCCTAGGTCGCGACCCGCGCCCCTACGTGCGCGCCACCTCTGCTCAGCGCTGCGTGCGCGCCGGGGGCAAGCACAACGACCTCGACAACGTCGGCTATACCGCGCGCCACCACACCTTCTTCGAAATGCTGGGTAACTTCAGCTTCGGTGACTATTTCAAGCGTGATGCCATTCGCTTTGCCTGGACATTCCTGACCGAAACGCTGGGCCTGCCCAAAGAGAAGCTCTGGGTCACCGTTCACATCAGCGATGACGAGGCCGAGCGTATCTGGAAAGACGAAGTGGGCATCGACCCCGAGCGTTTCTCCAAACTCGACGAGGACAACTTCTGGCAGATGGGCGACACTGGCCCCTGTGGCCCCAGCTCCGAGATCTTCTTCGATCACGGTGCCGATGTTTGGGGCGGCCCGCCTGGAAGCCCCGAAGAGGACGGTGACCGCTACATCGAGATCTGGAACCTGGTCTTCATGCAGTTCGATCGCGATGCAGAGGGCAACCTGAACCCGCTGCCCAAGCCCTCCATCGATACCGGGATGGGGCTCGAGCGCGTGGCAGCCGTGCTGCAGGGCGTGCACTCCAACTACGAAATCGATCTGTTCCAGAACCTGCTGGCAGCAGCGGCCAAGGCCACCGGCCATGCGGATACTGCGGCGCCTTCGCTACGCGTCATCGCCGACCATATCCGCTCCTGTGCTTTCTTGATCGCCGATGGCGTGATGCCCTCCAATGAAGGCCGTGGCTACGTGTTGCGTCGGATCATTCGTCGCGCCATTCGTCACGGGCATAAGCTCGGCGCTGCCGAGCCGTTCTTCCACTCTCTGGTGGATGCCCTGGATGCCGAGATGGGCGAGGCCTACCCCGAGCTTCGCGCAGCACGCGAGCAGATCGCCCGCGTGCTGCTCAAAGAGGAGGAGCAGTTCGCCCGCACGCTGGATCATGGTATGGGGCTACTCAACGCCGCCCTCGAAGCGCTCGACGGCGAGGTCCTGCCCGGTGAGACCGTGTTCAAGCTCTACGACACCTACGGTTTCCCCTTTGACCTCACCGCCGATGTTTGCCGCGAGCGCGGCGTGACGCTGGACGAAGCGGGCTTCAATCGCGAGCTCGATGCGCAGCGCGAGCGCGCCCGCGCCGCCAGCCAGTTCGGCGCCGACTATAGCGCCAGCATCGAGCTCGAAGGCAGTACGGCCTTCACGGGCTACGACCGCCTGGAAGATCGCGCCAAGGTAACCGCGCTGGTCGACGGTGAAGGCAACGCCTTGGCCGCGCTGGAGGCGGGGCAGAAGGGCACTGTCGTGCTCGAACGCACGCCTTTTTACGGCGAGTCCGGCGGGCAGGTGGGTGATACCGGCTACCTCTACGTCGAGGGCGGTCGCTTTCAGGTGACCGACACGCAAAAGCAGAGCGGTCATCACCTCCACCAGGGCATCATGGTCGAGGGCAGCCTCGCCGTGGGCGCCGAGGTGCGCGGCGAAGTCGACGCCTCACTGCGCCAAGCCACGGTGCGCAACCACTCGGCCACCCACCTGCTGCACAAGGCGCTGCGCCTGGTTCTGGGCGATCACGTCCAGCAGAAAGGCTCGCTGGTCACCGCCGAGCGCCTGCGCTTCGATTTCAGCCACTTCGAGCCGATGACGCCGGAGCAGTTGGTCGAGGTCGAACGCCTGGTCAACGAGCAGATATTGGCCAACGCCCCGACCCGCACCGAGCAGATGTCGCTCGACGACGCCAAGGCAAAAGGAGCGGCGGCCCTGTTCGAGGCCAAGTACGCCGATAGCGTGCGCGTGCTCACCATCGGCGCGGACGACTTCTCCATCGAGCTTTGCGGGGGCACCCACGTTGCCCGTAGCGGCGATATCGGCTGCTGCCATATCGTCAGCGAAGTGGGAATCGCGTCCGGCGTGCGGCGTATCGAGGCCATCACCGGCGAGAACGCGTTGGCCTACTTCGCCGAGCAGGAGCAGCGCCTTGCCCGCCTTGGCGAGCGCTTGAAGACCAAGCCCGAGCAGCTCGAAAACCGCGTCGATGCGCTCGTCGAGCGCAATCGCTCGCTGGAAAAAGAGCTCGAGCGGCTCAAAGCCAAGCTTGCCAGCGCTGCAGGCAGCGACCTGTTGAGCGCCGCGCGTGAGATCAACGGCGTCAAGCTGTTAGCGACCGAGCTCGAAGGCGTCTCGGGTAAGGATCTGCGTGGCATGCTCGATCAGCTCAAGAGCAAAATCGGCTCCGGCGTCATCATCCTCGGCGTGGCCGATACTGAGGCAGGCAAGGTCAGCCTCATCGCTGGTGTGACGCCGGATTTGACTGCTCGCGTCAAGGCCGGTGAGCTGGTCAATCACGTCGCCTCGCAGGTGGGCGGCAAAGGCGGCGGTCGCCCGGACATGGCCCAGGCCGGCGGCAGCCAGCCAGAGGCGCTAGGTAGCGCGCTCGATAGCGTCCCCGCATGGCTTGCCGACGTGCTTGGATAAGCGAAGGTAAAAGGGCCGGTATCGCCAAGGCGACCGGCCTTTTTACGTGAGCGCGGCAGCCAAACGAGTACCCTGCACAAAAAGACATCCACCCTTGCGAACAACAGAGGAAACGACGGTATATGGCATTATATGTACAGAAGTTCGGCGGTACCTCGGTGGGCTCGGTAGAGCGCATCAAGGCCGTGGCGGAAAAGGTCAAGGGCTTTCGCGACCAGGGCCATCAGGTCGTGGTCGTCGTCTCGGCAATGAGCGGTGAAACCAATCGCTTGACCGAGATGGCACACGCCATCAACGACGATCCCACCCCGCGTGAGATGGATATGCTGCTCTCCACCGGCGAGCAGGTGACCATCTCCTTGCTAGCCATGGCGCTTCAGCAGTTGGGTGTTCCCGCGACGTCCCACACCGGCGCACAGGTGGGTATCCATACCGACAGCGCCTACACCAAGGCGCGTATTCAGCGCATCGAAACCGAAGATCTACGCGCCGATCTCGACGCTGGTCAGGTCGTGGTCGTTGCCGGTTTCCAGGGGGTCGACGAAGACGGCAATATCACCACCTTGGGGCGTGGCGGCTCGGATACCACCGGGGTGGCTCTGGCCGCGGCGCTGAAGGCCGACGAGTGCCAGATCTACACCGACGTGGATGGCGTCTATACCACCGACCCGCGCGTCTGCTCCAAGGCTCAGCGCCTGGAGAGCATCACCGTCGAGGAGATGCTCGAGCTTGCAAGCCTTGGCTCGAAAGTACTGCAGATTCGCGCCGTCGAATTCGCCGGCAAGTACAACGTTCCGCTACGGGTGCTCTCTTCCTTCGAAGAAGGCCCCGGTACCCTGATTGTTGCTGATTCCGACCAAGACGAGGACTCCATGGAAGAACCGCTGATCTCTGGCATCGCCTTTACCAAGAACGAAGCAAAACTCACGCTGCTCCATACCCCAGACGTGCCGGGCGTTGCCTCGCGCATTTTAGGACCGATCGCCGACGCCAACATCGAAGTCGATATGATCGTGCAAAATGTAGCCCCAGCTGGTGACTACACCGATTTCACCTTCACCGTAGCCAAAGGCGACTACAAAGCGACCAAGCGCATTCTGGAAGAGAAGGTGATTCCGGATCTGGGCGGCGGCGAGCTGCGCGGCGACGACAACATCGCCAAGGTATCGCTCGTGGGTGTGGGCATGCGCTCGCACGCCGGTGTGGCCTCTAAAATGTTCCGTGTCCTGGCCGATGAGAACGTCAACATCCGTATGGTGTCGACCTCCGAAATCAAAATTTCGGTGGTGATCGACGAGAAGCATATGGAGCTTGCGGTCAACGCGCTGCATAAAGCGTTCGGTTTGGATAAATCGGATGTAGAATCCGAATAACAACTCGGCCTTAAATCTTCTACGCTGAAGAAGTACTCGCTGCCAAGAGTGGTGGGCTTTCTTTCAACGGGAGTTTAAGGTGTCATGGTGCCTGAGCCATTGGTGGCAGATGGCGCCATGCCTCATAATGGGCGTGGTGCCGTCACTGGCGGACACCTCCCGTTGTCACAAAAACGTCTGAGAAGGAGATCAGCCATGCTCATCCTGACTCGCCGCGTCGGCGAAACCCTCATGATCGGTGATGAGATCACCGTTACGGTTCTTGGTGTAAAAGGCAATCAAGTGCGTATCGGTGTCAACGCGCCCAAGGATGTCGCGGTGCATCGTGAAGAGATCTATCAGCGCATTCAGCGCGAACGCGATAGCGAAGTAGAAGCCAAGTAATCCCCGATAAGAGATAAGTGGTAGCCCCAAGCCCAGAAAGAGTTACAGCGAGCTTAGTGGGGTCGCAATGGCACTTGTAGAAGCACCGTAAAGAAGGTGCCGTACGCCGCGTAGTGCACCGCCTGCGTCGCGCCCACCGTAGGGCGCTTGAGCGGTAAGTCGAGGAAGGCGCGAAAAAAATCGGCACAAGACTGGACAGTGGTCAGCAGAATCGGTAATATTCGCGCCGTGCCGTTAAGGAGAGGTGGCCGAGTGGCTGAAGGCGCTCCCCTGCTAAGGGAGTATAGGGTTTATAGCCCTATCGAGGGTTCGAATCCCTCCCTCTCCGCCAAACGACACGGATTGAAGATAAGCGCCCGTAGCTCAGCTGGATAGAGTACCTGACTACGAATCAGGTGGTCGGAGGTTCGAATCCTCCCGGGCGCGCCATCTTCACCCAGCATTGAAAACGATTTTTTCGATGTCTGGACAGGTGCTAAGAGTTCGTGTAATATAAAGCTCTTGTAAATCAGTGCCTTAAGTTAAGCGCCCGTAGCTCAGCTGGATAGAGTACCTGACTACGAATCAGGTGGTCGGAGGTTCGAATCCTCCCGGGCGCGCCAGATTCAAAAGCCCGCTCTCATCGAGAGCGGGCTTTCTGTATCTTGGGCGATACGCCCAGGCATACCGTATTTTGTCCTACCGTTTTATATTTTCATATCGCTGTTTGTTGGCTTCGGCCGTACGCTTGTTTCTAGCCAGGTACCGATGGCTCGCGCCGGTGCCTTGCGATCGTGTAGAGCGCCCTCCGCTTAGGCGGTTGGGCGCTTTTTTTGCGCGTCACTCGTCGGGCGTTAGGTTCGTCAGCAGCGTGTCGAGCTCGGTGATGCGCTTGACGCGCTGAAAGTGGATATCGGCCTCGGCGTTGCCTTGGCGCATTTGGGCTAGCCACTGCTTCATCAGCGACGTCACGATGCGCTCGGGAAGCGTTTGGCGCTGGATGGCGGCGTAGGCCTTTAGCACGCTTGCGCGCATCGTCCAGGTGGTTTCGGGTAGGCATTCGCCAGTCGCTTGCCAGTGACGAATGCGCGGGGCGAGCCAGGGGTCGGCCAGGGCGCTGCGCCCCAGCATGACGTCGCTGCAGCCCGAGAGCGTGCGCGCCTTCCAGTAGTCGGCTAGCGTCCAGATATCGCCGTTGGCGACCACGGGGATGGCGACGCTCTGGCGTACCTTGTTGATCCACTCCCAGTGCGCCGGAGGGCGATAGCCCTCATCACGAGTACGCCCGTGCACTACCAGGCGCTTGGCGCCGCCTGCCTCGGTTGCCTGCGCGCAGGCCGTCGCCAAGCGGCGATTCGAGAAGCCTAGGCGAATCTTTGCCGTTACCGGAATGGCGCCGTCCACGGCCTGCGATACGGCGCGCACCACGCGATAGACGCGCTCGGGGTCGCGTAGGAGCGAGGCACCGCCATCGTGGCGGTTGACCAGCTTGGCCGGGCAGCCAAAGTTCAAGTCGAGGCTAACAGCGCCAAGCGCTACGGCCTGGCGCGCGTTATCGGCCAGCGCCTCGGGCACCGACCCCAGTAACTGCAAGTGCACCGGTATGCCGCTTGGTGTGGTGACGCTCTCTTGGGCAAGCTCGGGGCAATGCTTGTAGAACACCCGCGGCGGGAGTCGAGTGTCCACCACGCGGACGAATTCGGTTACCGTCCAATCAAAGCCTGGCTCGCGGGTCAAAAGATCGCGCGTTAGCGCATCGATGACCCCTTCCATTGGCGCAAGGCCAATTTCTCCAGTATGTAGTAAGTTAACAACCATGGTGTTTGCGTCAGGGCGATTGCTTAATGGCCAGGGGCTGGCAGAGTAGAGCATTCACCCGGTGGCGCCAAGCGCCCTACGAACGTCATGTTCAGCCGTTAGAAAAAAGATAACGCGAGGTTTTGTGATGCAGGATACCGATCTACTTCAGGATGGTTTGGCCCTTATGGGTCTGGGGATGGGGGTGGTGTTTGTTTTTCTTACCCTTTTGGTCGTTGCCGTGGTGCTGATGTCGCGCCTAGTGCAGCGTTTTGCACCAACGCCAGCGCCTGTGAACGCCAAGCGTGCCCGAGCGCTGAACACTGCAGAGGTCGACGAAGAAGTGCTGGCAGTCATTGGTGCTGCAGTGCATCATTATCGGGGTAAGCCACGTTGCTAAGTAACGCAGAGGACGCTTGCCTTAGGCGTCATTGCGAATTATTTTGTTAAAATTACTAAAAAATAAACAATTTGATACGAGAGCACCCGGTAATGCACACCCCTACGAATACGGATCAGACGAATCATTCCCTCGCTCGCCGCCCCTTGGGCATCACCGACGTGGTGCTCCGCGACGCGCACCAGTCGCTGTTCGCCACGCGACTGCGCCTCGATGACATGCTGCCGATGGCCGAAAAGCTCGATCAAGTGGGCTTCTGGTCAATCGAGTCTTGGGGTGGGGCGACCTTCGACGCCTGCATTCGCTATCTCGGCGAAGACCCCTGGGAGCGTATTCGCGCCCTCAAAGAGGCGATGCCCAACACACCCCAGCAGATGCTTCTGCGCGGCCAGAACCTGCTGGGCTATCGCCACTACGCCGACGACGTGGTCGATCGCTTCGTCGAGCGCGCCAAAGTCAATGGAGTCGATGTCTTTCGTATCTTCGACGCCATGAACGATCCGCGTAACCTTTCCCGTGCCATTGACGCCGTGCGACGGGTCGAAGGGCACGCTCAGGGCACCATCTCCTACACCGTCAGCCCCGTGCACACGCTTGAGAGCTGGGTGGCGCTGGCTAAGCGTATCGTTGCCATGGGCGCCGACTCGCTGGCGATCAAGGACATGGCGGGATTGCTCACTCCTTATGTCGCCTTCGAGCTGGTGTCGCGTTTGAAGCGTGAGCTTACGGTGCCCGTACACCTGCACTGTCACGCGACTACCGGCCTCTCCACCGCGACCATTCTCAAGGCCGTGGAAGCGGGCGTAGACAACGTCGATACCGCTATCTCCTCCATGGCGATGACCTATGGCCATAGCCCGACTGAGTCGGTCGTGGCGATGCTTCAAGAGAGCGAGCGCGATACCGGCCTCGATTTGAGCCTGCTTGAAGACATTGCCGGATACTTTCGCGAGGTGCGCAAGAAGTACGCCGCCTTCGAAGGGTCGCTGCGCGGTATCGATTCGCGCATTCTGGTGGCCCAGGTGCCTGGCGGTATGCTCACCAACATGGAGAGCCAACTCAAGGAGCAGGGCGCGGGCGACAAGCTCGACGAGGTGCTAAGTGAAATTCCGCGTGTGCGCGAGGATCTTGGCTTCATTCCCCTCGTCACGCCAACGTCGCAAATGGTGGGCACCCAGGCGGTGATGAACGTGATGATGGGAGAGCGCTACAAGTCCATCTCCAAAGAGGTGCAGTCGCTACTCAAGGGCGAGTATGGCGCGGCCCCCGCACCGTTCAACGCCGAGCTGCAAAAGCGCGTACTGGGCGATGCCGAACCCATCACCGAGCGCCCGGCCGATGCGCTTGCCCCCGAGATGCAGCGCCTCACCGCCGAGCTCGACGAAAAATCCCGCGCCGACGGTTTCGCTCTTGCTAAGGGGGAGCGAAAAAGCGATGACGTGCTCACGTACGCATTGTTCCCGCAAATCGGCCTGAAGTTTCTGAAAAACCGTGGTGATGCCAGCGCCTTCGAGCCTGCACCGAGCGCTGCGAGCGCGGTTAAGTCCAATGAGCCAAGCGCTGACAAACCTGCCGCAAAGAGGGCGGCAACGATGGGCCCCGAGACCTATACGGTCAGCCTCAACGGCAAGCGCTTCGTGGTCGAAGTGGCCGAAGGCGGCGATATCGAGCGGGTGCAAGAGCAAACGACTGACGCGTCTGCATCAGTTGAGTCCAGGTCAAAGACATCTACGTCAGGGGCATCCAAGCCAGTAGCAAGCGGCGAGACGGTCACCGCGCCGCTTGCCGGTAACATCTTCAAGGTCAACGTACGCGAGGGCGACCAGGTAGCCGAGGGCGACGTGGTGGTGATCCTCGAGGCGATGAAGATGGAGACCGAAATACGTGCCCAGAGCGCGGGTACCGTCTCCGCCGTCAGGGTAGGCGAGGGCGATAGCGTGGCCGTCGGCGATACGCTGATCGAACTATAAGGGCGCGGCGACATGGAAAAACTGATGACCCTATGGGAGGGCTCGGGGCTCTACAACCTCGAGCTTGATCAGGCGGTGATGATCGCGGTGGCGCTGCTGCTGCTCTATCTTGCCATCTACAAGAAGTTCGAGCCGCTGCTGCTGGTACCCATCGGCTTTGGCGGCATTCTTGCCAACATTCCCGAGGCCGGGCTTGCGCTCTCGGCGTTGGATCAGGCCATCGAAGTTGGGCGACCGGCGCTGCTTTCGCAGATCGCCACGGCGCTCGGCGCAAGCCTCGATCCGCTCGAGGGAAGTGAGGCCTGGCGCGAGGCGCTAAAAGCGCTGGCCCATGGCGGCGTAGCGCCTGAGCAGCTACGCGCCGCGCGCGACATTGCCGTTGGCGCAGGTTATGGCGATGGCATGCTCTATAGCTTCTACAGCGTTGCCATTGGCAGCAGCATCGCGCCGCTGCTGATCTTCATGGGCGTGGGCGCGATGACCGACTTCGGCCCGCTGCTGGCCAATCCGCGCACGCTGTTTCTCGGTGCGGCGGCGCAGTTCGGTATCTTCGCAACGCTGTTCGGCGCGGTGGCGCTGAGCTCGCTTGGGGTAATGGATTTCTCCCTCAATCAGGCCGCCGCGATCGGTATCATCGGCGGGGCCGATGGCCCGACCTCGATCTACGTATCCAGCGTGCTGGCGCCTGAGCTTCTTGGCGCCATCGCCGTGGCGGCCTATGCCTACATGGCGCTGGTGCCCTTGATCCAGCCGCCAATCATGCGCCTGCTCACCACGCGTAAAGAGCGCGAGATCACCATGACCCAGCTGCGCCCGGTCTCCAAACTCGAAAAGACGCTCTTTCCGCTCTTGCTGTTACTGCTGGTCGCGCTCTTTCTACCCGACGCCGCGCCGCTTTTGGGGATGTTCTGCTTTGGCAACCTGATGCGCGAGTGTGGCGTGGTCGAGCGCTTGAGCGATACGGCGCAAAACGCGCTGATCAACATCGTCACCATCGTCCTTGGGCTTTCGGTGGGCTCGAAGCTGATGGCCGAGAGCTTTCTCACCTACCAAACCCTGGGTATTTTGGGGCTGGGCGTGGTCGCCTTTGGTATTGGTACCGCCGCTGGCGTGCTGATGGCCAAACTGCTCAATCTGGTCAGCAAGATGCCGATCAACCCGCTGATTGGAGCCGCAGGCGTGTCGGCGGTGCCTATGGCGGCGCGCGTGGCTAACAAGGTAGGGCTCGAGGCCAACCCGCACAATTTCCTGCTGATGCACGCCATGGGCCCCAACTTTGCCGGCGTCATTGGCTCGGCGGTGGCGGCGGGGGTAATGATCAAGTATCTGGGGTAAGAACTAATGGTCTGGGGCAGAATCAAGTATCCGGAGTAACGTCGAAGCGGGTGCGAAGACGGTTTTCCAGCGGTGTTATATCGAGTGCCTCATCGCGGGGCCAGCCCAGCGTCAAGCGTACGCCATCGCCTGCGTACTGGGCATCGAGCACGGGCAGGCCGCGCTCAAAGCACCAGGCGCGGGCCTGGGCCTCGTGGGCGAAATCGAGACTCAACGTATAAGCGTCGCGCTCGACCACTTCGCGCGTAGCAAGGTCTTCAAGGGCTACGCTCACCGCCTGGGCGTAGGCGCGGGCCAGGCCCCCCGTGCCGAGCTTGGTACCGCCAAAGTAGCGAATCACCACGCAGCCGATCTCGCCCAGGCCGCTACCCTGTAATACCTGAAACATAGGGCGCCCAGCGGTACTGCCGGGTTCGCCGTCATCCGAAAAGCCAATGTGCTGTTGCTCCCCTGGCGGGCCGGCGATAAAGGCGGTGCAGTGGTGGCTGGCGCTAGGATGGGCGGCTTTGGCGCGTTCGAGTAGCGTGGCCATTTCGGCCGCGCTTGGTGCGTGGCATAGCCAGGCAAGAAACTGGCTCTTCTCCACCTCGATCTGGGCGCGGTGATCGTCGAGTGGGGCTAGGTCGGGAACGCGATAACGCATCGAAGCCTCGTAACTATATTTATAACGACATTCGTAACGACAGGCCCGATGGTATCGCGTTATTTGCCATGAGTAGAAATGCGCGGGTGTGAATTATTGTCCGTGGGCGATGCCCATGACCATGCCAAGCACTTCGATATCGCGGTTGTGCAAAAAGACTGCAGGGTGCAGGGCGTCTTCAGGCCATAGTTCGACCCCTTGGCGGCTGATCGAGAGCTTACGCAGGGCGATTTCGCGCTGGTTGATTTGGGCGCTGGAGGTTTCGCTGTGAGCATCGTGCTGGCAGCGGCGAATGATGATGACGTCGCCGTCGAAGAGGTTGCAGCCAGAAAGGCGGTTGCCGCGTACTTTCAGCGCATAGGTATTGCGCCGGGTCGTCGTGGCTTGGCGCGGCGTTACCGATTGGCTACGCGGGCGAACGGGATGAGCGGCCAGCGGGGCGAAACCAGATCGTACGGTGCGTAGTGGGGCATTCATCTCTCTTCTCTCCAGGCTAGCCGTCTTGCGCCGCCCGACATAAGCGTCGAACGTACTCTCTAGCGCACACGGCGGTAAGGGGACCCAGTGCCTTGCTTGCCAATTCGCTCCCTGCGACGCTGCTCCTCGGGCTGGATCGGTTCGAGCTCGACCAAGTGCGGCTCAATTGTGTAAGTGTAAAACGCTGTGCTATCCGAAATGGTGATTTTAAGTACAGTGTTTTTTCATACAGTGGTTGGAGTATAGTGCTGTTTGGGCATACAGTGCTAGGAGAAATTTCTCCGAATTAAATGTGACGCTGTCACAGCCTTGTACGTCAGGGCGGCGCGACTGGCGGCAGCGTTGCTTTTTGTGTAGAGTGCCAGCCGTCATGAACATGCCTGGAGAGATCATTGCGCCTGTGTCTTGAAGCGCGCCAACTCGCCTGTGAGCGCGACGATCGACCGCTGTTCGGTCAGCTCGACTTTGCCCTCGGTAGTGGCGATATCGTCCAGGTGGAAGGGCCCAACGGCAGCGGCAAGACCACGCTTTTGAAAATTCTCTCGGGCCAGCTTGGCGACTATCAGGGCGAGTTGTTCTGGAACGGCGTTTCTCTGCGCCAAAACCGTGATCACTTTTTGGCTAACCTGCTCTATCTAGGTCACGCGCCTGGCGTCAAGGCTGGCCTCACTGCGCTCGAGACTCTGGCCTGGTACCAGGCGCTCGCGGGCGATATCCCAAGCGAAGACACCTCTCTTGAGGCACTTGCGCAGTGGGGGCTCGCCGGGTTCGAAGACGTTCCTGCGCATCAGCTCTCGGCGGGCCAGCAGCGCCGTATTGCCCTGGCGCGTCTACTCCTTCAACCCCGTCCACTGTGGATTCTCGACGAGCCCTTCACCGCTATCGATCGAAACGGCGTGGCGCTTCTGGAGTCGCTGATCCAGGCGCATGCCAATGCCGGGGGATGCGTCGTGGTGACGACCCATCACCGGCTCGATATCGCACGGTTGGGGCGCATTCGCTTAGGAGTCACGGGTGAATAGGCCAAACGAGCCGCAACGCGGGGCCGATGCGGCGGTAGTCGCCATGCTCAAGCGCGATTTGATGTTGCTGCTGCGCCAGCGCGGCGATGTGATCAACCCGCTGGTGTTCTTCGCCCTGGTCATCACGCTCTTTCCCATCGGTATCTCACCCGAGCCTGCGTTATTGGCCGTGGTGGCGCCGGGGCTTTTGTGGGTCGCTGCGCTTCTGGCGGCGCTGCTCTCGCTCGATGGCTTGTTTCGTAGCGACTTTGACGATGGCAGCCTCGAGCAGTGGCTGCTCGCCCCCCAGCCCACGGCCTTGTTGTGTATGGCCAAAGTGCTGGCGCATTGGCTCTTGACCGGGCTTCCGCTGGCGCTTATCGCCCCGCTTTTAGGTGTGATGCTGGCGCTGCCCGCAGGGAGCTACTGGGCGCTATGTGTATCGCTGGCCCTGGGAACGGCGAGCCTGAGTCTGATCGGTGCGATTGGCGCGGCGCTAACGGTGGGGCTTGCTCGCGGCGGCGTGCTGCTGTCGCTGCTGGTGCTGCCGCTCTATATTCCGGTGCTGATCTTCGGTAGCGGCGCGGTGAGCGCGGCGGTCGTTGGGAGTGGGCTTGCCGCCCATCTGGCGATTCTTGGTGCGCTGCTGGCGGTGGCGTTGATGCTCGCGCCCTGGGCCATCGCCGCCGCCCTACGTATCAGCATCAACGGTTGAGGATGGTTACCCTATGTGGGCCTTTATTCAAAAGCTGAGATCGCCCAAGTGGTTCTACGCCATCGGCGGCAAGTGCCAGCCCTGGTTCTGGGCGGCCGCGCTTGGGCTGATAGCGCTTGGCAGCGTCTGGGGACTTGCGTTCGCGCCTGCCGACTACCAGCAGGGCAACAGCTTTCGCATCATCTACGTGCACGTGCCTACGGCCTTTTTGGCCCAGTCGATCTTCGTCTCGATGGCCGCCTGTGGGCTTGCGTTCATGGTTTGGAAGATCAAACTGGCCGATATGGCCGCCAGCGTCATGGCGCCCATCGGGGCGCTAATGACCTTCGTTGCACTCTACTCCGGTGCCGTTTGGGGCGTGCCTACCTGGGGCACCTGGTGGATTTGGGATGCTCGCCTGACCTCGATGCTGATTTTGCTGTTTCTTTATATCGGCGTGATCGCCCTGCGCCGCGCCTTCGCTAGCCTGGAGGGCGGCGCGCGCGCGGCCTCGGTGCTGGCCATGGTCGGGGTGATCAACATTCCCATCATCAAGTACTCGGTGGATTGGTGGTATACCCTGCATCAGCCCGCGAGCTTCACCATTACTGGGCGCGCCGCCATGCCCATGGCGATGTGGGCGCCGCTGCTGGTCATGGTGGTGGGGTTTTACTGCTTTTTCATCGCCTTGACGCTGACTCGCACGCGCAGCGAAATCCTGCGCCGCGAGGGCGGAAAGCGTTGGGTACGCGAACTCGTCGAGGAGGGCGCCGATGGCCTTTGATTCGCTGGCTGATTTCATTGCCATGGGCGGTCACGCGCGCTACGTGTGGGCCGCTTGGGGCGTGACGTTACTGATGTTGTTGGCCTTGACGCTCTTCGCTTGGTTCGAACAGCGCTTAGCGCTGCGTGTGCTTCGACGCCACCTGCGCCGCACGCCGACACTCGCCGAGCGCCAAGTGCCCAAGGCCTCGGTCACCTTGGCGCAGGCGCCGACTACCCAAGCAACGCTTCAAACCAGCGCTCAAGCCAGTATTCAGGACGGTAGCCAAGACAGTACTCACAACAGGAGCGCGCCATGAGAGCCAAGCGCAAGCAGCGCCTGTTGATCGTGCTGGGGCTCGTCGGGCTCGCGGCAATCGCCGTGGGGCTGACGCTCTACGCCCTGCGCGCCAACATCAATTTGTTTTTTAGCCCGGTGCAGATCGCCCAGGGCGAGGCGCCGATCGAGCGTCAGATTCGTGCCGGTGGCATGGTCAAAGTGGGTACGGTCGAACGTGACCCGACGAGCCTCGACATCGCCTTTACCGTGACCGATTACGTGGGCGATCTCGAGGTCTACTACAGCGGTATCCTGCCCGACCTTTTTCGCGAAGGCCAAGGTGTCGTGGTGGTGGGGGAGCTTCAGGCCGATGGCCGTTTTCGCGCCGATCAGGTACTCGCTCGCCACGACGAAAACTATATGCCGCCAGAAGTGGCGCAGGCATTAGAAGAGGCCGGTTACAGCCCTGCCGACTTCCAGACTCAACGCGGCCAAAGCGACGCGGCCGACGAGTGAACCCGGAGTTCCCATGTTGATCGAATTCATCCCCGAGGTCGGCCACTTTGCCCTGATCGTGGCGCTGTTCATGGCTCTCGTACAGGCTACGCTGCCGCTGGCCGGCGCCACCCTGCGAAAGCCACTGTGGATGGCCTTCGACCGCCCGATGGCGGCCGGGCAGTTTGGCTTTTTGCTCTTGGCGTATCTTGCCTTGACCCTGAGCTACCTGCTGGATGATTTCAGCGTGGCCAACGTCGCGCATAACTCCAACTCCATGCTGCCCTGGTACTACAAGCTCAGCGCCGTATGGGGGAATCACGAGGGCTCTGTGCTGCTATGGAGCCTGATGCTTTCCGGCTGGGGCTTTGCCACGGCAGTGCGCTCACGTTATTTGCCCCGCGACATGGCCGCACGGGTGATCGGCGTGCTCGGGCTCGTGGGCGTCGGCTTTTTGCTCTTCGTACTGCTGACCTCCAACCCCTTCGAGCGGCTGCTGCCCAACGTGCCCAGCGACGGTGCCGACCTGAACCCGCTGCTGCAGGATTTCGGTCTGATCGTGCACCCGCCCATGCTCTATATGGGCTACGTCGGCTTTTCGGTGGTCTTTGCCTTCGCCATCGCGGCGCTGTTGGGCGGACGTCTGGACGCTGCCTGGACGCGCTGGGCGCGCCCCTGGACCAACGTTGCCTGGGCGTTTCTCACCGTGGGGATTGCGCTGGGGAGCTGGTGGGCCTACTACGAGCTCGGCTGGGGCGGCTGGTGGTTTTGGGACCCGGTCGAAAACGCCTCGCTTCTGCCTTGGCTGACCGGCACGGCGCTGATCCACTCGCTGGCGGTGACCGAGAAGCGCGGCGCCTTCAAGAGCTGGACGGTGCTCTTGTCCATCGCGACCTTTTCGCTCTCGCTGATGGGCACCTTCTTGGTGCGCTCGGGTGTGCTCACCTCGGTACACGCCTTTGCCAACGACCCTTCGCGCGGCTTCTTCATCCTCGTGCTGCTGGCCATTACGGTGACCCTTTCGCTGGTGATCTTCGCCCTGCGAGCGCCCAAGGTGGGCTATTCCACCAGCTTTACGTGGTTTTCGCGCGATGCGCTGCTGCTGGTCAATAACGTCTTGCTGGTGATCATGACCGTCACCGTGCTGCTGGGCACCCTCTACCCGTTGATTCTCGACTCGCTGGGGCTGGGGAAAATCAGTGTGGGGCCGCCCTATTTCAATGCGCTGTTCGTGCCTTTGACGGTGATCATGTGCCTGTTCATGGGCCTTGGCCCGGTAGCACGGTGGAAACATATGCCGCCTGGTGAACTCAGTCGACGCCTGTGGCTTGCAGGCGCGGCGGCGCTGGTGTTGGGAGCGCTTGCGCCCTTGCTCTATCGCGGCGAGTGGAACCTCTGGGTTTCGCTTGGCATCGTCATTGCACTTTGGATCGTGCTGCCGCTGGTGGTCGATCTCGTCACCAAGCTGCGTCAGGCCAAGAGCCTGAAGCGCGGGCTAAGCAAGCAGTCGCTGGCCTATTGGGGCATGTGGCTTGGGCACGTGGGGCTCGCGGTCACCATCGTCGGCGTCGCCGTGGTGTCTCACTACAACGTCGAGCGCAACGTGCGCATGTCGCCCGGCACCAGCGTCGAGGTGGCGGGGTATCGCTTTACCATGACCTCGCTTGGGGAGCGTCGTGGGGCCAACTTCATCGCCGATACCTCGCTGATCGAAGTGCAGCGCGAAGGCGCCTCACGCCACTTCACCATGCATCCCGAAAAGCGCCTCTATCTCGCCACCCGCATGCCGATGACCCAAGTCGCGCTGCGCCCGGGGCTCTTTCGCGATCTTTACGTCGCCATGGGGGAGGATCTGGGTGACGGCAGCTACGCCATGCGTATTCAGTACAAGCCTTTCGTGCGCTGGCTGTGGCTCGGCGGCTTGCTGATGGCGTTGGGGGGCATCATCGCCGTGCTCGATAAGCGCTACCGTCGGGCGAAGGCGGCGGAGAAATCGGTTCAGGGGGCTTGCGCATGAAACGTCGGCTGTTACTTTTGCTTCTGCCAATCGGGTTTCTGGGCGTGGCCCTGTTCTTCTACCATGGGCTGTCGCTGGATCCTTCCCAGCGCGATTCGGTGCTCTTGGCGCGCGCTTTCCCGAGCTTCGACGCCACCACCCTCGAAGATCCCGAACGCCGCGTCGATGCTTCGCTGATCACTGGCGAAGTGACGCTGGTCAACGTCTGGGGTGAGTGGTGCCCTGCGTGCAAGCAGGAGATGCCGCAGCTGTTGAGCCTCGCCGACGAGGGCATTCGTCTGGTGGGGGTCAACTACCGCGACACCCGCGAAAAAGGGCGCGAGTTTCTCGCCGAGTTCGGCAACCCCTTCGAGGTCAACATCTTCGACCCCGAGGGAGCGCTCGGCTTCGACCTGGGCGTCTACGGCGCGCCGGAAACCTTCGTGGTCGATGCCGAAGGCGTGATTCGCTACCACCACAAAGGCTATATTTCGCCCAGCGACGTGCAGTCGCGCATTCTGCCGGAGGTGGCCAAATGGCGTTGAGGCACACTCTGGCATATCTGCTTTTGCTCATGATGAGCGCATGGATGACGAGTGCGGCCATGGCCGCCATCGAAGTGCGCCACTTCGACGACCCGGTTTTGGAAAAGCGCTACCACGATCTGACCAGCTCCATGCGCTGCCCGCTGTGCGAGAACCAGGCGATCAGCGACTCCAACGCGCCGATTGCCGGCGACATGCGCGAGCGCATCGATACGCTGCTAAACGAAGGGCGCTCGGATAGCGAGATCATCGATCACATGGTTCAGCGCTTTGGAGAGTACATTCTCTACAACCCACGCCTGGAGAATCGCACCTACCTGCTGTGGGGGCTGCCGATCGCGCTGCTGGTGCTGGGCTTCGTGGTCATCGTCTTGATCGTACGCGCCCGGCGCCACGCCACTACGCGTGCGTTGAACGCAGAGGAGCGCGCCCGGCTGGCGCAGCTAATGAAGCGAGGAGACGACGCATGAGCCCACTTTGGATCGCCTTGGCGCTGCTCTTGGTGCCCGCGCTTTGGCTTATGAGCGTACCGCTGCGTAGCGCCCAGCGCGTCCACGACGACCAGCAGGCCTTCGAAGCCAACGATCTCGGCGCGCAGCAGAACGTAGCCATCTTTCGCCGCCGCCTGGCGTCGCTCGAAGCCGCGAAGGCGCGCGGCGAAGTGAGTGACGAAGCCTTTGCCCAAGACAAGCTGACGCTCGAGCGTAGCCTGCTCGAAGACACTGCCTTGATGCGCCGCCGAGCGCTTGCTTCGCCGGGTTCCGGTCGCTTGGTCGTGCCGCTGGTGATGGTCATCATGGTCATGGCGAGCCTGACCTGGTATTACGTCGAAGGCGCCGAAGGCGACCTGGCCCTGCTCGCCGTGCAGCGTGAGCTACAAGCCGACCCCGAGGCGACGCTGCCGGAATACCTAGCGCGCCTGGAGCAGGAGGCGGCGCGCCAGCCGAATAACCCCAACGTTTGGGCCGCGCTCTTTCCGCTTTACCGCGATAGCGGGCGCAGTACCAAAGCGCTCGATGCCCTTAACCAGCTGATCGCTCTCGAAGGGCGTGCGCCGTCGCTCCTGGCGCAGCTGGCCCAGCTGCGTTTTTTCATGGCCGGGCGTGAGCTTACCCCCGAGGTACAGGCGCTGATCGATGAAACCCAGGCGCTCGACCCACGCGAGCCGACCATTCTCGGTCTACTCGGCCTTCACGCCTTCGATAGCGGCGATTACGAACTCGCCATCGACCGTTGGCGTCGCGCCGTTGCCAGCGTCAACGATCCCGACGCCGTTGCCTCCTTTCGCGAAGGCATTCGTGTGGCCCAGGAACAGTTGGACGAGGCCAACGCTAATGCCGATGGCGACGCGAATACGGCCGCTAACCCAGACGCCCAAGAGTAGAGGCCCAAACCGATGCGCCTGACCTCGATTCGCCTGGTGGGTTTCAAGTCCTTCGTCGACCCGGTCACGGTGCCTTTCGATGGCAATATGACCGCCATCGTCGGGCCCAACGGCTGTGGCAAATCGAACATCATCGATGCGGTGCGCTGGGTGATGGGCGAATCTTCGGCCAAGACGTTGCGTGGTGAGTCCATGGCCGACGTCATCTTCAACGGCTCTACCGGGCGTAAGCCCGTAGGCCAGGCGTCGATCGAGCTCAAGTTCGACAACCGCGATGGCGGCATGGGCGGCGCCTACGCTCAGTACGCCGAGATCGCGGTCAAGCGCCTGGTGACCCGCGACGGCCAGTCGAATTACTTCTTCAACGGTCAGAAATGCCGCCGCCGCGACATCGCCGACCTGTTCATGGGCACAGGCCTAGGCCCGCGCTCCTACGCCATCATCGGCCAGGGCATGATTTCGCGGCTGATCGAAGCGCGCCCGGACGACCTACGTGCCACGCTGGAAGAGGCCGCGGGCATCTCCAAGTACAAGGAGCGCCGCCGCGAGACCGAAAACCGCATGCGCCGCACCCAGGAGAACCTGGAGCGCCTGGATGACATTCGCGAGGAGCTCGATAAGCAGCTCGAACGCTTGAAGCGCCAGGCCGAAGCGGCCAAGCGCTACCAGGAACTCAAGCAGCAGGAGTACCGCTTGAAAGGCGAGCTTGCTCTGCTGCGCGGACAGGCGCTGCGCGCCGAGCAGACCCACCAAGAGAGTCGCGTGCGCGAGCTGGAGATCGCCGTCGAGAAGGACGTCTTTGGCGTTCGCCAGTGTGAAACGCGTCTGGAACAGGCCCGCGAGCAGCACGATGGCCTCGCCGAAACGCTGGAAAAGCAGCAGCAGCAGTTCTTCGAGACCACCACGCGCATCGCCCGCTTAGAGCAGGATCAAGCCCACCGCAAGAGCCGTCAGGCGCAGCTGGCCAACGACATCGAGACCGCCCGGCGCGATCTAGCCGAGCAGCGCCAGGTCAGCGAGGGCGACAGCGAACGCTTCGAGCAGATCGCTGCGCGTCTCGAGGAGCTCGTTCCCGAACACGAGGCGTTGGAAGAGCAACTCGATGAACTCGAACACGCGCTGGCCGACGCTGCACCTGCGTTGGAAGCCGCCGAGCAGGCCTGGAGCGATGCCGAGAACCGCTGGCGCGATGCCAGCCGCGACGCCGATCGCAGCCAGGATCAGTTGCGCGACATCGAGCAGCGCATCACGCGCCTGCAGGGCGAGGTAACGCGGCGACGCCAGCAGCGCGGCGATCTCGCCGATTTGACCGCGCTGCGCGCCGAACACGCCGAAAGCCAAGCGAACTGGGAGGCGGCCAACGAACGCGCCGAAGGCTTCGCTGACGCTCGCCAGCAGTGGCAGCAGGCGTACGCCGAGGCGCGCACTGCCCAGCAGCAAGCACTACAGCGCCGTGATGCCCGCCGCGCCGAGATCAGCCAGCGCCAGGGCGAACTCGCCTCGCTTCAGGCGCTGATCGACGCCGCGCTGGCCGATCACGACCCTGCCACTAGTGATGCGCTGCGTGCGCAGGGTATCGCGCAGGCGCCGCGCCTTGGCGAGGCGCTGACGGTTGCGCCGGGATGGGAGAGCGTCGCTTCCTGGCTGCTCGCGCCCTGGCTAAACGCGCGGTTGGTCGCCCCGCAGGCGCTCGCAGCGCTGCCCGAGGCATTGGCGACCGACTGGCGCCTGATCGAAGCGCGCAGCGACGTTGAGGCCGATGACAAGCGCCTGAGCTCAAAGATCCATGGCGCCGGGGCGTTAAGCGCCTGGCTTGCCACCGTTCACGTGGCCGCAAACGATTCTGAAGCCGAGGCCTTGGTCGCATCACTCGCTCCCGGCGAGAGCGTGATCAGCCGCGAGGGAATCTGGCGCGGGCAGGGCTGGCTGAGCCAGCAGGCCAGCGGCGAAGGCCTCGATGCGCTGCTGGTGACGCGCCAGCGCTTTGCCGCACTCGAGGCCGAGCTTGCGACCGATGACGCCGCTCTGGAAGAGTGCGAACTTGCCTGCGCGGCAGCCGCCGAGCAGCTCGAGGCCTTGGAGAGTCAGCGTGAACGCCAGGATCAAGAGGAGCGCGACCACGCCCAGACCCTGCAGCAGTTGGCGCTCAAAGAGCGCAGCCTGGCCCAGCGTCTTGAGCACCTGGCGGGGCGGGCCGATGAGCTAGACGAAGAGCTTGCGAATCTCGCCGAAGAGGAGGCAACGCTCGCGCTCACCCTGGAGGAGCAGCGCGCCCGCTGGCACACCGCCATGGAGCGTCTGGAAACCGGTGCCGAGGAGCGCGAGCGGGCGAGTGAAGCGCGCGCCCAGCAGCGCGAAAAGCGCGAGGCCCTGACCCGCCAACACGCGCCGCTAAAAGCTCAGCAGCAGGCGCTGGCGCTGGAGCGCGAACGCCTCAACGCCGAGCATACGAGCCTGCACGCCCAGCAGGCGCGCAGCCGCGATAGCGAAGAGCGTTTGACCCTACGCATAGCCGAGCTCGAAGAGGCCCGCGAAACCCTGCTCGAACCCGACGAACTGGCCGGTGAGGAGCTCGAAGAGCTGCTCGACGTACGCGAGCGCCAAGAGCAGCGCCTGAACGAAACGCGCCAGCAGGCGCAGGCCCTGGCCGAGCAGTTGCGCAACGACGAGCTCGCGCGTCAGAGTCACGAGCGCAACCTCGAACAGAGCCGCGAGCAGCTGCAACAGCGACGCATGGAGGTACAAGCGCTGTCGCTCAAGGCCCAAACCCAGGACGAACAGCTGGCGGAGCTTGGCCACGATGTGGCCTCGCTTACCCAGCAGCTCGCCGAGGACGCCGAGGAGAGCGCCTGGCAGCAGCGCCTCGAAAGCACCACGGAAAAAATTCGCCGCTTAGGGGCGATCAACCTCGCCGCCATCGAGGAGTACGACCAGCAGGCCGAGCGGCGTAACTATTTGGAAGCGCAGCACGCCGAGTTGAGCGAGGCGCTGGATACCCTAGAACGGGCGATTCGGCGCATCGATCAGGAGACGCGGGTGCGCTTTCGCGAAACCTTCGATCAGGTCAACGCGGGGTTGCAGGCGCTCTTCCCGCGCGTGTTCGGCGGCGGGGCGGCTTGGCTGACGCTCACCGGCGACGATCTGCTCGAAACCGGGGTGGCCATCATGGCGCGCCCGCCAGGCAAGAAGAACAGCACCATCCACCTGCTCTCGGGGGGCGAAAAGGCCCTTACGGCGCTATCGCTGGTGTTCTCCATCTTCCAGCTCAACCCAGCGCCTTTTTGCATGCTGGATGAGGTCGATGCGCCCTTGGACGATGCCAACGTCGGGCGCTACGCCAAGCTGGTCAAGGAGATGTCGGAAAACGTTCAGTTCATCTACATCACCCACAACAAGATCGCCATGGAGGCGGCCGACCGCTTGATGGGGGTGACCATGCAGGAGCCGGGCGTCTCGCGCTTGGTGTCGGTCGGGGTCGACGAGGCCGCTGCTCTCGCTGAGTAGGGATAGGCTATAAAAAGAGCTATTAGAGAAAAAGCGAAGGGCGGCCCTTTAAGAGCTGCCCTTCGCTATGTTGGCGTTTGCGTTTTCAGACTAACGTTACTCTGCCAGTTCGCGCATCACCTTATAAAGCGCGGCCTTGGCTTCGAAGCCCACGCCCGGCACGTCCGGGAGACCCACGTAGCCGTTTTCGACCTGGATGCCGTCGGCAAAGCCGCCAAAGGGTTGGAACACGTCCGGGTAGGATTCGTTACCGCCGAGGTGTAGGCCCGCGGCAATGTTCAGCGACATCTGGTGGCCGCCGTGGGGCACCACGCGACGGCTCGACCAGCCAAGCTCCTTCATCACCTCGAGCGTACGCATGTACTCGACCAGTCCATAGGAGAGCGCGCAGTCGAATTGCAGGTAGTCGCGGTCGGCCCGCATACCGCCGTGGCGCAGCAGGTTGCGCGCATCCTGGTGAGAGAACAGGTTCTCGCCCGTGGCCATGGGCAGATCGTAATGGTTGGCAAGCTCTGCCTGCAGGGCGTAGTCCAGCGGATCGCCTGCTTCTTCGTACCAGAAAAGGCCGTAGGGCTTGAGCGCTTCGGCATAGGCAATGGCCGTCTGCTGGTCGAAGCGGCCGTTAGCGTCCACGGCCAGGCGTTTACCGCTACCCACTACCTCGAGCACGGCCTCGATGCGGCGGAGGTCTTCGTCAAGCGGCGCGGCGCCGATCTTCATCTTGACCACGTCGTAGCCGCGGTCCAGGTAGCCGCGCATCTCGTCTTGAAGTTTGGCGTGGTCCTTGCCGGGGTAGTAATAGCCACCGGCGGCATAGACCCAGATCTTGTCATCAGCCTGACCATCGCGATAGCGCTCGGCCAACAGGCGATAGAGCGGTTTGCCTTCGATCTTGGCGACCGCGTCCCATACCGCCATGTCGATGGTGCCTACGGCCACCGAACGCTCGCCGTGACCACCGGGTTTTTCGTTGGTCATCAACGTTTTCCAGATGGCGAAAGGATCGAGATTGTCGTGCTCGGCATCGATCAGGGTATCGGGCTTGGCTTCCAGCACCCGGTCGATGAAGCGGTCGCGCATTAGCGCGCCCTGGCCGTAGCGGCCATTGGAGTTGAAGCCGTAGCCGATGACCGGCTTGCCGTCACGAATGACGTCGGTCACTACGGCGACTACCGAGCAGGTCATCTTGGAGAAATCGATGTAGGCGTTGGCAATGGGCGAGGCGATGGAAACGGTTTTTTCGCGGATATCGACGATACGCATGGACATGCTCCTGAGCGTGAAGAGGATGATGTCACCTTACGACTCGCCAGCGCCCCCCTACCAATGCTATTAACTGGGCAGGATATGCCGAAACGGCATTGCTGTATTTTGTACGTAAGGGAGCCCTGCGATGGAGTTAGTCTGGTTGGAAGATTTTCTCGCCCTGGCCGAACACGGCAGCTTCGTGCGCGCCGCTGAGGCGCGGCACATCACCCAACCCGCTTTTAGCCGTCGCATTCGCGCCCTGGAGCGCTGGATGGACGTCGAACTGTTCTGTCGCACGCCTTTAGGCACGCGGCTAACGCCTGCCGGTGAACAGATGCGCCTGCACGCGGCGGAGGCCGTCAATCGCCTATATCGTTTACGCCAGGACGCTCGAGCGGTGGCGGGAAAGGCGGCTCGCACGCTGCCTTTTGCTGCCACCCATTCGCTCTCTTTCACCTTCTTCCCGCGCTGGATACGCCAACAGGAGCAGGGAGCCCCCATCGAAGCCATCCAGCTTCACTCGGACAGCATGACGGTTTGCGAGCGGATGCTAGAAGAGGGGCAGGTAGCGTTCATGCTTAGCCATGTCGATCCCATGCAGACGCAAGGGCGATACCCAGCGATGCAAACGAGCACCAATGACGGTGCGCGCTTCGTCAGTCAGAAAATTGGTCAAGACGTGCTGCTGCCCTTGATCGGTGCAGGGCTCGAAAATACCCCGATAACGGCCTATTTGGCCTACACCGAGGCGTCGGGGCTGGGAAGAATCATCAATACGCATCTACTGGCTAAAAACGCCGCAGCGGCACTGCCGCCAGTGCGCTTCGAGAGCCATTTGGCCGCCGTTTTGATGTCGATGGTGCTAGAGAACAAGGGCTTAGCGTGGCTGCCAAAAAGTCTTGCCGAACAAGAGCTTGCCGATGGGCGTTTGGTGGTCGCAGAGGCTGGCCTTGCGCCCATAGAGGTAGAGGTCCATCTCACCCGATCCCAGGAAGCGTTGAGCCCTTTTGCCGAAGCGTTTTGGACAAGGCTTGGAGAGGAAAACGATAAAAAGTGTGCCAATGTCAAAAAAATCGTTGAAGAACCGTAGGCCTTCGCTATTTTTACATTTGTAGCGACAATTTTTGAATTTTTTATGTTGAGTGGGGCACTTTTACTCTAGTTAGCGGTCAGCCCAAGCTGGTCAAGTAGAAAAAAAGCGCGTTAATGCGCGAAAATAAGCAAAATGTGGCTCTTTTCCTAGCAATCGCGTTATGCTAAGAGTCAGGCAATCTAAATTTGCAGGCTTTGTACCCCTGCGAGGCTCACGTAATCGGCAAGACGACCCATGGAACGTACGACATGGAATTGAGAGAGTGGCTAATTATTCTGGGTTTGGCGCTAGTATCGCTCATCGTGATCGACGGTGTACGCCGTCTTCAGCGCCAACGTCGTGTCCCTCGGCTTGATCAAGCAGAGAAAGATAAGCTTACGGTCAAACCAAGCGAGCTAGATGACCAAGCGCGTGAAGCCGAGGTCAACTGGGAGTTGCCCAACGGTGGTGCTCGCGTGGTCAAGCCTGCCGATTACAGCGCTCTGGGTAAAAAGCCCAAGCTCGAACGTCAGGAGCACCCCGGTGCGAGCAAGGTGCTCTCAGAGTTCCGCCGCTCGGTGAGTTCGCGCTGGAGTCGCAGCGAGCAAAGCGCTCCCGCTTACGCCAAATCTACCCCTTCCGCGAAACCGGCAGCCGCCACCGCTGCCGGTTCGACGCGCAAGACGCCTAGCCGCGTCGAGCCTGGGCTGGCCGCTGAGTCGTCGTTAGCTGCTGACTCGTTAACCTCCAAGCCCTCAATAGCTAAGACCTTGGAGCCCAAGGCATCAGAAACTGAGTCTTCAGCACTTAAGTCCCCAGAACTTAAGTCCCCAGAAGCTAAGTCTTCAGAAGCTAAGTCCTCAGAGTCTGGGCTTGAGCGCGCCGAAGTGCCCACGGCTGTAGCGGCTGCAGATACGAAAGCAACTGCGATTGAGGCCGTGCAACAACCGACAGAGCAAGCGTCTGTTGAGCCTGCGCAAGATGCCTTGGCGCAGCGCCAAGACAGTCCTTCTGAGAAAACGGCCACCTCCGAGGCACAAGCCTCGTCGGCCGTTAACTCATCGGCCGTTAACTCATCGGCCGTTAAAGAGTCGTCGGCCAAAGCCGAAGTGGCCGAAGAGAAGCGCGAACCGACGCTGTCCAGCGCCGTTACCGAACCCACCGTTAGTGCAAGCGCGACGGCTGAGGAGACTGCGCCCACGCTAGCGGCTACGGAAAAAGCCAGCGCCGAGAAAGCCGAAGACGATGGTCTTGCCGTGCTGCGCGCCGAACCAGAAGACGCCGTGTTCGTCACTGGCGATGCACCCAAGCGGCGTAAGCTGCGCGATGCGACCGTCGGTGAGTACAGCGACGACGAGTATCGTCTGGTCGACTTCGAAGGTATCGGTCGCTCCTTTAAGCAGCGCATGGCCGATCGTCGTGAAGAGCGCAAACGCAAGAAAAAGGAGAAAGCCGAGCGCGCCGCTGTATTGGCCAAGCAGAAGGCCGAACGCAAGGCGCTTGAAGCCGAGCAGCGCCGCGAGGCCAAAGAGGCCGCCGCTGCCGAGCGCGCCCGCATCGCCCAAGAGCAGGCCGAAGCCCGCGAAGCTGCCGCGGCGGTAGCCAACGCCGAGCGTCTCGCTACCTCGCGCTCTTCTACCCGAGGCGCCCCGGATCTGGGATACATCGACGACGAACTGCCCACACGCGGCTACTCCGAGTCGGCAAGCTATTATGATGACGGTATCGAGGCGCCGCGCTACGCTCAAAGCGGGGCTCAAAACGGGTACGGCGCGAGCGATGACGTGGCTGCTGGCTACGCCGATGACGCTTACGCCGATGACGCTTACGCCGATGACGCTTACGGCGATGATTATGCTGATGCAGGCATCGATGAAGCACCTGCTTATGCCGCCGAACCGCCGCGTGCGAACGTCAGCACGCATCCGACGCTTGCCAAAGCGCTGCGTCACGACGTTTGCGGTGAGCATGCCAAAGAGGTCCTGAGCAGCGCCGACGAAGTCATCGTCATTAGCGTATTGGCCCGTGATGAAGAAGGCTTTGATGGCAGTAAGCTACTTGAACTCATCATGGCTTGTGGACTGCGCTACAGCAGCGCCATGGGGATCTTCCACCGGTTCGAGACCGAAAGCGCCGAGAGCGAACTGCAGTTCTCCATGCTCAACGTGGTCAAGCCGGGTACTTTCCCCATCGAGGAGATGGGCGAGTTCACTACCCCAGGGATTACGTTCCTGATGCCGCTGCCGGGCGCTATCGACAGCTCCGCCGCTTTCGAAGCCATGGTCGAGACGGCCATGGTGGTGGTGCGCCACATGGGCGGCGAGCTCAAGGACGAACACCGCAGCGTGATGACCGCTCAAACCATCGAGTTTGCCCGCCAGCGCGTGCACGAGTTCGAACGGCGCAACCGGTTGCAGCGCCATATGCACGCGCACTAGGCGTTTAGCCGCTCCCCAAGACCCGCCTTCTTCCCCGAAGGCGGGTTTTTTTGTTCAATAGCGCTATCTTGATCACTATCGTATGGCTTAGCCTTCGCCTACTTTTAGCGCTTACTTTTGCCTCTGTTTCAGGAAATCCGTTTCGATGAGCCAGCATGACCCCCGACTGGTGGAAGAGATCACCACGCTTCGCGCCGAGCTCGAGGATGCCAACTACCGCTACTACGTGCTTGACGACCCGGCGCTCACCGACGCCGATTACGATCGTCGCCTGCAGCGCCTCAAAGCGTTGGAAGCCGAAGCCCCCGAGCTGATCACGCCGGATTCTCCCACCCAGCGCGTAGGTGCTGCGCCTGACGATGGCTTTCCCGCCGTCGAGCATGCCATCCCCATGCTGTCGCTCGATAACGCCTTTAGCCGCGACGATCTGATCGCTTTCGTCGCGCGCATTGCCGAACGCCTGGAGTGCGCGGCAGACGAGATCGAATTCACCTGCGAGCCCAAACTCGACGGTGCGGCGGTGTCGCTGGTCTACGAACAGGGCGTATTGGTCAGCGGCGCCACGCGCGGCGATGGCCGCACCGGCGAGGGCATTACCTCCAACCTGCGCACGCTGCGTTCGGTGCCGTTGAAGCTTCGCGGCAGCCAAGCGCCTGCGCTTCTCGAAGTGCGCGGCGAAGTGATCATGCGCCATTCAGGCTTCGAAGCGCTCAACGAGCGTGCCCGCGAAGAGGGCAGTAAGGTATTTGCCAACCCGCGCAACGCCGCCGCAGGCAGCCTGCGCCAGCTCGATCCCAAGGTGACGGCCAAGCGTCCGCTGGAGTTTCACGCCTATCAAGCGGCAAGGCTCGAGCCGGATCTGGGCGATACCACTCACAGCGCGTTGATGCAGCGCATGGCCGCGCTCGGCTTCAAGGTAGGCGCCGAGCTCAAAGTAGTCACCGGCGCCGAGGCGCTGGCCGACTACTGCGAAGCGCTGGGCGAGAAGCGCCTTGGGTTGGGATTCGATATCGATGGCGTGGTGATCAAGGTCAACGATCTGCGCCTACAGCGTGAACTCGGCTTCGTTGCCCGGGCGCCGCGTTGGGCGGTGGCGTACAAGTTCCCCGCCCAGGAGGAGGTCACGACGCTAGATGACGTCGAGTTCCAGGTGGGCCGCACGGGCGCCATTACGCCGGTTGCGCGGCTGGCGCCAGTTAGCGTTGCGGGAGTCACCGTATCCAACGCGACGTTGCACAACGCCGATGAAATCGAGCGCTTGGGCGTGATGATCGGCGACACCGTGGCGATTCGCCGCGCAGGTGACGTCATTCCCCAGGTGGTGCGCGTCGATGAAACGAAACGACCCAAGAGCGCCAAGCCTATCGTCTTTCCTACCGCCTGCCCGGCCTGCGGCTCGGAGATCGAACGCCTTGAGGGCGAAGCGGTGGCGCGCTGCTCCGGCGGGCTCTTCTGCCCGGCGCAGCGCAAAGAGGCGCTCAAGCACTTCGCCAGCCGCAAGGCGATGGACATTGATGGCTTGGGGCAAAAACTGATCGACCAATTGGTCGAGCGTGACTGGGTGAAAACCCCAGCGGACCTCTTTCACCTTGAGGCCGAAACGCTCCAAACCCTGCCGCGTATGGGCGAAAAATCGGCGGCTAACCTGGTTGCGGCACTAAACCAGGCCAAATCGACGACGCTTGCGCGCTTCGTCTACGCGCTGGGTATCCGCGAGGTAGGCGAGGCGACGGCTGCCAACTTGGCTGCCCATTTCGGTACGCTCGAAGCGCTACAGGCGGCCGATCAAGCCGCACTCGAAGCGGTCAACGATGTGGGCCCCGTGGTCGCGGCACACGTGCATACGTTCTTTCGCCAGGCGCACAATCAGGCAACGATCCAGGCGCTCATCGAGGCGGGCGTCAAGTGGCAGGAGACCCAGGTCGTACAGGGCCCAACGCCGCTTGCGGGGCAAACCTGGGTGCTTACCGGCACCCTCGAGGGTATGACCCGCGACGAGGGCAAGGCGCGCTTGCAGGCGCTGGGGGCCAAGGTCTCGGGCAGCGTCTCTAAGAAGACGGCCTGCGTGGTAGCGGGCGAAGCCGCCGGTAGTAAACTCACCAAGGCCGAGGCGCTCGGCGTCGAAGTGATCGACGAGGCCACGTTCGTTGCGCGTCTGGCCGAGTGGGAGGGAGACGCATGAGCCGTTTCATCGAAGTGCCCGCGCGCATGCTGCCGCCAGAGACGTTGGATGCGCTGCTCGAAACTTTCGTTACCCGCCAGGGCTACGACACTACCGACACCGGCGATGGCATGCGTGGCTGGGTGAGCGAGCTCAAGCGACAGCTCGAGCGCGGCGAACTGCTCATCGCTCACGACCTCGAGCTCGAAATGACCGAAGTGATGACGCTTCAGCAGTGGCGCGCTTTCGGTCGCGACCTCGCCGATGACGAGGAGGAGGGCGACTACTGAGCGCGTTTGAGCGCGCTGATCAGTCGTCGCCCGGGGTGAAGGTGATCGATGAGCGCACCCTCCAGCGGCATGGGCTCGTCGCACAGGCGTGAGGCGATCACCTCAGCGCAGAGCGGTGCGCTGGCAAGCCCTCTGGAGCCGTGCGCGGCGGTTATCCACAACCCCGCATGGTGTGCGCCCGCCTGCGTCGGAATACGCGTGGCGTCTTTACTCAGCACGGCATACGCCTTCTTCCACGCCTCGGCATCGGGTACTGGGCCCGCGTAGGGCGTCTTGTCGGGGCTGGCGGCGCGAATCGCGACGCGCCCCCCAAGCTGCGCCAATGCTTCCTTGGCGTCGAGCTCGGCGACGAGTTCGGGCAGCATCTGCTTTAGCTCCTCGATATTACCCTGGTGCTCGTTTTGGCTAACGGCGAGGTCGGTCACGTTGGGGATAAAGCTGGCGCCGAAGGTCAGCACGCCTTCGAGCGCCGGGGCCACGTAGCCTCCCGCGCAGATCACTGCGTCTGGGCCTTTCACGCCGCTTGGTAACCCCACCTCGCTGATTTGGCCGCGCACCGGCTGAAGCGGCAACGTCTGCGTCTGGGCAAAACCGTTGGCCAGATGCGCGCTTGCGATGATGACGTGATCGGCTTCATGCACGCGACCCCCTTCGAGCATTACCCGCCAGCCATCGTTTGCCCGGTCTAGCGCGACCGCCGTGCCGTGAATCAAGCGGATACCCGGCGTATCCAGCAGGTGGTCGCAGAGCGCTTTCGGGCGCACCCAGCCTGCCTGTGGATAATGGAGCTCGCCGTTACCCGGTGCAACGACTGCCGTGGGCAACGGGTGATGCTCGATGAAGCGCTGCTGGCGGCGCTGTTCTTTGGCATCGAGGGCGCGCTGATGCACGCCGCAGGGCGACCAGAGGCCTTTTTCAGGCGCGAGGTCGTTCAGCCAGCGCTGGCTGTAGAGCAAGCCCGCCAGATAGACCCGACTCTGGTCGTTGGTCTCAGCGGCGAGCTTGACGTAAAGCGCGCCCTGACGGTTACCCGAGCCGCCTGCACCTGGAGCATCACGTTCGATTACCTCGACCTCGATGCCGCGACGGGCCAGCGCCTGGGCGACGCTTGCACCGGCAATGCCCGCGCCGATGACTAGCGCGCGCTTGGCCGTGCGCGCTGGCGGGGGAGTGAACCAAGGCGTGGCAGCGCGGCGGTCGTCCTCCGGTGGAATGAGTATCTCGCCGGCGAGCATTTCTCGCTTGCGCCCAAACCCCGGTACCTTGCGCCAGGCGAACCCGGCGGCCTTGAGCCCGCGCTTGACGATGCCAGCGCAGGTGAAGGTAGCGAAGGTCGCCCCTGGGCGCGAGCGTGCCGCCATGGCGGCAAAAAGCTCAGGGCTCCACATTTGCGGATTCTTGGAGGGGGCGAAACCATCGAGAAACCAGGCGTCCACCTGCCCATCGAGCGCGCCTAGCCGCTCGGTGGTATCGCCAAAATGCAGATCGAGCGTGACGCGATCCGTCAGCTGCAGGCGGTGGATACCACTCACCGCCTCGGGCCAAAGCGCCAGCAGCCGTGTGGCCTCCCGGGAAAGCGATGGCCAGGCGCCAAGCGCGCGTGCCAGCGCTTCGCGCGGCAGTGGAAACTTCTCCGTCGAGACCAGATGCAGCCGCGCACCGGGAGCTGCGTGCGCCTCGAAGCAAGTCCAGGCGCAGAGCATGTTGAGCCCGGTACCAAAGCCGGTCTCACCGACCACGAACGGCCGCCCCGTGGGCCAGGCGGTGAAGCGCTCGGGGAGGCGGTTGGCGTTCAAGAACACGTGTTCGGTCTCGGCGCGACCATCTTCGCGAGAGAAATACACGTCGCCAAAGGCGTCCGAGTGGGGGGCGGCCTCGTTCCACGAAAGTGTGGGGGCGGAGAGGGCGGTTAACGGCGGCAGTGGGGCAAAACGCGACAGGGCGCGGGAGTGAGTCACGCGGGCATTCCGATGAGTGAAACGAGGTGATCAAAAAATGAACGATTCAACGACAGGGGCGCTGCTTCTCGCTTAGCGCAAAGCGTCCGCCGGGTTTTCACAGAGTTTTCCACAGGCTCTGTGAAAAACACAGCGGGCGCTACATATCGGGGCAAAACGGTCAAGGCAATACTTTCTTGAACGGCTTTACCGTGACCTGGGCGTAGACCCCGGCGATGACGTAAGGGTCGGCATCGGCCCAGCGCTGTGCCTCCTCCAAGCCATCGAATTCGGCCACTACGAGGCTACCGCTAAACCCGGCATCGCCTGGGTTTTCGCTGTCGATGGCGGGGTGAGGGCCCGCCAGTACCAAGCGCCCTTCGTCGCGCAGCGCTTCCAGACGTACCAGGTGATCGGGGCGAGCGGCCAGGCGGCGCTCGAGGCTATCGGCGACGTCTTCGCTGATGATGGCGTACAGCATGGGCAAGACTCCTGAGCAGGCAAGACGTTGAGTAAGCGGCACGCGCTAATGCGCGTTCGATTGACCGCACCGGCGTAAGCGCGCACCATGGCGCGCTATCCGTGCAGGCCTATCCAAGAGACCTCGTTGGCGCAAGCGGCCATCGCTTTGTTATTCGCGTCCGTGCTCTTGGATCAGCCCTGCGGCTATTCTGACAAACTCGCCCGATGGCGTCATGTGCCCATGCCCCTACTGCCACCAACGTTCTACGAAGATCGCCGCTACAGCGTCGATCTGCATATGCACTCCACGGCTTCGGATGGAGCGCTCTCGCCTACCGAACTGGTGGCGCTATCTGCCCAGCGGGGCCTTTCGCATATCGCCCTGACCGATCATGACACCATGGCGGGCATCGAGGAGGCAGGGGTGGCGGCGCAGGCCGAGGGGCTCTGCTTGGTGGCCGGGTGCGAACTCTCTACCCAGTGGCGCGGCGTGAGTATCCACATGGTGGCGCTGATGCCCGGTGGACTGCGCGGTGCACTCGTCGAAGGGCTGAATCACCAGCACGCCGCGCGGGTCAAGCGCGCCGAGGTGATTGCCGAACGGTTGGAGAAAGCCGGGCTCGTCGATGCCCTGGCCAAGGCCCGCGCCCAGGCGGGGAGCGATCGCCCGCTAGGCCGCCCCGACTTCGCTCGGGCCTTGGTCGCCGACGGCCTCGTGCCCGATTGGGCCACGGCCTTCAAGCGCTATCTGGGCAGCGGCAAGAAGGGCGACGTCAAGATGCACTGGCCAAGCTTGAGCGAGGCGACCGCGTGGGTAGTGGCCTCGGGCGGCGTTGCCGTGGTCGCGCATCCGCTGCGCCACGGCTTGACGCGGCGTAAGCGTGGCATGCTGCTGGACGATTTCATGGCCGCAGGTGGCCAGGGGGCTGAACTCGTCAGCGGGCAGCAAAATCCCGACGTCACCCGCGACTTGGCGCGCCAACTCGCCGAGCGCGAACTCTACGCCTCGGTAGGCAGCGACTTCCACTTCCCAGGCAGCCACGCCGCGCCCGGCAGCTTTAGCACGGTGCCGCGTACGGCCGCGCGCCCCATCTGGCAGCATCCACGCCTTGCCCATATGGTTGCGGCGCCACCGGGGCTTCTAGGCGTTGAATGAAGCGCTGCCACGCGGGCACCCGGCGCGCCATCGGCTACGCTTAAAGAGAGCATCGAGCCAGGCGCCGATTACATAAGGCGCCCATGAGTAAGGAGCCCTCCATGAGCCAGTACTTTCAGATTCACCCCGAAACCCCGCAAAAGCGCCTGATCGATCAGGCCGTCGCTCTGATTCGCAAGGGAGGCGTCATCGCCTATCCAACCGACTCGGGGTACGCCCTGGGGTGCCACCTGGGCGAGAAAAAGGCGATCGAGAAGATCAAATGGCTGCGCTCGCTGGATGACAAGCACAACTTTACCCTGGTGTGCTCCGATCTGTCCGAGATCGGTACCTACGCTAAGGTGGATAACGCCGTGTTTCGTCTGCTCAAGGCGCATACGCCGGGGGCCTACACCTTCATTCTCAACGCCACGACGGAAGTGCCGCGCCTGCTGCTGCACCCCAAGCGCCGCTCGATTGGCGTGCGCGTGCCCGATCACCGAATCACCTATGCGCTGCTTCAGGCGCTGGGCGAGCCCTTGATGAGCGTGACGCTAATCCCCGTTGGCGAGGCGCTACCGATGAGCGACCCCGAAGAGATTCGCGAGCGCTTCGGCGCCCATCTGGATCTGATCATCGACGGCGGCGCCTGCCATCTCGACCCCACCAGCGTGATCGATCTGCGTGAGCTGCCGCCGGTAGTAGTGCGCGAAGGGCGCGGCGATGTCGCCCCCTTTCGCGAGTGAGGTATAAACGGCAAGGCTGAGTGATTAGGGCGCTTTCTCATCCTTATCGCCCTGGTCGCTATCAGCCGAATCCGAGGCGTCCTGGCGGGGCGCCTCGCTTGCTTCCTCCTTACCGGCTTGAGCGTCTCTTTCTCGCTCTTTTTCCCGTTCTTTTTCCAGCTCTTTCTCTATCTCTTTGGCTTCTTCTTCCTTACGCGGGTCTTCGCTGTCCTCATCCAGCCAGGTACCGCAAATCAAGCAGTAGCGGGCGCGACGCTCGTGGCGGTCGTGCCCGCAGCCGGGGCAGGCCTCTTCGGAGTAGCGGTCCTCGCGCAGCGAGCGAATCACCTGGGCTGAGAAGATTCCCGTAGGCACGGCGATAATCGAGTAGCCGACCAGCATCAGAATCACGGTGACGCCCTTGCCCAGCGGGGTGGCGGGAACGATATCGCCATAGCCCACCGTGGTCATGCTGACGATGGCCCAGTAGATCGAGATGGGAATGCTGGTAAAGCCGGACTCATCCGATTCGATGGTGTACATCAGGGAGGCGAATAGCGTCACCACCATCAAGATGCTGCAGAAGAACAGCAATATTTGGCGCACGCTGCGGCGCAGCGCTTCGAGCAGCAAGCGCCCCTCACCGACGAACTCCATGAGCCGTAGAATCCGAAATATTCGCAGCACCCGCAGAATACGGATGATGATAAGCCCATGGGCGCCGGGGAAGAGCAGCATCAGCCAAGCGGGCAGAATTGCCAGCAAATCGACCACCCCGTAGAAACTTCTCAGATAGAGCGTCGGGCGCTCTAAGCAGTAGATACGCACGCCGAGCTCGATGGTGAAGAGCACGGTGAAGGTCCACTCGATGATCGTGAAAATCTCACCAAAGCGCTGGGCGTAGGACTCCACGCTGCCCAAGAGAATGATCGCCACACTCGCGAGGATCATCACGATCAAGGCGATATCGAAGCCCTTGGCCGCCGGCGTATCCGACTCGAAGATGATATGAAAAAGCCGCGTACGCAGCCCCTCGGGCGTGGCCGGGGTAAGGTGAAAACTCATACTGCTTCCTGTTGGTGACGAAATAGTGCGAATGACCGAGAACTAGGAGTGGTGCCTACGGGCAGTACATAAGGCAAAGACTGCCGCGCTAAGGCGTATCCTGCCTACGAAACCTATATCGAGCTAGAAACGTATATCGAGATATTGCATCGCGCCAGCCGGGCGCCTCAGCGCCACGAGTGGCCATCTCTAGGAAGCTGGTGGTAAGGGTCGAAAACCGAGAGTTCGTCTTGCGCGTCCAGCGTGTCGGTATAGAGCACGAGATTGGTACCTTTAGGACTCTCCATTGAGCGAAACAAGATACCTTTTGCCCCGGCGCCTATGACCAGATCACCAAGGTGCCAAGTGGGCGGTTCAATGCGCTCATTGAACCAGATTTTGCGCCCGTCGCAGTAAAACTCCTGCCAAAGGGAATCCCAGCCAGCCCCATAACCTTGTCGAAAATCGATGATGCGATGCACGTTCAGTGAGTAGCTGACGATCAGTCCCGGAGGCATAAGGGCAGAAAGCTGCTTGTACTCTACCATTGCAGTGGCTTCTTCCAGCGATAGATAAAGTGCTGATACCCCTATGCGGTTGAGACGTCCGCCGTGCTCACCTGCGCCCGCGCCGCTAATCGGCATGAAAGCCCATTTGGGATCATGCACGCGATAGGCCGGTGCTGTAACGCTGGAAAGCTCGATCATCCGACGGCCCCGGCCTGGAGAGCACATACGTAGCGCAATATGTCCTCACTACGGCCATCGCTCACTAGCTGCTCGGGCGTTTTGTAATCGAAGGCGCTAATCGGCTCGTTACGAAACCAAAATAGGGCATCGTGGAAGTTGCCATTTATATCTGTGGCCGCGGCCAAGACCCTCATGGCGTCGCGTAAGAAACTCTGCAGTTTTTCGCTGCCTGCGGCTCTTGCGATGGTAGTGCGATGCACATGGGCACGTTTAGCCAGGATTTGCAGATCCATACTTAGCGCACTGGCAAATAACCGAGGGCTAATGATGGGCTGGCCATCGGGGCGCGCCGCTGTTTTAAGATCTTGAACGAAGTGGTCAAAGCTCTCCGGCGCGCGGTAACTGCTGAGCTCAAGAGATTCATGCAGGGCTTCGGTCGTCATGAGTAAGCTCCTTGATGCACGACGGCATCTAAAATGCTGCATAAATGCAGCATAGCATGCTTTCGTTTTATGCTCACTGCATTAGTCGATGAGCCTCTGAGCGAGCGCCAAGGCCGCCTGGCCGTAGGCGCGGGCGGGGTGGCCGTGGGCGTCGAGGGTGGTGCAGAGCGTGGCGGCCTGGGGAGCGAGGGCTTTGGGCAGGGCAGGGTGGGCGGCTAGCTGCATCAAGGCGGCGGTAGCGGCGTTTAGGTGCTCGGCGCGGCCGCTGTCGTGAAAGGCGTCTAGCGCCAGGGTGGCGCGGTTTAGCCACTGGCTGGGCGTTTGGGCATCGGGCAACGGCCACGCTTGCGCTGCCAAGGCGTTACCACGGGCGGCTTTGCTGCTATCCGAGGGGCGCAGGGCGACGTGCTCTGCGAGCGCGCGGGCCAAGGACCAAAGCGCGCTTGCGTCGCCCTGCTTGAGTTCGAGTTCGAGCTCACGGATCGGTGCGCGGTGGCTGCCGCTTTTGATCTCGCCTTGGTCCAGCACTACTTCGATGCGCGCGCCTTGCCAGTCGAGCTCCCAGCGCGTGCGCTGAAAATCGGTGCTTAGCTGCGGTGCCAAGTGGGCAATGACGGGGCGTAAGTCGTGTTCGCTCTCGGCTTGAAACGGTGGCAGGGTGGCGAGACTCGCGGTATCGAGCGTGGCGGCGTCGCGCGGCCACTCCCACTCCTGGCGCTCGGAAAGCCCGCCGCCGCCCTGACCTGCGGTTTTTACCGTTTGCAGCCAGGCGCCATCGAGCTGACGCAGGCGCACGGCAATGCGAGCACGCGCCAAGTCCGATTGTGGCGTATCGTAGTAAGTGTTGGTGAGCGTATGAAGGGCGCCTTTGCCTAGCAGGGGCAGATCCGTAAGGGCGCGTGGGCCATCAGGAGTGAGCGCCAGCTTGAGTTCGATCTCCGTGGGATGACTATTTTTCATGATCGGCGCTACCTCACTTTGGCGGCATTTGCATTAAATTTTAATGACATTGTGAACTTTTCATGACGGCGGCGGGCGCACTCTTTATACTGGCGCCCGCCATTTCCAGGCTTCCCGAAAATAGGCTTATAGGCTTTATGGCTACTAGCAACCCTTTTTCAGCGATGTTCGGACGCTCGCCATTCCACCCGCTGCTGGCGCACATCGTCAAGGCCAATGAATGCGCCGACCAGCTGTTGCCGTTCTTCGAGGCAACGCTTGCCGGTGATTGGGAGAAGGCGGCTGAGCTTCGCGAGAACGTCACCCGGCTTGAGCACGAAGCCGACGTCCTCAAGACCGAGCTTCGCCTGAACCTGCCCAACACGCTTTTCCTGCCCGTCTCGCGTAGCGACCTGCTCGACTTGATCAGCGTTCAAGACAAGATCGCCAACAAGGTGCGCGATATCACCGGCATCATGATGGGACGCAAGATGCGCGTGCCCGACGAGTTGGCGGACCTGATGCGCGACTATATCGTCACCAGCGTTGCCTGCGTAAGCCATGCGCGTCAGGCGCTGGAGGAACTCAAGGAGCTGCTCGAATCAGGCTTTGGCCGCACGGTGTCTGACGTGATGCGCAATATGATTCGCGAACTTCACAACTTCGAACACCAAGCAGACGATCAGCAGGTCGCCATTCGTCGGCGCCTGTTCCAACTCGAAAGCCAACTGCCGCCCGTCGACGTGATCTTTCTCTACAAGATCATCGAGTGGGTGGGCGAGCTATCCGACCGCGCCGAGCGCGTGGGTAGCCGACTCCAGATTTTGACTGCGCGCTAAAGGGGGCGTCATGCAGATTATTGCCCAGCATGGTGAGGTGTTCATCATCCTTGCCTGTTTGTTTGGCTTCTTCATGGCCTGGGGAGTAGGGGCCAACGACGTCGCCAACGCCATGGGAACCTCGGTAGGCTCGAAGGCGATCACCATCAAGCAGGCGATCATCATCGCGGTGATCTTCGAATTCCTCGGCGCCTGGCTTGCCGGTGGCGAGGTTACCGCCACCATTCGCGGCGGTATTCTCGATCCCATCCTGCTGGAAGCCCACCCTGAGCTGCTGGTCTACGGCATGCTTTCGGCGCTGCTGGCGGCAGGGCTTTGGCTGATGATCGCCTCCTCGCGTGGCTGGCCGGTCTCGACCACCCATTCGGTGGTGGGCGCCATCGTCGGTTTCGGCGCCGTGGGCCTGGGAATGGAAGCGGTGGCGTGGGGTAGCGTGGGCACCATTGCGTCCAGCTGGCTCATTTCACCGCTGCTGGCTGGCACCATCTCCTTCGTGCTGTTCAAGTCGGTGCATCACCTGATCTTCGAAAACAGCGACCCTTTCGCCGCCGCTAAGCGTTATGTGCCAGGCTACGTCTTCCTGGTCGGCTTCATCGTTTCCATGGTCACCTTGATCAAGGGGCTCTCCCATGTCGGCCTCGATTTGAGCTTTGGCCAGAGCTTCGTGCTTTCATTGGTGTTGGGGTTGGTCATTACCGGTCTTGGTATCGTCATGCTACGGCGGATCAAGTACGAAAAAGCCGCCAGTGACCACTTCGGCTACGCCAACGTCGAGCGCGTGTTCGGCGTGCTAATGGTCTTCACGGCCTGCGCCATGGCCTTCGCTCACGGCTCCAACGACGTGGCCAACGCCGTGGGCCCGCTGGCGGCGGTCATTAGCGTGGTGCAGAGCGAGGGTATGATCGATAGCGCCTCGATGATCCCCTGGTGGGTACTGATTCTTGGCGGCGGCGGTATCGTCTTTGGCTTGGTTACCTACGGCCACAAAGTCATTGCCACTGTAGGTACCGGCATTACCGAACTCACCCCAAGCCGCGGTTTTGCCGCGACCCTGGCCGCTGCCACGACAGTCGTGCTGGCCTCGGGCACGGGCCTGCCGATCTCGACCACGCACACACTGGTCGGTGCGGTGCTTGGCGTGGGGTTGGCGCGGGGTATGGCAGCGCTCAACCTGCGCGTCATTGGCACCATCGTGATGTCGTGGCTAATCACGCTGCCCGCAGGGGCGGGGCTCGCCATCGTGTTCTTCTTCATGTTCAAGGGCATGTTCGGCTAGCACGACGCTTTGCACGATGGTCAGCGGCGGCGCCTTGATGGGCGCCGCCGTTTTTTCTGGATCGAGTTTTTCTGGATCGAGTTTTTGTGTATCGAGTTTTTCTGGGTAGTAGAAAGAGCGCTCTGGTAAAGTGGCCGCTCAATCGATGCTCTTTTCATTCACCCGCTGCCGGAGAGCAGTCCTTGGACACTCGTTTTCCCTTCGTCGACTGGTTTCGTAATGCCTCCCCCTACATCAATGCCCACCGGGGACGAACCTTCGTCATTCTGATCGAAGGGGAAGCCATGGCCTCGGGGCGCGGCGAGCAGCTGATTCAGGATTTGGCGCTGTTGCACACCCTTGGGGTGCGCCTAGTGGTGGCCTTTGGTATTCGCCCCCAGGTACGCGAAGCGCTGACCGCCGCCGAGATAACGCCGAACGCGCTACATGGCCGCTGGGTAGCCGATCGCCAGGTGATGACCTGCATCGAGCAGGTGGCAGCGCAGCAGCGACTATGGCTCGAAGCGCGGCTGTCGTTGGGCCTACCCAGCACGCCGCTGCACGGCGTCGAGCTCAGCGTGATTTCAGGCAATCTGGTCACCGCCAAGCCGCTGGGCGTGCGCGACGGTATCGACTTCGACCACAGCGGCGAGGTGCGCCGGGTGCGCGCAGCCGCCATCGAAGGGCTGTTGGACAAGGGCTCGCTGGTACTGCTGCCGCCGCTGGGCTTTTCCAGCACCGGCGAGGTGTTCGATCTCGACGCCGCCGAAGTGGCTCAGCACGCCGCCGTGGCGCTCAAGGCGGACAAGCTGATACTGCTGGGCGAATCGGCCGGGCTTGCCGATGAAACGGGCGCGCTGCTGCGCCAGTTGACGCCTGCCGATGCCGAGCCGCGTCTCGACCAGGCCGACCCCGGCAGCGAGCTTTACCGCCACCTGCAGGCCGCCTGCACGGCGGCGCGCGAAGGCGTGCTGCGCACCCACCTGCTCTCCTGGCGCGATCACGATGCGCTCTTGGGGGAGCTTTTCACTCGCGACGGTATCGGCACCATGATCACGCTGCACCGCTACGAGCAGCTGCGTGGGGCTACCCTCAACGACATCACCGGCCTGCTTGAGCTACTAGAGCCGCTTGAGCGGCGCGGCATGCTGGTGGCGCGCTCGCGCGAGCGCTTGGAACACGAGATCGACGACTATTTGGTCATCGAACGCGATGGCATGGTGATCGGCTGTGCGGCGCTGCACCTTTTTGCCGATGCGCGCATGGCCGAGCTCGCCTGCGTAGCGGTGCATTCGAACTACCGCGGCGGCGAGCGCGGCGAGCGCTTGGTGGAAGCCATGGAGCGCCGTGCGCGCCAACAGGGCATGCAGTCGCTCTTCGTGCTCACCACCCACACGGCTCACTGGTTCGTCGAGCGCGGTTTTCGCACCGCAAGCCTCGATGATCTTCCCCCGCTCAAGCGCGAGGCCTACAACCACGCGCGTAAGTCCAAGGTGTTGATCAAGTCATTGAGCGCCTGAGCTCAGGCGATCAAGCGCGGTAGTCGCTGACGATCAGCGCCGCGTTGACCCCGCCAAAGCCAAAGCCGTTGCACAGCACGCGGTCCACGGCGTGTTCGCGTGCCGTCATGACGATATCCACCGTGCCAAGATCCTCATCGCCGTGGGCGAAGTTGAGCGTTGGCGGCAGCGTTTGGTGGCGCGCCGCGAGAATCGAATAGATGCTCTCGATCCCGCCTGCCGCACCCAAAAGATGGCCGGTAGAGGCTTTGGTCGCCGACACGGGCAGATGCGCCAAGCGCTCGCCAAAGACGCGCCGCAACGAGGCCATTTCCGCGCGGTCGCCCACTGGGGTCGAGGTCGCGTGGGCATTGATGTGGCTGATGGCATCAGGCGTAAGACCCGCCATATCCAGCGCGGACTCAATGGCCGCTGCCGCACCTGCGCCATCTTCTGGGCCAGCGGTGATGTGATAGGCATCGGCGCTGGTGCCGTAGCCGTCGAGCAAGGCAAGCGGTGTAGCGCCGCGCGCCAGCGCGTGGTCGAGCGTCTCGATCACCAAGAGCCCCGCCCCCTCTCCCATGACGAAGCCGTTACGCTCCCGGTCGAAAGGGCGCGAGGCGCGCTCGGGCGCTTCAACTTCGGGCGAGAGCGCTTTGAGCGCGTTGAAACTCGCCAGCGATAGCGGGTCGACGCAGGCTTCGGCGCCGCCTACCAACGCCACATCGGCTTCGCCGCTGCGAATCAGGCGCATGCCGTCGCCAATCGCTTGGATACCCGCCGCGCAAGCGGTGACCGGGCAGCCAAGCGGCCCCTGAAAACCGTAGCGAATAGAGAGATTGCCCGCAGCCAGGTTGGCTAGAAAGGCGGGTACGGTGAACGGTGAGACGCGCCGATGCCCGCGTTCGGTCAGGGTTTTCTGTGCGTGAGTGATGGTAGGAAAGCCGCCTATCCCGGAGCCCACGATGGTGGCCGTGCGGCGCTTTTGGGCGAGGGTTGCCGGGCGCCAATCGGCTTGGGCCAGCGCTTCCTCGGCGGCGGCGAGGGCATAGAGGCTGAACAGGTCTAGCTTGCGCTGCTCCTTCGGGTCGGCCACGGCATCGAGATCGAGCCCGCCTTCGGCGTCATCCGCCAAGCGCGGAACGAGGCCTGCGATCTTGATTGGAATGTCGGCGGTGTCGATACGCGTCAAGGTAGCGATACCCGAACGCCCGGCCAGCAATCGCTGCCAGTTGGTCTTGACGCCATGGCCCAACGGGCTGACCATTCCCATGCCGGTGACGACGATCGGGGAGTTCAACGCAGCGTATCTTGCAGAGTGCATGATGATGGGTTCCTGTAGGCAAGCAATATGCGCCGACCCTAGCACCGGGCACTATATGATCAAGATAATATTCAGCTACTCCTGGCGTTGGATCAGGGGGCTTCGAATTAAGCACGAGTGTGCTGTGTAGAATGGATGGCGTCGTTAAAGACACCAAGCGAGGAGGTGCGCATGCCTTATCCCAAGAACCACAAGTCCAAGACCAAGGAGCGCATCCTGGCATCCGCCACCGAGCTATTCGGGCGCAACGGCTTTCAAAAGGTGTCGATTGGCCAGATCATGAAGCTCGCCAAAATGACCCATGGCGCTTTCTATGCCCACTTTGCTTCAAAAGAGGACCTTTACCACGCCTCGGTGCGCCAAACGCTGGATAAAAGTCGCACCGCCCGGCTGGTGAAAGGGCCGCTGTCGCTTCAGCACCTGACCGAACTCGTCGCCAACTACTGTAACCTGCAGGAGCTAGAGGCACGCCATCGCCCTGGGCCGGAAGCGGTGCTGTTCAACGAAATCGGCAGCGAGAAAGCCGAGATTCGCACCCTCTTCGAAGCCTCCTATCTGCGTATGAAGCGCATGCTCGAAACCCGCCTGCGTGCTCTTAGCCGCTTGAAGAAATTGCCGTTTTCTCACGACCGCCAAATGATCGCCGACCGTGCGCGAGTGATTCTCGCCTCGCTGATCGGCGCGGTCGCCATCGCCAAAAGCCTGCCGGGGGAGGAGGAGCGCCGCCAGGTGCTCCTCGCCACCCAGCGCCAAATCCTCCTCATGCTAGGCGTTAATGAAGAAGAAGCCGAAGCCATGCTCAAGTATTGAGAATGACGCCGCCGTTGAGGTGGATCGTCTGCCCCGACATGTAGGAGGAGTCCTCGCTTGCCAAGTAGACGTAGGCAGGTCCGATTTCGCTCGGTTGCCCTGCGCGCTTCATGGGCACCTGGCCGCCAAAGGACGCCACCTTCTCGTCATCGAAGCTTGCTGGAATCAGCGGCGTCCAGATCGGCCCCGGTGCCACGGCGTTGACTCGAATGCCGCGCTCAACCAACGACATCGAAAGCGAACGCACGAGCCCTTGAATGGCTCCTTTGGTGGCCGAGTAATCGATCAAGGTATCGTTGCCTTTGAAGGCGTTGATCGATGAGGTGGCGATGATGGTATCACCGCTGCTCAAGTGGGGAAGCGCAGCCTTGACCATATAGAAGTGGCTGAACAAATTGGTCTGAAAAGTGCGGATAAGCTGCTCATCGGGAATCTCGGTAACGTCGTCCCAGTCATACTGCTCGGCGGCGTTGTTGACCACGATGTTGAGCTTGCCGAAGTGATCCACCGCCTGCTTGACGACATCGCGGCAGAACGCGGGCTCGCCTACGTCGCCCTTGAGCACCAGACAATGTCGGCCCTCTGCTTCTATAAGACGCTGGGTTTCGGCGGCATCTTTATCTTCCTGCAGATGCACGATGACGCTGTCGGCGCCTTCACGAGCGTAGTGCACCGCTACCGCGCGGCCAATCCCGCTATCGCCGCCGGTGATGATGGCGACCTTGCCCTCGAGCTTGCCGGTGCCCTTATAACTTTGGCGAATGTACTCGGGCTCAGGGCGCATCTTGTACTCGTCGCCCGGCTGCTGGTCTTGATGTTGGGGTGGTTGGTGTTGATCGCTCATTTGATTCTCCTCCTTGTATCAAACGATGGTCTGTATCAAACGATAGATAGAAAGCGGCGAGTTCCACATCGCTCGTTCACCTTAGTAGAAAGTAAGAAGCGCAGCCAAACGCTCCTGCAATGAAGGGAAGCGCATAGCGGATGGCCATAAGTGGCGTGAATATACATGGTGCGAAAAAGTGAATTTAATCGACCAATAATGGCTTTTATAGCTAACTTTTAAGGCGTTACTTATATCTTTCTACTTCATGCTTCAAGTTATTATAAAAAGTTAATAATAATTGATGGGAAGAGTGTCTTGTGCTTGTTTTTGTTAACTATTGATTGTCAAATGTAGCTATTTTATTTGAATTTTTTTCAAAATGTTTTTAACTAGAATTAGGTTTTTAGTGATTTGATAAATCGGTGTTTTTATATAATTGACAGGCATTGGGCGCTCACTATATTTCAATCATGATGCCCTAGGATGTTTTCTCATTGCTTAGAGCATTTAGCGGCTAGTTAAGGCTGTTTAGCTTATATGAAAAAACGTAACAAATACAAATAGTAAGAGAGTGGAGTGAAAGCGAAGAATAGGGTTGTTAGGAGAATAAGGCGGAAATATTAAGCGTTGATTAAAACGCTACTCGTTTATTTGCCTCGCTAATAAATGAGCCAATGACGCATGGAGGAGTCACCCAATGAATAACTCAGGAATGAACGACCAAGAAAAATCGTTCGCGTCTCATGCCGCCCCCGGCCCAGGCGCTGCTTCGCCCCATAACGATCCCCATCAAGACCCCCACCGTCTCGACACAGAGCGATTGAAAGCACAGGGCCGCGAAGCGGCACACGACATTCACGAGGCTGCTTCGCAGCAGGCCGAACACGTTTACGATCATCAGCGTCAGGTCTTTGCTCAGCAAGCTACGACCTTTACCAAGGTGATGAACAAAACCGCCGATGAATTCGAGAGCCAACACCAGCCTTTCTTTTCCCAGCAGGCACGCCGGATGGCGAAGTATGCCGACAGCGTCTCGCATCAGCTGCGCGACAAGGACTTGAAGCGTATTTGCCACGATGCCCAGGACTATAGCCGCCGGGAGCCTGCCCTCTTCATCGGCGGGATGATGGCAGCAGGCTTTTTGGTGGCGCGCTTTTTGAGAAGTTCGCAGCACCATCACCACGCCGACACCTCGGCATCGCAAGGCGATCCAACGATACGGCCTCCCTCGACGCCCCCTTCGAGCGATACATACAGCTAAGCGCTCGTAACCAATGCCGAGACTATCACCTTAGTAGGAGGCTCATATGGACACACAACACGACAGCACATCGACAGGCACATCCGTTGGCGCGCTTCTCTCCACGCTCACTCGCGAGGTGACGGGGCTCGTACGCAACGAGGCCGAGCTGGCCAAGGCCGAGGTGTCGGAAAAGACCCATCAGGCCCTTACTGCCATTGCCGCCATCGCCATAGCGGGCGCGGTCATCTTCGCCGGATTCTTGGTGCTTTTGGCAGCGGCGGTATTTTTACTGAACGAACTTCTCCCACCGGAGATGACCCCTTGGCTCTCTGCGGTCATCGTGGGGGTTGTGGTGGCCCTGATCGGCATGATCATGTTGAACGTGGGGGTCAAGCGCATCAAGGCGCAGCGTCTGGCCCCACGGCGCACCCTTAACAGCTTGCAACGGGACAAGGAACTGGCCCGAGAACATCGGCATAACGTCAAGGAGGAGTTGAAATGAGTACGCATCACGATCAGCGAAGCGCAGAAGAGATCGAGAAGGACGTCGACCGCTCTCGTGAGCGACTAGACGCTACCTTGAGCGAGCTGGAAACGCGTTTTTCGCCTCAGCATCTTCTCAATGCTTCTTACGACTACCTGCGTCATGGCGGCGCGAACGAGTTCTTTTCCAATCTAGGCGCCACCATCAAGGAAAATCCGGTACCGTTTTTAGTCACCGGTGCGGGGCTCGGCTGGTTATTGACTGCTCAGCGAAGCGGTCAGCACGCCCAAGGGCGTTCTCGTCCTTCACAGGGTGATGGCAACCCCTACCCGTATGCTCACGCTAATGGCAGCGTTCACCCTCATGATGGCTCGCACGCCCCGGCGGGCAGTGACTTACACCGCTCGAGCCCGATGGGGAGTCATGCTGCAACGTACGCAACGCCTGCGCCATCGATGGCGTCTGAGCGACCAGGCCCCAGTGCGTTCTCTCATCCTCCGGCTTACGACGATAGAGCGCCTTACGACACGGCGAGTCACGACACGGCGAGTCACGACGCGGACCAAGGAATGAAAGAGCGCCTGGCCGAGAAAGCGCATCACCTAAGCGATAGGGCACACCATTGGGGAGCCGATATGCGCGATAGCACGTCACACCTTTATCACTCATCGCAGCACGGTATCAGCGATGCCTCGCGATGGGCCAAGGACGTGGGCCGCCAAGGCTCTCATTTCATCCAAGAGCATCCGCTGGTGGCAGGCGCGCTGGGCTTTGCCTTGGGCGCGGCGCTGGGTGGCATTTTGCCTTCGACCCGTAAGGAAGACGCCTATATGGGCGAATACCGCGACCGCCTGATGAGCGAAGCCGCCGAGCGCGGCCACGAGCAGGCTGACAAGCTGCAGCACTCACTTCACGAAAGGACCGAGAAGATGAAACACGAAAAGGATGAGACACAGAATAACACCCGCCCCCAAGACGCCGAGCGCCAGGAGCATGATACGCATCGCACGCCCAGCAATACCGAAGGTCAGCCCATGCGCTACTCCGAGGAGACGATGCCCGGCCATAACGCTGCATCGGGTGTTAGCGGTCATCCTGGCAAGGCGCCTGCACCCCACGACAAGGACAGCAAGCATGACGAGCATGGGCTGACGGATTCCGACACACCCTCCGGCAATACCCAGGGTGATGACACCCTGAGACCGCCACCCAAGCGCTAGCCAATCGTTAGTTAATAGATAGCATCCACATCTGCGCCTGGCTTTTGCCGGGCGCAGATACTTTTAGCCAACAAGTGCTTTTAGTTAGCAAATGCTTTTAGCCGAGACGATATGCGGGCTTGGTTTAACAATGGCGCCAAGGGGGCAACGTTGCGTAGGTGTTGAGTGCTGCGTGGTGCTCGTCGGCGCGTTGAAGCGCGTCGAGTGTGGCAGCGCGGTCGGTATCGGCCAATAGCGCACAGAGTGCTTCCGATAAGGCCAGGGCGGGTACCAGGGTATGGAAGAAGCTATCGCTTTCGGTGGGGCAGAGCACGGCATGCCGAGAAATGCCTGCCAGAGGCGAGACGGCGCTGTCGGTAATCGACACGATGGTCACTCCCTGATCGGCGGCTCGTTTGGCAAGCACTAAGGAGTCCGCCGTATAGGGTTGAATGGAAACCACCAGCAGCACGTCATTCTTCGTGGCGCGCATGAGGGCATCACCGCCGGTCCCTGCGGGGCCATCCAAGTGTATCGAACGCTCGCCGAGTAGCGACATTACGTAGTGAAAATGCCAAGCCACTACATGACTCGAACGTAAGCCCACCACATATACTTTTCTCGCCTTGGCTAGCCGCTTGGCCATAGCGTTCAACTGCATTAGCGGCTCGGGATCGCACAGCGATAGCAACTGCGCACTCGTTTTGCGCAGCAAGTTCGCGGCACGCTCATCGCCATCCGCTATTTTACTGCTGCCTGCCCGACGTGCCTTGTCGGCAAAGCCATCGCGCTCATGGCGTAGCGCTTCGGCGTAGCGGGCGCGCAGCGCATTGTAACCTTCGAATCCGAGCGCTTTCGCCAGCCGCGTCATGGTCGCAGGCTGCACACCGGCGTGGCGCGCCAGTTCGCGCATGGACACCAGCGCTACTTCGTTGGGGTGTTCGAGCAGGTAGCGCGCAGCTTGCTGTAGCTGGCCCGACAGGCCATCGAACTGCGCGATGAGCTGCTCGCGCAGCGGGTCGCCTGGCGGCATGGCATCTTCCTCGAAAACGTTGCATGGGAAAAAAATAATCGCACGAGTGTAAGTGTAGGGTGTGGTCGTCTCAATGATCCATTTGTTTAAAATAAAAATAAAATGATTCATGTGTTGCTTTCGCGCTCGGTTCCCGGCACGCTGGCACTTGAAAAGCTCGCACTTGAAAAGCGGTCACTTGAAAGGGGAAGCTCCCATGTCTCGCATTCTTCACCGCAGCATTGGCCCGGTGCTGCCGCACGCGGCCTCGGCGCAGGGCGTTTACATCACGGATAGCAACGGTAAGCGGTATCTCGATGGCTCCGGAGGGGCGGCGGTGACGAGCGTGGGGCACGGCCACCCCGAAGTGCTGACGGCAATGCGCGAGCAGATGGACACGCTCTGCTACGCGCATACGGCGTTTTTTACTACCGACGCCGCCGAAGCGCTTGCCGAGCGTCTCGTAGATTTGGCGCCCGAAGGCCTGGATTACGTCTATTTGGTGTCGGGGGGCTCAGAAGCCGTCGAAGCGGCGCTGAAGTTGGCGCGGCAGTATTTTTGTGAGGCAGGCGAGCCCCAACGGCGGCACATCATCGCTCGGCGCCAGAGCTATCACGGCAACACCCTGGGAGCGCTTGCCACCGGCGGTAACGCCATGCGCCGGGCGCAGTTCCAGCCGCTTTTACCCGAAACCCACCACGTATCGCCCTGTTACGCCTATCGAGAACAAGCGCCAACGGAGACGAGTGAGGCCTACGCCGCCCGGCTTGCCGACGAGCTAGAAGCCAAAATTCTCGCTCTGGGGCCGGAGAACGTCATGGCCTTCGTCGCCGAGCCGGTGGTGGGCGCAACGCTTGGGGCCGTCGCCTCGGTCGGCGACTACTTCAAGCGCGTGCGCCATATCTGCGACCGCTACGGCGTGCTGCTGATTCTCGATGAAGTGATGTGCGGCATGGGCCGCACCGGCTCACTCTTTGCCTGCACGCAAGACGGCGTTACGCCGGACATTCTGACCATTGCGAAAGGTTTGGGCGGCGGCTACCAGCCGATCGGCGCGGTAATGCTCTCGGAAAAGATCTACACGCGGTTTGCCGAAGGCTCGAAGCTGTTCCAGCACGGCCATACCTATCTTGGCCACCCGCTGGCGGCGGCCGCAGCCAACAAGGTGGTGGAGATCATTGCCCGCCCGGAGACGCTGGCCAACGTCAACGCCATGGGCGAGCGCTTACAGCGCGGCCTCGAAGCTGCCCTCATGGATTCTCCATACGTCGGCGATATTCGCGGGCGCGGACTTTTTCGCGGGATCGAACTGGTGGCAGACAAACACACCCGCGAACCCTTCGACCCGGCGCGCAAGCTCTACGCGCGCATCAAACGCCAAGCGATGGCTCGCGGGCTGATCAGCTACCCCATGGGCGGCACCCTCGATGGCACTCGCGGCGATCACGTGTTGCTGGCGCCGCCCTACATCATTACCGCCGATGAGATCGACGTCATGGTCGAGCGCATCAAAGCGGCCATCGATGCCGCCATCAAGGAGTAACCCCATGCCGACCTCTCCTTGCCCACCCATCAGCGATGCCGACTGGCCCGACGCCATAGGCGAGCTTCGCGAAGGTTTTGCCGGGGCGCTCAACGTCTACCGCACCATGGCACATCATCCCGCGCTACTGGCGGCCTGGGCGCCGCTGCGCCAGCACGTGGTCAAAGAGAACGCTCTGGGTCCGGCGCTCACCGAAGTGGTCATCCTGCGCGCCAGCCGCCACCTTGGTTCGGCCTACGAATGGGCGCATCACGTTAGCCGAGCGCTGGCGCTGGGGTTTTCTCCAGAGCGTATCGAGGCCATACGCCAGATGCCCGGCGGGCTAGACGGTATGATCGTGCGCGCCGTAGACGCGCTGATCGAAACGCATGGCCTCGCCCCCGCGCAAGAAGCGGCCCTGGCCGACGCCATCGGCCGCGACGCGGTGATCGATATGATGGCAATGGTGGGGTTCTATTCGGTGCTGGGTTACCTGCTCAACACCTACGCCACCCCGCTGGATGAGGGCATTGCGGAGGAAGCGAAAATGCATCCGGCGCTGTTTGCCTTTACGGAGTGGAGTAGTTAGTGCCGTGGCTTAGTACGAAAAGTCGCTGAGCGAAGGCCAGACAAGGCAAAAATCAGCGAAAAAAAGGAGTTTGCTCATGTAAATGAGTATTTTGAGCTGATTTTTAACGCCGTATGGCCGAGCGCAAGCAGTTTTCGTGCTAAGCCTAGCGGAAGCGGCGCTTTACTTCGACGCTCAGCCGCCCTTCGCCCAAGCGAAGCGATAGCTTCTGGCCTGGCGTGGTCTCGTCGGCGCGGCGTATCACCTGCCCCTTGTCGTCCTGAGCGATGGCGTAGCCGCGCCCCAGTACCGCCAGGGGGCTGATCGCGTTCAGCTCGCGGGCGGCGGCGCTAAGGCGCGTTCGCTGGCGCTCTAGAGTGTGATGCATGGCGCTGGTCAGGCGGCGTTCGAGCTGGGCGGTGCGCGTTTTTTCGGCCTGATGAAGCCGCGCCATGTCCTGGCCCGCCAAACGGCGGGTTAGCTGTGTGGCTTGGGCACGGGAGTGGGTGAGCGTTTGGTGCATGGCGCGCTCGAGGCGTTTTGCGAGGCTATCGAGGTGCAGGCGCTGGCGGGCGAGCTGCTCGCCGGGGTGGCGCAGGCGGGCGCGGAGATGATCCAACCGCTGGCTATCGCGCTGAAGCCTGGCCTGCAGCGCGCGGCGTAGGCGGGCATCGTGCTCTTGTAGCTCGCGCAGCAGGCTGCGGCGGTCCGGCACCAAGCGCTCGGCGGCGGCGGAGGGCGTGGGAGCGCGAACGTCGGCGGCGAAGTCGGCCAGCGTTACGTCCACCTCGTGGCCCACCGCCGACATCACCGGCAGGCGCGAATGGAAGATCGCCCGTGCCAAATGCTCGTTGTTGAACGCCCACAGGTCTTCGAGGCTGCCGCCGCCGCGAGTGATCAGCACTACGTCGCGCTCGGGATCGAGACGCGATTGGCGGTTGAGCAGGCCCAGCGCCGAAATCATCGCGGGCGCAGCCTCGCTGCCCTGTACCGGCACTGGAATCAACGTGACGTCCGCCATCGGCCAGCGCGCGGCGAGCACCGCCAGCACGTCGCGAATCGCCGCGCCGCTGGCCGAGCTCAAGATCAACAGCTTGCGCGGTGGAAAGGGCAGCGGGCGCGCATTGGCGAACACGCCTTCCTCGTCGAGCTGTGCTTTCAAACGCTCGAAGGCCGCCAAGAGCTCGCCAAGCCCCGCTGCCTGCACCGCTTCGGCGATCAGTTGGTAGTCGCCACGCGGCTCGAACAGCGAGACTTTGCCGCGCAGCTTCACCTGGTCGCCATCGCGCATGGGTGCCGAGACGAACCGCGCCCGCTGGCGAAACAGCGCGCAGCGCACCTGGGCGCGATCATCCTTCAGAGTGAAGTAGATATGCCCCGAGGCGGGCCGGGAAACGTTGGAAAGCTCCCCCTCCACCCACACCTCGCCCAAATCACGCTCCAGCGCCTGGCGCGAGCGCTTGTTCAATTCGCTGACGGAGAGGGCGTTCGACGCTAGTGAAGGCATACGCTGATATCATGAAGTGGAGTAGCGCAGCCTAGCATTAAATATTCGCGTATTTAACCAATCTTCTGCGCCATGAGGTTTCCAGCCGCCAATACCGGGTTGACGATGGGGAGTGACGTATAGGGGGCTGCGAGCGCAGCTACGTCTGTCGTCGCCATACCGGTACAGGCAAGGGCAATGACCTCGGCGCCCTGTACTTCTAGTTCCTGAATGGCATCGATGATGGCACGTTTGCCCGCCTCTGAGTGAATATCGTGCGTACAGCTAACACCTTTGGGTTGGCGGTAGCCGAGCAGCCTTTGGCCCAGATGGTGATGAAACACGGGTGGAGCGTCGGCCTCGATGCCAATGACGCCAACGTGCCTGCCTAGCGCCATTGCTTGCAGGCAACATGCCTCACCCGCCCCAACGACGGGGATTGATAGCAGCGCCTTTAGCGTCTCAACGCCTGGATCGGCTGCGCAGCTAACGATCAACCCCGCCAATGTATGTGACCAGGGGGCAGCCAGCGCTTCGATTTGCGGTAGTGCTGCGGCGAGCGTTGCAGCATCATGAATACCATTGGGCTGATGCGGCAGGCAGCGCGTTTCGAAAGCAATCGATGGGTGAGAGCGCTGCAAAAGACGCTGATGATGTTCGAGAAAGGAACGGTCTTCAGAGGTGACGACGCGTAAAATGCCGACGCGTTTCATGGCAGTTGCCTTTCTAATAAGTGATCCAGAGGGCAATCACGTTGCAATGTTTGCTCTTGGCTAGCCGTAAACGTCAAACCGTCGAACTCCCCCACCAGCCGTAGCGTATCGCCTTCGCGCCAAAGCGCCGTGCCTTCGCGAAGTGCTACGACCAGGGCGTCTGGGTTGAGAGCCAGATACTCGTTCAAGCGTTCTTCACGGCTTTCGCCGTTATGCCCTGCGGGTTTTCCCGATAGAAAGTGCGGATTGATCTGGAAGGGCACCAAGCCCAAGGTCTGGAAGCTGGGCGGCTCGACGATGGGCATGTCGTTGGTGGTGCACAGCGTGGGCCCTGCAATATTGGAGCCCGCGCTCCAACCGATGTAGGGCGTGCCTTCGCTCACGCGTTGACGGATGGCCGTCAGCAGATGAGCATCGTATAGGCGTTTGACTAGGGCAAACGTGTTGCCGCCGCCCACCGCGATGGCTTCGGCTTGGTGTACTGCCTGTAGAGGATCGGCGGATTCATGGATACCTTCGACAGTGAGCCCGATGGCGTTAAAGGCCGGGCGTACCTGTTCGAGATACGCATCGAAGCTTTTACCCACACCGGCAAACGGAATGAACAGCACGCGCTTTACGGGCGTGGCGTTAGCCTTTAGAAAGTCATCGATCAACGGTTTGGCATGGTCAAGATAGCCGGTATCACCCGCTTTCGAACTGCTCAACAATAGTAAACGTGACATGGTGCGACTCCTTAAAATGGTACGGCGCCTTAAAAAAAGGGCACTGCCGAAGACGTGCCCTAGTGCTATTCCAGCGAATTCAGAGGTGCTATCGAGACCCTAGCTTGAGTGTCGAAGAGAAGAAACTGTAAAGCGCCGAGCCCGTGATGAAGCCTGCACCCAGAATATAGAGCTTATGTCCACCCTGAGGCCCAAAGCGTTTTACCACCAGCCAACGGATCAGCAGCGCAATGTAGATCACGATGCCAGCAACGGGAGAGGTGATCAAAAGCCCAGTGGCTAGAAGTACGCCTATCTGGCGCGACATGCCGCCCACTGCTTGAATGAGTGCGCCTACCACGGACCAGATGAGCAGTTGCCGGGCGACGTCCATGCTGGCGCCTGCATCGATGGTAGCGACGTAGACCCGCGCTACCGGGGGCACCAGATCCGCGTCGAAATAGGCTCTAAAGGCCAACGCTACGATCACGATGGCCACGCCGAAACTGAAAAGCTCGGCGAAATATTGCTGGCGGCGGCCATCGAGCTCGTACGCGCGGTCCTGGCCTTCGCCGCGAATCGTCCAGCCTGCTTTTAGGTCGTAGGCCATATCGGCAAAGGCGGGGCCGGTGGCGACGGTGAACGCCACCAGCACACCAAGCGCGGTGCTGGGGAAGCCAATCAGCATGCCGATGACCAGTGCAATTAGTGCTGTCGCAAAGGAGGGGAACCAGCCCGAATGCATCGCCGCGATACCCACGATGAGCTCGGACGCCATGGCAGCCAGGGCGGCGAACACCAGCCAGCCGATGAGCATGCCCAATGACATCCCGGTATAAATGCCGGTACCCAGCGCCAACACCAGGGCCACGATCAAATAAACGCTGAAGCCGCTCAATAGCGCCACGCGCATCTGCAGGGCCGAGCGCGTTGGGCGCTGGGTGGACTCATGGTTGGCTTCCTTTTCCTGACGGTCGCGACGCATCAGCAGGATGATTTGTACCAAGGCCACCAGCCCCGCACCGATCATGATGCCGTGAGGAATGTAAGCGGTGCTGATATCGAAGCCGAAGATCTGCTCGGAGTAGCCGCGCAGTATCAAGCCAAGCCCCAAGGCACACATGGCAAAGACGTTGGCGATCCAGGCAATACCGAACATTTCGGCGGGAATACCGAACGCCTTGCCTGTCGCACCACCCACGATCCCCGCCAACAAGAGCAGCGCATTGCGGCCTTTGTTGGCAGCGGCCTTGAGCGCCTCGGCGGTAGCAAGCCCTGGAGGCCAGGCCGCTCGGGCGGTAAATACCTTGCTATCGAAAGAGAAGTACAGAATCGAGGCGTCGGTGATGACTGCCAAAGCAGCGCCAATGAGCATGGGAATGAGCATTTGCGTCTCGCCCATCAGAAACGGAATCGCCAGTGGCAGCAGCAAACCGTTGGCGGCCGAGAAGGTGGCCCCGGAGATGGTGGTTTGCACCAGCGTCTGGCGCTCGAGCGAGTCGTAGCTGCGAAAGAGTTTAAGCGGAATGTAGGAAAGCAGAATCGCGATCAAGGCGCCGATGATCGAGGTGTTGGGCGTAATGCCCACTCGCGTGATCAACTCAAGGCCGATGATGGCGCCTAGAACGCAAACGACGACGTTGGTCAGCATCTGCCCGGGGGAGAAGAAGCGCGGGTGTCGGCGCGGCGCAGACGCCTCGCTGTCGGCAGCCGCCGAAGCTTGGTCATTCATGGTGGTTTTCCTGTATGACGGTAGGTTGTTATAAGTAGCTGCTCGCTCAGCCGAGCAGCAGGTTCGCCGCGCTGAACACCAACTGGCGCGGCGTCAGCGTTTGATGACCGGATAACGCGGCGATGCGCCCGCGCTGTGCCAGGGTGTAACCCATGCAGTCCAGGTAGAGCAGGTCGCCTTGAAGCGCTGCTGCCTCGCTAGCGGCGCGTTCCAGCTCCGTGTCTTCGCCATAAGGCGAGGCGCAAAGGGTGTCGACATGAAAGCCCGCCTCTTCCCAACGCGCCTTGGCAGCGTTCATCTGACGCGCTTCTGGGCTCATGACCAGAAGCCGTCCTTCGGGGAAAAGCGCCTGCAGGCCGTGGCGAACCAGGCGCTTGGGTGACAGCACGGGAATGCCCAGGTCGCGGTAGTCGGGCAAATCGCCAGTGCACAGCACCAACAACGCGTCGACGCTGCCGCTTGCGGCCATCGAGCGAATGGCGCCATCCAGGAGTGGCTCAAGGTCCGGCTCGGCGATGGTGACTTGGCGGCCATCGCGCATGCGTGACACCAGTACGTGCGATTGCTCCCCTACCGGATAGCGGAGCTCGATCTCTTCGAGTGTCAGTCCGTCGAGCGCACCACGCTCGACGACATCGATAGAGGGTGCCAGCAACTCGCCAAGATCCTCGTGCAGATCCGTACGCGGCGCCTGGCCGATGGTCACGATCCCCAAGCGTGAGCGTTGTGTGCTCATTGGCGGGCACCGCCGCTCTGGAAGTGGGTATGCTCACCGTAGAGCGCGATGATCCGCTCGAACTCTTCGGCATCGTAGAACTGGCAAATACCCGCCGTGAAATCCTTTGCCACTTCGACGGCAAAGCGCGCAGCCTGCTCGATATCCACCTCGTGGCTTGCTCCCGTCGCGCAGCCTGCTACGGCCGTCTCGGCCGCCAGCGCCACGCCGACCACCGGCGCCGAGGTGGCAACGGCAGGCTGAAGAATACTGTTCAAGTGATGTAGGCCGTTGCCGTAGGGGGTGATGTCCTGTTGGGTCAGCGCAAATACGTGCGGCAAACGCCCCGTAACGCGGCTCATGACATCCATCAGGTCTTCGCTGGTGCGTAGGATGTAGCCTTGCTTGACCGTGGGGGACATCGAAACGCCGCGCAGGTTGATCACACGATTGCCCTTGGTAGTGTCGATCGACACGATAGCGTCCATGGCCTTATCGATCTCGTGCTCCCAGGTATCCTCGAAGCTGATCGGTGAATCCATGAAGGGAACCGGGTGATGCTCGCGGGTCGGTGCATCGGGGCAGATATGCGTGGTGATGATGACGTCACCGGCCAAACGGTCACCTTGGGTAGCCATACCGATCAATTTGGCGGCAGCGGCCAGGGCGGCCAGGGCACCATCGCCGTCAGAGACGAAGCCAGTGATGTCGGGCCTGGCACCAATGCCGCCCAAACGGCCGATGACCCCAAGGGTGGGGGCCTGCTTGCCCGCCTGTTTGCCGCTGTGACCCGCAACGGTGATATGCATGAAATCACTCGCGCCCTTGTCAGAGGAGACGCGCTTGATGCGAATGCTTTCCGGCGCTGCGCCGCACGCCACCAGGTACGCTTTTACCGCTTCGCCCGATGCGGAAGGGGTATCCAGGATTTCATGAAGATCGATTACTTGCTTGAGCATGCCACCACCTCGGTAGGATATAGGACCTAAGTAGAGTACGCTTGAGGATTGATTGAATAAATTTGAATAAGAGATGGATTGATTTGGATATCCAATGAATAACGTGACCGCTCGTCAGTTGGAGGCCATCATTGCCGTGGCCGATATGGGCAGCTTTACCGAAGCAGCTGAAAAGCTTCATCTTTCCCAGCCATCGCTGAGCCAACTGGTGCGCCAGCTCGAACAAACGCTAGGGGTAAGGCTCTTCGAGCGCACCACGCGCCGAGTGAGCCTTTCCGTGGCAGGGCGTGAGTTCTTGCCAGTGGCAGAGCGTGTGCTGTCGCGGTTGGAAAGAGGCATGCAGAACATGCGCGCCTTTGCCAAGGGTCAGCAGGGGCAAATCAGTTTCGCCGCGCTTTTGACCGTAGGCGGTAGCCTAATTCCCGCTGCCATGGCGGCTTTTCAAGCACGCTATCCCAACATCGGGCTCGAATATCTGGAGGAGAGCGATGAGCCGATCTACCAGCAGGTGATGGCAGGCGACGTCGATTTTGGTGTCAGCGTCGCGCCATCCAACCTGGACGACGTCAACTTTCACCCTATCTATAAAGATTATCTCTATTTCGTATGCGCACCTGATCACCCGTTGGCCGGGGAGGAGGAGGTGAGCTGGCACCAGATCGTGGAGTGGCCGTTCATCGCCATGAAGCCACGTACCAGCATGCGCGGGCTCACCGAGCAGGGCTTTGCGATCACCGGAAAGCCCATGGAACCGGTCCAGGTGGCGGGATATCAATCGACCATTTTGGGTATGGTGGCGAACAACATCGGTGTCAGCGCCTTGCCTTCGTCGCTAAAGCTGATGTTTCGCCGCGACGATGTGTGCCTGATTCCCATCAGAGAAAGGCTCTACCGCGATATCGGGGTACTCACGTCGCGCCGTCGAGAGCTTACGCCAGCGGCGCGCGGCTTCATCGATGTCCTAATGGAGCTGGTCGAGGCGAACCGCTCATTACTGCCAAGCTCGGAGTAACGCGCCGGAGGCCATCATGCCCCCATACTCCACCAAGGTGTCATCGCCCACATTGCTGCCATGCCCCCCAAAACGGTACAATAGGCGATTACCTTTTCACGCCCCATCCTCGCCAATCTTCAACCTGGGTGTTGCCGCTATGCTACGTATGGCCCAAGAAGCGCTTACGTTCGATGACGTATTACTCGTTCCCGGCTTCTCCGATGTCCTGCCTAAGGACGTCAGCCTGAAAACCCGCCTGACCCGTGACCTCTCCCTCAACATCCCGCTCGTCTCTGCCGCCATGGATACCGTTACCGAAGCCCGCCTGGCCATTGCTATGGCGCAGGAAGGCGGTATCGGCATCATTCATAAGAACATGACCATGGCGCAGCAGGCCGCCGAGGTGCGCAAGGTCAAAAAGCACGAGAGCGTGATCGTCAAAGACCCGGTCACCGTCGGGCCCAAGGCCAAGCTCGCCGACCTGCTCGCCATGGCGCGTGAGAACGGCTTCTCTGGCTTCCCGGTGGTGGAAGGTGAAAAGCTCGTGGGCATCGTCACCGAGCGTGACATGCGCTTCCAGCCCAGCGCCAGCGATAGCGTCGAAGCCATCATGACCCCGCGTGAGCGCCTGGTCACCGTGGCCGAAGGCACCAAACTCGACGAGATCAAGGCCAAGATGCAGGAGCACCGCGTCGAGAAGATGTTGATCGTCGACGACGCCTTCCACCTGCGCGGCCTGGTCACCTTCCAAGACATCGAAAAAGCTCGCACCTACCCCAACGCCGCCAAAGATAGCGACGGCCGCCTGCTGGTAGGCGCCGCCGTAGGCACCGGCCCGGAAACCCCGGACCGCGTTGCCGCGCTGGTCGAGGCAGGCGTAGATGTGATCATCGTCGATACCGCCCACGGCCACTCGCATGGCGTCATCGAGCGCGTGCGCTGGGTCAAGGAGCGCTACCCCGAGGTGCAGGTCATCGGCGGTAACATCGCCACTGCCGCCGCCGCCAAGGCGCTGGCCGAAGCGGGCGCCGACGCCGTGAAAGTAGGCATCGGCCCCGGCTCCATCTGCACCACGCGTATCGTCGCCGGTGTGGGCGTGCCGCAAATCACTGCCGTTTCCAACGTGGCCGCCGCGCTCAAGGAGTACGATATTCCCTTGATCGCCGATGGCGGCGTGCGCTTCTCTGGCGACCTGGCCAAGGCGATTGCCGCCGGTGCCAGTGCGGTGATGGTAGGCGGCTTGCTGGCCGGTACCGAAGAAGCGCCGGGTGAGGTCGAACTCTTCCAAGGCCGTACCTACAAGGCCTACCGCGGCATGGGCTCCATGGGCGCCATGGCGCAGAGCCAGGGCAGCGCTGACCGCTACTTCCAAGACAAGGACGCCGGTGCCGAGAAGCTGGTGCCTGAAGGCATCGAAGGCCGCGTGCCCTACAAGGGGCTAATGAGCGCCATCGTTCACCAGATGATGGGCGGCCTGCGCGCCTCCATGGGCTACACCGGCTGCCGCGACATTCAAGAGATGCGCACCAAGCCCGAGTTCGTCCAGATCACCGGCGCCGGGTTCAATGAGTCGCACGTACACGACGTGCAGATCACCAAGGAAGCGCCCAACTATCGGGTGAGCTGATCCGGCTCGGTAACACGATCAAGGCGGCGGGCATGGCCCCGCCGCTTGCTTTTTAGCCAATGCGGCGATTCCGCGTTATAGAGGCTTCACGATGAGTGACATTCACGCCCACAAGATCCTGATTCTCGACTTCGGCTCCCAGTACACCCAGCTGATCGCCCGCCGGGTGCGCGAGATCGGCGTGTTCTCCGAGATTCGCGCCTTCGACATCACCGAAGAAGAGATTCGCGAGTACAACCCCAACGGCATCATCCTGGCCGGTGGGCCGGAGTCCGTCACCGAGCTCGACTCCCCCCGCGCGCCTGCGTGCGTGTTCGAGATGGGCTTGCCCGTGTTCGGCATCTGCTACGGCATGCAGACCATGGCCGAGCAGCTCGGCGGCAAGGTGGAAGGCTCCAACAAGCGCGAGTTCGGCTACGCCCAGATTCAGATCGACGCCGACAACGCCCTGTTCAACGGCATCAAGGATCACGTAGACGCGCAAAGCGGCAAGGCGTTGCTGGACGTGTGGATGAGCCACGGCGATAAAGTCGCCCAGGCACCCGCCACCTTCACCGTGACCGCCTCTACCCCGAGCTGCCCCATCGCCGCCATGGCGTGGGAAGAGAAGCAGTTCTATGGCGTTCAGTTCCACCCGGAAGTGACCCACACCCTGCAAGGCCAACGTATCCTCGAGCACTTCGTGCTGGATATCTGTAAAGCCGAAAAGCGGTGGACGCCTGCCCAAATCATCGAAGACCAAGTCGCCCGCGTGCGCGAGCAGGTAGGCGACCGCCACGTACTGCTCGGCCTCTCCGGCGGCGTGGACTCTTCCGTTGTGGCCGCGCTTTTGCACAAGGCGATAGGCGACCAGCTCACCTGCGTGTTCGTCGATAACGGCCTGCTGCGTAAGGACGAAGGCGACCAGGTCATGGAAACCTTCGCCAAGCACATGGGCGTAAAGGTAATCCGCGCCGACGCCGAAGAGCTGTTCTTGAACAAGCTGAAAGGCGAAAACGACCCCGAAGCCAAGCGTAAGATCATCGGCAACACCTTCATCGACGTATTCGATGAAGAGGCCAGCAAGATCGACGGCGTCGAGTTCCTCGCCCAAGGCACCATCTACCCGGACGTGATCGAATCCGCCGCCGCCAAGACCGGCAAGGCGCACGTGATCAAATCCCACCACAACGTGGGCGGGCTTCCGGAAACCATGAAGCTCAAGCTGGTCGAGCCGCTGCGCGAGCTGTTCAAGGACGAAGTGCGTAAACTCGGCCTGGAGCTTGGTCTGCCCTACGATATGGTCTACCGCCACCCCTTCCCGGGGCCGGGTTTGGGCGTGCGTATCCTCGGCGAAGTAAAGAAAGAGTACGCCGACATCCTCCGCGACGCCGACGCCATCTTCATCGAAGAGCTGCGCGCCTCCGGCTGGTACGAAAAAACCAGCCAAGCCTTCGCCGTCTTCCTGCCGGTGAAATCAGTAGGCGTCGTCGGCGACGGCCGCCGCTACGAATGGGTCATCGCCCTGCGTGCGGTAGAAACCATCGACTTCATGACCGCCCGCTGGGCGCACCTGCCCTATGAGCTGCTGGAGAAGGTGTCTAACCGCATCATCAATGAGTTAGCGGGGGTTTCGCGGGTGACTTATGATGTTTCCAGTAAGCCGCCGGCTACGATTGAGTGGGAGTGACTTTTAAATTTCGCTTAATATGAACTTTAAAACCCTCCTTGTGAGGGTTTTTTAATTTCTATTGAAAACAAACACAATAAAAGTTAGTTTATTTATATATCTACTAATTCTTAGGTTTTAGGGTTGGTTGGCGTTATATATATAGATCTAGCTGTTATAATTAATTTGATGGATATAAGTATGTCAGGAAACGTTTTTATTGATGAAAGAGTTGTCCTGCTAGATAAGTGGGGTATAAGTTGTAGAGAAGTTGTGTTTGAAAATTATAAAGATAAAATCTTAGGATGTTTTGTTAGTGTGTCTGACTTAAATTTAGTAGCTGAAAAGCTAGCAGAGTCAGTTATTGATTTTTCATGGATATCTAATCTCGATAAAGGAACTAAAAGAGCATATGAGAGGACTTCCAAAGAAACTGCTGCTGCGTTAGTTGAAATATTTAAATCCACAGGAATAAATAATGGAATAATAAATGAAGAGTTTGGTGAAGTGCTAGTCTCTATAGGAGCATCACAAACCTTAGCATCTCTTTTTGAGCATATTTCCTTACCAATTGCTGAATTGTGGAAACCTCAATTAAAACAAAATGAAGGTTTTGATTTTCATACAGTATGTAAATTAAATTTTATTAATTACGGTGAGGCAAAGTACTCACTTTCAAGCAATCCTCACGGGAAATCTCTATCCCAAACAAAACGTTTTTTTCATGAGGAAAAGCATTTTAGAGATAGAGTGCATTTAATAAGTTTGGTAGATGAAGTTGCCATTAATAATTTAGATAATGATCAATATGGCGCTATTATAGCCTTTTCAATAAATTCAGAAAATGCTTCAAAAATATTTGAAAACGCTATCGATTTAATTGAGGAAAAAATAGAAGTTGATAGTTTAGAAAAGATATATATGGTTGGTGTAGGTGTAGAATATGAATAAAATAAAGAAAATAAAAGAATCCGTGAATCCAAAGGATGATATTTCAGAATTAGTTCTAGAAATTCATGAAAAAGGGCCAGAAGATCCTTCGCTATTAGAAAGTTTGGCTTATTTTAAAATATTTCATCCAAGAGAGTTTCTTTTCTTCGAAGAACAATTGTTAGTTACTTTAGGACTTTTTTATAAAGTTGATACTCCGTCGTCATTGTTTTCATTTTTAATGTCTGGTTTAGGTAATACGGGTAAAGAAAAATTTGGTAAAAAATTAACGCCGGTTCAAGCTAGTATTAGAATGGCGGTTAGTGAAAATAAATACACTTCAATATCGGCGCCAACTAGTTCTGGAAAGTCATATTCCATACGAGAGTATATTTTTGATACGCATGATGATGCTGTAATCGTTGTGCCCTCACGTGCGTTGATAGCAGAATATATAAAGTCTGTTAAGGATATTTTTAAAGAAAATAAAAACATAATGGTAATGCCATTTGCTGACTTTGTCTTTTCATCAAGGAAGATGCGACGCATATATATTCTAACTCCTGAGCGATTAAGTGATCTTTTTAAACTAAAAGATAAGCTCAGCGTTTCTATTTTCTTTTTTGATGAAGCACAAATATCTGAAGAAAAGAGTCGTGGTGTAATATTTGATTTAGCAGTCAGAAAGGTTGCTAGTGAGTTTTTTAACTCAAAAATAGTATTTGCACATCCATTCGTGGATAATCCAGAAGCTCAGTTTGAAAAGCATCAATTAAAATCGCACGAAAACTTTCATCGATCTTATAAACAGCATGCTGTAGGAAAAGTTTTCATACATAAACATGCTACAAATGGTAAAGATTACTTTTTTTCTCCTTATGTTGATGACGGACATAAGATAAAAAATTGCTTGGAGTTTGAAAATGGATTTGAAGAGTTTGCGTTCTCTAATACCTTGACAGTTTTAGTTTATGTTTCGAAGGCTTCTATTTATAGTGGGAAGTTTGTGAAAGGCTTCTCTAATCACATTGTGAAGCTGCCATCAATTACTGACTCTGAAGCTTTAGAAATAATAAGTTTAATAGCAGATAAAATTGGCTCGAATGATAGCAATCATTTTTCCAAAATGGTGTTCTTACTAACTAAAGGTGTTGTGATACATCATGGATCGATACCGCTAGAGGTGAGATTGTTATTAGAAGAGTTCATTAGAAAGGGTTTTTCTTCACTTTGTTTTGCAACTAGCACCTTAGCACAAGGTGTAAATATGCCTTTCGATATACTTTGGCTTGATAATAATAGATTTTTTGGTGATGAGAAATCACAAACCTTGGCTTTTAAGAATTTAATCGGCAGGTCAGGCAGGCTAACAGTAGGGGGTGAATACGATTTTGGCTATGTTTATACTAAAAATGCAAAATGGTTTTCAAATAAAATTAAAAAAGATTATCAGTTAGATAATGAATCGATTATAAATAGTGTTGATTTTGATGACGATAGCTACATAGGAACAATGCTTCAGGATGAGAAGGAGTTAATTGAGTCAGTTAGAGATGGAAGTTTTTTGACTGAATATGATATGCCCGCAGTAAAATTAGAGCGCTTGAGTTCTCCAGAGGCTTTTAACGACATAAGAAAAATAATTGACCTACTTTTCGAAAAGGAAAACTTTAAAGAGTCTTTGGAGGGTGAGCTTAATTCGAAAAAGAGGGGTTTGCTAAAAAAGCTATTTCTTAATGTATATGAGTTGTATCTCAATAGAAATTTATTTGAAGGTGAAGTAGTAGTATTCAGGACGGCTTTCTCAATTTTGTTTCTTTTCATGGCTGGCAAGTCATTTAAAGAAGTTGTTTCTATTAGGTATAAAAATGTACTTAATTCTTCAGGAAGCAAGTATACGTTTGGTTTTTTGCAGCCTGCTAATAAATTGCCAAATATAAATCTTAAAAGAGCTTATACGCTTTTTTCTAGTAATTTGGATTTAAGGTCAGCTAGCTATGATTTGGTTGTATTCGATACATATGATTATGTTGACCAAGTAATTTCATTTTCTTTATCTAATGTTTTTGTAACTGCATTTGAGAACTATTATATGTTAACTAAAGATGATAGGGCAGAAGATGTTGTGAATTATTTTAAATATAGTACTGATGATAAAAAAACTATAATGCTATTAAGATATGGTTTTTCTGCCGATGAAATTAATGAGATATATGACCATATTGAATATGTTAGCGAAAGTGATATTAGGTTTAAAAAAGATATAAGTTCATTGTCGCCTGAAATAAGAAAGCGTGTAGAGTGGTATTCTACTTAACCCAAATGTTTAGGTCATCTTCTATTTTCGGTTAGAAAAATCAGCTCATGTATATCTGGGAGTTGAAGGACTAGGTGTATGGTCCGAGAGATTCAATCAAGACTCTGTCCACTACTTCTCGGGGCCATACCTAGTTACCAGACAAAAGCTTCCCCTCGGTACTCAAGGGCATGCATCGATATAACTGCTGATAGCGGAATATGGTCAATATGTGCTCTAGGCTTCTGCCAAGGCTGATCTTCCGTAGGCTTTAGCCATTCGATCTTATCTTTGAAGCTTGTGATATCCACTTCGATGACAACGGGTGCTTCTTCGGGTGTGAAGTATCGGTTGGCAGAGAAGACGACGGCTTTATGGACGTTCAGATGAACGCAATCCGCATTATGATCATTTCCGCAGCGTGGCACGTAACCTTGGGATTGAGCCTTCTGCCAGTTTTCCATGGTAATTACGCGATAGAGATGCATGGTTTTCTCCTTGAGTAAGTCAGGCCCCCTAAGCTTAGAACCTTAAGCTAACTTGAGGTAAAGCTGTATTTGACCCAAGCGGAGTAACGCCGCGCTAGTTAATCATCAGGCCGCCATCGTATTCAATGCATCGATGCTCATTCGTCACGGGATCAGTGTAAACGATCCATTAACCCCATCTATTTCGGCTTCGCTTAGATCGGTAATGTCTCTTTCCACTGCCAGGGCAGTAGCGTGCCGAGGTCATCATGATGGAGGGTAGGCAGCGTCACAAAGACATGCTGTAAGTAGTCGTAGGGCGACAGGCCATTGGCTTTGGCGGTTTCGATCAGGCTGTAGATCGCCGCGCTGGCCTGAGCACCGCTTGGGGTGTGGCTGAACAGCCAGTTTTTTCGTCCCACCACGAACGGGCGGATGGCATTCTCTGCCGGGTTATTGTCCAGCGGGATCAGGCCATCGTCGAGGAACCGGATCAGACGGGGCCACTGGTGATCCAGGTAGTGCAGCGCTTTACCCAGCGCGCTTTTGGGCAGCACCTGGGGCAGTGACTTGTCGAGCCAGGTGCGCAGTTGCGCGATGAGAGGCTGACTCTTCTCTTCACGCAGCGTGCGACGCGCCTTGGGCTCAAGCGCCTTCGCCTGTTTTTCCACGCCATACAGCTTACGGATCTGGTTGAGCGCCCAGTCCGCCTTGCCGGTCTTACCTTTGGGCTGCACCTTTTGGGCCTCGACGAACTTGCGCCGCGCATGGGCCCAGCAGCCCGCATGGGTGATCCCGTTACGGCGTACCACCTCGGCGTAGCCTTCATAGCCATCGGTGACCAGGCGACCCGCATAGCCGCCCAGTAATTGCATGGGTACACGTCCGGCACGGCTGGCGTCATAATCGAACAAGACCACCTGTTGGCCCGGCGGGCCACCGCGCTGCACCCACATGTTCGAAGGGGCGCTGGCCGGACGGTCGGTTTCTTGATTGACCTGAAGCGGCGTCTCATCCATGTGGATCAGCGGAGCCTTCAAGAGGTGTTGGCGCAACGTGTTGATCAGTGAAGTGACCTGTTCTCCTGCCTGCACCATCCAGCGTGCCAGGGTGTTGCGGGGGATCTCGGCGCCATGGCGGGCAAAGATCTGGTGTTGCCGATACAGCGGTAGCGCGTCCTGGTACTTGGCGGTCGCGATATAGGCGAGAAGCGTAGCGCTGGCATTGCTCTTGGGTAGCAGCTTGGCCGGTGCCGGGGCGACCGTGACGCCCTCTTCGCACTGCGGGCAGGCATATTTGTGTCGCACATGACGGATGACCTCGACGCGTGCGGGCACCACATGCAACCCCTCGCTGACCTCTTCGCCGATGACCTTTAGCGGGGTGCCGTCATCACAGCAGTGGCGCGCATTGTCGGGCAGTTCATGGAGGACCTCGACACGCGGGAGTTCTGGCGGTAGCGCCACACGCCCACCGCGCGTGCGACGCTTGGCAGGTGTGGCGGTCTCGCTCGTCGCGTCATCGGCGACGGCGTCGCACTCCGATCCATCGCTGTTGTCTTCCTCGTCAACCGCCACTTCTGCTTCATTGATCAGCAGATCGCGCTGTTCAACACGGTACTTTTCGGTAGAGGGGCCGAACTGCCGCTCCAGAGCCAACCGGAACTGTTCGAATAGCGATTGTTTGGTGGCTTCCCACTGGGCTTCCTTTTTCTCCATCAACGCCAATAGCCGCGCATTTTCAGCGTCAGCAGCAGCCAACTTGCGCTCAAGCTGGGTAACGGTCGGAGAGGAAGGCGCGGCGTTTTTCATACCGTGTAGTGTACCAAAAATGTCGCTAAAACAGGAGCGAGAGGGTTAACCAACGCACTGAAAATTCAACGCTTTGTGAGGCTGCATAGCCTTTAGGTTATAGCCATCCAGCAACCAGTTAAGCTCTTGCCCGGTTAACGTCACGGTCTCATCCGTCAGATGCGTTGGCCATTTGAAACGCTCACGCTCTAGGCGCTTGTACCACACCACAAAGCCATTACGTTCCCAGAACAGCAGCTTCACTTTCATCGCGTTGACGATTACCGAACACGAACAGCGCGTGATCAAATGGGTTCAGGGCCATGGCTTCCTGAACCAGCAGCGCCAAGCCATCGATTTGCTTACGCATATCCACGGGCTCTCGGCACAGATATACCTGTAGATCAGTGTCTGGCCGAATCATGCGATGACCTCCACCGCGACAAACCGGGCGGGACGACAACGCGGTGGCACGGGGAAGCCTTGCACGCTTAACCGTTTTTCCCACGCCATCAGATCGACTAACGTGACGGTTTGCGTGTTGGCATACGCGCTTAACGGCATCTGCAACGCGGCGGCATAAGACAAGTGGCCTAACCAAAACGCTTGAGTGGGATTGAGTTCGCGGCTCATGATGATCTCCAAAATCAAAGAGACCGTCAGTGTGATCAGCCCATGTGAGTATGGGTAGATGGGGTTTATGGCGCGTTTACATCTATATCCAGCCCGGCAAACCCACTCATAATGCCTACATCGAGCGCTTCAATCGGACCGCATGGCATGAATGGCTGCACTTGCATCAGTTGGAAAGCATTGGTCATGCTCAGTTGCTGGCGACTCAGTGGCTGTGGCAGTACAACAACGAACGACCGAATACGGCGATTGGAGGGATTCCCCCGGCTAGGCTGCGAAAATCAGCTTGACTCTCTACTCAAGCGAGCGATTAAAAATGGGGGGATTACACTTAAACTAGTGTCCACTATTGCTGGGTAAGATCACTCCTCAATTTCAGTGGTAGCTCCGCGAATGGCTGCTCCTATAGACCCAGCGCTATCACCTAGAAGTGCCGTTTGAATATTGAACATATTTTGAGGCCTATTAATCATTAAACTAACTCTTTCGGGAAGTTGCTGTAATACGATATCAATTGATGAAAGACCACCTCCAACTATGATCAAATGCGGATCAATTATGGATATAATGTTAGCTAGAGAAAAGCTAACATCGTCAAGAAAATCCTCCACTACCTGTTTTTCATATTCCTTTCCTTGGCGGTACCCTTCAATTATCATTTCCATACTTATGCGTTTTCCTGTCATGCTTTCATAAATATCCTCGACACCTCTACCGCTAATGTATCGTTCTGCACATCCATTCCTTCCACAGTAACACTTTAATCCATTTTGATGGATAGACATATGTCCCCATTCTCCGGAAAGCTGGTTTCTTCCCTCAATCAATTTTCCATTAACAACAATTCCTGCGCCGCATCCAGTACCAAGAACTGCGCCAAAAATAGTCGTTGTTTTCCATTGTTCTGAGTGAATTGCTTCAGCTAAAACGAAACAATTGGCATCATTTTCAATAACAACTTCACGATTCAGAGTAGATTCAATATCCATCTTTATTTTCTTATTATTCATTACGCTAACATTGCAATTTTTCAACGCACCTGTATCTTTCATTAAAGAACCAGGTGTTCCAATACCTAGGGTGTGATCGGATGCCTCAATATATTCAATAAGCATAAAGTACATTTTTGAAATATTCGACAAAACTTTATTATATCCAAGATTAGCTTGAGTTTTTATTCTTTTCTTATAAACAATAACATCATTAAAAAGAATGATTCCTTCAATTTTCGTGCCGCCAACATCAATACCAATATTATGCTTCATCCTAATGCCTATGATTTCTTCTGCATGGATAATAACTGATCTAAATATAGCAGACCAGACTGAGTATCAAACTTAGAAACTACAGATGCAGCATTTAAAGATGCAAGTAATAATGATTGACGAACACTATATCCTTGCACAATGCCGTAAGCTAGTGTTGATCCAAAAGCATCACCTGCTCCAAGCCCATTTTTATATATTGTCTCTATTGCCTTAAAATTGACAACTTCTTTAGGAGAGTAAAGAACTGAACCGTCACTGGCTTTTGTCACACATAAATATTTGACACCTAAATTTAAGATTGGGCTGACTATTGCCGATTTTTCGTCTAATACACCTAGCTTGCAGTTGCGTATGTAATAGCTAGTTCGCTGTAAATTCTCACTTAAAATAATTGATTCTTTTTTATTTACGATCATCATATCCGTCATTGATAAGCAGTTATATAAAGCATCTAAATTATTTTCTTTTAGCTGTGTGCTACCTGGATTAATTGCGATGAATAAATCAGGATTAGCTTTTTTAACATTTTTAATAAATATAGATAAATCATTGATTGCCGCACCTGACAACGAAGATATATATAGTAAATTGACATTGTTTAAGTTTGATGGATCAATAAGATTAATGTTTATTTCATTGTTTGCAGCTCTGTGAGCCATGATTAACGGATCGCCATTACTTTGAGCTATAAATGCATTTCCCGTTGCATTTACATTATCTATTTGTAAGTTATTAAGATTGATTTTTTCTTTTTTAAGAATTTTTTGAACTTCACTCCCCTGTAAATCTTTTCCAATTCTCGAGCATAAGGAAACGTCTACACCTAGACGAGAAAAAGACGTTGATACGTTACCTCCGCCACCACCTATGCTAACTATCGAATTTTCAAAATCAATTTTATTGCCATATTCGATTGCTTCTGTAAATTCTGCGGATGCATTATTATTAAAAAATATGTGGTCGATTGTAACACCACCTATTACAAATGCTTGTAGATATTTATGTGACATTAAAAACCCCTAATGTAGGCAATGAAACTATTATTATTCCAAAAACAACGCCCGTTATACATAGGAATTTTCTTCCCCTGTTTTTTTCTTTGAATATTAAGGCGCCAACGAAATAAACAACAACTAAGTTTGTACGCCTCAATATAGAAATAACGGCTATCATTGCTCCCTCAATATTTACAGATGAAAGATATACAAACTCAGCAACAACCATAGTTATGCCTACTAAAATAACAGCAATGTTGAAATTTTTAATACCATTATTCTTAATGCTAGACATGCAAAATGGTATAAGAAAAATAACTAAAAAAGCACGTTGAATAGCTGAGATAGCTTGTACGCCGATTAAATCCAAACCAACATTGCTAAGTAAAAATTTATCATATATTTGAGCAGTAGATGATAAGAGCGTAGCAAGCAACATGAATAGCGCCCATTTGTCGCGACTCAGCTTAAAGCCTTCGTTTTTACCAATTGTTGCGAACTTGTAATAAGCAAAAGAGGCAACTGAAAACCCTAGCCAATGGATCAATGTAAGGTTTTCTCCTAGAAACAATATAGCTGCAAATGCTGTCCATAATGGCCCAGTTGCTCTGACACCTGCTGATATTGAAAGGGGAAGATTCTTAACAGAAAAATACGCAAAAATCCAAGATGATAACATCATTATTGATTTCGGAAGTATTAAAAATTGTTCTTTTAAATAAAATCCACCTGTTTCAAGAAGAATCCCTGTGCTAGCGTAAAGAATATTTGGAGAAATAAAAAAAGGTAACCATAGAGCACTTCCAAATAATGTGGAAAGAAAAACTAGTGATATGACATCAACCTTAGAGGTGGCCATTTTAGTCAAAACATCATAAATTCCTAGCACTATTCCGGCTAGTAAACCAAGAGCGATCCAAGACACAGAAATTGCCTCTATTATTTTGCGGAAAATCCACCGCTAATATTAATGACTTCACCGTTTACGAATGACGCTGCATCAGAGCAAAGCCACATTACTACATCAGAGACTTCGCGCGTACTACCGACTCGACCAGAAGGTATCAACTGCGGCCATGTATCTTCGTTTCCAATTTTCTTAATAGAATTTCGATACATAGCTGTATCTATTGGGCCGGGTGACACAGCGTTAATCCGAATCCCTTTATCTGCAGCTTCTATAGCCGCCGCTTTCGTTAAAGCCAAACCTGCATGCTTACTAGCTGCGTAGGCGGCTACACCAGGAAAAATAATTTTCTGCGCATGCACTGAAAGGTTATTAACAATCGATCCTTTTATATTTTTTTTAATCATTAACCTCAGTTGATGTTTCAAACACAACCATAACCCTTTAGTGTTGGTGTCAAAAATATCTAAAAACTCTTCTTCATTCTGCTCCCATATTAAACTACCACCGCCAATTCCCGCGTTGTTAAAAGCATAATCTAAACTACCATAATTTTTTTCAATTTTATTAATTAATTCTTTTACTTGCTCTTCACTGCGAATATCTGTTTTAAAAAAGCTGCATTTGAAACCTAGCTGTAATAATTTTTCCGCCTCGAGCAATCCGTCCTCTTCATTTCTACCAGATATTATTACAGTTGCTCCAGCTTTAGCGAAGTTTGAAGATACCTCAAGGCCGATTCCTGTATATCCCCCGGTTACCAGAACTGTCTTGTTAATCGGCATTAGTATATTTCCATATGGTGAGAAGAAAGTTTTTCAAGAATTTGAGTGGCTTTTTTTATTTGTTTTTTATCTACATTGTTTACAAATTTTGAGTTGCCAATAGTAACTGGGAGTGGTAAGTTCTGACTGCCGTTTCGATGTAATACAGTGTCACTAAGTGCTTCGTAAATTAGTTCTTCATCTCTAAATAGCGGGTGTGTCCAGGGCAGTGAGAGGTCACTTGCCACTTTTATAACACGTAATAAATCTTCATCGCTTAGGCATCCTCGTACATTTGATATTGCACAAGACAAGACAACATCAAGGGCTACTGCTTCGCCATGTAAAAAAATAGGTAAAGATTTCATTTCGATTAAAGGGCTAAAGCTATGACCAAAATCTACTAGTCTTTGCAGTTCTAATTCCCACATATTATATATCAGTTCATCTAACATCCCTTTAATTGAGAGGTTGATGACATTGCTTACTATTTCTTCGTTTTTTTGAAACTTATTATCCAGTAATTTTTTTCCATGTTTATCAAGCAAGTCAAACAACTCAGCATCCTTGACAACTGCCAGCTTAAATATTTCACCTGCTCCATTTGATATTTCTCTTTTGTCAACAGTTTTAAGAAATGAAGTGTCAATTATTGCGCTATGAGGAGCATAGTAGGCGCCAAGGCGGTTTCTCCTTTCAAGATAGTTTATTCCTGTCTTAATGCCTAAAGTAGCATCAATCATTGCCATAAGAGTTGTCGGGACTCTAATGTATGGGATTCCTCTTCGATACATACTTGATGCAAACCCCACAACATCAAGTAAAACTCCACCGCCTATTGCAATAACAGGTTCACTTCGACGTAGCACCCCAAAACTTTCCATGCGATTTAATATATCTAATGTTGCATCAAGTGATTTATTTTTTTCTCCACATTCCATTATAACGAAGTCAATTAAGATGTCATGCGATGCAAAGTACTGTAGAATTTCGTCTTTATATATATCCCATACGCTTTTATCAATCACTATTAATGCCCTCTTTGAAGGACATAGATTTGCAAGTTTATCATTACCCGGTTTAAATACCTCCTTCTCAATAGTTAAGCTATAGCTTATTGATAAAGTGCTGTTGATCGTGTAGCAGTTATCACTGCAAATGAGTGACCCGTAATTTGAAAGAGATTGACTTTCTTTTTTTATAAGCATTTGTAGTATACCTTTATTGTTAATTATTAAATTAAAGTGATATTAATTTTACAGTTATGCTATGTCAATTTTTTCCGACCTGGTTTGATTATACTTTCGTTGTAAGATATAAGATATTAGGCAAGGTTAATATTTCTTTATTTTGCATTAAGGAAGCTCTGAAAAGCCCCTGTCACCAGTGACTTTTCCCCGAAATTAACACCATGGACTCGATGAGATTTCCAGCCAACCTTGGTTAACGGAGACCTCATTATGAAAAAGACGCGCTATACCGAAGAGCAGATCATAGGCGTGAAGTGACTCCCTCCCGAGCTGCACAGACTATAGTGCAGCCATTAGGAGGATAAAATGAGCAATGAACCTACCGTCAAACGTTGGACGGCGAAGCGCAAAGCCGCAGTCGTCATGGACATCTTCAAAGGCAAGGCCACCGTCGCTGAAGTGGCTCGTCAGCACGATCTCTGATCTTGCCCAGTAACAGTGGACACTTCAAGAATGTAATACGCTACGATGAGGTGAACCATGGCAAGATCGACGACATCAATGAAGAAAAATCTTATACCCGTTACTCAGATGCCTACCGTCAAGAAGCGTTAGCGCTGACTGATCGCATTGGTGTGGCAGCAGCGGCTCGTGAACTGGGCATACATGCGGGCCAGCTTTATCAGTGGCGCTCTAAAGCGCAGCTTCAGCAAGATACCTCTGAACGAGAGCAGTCGTTGGTAGAAGAAAACGCCCGCTTGAAGCGCCAATTAGCCGAAGCAAATGAAGAGTTGGCCATTACAAAAAAGGCCGCGGTGTACTTTGCGAAGAGCCTGAAGTGAAGTACGCCTTTATCCATCGTCATCGGCAGGTTTTCAGTGTTCAGCGCATGTGCCATGTTGTTGGAGTCGCTCGGAGTGGCTACTACGCTTGGCGACAGCGCGAAGGAGCTTCGTCCCCAAAACGCAGCCAGCAAGCCATTACCGATCAGTGCGTGGCGAAAGCTTATCACCAACGTAAGGGGCGCTCAGGCGCCCCGAGATTAGCACTAGACCTTCGAGATGATGGGCTGCCGATCAACCGTAAGACGGTGGCTGCCAGCATGCAGCGTCAGGGCTTGTGCGCTAAAGCAGCCCGGCCACCACCGACTCTCGACATTCGCTGCCAGTAGCGCCAAATCTGCTAGCGCAAAACTTCACGGCCACAGCCACAGCCCCCAATCAAAAGTGGGTGGGGGACATCACCTATTTAGCGACGGGTGAAGGCTGGCTTTATCTAGCAGTGCTCATTGACCTGTATTCCCGAAAAGTGATCGGTTGGGCGATGAGTGGGCGTATGACAGCCGATCTTGTCTGTGATGCGCTACAAATGGCGCTATGGAAATGCAAAATGCCCAAAGGCGTGATAGTCCATTCGGATAGGGGCCGTCAGTACTGTTCCGCGCTTTACCAATCGCTGCTTACCCGGCATGAGCTTAAGTGCAGTATGAGCGCCAAAGGCAACTGCTATGATAATGCTTGTACCGAAAGCTTCTTCTACCGTCTCAAAGTTGAAGCGATCCACGGAGAGCAACTTAAAACGCGGGATACGATGAGACGCTAAGCGTTTGAATACATCGAACGGGACTACAACAAGCAACGGCGGCACAGTGCCATCGGGATGATCAGCCCAGAGGTCTTTGAAGCCCAAATGATTGCTTAAACCAGTGTCCACTATTGCTGGGCAAGATCAACCTGCTCTTCATCCAGGCCCCACCAAACCGTGCGTTTCCGCTCGATCAGCGACCCGCGCAGTTATCACGATAGAGCGCATTATCGCTCCCCAGCGCTAGGCGCTTGGTGGCACTGTTGTAGTAGAAGTGGCCAGCCTCTGCATCTGAAAATGCGTAGTCGCCGCATACCCCGTAGCCCTTGTTGACTTGCCTCAGGTGGAAAATCTCGGCGGATGTTTGGCTGCCGACGCGCTCTGAGATCGCCGTCGCAATATGGGCATCGCGCTGGGCCTCGGAGTAGGCTTGGTTGCCGAATATCAGGCCCGCCACGACGACAATGGCGACAACGGGAATCCATAGGTTGTGCATAGCGTGTCCAGTTCGAGCAGTAGGGTGCGCAGTGAGGTCGGCAGGAAAATTCTTTAGCGGGATAATAACGTGTCGTGCAACGAAATTCATGTCAAAGGGTAGCAGGCGTGGGGCGCTAGCTGTGCTTGAGCCGAGTATGAGTCCTAATCGGCTCATTATTTGATTCGAATACGCGGGGTAATCGGCTCAAGCATCTCTACGACATTACGGCTTGTTATTTCTCAATCAGTGCGTCGTTATCCGTTGCCAACGTCGCGGCATTTTTCGGCAGTTGGTCGAAAGGCGCTGTTGTAACCGCTCAAGACATGTCTGTTCGGTCCCTTCGTTAGCCAAGGGGCTTAACGTAGTGATGACCCGGTCGATAGCATCCGGCATACGTTCCACCAGCTCTAGCCCCTGCTTCATGAAATAACGGGGTTGAAAGCGCAGCGTACGGGCAAGTGCTTCCAAATGCGACCGTTCGATGTGGCCTGGTCGATCCTCATGGTGGATGCGCAAAGCAAAGCGGTTTGAAAGGCCGCTATAAAGTGTCGTACTCATCAAGTCGTAGAAGGGTGCTAAGCGTGGACCATCGGGAGTATAAAGAATGGCAAGATTCTTAGCGTGGCTGTCGTTGTTGCCAATCAATAGATTGAAAAAAAGCCAACCGATCAGCCGCTGTAGGTCCTTGGCCGGTGCGCCTTGTTGTTGCAAAAGCTCACGGCAGCAGATTAGGCCAGGGCCGCCGTCGCTTTCATATTTGATCGATGACGGGGTCCTGGCGAGTTGGCAGAAATCCAGCTGGTGCAGGCGCTGCAAGTTGCCTTGCGCATCGGAAATACGGTCATATCTGCGCACCAGGCAGGCTCGGGTATCGGGTTGGTAGGTCGCTTCGGCCGCGTCGAGTTCGAGCTCATTGGCTAACTGCATGCAGAAGGTTTCATTCAGGGCGGTCGCCCAAACCCCCTTCAGCCCTTGAATATCCGGTTTGAGTATATGGCTGGATGGGGCCGAGCCTTCTGGTATGGCGGGGCTTCCATCTGGCTTTATCATAAGAAGTAGCTTGTTTTGAGCACCCGCGAGTGAAATACGCGCGTCGCTGCTATTCGATATGAATAAAGAACCTGGTTTTCGCTGACGTAAATGTTCCGCCACGGTTGCCCATTGAGTAGGCCGGTAGTGGGGCAGCACAGGTGGTTCGCCGGGAGCAAGTAGAGTGAAGCCGCTGGCGGTATCTCCGCCGACGGCGTTCAGCAGTCCGAAAACGGTTGTGGTGTGATGACGAAGTTCGAGGTGGTTGCGAAGGCTGCCCTCCGGCAGTAGGTTCTCAAAATAAGCTAAAACGCTATCGCCTTCGTGAACCAGCTGTGAGAGGGGCAAAGAAGGTGAGAGGCTGACTGCATTAGGATGCTCTCGCCACGTTGAAACGTACTCGAAGCGTAGTGGGTTAGCATCGTGCAGCCATCCAACCAGCTTTTCAGCCTGATATACCGCCAGACAGGAGTTACTCGCCATGGCCACTATTCCCCTTGCGCTTCACTACCACTTCAAGGCCCATTAAATCCAATACATCCAACACTTTTTGCAACTGAAGGGTAGGCTTGCCGCGTTCCAAATCGACGATAAAACGGTTGCCGGTACCCGCGAGTCCCGCCAGGTCCATCTGTAATAAACCTTGCTCGATGCGGTATTGGCGCACCAGTTGACCAAGCTCTTCACTTTGTCGAATAGTCGTGGGTGAAGCAGGAGTATGTGTTGCCATGTGGAACGCCTATCGATGATTACCGTTAGGTAATTTTAGATAGAGTTTTGCTAGGACACAATTGGTTAATTACCGTTCGGTAACTTATGTGGTTCGACGCGCTAGAATTTTCAATAAATTACCGTTCGGTAGTTTATTTTAGGCATTCCACTGGGTGCTCGCTGTGCTTGATCCGAAGACGCGTCTCCAAACGTCGATTCTGCCTATGCTGTACGAGCGTTAACGCTTATTCACGGAGGAAGCCCCATGGGCGGATTGTTGGGTTTGCTGGATGACATCGCGGCCCTTGCGAAGCTTGCGGCCGCTTCGCTCGATGATGTGGGGGCGGCGGCTGGGCGTGCTACGGCGAAGGCGGCTGGGGTGGTGGTCGATGACACGGCCGTTACGCCGCAATATTTGCAAGGTGTGACGGCGGAGCGTGAGCTGCCAATCGTCAAGAAGATCGCGCTGGGGTCGATCCGTAACAAGCTGCTGTTCATTCTGCCGGTGGCGCTTTTATTGAATCACTTTCTGCCTGCGCTATTGCCCCTTATCTTGATACTGGGCGGCGCTTATCTCGCCTTCGAAGGGGCGGAGAAGGTATGGCACAAATTTTTCGGCGCCCAGCACGATGACAAGCCTGCCGTGGTTAAGGGCCCAGAGGCCGAAAAGCGGATCGTAAGCGGCGCCATTCGTACCGATCTGATTCTTTCGGCTGAAATCATGGTGATTGCGCTCTCTGAGGTGGCTCATCAAGGGTTTTGGTCGCAGCTGGTAAGCCTATTGGTCGTGGCCTTCTTCATTACAGTGCTTGTGTATGGCGCGGTGGCGCTGCTGGTGCGCATGGACGATATCGGTCTGAAACTCGCCGAGCGCGAAGGTTCGGGGGCGCAAGCGCTGGGCCGTGGCTTGGTAACGGCCATGCCTAGCGTACTGGCGGTCATTTCGTTGGTGGGCACCGTGGCGATGCTGTGGGTGGGCGGGCACATTCTGCTGGCCAATATGGGAGAGGAGGGGCTGGGCTGGCTCAACGCGCCTTACGCCTGGGTGCACCATATTGAGCACATCATTGCGGAAGCCACCGGGGCCTTTGGCAGCGTGCTCGGCTGGAGCTTCAATACGCTGTGCTCGGCAGTTATCGGCTTTATGGTGGGGTCGTTACTCGTTGGGGGCTTGCGCCTTGTCGCGGCGGGAAAAGGCCATGTGGAATAGAAATAACCATAGTGTTGCGAAATTCTGATACGCCACCGTGCCCACCTATAAGATGGGCACGGCAGCTAAGTACAAGGACGGTAGGGGCTTTGCTATGCTTCACACCACCTCATTTTTGCCTACTACTCACCACTCACCACTCACCACTCTCACTCATCCAGCCGCCGCGCAGCGGCGCCGAAATCTGCTAGCGCCCAGAAGCTTTCCAGGAAATCCGGTTTCGCGTTGCGGTGGTCGATGTAGTAGGCGTGCTCCCACATGTCGACGGTCAGAAGCGGCGTTTGGCCTTCGAGCAGTGGATTTTGTGCATTTGGGGTATTGACGATCTTGAGCGTGTCGCCGTCTGCCACTAGCCACGTCCAGCCAGCGCCAAAGACCTTCTGCGCGGCGTCTGAAAACTGCTGCTTGAATGCCTCCAGCGAGCCAAAGTGGCGGTCCAATTCACGGGCCAGCTCGCCAGAGGGAGCAGAACCTCCGGGCGTCAGGCAGTGCCAGAAAAACGTGTGGTTCCAGATTTGCGCGGCCTGATTGAACAGAAACCCGTCGCGCTCACGGGTGATTAGCTCAGGCAAATCGGCGTTACTAAGCGATGCGTCGGCGGTGTTCTTGATCGCGTCGTTGGCCTTGGTCACGTAGGTGTTGTGGTGCTTTCCGTAGTGGTAATCCAGTGTCTCGCGCGACATATGCGGTGCTAAGGCGTCGCGGGGGTAGGGTAGCTCGGGAAGCGTAAACGCCATGGTTCTCTCCTCGGTTGGTTTTCATCGATGCCGTCACAGTGCTTGCAAAAGGTTTGTTTCCCTTTGCTTAAAATTTTAGCCAATGCTAAGTTTTAAATCAAAGGGGCAGGCTGTGGCATTGCCTAGGTGGCTCACAAAGGCGTTTGTTTTCTCAGCAACACGTCTTTGCCGCACGCCTTGCCCACATCCTCAAAACGGTTCCTAAAAGAGGAAGCCTTCGATGAGCCAGACGATGCACGTCATGCCAGTTGAAGAGAGTATCGACAGCCAATGGGCGCGCTTCACCCAAGCCGGTAACGAGGCGTTCGAGCGTGGTGACATGCGCGAGGCGCAGCACTATTACGAGAAGGCAATGGCAGAGGCCAACGACATGTTCGACAAGGCCCATACTGACCCTGCTGCCTGCCAATATGCGCCTATGACCTACACTATCGCAGCGTTCAATCTCGCGGGTTTATTCAGTGATATCGGTGATAGGCAGATGATGCACCGCTACGCGCGCGCGGGGTTGGAGCGCCTGGTAGAGCTCGCCGATGAACGGAGCGTGCCGCACGCCCTGCGGGTGCAGTGCGTGCGCCACCTTGGCCGTGCGGTCATAACGCTAGAGGAGATCTACCCGGCGGCACGAACCCACCCTGACTATCGCGTGCTGGTCGCGAATGCCGACCTGCTCCAACGCCAGTTCGATACCCAGGCGGGGCTTTACAGCGTGCCTTCGGCATCGGCGCGTGTTGCTATGGTGCATTGAGTGGGCCTTAATGGGGTGATGCGGTAGCGCGAATAGTAATCTCCGAGGTATCGACGTTAGCGGGTGCTTCGATAAGCTGCCTAACCGCGTGGGCAATATCGATGGGTTGTAGCGCTATGGCGCGGTACTCATCCATGGAGGCCGCCGTCTCATCGTGCGTGATGGTCGATGCCAAATCGCTCTCTACGACACCTGGGTTTACGCAGGTCACGCGAATGTTGGACGTTTCCTGGCGCAGCCCATCCGATATAGCGCGTACGGCGAACTTCGTTGCGCAGTAAACGGCGGCCGTGGGAACGGCTTTGAGCGCCCCAACAGATGCAATATTGATGATTTGCCCCTCGGCTTGGTGCTCCATGGTGGGCAAGACGGCGCCGATGCCCCATAGAACGCCCTTGATATTCACGTCGATCATACGCTCCCACTCATCCAACTTGTCGGCACTAAGCGGCGAAAGCGGCATGATGCCTGCATTGTTGACCAACACATCGATGCGCCCCCAGCGATCCAGTGCATCCTGAGCGAAGGCCGCCATCGCGTTTCGATCCGTAACGTCTAGGGCGTGTGCTTCTGCCGTTCCGCCCTCAAGGCGGATCTCTTTGACGATCTGTTCCAGCCTATCCAGACGGCGTGCGCCCACTAGCACCTTGGCGCCTGCAGTAGCCAATTCTCGGGCAATGGCTTCTCCGATGCCGCTACTTCCGCCCGTAATCAAGACGACTTTATGGTTGATGCTCATGCGCTTTTTCTCCTCGTTTCTTGGGTGGGAACCTCGTTGGTACCCAAGGCAGTCACGATAGAGCGCCGAATGCGTAAACAGAATATGCTGAATGCTGGACTCTTAGGTTAGCCAGGTTTACCAATGAGCAGTGATCTCAATCTTTTGACGATGTTTGTTGCTGTAGCTGAGGCACAAAACTTTCGCATTGCAGCTGATCGATTAGGCGTGACGCGCTCGGCGGTGAGCCAGGGTGTGGGACGTCTCGAGCGTACGCTGGGAAAGCCTCTTTTCAATCGAACGACGCGCAGTGTAAGGCTGACGGAGGAGGGGGAGCGGCTGCTTCAGGCAGTGGTAAGCCCCTTGGCGGATATAGCCGCAGTGCTTGAGGCGACGGTGGATGAACCCGGGTCACCTCGGGGTAAGCTCAAAGTGACGACGACCTCGATTGCAGAGCGGTTTTTATCAGGACCGTTGCTTGCCGACTTTATCGAGCGCTATCCCCATATCGTGCTGGATGTGACGGTGAGCGACGAGGAGTTCGATATCGTTGATGCGGGATTCGATGCCGGGATACGCCTGGGTGAGGTGATCGAGCAAGACATGGTCGCCATTCCTCTTACGGGAGAGCAGCGTCAGGTCGCCGTTGCATCACCGCGTTATCTGGCCCGCCATGGGCAGCCAGATCATCCCCGTAACTTGACCCAACATCGTTGCATTGGCTGGCGTCTATTGCCTGATACAGCGCCTTATCGATGGGAGTTCGAACGCGATGGCAAAGCGTTCGACGTGGCGGTCGAACCCCAGTTTACGACCAACGATATGTTGTTAATGACCCGTATGGCGCTAGCCGGCGGCGGTGTTACGTTTGGAATGGAGGAGACCTTCAAGCCTTATATCGAACGTGGTGAACTGATCACTATGCTAGACGAGTGGTTACCACCTTTTGCGGGTTTTTATCTCTACTATCCCAGCCGACGTACCGTTACGCCTAGGCTTCGCGCCTTGATCGATCACGTTCGCCACTATCGCGCTCACTAGTAGCTTGGGGATTGGCAACATTATTCGATATGGCTTCCCCTAACTGAATTTCAAACGGTGCCCGCACCATGTTAGTGCTCTATGCACAGTGGTGGTGCGGTTTTTTATCTCCTTTCTCAATGAAATCAGCCACCTAACAAGAATTTATATTGGCACGATATCTGCATAGTGAATTATTAAGTAAACGATTACTTATCTCGCTGTGTAACGAACGTTCAATGACAAGATGTAAAGGCAGGGGTCACCTCATGAAAAAGCACATTAAGGCTATGAAATTGAAAGCTCTCGTAGGTAGCGTCGCCATGGGGGCAATGATGCTCTCTGGCGTAGCAAGTGCCAATGTCCATATTAAATTTCACCATGACTTACCGGAAGATAGCGCTCAGCACTTAGCCGCCGAGCGCTTCCGGGACACGATAGCCGAGCGCAGCAGTGGCGAGATCACTGTCGAAATATTTCCTAACAATACGCTGGGTGACGATGTCGAAGTTACCCAGCAAATGCAGATGGGCGCCGTAGAGGCGGCGATCATTCCCACGGCCAAGCTATCGGGCTTCGTACCCGCCATGCAGATCGTCGACCTTCCGTTCCTATTTCCGACCCCGGAGATCGCCCACACCGTGCTGGATGGTCAGGCAGGCGATGATCTTCTCGCCACGGTAGAGCAGGTCGGTCTGCACGGCGTAACGTTCTGGGAAAGTGGCTTCAAGCAGTTCACCTGTAACCATCCCATTGAGGGGCCGGAAGACTTCAGCGGGCAGAAAGTGCGCGTAATGCAGAGCCCCATCATCATGGAGCAGTTCAGGGCGATGGGTGCCAACCCGGTGCCGATTTCCTTCGGCGAAACCTATAACGCGCTGCAGCAGCGCATCGTCGACTGTCAGGAGAACCCGTTGGTTTCGATTGCCCAAATGCGATTCTACGAGGTGCAGTCGGACATGGTCATCAGCAACCATGCTTACTTGGGTTACGCCTTTCTGTTCAGCCAGCGCTGGTTCGAAGGGCTAAGCGCTGAGGACCAAGCGTTGTTGACCGAGGTGGCGCGAGAAACCACTACGTTCCAGCGTGAAGAAACTGCGCGTCGAGAAGCCGGTTATATCGACACCATCGAAGCCAGCGGCACCAACATCAGCACGCTTGACGATAGCCAGTTGGCTGCCTTCAGAGCGGCAACCGCACCGGTACACGAGGCGTTTGCAAGCGACATAGGTGCCGACTTGGTAGCGGAGTTCCAGCAGGCGATCGCCGAAGCAGAGTGACGCGATAGACGAGGGGCTGGCGACACTCTGCTGGCCCTTTTTCGCGCTAGCTCTACTCACGTTGTGGTTTTTCTTCCTCCTCTCTCTCATCGCTAGTGGAGTCTGTGATGCGCAAACTCGATGCCGTGATCTCACGCGCAGAGGAAATCTTGATTGGCCTGCTAATTTTGTCGGCCTCGATCATTCTGTTCGCCAATGTCATTGCGCGCTACGTGTTCAACGATGGTTTTTCCTGGGCCGAAGAGCTAGTGCGCTACGAGATTGTCTGGATGGTGCTGTTGGGGGCTAGCGTTGCGGCGCGTCAGGGGATTCACATCGGTGTGGATATTCTGCGTCGTTTTAGCCCGCCGCCGATGGCAAAAGCGGTCACGCTATTGGTGCATGCGATCTCGATCGCATTCTGTGTTTTTTTGGTGGTGTACGGCGTTCAGCTTACTGAGCAGACCCACCGCTTTGGTCAGGTAAGTTCGGCACTGCAGGCGCCCATGTGGGCCATCCAACTGGCGATTCCCGTCGGGGGACTATTGATGGGAATCCGTTTTACCCAGCATTTTTTCCGTACGCTGTTCGATCGTGAGCAGGGTCCCGTTCATCTCGATCAGATCGGATAACGTCATGGTCATCACCTTTCTCGTTCTCTTGGCGGCCTCGATGCTGGTGGGCGTGCCCATCTTCATTGCCTTGGCCGGTTCCGTTGCGGTGGCGATGGGGAGTTTCAGCCATATCCCGCTGGCCATCGTCATTGAGCGGCTATTTGCAGGGCTAGATAAGTTTCCTTTGATGGCCATTCCTTTCTTCATTCTCACCGGTAGCCTGATGAGCGCAGGAGGGCTGTCGCAGCGTATCATTCGCTTTGCCAACCTCCTGGTGGGGCGCTTTACCGGTGGCATGGGTATGACGGCGGTGTCATCGAGCATGTTTTTTGGCGCTATCTCGGGCTCAAGTCCAGCTACCGTGGTAGCGGTGGGGTCACTGCTGTATCCCGCCATGCGCAAGGAGGGCTATTCCGGTCCATTTTCCATTGGCGTATTGGTCTCGTCTGGTTCGTTGGGCATCATCATTCCGCCTTCGGTGGTGATGATAGTCTATGCGGCCGTTACCGGCGTCTCGGTAGGAGCCTTGTTCATGGCGGGCGTGGGCGCGGGGCTTTTGTACGGCGCTTGTTTCTTACCCTACTGCTGGTATCGGGCGAAGAAAGATGGTGTAACCCCCATGACGCCGCCTAGCTGGCGCGAGGTGCTGACCGGGCTGAAAGAGGCTTCTTGGGGGCTTGGGGTGCCGGTGGTGGTGCTCGGCGGTATCTACTTGGGTATCTTTACCCCCACCGAAGCGGCGGCTGTCTCGGTGATTTATGCGCTGCTGGTTTCGGCGCTGATCTACCGCGAAAAAAGCCTCAAAGATCTGTTTTACAGCATGGTAGAGGCGGCAACCACCACTGCTCAGGTCATGATCATCCTGGCGGCAGCATCGGTATTGGCCTGGTTTTTGACCAGTAACGGTCTGGCGGTGATGCTGGCCAATGCCATTCTGTCGCTTTCCGACAACCCTTATCACATTTTTCTACTGATCAATGTATCGGTGCTGATCGCCGGTATGTTCCTCGATGCTTCATCGATCATGGTGATTCTAGGACCGCTGTTTTACGCGGTGGGCCTGCGCGTGGGGATCGACCCCGTGCATCTAGGCGCGGTACTGACCGTCAACGGGGCGATTGGTATGTTTACCCCGCCGTTCGGCCTCAACCTGTTCGTCGCGGGCACGCTCAAGGGCGTCGATTACGTGCAAGCGGTGCGTGGGGCAATGCCGTTCATCGGGATTGCGCTGTTTGCCTTGGTACTACTGACGTACATTCCCGCCATCAGCATGTGGTTGCCCAGCGTGGTATACGGCGGCTAGAGCGCCAACATAAGGACATATATTTTGGTCATTTCGACGGATCACGATTCATCGGCGCTGGCGCACTCCTTCGAAGGGGTCGTGACCAGCCCGCATACTCTGGCCACCGAAGCGGGACGCGAGGTGCTGCGTCAGGGAGGTAATGCAGTCGAAGCGGCGATTACCATGAGCGCGTGCCTGGCCGTCACTTATCCGCACTTTAACGGGCTTGGCGGGGATGCTTTCATGATCATTGCCGATGCTGCGGGCGGCGTTCGTACGCTCTCCGGCATTGGTCAGGCACCGCAGGCAAGGCTCGAACTCTCAGGCCCGCTGCCCACGCGAGGGCCGGGTTCGTTGCTAACCACGGCAGCGACGGTGGATACCTGGGGGCAGGCCCACGAGATTTCCCGCCAGCATTGTGGCGGCCAAATGAGCTGGCAAGCCTTGCTGGCGCCCGCTATCGAATTTGCCAGCGAGGGCTTCGCGCTTTCGCCCTCGCAGCGATTCTGGCTCGATTTTAGGCGCGATGAGATGGCTGCCATGCCCTGCGTGCGCAAGCTGTTCATGCCCGGCAATAAGCTGCCACAAGTGGGCGATAGGCTTCATCAACCACAACTGGCCGCTTCGCTCGAGTCGCTGGCTGCGAACGGCTATCGAGATTTTTATGAAGGAGAGTTGGCGTCGAGGATCGCCGCTGGACTCGCCGATGCTGGGTCGCCGCTGACGGCGGCGGATCTAGCCGCGACTCGTGCCCGTATCGAAGCGCCGCTATCGGTGGCCTATCGTGGGGGGGAACTGTTGGCCCATCGCCCGCCGACGCAGGGAATGACGACGCTCGAGATCATGGGCATTCTGGCGCGTTTCGACCTTTCGCGCATCGAAGAGGGCAGTGCCGACTATTACCACCTGTTGGTCGAGGCAGTGAAGCGCGCCTTTCTGGACCGTAATGCTCACCTGGCGGATCCTGAGTTTGCCTCGGTGCCTTGGGATCGCCTATTGTCGGCAGAGCACCTCGACGCTCAAGCCAAACAGATCGATATGCGTCGAGCGTTGGCGTGGCCCCTGGACTATCAGCACGGCGATACAGTTTATCTCGCCGCGTCTGACCGTTTTGGCAATGCCGTTTCGATGTTGCAGACGATCTACTACGACTGGGGAAGCGGCGTTGAGATTGGCGATACCGGCATTCTTTGGCATAACCGTGGCGCGGCGTTCAGCCTCGATCCGGCGCATCCGAACGTGCTGGCGCCGAGTAAGCGGCCGTTTCACACCCTTAACCCAGGCATGTACCGTGTGGATGGCAAGCCGCGCCTGCTTTATGGCACTCAAGGTGCCGACGGGCAGCCGCAGACCTTAGCCGCAGTGCTGACCCGTTTGATAGACTATGGCATGGATCCGCTCAGCGCTCTGAGTGCTCCGCGTTTTCTGCTTGGGCGCACTTTCTCTGATGGTCGCGATACCTTAAAGCTAGAGCAGGATGCCGGTGAGGCCGTGTTTGCCGAACTGGCTAAGCGTGGCCACCAAGTGAGTCCGCTACCTGTGCAAAGTGCCTTGGCTGGACAACCTGGTGCGGTAGTCATTACTCCTGAGAATGGCGCATACGCCGCCCATGACCCGCGCAGCGATGGCATTGCGTTAGGGCTTTGACAAGCCGAAACGGTAAAGAGCGACAGGACGTTGAGATGAAATACAGGACGTTGATATGAGCCTTCACGAACCTGGTGCTTCGCAGCGGCACCCGCGTATCCAAAGCCCCAAGCGTCGAGACGCTCAGGAAACGCGTGAACGCCTGCTAAAGGCAGCGATGCAAGAATTTTGTGAGCGTGGCTACGACGGCGCGCGCATGCAGCGCATCGTGGGTGTGGCTGAGTGCAACGTGCGTATGGCGTACCACTATTTTGGCGACAAGGAAGGGCTTTATCTGGCCGTACTGGAGCACGTTTACGCGGAGCTGCGCGCCAAGGAGCGCGCGCTTAATCTAGGCGGCCTCGAGCCCGAGGCGGGCATGCGTGCTTTGGTCGAATTCACCTTCGACCACATGGCCGAACATCCTGAGTTCACAAGTCTCGTGCGTAACGAAAACCTGCTTGGAGGGCGCATGCTGCGCAAATCTAGCAAAGTTGTGCAGCAAACGACGCCACTGGTGGGGATGATTCGCGATACGCTGTCGCGAGGCGAAGCGGCTGGGGTATTTCGTCCTGCTGTTGACCCCACTCAGCTTTATATCTCAATTCTGTCGCTGTCGATCATCCATATCAATCAGCGCGATACTCTCTCCATCATCTTCGAGCAGGACCTGGCGGCACCGGGCTGGCTCGCCGCACGCCGCGCTCATGCGGTCGAGGTGATTCTTTCTTATCTTTGCGTGACCGCTTAAGCGCGTAGTGAGTAGTAGTGGGTAACGGCTATGTTCATCCCCGCAACCGCTCCTCGTGCGGGGTGTCGTCATAACGGGGGTCGAGCCACTTGCGTATTTTTTGGTAGCCCTTGAAGATGAAATAGCCCGCCGTGCAGACACCTAGCAAATAGAGGACCATAGCCAGCAGCACCAACAAAACGTTCGTTCGCGCGATGAAGGTCACCATGAATGGCTGCATCGCGATATACAGGGTGAGCGCCGCGAAAAGGCAGAAAGAGAGCGCCCACTGAAGCTGGTGGATGAGCAAATAGTGGCGTCCATACTTTGCCAGTACCCCGTGGATATTGATGGTGCCTTGGTGATTGAGCACGATCCCCACCCCGTCGATATCCTGGCCAAGCAAACGCTTATTCAAACGCGCTAGTAGCGTTTTCAGCTTCTGGAGGCTGGAGATGTCGATCATCGCCACGCTTAGCGCCACATACTGGCCCACCAGCGGGCGATAAATCCCTTCCGAGTTGGGAGGCCAGCAAATCCGAATGGCATCGATGTAATACTCGTAGTGGGTAGAACGACTGCCGGTATTGGGGCTAACGGCCGTGCGTCGCTTTTCGATCAGAGTGCCGCGTAGCTGCGTCGTGGTGGGGCTCAGCGTCATTTGTCGCCATAGCCCATGGGCGGTGATGAAAAGCCCCAAGGCAAAAATGACCAATGCCAGTGCGAACAGAAACATCATCATGAGAGGCGATATGCGCATATCGTCCACCACGAACGCAACGGGCAATCCGATGCCGAGTAGGGTAAGTAGAATGCCCAACACCAGCAGCACCCACTTGAGTAATATCAAGCGCACGTAAACCGTGCGGGCGTAATACGTTTCCAAACCGGTCAGCGGGCGGTTGGGTTTGCTCAAGAGGGCTCCTTACGATCATCGAGGCCGCTGACGGCGGCCTTTACAAGGCCAATATCGTGAAGGAGGCAGGGAGGAAAATCAAAAAAAGCGCAGGGCGCATCAGTTCACGGCTCGCCACCCCACAAAAACGCAAGCGCCCCGCCTAGCGGGGCATGCTCAGGGAGCGGTACGGCTGCCGTTTGGACGAGGGCGTCATCCAGCGTGGCGGGGTCGCCGCGTTTGAGGTCGGGCGTTTGCCCTTCGGGGTAGGCGCCGACCATGCAAAAGTCATCGCTTGCTTCCAGGCTCTTGTGACCGACCCCGGCAGGCAGCACCAGCACGTCCCCTTTTTCGAGCACGATATCGATACCGCTAGGACCACCCAGCCGCGCCTTGGCGTGGCCGCGAAACACTCCCAGTGCCTCGTGAGCGGTGGTGTGAAAATGATGGAAATCATAAAGGTGGTAGCGCCAGGCAGGCAGCCAGCCGTTTCGCGCGAAGAGCGCCTCGAAGCTTTGAGCCCCCGTTTCGGGGTCTTTGATCTTCACCGCACCACGATACACCAGCACCGGCAGTAATGCGTTGGGAAAGCCGTACTGGTGATCGGCGGGTAGTGTCAGCGTTTCTGGGGCGAGCTTGTTCATTGGCGCCTCCTTGGCATCGTAGCTTCTGTATAGAAGATCGCCTCTTCTGTATAGAAGAAAGTCACGCTTTACGCGCCACCATCAGCTTGCTTGCAGTGCGTACCGTGAGCACGATGGCGCTGGCGGCGACGACCATGAGAAAAGCGCCTAGGGCAAGCATCGCCTTGAAACCGAAAGCGTCGAAGAGCAAAAGCCCGGCGACACAGCCAGTGAGAAAGGAGAAAATCGTCGTCAGGTGGGTGTGCAATTGCTTTTGAAACGCGCGCCGGTCTAGCGCTTTTTCACGCGAGAAAAGACACGAGATCACCGAGCCCAGGGCTATTCCTGCATCGGTCAGGGTACCGGTCACGTGGGTCGTTCTTACCCGACCGTTGGAGAGCTGGGTCGAGGTGGAATTGTGCACGCCCATCAAAAAGCCCAGTGACAGCAAGACTTCCGAATCGAAGCGCGGCGAGAAAAACAGGATTTCGAAGAGCGAAATGGCGCTCAAGGCTGCGCCTTCCATCAGCAAAATCAGGCAAAAAATGGTGCGTAGTCTCTGCCCCATGAGAACGGTGATACGCGCCAACATACCGCCCGCCACAAAGGCGAGAATTAGTGCTGCGAGAAAGAGCAAGCCGTAGGTGTCGGCGCTAACCACTTCGCTCGATATCTGCGATGCGTTGCCGCTCATGTGTGAGGGAAGAAAACCGAAGGCGCCCAGGGCCATGGCATTGAGTACTCCAGCTGCCGTTGCCAGCACGAGGGCCAAATAGCGGTCTTCGGTATGCGAACGCACTCTCTTTTTCTTGATCAGCACAGGCGTCTCCCGCCAACTAATGGATATTTAACGTTGCGACGTCATGAGGAAAGAATAGTTCTCGTTTATCTAATTAAGCAGGTGCTATTTTCCATTTCATTCAACGCTAACCGTTTACTCGCTTGGCAGTGAGGTGCTCACGTTATCAATGGTGCGGCTCGAATAAGCAGGCCTACGCCACTATGCGTTATTTATTTGTTATGTTATAACGTTTTATTTAGTATTGCATGCGCCGCTATGTATGTCCTTGAGAACGCAACTGGGATTACGTGCTGAAAAAGATTACCGAGTTAGCCGTTGAATGAGCGGAATTAACCGAGCGATTCGACCATGCCTTTGACCGCCAACCAAAAAGCCGTATACACCGCGTTGAGGCGCGCCCAAAGCCCGCTGAGCGCTTATACGCTGCTAGCTCGCCTGCGTGAGCAAGGGTTCAATGCGCCTACCCAGGTATACCGCGCGCTGGATCGTTTGCTCGAACAGGGCATCGTTCACCGGCTCGAGTCCATGAACGCCTATGTTTCGTGTCGCCATTCGGATGGCTGCCACCACGCGGCGAGAGCGTTTGCCATCTGCGATAACTGCGGCCACGTCGACGAATTCTCCGACGACGAACTGGCACATTGCCTGGGACGCTGGACGAGCGGTAACGGCTTTTCGCTAAGCCACACCACCGTGGAGTTGCACGGCCTGTGTGGCATCTGCGCCTCCTCGAGAGCGCAAGACAGCTGACCTCTGAATACCGTTTATCTCGCTCATCGGCCGAACCGCAGTGGCATTGCCGTTGCTTGTGGGTATCGATGCCCCGGCCGCCCTCTTTTATACAAGCCTCGTAAAAGACTCTTTTGGAAGTACCTTCAGGAGCACCTGGTATGACCCACATCCTGTTGCATAACACCTTGACGCGCACCAAGGAGCCGCTGCAAACCGAAAGGCCGGATCGGGTCACGCTCTACGTGTGTGGGCCGACGGTGTACAACTATGCGCATATTGGTAATGCACGGCCTGCCGTAGTATTCGACGTGCTGGCACGCCTGCTGCGCCACGATTACCGCGAGCTGGTGTACGCGCGCAACTTCACCGACGTAGACGACAAAATCAACGCTGCCGCGGCGGCCGCCGGTGTTTCCATCGGCAGTATCACCTCGCGCTACATCGATGCCTACCACCAGGACATGCAGGCGCTGAGCGTGCTTACTCCCGACGTCGAGCCGCGCGTAACGGCGCATATCGATGACATCATTACCTTGGTGCAGACGCTCGTCGAGCGCGGTCACGCCTACGAGGTCGAAGGGCACGTGCTCTTCGAGGTGGCCTCCTACCCGGAGTACGGCCATCTCTCGGGGCGTCGCCCGGAAGACATGCTCGCGGGTGCCCGAGTGGAAGTTGCACCTTACAAGCGCGACCCGCTGGACTTCGTGCTGTGGAAGCCCTCGACCGACGAGCAGCCCGGCTGGGAGAGCCCCTGGGGGCGGGGTCGGCCGGGCTGGCACGTCGAATGCACGGCGATGATCGGCCAGCACCTGGGCCACACCATCGACATTCACGGCGGTGGCCAGGACCTGATTTTTCCCCATCACGAAAACGAGATCGCCCAGGGCACCTGCGCCCACGGTGGGCTCTACTGCCGCACCTGGGTGCACAACAGCTTCGTCACCGTCGATGGGCAGAAGATGTCCAAATCGCTGGGCAACGTGCTGCTGGTGCGCGACTTACTGGCGCAGGCCTCGGGTGAGGCGATTCGATTGGCCCTGCTCTCGACCCACTACCGGCGGCCGCTGGACTGGAACGCCGCCCGTCTCGAGGCCGCGCGTAAAACGCTGGCGCGTATTTACACCACGTTGCGAAAAGTAGCCGATGTTGCCCCCACGCCTGGCATCGGCGCCGATGCCGACGTGCTGGCGGCGCTGCGTAACGACTTGAACGTCTCCGCCGCCCTAACTCGGCTACAGCAGTTAGTGCGCACTCTCGATAGTGCTGAAACATACGCGCAGCAAGCCGAAGCCAAAGCTCGGCTGTTGGCCTCGGCGAGTTTGCTCGGGCTGCTCCATAACGCTGACGCAGAACGGGATGTTGGAGAAAGCGGTGCAGAGCGCACAGATGAAATCGCCCAGGCCGAAAGGCTTCTGGCCGCACGCGAGCAGGCGCGGCAAAAGCGTGACTTCGCCAAGGCGGACGCCCTGCGCGACGAACTGGCAGCGCTTGGTTTCGACATCCAAGACGGCGCCTCGGGCTCAAAGCTCAAACCACGCACGGAGGCGCTCATATGAGCAGTGAGCGTCAAAACCAGAGTGTGACATTCAAGACGACAGGGGGCGCCGATGCGTAGTGTCGATGTAGTGATCGTAGGCGCGGGGGCGGCCGGTATCGGTATGGCCAGAGCGCTGCAGGCCGTACCCGACATCGAGTATGAAATTTTGGAGAGCGGGCGCATCGGCGAGTCGTTTCACCGCTGGCCCGCGCAGACCCGTTTCATCACCCCGTCGTTCTACAGCAATCCTTTCGGCTTGGCCGATCTCAACGCCGTCGACGCCGTGACGTCACCGGCACTCGCCGTCGGGGCCGAGCATCTGAGCGGCCGGCAGTACGCCGAGTATTTACGCTTCGTTGCCGAGGCAGCCGAGCTTTCGATCACCTGCCAGTGCAAGGTGCTGGACGTGACCCGCCGCCACGATGGCTACTTCGAGCTTGAAACCGAGCAGGGCGACTACGAAGCGCGCTTCGTCATCTGGGCCTGCGGCGAATACCAGTTCCCTGATCTGAATCCCTTTCCGGGCGGACAGTGGTGCCTGCACTACGCCAACGTGGCCGACTGGCAGGCCCTCGAGCCCGGCCATTACACGGTGATCGGCGGCTACGAAAGCGGCGTGGATACGGTGGTGAATCTGGTGCGCCTGGGCCACTCGGTGCGCCTGCTGGTGCGCCGTGCCACCTGGGAGCAACCCGGCGTACACGACCCCAGCGTGGCCTTGTCGCCTTACAGCCAGCAGCGCCTGCGTGACCTGCAGCCCAGCGGCGCGCTGCAGATCATTTACGGCGCCGACGTGGTGGAGGTCAGTGCCGACGCAGGCGGCGGGGCACGTATTCACGCTGCCGACGGCCGCTACTGGGACAGCCAGACGCCACCGATACTCGGTACCGGCTTCCTCAAGGGCGGCGGCGCCACGCAGATTGCCGATTTCTGGTCATGGGATGAGAGCGGCCGCATTCGCCTGAGCGAGCGCGACGAGTCGCTGCGCACGCCGGGGCTGTTTCTGGTCGGCCCGCAGGTGCGCCACGAGCCGCTCATCTACTGCTTCATCTACAAGTTCCGCCAGCGTTTCGCGCTGATTGCCGAAGAGATCGCCGCGCGGCTGAGTCTCGAACATGCCGGGCAGGAGCCGGGCAGTTGGGGGCCGTTCGGTAATGCAGAATGTTGCGAGGGCTGCCAATGCTGACGCTCAAGGCGTCTGGCGTCTCCTTCACCTCACTGATCCTGCTGGCGGCCATCGCCCTCGGCTCCGCCCTGGGGCACTTCGCGCCGGACACCGGCGAGCGCTTGGGCGACTGGGTCGACCCCACGCTGCTGAGCCTGGTGGCGCTGCTGTTCTTTGGCGTGCGTTTTGGCGCCTTGCTGCAGGCAGCGAGCAACCTGCGTTTCTTCGCCGTGGCGCTGCTGGCCAACTTCGTGCTGATTCCGCTGATCGGCTACGCCGTGGCCTGGCTGCTGCTTGGCCACCATCCGCTGTTCATGGTCGGCCTGGTGATCTACTTCATGTCGCCCTGCACCGACTGGTTTCTCGACTTCACCCGGCTGGCCAAGGGCAACGTCGCTCTGGGAACGGCGCTGATTCCGCTGAACATGCTGGTGCAACTGCTGCTTTACCCACTCTATCTACAACTGTTCGCCGGGCAGGCCGTGGCGGTGGAGGCGGGCGCCCTGGGCAGCACGCTGCTGCAGTGGTTCCTGCAGCCGTTGCTGCTGGCCATTGCCGCCCATCAGGTGCTGCGCTGGCTGCTGGGCGGCGAGCGTTTCGAGGCCTTACTGGCCCGGGTCGATCAACTGTTGCCCTGGCTGATCGGCCTGCTGGTACTGGAAATCTTCGTCGGCAACATCGCGGTGATCCTCGAACACCGCGGCGTGTTCGCCTGGGTGCTGCTGGCGGTGTTCATCTTCTTCGTGCTGACCTTCCTGCTCGGTGAAGCGCTCAGCCGCCTGCTGCATTTCGACTACCCCGAGCACGCCCTGCTGAGCATGACCACCGCCGCACGCAATGCGCCGCTGATGCTTGCCGTGACCATGGCGGCTTTGCCCGGCCAGCCGCTGATCTACGCCGCCCTGGTGATCGGCATGCTGGTGGAGTTCCCCCACCTGACCGCGCTCAGCCGCGTGCTGCTCGGTACCCGCCGGGAGCGCACCTGGTTAAGTCACCTGTTTCAGGCCACCCGCTCCAGACATCAGTAAGCCCTTTTTAGGAGTGAGCTTTTAATGAGTAACCACCGCAATACCCTGACGCTACCCGACGGTTCGCAGCGCACCTTCGACGCACCGGTCACCGTGGCCGAAGTCGCCGCTGCCATCGGCCCGGGCCTGGCGAAAAACACCCTGGCCGGGCGCCTCGACGGCCGTCTGGTGGACGCCTGCGAGCGCATCGACCACGACGCTAGCCTGCAGATCATCACCCCTCGCGACGACGAGGGCCTGGAGATCATCCGCCACTCCTGCGCCCACCTGATCGGCCACGCGGTCAAGCAGCTCTATCCCACGGCGAAGATGGTCATCGGCCCGGTGATCAACGACGGTTTCTACTACGACATCGCCTACGAGCGGCCCTTCACCCCCGAGGATCTAGCCGCCATTGAGCAGCGCATGGGCGAGCTGATCAAGCGCGATTACGACGTGATCAAGCGCATGACCCCGCGCGACGAGGTCATCGCGCTGTTCGCCTCACGGGGTGAGGACTACAAGCTGCAGCTGATCGACGACATGCCCGAGGAATCGGCCATGGGCCTGTACTTTCACCAGGAGTACGTCGACATGTGCCGGGGCCCGCACGTGCCCAACACACGCTTTCTCAAACACTTCAAGCTGACCAAACTGTCCGGCGCCTACTGGCGCGGCGATGCGCAGAACGAGCAGTTGCAGCGCATCTACGGCACCGCCTGGGCCGACAAGAAATCGCTGCAGGCCTACCTGCAGCGCCTCGAAGAAGCCGAGAAGCGCGACCACCGCAAGTTGGGCCGCGAGCTGGATCTGTTCCACTTCCAGGAAGATGCTCCCGGTGCAGTGTTCTGGCACCCGCGCGGCTGGACGCTGTTCCAGCAGCTGATCGGCTACATGCGTCGCCGCCACGATGGCGCGGGCTACATCGAGGTCAACACCCCGGACGTGATGGACCGCAGCCTGTGGCAGATTTCTGGGCACTGGCAGAACTACCGCGACCACATGTTCACCACCGAAACCGAGGACGGGCGCGCCCTGGCGCTCAAGCCGATGAACTGCCCCGGCAGCGTGCTGCTCTACCGTCATGGCCTGAAGAGTTACCGCGACCTGCCGATCCGCATGGGCGAGTTCGGCAAGGTGCACCGCTACGAGCCGTCCGGCTCGCTGCACGGCCTGCTGCGCGTGCGCCATTTCACCCAGGATGACGCGCACATCTACTGCACCCCGGCGCAGATGGATGCCGAATGCCGCGAAGTGGTGGCGCTGACCCTGGACATCTACCGTCAGTTCGGCTTCGACGACGTGCGCATCAAGCTCTCCACCCGCCCGGCCAACCGCATGGGCAGCGAAGCCACCTGGGACACTCTCGAAGGCGCCCTGGTGCAGGCGCTGGACGCGATGAACCTGCCGTACCAGATCAACCCGGGGGAGGGCGCCTTCTACGGGCCCAAACTGGAGTTCGTGCTGCGCGACGCCATCGGCCGCGACTGGCAGTGCGGCACCCTGCAGGTGGACATGAACCTGCCCGAACGCTTCGGCATCGACTACGTCGACGAAGAGGGGCAGCGGCAGCGCCCGGTGATGCTGCACCGCGCGTTGTTCGGCTCGCTGGAGCGCTTCACCGGTATTCTCATCGAGCACTACACCGGCAAGCTGCCGGTGTGGCTGGCGCCGGTGCAGGCGGTGCTGCTGCCAATCACCGATGCCCACGCCGATTATGCCCGCGACGTGGCCCAGTGGCTGGTGGACGCCGGCCTGCGTGTCGAGCACGACCTGCGCAACGAGAAGATCGGCTACAAGATCCGTGAGCAGACCCTGCAGCGCGTACCTTTCCTGCTGGTGGTCGGCGCCAAGGAAGCGGCAGCCGGCGAAGTGGCGCTGCGCACCCGCGACGGCGAAGACCTGGGCGTGATGCGCCTGGAAGACGCTCGCCGCTACTTGCTGGAGCAGGCTCAGGCGCCGGACTGCCTCGAGGGGCAGGCCGAGCAGCGCGAGCGTGATGAACGCCTGCGCGCTTTAGTCGGGATGAAGCCAGCGGCTGAGATGAACATATGAGTGAACTTCACGCCGCTGTGTCTCCGAACGGCGGGATACTACTGACACTCAGCGGCGCTCATCTTGATGAACGATACCGTCATTGCCGCTTCGCTCCCTCTCCATAGAGAGGGAAACCGGAGACTGGCGATTAAGCTCTATGCAGATAGGACCGATGCCGCTAGTGCTGATGCTGGGCTATATAAATAACGCTTGGAAAGACTATTCCGACAAGCGGAGCGTTACGGGAACTACTCGCAGCATCTTGTTATGGCACAAGGAGGCCGTCAGTGGACTCGAAAGAGGTCAATGGAAACGCATCGAGCTTACCCTGTTGCAAGTTTTTTATAGACATTCAGCTGGGTAGATTTATTCTGAAGTGGCTCTATTGCGTCGGTAAGATAAAATCTTTTGCGGGAACAGGGCGGCCAAAAAGATACCCCTGTGCTTCTAGGCAGTGGTGTTCTTTTAGAAAGGAAAGCTGAGCTTCATTTTCAACGCCCTCTGCGATGACACTCATGTCGAAACTACGTGCGAGATACAGTATTGCTTTGACCACGGCGGCGTCTTCACTCGATGTCGTTACGTTCCGAATAAACGAGCGATCTATCTTCAGACGGGTAACAGGGAATTTCTTGAGAAGGCTGAGTGAGGCAAAACCCGTGCCGTAATCATCAAAGGCAAGGCCAATGCCTATATCGCGTAGGTCATATATCAGTTTCAGTGTCTTTGCATCGGTGTGTAGTAAAATGTTTTCTACGAGTTCAAGCTCTAGTGCTTCAGGGGGGAGATGGTACTCATCTAAAATGTCATGAATGGTCTGGGGAAGAGATCCAGAACGAAACTGTGACTCAAATAAGTTAACCCCTATGGTAAAGTCGGGAATGATGTTTCGCCATTGGGCTGCCTGTTGGCAAGCCGAGCGCAAAATCCATTCTCCGACCATTACGGCTGAGGATTTTTGCCCCAGTATTTCGATAAAGGTGTCTGGCGTTAATAGCCCACGGCCTGGATGATTCCAGCGTAAGAGAGCCTCGGCGCCTAAGAGTCGACGATCATAAGTCGAGACTTGGGGTTGATAGTAAAGCTCGAACTCCTCATGCTCGAAGGCGTTGCGTAACTCTTTTTGAAAAGCGCGTCGTGCGGTGGCCACTTCGCGTAGTGAAGGCTCGAATATTTCATAGTGCCCCTTTCCCGTCGCTTTCGCTCTGTAGAGTGCTAGGTCGGCCGATCCCAGTAACTCCTCGGGTGTGGTGCTGTGTTGGGGCGAGAAAGAGACGCCAATGCTGACACCGATTTCCACTGTTTGTCCCGAAAATTCATAGAGATCCGTGATGGCGGCAACGAGTCGAGAGGCGATAGCGTTGGCTTGACGTTCATCATTGCCTGGAATCAGTGCGACAAATTCGTCGCCGCCAAGTCTCGCCACCATGATGGCATCAGTACACGTGCTTTTAAGACGCTGTGCTACGCTTTTAAGAACAGCATCGCCAGCAGAGTGCCCCAGAGTGTCATTGACCTCTTTGAAACCATCTAAATCGAGTAGCAGTACCGTCGCAGGCAGGTTGGCCGCCAACGTTTGATTCAAGCGTTCGCGCCAAGCGCTGCGGTTAGGAAGGTCTGTGAGCGCGTCGAGAGACGCAAGCCGGAAAAGACGTTCTTCGTTTTGGCGTCGTTCCGTGATGTCACGCACGATAGCGCCGACGCTGGTGCTGTCGCCCTCGTTCCACGTGGACAAGGAGAATTCAGCAGGAAATTCGCTACCATCTTTACGCAAGCCAGAAAGTTCGACGGTTCGGTCGGCAAGCTTCAGTTTGCAACCCTGCTTCAGACGCTTTAATTCGTCTTCATATATAACCCGCCAGCTATCTGGCACAATGATTTCGGTGGTTTTTTCAACGGCTTCTTGTGCGCTATATCCGAAAATTCTCTCAGCGGAGCGGTTCCAAAACGTAATACCACCCTCGGAGTTAGAACAGATGATCGCGTCGGGGGAAGTAGCGGCGATATTCTCAAAACGGGCCTGATTGATCGACTTGACGAAGTCTAGTCGCCTTAACTCCATGCGGTCCATGACCAGTGCCGCCAAATCAGCAAGGTTTTTCCTATCTTTGTCCGTGAACTCCTGTCTTGGCTTGGTATCGATAAGACAAACGGTTCCTATGTTTTCACCCGCCGGCGATTTTAGTGGCTTACCAGCATAAAAACGAATAAAGGGATATCCTAGAACGAGAGGATTGGTGGAGAATCGCGCGTCTTTCAGTGCATCGAAGATGACCATTGTGTCGTCTTGCATAATCGCATGAGTGCAAAAAGAGACCTCTCGGCTCGTCTCACAAACGTCGAACCCAATTTTGGACTTAAAGAATTGACGATCCCGATCGAGTAACGTGACCAGTACGATGGGCACGTCGAAAAGGCATGACGCCAAGTGGGTCAAGCGATCGAAGTCGTCTTCTGCCGGGGTGTCCATCATATGGTACTCGGCTAACACTTGAAGACGTTTTTCTTCGCTGTCGGGTAGAGGATATGAAATAGACAACGTTGTCTCCTGTTTTTGCTGCGACCATAGGATTCCACTCTACGACGCCGTGCGCATCAACACTATGCTTTCTTTGCACCACATGTCGGGCCGCGATCAAACCTCTTCGACCCCATCCACCAAAAATAAGCGATAGTCGGTGCCCTGGAGGCGAGGTGATGCCTCACAGCGTGCGACGCACGCGTGATGCCGAGAACCTCAAAGTGATGCGCCTGGAAGACGCCCGTCGGTACTTGCTGAAACAAGCACAGACGCCAGATTTCGCTAACCGGTAGGCTGAGCAGTGTGTGCGCGATGAACGTCTGCGCGCTTTGGCAAGGGCGTAGCTTTTGATGGAAATAACGCAGGTATTATGAGCGAGGCATACTGTTTCTCTTTGCCTCGCTCATTTCCATTGAAGAGTATGCTTAGAGAGAGAGACGTCGTGACCGAACTGTTGAAATGATGCTCCACAGTATCAGTACACCTGCTATAGCGAGTAGCGTTGCGCTAATGGGGCGTTGGACGAAAGTTGCGAAATCTCCAGACGATAGCAGCATGGCACGTCGGAAGTGATCCTCCATCATCGGCCCTAGCACGAAGCCCAGTATCAAGGGGGCAGCGGGGAAAGCGAGTTTGCGCATGCCCACTCCCAATGCGCCGAATATCATGACTAGCAGGACATCGAATGTGCTGTTGTTAACACTGTAAGTACCCAGACAGATAAACATCAGGACTGCTGGGAAGAGCAAGTGGTAGGGCACGGCCAATAAGCGCACCCAGATGCCGATCAAAGGTACGTTGAGAATCACGAGCAGAACGTTGCCGATCCAGAAGCTCATCACCAGCCCCCAAAATAGGCTGGGCTGCTCCGTCATCAGGCCGGGACCTGGCGTAATGCCATGAATAATCAGAGCGCCTAGCATCAGTGCCATGGTGGGGCTGCCGGGAATACCGAGCGCCAGGGTGGGGATGAAGGAAGTCTGGTCTGCGGCATTGTTGGCAGATTCTGGGGCTGTGATGCCTTCGATGGCGCCCTTACCGAAGCGGGACGGCTCCCGGGCGGTGCGCTTTTCGATAGCGTAGGCGATGAATGCCGCCAGGGACGGGCCAGTGCCCGGTAGCGCGCCGAAGAAGGAACCGATGCCGGAGCCTCGCAGCATAGGGCGCCAGGAACGTTTCATGTCGTCTCGGGTGGGCTTCATCGCCCGCAGGGTCAAGTCGGAGGATTCGAAGCGCTTGCCCTTGACGCTGCCAACGCTGATGATCAGCTCGGCCACGCCGAACACCCCCATGGCAAGGGCCACGAGGCTGATGCCGTCGCCCAGTTCAGGAATGCCGAAGGCGAAGCGCTGGGTGCCGGTATACACGTCGGTGCCGATACCGCCGAGAAATATCCCGAGCATCACCATGACGAACCCTTTTACCGCAGAGCCGTCGGCGATGCCGGTGGCGGCGACCAAGCCCAGCAACATCAGCGAGAAGTACTCCGCGGAGCCCATGCTTAGCGCATACTGGGCGATGACCGGCGCAAACAGAGTTAGGATCACTATGCCGATGGAGCCGCCGACGAAGGAAGCTATGGTGGTCATGAACAACGCCACCGCCCCCCGGCCTTGCTGAGCCATGGGGTAGCCGTCCAGGCAGACCACCGCATTGGCCGGCGTGCCGGGAACGTTGAGCAGAATCGAGGCGGTGCTGCCGCCGTAACTGGTGCCGTACCAGATACCGGCGAGCATGATCAGCGCTGAGGTCGGCTCCATGTGAAAGGTGATGGGGAATAGCATGGAAATGGCGGCCAGCACGCCGATCCCGGGAATGACTCCGAGCAGGGTGCCGAGAAACACCCCCACGAAACAGTAGAAGACGTTGGTGAGGGAGAGGGCGGTTTGTAGGCCAAGGCCGAGGTTGCCGAAGAGATCCATTAAAAGGCCCACCTGACGATCGGGATGTTCATGCCCAGCGCCAAACGAAAGATCACGACGGCGGCGAGGACGAGAAAGACGATGAGAAGTCCCACCGTCCTTAGACGCAGTTGGCGGTCAGCCAAGCTAGTTACCAAGGTCATGGCGGCGATGGCCGGAGCAAGACCCATCCGAGGAACGGCCACGGCGAAGGTCAGAATGCCGCCAAGGATGGCGAGCAGCGGACGCCACTCAATACTGGGTAGAGCGACCCGAGGTCGCAGCATACCCCCACCGGCCAGTGCCGCTCCCAGCAAGGCGATGATCGCGCCGATGCCCATGGGCACCATGCCTGGGCCCATGCGCTGAAGTGTTCCCAGGTGATAGTGGCTCGAGGCGTATAGGACGATGACTAGGCCGAGCACGGCCAACCCCAGGCCGGTGAAGATATCGACGATATCGCGGTTCAGCATGATGAGATCTCCCGTCGGGTCGAGCGGCTTACCGCACGACCCGGAACAATCACTGAACGGTGGCGCCCGAGGCGATGACGGCGTCAGCCCAACGCGCGTGCTCGGCCTGTAGGTAATTGGCGAACTCATCGGCGGTGCCACCTTCGATGGTGCTGCCTTCGTTCTCGATCGTGTTGCGCAGGCGCTCGTCCTGCAGCGCTTCGTTGACCGCCGCGTTGAGGGTGGCGACGAGCTCGTCGGCCATATCTGCAGGGCCGACCACCGCCTTCCAGTCCGATGCCTCGAAGCCTTCGTATCCAAGCTCGGCCACTGATGGCGTCTCCGGCAGTGCATTGCTGCGCTCGCGAGAGGTAACCGCCAGCGCCTTGAGCGAGCCAGAGCGAATGTGGGAAAGCACGCTCGGCAAACTCGCTGCCACGAAATCCACATGTCCTCCAATAGCGTCCGTTACTGCTTGGGCAGCGCCGGGATATGGTATGTGCATAAACTCAATGTCCGCTCGGCTGCTGAACACCTCCATGGATAAATGACTTACCGTGCCAGCTCCGGGAGTACTCATGGAGACCTTGCCCGTATTCTCACGGGCGGCCTCGATCAGGGCTTCGAAGTCGTTGTAGGAGGACTGTGCGGAGACCGCTACCACCATTGGCTGGGAACTAACCAAAGCGATGGGCGTGAAATCGGTTAAGGCGTCGTAGGGGATGTTGGCATAGAGGGTTGGGTTGATGGCCATATTGGAGGTCTGGCCCATGGCCAGCACATGACCGTCGTTCGCTGCCCGGGTCAACTGAGATAGACCGATGTTGCCGCCAGCACCGCCACGGTTTTCAATGATGAAGTTCCAGCCTTGCTGTTCGGCCATCTTTTCGGTCAATACTCGCGAGGCGAAGTCCGTGCCGCCCCCGGCTGAGAAGGGAACGATGAACTCGATTGATCCTTGCGGGTAGGTCTGGGCTGAGGCCACTGCAGGGAGAGTGATCAGTAGAGCGCAGGCGATTTTTTTCAACGTATTATTTTTCATGGCGTGTTTCTCCAGGGAGTGTGGTGGTCTTTTTGTTCTAGGTCGTGGTCGTTCTAGTGGGTGATCAGTTGTGAGAATCGTTTAGGGCCAGGAGGCTTTGAATCGATAGGCTCGCACTTCTAAGCGTCCGGAAAAATTGCTCTGGCTCTAGCGAAGTGTCACAAAGGGCAGCCTTTCTGGCGCAGGATCAGATCGAAACGTTCGCGGTCCACTGCTCCGGTTTCATTCTGGGCGCGGATGCGGGCCTCCTTTTGCGCATGGGCTTGGCACAAGGCTAGGATCGCCTCGGCAGCATTGGCAGGAATGGCGATGACTCCATCGGCGTCGCCGAGTATCAGATCCCCCGGCATCACGGTCATGCCTGCGCAGGAGATGGGTACGTTAATCTGCCCCGGACCGTCCTTGCTAGGCCCTCGGTGTACATGGCCCCGAGCATAGACAGGCAGCCCCCCTTCGGCCCACTCCGCGACATCGCGAAGCGCGCCGTCAAGCACGAACCCGCCCAGTTGCCGTGCCACCGCAGTGGTGCGCATCAGTCCGCCGATCACGGCAGTAGAAAGGTCACCGCCGCCATCGATGACGATGACGTCGCCAGGTTGGGCGCGCTGCATAGCGACATGAACCATTAGGTTGTCCCCTGGGCGCGTACGTACGGTGATCGCGGTACCACAAAGCGCAAGGCCAAGATCATGGTGATAGGCCTTGAGCCCCACCGCACCGGTGTGACGCCCCATGACATCCCCTGCGTGGGCCACCGGGATCGATTTGAAAGCGTCGAGGAGTTGAGGGGACAACGTGGCTTGGCGAGGCTGGACGTCGAAGCCGCTGGGCCAAGTGGCTGACTCGGAAGAAGCTGTCATGGGGTACTCTCCAGTAAGTGGGCGTTGACGATTCGGCCATGCACTGGGGGCTTGCCTGCCAGCATGGCTAACGCGTTTTCTGCAGCGGCTCGAGCGGTGGCCGCGAGCGCCGCGTCGCTGTTCCCTCCAACGTGGGGGGTGAGCACCACGTTGGGATGGTTAAGAAGCGGATGGCCCGGCGGCGGTGGCTCCGTATCGAGGGTGTCGAGCCCTGCGCCGGCGATATGACCTGAGGTGAGCGCTCGGGCCAGGGCTTGTTCGTCGATCAGCCCACCACGCGCCGTATTGATCACGAATGCCCCAGGGGGCAGCGTGGCAAGCGCCTTTGCATCGACCACTTGGCGGGTGGAGGGCAGCAGCGGGCAGTGCAGGGAGAGCACATCGCTCACACTAAGCAGTGCCTCTAGGCTCGTGCTTTTCTCGATGGGAGCGGGTAGCTCTGAGCGCCCCGGATCATAGCCCACCACACGCATGCCCAGGGCAGTGGCGATACGCGCCACGTGAGTGGCGATCGTGCCACAACCCATCAGTCCCAGCGTCCGCCCAGCGAGTTGAACCCCTGGAGTCTGGCGTGGCCATTCGCCTAGGCAAATGCGTCGGTGGGCTTCCGGGACGCGGCGAGCGCAGGCGATCATCAAGCCGATAGTCAGCTCCGCCACTGATTGAGCGTTGGTCTCTCCCACGACCGAGACGGGAATGCCTCGCTCGGCGGCGGCGTCGAGATCTACGGCGTCGTGGCCGACCCCGTGGCGAGAGATCGCGCGAAGCTCCGGGCAGGCGGCGATGGTGTCCCGGTCGAGCTCTAGAGTACGGGCGATGATCGCATCGATGGGTTGGCTTGCCAGAACCTGCTTGAGTCGATTTTCCTCGCCCTTGGATACGAACAGCACCCGGCACCCGGCGTTTTCGAGCACCTGGCGGCCTTCATCTGCCAGGCGGGGAGCCGTCACCAGAATCGTCGGGCTCATAAGCGCTTGCCCTGGGGCTCAACCGAGCGAGGCGGGTGGCCGGTGTATGTCCAGGTCTCGTTGCGCGGAAGCGGTCCCTTGTTGCGCTCCGGGCGCTGCATTTGCTCCCAGGCGTGGCTCATTATTCCTACCGATCGAGAGAGTACGAAGAGCCCACGACACAGCGCCGGGGCAAACCCGAGGGCTGCATAGATCGCGCCGGTAGCGCCGTCCACGTTCATGGGAATGGGGCGGCTGCGCCCTTGGGAGAGCTGACGCTCCACCTCTTCGGCAATGTCGGCAAACCCCTTGTCTATACTCGTGTCCGTGGTGGCCCGCAGCACGTCCATGAGCCGAGGGGCGCGAGGGTCGCGGGGGTGAAAGCGGTGACCGAATCCGGGCACATAGCGCACCCCGGAGGCTCGGAGCGCTTCGAGCTCCGCCCGGGTAGCCTCTGATAAGGTCTCACCTGCCTTATGACGTGTATTGATGGCGAGATAAAGCGTCACGCACTGCTCCCCCGCTCCGCCGTGCACGTCTCCCAGCACGTTGGCTGCCGAGGCCATGGCGTTGTTGATGCCGACCCCGCAGGTAGAGGCGATGCGCGCAATGGCGATGGAGGGCGCTTGGGGGCCGTGATCCACGGCGCTCATCAACACGGTGCTCAAGAGCGTGGCTTGGGCGGTGCTCGGTAAATCGCCTCGCAGCATCAGCCATATCATGTCGGGAAAGCCAATCGTGCCGATCAGTTCTTCAATGGCATAGCCGCGATAGCGGATCATGCCAGGGCGCATTTCGATGATCTCGGTGGACCACCAGTCTTCACCGGCGGTACGCGGGGTCTCTGCATTCATTGTTCGCGCTCGTTGTTGTCGTGAGAAGAAGCGGCGGGGGGGCCCCCCGTCGGGCGAAGTGTTGGATGCGTCGCGCCGAAGGCGGATCGGGCATCGGCGTCGTAGCCGAGCTCCTCGAGAATCGCCTCGGTATCTTGGCCAAGCGTGGGTGGCGGTGTACGGGGGGCGGGATCGCCGCTGGCCAAGCGAAAGCCCGAGCGCACCACGCTCAGCGGTGCTCGGCCGGGGCTGGCCGGGAACGTGCAGGTCAGCTTCCGGGCCTGGATTTGCGGATGACGCAGAGCCTGAGGAACGGTCAGAACCTCACCGGCGGGTACGCCTTTGGCATTGAGTGTCAAGGCCCACTGCTGGGCGGTGGCGGCCTGCAGGGCGGCCTCGAGCTCCTCGGTGAGGGCCTGCCGATGCTGCTTTCGCGCCTCGCGCTTTTGAAAGCGAGGATCGTGCAGCAGGTCCGGGCGCTCGATGAGTCCGCATAGGATCTCGAACTGCTCTTGCTTGTTGGCCGCGATGTTCAAAAGCCCTTTTCGGGTGCGAAAGGTCCCCGATGGCGCGGCGGTAGTGTTCTGGTTGCCCATGGGCAAGGGCTCGATACCAGCGGTCAGCCAATTCGATACTACCCAGCCCATGGTGCCCATCATGGACTCGAGCATAGAAACATCGATCACTTCCCCCCGGCCGGTGCGTTGGCGTCCAACCAATGCGCTCGAAATTGCAAAGGCTGCGGTCATGCCGCCGATGGTGTCGCAGACTGGATAGCCTACGCGCATCGGGGAAGAGTCGGCATCGCCGGTCACGCTCATCACCCCAGATAGCCCTTGTATGATCTGATCGTAAGCAGGGTTCTTCGCCAGCGGCCCTGTTTGGCCGAAACCTGAGATAGCGCAGTAGATCAGACGAGGGTTCAGACTGAGCAGATGTTCGTGACCGAGCCCCAGACGCTCCATCACGCCGGGGCGAAAGTTCTCTACCAGCACGTCCGCCGTTCCCACCAGCTTGAGAAAGGCCTGCTTGCCTTCGGGAGACTTTAGATCAAGCTCTATGGAGCGCTTACCCGCGTTCTGAGCCAGAAACGAGACGCCCATGAGCTGCGCGTTCAAGGCCGGGTCAGCGCCGAGCTGGCGAGCCAGGTCGCCGGAGCCGGGTTGTTCCACCTTGATGACGTCCGAACCCTGCTGCGCCAGCTGGTAGCAGCAGTAAGGGCCTGCGAGTACGTTGGTTAGATCCAGTACGCGAATGCCTGAAAGCAGCTCAGACATGGGCGTTGACGGACGTTAAAAGTGTGGGGGTAGGCATTATGGTTCCCTTTTGTTCTATCAGGCATAATGGTGTTCTGTATGACAGAACGGTTTGTCGTTGTCAAATTCGTTCTATTTTATTATTGTGCGTTCTATCAAGTAGAACGATAGTGGCGCAGGGAGGTGAAGCTTGACGCAGAAACAACAGCGGGTGGAGGCGGTGGAGCGAGCGCTATCTATCTTGGAGGCATTTAACGAGCAGGAGCGGTCGCTTTCACTGGTCGCCTTATCGGAGCGAACGGGGCTCTACAAAAGCACGATTCTGCGCCTGATAGGCTCGCTTGAGCGGTTTGGTTATATCGTAAGAGAGGAGGGGGGAACCTATGCGCTGGGGCCGCGCCTCTGGCAGTTGGGGAACCTGTTCCGACCGGCGGGGGATCTGGGCGATCTCGTCCGCCCGCAGCTGGCTCAACTGGTAGAGCAGACTCAAGAAACCGCGTCGTTTTTTATTCGCTTAGGAAATCAGCGGATGTGCCTCTATCGGATGAATTCACCGAAGCCCGCTCGGCACCATCTGGACGAGGGCGCCGTACTGCCCATTGACCGGGGCGCGACCGGGCGCGTGTTGCTAGCATTCAGCGGAGAGGAAGGGGCGTTCTACGACGATATCCGCGCCAAGGGGTACGCCTTTTCCCAAGGCGAGAGGGATCCGGACGTGGCAGCCATTGCCTTGCCGGTGTTTGATCGGCAAGGCGTGATGCGCGGAGCGATTTCCGTCTCGGCGTTGATCACCCGACTGACCGACGACAGGCTCGTGCCGACAGTGGCGCTACTCGAGAAAAGCTGCAACGCCCTAAGAGAGGCCTTGCCTTAGCCAGGAACAGTGGCGGACGCTCCTCTCCCGCGACCGAGGAGGACAGGAGTTAAATGTTTTCCACCCCATCCACCAAAAACACACGATAGTCGGCACCCTGGAAGCGATGTTTGCGTGCTTCTTGATAAGCATCGCTCTGGTACCAAGCGCGTGCGGCGGCCATATCAGGGAAGCGTAGAATCACCGCGCCTTCCATGTCGCTGCCTTCGAGCACTTCGAAGTCGCCGTAGAAGGCTAGCGGCTGCGGGTCATGGCCTTCGCGGGCGGCTTTGGCTTTGGTGCCGTAGGTGGCGAGCTCTTCGGCATCGTGGGTGCGTTCGCGGGTCAAAACGACATAAGCAGGCATGATGGTTCTCCTTGGTAGGGTAAACGCTTAGGGATAAAAGGGCGGCGTTGAAGGAAAGTCTACCCGCCTCCCTAGCCGTTGAGAATGCGCGAGAGCGATGTTTCGATGTGTTGGCGCATGGCACGGCGCGCTGCCGCTTCGTCCCGCGCGACGATGGCGTTAGCAATTGCCTCGTGCTCTTGCGCTACCTGCTGGGCATGCAGAGCGCGGGGAAGATCCGAGGCTTTTTGGCCCAACTTGACCGAAAAGACGAGGCCGGTTTGCAAAGAGAGAACGGCGTTAAGCAGAAACTTGTTGCCCGATGCCTTGGCGATCTGGACGTGAAAATCGAAATCTTCTTGGGTGGCCTGTTCGCCGCGCTGAAAGCTGCGCTTTAGAATCCGATGCTGTACTTCGATGCCCTGCAGATCGGCTTCGCTTCCCCGCTCTGCCGCGAGGCCTGCCGACTCGGTTTCGATCAGCAGGCGAAAGTCGAACAGGGCGCCGATATCGTTCAGATTGTTGACCAGATTGGGCGCATCGAGTGCGGTCACGGGCCTGGCCACGACGAACAGCCCCGAGCCTTGGCGTGACACTACTAAGCCTTCCTCTTTCAAGCGCGCAATCACGTCGCGAACGGCGCTTCGGCTCAACTCATAGCGCTCGCTAAGCTCCGCTTCCGTCGGAAGCCGCGATCCTCGCAAGTATTGGCCGCGAAGAATCCAGTTGCTCATGTCGTTATATAAGGCTTTAGTCTTTTCTTCTTTAGTCTTTGATACTTTCGTATTTGTTGTCACGTTGTTTAATTCCTTTTTCATGATTTTTTATTTCATATCAAGTGTTTAATTTTTACCATTGGTATTGTTTTTAAACAAATTGACAAATTTGTTGCATCATAATGTACTTAAAGCAGCGGTAAATCTACTTATAAGGAGACAATAATGAAAACACGCCTGCAACTGACCACGCTGCTCTTTGCTTTAACCACGTCTGCGTTCGCTAGTGCCGAAGAGTTCTCTTTTGGCCATGTGTACGAAGCAAATCATAGCCACCATAAGTGGGCGCTTTGGGCGGCAGATGAAATCGAGCGGCGAAGTGAAGGACGCCACCATATCGAGGTCTTTCCTTCTTCGCAGCTAGGTAACGAGGTAGAGCTCAACGAGGGGCTCGATCTAGGCATGGTGGATATCATCTATACCGGGAACGCCTTTGCGGGTAACTACTATCCGCCCATCGCGCTGGGTAGCGCACCCTTCGTGTTCCGTGACTTCGACCACTGGTTGGCCTACTCACAAAGTGAGCTTTTTGAAGAGCTGGCGCAGGGCTATGAGGAGGCAACCGGGCATGTGCCTTTGAGTTTGACCTACTTCGGCCAGCGGCACGTTACCGCCAATCGTCCTATTCTCACCCCCGATGACATGCAGGGAATGAAAATCCGCGTACCGGATGCGTCGCTCCTGCTCATGTTCCCCCGTGCGGTAGGCGCCAATCCTACGCCGCTGGCCTTTGCCGAGGTTTATCTGGCGCTTCAGCAGGGCGTGATCGACGGCCAGGAAAACCCGCTGCCGGTCATCGAAACGATGAAGTTCTACGAGGTCCAGTCGGATATTTCATTGACTGGTCACATCTTCGATAGTCAGCCGACCATCATCAGTGGCGATGCCTGGGCGCGCCTCTCGCCGGAGGATCAGGCTATGTTCCGCGAGGTATTCAGTGAGGCGGCCAAGCAGGGCAGTCAGGATATTCACCAGCAAGAGCAAGAGTTGGTGCCCTGGTTCGAAGAGCAGGGGGTGGCCGTACACGAGGTTGATCGTGAGCCCTTCGCCGAGGCCGTCAAGCCGCTGTTGACGGGTAACGACGTAGGCTGGTCTGTCGAGCAATACGAACGCCTTGAGGCTATCGAATGATGGACAAGGCAAAAGAAGCGCCGCACGTTGCGGCGCCATCAGCCGTAACGACTTCTAAGGCACCTAGCCGGTGGGTCCTTGAGGATCACGTAGCCTTGGGTCTTCTAATTTTGCTGGGTGTCGTCGTCTTTGCGCAGTTCCTGTCGCGCTACGTGTTCAACCACTCCATTGGCTGGACCGAAGAGGGCGCACGTATGTTGCTCGTGCTCCTGGTGTTCATGGGGGCGGCGGGCGCTGCCTCTCGGCGAGGGCATATCTGCGTCGAGGTGCTCGAACTCGTTCTGCCAAAGAGCGCTAGGCGCTGGCTTTGGGGCTTTAATAATCTGCTCAGTGCGGCCTTCTTTGGTTATGTGGCCTGGCTTGCTTGGCAGGTGAGCCAGCGTGTCTGGCACTCCCATATGAGCACGTTGCCGCTCTCCAAAGGTTGGGTATACGTCATCGTGACCCTTGCCTGCGCCGCCATGGCGTTTCGTATGGCACACCAAGCGATCACGCTATGGCGTGGCAAGGAGGACGTATGATCGCGTTGTTGTTCGTGGCGCTAGGCGGGCTTTTGTTGATCGGTGCGCCGGTGGCGGTGGCGCTTGCCGGTTCATCGCTTGTCTACCTCATGGCATCGGGGCGAGTGCCTGACATCATCCTGATTCAGCGGATGGTAGGCGGGGTCGATAGCTTTCCTCTGCTAGCGGTGCCTTTCTTCATTCTGGCAGGCAACTTGATGAACGTCTGTGGGGTGACGGAGCGGATATTTCGCTTTGCCGATGCCATGGTGGGCTGGACACGTGGCGGGCTTGGGCACGTCAACGTGGGGGCCTCGGTCATCTTTGCAGGAATGTCAGGGGCGGCGATTGCCGATGCGGGGGGCTTGGGTGCCGTCGAAATCAAGGCGATGCGTGACAAAGGCTATGATGTCGATTTCGCCGTCGGTATTACCGGCGCCTCGTCTACCGTAGGGCCCATCATACCGCCGTCATTGCCGTTGGTGGTGTATGGCGTGGTGGCCTCGGCTTCTATTGGCCAACTCTTCATTGCCGGTATCGTGCCGGGACTTCTCATTGCGGCGCTACTGATGCTGATGGTGGCAGTCATTTCGCATCGTCGCGGTTACCCCATTGGCGAGCGCTTCGCACTAAGCCGCTTGATCTCGTCCTTCCTCCACGCAGCTCTCTCTTTGATGATTCCCGTCATCATCGTAGGAGGCATCGTGCTGGGGTTTTTTACGCCGACCGAAAGCGCCATTGCGGCTGTCGCGTACGTTCTGGTGTTGGCGACACTGGTCTACCGTAGCGCCGGATGGCGGCAGATTCTCAGCGTCTTCCGTGAGACGGTAGAGATGACCTCGGTAGTGCTGATGATTGTCGCAGCATCGTCGATATTCGCTTGGATTCTGACGCGTGAAGGCATACCGGCGGCGTTTGCCGAGCTGGTCATGAGCGTTGCCGATAATCCCCTGCTCATTTTGCTACTGATCAACCTCATCTTGCTGGTAGTGGGTTGTTTCATGGAGACCGTGGCGGCGATCACCATTTTGACTCCGGTGCTTTTGCCGCTGGCCGTTCAGGCGGGCGTCGATCCGGTGCAGTTCGGCATCATCATGGTACTTAACTTGATGATTGGCCTACTGACTCCGCCGTTGGGGCTGGTGCTTTTCATTCTCGCTCGGGTGGCCGATATATCCTTCTACCGCGCCATGCGCGCCACGCTGCCTTTCATTCTGGCGCTGCTGGTTTCACTGCTGTTAGTGACCTTCATTCCCGCCCTGACTCTCTGGCTGCCAAGCCTGATGTGATCTTGGAGACACTTTTTACATGAACTCTCTTCACCCTGCTTCATCGGTTGCCCGCGACGCCATCATCGAAACCATCGAGATGGTGCCCATCGGTAGCCACTTACCAGCAAACGGCGGCTACGGCAGTGCTCGGGAGATTGGTCACGCCCGTATGGCGACGCTCATTTTCGTGCGTCTATCCTCAGGCATCGTCGGCATTGGTGAGTGCTATGGGCCGCCGAAAACCACGCTGGCCTACCTCGATATATTACGTGACGCCTATGTCGGCCAAAGCGCCTTCGATCACCGCGTGATTTGGCGGCGAATGAGCAACGTGCTCTATCACGTTCGCGCGCAAAGCCAGTTGGCGGCTGCAATCAGCGGGCTGGACATCGCGCTACACGATGGGCTTGGCAAGCTACTTGGGTTGCCCGTCTATCGGCTGCTAGGCGGCGAAGAGCAAGCCACGGTACAGGTCTACGCTTCCGGCGGCTACTTCAATGAACCGGCCGCGCTCTCGCTCGAAGCTCAGCTCGAGCGCGTGGCGGGCGAGTTCGAGGGCTATAAGATCAAGATCGGGCATGGCGTAGCGAGCGACATCGAACGTATGCAGTGCGCGCGGCGCATCCTGGGCGATGACGTGGCGATCATGGCCGATATCAACGGTGCCTATACCGCTGATGTGGCGATCGAATCGATGCAAGCGCTGGCGCCGATGCGCCCTTACTGGATCGAAGAACCCGTAGCGCCCGAGGACCTACCGGGATTCCGGCGCCTCGCTGCTGCCCAGCGCTTGCGAGTTGCCGCAGGCGAGGCCTCAATCAATGCGGTGGAGTTTCGTGAGCTGGCAGCAACCGGCGGCGTCGATGTATTGATGCCGGATCTCAATCTTTGCGGTGGTTACGTCGAGGCGCTGCGGATTGCCGATCTAGCCCATTTGAATGGGCTTCGCATATCGCCACACGTTTGGGGCAGCGCGGTAGGCATCATGGCCGCTGCGCACTTTGCCGCCGCCATGCCGCCGCATCCTCACCCCGACCGCTCTCACACGCCCTTATGGGTCGAGTTCGACGTTTCGGCCAATAACCCACTGCGCGAAGCGCTACTCACATCGCCGTTACAGCTTAGCCAAGGCCGCTTGGCCTTGCCTGAGGCGCCGGGGCTGGGTATCGAAATCGATGAAGAGCGGCTTGACGCGCTGCGGTTGGATAAGTAGGCCGACTACCCTACAAATCCTTTATCGGCGGCTCGGCATCCTTCGGCACGAAGCCTTCGTTAGCCGTTTGGGAGGAGGAAGACGTAGACGTTGCCATAGCGGCTTCGCGGTTTTCCAGGGTCTCTAGGGCGATACGGTAGCAGTCGTCGATGTGACTATTGCCCATGTAGCGCATGGCGGTGAAGCTGATGCCGCCTGCTACGGCGCTGCCGACGAAGGGAACGAACTTGGAAACGCCTTTGGTTGCGACCTTCACGCCCATCTTCTGTAGCAGCGAGAGCACCAGTTTGCGGGTGATGTACTTGCCCGCCATCTTGCTGCCGACGTTGGAGATGGCGGTCAGCACCATCACCTTCGATTCGGTGTCCAGGCCTTCGATCTGCTCGGGCGTGAGGCCGAACTTCTCATTGATCTTGGGGATCAAGCGCATCAAGAGCGTGACGTCCGACCCGATATCCACGCCGGGCACGGGGATGACCGCTGCACCGGCGGAAAGCCCAGAGCTTTTCATCACCATCGCACGGCAGGACTTCTTGATGGCGTCGAGCTCTTCGCGTGATGTGATCATGGCAAGTGCCTCGTATGAAAAAGTAAGTGAGCGATGGACCCGCCTGGGCGAGTCGCTCGCCGAATAGACTAAAGTTGGGGGCAGGGTAAGGCTTCTACAAGGGGATTACTTGATAGGCTAGCCGTTTACCTGGTTACTTTCTTCCCACTTTGGTCGCGAGCGTAAGGCGAATTCATGATCATTTCAGGTCCCTCCGATTATCGTTTGGCCGCGAAGCGGCGCATCCCCCGTTTCTTGTTCGATTACCTCGATGGGGGCTCGGTGACCGAGAGCACCTTGCGCAACAACGTCGAGGCGCTACAGGCGATTCCACTGCGCCAGCGTGTGCTGCAAGGTGGCGGAACGCCAACGCTCGAGACCAACATCTTAGGCAGTACGTGGAAAATGCCGGTCGCACTGGCGCCCGTAGGGGCGACCGGCATGTACGCCCGGCGTGGCGAGGTGCAGGCCGCACGCGCCGCCGAGAAGGCGGGAATTCCCTATACGCTCTCGACCGTCTCGGTCTGCTCCATCGAGGAAGTGGCGAGGGCCGCGCACGGCGAGCTCTGGTCGCAGCTCTACGTGCTCAAGGACCGTGGCTTCATGCAGAACGCGCTGGACCGTGCCTGGGAAGCGGGCATGAAAACGCTGGTATTCACCGTCGACATGCCGCTGCCAGGCTCGCGCTACCGCGACCGTCGTTCGGGCATGTCCGGCCCCAATGCCAAGCTGCGCCAGTACGCCCAGGCCCTCTTGCATCCGCAGTGGGCCATCGATGTGGGCCTGAAAGGCAAGCCGCTATCGTTCGGTAACATCGAGGCCTACACCGGGCGAGAGATGAACATGGACGACTACATGGGCTTTTTGGCCAAGAACTTCGACCCTTCGATCAGTTGGAGCGAGCTCGAATGGATTCGTGAAAGCTGGAAGGGCAAGCTGGTCATCAAGGGGCTTTTGGACAAAGAGGACGCTCGGGACGCATTGCGCATGGGCGCCGATGGTATCGTCGTCTCCAATCACGGCGGGCGCCAGCTCGACGGCGCGATCTCTACCGCCCAGGCGCTGCCCCACATCGTCGAGGCGGTGGGCGACGAGCTTACCGTATTGGCCGACTCCGGCGTGCGCTCGGGGCTCGACGTGGTGCGTATGCTTGCCCTCGGCGCCAAGGGCGTACTGCTCGGCCGCGCCTACGCCTACGCACTCGCCGCCCGGGGCGAGGCAGGGGTCTCACATCTGCTGGAGCTGATCGCCGCCGACATGCGCGTGACCATGACGCTGATTGGTGCTCACTCGCCCGATATGATCAACCAGAGTCATCTCGACGCGGTGGTGAAAGATATAAAGATGAGCGAGTAGCGCTTGTTGTTTACAGGCGCCGGGATGTCAGAAAAGCGAAGCGACCGAGATAGTGGTCGCCTTCGCCATGCTTCCGACTGAAGAGCGCAGCACGGCGGGAGTAGGCTGCGTCTGACGCTTCTCCGGTTGGTCATGTGCCGCTCGCCATGTCGGGTCAAGTCTTCGTCGGCATTGTCAGTCGTTCAAACAGTGCTTCCACCGCTTGGGTCGTGGGCGTGTCGTTGGCGAACAAGATTCGATACAGCAAGGGCGCGACCACTATCTGAATGACTTTTTCCGGGTCGATCGGCACTTCTTGTCGAGCGAGGGCGCGTTCATTGATCGCCTCGATCTGCTGACGCAAGAAGCCGTCACACTTTCCTGCATTGGCGTGACCCGGGGTACCCAGCACGTCGCGAAGCATCGCTCGCCCGGGGGCTGATGACATTTCCTCGAAGTACTCAATAAGCCAGGCGCGTAAGTCGCCTTGAAGACTTCCCGTGTCGGCAGGTGGTTGGTCGGGCTGCAGCTGTTCGATGGCGACATCGGCCAGTAGCTGAGCCAGGTCTCCCCAGCGACGGTAGATAGTCGAGGGCGTGACGTCTGCTCGGTTGGCGATGGCGGGTACTGTCAGCTCGGCGCGTTCCTGTTCTTTTTGCAGCTCGCGCACGGCCTGGTGAACGGCTGCCTGGATACGGGCGCTGCGGCCTCCAGGCCGAGGCGTCGAGGGCATGGTCATGTGTTCCTTTCCTGCATCCTGGTAACGAAAAACGATACGAAACCACTAAAGCAAAATATTTGCTTTAGTGGTTTCGTGAGGCTATGCTCTCTAAAGCTAATATTTTGCATTTTGAGAGAGATCATGTCCATCAATGCTTTTGATAACCCTCGCGGTTGCCCACGCTGGCAGCTGTCTTCGCACAGTGCCGTTTTCCTGCATACCGCGACGATGGTTGCCTTTCTAGCAGCATCAAGTGTCCCCACGCCGCTCTATCGGCTTTACCAGGCCCAATGGGGCTTCAGCACGACGCTGCTGACCGTTGTTTTTGCCGCTTACGCGATGGCGCTGCTGCTGGCACTGCTCGTGGTAGGGAGGTTGTCGGACTATCTCGGTCGTCGCCCGGTGATTGCCTTGGCGTTATCGCTTCAGATCATCGCGATGATGCTCTTTTTATGTGCGGCCGGGCCAGCCTGGCTGATCGGCGCACGCGCCCTGCAAGGCTTTGCCACGGGTATTGCCACGGCGGCCGTCGGCGCGGCGATACTCGATCTCGGCCGTGAGCGAGGGACGGTGATCAACAGCGTCTCACCGCTGATCGGAATGGCAGCAGGTGCGCTTGGCAGTACGTCACTGCTGATGCTCGCGCCGGCGCCGCTGCAGCTGGTATACGCGCTGCTGCTAATGATTTTCATCGTCATGCTGATCCTGGTTCGCTGGGTGCCGGAGACGGCGATACCTCGTCCCGGCGGATGGGCGAGCCTTGCACCGCGCATTGCCGTGCCGGTGCAAGCACGCAAGGCGTTGCTGTCCGTTACGCCGGCCAATATGGCCGTGTGGATGCTGGGGGGATTCTATCTATCGCTCATGCCTTCGCTGATCTTGAACGCCACTCGTGTGAGCACACCATGGTTAGGCGGGCTAGTCGTGGCAGCACTGACGCTCACGGGGGCCACGGCGGTCCTGGTGGCCCGTAAGTGGACGGCCTTCACGACTCTGCTGTCGGGCGCGCTGGCGCTGATCACCGGACTGGTGATCATCCTTGTCGGGGCGAATCTGAGCGCTGTCGTTCTGCTATTGATGGGGTCGATCATGGCCGGGTTTGGCTTTGGGGCGAGCTTTCTGGGCGCGTTGAAAAGTGTCCTGCCACTTGCCGAGCCTCATGAGCGTGCGGCGCTGATGGGGGTGTTTTATATCGAAAGTTATCTGGCTCACAGCGTACCCACCATGGCCGTTGGCTATCTGGCACAGCGGGCAGGGTTGCTGGTCGCGGTCAATGTCTATGGAGCGGTGATCGTGGCACTGGCCCTGGTGGCCGTCATTCTGCTGCTTATCCAAACACGCATCTCGATGAATAAAGGAGCCCTTGCATGACGATTGAAAAGGCCGATGCGATGACCCCCGAGCAAACCCTGGCGCTGGCGGCTTCTCTTGGCCTACCCCTCGCTGAAGAACGGGCACCCCATATTGCCGGTGTACTGCATCACATACGTTCGGTGATCGCTCGACTCGATGAGTTACCGATCGAGTATATCTGTCCCCCATCTTTCGCCTTCAACGCGCAGCAGGAGAACGCCTCATGACGACCCCACTGAATTTGACGCTAGCTCAGGCGGGCGCTGCCATCAAAGCCCGCGAGCTGTCGCCCGTGGAGCTGGTGGAGGCGGCGCTGTTGCAAATAGAGATACACGAGCTCGAGATCAATGCGTTTGTCTGCGTATGGGAAGATACGGCTCGCCAGCAAGCACGCGAGGCAGAGCGGGATATCCAGCGTGGCCGTTACCGTGGGTCGCTGCATGGTATTCCCATCGCGTTGAAGGATCTTTTCGATGTGGCCGGTCTGCCCACTACGGCAAGCTCTCGCGTGCGTGACGGCCATCGAGCAACCACCAACAGTGCGGTTACGGATGCATTGCAGCGTAGCGGGGCGATCCTTGTTGGCAAGAATCATTTGCATGAGTTCGCGTTTGGCCTGACGACACCGCAAACGCGCAACCCACTCGATCCAGAGCGCACGCCGGGCGGCTCCAGTGGCGGGTCGGCGGCGGCGGTGGCCTATGGTGGTGCCTGGGGAGCCATGGGCACCGACACCGGAGGCTCGATTCGAGTGCCCGCCGCGCTTTGCGGGCTCGTCGGGTTCAAGCCGACCTATGGACTGGTGTCTCGCCATGGCATTGCCCCCTTGGCTTGGTCGCTGGACCATGCGGGTCCGATTGCACGGACGGTCGAGGATGCTGGCCTGTTGCTGCAGGCGGTAGCGGGCTTCGATGCGCGTGACCCGGCAAGCCGTCGACCGCCGGCCGCGCTGGCGGTCGACCGGGCACCGGGGCTTGAGGGGCTGCGAGTGGGTATCCCGCGCAATTATTACTTCGACCATGTAGCAGCGCCCGTTGCGGCGTCGGCAAGGCGTGCCGCAACGCGTCTGGAAAAGCAGGGAGCCGTGTTGGTCGAGGTCGATATTCCCATGGCTGATTATCTCATCGCGACCCAGTGGGGCCTGATGGTGGCCGAGGCGGCCGATGTACACGCCAGGGATATACGCCAGTCGGCATCACTTTATGGAGAAGATGTACGCACCTTGCTCGAGGCTGGGCAGTTGCTACCTGCCGGCGACTATCTCAAGGCGCAGCGTGCTCGACGTCTGATTACCCGGCACTGGGCTGCCTTGTTTAGCGAGATCGACGTTATGCTGACGCCGACCGTGCCCCAAACGGCAGCGCTAAGGAATCAGGAGACATTTGTCTGGGAAGACGGCGCTTACGAGAGCGTGGCCGAGGCGTACGTACGTCTGTGTGCGCCTGCCAATGTCAATGGATTGCCCGCGCTGACCGTGCCTTTTGGAAAGGATCACCAGGGGCTCCCGATAGGCGTGCAAATCATGGGTAAAGCCTTCGACGACGCCCGGGTGCTGCAGGTCGGCCGAGCAATCGAGCAGCCGTTGTTGGCTGGTTAGCCTGTTCCATGGCGCCCCAATGGAATCATCACCGACTTATCGGTCACCGGGTTGGGAATAACGCGATTTTTCAGGCCGAACATCTACGGGCCTTTTCTGACATCGAACAACGCACTCTGAGCACCACTAACGCATCGGGCCGCTGCCTAAAAGGCAGCGGCCCGATGGTTCTTACGCGTTAATTACCTAAAACGCTACTCATCCTGGGTGACGCGCCATACGACGTTGGTGAGGTCGTCAGCGATGATCACCGCCCCGTCCGGGGCGACGGTGACGCCTACCGGGCGGCCTCGGGTGCGGCCGTCGTCGGTGAGAAAGCCAGCGGCGAAGTCGACGGGGTCGCCTACCGGTTCGCCGTTTTCCAGCGCGATATAGACCACCTTATAGCCGACCGGGTCGGTGCGGTTCCAACTGCCATGCTCGCCAACGAAAATACCGTTGGCGTAGTCATCGCCCACCTCAGGGGTAGAAAAGGCAATGCCCAGCGGCGCCACGTGGGAGCCGAGGCTGTAGTCTGGGGCGATGGCCGAGGCGACCTTGTCAGGATCCTGCGGGCGTACGCGTGGGTCGACGTGCTGTCCCCAGTAGCTGTAGGGCCAGCCGTAGAAGCCGCCTTCCTGTACCGAGGTGAGATAGTCTGGCACCAAGTCAGGGCCCAATTCGTCGCGTTCGTTGACCACCGCCCAGAGTACGTCGGTTTCGGGATTGACGGCCAACGCCGAGGGGTTGCGTAGTCCCGTGGCGTAGGGGCGGTGAGCGCCGGTCTCGACATCGATTTCCCATACCATGGCACGGTCGATCTCGGCTTCCATTCCGCGCTCGGTGATGTTGCTGTTGGAACCGATGCCTACGTAGACGTACTGGCCGTCGTTGCTGGCGGCCATGGCCTTGGTCCAGTGGTGATTGATCTCCGCAGGCAGCTGGGCGATCACCTCCGGCGGGCCGCTCGCCTCGCGCTGGCCCTCTTCGTAGTCAAAGCGCACCAGCGCATCCTGATTGGCTACGTAAAGACCATCGTCGATCAGTGCCAGGCCGTAGGGGGCGTTGAGGTCTTCGGCGAAGATCGTCTGCTCGTAGTTGCCATCGCCGTCGTCGTCGAACAGTAGCGTCAGCCGGTCACCGCCTTGAACCGAGGTGGTGCCTTGGTCTTTGATCAGCCCGGCGATCACGTCCTTGGGCTTGAGCGCCGGAGCATTGCCGCCGCTGCCTTCGGCCACCAGGATGTCGCCGTTGGGGAGTACCAGCGTTTGGCGCGGCACCATGAGGTCGGTGCCAATGGCCGAGATCGAATAGCCTTCAGGAACGCTCGGCAGTTCGTCGCCCCATTCTGCTGGTTCGGGCACGGTCATGTCCGGTAGCAGGCCGCGCTGGGGCTCGGGCAGGGTCGGATTGGGGCCGAAGGGCTGCTCGACGTCGAACGCCTGGGCGCCGGGGGCCAGCAGCAGCACGGCGAGCGGCGCGGCATAGCGGGGAGTCGAAAGCTTCATGCCGAACCTCCTAAGCGAAAACGGGAAAAACCGAGTATTAGAGCAAGCAGGGCCAGTAGCGTCACGACGATCGAGAGCACGAAGCCCGTCGGCATCATCGCCCAGGCATCTTGGGCGTGAAACAGAGCTCCAATGAAGCCCACGATCCAGGTCACCAACAGCACCAGGAAATAGACCAGAGCCCGGCCGCGTGAGCCCACGGGGCGAATCAGCCCCACGAGGGCAGCAATCAGCGCCAAACCGTTGAAGACCAGACCGCCTGCAATCAGCCAGGAAGCAAAGGTGCTCCACTGGATGTGGTAGCTCGTGGCGTAGGCGTAATCGCTTAGTGCGGCGCCAAGATAGAGGGGAAAGGCTCCAGCGAGCAAGATGGCATGCAGCGGATTTAGCCCGCTTCGGTACGTACGTTCAGTGACGGCTGTCACGACGACCTCCTTGTCCTGATTACGTTGTCTTGATGGATGGCAGCGTTAAGGGACGTTCGGGCTGAGTATAGTTGGCCCCAGGCGAGCTAACCAACGCGCTGTCCTCGTCACCTTGGAAATGCGCCGCCTCAATCTTGGACGTGCGCCACACCGCCATGGCGCCCCAGCGGAATCATCATCGGCTTGCCGGTCACCGGGTCGGCAATGACGCGATTTTCCAGGCCAAACACCTCGCGCACCATGGTGGCGGTCAGCACCTCTGCGGCAGCGCCCATGGCGTAGACGTTGCCCTTGGCCATGGCGATCAGCGTATCGGCGTAGCGAGCGGCGAGGTTGAGCTCATGCAGCACCATGACGATGGTGGTGCCACGGCTGTGATTGAGATCGGTGAGCAGATCCAGTACCTCTATCTGGTGGTTGATATCGAGAAAGGTCGTCGGCTCGTCGAGCAGCAGCACGTCGGTTTGCTGGGCCAGGGCCATGGCGATCCACGCCCGCTGGCGCTGGCCGCCGGAAAGCTCGTCGACTTGAACGTCGGCAAGCGCCTCCATGTGGGTAGCGCTCAGTGCTTCGACTACGGCCGCATCGTCCTCTGGACGCCAGCGGTTGAAGAGCCCCTGGTGAGGGTGGCGCCCGCGGCTAACCAGCTCCAGAACCGTGATGCCATCCGGGGCGATGGGCGACTGGGGTAAAAAGCCAAGCCGCTTTGCCAGGTGGCGGGTGGGCAGGCGGTGGATATCGGTGCCATCGAGCAGCACCTGGCCTTGGCTGGGCGGCAGTAGCCTTGAGAGCACGCGCAAGAGCGTGGATTTACCGCAGGCGTTGGCGCCGACGATAGCGGTGCACTGCCCGGCAGGAATCGTCAGATTCACGTTGTCGAGCACGCGACGCTCAGCGTAACCAGCGGTGAGCGTTTGGGCGTGCAAGGAGGAGTGGCTCATGGGGTGGCTCATAAGGTAGCTCAGAGCGTACGTCGGGCGTTGCCGTCACGCACGATGAGATAGAGAAGATAGGGGGCGCCGAGAACGCCGGTGACGATACCGACCGGATAGCGCGCGGGAAGCAGGAACTGCCCGGCGTAATCACCCAAAAGCACCAGCAGCGCCCCGACCAGCGCCGCAGGTAAAAGCAGCGCGCCGCTTTGGCGCGTGAGCCGAAGGGCGATGGGGCCCGCCAGAAACGCAACGAACGCGATGGGACCGGTCATCGCCGTGGCCACTGCCGCAAGCCCCACCGCCGCAAGCACTATGGTGACGCGTGCCGCGCCGAGATGCACGCCAAGTCCGGCAGCAACGTCGTCGCCCATGCGCAGCGCATCGAGATCGCGCCGACGGCTCAAAAGCAGGCCGCCAAAGACCAATAGCGCCGCCAGCAGGGGCAGCGCTTGGTCGAGCCGGGCGCCGTTGAGGCTGCCGGTCATCCAGCGCAGCGCTTCCTGCAGCGACCAGTTGGGCGCACGCATGAGCAGGTACGCCGTGACGCTCTGCAGCATGGCGGAAAGCCCGATGCCGATCAGAATCAAGCGGCCGCCGGTCACGCCCTGACGCCAGGAGAGCAGATAGATCAGCAGCGCCACGCCAAGCGCGGCGCCAATTGCCGCCAGCGACACCGCCGGGCCATTCAGCGATAGCACGACGATGGCGAACACAGCACCCGTGCTGGCGCCGGTACTAATGCCGATGATGTCAGGGCTTGCCAACGGGTTGCGCAAGAGGGTTTGGAAAGCGACGCCCGCGAGGCCAAAGCAGGCCCCAGCGCCAAGCGCGACGACCGCACGCGGCAGGCGCAGCTCGCGCACGGTGAAGCCCACGCCCGGCACCTCGGCGCCGCCAAGCACGCGCATCACCGTCGTGACGGGCGTATAGGATTGCCCTAGCGTCAGCGTCAGCACGACTCCCGCAAACAAACATACGCCAAGTAGCCCCAGACGTTGCCAGAGCTGCTGTGAGCGCCTGTGACGAAGCTGGCGAAGGTGGGCGAGGGCGGCGCTTTCCGGCCGTGCACTCATAAAGCACCTACCTTACGCCGCCGTACGATCCAGATGAACACCGGCGCGCCGATGAAGGCCGTGACGATGCCGACGTCGAGTTCGTCGGGCCGCGCGATGAGCCGCCCCAGCACATCCGAGAGCGTGAGCAAGATCGCCCCGCCCAGCGCCGAAAAGGGCAGCAGCCAGCGGTAGTCGCCACCGGCCAGAAGCCGGCAGGCGTGCGGCACGACCAAACCGACGAAGCCGATGGGGCCACAGGCAGCGGTCACCGGCGCGCACAGCAGCACCGCGCCTATCGCCGAGAGCGCCCGCGCCAGCGCCACCTTCTCGCCCAGCCCCGCTGCGGTATCGTCACCCAGGGCCAAGAGGTTGAGCTTACGCGCCGCCAGCAGGCTGATGACCAGCCCCGCCAGTAGAAACGGCAGGATGGGGAGGATTTGCGCGTAGGTCGCACCGCCCACGCCGCCCACCAGCCATGACTGCACCAGCCCACCTATATCACCCCGCGGCAAAATGATGGCGGTGGTGAGCGAACTCAGCGCCGCCGTCACGGCCGCGCCCGCCAGCGCCAGGCGCAAGGGTGTGGCACCGCCGCGCGCCACGCTGGCAATGGCGTAGACACCAACGGCGGCAAGCGCCGCCCCACCCAAGGCGAACCAGATATAGTGCGCCAGGTCATCGATGCGAAACCAGGCAATGCCCATGACGACCGCGAGCGCTGCCCCGGCGTTGACGCCAAGAAGGCCAGGATCAGCCAGCGGGTTACGCGTTAGCCCCTGCATCACGCCGCCCGAAATAGCCAGCGCCGCCCCCGCGAGTAGCGCAAGCAGAGTGCGCGGAATGCGACTAGCCACGGCGGCATCACCTAACGTTTCTACCCGCCCACTTACGGCGGCAATGATCTCGGCCAAACCGACCTGGCGCGCGCCGAAGGCTACCGAAAGCGCCATGGCCAGAAGCAAAAGCACCACCAGCGCGCAAGCAACGGTTAGCCGACGTGATAGCCGGGGCGCGCGTCGAACGGACGTATCATTCGCTCTTGCGGGCCGCATCGGCGAGCAGATTGGCATAGTCATCCAGTACCCAAGAGAGTGACATCGGAGTCGGGTTGGCCGCCGTTCCCAGGGCGCTGTCGTCGAGCATCACGATGGCGCCGTTTTCGACCACCGGCAGCCTTGATAGCAGCGGATGCGCCTGCAGCGCGCCGATCAGGGCTTGGCCACCGTAGGTGACGACGATATCGACGTCTTTGAGCGCATCGATCAGCTCGGCGCTGATCTGCCCAGCGAACTGGCCTTCGCCAGAGTTATCCACCACCACCTGCGGCGACACCAAGCCTAGGTCGTGGAAAAACCGCACCCGGGCGTCGTTATCGGTGTAGAAGGAGAGCCGCCCCAGGTTGGTCGGATCGAGGTGGGTGACGAACATGGCGCGCTTGCCTGCAAGCTCTGGGTGGGCACTTGCCGTCTCGGCGATTCGCGCTTCGAGCTGTTCGATCAGCGCGTGCCCCTCTTCCTCTTTACCCATGCCTGCGCTGTTGAGGCGGATCATGTCGCGCCAGTCGGTTGCCCAGGGCGATTCGGGGTAGGCCACCACGGGGGCAATCTGGCTCAGGGTGGCGTAGTCGGCGGCGCTCAGGCCGGAATAGGCGGCAAGGATGACGTCTGGGCGGCTCGCCGCCACGGCTTCGAAATCGATACCGTCACCTTCGTCATAGAGCACCGGGGCAGGCTCGCCGAGCTCTTCCAGGCGCGCCTGTACCCAGGGCAGCAGGCCATCGCCATCTTCATCGCCGAAATTGGCGGCCGCAAAGCCCACCGGCACGACGCCGAGTGCCAGCGGCACTTCATGGTTGGCCCAGGCGACGGTAGCCACGCGCTCGGGCGCGGCTTCGAGCACCGTTGTGCCGAGTGCGTGTTCGATCTCGCGGGGGTAGCCATCGGCGCTAACGGATTGGGCCGCGCCAAGCACACAGGTGAGTGCCGCTACGCCAAGGCGCTTGGTAGTGAACCAGGTCATGGAAAACTCTCCCTTGGTGACGTGAAAATTGGAGTGAAAAACGAAGGCTTGGAACGCGATTGCCTCCCGAGGGCTTGGACCGACGGGAGGCAGAGGGACGTGCGTTAGTGCGCGTTTACACTCAAAGCGAACAGCTATCGCAACGACGCAGCGCGGCTACTTAGAATGAGTAGGTCAGCGTCGAGGTGATGCTACGCGGCAAGCCGTAAACACCGTAACCGCTCACGTAGGTGTAGTACTTTTCGTCGAAGAGGTTTCTGACGTTGACCTGCAGCGACAGCTCCGGCGTGAACTGGTAACGACCAAAGGCGTTGGCCAGGGTATAGCTGCCTTGCTCGTAGGTGTCGTTGCCGTTGGGACCACTAAGGCCGGTGGCAACGATGCCGCTTTGCCAGTTGACCCCGCCACCCAGCGTCAGGTTTTGCACCTGCGGCACGCGGTAGCTGGCGAACAGATTGAACAGCGAGCGCGGCTGGTTCAGGTTGAAGTCGTCGTCATCGGAGGTCGCGGTGAAGTGCGAGTAACCCACGGTCATGTCGAGATCTTGCGTCACGGCACCGCTCAGTTCGACTTCGAAGCCTTCGCTGACCAGTCCATCGATGCTTTCATAAACGGTCTGGGTTTGGCCTGGAAGCGAGGTCAGCGCTGAGGCGACGTTATCCTGCTCGATACGGAAGACCGAGAAGGAGCCGTTCAGCAAGCCGTCGAACCAGGCTGCCTTTACGCCGGTCTCGTAGTTCTTACCCTCTACCGGGTCGAGGTAGGCCCCGTTGATGTCCTGGTAGTTCTGCGGCTCGAAGATCTCGGTGTAGCTAGCAAAGGCCGAGTAGGTGTCGTTGAAGTCATACACCAAACCGCCGTAAGGCGTGACCTGGCTCTTGCTCTGGCGGTCGTAGCTTCTGAACTGGGTAAAGCCTGTCCAGTCGGTGTAGCGCGCGCCGACGATCAGCGTCAGCGGGTCGGCCAGAGAGAAACGGCCAGCGGTGTAGAACGCCTTTTGCCGCGTGCTGGAGGCTTCCGACGGTGCGAAGGGCGCCCAACCTTCGTTGGGTGCGCTGCCATCCCAGTTGTTGAAGTCATCGACCTGGAAGCCATCGATGAAAGTGTTCTCGTAGTCGTTTTCCTGATCGCTGTAGTTGCCGCCCACGACCAACTCGTGCTCACGGCCAAAGAGCGAGAACGGGCCCGAGGCTTGAACGTCGACGGCATCGACGGTCCGCTCGCCGCGGTTCCAGCCGGTGTAGAAGTAAACGCCGCTGCCGTCTACGCGATCAGGAAGGGTAGCTTCGTAGGGGTAGGCCAGCTTGCCATCCATATTGGTCTCTTCATGGGTCGCGGACACGCGCAGGCGCCAGTCATTGGCGAAGCGGTGTTCGAGATTGGCGAAGACCTTCTCGGACTCGAAGTCGTAGTAGGACCATTCGGGCGCCACGCTGAACGAGCGCGAGTAGTCGGTCGGTGTGCCGTCGCTGAACCACAGCGGCAGGCCGCCCCAGGTGGGCGAGGAGGTGTGGCTATCCTGATAGTCGAAGCCTACCGACAGGGTAGTCGCATCGCTCAAATCGGCGTCGATGACGGCGTAGCCGAAGTTACGACGTTTGTCCTGGCGATCAAGATGCGCACCGCCCTCTTCATAGCCGCCGATGAAGCGCGCCCGTACGTCGCCAGACGCGGTCAAGGGCGTAGTGATGTCGGCAGTCACGCCCTGCTGATCCCAACTACCCAGAGTACCGGCAACCGAGCCGGTAAACTCGCGGCTATCGGCGTGCTTACGCACGAAGTTGACCGAGGCGCCGGGGTTGCCCGAGCCGGTCACCAAGCCATTGGCGCCACGAATGACCTCGACGCGATCGTAAATGGCGGTGTTGAGGCGGCCTTCGCCGAAGTACCAGCGGCCATCGCGGTTGAGGGTGGGAATACCGTCGTACTGGTAGCTATTGATACGAAAACCGCGCGAATTGAAGCTGACCCGCTCGCTATCGAGATGGCTTGCCGAAATACCGGTGGTATTAGTGAGCACCCCTTCGATGGTGTCGAGGTTTTGGTCACGAATGCGCTGCTCGGTGACGATGCTGATCGCTTGGGGTAGCTCGCGCTGGCTAAGCGTTAGTCCTGTACCCGCCGTCGTACTACGCCGGGTATAACCCACGTTCTCATACAAGTTGGTGCCGGTGACCGTGACGGTATCCAGCGTCTCGGCATTGCCGGTGGTATTTGCTTGAGCGAATGCGTCAGCCGAGGCAAATAGGGCGCTGGAAACGAAGGCGCAGAGCGTCAGCCCCTTGAGCATTGGCATGGCAGCCGCGGGACGAGCCGCCGTGCGGCGAGAGAGAGGTAGCGTGTGCATAGAAACCCTTGCGATGCGCTCGTGGCGCTTATAAGTCGTTATGGGCACGACGTGTTTATGACGGATCGTACCTATAAACAGTCAGTGCAGAGGAATTGGCCCTGCGATCCTATGGAAACGTCTGACAAATGTAAATGCGCTTGAGAAATCTTATTGTTCTTTTTTGTTAATCCATTATGTCTATCCATGTAAGCCACTGATCCTTATCGAACTCACGCAAAGTCAAAAGAGTACCCGGCGTCGTTTTGTTCCAAATTGATATGTTATTACGTTATATTTCGACGCCGATGTACGTGGGTGCGGTAGCGGCTTTGATAACGACTAAAAATCTGGGATCGAACGATAATGAAGATAAAACGTAATGTTGCCCTTGTCTGTTTAGCGGCAGGGGTGCCGGGGGGAATGGTGTGGGCGCAGGCGGTTGGGGAAGTATCGGTGCCGCGTGAGCAGGCGCTTTCGCGCGTGGTGGTCACGGCTACGGCGTCCGAGCGCGACGTTGCCGATGCGCCCGCCAGCGTTACAGTGATCGACGGCGACGAGCTGCGCCGCCGTCCCGTCAACGACTTGGCTGATGCTCTGCGCGGTGCCGTGGGAGTGGATATTGGCAGCGTCGGTTTGGGGCGTGAGGGGATATCGATTCGGGGTATGAACGCCGAACATACGCTGGTGTTGGTCGACGGCCAGCGCATCAACTCGTCGGCATCCGCCATCGCCCACTCCGACTTCGAGCTTGGCTGGGTGCCGACCGAAGCGATCGAGCGCATCGAGGTCGTGCGCGGGCCCATGTCGTCGCTGTATGGTTCCGAAGCGTTGGGCGGCGTGGTCAACATCATCACCCGCGCGGCGACCGATGAGTGGCAGGGCTCGGCATCGAGCTACGCCCTCATCAACGACCACGGGCTCGATGGGGATGCCTACAAGAGCGGTTTCTACGTCGGCGGCCCGCTCGTGCCGGGAACGCTTGGATTCAACGCCTGGGGCGAGTATCGCCATCGCGATGCGCTGCAAGATGCCGAGAATCCGGCGCTCACTGCACTCGACGATCAGCGCGCCACCAGCGGCCACATCGGCCTGAGCTGGACGCCCGACGATGCCCAGCGTATCGACGTCGCCGTGGATGCGGGTAATGAAACTCAAGAGGGCGTTCGCGGTGGCACACGCGGGCTCTCCTACGCCTCCGATAACGATGTACAGCGGCGGCGCTATTCGGCGGCTCACTATGGCGATTGGGCTTGGGGCGATAGCCAAGTGCGGCTCTATCGCAGCACGCTCGACCGCGATGCCTGGCGCAGCGACGGCGGTGATACCACGAGCCCCAATCGCTTCGTCGATACCGTGTTGGATGGCCAGATAGACTTTCTCGCAGGCGAGATCCATGCGTTGACGCTGGGCGCCGAGGCGCGGCGTGAAAGCCTGGAAGATCCCAATATCAATGCCCGAGGTAAGCAGTCGCAGTCGCATTACGCGCTGTTCGGTCAGGATGAGATCTACTTCAACGAGCAGTGGGAGCTGGTGCTGGGCAGCCGCCTCGATCACCACGACGACTTTGGCTACGAGGTGAGCCCGCGCGCCTACGTGCTCTATCGCCCCAGCGATGCGCTCACGCTGCGAGCTGGAGGCGGGCGCGGTTTCAAGGCGCCTACCTTAAAGCAGCTTTCACCCGAGTTCGAATCGCGCGCAGCCATGGGTGGGCGCGGCATCATTCGCGGCAATCCCGATCTCGAGCCAGAAACCAATCAGTCCTTCGAGCTTGGCGCGGCGTTCGAGCAGGGGCGCTGGTCGGCGGGTGCGACGGTGTTCCACAACGACGTGCGTAACCTAATCGAGACGGTGCGCCAGCCGACTTGCTATGAGCCCGGCCGCGTTTGCCTGGCTTACGACAACGTGGCGCGTGCTCGCCTTCAAGGTCTTGAGCTGACGGCGGGCGTCGCGCTGAGCGAGCAGTGGCAGCTATCGGCCAACTATACCTATCTGGATGCCGAGGACCGTACTACGGGCGAGCGCCTGGCAGATCGGTCGCGCCATCGCGCCAACGCCGCCTTGGCGTGGTCCCCTGCTGCGCCCTTCACCACGCGCATGGAGGTGGAGTACATCGGCACCCAATACCGCTCGGACAGCGAAGATGATCGCCCCGAGTACGCGCTGTGGCACTGGTATGCCGACTATGACCTGACGGCTAACGTCAGCCTGCAGGCCGGGATTGAGAACCTGGGCGACGAGCGTTTGGCCAACGACGAGGCGAGCGTCTACGAGCGAGCGGACGAAGGGCGGCGCTACTTTGCCGGTGTCACGGTGCGCTTCTGATGGTCAAGGCGTGGTGCTACCGGGGTGCCCTGCGCGCCCAACGCTTATTGCGTCTGGTGCCACTAATGGCGCTTTGGCTAGCGGTCCTTTATGCAAGCGTGCAGGCGGCGGCTGCCTGGGCGCAAGCGTCTGAATCCTGGCGCATCGTCGTGCTCCACACCGATTTCGTCACGCGCGAGAAGTTCGAGCGGCTGGCGCTAATCGCCGCTGAAGCCAATGTCGTACTCGACCATTTGAGCGTCGAGTCGGCGTCACTGCCAGCGCTGGAGGCAGCACTGGCGTCGGCGTCGTTGGTGGTCGCTGATACCCCGCGCCCCAATGATCGCGCGACCGTGGAGCAGCGTTTGGCGGCGCTTCCAGACGCCATGAGCGCGCCGCTGTTGAGCGTAGGCGGCGGGCGCCCTGCCTGGGAGCGCCTATCGCCTCACTACGCAGGCCCGCTGGCCGCGCTGTACGCCGCCGGAGGCGAGGCTAACTTTCGCCGCTTCTTTTCTCTGACGGCAGCGGTACAGACCTCCTCACCGCCAGCGCCTGAACTGCTGGCGCCGCCTGACACGCTGCCCGCGACCGGGATGTACCATCCCGCTGCCGATGCGCTATTTAGCGATGTCGAGGAGTATTTGGCATGGCAAGGCCACCCGCCAGACGATGGGGCTGGCCGGGTGGCGTTTTTCGTCCATCAGGGAATGATCAGTAGCATGGCCACCGACGAGATCGATACGCTGGTGGCGCGCGTCGAGGCGGCGGGGCTCGTGCCCATCGTCTTCTGGCTGGGAGAGAATGTCCAGGAAGGCATGGCCGAGGTCCTGGCGGCCGCGAATATCGACGTGCTGGTCAATCTTTCGCATATGCAAAATGGTACCGAGCGCCAGCGCGATTTTCTCGCGCTCGACGTGCCCGTCATTCAGACCCTGCGCTTTCGTGAGGGAGAGGCGGACGACTGGCTCGATGCGCCCAGCGGCGTTGCCCCGCGTACCACGGCGGTGTTTCTCGCCGCGCCGGAGGTGTGGGGCATCAGCGATCCTATCGTGCTCTCTGCCGTGGAAGCTGGCCGCGAAGTGCTGCTACCCGCGCAGGTCGATGCCTTGATCGGTAAGCTGCAGCATCTTGTGGCACTGCGTCACCTGCCCGCCGAAGACAAACGCTTGGCGCTGCTGTTTTGGAATCATCCGGCGGGAGAGAAGAACCTGGGGGCCTCCAACCTCAACGTGCCGCGCAGCGTGCTATCGATTCGCCAAGCGCTGGCGTCGGCGGGCTATCGTATGGGCGAGGAGGTCGACGAGGAGACGCTCATCGCCACTAGCCAGCGCTTGCTCAGCGGTTTCTATAACGCAGTGGCGCTGGATGACTTGATCGCCGATGACTTGGTCGGGCTTTATCCCTTGGCCGACTATCAGCGCTGGCTTCAGACGCTGCCAGCCGCTCAGCAGGCGGCGATGCGCGAGATGGGCGGCGCGCCCGAGTATCACCGCATGCTGCGTCAAATCGATGGTGAGCGCTATTTCGTCATACCGCGCTGGCAGTTGGGCAATCTATTGATCATGCCGCAGCCGCCGCGCCATGTGGATGCCCAGGCGCACTACCACGATACTGCTATGCCGCCGGATCACGCCTATATGGCGTCTTATCTCTATCTCCAGCAGGTCTACGCAGCCCAGGCATTGATCCACCTGGGCACCCACGGTACTCAGGAGTGGCTGCCGGGTAAGGATCGCGGTCTGGCTGCCCACGACTACCCTTGGCTCGCGGTGGGTGATATTCCGGTGTTTTACCCCTATATCCAGGACAACGTCGGCGAAGCCATTCAGGCCAAGCGGCGCGGCCGCGCGGTGACGGTCAGCCACCAAACGCCATCTTTTGCCCCCGCAGGGCTCTATGACCAGCTGCGCGATATGCACCAACGCATCCACGAGTACCAGCAGCTCGATGAAGGGAGCGTCAAGGCGCGGGTCGCAAACGAGATCATTCAGGCGGCGAGGGAGAGCCACCTAAGTGACGACCTGGGGTGGAGCGCGGCGCGCATCGACGCGGATTTCGATACCTTCCTCGGCGAGCTGCACGACCACCTTCACGAGCTTGCCAGGGTCGCGATGCCGCTTGGCCTGCATACCTTCGGCCAGCCTGCCGCCCCGGAGCACCGCATCACCACGATCATGCAGCAGCTGGGGGAGCCGCTCTACGCTGCACTTGGCATTGCGCGCGACGAACTCTACGCAGGCGACGCCGAGTCCTTGCCCGATAACCCGGCCTATCAGGCGGTCGAACGGATGCTCGATGACGCCGCGGCGCTGCCCGAAACGCTCGAAGCGCTGGCCCCTCAGGCGCGCGAGTACGCCCAGCGCTTGAGCGATACGCAGGAGAACGAGGCGCTTCTGGCAGGGCTTGCCGGGCGTTTCGTCGCGCCCGGCGCCGGGGGCGACCCCATTCGCAACCCCGAGGCGGCGAGCGGGCGTAACCTATACGCCTTCGAGGCCGACAAGCTCCCCACCCAGGCCGCCTACGCCGCCGGTGAGCAGGCGTTCGATCAGCTGGTCGACGCGTTTCGAGCCGAGCACGCTGGGGAGTGGCCGCAGAAGCTGGCGTTCAGCCTCTGGTCTTCGGAGGCGATTCGCCATTTGGGATTGAGCGAGTCGCAAATTCTCCATGCGCTGGGGCTCAAGCCGGTATGGGATGCAAGCGGCCGCGTCACCGCTCTCGAGATCATCCCCCGCGAAGAATTGGGTCGACCGCGCGTCGACGTGGTGATTCAGGTCACCGGGGTCTATCGCGACCAGTTCGATAGCTTCATGCGCCTGCTGGATGATGCCATGGAGCGTTTGGCGCAGTTGGACGAGCCAGACAATCCCATCGCCGCCAATACCCAGCGCATTACCCACGCGCTCGAAGCGCAGGGCCTGGCAGCTGATGAGGCGAGACGCCTAGCCGAGCGGCGCCTTTTCAGTAACGCGCCCGGCGCTTATGGCACCGGCGTGACCGAGATGGCGTTGCGCTCCACCGAGTGGGACGACGATGGCGTGCTGGCCGAGCAGTTTTTGACCAGCAGCCGCTACGCTTATGGCGCCCAGGGGTGGGGCGAAACCCCGGCTGAGGCCAACCTGCTGGCCGAGCAGCTACGTGGAACGCAGGCCGCGATCATGTCGCGCTCCTCCAACGTGCACGGCGTGCTCTCCACCGATCACCCCTTCGAGTTTCTCGGCGGGCTCTCTGCGGCCATACGCCATCTGGATGGCGCCGCGCCGCAGCTTTTGATCACCGACGCGCGTGAGGGCGTCACGACCACGGGGCTTGCGCGCTTTTTGAGCGACGAGATGCGAGCGCGCTATCTCAACCCGCAGTGGATCGGTGCCATGCAGGCCGAGGGCTACGCGGGCACGCTCGAGGTGCTCGATGCCACCAACAACCTCTTTGGCTGGCAGGTGATGGACCCCTCCACCGTGCGCGATGACCAGTGGCAGGCGCTGTTCGATACCTACGTCAACGATACCCGCGAGCTGGGTACCAACGAGTGGTTCGAGACGCATAACCCAACCGCTCAGGCGCAGGTGCTCGAACGGATGGCCGAAGCGATTCGCAAGGGCTACTGGGAGGCCTCCGAGCAGACCCAGCAGGCATTGGCCGAGCGCTTTGAAACGCTGGAAAGCGAGTTCGATGTGGCGACGGGGGCTGCCGTCACGCGTGAGTTCATCGCCGAACTGGCGCAAGGCTTTGGCCTGCACGCAAGCGAGCCTGCCCCCTTTGAAGCGAACGCAGCGCCCGCTGAGCCCAGCGCCGCGCGTGCTGACGCTTCGCAGACCGTGGAGGGCCAGGTGCTCGAAGCCGTCGAGGTCGGCCAGCAAGAAGACGATGCGCGCCGCTGGTGGGCCATGGCGCTCATGCTGGCGCTAGTGTTGCTGGGTAGCGCCTGGCAGGCCGTCATCCCCCTTCGTCGACCCGAACGGGCGCGTGACTAATTCATCGATAAGAGCTTTGTATGCCGCTGCTAAGTGATATGGAAACCTTGTTGTACGACGCCTCGCGCGTCTTTCTCGGGCCGGTGTGGCTGCTGATCGTCGCGGCGCTGGCCTACGCGCTGGTCATGCTCGGCGCCTTTGTGGTCGAGTCCTGTCAGCGCCGCTTGGGCGTTTCGCCGCGCGCGCTTCGGCGTTATTGCGAACGCTGCTGTGAACAAAGCACCGAGCAAAACGCTGCAACGGCGTGGGTGGCCAGCGACGATCTGGAGCTTTGGATCATGCGTCGGCTCGAATGGCTGCGCATCGTATCGCGCACAGCTCCCATGCTTGGCTTGATCGCGACCATGATCCCCATGGGACCGGCGCTTCTAGCCTTAGGCGCCAACGATGCAGCCGCCGTGGGCGCCAACATGGTGGCGGCCTTTTCGGCGGTGATTTTGGCGCTGCTGGCCGCTAGCATCTGCTACTTCATCCTGACCGTGCGCCGCCGCTGGTTGCTGCAGGAGCTGCGCGACATCGAGCGTGAGCGTTCACGGGAGGTCGTGTAATGCGCTTTCTCGATGAAGAGGACAACGACCCCATGCTCTCGGTCGTCAACTTGATCGATCTGTTTTTGGTCATCATCGGCGTCTTGATGGTGGTGATTGCCCAAAACCCGCTCAACCCGTTTTCCCAGGAGCAGGTGGTGGTGATCGAAAATCCCGGCGAAGAGGACATGCGCATCACCATCAAGGAGGGCCAGGAGCTTACCCGCTACGAAGCCAGCGGTGAGGTCGGCCAAGGGCAGGGTGCACGCGCCGGGGTTACCTACCGCATGGACGACGGGCGGATGATCTACGTGCCGGAGTAGGGAGCGGTCGGGAACCTCGGCTATGCACCGTCATATCTCCTCTAGCGCGCTGGCGACGGTATCGCGGGCGTGCTGGAGCACCGAGCGCCACTCTTGAGGCGTAGGGGCAGCAAGGCCGATACCGCGTAGCAGGAATACGCCCTCAACGGCCAGAATCGCTTGGCGAATCTCCTTGCCTTTACGACTGTCGTCCTCGAAGAGGTCGAAAAGTGAACGGTAATACTCCCGCGCGGGCAGCGATTTTTCGGGCGTGTGTAGCAGCGCCGTCATCAGAAACGAGGCGCGGCGAATCAGCCGCTCGTCTTCGGTCAATGCCTCGTCGAGATAGGCCAGCAGGCGCTTTCCCTTGTGGTTCCAATTGGTACCTGCACGGCTGCGCACGGCTACTTGAACCCGATCCATTTCACGCTGAAGGGCTGCTGCGACCAGATCATCCTTGGTTGCGAAGCTGTACACCAGCCCGCCTTTGCTGATCCCGGCGCGCTCGGCCACGGCGTCCAGCGTAAAATGACGACCAGCGCTTTCCATGATCACGGCGTCGGCGGCGTCGAGGATGCGCTCCAGTGAAATTTCCTTTTTACGCGCCATCTAATCTCTCCCTTTTGCGAGCGTGCAGTCTTGGTAAGTGGCGATAGGGTGTCAAGGCCCTCTTCGCCGTGCTCACGGCGGATATAGCGTGGCTTTTTATTTTCCGACTGATCAGTCATAATTGCTCGCTCTTCCGCATAGGGTCGTTTTCAACAGCGCCCTGGCGCTATTCAAAAGGTGACGCGATGAAGATGTCGAGGCGCGGTTTTCTCTTGGCCGCCGGTACGGGTATTGCCGGTGGTGTGGTGGGTGGATTTTTGGGAGCGACGTACGGCGCCCGCCCGGGGTGGCGGCTGGAGTCGCAAATTCCGCGTGCCGAAGGGGTGGCGACCTCGACCACGTTGCCAGCCGAAGCGGACGTGGTGATCATTGGTGGAGGCATTGCCGGTATCTCCACGGCGCTGTTTTTGAACCAGAAGGGGCTTAGCACCGTCGTGCTGGAAAAGGGCGTCGTGGCGGGCGAGCAATCTAGCCGGGCATTTGGCTGGGTCTACTCCAACGGCTGGGATCTGGGCAAACTGGAACTCGCCAATCGCTCCAAGACCCTTTGGCAAGGTTTTGCGGGGCGCTTTGGTGAGGATATTGGCTTTCGTCAGACGGGTAATACCTCGCTATTGGCAAGCGACGAAGAGGTCGCCCATAGCCAAGAGTGGCTGGGTGAGGCCTTGCAGGCTCAGCCGCAGATGGACGCTCGACTGCTCACTGGGGCCGAACTCGACGCCTTGATCCCCGGTGCCGGATCGCAGTACAAGGCGGCATTACACCAACCCAGCGACGGCACCGCCGAGCCGCGCTATTCGGTGTCGCGCATCGCCCGTGGCGCCATGAGCGAAGGCGTGCACATCGTTGCGCCCTGTGCCGCGCGAACCATCGAGCGCGAAGGCGGACGCATCGCCGGAGTGCATACGGAGATGGGCTACATCCGTACGCCGAGGGTGGTGTTGGCAGGCGGTGCCTGGTCGTCGCTGTTTGCTGGCAATATGGGTGTGCACCTGCCGCAGTTGACCATTGCCTCCTCAATGCAGCGTTTGAGCCGTATCGACGCGGCCTTACCGGGGGCGGGCTACGGGCCCGATTTCGCCTGGCGCCAAATGGCTAATGGCGAAACGGCGGTGGGCGTATCGTCCAACGTAGCGCCGATCACTACCCAGAGTTTCCGTATGCTCATGGATTTCATGCCCGCGCTGAGGCATTCGGGAGATTTGATCAAAGTACGCCTGTCGAGCGATTTCTTCGCTTCACTGAGCATGAAGTCGCGCTGGTCTGCCGAGGAAACCACTCCCTTCGAAGAGGTGCGCATGTTGTCGGGTAGCGTCGACCACACTGAGGTGGACAAGGCCCTGGCCCATCTGCGCCGTGCCTATCGGCAGTACGAGCAGGCCGAGATCAAAGAGCGCTGGGGAGGGATGATCGATGCCACGCCTGACTCCACCCAAATCATCTCCGATGTACCCGATATCGAGGGGCTTTTCGTGATCACTGGGTTCTCGGGCAATGGCCTGACCACGGCACCGGCTTCGGGCGAAATGCTCGCCGAGATGATCGCAGGCGAAACGCCGACCTGCGATCCGTCTATCTATCGGTTCAGCCGTTTCACTGATGGCTCGGAGTTCGTCTTCCGCCACTAAGGCGTATCCCTTACGCCGTGACCACAGGCGCTTATTGAGTCTCTTTTGAGACTCGATGAGCGCTTTTTTCGTTTTTGGACATGCTAGCCTTTTGCACCGCTAGGCATTAAGCCGCTGTTTTATGACATGATCGGCGCCTTACACTAATGTCTAAAATGTGATCAAACCCCTTTAAAATCATTCGAGTGGCGATGATTTTCACTATGTTCGAATGTGTATGGTGTTTTTTTCGATAATGGCGATGGGATGTCGAAAAGGAAAATGGTATTTTCGCAATGGAAATTGGATCGTTGCCACGTCTTCATCGGTCAGCCCGGGCTTCGGCAGGGCAGGCGTGGAAAACGCCGCTAAAAATTAAGAAAACTTGGTTAAAAACCTCGTTCAACAGCTTAGCTAAAAACCAAAAGTCAAAACCACGGTTGGGAAACCATGCTTGGAACCATTTTTCTGCACGAAATCGCCGGTACGGCCATTCTGACGCTGCTTGGCTGCGGGGTGGTGGCCAACGTGCTGCTTAGCGGCACCAACGGTCGCGGCAGTGACAGCATCGTCATCTTCTTTGGCTGGGGGCTTGCGGTGTTCTGCGCGGTGTATGTCGCCTACGACACTGGGGCGCACATCAATCCGGCGGTCACCATTGCGCTATTGACCAGCCCCGCTACCGAATATGCCCCCGGCATTCCCATTACGCTGGCAACGACCCTCGCCTATCTGAGTGCGGAGATGATCGGCGCCTTTCTGGGGGCGGTGGGCTGCTTTCTGGCGTATAAAAAGCATTACGATGCCACCGAAGATGCTTCGTCCGTGTTGGCGACGTTTTCCACCGGCCCGGCCATCGCCTCCTACGGCTGGAACTTGGTCACCGAGATCATCGGTACCTTCGTGTTGATCTTCGTCATCATCATGTTCGGCCATACGCCTTCGGGGCTTGGGCCGCTGGCCGTGGCGCTGCTCGTGGTATCGATTGGTGCTTCTCTGGGGGGGCCGACCGGCTATGCGATCAATCCCGCGCGGGATCTTGGGCCGCGTATCGCGCATGCGCTCTTGCCCATCAAACATAAACAGGGCAGCAACTGGGCCTACGCCTGGGTGCCGATTGCCGGGCCGCTGATCGGTAGCGTGTTGGCCGGTCTCGTCGCCCATGTTTACTGATATCGTTCGATCGTCACCTTTTTGTTTTTTCCTTTAACAGCCACCGCTGGAGAGGCATTTCATGAGTCAGAAAAAATACGTTCTCGCGATCGACCAGGGCACCACCAGCTCGCGGGCAATGCTATTCGACCATGAGGGGCGCGTTGCAAGTATGGCGCAGCGCGAATTCGAGCAGATTTTTCCTCAGCCGGGCTGGGTCGAGCACTGTCCGCGCGAGATCATGACCAGCGTGCTCTCTACGCTCACCGAGGTGATCAACAATAGCGGCGTCGATGTAGCCGAGATTGCCTCCATCGGTATCACCAACCAGCGTGAAACCACGGTAGTGTGGGACAAGCACACGGGCCAGGCCGTGAGCAACGCCATCGTCTGGCAGTCGCGCCACTCGGCCGAGATCTGCGACGAGCTGCGCGAGGCGGGCCACGCCGAGATGATCCGCGAGAAGACGGGACTGGTCATCGATGCCTACTTCTCAGCCACCAAGCTCAAGTGGATCTTCGATAACGTCGCAGGGGTCAAGGAGAAGGCCGAGAAGGGCGATCTGCTCTTCGGCACCATCGATTCCTGGCTGGTGTGGAACCTTACCGGCGGTAAGGTGCACGTCACCGACGTCAGTAACGCGTCGCGCACTATGCTCTTCAACATCCGCGAACGCTGCTGGGACCCGGAGCTGCTGGCGCTGTTCGGCGTGCCCGAGTCGATGCTGCCCGAGGTCAAATCCTCGAGCGAAGAGTACGGCTGCATTCTGCCCAAGTTCTTTTTCGGTCAGGAAGTACCGATTGCCGGTATCGCCGGTGACCAGAACGCCGCTCTTTTCGGCCAAGCCTGTTTCACGCCCGGTATGGCCAAGAACACCTACGGCACCGGCTGCTTCACGCTGATGAATACCGGCACCAACGCCACGCCTTCACAAAATGGCTTGCTGACCACCGTGGCCTGGGAAGTGGACGGTACGCTGGAGTACGCCCTGGAAGGCAGCGTGTTCGTGGCGGGCTCGGTCATTCAGTGGCTGCGCGATGGCCTGCGCATGTTGGGAAAAGCCTCCGACTCGGAAGCCTACGCCGAGCGTGCCAAGGACAACGACGGCGTCTACATGGTGCCCGCTTTCACCGGCCTTGGCGCCCCCTACTGGAACTCCAACGTGCGTGGGGCCATGTTTGGGCTGTCGCGCGGCACCCAAAAAGAGCACTTCATTCGCGCGGCGGTCGAGTCGCTGGCCTACCAAAGCGCCGACGTGCTCAAGGCGATGCAGGCCGATGCCGATATCGCCCTGGCTGAGCTTCGCACCGACGGCGGCGCGATCAGCAACGACTTCCTTGCCCAGTTCCAGGCGGACATTCTTGGCGTCGATGTGCTGCGCTGCGAAGTCAACGAGACGACCGCGCTAGGGGCGGCCTATCTCGCTGGCTTGGCCGTAGGCTTCTGGAAATCTCGTGAAGAGATCACCACGCAGTGGGCCATAGAGCGCCGCTTTAGCCCCAAAATGAGCGAACAAAAGCGTGATGAGCTCTACGCCGGTTGGAAGCAGGCGGTAAACGCCACCATGGCGTTTCGCGTCGAGTCTTAAGTATTAGAGATTAGTATTAGAGATTAGTCCGCTGACTACCCCGAGGCCGCCTGCTGGGCGGCCTCGTTACGTTGTGCCGCGCGTGGGTTGGTGGCCATGGTCTTGGCCAGGCGTTCGAGCGAGAGGGCTAGTCGCTGGACGAGCCCCATCAGAAGCTCGCGCTGTTTTTCCGGCGTTTGCGCGTGGTTAGCGAGCGCTTCGTCGAGCCGGTTGCCCGCCTCGAGCACGCCGTCGGGCGCTTGCCCGCGCGCGCTCTGCTCGAACCCGGTGGCCAGAGCGCTCAGTAGCTGGCGGTGCGCACGCCGCACGAGCGGGTGCGGGGCGTCGTCGAGGCGGTCGCGCAGGCGCAGCGTCGCCGTACCCACATCGAGCCCGGTCAAGCCGAGTATGAACAGATGCCGCTGCTCTTCGGGGAGCATGTCGTCGTGCTGGGCCAGCTGCAACAGACGGTCGGCCATGCGCCCGCTAAAGCGCGTTTCGGCGCTGCGAATCGAGCGCTTGCGTAGCCCGTAAATATCTTTCGAGATGGCATCGATCAGCCGCCGTCGGCGCAGCCCAGCGCCGAGTCCTGGCAGCAGGCGAAAGCTCATCGCCACGCAGGTCAAGCCGATGATTACGGCGACCACGCGGTTGGCAAAGCTATCGAACGAGAAATCCATGCCGTTGCCGGGCATGGTGAGCAGAATGTTGAAGATGGTGAACGCCAGGCAGTAGCCCATGGTGGCGGGGTTGGTGGCGCCCATTAGCCCCAAGAACAGCGGCGTGCCGAAGACCACTGCGAGCAGGGCGAAATCGTGAACTTGGGAAAGCAGTACGTGACCGAAGAAAAAGGCGCTGGGAATGGCCGCAAGCATTCCTTTATAGAACATCATCGTGACCATGACGGGGTTGTCACGGCTGGCGAAGAACGCGGAAAACAGCGTGCCGAGGAGCATGGCGATCATGGCGCTGTTCCAGGCGGTGAGCACCCAGAAGGTGGCCAAGGCGGCAAAGACCAGGCCTGCACGTAGCGCATTGATGCCTGCGGCTAAATGATCGCGGTGCCAGGCAAGCGGCGATGAGCGCAGGCTATGGGCGCCAGGGGCGGCGATTGCCTCGCGCGCGTCGAGCATGACCATGGCATGCCCCAGGGTCTCGCGCAGGCCCAAGCGCAGGCGGCGGTCGAGCGGGGCTTGGTCCTCTTCGTCGGCACAGGCATGAACACGGTGGCGCAGGGCTTGAAGCTGCTCCCGCGCAATGGGGACGCCGGTGGCGTCTTCGGCGGCGCGAAACCCATCGGCGATCTCCTGGGCCAGGGCAAGGCTGGCCGGGGAGAGGCGCTCGGCGTGATCGTGCAGCAGCTGATGCAGGGCGTGTAGATTGGCCAAAAAGCGCAGCGTACGCCGGGTCAGCACGTGGGTGGCACGTACGCGCCCTGGCCCCTCGGGGCCTTCGAAGCGCGCGGCTTGGCTGTCGGTTTCCAGCAGCGTCAGCGCGCCTAGACTCGCACGCAGGGCCTTTTGCATCGCCGGAATGTCGTCGCTAGCGCTAAGGCGAAGCGCGGCGTGGGTCAGCGCTTCGTTGATCACGGTGTCGGCTTGGGTGGCCAGGTGCCCGCCTACATGCGAAGGCCATAGCAGGGAACTGACCAGCGTAGCGCAGATGGCCCCTAGGCTGAGTTCGGCCAGGCGCGCGACGGCAATGTCGAAGATGCCCGCCGGGGTGCTGCCGTTGGCGATCACCACGATCAGCATGGCGGTGACGGCGGCCATCAAGCAGCCGTAGGTGTAGTTATTGCGCCACAGCGAGCCGACGTAGGTGCACAGCATGATCCATAGCGTCAGCGTGATCAGCGCAGGAATTCGCGCCTGAGCGAACAGCGCCATGATGACGATACCCATCAGCGCGCCGATGAAGGTGCCGCCGAGCTGGCAGATACCTTTCTCGATGACCATGCCACTCATCGGCCGAATCTGCAAAAACGCCGCAGAGATCAGCGCCCAGTAGGGGCGTTCGAGATCGAAAAAGAGGGCAATGTAGAGCGCCAGGATCATCGCCACGGTGGTCTTGATGGCGAATTTGACCGCCGTGGCCTCGGGCATCAGGTAGGTCTTGACGAACGGGTTCATGCGCTACTCGGGCTGTTCGGGGCGAACGCGGACGGTCGCGGTCATGCCCACGCTAAGCAGCGTCTCGTCGGGGATGTGGTCGAGGGCGATGCGCACCGGTATACGCTGCGCCAGGCGCACCCAGTTGAAGGTAGGCTGTACCTGGGGCAGCAATTGCTGGTTGAGCGTGGTGTTGGCATCGGCGATGCCGCGCCCGATGCCTGCTACGCGGCCATCCAGATGCACGTCGCCGTTCATCAGAATCACCTCGGCCGGATCGCCCACGCGCACCGAGCTCATCTTGGTCTCCTCGAAGTAGCCCACCACGTAGTAAGAGTCGTCGCGAATCAGCGCCATTACTGGGGTACCGCGATTGACGAAGTTACCCGCCGAAAACTGGACGTTGAGGATGTGCCCGCTGGCGGGGGCGGTGACCAGGGCGCGTTCGAGGTCGAGCTGGGCGGCGGAAAGGTCCGCTTCGGCCTGCTGCAGGTCGGCGGCCGCTACGCGCGAGTCGACCTGGGCGATTTGTTGGTTCTCGGCACTGATTGCCCGGCTGTTGCCCAACTGATTGCGCCGATTGGCCTCGGCCTGGCTGAGCTCGAGCGTTGCTTGGCGGTGTGCCACCGTGGCCTCGGCGCTGGCTACGGCGGCAGCAAAGCGCGCATCGTCGATGGTGAACAGCGTATCGCCTTGGGCTACGTGGTCGGTGTCGGCCACGTCGAGGGTGCGCACCCAGCCCGAGACGTCTGGCGCGATGGTGATCACATCGGCGTGTACCCGGCCGTCGCGGGTCCAGGGGGTATAGAGGTAGTAGTTCCACAGCCAGATCCCGGCGGCAACGGCCAACGCGACGATGATCAATGTAAGCAGTATGCGTAGCGAGTGGCGCATCAGTAACTCTCGAGCAGTAGCGTGAATACGAAGGTGATGGTGGCGGTGAGAATGACGAACAGCGATATATCGAACCAGGCCTCGTACCACAGCGCCCGCTGGCCTACGGCCCAATGCAGCAGCGTGCGCACCACGAAGGTGGCGATGAAGCCAAGCAGCGCGTAGACCAAAAGCGGGCTGATGAAGATGCCGCCAAACGCAATTTCCTGAAGACCCATGGTGCTCCCATAGCGTTGTCAAGGCACGCACCAAGAGAGTGCGGATACGAAAAGGCTCCGCGTAGCTACAGCCACGACGCCTATATGACGATGACAGTATAGTAGGTTATCGGTGTGTACTTAATGTAAGTGGATATTACATAAGTAATTATGCGGGGTTTGCTTTTTTGCCTAGGCTTAGGTGGTCGAGTATAAGCGGTGCTCGCAGGCATATAGGCCATTGGCCCACTACACGGTAAGACGTATGCAAGCAAAGGATTCATGGTGTTGGCGAGCGGCTCTGGCGGTCGTACTGATGCTCGCTGGTTTTTCGATGGCGCTGGCGCAAGAGGAGGAGACCACCCAGTGGTTTAAGATTGACGCGCTAAACCCAGGGCTTGGGGAGGTGCCCGATGAGGTCAGCCGTGCCACCCCACGCGAAGCGGCCAGAAGCTTTCTCGATTTGACCGAGGAGGGCGACTACGCCGCTGCGGCCCACTTGCTCAATCTTTCCGAGTTGAGTGAGGCCGAGCAACAAGAAAAGGGTGGCACCCTAGCGCAGCAGCTGGCCGAAGTGTTCCAACGTGGCGACCAGCTCAACCCTTCCAACCTGCCGAGTCGCCAGGACGCCATCATCGTAGATAGCTCGGGTGAGAACCCCATGGCGGGTATGACCCGGCGCGACATCGAACTCACGTCGCTGCGCGTCGATGGTCAAGCTTACGATATACGTCTTGGTCGCTATAAGGCCGAGAACGAAGATCCGGTATGGCTGATCACGCCTGAGAGCGTCTCGGCGATTCCCCTCCTGTTCGAAGAGTATGGCCCCTCCATGCTCGAGGAGCACATTCCCGAGCGCTATAAGCAGATGCTCGGCGCCTTGATGATCTGGGAGTGGGTAGCGCTACCGCTCTTTTTACTGCTGATCGCAGGGTTTGGCTGGGGGGTATATGCTCTGGTCGGGCTGCTTGCCAAGTGGCTGCCGCCCGGTATGCGCAGTATTTTCACCGGGCGAATCAAGATACCGGTCTCCTTGATCGTCATGTCGCTGGTCACCCAGACCCTGCTCGACTACGTGGTATCGTTTTCGGCGGTGGCGACGACGACGTTTCGCGTATTGCTGATCGCTGTTGCAGCCTGGGGAGTGGGCACCATCGCCCTGCGTCTCGTCGATACGCTAATGCTCAACATGGCCAGACGGCTGGCAGGTGAGATCGACGACACCAAGCCCAAGGACGAGCGGCGCTTTCTCACCACGCTCTACGCCACACGTCGTGCCATCATCTTGGTCATGGTTTCGGCGGTATCGATCTACGTACTGAGTCAAATCCAGCTGTTCGAAACCCTGGGGCTTTCGCTACTCGCTTCGGCAAGCGTACTGGCGGTGCTGGTGGGTATTGCCGGGCAGGCGGTGCTTGGCAATATTTTGTCGTCGTTTCAGCTCTCGCTGGCCAAGCCCATCCGGATTGGAGATCTGGTCATCTTCGAGGGCGAGTGGTGCTACGTGGAAGGGATCTTCTACACCTTCATTCGTCTGCGCGTCTGGGATGAGCGGCGCATCGTCGTGCCGGTGACCTACTTCGTCTCCAAACCGTTCCAGAATCTGTCGGTCAAGAGTGCCAAAATGTATCGGCAGATGGAGGTGATACTGCACCTAAGCGCCGATATAGCGCTTTTGCGTAAGAAGTTCATGGAGTACGCCAAGGAGGAGGAGTGTGTCGTCGAGCACCACAAGCTATTGTGCTACGTTACCGGGCAAACGGCGACGACGCTGGTGGTCACCGCCTACTTCATGGCCTCTGACCCCATTTCGGGCTGGACTGCGGAGATGCAGATTCGTGAAAAACTGCTCACCTATATTCGCCGTTATCATCCCGACTGGTGGCCGCGTGAGGTGATGGTCTTGAGCCACGAGGACGTGGCCCGCGCTGAAGGCATCAAACCCCACCATAGCGTGACGGCGACGAGCGAACCCAAGCCGCCAAGCGGTGAATGAAAAGACAATGAAAGCGCGAATACAACCGCGCCCGCAGGGCTAACCTGCGGGCGCGGTTGTATGTCGAAGTAACGCCTGAACTAACGTCCAGGCGATACTCGATGTAGGACGAAGATGGCTTAGGAGAAAACCATGAAGCGCTGTTCGTCGTCGATGAAGGTCTTTTCACCGAAGGGGGCTTCGTTAGAGCCGAACGGCATTTGCGCGCGCAGCTTCCAGGAAGCGGGAATGTTAAAGGTCTCGGCAACGGCGTCGTCGATGATCGGGTTGTAGTGCTGTAGCGTCGCGCCGATGTTGGCCTCGGCCAGCGCCGTCCACACCGCGAACTGGGCAATGCCGGTGGAGTGCTCGGACCAGACCGGGAAGTTATCGGCGTAGAGGGCAAACTGCTCCTGCAAGCCTTTGATCACGTCCTGGTCTTCAAAGAACAGCACGGTACCGGCACCGGCGATGAAGCTATTGACCTTCTTCTCGGTCGGCGCGAAAGAGTCGGCGGGAACGATCTTGCGCAGCGTCTCCATGACGATCTGCCAGAACTTGTCGTGCTGCTCGCCAAACAGAATTACCGCACGCGAGCTTTGCGAGTTGAACGAGGAGGGCGCCTGACGTACCGCTTCCTTGATCAGCGCCGTGGTCTCTTCCTGGCTGATCGGTAGATCGTTGCCGATGACGTATTGGCTACGACGCTTGGTGTAGATTTCAATGGCTTTATTGGACATCAAACGCTTCCTCTTCGCTGGTGGTACTCAATCGCTGACATGGCGGGCGACGCCCGCAGGGTGAAATCGAATGTAATACAGTCAAGGGCATGAAACCACGTAGAAAAATACGTAGCTAGCGTGAAAAAAATCCTTTCGTCACTGCCCTGACGGTCGCCATTTACGACACGCTAGCGGCCTAGCCGAGTCAGACAGCGGTCGAGTGCGCCCACCAGCCAGTCGATATCCGCCTCTTGGAAGGCAAGCGGAGGACGCAGTTTGAGCACGTTGCCGTGGGGGCCCGCGACCGATGTCAACACGCGCTCCTGGCGCAGCGCCTCGATCACATCCAGCGCCAGCGCCTTGTCTGGGGTCTTGTTCTGGCGTTCGCTGACGAGTTCGAAACCGATGAAAAGTCCCGCGCCGCGCACATCGCCCACGCACTCGTGGGTCTTCTGCAGCGCTGCCAGTTCTGCCAGCACCTTGGCGCCGACCTTCTGGCTGTGCGCCTGTAGGTTTTCCTCCTTGATCGTCGTCAGCACCGCCTGGGCCGCCGCCATGGCGACCGGGTTACCGCCGAAGGTGTTGAAGTAAGGCACCTGATCGCTAAAGGCCGCGAGCACCTCGCGTTTGGCTAAAAGCCCCGAGACCGGAATGCCGTTCCCCATCGGCTTGCCGGTGGTGACGACGTCCGGCACTACGCCGTGGCGGGCGAAGCCCCAGAAAGCGTCGCCGGTACGCGCAAAGCCCGGCTGGACTTCATCGGCGATGAAGATACCGCCATTGGCATGCACCACGTCGATCGCCTGCTTCAGCACGCCCGGTGGGCCGGGCAGCACGCCGTCGGATGAGAAGATCGAGTCGGCGAGAAACCCGGCGAACTTGATGCCGTGGGCCGCCAAGTCATCGATCTGGCGCTGGATTTCGTTGGCGAACCAGGCGCCGAGATCCTCGGCATCGACGCGGTAGCGATCCGGCGGCGAGACTAAGCGGGTGGTGGGCGCCAGCGGCTGGCCGCTACCCAGCGCCGGTGACGCGCCGGACGTCAGATAGCTGGTGCCGTGGTAGGCCTCCTGACTCACGATGATGCCGGTACCGCCGCTATAGGCGTAGGCCACGCGCATGGCCAGGTCGTTGGCTTCCGAACCCGTGCACATGTACATGGCCCGGTCGATCTCGGCGGGCAGGGTAGCCAGCAGCTCGTCGGTGTAGTCGAGAATGCGCTCGTGCAGGTAGCGGGTATGGGTATTGAGCTTCTGCATCTGGTCGTGCACCGCAGCGATGACGGCAGGGTGGCAGTGGCCGATGCTGGCGACGTTGTTGTATACGTCCAGGTACTGCTTGCCCTCGGCGTCCCATAGATACTGCCCCTGGCCTTTCACCAAATGCACCGGCTCGCGGTAGAACAGACGGTAGGACTCGCCCAGTACGTCGCTGCGCCGCTGAGTCAGGCGACGAATGTCGGCGGGTAGCGCCTCGGCGTGCTCGGCGCGAAAGCTGTTGGTATCCATGATGGTCGAACGTACGGGCATAACTCCTCCTAAGCGTGGGCGCCTTACCGGCGGTGGCTGCCTCGATGATGCCACCCCCTGGCAGCGCACACTTGACCGTAGGGCGTACCCCCGCGCTTGCTTGGGTCAACTCGGCGCCGATGGCGCCGACACTGCGCGCTTGGGTCAACTCGGCATGGTGCGGGGTCAAGCGCTGCCGACTGGCGCGCGCCATGCTAGTGCCATCCAAGGACAACACAAGGAGTGACCCATGAGCGCCGAGCAGTACGACACCCTGGACGATGCCACCCTGACCCGGCTGGCCGAGCACGCCATGACGCGCTATGCGCCGCCCTTTCAGGGCGAGGTCGCGTTATTGTGCCGGTCGGAGAATGCCACCTTCGTCATTACGGCGGCGGGTAAGCGCTACGCCCTGCGCCTACATCGCGCCAACTACCACCAAAAAGCCGATATCGAAAGCGAACTTGTCTGGCTCGACGCCCTGAGCGACACCGGTATCCAGGTGCCCGAGGCGATAGCGGATGCCAGCGGTGAGCGCGTACTAACGTTGAGCCTGCCCGATGGCAGCGAGCGTCACGCGGTGCTCTTTCACTGGATGGAGGGCGAGATGCCAACCACCGAGGTGGACCCGCGCTCGTTCCACCAGCTTGGTCGCATTACGGCCAAGCTGCACGAGCACAGCCGTGGTTGGACGCAACCCGAAGGGTTTCAGCGCATCGTCTGGAACCACGCCACCATGGTGGGCCCCGAAGGGCACTGGGGCGACTGGCGCGACGCTCCGGGGCTTTCGCTCGATGATAAGCGCGTGGTCGAGACGGCCTTGCGCTACATCGACGAGGCAATGGCCGGGTTTGGCAAGGACGCCTCCCGCTATGGGCTGATCCACGCCGACCTGCGCCTGACCAACCTGCTGATGCACCAGGGCGAAACCCGGGTCATCGACTTCGACGACTGCGGTATGGGGTGGTACCTGCACGACTTGGCGGCCGCCATTAGCTTCGAAGAGCATCACCCCAACGCCGAGGCCTGGGTCGAGCAGTGGCTGAAGGGCTATGAAGACGTCATCACGCTTAGCGAAGAGGAGCGCGCGATCATTCCTAGCCTGCTGATGCAGCGCCGCATTCAAATGACCGCTTGGGTGGCCTCTCATGCCGATACCGAAATGGCCAAGAGCCTCGGCCCCGAGTGGGTGGGCCATACCGTGCGGCTGTGTAAGCGCTATCTGGAGGGCACGCGGCTCCCGATTGGTGCGTGATGCACCAGAGCTGAGCAAACGCTGAAAGGCGAGGCTTTTTAACAAGGCGTGAGAGACGAGGTTGAGCGGCGGAGGCTTCGCCACGTAAGCGAACAGATGGAGTGGCGCGAATATTGCTCGGCATTGCCATTTACTCGTTTACGTTTCAGAGGCCGCCATGTTCACCTCTTCGCTTCATCCAGCACTGATGGACGCCGCTCCCGCCACGGCTACCGGCAATCGTGGCGTGCTGTCGGCGGCGGCTTCAGGGCTTGGCAGTTTCATCACCCGTCACGGCGGGGATATCGATCACGTGTTTGGGGTCAGCGGCATTGACCCTGCGCTATTGGCGAGCCCAACGCTGAGCCTTGGGCTCGCCAACTACTGCCAGGTCATGGAAGAGGCTGCCAGCCACGCCCACTTCGATAACTTCGGCCTGCACTACGGCAAGCAGTTCAAGCCTCAGGCGCTTGGGTTGATTGGCTATATCGGGCTTTGCTCGGCCACCTTGGAGCAGGCGCTGGCCAACGTGGTCGCGGCATTTCCCTTTCATCAGCACGATACCCTGACCCGCTGGGTCGATACCGGTGAATGCTGGCGCTTCGACTACCAGGTGCGCCACGGTGCCATTCTGTGCCGCCGCCAGGACGCCGAGCTAACGCTAGGGATGATCCTCAATCTGATACGCCATGCTTTAGGACCGCACTGGGCGCCGCGCGAGGTCTACTTCGAGCATCCTCGGCCCGAACAGTGGCACGAGCACTGCAAGGTCTTCGATGCGCCGGTCTACTTCGAGCAGCCGGTCAATGCGTTAGTGATTCCCAAGCAGGATGTGCGCTGCGCCATGCCCGAAAGCGACCCCGTTCTCTTGATGGTGCTGCAGGACACCATTCGGCGGCTAAATAGCGTCACTCCCCATCAAGGCATCGTCGAGAAGACCCGCAGCCAAGTGCAGCTGATGCTGAGCGAAGGTGAGCCGATGCTTGAGCGCGTGGCCGAGCGGCTGGGGATGTCCGGTGGGTCGCTGCAGCGGCGCCTGCACGACGAAGCCGTCAACTTCTCTAGCGTGGTGGATGGTGTTCGCCGCGAGCTTGCTGCGCACTATCTGCAGCAAAGAAAGCTCCCCGTTTCCGATATGGCGCTGCTGCTGGGCTATTCCGAAACCAGCGCCTTCTCCCGCGCGTTCAAACGCTGGTTCGGCGCAAGCCCCCGCCAGTGGCGTAAGGCCGAGGAGGCTTCTCTCGCAGGTTGAGGTGGTTCTAGCGTGCATCATTAGCCAAGCGTTCCTGCGCAAGCGCCTTGGCACCGGCAATATCGACCTTGCCCGAGCCCAAGCGCGGAATCGCCTCCACCGTGAACCAGTCGCTGGGGACCATCAGCGCCGAGGTCTTGGCGTCGCGCAGGGCGGCCTTGAGCGCGGCGGCGTCTAGCGGTGTATCGCTCAATAGGACGATGCGCTCGCCCTTACCGGCATCGGGAACGTTGACCGCCAGAATATCGATCTCGGGATCGGGCAGCACCGCTTTGACCGCCGCCTCTACTTGGCCCAGCCCCACCATTTCACCGCCCACTTTGGCAAAGCGCGAGTAGCGGTCGACGATGGTCAAGAAGCCATCCTCATCGAGGAAGCCTTTATCATTGGTCACGTACCAGCGCTGGCCGTCGGCTTCATATAGCGCCTTGGCCGTACGCGCAGGGTCGTCCAGGTAGCCCTGCATTACCTGTGGGCCGTTGATCAGCACCATGCCAGCCTGATCGGTGGGCAGTTCGTCGAAGCTTTCGGGGTCGACGATCTTGACGCTGGTGCCGGGCAGCGGCATGCCGACGCTACCCACCTTGGCGCCGCGCTGCACCTGAAGATAATTGATATCCAAGGCGTCCGGCAGGTTCACCGCTGCCACCGGCGCGGTTTCGGTGGCGCCGTAGCCCTCGAAGATCGGCTTGTGGAATTTCTCCAAGAACGCTGCGCGCACGCTATCGTCGACCTTTTCCGCCCCGGCGACGACCACGCGCAAGCTGTCGAGCATTAACGGGTGCACTTTGGGGTTGCGGGCGAACAGACGTAGAAAGGTCGAGGTGGCGCACATGATGGTGGCGCGGTGTTTGGCGACCATCTTGGCGATCCCGGCGGTGTCGGTCGGGTCCGGGTGGCACACCAGCGGCAGCCCCTCGATCAGCGGCAAGAACTGATTCACCGTCATACCGAAGGCGTGGAACAGTGGCAGCGATGCCATCATCACGTCATCGTGCTCGGTATTGAGCGCATCGGACGTCTGCATGACGTTGGCCATTAGGTTGCGGTGGCTCAGCATCACGCCCTTGGGCTGCCCTTCGCTACCGCTAGAGAAAAGAATCGCAGCCGTCGCCTCGGCGTCGTGGGCGCGGCTAAAGCACAGGCGCAAGAGGGCGGTGGGCAGCAGGCGTACCGCCAGCCACGTCGCTACGCGCTCGACGCGGCCTATCGCGCTCATCAGCGTTTCCAGCTCGATCACTTGGCGCCCGGCAAATAGCGCATCAATGTCCACGCCGCGGGCGGTGAGCTTCTCGACGAAGCGTTTGGAGGTGACGATGGTATCGATCTCGGCCTGCGCCAGTGCCGCACTCAGCGCGTCGCGGCTAGCGGTGTAGTTCAGGTTCACCAGGGTCTTGCCTGCCAAGAGCGTCGCCATGTTGGCCAACACCCCGGCACTGCTGGTGGGTAGCAATAGCCCCAGGTTCTGGGTATGGCACTGATGGCGCAGACGCTTGGCAAGCATGATGCTGCCCGCCAATGCTTTGGCTGCGCTCAGCGGGCGGCTGATCGAATCCACCAGGGCAAGCTCGCCGGGGCGGCGTTTGACGCTGCGAATCCAGGCATCCGGCAGGGTGTGAAGCTCCTCCACGGCGTATTCCCAAGAGCGCGCGGCCTGCTCGAAGATGCGCCGTTTGAGCACGTCGGCTGGGGTTTGCTTGGGCAGCGCCTTACCGAAGACGACCACTACCGAGCGGTGCAGCGGGGCGTTACGCAGCGCCTTCAACTTGCTCGACGACCGCGAGAACTGGCTTCCCCAGAGCCCGCGCAGGTAGAAAGGCACGATCTTGACCTCGGGGTTGGCCATTTCGCAGGCGCGCTCGAAGCCGCGACGAAACTCGCCCAACTGCCCGGTACGGCTGATCGCCCCTTCGGGAAAGAGGCACACCACTTCGCCCGCGTTCAGCTGCTCGGCCACGGCGGCAAGCGACTGCTGGGCGTTGCTGCCACGCTCGATGGGAATGCAGCCGAGTGCCTTGAAAAAGCCGCGCAGGTACCAGCGCTCATAGATGCTCTTGAGCATGACGAAGCGCACCGGGCGCGGGCTTGCGATCTGTACCATCGCCCAGTCTACCCAACTGATGTGGTTGCCGAGCAGCAGCACGCCGCCCTGCGAGGGCATGTTCTCCAAGCCATGCACGTTCACCCGGTAGTGGCGGGTGAGCAGAAAACTGAGTAGAAAGCGCACCAAGCTTTGCGGCAGCTTGGCCACGGTATAGAGCCCGCCGACGAACGCCACCACGGCGATCACCCCGAGCAGATAGCGGCTATCCACCCCCGCCAGGGCAAAGAGCGCAGTGAGCAGCAAAAAACCTAGCATTGCCAGGTTCTGCACCCAGTTATTGGCCGCCAGCACCGTACCAAGCGTCTTTTCCCCAGCGTGGAACTGGATCAGCGCGTTCAAGGGCACGATGAAAAGCCCGCCCATGGCGCCGATGAAAACGAAGTTGAGCGCCTGGGCGACAGGCGAGGCGAACAGCGGCAGCATCCAGAGCCCCAACGATACCCCCAGTGCACCGACGGGAATCAGCCCGGTTTCGATGCGATTACGCGAGAAGCGGCTGGCTAGCATCGAGCCCAGCGCGATGCCGATACCGCTGGCGGCGAGAATACCTTGCAGCACCAACACGCTCTCGATACCCAGCGCGCCCTTGGCATAGGCGGGAAACGCCGCCAGCAGCACTTGGCCTACCGACCAGAAAGTGGCAAGCCCGATGATCGAGAGCTTGAGCACCGGGTTTTTGGTGACGATAGCGAGGTTGGTGCGCGTCGCCTTACCGTGCAGGTAGTGCGAAAACGAGAGTTTCTTCTCTGGCTCGGCGGCGCGATCCAGCGGCAGGCGGTAGAGCAGCAGCGCTTCGAGCAGGCTGTTGGCGACCAGCAGCCACCCCAGCGGCGCGATACGCCTAAGAATGTCGTCAGGCGAAGCGTTTGGGGTATCGAGGCGTAGTGCGAATAGCGCGGTAAAGGCTAGGGTGCCGGCGAGTATGGCGACGATAGTGACTGCTTGAACCAGGCCGTTGGCCTCGGCTAAGCGCGACTTACCGAAAAGCGTTTTGATCAAGCCGTACTTGGCCGGTGAGTAGAACGCCGACTGCACCGCCAAGAGCAGAGTCAAACCAAAGGCCGCCCAGAACCAGCCCGCGTAGTAGGCACCAGTGATGCCCAGGGTTATGGCCACCGCTGCCCAGGCAGAAAGGCGCAAAATGCGCACCTTCGGGTACCGGTCAGAGGCAAAGCCCGCTGGAGTAAATAGGGCAATGAAAGGCAGTAGGATCAGCGCGTTCACCAGCGCCGTCAGCGTTATCTGGGTAGTGCCATCGAAGCTTTCGAACAGGGTGTTCTGAATGACGATCTTATGACCCAAATCGATGAAGGCGTTGAGAAAGATGGCCGCCAGATACGCCCAGGCGCCGGGTAGTCGAAGCAGTCGTTGCATAGAGGTTTCGCCTTGATGGTGTGCTTGGGTCGAACTGTCGGTAATGGGAGCAAAGGATGCAACCTTGAGCTCTAAAGTAGCGCTATAGGCATATTTAAGTATCGTTATGTGCTACTTTTCATCGTCTAGCCTTTATCAGGAGAACGTCGTGTCGCAAACGGCCTCGTTACTCGATACGCTCAAGCGCCAGCTGCGTGCCCAAGGGAAAACCTACGCCGACGTGGCCGCCTGGCTCTCGCTCAGCGAAGCCTCGGTCAAGCGCATGTTCGCCGAGCGTCACGTTACCCTGGCTCGGCTCGAGTGCCTCTGTGACCACTTAAATCTCGCTTTCGTTGAGCTGGTACAGGCCATGGAGACTGAAGAGCGGCGTTTGCAGGAGCTCACCGACGCCCAGGAGCAGAGTATCGCCGACGACCACGAGCTCTTTCTGGTCGCCGTGTGCGTTATCAACGGTTACAGCTTCGACGATATCCACCGTCAGTACCAGTTGAGTGAAAGCGAATGTACCCGGCAACTGCTCAAACTCGAGCGTTTGCACCTGATCGAACTGCTGCCAGGCAACCGCATCAAGCGCCGGGTTGCGCCCAACTTTCGCTGGCGCCCTGGCGGCCCCATTCAGCGCTACTTCCAGGCGCACATCGCCAATGAGTTCTTCCGCTCGCGCTTCGATAGCGAAAGCGACAAGCTGCTGGTGCTCAATGGCCTGCTCTCCCGCGCCGGTAACGCCGAGTGGCAGCAGGCCATACAGCGCCTGGCCAAAGAGTTTCACGAGCTATGCGAGCGCGAAAGCGTCCTTCCCATCGAACAGCGCTTCGGCACCACCTCAGTGCTGGCGGTGCGCCAGTGGCAGCACGGGCTCTTTCGCCACTATGCGCGTAAACAGTGATCAGGGCGCGTTAGTATCGAGGCTTGCAGCCTGGGCGATTAGCCACTGGTGGAAACGCTCCACAGCCGGTGGCGCCTTTTCGTTGATTGGTAGGATAAGCGCATAGGAAAGCCCCGATACGAGCGGGTAAAGCTCCCCGAATGGGCGCACCAGTACACCGCTTTCCAAGCGATCTACAATCAGCGGGTAGCTCGCCAATACAACACCATGCCCCGCGATGGCTTGGTCCAGTGCCATACTGTAGAGCGAGTAGCGGCGCTGTTGGGGAAGAGCGGGCTGTGGCTTGCCTGCCTGATGAAACCACTCAGGCCAGCCCGTTGCTCCATCCGAGTTAGAAGTGCACCAGTCGACAGTCAGCAGGGTTTGAAAAAGTAAGTCTTCGGGAGCTTTGATATGCTGGGTTTTAAGAAGCTCGGGCGAACAGACCGGATAAAGTACGTCCTGGCACAGGGGGGCACTGTTGACGCCGGGCCAGGGCGGGCGGCCGTAGCGTAGTGACAGCTTTGCTCGGCTGGATCGCCACGAAGAAGGCGTTAGACGCGCATCAGCATCCAAAGAGATACGAATAAGGGGTTCGCTCTCTTCGAACGCGGCCAAGCGTGGCAAAAGCCACAGTTGCAAGAACGACGGTGGCGCGCTGATCAATAGCTCGAAATGTTCCCCAGGGCGCTGCGTTGCCTGCTCAACGCCGCTCGCGATACGTAAAAGCCCGGCTTCGACCTCCGCCGCCAACAGTTGCCCTGCTGGGTTGACTACAACACCGTTTGCTTGACGTTCGAATAGCGCCACTCCCAGGCGTTGTTCGAGTTGCTTGACCTGACGGCTGATGGCTCCAGGGGTAACGTTGAGCTGGACTGCTGCCCGCTTGAAACTCTGCTCCTTTGCGGCTTGATAAAATGCACGAAGAGCGTTTAGAGGAAGTCTTTCTATTCGCATAGGCTGATTTTTCCTGAGCCTCTGGTTGATAACTAATCGTTTGTACGACGCTGAATGCCTTGTTGCAATGGCCTTTTATTGCAGGGAGGAGAAGCCATGGGCTTCAAGCGTTCCGTTTTATCATCGAATAGCTCGCCATCTAGTCTTGTTTGCGAGCGAAAGTCGGTCGATATTCAGGCCGCTTCACTGATGGTCGTGTTTTGCCTCGTGTTAGGTTTTCAGCAGGTGGCTATCAAAGGCGTGGCTGAAGAAATATCGCCCCTAGTGCAAATTGCCCTGCGTACCTCAATGGCAACACTCATCATCATTGTGTTTGCGTGCTTCAAAGGTATTGGATGGAGAGATGTCCGTTGCCATTGGCGGCCTGGCGTGCTGGTTGGTTTGGGCTTTACCGGCGAGTTTGCTTTTCTTGCCTGGGGTCTTGGTCACTCCCTGGCCTCTCATATGTCGGTGTTTTTATATACTGCGCCTATCTTTGCCGCCTTAGGGCTTCACGCCTGGGTACCCGGTGAACAGCTTGGTAAGCGCCAGTGGTGGGGTGTTGGCCTAGCCTTTATGGGCATGGTGATCGCCATGGCCCCAGGGCAAATATCGCAGGAGCAGTGGCGAGACATTCTCTTTGGCGACTTCCTGGGACTTTTAGCCGGGCTTTGTTGGGCCGCCACTACTGTGATCATTCGTAAAAGTTCACTGTCCGAAGCTCCTGCCGAGTTGACCCTAAGTTATCAACTTAGTGTCACTGCACTTTTGCTTCTGCCCATTGCACTGTTGTCGGGCGAACTGATGGCTGCGCGATTCACCCCGCTAGCACTTTCCAGTCTAGGGTTTCAAACGCTGGTCATCTCTTGTGCCGCATTGCTACTTTGGTTCTCTTTGTTGCGTCGCTATCGCGCCTCGCAGCTTGGCGTATTCTCGTTTCTAGCACCGCTTTTTGGCGTGCTATTTGGTACGCTACTGCTCCAAGAGCCGCTGAGTGCCAATTTCTTGATAGGTGGTAGCGCCATTTTATTCGGTATCGTACTGGTTATGCGCTAAGCGACTCGAATGCGTTTCGTATTTTTCCTTTAAGAATTTTCCCTAAGAGTGTTTCTATGTCGTTATCGACGCTGTCGTTGTCGAGCTCGTTCCAGGCGTTGGTCTGTCCGTTGGATGGCCAGCCGCTCACCCTCGGCGATGGCGCCTGGCGCTGCTCGGCGGGGCATAGCTTCGATGTGGCAAAGCAGGGCTACGTCAATCTATTGCCGGTACAGAACAAGCGCTCAACGGATCCGGGGGATAGCAAAGCGATGGTGGCGGCGCGCCAGCGATTTTTAAGCGCGGGCTTCTATGCGCCGATTGCCCAGAGGGTGAGCGAGATGACGCTGCAAGAGGCGCCTCCAGCGCCGCTTCGCTGCCTGGATGCAGGCTGTGGGGAAGGGTATTATCTACGCCAGTTGGCATCACACGCCGCCAATACGCCGCTCGAGCTCGTTGGGCTGGATATCTCCAAGTGGGCGGTACTCCAAGCCGCAAAGCAGAGCCGCCGGGCGGCTGCCGAGAGCGAGCGAAGCGCCTGCTGGCTGGTAGGCAGCAACGCCAATTTGCCCATCCAAACGGCGAGTCTCGACCGGCTCTGGTGCCTATTCGGTTTCCCCGTGGCCGAGGAGTTCTCTCGCGTGCTTGCCCCTGGCGGCGTTTGGCTTCAAGGAGAAGCCGGGCCGAATCACCTGCGCGAGCTTCGGGAAATCATCTACCCGAGCCTCAAGGCCGAGCGCGATACACCCGCCACGCCGCCGCCAAGCTTTCTCTTGGGCAACGCCGAAACCCTTAGCTATCGCATCACTCTCGACACCCGCGAGGCCATCGCCGATTTGCTGACCATGACCCCGCACCTCTACCGCGCAAGCCCCGAAGGCCGCGCCCGCGCCCAAGCGCTGGATACATTAAGCCTAACGGTAGAGGTGCGTTTGACCGAATGGGTGAAGGCGGCAAACTGATGGTATTAGGCGCCTTCGTTAATGTTGGCGCCGGATGTGCCATTGTAGAAGTACGCCTGCCAAGGCGATCGCTGCGGCTAATAGAGGAAGGACACTTGGGCTTGCCTCTAGGGAAAGCCAGAGCCCGCCTAGAATAGCGCCGAGTGCGCTGCCAAGATAAAGCGCGGACTCGTTGAGCGCCACGGCTAGGTGTCCATCGCCCTGCGCGCGACGAGTGTCGAGCAGCGCGCTATTTTGCGGCACCTGCAGCGCCCAGCCTGCGCTACCCCAGAGCGCAATGGGCACTAACGCCAACCAGGGGTGCAGTGAGGCCATGAAGGGCAGTACTGCGAGGCTAATGGCCAGCAGCGCCATGATGGTTAGAGCTATGCTGGCATCGCGATATCTATCCGCCAGCGGGCCGATCAGCACACTGCCCGCAATGCCACCGAGCCCCCACACCCAGAGATAGAGCGTGATCGACACCATCGGTTCGATGTCGAACATGAACGGTGCGATGAACGTATACATGCCAAGGCTTGCCACCGCTGCCAGTAGCGATACCGAGAGAATCGACAGTGTCGCGGGGTGCTTCAACAGCGCCATTTTATGCGCCAGGGGTACCGACGCTGGGATAGGCAGGGCGGGAAGCTTGAGCAGTAGCCCGACAAACGCTATCGCGCCAAGCGTGGTGATTAGCCAAAACGCTACAGCCCAGCCCCAAAGGCCCGCTAGCTCCAGACTCAGTGGCACGCCAAGCACGGTGCCGCTGGCCATGCCTCCCATCACCAAAGCGATCGATTTACCCTGTCCCATCTTGCTACCGAGCGCCGCGCAGGCGGCGATACCCAGCGCAAGATAAACGCCAGCGCCAACACCGGCCAGCGCTCGCCATGCCATCAATAGAGGGAAGCTCGGAGCGAGGGCGCTTGCCGCGTTGGCCAAGGCAAATAACAAGAGCGCCCCTAGAAGCCCCGCGCGCTGATAGTGGCGAGGCAGTAGCGCGACCACTACCGGTGACGCAAGCCCGTAAGCCAGAGTGAACGCGGTGACCAGTTGCCCTGTTGCCGCTTGTGAAACGTCCAGCGCTTGGGCAATCAGTGGCATGAGCCCGGCGGTAGCGTAGGAAGCCATACCAAGCGCGAAGGCGCCCAGAGCGATCAGTTGAACGGAAATACGCGCCGTCTCAGAAGACGAGGAAGGTGTCATGAAGCCTCTCCATGAAGAAGGAAAGGCGTTATTCTGGCGAGGTGCTATAGGGGGTACAATTTAACCCTTTATACTATTACTAGGAGCAATGCCATGGGGGCAACGCGCGCTTTGGAGCGCACCCGCAGTGAGCTTTCCGAGTTTCTCAAAAGCCGTCGGGAGCGGATCACTCCGCAGGAGGTAGGTTTGCCCGCCGGTACGAGGCGCCGTACTCCTGGGCTCCGTCGCGAAGAAGTCGCGGCCCTGGCCGGGGTCGGGCTGACTTGGTACACCTGGCTCGAGCAAGGCCGCGAGATTCGCGCCTCGAGCGCTTTTCTCGATCGCCTAGCGAGCACGTTGAAACTGGACGCCGCCGAGCGGCGCCACCTTTTTTTGCTCGCCCACCAGCGCTTGCCTGTCGAGCCTGGCAAGACCCGCTGCGACGTGCCCCCTATCTTGCGTAATCTAATGGATGACCTGCCCCATCGGCCTGCCTATTTGCTCAATTTGCGCTGGGATGTATTGGCCTGGAATAACGCCGCCGATCGCCTCTTCGAGTTTTCGGCCAATCCAGCGCAAGAGCGCAATCTCCTCTGGTTGCTGTTTACCGATGAACGTGTCAGGGCATTGTTCGACCCCTGGGAAGCTCAGGTGAAGCAGATGCTGGGAAGCTTCAAGCGCGACGCTGCTAACGCATTCGACGATGCCCCTTTCCAATCCTTGATCGCGCTATTGAAAAATGTCTCCCCAGACTTTGCGCGCTGGTGGCCGAGCCAGGACATCGACGGCCCGTGTCTTGGTGTGCGCCATTTGCGCTTGCCTGGGGCGGGCGTCATCGACGTTGACCATACCTCGCTGATCACCGATGCCGACCGCCATTTGCGCTTGGTGTATTACGCCCCGCGTGGTGCAGCATTCAGGGCGTGGTTTGAAGATGTGTAGTGCGTTATCGACGGCTGAGCTAATGTTACGTGTCTGTAAAATCGATGTATGCGTGAGTAGGCTGCGTCAGCACCTGGGCGGCAATCCGCGCTCGCCTACGCTACTGCATACAGTGCGCCATCAGGGCTATCGGCTGAGTGTCGAACACGTGGAAAAACTATGAGGCAAGGTATTCGGCGCTGCTTACCGAAAACGCTCTACTGGCGGCTGGTGCTGATTTTGATGGTCGGGATGATCGCCGCTCAGGTATTGACTAGCAGCGTCTGGTATCAGGTGCGCCACACCGAAGCGATGGAGATTCCGCTGCGGGTGGCTGCTGCCCGTTTGGCCGATCTTCAGCGTCTGGCTAATCGCAATCCCGAGCTTTTCCAGGCCAGAATCGAGACGTTCGACCGTGACGGTTTTCATCTTTCTCTCGGGTTGCCAAGCGATGACTTCACGGGGTCTGACACCACCGCCCAATCACTTTTGAAACGTGCCTTCGCCGGACAGGGAGGCAACCCCGACGCCGTTACACTTAGGCGGGCCACGCTGATCACGGAAGATGAAGAACCGATAGGCTGGTGGGGGCTGGCCAGCAATGCCGCCTCCGAGGTGCGCTTGGAAATGACGCTGGTGCTGGATGCCGACCGTGCGTTAAACGTCGACATGCAAATGGGCCAGGGCTGGAGTAGCCGCTCGATCTTCGATGACGCCTGGGACTATTTGCTGCGCCTTTATATCGTGCGGATTGCGGTGTTGATGCTGTTGGCGTTAGTGGCGGTACGCCTCGCCGTAGGGCCAGTGAATCGCCTCGCCGAAGCAGCGCAGCGCTTGGGGAACGACATCCGCCAGCCACCGCTGCCCGACCGAGGGCCCATCGAAGTACGCCGTGCGGCAGCGGCGTTCAATACCATGCAGCAGCGGTTGGTAAAGCACCTGGCCCAGCGCACGCGCTTTCTAGCGGCCATCTCCCATGACCTACGCTCACCCATTACCCGGCTGCGCCTGAGGACCGAAATGCTCGCCGACGAGACGCTCAAGGCAAGCTTCAGGCGTGACCTGGAGAGCATGGAGTCGATGGTGGCGGCAACGCTGGATACCCTGCAGCAGCAGGGTCTGGACGAGGCATTCGAAAAAACGGACGTTGCCTCGATTCTGCGCGGCATCCAGGCCGACCAAGCCGAGCAGGGCAGGCACATCGACCTACGCGGCGAGGTGAGCCGCCCCCTCTATGCGCATCCGCAGAGTTTGCAGCGCGCGGTCAACAATCTGGTAGAAAACGCCCTGCGCTATGGGCTTTCACCCGGCGCCGAGACGAGCGTGACGATCGCCGTCGAGCAGACGCCGATGCTGCTTTGCATCAGCGTGCTCGACCGCGGCCCGGGTATCGAGGAGGAGGAACTCGGCCGCGTCACCGAGCCCTTCTATCGACTGGAGGCATCGCGTAACCGCAGCACCGGCGGCTACGGGTTGGGGTTGAGCATCGTACAGACCGTCGCCGAGGCACACCATGGCACCCTCATCCTGCGTAACCGCAAAGGCGGCGGGCTCGAAGCGCGCCTCGAACTACCCTATGGTGATCATGCTTGAGAGGTTTTAAGGATTAACCAGATGACGACACTATTGAAGGGATATCTACGCGCTTCGCTGATACTGCGCATCACCATTGCGCTGGTGCTTGGCGTTGCGGTTGGGCTCGTGGGCGGCGAGTGGGTGGACACGTGGCTTTCGCCGCTGGGCGATCTGCTGCTGCGCCTGCTGACCTTTTTGATCGTACCGATCGTGCTGTTTACGTTGATGGTGGGGGTGAACCAGACCCAAGAGGGGAGTGTGGGGCGTATCAGCCTCAAGGTTTTGGCCTACTACCTGACCTCATCGGCCTTCGCCATCGTGGTGGGGCTTTGCGTGGCCACGCTGTTGAACCCGGGGAGTAACACCACGCCAGATGAAAGCGCGAGCTTTTCGGTACCCGAGAACCCAGGCGTGGTCAGCGCGCTTTTGAACATCGTGCCCGATAACCTCTTTGGCGCGTTCACAGAACTCAACATGCTGGGCATCATCTTCACCGCGCTGGTGTTCGGTATCGCGCTTGCCAAGATGCGCCGCTCGGCGGCCCAGCGTGACGCCGGTGAGCGCCTCTACGGCGTTATCGAGGCGCTCAATGATCTAACCCTCAAGGTCATGTCCGGTGTGCTGCACTACGTGCCTATTGGCGTGTTCGCCATCGTCGCGGGAACGGTGAGTCAGCAGGGGCTGGGCACCCTGCTGGCGCTGGGCGACATGGTGCTGGTGCTTTACGCAGCGCTCGCCGTGCAGCTTCTCCTTTACTGTGGCGCGCTGCGTCTGTTCGGTGTGGGCGTGCTGGGCTTCTTTCGCGAAGCGCGCGCACCTCTGGCCACGGCCTTCGCTACGCAAAGCAGCTCCGGCACGCTGCCGCTAACGGTGAACGCGGCGCAGCGCCTGGGGATTTCGAAAAGCATCTACGGCTTTAGCCTACCGCTGGGCGCGACCATGAACATGGATGGTGCGGCGATCCGTATCGCCATCTCTGCCGTGTTTGCCGCCAACGTGATCGGTATGCCGCTCGATTTTACCAGCATGGTGCAGATCGTTTTGATCGGCACGCTGGTGTCGGTCGGCACCGCAGGCGTGCCCGGAGCGGGCATCATCATGATTGCGACCGTCTTCACCCAGGTGGGGCTTCCCATCGAAGTGGTGGGGCTCTTGACGGCCATCGATGCGCTAGTCGGCATGGGGGCGACGGCGCTCAACGTGACCGGCGACCTTGTCGGCACCGCCATTATCGACAAGAGTGAAGAGAGGCACCAGGGCTTAGCGAACGGAAGAAGCATATAAGCGAGGGAACCGTGTTCAAATTTCTTATACCGTTATCTTCGGCGGGTCTAATGGTAGGCAGCAGCGCCTGGGCGCAGGCGCCGCTGCCGAGCCAAAGTCCGCTGCCGAGTGAAAGCGCCGTTCGTGAGTATCGGGCCGAGGATGGCCACGTCAGTGATCACCAAGTCTTGCCGACGGTCTCGGTTAGCGCGCCGCGTCTGGCGCGTGAGCTTTACGCGACCCCGGCGGCGATATCGACCGTCGAGCGCGAGAGCATCGCACGTGGCCAGCAGCGCGTGCGTCTCGATGAGTCGCTGGCGGGCGTGCCGGGGGTGTATCTACAAAACCGCGACAACTTCGCCCAGGGACAGCGCATCGCCATTCGGGGTTTTGGCTCGCGCGCAGCCTTTGGCGTGCGTGGCATCACCGTTCGAGTCGATGGTATTCCCTATACGCTGCCGGATGGTCAGGCGCAGCTGGATGCCATCGATCTTGAAAGCGCCGAGCGTATCGAGGTGATTCGGGGGCCGGCGGCCGTGGCCTACGGCAACGCTGCCGGTGGGGTAATCGACATCACCACGGCGCGCGGCGATGACGCCGAAGGTTGGTACGCGCGCGCTAGCGGCGGCAGCGATGGCTACCGAAAGGCCTCGTTGCGCCACGGCGGAAGCGTTGGTGACTGGTCGCACCATATCAGCGTGTCGGCGCTGGGCGTCGATGGCTATCGCGAGCGCAGCAGTACCGAAAAGTACCTGCTCAACGCCAACGTGCGTCGCGAGCTTGGCAGCGCGCGTGCGCTCACGCTGATGCTTAACCTGCTCGAAAACCCGCGCTCACAGGACCCCGGCGCGCTGACGCTTGCCGAAGTGAGCCGCGGGCGCGATCAGGCGGCGCCCAATGCCCTGGCGCTGGATGCGGGGCAGCGCGTCGACCAGCAGCTTATTGGCCTGCACTACGAGGATCTTGCCGCAGGGCCGGGGGAGCTGCACGTGCGCGGCTTCTATTCCCAGCGCGACTTCGAGCAGCAACTGCCTTACGTGGGCGATAGCCGCCTTGGCTACCAGCGGGACTACTACGGCGGCAGCGTCGAGTATCGTCAGTCGTTCGAGACGCTGCCGATTCCGCTGAGCTATGTGGCGGGCATCGATGCGGCGCGCCAAGAGGATGATCGTTTCAGGCGCCAGGTGAGTGCCCAGGGCGCGGTGGGGGAGACGCTGGTTACCGAACGGCAAACGGCCTCCTCACTCGGGCTCTTCTGGCAGGGCGATGCCGAACTGACCGAACAGTGGCTGCTGTCGCTTGGTGCACGCTTTGATCGTGTCGCGCTGGATACCGATGACCGCTTACGCCGCGAGGGCGACGCCAGCGGCGAGCGTACCTTTACCGAGTGGAGCGGGTCGCTGGGGCTGAGTTATCGATACCTGCCCGAGCATCAGGTCTATTTCAGCACCGGCACTGCCTTCGAAACGCCGACCTTCACCGAGTTTGCCAATCCGGCAGGCGCTGGGTTCAACCCAGGTATCGAGCCGCAGAAGGCGTGGAATCGCGAGCTAGGTATGCGCGGCTATCTCGCTTCACAGGCGCTTGAGTATGATGTGGCGCTGTTCTCGGTCGAGGTGCGCGATGAGCTCGTTCCCTTCGAGCAGGGCGGGCGCACCTTCTATGAGAACGCTGGAGATACCTCGCGCGACGGCGTGGAGCTGGCGCTTGGCTGGCAGTGGGCTGACGCCTGGCGCTGGGATACGGCGCTGACGCTGGCGCGCTATCGTTTCGACCGCTTCGAGACACCAGCGGAAAGCGTCGACGGCAACCGCCTGCCGGGCCTGCCCGAGCGAACCTGGAATAACCAACTGACGTGGCAGTCAGGCGAGCGCTTCGCCACCGTCGAAGCCCAGTACGTGGGCAGTCAAGTAGCCGATAACGCCAACGAGGTGGGGGTGGATAGCTATTGGCTGGTCAACCTGCGCGCGGGTGATGGCTGGGCACTAGGGGGGAATACGTCGCTCAATGTCTTCGCGGGCGTGCGTAATCTGTTTGATCGTGAGTACTACGGTAACCTGCGTATCAACGCTAATTTCGGCCGCTACTACGAACCCGCACCCGGGCGCACCTTCTACGCCGGTATCGAAACGCGCTTCTAAAAAGCTAGACGCAACCGCGAAACCAACACGGGCAGCCCTAAGGCTGCCCGTGTTGGTTGGCGTTGCGCGTTACTCTTCGGGTAGCGCGTAGGCGATGACGTAGTCGCCCATCTTAGTGCCGAAGGTGCCGTGGCCACCGGCGGTAATGACCACGTACTGGCGGCCATCGGCGCCGGTATAGGTCATCGGAGTAGCCTGGCCGCCAGCGGGCAAACGCCCTTTGAACAGCTCTTCGCCCGTGGCGATGTCGTAAGCGCGCAGGTACTGATCCAGCGTGCCTGCCAGGAACGAGACGCCACTGGCGGTCGTCACCGGGCCGCCCAGCGCGGGTACACCAAGGTTGAGGGCGATTGGCAGGCCAAAAGGCATGCTGTCACGCGTCGTACCGTTGCGGTAGCGCCAGGTGACCTCGGCGCTTTGCAGATCGATGCCCACGCGGTTGCCCCAAGAGGGCGCTTGGCAGGGCAGGTTGAAGATCGACAGCAAAGGCCCAAGCTCGACGGCGTAGGGGGCGCCCGCGTTGGGCTGTAGGCCCTGCTCGCTGGCGGAGCCTTCGGCGTCTTCTACCTCTTCGCGCGGAATCAAGCGCGAGACGAAGGCCAGGTATTTGGCCCCGGTGAACAGCGCCTGACGTTCGGGATCGACCGCGACACCGCCCCAGTTCATCACGCCTACGTTACCTGGATAGACGATGCTGCCTTCGAGCGAAGGCGGGGTGTACTGGCCTTCGTAGCGCAGTGAGTTGAACTGGATACGACACATCATCTGATCGATGGGCGAGGCGCCCCACATGTCGCGCTCGGTCAATGGCGGCGGCAGCAGGTTTAGCTGTGATCGCGGCTGGGTCTCGGCGGTCCAGTCGCCCTCGACGGCGCCTTGGGGAGCAGGCACTTCGTCGATGGGGACGATGGCCTCGCCCGTTTCGCGATTGAGCACGTAAAGGCTGCCCTGCTTGGTCGGCTGGATCACCGCTGGCTGCACGCCCTCATCGGTGGCGAGATCGATCAGCACCGGCTGGGCGGGCATGTCCATATCCCAAAGATCGTGATGCACGAACTGATAGACCCAGGCCACTTGGCCCGTTTCGAGCTCAAGTGCGACGAGCCCGGCGCTGTAGGTTTCGTCGTTCTCGCTGCGATCGGCGCCATACTGATCAGGCGTGGCGTTACCCATGGGCAAATACACAAGCCCCAGCGCTTCGTCGACGCTGATCGGTGGCCAGACGTTGGGTGAGTTGCGCGTATAGGTCTCACCTTCGGCCAGCGGTGCGGTCTCCTCGGGGTTGCCGCTATCCCAGTTCCAGACCAGCTCGCCGGTGCGCACGTCGAAGGCGCGGATCACGCCTGAGGGCTCGTCGGTGGAGCTGTTGTCGGTAACGTGGCCGCCCAAAATCACCAGGTTTTCGGTGACGGTGGCGGGCGAGGTGGAGTAGTAGCCGCCGGGGTCGAAGCTGCCGATGTTCTGAGTCAAATCCACCGCGCCGTTCTCGCCGAAGCCTTCGCAGGGCTCGCCGGTATCGGCGTTCAGGGCAATCAAGCGCGCATCGGCGGTGGGGAGGTAAAGCCTCCGCGGGCACATGACATCGGTCTGGCTCAGCAGCGCCGAGCTCGATGTGGTGGGTACCTCACTGGGCGAGATGTCGTCGCTTCCCAGATTTACGATGCCCCGTAGCAGCGCCACGTCGATGGCAAAGGCTTGAGGGTCGGCGAACAGATCGGGTGCTTCGCCGTTATCGCTCATGTCGACGTCGTTGGCAGTATCACTGCCATAGTTGGCGGCGTCGTAGTAGGCGAGACCACGGCAGGTCATGTGCGCCCAACCGGAAAAGTCATCGGCGCCCTGGGTGCTGATCTCGGGGTCGAAGGCCCACAGGGTTTCACCGGTTTCTGGTGAGAGCGCCATGGCGCGGCTATGCGATGTACAGATATAGAGCCGATCGTTGACCTTGAGCGGGGTGTTCTGGTTAGTGATTTCAGGCGGTGAATTGGGGCGTGGTTCGTCGCCGGTTTGAATGCGCCAGACCTCCTCGAGCTCGCCGACGTTCTCAGGGGTGATCTGGGTAAGCGAAGAGTAGTGCGTGCCCGCGTTGGTGCCGCCGTAGGCTGACCAGTCGTCACCTGCTACCTGATCCGGGTTGACGCGACTGGCATCGGGGGAGGTATCGATCGTGCCCGCCAGGGCCACCGGATCATCCTTCAGGCTGATACCAGCCACCACGAGTGACGCGACGATGCTAAGCGCCAGGGCAATATTGCCGCCTTTACCCGCCAGCGGGCGCCACCAACTCACCAGCAGCAATACGATGGCAAGCAGGCAGGGGAAGGCCACGCGGGGCACGAGCTGCCACCAGTCGAAGCCCACCTCCCAAATGGCCCAGAGCAGCGTACCCAGCAGTACCAGAGCATAGAGCCAGAGCCCGGCGGCGTGTCGGCGTATTAATAGTAGGCCGCTGATGCCAACGCCCGCCCCGGCGATGGCGTAATAGGGGCTGCCACCAAGCGTTAGCAGCCAGATACCGCCAACCAGTAACCCTAGCCCGATGATAACGAGCAGGGCGCCGAGCAGGCGGCTAGGCCATGCGCGACGCGTGTGCATGTGATCTTCCATACCTTCTATCCTATGAACGTGGCAAAACGAGCAAGGTCACCAAAGTCGACCTTGGATACGTATTTTCACTCTAGTGCAGAATGGTTTGGATGCTGAGGTATCGATACATTTTATGAAGCAGTTTTTCTTTTAATGCTTAGCGCCGAGTTAGCGAAGCCAGCGATACGCCGAGAATCGACATCAGCGCCAGCGCCAATACCGGCATGATCACCGCCAGCGGCGCACGCTCGACGTAAGGCAGAGCATCGGCGAGTATCAGCCCCCATTCGGGTGACGGAGGGCGCGGGCCCAGGCCTAGAAAGCCCAGGGCCGCCAACGCCAAGGCGTTGCCGGGCAGGCGCAGCATGGCGTGGCGCAGTACCGGCCAGAAAATCGCCGGTAGTATCGAGCGCGGTATGAGGCGCAGCGCCCCAACGCCCAGTATCGGCGCAATGCGCACGTGGGGTTGCGCGCGAATCTCTGATACCAGCGCAGCGGTATGGGCCGCTAGAGGCGCCCAGGCAACGCTGGTAACGGCTATCACCGCTCCCATGGCACTAGGCCCCATCGCCGCTACGACGATAAGGGCGGCGATGGTGGGAGGCGTTGCCTTGGTGATTTCGATCGGGCCGATGGCAAGCCTGGGCATCAAGCCCACGGCAAGCCCAATGACCAGCGATATCAAGGTGACGACCACCGCCATGCCGATGGTGGAGAGTGCGCCGTGGGCGATCCGCGCCAGCACGTCGCGCCCAAGCCCGTCCGCGCCCAACGGCAACGCGATGCTCGGCGGCTGAAGGCGAAGATAGCTCGAAGTGAACGGATCACGCGGAAGCCCCAAAGCAACCAGCATCACCAACAGCACCAATACGAGCACTGGCACGATCCATAGGCGTCGATTCAGCGGCCGAGGTGCGATGGTGGCCACTGGCAAGGCACCAAGGCCCAGAGCGCGACCAAGTAGCGCCACGCGCACTAGGTTGGCAATAACGCCAATTGCCAGAGCGTTCAGCAGCAGAATAAGAATGCCGCCCTGCAGCGCTGGTAAGTCTTGGGCCGAGGCAGCGCCTAGCACAGCGCGCCCCAGGCCCGGAATCGAGAACACTTGCTCGACGGCAATTGCGCCGCCGGTCATCGCCACGATGATCATGCCGATCTGTGGCATCAGTGCAGGTAAACTACGCCGCAGCACGGCGCGGGCGATCTGGGCGCGGGTGAAGCGGGCGACCGCCCAGGTGGCGATCCAGCGCTCATGAAACGTCGCTGCGACGGCGTTGGTTAAAAGCCGCCCTAATAGCCCGCCGCCCGGTAGCCCCAAGGCGAAAGCGGGCAGCACGATGTGCATTGCACCCTGCCAGCCATAAGGCGGAAACCAATCCAGCCACACTGAAAAAACGACCAAAAAAAGGGCCGATAGCATGAACTCGGGCATAGCGGTGAGGCTTGCTGCCAACAGCCCCGAAGAGCGCGTATCCTGCCCGTTAAGGCCGCGGCGAAGTGTGGGCCAGCAGAGCAGAGCCGCCGTGACGAGCGCAACCGTGAAGGCCGCCGACATCAGCGTCAGCGACACCCCGAGAGCCTTGATCATACCGGGCAAGATCGGCGCGCCGGATATCCACGAGTGGCCCAGGTCCCCGTGTAGAAGGTTGACGAACCAGCGCTGCAGGTGCTCTACCGGCCCCAGCGCTAGCCCGAGCTGCTCCCGGATCGCCGCAAGCGTTTCCGGGCTTGGGTTCTGATCGCCCATGCGCGCACGCAGAATACTTGCAGCCGGGTCGCGCCCAGAGATCCAGGGCAGCAGCGCGATCAGCACCATGACGGCCAACAGCGTCACCCCGCGCGAAAGCGCGGGGAGAAGAGAGCTCATGTACCTGGTCATCGTACCGATCCGGTTACTCGGAAAGCGTCGTATGTTCCGTAATCAGCATGCGCTCGCGCGGGTCGCGCTCGGCATTGGCAACGGCTGTGGTTTCACCCTGAATGACGCGCTCGTGGAGCATAGGAATGGCCGCATCGGTGGCCAGAATGGCCGCTTCGGCTTCGATGATCGCTTGGCGACGCGCTTCTCCAGGTTCGGTAGCGGCGGCCTTGGCCAACGCTTCATCGACACCTGCGTCGCACAGCTGAGAAATATTGAACGAGCCGCTACAGGAGAAGTCGCTGACCATGTAGGAAACCGGGTCACCAGAGTCCAGCACGGTTGCCCGCGAAAGAATGAAAAGATCGAAGTTACCCGCCAGCGCATCGGCTTCGATATGCGCGTATTCGCGTACGTCCTGCTCGACCTCGAAGCCCGCCTGTGTCAGCGCCTGGGCAACCAAAACGGCGACTTCGGGTAATTCGGCGCGGTCGGTAAAGGTGCCTAGGGTAATGCGTGTGCCTTCAGGAGCACGAGCGGCCACATGGTCGACCGGCTGGCGCATGCCAGCTGCCCAAGGCAAAGCCGGGCCGAGCAAGCCTTGGGCTTCATCAGCGCGGCCTTCGTAGACGGTACGCACGATAGCGGCGCGGTCGATGGCTTCGCGCACGGCGGCGCGCAGCGCCGGGTCGGCCAGTGGCCCGCGCTCGGTGTTCACGTAGAGCGTGTTGGTACGCGGCATGGGCACTTCGTGAATCAAGTCGGCGTCGATCAGTGCTGCCTGGCTGACCGGCACGGCTTCGACCACCTGGGCTCTTCCAGTGCGTAGGGCGGCGCCACGTGCGGTGCCATCACCCACGTAGTCGGCGTCGATGCCCGAAAGCTTGGCGCGCTCGCCCCAGTAGTCGTCGAAACGGTCTAGATGAGCGCTGGTGACCCCATTGATGGCGGTGAGGACGAACGGCCCGGTACCGGCTTCGCGCGGGTCGATGACGCCATTATCGCCGTAGGCGCGCTCGGCCATGATGGCAAGCTGCGGGCTCGACAGGCGGTTGGGCACCAACGGGTCATCGGCTTGGGTGCGCACGATGACGGCATCGCCCTCGACCTCGGCGGTCATCTCGACGCCGTCGAGAATGCGCGGCTTGGGAACGGCGTTGGCGGCTGCCGTCAGTGAGGCTACGACGCGTTCAGGCGTTAGCGCCGTACCATCGTGGAAACGCACGTTTTGGCGCACGACGAAACGCCAGGTGTGAGTGTCCAAGCGCTCCCATTCGGTGGCCAGGAACGGCGTTGGCGTACCGTCGGCGTCGAGACGAATCAACGTTTCTGCCATTGACCAGCGTGACAATTTGAAGGCGTCGTCCGACAGGGGGCTAAGGCCCGAGCGTGGCGGCTGCAGGTGCGCCACGTGAATGCGCGGGTCGTCATGCTCCTGCGCACCGTTCTGAGCCTGACCGCTCTGGGCATGGGCGAACCCCGCAAGCGTAAGTCCGGCCAAAGCGGCGCCAATCAGTCGTTTCTTCATCGTGTTTGTCCCTTGAGTAATGTAGCGTTCAGGCAGCGGTCACTAGCGGTGGGGCGGCTTCCAGCAGTGCGCGTGTATGAGGATGTTGCGGCGTTTTTAAAAGCTCAGGCGTTGGCCGATCCTCGACCAAGCGCCCCTGCTCCATGACCATGGCGCGCTGGCAAAGCCCGGCGATGATCGATACGTCGTGAGAGACCATGACGATGGCGGTTCCGTGGGTATTGGAAAGCTCACGCAGCACATCGATGACCTGAGCGCGGATGGTCATGTCCAAGCCGCTGACCGGCTCGTCGGTCAATAGCAGCGCAGGGCGAGTGGCGATCGCTCGGGCTATCGCTACCCGCTGCGCCTGCCCGCCGGATAGCTCGTCTGGCCGTCGGCTCAGAAAGCGGTGGTCGAGCCCGACGCTTTCCAGCGCCTCTTCGGTGCGCCGTGCAATATCGCCGTCACCTCCTAAGCGCAGTAACGGTTCGGCGACCAGTTGGGCTACGTTCATTCGCGGTTCGAGCGATGCGATAGGATCCTGCGGCACATACTGTGCAGCGCGCCGATACCAGCGCAGCGCCGCGATCGAACCGGGGGCCACTGCTCGGCCTTGGTAATGAATGTGGCCCGCCTGAGGGCGCTCCAGTGCCAGAAGGCAGCGTAAAAGGCTGGATTTACCCGAGCCGGACATGCCTAGAAGCCCCAGGCGTTCGCCCGCTGCGAGATCGAAAGAGACGTCCTGCAGGGCGACCACTGGTGCTGAGCGGCGCCAACGCTTGCGAGGAGAGGGGTAGCTCAAGGATAGATTGCGCACGCAAAGCAGTGAGGTCATGCGTAGAGCCTCTCGCAGGCGATCCCGCATACCCGGGCGGATTCGATCAGGCGCTGGGTATGGGGGTGTTGAGGGGAGGTGACGAGATGCTGCATGGGACCACGCTCGACTACACGCCCTGCGTCGAGGATCAGCGCTTCTTGGCAAAGATGCGTGGCGGCGTGTAGGTCGTGGGTAATGAACAGCAATGCTGGACCGCTGGGGGCGGCAGAAACGTCATGTAGTAGGCGCAGAATCTGAGCTTGGGTCACGACGTCCAGCGCTGAGGTCGGCTCGTCGGCGATGATGACCGGCGCCTGGCAGGCCAGGGCCATGGCGATGCATACGCGCTGACGCTGACCGCCAGAAAGCTCCGCCGAGCAGCGCTTCAAGATCTGTTTGGGCTCGTGGAAACCCACCTGCGTCAACAGGGTAGCGGCCTGATCGCGCCGGGCTTTCGCTTTGAGTTTCTGGTGGCGCAGTGCGCCCTCGAGCTGATAGCCAATGGTGGCGAGCGGGTTGAGGGCTGCCAGAGTGTCTTGCATCACCATTGCCGGGCGAGCATCGAGCGGGCGGGAGAGCGCTGTGGTCGAGGTGACATCTATGGCGTTGATGGCGATGGCCCCTGACACCGTTGCATGGGACGGTAATAGGCCTAGCGCGGCTCGAGCGGTCATCGACTTACCGGAACCCGATTCACCCAACAGTGCCAAGCGCCCGCCTGGGGGTAGCTCGAAGCTGATGTCATCGAGAAGAGGGGTATTGCCGAAAGAAACGCAAAGCTTATGTACGGCAAGGGCAGAGGGTAGGGCGGGTGGCATGGTGTCTTCATAGCGAATCGATGTAACGACAGTATAACATTACATTAAAGTGAATCGAAAACAGTCTTGTCGCTGGAAGATAGGCAGACCCCTTACAACTGGTCTGCCTACATTATTACGAATGCGAAGTGAACATTAGGGTATCAAAGCTTGACGATCATCTTGCCCGTATTGGCGCCTTCGAAGAGGGCCAGGAAGGCATCTGGTGTGCGCTCGAGCGTCTCTTCCACGGTCTCTTGGTAGTCGATTTGGCCTGCCGCAACCTGCGGGCCTACCTCGTCGAGAAAGTCTGCGTAGCGGTGCCAGTGATCGGCGACGATAAAGCCCTGCATGCGTGCCTTACGCACCACCAGTTGGGAAAGGTTGCTGGGTCCTGGCGCGGGGGCCGTGTCATTGTAACTACCGATCATGCCGCACACGGCGATGCGCGCGTGCTCGTTGAGCTGCCCTAGGGCTGCTTCAAGACAGATTCCGCCGACGTTTTCGAAATAGACATCGACTCCTTCTGGGCTGGCTTGGGCGATGGCGCGCTCCAGTTCTTCGGCGTTTTTATTCCGGTAGCTCACGGCTTCGACGCCGCGCGACGCTAGCCATTCGAGCTTATGCTCGGCACCGGCGATACCGACCACGTGGCAGCCTTTCGCCTTGGCAAGCTGGACGACCAGCGAGCCCACGGCACCGCTGGCGGCACTCACCAGTACCTTGTCGCTTGATTGGCACTCGGCGATCAGGTTCAGGCCCGCCCAGGCGGTCATGCCAGGCATGCCCAGAACGCCCAAAAACGCCTGCTCGGGAACGTCGATGTTGGGCAGTTTCTGCACGCCGCTGGCGGGGAGCTGGGCGATATCCCGCCAACCGCCCATGTGGCTGACCAGATCTCCTTCTTTGAAGTGCGCGTCTTTGGAGGCGATGACCTCACCGACGGCGCCGCCTTCCATCGGTTTCCCCAGCTCGAAGGGCGCGACATAGGTGCGCTGACCGCTCATGCGCCCGCGCATGTAGGGGTCGACCGAAAGCCAGCGGTTGCGAATGCGCACCTCGCCTTCGTCAAGCTCAGGCAGCGTTTGCGTTTCCAGGGTAAATAAAGTGCGATCGGGCAGGCCAACGGGGTAATCGGTTAGCGTGAAAAAGCGCATTTGCATGTTGCCTCCTTGGGGCTCAGGCCGTGTCGATAGCGTGAGTAGATGGTTCTCTGTCGATAACGTGCGTATGTGACCGACGCTAGCCGCTGGCGTTCACCTGTCGAGGGCATAGAGAGGTGTCGGTAACGGGGCTATAAATCGTAGCGCAATAAAAAAGGGCGAACCCGGTAGGGTTCGCCCTTTGGCGCTGTTCGTCTAAGGGGTATCGCACAGTAAGGGTGCGTTATCCGTTAATCGAGCAGTGTCAGCATGACGGAGGCGGTGCCTCGGTTGATCATGCCCAATCTGCGCGCCGCGCTCTTGGAGAGATCGATGATTCGGCCTTGAACGAAGGGGCCGCGATCGTTGATCAAGACCTCGACTTCCTGGCCGGTATCGGCTCGGGTGACCAGCACTTTTGAGCCGAAAGGAAGGCTTGGGTGCGCTGCGGTCAGCTCCTGCTGATCGAAACGCTCACCGCTTGCGGTAGTGGCGCCTTGGAAACGGTCACTATAGAAAGAGGCCGTACCTTCCTGAAAATCTCCTTGTTCGTCTGCGGCGGCTTGCCCCGCTGACATGGCCAGGAGAAGGGCCATTGCGACAGTGGAAAAGAAGCGTTTACTAGCTCCCATCGGGTGTTCCTCAAGTGTCGTATCGCATAAGTGCTTGCTTCAATGAGGGGCCAAATGGCTAGGGGATAGTAACGACCATGCTGGTAATCGGCAAGCTTTGCGAAGATCTACGCAGATGTGCGACGTTAACGTCATTTTCTCAATGTGCGTTCTTTTCTTTGCTATCAGCGAGTTATCCGTCGCGATACAGAAATAAGGAAATAATTGCGCTGTCAACGAAAACAGCGAATCACGATAGAATTTTCTCGCATATAAGACGAATAATTGTTAGCGTTTTAAGCTTGTTCGACTACCTCGATGATCAAGGATGGGTACATGGCGAAGTCTTCCGCACTCTCTCTCGTTTTAGTGGCAGCGGGCGGTGTCGTGGTCGGTTTTTTGGGCGCCCAGGCACTACAGAGCCAGGGCCCGAATACTACCAATGATACGGCCGATGGTTCGGTATTGGCGGGGCTCGATACACTAACGTTGGGCGAACGCACCCAAGGTGAAATTACCTCGGCCAGCGAATTTAGCGGCAGCGACGGCAGCCGTTTCGAGCGCTTCGCGCTGAGCCTTGAAGAGGGCGATCTCATCGAGGTAGCGCTCAGCGGCTCGCTCAATGGACGCGTTGCTCTGTTCGATGACCAGCTTACGCTTCTTAACGCCGCCGAGACCGTGCGTTACCGCACCGATGCAGCGGGTGACTACATGGTCGTGGTCAGCGGTGCCGACGCTCAGAGCTTCGGTCCTTTCCAAGTGCTAAGCCGCACCATCGAACTTAGCGACAGCGATATTCTAGAAGTCGGCACGCCGCTGGATAGCTGGCTCCAAGGGCAGAGCAAGGCCTATACCCTGACTATCGAAGAAGCGGGCCTTTACCAGATCGACATGCGCTCTGACGAGCTCGATGCCTACCTCGAAGTTTCAGGCAATGGCGTCGATGCGCGTGATGACGACAGTGGCGAAGGCTACGACGCTCGCGTGCGCTCCTATCTCGAGCCGGGTGAGTACCAGGTCAATGCCACGACCTCCTATGGCGAAAGCAACGGCATTTACACTATCTCGGCCGAACCCTATGAACTGCCCAACGGCGCCGAACTGCAAAACTCAGGCACCCTGACCACAGGTGATGAAATCACCGGCTGGTACAGCGGCTCGAGTTTGAGCTACGACGTCGAAATCGACGAGGCGGGTCTCTACCAAATCGATATGATCTCCAGCGACGTCGATGCCTATCTCGAACTCGAAGGCCCCAACGGCTACTACCGCGAAGACGATGACGGCGGCGACCAGCTCAACGCCCGTATCTCCGACTTCCTTGAGCCGGGTACCTATCAGGTGACCGCGCGTACGGCCTATAACGACGGCTCTGGCCTCTTCACGCTTGGCGTCGAAAATCGCGAACTGCCGGGCGACGGCGAACTCAATAACTCAGGTACGCTCACGCCCGGTGAGTCGTTCAACGGTTGGTACAGCGGCCAGGATCTGAGCTATGAGCTCAACATCGAAGAAACCGGCCTCTATCAGATCGACATGACCTCCGATGACGTCGACGCCTACCTCGTAGTCGAAGGCCCCAACGGCTACTACCGCGAAGACGACGATGGCGGCGACGGCTATGACGCCCGCGTGGCCGATTTCCTCGAGCCCGGCACTTATCAGGTCACGGCGCGCACGGCATTCGGTACCGGTAGCGGCCTGTTCACCCTTTCGGCTGAGTCGCGTGAACTGGAAGGCGATCAAGAACTGCAAAACGGTGGCGCCGTCGACATTGGCGAGACGATTTCGGGTTGGTACACCGGTGAAGTGCTGAACTACGATCTAGAGATCACCGAGACGTCCGAAGTCACCATCGACATGCGCTCTCGCGACTTCGACGCCTACCTCGAGTTTGCCGGTGAAGGCATGAATGAAAGCAACGACGACGGAGGCAACGGCACCGATGCCCGTTTGGTGCTCACACTTGCTCCTGGCAACTACACCATCGGCGCGCGTGGTTTCAGCTCGCAAGGCAACGGCTTGTTCACTCTTGACGTGGCCGCCGAGCCCACCGAGGCACAACCGCAGCTGTAAGCTATTTGCGCACTCCTTTTAGGTAGTAACGCTAACGCCCTTATCGGTTTTCCGATAGGGGCGTTGTTATTGTCGATGTGCTCTGCTTAGTTGCTTTTATTAACGCTATGTAACAATTATGTTATTAGCGAAGGCCAATTTGTAAGAGATCTCTTACAAGCTTGTAAGACATTGCCGTCAAATGCCCTTTTTGGGTTGCGCTTGCGCTTTGGATGCTTACTCTAATGGATTGATTTCCATTTAGTGAGCCACCAAGAGCAGCGTCAGCGTGCTCTTTCAGGGAGGAAGCATGAGCGCGCAGGGCGGCCTACAGTTCACCTTGACCCTACCCGGCGTCGAGGACGCGGCGGTGATCGATTTCACTCACACCGAGGCACTCTCCACGCCCTTCGAGACCCGCATCGCCTTTGCCAGCCGCGAGGGTGGCCTCGATGCCGCGGGCTTGCTCGAACGCGACGCTACTCTCACCATCTGGCAAGCGGGCGAGGCCCTGCGCGTCATCCACGGCGTGGTCAGCGAGTTCGCCCAGGGCGATCGCGGTCACCGGCGCACCTTCTATTCGCTGACCCTACGCCCCGCCCTCTGGCGGCTCTCGCTGCGCCAGAACGCGCGCATCTTCCAGCAGGTCTCGCCGCTCACCATTCTCAACACCCTCTGCCAAGAGCGCGGCATCGAGGACGTTACCTTCGCCGTCACACGCGAACCCGAGACCCGTGAGTACTGCGTTCAATACCGCGAGAGCGATCTTGCTTTCTTCGAGCGCCTGGCCGCCGAAGAGGGGCTTTTCTACTACCACACTTTCAGTGACGAGGCTCACCGCCTGGTCATCACCGACGACCCCCGCGCCCAAGAGCACCTGGGCGCGCGCCCCTACCACAGCCGCGCGGGCGGCACGGCCCCCGAGCGCCACGTCCGCGCGCTGCGCCAGGTCGCCCGCCTTGCCACCGCCTCGGTCACGCTCAAGGACTACAGCTTTAAAAACCCCGCCTATGCGCAGCTGCACGCCCACGAGGGCCCCGACGTCGAAGCCCACGGCCAGCGCAGCGACTACGAACACTTCGACTACCCCGGACGCTACAAGCGCGACGCTTCCGGCCAGCCGTTCACCCGCGTGCGCCTAGAGCATCTGCGCCGCGAGGCCCTGACCGCCGAGGCCCACACCGACCTCCCCGAGCTCGCTCCCGGCGTGCGCTTTCAGCTCACCGATCACGACAACGCCGAGCTCAACCGCGACTGGCAGCCCATCCGCATCACCCACCACGGCGAACAGCCCCAAGCCCTGGAAGAGGACGGTATCCTCCAGACGGACGGTGACAGCACCACAGGCGGCATGACCCGCTATCACAACCAGGTCACCCTTATTCCCGGCGATACCCCCTGGCGCGCCACCCCGACCCCCAAGCCCCGCGTCGACGGTCCGCAAATCGGCTTTGTGGTCGGCCCCGAGGGCGAAGAGATCCACTGCGACGAGCATGGCCGGGTCAAGGTCCAGTTCCCCTGGGACCGCTACGCCGAACCGGACGACACCGCCAGCTGCTGGATCCGCGTCTCCCAAGGCTGGGCCGGAGGCGGCTACGGTAGCGTGGCGCTTCCGCGCATCGGCCACGAAGTCGTCGTCTCCTTTCTCGAAGGCGACCCGGACCAGCCGCTGATCACCGGGCGGACCTACCACGCCGTCAACACGCCGCCGTATTCGCTGCCCGAACACAAGACCTGCACGGTGCTGCGCACCCAAAGCCACAAGGCTGAGGGCTTCAACGAACTGCGCTTCGAAGACGAAGCCGGGGAAGAGCAGATCTGGCTCCACGCTCAAAAAGACCTGGAGTTACTGACCCTTAACGACCGCACCGAAGAAATTCGCAACGACAGCCACCTCAAGGTACACAACGACCGCATCAGCGAGATCGACAGTGACGATCATCTGACGGTGCAGGGCCAGCGCTTCACGCACACCCAGGGCGATCAGCATCTAGAGGTCAACGGCACGCTGCACGTCAAGGCAGGCCTGGGCTGGCTCAGCGAAAGCGGCCGCGAGTTCCACGCCAAGGCCGGGCACAAAGTGGTACTGGAAGCCGGTAGTGAGATCACCCTAAAAGCAGGCGGCAGCTTTCTGAAAATCGACCCCAGCGGCATCACCATTGTCGGGTCCCAGGTGAAGATCAATTCCGGCGGAAGCCCGGGTAATGGGAGCGGGCAGGCGGTGGAAGGGCCGTTGCTACCGGGGCGGGCCATGGCGGAAGTGCATGAGGCCATACCGCATGTCACTCACGAGGCGTTACTCGAAGCATCAGCTGTAGAAGCCAGCATTGTGCAGTTATGCCAAAAGCAAACAGATGGTAGTTGTCCTTTGGATGACTGCCCGTGCCGGGGTAAAACCAGCTAATGCGTTATACATCCAGACTGCCACAGAGTAGAAATCGTCGTTATTGGTTGGTCGATACCAGTACGTTGCCTGAAGGGGAGGTTCTTCGCTGTTTCTATCTCTCAACACAGCAGCCCTCTTTCCGTTGGCTCTACGATGGCACGCCTTACCAATCAGTACGCGATAGTGGTCCCGTGTTGTTGGATATTACACACGAAGATACCGTTTTACAGAAATATGGTAATGCCTGGGCAGGGCGCGTTGCTTCAGTGCTGATGGATACACCTGAATTGCTGGACGATTTACAAACGCGTTTGGCGAACCGGTTGCTAGTAGAGACATCCGCACAGGGAGTAGGGCTTTTTCGTTTTCACGAACCTGCCGCTTTACATCTGTTGTTAGGAGAAGGGCTGCTTTCATTGGCCCAGCGCTTCAGCTTGATGGGGCCAAGTACGTGCTGGTACTGGCCATTTGCGAAGCATCAAGATCGCGTTACCTATGAGCTGTGTTATTCATCAGACGTCACCCGTATTCCTGAGCACAAGCCATTCCGCTTTGACGCCGAGGTGCAAAAAAGATTAGCAGGTATAAGACATTTTTCGCGCTTGCTGCCTGTACTGGGAGAGGCGCTTCACAACTTTGAGCTTTATGCGCTTGAGAAAGAGACGACGCACTTATGGCAAGCGATAGAGCGGTATTGGAGCGCCTCACTGGATGCAAACCAGCCGCGTAAAAAAGTCATCGACCATCTCCGTTTTATGCTTTTCAACAGCCATACGCTCGATCAATTCGTAGATCGGCTCAATATGAAGATGGAAAACAAGTCCTCTCTTGGTGCATCGACATGACAAAGGAACCGGGAATGTCACAGAACCACGCATGCAGCCCTAAGAAAATTTATCTAGAAGTGACAGGGCAGCACGACGATAACGCCCAGAATGAATATTGGCTTTATCAACGTGAGGATGCCGTTGAGCTTCTGGCCGAAGGCGATGCGTCGGAGGGACGCTTTGGCCCTATTGTCGAGACGCAACAAGAGTTTTTAGAAGAAGAGCTCATCGGTCATCGTCTGGTGCAGAAGATAGGCGATATCGAGGTTACGCTGCTGCAAGCAGATGAGATAACCCAATGTGGCCTCATTCCTCAACGACGTGCATTCCAGCATAATCTAATGGTATCCACCGTTCCTATGCTGTACCTCGACCACCAAGAGTTGGCGGTAGGGCCTTGCCGCGGTGGTTTTATCTATGTATTTCTAAATGGCCGACTGATTCGTGAGTTGGTATCCACGCGTCTTGAAAATGAACCAGTACAGTTCGTCGATAGTGATATCGCCGCTTATCGTGAACAAAGTGAGGTACCGACAGTACGTGAATTTACTGGTCCCGCCTTGGCTCATGTGCACTTACCTCTCAAGCTCAATGGCGCAACCCCTGACGTACGTCTAGCCTTTTCCGACCACCCTTGGCCTTGGGCGCATATCGAACAATTAGAAGCTCATCCAAGCTTAATAGAAAAGCGTTGCCAGCCTTTTGCGTTGAATGAGCCCGCCGTTACGGTCATGTTAGAGGGTAGGGGACAAAACCTCTATCAACAGGGACTTGTTGTCAATCGCGATGAGTGCGCGGGTAAAGCGTGGCTGGACTGGTTGCCACCCATGCGAGCACGTGACGCCGTATATGAACAGGCGTGGGGTAGCCCGCGTGACTATATTGAAGACCCCTCGGCGGAAGGCTGGAACGCACTGCTTGAGCAGCTTGCCTCCGAGCGTTCTTTCTTCGATTCCGATGAGCAGGAAGTCGCGCTTCCCGATATCGATATGGAGCGCCGTCAGCGTAATTTTTCTCCCGCCCTGCGAGGCACCTTACTGCAACAGTGGTGCAACCCTCTGCGCCCGGACGAAGAGCAGGCCGAGGAATCGCAACTGGCGATTATGCCAGCACCTGCCGCCACGGAGGACTGCTTAGCGCAGCTACGTGATCAACAGCTCTGCTGTATTTTTCTTCGCGACCCTAAACAAGTCGCCGAGCATCTCATCGCTGATATACAAGCAACGACCGAGCTGCTGATGGTGCTGGCAGAAAGCATGAAATACCACCCGCATGGTGCTTCGGCAGAGCTGGTACATGCCAACTGCTTCATGGCAGAAGGGCCTGATGGTGAAAGTAACCCGCGCTATCTTGACGACTGGCTGGACCGTCGGCTGGATAGAAGCCGAGCAAGTTTGTTTTCACGCTTAGTCAAAATCGAAGAGCGGCGCTTGGCGCGGCTACGGCGTGATGAAGCGCTATCCTCTCTTGCGGATTTGCTCAACGATACCTCGCCGGGAGCACTAACGCATACGCTTTACGATGCCATGCTGTTCGATGACATTAATCTACTCGAACCTTATGTCATTCTCGCGCGCAGTATCGATATTCTGCTGAACGGAACTAAACCCTTCGACCCCAAAGGAACCACAGAAGAACTCAGCGATTATCAATCAACTGAGGATTGTCGCTCAACTCTTGAAAGCTTGTATAAGGGTGAACATCCTGCCTCAGCGCTGTTGTTCAAGCTGGAGCTATGTGTTGCGGACAATGGCTGGGGAGAAACTTACGAGCGAGATTTGGATCGCATCAGGCAGGCTTCACAGCAAATACTTTCCCAAGAAGCCAACGCTGCCACTATGACAGCGGATGATCTGCTGGCTCTTCAAAACCAGCTAGTCGAAGAAACCAATACCACTGCAAGTATCATGCGTCAGCTGCTCAATGGTGCCGATGCTGTAGTACTTAGTACGCTACCGCCACTCATCGCTGCAATTCCATGGCTTAACCAAGGTCAGGTTATGGAGATTAATATTGCCTCGGACTATGCTGATTTGAAGGGGGCTTTAGGTGGAGGTCTATCGTTCAAAGCAGAACTGATGGACGGTAAAGTAGTTTGGCTGGCACCGCGAGATTTTCAGATAGTGACCGCTGAAATGGCGCAAGCAAGTGCCGCCGTACAGGCTACTGCAACCACCAATGTACTAGGCGGCAATGTGGTGTCTTCGCCAGGCAACCAGACTGTTCGGATTACTGGCCAGGAAACAAGCGAGTGGCGTTTTAATAGTGCGCGTTCAGGATATACGGCTTTTTGGGCTGTTTTAGTTTTTTTAGAGTCTATTAATACAAGTGAAAGCAGTGTTAAAATGATTTCTAACCCTGGTGTGAAAAGTCTTGTAAATTTTGGTAGTGCTTTTTTTGATGCCTTTTTGCTTAGTGCTCAAGGGCTAAAGCTTGCTAATAGCCAATGGGGATGGGCTGTTAAAACTAATAATTTTCTTGATAAGCCTTATCCAAGGTCAGACGCTTGGCAAGAAGCTATGGGCGATGCAGGAAAGCTTCGTGGCTTAGCGACGCTTGGTGCTGGCTTACTTACTACTATGATTGTGGCTAACGATGCTTATCAACTAGCTCAGCGCGGTGAACAGCGAGCTGCACGATTGAGCGCAGCCCAGGCTGCCGCGATGGGGATCGCAACTTTTTACGGATCAGGCTTCGGTGCCGCAGCCAGCCGTGTGTCTGAGGCTAAATTATTGCGATATCAGCTTGCTAATCGCATATTGGGCTGGGTGGGTACATCAAGGCCCGTACCAATAACCGTCATTAGTCTTGTAGCCTCTGTTTTTTTTCAATACCTAGCCACTAATAGTCGCGATGATGGTTTTTCACTTTGGATGCAGTATGGCCCCTTTGGCAGCCGTCGCAATGAATTAGAGCCTCGCTTGTCTCAACTTGAGGCCCAGGAGGGTGATCAAGATTCAGATGCAATTCATGGTTATCTTAAGCAGCTGGAAGGATCTACCCCTCATCAAGCTTATCTTTTTCTACTCCAAGGATTGTATAATACCTATGCGGAACTGATATCACCTAGGAGTCTTATAGATATATCTCCGCGTTTTTCTGATTGTGATATTGCAGTAAAAATAAGCTGCGCTGGACTACGCTACGGTGAGTTTCAACTTCCTCCATTAGGATTTAGCGCCGATTACTTGGCGCCAGTACCTGATATGGGATTTACCTATCAGTACTACCCTGTTGTTAAAAAGCAACGATTATTGGCTTTTATAGAGAGGGAAGATGCTGAAGATAGTGCAGTTCGTTACCTTGGTATCAACTTGCCTCGTGAATGGCGGCGCATGGGGATCCCCAGTTCATCTCTAGGCGTTGATCCACGCTGGATAAGAAATCACTATGTAGATTTTCAACATGAACCGGATTACACACGTGAGTACCACCAAAAAGCTAGCCTTGTACGTTTATATTTTGATGATTTGACGGGGCAGGGCAGTATTCAGTTCTGGGATCGAACTAGCAGAACCTATCAGCCAATTGAGGACGAAATGACTTTCACTACGCACCCATCGTCGTTGACTTGGGTATGGAACCAGCAGGGAGGCAGTCGATGAGTTTAAAAAGCGAACCATTTACGCCCGCTGAGTGCTATGCCGACACCGCTTATCGTGCCAATGCTATCCCCGAGCAAAGCTATGCCCCTCAAAACGATATGCTGCGCGGACGTATCTTAGAAGCTCGCTTGCCCTGGGGAAGTTGTTTAAATGTAAACCCTACCACTTACCAGTACTCTGAGAGCTGGTTTCGGGAATATCAGCATATTGGTGATGATTATCATGATTATACGATGATAAATGAAAATCGCTGGTCAAAGCGGGTTAATGAAGATATAGGTATAATTTATAGTTTTTTGCGTTTTATTTTTGTTATCTATTCTCATGGATTTAGCTTTGTTCGAGCGGGTGGAGGGGCAGGAGGGGGAGTTTTATTTACTGGCATCGCAATATTTACAGGTTTAGTGGGTACGATAGGGCAGTTCTTTGTAGAGGAACCTCAGTTTCCTTTTGCGCTTTTGGGAGTTCCGCTGTTTGTTACAATTTTTTGTGGTATTGCAACACTATTTCTTATGCTTTGGGAAAAGCATGAATTAAAGTTTTACAAAGGTAACCGTAATTGGTCAGATGACTATGCCTTCTGTCGTCGCACCGGCATGGTCAAGTCATTTCGAGGGGACTTTCCCTTTTACGAGTTCGATCCCTACATCGAAATGACGGTCGGTACCCAGGGCTCACAGTTTCATTCGTTCAAGGTGATTCATCGCTATCCGCATCGTAGCCAAGATCCTCATTCCAAAAATACGCTGGAGTTCAGTTTTACCGTTGATGGCAGTATTGCCCAACTATATGCCATGTGGGACATGCTGCAGCGCTACATGGACGTCTCACAGCCGCTTCCGGATGTGCCGCAGCTAGAACCCTTCCGCCATCTCGACCCCACGACTAAAGCTTATGACGAGGCGGGTAAGCGTGGCCGCCCTGCGACGTACTGGCGCGATCTGTATGCCAATAGCAGCGACGAAGAACTCAAGGCGCTGCGCGAGGCGCACCGCGCCGAGGTAAATGGCACTATCTGGGGCGGCCGCCCAGATCTGATGGAACTCTCCGTGCCCAACTACCGAGAAACCCGCAAGGGTGAACCTGAAGACGTCAATGACTTTGGCCGGTTTCCCTGGAAAACGGGCAAGTTCGTTGATCGGCCGGAAGCGACCCCGTCTGTGGGCTCGACGGATCACCCGCAAGATGATACGCCGCGCTGATGGCTTATCCATGAGACTCAATGGCTTTGCATACGGGGGAGGCAGCGATGCCTTCCCTGGCACATGTATGATCGAGCACGCGCTCTATGCTCAAAGAGGGTATGACGTTGGCATCACCTTGCACAGCAAGCACACAGAATGGCGCGATAGCGAATACTGATTCCCAACTCATTGAGGAAGACATGACTTTTACCACACACCCCGCGTCATTGACCTGGGTATGGGGCAAGCAGGGAGGCCGTCGATGAGTTTAAAAAGCGAACCATTTACGCCCGCTGAGTGCTATGCCGACACCGCTTATCGTGCCGATTCTATCCCAGAGCAGAGCTATGCTCCTCAAAACGATATGCTGCGTGGGAGGATATTGGAAGCGCGCCTGCCTTGGGGAAGTTATTTGCATTTAAATCCTACTATCTATCAGTATTCAGCAAGCTGGTTTAGAGAGTACAAATATATTGATAAAGACTATCATGACTATACTATGATAAATGAAAGACGTTGGTCGCAGCATGTTGTTGAAAACTTAGGTTCTTTATACCGAGTTTTTAGGTTTTTAATTTTCTTATATTCGCATGGTTTTAGCCTTATTCTTCCGGGAGGAGAGGGGCGCGCTGGAGGAGGGGTTTTCTTTTCGGTAATTACAGCCGTATGTACTATATTATTTGTTTTTGCTGCAGACACACTGCTGCAGGCTTTCACTCCTCTAGCTATTATGTTGTCTATTTGTAGCTTGGCTACTGTTATTCTCTTTTTTTGGGAAAAAAATGAGCTAAAATTTTATAAGCGAAACCGTAATTGGACGGAAGAGTTAGCCTTCTGTAGAAGTACGGGTATGGTAAACACCCCCGGAGGAAAACTCTTTTTTTATGAGTTCGATGCTTATATCGAGATGACAATTGGCGCCCAAGCTTCGCAGTTTTACTCGCTTAAGGTGATTCACCGTTATCCTCATCGCAGCCAACAGCCTCATACTAAGGATCCGCTCGAATTTAATTTCACCGTCGATGGCAGTATTGCCCAACTATATGCCATGTGGGACATGCTGCAGCGCTACATGGACGTCTCACAGCCGCTTCCGGATGTGCCGCAGCTAGAACCCTTCCGCCATCTCGATCCCACGACTAAAGCTTATGACGAGGCGGGTAAGCGCGGCCGCCCTGCGACGTACTGGCGCGATCTGTATGCCAATAGCAGCGACGAAGAACTCAAGGCGCTGCGCGAGGCTCACCGTGCAGAAGTGGACGCAACCGCTTGGGGCGGTCGCCCAGATTTGATGGAGCTTTCCGTGCCCAACTACCGAGAAACCCGCAAGGGTGAACCTGAAGACGTCAATGACTTTGGCCGGTTTCCCTGGAAAACGGGCAAGTTCGTTGACCGGCCGGAAGCGACCCCGTCTGTGGGCTCGACGGATCACCCGCAAGATGATACGCCGCGCTGATGGCTTATCCCTAAGTCTCCATGGCTTGCACACGGGGAGGGCAGCGCGACCGCTCAGTAGGTGACTGGCGCAGCCTTGGGAAAACTAGTTATGAAGTCGAAGGCAGCGTGGGCGTAGGCGCCAGTGCGGACTTCAAACTGGGCAGGGACAACGGCAAGTTCGTACTTCGCATCTCCGGTAAGGTGGTCGCCTTGGCGGGCGTGGGCGGAAAGCTCAGTTTCGAGCTGGACCCCGCTTACCTCGATTTATGGCTGGCGATGCTTTACCGCGCTTACCGGGATAATCACTACGAAATGCCGACCTGGATTACCCCGGAAGCTGAAAGCCTCCTAGGCAAGTTTAGTTTCCTGTATGCCACCGTGATGCTAAGCGGAGGGTTGCTGGCTGCACGTGGCTTGGAACAGGTCGATAACTTATTTACCGAATTGGCCGGTGGGCAGAATGCTGGGCCGATAGCGTTCGTAATGGCAACGCGCGATGGTGAGTATTTAGAGCAAATGAAGGAATGGGTGCAAAAACTCACCCCTAAAGCGTTAGGAGCTCTATTACATGTGCTCACGAATACGCCTCGAGGGTTCAAGGCTGAAAGTGAGATCAAAACGGCGCAACAAGCACAGGACTTCCAGCAGATCGCCATCTCGAAATGCCTGGAGTGGATCGTGGATGGCGTGACGACAGGGCAGTACGGCAGTTGCCGCTTTGATATGCAATCGTCAACGCCTGACCAGCCGGCGCAATACCTGTTTACCAAAGCCGTGGCCCGCATGACGGTTGGGGGTGAGTCGAATAGTAGCAGTCAGCTATCTGTGTCATCGCAGCCGCGAGAAGGATATGAAAACACCATTGTGAGCGGGTACATTGACCGCGAAGAAAAAACGCCTTATCAGATAGGGCTCGCACGTTTGGAGGGCTTTATGGATAGACACTCTAGTGCCAGGAACCCGGATCTTATATACGCACTACGCAGTTATAGTATTAACGTCGAGCGCTTAGGCTCCGTAGACTGTAGCCAAACATCATGACGTTGACATGAGTGAAGAGATTAAAATGCAAACATCGACGTTGAAACCGTTAGCGACGCTCGCTCTATTGATAAGCATGCTGGTATCCAGCGCCAATGCAGTGGCGTTCGACGAAGACACCCAGGCCGTCAAGAACGAAGGTATGCGGCTCTATAACTCTTATCAACGTTCTAAAAGCGAGCCGTACCTGACAACGGCAGCAGAAGCGGGGGACGTCGAGGCCATGTACTACTTGGGTGAAGTGTATCGCCTACGACATATGGGGTTAACGAATGATGCCATGAACTGGTATTACCAGGCCGCACAGCACGGCGAGCCCTACGCCATGCTGCGTCTCCATTCGGGCGGTGCCTGCCAGCTGGGTGATGTTTGCCCCGAAAATGGCGATGACTGGCGTGGAGCGGCCCTTGAGGAGACCCTGCCCAAGGCGGAAGACGGCGACTCGGAGGCCATGATGGCGCTCTACTCTATTTATGCCGCGTTAGGAGATATGGGTGCTGCCAATCATTGGTTGTTAGAAGCGGCTGAAGCGGATAATACCTATGCGCAAGACTGGCTGGGACGTCAAATCATTGGTGATCAAGAAGAATACAGTAATGATACCGAGCGTTTTGAAGCTGCCGAGGTCTGGTTTCGTCGTGCGGCAGAGCAGGGCTACGGACCTTCTTTGAAAAACATATCGTCCGTATCATTGCATTTGGGGCGTTCAGAAGAGGCTTATGAATGGCTGGTAAGAGCATCTAATGCTGGGTTGGTGGATGCAAGATTAGGTATTGCATGGTGTTATTTAGATCCTGGTCGCGATGCTCTTTGTGTTAATGAGCAAAATACGGCAGCAGGGACAGGTATTCTTGAAGCTATGATAGAAGAAATTAACAAAACTGAAGTTCAATTCTTGCTAGACAATGTGGCAGAACCACTTACAGGAGAGCAACGCGAAGTAGCCAACGAGATTAAAGCCGAATGGCTAAATCATAAACCTCCACTGTCCTACTTCCCTGATAAATTTGGTTTTTAATGAGAAAGTGTCTTTACCGCACTTTATATTGCCTCACCGCCGTCATTGCCCTGACGGCGGCCATACCCTCCTATTCGCTCGATGAAGGCACCTAGTGACCTTCCCCCGAAATAAGACATGCGGCTTCTTGGAAAAGAATCTCGACGTTAATCGAGCTACGTCGCATAAGAAACTAGCCCCCGCCAGATACCGGGCGGGGCTATGCTGAAAGGTTACTTCGCGTATTTAGGCCACCACGCCCCCTTAACGTCCCGCCTGTAAACACCCAACGATGACCAGTAGGGCGGCGGTGGGTAGGCGCCAGTCGAGTTCGCTGAGTCCGCTAAGTACCAATAATAGCGCGGCGAGAATCGGCACGCCGTAGGCCAGGCTGCCTACCAGATTGGACTTACCGTGGCGCAGGGCGGTGTCCCAGGCGACCATGGCAATGCCGTAGGGACCAAGCCCGAGGGCGATGCCTGCTAAGAGTGTGGCGCCGTCAGGTAGGGTGGTATCGCCTTCGAACAGAGCGCTGGCGGCAGTAGCGAGTGCGCAAGCAATCAGCAAAAGCCGTGGTAGGAGAGCGGCGATGGCGACGGGGGCAAGCTGACCGACCCAAGAGTAGAGCGCCCAGCAGCACGCGGCTAGAACGGCCAGCGCGTAACCTGGCCCTGCGGCTTGAAGCCCCGATCCTGTACCGAGCGCTTGGGGCAGCATCAGGATGGCCGCACCGCCAAAGGCGATCAGCGCGCCGGTAAGGCCTGCCAAACGCAGGCGCCCTAGCTGGCTCCACTGGCTTAGCAGAACGAAAAGTACGGGCCAGGTATAGGTAATGAGTGCGGCTTCGGCGGCGGGCGCGTGGCGCATGCCGAGAAAGTAAGTGCTCACCGCACCCACGATCAGTAACGGCATGCCACCCCATAGCAACACCTTCCAGCGTAGGGGCAAGGCATCCGCGCGTGTTTTTCGGCTCATTGGCAGGCTCGCAAGCGCGCCTGCGAGCAGCGTGAGGGCGGTCAGGGCAATAGGCGACATCGCCTGGGCGCGATCGGCAAGCAGCGGGGCCAGGCTCCACATCGCCACCGCGATCAGGGCAGCGCCAAGGCTGTACCAACGGGTCGTCGAAAGAGAGAGGCTTACGCGTTGCATATCGTGCTCCTTGCAGCAGGCCCTTATTGAGATGTGCATATCTAAATGACGTATGGGGTTACCCTGCGATGCAGCATACTCGGTTGCCACTTATCATGATAACGATCATTTATGATATAAATGATCAAGGATGATGATGTTTAGATGTGCAGCCGATCACGCCAATGAGGTGTCGCATGCGTGCTCCAACCTTCGATCTGACGCTTTTGCGCACGTTAGTGGCGATTGCCGATACCGGCAGCGTAACGGCGGCGGCCACGCGGCTGGCTTATACCCAATCGACCGTGAGCATGCAGCTCAAGCGGCTGGAATCTCAGCTCGATATGGTCCTTCACGAGCGCGAAGGTAGGCGCGTTCGCTTCACCCCGGAAGGGCAGCGCTTGCTCGCCCACGCGCGGCGCTTACTCGCGCTCAACGACGATGCCTGGGCCGATATGCAGGCGCGCCAGGTGACGGGGGAACTCAAGCTCGGCATACCCGAAGATTACGCAACGCTTTTGCCGTCGGTGTTTACCTACTTTCACCAGCTCTACCCGGCGGTGGGGCTCGAAGTGATCTGCGGTACCAGCGCCGATCTCGTGGCGCGTGCCAAACGCACCGAACTCGATTTGGCGCTGGTGACGCGTCAGCGTAACTCGCCCGGAGGCGAGGTGATTCGGCGCGAACCCTTGATCTGGGCCGTCGGCGTGCACCAGCAGCCCTCGTTGAGCGATCCCATTCCGCTTGCGCTCTACTCGCCAGGGGCCGATGTGTTTCGGGAAATTGCCGAGCAGGCGCTTCAAGCGGCCGGACGCGATTGGCGCGTGGCCTATACCAGCCAATCCATGGCCGGGTTGGCGCCCATCGTCACCGCCGGGCTTGCCGTCGTGGTGGTGACGCGTAGCATGCTCACCCCGCTTTTACGTCCGCTGGACGAGAACAGCGGCTTGCCGCCGCTGCCGAGTATCGAGCTTGCGCTTCACCGCGCGCCGCACCGGCCTAGCGAGCCAGCGCGGCGGCTAGGCGAATTGATTCGCGAACAGTTGGCTGCTGCGGTCAATCTCTGACTACACTGGAAAAGCCTCTTCCAGCAGCGCTGGATCAGGGGTTAGGTGTTTTCTGGCGCCGCCTCGTGCGGCGTTTTTTTCGTCGGGGGAGAGCGGCATGCACGAGCTGGATCACTATATCTATCCGCATCGGGTGCTTCACTGGTTGGTCGCGGTGGGCGTGTTGTTGGCGCTGGCAAGTGGGCTAACCATCGGTTTCATGGGCTTCGAGCGGGTGTATGCGCTACTGGGCAATGCGGGTACCAACGTGTTTTACGCCGGGCATAAAACGCTGGGCGTACTCCTTTTGCTGTTGATGACGCTGCGCATCGTTACTCGCGTCGCCTTCGTGGTGCCCGATCACGATCCGCCGCTTTCCGCCTTCGAGCGCGTACTCAGCACCGCCGTTCACCATTTGCTCTATGCCTGCCTTGTGATCATGCCGATTCTGGGCTGGCTCGCCACTGCCAGCGGCGGTTATCCGGTCGAGTTTTTCACCTGGCATCTGCCCGGGCTAATCGGCGAGCATCCGGCCCTATCCGAAACCCTATATGCCTGGCACGCCCGCGTTGGCTGGGCCATCGTCGTGCTGGTCGTGCTGCACCTGTGTGGCGCGCTCTATCATTGGCGTATCAAGCGCGATCAGGTTATGACGCGGATGAGCCTGTTCGATTAAGGCGCTTTTACTCTTCTGAAGCGTTTTTACTTACCCTTCATCTGAATGGTAATAATTTTTATTTTGTAGGTGATGGTTTACCATGCGGCGCTCATAGCGGCGGCTACTGGTCGCGCTTTGCCCTTCATCGTTATTCGCTACGACCTAGGACACTGCATGGAGCTGTTACGGCTGGTTTTCGTCTCTTATCGTTGGCCCTTCATCGGCGCCGTTTTGCTCAGCCTCGCAAGCGCTGGATTGGGGGTTGGCATCATTGCCTTCATCAACCAGCGGCTGATCGAGGTGGGTGGGGCAGCAGGGGCGTTGATGCCACTGCTTGGCCTGCTGGTACTACTGCTGGCCGTGACGCTGGGTACGCAGCTGGCCCTTACTTTGCTTGGCCACCACTTCGTTTTCGATCTGCGCGCGCGCTTGGTCAAACGTATTCTCGACACCGATATCGAGCGGTTGGAGCAGGTGGGTAGCCCTACGCTTCTGGCAAGTCTCACCAGCGACGTGCGTAATATCACCATTGGGTTCGTGCGCTTGCCAGAGCTTGTGCAGGGTGTGGTGATCACGCTGGCATCGGTGGCGTATCTAGGCTGGCTGTCGCCGCGCATGGTGGTGATTACGGTGCTATGGATGGCGGCGACCATGGGCGTTGGTTGGCTGCTGATCTCGCGGGTCTACCGCCATCTGAAACTCGTGCGTGAAAGCGAGGATGCGCTCTACAAGGATTTTCAGTCGGCCATCGATGGACGCAAAGAGCTCGCGCTCAACCGCGACCGCGCGCGTCACTTCTTCGAGCAGGAGTATCTGGCCCATGCCAACACGTACCGCTACCACATCGTCCGGGCCGATACGTACCACCTGAGTGCGGGTAACTGGTCCAATATCATGATGCTGGGCGCCATTGGCGTGGTCTTCTTCATGGCCAACGGGCTTGGATGGGCGAGCGCGAGTGTGGCGGCCACCTTCGCGTTGACCCTGCTGTTCATGCGCACTCCCTTGATCCAGGCCGTTGGCGCCTGGCCCACGTTGATCAGCGCCCAGGTCGCCTTCGATAAGCTCAAGAGTTTGGCACTGGCCGACTACCATGCCGAGTTTGGCCGCGATGATGCTTGGCGTGATTGGCAGACGCTGGAGCTGGTCGACGTCACGTACCGCTACCCGGCGGGGGAGAAGGGCGAAGGGTTTGCCATTGGTCCGGTTAGCCTTCGTTTGACGCGCGGCGAGCAGGTCTTTTTGATCGGCGGTAACGGTAGCGGCAAGACGACGTTGGCGCGGCTCTTGACGGGCCTCTACCGCCCCATGAGCGGTTCGATTCTGGTCGATGGAAAGCCGCTGTCCGCCGACGAGTGGGAGGGACTGCGCTGCCGCTTCGCCAGCGTGTTCACCGATTTTCACCAGTTCGACCGCGTGATGGGGCCGGGCGGTAAAGCGGCAGACCCGGCACTAGTCGAGGAGTGGCTGACGCGCCTGCAAATGCGCAATAAGCTGGTTTGGGAAGAGGCGCGAGTGGTCAATACGGAGCTTTCCCAAGGCCAGCGTAAGCGCTTGGCGCTTTTACTCGCGGTGGCGGAGGAGCGCGATATCTTGCTTCTCGACGAATGGGCGGCCGATCAGGACCCGCAGTTCAGACGGCTGTTCTATCGCGAGCTGTTGCCGCGCTTGCGAGCAATGGGCAAAACGGTGTTCGCCATCAGCCACGACGATAGCTACTTCGTACACGCCGACCGCCTGCTCGAAATGGCCCACGGCGAGCTTTTCGAACTGACCGGCGATCAGCGCGAGCGCGCCAGCAGTGACGCCGTTGCGCAGATAGCGCGCTGAAAAGAGAAATAAAAGGCTAAGGGAAAGAAAACGCTAAGGGAGAAAAGAGCCTAGCGGCGTCGGGCGCTGCGGTCACAGCCCTCAAGCGGGCAGTTGCCGCAGACGCCGAACTGGGGCAGCAGATAGCGCAAGCAGCAGATTTTACGTACTCGCTTCTCCTCGCCGCCTTCCTTGCTTGGAAGCCGCCGGATCGGCTGAAACAGCGGGTTGCGGGTGCCGTCATCGAAGGTCTTGGTGTCGAGCAGGGCGCGTGCGGCGGCCACGGCCTCGGCATGCGCCATGGGGTGCTCGGCCAAGGCGTTGGCGTAGTAGTCGAAGTAGCCACCCGCGTTACTCCAAAAGACCCGTGGGGCGGCACCTGAGATGGCTGCCAAGCGCTCGATCAGCGGCGCCCAGTGGCCCTCGATCAGCGTAGCGAAACGCTGGCGCGGATCGTGGGTGGTCAGCGGCGTGCCTTCGTGGGCAAGCCAGAGCTGCTGCGATGCCCCCTCCTCATTGAAGATAATCTGCGCCTCATCGAGCCCGACCGGCAGGTCGCGGTTGAGTAGCAGATTGCCTGCGAGGGTGGCAATGGTGAGACAACTAAAATGCCAGCGCGACCAGATGGAGACGATGGCCCGGCGGTCGCCATCGGGGTACTGCGCGGCAAAGGCGGCGAGATCGTTTTCAAGCCACGCCTGCTCCCGCCAGCGGGAGACGTTGAGCGCGTTCAGCGGCGCTTTACCGCCCACCTGAGGCGCAATGAAACCGGCCAGCGGGCCGATATAGCAGTCGGCGAGCGTTGGCGTGAACGTTTCGGGCTGGCGTAGCGCGGCAGGCATGGCGAGCTCCAGCGGGCGGAGTGAGAATGGATGCAGAGGATAAGCGATAATCAGTCGCGACTAAAGGGGTGGGAAGCCAAATTATTCCTGTCACCTTCGCGTGAGCGCTCATGCAGCGCGCCGCTTAGCAGCTCGGCAAAGCGCTGGGCCGAGGGAAAGCCGCCAAAGCTCCAGACGGCAGGCAGCACGATGACCTCGCCTGCGCGCACTGTCGGCAGGTGCTGCCACAGCGCGTTGCCCGCTAGGCTTCGCTGGGTGTCATCGGGAACGGGCTCCACTACCACCAGCGTTGCCGCCTCATAGTGCAAAAGCTCGGCAAGCTCGATGGTGCTAAACCCCCATTGGTTCGTCGCGCCGGTCCAGGCGTTTTCGAGTCCCAACCGCGTCAGTACCTCATCGAACAGGCTATCGTGACCGAAAATGCGTAAGTGGCGGTCGTCGATGAACTGTACGACGAGTAGCTCGAGCGGCACTGTGTCTTCTGCAAGCGTTGCGCGAAGCGCGCTAAGCTGCGTTTCGGTTTGATCGATCAGCGCCTCGCCCGCCTGCGGCGCATCGATGAGTTCGGCAAGCTCCTGCGTGGTACGGGTCAGACGCGCCCAAAGCGATAGCGTATCGCCATCGTAGGTCGCAAGCGCCGTGACGGGAGCGATGGAGGCAAGGGTATCGCTCATGCGCAGGTAGAGCGGTGAGAGCAGAATGGCATCGGGAGCGAGGTGCCCCAGAAGCTCGCGGTTGGGCTGGGCGCGTAGGCCAATATCGCGCGTGGCAGTAGGAATATGCTCTGCGCCCACCCATTTCTGGTAGTGCGGAATCTGCGCAAGCCCCGCTGGCGGCGCGCCTAGAGCGATGAGCGTTTCGGCTAGCGTCCAATCCAGGGTTGCGATCGCGGGGGCGGCGGTACTGGCGTGTGCATTTGCCACGCTGAGCCACAGCATGAAAACGACTGCCGTGGCGCGCACGGCAAGGTGTTTCAGATGCATCATTGGGCAATGGCGATATGGTGCTGGCCGTTGGGGTGCGGTATGACGTGCATGGGCAGGCCGTAGATCGCTTCCAGGTTGGCGGCGGTCATCATCTCAACGGGCGTGCCATGAAGGAGCAGACGGCCGCTGTGTAGCGCCAGTAGCTCGTCGCAGTAGCGCGAAGCCATGTTGATGTCGTGCAGTACGATGATCACCGCAAGGTCGAGCTCGTCACACAAACGGCGCACCAGCGCGAGCACTTCCACCTGATGGGCAATATCGAGGGCGGCGAGCGGCTCGTCGAGAAGCAAGAAGCGGCTACCCTGGGCGAGCAGCATGGCGAGCCAGACTCGCTGGCGCTCACCGCCGGAGAGCGTATCGACCAAACGATCGGCGAATGCCTCTGTGTGGGTTAGGGCGATGGCACGCTCGATAGCGTCTTTATCGGCGCGGGTATGGCGCCCGAAAAGCCCATGCCAAGGGTAGCGGCCAAAGCCGACCAGCTCGCGGCCGGTGAGGTTTTCGGCGCTGGGCAGATGCTGAGGCAAGTAAGCGACTTGGCGGGCGAACTCCCGGTTGCCCCAGGTATCGAGCGAGCGGCCGTCAAAGACGATCTCGCCGCTGCTAACGGGCTGCTGCTGAGCCAATAGCTTGATCAGAGTCGACTTACCCGAACCGTTGTGGCCAATCAGCCCGAAGACCTTGCCTTGAGCGAACCGGTGATCAATGGGGTGGAGAAGGCGCTTGCCGTTGACCTCGAAGGTGGCGCCCCGTACCTCGAACATGTTCGCTCCTGCCTCAGACGATCGAAAAGGGCGTAGTCTAGCCCCAATGATTATCATTTTTAAGAGGGCGTGAGCGGATTATTACCCACGGGCAGCGCGTCGGCGCTTTACAACGCGGGTCGAATCCCTTTAAATTGATATGTTATTACTTATCATTTTGCGCTGCACTCATCTCTTTTTTGCTTGGCGGCGCCCCGTTAGGAGCCATGATGAAGAAGAACATTCATCCCCAGTATGACTACGTCGTCTTTCGTGATACCAGCTGCGGCGAAACCTTTCGCATCCGCTCCACGGTGACGTCCAACCAAACCATCGAGTGGGAAGATGGCAAGACCTATCCGCTGATCGACCTCGACGTCTCCAGCGCGTCCCACCCTTTCTATACCGGCGAGCAGCGTCGCGTCTCCTCCGAAGGCCGTGTAGCGCGCTTCCAGCAGCGCTTCGGTGCGCTCAAGCGCAAGACCTCGGGCCAGTAAACGCTCACGTAGGTTATGCCAGCGGCGCCTTAGGGCGCCGTTCTGCTATCTGTCGCTTTAAAGGGGCTAGAGGGAAGCACTTTGGCTGCTCAGCGAAGCGAAAGGCGCGGCGGTATCACGTCGCCAAGATAAAATTGTAGTGATAATTCTTATCAATTAATATCGTCGCTTTTCCATGTCGAGCGCCGACTGCTAGGTGCTCACGATTCGCTTTCGGTGTGCCATGCCCTCCAACTCTTCTCGCGCTACTCCCCTTTTGGTTTGTGCTCTCATGAGCGTACCTTTGTGGGGGCTTTTCGCTTGGGCGCTTGCTCACCAGGGCTTGGGCGTAAGCCTTGAGGCGCTGTGGGCGCCGGATACCGAGGATATTCCCCAACTGCTCTTGCACTTTACCTGGTGGCCTAGGCTCTGCATGGCGCTGCTGGCGGGGGCGGGGCTGGCGCTGGCGGGAGTGCTGATGCAGCAGGTGCTACGCAACCCCTTGGCCTCGCCCACGACGCTTGGGGTGGCCAGCGGTGCCAATTTGGCGTTAATGGCCGCGACACTGCTGGCGCCTGGGCTTTTGACCTTTGGGCGTGAGTGGGTCGCGCTTGCTGGCGGCGGCGCGGCCGTGGCACTGGTGTTCGCGCTGGCATGGCGACGCGGGTTGGCGCCGATGGTGGTGGTGCTCGCGGGGCTCGTGGTCAATCTCTATCTGGGCGCACTCGGCACGGCGCTTTTACTGTTCAACCATGAAACCCTAGCGGGCTTACTGATTTGGGGGGCGGGCTCGCTGGCGCAAAACGGTTGGGACGACGTACTGACGCTGCTGCCTCACTGGCTGATAGGATTGGCCGCCGCGCTCTTGCTGCTCAAGCCGCTCAACGTGCTGGAGCTCGACGATGCCAGCGCCAAGAGTCTGGGTATCTCGCTTAAGTACCTGCGTTTTGCGGGGCTGGGGCTTGCGGTGTTCATTACCGGCAGCGTAGTCAGCGTCGTGGGCATTATTGGTTTCATTGGCTTGGCGGCGCCCAACATCGTACGCATGGCCGGTGCGCGGCGCTTAGGTGAGCGCGTAGGTTACTCCATGGCGCTGGGGGCGGTGCTACTGGCGACCACCGATCTCGCGCTGCAGCACCTAAGTGGCATCTTGCCGACCTTGCTGCCTACGGGTGCTGTGACCGGCGCGCTCGGTGCGCCCCTACTGCTGTGGCTGATCCCTCGCTTGAAGCTTCAGGGCGACCGCCCGCCGCAGGCGCCCACGGCGTTTCTCAAGCGTCACCCACACCCTGCTCGGTTGGCGCTCTGGCTGGCGGCGGGGTTGCTGCTTGCCGCCATTTTAGGGCTTGGCTGGGGGCAGGGGAGTGCGGGGTGGTATTGGCTCTCGCTGGATGATCTTGCGGTACTCGATTGGCGCTCGCCGCGCGTTTTGGCAGCGGCGGCCAGCGGCTTGATGCTGGCGCTGGCGGGCACGCTGCTGCAGCGGCTCTCGGCCAACCCCATGGCGAGCCCCGAAGTGCTGGGGGTGAGCGGAGGCTGCGCCATCGCGCTGATCGTGGCGATCTATACGCTGCCCGCGCCATCGAGCGCGACGCTGATCGCCATCGGCACCTTGGGAAGTCTGGTGACCTTGGCGGGGCTGGTGGCGCTCAACCGTAAGAGCGGTTTTTTGCCCGACCGCTTGCTGTTGACGGGGGTGGCCATCACGGCCCTCTTCGATGCCGTGCGCAGCGTGCTGCTCGCCGGTGGCGACCCGCGCGGGCAGCAGGTGATTGCGTGGCTGGCTGGCTCGACCTATTACGTCGACTTGCCCAGTGCTTTCATCGTTGGCGGTATCGCGATTGTGTTGGCGGCAATATCTTTGCCGTTTGCCCGCTGGCTGGACCTTCTGCCTCTGGGTGCGCCCACCGCACGCGCGCTGGGCGTGGGGCTCGATCGCGCGCGTTTGGTCTTACTGCTGCTGGTTGCGCTCTTGACCGCCTGCGCCACGCTGGTCGTGGGGCCGCTCTCTTTCGTCGGCCTTTTGGCGCCGCACATGGCGCGGCTAGTAGGCTTTTCGCGCGCGCGCTGGCATCTGCTTGGCGCCGGGCTCATCGGCATGTTGCTCATGGTGCTGGCCGATTGGGTCGGCCGCCAAGCAATGTTCCCCTACGAAGTCCCGGCAGGGCTTATCGCCACGCTCATTGGTGGCGCTTACTTCATGTGGGGGCTGCGTCGCCTTTGAGCCCCTGCTGTAGCTTAAAATAGTCGCCAATGGCTTCGATGACGCGCTCGACCATGGCGTCATCGATATCCCGGTGCAGTACGAAGCGCGTTGAGTAGACGACCTCGACGAGGATGTCGCGCTGGGCAAGCCACGCCTTGAGCGCCTGTTCGTGGCCTTCAGGAAAGCGCGCGAACACCATGTTGGTAGCGTGTGACGTCACCTCGACGCCCGCCAGTGCGCGTAGCCCTTGGGCCAGGCGTTCAGCGCGGCGGTGGTCGTCGGCAAGGCCTGCCACATGGTGATCGAGGGCGTGCTGGCAGCCAGCGGCGATGATGCCCGCCTGACGCATCCCGCCGCCAACGGTTTTACGCCAGCGGCGTGCCTTAGTGATAAACGCTTTTGATCCCACTAGCGCCGAGCCGATCGGGGCGCCAAGCCCTTTGGAGAAACACAGCGATACGCTATCGAAGGGCGCGCAGAGCGTATCGATATCTGTCTGGGTGGCCACGGCAGCGTTGAAGAGGCGGGCACCGTCGAGATGGGTATTCAAGCCGTGCTGACGAGCCAGTGCGACGGCGCCTTGTACGTAGTCGGCGGGCAGCACCTTACCGGCAATGGTGTTTTCCAGCGCGAGCAGGCGGGTGCGGGCAAAGTGGGCGTCGTCGGCTTTGACCGCTGCGGCGATCTTTTCCAGCGGTAAGGTACCGTCGGGGGCGTTCTCGATGGGCTGGGGCTGAATGCTACCCAACACGGCTGCGCCGCCGCCTTCGTAGCGGTAGGTATGGGCGTTTTGGCCGACTATATACTCGTCGCCGCGCTCGCAGTGGGCCATGAGCCCTACCAAATTACTCTGGGTGCCGCTTGGGAACAGCAGCGCGGCCTCCTTGCCGGTGAGCTCGGCCAAGTGCTCCTGAAACGCATTGACGCTCGGATCATCACCCCACACGTCATCGCCGACGGGCGCTTGGCTCATGGCGTCGCGCATGGCGGGCGTGGGGCGGGTGACGGTATCGCTACGCAGATCGATCATCTCTTCTTCCTCATGCCGATTTTTCTCCTGCTGGTTTTTGTAATACTCGTGGTAACCAGGCCCCGCCGAGGAGGTGGTTGGACTATGGTAAGGGGTAGGAACGACGACTTTTGCAAGGGAACGCAATGGATCTCAAGAGTGGCTACCCGTTCTGGGCAGTAAAAAATGGCCTGTTGGCTACTTTCCCACAGCTCACCCACGATCATCAATGTGACGTGGCGATCATCGGTGGCGGGATTACCGGCGCCTTGATCGCGGATCGGCTCAATCGCGCCGGGTATCACGTCGTCGTGCTCGAACGTCGGGACATCGGTTGGGGCAGCTCGGCGGCGAGTACGGCGCTGCTGCAGTACGAAATCGATACCCATATGACCGAGCTTGCGGCCCGCTATGGTGAAGATAACGCCGTGTTGGCCTATCGCGGCTGTGCGGCGGCCATCCTTCATCTAGAGCGGCTGGCGGCGGAGCTGGGTGATGTGGACTTCGCGGCACAGCAAAGTCTCTACTTCGCGAGCGAAGTAGGGCACGTCGAGGCGCTGCGTGATGAGCTCGAACTGCGCAAGCGTCACGGCTTCGACGTGGCCTGGCAAACACCGGATATGATCGAGCGCGAGTACGGCTTTCGCGCCGCAGGCGGAATATTGAGCCAGCTGGCTGCCAAGATCGATCCGTATCGTATGGCGTATCAGTTGTTCGAGCGCTTGGTGCGCCGGGGCGGCGAGGTGTTCGATCGCACGACGGTAACTACGCTAACGCCCGAGGCTGACGGCGTGACGCTGACGCTGGGTAATAGCGGCGCCACGCTGCGCTGCCGTCATGTGGTGCTGGCCGCTGGATACGAGGCCCAGCGCTGGCTGCCCGAGCCCGTAGCGGCCAACCGCAGTAGTTACGCCTTCGTCACCGACCCGCTGCCGCGCGATGTGCTGGGTAAACTGAACGACACCTTGATATGGGAGTCGGCCCGGCCCTATCTCTACCTGCGCACGACCGGGGAAGGGCGGCTGCTGATCGGAGGGGACGACGATGACGAGGACATCCCCGAGCGGCGTGACCGCCTAGTAATGCAAAAGGCCGAGGGCCTGGCAAAGCGAGTCGAAGGAATGTGGCCGGGGCTTGAGATTACCCCGACCTTTGCCTGGGGCGGCACCTTTGCTGAAACCGACGATGGCCTGCCCTATTTCGGCCCCCACGATACTCTTGGCCCGCGAGTGCTCTTTGCCATGGCCTACGGTGGGAATGGGATCACCTATAGCATGATGGGCACGTCGCTTCTGAAGGCATACATCGAAGAGGCCGAGCATCCTCTACGTGCGCTTTTCTCTTTTGATCGCCGCGCGTTACAGTGCGCCTGAAACCCCGGGTCGCTGAGAGGATGGTAACGCCATGAGCCCGACACTCTACCTACGTGCCCTAGAGCGCAACGATCTGCGCTTCGTTCACGAACTCAACAATAACCAGAGCATCATGTCGTACTGGTTCGAGGAGCCCTACGAATCTTTCGACGAGCTAGAAGAGCTCTATAACAAACACATCCACGACAACGCCGAGCGTCGCTTCGTGGCTCAAGATGGGGATGGGAACGCCATTGGGCTCGTGGAGCTCATCGAGATCGATTACATCCACCGCAGCGCCGAATTCCAGATCATCATTACGCCCATGTACCAGGGCAAAGGGTTTGCCCGGCAGTTGATCAAGCAAGCGCTGCACTACTCCTTCACCATTCTCAATTTGCATAAGGTGTATCTGATTGTTGCGGTCGAGAACGTCAAGGCGATCCATCTGTACGAAGAGACAGGATTCATCGAAGAGGGGCATCTGGTGCAGGAGTTCTTCATCAACGGCCGCTATCGCGACGTCAAGCGCATGTACATCCTGCAAGAGGCTTATTTGCGCGGCCAGCCCGCCGAAAGCGCACTGGCCGCGCCGATAACCACAGCGTAGAGCGCCGCTTATTGCGCCGTGCGCAGGTAATCGAGCAGCGCTGCCTCGGCGTTGATGTGTGCTTGCGCACGCTGGGCCCAAGCGCACAAGACGTCGTCGCTGGTGAGGTTCGCATCGTCAAGATGGGTGGACATGGCATAACTCCTGGAGCAAAGGGAAGAGGGTGAGTTTTTGTTATAAGCGGCATCCGCAGTTCTATGCTGCAGTGCACAAGGGGCGCAGAGTTTAAACCGTTAGCGTGCAAATTTCCAGCGCGTCTGGCTGACACGCCTGACTGGCGCCGCTTGACTGACGTGGCTTGGCTGAAGTTGCTTAGCCAGAGCAACCGTTTAGCCGGAGAGAAGTGATTAAACCCATATGAGCGAACGAGCGCAGAGGAGGTGGCGACGATTGCCCAGCCTCACTCAAGCAGCGCACGCTGACCGCCCATAGCGCTCACCTGCCAGCGCGCCAAGCGCCACCACGCCTGCAGCACTTCGTCATCGCGCTCGCACGCACTCGATGGAAAAATGGGGTTCGATTCGGTAGCAAACCAGTCGATAGGGAACATAGGGCCTCCGGTATCAGCGTCGTGTGATTGCCTTGAGCATGCTCGTCAGACCAGTATAGCGCCGTTTTGTTGCATTGCAGCATGAGCGATGTCTGCACGACCGTCCATCAGCAACTATGGTGTAACTGTGCTTTAACGACGCTTTAAAGCGATCACAGCTAATCACTCTCGCATGCGAAAGGAGTCGCCAATGAGCATCAACGTTGCCAGTATCATGGTCGATATTCTCCAGAATGCTGGCGCCAAGCGCTGCTATGGCGTTGTGGGGGATACGCTCAACCATTTCACCGACGCGCTGCGTCAAAGCGATATCGAATGGATTGGCGTGCGCCACGAAGAGGTGGGCGGCTTTGCCGCCGGAGGCGAGGCTTATATGACCGGCGAGTTGGCGCTCTGCGCAGGCTCCTGTGGCCCCGGGAGCCTGCACTTCGTCAATGGCCTGTTCGAATCCCATCGCAACAACGCCCCCGTGGTGTTTATCGCGACCCAAGTCGCCATGGCGGAAACGGGGTCGGCCTTTCCTCAAGAAGTCGACCAAAGCCAGGTATTTCGCCAGTATTCGGTGTTCTGCGAAACCCTGACCTCCCCTGAGCAGGCGAGTCGCATGACCGCCCTGGCAGCGCAAACGGCGCTTGCCAAGCGTGGCGTAGCCGTCATCATCGTACCGGGCGACGTCTTTGCCCAAACGCCGAAGGACGAGCGCTCTTTCCAAGCGCATCGGTTCGACTATTCATTGCGCCCCAGCGCCGAGGCATTAGTGCCTGCGGTACGCGAGCTCAACAAGGGCGGAAAGATCACGCTATTTGCCGGGGCAGGCTGCGAAACAGCGCGGGATCAGGTGATCGCGCTGGCGCAAAAGCTCAAGGCGCCCATCGCCTGGACCTCGCGTGCTAAGGACTTCATCGAGCATGACAACCCTTATCACGTCGGTATGACCGGCGTTTACGGCCTCGAGGGTGGCTACAAGGCGGTTGCTGAGTGCGACACACTGGTGCTACTGGGCTGTAACTTCGCCTTTGGCCAGTTCTATCCCGAAAACGCCCATATCATCCAGGTCGATCACGATGCCGGGCAGATCGGTAGGCGAACGCCGGTCGATACCGGCATCATCGGTTCCATACGCGATACCTGCGAGGCGCTGGTTCAGACCGTCAAAGAGAATACCAGCGAGCGCTGGCTCGATAAGTGCCGCAAGCACTATGCGCACTCCTTGGAAAAGTCGGCGCATCGCTCCAAGGATAAAGATCTCATTCATCCCCAAGAGCTAACCCTGGAGATCGACCGTCAGGCCTCGCCCGACGCTATTCTCACCGCCGACACCGGCAGCGTGAACGTTTGGATGCTGCGCCATATCCGCCCGCTGGGCGAACGGCGTACGCTGGCGAGCCTGCAGCATGGCACCATGGCCAATGCGTATCCTCAGGCGCTGGGTATTCAACTGGCATATCCCGAGCGCCAGGTCATTGCCATGTGCGGCGACGGTGGCCTGACCATGCTGCTGGGCGATCTGCTGACCCTGGTGCAGCATAAGATTCCGCTGAAAATCGTTGTCTACAACAACCGCTCGCTCAGCTTCGTCGAGTTGGAGCAGAAAGTAGCCGGGCTTTTGGATGCCTACACCGAGCTGCAAAACCCCGATCTCGGTCGCGTGGCCGAAGCGATTGGCATGTGGGGTAAGCGCGTCACCGACGAGCAATCCCTCGAAACGGCCGTTGCCGAATGGCTGGCGCAATCGGGGCCGGCGCTATTGGATGTCGCCGTCAATCCTATGGAGTTGGTCATGCCTCCCAAGGTGGAAGCAGGGCAAGTGGCGTCTACCGCGCTTTACTCCACCAAGGCCGTGCTAAGCGGTCGCATGGATGAAGTCGTGCATTTGGTGAAGAGCAATTTTCTCAAACCTTGAGTAAGCGTTATTAAAGCCTAGGCGCCTCAAGGTGGCGTTTGGGCTTTGACTGTTGTTCGCCTCCATGCTCCTTGGCTGAATAGCCGTTCTAAGCAAGTACTTAAACTTTCGTCTAATGCTGCTAACGTGGCGCCATCGTCTTCTACTTTGGTTTAAATTTCACTCTCTTGGCTTGCATGCTTATCTGCATCCCAGTACGTTCTAGTTTGTATGATGTATGACTTATTGAATTTCAATGCTACGAGCTGTAGGACAGTTCGGCATTCGCGCTAGAGCGCAAGGCAAAAGGGGATGATGACGTGAAATTTTCACAAGAAGCAGTAAAGGCAGCAGTAGGCGATGGTTTGCTCTCTTTCCCGATCACCGATTTCGACGGCCAGGGTGAGTTCGACGAGCAGAGCTACCGTAAGCGTTTGGAGTGGTTCATTAGCCACGAGATTTCGGCCGTGTTCGTTGCCGGGGGTACGGGCGAGTTCTTCAACCTGACGCTGGACGAATACCGTCGCATCGTGCGCGTTGCCGTCGAAGTGGTCGATGGCAAGCTGCCCGTAATTGCTAGCGCCGGTCTGAGCGTAGGCGCCGGTAAGGCGTTCGCCAAGGCGGCGGAAGAAGAGGGCGCCGACGGTATCCTGCTGATGCCTCCCTACCTCACCGAGTGCCCGCAGGATGGCCTGGTCGATTATGCTCGCCAGATTTGTGATTCGACCTCCATCAGCGTCATCTACTACAACCGTGCCAATGGTATTCTCAACGCCGAGTCCGCTCAGGCGCTTGCCGATGCGTGCCCCAACCTCGTGGGCCTGAAAGATGGCAAAGGCGACATCCAACTGCTGAACAAGATCATCAAGCGCGTAGGCGATCGCCTGGTGTATGTCGGCGGCGTACCCACTGCTGAGATCTTTGCCGAGGCCTACCTCTCCATCGGGGTCAACACGTACTCGTCGGCGGTATTCAATTTCGTCCCCGACATGGCCGTGAGCTTCTACAAAGCGCTGCGTAAAGGCGATAGCGCAACGGTCAAGCAGCTAACCAACGACTTCTTCATTCCCTTCGTCGATCTGCGTGACACCAAAGCGGGCTACGCGGTGAGCTTGGTGAAAGAGGGCGCTGGCATCATCGGTCGCCCGGCTGGCAGCGTGCGCGCGCCCCTGACCATGCCGACGGCAGCAGAGCGCGAAGCACTCGTCAAGCTGATCGAAAAGGTCAAGTAACACGTCTTTGTGCTGATACACGCTTACAAATAGAACAGCCGATTACGATAGAGGTGGAGTCATGAAGATAGCGAAAAGAGCAACGACCTTGCTAAGCGTTGGCGTCGCGGCGCTTTCCCTAGGGCTTGGCAGTATGGCGGCAATGGCCGATGGCCCTTTGCGCGGTAACGTGCGCGTTCTTATCGGTTCGACGTCGACAGGCGGTGATACCTACCAGAACGCTAGCATCGTGGCCGAACGTTTGGCCGAGCATCTGGGCTTGAACATCAAGGTGGATGCGGTGGGCGCAAGCTCGGCGTTTCGTACGCTAAGCCGTGATTCACGCGGCAATACGCTAATGATCTTCCATGACCAATCCTATCTCGGCCATGTCTATGGCGTGCAGGGGTACGACGATATCTTCGAAGAGTACCGGGTGGGGCCGACACTGGCGGTCAACCCCGGTAATGCCTATCTCGTGCCCAAGAACTCGCCCTACGAAACCCTCGATGACATCATCGAGGCGGTAGGTAACGGTGAGACGGTTCGTGTCGCGATCCAGCCTGGTGGCGTCTCCGAAATCGGCTTCAGCGCGTTGAAGAATGCCATCGCGCTCGAGCATCCCGGTCAAGAAGACAACCTGGTGGCGATCAATACCGGCTCACAGTCCGATAAGAACCAGCAGCTCTTCGATGGTCAGGCCGACATGATCAGCGGCACGCTGCAGGCTAACGAGCAGTACACCCGCCTGCCGGAAGACGATCAGAAAGCCATGCGCTTCGTATGGTTGACGGCGCGCCAGAGCATCATGGAGCAGTCTCCGGAAGAGGGGCTTGGTCAGACCTCGCGTGAGCAGCTTCTCGAATACGTCGAACCCAACGTGCAAGTTCCGATGGGCGATGGTGAGAATTTCACCTTCGATAAAGAGTTCTTCTTCCTCTACAACCGCGATATGGATCCTGCCATCGTCGAGCAGATCGATACCGCGCTCGCCGAGATCTATGCCGAAGGCGAGATTCAAAACGTGCAACAAAGTTTGTTCTTCATTCCTAACTTCATGCCCTCCGATGAAGCTGAGGCGCATCTGCACGACAAGATGACGCGTTACCAAGAGATCATCGACAACCTTCAGTAAGTAAGTGAGCAGTGCCGGCGACAGCGTCTTGTCGTCGGCACGCTACTGCATGTTCCAGGAGTTGGTATGGCATCAGGTCTTTCGGATCTACTCAGCGTCTCGATCGATTTTGAGACCTCCCACCTGTTCTTTCCCGCCATCATTCACTGGCTGTTGGCAGGATTGTTCGCGTTGGTGTTGGTATTGAAAGTGGCGCCTTTTCTGGCAGCGGTGAAAAGAGGCGAGCGCACGCTTCCTATCTTCGGCGAATCGATGGATGTCATGCGCTTTTTTGGCACCCTCGCACTGATCGTTGCCTATTTCTACTTGATGGCGGTCGTGGGTGACCTGTTCCCCTATACCGGCTATGGCTTCTTGTTCGTATCGATGGGCTTCGTACTGCTCATGTCGCTTTTGTATCTACATGTGTGGAGCCGAAAAAACCTCATCATCGTCGTCGTTAACGCCGTCGTCGCTCCCAGCTTGGCGTGGTTCGTGCTCGCTAAGCTATTCACCATCACTCTTCCGTGACCGAGGCGAGCGCTATCATGGAATTTCTATCGCTATTCGACCTGACTTTCTTTCTACTAGCGGCATTTGGCACGCTGGTGGGCGTTATCTTTGGCGCCATTCCTGGTATGACGGCGACCATGGCCGTGGCCGTCTGTTTACCCTTAACCTACGCACTCGGCTTGCACCACGGCCTGGCCTTACTGCTGGGGCTTTACGTGGGCGGTATTTCAGGCGGCATGGTGCCCGCCGTGTTGCTCAACATTCCCGGCACGCCTTCGTCGATAACGACCACCTTCGACGGCTACCCCATGGCGCGCAAAGGCCAGGGTGAAAAAGCGCTACGTATCTGCGTGATCGCTTCGCTGGTCGGCGGGCTGATCAGCGCGCTCGTGCTCTTCCTTTTTGCTCCTGTCCTTGCCAACTTCTCGATCAAGTTCTCCTACGTGGAGAAGTTTCTTATCATCTTGCTGGCGCTCAGCGTCATTGCTTCGCTGTCTAGCAGCATGCTGATCGGTATTTTTAGCGGCGTCATCGGTATCTGGCTGAGCCTGATCGGGGATTACAGTATTTCCGACGGCGGTAATGGCCATACGCGTCTGATGTTCGACTTCATGGAGCCCTACCTTTTCGAAGGCTTCTCGTTGCTGCCGGTATTGATCGGTATTTTCGGCGTGGCCACCATTTTACTCGAAGCCGAAAAAGGGGTGAAAAGCGATCTAACCCACGAGCGCGTCAAGGTATCCAAGAGCGATGGCGCAGGGGCGCTCGCGGCCTTCAAAGGCCGGTTCACCAACCTGACGCGCTCATCTTTCATCGGCACCTTCGTGGGCATGCTGCCGGGTGTAGGGGGCAGCGCCGCGTCGGTTCTGGCGTACACCCAAGAGAAAAACCTCTCTCGCGATACCTCACAGATGGGTAAAGGTGCGCCGCAAGGGCTCATCGCCTCTGAATCGGCCAATAATGCGCTGACCGGCGGGGCGCTGATTCCGCTGCTGTCACTGGGTATTCCTGGCGATGCCACCACGGCGGTACTGATCGGTGCGTTCACGCTTCAGGGCATTCAGGTCGGGCCGCTGTTCATCCCCGAAAATACCACCACCTGGTACGTCATGATGACGGCGCTGGTGTTTGCCAACATCGTGATGTTCTTCTTGATGTTCTATGCCATCAAGTACATCGCCAAAGTGGTCATGGTGCCCAAGCATATTCTGTTCCCCCTCATCGTGATGATGTGCGTCGTTGGAGCATATGCCATCAACTACGGCATCATGTTCGACGTCTGGACGCTTCTGATCTTCGGGGTGTTGGGCTATCTGATCCAGAAGATAGGGCTCGAAGTCGCGCCGCTGATCATTGGCTTCATCCTCGGTAGCCAAGCGGAGGTCTACTTCGTCAAGAGCCTTGAGTCCTTCGGCACCTACACCATCTTCTTCACACGCAGCCCCATTGCCATGGTGCTGTGGGCCTTGATCGCGGCCTCGGTTCTCTTTTCGATCGTGATTCGACTAAAAGCACGTAATAAAACGACGACACAAACGCCATAGACCGCTGGCAAGTAATTTGTTTTGGGAGATGACATGACAGACGCAACGACACAGCCACGGGTGATCAAGGTTCACCCCCAAGACAACGTAGCCATCGTCGTGCAGCGCGGTGGGCTGGCCGAAGGCGTCAGCGTGGAAGGTGGTGTCGTGACCCGGATGCCCATCCCACAGGGGCATAAGATCGCTTTGGTGGATTTTGCCGAGGGCGACACCGTCATTCGTTACAACGAAGTGCTTGGCACGACGCTCGAGGCGATTCCCCGTGGCGGTCATATCAACGAAAACAACGTGCGTTTGCCCGTTCCCCCCGCGTTGAGTGAGCTGCCGCTGGCAACGCGCGCAGCACCGGAGGTCGAGCCCTTGGAAGGCTACACTTTCGAGGGCTTTCGCAACCCCGACGGCAGTGTGGGCACTAAGAACGTGTTGGGCATTACCACCAGCGTGCAGTGCGTAGCCGGAACGGTCGATTATGTCGTTGCCCGCATTAAGCGCGAGCTACTGCCACGCTTTCCCAACGTCGATGACGTGGTCGGGCTCAACCACACCTATGGCTGCGGTGTTGCCATCAATGCACCAGCGGCCATCGTGCCCATCCGTACGCTCAAGAATATCGCGTTGAACCCCAACTTTGGCGGTGAAGTGATGGTCATCGGTCTTGGCTGCGAAAAGCTTCAGCCATCGACGCTGCTGCAGGACCGCCCCGTCAGAATCTATGAAAATACCGGCGAGGCCGATCCCGAGGCCAACGTACTAAGCCTTCAGGACGAAAGCTTCGAAGGGTTTGGTGAGATGGTCGACGGCATCATCGCCATGGCCGAGCGCCATCTCGAACGGTTGAATCGCCGCCAGCGCGAAACCTGCCCGGCGTCCGAGCTTGTCGTGGGAATGCAGTGCGGCGGCAGCGACGCCTTCTCCGGCGTGACGGCCAACCCGGCCGTTGGCTTTGCTACCGATTTGATCGTACGGGCAGGGGGCAGCGTCATGTTCGCCGAGGTGACCGAGGTGCGCGATGCCATCCATCTGCTCACTCCGCGCGCGATCAATAAAGAAGTAGGGCAGGCGCTGATCGACCAGATGGCCTGGTACGACGACTACCTGGCGCAAGGCAAAACCGATCGCAGCGCCAACCCTTCGCCGGGCAATAAAAAGGGTGGGTTGAGCAATATCGTCGAGAAAGCGCTGGGCTCGGTCATCAAATCGGGTAACTCCCCCATCGTCGACGTTATCGGCCCCGGCGAGCGACTACGCCGCAAAGGGCTCACCTTCGCCGCCACGCCCGCCAGCGACTTCATCTGCGGCACGCTACAGCTCGCCGCAGGCATGAACCTTCAGGTATTCACCACCGGCCGCGGCACGCCCTATGGGCTCTCCATGGTGCCAGTGCTCAAGGTCTCGACCAACTCGCAGCTGGGGCAGCGCTGGCACGACATCATCGACCTGGACGCAGGCCGTATCGCCACCGGCGACGCCACCATCGAACAAGTCGGCTGGGAGCTTTTCCACCTGATTCTGGATGTCGCCAGCGGTCGCAAACAGGCAGCAGCCGATCGCCTGGGTATTCATAACGATCTGGTGCTGTTTAATCCGGCGCCGGTGACTTAGACCCTCCTTCTATTTATTCACCTAGCAAAAAAAGAGAGTCAATGAGCATGTTGCCAAAAATTACATCAATGAAAGTAGTACCAGTTGCTGGTTACGATGGTTTTTTGCTAAACCTGAGTGGCGGTCATGCCCCCTGGTTTATTCGCTGCGTGGTGATTCTCGAGGATAGTGCGGGTAATAAAGGGGTAGGGGAAATTCCTTCAAGTGAGGGCATTCTTAAGGGGCTGGAGCAGTGTCGCAGTCTCGTCGAGGGGTCCTCTATCAATGCATTCAAGCAGACGTTGAACAGCGCTCGAGCGATGCTGGCTAAAAATGGTCGTGAAGAGCGTGGTCGCCAAACATTCGATTTACGTGTTGCAGTTCATGTTATTACCGGCCTTGAATCAGCGCTTTTGGACCTATATGGCCAAGCAGTAGGTCTTCCTGTCGCCGACCTACTAGGACAGTACGGTCGTCAGCGTGATGAGGTTGAGGCGCTCGGCTATCTGTTTCTTCTAGGGGACCCGAGCAAAACCGACCTGCTTTATCCGAAAGTAGCGTCACCAGTAGATGCCTGGGATGAGGTGCGCTATCAAAAGGCGCTGACACCGGAGGCGGTAGCTGAGCTTGCTAAGGCCGCTTATGAACGATACGGCTTTAAGGACTTCAAACTCAAGGGTGGCGTATTGCGTGGTGAGGCAGAAGCCGACTGCATCCGTGCACTACATGAAGCCTTCCCCGACGCACGTTTGACCCTCGACCCCAACGGTGCCTGGAAGCTCGACGAAGCTGTACGCGTACTGGAGCCGATTAAGGATCTTTTGAGCTACGCCGAAGATCCTTGCGGCCAGGAGGAGGGCTATTCGGGACGCGAGACCATGGCCGAATTCAAAAAGCGTACGGGGCTGCCCACTGCAACCAACATGATCGCGACCGATTTCAAGCAGTTGCAGTACGCAGCCCAGCTCAATGCGGTCGATATTCCACTAGCCGATTGTCATTTCTGGACGATGCAGGGAGCGGTCATGGTGGGCGAGCTTTGCAACGAATGGGGCATGACCTGGGGCTCGCACAGCAACAACCACTTCGATATCTCGCTTGCGATGATGACCCACGTAGCGGCAGCGTGTCCGGGTGAAATCACCGCGATCGATACCCACTGGATCTGGCAGGACGGTCAGCGTATCACTAAAGAACCGTTCTTGATCCGGGAGGGAAAACTAAAGGTACCAAACACTCCAGGACTGGGCGTCGAACTTGATGATGAAAAGATGATGGAGGCGCATCGGCTGTATAAAACGCTGGACGTAACCCAACGTAACGACGCTATGGCGATGCAGTATTTGATTCCGGGCTGGGAATTCGACCCTAAGCGTCCGGCGCTAGTGCGCTGACCAACGAATTAGTTGACGGAAAGCGGCTATTTAGCCGCTTTCCTCGTTTTGACTGTTGACATCAATCAATTGTGATCAGCGTCTGTAAGTATTGTAGGTACTTAGCGAGCGCAATAGCTGTTGTCGCATGACGTCATGGGCTTCCTGAGCGTCTCTGCTTAATACCGCGTCCAATATGGCGCCATGCTCGATCTTCAACAGTTCCAGGTAGCGTTTAGTGGCAATTGAGTTAAGCTCCATAGGCATTAAATTGGCCCTGGCTACCATGGCTTGACCCAGCTGTAGATAAACAGCGAGAAATACCGGATTCTTGGAAGCCCTGGCGATGCTTATGTGGAAAGCAGCATCTTCGCGGCTGCTTGGCTTTCCGCTATCACAAGAATCAGCAAATTGACGATAGGCCTGCACCATGGCGTGTCGGTCTTGATCATCGTATCGCTCAGCTGCAAGTGCTGCTGCATCGGGTTCGAGAGTAAGCCGAAGCTCGAGTGTATGGAGAATATCTTCTACCGTCTCGTAGCGAATTCTCTGCTCGGGCTGCGTATGCGTTCTGTATGCCTGGATGACTCGGGTACCGCTCCCGCGCCGTCTTTCGACCAACCCCATGGATTCGATGTAGCTAATGGCTTCGCGGATAACGGTTCGGCTAACGTCGAAGCGCTCGCCTAGTACTTTCTCAGTGGGAAGCTTTTCATTGACGGGAATGTCACCGCGCTCGATGAGCGTTATGAGCGTGCTGGAAACCTGTTGGGCCAGTTCGGTTCGGCGTTGAATAGGCTCGATAGCAAGCTCGGTCATAACGATGGGTATCCCTCTATTTAATTTAATGTCAGCAGCCGCTTAACTTTCATAGTGCCAAGTCATTGTGTCTCTTCACGAACGAAACTGCTGATGGGCAGTACGCCACTGCACTGCCTGCTCCGATAGGCTCCAGCCCAAGCCGTGAGTTTGGGGGACGTGCATATGTCCTGAGGCGATGACGAGACGCTCGTTGAATAGTGGCTCAAGCCACTCGATGTGCTCGACCCAGGTTTCATGAGGATACGCTGCTGCAAGGTGTACGTGAATCTCCATGACGAAGTGCGGCGCCATCTTGAGCCCCAATCTCTCCGCCCGAGAGGCGATTTTCAAAAACGGCGTGATGCCACCTACGCGAGGTGCGTCGGGCTGGAGGTAGGTCACGGCGCGGTGATCCATCAGCTGATCATGCTCTGCTTGGCTACTAAGCATTTCGCCCGTGGCGATGGGCGTGCTGAGACGCTGGGTCAATGATGCGTGGCCGGCGTAGTCATAGGCACTCAGCGGCTCCTCAATCCAGGTCAGATCGAGCGACTCCAGTGCTTGGCCGACACGTAGCGCCTGAGCATGGTCCCACTGCTGATTGGCGTCGACCATGAGGGGTGTTTGGTTGCCGACGAGTTCACGAATATGCCGAACGCGCTCGATATCTTTTTTAGCGTCCGGTTGGCCCACCTTCAGCTTGATGCCGCCCATGCCATTGGCCAGAGAGCGTTGAGCATTCTCGACGACGTCCTCGATGCTGGCCGAAAGATAGCCGCCAGACGTGTTGTAACAAGGAATCTTTTGGCGATAAGCGCCTAGAAGATTCGCCAACGACAGCCGGGCCCTCTTGGCTTTCATATCCCAGAGCGCGATATCGAAAGCGGCAATGGCCTGAACGGAAACCCCGGTCCGCGATACCGAGCCTCCAAGCCAGGCGAGCTTTTCCCAAAGCCTTGGGATGGCATGGCTGTACTCGCCTAAAAGCGCTGGAGCGAGCTCGAGCGCATGGGCATAGAGTGCCTGACTACCGGCTCGCAGTGAGTAGCTAAAGCCAATGCCGTGCTCTCCGCCTACGGTATGCAGCTCGACAACGAGCACTTCCACGCTTTGCAATGGCTGCTGCTTTCCAGTCAGCACTTTGGCATCGCTGACGGCCTGCGGCATGGGAACCTGGTAAAGAGCAATTTCGACGTTATCGATACGATCCTGTGTGGTTGAACGCGTTATATCCATGACCATTCCTTCCTATTGTTATATGGGCAAATCGATCAAGCATTCTCCCTAGAGAGGGCTATTGACTCACTCGTTGAAGGGCGTGAGGCGCTTCGATACTGTGCGCTTGCAGATAGGGTGTGAGGTTTTCGAATATGGCGTTTTCGAGCGGTATACCGTCATCGTGGCGTATTTTCGAAAGCTCGCGCGCCCGATCACCGGGTAAACGAATGGGGGAATCCGATGTACTTCGGCTGGCGCGAGAAGCATCGACCATCCAGTCGGTCTCTTGTAGAAAGGCTTCTTTCCCTCCAAAGGCATCGGGGTCGATGATATGAAGCATGATGCCCTCGTTCTTCTCACCGCTGGCCTTGCCAAAACCAGGCAAAGCAAGGGACATCACATTCACCAGCATCGCCAGCGAATAGCCTTTGTAGCCATGGGTCATGCCCCCCAGAGGTAAAATGGTGCCGGGCGGGTCGGTGAACAAGGCGTTAGGATTGCGGGTTGGTTTGCCTTCATTGTCCTTGAGCATCTCCGAAGGCAGTTGTTCGCCGCGTTCGAGCGTCTGCTTGACCAAGGCGTTACTGCAAAGCGATGTCGTCGTATCGATGAGTATTGGCGCACCGGAGGTGGGTATGCCGGCAGCGATGGGGTCCGTCGTGAGCACCGGGTCGATGCCGCCGAAGGGCGCGACGGAGCGCACCTTGGAATCGGTCGCCCATAGAATGCCGATCAATCCGTGCTCTACGATGGAGGTCAAATGTACGTTAAGAGCGCCAACGTGATGACTGCGTCGGATGCCCAGCATCATGGAGCCATACTGTTTGGCTCGCGGTATGGCGAGTTCGATACCTCGTTGCAGTACCCAGTGTCCGGGAAGCAGGCGCGCATCCCATAGCGCGCAAGGTCCACGGTCGGAGATAACCTCGGGCTCTCCATCGGTCACCATGTTTCCTTGGCGAATATCCGCGAGGTAGCGGTTCAGCATTCGAATCCCATGCGTATCGTGGCCCATGAGATCGGCTTCGATCATTTTATTGGCCACGATTTGAGCGCGTGAGGCTTCTAAGCCGCTACTAATGAAGCAGCGTTTGGCAAAGTGAATGAGGTCTTGGGGAGTGTAGTGGGGCTGGTGTGTCATGAAAGGCCTCGAGTAGCTTGCTGTTTTTTAGCTTTACGCTTGTCGAAGACAAGGGGAAGCAGAACAAAGAGGATTGCGGCGAGTAGGAAACAGGCGCTAATTGGATGCGTGATGAAGATCGAATAGTCGCCTCCAGAGAGCGTGAGTGACTGGTTCATGGCGTCTTCCATGATGGAGCTGAGTATCAGGCCCAAAATCAGCGGAGCTGGCGGGAAGCCAAAACGATCAGCGGCAAGACCGATAATCGCAAAGATCAGCGCGATGAGAATGTTCGAGGTCGTTCCGGCAATGGCGAAGAGACCGGCCAAAGAGAAGGCGGCAATGATTGGAATCAGTAGCGTATCGCGTAAGCGAGCCAGTGGAACGGCCATCATCGAACCTACCCAGCCGATGGGCAGAAAGAGGAAGTTCATCAAAAACGTCGTGACGAAAATGACGTAGATGATGTCGACATGGTCTCTAAAAAGCAGAGGGCCGACGGGAAGCCCGTGAATGATAAAGCCCCCGATCATCACCGCCGCAAATTGATCGCCAGGGATGCCAAGTGTCAGCGTTGGGATGAGTGAGCCACCTGGCGTTGCATTATTGGCCGACTCCGATGCAATGACGCCTTCTTCGGCACCTTGGCCGAATTTTTCCGGTGTTCGTGAGGCACGCTTCTCGACGTTATAGGCAGCAAAGGCCGCGATATTACCGCCCGCGCCTGGAAGGAAACCGACGAAGGTGCCAATCAAGGAGCCCCGTAAGAGCGTTTTCCAACGTTTGAGAATGCTTTTGACCCCGGGTAGGCGCATGCGCGTATCGGCTGTTTCTGCGCTCGAGAAGCTAATAGTGGGTTTATCGACGCTGGTATTCATGGCCTGGAATACCTTAACCAGTGCGAACAGCCCGACAACCGCAGGTAGCAGGGGCATGCCGCCTGCCAAATCATTGACGCCAAAGTGGAAACGGAAATCACCGAAGGCATCGATGCCTACCGTGCCCAGTATGAGACCGAAAATACCCGCCAAAGCGCTCTTGGTCAGATCCGTGTTAAGTGAAATGACAGCGGCCATGCCAAAGATCGTCAGCGCAAACATTTCTGGGGGCCCAAAGCTCAGCGCGACTTTGGCAAGCTGCAGAGCACCTGCGGCTAGAATGATCGAGCTGATCACGCCACCGATGATCGATGAGATTGTGGCCCAGCCAATCGCTTTGCCGCCTTGGCCATTGCGAAACATCGGGTGACCGTCGAAGGTCGTGGCGACCGAGCCTGGCGCACCGGGAATATTGAGTGTGATGGCTGTGAGCATGCCACCGTAAAGGCCGCCCCCCATCAGCCCAATCATGATGACGAAAGCGGTATCGGTAGGCAGTGAATAGGTCAAGGGAAGCAAAAGGGCTAATGCCAGCGTGCTGGTCAGCCCTGGGATGGCGCTAAAAAGCGAGCCAAGTGCCACACCCACGACCAACGCCAGCAGATTGTAAGGTTGCATCACCGTCAAGATGGCATCGAGAAATCCACCCATCGTCGTACTCCTGTTAGAAAAGAAGGCTTTCGGGCATGGGGACATCGAGTAGCACGAGTAGTCCATAGGCCAGGGAGGCCGAACCAAGGGGTAATAAGAGCGTTTCTAGCCAGGTAGGCTTTGAACGCCTTAGCAATAGCGCATAGACAAAGAGCAGCAAGAAGGTGCTAACCCAGATGCCCACGCTCATGACGGTGTAGATGTAGGCAAGCGTGGCCAGCATGCCAAGGCCGATGCGTACTTTCCAAAACGCTGTACCCGGTGTGGCTTGAACGGGGCGGCGCACCACTAGCAGGAGAGAGAGCAGTAGCAATAGCCCGCCCAGCATGGTGGGAAACGTCGATGACCCCACGGGGAACCCCGGAGGGGCACCAGGAAGCTTGAGTGCCATGAACAGAAATATCGCACTGAATAGGGCCATTACTAAGCCAATCACACGGTCATTGATCGATTGTGTTTGCATGGCGAGCCTTGCTTTGTTGCCTGGAAGGTGACGCCGCCCTTATTCATGAAACGTCAGGTTCTCGAAAGAATCCCGTAGGACGGCGTGATGAATACGGGCGGCGAAACGGAAGAAATATTCCCACCGCCCTGGGCGTTAGCGTATCTGTTGGGAAATGGCTTCTAACGTTGGGACGGTTTCGTCGAAAAGCTGCTGAGTGTCTTCGCCACTTAAATAAGCCGGGGAAACGTTGACCTCTGACGACCAGTTTTGAAACGCCTCGCCGTGCCATGTCTCGCTGAAAGCATTGCGTAGGTAATCAACGATCTCATCGGGCGTGTCTTTAGGGGCAGCTAGGGCGCGGAAACTGTTGAAGACGATGTCCATTCCTTCTTCTTGTGCGGTGGGTACATCGGGCAGCGCTTCGCTACGTTCATCGGAAAACTGCAGGATGACCTTAAGCTCTGGCCGGTCACGTACTTCTGGTACATCGGAGAACGTCGCCTTTACATTTCCGCCCAGCAGAGCAGCGATGCTCGCGGCTCCACCCTGAAATGGGACCAGGGTCGCGGTGAAGTCGGCTTCCTCCTGGAGCTGGACAGCCGCAATGTGGTGCATGCTGCCAAAGCCACCCAGCGCAATGGACATATCGTTCGATGCTTTGGCTTGCTCGACGAAGTCAGCCCAGTTTTCGATATCGGAGTCGGCGGGAACGGCAAGCACCTGAGGATAGCGCGAGATAGTGATCAGCGGCGTGAAGTCGCGATAGTCGACAGAGCCGCCGCGCGCGCTCAGCAGGAGAAGGTCGTAGGTAAGCGCCGATAGATTATAGCCGTTCGCCCTGGCATTGGCAGCTTGTACCCAACCAACGGTACCACCGCCACCCGTTACATTGGTGACGTTGAAATTTTGGCCGATATCGTCGGCAGCAAAATTGAGAAAGCCGCGAATGGTGACATCGGTGCCACCACCGGCGCTCCACGGCACGATGACGCTAATGGAACGGTTGGGGTAGTCGTCGCTACTCCAAGCGTAGGATGGGATGAGCGTGGCGAAAGAGAGGGTGATTGCTCCGAGCGTTTTACGCATGGCGAGCTCCTTGTTATTAGGTCTGGGTAAGCGCGAATTTCATTTTTGTATGACAACTATTTGGTTTTTCTTTTTCTTGATCAATGCAACATTGGTCTTAATTTATTTATAATATTGTTTTTAAAGCAAAAAATTTTTATTTTCCTGTATAATTTGTATTATTTTTAAAGGCCTTATGATGCTTTGGTCAGTCATTTTAGCTGCTGGAAAGGCGATTGAACGGGACGTATATGATTGATTATGCAAAATATGAAGGTCGTGTGTGTTGGAAAACTAGAAGGCGGGATCGTGAGTTTCAGCGGGTTCTTTTAAGTGGAGGAGAGACTATTTGCTGGGATACCACGCATCTCGGATGCAAGTGCCACACGCAACAGATGGAAAAGCGCTCTAGGGGATGAGTGCTAAGTTTTAAGTGGCATAAGTGGACTTTTGTCGAATGTTCAAGCCTTAGCTGTGCTGCCAAATTACGGCTGTATGATTAATGACATATGACTTTTAAAATTTCGTTTGAAAGATAACTAAAACGCACATCACCATACGGGGTAACAACAATGAAAAAGATCAACAAGCTGGTCATGGGCGCCGCATCATTTTCTTTCCTGCTGGCTAGCAACGTAGCACTGGCCCAGGAGTTCAGAGGTCCCGTTCGCATCGTCGTGCCGTTTGCTCCAGGCGGTACGTCCGATATTTTGGCACGCTACATAGCACCCGAGCTTTCCGATGCGATTGGTCAGCCTGTCATCGTGGAAAACAAGGCCGGAGCAGGCGGTAACATTGGGGCCGATTTTGTCGCCAAGGCTGACCCCAACGGCCACACGCTGTTATTGTCCGATCTTACTGCGCTGTTAGCCGCACCAAGCGTTCTGCCAAGTGTGGCCTACGATATCGAGAATGATCTCGACCCCGTCACGATGGTGTCCTACTCGCCCTACGTATTGGGGGTGTCACAGCGTAACGAATTTGAGAGCTTTGATGACCTGATCGAGTACTCGCTTGAAAATCCGGGGCTTTTGTCGGTAGCGACCTCCGGAGTAGGAGCTAATAACCACATTACTACTGAGCGGCTGATTCAGGATCAGAACGTAGACTGGACTGTCATCGCCTACCGTGGAGGGTCTGACGCGACCCGAGCTGTCGTTTCCGGTGAGAGCGATATGCTGCTCAACGGCACTACAGCATCGCTGCCGTTTGTGCTTAGCGGTCAGATGAACGCGCTGGCCGTGACTGGTGAAGAGCGCCTTGAAGACCTGCCCGACGTGCCCACCTTTCGAGAGCTCGGTCTACCCGGCGAGCTCGATGGCACCTATCAGGGCATTCTGGTCACCGCCGGTAGCCCTCCCGAGCTCGTCGAGCGCCTTCAAACAGAGCTCGCGAGCATCCTGGCCACGAACGACATTCAAACAAAAATCGCCGAGCAGGGTGGCCAGGCCCGGCCATCCTCATCTCCCGACGAGCTTCGCACGTGGATGACCGAGCAGAAGAGTGAGCTTTCTGACTTCATCGAAAGCGCAGGTATCGGCCAGTAACGTTTGGTACGACGTCCCAATGGATTCATCGACTCACGGGCCAGTCCCGCCTTCCTGGGCGGGACGCTCGCATTGACGAGACGAGAAACGCATCATGCAAAGGTTGATCAATCGAGACTTTCTGGCGGGGCTTATGTGCCTGGTCATCGCGACACTGGTGCTTTTACAGGCGCAGGCGTACGACATGGGTACCTTGAGAAACATGGGGCCTGGCTACTTGCCACGGTTTCTCGGAGTTTCTCTGGCGGTTCTTGGCCTGATCACGATGGCGTTTTCCGCTAAAACGGCGATGGCGTTTCCCGCGCTCAACTACAGAGCACTTGTCTGCATTACCGTAGGGATCATCGCATTTGCATACTTGATGCGCCCGGCGGGGTTGTTCATTGCGACTATTGTGCTGGTTTATATCTGTGGTCTTAGCGAGCGTCGATTCAGGCCCGTGAAGCTAGGTATTCTGGCGCTGGCGCTGTGCCTGATGTCTTACCTGGTCTTCATCTTGAGCCTCAACATGCCCATACGCCTTTTTCCTTGGAGCTTCTGATGGAGATTCTCAATAACTTGGCACTTGGCGTATCCGTCGCGTTCACGATCGAAAATCTGATGTACTGCGCCCTGGGCGTGACGATCGGCATGCTCATCGGTGTGATTCCCGGGGTAGGTCACCTAGCGGCTATCTCCATGCTCCTGCCGCTGACCTATTACGTACCGGCCACTACGGCGTTGGTTATGCTAGCCGGTATTTATTACGGCGCTCAGTACGGCGGTTCGACTGCGGCAATACTATTGAATTTGCCCGGTACGCCTTCGTCATCCGTGGTGTGTCTGGACGGATACCCGATGACCAAACAGGGGCGTGCCGGCGTGGCCCTGTTCATGACCACGATTGCCTCCTTCGTGGGAAGCTTCATCACCGTGATCGTACTGGCGGCCTTCGCGCCGCCGCTGGCGGATTTCGCGATTGCGTTTAACTCCGCCGACTATTTCGCCATGATGTTGCTCGGCCTCGTGGCGGCGGCCATTCTCGTACAGGGCAACCCGGCAAAAGGGTTGGCGGCGGTGGTGTTCGGGCTACTGCTTGGCATTGTGGGCACCGACGTCAGTACCGGCATCCAGCGCTATACCTTTGGGCTGACGTTTCTTTACGACGGTCTCAACATCGTGGCGATCGCGATGGGCATCTTCGGCGTGACCGAAGTCGTGGCCAACGTGGGCAAGGTGATTCAGGTCAAAAGCGACCAGAAAATTACGTTTAGGTCGCTCTTGCCGACTCGGCGTGATCTAAAGGAGAGTTTTTTCCCCATCCTGAGAGGGACCGGGATCGGCACGGGGATCGGTGTTTTGCCGGGTACGGGAACCTCGATCGGCTCGTTCATCGCTTACGCGGTCGAGAAAAAGGTGTCCAGACACCCGGAAAAATTCGGTAAAGGGGCGATCGAGGGGATCACCGCGCCTGAAAGTGCCAATAACGCTGCTGCACAGTCGGCGTTCATTCCTACCTTGACCCTGGGTATACCGGGGGACGCGGTGATGGCGTTGATGCTGGGCGCACTGTTGATTCATGGTATTACGCCGGGGCCCAGCGTGATTTCCGATAACCCGGATCTGTTCTGGGGCCTGGTCATCAGCTTTCTGATCGGCAACGTGATGCTGTTGATCCTCAATATTCCGATGGTGGGGCTCTGGGTCCGGTTGCTGAAAATTCCCTACCCGATTCTGTATCCCTCAATCATTCTCTTCATCGTGATCGGTGTTTACAGCATCAACTACTCCGACATGGATATTATGCTGGTGGCCTTGTTCGGCGTCATCGGGTGCGTGTTCTTGCTGCTGGGCTTCGAGCCTGCGCCTTTGCTTTTGGGATTCATTCTGGGCCCCATGATGGAGGAGAACTTTCGCCGCGCGATGCTGTTGAGCCGTGGTGATCTGATGGTATTTCTGGACAGGCCCGTGAGTGCGACCTTCTTTGCCATGATTGCAGCGCTGATTGTGTGGTCGATCTATTCCGCTATCAGAAAAAAGCGGGTAGCGGTGGCAAAGGAGTTTTGATCGGGGATTAAAGCGATAAAGTCCCGGGGGCTGATTCATTGTATTAGCCCCCGGAGGGATTCATCAATCTCTTGTGTTAAAGCGAAAGGCGATGTGTCCGCCTTTAGTTAGTCTAAAGTCTAGAGGTTATATTGTATGATGTATGACAATATCGATGGGAATCATTAGCGCCGCTGGCATTCTCTTGATGCCCCCTTACCTAACCGAGTGCTCGCAAGACGGCATCGTTGAGTATGCGGCGAGCGTGTGTCAATCCATCGATTTGGGCGTCATCTATTACAACCGTGCCAACGGTTACCTCAACGTCGATGCGGTGAAATCGCTCGCCGATCGCTGTGTCAGGGCGACAGCGATTTCGTCCGTAAGGCGATGCGCGACTTTTTCATTCCCTTCGTCACGCTGCGCGACACCACGCCAGGCTATGCGGTGAGTCTCGTCAAAGCGGGCGCAGGTATCGTGGGCTATCCCGGTGGCAACGTGCGCGCGCCGCTGACCATGCACAACGACGAGCAAATGAGCCAGCTGAAGAAACTGGTCGAAAACGCCAAGTTGCTTTGATCAGGGATTGCCGAGACCTGACAGGTAGAGCCCACATTCGTGCGGGCTTACCCTGGGCATTTTTGAAAACAAGAGTCTATGTGTCGATAGACTGACGGAGACGTTTATGCCAAGCCACAATACGCCTACGATTACTGAAATGCGCGTAATTCCGGTTGCCGGGCGCGACAGTATGTTGCTCAATATCGGCGGTGCGCACTCTCCCTACTTCACGCGTAATCTGGTCATTCTCAAGGATAACGCTGGTAATGTGGGAGTAGGCGAAGCGCCTGGTGGCGATACGATTCAGCAGTCGCTCGAGCAGGCGCGCGAGCTCGTGATCGGTCAACCGATCGGTAAGCTGCGCTCAATGGTCAACACGCTAAACAACGCCGGGCGTAGCGCGGATTTCGAGGATTTCGGCAAGGGTTCCTGGACGTTCGAGCTGCGCATCAACGCCGTGGCCGCGCTCGAAGCGGCGCTGCTCGATCTGATGGGCAAGTTTCTGGGCGTGCCGGTAGCCGATCTTCTTGGCGATGGCCGCCAGCGCGACAGCGTCGAAGTGCTGGGTTATCTCTTCTTCGTGGGTGATGGACACGCAACGCCGCTGGATTTTCGCCGTGGCACCGACGGCCTGAACCATGAGTGGTACCGCCAGCGCGACGAGGCCGCGATGACGCCCCAGCGCATCGTCGAACTCGCCGAGGCGGCACAGGATCGCTATGGCTTCAAAGATTTCAAGCTTAAGGGCGGGGCGCTGCCCGGCGAGCAGGAGATCGAAGCGGTCAAGGCGCTGCACAAAGCGTTTCCCGAGGCACGCACGACGATCGATCCCAACGGGGCCTGGTCGCTGCAGGAAGCCATCTCCCTTTGTAAGGATTTGCACGGCGTGATCGCGTATGCCGAGGACCCATGCGGACCCGAACAAGGCTTCTCCGGTCGCGAGATTCTCGCCGAATTCCGTCACGCGACCGGTTTGCCCGTGGCCACCAACATGGTGGCGACCAATTGGCGGGAAATGGCCCACGCGCTGCAGCTTCGCTCGGTCGATATTCCGCTGGCAGACCCGCATTTCTGGACGCTTTCAGGGGCGGTTCGCGTTTCGCAACTGTGCCAGGATCATGGTATGACCTGGGGCTCGCACTCAAACAATCATTTCGATATTTCACTGGCCATGTTCGCCCATGTTGGCGCGGCGGCGGTGGGGCGTACCACCGCGCTAGATACCCATTGGATCTGGCAGGAAGGCGATGCACGCCTGACCCACAATCCGCCGGAAATCGTGGAGGGTAAAGTGGCGGTCACCGACGCTCCCGGCCTGGGTGTCGATGTCGACATGGACGCCATCGAAAAAGCGCACGAGCTTTATCGCAGCCTGCCTGTGGGTGGCCGTAACGATGCGACTGCCATGCAGCACCTTATCGACGGCTGGACCTTCGATCCCAAGCGACCTGCGCTTGTTCGCTAAACTTGAAGTTCGGCCGGGCATTGCTTGCGCGGTGCCCGGGTTCTAAAGCCCGAGTAAGAGGTAGATCAATAATGAAAAAACTACTAGGTGGTTTCACGCTCGCTATTGGTTGTATCGCCGCAGGTCAAGCTTTCGCTGACTATCCCACGAAGAATATCGACATGATCGTGCCCTTCTCTGCCGGCGGCGGTAATGACACGTTCGTCCGCGCGCTTCAACCGCTGGTGGAAGAGCAACTGGACGGCACGCTGGTCATCCGCAACATCGCTGGCGGCGGCGGGGCGGTAGGAATGTCGCGTGCCGTGGCATCACCGGCCGATGGCTACACGCTGCTGGCCGCGAGCAACGCGATGCTGACCCTCGAGGCGATGGGCACCGTACCGTTTACCCACGACGACTTCGATTTCATCGCCAAAATCATCGAAGAGCCGTACCTGATCGCGGTAAGCAGCGAAAGTCCCTACCAGGATATCGAAAGCCTGGTCGAGGCTGCTCAGTCGGACTCGGTTCGCGTGGGTGCCTCGGGTGTAGGCTCGTCGGCCTACATCACAGCCAATGCGATAGCTAACCGTACCGAGTCTAACTTCAATTTGATTCCTTATCCTGGCGGCTCGGAAGCGATTTCGGCGGCGATGGGCGGACACGTCGAAGCCGTCGTTCTGGGGGGCGCCGAACTGCGCTCTGCGCTGGAATCAGGTCGACTGAAGGCGCTGGCCACCACCTACGCCGAGCGTAGCGATAACCTGCCAGACGTACCGACCTTCCAGGAATCCGGATATGACCTGACGCTGACCGTATGGCGTGGCATTGCCGGTCCGAAAGGTCTGCCCGATGAGGTGAAGCAGGAGTGGATCGCCGCTATCCAGCAAATCGTCGAGGATGGCTCCTACGAGCAGACGGCCAACAACCTGGGCACTGAGCTCGCACCGCTCTACGGCGATGAGCTCGAAGCCTTCATTGACGAGTCGGCCGCTACCATGCGTGAAGCGGCGGGCGATTTGGCGAACTAAGTCTGGCTCTCTCGCGCTGTTGGGCAAGCCTTGTCGGCAGCGCGATCGTTTCGGGCTACTCATTTGGCTAGGGAGTGACCAGCTAACATGACGCAACGCGATATCGGTAAGCCTTTATTTAATGTTGTGCTGATCATTGTATCGGCGAGTGTATTTGTCGCGGCATCAGCGTTTCCCAACGTCAATATTCCTGGCGACCTGTCCGCTGCCTTTTTTCCTCAGCTGCTTTCGGCGCTGATCTTCATCTTTGCCATCCCGTGCCTGATCAAGGATTTCCAGGAGTGGAGAACGGGCGACGTTACCGCGTCTTCGTCCTCGATCAGTCTTGCACGCGCCGCAGGCCAATGGCTTTTTGTCATCCTGTTATTGATCGCTTATGTCTACGCCTTCGAACGGCTGGGCTACATGATCAGTACGGCGCTGTTCATCTTTTTCTGCGTCGTTGGACTTGCAGTGCTGAGCGGAACCTGGGGCACGCTTTCCATCGCCGGAAAGAGCAAGGCGCTCGCGGGAGCACTAGTTTTCGCGGTCGTGCTTGCCGTGGCGATTTTTTACGTCTTCACCGACCTTTTCAAGATTCCGCTCCCGACGTGACCGGATATCCTAATTTGAGACTCAGGAGGCTTACATGATTTCCGGTTATCTCGACGGCCTGGGAATGGTGCTACAGCTGAGCACTCTGCTGGCGATCGCGGGCGGGACGCTCTTGGGTATCGTCATGGGCGCGCTACCGGGGTTGACCTCTGCCATGGCCATCGCGCTGCTTTTGCCGGTGACCTTCGGCATGCCCCCGGTGGCGGGTATCGGCATGCTGTTGGGCGCTCTGTGCGGCGCGGGGGCCAGTGGCTCTATCCCCGCCGTTCTTTTGAATATTCCGGGAACGCCTTCGTCAGTGGCGACCACCTTCGACGGTTTCCCGATGGCTCAGAAAGGCGAAGCCGGACGGGCGCTAGGCCTGGCCATCGTGGCATCCTTCTTCGGCGGTGTTGCCAGCATGGTCATCCTCAGCCTGCTGGCACCGCCCATTGCAGAATTTGCGCTGCGCTTCGGCCCAGCAGAATACTTTTCGCTGAGCATCTTCGGTCTGGTCATCATTGCTTCGGTGGCAGGCAAATCGCTGCTCAAGGGACTGATCGCCGGCATGATCGGCTTTTTGATCTCGACGGTCGGTACCGACCCGATCACTGGCGTGGGACGCTTCACGTTCAACGAGCTATCGCTTTTGACCGGGGTCAACCTGTTACCCGCGCTTATCGGTCTTTTCGCGGTTTCTCAGGTGCTCAAGGATACCTTCGAATACGATCCCAATGAGCGATTGAAAGAGAGTGGTCACCGGATCGATATCGCGCGTCCTCGCTTTCTCGAAACCCTGAAACACTGGAAGGCTGTAGTGATGGGGATTATCTCCGGTTCGATCGTTGGCCCCATTCCTGGCGCCGGTGGGAGCATCGCTTCCCTGGTCGCTTATGACCAGACGCGACGCTTCTCGAAAACGCCGGAAAAGTTCGGTACCGGTCACGCGCCGGGTATCGTGTCCGTCGAAAGCGCCAATAACTCACTGCTGGGCGGGGCGCTCATTCCTACGCTGGCGCTCGGTATTCCGGGGGAAGCGGCCACGGCAGTACTGCTGGGGGGGCTCATGATCCAAGGAATCACACCGGGCCCCATGCTGTTCGCTGATCAAAGTGGCACCGTCTACGGCATCTTTCTAGCTTACCTGCTGGCCAACGTCTTCATGCTATTGATCATGTGCTTGGGCATCAAGTTGTTCATTCGGGTGTTGATGGTGCCCCGAAAGCAGCTCTTGGCCGCCATACTGGTATTCTGTTTCATCGGGGTCTACGGTGTCGATGGCGATGTCTTCAACCTTTACCTGATGCTTGGGTTCGGGGTGCTGGGCTATTTTCTCAATCGTTACAACTTCGGTACCGCGCCTGTCATTCTAGGGCTCATTCTGGGGCCGATCGCCGAGTCCAATCTGCGTCGAGGCCTTCAATCCTTCGAAGGCGATTGGACGCCATTCTTCACGCGACCGATCAGTGTCGCCTTTCTGATCGTGGCGATCGGGCTACTGGCACTAACCTTGTGGCAGAACTATCGCTCCAACCAGCAAAGCACACCCGCTGGAGATGACAGCGTTTGATAGCCATCAAGGCAGCTGACAGTGTGCGGTGTGGCCAAATCGCACACTGTCGATATTGGCAGCATGGCGCCAAGTGCGGAGTTGCTGATATTGATACGGAGTACCTGGCTGGGTAATCGTCCCGCCGGGCAACATTCTCATCGCAGGAGGCAAGATGAATCTAACAGGTGAAATGCTGATCGGACAGAAGGCTGTCAAAGGCTCTCGTGATCCCATTCATGCCATTAACCCGGCGACCAATGAGCGATTGGAGCCCGGTTATGCTGGCGGTACTCAAGCCGACGTGGAAAATGCATGCCAACTTGCGTGGGAAGCTTTTGATCGCTATCGCGAAACGTCGCTCGAAGATCGCGCCACATTCCTCGAAACCATCGCCGATGAAATCGAAGCGCTAGGCGACGCGCTTGTCGAGCGCGCCGTAGCTGAGTCCGGCTTGCCCCAGGCGCGCATTCAGGGCGAACGAGGCCGAACTTGCGGTCAGCTTCGGTTGTTCGCCAAAACCGTTCGCGCCGGCGAATGGCTCGATGTTCGCGTCGACCCCGCCATGCCTGATCGGCAGCCGATGCCGCGCGCCGACCTGCGACAGCGCCACATCGCGCTAGGACCTGTTGTGGTCTTCGGTGCCAGCAACTTTCCTTTGGCCTTCTCGGTCGCCGGTGGTGATACCGCGTCAGCGCTCGCTGCGGGCTGCCCGGTCATCGTCAAGGCGCATGCCGCGCATCCGGGTACCGGCGAGCTCGTTGGCCGCGCGATTCAGGCGGCGGTCAAGAAGTGTGGCCTGCCCGAAGGAGTATTCTCGCTGATGTTCGGCTCGGGCCGCGAAGTGGGTACGGCGCTGGTCAGCGACGAGCGTATCAAGGCCGCCGGTTTCACCGGTTCGCGCAGCGGTGGCATCGCGCTTTGGAAAGCCGCGCAGTCGCGTCCGGAGCCGATCCCGTTCTACGCCGAAATGAGCTCCATCAACCCGGTCTTCCTTCTACCGGCGGCGCTCAAGGCGCGCGGCGAGGAGATGGGCAAGGCGTTCGTGGGTTCGCTCAACATGGGCGCAGGCCAGTTCTGCACCAACCCGGGCCTTGTGATCGCCATCAAGGGTCCGGAGCTTGACGTCTTCATTAAGGCGGCGGGCGAAGCCGTCAAAGAAAGCAGCGCGCAAACCATGCTGACGCCGGGCATTTTTGAAGCTTACGAAAATGGCGTGAAGAGCCTGCAGGATAGCGGTAAGGCTCAGGAAGTAGCGCGTGGCCAGAAGGGCGAAAGCCCGAACCAGTGCCAGACGGGGCTGTTCAAGACCAGCGCACAAGACTTCCTGGCAAGCCATGCGCTTCAGGACGAAGTCTTCGGCTCGACGTCGCTGGTGGTCGAGTGTGCCGATGAAGCCGAGCTTAAGAAGGTCGCCGAGCATCTCGAAGGCCAGCTGACCGCAACGCTTCAGATGGACGATGCGGACCTGGACGCCGCGCGCAAGCTTCTGCCGACGCTCGAGCGCAAGGCAGGTCGTATTCTGGTCAACGGCTGGCCGACCGGCGTCGAAGTGTGCGACGCCATGGTCCACGGCGGCCCGTTCCCGGCTACCTCCGACTCGCGTACGACTTCGGTTGGTACTGCTGCGATTTTCCGCTTCCTGCGCCCAGTCTGCTATCAGGACCTGCCGGAAGGGCTACTGCCAGACGCGATCAAGAACGACAACCCGCTCAAGCTGCGGCGTCTGCTGGACGGCAAGCGTGAAAAGTAAGCAGAGTATTTTATTGACTAGTAGTTAATGCCATAAAGGCCACCTCCGGGTGGCCTTGTTTTAGTCTGGATGTTTCAGGAAGCGCTAACGTAGTTTGCAGGTATAGAAACCATATATTCCATATGGAGGACTCAATGGCAGAAGTAAGCTTTGATGCTTTGAATAGCACACTTGAAAAAGCGCTCTTGAATGCGGGCTTGAATGCAGAGCAAGCTAAGGTTTGTGCGCGAATTCATTCAGAGAGTACACGTGACGGTGTGCATTCACACGGTATAGGGCGTATTCCCCGTTTTATTGATTATGTTGAACGTGGTTGGGTGAATGTTAATGCCTCTTCTAACTTGGTGCATAAAGTCGGTGCAATTGAAGTGCTGGATGGCAACATGGGTATAGGCGTGACTAATGCACTTGATGCAACTGAACGCGCTATAGACCTTTCCAAAGAGCACGGTATGGGCATTGTTGCCTTACGTAACACTACGCATTGGATGCGTGGAGGGAGTTATGGTTGGCACGCGGTAGAGCGAGGGCTAGCTACCATTATGTGGACAAACACGGAGTCCTGCATGCCTGCTTGGGGGGCGATGTCACAGTCCATTGGTAATAATCCACTGGTTATGGCTGTGCCACATCAAGATGGTCCGCTTGTGCTTGATATGGCGATGTCACAGTTTTCATATGGAAAGCTGCAAACGCTGAAATCCAATGATGAGTCTCTGCCTGTCGATGGTGGTTTTGACCAGCAGGGCCGCTTAAGCCGGGATCCAGCTGCCATAGCAGAAACGAGACGGCTTTTGCCAACGGGGTACTGGAAAGGGTCGGGGCTGGCTATATTGTTAGATGCTATGGCAGCCATGCTTTCAAGCGGACGTCCTACTCATGACATCGACAATGTCAAGCAGGGAAGTGGAGGCGGAAGCTGCCAGATTTTCATGGTATTCGATCCAAATCAAATTTCAGGGCAAGCAACCTGCGAAGCAATCGTGGAAGGCATTAAAACTCACCTTGCGTCAGCTGAGCCTGGCGAATCTGGAAAAACTGTACGCTGGCCAGGTCAATCTACATATAGTCACCGGCATTCAAATGATTTATTGAATATTGATGATAGCTTGTGGCGAGCTGTTTGTGATTTGGCGAGTTAGTATTTAGTGGCTATTTGAAAATAGCAATGAGCAGGATGTTAAATTTAAAGTTATAAGTTTGAAAAGAGATCATGCCGGTAATCCAAGTTTTTAATTTAATATCAATGTGGGTTGCCGGTACTAAATCATCTGTTTACTGGGAATGCTACAGAACCCTCGGTTTTTTATAGCTAAGGTTTTAAATTTATAGGTTTATGTTAGTGGCTTAGTGGGGGAATGGTGTTTTCTGATTGTTCAAGCCTTCACACAGCCTAGGCTGCGAAATGCATTATTTTATTTGCAACTGAATTAAGGATTGTGATAAGAGACGTTTCTGTATGGTGAAGGGGGCGTGTACTTGCTCGCTCGGGCCTCGGATACCATACGATCGCCCACGAACCGCCGCTTTTACGTTAAAGTGCCGGGATTCAACTATAAAGGAATGGATGGCGGGTATGGCCAGGCAAGCATCAGAAATCGCAACTTTCAAGGTAAATCGGCTTACCCAGCAGGGAAGCCTGGCGGTTCACGTGGCTGACCAATTGGAAACGCTGATTGTGCGGGGAGAGGTGGCTGTTGGTGATAAGCTTCCTACCGAGAACAGTCTATGTGAGTCATTTGGTGTTAGCCGCACGGTTATTCGTGAAGCTATTACGCATCTCAAATCGTTAGGATTGGTGGAAACCCGCCGCGGCGTAGGGACCACGGTACTACGTGCCTCGAAAATTGAGGCGCTACCTGCCGAGCGTATTAACCCTACTACGGTTGAAGATATTCTCCACCTCTTGGAGCTGCGCTTGGCGATCGAGCCGAGTGCGGCGGAGCTGGCAGCACAGCGTTATGATAGCAGTGATCAAATGCGGCTTGAAAGTCAGTTCAATGCATTTACAAGTGCATACGCTGCGCATTCTCAGGCCCGAGAAGAGGACTACCAGTTTCATTTTGCCATTGCTACTGCAACAAAGAATCCTTTCTTCAAATCCTTTTATGAGCAGTGGAGCGAGGGAGTAATACCTCGTGCCAAATTGATTACCAGCGAGATTAATCCGCTCTCGTCACAGCGCTATCTCGAGCGTGTACAGCAGGAGCATGCACGAATACTTTCGGCGATCCTATCGCGCGATAGTAAGGCAGCCTACAACGCTATGCAGCAGCACCTCAGTCGCGCTCGTGACACCTATAGCCAGTACAGGGATCAAACTTAATCTTCTACTGAAAACTATATTTCTAGACTTATTCGGTAATCACTACACTTTGTTTATTAAAGTCTTAATTGTCCAGCCTATAGAAAGGCCTGGTCAACTGTGCTCGTAAAATCGCATGGCTGGCCTAGAAGGCCTTTTCGATAGTCCCAGGTAACGTATAGGGCTGCTGATAACCTTGCGATTCTGCTGATGCGCGACCATAGTTTATATTAGTAAAAATGAATGTAAATGAGCTTTTATATGTCAAGCCCAGAACTAAATTCCCTGTTTTTTCATATAATAAATATTCATTTTTTTCAGTAACTTGCGGTGGTTTTTTTGAGTGTGTCAGTTTGAGATAAAAGCTAAATGAACGAGTAATGTAGTTCCTTGGGCTGGGAATCAAACAAATCCCTTTATTATGATTGAAGTGGTCATTTTTAGCTCGGTTTTTGTTCCTTTTAATCCACTGTTTTTTTTGTAATTTAGAATTTTTAATTCATTTTTTGATTTCTTCGATCATTTTTGTAGGAGTTATGACTTTGGTCTAAAGCGCCTGTTTGGCACTTGCTTCGAATTCACGAATTCTCTAGCTTATGGTTACTGTCTTGTATGATGTAAGACAAGCATGCTTTTTCTCTTTTAGTGGATGATCCTTGCTTATAAGGAGAGATTTAAAAAAGATGGTTTTATTTCTCTGTTTAAAGGCTTTTAGTCTCTGTGTTAAAAGGGAGTGGTAACTCGTAGTTTTACGCCTAAATAATTAATCGATAGTTTTCGATTAACCGATGACTGAAAACGCAACGTCGAACTCAAAGGTGTTAACGATGAAAACAAGAATGACCTTTCGCCATGCCACCATCGCCACCGTCAGCGTATCGCTGCTTGCCGCAGCGGTATCCGCGCAGGCGGCCAACTGGCGGGGCTGGAATATCCATCCGGATGGTTACCCAAATACCGTTGCGCTCGAGGCTTTTGCCGAGGCAGTGGCGGACAGAACAGAAGGGCGTGTTTCTCCGCGTATCTACAATAACGCGGTGCTGGGCGATCAGTCGGATGCCATCGAGCAGACTCGTAACGGTGCGCTCGATTTCGCCAACTTCAACATGGGGCCCATGGGCCCGATCGTTAACAAGACCAACGTCTTCTCACTGCCGTTTTTATTCACCGATATCGATCAAATGCATACGGTGATGGACGGTGAAATAGGCCAGCGTTTCGCCGATGCGCTAGAGGAGAAGGGACTCGTGGTGCTCTCCTGGTTCGATTCTGGAGCACGTAGCATCTACAACACGCGTCGTCCCATCAATACGCCGGAAGACGTTCAGGGTCTGAAGGTTCGGGTCATGAACAACGATCTCTACGTCGAGATGATGGAGGCCCTTGGCGGCAACGCTACCCCCATGGCTTACGGCGAGGTGTATCAAAGCTTGACCACAGGTGTGTTGGATGGCGCAGAAAATAACTTCCCCTCTTTCGAATCCAGCAACCACTACGAAGCGGCGGAGTACTTCTCGCTGACCGAGCACCTGATCATTCCCGAGTGCCTGTGCGTAGCCAAAGCGAGCTGGGAGAAGCTCTCGCCGGAAGATCAGGAGATCGTGCGCGAGGAGGGCATGGCCGCATCGGAAATGCAGCGCGCGCTGTGGGTCGAGAGTTCAGATGAAAGCCGCCAAATCGTGTTGGATCACGGCGTGCAGATCAACGAAGTCGAGGATAAGGCGGCGTTCCAGGCGCTAATGGAGCCGATCTACGAGCGCTTCATCGCCAATAACCCCGGCACCGGTGAGCTCATCGAAGAGATTCGCGCCGTCGAGTAACTCGCTAAAGGACATGCGCTGTGAGCATAGACGTTGAAACATTGACCGAACGAGACGCAGTCCTCAAAAGCGGCCCACTGGGCCGCTTTCTGGATGGGGCGGCCAACCTGTGCATTCTCGTGGCGGGCATCATGCTGGTCTTCGTGATCGCCATTTTCGGCTGGCTGGTCTTCGGACGCTACGTGCTCAACAACACACCTACGTGGGTCGAGCAGGCTTCGCTTGTGTTGATCATCTACATCACCTGCCTGGGCGCCGCCGCTGGGGTCAGGTATCAAAGCCATTTGAACATCGACTTTCTGCGCGAAAGCGCGCCAGGGGCATTGCGTACGCTGATGTTCATCGTTTCGGATCTTTTCATTGTGGTCTTTGGCGGCTTCATGGCGTTTCAAGGGTGGCGTTTAGTAACCACCAACCTTGAGCGTGCCATTCCCATGATCGGCCTATCCGAAAGCTGGCGGGCGGCGCCGCTGGTGATCTGCGGTGTGCTGATTGCGCTGTTTGCCGGGGCTAACATTCTGCAGCGTTTGCAGTCGCGTCATTCTAAGGGGGCCTAAGCCATGGGGCTTGTCATTCTGTTTGGTATCTTCTTTTTAGGTCTCTTGGTCGGGGCGCCGGTTGCCTTCGCCGTGGGCCTGGCGGCGGTAGTGACGTTCTTGTATGAAGGGTTGCCGCTGTTCGTTGCCTTCCAGCGCATCCTCTCGGGTATCTCGGTGTTCTCGCTGCTGGCCATTCCCTTTTTCATCTTCGCCGGTGAATTGATGCTGCACGGCGGTATCTCGACGCGACTGGTGCGCTTGGCCTCGGCCATGGTGGGCAAAATGCGCGGCGGGCTTGGCATGGTCAATGTCAGCTCTTCCATGCTATTTGGCGGTATCTCCGGCTCGGCGGTGGCGGATACCTCAGCGTTGGGATCACTGCTGATTCCGGTAATGAAGGAGAAGGGCTACGACGCCGATTACGCGGTGAATGTCACGGTGACTTCATCGGTGGCGGGTGTGGTCATTCCGCCGAGCCATAACATGATCCTTTACGCCGTGGCAGCGGGGGGCGGGATATCGGTCACCCAGCTTTTCATGGCGGGGATCGTGCCGGGCATTTTGATGTGTTTGAGCTTGGCCGTGGCGGCCTACATCGTGGCGGTCAAGCGTGGCTACAAAGGCGAGGCGTTTCCCGGTTGGCAGGCGCTCTTCGTCAGTTTGGCGGCTTCGCTGCCTGGGCTGATGACGGCAGTGATCATCGTGGGTGGGGTCCTGTCGGGCATTTTGACGGTGACCGAATCCGGTGCTTTTGGGGCCATCTATGCCATCCTCGTGACCGGGCTGGTCTATCGCGAGCTCAAGTGGGCCTCGTTCAAGGCGGCGGTGGTTCAGTCGGTCAAAACTACCTCGCTGGTCATGATCCTAGTGGGCTGTGCCTCGGCATTTTCCTACCTGCTCGCGCTCTATAACGTGCCGGAAATGCTCACCACCGGTTTGATCGCCATCTCCGACAAGCCCGTGGTCATTTTCCTGCTGCTGAATCTGATTCTGCTGGTGCTGGGCATGATCATGGACATGGCAGCCTTGATTCTGATCTGTACGCCCATCTTCCTGCCCGTTGCGATGCAGTTCGGCATGGACCCTATCCAGTTCGGCATCATCATGATGATGAACCTGGGCCTTGGCCTGTGTACGCCGCCGGTGGGCGCCTGCCTGTTCGTTGGCTGCGTGATCGGCAAGATCAAGATCGAGCAAGCCGTACGTACTATTTGGCCGTTTTTCCTGGCGCTGTTCGTTGCCTTGATGCTGGTGACCTACGTGCCGACGATTTCACTCACGCTGCCAAGCCTGTTCCGTTGACGGGAGATCTTCGATGAAAGTAACCGCGGTGAAGACGCATATTCTCGATCACGAGCTGGAAACCGCCTTTGAGAGCGCGTCGATGTCCTTCATCCGCCGCCAGCACTGTTTGGTGGAGGTGATCTGCGACGACGGCACTATCGGCTGGGGAGAGTGCTTGGGGCCCGCCAAGGCGAACGCCGAAGTGGTCAACACCTACGCGCAGTGGCTCCTAGGGCAAGATCCGCTGGAGACTGAAAAGATTTGGCTCGCGCTCTATAACCGTTTACGCGACCAGGGCCAGCGAGGGCTGACCATGACCGCGCTCAGCGGAATCGATATTGCGCTTTGGGACATCAAGGGCAAGCACTTCGGTGTCTCGATTTCCACTCTGCTGGGAGGGCGCTTTCGTGACGCTGTGCGCGCCTACGCCACCGGCTCGTTTCGCCGCGAGGGAGTCGATCGCATAAGCGACGTAGCAGCAGAGGTAGCGCGCTACCGTGAAGAGGGCTTCCACGCCGTCAAGATCAAGATTGGTTTCGACGTGGAGGAGGATCTTCAGGTAATCGAGGCGGTGCGTGAGGCCATCGGACCTGAGCTGCGTTTGATGATCGATGCCAACCACGGCTACGACTACCTGGAGGCCATCGAGGTCGGCAGGCGCGCGGCGGCGTTCGGCGTCGACTGGTTCGAAGAGCCGGTGCTGCCAGAGCAAATTGGCACCTATGAAGCCGTGCGCGTCGGTCAGCCGATCCCCGTGGCCAGCGGCGAGAACTGGCACGGCCGTTACGCCATGCACGAGCCGCTTTCCCGCCGCGCCATCGATATCGTCCAGCCGGATATTTGCGGCGTGGGTGGGTTCAGCGAAATACGCCGGGTAGTCGATATGGCCGCCCTGCACGGCGTGCGCTTAGTCCCCCACGTATGGGGCACGGCGGTGTGTCTCGCGGCAAGCTTGCAATTCATGGCGGCGCTGCCTCCTAACCCACCCCGAGGCAGGCCAATCGAACCCATCATGGAGTTCGATCGCACCGAGAATCCCTTTCGCCAAGCCGTGGTGAAGACACCCCTTGAGCATCACCAGGGTGTCGTCACGATTCCCAACGGGCCGGGGCTCGGTATCGAGATCGACCGTGAGGCGTTGGCTCGCTACTGCATGAAGGAGATATAGGTATGTCGATACCTGCAAATACGCGTCAGCTCGAAGGCCCCCTGCCAAAGCTTGCCGCGCCAAAGGGGGCGACAGACTGCCATATGCATATTTACCTACCGGGATACAGCGCCCAGCCAGGTGGGCCTGATATTAAAGAGCTGGCTACGGTAGAGGATTATAAGATCGTACAACGGCGGCTTTCATTGGATCGGGTCGTCGTGACCCAGTCCAATGCCTATCAATTCGACAATCGGGCTGTACTCGACGCCGTAGCCCAGATGGGGCAGGCGAGCGCCCGAGCGATCGTCGCCGTTCGACCTGATGCCTCGGAAGCCGATATCGAGGAGTTTCATGCCCAAGGTGCGCGTGGTGCTCGCATCATGCAGTTGCCGGGCGGCGCGGTAGGGATAGATCGGCTGGCCGAGGTCGAAGCGCGCATACGAGCGTTTGGCTGGCACTTGATGGTTCAGTTTAACGGTCGCGAAATTAATGACTATCTCACTACGCTCAAGGCCATTCAAACGGATTACATCATCGATCATATCGGCAAGTTCATGCCCCCTGTCTCGGCTGATGACGTGCGCGTCGATCATATTGCTGAGCTTCTGGATCGCGGCAATGCATGGATCAAAATATGCGGTGGCTACGAAACGAGCCTGACGGGCGGGCCGCACTACGAGGATGTGGGCCCGGTCGCGAAAAGGCTGATCGAGCATGCGCCCGAACGTGTCCTCTGGGGGTCGAACTGGCCCCATGTGGGTGTGCCGCGTGAGCACTATCCGGACGATGCCGAGCAGCTTGATGTATTACTGCGGTGGGCCTCGCCCAGCGTTCGGCAAAAAATTCTGGTCGATAACCCGGCCAAACTGTACGGCTTTTAAGCTTGAAAGGGTACAGATAACGACGCATCAACCCTGAGCACTAAAAATACTGTTTTATATAAAAGGAATGTCAAGGAGCCCTCATGTTGAATCGTCTTCTCGTTACCGGCGCGGCCGGTGGCTTAGGCAAGAGCCTGCGACCGCATCTCGCTACATTGGCCAAGCAGGTGCGTCTTTCTGATATTGCACCTTTGGACAGCGCGCAGTCTCACGAAGAGTTGATTCAGGCCGATTTAAGCGACAAACAGGCGGTCGCGGAACTGGTACGCGGCTGTGATGGCATCGTTCACTTAGGGGGGATGTCGGTCGAGAGCCCGTGGGATGCGATTTTGAGTGCGAATATCGCGGGCACCTATAACCTTTACGAAGCCGCACGGCTGAACGGTAAACCGCGCATCGTATTTGCCAGCTCCAACCACGCCATAGGCTTTTATGAACGCCATCAGCGCATCGACAATCAAGTACCCCAGCGGCCAGATTCGCTATATGGCGTCTCGAAGTGCTTCGGTGAGAATCTGGCGAGTCTCTACTACAACAAGTTTGGTGTCGAAACGCTAAGCGTGCGTATTGGCTCATGTTTCGACAAGCCTGCAGATACGCGCATGATGGCGACCTGGCTGAGCTTGAGCGATTTTGTTGCGCTATTGACGCGTGCCTTCGCCACTCCACGTTTAGAGCACACCGTAGTCTACGGTGCCTCAAATAATGCAGAACAGTGGTGGGACAATCGGCACGCTGGTTTTCTTGGCTGGGTACCGCGCGATAGCTCAGAGCCATGGCGCGCAGAAACCGAACACCACGATCGTGAGCTAGACAGTAACGATGCTGCCGTGCGCTACCATGGCGGTAAATTTACATCGATTGGGCATCCCGACGACCGCGAGTAGCGCTTACGTTACTACCTATGCCTGCCACAAATGAAGGAAAGTGAGCATGAGCGAAGACATCACGCTATCTCTCGACGACGCCCAAGCCCTAAGCCTCGATGTTCTCCAGCACAACGGCTTTAGCCGCGCCCATGCCGAGGCTATCACCCGTAGTGTCATGGCGGCGCAGCGCGATGAGTGCCACTCGCACGGCCTGTATCGGTTGATTGGTTGCGTACACACGGCGCTAAACGGCGGGATCGATACGCAGACTGAACCAGAGATCGTCGATAAGGCACCCAGCGTGGTCATCGCCGATGCCCGCCAAGGATGCTCCTTGCTGGCGTTCGAAAAGGGCAGCGCGCTATTGGTCGAAAAAGCTAAGCGCACCGGTATCGCGGCGCTGGGTATCACTCACTGTTTCCACTTCTCTGCGCTGTGGCCCGAAGTGGAGGCGCTATCGAGCCAGGGCGTCGTCGCCATCGCCATGACCCCGACGCATGCTTTCGTGGCACCGGCGGGCGGTCAGCGCCCACTCCTGGGCACCAACCCCATCGCCTTTTCGTGGCCGCGACCGGACGGTACGCCCTATACCTTTGATTTTGCCACCAGTGAGGTCGCCAGAGGCGAGATCGAGCTCCACCGGCGGGCAGGGAAAACGATTCCCGATCACTGGGCCATGGATGCAAACGGCGAGCCGACCACCGACCCAACGGCCGCGTTAGCAGGTGCCATGCGCACGTTCGGGGGCTACAAAGGTTCGGCCCTATCGACCATGATCGAGCTGCTGGCAGGGCCCTTGATCGGCGAAGTCTTGGGTCATGAAACCCAGGCAGCGGGTCCAGAGAGCACTGCCAAACCGTTTCACGGTGAGCTGATCATCGCGCTCTCCCCACACGTTTTCCTGGGCCAGGATTGCGATCATCACCTGCAGCACGCCGAAACCCTGTTCGAGCAGATCTTGGGCCAAGGGGCGCGGCTGCCATCCCAGCGCCGCTACGAGGCGCGGCAACGTAGCCTGTGCGACGGCGTTACGATACCGCAAGCGCTCTATGAGGAGATCAGGCGTTTAGGGTCGCGCTGACGCTCTCGTTTTATTGGGTGACTAGCCGTTCATTTAGTAACTAGCTGCCCGCACGATGGCGCCGCCCAGCGCCGGTCGGCGGTGAAAACGACATCGCAGACCATGGGCGAGTGGTGGGTGCGAATCTCCTGGTCGATGCGCTCGCGTAGCTGGTCCAATTGGGTGACCTCTTGGCCTTCGCTCTGTTCGGGCAGCACCACGTGCACCATGACGTAGAGCATGCGCCCCGGGCGCACCATGCGCACACGAATCTCTTCGGTGGGGGTATCGGCCAGGGCATGGGCGATGGCATCACGCACGGGGGCGGCGATACTGGCGGGTGGCGTCTTGTTCAATAACTCCTGCAAGGCTTGAGTGGCCATCCGCACCGGAACGCCAAGGCAAAGCAGCACGACCGCTATGACCAGAATCGGGTCAATAAAGGGGACGAAGGTCTGCCAGTCGAGCCATTTCAACAGTAAGACGAGGCAAAATGCCGCCAGCACGGCGGCTGAAATGATGCTATTGACCACCCAGTTGAGCTTGTCGGCCTCGATCAAGGGGCTTCTCACATGGCCAAGGCTTTTGTGCATCGTCCAGGCAGTGAACGAGCAGGTCGCCGTGGCAAAGAGCGCGTAAACGATGGCAAGGCCTGCATCGATGTCCCGGCCACCGCTGAGAAGGGCGGCGACTGCGTCCACCAGGGCAAAGATGGAAACACCGAGAATCAACAGCCCCTTGCACAGATTGACCAGCGATTCGAAGTAGGTATACCCAAACGGGTAGGCATCGCTATCGGGTCGGCTCGCCAAGCGGCTGACCTTGATCGTTACCAGTGCAATGGCGAAATAGATTAGGTTAAAAAGCCCATCGAGCAAAATGGCCTGGGAATTGGATAGAAGCGTCGCCGTAATGCCCGCCGCCCCGATCACCAGCGCCATCAAGGCCGATACGACCAGCGCCCCCGATTCCGTTTTCATGCCATGCCCCTGTCGTAACTTAGAGAAAAGTGCGCCAGAGAATAGCAACTTTTGCGCCTCATCGCCGTAGGCGGCGCTACACTCAGGTGCAGGATGATGGCCTTCAGGGAGATAGAAGGAAATGCCGCTCGCCATGGTAAGCCCCCCCGCAGTACCCACGCAGCCCCGGTTTGCGTTACTCAAACCCGAAGACGCGGCCGAACTGCTGGCGTTCGAAGTCGCCGAGCGTGCCTGGTTCGAACGCTATGTGGAAGCACGTGACCCGCGCTTTTACTGTCCTCAAGGGGCGGTAAAACATATTATCGAGTGTTTATCGCTGCACGCGCAAAACCGTATGCTGCCGCTGTTGATTCGCTGTCGCGAAGGTCGCCTGATTGGCCGCGCCAACTTAAAACAGATCGATCAAACACGTGGCACGGCACAAGTGGGCTATCGGCTTGCACGTAACGCCTGTGGGCGAGGCATTGCCCAAAAGGCGCTACGTCATTTGCTCAAGGAGGCTCGCTGCACCTACGGTTTACATCTACTCTCGGCCTACGCCTCGGTGGAGAACCCCGCGTCGCAACGCGTACTCGAAAAAGCTGGGTTCAAAGCCCGCCAAAAGCTACCCGGCCATTCGCTCGTCGCCGGACAGCGGCTCGATTGCTGGGCGTATCAGTGCAAGCTTGGCTGAGTTAGGTCGCGATCCATACTTCATTGCCGTTAAAGCCCACGCGCCAGCTGCGCAGCTTCACGTTCTCATCCTCCAGGCACTGCCCATCTTCTAGGCGAAAGTGCTGTTTGTAGAGCGGGGAGGCGACAACGGGGACGCCTTTGAGACTGCCGACGATGCCGTAGGCCAGGACGTTTGCGTTGGAAAAGGGATCGGCGTGCGCGATGGCGTAGAGCTCGGGCGTGTGTCCCGGCAGATAGAAAAGCGCAACCTGGGCGGCGCCGCTGGGCGCTTCGAGCCAAGCGGCAACGCCGGAAAAGGGCACTAGGTCGGCTTTGGCGCAAAGCCGCTGCCAAGTGGCTACGTTGGCGGGGAGTTCGAGAGCTGTCGTGGTCATGGTAAAACCTCTTGTGGGTTTTGGTGCTACAAGTGTGATGGTGGGGCGCGTTTTAATGGCTGCTCGTCACCGCCGGACGCGGCTGGCCACGCTCGGAGGTCATGATGATCGAGGGGTCCGGACGGGCGTCGTTGACGAAGCTTCTAAAGCGCTTGAGCTTTTCTGGGTCGTCGATGGCGTTGGCCCATTCGCACTGGTAGTGATCCACTACGTGCTGCATCTGGCGCTCTAATTCGGCGCCAAGCCCCAGGCTATCGTCCAGAATCACCTCCTTGAGGTAGTCGAGCCCGCCGTCGAGGTTCTCACGCCACACCGAGGTGCGCTGTAGCCGGTCGGCGGTGCGAATGTAGAACATCAACAAGCGGTCGATGGTGCGGTAGAGCGCTTCATCGTCAAGGTCGGTGGCGAAGAGTTCGGCGTGTCGCGGGCGCATGCCGCCGTTGCCGCAGACGTACAGATTCCAGCCGTTTTCGGTGGCGATCACGCCGATGTCCTTGCTCTGCGCTTCGGCGCACTCGCGGGTGCAGCCAGAAACACCGAACTTGATCTTGTGCGGCGCGCGCAACCCTTTGTAGCGGTGCTCGAGCTTGATCGCCATGCCAACGCTATCCTGCACGCCGTAACGGCACCAAGTGCTGCCCACGCAGGATTTTACCGTTCTCAGTGACTTGCCGTAGGCGTGGCCGGTTTCGAAGCCTGCCGCGATCAGCTCACCCCAGATGGCGGGCAGATCCTCCAGGCGCGCGCCGAACAAATCGATCCGCTGGCCGCCGGTGATCTTGGTGTAAAGCGCGTACTTCTGGGCGACCTGACCCAGCACTACCAGCTTGTCTGGCGTGATTTCACCGCCTGCGATACGCGGCACCACCGAGTAGGTGCCGTTTTTCTGCATGTTGGCCATGAAGGTATCGTTGGTGTCCTGCAGTGGAATGTGCGCGGCATCGGTGATCGGCTCGTTGAAGCAGGAGGCCAGAATCGAGGCCACCGCCGGTTTGCAGATATCGCAGCCAAGCGCATGAGCGCCTTTTGCGCCGTGCTTCTCGATCAGCTCGCTAAAGGTCTTGATACCTTCCACGCGGACGATGTCGTAGAGCTCTTGTCGGGTATGGGCAAAGTGCTCGCAAAGCGATTTGTCGACCTCCACCCCGCGGGCTTCGAGCTCGAAATCCACCACGCTCTTGAGTAGCGTGGCGCAGCCGCCGCAGCCGGTGCTCGCTTTGGTCGTACCCTTGATCGCGGCAAGGTCACTCGCGCCGCCTTCGATAGCGCTGCAGATGCCGCCCTTGGTTACGTTATGGCACGAGCAGATCATGGCCGTGTCCGGCAGGGCGCCAGGGCCGAGCAGGGGGGCATCCGATGTGTTGGGCAGGATCAGCGAGGCGGGCTCCGCTGGCAGTTCGATGCCGTTGGCGTAGTACTGCAAGAGGGTATCGTAGGCGCCGTTGTCGCCGACCAGCATGGCGCCCAGCAGCTTCTTGCCGTCGCTGGACACCACGAGCTTGCGGTAGACCTGTTTGAGCGGGTCGAGGTAGCGAAACATGCGCGCACCGGGGTTTTGGTTACCGTGGGCATCGCCAATGGCGCCCACGTCCACACCCAGCAGTTTCAGCTTGGTGCTCATGTCGGCACCGGTAAAGCGTGTCTCGCCGCCGAGCAGCGTGGCCAGCGCCGCCTTGGCCATTTGATAGCCTGGCGCGACCAGGCCGAAGATGCTCTGGTTCCACAGGGCGACTTCACCGATGGCGAGAATCGCGGGGTCGCTGGTTTGGCAGGCGTCGTCGATGACCACACCGCCGCGCTCACCAATGGCCAGGTCACAGGCGCGGGCGAGTTCGTCGCGTGGGCGAATGCCGGCGGAGAACACGATCAGATCGGTCTCGAGCACCTTGTCGTCTTGGAACACCATGCGCAGACGGCTGCGCTCGCCTGCTTCGATGCGCTGGGTAGCGCGTTCGGTAAGCACCTGCACGCCCAGCGCCTCGATCTTCTCTTTCAACAGCTCCCCGCCCTCGGCGTCTACCTGCATGGGCATCAAGCGCGGAGCGAACTCGACCACGGCGGCGTCCAGATTGAGCCCGCGCAGGGCGTTGGCGGCTTCGAGCCCTAGAAGCCCGCCACCGACCACCACGCCATTGGAGGCGTGTTCGGCAGCGGAGCGAATGGCATCGAGATCGTCTAGGGTGCGATAGACGAGGCAGCCGTCACGCTCGCGGCCCTCGATGGGCGGCACGAACGGATAGGAGCCGGTGGCGAGCACCAGGCGGTCATAGCCGTAGCGACCGCTTGACGTCACTACTTCGCGCGCTTCGCGGTCGATGGCCGTGACGGCCTCGCCGCTTCTGAGCGTTACGCCGTGGCGAACGTAGTAATCGGCATCGCAAAGCGCCAGCGTTTCGGCGTCGCTGCCGTTGAAGTAGTCGGAGAGGTGCACGCGATCATAGGCGCGCTGGCGCTCTTCGCCGAAGACGGTAACGCTAAACTGCTCGAGGGCATCGGCTTCGACGAGTTGCTCGACCAAATGGTGGCCGACCATGCCGTTACCGATGATGATGAGGTTGAGTTTTGTCGCGGGTGTCATGATCAGGCGGCCTCAACGATGGAGGTGGATGGAGTGGGCGAAGAAGAGGTAGACGCAGAGGAGTTAGATGTAGAAGAGTTAGATGCAGAAAGAGCCGACGAGCCGACACTCGCGTCACCCAGTGCGCTGGCATCGGCCTCGCCAAACAAGAGGCCTCGGCGGCAATCGCTTATATCGCTGTGTTCGAGAGCGAGCTTGAAGTACCAAGGCCCCATGCGCGTATCGCCATAGAGCACTGCGCCTTCGATGCGGCCATTGCGAAGCAATAAGCGGCGATAGTCGCCGGTGCCGCCATCGACGTAGCGCAGTATCTCGTGCTCTTCGCTCGCTTCGGTTGGGCCAAAGGCGTAAAGCGTAATGCCGCTGACCTTGAGCCGCGTTGCCGTGGGCGCTTCGTGATAGCGCGCTTCGCCGCGCCCGGCCAGGTGGTCGGCGAGTACCTCGACCTGACGCCAGATGGGCTCGACCAGGCCATAGGTATGGGTGTCGAACTGACAACACTCGCCCAGGGCATGAATCCTCGGGTCGGAGGTGGTCAAGGTGTCGTCGACGACGATGGCGCGCTCGGTGGCAAGCCCTGCGGCCTGACCCAGCTCAGCGTTGGGCGTAATGCCCATGGCGACGATGACCCGCTGACAGGGCAGCCGCTGCCCATCTTCCAGCACCACGGCGGCCACGCGGCCCTCTTCGTTATCGCTCTCGAAGCGGCTTACGCGTGCGTTCATACGCAGTTTTAGCCCACGGGAGTTGAGCTCGTCGGCCAGAAGTTCGGCGGCGGTGGCATCCAGCTGGCGGTTGAGCAAATGAGCACCGCGTTGGAGCACGCTGACCTCGACGCCGCGCTTACGTAGCCCTTCGGCGGCCTCGAGCCCGAGAAGCCCGCCTCCGATGACGATACAAGGGCCCTTGGCGGGGTCGATGGCGGCCAGGCGGGATACGTCCTCCAAGGTACGAAAGCCCTCGATACCAGACAGCGTGCTGCCCGGAACCGGCGGCAGGGCAGGGCGTGAGCCGGTTGCCAGTACCAAGCGGTCGTAGGTGAGGGTGCGCTTGGTGGTAATGACGTGGCGTTGCTTGCGATCTAGGCGTTGAACCTGTTCATCCAGGTACAGCGTGATGCCGTGGTCGGCGTACCACGCCTCGTTTTGTAGCGCCAACCCCACGGGGTCGATTTCGCCAGCCAACAGCGGCGAGAGCAGGATGCGGTTGTAGGCTGGCTGCGCTTCGGCGCCAATAACGGTGATGTGCGCTGGTCGCGTGGGCGCCTCTGCCAGCGCTTGGATAAGCCGGTGCGAGGCCATGCCGTTACCGACGATGACTAGATGGTCGATGGCAAAAGGGGATGCAGATGACATGATCGAGCTCCTCTGCCTGGGCGGCGGTCGTCGTGAAAGTCGTGACCAACAAAAAAGCCCCTGATGAGTGCATAAAGGAGACATTCGCCTTCGTGCACTCATCAGGGGCTTCGTTGCCCGGTCGCCAAGTCCTGCCTGCGGGCAGGAAGAACGACCGTCATTGATCGTTCGCGAAGTACGCCAATACGTACTGGGTGATGAATCTTCGCTAAGTACCAGCAAGTGTGCGGCCAATGTTCGCGCTTAGTAAAATTTAAACAGTAGGATCAGTGGGTTGCTGATGGAAGATAAGGGGGAGGGCAGCGTCTTGTTAGTCAGGAAAGGGTGAGAAAGTGGGCTGTCTGCACAGCCATGGTGCGCAAAGGGATAATTTTGCACCCGAAGTTTTCAAGAGATCCCACTTGTGGCGATGTCAATGACGTTTCTCTTTTTCCCATAGTGATGATTTCAATGACTTTTTATCGGCTAGGTCAGGGTTGGCGTAGCGCTTGCTCTATCTCGGGTAATAAGCAACAAGGCTCATTGCGGCTTATTTGGCACAACAATCCCAATACGCACGACTCGTCAGGCGAACAACAAGGCCAACGCTGACGACGAAGGTGTAAGTAACAAATGTGCCTGCATAAATCGTGAATCCGACACCGGTGCAGGTGTCCCTGAGACAACGGCGTCCAGGCTGGCTTCTTTCGAGGCCCGCTTGGACGCTTTTTGCGTTTTGCGCGGGAGAAAATGCCAATGCAACACGCCGATACGGCCTGCCAGATCAAGACCACCTGCCCCTACTGCGGTGTGGGCTGCGGCGTGATCGCAAGCGTCGAGGGCGAGCGCGTCACCCACGTCGAGGGCGATGGCGAACACCCCGCCAACTTCGGCAGGCTCTGCGTTAAGGGCTCGGCGCTGCACGAAACTTTGGGCGAGCGCGGGCGCTTGACCACCCCGTTGGTCGATGGCCGTCCCACCGACTGGGATACCGCCCTGGATACCCTTACCGCGCGCCTGCAGGTAATTCGCCAGCAGCACGGCAACGCTTCGGTGGCGGCCTATCTCTCCGGGCAGCTGCTTACCGAGGACTATTACGTCGCCAACAAGCTCTTCAAGGGCTTTTTGGGCACCCCACACTTGGACACCAACTCGCGGCTCTGCATGGCTTCGGCCGTGGCCGCCTACAAGCGTTCGCTGGGCGCCGATGCCGTACCCTGCAACTACGAAGATCTCGAAGAGGCCGAACTGGTCGTGCTGGTGGGCAGTAATTTGGCCTGGAATCATCCGGTGCTCTATCAGCGCCTCAAAGTGGCCAAGACGCGCAACCCGCTCATGCGGATCGTGGTGATCGACCCGCGCGTCACCGATAGCTGTGAAATCGCCGATCTTTACCTTGGGCTCAAACCAGGCAGCGACGCGCTACTGTTTAATGGCTTGCTTGCCTGGATGGCGGCCACTCACCGAGTGGATACGCTCTATGTCGAAGCGCATACCGAAGGGTTTGTTGAGGCGCTCGATATGGCCAAGGCGACAGCAGGCGATATCGCGACGGTGGCTCAAGCCTGCGATCTCGACCCTGAACGCCTGGAGACCTTCTACTACTGGTTCGCTAGCCAGCTTCACGTCGTTACGCTCTACTCCCAGGGCATCAATCAGTCCACCAGCGGCACCGACAAGTGTAACGCCATCATCAACTGCCACTTGGCGGGCGGCAAGATCGGCCTGCCTGGGGCGGGGCCGTTCTCCATCACCGGCCAACCCAACGCCATGGGTGGGCGCGAGGTAGGCGGGCTCGCCAATCAGCTGGCTGCGCACATGGACTACCACTTGCCTGGCGCGCTCGATCGCGTGAGCCGTTTTTGGTCGACGCAGACCCTGGCTGCGGTACTGCCCGAAGCGCCGGGCTATAAAGCCATCGAGCTTTTCGACGCCATCGAGCGTGGCGAGATCAAAGCACTTTGGGTAATGGCGACCAACCCCGCCGTCAGCCTACCCGATGCCGCCCGCGTGCGCCGTGCGCTAAATGCCTGCCCGCTGGTGATCGTTTCCGAATGCGTCAGCGACACCGACATGCTGGCGTATGCGGATATCGTGCTGCCTGCGACCGGCTGGTCGGAGAAGGAGGGCACGGTGACCAACTCGGAGCGGCGTATTTCGCGCCAGCGCGGACTTCTTCCGCCCCCCGGTGAGGCGCGCCATGACTGGTGGATCATCTGCGAAGCGGCCAAACGGCTGGGCTTTGGCGAGGCCTTCGGCTACGCCCATCCGTGGGAAATCTTCGATGAGCACGCCCGGCTGTCTGGCTTCGAGAACGAGGGAGAGGGCAAGCGACTATTCGATATTTCCGCGCTGGTGGGGCTCGGGCATGAAGGTTATGAGCGCCTCTCACCGATCCAGTGGCCGGTAACGGCAAACGCTCCCCACGGCACTGCGCGCCTGTTCGAAGAGGGCGTCTTTCCTACGCCCAGCGGCCGGGCGCACCTTCTTCCCGTGACGCCTCGTCCGCCCGAGCAGAAAGTAAGCGATGCCTACCCGCTGCGCTTGAATACCGGGCGCATTCGCGACCAGTGGCACACCATGACACGCACCGGCCGCGCGCCACGATTGATGAACCATCGGCCAGAGCCGTATATCGACGTACACCCCGAGGATGCGGCCACCTATGGTATTAGCGACCAGCAGCTGGCAGTATTGGCGGCCCCGCACGGTCGCTATCGGGGGCGCGTACGAGTAGCTAATGCCCAGCGCCGTGGTGAAGTATTCATTCCCATGCACTGGAGCGACGTGCACAGCCGTGAAGCACGTAGCGGCGCGTTGATCGAGGGCTTGACCGACCCCGTGTCGGGGCAGCCCGAGAGCAAGCAGGGCGCGGTGAGTTTGGCGCCGCTTTCGGTTGCCTGGGAAGCCACGCTGCTCTGCGCCGATGATGTGACACTAAACGAAACGGCTCTGGCGCTCGACTACTGGACGCGCATCCCGATGCAGGGTTGCCAGCGCTGGCAGCTTGCCGACGCCCGCCCCGTGCATGACTGGCTGGCGCAGACGAGCGCCTGGCAGCTCGCGCCCGCCACGCTGTGGTGCGAGGATGCTGGCGAAGGCCGCTTTCGCGCTGCGGGTATCGTCGATGGGCGCCTGCGCTGGTGGCTGATGATCGCGCCGCCGCGTGAGCTGCCCGGCCTTGCCTGGCTAGAAGCGCGCTTCAATGCGCCAACGCTGGATGACGCCTCGCGCCGCCGCCTGCTCGCTGGCTGCGAAGATGGTGCGGCAGATACGGGCCCGGTGGTGTGCAGCTGCCACCAAGTGGGCCAAGCCGCCATCGTACGTGCCATTCGCGCTGGCGATACCAGCGTCGAAGCGTTGGGCGCGCGGCTAGCTTGTGGAACCCAATGCGGCAGTTGTTTGCCTGAACTTAAGACCCTGATAGAAGAGGAGCGCCGCCATGCGCACGCTGAGCAAGCGTCTAGCCCTGAAATGGCCTGAAGCCGTCCTACGCGTTGCCCAAGGCGTAGCCGCGTTTCCGCGTGCGCTGATCGGCGCCCGTGCGCCGGTATCGCCCACGCTCAAACTCGAAGGCAGCTGCCGTGAGGGTGAGGTGTATCTCGTAGGCGCGGGCAGCGGCGACATGGAGCTTTTGACCCTCAAGGCGGCGCGCCTATTGATGCAGGCCGACGCCGTGGTCTATGACCGCTTGGTGGGGGACGACGTACTCGGGCTGATTCCGCTCAGCGCCGAACGTTACTACGTCGGCAAAGCCAGCGGGCACCACAGCATGCCCCAGGCCGATATCGGCGCGTTGATGGTCAAGCTCGCCCGCGAGGGTAAGTCGGTCGTGCGTTTGAAAGGCGGTGACCCCGGCGTCTTCGCGCGGATGGGAGAGGAGCTCGCGGCGCTGGCCGAGGCCAACGTAGTGGCGCATATCGTGCCCGGCATTACTGCTGCTTCGGCGGCGGCGGCTACCATGGGTATTCCGCTTACCGACCGTGGTCACGCGCAACAGCTGCGCTTCATCACCGCCCAGCTCTGCCGCGAAGGCGGCACCCCCGATTGGCAGGCGCTAGCGCGGCGCGACGAGACGCTGGTGTTCTATATGGGCCTCTCCAAGGTAGCGGCGATCTGCCATGGCTTGCGTGAGGCGGGTCTGCCCGATGACTGGCCGATCATGCTCGTCGCCAACGCGAGCCTACCGAATCAGCAGGCGCTGATCGGTACGCTGAGTGACATGCCCGCGCGCCTTGAGGCCAGCCCCTTACCGTCGCCCTGCGTCATCATCGTGGGCAGCGTGGTCAGCTGTGTGGCCCAGAGCCCGGCCAATGCGCTCGCCCTAGCGAGCCTCGTCGAAGCGGTCGACCCGGCGTAGCGTCGGGAACAGCCGCATCCATACGCCTACCACCGCCAGCGTGCCCACGCCGCCAATCACGGCGGCGGGCACCACGCCGACGCCTGCCGCCATGCCCCCAGCGCGAAACTCGCCAAGCTCATTGCTCGAACCGATAAAGAGCATGTTGACTGCGTTCACCCGCCCGCGCATCGCATCGGGCGTGGCCAGCTGAATCAGCGTTGTACGCACGTAAACGCTGATCATATCGGCCGCCCCGGCCACCAGCATGGCCACCATCGATACCCAGAACAGCGTCGACAAAGCGAACACCAAATTGGCAATGCCGAAGACGGCCACGGCGGCGAACATCACGTGCCCAGCCCGACGTTTAATGCCCCACACGCCAAGATAAAGCCCCATCATGAGGGCGCCGACGGCAATCGCGCTGCGCAGCGCCCCCAGCCCTTCCGGCCCCACCTGCAGTACTTCCTGAGCGTAGATCGGTAGCAGCGCGACCACCCCGCCCAGCAACACGGCAAACAGATCCAGCGAGATCGCCCCCAGGATGATCGGCTGATGACGAATGTAGCGAATACCGGCCGAGAAGCGCTGCCACGCCGTGCCTTCGAGCACGCTCTTTTCGGCCCGGCGCACCGGTACCAACAGCAGCAGTAACAGGGCGCCAACGAAACAGCCTAGGCACACGGCGTAAGCCAAGCGCCCGCCGCCCACGCCATAGAGCACACCGCCCAGCAGCGGCCCCCCGATGACCGCGACCTTCATGATCGCGCTGTTGATGGCAATCGCCTGGGCCAGTTGAGCACGTGGCACGATATTGGGTAGCAGGCTCTGCAGGGTAGGGCCGGTAAAGGCACGCGCGCAGCCAAATAGCGCCAGTACCAGATAGAACTCCACGACGCTTTCGTGCCGAGCCGTGGCAAGCGCTAATAGCAGCGCGCTACATATTCCCTGTACGGACCAGCTCAGTTGCAAGATACGCTTACGCGAAAAACGGTCGACCACGTCCCCAGCAGGCAGGAGCAGCAAGAACATGGGTAAGAACTGGGCAAGCCCCACGTAGGCGAGCGACATCGGATCACGGGTGATGTCGTAGACCTGCCAGGCAACGACGATCGCCTGAATCTGCATGGCAAAGACGGCCGCCAAGCGCGAGAGTAGAAAACTCAAAAATCCTGGCTGACGGTGAATAGGCGTCAAGGGTGGCTCGGCGGGGGAAAAATGGACGGCGTCATCGGACATGTCACGGGCGGTCTTTTTGGCTGGGGAGAAGGTGTATTTCGGGCCAACGATTCTACCGCTTCGATACTGGCTACGTCTTGCTGGAACTCGAGCGCCGCGCTAACGTCATAGCCGGGCACGTTCAAGAACGTACCACCATATCCAACTCAAGAGAGATGCCATGAAACGACGTAATATCAAGGACAACGCCCTCAAAGCGCAGCTGCGCACGCCGATGTTCAAGCTTCAGCAGCAAACGCCCAAGAAAGGAAAGGGCAGCTACTCCCGCAAAGGGCGCACCGCCCCGCGGGGGTATCGCCAAGCCGCTTGAGAAGGCGCTTTGGCGATGCTCCCTCTATATGACGCCACTCCACTGGCTCGCTTTGTTTCTTAATATGTCGCAAAACCCCGATACCGGCTCGCCATGATAGGTGCCCTTGCGTGTCAATAAACCAAAGGGGGTAAGCGAACGCCCCAACTCGAGCGGTAGTTTGTCGATCAGCCCTGTGTTCAAGTGATCGTTCAGTACGGTTTCGGCCATGACCAACAACGCATCGCTTTTTTGAACCAACTGGAGGGCAGCGAAAATCGAGCCGCATTCGATAATGTCTCGCGGTGATACCATGCCGGCCAACTCGAACTCTTTCTCCAGCGTTTGGCGGGCGGGGGTAGTCATCGGCTGGAGTATCCAGGGCCAAGCATCGAGCAGTACCTCTAAATGGGGGAGTTCACCATGCAAAAGAGGGTGGTTCCTGCGCACTACGGTAACCATCTTTTCATTGCCAAGGGGTTCGAAATCGAATTGATTATGCTGAATCGATGTCGCATAACGAGCGATGGCGATATCCACTTTTCCCTGTTCGAGCAGTTCGACTAACTGATCGCTGGTTTCACCCATTAAGCGAATTTGTAACAGCGGGCGCTGTCGTTTCATTTCGATGATGGATTGAGCGACTAAATCAGGGGCTGCGCCCATGATGGCGCCTACCGTTAGCTGCCCCCTCCCCCCTAACTGATAGCGATGGATCTCTTCGGCGCAGCGATCGAGCCGAATCAGGGCATTGTCGGCGAATTCGATAAGTACCTCACCCAAGGTAGTAGGCTGCATGCCGCGTGGCGTTCGTTCGAAGAGCTGGCAATGAAAGATGCGCTCGATTTCGCCTAGCATTCTCGTTGCGGCAGGCTGTGACATGTGCATGGCTTCCGCTGCTTTATGCAAGTTACGCCGTCGCCCTAAAGTTGAAAGCATGAGCAAATGTTTATAGCGCAGTCGTGCAGCCAATGCCTGAAGGTTATCCATCGCCTACTCGTATGTGAAATATCTGCGGCCATTATGTCAGTGCTGACGCGCTTGGCCGTGCGACATTAGTCTAGCTTGCTCAATTTCCTTGCATATACGCCTGACGTTCTAGCCCCCTTGCCATGAGGGTTTGTGTCATCCGATAACCAATAGGTATCAGGTAGTGAATGGATAATCATTAGTCATCGCGTGCTTCTTTTTTATAGAACTCTTCTTACGACAGCGGTTAAAACGTAAGGAAATAGTATGCAAGCGATAACCATCAAGCAGGTGCGTGCCTATACCGTTCGCGGCGGTGGTGCGGATTATCATGATCAAGCGGATGGGCACTGGATCGATTCGCAAATCGCCACACCGATGAGCAAGTATCCGGAATACCGTATGACGCGCAGTAGTTTCGGCCTCAATGTCTTGGGGACGCTGGTGGTCGAAGTCGAGGCCAGCGATGGCACGGTCGGATTCGCCGTGACGACTGGCGGCGAAATCGGTGCCTGGATCGTCGAAAAGCACTTAGCGCGCTTTATCGAAGGCAAGCAGGTAGGCGAGATCGAGAAGATCTGGGACCAGATGTTCAATGCCACGCTCTACTACGGTCGCAAAGGCGTGGTGATCAATACGATCTCCTGCGTGGATCTAGCGCTGTGGGATCTTTTGGGCAAGGTCCGCCAACTGCCTGTGCACCAGCTGCTGGGCGGTCCGGTGCGTGACGAACTGGTCTTCTATGCGACCGGGGCCCGCCCCGATCTGGCCAAGGAGATGGGGTTCATCGGCGGTAAGATGCCGCTGGTTCACGGTCCTGCCGAAGGTGAAGAAGGTCTCAAGAAGAACCTTGAGCATCTGGCCAAAATGCGTAGCGCCGTGGGCGATGACTTCTGGTTGATGTACGACTGCTGGATGAGCCTGGATCTCAACTATGCTACGCGGTTGGCCCAAGGCGCCAAGGCGTATGACCTCAAATGGATCGAGGAGGCCTTGCCGCCCGATGACTACTGGGGCTATGCGCAGCTCAAGCGCGATGTTCCCAAGGGCATGCTCGTGAATACCGGCGAGCACGAAGCGACCCGTTGGGGGTTTCGCATGCTGCTCGAAATGGAGTGCTGCGACATCATTCAGCCCGATGTGGGCTGGTGCGGAGGTATTACCGAGCTGATCAAGATTTCAGCGCTTGCCGATGCCCATAACAAGCTCGTCGTACCGCATGGTTCTTCGGTCTACAGCTACCATTTCGTGATCACCCGCCATAACAGTCCGTTCGCCGAGTTCTTGATGATGGCGCCCAAGGCTGACGAAGTCGTTCCCATGTTCAACCCGCTATTGCTGGATGAGCCGGTACCCGAGAACGGTCGCATGTCCGCCTCCAAGCTGGATAAACCGGGCTTTGGGGTGCGCTTGAACCCCGATTGTGAGTTGGCACGTCCCTACACTCATTAAACGAATTTGAGGAGTTATCTATGCCTATCAAGGCGCTGCGTATGACGCTCCACCCGGGGCAGGAAGAGGAGTACCAGCGCCGGCATGATGAGCTGTGGCCAGAGCTTGCAACGGCGCTGACCGATGCCGGTATCGAAGAGTATCGCATTTTCCTCGACCCTCGAAGCCTGCATTTATTCGCCATCATGTACCTGAGTGAGGAGCATACCGTGGATCAGCTTTCGGCCTTGCCCGTCATGCAGCGCTGGTGGACATATATGGCCGATATCATGGATTCCGCCGCCGATAATTCGCCGGTCAGCATTCCTCTAGAGGAAGTCTTCTCTTTCTTGCCGGGAGAGCCCACGTGCAAGTAGTCGATCCGCATCTTCATTTTTGGGCGCTTGATCAGGGCAATCAGCCTTGGCTCGAGAATCCCACGCCGAACCTGCTGGGAGATTATACCCCCATGGCGCGTGACTTCGGGCCGGATGAGTTACTCGATCAGCTCGATGACATCGAACTGGTGGGGCTGGTTCACGTGGAAGCGGATGCCGATGACCCTGTGGCAGAGACGCGGTGGTTGACTCGCACGCTTGCCGCGTACCCGTCGTTGAACGCGGCAATGGTGGTGAGGGTGGATCTATCGCAGCCGGAGGCACCGGCCAGGCTCGAAGCGCAGTGCGCGCTCTCCGGTGCTGTACGCGGGGTGCGCCAGATTCTCAATGTGCACCAGAACCCGCTTTACGACTATGTCGGGCGCCATTACATGAAAGAGGCGCTTTGGCAGCAGAATCTGGCGCGGCTAGCGCCGCTGAAGCTCTCGTTCGATCTTCAGATATATCCTTCGCAAATGACTCAGGCCGCCGCTATTGCCGCGCGCCACCCCGATATTCAGTTCGTGCTCAATCACGCAGGAATGTACGTGGACCGTCAAGGCGTGCGCGGCTGGTGTGAGTGGCGTGACGGTATGCGGACGCTGGCTTGCCAACCCAACATTGTGACCAAGCTGAGTGGCTTTGGCATGCTCGACCATCAGTGGAGCCTTGGCAGCATTCGTCCGCTGATTCTAGAGGCGATAGATGCGTTTGGCGTAGAACGCTGCCTGTTCGCTTCCAATTATCCTGTTGATGGACTTTATGCACGGTATGCAGATATCTGGCATGCCTATGCGCAGATCATCGCCGATGCAAGCCACACCGAGCAGCAAGCGCTCTTCGTAAGCAATGCTCGGCGCATATACCGTATTTAAATCTGATCCATCCATCTCAAGGGGGATTTACATGTTACTGGCAGACAAGAGCGTCATCATTACCGGGGCCTCTCGTGGTATCGGTCGTGCTGCCGCTATCGAGTGCGCGCGACAGGGCGCCAATGTCGTCATCGGTTACAGCGGTAGCCCTTCCAGCCGCGCTGCGGTAGACGAACTGATCCAGGAGATCGAAGCGCTTGGTCGCCGTGCCGTCGCGGTTGGGGCGCCTGCAGAAGATCCGGATACCGGGCAGCTACTGGTCGATGCGGCCGTCGAGCAGTTTGGCGGTGTCGATGTCTTCGTCAATAACGCGGGTATCTGTCCTTTCCATAGTTTCCTGGATATGCCCCGCCAGACCTATCTCGACACGGTGAACACGAACCTCAATGGTGCCTTTTTTGCAGTTCAGGCAGCGGCCAACCAGATGAAACGTCAAGGGCGTGGTGGCGCGATCATTGCGGTAAGTTCGATCAGCGCGCTCGTGGGGGGCGGTATGCAGACGCACTACACGCCTACCAAGGCGGGGCTATTGTCGTTGATGCAGTCCTGTGCCGTTGCTCTGGGACCATATGGCATCCGCTGCAATGCGCTTCTTCCTGGCACCATCGAAACCGATATCAACAAGGAAGACCTTGCCGACCAGAAAAAACGCGATTACATGGCCGGGCGTACGCCTCTTGGCCGCCTAGGGCGCCCAGAGGATTTGGCTGGACCGCTGGTCTTTTTGGCCTCCGATATGGCGCAGTACGTCACCGGTGCATCGCTGCTAGTGGATGGCGGCATGTACGTCAATTTGCAGTGATTACTCTTATTTTGAGGAGGCGAATGCATGCAAATGCCCGTTAATGAGTTCAAGAAAGCGCTGGCGAGTGACACGACCCAATGGGGCTGTTGGGCCGGTTTTGCGACAGGGTATGCGGCCGAAATTATCGCGGGGACCGGTTTTGACTGGCTACTCATCGATGGTGAGCATGCACCCAATACGGTGCCCACTATTCTGGCTCAGTTACAAGCGGTGATGCCTTACCAGAGCGCGCCGGTAGTGCGCTGTGTCAATCAGGATCCGGCCCTGATCAAGCAACTGCTCGACATTGGTGCTCAGACGCTCATGGTTCCCATGGTCGAAAGTGCCGATCAGGCGGCGGCGTTGGTGCGGGCGACACGTTATCCCCCACACGGTGTTCGCGGTGTGGGCGGTGGACTGGTACGGGCGACGCGTTGGGATGGTGTGGACGACTACTTGTCCAAGGCGCATGAGTCGCTCTGTCTGATCGTGCAGGTGGAGTCCCCCAAAGGGGTCGAATCCGCCGAGGCGATCGCCAACACCGAGGGGGTCGATGCGGTATTCATCGGACCGGCCGATTTATCGGTGGGGATGGGGCATCCGGGCAATCCAGGCCACCCCGAGGTGCAGCAAGCCATCGAGACAGTGATCAAGGTGGCCAAAGCGGCGGGTAAGCCGGTCGGTATTCTCGCCCCCCTTGAAGAGGATGCTCGTCGCTATGAAGCACTGGGCTGTCACTTCATTGCCGTGGGAATCGACATCAGCCTGTTGCGTCAGAGCGCCATGACCACGGTGGCCCGCTACAAGAAGCAGGCTACGTATAACGCTTCAAGCACGTATTGATGCACTTATCCGCAGCGGTTTCGTTGCCGCCGCCTATAACGATAACAGGAGCATGACAATGTCACAGCTAACCACTTACCAGAACTATATCAACGGCACCTTCGAGCCAACTTCCCAGCACCTGGAGGTTCTCAACCCTGCTACGCACGAGGTTTTGTCTCGGGTTCCCGCCTCAAGTGCTAACGATGTCGAGAGAGCCCTCGAGGCTGCACGTGGAGCACAAAAACAGTGGGCAGCAACGCCGGCCGTCGAACGGGCCGCCTTACTGCATCGCTTGGCCAATAAACTGCGCGATAATGTTGCTCACTTGGCGCGAACGATCACTGCCGAGCAGGGAAAAATAAGTGGACTGGCCGAGGTCGAGGTCAACTTTACCGCTGACTACTTGGATTATATGGCCGAGTGGGGGCGTCGCATCGAGGGCGAAATCATTCAGAGTGATCGGCCCAAGGAAAATATTTTTCTTTTTCGTAAGCCTCTAGGCGTGGTGGCAGGCATCCTACCCTGGAACTTTCCGTTTTTTCTCATTGCCCGCAAGATGGCGCCTGCCTTGATCACTGGCAACACTATCGTCATCAAGCCAAGCGAAGAGACGCCGAACAACTGCTTCGAATTCGCTCGTCTGTTCGATGAGGTTGGCTTTCCCACTGGTGTTTTCAATGTCGTGAGCGGAACGGGCGCTGAGGCAGGCAATGCGCTCACTGCCAGTGCCCAGGTCGACATGATCAGCTTTACCGGTAGTGTCGAGACCGGCGCTCGTATCATGGCCAATGCAGCGAGCAATATTACCAAACTCAATTTGGAGCTGGGCGGCAAAGCGCCTTCCATCGTGCTCGATGACGCCGATCTCGATCTAGCCGTGAACGCCATTCGTGGCTCGCGGATCATCAATACCGGGCAGGTGTGCAACTGCGCCGAGCGCGTTTACGTGCAGCGTGGCGTGGCCGATGATTTCATCGCGCGCATGGCCAAGGCGATGGAAGCTACCCGCTATGGCGATCCCCTGGCCGATAGCAATGTCGAAATGGGCCCCATGATCAACCAGGCAGGGCTGGATAAAGTCGTACAGATGGTCGATACCGCGCGTCGTAACGGTGCCGAACTAGTTACGGGAGGCAAAATTGCCGATCTCGGTGCTGGTTTTCACTACCAGCCGACGGTGCTCTCAAATTGCCGCCAGGATATGGAAATCATGCGCAAGGAGATTTTTGGCCCTGTCCTGCCGATACAGGTGGTCGACACCCTTGATGAAGCTATTGCACTAGCCAACGACTGTGAATATGGCCTGACATCCTCGATCTATACCCGCAGCCTCAACAGCGCCATGCAGGCGGCGCGCGAGTTGGACTTTGGCGAGACCTACATCAACCGTGAAAACTTCGAAGCGATGCAGGGTTTCCACGCCGGGGTGCGTAAATCCGGCATCGGTGGGGCGGATGGAAAACATGGCTTGTACGAGTATACCCACAGTCATGTGGTGTACCTGGAAACCTGATAAATCATCTGATCGGGGTACCTTGCGATGAGTCATATGAGCGACTCCGCCGCCTCGTCTGGCGCGGTAGGCGGAGAAGTTGCAGGTGGGGAGTATGAGCGTACGCCGGTGCCTGCCAAGGCCCGGCTCGGTTTCAAGAGCTTCATCGGTATGTACGCAGGTGAGCATGCCGCGGGCACCGAACTGATGATCGGTCCCTTGTTCGTACTGGCTGGTGTGGCGGCCTTTGATGTGGTGATCGGGCTATTGATAGGTAACATGCTGGCGGTACTGAGCTGGTTGTTCCTGACGGCACCTATTGGCACACGGGTCCGACTGACGCTCTATTGCCATCTCGAAAAGATCGCCGGCCGTCATACGGTCATTCTCTACAATCTGGCTAACGGCGTATCCTTCTGCTTTCTTGCGGGCGCGATGATCACGATCTCGGCTACCGCCGTTGGCGTATGGTTCGGGTTCCCCTTGCCCACTCTGTCGGATCTACTGCCCAATAGCCTTGGGTGGGTATTGAGTGTCATCGGTGTCGGTATCGTCATCACCGTCGTCGCGGCGTATGGCTACCGCTTTGTCTCCTGGTTTGCCAATATCGCGGCCCCCTGGATGGTACTAATGTTTCTGGGATTCGGTATCGTGTCACTCAAGTGGTTCATCGATGCAACGGGTGCTGAAGCCAGCTCGCTGAGCGATCTCTGGACGTTGGCGGATACCGCGATATGGACCGGTGTGGAAGTGCCAGGCCAGCCCAGCTTCTCGATTTGGCACGTCATTTTCTTTGCCTGGTTCGCCAATATGGCAATGCACGCGGGCATGTCCGATTTGACGGTGCTTCGGTTTGCCCGCAAGAGCTGGTACAGCATTGCATCGGCTGCAGGTATGTACGTGGGCCACTTCATGGCGTGGTTGGCTGCCTCTATGCTGTTTGCCTTTCAGATGTATGATGCAGGGCTCACCAGCGAAGCTGCGGTAATTGCTGCGTCCGAGGCAGGGCAAATTCCTACCCCATTACCTGGCCCGCTGGCCGATCAGGCACTGGGGATCGCTGGGCTTATCTGCGTCATCATCGCCGGCTGGACGACGGCCAATCCTACCATCTATCGCGCGGGTCTTGCCTTTCAGGCGATCGTTCCCACCGTGTCGCGCTTCAAGGTGACCATTGGCACGGGGATTTTGACCACCATCGTAGCGCTGTTTCCGGGGGTGGCGATGCAGCTACTGGACTTCGTTGCGCTGTATGGCCTGCTGCTCATGCCAGTGGGAGCGATGATCTTCATTGATTACTGGGTATTACCCAAACTGGGCCTGAAGAGTTTCTATGCCGAGTATACCGGGCAGCAGTTCACGCTACCTGTGATAGCTACATGGTTGATCACGCTGGCTATCTGCCTGTTCATGGTGCAGTTCGCCGGTATCGAGATCTTCTTTGTAGCCCTGCCTGGCTGGTTCATCGCCGCTGGGTTCTTCGTTCTGCTCAGCTTCATTGCTCAGCGCAAGCGAGTCGAGCCTTCGGCAGCACCATCTTCATCAACGCTGGAGTCGACCTGATGCGTAAACTACTTCAAGGTATTTCGCTCTTGATGCTGGTGCTTACCGTTCTTTTACCCCTGCTTTATTTGTTCGATGTGGTTAGTGAATCAACCATGAAGACAAGCATTTTAACGGTAACCGCTCTCTGGTTTGTTATAACCCCTTTGTGGGTAAGAAGAGAAGGGGAGGCGGCAACCGGTCACCCATAACCGACTCGTATCCAGTATTAATAAAACTCGAAAATTAGCCCTTCAAAGTGGTCAAGGCGATTAGGAAAATTGCGCGCAAAATGAACGCTGCTGCGCAATAAACTCTTGGCTTATAAATACGATAATAGTGGAGAACACGCCATGGAAGTATTGCACCTTGCGGTAGCGATCTTGCTGATCCTATTGCTTATTCTTTATGTGAAATTAAACGCTGCCATTAGTCTGGTGGTGGGCTGCCTATATCTTGGATTATCCATGGGCCTTGGCATGACCGGAACCGTCGACGCCATCGGCGCGGGGTTTGGTAATATCATGACGGCCATCGGGTTGCCGATTGGCTTTGGCGTCATCATTGGTCAGCTCATGAGTGATTCGGGAGCTGCGCATAAAATCGCCTACCGGCTAGTCGCCAGTGCGCCAAAAGGTGCCGGGTTATACGCATTAGGGTTGACTGGTTTCCTGTTGTCGATCCCGGTGTTTTTCGATGTCACATTCGTGATTCTGGTTCCTCTCGGCGTGGCGCTGGCCAAGACGCTGGGCAAGCCTCTGCCTTACGCTATAGGCGCGCTGGTCATCGGGGCGGCTACCTCGCACACCATCGTGCCACCTACCCCCAATCCGTTAGCGGCCGCCTCCATTCTTGGTTTCGATATAGGCATCATGACCTTTGCTGGATTGACCGTCGGGCTCATTACCGCATTGATCGTCATGAAGCTCTACTTCATGCTGCTCGATGCCGGTATTTGGAACGCCGCCAAGGATGAGCTCGCGAATGAGATCGATGAGGAGGAGAGCGCTACAGCATCTCCCGACCTACCCGATATGCCTCTATGGCAAGCGTTGGCGCCCATTGCCATTCCGATCCTGCTCATCCTGAGCGGTACACTGTACGATTATGGGCAGCAAATCGGCATGCTCGGTGGTACCGAACTGCCGGGATTCGTCGCCTTTGTGAGCGACCGAATCGTGGCCTTGATGCTTGGGGCCATAGCGGCCTATGCCATTGCCATTCCATTGATGTCTCGAGATCGTTGTGATGTCTCGGCATCGAAAGGTTTGCAAACCGCAGGCCTGGTACTCCTCGTTACCGGTGCGGGTGGCTCTTTGGGAGCGGTGATCAAGGAAACGCAAATCGGCGAAATGCTCGTTGATCAACTGTTTCGCGATACCCAATCCGCCTTGGGTATGGTGTTGTTGACTTACTCTCTGGCGGCGATTTTTCGCATTGCCCAAGGCTCTGGCACAGTGGCTGGTATTACCGCCATGACCATCATGGCAGGGGCAGCCTCTACCGGCGTGGTAGAGCCCTTGTGGATTGCCTTGGCGGCGCTAGCAGGCGGTATCAGTATCGGTCACGTGAACGATAGCGGCTTCTGGATCACCACCCAACTTGCTAAATTTACCGTTCGTGGTGGGTTCAAAACCTACACGCTGGGCGAAGCGATGGTGTCATTGACCATCTTGATGCTGACGATCATAGGAGTGTTAATTTGGAATTGATACGTCGTCCAGAAAGCCCGAGATAGTTGAATCAAGCGGCGGCTATGGCCATATAAAACCGTACCGCCGCGTTAAAGAATTAATATGGGCGATTACTGATGATGGGGCTGCTTTTTACCAATGACCTGATGAAGGTAAAGCCAGCTTCTATATCCTCAGCATCGATTTCATCCATAATGATGTCAATATAAGGTTTTTTATCGATGAGCTGATCGAATACCAACTGATAATCGAGCCAGCCTTGACCAAGGGGAACAAATACCAGTTTTCCGTCTTCGACGATGAAGTCCTTGGCGTGAAGAACGGCGACCTTATCACCCCATTGGTGGATGGCCGTTTCCAGAATGGCCTGCTGGTCACGATAATTATCGCTTGTCAGTAGATTGACAGGATCGAAGATGATCTGAAGGTTGTTAGAAGGTACGGCCTCTACCAAGCGACGTACTTTATCAGCACTGTGCAGGGGGTGATTGATGCCAGGCTCTATGCCCACGATAACGCCAAATTTTTCTGCTTCCTGGACGAGTTCCTGAACGCTTTCGACCATCTCGCTGAACGCCGACTCGGTGAAATTCTCCTCGGTATACACAATTTCTGCATTGACGTTGCCGGTTTCGGTGCCAACGATACTGCAGCCAAAATCCCTGGCGTACTTGAGATGCTCCTTGAAAAGGGACAGTGCTTGTTTGCGCTGCTGCCGGTCGGGATGGATGATATTAACGTAGCAGCCCAATACAGCGATTCTCACTTCTTTGTCGCTGAATGAGCGTCGAATATGATTGGCCAGGCCCGGCGTGATGAAACCAGGCTCAGGGGTCAGATCGAAGGACTTTCCCAGGGCGAGCTGGATGATGTTCAACTGACGCATTGAAAGAGTATCGCCAAGTTCATCCAGCGGTTGTTTGGGTAAATCATGAGCTCTGATGCCAATATTCATACCGCCTCCGCAAAGATATAAGAAAAAAACCGAGCAGCAGGGCATAGCGTTTGAGTACTGGCTACGCCCTGCCGAGTACAGCCTTAAGGAGCGCTCACGGCTTTGATCTGCTGATAGATAGCGTACTCTTCGGGTGTGCTCTCTAGCGTTTCGTAGATTGGCTGCACGGCTTCTTGGAAAGGCGCGATGTCTACCTCGACGATCGTAACCCCGAAATCCTCCTGAATTTGTGTTCGTGCATTGGCGATCGCTTCACGCCACTGTGCCACTTGAGACTCGGTGGATGCCTCGATCGCTTCCATGACCGCTTCACGCTGATCGTCCGATAACCCATTCAGTGCTCGGTTGCTGATGAGGATGATGTCGGGGATGCGGGTATGGCCATCTAACGTATAGAAATCGACGACCTCGCCATGTCGCGCGGTAGTGAGTGCGAATTCATTATTTTCGGCGCCGTCCAGCACGCCTTGCTGCAAGGCGGTATAGACCTCTTCTTGAGCCATTATGACGGGCGAGGCACCCAAAAGCCTCATCGTGTCGATAGCGGTTTGGCTTTGCATGACACGGATCTTCTTGCCGGCCAAATCCTCGACTCGTTCGATAGGCGCATTAGTAGTGTAAAAATTACGCTGTCCAGAGTCGTACCAGCCCACTCCTACAAATCCCTGATCTTCTGTCGAGCGATAAATGCTCTCCATGATGTCGCTATCGTTCATGACGCGATAGAAATGCTCTTCATCATCGAACAGATAAGGCATCGAAAAAACATCGTAAAGGGGAGAGAAGCTGCCCATCAATCCGCCTGATACCTTGGTCATATCGATGGCACCCGCCTGGAGTAATTCGACGAGTTCGCTTTCTCCGCCTAGTTGGCTATCCGGGAAGTAGGATACGGTTACCGATCCATTGCTTTTTTCCTCGACGAGCTCGCCAAAGAGGTTTAGTGCATCCTTTACGGGCTGAGAGTTCTGGGCATAGGCCAGCTTAAGATTGATGGTCTGCTCGGCCTGAACGGCTGTAGACGTCACTGCGAGTAGGGAGATGGTCGCGGCCAGAATCGTTTTTGCGGGGCGTGAAGTGATCATGGGTTACTCCAAAAGGGTATTGTTGGTATTGGATCGACTATCAGATGAAGGAATTACAGATATGTCCGCATGTATTCGGAGAGGCACAAAATGGACATTGCTTGCCCATAAGGCATTGATGTCAGAGGGATCTCCTTATAAAAATCGAGGGTGTCTCCCATGGCCGTTCCAAAGGAGACCTGCTCTAATTCACCTTCCGAATTGATATTATTAATGACGCCTTTCACCGCTTTTTCCGCGATACAAGCGTAGCTGGCATCGATGTAGCGCAGCCGTACAGCCTTGAGTAAGCCGTAAGCAAACCCGGCGGTTGCCGAAGCTTCTAGATAGGAGGTTTCATCGTTCAATATGGTATGCCAGAGACCACTTTCCGATTGCCACTGAGCGAGGGCGTGTACCTGGGACTCCAGTATTTGGATCAAATGGCGACGGAATGCATCGTGCGCGGGTAGATCGAGTAATTCGAGAAAATCAGGAATGACGATGGTCAGCCAGCTGTTGCCACGCGCCCACAAGGCATTGGCGTAATTGTGCCTACCTTCGAATGTCCAGCCATGGAACCAGGCACCGGTATGTTTATCCATCAAGTACTGAATATGCAGCAAGAACTGATATTTTGCTTCTTCGATATATTCAGGTCTATTCAACAACTGGCCAATCTTGGCGAGCGGCATCACGCTCATCATCAGCGTATCATCCCATAGCTGCTGATGGTTCTCGTTGTTGTAGACGATGTGCTGAAGGCCCCCTTTCTCGGTACGGGGCATATCGTACATGACCCACTCAGCCCACGTTTGGAGATAGGGCAGCCATGGTTTATGGCCTGTTTCTTCGTAGCGATAGGCGAGCGTCAGAAATGGGCATACGGTGTTCACGTTCTTGGTTGCCAAAGGCTCATCGAAGCGATCTTCGAACCACTTATCGATGATGGCTAGCGCTTCTTTATCTGCTGTCTGTTCATAATACTTGTAGATGCCATAAAGGCCGATGCCATGGGTCCACTCCCAGCCGGCCCATCCCTTGGTATCAATTGTTCGGCCATCGTCTAGGTGCAATAGATATTCGCCAGTCTGATCGTGGATGTTGATCAGGTTATGGATGTTGCTCTTTATAAGCTCGATGAGCTTTTTGCGCTCTATGAAGCGCTCTTTTTTTCTTAACAGCTCACTGTTTCTCACTTCGAATACCTGCATTTTTAATACTCCTATTACGAAAGATTAATTTATAGTCCCATGATTCTGGGTAGAAAAAGCGTGATGCTAGGAACATACGTGATCAATAAAAGAGTTGCCATGATGACAAGGTAGAAAGGTAATAATGGGAGCAGTAAGTTTTCTACCTTTTCCTTGGCGATGCCTGCTCCGACAAAAAGACCGGTGCCGACCGGTGGAGTGATGGTGCCAATGCAAAGGTTGAATACCATGACGATGCCAAAATGAACGGGGTCGACCCCAATCAAGTTGGTAATAGGGAGTAATATGGGAGTAAATATCAATATGGCAGGGCCGATATCCATGAAGCAGCCAATCACCAGTAGCATCAGGGTAATGACCAGTAAAACAATGACCGGATTTTCTGAAACGCCTAAAATGGTGCTGCTCAACGCTGCAGGAAGACCTGTGATCGACATGGCAAATGACATGGCGGCGGAAGCGGCCAGTAAGAACATGATGACGCCAGTGGTCTCTAGGGCTTTTATCAAGGATGCCAGGAACGCAGAAAAATTGATGGTCCGATAGATGCCAATAGTAAGCAACATGGTGTAAAGCACGGAAATGGCGGAGGCTTCAACGGCGGTGAATACCCCTAATACGATGCCGCCAATAATGATGACAATCAGTAATAAACTAGGCAATGCCTCCGCGATGACCTTTCTGACCGATGTGTTTCGTAAATCGATTTTGGTGGTATAACCACGCGCTTTCGCTATTAGGTAAGCAACCAGCATGCAGCCTATGCCCCATAATCCACCCGCGATGAGTCCTCCGGCGAAGAGTGCAGAGATAGAGGTACCACCACTGGCCAGCGCATACAGGATAAACGCCGTGGTAGGGGGGATGAGCATGCCAGTAGGCGCCGATGCAATATTGGCTGCTGCTGAAAAAGAGCGACTATAGCCTTCTCTTTCGCTCATGGGCACCATGACGCCACCAATCGAGGTTGAAGCAGCAATCGCCGAGCCCGAAATAGCGCCAAACATCATGTTGCCGACGATATTCGTATGCGCCAAAGACCCCGGAATTCGTCCGCTAAAAAGCTTGGCAAAATTGACCAAGCGCAGCGCAATACCGCCATGGTTCATCAAGACACCGGACAGGATGAAAAAGGGGATGGCAAGTAGCGTAAAACTGTCCAGGCTGGATACCATCTTTTGCGCCGTTGTGAAAATAGCAATCTCCATTGGCAGCGCTATCAGAATCGTCGCCATCGATGAAACCGCAATGCAAATACCAATGGGCGCGCCAATGATGAGTAAGACGAAAAAAGTTAAAATCAATAACAGGCCCGCATCTAGCATCATAGCGTTATACTCCTTGTGGAAACCTTTTTCTTTATGATGAGAGCGCAGTTATTAAGGCAGTAGATGATAATTAATGCGCCTGAAACGGGAAGGGATAAATATAAATATCCTTTGGCAATACCAAGCAAGGGATACATTTGCAACATGCTGTTGCTTGTGACTTTTACTCCTCCATAAATAAGCACGACTGTCGCAAAAAGAATGAAAAGTATCTCTGTCAGCACATCCGAGGCGACTTTCCAACGACCAGTAAGTCTATCGGTTAGTAGCGTCAGGCTAACGTGCTCCCTTTGCCCTACCACATAGGCAATAGCCAGCATAGATAACCATACCAATGAAAACCTCAGCAGTGCTTCGGAAATAGTACTGGGGTTATTTAGTAAGTAGCGAGCGATTACTTGCCAACTGGCTACGCCCACCATGCTTATGAAAAGGAGGCAGCATAAATACTTTAAGACGAAATTCATGGCGGCGTGTATTCTTAGCATCTTGTTTCCTTGGTTTTTGAAAAAAAGCGGTGTCGCTTAAGTGGCCAAGGGCAAAAGGCATGGTGCCCATGCCTTCTGGTATTTTTTAGAATTTGTATTGATACCCTATCAGCCACGAACTATTGCGCTGACCAGGGTCGGTAGTTGCTTCGTCACTATTTCGATCACGCTGAACGTAGCCACCAAAAATAGTGTTGTTGGCATTTAGGTGATTGAACATCAAGAACTCCTGCTCGAAGTAGTCGCGATTTCCCGTGCCAAAATTCGGTGAGCTGTTTTCATGCTTGAAATGATAGTGAGGATTATAGAGAAGCTCCCAATTCTCGTTAATGTTATAAGTAGCGTATAAATCGATACGCCCAGCGCGACTTTCTATGGCTGTTTCATGAGTGGTGTCATGCTCGTATCGATAGCGCCCAGCCAGTCCCCAGCCGTCCCCTCGGTATCCTAGCCTTACGCCAGCCAGAGCGCGCGTTACGTTGGAACGAAATTTAGCGCCGACCTGCGGCGTCAGTGACCAGCGTTCATCTGCGTCTAGCTGAATCCTAGGAAAGGAGTAGTTGACGAATGCCTCATCGTGCTTGGGCCATCCACTGTCATGAACGCCATCCTGCCAAAACCAGGATTTTTCGAACATTAATGAAGATGAATCATCGAACACACGAGTAATCGCTATTTTAGGCAGCGTAAGCGCATGGTCGTTAGTCGTTTGCTCCAGCTTCATGGTTAGAATGTTATCGGCTGCCCAAGCGGGTAGGGCTAACGAAAATGCGGTGCATGTAACAGCTAAGCTCGATGCCTGCACCACCCGATAAAATGCTTTCATATCTTCTCCACCGTTGTTTTTTATTCGTTTTGTATGCCTTGAAAGCCGAGTGCTCTCTTTGTTGGTCTCAAAGTGCAAATTAAATGTACCAATGTGCCTATAAAAATGAAACGATGTTTCTTTTATACTTTAGTCGCTTTTTTTATTAACCGGCTAAGGGAGTGAGCGAGCGTATGCGCTAGCAATCCTTGTTTTTTTGCGATAAATTCAGACCGATAGTCCAATTTTTGTGAAACGAGGGTCGATAGGTATGGCCGCTTCTCAGAAGCCTGATAACGTAGCCGCCGTAATGAAGGTGTTCGCAATTCTGGAGGGGCTTGCCGAGCAGCCGAATATCGGTCTTTCGGAGCTGTCTCAGCGCTCGCTCACCTCGAAGAGTACGGCCTATAGGTTTTTACAAACCATGAAAGAGCTGGGTTATGTATCCCAGGATGAGGAGTCGGAGAAGTATGCGCTAACGCTCAAGCTCTTTGAGCTGGGGGGGGCGGCCCTTGAGCATGTGGATCTGATTTCATTGGCCAATATAGAGATGCGCAAGCTTTCTGATCAGACCCATGAGGCGATTCATCTAGGTGCATTGGACGAAGATGGTCAGCATATCGTCTATCTCCACAAATATGATTCGCAGTTCAATTTGTGTATGAACTCACGCGTAGGCCGTCGAAGTCCGGTGTACTCGACATCGATGGGTAAGACATTACTTGCTTGGATGGCTCCGGACAGAGCGCAAGAGATCCTTGCCAATACGCAGTTTGTTGCCAAAACAAAGCACACGCTGACCAGTGCGAAACAGGTGTTGGATGAGCTTTCTGATATCCGCCATGAAGGTGTTGCTGAAGACAGAGAGGAGGCCGAACTGGGCGTGCGCTGCTTATCGGTTCCAGTGTTTGATCGTTTCGGTCAGGCAATTGCTGCCTTGAGCCTATCCTTCCCAGTCGTTCGTTATGATGAGCAAAAACGCGATGAGTATGTGGCATTGCTTTTTGATGCAGGAACGCGAATCTCTTCAGGGCTAGGTTTTCACGACTATCCATTTCCTCGTTCTTAAAAGAACCAGGAATAGTCCCAATAGCATAGCCCCAAGAGCATAGGCGCCAAACGCAAGTGTTGGCGCCTTTTTTGTTTAACGGGCTAGCCAACCTCCATCGACGGCAAGAGTATGTCCTTGAACGTAATTCGATGCGTCTGAGGCAAGAAAAATGGCCGCTCCAGCAATATCGTCAGGCGTTCCCCACTCACCTGCCGGAATGCGGGCTAGAATCTCTCGGCTTCGTTCGGGATCGTTACGCAGTGCTTCGGTATTGTTGGTCGCCATATAGCCCGGCGCGATTGCATTGACATTGATTCCTCGAGACGCCCACTCGTTTGCTAATAGTCGAGTCAGCCCCAGAACACCGCTTTTAGAAGCGGTATAGGAGGGCACGCGAATGCCTCCCTGGAAGGAAAGCATTGATGCAATATTGATGATTTTTCCGCGACGTTTTTTCGTAATGCAGGCTCGAGCAAAAGCTTGAGACAGAAAGAAGACGCTCTTGAGATTCACATCGATCACGTCGTCCCAGTCCTTTTCAGTGAACTCCAACGCATTTTCTCGACGGATAGTGCCAGCATTGTTGATCAGTATATCAATGTTGCCAAAATGCTCTTCGGCTTGCTGAATAATGGAGGAGAAGGCAGCGGTGTTGCCCAGCTCTGTTTGAAGCGATAAGAACTTGACCCCTTGGGCTTCGACGCGTTTCTGTGTTTCATCGGCTGAGCGACGGTTCACGCCCACGATGTGGCAGCCTGCGCAAGCCAATCCCAGCGCCATTCCTTGACCCAAGCCCGTATTGCAGCCAGTAATAATGGCGACCTTGCCGCTTAAATCGAATAGGTTACTGCTCATGTCGGCTCCTGAATTTAGCGAAGCTCTTCCATCGGGATATGGTCCATATCGGAGAACGTCTGATTTTCGCCCGCCATGGCCCAGATAAAGGTATAGCGGCCGGTGCCGACGCCAGAGTGTATTGACCAACTGGGTGAGAGTGCGACTTGACGATTACGTACCACCAGGTGCCGCGTTTCCTGAGGTTCACCCATCATATGGAAAACGACGCTGTCGTCGGCCATATCGAAATAGAAATAGGCCTCCATCCGGCGCTCATGAGTGTGGCAGGGCATGGTATTCCACAGGCTACCTTCCTCCAAGCGTGTCATACCCATCAACAGTTGGCAGGTGGGCAATACGTCTGGGACGAAATATTTGTAGATGGTGCGTTCATTGCTGTTCGAGGCACTGCCAAGCGTTTGTGGGGAGGCCTCCGATAGCGTGACTTTGCGCGTGGGATACTTTTGATGCGCTGGCGTGCAGCAAATGTAAAACGCTGCTGGGTCTGCGGAGTCACTACTTTCAAACTGAATATCGCGGCTTTCTTTGCCTATATATAACCCTTCATGAGTCGCAACTTCATAGCGCGTCCCGTCGACGGTGATGCTCCCAGGGCCACCGATATTGATCGTGCCTAACTCACGGCGCTCGAGAAAATAGTCTGTGCCCGTATGTTGACACATGGACGTCGTGATGGGGACTGGTTTATCGATAGGCAACGCCCCCCCAACGATCAATCTATCGAGGTGACTATAAGTGATGTTCAATTCATTGTTTTTAAAAATTTTTTCAATCAAAAACTGGTCGCGTAAACCTTGGGTGTCTAATTGCTTAGCGTGCTCGCTATGAATGGCTTGACGAAATTCCACGGCAATCTCCAAATCGCTGTTTTCATTTATTAGAAATGACGTTTCAAAAATATCAATGAAGTCGCCAAATTTCAAGCAAGCGTATTTCTGAAGAACGCTGACTCTGGCTAATATTCAGCTGAGTATTTTGAAGAAGGGAGCTGATCTAGACGTCGAGAAAGGTGAATGCATCAGTAAACTTTTAGAAAGACAACCGTGCTAATGATGAGAAAGGCGAGGACGCCTTTTAAGAGTCGCCCTAATTGCTATCGAAGGTCGAGCGATGGGTATAGTGCCGTGAGCAGACGATCTCTGCATATGGTGCGGGTGGCCTCGGAACCCATTCCGCACCAGTACATGCTCTATTACGCTGTCTTGGTTTAAAAAAGCCTATCCCAGTAACACCCCGCCATATACAAGCGCTGCCACCACCACGAAGGCCGGGTGCACCTTGAAACGGAGCAGTGCCAGAGCGGCGACCACGCCGATGATGGCGGTGTGTAGCCAGCCGCTGGTCGAGACTCCTTCGAGCAAGAAACTCAGCGTCAGCCACGCCATCATCATGGCGATGACCGGGCGTACCCACTGGCTCATCCGCTTGACCCGTGGCGAGTCGCGGTGGCGGTATAAAAGCCCCAGGGCCGCCACCATCAGTATCAGCGAGGGGACTACCGTTGCCATGACGGCCACGGCGGCGCCGCCTATGCCCGCCACCTCATAGCCCACGTAACCTGCCATCTTGGTGGCAATGGGGCTGGGCAGTGCATTACCCAGTGCCAACGTTTCGGCAAAGGCCTGCGAGCTCATCCAGCCATAGCGTCCAACCACTTCCGCTTCGATCAAGGGTATGATGGCAGGGCCGCCGCCGTAGCCGATGATGTTGGGAATGAAAAAGGCGAGAAATAGCTCCCAGTAAATCATGTCGGCTCCTTGGCGTTTATTTGGCTGGCTTTTTTCTTTGCTTTGCCGGGGCCGATCAGCGCACCGATCAAAAGAGCACCGATGATGAAGCCAGGGTGAATCCCGAGCCAGTAGATCAGCGCGCCGGAGACGATGGCGATCAGCCCGCTTAGCCACCAGCCGAGCGATGCGCGCGATTTATCGAAGAAGTCCCAGGTGAGCTGCGCCATCATGATCATGACCACGGGAACGACGGCCTGGCCCATGCCGCGAATCCAGGCGACGTCGCGATAGCGGCTGAAAACGCCGAGCATGGCGATCATCGCCACGATCATCGGCAGCGTAACGGCGACGACCGATACGACGAGTCCTGCTGTGCCTGCCACGCGGTAACCGATATAGCCCGGCATCTTGGTGGCGATGGGGCCGGGGAGGGTGTTACCGATGGCAAGAATGTCGGCGAACTCCTCGTCGGTGAGCCAGCCGTGGCGGGTAACGGCTTCCGCGTGTACCAGCGGCAACATCGAGGGGCCGCCGCCGAAACCGAAGATGCCGACACGGAAAAAGGACCAGAAAAGCGCAGAGAGCCTCATGAGCGGTACTCTCCATGCAGTAGATAGCGAGTCATGGGAAGGGCTTCCAATCGTTGATGATTAAAAAAATCGATTATTGTGGCGGAAATAGAACATAGCCGGCGATCGAAAGCAACGCTGGCCCAAGCCAAGTGCAAAAAGCATCAATCAATAATTTATTGGATAGTATGACGGGTCAGGAAAGGAGTCTGTATGACAGCACGTACCCAGGAGTCTCCCGAGACGGGCTCTAGTCGCATCTACGCCATACTGCGTAAAGAGCTACTTTCTGGTCACTTTGCCGCGGGTGAGAAGCTCGCCATCAATGCCCTACGCGAGCGGTACCAAGTGGGCTTGAGTCCGCTTCGGGAAGCCTTGAACCGGCTGGCGGCCTATGGCTTGTTGGTTCAGGAGAACCAGCGCGGGTTTCGGGTGCCTGCGCTACGCCGGGAGGAGCTCGAAGATATTACCCGGCTGCGTCTCGAACTTGAAGGCATGGCCCTTGAGCAGGCCATCGAGCAGGGCGACGCCGACTGGGAAGCCGAGTTACTAGCCGCTGCCCACCGCCTGAAGCGCGCCGATGCCAGCACCGAGCGCGGCGAAGAGTGGGAGCGGCTGCATACGCAGTTTCACCGTACCCTGGTAGCCCCTTGTGGTTCACAGTGGCTTTTACGTTTCATCGAGCAATTGCACGACCAATTCGATCGCTACCGGCGCCTAGGGGCGACGCTGGCAAGCGTGCGCGAGGAGCTGGACGAGCAGCACCAGCAGTTGGTCAGCTTGGCACTAGCGCGCGATACCGTGGCCGCACGCAGGTTGATAGAGGCGCACGTCACCATCTCTTTCGAGTTGGCGTTGAAGCGTTTCCAACGCTCGGCGTGAAATATTTTCAAACCCTTTCAGACCCCTTCATGAAACGACTACACTGCGCGCTTCGATAACGCCAGCCAGGACGCCCATGCCCGACAATAGCGCCTCCCACCTCGATGATCGTGACATCACCGTCCAAACCCTTCACTGGGTTAAGCACTTCATCGTCGACCATCAGATTTGCCCCTTCGCCCGACGCGAACTCGAACGTGAGACGATTCGGGTCAGCGTCGTGCGGTCAAAGAAGCTCGACGTGGCGCTCGATGAGCTAGTCGCCGAGCTCCAATGGCTGGACGCTCACCCCGATACCGAAACGTCGCTGCTCGTTTTTCCCACTCTGTTTAGAAGCTTCGATGCCTACCTCGACTATATTGAGCTGGCCGAAAGTCTGATGGTGACGCTGGGCTACGAAGGTGTCTATCAGTTGGCGACGTTTCACCCCGACTACTGCTTCGAGGGCGCCGAGGTCGATGACGCCGCCAACTACAGCAACCGCTCGCCCTACGCCATGGTGCACGTACTGCGCGAAGCGAGCGTCGAGCGCGCCATAGAGGCGTATGGCGATACCCAGCAAATTCCCGAGCGCAACATGACCTACCTGGACGCGATGGGCGCCCAGAAGGCCGAGCGTTTTCTTCAAGCCGCACTCGATGAGCGTGCTTGAGCGAGTTTCTTGCGCTGCTTAGAACGCTTCCCATTCGGGTTCGCTAGCAGTGCGCTGGGGCGCAGGGAGCGAAGTGGCGCGAGATACATTGTGGCGTAGGCCCGTGCCACTCGTTTTGAGCGTGAAGGTCTTGACCAGATTCGCCAGGCGCTCGGCCTCGCCCTCGAGCGATGCCGAGGCGGTGCTGGTCTCCTCGACGAGCGAGACGTTTTCCTGAGTGGCGCTATCCATCTGGGCCACGGCGGTGCTGACTTGGCTCACGCCTGAGTCCTGCTCCTTGGCCGCCAGGGCCAGTGCTTGCATCATGTCATTGACTTGATAGATGGCGGCATTGATGGCCTCCATCTCCTGACGGCTGCGGCTTGTCTGCTTGGCGCCTTCGGCAATGCGCCCGGCAATGTCCTCGATCATCGAGCGGATCTCTTTGGAAGAGGTCGAGGTCTTGGTGGCCAATGAACGAACCTCGCTGGCGACCACGGCAAAGCCTCGGCCGTGCTCGCCAGCGCGCGCTGCTTCGACCGAGGCGTTCAGGGCAAGAATATTGGTCTGAAAGGCGATGGTATCGATCACCTGAACGATGTCGTGCACGCGATGAGAGGTCGCTTCGAGCTCGTTCATGAGCTCCGTGGTGCGCGCCGACGTCTCCTGGCCGCGCGCGACCTTGCCAGCGGCTTCCTGAGTCAGGCGTTCGGCCTCGGCGGCCGTCTCGGCATTTTGGCGTACCAATGAAGAGATCTCGTCCATGCTAGCTGCGGTTTGTTGCAACGCAGCGGCTTGTTGCTCGGTGCGTGAAGCCAAATCTTGGCTACCGCTGGCAATCTGCTTCGAGCTGGCCGCCACGGCTTCACCGCTTTGGCTTAGCGTATCGATGATCTTCTCCAGATGCATTTGCATATTGCCTAGCGCAACGTAGAGCTTACCGATTTCGTTATTGCCGCGAGCTTCAATCGTTCTCGTCAGATCGCCTTTGGCGATGGCTTCGCATAGCTGGCCTGCCTGCTTGAGCGGCGCGACCACCCCGCGGCTGACGAGCAGATGAACGGCGATGTAAAGCAGTAGCCCCAGCGCCAGTAAGCCGCCAACGAGTAGCATGGCCATGTGGCTATCTTCCCGCTCGCCTTCGATCAACTCCTGACCGCGTGCCAAGGCATAGGTGCTGAACTGGTCGACTGCCTCGCTGAACGTGATGAAGCTTTGGTTGAGTATGTCGCGCTGGGCATCGAGCGCTTGGTAGTCGCCTTCGGCCATGCTTTGGCGTAGCGCGGGCGTCATGACCTCTTGATAGGCCGTTGCGATGGCATCGGTCATCGTTCGGCGTTGCGATTGTGGCGCCATGTCGACGGCGATCAGATTCGCAACCAACTGATCGGCTGCTGCCAGATTGTCGCGGGCTTGCTCCAACGCTTGCGTTGCGCGTTCGGCATTGCCGCTCATATCGTGCAGCAGCATCCGGGCCAAGCGTAGCCGAACTTCCATCAGGTGCGTCTTTAGTCGGTTGGCGTCGTTGGCTTGGAGGGCACTGATGGTATTGAGCTCGTCGAGTTTTTTCACCGATTCCAGCTCACTGCGTATACTCATCGTGCCAAGTAAAATGATCATGATCAGCAGTGTGATCAACGCGGCTGACAGCAGCGTTTTGAGAGAAAGGTTTTGCATGGGAAGCTCATCCAAAAGGATCGATGCAAGAGTGCATGATCAGACACTTAACTATATTTTTTAATAATTGTTTTCGTTTTGGTGAGCTGCTTTGCCTTTTGGCCTTTTATGAACGAATGCTCGTTTTTTTCCTTGGTTAGAATTGGAGAGTTTGAGCCAGTGCAATCATTGACCGATTGGTAAAACAAGCAAAGGCTAACCGATCTTAAAAAAAGGGCAGCTGCCGCCGCCCTCAAAAATTCTTTCGAAGGTTAGAACGCCTCCCACTCGGGCTCGCTGGTAGCGAGCGAGTGTGAGGGCAGCGTCGTTGGTTTTTCGCGCTTCGTTGAGTGGGTAAGTGAGCGCGAGTGTACGCTATGGGATAGGGCTTGCGGTAAGGCGCCCTCGTGCAGCTTGAAGGCGCTGACCAGTTCGGCCAGTCGGGCAGCCTCCTCCTCCAGGGCCGCCGAGGCGGTGCTGGTCTCTTCTACCAGCGATACGTTTTCCTGGGTGGTGGAGTCCATCTGTGCGATGGCCGTACTGACCTGAGCGATACCCGCCTCCTGCTCTTTTGCCGCCATGGCGAGTTCCTGCATCATGTCGGTGATACGGCGAATGGCGGTATTGATTTCACCCATGCTTTCGCCATTACGTACTGCCTGCTGCGCGCCTTGGGCAATGCGCCCGGCGATGTCTTCGATCAGCGTACGAATCTCTTTGGACGAGTTGGACGTCTTGGTCGCCAGTGAGCGCACTTCGCTGGCAACGACGGCAAAGCCCCGCCCATGTTCGCCCGCCCGTGCTGCCTCGACCGAGGCGTTCAAGGCGAGAATATTGGTCTGGAAAGCGATGGCGTCGATCACCTGAACGATATCGTGGACCTTGTGCGACGTTGCTTCTAGCTCGTGCATCAGTTGGCTCGAACGCTCGGATTCGCTTTGGCCCACTTCGGCCTTATGGGCAGCATCGACCGTTAGCTGTTCGGCCTGGCCCGCCGTCTCGGCATTTTGACGCACGATGGAGGAGATTTCGTCCATGCTGGCGGCGGTTTGTTGAAGCGCTGCTGCCTGCTGCTCGGTACGTGAGGCGAGATCTTGGCTGCCGCTGGCGATCTGCTCCGAGCTCGACGCCACGGCACTGCTGCTTTGGCCAAGCGTTGCGATCATCTGCTGCAGCTGTGTTTGCATCTCACGCATGGCGCTGAACAATCGTCCAATCTCGTTACGTCCACGCAGCGCCACCTGGCTGGTCAAATCCCCTTGTGCGATGCGTTCGCACAACGCCACGACGTTTTGCAGCGGTGTGACGATGATGCGGTTGATGACCAGCATTACCAGCGCGAAGAGTACCAGCGCCAGTGCAATCAAGCCGCCGCCGATATAGGTATCCCGCTGGCTGGTGCGCTGCGCCTGAGAAGCCGTCTCTTGAGCAAACGCCTGCGCGTAGCCATTGAAGCTGCGCACGCTGTCGGTAAAGGTGTCGAACGTTTGATTGAGGCGTTCACGGTGGCCAATGAGTGCTGCAAAGTTACCCTGGGCAAGATCGTCACGCAGCGCACTATTCATCAAACGCGCATACTCGCCAACCAGCGTATCGGCAAGCGTTGCACGCGGCGAACTTGGATCGATCTCGATGGCGTCAAATTCACCCATACGTGTGTCCGCTCGTTCGAGCGCCGCTCGGGCAGTGTTCAGGGTCGACTCGGCGAGCGCGTCTTCGCCGCGCTGAATGTACTCTTGGTAGCGAGCCAGCCGAACTCGCACCTCCATTAGATTGACTTCTACGCGGTTGATATAGATCACTTGGCGTGCGGCTACCTCGTCGAGCTGGTTCAGGCTGTGAACGGCCGCATGTTCGGCCTTCATCCCAAGCAGCGTGGCGATGATCAGCATCGCCACCAGCAGCCCAAGGGCGCTGGCCAGGGCATATTTCACAGGAAGGTTCTTCATAGTGTCGTGTCCTCGAATGAGGTAGTAGGGAGCAACGCGCAATGCGCAAAAAAAGCGCCCCACGTCGTAGAACGTGAGGCGCCTGTTACTTATCGGCACGGCAAGAAAAGAGTTAAGTTATTGATGAAAAAACAGGGGCAGGTGCTGTGACGTCATTTGTGAGGAAACACGTTAGAGCGCCTTATGCATCACATGAATATCGACCAGCCCCTGCGACGGGTGATCGAATGCCTGGGGCACGGTGCCCACGATGGTAAACCCTAAGCGCTGCCATAGCGCGACGGCCACCTCGTTGGTGCTGACCACGGCGTTGAACTGCATGGCTAAAAAGCCTGCTTCTCGCGCTATGGTTTGCGAGTGCTCACACATGGTGCGCGCCACACCCTGGCCACGGGCCTTGTCGCTGACCATGTAGCCGCAGTTGCTGACGTGGCGGCCGGGGCCTTGAGCGTTGGCTTTCAGATAGTAGGACCCTAGTATCTGGCCGCTTGCATTCTTGGCGGCGAAGGTGAAGGCGGGCATTTGGCACCAGAGCGTATAGGCCGCGTCAACATCGATCTCAGGGTCGATGGCGTAAGTTTCTTTAGCGGCAACGATCGCCTGAAACGTAGGCCAGAAGGCGTTGAAATCGTCGCGTGTCATAGGCGTCAAGGTAATGGCCGACATGGCGTTTCCTTATGCTGGGAGAGGGTTATCGCGCGATATCGGCAACGATTTCGTAGCTTCGCAGACGCGCCTGATGGTCGAAGAAGTCGCTATTGATCATCAACTCGTCGGCTTCGGTTCGGGCTTGGAAAGCTTCGAGCTCCGCTTTGACGGTGTCGGGACCACCGATGATCGCTGCGCCAAGGAACTGACTCACCTGGCTGCGCTCCATCGGTGTCCAATCCAAGCTGTCGACCGGGGGTTGGGAAAGCGTGGGGCGGCCGCGAATCAAATTGAGGAATTTCTGCTGTGCCGTGGTCGCGAGGTAGTGGGCCATGTCATCGGACTCGGCGGCCATCACCGGCAGCCCGACCATGGCGTAGGGCTTGTCCAAGTGCGCCGACGGTTTGAACTGGCTGCGATAGAGATGCAGCGCTTCGAACAGATACCCAGGCGCGAACTGGGCAGCGAAAGCAAAAGGCAGACCCAGTTTGGCGGCAAGCTGGGCACTGTAGCCGCTCGACCCTAAAAGCCAGATGGGCACCTGGGTGCCTTGACCAGGCACGGCCTTGACGCGCTGGCCAGGTTCGGCGTCGGCGAGATAGCGGCGTAGCTCCGCCAGCATCTCGGGAAAGTCCTCGGCCCCGGCATGGGGGTGGCGACGCATGGCCTGCATGGTCGCGCCGTCCGAGCCGGGCGCACGGCCAAGACCCAGATCGATGCGCCCTGGGTAGAGCGTCTCCAGCGTGCCGAACTGCTCGGCGATCACCAGCGGAGGATGGTTGGGCAACATGATGCCGCCAGAGCCTAGGCGGATGGTCGAGGTTTGGCCTGCCAAGTGGCCAATCAGCACCGCGGTCGCCGCACTGGCGATGCCTTCGATATTGTGGTGTTCGGCAAGCCAGTAGCGCCGGTAGCCCAGCGCTTCGGTGCGTTGGGCGAGTTCGACACTGTGCTGGAAGGTTTCAGCAACGCTTCCGCCCTGGCGAATCGGGGCAAGGTCGAGAACGGATAGGGCAGTGGACGCGAGCGGGCTCATGCATCACCTCATCGGTCGAATTGAGCGAGATCCAAGGTTATGCGGCCGATGGTTAGGATTTGCAAGGGTCGCCCCGCTCACAACACTCTTACGTAAGCCCGCCGCCCTTGGGCGTGAGCATGGTGGAAAGATCGAGAATCGACTGCGCCATATCGGCCATGCTGCGGCTTTGATCCATCGAGGTTTTGCGCAAAAAGCGGTAGGCCTGCTCTTCGCTCATCTGCTGGTGCGCCATGATCACGCCTTTGGCACGCTCGACCAGTTTGCGCTCGCGCAGTGCCTTGCGGGTATTTTCGAGCTCGTCACTCAAGTTTTGCAGGCGGCTCGCCTGAGCCTGGGTAAGCTCCACCAGGGAGCGACCGAGGTTAGATGTCAGCATGCTCTCGGTCAGCTCCCCCAGCGGCGTTTGGGTATCGCTAATCCCCAGTAGCTGCGCGCAGGGCGCGTTTGGCGTGCGGCGGGGCGTCTTGCGTGCGTGTTCGAGCGACGCTTGGGCGCGCTCGATCTTACGATGGCAAAGGGCGGTGAGTTGTGCGGTCAAGCCGTCTTCGAGGGTTTTTAGGGCGTCGATACGCTGGGTGGTCAGCGCGTACCAAACGTCGCGCGTCTCGTTCTGACGCTCACCCGAAAGGGGCGCCGATGGATCCGTTCGCCCCGCGAGCGCGCGTAGCGCTTCGATATCGCGATAACACGCAGCGGGCAGGGCATTGTGCCACTCGTCCTGGGTCTCGCTGGGGGCGAACTCGAGAAAGGTATCCAGGCAGCGCTGCTGATCGATGATCAGGCGTTTGTGTAGTGCGCGGTGCGTGGCATCGAAATGGCCTTGGGTAAACCCATAGGCGCCGCAGGCGCGCTCCTGGCCCGCGAGCTCCTTGCCCTGCATGAGGTGAAAGATAGCGACCAGGGTGCGAGTGATCTCGGGATCGGCCGAACTGTCGGCTGCATCGAACACCACCGCCAAGAGCCCGCTGATCAGCTGGTTGAAGGCTTGGGTAGCAGCGTCGGGCTTGATGGCAAAGCCCTCGACCGCCGTGCGCAGCGCAGGCAGTTCGTCCAGGGCAAACCACAGCGCGGCGATACGATGAAGGAGTCGCGGCGATGCCTGGGGGCGCGCCTCGGCGCTCAAGGCCTCCAACCGCTCGCGCATGATCGCTTCGGCCTCGCGGCTATCGGCGAGATAACGCGTGCGGCGCTCGGCAAAGCGCTGACCACGAGAGGCTAGATAGATGGTCGAAGCGCCGCGCTCGCGCTGTAGCCGATGAATGAAGCGGCTAATGTCACCGACGATGGCGCTCGCCATGGCGAGGTGCGTGAAGTGCTCGATCTCGGATCGAATGGCGGTCAACAGCAGCTGCTGCGCTGACGACATGATGGACTCCCCCTAGCAAAAACGCCTTACCCTGCAATTGCAGAGCAAGGCGTGCAAGCGTTGATACCTGCGCTGTGCCAGATCAGCGCAGTGACAATGTACCCGTCGCCGCCTCACGGTTGGCGGCTTTGGCGTAGGCATCGGCTTCTTCGGCCTCTACTTCTTCGCTAAAGCGTACCACTAGAACACAGCTGGCGAGCACCAGCACGCAGAGCCCCAGGTAGAAAAGCCCCTGCTGATAGCTCAGGTTTTCACTGCGAAACAGAAAGGCTGCCGATACGGCCCCCACGTTGCCCCCGGCACCGACGATACCGGCCACCGCGCCCAAGGCTTTCTTGTTGATGAAGGGGACGACGCCGAAGGTAGCGCCTTCGGCCATCTGCACGAACAGGCTGAACACCAGCATGATGCCGATGGCGAGACTCAGCACGTGCATTTGCGAGAAAGCCACCAGCGCGATCCCTTCGCACACCAAGGCAATGAAGAGCCAGCGCACGCGGCCTTTGAGCCCAGCCTGACGGGCAAAAAGATCGGAAAAGACGCCGCCCAAGGTGCGGGCGAAGATGTTCATTAGCCCAAAAAGACCGGCGATGAGCCCTGCCGTTGCCAGGGTCAGGTCGAAGTGATCGAAAAAGTAGATGGCGGCTATGTTGTTGATGGTCAGCTCGACGCCAAAGCAGAGCCCGTAGACCACGAACAGTGCCCATACGCGAATATCCTTGGCCGCCGCCAGAAAGCTCGTTGCCGCACCGTGTTCACCCTTGGCCTCCGGGAGTTCGCCGCGCGCGCGCAGGTCGCTGAAATTACCGTCGGGGGCGTCTTGGGTAAACAGCCAATAGCCAATGCCGGTTGCGAACATGACGATACCGGGCACCACCATGGCCAGGCGCCAGCCAAGCGTTTCGCTCACGCCGAGCATCAAAAGCCCTGATAGGATTAGCGGCATCAGCATTTGTGTGGTGCCGCCGCCGAGATTACCCCACCCCGCGCTGGTGGCATTGGCGGTGCCCACCACGTTGGGCGCGAACATCATCGTCGTGTGGTACTGGGTAATCACGAAAGAGGCGCCGATGGCGCCGATGGCCAAGCGCGCGAGCAAGAAACTTTCGAAGCTGTCGGCAAAGCCAATGCTCATGACCGGCAGCGACCCTAAAAGCAAAAGCCCTGTATAGGTCTTGCGTGGCCCCAGGCGGTCGCAAAGCAGGCCAATGAGCAGTCTGACGATGACGGTGATGGCCACCGAGGCGATGATGGTATTACCGATTTGCGTTTGGGTTAGGGCGAGATCTTCACGCACGATGGCCATGAGCGGAGCGATGCCGAACCAGCCAAAAAAGCAGACGTGAAAGGCGAACCAAGAGAAGTGGAAGGCGCGCATTTGCGGCGTGGAAAAATCGAGCAGCCGGATGCGGGACGCTTTGTTGCGAATGTTCATCATGAGCCTCACGGAGTCATAAGCGCGTTGATCGATACGCAGCGTCTACGACGCGAGGTATCGACATGAACGTGTCCTTCGCCTTTGAAGGTCAGGTTCGACGCACTCGTACCCATGGGGCCTGGTCCACGCCTAGTGTGCCCCTGCGGTGCAGGGTGCCCAGCTCACCAAGCAAAGCTTTCGCCATTAGGAATAAAGATTTTTTATTTCAGTTGGTTAATGATAGTTGTCGAGAATGTCTATCATCTTTTTCCAGACTGCTTGCACCAGAGCGCGAGCCGCTAAGGGCTGAAAGCGCCGAGCCGCCATTTTTTGGTGCAGCGCAGCTTCGAAAAGACCTAACCGCTATAGACGGTATCGATATCCAGCGTTGAGCGCTCGCCGAGGGCGTCGAAGTTCTCCTCGAGCCAGCGCTCGGCCGAAGTGCGGCCCAGATCGAAAAGGTGGGTGAGAAAGGGCCATTCGGCGTTCATCTTGCTCGACACCGAAAGCGTCTCCAGCGCCTGCTCGCCGCTGATACGGTGGAACAGCGCACGCTGGTAGCAGTTGTCAATGCCCTCTTGTTCGAGCGCGCGCTTGAGTAGCGCGATCATGCGTATCTCTTTTATTAGCGAGGAGTTGAAGGTGATCTCATTGAGCCGGTTCATGATCGCTGGCGCCGTGGTGGGTAGTTCTTCACGGCTAACGGGGTTGATCTGTACCAGCAAAATGTCGCGGGCGCTACACTCCTCCATCAGTGGAAAGAGCGCGGGATTGCCCATGTAACCGCCATCCCAATAGGCCTCGCCGTCGATCTCCACGGCTTGAAACATGAACGGCAAGCAGGCCGAGGCCATGACCGCTTCGACGCTCATCTCTTCGCGGCGAAAGACCCGCTGCTTGCCACTGCGTACGTTGGTGGCGGCGACGAATAGCTTGAGCCGCTGACAGCGCCGCACGCGTTCGAAATCGACGTGGTTATCGACGATCTCCTTGAGCGGATTGAGGTTGAGGGGGTTGAACTGATAGGGCGATACTAGGCGGCTGAGCATGTCCAGGGCGACGTAGCCGGGCGAATAATCGAGGCTCCAGTTGCCGGTGAGCACGTCTAGGGGCGAGCGGCGCACGGGGCTCGCCATGGCGGCGTGGCTCACCGCGCGCCAGAAGTCGTGCAGCGCTTGGCGGGCGGTCTCTTTATCGCCACGGGTGAGGGCGTCGGCCATGATGACGCCGTTCATCGCGCCGGCGCTTGTGCCGCTGATACCTTCGAGTTCGATGCGATCGTCTTCCAGTAAACGATCGATGATGCCCCATGTATAAGCACCGTGGGCGCCGCCGCCCTGAAGCGCAAGGTCGAGTTTTTTGACGTCCGCCATTCTCGGCTCTCCTCCATTTGTCTGCTCGGTTCAGCATGGCAGCTAGGCAGCAGGGGCGCGAGGTGTTTTGCAGTGCAGCAAAGATAAAGCGTGAAGCGATATTCGATACGTCTATTGGCTAGCGGCTGGCGAGTTGCGTGGCAGCGGCATTGGGGCAGTGCAAGAAAGCCGAACTCGCCAACCACTCGGCATCGGGGTAGTAGGCGAATACGTACTGATCCTCTTTGAGACTATCGATCAGCGGATAGGTGACCGCTTCACGCACGGCAGGGCAGCCGTGGCTGCGGCCGAGGCGTCCGGTTTTAGCGATGAAAGCATCACTGACATAGTCGGCGCCGTGAATAACGATGGCGCGCTGATAAGCGAGATCGTTGACTTCGGGTTCGAGTCCTTCCAGGCGCAGAGAGTAGCCGTTACGGCCATAGTAGCTGTTCATGGTGCGAAATAGCCCCAGGCTCGACTGGTGGCTCTCTGGCGTATTAGAGAAGCTGTCGGCGAGCGCGTCGCCGGAGCCCTGGCCATGAGAGACGAGCTCTTCGAACAATAGAGCGTGGCGGTGCAGATCGAAAACCCAGAGCCGCGGCTCGCTGGAGGGCAGCGAGTAGTCGATTACCGCCAATCGCTCGGCGTAGGGGTCGGCGCAGCTCATGGCCTGCGCGGCCAGGCGCAGTGCCTCGGGCGAGGCCGAAGGGGCGAGCTGACGCAGTTGTTGGTAAAGCGGCGACACCCCGGCGGGCGGCGCGACATGCATCTGGGCGAAAAAGCTGGAGGCGTGAGCGGTGAGCGGAGTGAGCGCAAGCCAAAGCCAAAGCCAAAGCGCACAGGTGACACCTGCGCCGATAAAGCGTGAAAGCATGATGTAAGAGCCTGTTATATAAGATACTGTTATATAAAAGTTAATCAGTAACGTTCGGCAACATTAAAACGCCAACGAACCCTAGCTAGCCGGGAACACGCTATGCTGAAGTAAAAGACGTCACGTAGAGGCGCTGGGCTGCGACGACATAGCGTGGCTAACGTAAAGCGAAGTGCAAAAAAGCCAGTTAAAAAAAAGCCAGGTAAAAAACAGCGCAAGGCATCATAACCCAAGGAGGGCGCCATGAACGAGACGCAACCACTACGACAATGGGCGATATGTGCGGCCCTGGCGCTGGCGGTAACGCAAGGGGCACCACTTATCACGCTAGCCGCGGCCGATATGGAACGTGGAACCCAAGAAAATGCCAGTGTCGCGCATAACGCCCATCACGATACCGCAGTAGAGCGCGCCTTGGCATCACGGCTTTCGACCATCCAAGGCACATCTCTGCCAGTCGCCTCATTTTACCAGCGCCTTCATGGCCAACCGGCTTGGCAGAGTGAGGCGCGGGTAGCGCTGTTGGATCAGGCATTGGAGACGCTGCGCGACGATGGGCTCGATCCTGCTGCTTACCGCGCGGGCACCTGGCGCGAGCGCCTCACCGCTAGCCAGAGCGCTGGAGCATCAACTCAAGCGGCCTTCGATGTCGAAGCGTCTGAGGCGTTGCTTCTGGCGCTCGAGCACCTCAATCGCGGCAAGCTCGACCCGCGGCAGGTAGAAGCGGGCTGGGACGCGCCACGCCCCGAACGTCGCTACTCGATGGTGCAGATTGCGCATGCCGTCGAGCGCGGCGATATCGAGGCGGCGCTCGATGCTGCCCGCCCGAGCGGGGTCGAATACCAAGCGCTTCGTGAGGCGCTGGCGCGATATCGCCAGCTCGACGCTTCTCATATAGCGTATCTGCCTGCAGGTGAGGCGTCGCTGCGCCAAGGCGACGAGGGCCCCGCGATTGCCACCTTGAGGCGCCGCCTGGCGCTTTGGGGCGAGCACGAAAGCGTGGCCGCCGACAGCAGCGTCTATCCGCTGATCGACGCCCGCGCCGAGGTATCGACCCGCTTCGATAGCGAACTTGCCGCTTCAGTGCAGCGCTTCCAACGGCGCAACCTGCTTCAGGCCGACGGCGTGGTAGGAGAGCAGACGCGTCGCGCGCTCAACGCCACTCCCGCCGCCCGTGCCGATCAGCTGCGGGTCAACCTCGAGCGCGCACGCTGGCTGCGCCCGGCGGATGATCGTGGCGCAAGGCTCTGGGTCGACATTGCCGGGTATCGCCTGCACTACGTGCGGCCCAGCGGTGAGGAGTGGAACGCACGCGTGGTGGTCGGCTCGCCTCGGCGCGAGACGCCGATCATCCACTCTTCGGTTAGCCATTTGACCATCAACCCGAGTTGGACGGTGCCACCCACCATTCTGCGTGAGGATATGCTTCCTCGCATCCGTCAGGATGCCGACTATCTAGCCCAGCACGATATCGAAGTGGTGAACATGATCGGCGAGCGAGTCGCTGCCGACGAGGTGGATTGGCAGCGTCCGGGTGGGGTGATGCTGCGTCAGGGGGCGGGAGCGAGTAACCCGCTAGGCCGCGTGGTGGTGCGTTTTCCCAACAACGACATGATCTATTTGCACGATACCCCGGCGCGAGGGCTCTTTCAGCGCGACCAGCGTGCGTTGAGTTCCGGCTGCGTGCGTGTAGAAGGAATTGCCGAGCTTGCGCAGATGCTGCTCGAAGATAGCGGCAGTCGCTACCGTATGAGTTCTCTGCTAAGCGGGGGGAGTGATCAGCGCGTCAATTTGCCCAATCGGATTCCGGTGGCGTTGCACTATTTGACCGCGTGGCCCAATGCCCGAGGGGAGGTGGAGTTTCGTCAGGATATCTACCAGCGCGATGCACGTGTATTGGCCGCCCTGTAGGCGGCCAATACACGACATTAGTCGGCAATCTGCTCCTGCTGCGAGGCGCCCTGCTGGTAGGAGGCAACGTTGACGATGCCGGATTCGCCGCTCTCCAGAGCGGCAATCAACGGCTCCGCTTGGCGCTGGAAGGCGACCAAGGTATCCCCACTTAGGCTCCTGTTTTCAGGCAGCTCGACTTTCATGGCGTCGGTAGGTGAGTTATTGACGATGACCTCGTAGTGAAGGTGAGGTCCGGTACTGCGGCCGGTGTTGCCAGAAAGCGCAATACGTTGCCCCATTTCGATGCGATCTCCACGCTCGACTAGGGCGCGCGAAAGGTGCAGGTAGCGAGTGCGATAGCCGTTATCGTGACGAATCACCACATAGCGTCCGGCGGCGGGGTGATTTGCCACCCGCTCGACGCGGCCATTGGCCGGGGCAATGACCGCCGTGCCGATCGGCATGGCAAAATCGGTGCCGTTATGCGGGCTGACCCTTCCGGTGACCGGGTGTAGACGACGCGGATTGAACGGCGAACTCATGCGATAGCTGCCTTCAAAGGGGTAGCGCGCGAAAGCAGGATCGAGGCTGTGGCCGTCTGGCGTATAGAAATTGTCGTCGGTGGCATTGTGTACGATGGTGAGGTTCATGCGCTCACCGGCATAATTGACCGCCAATACGCGTGAATCCAGCGTTTCGCCGTCGATCATGTCGGACTCGACTAGCACCTGGAACTGATCGCCGCGGCGGCTATCACGCCTGAAATCGAGTTTCTTTTCGAGTAAACGCGTCAGCGCCGTTACCGAACCGCTGTCCAGACCCGTGGCCTGAGCCGAGCGGGCAAAACTACCGCTAACGGTACCGGCGTAGAGGCGCTGAACGGGTTCGCCCTCACGCTCGATGCCAGTGACGTTGAAGTCACCCTCTTGGCGCTCGACCATCACGCCCTCGCGGGCGTTACGCATCATTCGCAGTGAAAGCAGGCGACCCTGCTGGTCGAGCTGGTAGTCGAAGCTTTGCCCTGCGCGCCAGTTGGTGAGCAGACGCTCATCGGGAAGGTCCGCCAGCAGGGCAAGCGCTTCGCTATAGCCAAGCCCAAGCTTGTTTTGCGCCAGTACGGCAAAGGTCTCGCCCGATTCGACCAGATGCGTCTCCCAATGGGGGACAAAGGCTTCTTCGGCAGCGAGCTCCAGATCGAGGAAAGAGGTGTCATCGAAGAGTTCGATGCCGTAGTCCTCGTAAGAGGTGGCATCAGCAACGACGACGCCCTCCTCTTGCTGGGTTGGCGCATCGAGCATACCGTTAGCGATCGTGCCCATCACGATAGCCATGTGCAGAGCGCCGTCGTTGAGCACGATGCCGGGCCCGGCAAGAGCCGTGTCCGGGATGTCGGTCATGTCGGCTTCGGCCGTGGCGATCACATCAAGATCGACGATCTCGGTTGCTTGAAGGTCCTTGAGGGGAATGTGTTCGCGCGTTGCATCCAGCGCGCGCGATGCCCGGCCAATGGCGTCGGCAACGGGGGTGCGCTCCTGGCTTAGCGTCGGTACGCCGGGAGCGGAGTCGTTGGGAAGCGGAACGAGCACGCTTTCCAGAGGTGTAGAGGGTTGAGTGATGCCTTGATACGTTGTAAGTAATTTTTGTGTGCCCAGCACCGTGACCATAGTGGCCACCGGTAAAAGTAACAATTTATGCGTGCGGGGCAGCGAATGGAGAATTCGCAACATGGGTAAATGGGCCGCCAAGTTCGTGGTAAAAGTAACCGAAAATGAATAAACCCGTGAACCATACCCCATGCAGGAGGGGGTGCATAGACTGTATGCCCATACACGAAATAGACTTTTGCTCTGTACCGCGCACTTACGTTACACGAAGCTAGAATAGAACGCTGTTCGTTAACAAAACATTACGCCATAGTCGGGGCGTTTACTGACTGAATGTTTGCTAACTAGATCTAGATCAAGGCGCTAGCGAACAAAAACAAGGTGCGTTTATTTCCCCACTGGCTTTTTGTTAGGTTTTTTTCGAAGATTAGAGCCATCACCCTCCCTTATGGATCGAGGAAATCGAAATGTCTCGGGTAACCCTCGCACAGTGGCAGATGTTGGCGGCCGTGGTCGATCATGGCGGCTTCGCCCGGGCGGCCGAGGCCGTACACAAGAGCCCCTCGACGCTCAATCATGCCGTTCATAAGCTAGAGGAGCAGTTGGGGGTCAAAGTACTGGAGCCGGTCGGGCGTCAAGTGCGCTTGACCGAGGCGGGGGAGCTTTTGCTGCGCCGTGCGCGGCAGCTTATCGAGAACGCGTTGTCGCTTGAGGACGTCGCCAACCGCTTGGCCGAAGGGCTCGAGGCCGAAGTGGTGCTCGCCATCGATCAGATCTTTCCCGCCGATGCTCAGGCCAGCGCGCTCCAGGCGTTTTCGTCGCTCTACCCCCAGGTGCGCGTTCAGCTTCACGAAAGCGTGCTCAATGGCGGCACGGAGATGCTCTATGATGGCCGCGCCGATCTCGTGGTCACGGGTATCGAAGCGCAGGGTTTTCTCGGTGAGCCGCTGGTCACAGTACGCTTCATTGCCGTGGCACATCCTTCTCATCCATTACACCAGCTCGAGCGCACGCTCGATCTGCGTGACCTGGCTCAGTATCGACAGCTCGTGGTGCGCGACTCGGCTCAGCGCCACGCCCTGAATGCCGGGTGGCTCAAGGCCGAACAGCGCTGGACGGTCAGCCATCTGAACACCTCGCTGGATATGCTCAAGCGCGGGTTGGGATTCGCCTGGATGCCCGAAACGCGCATTCAGGAAGAGCTCGAAAGCGGCACGCTCAAACCTTTGCCGCTAGCCGCAGGGGGCGTCCGCGAAGTGCCTTTACAGCTGATCTTCCGCGACCGTGATCGCGCAGGCCCCGCCGCCCATGCTCTGGCCGAGGCCCTCACGCATGCCGTGATGCATAGCTGCTCTCAAGTTGATTCGATGGCATCGAACCCAGCACGCTAAAACATTTGCTTGAGCTCGCATAAAGTCGCCTTAAGCTAAAGATTCATGCAGGCAAGGCCTGCTTTGCTGAATCATTTCGCTAAGGGAGGCCTCATGGGACTGTTGGTCGATGGTCAATGGCAGGATCAGTGGTACGACACCAAAAAACACGGCGGTGAGTTCGTGCGCGAATCGGCGCAGTTGCGCGATTGGGTGGGCGAAGGCAGTGCCTATCCCGCCGAGCCGGATCGTTACCACCTTTATGTTGCACTTGCCTGCCCCTGGGCGCACCGCGCGCTGATCATGCGCAAGCTCAAAGGGTTGGAGTCGCTGATCGGCGTTTCCCACGTAAGCCCTCTGATGCTCGATAAAGGCTGGACCTACCGTCAGGACGAAGGGTCGAGCGGCGACCCTATCAATGGGGTGGCCTACCACTACGAGCTCTATACGCTCAATGATCCGCACTATACAGGGCGCGTCACGGTACCGGTGCTGTGGGACAAAGAGCGTCGTGCCATCGTCAATAACGAATCGGCCGATCTGGTGCGGATGTTCAACCAGGTTTTCGATGGGCTGACGGGCAACGACTTGGATTTTTACCCCGACGATCTGCGAGCGGTCATCGATGAGGTCAACGCCGATGTCTACGATAACGTCAATAACGGCGTCTACAAGACCGGCTTTGCCACCGAGCAGAGGGTTTACGAGAAGCACGTCCATGCGCTGTTCGAAGCGCTCGACCGTTTGGAAAAGCGCCTGGATCGACAGCGCTACCTTGCCGGTGAGTGGCTCACCGAGGCCGATATTCGACTTTTTACCACGCTCGTGCGCTTCGATGCCGTCTACTACGGCCACTTCAAATGCAACTTCCGGCGTATCGAGGACTACCCGAATTTAGCCAACTACTTACGCGAGCTCTATCAGTGGCCAGGCATCGCCGAGACGGTGAACATGGACCATATCAAGCGCCACTACTATTACAGCCACGATACGATCAACCCAACGCGTATCGTGCCGACCGGGCCACTGCTGGATTTCAGCCGCGCGCACGACCGCGAGCGTCTGCCCGGGCAGGGTATTCGCCGGCGTTGAAGCGCGGATCGAGGGGGAGTAATGCTCGATCTATGGCAGAGAGAGCAGACACAAAAAGAGCCGCATCCTTGCGGCTCTTTGATCATGGTTGGTACGGCTGATCGTGCTTAAGTCGTATTTAATCCATACCTAAGATAATAAATTAGTTACCCTCGACAGCAGCACGGGTACGCTGCCAGGCGCTTTCGGCACCATCACGCGTAGTGTTCCAGGCATCTTGGGCATTGGCTTTGGTTTGCTCCCACCAGTCGCGGTCGTAGGCGGGGAACTGCTCAACCTCTTCGGGTGTGGCGGTTAGCATGATGCGATGTTCGACGTCGCCATCGGTTTCATTATGCGTTTCGAGGCTGAAGTGATCGGTATCGACCACGATTTCGCGGCCACCTAGGCCCAGCGTCGTGCCGCTTTCGACGACCAGTGCAGTGATGCGCATCTCTTCATCGAAGAGAATGTCGTCGACTTCACCAATTTCGTCGCCCGAGCCGCCTACGAAGTAGACCTTGGCATCGAGGATGTCATCGGCGGAGTACATGCCTTGAGGCTCGGTTTGCGCCTGCGCGTTCATGGCGAGGCCCAGGATGGCGGTACCAATGGCGGTAGTGAGTAGTGTCTTATGCATGGCGTCACTCCTTAGTTCCAATTGAATTCGTCCCGACTGAATTCATCCCAATTGAATCAGTGCCATCAATGGCATCCACCCTATTGAGGTTAGACCAACTTTAACCAAAATCAACAATGGTAGTTAAGGTGGTACAGCTTGGATGGCGTTTGAGGGGAGTGGGCGAGCCTGAACGGAAGCGCCGAAAGTGCTGGTCATCGACCAAAGGCGATGATAGGATGCGCGCTCCTCGCATGTGTTGACCCCTCCATCACAACGATTGGCACTTGCTCAAGGCAAGGCCTTCGCGAGTACCCGGCCAACGATGGTACTCCTTGCTGTGAATGATGGCGCGCTCTTAAGCATTTTGCCCTACGGGCAGAATCGGCGCAGTAAGGTCGCCACAGCGGTAAGTGCAGGGCACTTGCCGAATTATGCTAGGTGCGACCGGCATCTCCGACTCGAAACCCCATGTTCTACATCGAGCACCGATAACATTTCGACCCTTATGGCGTCGAACACGCTGCTTCGATGAGAGAGTCAGAGATGCTCACGATGTTTCTTGCCGCTTCTGTCGGCTTACCAAGGTGTGATTAATGACCTCGACTTCTGTCGCCTCGCCGAGCTTCGGCGATCTGGCTTTGTTGCCTGCTGTTCTCTCTGCCGTTGAAGCACAGGGATACGAAACCCCCTCTCCCATTCAGGCGCAGACCATTCCTGCGCTGCTCGAAGGCCGCGACATGCTCGGCCAAGCCCAGACCGGTACCGGTAAGACGGCGGCGTTCGCTCTGCCGCTGCTGTCGCGTCTGGATATCACGCGCCGCGAAGCTCAGGTGTTGGTGCTGGCACCCACCCGCGAGTTGGCGCAACAGGTTGCCGTATCGTTCACCAAATACGGCCAGAACATGCAGGGCCTGGAAGTCGCTACGCTGTGCGGCGGCCAGGAGTACCGTGAGCAGCTGGGCGCACTCAAGCGCGGCGCTCAGGTCGTCGTCGGTACGCCGGGTCGGGTGATCGACCACCTCGACCGCGGTAGTCTCAATCTCAGCGGCCTGAACGCTCTGGTGTTGGACGAAGCCGACGAAATGCTGCGCATGGGCTTCATCGACGACGTCAAACGCGTTGTCGCCGATACCCCGAAAGACGCCCAGCGTGTGTTCTTCTCGGCCACACTGCCGCCGGAAATCGAGCGCATCGTCAACCGCTATCTGGTGGATCCGGTCAAGGTCTCCATCGAGTCGCGCACGACGACTGGTGAGAACATCGAGCAGCGCCTAGTGCGCGTCGATGGCGGTGCCAAGCTCGAAGCGCTGTCGCGCATCCTCGAAGTCGAGCCGGTCGATGCCGCTATCGTCTTCGTTCGCACCCGCGCGGCCTGCACCACGCTGGTCGAGCAGCTGACCGCCCGTGGCGTCAACGCCGCTGGCCTCTCGGGTGATCTCGATCAGAGCCTGCGCGAGCGTACCATCACGCGCCTGAAGCGTGGCAAGGTCGACGTGCTGATCGCCACCGACGTCGCCGCGCGCGGCCTCGATGTGCCGCGTATCACCCACGTCATCAACTACGATCTGCCCCAGGACTCCGAAGCCTACACCCACCGCATCGGGCGTACCGGCCGTGCGGGCCGCAGCGGCGTGGCCATCACCTTCGCCGGTTTCCGTGAAGGGCGTAAGATCGGCTGGCTCGAACAGGCTACCGGTCAGAAAATGAGCGAAATGGCGCTGCCCGACGAAGCCGCCATTCGTGCCCATCGCGATGGCGTTTTCCATCAGCGCGTCGTAGCCTCGCTCACTAAAGGTGCCGAAGAGCAGCGCGCGCTGGTCGAGCGTTTGGTCGAAGAGGGGCACGATTCCGTCGAGCTCGCCTGCGCCTTTGCCGCGCTGGCTCGCGCCGACGAAGCGCCTATCGGCCGCCTGCAAGCGCCGCGCAAAGAGCGCAACCCGCGCGAGCGCGATGCTGGTGCTGGTGGCAGCCGCGCCCCGCGTCGTGAGCGTGGCCCGAGCGAAGGTATGACTCGCTACCGCGTCTCCGTAGGCCACAAAGACGGCGTCAAGCCAGGCCAACTGGTTGGCGCGCTGGCCAACGAAGGCGGTATCGAAGGGGCGCGTATCGGCCGTATCGATATCCGCAATGCCTTCTCGGTCGTCGAACTGCCTAGCGGTCTGCCCTCGACCATTCTGGCGAAGATGGCACGCGCCCGCGTTGCCGGCCGTCAGCTCGAGATCAGCGAAGACCGTGCGCCCGAGCGCGCACCGCGCCGCCGCCGTGAAGATGGCGACGCGCCGGTCCGCCGCCGCGAACGCGCCTAAGCCTCAGCGTTAGCGCAAGGCTGCGTCAAAAAACCGCACTTTGAATTGACCCCAATAATTGGAAGGTCTATTCATTCGGCGTCCAAGGCCTGAGTCCTGTATTGCACGGGGCTCAGGCCTTTTATTGATTCGAAGGGGACAGCGGCCGATCTCTTGGCATCAGCTTGTCAAATGCTTTCTTCAGAATGGGCTCAAAGCGACCAAGGCCTTTAGCCATCTTGCCCATCGACGCGCGCTTGCATCAACGGCCAAGTGTAGTGCACCAGGAATATGGCATAGGCCGCGCACCAGAAAACGATGCTCAGCGTATAAATCCAATGGGTGACCTGAGGAAACAACGCCAGCACCGGCGAGCGTATCAAGGCGGCGATCAGCATTACACCCAGCGCCCCGCCAACCCCGGGTAGGGTACGAATAGGCCGAGCGGTGTGACCCAACGACACCCTGGCCATCATGGCCAGCATTATGGTCCCCATCCCCCCAATGGTCAGGGCATGTACGGCAATGTCGACACGTACCTGCTCCATGAGTGCCAAGACCCACAGGACAAGCCCTAGGGGAATGCAGGCGTAACTGGCGTGCAGCCCCCACAATAAAGGTTCCCGAAAGCTATGAACACCGCCCCAGCGCGCCATGCGCACGACATTGGCCAATGCCGCCAGCAGCAGTACGCCCCCCATCAACAAATTCGGAACGTCGGCCCCTAGCATGATGGCAAGCTGCAATAGCGCAGCGCCCGCGGTGCTTGCTAGCGTTACGACCTCAAGTACGAAAACCGGCTCAGCCTTGATAAGCCCGAGCCGATTAGCGGTAAACATGGCAACCACCCGCCCGCCAACAACCACCATCACCAACGTGATCAATAGCACTGCCAGGTAGGCGGCCTGGAGGATCAGCACCGCATCGCCATTTATGACACCTACGTGCATGGCTAGGTTGGCTATGGCAAACAGCAACAGCGTGGGCACAAAAATCAGGTTGCGCCACCGTTTTGCAGTGATCACCAGGCGCGCCATGACTATGGCAACCACCGGTAGAAAGGCAACATCGACCACCAGTAGTAGCCAATTAGGCAAACCCATGGGGAACGCCAGCAGCACCCGCCCTCCTAGCCATAACACCACAAGGCCGAGTAGCGGCCCGCCGCTTAAACTCGCAAGCCCGGTCCAGTTACGCACCGCAGTAAGCAGAAATCCCGCCACTACTGCTGCGGCAAAGCCAAACAGCATTTCATGCTGGTGCCAGAACACCAGCCCACCGTACGGACTCAACAGAATGTGGCCATGCCAAAAGGCCAGCCAAACTAGTAGGGACAGAATACTGAACAGGGCCGCTATCAGAAAAAAAGGTCGAAATGCCAGACGCAGCAGCGGTAAATGCGTAAATTTGGCGGCAGGTTGGGAGTCAGGGCTGGTCGGCATAACAGAATCTCCGCTAAGTTACTTGGATATCAGTAGATATCGAGCCGGGCGATATCTCGGGTCTGCAAGCGCGCCTCTGCGTCCTGATGCGCTGCCAACTGTTGAAACAGCGCTGCTTCCTCTGGCATATCGGCCAGCTCGGCGCGCAGCAGGTACACTTTAAAAGATGTATATAAAATACTCTTTAATGGCGTGCCAAGTATTGAGCTCTGTCAAGACGAGGATTGATACGCTTGTTCTACGTGCGCAACCACATCGCCTCAGCCCCGAAGTAGGGCTCGATATACTGACGGAAGTAGTCACCTCCCGGTGGGCAATGGCATTGGATAAAAACCGAGCAAAAGCTCGTTGAGAATAGCTCGTTGGAACAGCTCTATTTAGGAAAGCTCGCCGCGGGCGACCATCAGGCGGTTGATCAGCTCGTTCAAGCGGTGGCGTACCATCATGGTGGTGAGTCCGGAAAAGAGCGCCCAGCTCTTGCGCCGCCAGCCCTTCAAGCGCAGGTTATGCCGCACCAGCTGGCGCATCAATTGAAGGTCGTCGAACTTGCGCCACTCGCTGGCGATGGAGAGGTTGTGACGCGCCAGCACTGGGGCAAGCTCCAGACGAAAGACCCACTCGAGCGTATGGGGCGTCATGTCGTGCTGCTGGGCGACTTCGACCATGCGCGCGTAGTCACGCTCGCTGGGCTCACGGTCGAGCCATAGCGGGGCCAGGGCCAGCCAAAGGTCTCCGCGTTCATCGACGAGCTGCTGTGCGTTCATGAAAGCCTCTGGTGCGCCGTTGAAAAAAGCGCGCGCTTGAAAGGGTGGGAGAGAAATGTGCTCGGTGCGTATCCTGCCGCGAACGCGGGCGAAGCTCAAGTGCGGACACGACGTCCATAGCGGGCTAGAATAGCCCCCACTGGGGCGCTATCCGCCCGATGGTTAAGCCTGAATTCATAGATTAACCGCAGCACTCAAACGAATGGACAACGAGGTTCGATGTGATCATTAAACCCAAGGTACGCGGCTTCATCTGCACCACGACGCACCCGGTAGGCTGCGAGCAGAACGTTCGCGAGCAGATCGAGGCGACGCGTGCGCGCGGACTCGACAAGAGCGCAGGCCCGAAAAAGGTGCTCGTGATCGGCGCCTCCAGCGGCTACGGCTTGGCCGCGCGTATTACCGCCGCCTTCGGTTACGGCGCCGATACCCTGGGCGTATTCTTCGAAAAGCCGGGCACCGAGAAAAAGCCGGGCACGGCGGGTTGGTACAATTCCGCTGCCTTCGACAAGTTCGCCAAGGCCGAGGGCTTGTATAGCAAGTCGATCAATGGCGATGCCTTCTCCCACGAAGCGCGTGAAAAAGCCATCGAGCTGATCAAGCAGGACATGGGCGAAGTCGATCTGGTGGTCTACTCGCTGGCCTCGCCGGTGCGTAAGCTGCCGGACTCGGGCGAGCTCAAACGCTCGAGCTTAAAGCCGATCGGCGAGACCTATCGCGCTACCGCCATCGACACCAACAAGGACACCATCATCGAAGCCGAAGTGGAGCCTGCCACTCAGGAAGAGATCGATGACACCGTGACCGTTATGGGCGGGGAAGATTGGGAATTGTGGATGCGTGCGCTGGCCGATGCGGGCGTGCTGGCCAAGGGCGCGCGCAGCGTAGCCTTCAGCTACATCGGCACCGAAATCACCTGGCCGATTTACTGGCACGGCGCCCTTGGCAAGGCCAAGGAAGACTTGGACCGCGCTGCAGCCGCCATCGACGCCGAGCTCAAGGCCAGCGGCGGTAGTGCCAACGTTGCCGTGCTCAAGTCGGTAGTCACTCAAGCAAGCGCGGCGATCCCGGTCATGCCGCTCTACATCGCCATGGTCTATCGCATCATGAAAGAGCAGGGCGTGCACGAAGGCACCATCGATCAGCTCAACCGCCTGTTCGGTGAGGTGCTTTATTCGGCCGAGGGCGTCAAGGGCAATATGCCCACCGACGATCAGCGCCGCCTGCGCCTGGACGACTGGGAGCTACGCGACGATATCCAACAGGCCTGTCAGGATCTCTGGCCGCAGGTCACCAGCGACAACCTCTTCGATATCACCGACTACGCGGGCTATAAGCACGAGTTCCTCAAGCTCTTCGGCTTCGAGCGCAGCGACGTCGATTACGATGCCGAAGTCGATCCGGTCGTCGAGTTCGACGTCGTCTCGCTATAGGCGATATACGCCTAAGTACGTGCGTACTCACACGACAGCCGGGCCTATGCCCGGCTGTCGTCGTTTAAGGAGGAGGGACGGCGGCGCTGACGAATTCTTTGCGCTTTGGCGTTTTGCTCGCTAGCTTCAAAGAGGTAGCCAACTCAAGGAGAGACCCCATGAAACGGACGACGTTAGCCTTTGCCATTGCCGCACTTGCCGCAGGCATGTCAGCCACTGCGCTGGCTCAGGATGCGCCATCGCGCGATGCACTCAACGACGAAGCGCCCGCATCCGGTGCTGGTGAGCAGCCCGGTGCGATGACCAATGCCGACAGCGATACCTCCCCCGAAGCCGACACCTCAGGCGATGAACGCGACCTCATGTCCCGCACGATCAGCGATGTCGAAGGCATGAGCGTAGTCAACCTGGAAGAAGAAGAGATCGGTGACGTGGACCGTGTCGTCGAACACAACGATAGCGGCGAGCTCTACGCCATCGTTACCCTGGGCGGTTTCTGGGGCTTTGGCGGCACCGATATCGCTTTGCCCATCAGCGACATGCAGCTCAATGAGGACGACCAGCTCGTCATGCAAACGCCCTACGGCAAGGATGAGATCGAGTCCTCGACCGAGGAGTACGACGAAGAGAACTACACCCAAATCGATAGCGACATGACCCTCAATGAGGTGGCTAGCCACCCACGTTAACGCTGCGCTAGCAATTGACTAGCGATGCGTAAGCGCGGGCAGGGGAATACTCCCTTGCCCGCTTTCATTTGTTGCCTACCCAAAGGCGTGCAATTGGGTAAGATGGGCGCTGGTTTTCGGTAGGTGGTCTTGTCATGCAGCATGCTCCTTCGGCTTCTTCTGCGCCAGCGCGGCAGCGCGTGGGGATATTGCTCATGCCCGGTTTTTCACTGCTCTCCCACGCCAGCTTGATCGAGCCGCTGCTACTCGCCAACCAGCTAGGCGGCCAAATGCATTATCAGGTCGCTACCCTCGGGCTCGATGATACGCGCATACGCAGCAACGCCCAGCTCGCCTGCCAGGCGGACTACTCCCTTGACAACGCACCCACTGAGTGGGATGTCGTGATGGTCTGCGCCCCTTCGCCGCTTCCCTATGCACTACCGGCGCGGCTGATCGAATGGCTACGTCAGCGGCAGGCGCGAGCAGCGCTAGGGGGCCTTGGCGGCGGCACCGAGGTGCTGGCGCGTTGTGGGCTTTTGGAAGGTTACCGTGCCACGCTACCGTGGCCGCGCTTTGAAGCCTTTGCTCAAGCGTACCCTGGCGTTATGCTCTCGCAGCAGCTTTTCGAGATCGACCGCGACCGGCTCACCTGTGCGGGAGGGACGGCGGCGCTGGATATGAGTCTGACGCTGATTCGCCAGCGCCAAGGCGACGCGCTGGCAGGGGAGGTCTCCGAACACGTCGTCTGCACGCGAATTCGTGAAGCCGAAGAGCGTCAGCATGTGCCTTTGCGCAACCGCTTAGGGCATGCGCCGCAGAGCCTGGTCGACGCCGTTCAGCTCATGGAGGCCAACATCGAAGAGCCGCTCTCGACGCTGGAGCTTGCCTCGCACCTAGGCGTTTCCCGCCGTCAGTTGGAGCGGTTGTTCAAGAAGTACTTACAGGCGGTGCCAAGCCGCTACTACCTGGAGCTGCGCCTCAAAGAAGCGCGCCGCCTGCTGCGTGAAAGCGACCGGGCGGTTGGCGATATCGCCCTCATCACAGGGTTCTCCTCGGGGGCTCACTTCTCTACCGCCTACCGCAACCACTTCGGCATGACGCCCCGTGAGGAGCGTCTAGTAGTGTGAGCCTCGCAGTGACCGCATAATCGCTTACGCCATGGTATCGACGATACCGCCTTCCACGCGCAGGGCGGCGCCGGTGGTTGCGCTTGCCTGCTCGGAGGCGACGTAGACACACAAGTTGGCGACCTCTTCGGGATCGGCCAGACGGTGAATGATCGATGACGGACGGTTGTCGTCGATGAAGCGTTTCTCGGCCTCGGCCACGGAAATGCACGCTTCCTGCGCCTGCTCCTCCATCATCTTCTTGACGCTCTCTGAGCGTGTAGGCCCGGGCAGTATCGCATTGACGGTCACGTTGGTGCCGGTCAATACCTTGGCGAGCCCGCGTGAAACCGACTGGACGGCGGCCTTGGTCATCCCGTAGTGGACCATTTCGGTAGGAATGTTGAGCGCCGACTCGCTGGAGATGAACTCGATGCGGCCCCAGTCGCGCTCGCGCATTTCCTTGGCGTAGTGGCGCGATAGGCGCACGGCGCTCATGACGTTGACGTCGAAAAAGCGCTGCCAGGTATCGTCGTCGGTAGCGAAGAAATCGCTTGGCTCGAAAGTGCCCACGTTATTGACCAAAATGTCGGCATCGGTCACGCGTTCGATCAGTTTTTGGCAGCCATCTGCCGTCCCCAGGTCGACGGCAACGCCAGTGGCATTGGCATTACTGACGTCCCGGCTCAAGGCGGCCAGCGCTTGGTCGACACGCTCTTTGCTACGCCCGGTGATGACCACCGATGCGCCCGCAGCGGCGAGCCCTTTGGCGATGGCGTAGCCAATGCCTGCCGTAGAGCCGGTCACCACGGCGCGTTTACCCGTTAGATCGATATGCATGATGTCCTCCTTAAGGGGATGTTAACGGTGGAGATGATTTCTCCCTCGCACATACCAAGTGTTTGCCTTAGGCGAGCGTGGGGTGTGGCGAGAGATCGGTGCGCGTTAGCGTGCTAATTACTATGGTCGTTGAGACTAAAAAATCAAGGCGTTGCCGTGCGCGGATAAGGGGCAACGTGTCGATACCGTTACCGCTTTACATAATTCATCGTCCCAATCCTGTAAGTGCCAGTGGCGGCGAGATGGGTATACTGGGTCTTCTTAACCCCGCTCAGCCGACTGGAGATCACCATGCCGTACACCCCGAGCCGCCAAGACTTCGATCACTACATGACGCCCAACTACGCCCCGCAAAGCGTCATTCCGGTACGCGGCGAGGGCAGTCGCCTGTGGGATCAACAGGGGCGCGAGTACATCGACTTCGCTGGCGGCATCGCGGTGAACTCGCTAGGCCACTGCCACCCGGTATTGGTCGACGCCTTGAAAACTCAGGGCGAGACGCTGTGGCACCTCTCCAACGTCTACACCAACGAGCCTGCGTTGAAGCTAGCCAAGAGTCTGGTCGAGCGCACCTTCGCCGATAAAGTCTATCTCTGCTCCTCCGGCGGTGAAGCCAACGAGGCGGCGCTTAAGCTCGCTCGCCGTTACGCGGTCGACCACTTTGGTGAGAAGAAAGACAAGATCATCTCCTTCGCCCAATCCTTCCATGGGCGCACGCTGTTCACCGTCAGCGTTGGCGGTCAGCCCAAGTATTCTCAGGGGTTCGGCCCGGTGCCCGGCGGGATTCTGCACGCCGAGTACAACGACCTGGAGAGCGTGCGCCGTCTGATGGGCGACGACACCTGCGCCATCATGGTCGAGCCGATGCAGGGCGAAGGCGGTCTGATTCCGGCAACGCCCGAGTTTCTGCAAGGGCTGCGAGCGCTGTGCGACGAACACGATGCGTTGCTGGTCTTCGATGAGGTACAGACGGGCGTAGGCCGCTGTGGCACCTTCTTCGCTCATGAGCACTACGGTGTCACGCCAGACATTCTCACCAGCGCCAAATCGCTGGGCGGCGGCTTCCCGGTCGGCGCGATGTTGACCACCGACAAAGTGGCGGCCTCGTTCGCTTTCGGCACCCATGGCTCTACCTACGGCGGTAATGCCTTGGCCTCGGCAGTGGCGCTGGCCGCAATCGAGTTCATCGATACGCCCGAGGTGCTGCAGGGGATCGCCCAGCGCCACGACCTGTTCCGTAAGCGTCTGGAAGAGATCAACGAGCGCTTTGGCGTGTTCCAGGAAATTCGCGGCATGGGGCTACTGATCGGCGCGCAGATGACCCCGGCGTATCAGGATCGTGCCAAGGACATTCTGCCGCTGGCCATCGAAGAGGGCGTAATGGCCTTAGTCGCAGGCCCCAACGTGCTGCGCCTGGCGCCCTCGCTGGTTATCCCCGAGGCCGATATTCTCGAAGGAATGGCACGCCTGGAACGGGCCATCGAGCGCCTCGTCAACGCCTGATCCGATAACGTCCGAGGAGGCGCTCGATGCTGATCATTCGCCCCGTTGCCGAGGCCGATCTGGAAGCGCTGGTAGCGCTGGCCGAACGCGCCACGCCCCGGCTCACCAACCTGCCCGCTCACCGTGAAGGGCTCGCCGAGCGCATTCGCCGCTCGGTGGCGTCTTTTGCCCGGCAGGTCGATTTTCCCGGCGACGAGCACTACACCTTCGTACTCGAGGAGAGCGAGCGCGGTGACGTGCTGGGAACGGCGACCATCCGCGCCCAGGCCGGGGCGGCGGACGCCTACTACACCTACCGCCAGGAGACGCTGATCCATGCGTCCCAACAGCTCAATGTGCGTCGCGAAGTGCCGACCCTGGCACTCTCGCACGAGGTCTCCGAGGCCACGCTACTCTGCGCGCTATCGCTGGATGAGGCGTACAAGGGCACGAGCGCCGAAAGCCTCTTGCGCCGTGCGCGGCTGATGTTCATTGCTCAATACCCTGAGCGTTTTTCGAACGTGCTGGCGGTAGCGTTTCCCGGCTTTCTCGACGATTACCAGCGCTCGCCCTTCTGGGAGAGCGTAGGTCATCACTTCTTCGCCCGCAGCTTTCACGACATCAACCATATCGCCGGCGTGCGTTCCAAAAGCTTTATCGCCGAGGTAATGCCGCAGTTTCCGCTCTATATGGCGCTGTTGACACCCCAGGCGCGCGCTGCGGTCGGGCGTGAACACCCGGCCCACGAGCGGGCGCTGCAAGAGATGCTCGCCGAAGGCTTCGTGCGCTCGCGCCACGTGGATATCTTCGACGCCGGGCCTTTGGTCAAGGCCGAACGCGAGCGCTTGAATACCTTTCGCGAGGCGGCGTGGCATCCCGTGCGCCTGCGCCCCGTCGAGGCGCTGCCGGACGCCGAGCCTGCGCTGATCGCCAATCAAAAGCTGGGCGAATTTCGCTGCCTGGTGGCGCGCTATGCGCTGTCGCCTACGGGCCAGCTAATGCTCAGCGCCGAGCACGCAGCAGAGTTGGGCGTAGAGGAGGGGCGAGCCGTGCTCGTCGCCCCCCTTTCATTGCCTACGGCGGCCGATACGCTCGACGAAGGAGAGCTCTAATGCGCCTACGACCAATCAAAGCCGCCGATTTGGACGGCCTGCAAGGGCTGGCGCAGCAGGCGGGGGTCGGCTTCACCTCGCTGCCGGACAACCGCGAGTTCCTGGCTGGCAAGATCGAGGCTGCTGCCCACGCCTTTGAAGAGCGCACCCCGGTCAACGACCGGCTCTACTTCTTCGTGCTCGAGGACGACGCTACGGGCGAACTCGCCGGTTGCTGCGCCATCGAAGGCCAAGTCGGCCATGAAGTGCCGTTTTACAACTACCGCCTGGGCCGACTGACCCACGCCTCGGTGCAGCTCGATCTACATCGTGCCATCGATACGCTGTTTTTGAGCTCCGACCACACCGGGGACGCCGAGGTCTGCTCGCTCTTTCTGCGCCCGGAGTACCGCGGTGAAGCTAGCCGCGCGCTGCGCTGCGGTGCGCTACTCTCCAAGGCGCGCTGGTTGTTCATTGCCCAGTTTCGCGACCGCTTTCCCGAGAAAGTCCTCGCCGAAATGCGCGGCGTGTTCGATGACGGCAACCGTAGCCCCTTTTGGGAGAGTCTGGGCAAGCACTTCTTCCCCATGGCGTTCGACGAGGCGGACCGGCTGACGGGATTGGGTCAGAAGAGCTTCATCGGCGAGCTGATGCCTAAGTTTCCCATCTACACCACCTTCATGTCCGACGAGGCCCGCGCCTGCATCGGCCAGGTACACCGCCATACGCGCCCCGCGCTGGAGATGCTCAAGAAAGAGGGCATGCGCTGGGAGGGCTACATCGATATCTTCGACGGCGGCCCGACGGTGGAAGCCTATATCGACGACATTCGCGCCGTGCGCCGCTCGCAGCTGTGTCAGGTCGAGGTAAGCCCCAACGTGGCCGTGACCAGCGAAAGCCGCTGGCTCGCCGCTACTACCCGGATGGCCGACTTCGCCGCTGCGTGGGTAGGGCGCGGCCCGGCAAGCGACGGCACGCTCGCGCTCAGTGAAGACGAAGCGCGACGCCTCGATGTCACCACCGGTGACACCCTTCGCCTACTCGATACCCAGGAGACGTCATGACCGCATCGCCCCTTAGCGCCAAGGCGCAGCAGTTGATCGAAGGCCGCTGGCTCGCAGGCGAAGGTAGCACCTTCGACAAGCAGGACCCGGTAGGCGGCCGAACGCTCTGGCAAGGCAGCGCCGCAAGCCCTGCCCAGGTGAGCCAGGCCGTAAAGGCAGCACGCGGCGCGTTCGCGACCTGGGCGCGCGTGCCTTTTGCCGAGCGCCGGGCGCTGGTCGAGCGCTTTGCCGAGGTGATCAAGGCGCGGGCCGAGGAGCTTGCCTGGGCCATTGCCGCGGAAACCGGCAAGCCGCTTTGGGAGGCGCGCACCGAGGCGGGGGCGATGGTGGGTAAGGTGGCGCTTTCGATCAAAGCGCACGACGAGCGCACCGGCGAGCGCGAAAAGGCGGTGGGCAGCGCGACGGCCGTGCTACGCCACAGGCCGCATGGCGTAATGGCGGTATTCGGCCCCTATAACTTTCCTGGCCACCTGCCCAACGGCCATATCGTCCCGGCGCTGTTGGCGGGTAACACCGTGGTGTTCAAACCCAGTGAACAGACCCCGCTGACCGCAGATCTGACCCTGCAGTGCTGGCAGGAGGCGGGCCTGCCCGAGGGCGTCATCAACCTGGTGCAGGGCGGCGTGGAAACCGGCCAGGCGCTGGCGGCTGACGCCGACATCGACGGACTCCTATTCACCGGCAGCGCCAAGGTGGGCGGCATGCTACACCGGCAGTTCGCCGGGCAGCTCGATAAGATTTTGGCGCTGGAACTAGGCGGTAACAATCCGCTGGTGGTCAAGGATGTGCGTGACGAGCGCGCCGCCGTGTTGACCATTTTGCAGTCGGCGTTTCTCTCCGGCGGGCAGCGCTGCACCTGCGCGCGCCGTTTGCTGGTGCCGAAAGACGAGGCGGGGGATCGGTTGATCGCGGCGCTCTCGCGTGCCATCGAAAAGCTCCACGTAGCGGGGCAGTTCGACGAGAACCCGGCGCCGTTCTACGGCGGACTCGTCAGTGTCGCTGCCGCCGATGGGCTTCTCCGCGCCCAAAGTGAACTCGAAGTGCTGGGGGCGCGCGTACTCAACCGCATGCGCCGGGTAGAGGAGGGCACGAGCCTTCTCACCCCCGCACTGCTCGACGTCACCGGCTTTGATGTGCCCGACGAGGAGCACTTTGGCCCGCTTTTGAAGATTCATCGCTATGACGATTGGGACGAAGCGATCACTCTTGCCAACGCTACCCGTTACGGCCTCTCCGCCGGGCTGATCGGCGGCGACCGAGCGGACTGGGATGACTTTTTGCTGCGCATTCGCGCTGGCATCGTCAACTGGAACCGCCAGACTACCGGTGCCTCGGGCGATGCGCCCTTCGGCGGCGTGGGCGACAGCGGCAACCATCGTCCCAGCGCCTATTACGCGGCGGACTACTGCGCTTACCCGGTCGCTTCCATGGAGGCCGACTCGCTAGAGCTACCCGAGAAATTGCCGCCAGGGATCACGCTATGAGCCGGGTCGACGACAGCGTTCAGGAGGTCAACTTCGATGGTTTGGTCGGCCCTACTCACAACTATGCGGGGCTGGCGGCGGGGAATCTAGCATCGAAGCGTCATGAAGGGCTCGTTGCCAACCCCCGAGAGGGCGCGCTTCAAGGGCTTGCCAAGATGAAGTCGTTGATGGAGGCAGGCTACACTCAAGGCGTCTTACCGCCCCAGCAGCGCCCAGACATCGGTGCCCTGCGCGCGCTCGGTTTTGGCGGAGACGATGCTAGCGTGCTGGCGCGCGCCGCCCGTGAAACGCCTACGCTTTTGCGCGCAGTCTGCTCGGCGTCCAGTATGTGGACGGCCAATGCGGCGACGGTCACGCCCAGCATCGATGCGCCAGACGCACGCGTGCATTTCACTCCGGCCAACTTGCAGTCGAGCTTTCACCGCTTTCTGGAGCCTGCCACCACGGCTCGCGTATTTACATCCATCTTTAACGATGAGCGCCACTTCGCCCATCATCCGGCGCTACCTGCCACACCCGCGTTTTCCGACGAGGGCGCGGCCAACCACACGCGGCTGGGCAGCGCGTACGGTGAGCCCAGCGTGCACCTATTCGTCTACGGCCGTAAGGCCTTTGGCGGCGAGCGCGAGCCCAACCGCTATCCGGCCAGGCAAACGCTGGAAGCGAGCCAAGCCGTCGCCCGCCAGCACGGTTTGAGCGATGCCCAAACCGTGTTCGCCCAGCAGCACCCGGAAGCGATCGACGCGGGCGTTTTCCATAACGACGTCATCGCCGTGGGTAACGGCCCCGTGCTGCTGTATCACGAAATGGCCTTTCTCGATGAAGAGGCCACGCTCGATGAGCTGCGCGCCAAAATGGCTACACCCCTGATCCCGGTGCGCGTACCCAAAGAGGCGGTCAGCTTGGAAGACGCCGTGGGTTCGTATCTCTTCAACTCGCAGCTGCTCTCTAACCCAGATGGCAGCATGACGCTAGTCGTGCCCGGCGAGTGCCAGCAGAACGAAACCGTCTGGCGAGTAATTCAGGATCTGATTCTGGCGGGCCACAACCCCATTGGTGAAGTAATCGTTAAAGACGTCAAACAGAGCATGCAAAACGGCGGCGGCCCCGCCTGCTTACGCTTGCGCGTGGCGCTATCGAGCGCCGAGCGCGACGCGATCAAGGCCCGCGTACTGCTCACCCCCGCTCTTTTCGACGACCTCACCGCCTGGGTCGAACGCCACTACCGCAACCGCCTGGCCCCTAAAGACCTAGCCGACCCGCAGCTCGCGCGCGAGTCGCTCGCGGCTCTTGATGAGCTGACCGGGATTTTGAATATTGGCTCGGTGTATCCGTTTCAGTTGGCATAAACCGTCATCTGGGCAAGTAAGTATGGCGAGTTATGCTGATTAATCGACGTTAAGACGTAAGCGGCTCGCCGATACAGCGCTCGAAGAGCGAGGCTAGAGGTTCGTAATTGCAGTAATAAGATGCGATATTGGCTTCGAGCCACTCAGCGCGTTTTGAACCGTGCATATTTAGCGATGATATTGGCCTTATTGGCTTTGAGGGCTTGAGGGTCGATCAAAATTCCCTCAAGCGCCATGCTAGCCTGATAATTGGCGCGTCGGGTCTGGGCGTTGTAACGGCGCTTTGCTTGCATAGATAAGGTAATCATATTCTCTCCCTTTAAAGACAATTATAGCTCAGAGAAAGGCTGGTTCCATCCTTCCCATGCAGTTTCAAGCGTGCTGACGCATCTTACCAATATTGAGCAGCGCAATGCCCGCGCCGATCAGCAGTGCTCCGGGCAGTAAGCCTTGGGGTACGCTCTCGCCTTGCATCAGGATTGCTACCGGAACACCGAATAGCGCCCCCACCGAACCCAGAAGGCTCAGAAGCACCGGGCCGCCGCTTTTTTGGAGCAAAAAGAGCAGCAGAAACTGTCCGGCAAAAATGGCGGCCTGAATCGCGATGAGCATAAAGGTTGAGATGCCAAGGGTAGGTACGGCGAGAGTGAAACCGGGAAGGAAGCTTATTCCTAGCAGCAACATCACGGCGGCTGCCAGCATACCCGGGGCCAACGCTTCGCTAGATACGCCCACTGGCCAGCGCAAACTACGGTACAGATTGCCGATGGCCAGCAGTACTGGGCCTAGCAAGGCAAGTAGAACCCACCCTACATCAACGTTCGGGGTAGCAAGCTTATGAACGGCAAGTATCATTGCGCCTACCAACGCTGAGATGACCCCAGCGGCGCGAACTAACTGGAAACGCTCGACCTTCAGTGCTAGTGCACCCAGGTAGGTGAGTAGCGGCGGCAACGTAATCACCAAGGCCACGAATCCCGCGCCGATATGGGCAATGGCAGAAAAGAACAGCAGGTTCGAGCCTGCGACCCCTACCAAGGCCGATACGCCATAATACTCCAGCGTGCGCTGGTTGACGGGGGGTAACTGGCCTCGCCATATGGCCAAAATGAACAGCAAGAGCGTAGCGCCACCGAGTGACCAGAACAAAAACGCTAGGGGTGAAAGTGCTAGTTCACTCGCCTGCTTAGCAAGATTAGTCGAAAGCCCTAACAGCATACCTCCCGCTAGCAGACAGCAAAGTGATACCAGTCGCTCTCGCTTCGGCTTTGGGCTGGCGACGTCGTTAATTGCAACGTCTGGAGTAGTAGAGCGGGGCTGATGCATGTGTCGTCTCTATTCAAGTATTCCAATAAGTATCTTGAGGTCAAGGTATATGCTTATTTGCCTTGACGTCAAGGTAAATATCCGTACTCTGTGAGCCATGGATCATGTCGATAAAATACTCAGCCAATGGCAGCAGGAACGTCCTGACCTGGATGTTTCCCCCATGGGCACCCTAGGTCGCCTCAAGCGACTCAATCATGCTTTGATGCGTGCCATGGAGAAAACGTGGGTTCGTTATGGCTTGAATGAGTCGAGCTTCGATGTGCTCGCTACGCTTAGACGAGAGGGGCCGCCGTTCGCACTTTCGCCAAGCGCGCTGATGGCCTCCACCATGGTGACGTCTGGCACCATGACGCATCGACTGCAGCAGCTGGAAAAATCGGGATTAATCGAACGCATCAAAAACCCCGCCGATGGCCGGGGCTTTCTCATCTCGCTGTCTGAAAAGGGCTTTGCCCTGATCGACGAAGCGGTAGCCGCACACGTGGCGACTCAGCATGCATTGGTGGCTGGCCTAGATGCCGCTCGTCGCGCGCAATTCGATGCGTTACTCAAAGAGTTTCAATATTTACTTGATGAAGGTGCTGGCGCACGGCCTGAGTAGCCTGATCAATAAAGAAAGGTATTTATTTGGATGGGGAGCAAGGCTGAATAGAAAAAGCGCCGACGTATTAAAGTCGGCGCTTTTGTATCAGAAGTGGTAATTAGCCCCCACACTAATGGCTTTGACGTCGTATTCGCTCTTGTTTAGATACGACATATACTCGACCGAAGCGGAGACGTTAGGGGTAAAGAGTGCCTGAATACCGCCGCCATATGAGATGCCGGAGTCGTCACTGGTTTCGGACGTGCCGTAACCCGATAACGTAGCTTCTGCACTTGTGTAGCCTAGGACAGCGAATAATGATGCTGACTGTCCTAAGGGAAGATGACCTACGCCATACACGCCTGCAATATGATCGACTTCAACCTTATATTCATTATCAATATCTCCAATCCCGGCGGCATTAAACTCGACTGAGTCATCATTCAGCGATGTTCCCAAGCGGCCTTCTATGGCTACGTAGTCGGATAGAAAGTGTCCAATGCGGGCAATAAAAACAGGAGGCTTTGCAGTTGCTGTACCTTGTGTAAAGCCTAAATCTATAGATTGCTCATAATCAAACTGTGAAACCTGTGCGCCATAGTAAGTCGTGCCCTGAGTATAGCCTGCCGTCGACTGGGCTATAGCCTGTGCTGAGGTTAATAGCGCTGCGATTGATGTTGCGCAAAACAGTGTTGTCTTCATTTTTTTATTCCCTTGGTTTTTTAATTTTTCAATGCTTAGGGATTATAAGTCGGCTTTATTGCGTATGAATAGATTGGTTGAACTAAAGAGATGCTTTTAGGGAAGCGTTTAATGAAAAAGCCCTGCCTAAATCAAGCAGGGCGTTTCACAGTATTTAACCGTTAGCCGTAAGCGTTACGGATTGACCGGCTGGAGGCGGCGGACGTGATCGCCTTCGGGGTCGTCTTCGCCACGGGCCTTGTTAACGGCAAACACGTGGCCGCGGCCATCGGCGTGGACGTGGTTGGGGAAGGTGCCGCCGTCGAGGTTGGCGACGAGTTCGCCGTCGCGGTCGAGCACGGCGATGGTGCCGGAGGCGCGGTTGCTGATGTAGGCAAGCCCCGTTTCGGTATCGAAGGCAACGTTGAGCGGGCCTGCGCCTACTGGCACGTCATGGTGGATCTCGCCGGAGTCGACATCGACGTAGAGCAGATTGTCAGAGCCCTGTGACACGATCAACAGCTGATTGTTTTCGGCATCGAAGGCAACGCCGGAAGCGCGGCTGGCGTTGGTCAGCGGAATGATTTTTTCCACGCTGTCGCTTTCGGTGTCGATCACCACGGCTTCAGGCGTGGCGATACTGACGGTGAACAGACGTCCGGACGCTTCGTCCAGCGTAAGGCTCATCGGCGTGAACTGCTCGCCGCGTACGTCGGAATCGATTTCGATCTCGCCGGTTTTTTCGAGGGTGGCGGCATCGAAGACCGTCAGGTGGTTATCCCCTGTCGCCGAGGCATAAACTTTGCCGCGCTGGCTATCGACGATCACGTCACGTGCATGGGGCACCGTGCCGGGTTCGAACTGCTTGACCAGCGATAGGTCTTCCTGGCTATAGACGGCCACGGTGTTTTCACGCGTATTGGTCACCCAAACATGGCCGTTAGTATCGTCCACGCCTACGCCATAGACCGCAAAGACGCGCTCGTCATCAAAGCCTGGAACTTCTTCGGGGGTTGCTTCGGCAACGACTTCCAGCGTATCGGGATCGAGTTTCAGTAGGCCCGATTGAGTAACCGGCGGACGGCCTACGGCGCGCGTCACAAATAGCGCATTGCTTTCGCTGCTGTAGGCGCTTTGGTAAAGGCCTGCTGGCAGAGCGGCGTCGACGACATCGAAGGCGTCATCGCCGGAAAGGGCGATCTCGGGGGAGATCTTCAACTCGACGATGCTGGCGGCGTAGGGGGTCTCGGCCACCATGACCAGCGGATGACGGCCGGGCACGGCGTCTTCGGGCAGGGTAATGGTGGCGTTGAAGTTACCCTCGTCATCGGCGGTATAGGGCGTGTCGTTGAGCGCGGTAGTGCCGCGTGAGAGAACCACGGTTTGGCCTGGGGTAAAACCACGACCGACGAACTCGACGTCACTTCCCGGAACGATTAGAGGTGTCGACGGATAGACACCGCCTTGGAAATTGGTGTCGGGCTGGTCGAATACCTGAGCAGAAGCCAGTGTCGGCAGCGCCCATAGGGCGATGGCAACGGCTGCGAGAGGTTTCAAGCGAAAACGTTGGGGAAGGCGCTGCATGGCGTTACTCCATCAAGGTACGTTCATGAAAGCGATGACGTAGATGTCATCGAATGGTGCCGCGGGTGCTGCTGTGATCCGTGATGCCGGTGGTGACGTGCAGGGCGTCCATGAGCGAGGCACGAAAGGTCAGGCCATGGGTAAGTTCGGGAAATTCGCGATAGCTCACCGTAATGCCGGGGACCTGGGCCAATCGTTCGGCGAGTTTCTCCGTCGAATCTGGCGGTGCGTTGGCGACGCGCTGAAGGTGGGCTTGAACGCGTGGGTCGTTCATATCCCGGTGGCGGGTGTCTTGGGCGCGCTCGCCGCCGCCCATGCTGAGCAGAACTCGCGCGGAGTGACCGGCATTGTTGGCGCTAAAGCGCGCTTCGGGGGCGCCTAATAAAGCGCCATCGGCCCACCATAGCGAGGGGCTACCGGCAGCGTAGGTAGTGAAGGCGCCGCTGCGGGTATAGAGCGTATGCAGGGCGAAAAGCCCACCCAAGGAATGGCCCCAAAGCGTTTGCTGGGCGGGGTCAGTGGTGACACGCTGCGCTATTTCGGGGCGGATGTGGCGCTCGATGACCTCTAAGAACGCATCGGCTCCACCGCCGAGCCGCTCCGGTGGGGTATCGTCGTCATGATAAGGATCGATGGCAAAGGTGTAGTCGCGCGTACGCGCCGGGTCGATACGTAGTTCGTTGTCGTAGCCGAGAAACACCAGTACCGGTGTAGCGTTTTGAGCGCCTAGCTCGTCCAGAAGCGAGGCATCGAACTCCATGAGGGCGCCGTTGCCATCCAGCATCCAGAAGGCGGGGAAGCCCGTCTCTGGCGCTGCCTCTTTGGGGATTCCCAGCGTGACGCGCCAGTGACGCTGATTATCCGCGCTTGCAACGCTGAAACGCTCGAACCGATACGCCTCTGAGACATCGTCCAGAACGGTATGATGAAGCGATAAATTGGGGTCGCGCTGCTGACCCAAGGCAGTACCACTGCAGAACGCAATAGCGGGAAGTGCGATAGCCAAGGCAAAAAAAGAGCTAAGCCATTGCGACGGGCGAGTAGATGAAAGCATGATGTTTCCATTCAAAGCCCACCGGCGGGGATGAAATGTGCATGCCGAAAGGCTGAAAAAATCAGTAATAACGTATAGTTAACTAAAAATAATGTTAATGAAAATCGTATTCTTTTGCAACTTTTTATCGTTTGCGTGTAGCGCCTATCTAATAGTCCACAGCGGTGGCCCATAGCGACCGTCTAAACCTGATACAGCCGCCTGCGGTTTGACTCGCAAGCGGCTGCTAGTGGGACGGAGTTCAGATGGCCTTAGAAGTCGACGTTGAGCGACATGAAGTAGGCGCGGCCTGGTTCGTTGTAGGTGGCGGCGCCCGCGCCGCTGCTGTTGCTTTCGCGGTAGAGGCGCTCATCGAAGATATTTTCGACCCCAGCGCCAATACGCACGTCATCGGTGATGTAGTACTGCGCGCTCAGGCCCCAAACGCTGTAAGGGCTGCGCGTATTGAGCGCTTCGCCGCTTTGCGGGCCACCGCTCGTGGAGCTACGCGTTGCCGGCTCCTGTTTGCCATACCAAGTGCCGGTCAAGAGTACCGATAGATCGGTGGTGACCCACCAGTCGAGCGAGGTGTTGAGGGTGAACTCGGGAATGATCGACAGCGGCTGGCCTGTCTCTTTGTTTTCGTTCTCCACCATGTAGGTGAAGTTGTTGTTCCAGCTCAGAGTGCTGCCGTTATCGCCGATCAGCGGTACGCGCAGGTTACCCTCGAAACCGCTGACCACGGCTTTGGAGGCGTTTTCCCACTGGAAGACGCCGCCGTTGTCGGCCACCGTGCGGCCTACTTCATCCAGGCCGGCCTGGATGCGGTTATCGTAGTCGTTGTGGAAGTAAGTGAGCGATGCGTGGTAGCCGTTGTCCGCCCACTCGATGCCGAGTTCCTTGTTCAAGCTGGTTTCGGCGTCGAGGTCGCTATTACCCTGTACGTAGCAGCCACCGCCAGTGTTGCCGGTATAGCCGAAGGGGCAGCCGCCGCCTCGCGTGTAGTAGAGGTAGTTGTCGTTGGACTGGTAGAGGTTAGGCGCTTTGAAGGCCTCGGCAATACCGCCTTTGAGAGTGATAGTGTCGGTGGCATGGAACTGGGCGTTCAAGCTCGGACTTGCGTGGGTGCCGAACTGGCTATGGTGATCCACACGCAGGCCGGGCGTGACGATCCAGCGGTCGCCCAGATAGATGTTGTCTTCGACGAACACCGCGTAGGTCTGGGCGTCCGCTTTGCCGTCCTGGTTCTCTGTATCGAGGCCCGGTATGGCGCTACCCCAGTTGACCGCGCCTTGAACGGAGAAGGGGTCCTCCAAGCGGTTGTCGCGGTGCTCGAAACCGACCGTCCAAACGTGCTCGTTGCCTGCGAGCTGGGTGTGAAGGTTGACCTCGCCATCCAGGTTGTAATTGCGCAGACGTGATACCGAGCCCTCGGCTTCGGTGTTAATGCTGCCTTCCACCCCTCCTGCTAGCCCCTCGTCCAAGCGCCAGCTGTTCGTGCCCTCGAAGCCCAGGGTCAGCCGTGAGGTGTTGCCATCGCCCCAGTTGCCACGGTGGGTAAGAGAGGCTGTATTGCGGTACAGGCGGTTGGTCTCGGCGCCACTATTGGCTAGCTCGCTGAGAAGGTCGCTACCGCTGGTGCTAACTGCGCGGTCGCCAGCGTAGATGTTGCCCTGGCGGCTGGTGCCTGCTTCCAGCTCGATGACGTTGGCATTGTTGACATCCCAACGCAGCAAGCCGTTGATGTCGCGGTTGCGTACGCCTTCACGACCGGCAGGCGGCGTAGCATTGGGGTTGCTGGCGAATTCCTGGTTGACCTCCAGCGAGTCGGCGTCGGTGGTGCTGACGTTGCCGTAAAGGCGGAAGGAGAGGTCGTTGACGACCGGCCCGCTCAATACGAAACCTGCGCGGCGGTTATCGCCTTCGGCGCTATCTTCGGGCGTACGTCCGTAAAGGCTGACGGAGCCACTAAAGGTGTCAGAGGGCTGCTTGGTGATGATGTTGACGACGCCGCCCGAGGCGCCGGAGCCGTAGCGTGCGGCGGCCGGGCCGCGCAGCACTTCGATCCGTTCGACGGCATCTGCCGGTACCCAGTTGGTGTCGCCGCGGGTGTTACGCTCACCGCTTCGGCCCATCCGGATGGCGTTACGCGAACCGACCGGGCGGCCATCGATCAGGATGAGGGTGTTTTCCGGCCCCATACCACGCAAATCGATCTGGCGGTTGTTGCCGTACTGGCCGGAGGCGCTGTTGCCGGTCAGGTTGACACCGGGCATACGGCGAATGATCTCGGAAAGATCGTTGGCCGGTGGGCGGCGCTCGATCTCTTCGGCGGTAATGGTGGATGAGCCCAGGGCTTGGCTTGCGATGGCTTCTGCCGTCACGTAGACCGTATCGAGCGATGCCTCGTTGTCAGCGGTAGTGATCTCTTGCGCGGCAAGCGGACTCGAAAACGCCATGGCAACGGCGACAGTAAGAGCAGAGAGCGCAAAAGGCGCTGACACAAGGCGTGACGACATCGGGAACGGCTCCTGAAAAGTACGGCTAACGATAAGTAGGGGATTCGTGAAAAACGTGCCAAGGAGGGAACTTTTTTTCCGGAGTGGTAATACTAATTTTAATGATAACGCTTTTCAACACGAATTGTGTTTTGGGGTACTAATCGTTTCGAATCGGGGAACTATGCTCGGTGTGGCGCCAACGATTAGCCGCATAGGCAGGGCAGCGGTAAGATCGCGAACGTAATCATCACGTCATCGCATCAGGTGCGGTTGCCACGTTCAGTAATGAAGTGGGCGTCGCATTCATTTACCCGTTTTAGGAAAGGCTATGCAGCAAACGCGATTTTGCACCGAGGAAACCGTATGATTAGCGGCCGTGCACTTCACTACTTCGATACCGTTGCCCGCTGCCGCTCGCTGCGCCAGGCAGCGGCCAAGCTGCATATCGCGCCTACGGCGATCAGCCGTCAGATCGATCTTTTAGAACACCAAATGGGCGCACCGCTTCTCGAGCGTGGTCCTAACGGCATCAGCCTGACCGCTGCCGGTGAGCTGTTGGCGGCTCAAGCGCAGCACACGCTGCGCGATCTCGAGCGAGTGCAAGAGCACATCGCCGATCTCAAGGGGTTGCGTACCGGGCGGGTTCGTTTACAAGTGGCCGAAGGTGTGGTCGCGGGACTTTTGGCTCCTGCGCTTACCGATATGAGTAAGCGCTATCCACGGCTGAATTTCGATATCGGCATTGCCAGCGCCGGGCATGTAGTGGAAGCACTGCGCCTGGGCACGGCGGATATTGGCCTGTCGTTTTTCATGCCGCGCCACGACGATATCCTCATCCTGGAAAGCGCGCGGCTCGATCATCACGCGGTGATGGCCGTCGGTCATCCGCTAGCCGGTGCCCAAGAGGTGACGCTGGCGCGCCTAGCCGAGCACCGCGTCATTCTCCCCGGAGGGGCGTTTGGTGTGCGTCAAGCGATCGAGCGCAGCGCCCATCGTGCGGGCATCAAACTCATGCCCACCTTCGATGCCGCTTCCCTCGAGACCCAAAAGTCGCTGGCACTGAACGGCGCCGGGGTGCTGGTGTTGCCGCCCATGGCGGTGGCGCGCGAGTGCCGACAAGGCGAACTGATAAGCGTGCCGCTTGCCGCAGACGAACTCGAGCCTGCGCGTATGGATCTATGCGTGTTTCGCCACCGCACGCGTAGTTTCGCCGTCGAGGCCTGTCTCACTCTTTTGGCCGAAGCGCTGCAAACGCACGATGGTTCTACGCCTAGCACTACCGATTAGCTACCGGATATCGGTAGTGCACACAAAAAGTGGACACGCCGTCACTTAAATTGAAATAGTATGTAGCGCTGACTAACGCCATTCTTCAAGCGTCGATAACAACGCAAAGGACGACGGTATGTTCGAGCTACACCAATTGACGGCTACCCAACTACTAAACGGCTATCGCAACAAGACGTTTTCGCCAAGCGACGTCGCCAAGGCCCTAACCGCACATATCGCGCGCGTCGAGCCGCGCATCAATGCGCTTTACGCCTACTCACCCGAGCCCTTTTTAGCCACAGCCGAGGCGTCCAGCGCCCGCTGGGCGAAAGGTGAGGTCTTGGGAGCTCTAGATGGCGTGCCGGTGACGCTCAAGGAACTGATCGCAACCGAAGGCGACCCCATTCCCATGGGCACGGGGCTGGGTGATCAGTCTCCCGCCAAGGCCGATGCTCCACCCGCTGCGCGCTTGCACGAAGACAACGCCCTGCTGCTGGGTAAGACCACCTGCCCAGATTTCGGCATGCTCTCATCAGGGCTCTCTTCGTTTCATGGTCTCACCCGTAACCCCTGGGACTTGAACTGCAATACCGGCGGTTCGAGCTCTGGCGCTGGCGCGGCGGCCGCGGCGGGGTTCGGTCCGGTACACATCGGTACCGATATCGGCGGTTCGGTACGCCTGCCTGCCGCTTGGTGCGGCGTGGTGGGCTTCAAGCCTACTCTTGGGCGTATACCCATCGACCCTTACTACGTTGGCCGCTGCGCCGGGCCCATGGTGCGCTGCGTCGAAGATGCCGCCCTGGTCATGCCGACCCTGAGCCGTACCGACCGACGCGATGCCATGCGCCTGCCCCCGGAGACGATCAATTGGCAGGATCTGTCGCTCGATCTAAGCGGTCTGCGCATTGGGGTGATGATGGAGGCGGGCTGTGGGCTGGCACTCGAGGCCGAGATCGAGGCGGCGGTGAGTCAGGCGGCCAAGCTGCTCGAAGCGCGCGGCGCTATTCTGGTACCCGTTGCACCGGTACTTAACCGTGAGATGCTCGATGGGCTGGATCGCTTCTGGCAGGCCCGCCAGCAAAGCGAGCTCGAAAAGCTCGACGATCAGTCACGCCAGCGCGTGCTGCCTGCCATCAGCCAGTGGGCCAACGGCGCGGCGAAAGCAAGTGCTGTAGAAGCGGTAACTGGCTTTCAGCAGATCATGGCAATGCGCCGCGCCAGCGAAGCCGTCTTCGATCAGGTCGATTTCGTCATCTCACCTACGACGCCAAACGTTGCCTTTCCCGCCGAGTGGGCATCACCGACCAACGACCCCGCGCGGCCTTTCGATCACATCGTCTACACCGTGCCTTGGAACATGGGCGAGCAGCCCGCGATCTCGCTCAACGCTGGATTTAGCCAGGAGGGTATGCCCATTGGTGTGCAGCTGATAGGCCCACGCTTTGCCGATCACGGGGTCCTAAAACTGGCTTACCAGTTGGAAACCGCCCTGGCGCTCCCTATGCGTTGGCCCGCGCTCATCACTGCCGCCGAATGACATGCCATCGAATCATCGACACCGAACAAGCAAAAAGGGAAGCGCTATGCGACATCCGTTCGTTCTACCCACCTCGCGCGCGGGGTGGGGCTTGCTCATCGCCTTCGTGGTCTGTGTGCTGGCAGGCATTTGGCCAGTGATTGGCCTGTTCAACCGCGCGGCACTGCTCTTTGGGCTGCCGCTACTGATCGTCTGGAGCTACGTGATCATTTTTGCCTGCGTTGGCGTCATGCTCGTTGGCAACCGTATCGTCGAGGGGGATGGGCATGAATAGTATCTGGCCGCTCGTTATTACCCTGGGTTACGTCGCCATCGCCATGGCGATCGGGCTCATGGCGCGCGCCGGGCATCGCATGGATACGCTGGAGCAGTGGGGCGTGGCGGGGCGCAGCATGGGGCCTGTCACGCTCTATCTGTTGATCGCCGCTGGTAGCGTCAGCGCCTATACCTTCATGGGCGCGCCAGGCTGGGCCTACGCCAAAGGGGTAGCAGTGTTCTACGTGGCGATCTATCTAGCTTATCTGGCGCTGGTGGCTTGGTACTTCGGGCCCAAAGTGTGGCAGTTCGGCGAGCAGTTTGGCCACGTAACCCAGGCCAGCGCCATCGCTGATCGCTATCAGAGCCCGGCGCTGGGCGCGCTTGCGGCCATGGTCATGGCGGTCGGCTCGATTGCGTATGCGGTGCTGCAGACCATCGGCTCGGCCTACATCCTGTTTGTGATGAGCGGCGGAGCCATTCCCATTTGGCTAGGCGTGATCATCGTACTTGCCTGCATTGCCGTGTATCTCTACATCAGCGGCCAGCGGGCGATCGGCCGTACCAACGCGTTCCAGGGCGCGCTGATGCTGGTGGTCGCCTGGGCGGTAGGTCTTTGGGCGCTCAACTCGGCCACGGGCGGGCTCGACATGGGCGCGCTGTTTGCTCGCCTCCAGGCAGAAAACCCCGAGTTTCTGACCCTGCCCGGTGCGGGTGGCGATATGAGCTTCAGCTTCTGGACCACCTCGATTATCGTCTCGATGTTCTCCTTCATGCCGCCGGTGTGGACCCAGTGGATGTGCGCAAGCTCGGCGCGCACTATCCGTCGTAGTGCCACTTGGCTGCCCACCTACTACGTAGTGATTCTGCCCATGGTGGTGGTTGGCTTCATCGGCATCTATTCGCTGCCGGATCTCGTCCGTGCCGATACGGTGGCATTGGAGTACGCCATGGCGCACCTGCCGGTGCTACTCGTGGGGCTGCTGGGAGCGGGAACCCTCGCCGCCTCGATGTCATCGAGCGAGCCGTTCATCCATTCAGTCTCCTTGACCACCGCCAAGGACGTGCTGCAGCCGCTATTCAAGCTCTCCGATGCCTTTACTGCCAAGCTCGCGCGCTGGCTGCTGCTACCCATCATGGCGCTGGTGATTGCGCCGCTGGCGATTGCCGAGCCGGGGAGCCTAGTGATGATTCTGCTGGTAGGGCTGGGATTTGCCTCTCAAGTGCTGCCTGCCTTCATCGGTATGTTCTTCTGGCCGCGGGCATCGAAACTAGGCGTGATGGCGGGCATCGTGGCAGGTTTCGTGGTAACGGTGGCCTTCACTACACTGTGGAAGCATCCGCTCGGTATTCACGCCGGTTTCTGGGGGCTTTTGCTCAACTTGCCGGTGTTCGTTGCGGTCTCGCTGATCACCCCGGCCGTCGAGGCGAGCGTGGTCGAGCGCTTCTTCCGCATTGCCGCACCGCGTGGGTTTGCTCGGCCAGGCACTCACCAGGAGCGAGCCAAGATGAGCGCGACGACGACCCGCTAACCCTGCGATAGCGAGCACTCTACAAACGTAACAACCGGGCCAAGTTGCCCGGTTGTTACGTTATTAAAGATTGATTCTGAGGGGCGGGCTAGAGGCCGCTGGCAGCGCCACCAACGATGCCGCCGCGAACGTCGCGTTGGGTTTCGCTGCGCTGCTTCAAGTGTTGGGAGACGGTGTCTTCCGGCGAGCCTGCCATTTCGCGGAACATGCCCATCGAGCCCAGCAGCGCCGAAGATTCGTAGGGTACGAACACTCGCTCGCCGTCTTTGGCCATGGTGGGTAACACCTTGATGTAGCTTTGCCCTAGCAGATAGCCCACCACGGTGCGCTTGTCCTCCTCGCTTTCGCCGATGGCGTTGAGCACCAGTTTGATCGACTCCTGCTCACCCTGGGCGCGCAGAATGGCCGACTCCTTGTCCCCCTGGGCGTTGAGAATCGCCGACTCGCGCTGGCCCTGGGCCATGGCGATCGCTGCCGATTTCTCGCCTTCGGCCTCGGTCACGGTGGCGCGGCGCTTACGCTCGGCGGCCATTTGCAGGCGCATGGCAGACTCCACCTCTTCGGGCATGGCGATGTCTTGTACCTCTACACGAGAAATCTTCACGCCCCATTTGGAGGCGGGCTCCTCCATTGCCGACTGGATCTGGTCGTTCACCTCGGCGCGCGATTCGAACAGCTTGTCGAGCTCCATCTTACCCACCACCGAGCGCAGCGTGGTCTTGGCCAGCACTTCTACTGCCTGGCTCATGTTCTCCACCTCATAGACCGCCCGCTTAGGGTCGATGATTTGATAGTAGAGCGCGCCGTTGATGCGCACGGTGACGTTATCGGTAGTGACCACCGGCTGGCCGGGAAAGTCCATCACCGTCTCGCGGCGGTCGATGCGTGTCTCGTCGCTGGTGATGGGGTGATACTCCTCGCCCATCTTTTGGTAGCGAATCATGGTGATGGCGCGCGGCTGTTCGATGAAGGGGATAATGATATTGATGCCGCTCTCCAGCACGCGGCTAAACGAGCCAAGACGCTCGATCACCATCACTTCGGACTGGCGTACGATCACCAACCCCTTGGCGACGATGACGATGGCGATTACCACCACGATCAAGCTGATGATCAATCCGGGGCTCAGGGCAAACTCCATGGCGAAGACTCCTGTGGGTAGTAGGTATGAAGTAGTTGGTGTGAAGTAGTAGGTATGGCTAGTACGGGTGAGTGCTATCTGGCGTAGTCAAGGGCGACGTGAATGAAAGCAGAAAGCTCGAAACGCTGAACATTCAGTGAGCCAGCTCGACTAGCGCCGTGGTGCCATCGAAGCGTCGGAAGACGACCGTGGTACCGGAGGGTAAATCGGTCTCGCCGCTATCCACCACGCGCAGGCGGTAGAAGTCGCCATTGATCTTGAGCCCGCTGGCATTGTCGAAGTCGCGGCGCAGCGTGACGTAGCGCTGCCCTTTCTCGACCCCGGTGCCGGTGGTGCCGTAGGCGACGCCACGCGGCGAAAAGCGCGGCCGGATATAGAAAACGCCGATGGGCACGAGGATGCCGGTAAACACCGCCATGCCGACCAACTGCCACGGCAACGAAAGCCCGAAGGCGGTCACCGCTGCCGTCAGCGCGGCGGCGATACCCAGTGCCAGCAGCACCATGGCGCCGGAGGTGAGCTCGCCCAGGCTGAGCAGCAGGGCAATGACGAGCCAGGTATAGGCGGGATTCCAGTCCATCGCGGCAAACCTCCTTGAAGCGCAAGAATAAGGTTATCCTAGCGTATTCTCATTCCCCTGTGGAAAGAGGAAGTAGTGAGCAAGCGTTAGGCATATTTCGCAAGGAGAAGCAGCGTGACGGGTGTGGTGTATTGGCTCGATTTGGCGGGCGTGGTGGTGTTTGCGCTTTCTGGCGTCATCCTCGCTTGTCGCTCGCGGATGGACCCCATCGGCATGCTGGTGCTGGGGGCAGTGACCGGCATTGGCGGCGGTACGCTGCGCGATTTGATTCTGGGCGTGCGGCCGGTGTTTTGGGTCACCGACCCGACCTATCTTTGGGTAATTCTCGCCACCGTTGGGCTATCGCTGCTCGGCTTTCACTACATTCATCGGCTTTCGCGTGGCTTTCTGCCCATCGCCGATGCCTTTGGACTAGCGCTATTTACCGTCATCGGCACGCACAAGGCGCTGCTGCTGGGCAGCGCGGGTATCGTCGCGGTGATGATGGGGGTAATGACCGGCGTGGCTGGCGGCATGATTCGCGACGTTCTGGCGCGGCGCGTGCCCATGGTGCTGCGCGAGGAGGTCTACGCCACGGCCGCCATGGCGGGCGGTATCGCTTACGTCGTGCTGAGTGCCATGGGCGCGCCGCTGGTGCCGAGCATTGGCGTGGCACTTCTTCTTACGCTGGGGCTCAGGCTAGCGGCGATTCGCTGGCACCTGGCGCTGCCCGTGTTTGCCTGGGTGAGCGTGCCGCCCAAGACGGATGAAGCGGGGAGTGCGCTCTCCACCCCCGCTGCGGCCAAAGAGAAGGTGAGGATGATTCGGCGTCAGCGCAAACGCTGAAGCCGCTGCCAACGCTCGAACCAGCGCCGTGGCTGGATCACGTGCAGCGTCGGCTCGCCGTTAACGAGCTCCACTCCCAGGCCAAGGGCGCCCAGGCGCGCATAGAGCGCGCCGTTGGCCTGCTCGTCGGCCAAGCGCAGCGCGGCCCGTAGCTGTAACGGCCCGCCGTCGAGCTCGAGATCCTCCAGCGCGATATGCGCTTCACCCAAGATGAGGCGCGCACTCCCCGCGATGTCGTGCACGCTAAGTAGCCTTCCCAGCCAATCGCGTTCGCGCGCTTTGGCTAAAAATAGCCGTGCGAGCAGGCCGGTATCGCGCATGCCCAGAGCCAGGCGCGCATCGAGCTCGGGCGAATCGGCCCAGAGTAGTTCAGCGCGCGGCATATCGAGACGTACCCACCAGCCGGTATCGGGGCCTGGCGGCGTCGAGGTCTGCGGTCGCGCCACGTTTTCCAGGTGCAGGAAGGAGTCATCGGCCGTGAAGCGACGCGTGGCGAGATCGCCGTCGCTTAAATTGAGTTGCAGGTGCACGTCACCGTGCAGGCGCTGATCGAGCAGGGCGAGATCGGCGCCGAAGGCGCGCAGGGTCACGCTGCCTCGGGCGCGCATGCCATCAAGCCACAGCTCGCTGGCAAGGCTTGCCTGACCGCCTTCGAGCTTGAGCCCCGCGCCATCGGGCAGGTAGGCGTTGTAGCGGGTGAGGTCGGGCACCTCGGTGATCGGCAGCGCTACATGGGTGACGAATAGCTCGGGGGCGGGGGCGTCGAGCGCTTCGCTAAGGTGCTCGGTACGCGTGGTTAGGGTCAGGTGGCGGCCCTGCAGATGGGGGCGGTCGTCGCCCTCGCGCGTCAGGGTGAAGTAGGGCAGCCCGAGGGAAAGCTCGGCGCTATCGGCCTCTTCGATGGCGACGCTAAGTTCGCCGCGACCGCTGGCAAGATAATCCAAAAAGCCGACATCGAGCGCTTCGGCGTCGATGCGCAGATGCGTGGGCGGCAGCGGCGTGCGGTCGCGAAACACCAAGCGAGCGCGAAGTAGGCCGTTGCCGCTTAGGCTCAAGCCGTGGGCGTCGGGTAGAAAGGCATCGAGAAAGCCCAGTTGGCGTACGCTGCCCTCGAGGGTCACATCGCCACTCAGCGGGGCGTCGCTGCCCGCACGCTCCAGGTGGGCACTGCGCAGCAGTAACAGGCTCTCTAGCGTTTCGCCGTCGGCGCTGTCGCTGCTTGCCGCCCAGCGCAGCCGAGTGCCGCTTAGGTCGAGCTGGGTGCCGTCCAGCCGGGCCGAGGGCAGGTTTAGATCGAGGGCGATATCGCTAACGATGCGCGTCTCATCGCTATCGCTTGACTCGCTGGCGTGCCGCCAGAGAGTGGTCACGGCGTCACCGCGAAGCGTTGCCTGCCCTGAAAGGTGAGTGGCGTTAGCGCTAATTTGACCGCTGCTGGCGGCGCTGCCTTCGGCCATTATCAATGGTGCGGGCGAGGGCATAAAAGCGGCGAGATAGGGCTGTAGTCGAGCGACATCGTCCAGGCGCGCATTTTCCCATGTGAGTGTACCTTCGGCTTCTTGGCGCGCCTGTTCGGGCGCCCATGGGCTTTGGGCATTAACGCTGATGTCAGCGCCGCTCATTAGCGCGCGGCCGCGATGGGCAAAATGGGCATCGCGCAGGCGCAGCTCGGCGGCCAGGCGGTCGTGCTCTTCGAGGTGGGCATGAAGCTCGCCCGCGCCGCCGATGTGCATCTGCAGTGCCTCCACACTCAGGCGGTCAGCGCTGATATCGAGCTCGCCCCGCGCTGGTCGTGCGGCTTCAACGCCAAGGCTGAGCGCTACGCGGCCTGCGCCGTCGAGCAGTATGCCCTGGCCGTCCAGAGTAGTGCGCAGGTAGCGGTCAAAGACATCGAGACGGGTGAACTCACCGTCGAGATCGAGGGTGGCGTCCTGGGGCGGCTCGATACGATCGAGGCGCTGGTTGCGCGTTCGTGCTTCGAGCGCAAGTGCGGTGTTACGGGCGTAAGGGTGGGTGTCGGTCAGCGTCACGTCGTCGAGCTGCAGCGCTAGCGCAAGGGCGCGGTCGTTCACGGTGAGCACGACACTGCCTTCGCCATGCGCCAGATGACGCGCGGGACGCTCCTCCATGCCCTCGGCGTCAGGCGTGCGCCATTCGCGCTCCCCTTGGCGGCGCAGGCGGGTTTCATCGAGCGTCGCCGTCAAGCCTGGCGCGTCCAGGCGTAGCTGGCTGCCCGGCGTCAGTATCCCTTCGGCGAGGGTGAGCGAGCCGGTGAGCTCGCCGCTGCCGCGAAGGCTCAGCCAGGGTAGGGCGCTCAAGTAGGGCATGAAAACGTCCCAGGCGTCGGCGCGGGCGTGTAGCGTCAACGTGGCATCCAGCGCCGCGAGCAGATCGGGGTTCAGCGCGCCGCTGTCGGCATCGACGGGGTTGAGGCGGTCAAGCGAGGCTTCGCCGTCGAGGGTGATGGACTGCACCAGCGAAGCACCGTCGCTTTGCCGCGTGAGTTCGCCCGCGGCGACATCGATATCCAACGCGCCGATGGCGATGGCCTCGCGGCTGAGCAGGGTGTCGCGCAGGGTGAGCGAGCCCTGTGCCGTCAGCGCAATATCACCGACGCTGACGCGACGGATGGCGTCGGCATCCAGCGCCTTGATAACGAGTTCGCCGCGCAGTAGCGCTAGTAGCGAAAGCGAGAGCGTCGCCCGCTCGGCCTCGAGCTCGAGCGGCAGCGTCGCATCGGTACGCGCGATACGTAGCCCCTCCACCTCCCAGCTCCCCGGGTGCAAAGAGGTGCCGCTGCGCCACTGAATCTCGATACCGTCGATGCGCGAGATGCGTTCTTGAAGCCAGGTGCCGTTGAGCAGCCAGTGCGTTCCTCCCACCCACGCCGCCACGAGCAAGCCCATAACCGCTACACTCATTAGCAGCAGGCGAGGCCAGCGGGAAGCGGGCGAGGTGGGCTCGGGCGTGTTAAGCTCAGACATGGTTCCTTCCTGGAAGTGGCTCCTGTTGACACACTTTTTGTGGCATCATGCGCGGCATTGGGCCGTTATGGGATTTCGATTTTAACGTAGGAAGCGCCCGCCAGGCGTCATGGCGTCGACGTTTCCTCGGCACAGGCAGGCAACAACCGCCATGTTCAAGGACTTTTATACGCAGCGCGGCGAGCAGGTCGTGATCTCCGCCGAGCAGGCCAGCCGGTTCGCCAAGGGCGTTGCCGGTGACTACAACCCGATCCACAATCCCGACGCGCGCCGTTTTTGTGTCCCGGGGGATTTGCTCTTCACCCTGGTACTGTTGAAGTTCGGGCTCTATCAGCATATGGAGTTTCGCTTCACCAACATGGTGGGCGCCGATGCGCCGCTTAGCTTCAGTGAAGCAGACAATGGCGATCTCTACGTATGCGATGATGCGGGCAAATGCTTTTTGCAGGTTACGCGCTCAGGCGACGTGACCCACGATGCAGCGACCATCGCCGCCTTTGCGCGCTGCTACGTGGCATTCTCGGGCAAGAACTTCCCCCACTACTTGAAGCCCCTGATGGAAGAGCATGGGGTGATGTTCAATCCCAAGCGCCCGCTGGTGATCTACGACAGCATGGGCTTCACGCTTAATAGCCTCGATGGCCTCACGCCCGATTTGGCGCTGACGCGCTCGTCTTTGGACGTACTTGGCAAACGCGCCGATGCGCTACTCGAGTTCGCCATCCAGTCCGCCGGTGCCTCGGTCGGTGTAGGTTCCAAAAAGCTCGTGGTTAGCGGGCTGTGCAACTACGACGCCACCGAAATGGCCGCCATCGTCGACGAATTCTACCGCCTGAAAGCTGCCTACGAAGCCGCTTGAGGTGATCACCTCATCACACCACGACGGTCACCGGGCAAGGGGCTTGTTCGATGACCTTGTGGCTGACGCTGCCGAGCAGTGACGCCTGCAGCGAACTCATCCCGCGTCTTCCCATGATGATCACCGGGTTGTCCGGGCAGCTGCGCGCCTGGGCGACGATGGCGTTGGCGTAGCGCTCGGCGCGCAGAAGCGTTTCAGTGACCCCGGCGGGAACGTCGCCAAGAACGCGCTGGGTGTGGCGGAAGACGCGTGACGCTTCGCTTTCGCCGCTGTCGAGTAGCGGCATCTCCCCGGGCGGCTGGCAGAACAGAAGCTCTACGCGAATGGCACCGCTGCGGGCCAGATCGCCCGCCAGACGCGCGGCTACATCGCTATGGGGTGAACCATCCACGGGCAGCAAGATGCAGCCAATCGTTGCCGTATCGAGGATGCTGGCGCCGGGGTGGATGACCGTCACCGGCCCCTTGGCGCGGTGCACCACGGCGTTGCTCACGCTGCCCTTTACCCATTTACCGACCTCGCTCAAGTGCCTCGCGCCCATGACCAAAAGCGCTTTATCGTGGCGCCGGGCGTGGTCGACGATGACGCGCTCGGGGTGAGGCACGAAGCTTTCATCGCTCAGGCGCTGGGCCTCGATGCGTAGCTGCGCCGAGAAGGGCAGGCTTGCAAGGTGTTCGCGCGCGTGCGTGAAGGCGCGGCTGGCGCTGGCTTCCCAGGCGCGGCGGTCGTGATCCGCCTCGGCTTGGCGATTGCCCGGTAGGTCACTGAACTCTGCCGGATGCAGCGGCAACACGTGCACCAACTGCAGGGTGGCATCGAGCAAATAGGCTAGCAGCGCGGCGTGCCGCGTTGCTGCATCGGCTTGGGCCGAGCCATCGACCGGTACCATCACCAGGGAAACGCGTTCGCTCATCTCAAGCCACCTCTATGCGGAAACGGGGCTGTAAAAAATAGGGCTTAACAAAACGGGGCTGTAACAAAACGGGCCATGGGAACTTCCCATGGCCCGTTTCAGCCTAGTGGAGGGAGCGCACGGCGTCACCCAGGTGGCGTCAACTCAGTGCTCACGCTGGCCTCGTCCTGCGTAATGCTCAAACCCACGGTGGTGATTCGCTCGCCCAGCACCCCGAGCACGGACAGCGAGATGCTGCCACGCTGCAGTGACTCACCTTCGTGGGGCGTGGTGGTCAACTGCTGGCGTAGTAGCTCGTCAAGCGTAAGCGTCTCATCACTGTCGAGCGCAATGCCGTAAGAGTGCAGCACTTCACCCACGCGGGTGCTGCCTTTCAGTCGCAGCGGGCGGTCGGGAAGCTCGTAGCTAACGACGTTGGCTTGCTCGGCGAAGACGCAATCGACGAAGGGGCGCGTCTCCGAGCGCAGCACCACGAAGACATGATCGCCGGGCATGATCTGAGTCGAGCCGCGCGGCGGGATCACCTCCTTGCCACGCGTAATCATGGCTACCACGGTGCCGTCGGGTAGGGCGATCTGCGATAGCCGCCGCCCTACGGCGCGGGTGTTGTCGCCCAGGCGATACTCGACGATTTCGGCATCGACCTCGTCCAGCGCGGTGATTTCGAGGCTAGCGGCTGGCTCGGGAGGCGGCGTCTCGGTAAGGCCCAGCTTGCGTGCCATCAGCGGCAGCGTGGTGCCCTGGATGGTTGCCGAAATCAGCACCACGAAGAAGACCACGTTGAAGATCAGCTCGGCCCCTTCGAGCCCGAAGATCAGCGGGAAGATGGCCAGGATGATCGGTACCGACCCGCGCAGACCGACCCAGGCGACGAGGCTCGTTTGACGGTTGTCGAAGCCGAACAGCTTGAGAATCGGGAACACCGCTAGCGGGCGTGCGACCAGTACCAGAATTGCGGCAATGAGCAAACCTTCGCGCCATACCTCCAGCAGCGAGACCGGATTGATCAACAGCCCCAGCACCACGAACATCACGATCTGGCTCATCCAGGCCAGACCATCGTGAAATAAGAAGGTGCTGCGCTGATAGGCAATGGGTCGATTGCCGATCATTACCCCGGCGATGAAGATGGCCAAAAAGCCGCTGCCGCCGAGGTTGGCGGCGATGCCGAAGGCCAACAGCCCGCAGGCCGCGACCAATACCGGGTAGAGCCCGCCTGCGACTAAGTGGATACGGTTGATCAGGTGTACCGAGACGAAGCCTACGAGTAGGCCAACCACGGCGCCTACGCCCATTTGTTGAACGAAAAGCTGTAGTAGGCCAAGCCCGAAAGGCATGTCATTGACCAGCACTTCGAGTAGCCCGACGGTCAAGAAGATCGCCATGGGGTCGTTCGAGGCGCTCTCGATCTCGAGGGTCGATTTCAGGCGGGTATTGATGTGAATACCGGCATTACGTAGCAGTGAAAAAACCGCTGCTGCGTCGGTAGAGCCGACGATAGCCCCAAGCAGCATGCCTTCGAGCAGAGGCAGATCGAGAATATAGGCCGCCGCCGCGCCGGTGATCGCAGAGGTGATCAAGACCCCAAGGGTGGCCAGCAGCGACGCCGGTTTCCACACCCGACGAATCGAGGCGACCGGGGTTTGTAGGCCGCCATCGAAGAGGATCATCGCCAGCGCCATGGTGCCGAGCGCATGAGCAAGACCTGGGCTATCGAAGTTGATCCCGCCAAGCCCGGCCTCACCGGCGAGCATGCCGGTGCCGAGAAAGAGCACCAGCACCGGCATGCCGAGCCGGGCCGAAAGCTTACTGGAGATGATCCCGATCAGCAGCAGTATTGCTGCCATCAGTATCAGTTGATCGACTAAAAACATGAGTGTGTGTCCTGGGTCATCGAAGCATGAGATCGCAATGAAAGGTCGAGCGCGTGGTTATTTAGCAGCGAATGAGCGTCAAGGACAGAGGCGGCGCGCGTGGCGAGGGCAGCGTGGCGAGCGGAGGCTCGCGCGCAGGCGTTTGAGGGAAGGCGACGCTAGCCGCATTCGCCCGCTGTACCTCGGGGTAAAGCGCGGTATACGCAAGCCCCAGCGAGGGTAAATCGGTGCCACTCGCGCCACTGGAAGGCGGCTCATCGTCGCGCAGGCGAAACGTCTGTGGCAACGTGGCAAGCGGTGAGAGAGCCGGTCGATCGAGGCGCTGGTTCGCCTGATCAGCGGCGTCGAGGGCGCTCGCGGCGTGCGGATTCACCGCCGCGCTGAGTAACAGGAGAGCAATGCCGAGCAGCCCCAAGCGCGCCAGACGGCGGCTGGATGAAACGCGCGGTAGGGAAGTCGGCTGGGGCAACGGCGGTCTCCTTGGGCTGGCTTTATCATCCTTGATCGGATGGCGAGGTCAAGCGTCTTGACCTCGCCATTATACCCAGCATTTCTGGGTGTCTGCGTTGAGCCATGGGTTTATATGTGGCGCTGCCAAAGCTAGCGCGGCTGCGATATGCTCATGCTTCTTAGACAGTCTGGCGCCTATCCAGCAACATACCCAGGCGCCCTTACAACGTCCTCACGATTACAACGCAATGACGAGGCTCTAAATGATTCGACGTTTACCCTGGGTTGCCCTGGCAACGCTAATGTTTGGAGCGACTGCCGACGCTCGCGACTTTCGTTTGGGCTTGATCACACCGCCCCAGCACCTGTGGTCGACCGAAGCCGAGGCTTTTGCCGAAGCGCTGCACGAGCGCTCCGGTGGCGAGCACAGCGTTGCCGTTTTTCCTGCCCAGCAGTTGGGTAACGAAGCGCAGATGGTCCAGCAGCTGCAAACCGGCGCGCTCGACATGGCCTTTCTTACCATTGCCGAGATCTCCAACCGGATTCCCGATTTCGGAGCGCTCTACGCGCCTTACCTGGTCGATGACGTCAATCACGCCGCGCGCCTCTTGCGCTCGGACACCGCTGGCGAGCTGCTCGATCTCATGCCCCAGGGCGTGGGGCTGGTCGGGCTTGGCTACGGCATGGTCGGCATGCGCCAAGTGCTCAGCCGCGAGCCGATCACCAGTGCCGAGGAGCTACGCGGCAAGCGCTTGCGTATTACCCCCTTCGAGCCCATTCGCGATTTCTACACCGCAACCGGGGCAGCCCCCGCGCCGATGCCGCTTCTAGAGGTCTACGACGCATTGGCCAACGGCCAGGTCGATGCCATCGACATGGACTTCGACTCCATTTTGATTCTCAAGTTTTATGAGCAGGCGAATCACCTGCTTATCTCCAACCACATGATGTTTCCCATGGTGGGCGTGGTCTCCGGACGTGTTTGGCGCGAGCTCTCCGAGGCAGAGCGCGAGTTGATCGAAACCACCATGGCCGAGCATCTGGAGAACGTCTTAACCGGGTTCGAGGAGATGGACGCCGCCCAGGAAGCCGAAATTCGCGGGCTGGACATCGACATTCACGAGGCTGACGCCGCCTTCTTTAGCGACGCCATCGCCGAGTGGCAGGGCATTTGGGGCGAGAAGGCGCCGATGCTCGATGCCCTGCGCGCAGAGGCTGAACGGCTGCGTGAATGAGGCGCCGAGAAACGCGATGCTGATCGAGCAGCTGTCACGCGCCATGGCGCGCGGTGAGGAGCTAGCGGCGGCAGGGCTCGCCGCCGCCGTGACCGGGTTGATCCTACTCAACGTAGCCTTTCGCGCCGCAGGCCACCCGCTCTACTGGGTCAGCGAGCTGGCGATCTACACCATGATCTGGATGACCTTCTTGATTGCCTCGGCGGTGCTGAAACGGCGCCAAAGCCTAACCGTTACGCTGCTTGTCGATGCGCTACCTGCCCGGGCGCGCGCCCTGATGGGGGCTCTGGTCGACGTCGTGGTGTTGGCGTTCGCGCTGGTGCTGGTATGGCTATGTTGGCGCTGGTATCAGCCGCTTGCGCTGTGGCGCGCGGGGTTCGACGTCGCTGCGTTTCAAGGCGAGACCTTCAACTTCATCTACGCTGAGAACACCTCGACGCTGGGGATCAAGAAGTTCTGGTGCTGGCTGATCGTACCCTGGTTTGCGCTCTCGTTGACCGTGCACGCCAGCGCCAACCTTCTTCTACGCCTAAGTCGGCGGTCAGCTCGCGGCTCATCGGAGGCCTCGGCATGACCATCGCGCTCTTTTTCACGCTGCTGCTGGGGGCTGTGCCCATCGCCTTGGTCTTGGCGCTAAGTGCGATGTACTACATCTACGCCTCTGGGAATACGGTGCTCTTCGACTCCTACCCTCAGCAGCTCTTTGCCGCTATCGAAAGCTATGGGCTGCTGGCGATTCCGCTGTTCATGCTCGCCGGTGAGCTAATGAACGAGGGCGGTGTAACGCGGCGTTTAATCGCTTTGGCGCGATTATTGGTGGGCGGCTTTCGCGGTGGGCTTGCCTACATCAACTTGGTCGCCAACATGATGATGGCGGCCATCGTGGGCTCTGCGGCGTCGCAGATCGCGATCATGTCGCGGGCGATGGTGCCCGCCATGGAAGAGGAGGGATATGAGCGTGCCTATAGCGCGGCCATCACCGCCGCCGGTGGGCTGTTGTCGCCGATCATTCCGCCTTCGATGCTGTTCGTGCTGTTTGGGGTGATGGCGCAGGTGCCTATTGCCGAAATGTTCATCGCTGGGCTTTTGCCCGGGCTTTTGCTGGGGCTTGCGTTTTTCATCGTCATCGCGCTCGTTGGCCTCGTGCAGTCCTACCCCAAGGGAGCCTGGCCAAGCCGTACCCAGGCGCTGCACGATCTGCTTTGGGGGCTTCCGGCGCTGGCCATTCCCGCCATCATCATTGGCGGTATCCTGCTTGGAATCGCCACGCCCACCGAGGCGGCGGCGCTGGCGTCGCTTACGGCTTGGCTCTTGGGGCGGCTGCTCTACCGCGATTTGACGCTCAAGGCGATGCCGGGCGTGCTCAAGCGCACGGCGGTCAACGCGGGGCTCGTCATCATGCTGATTGCCGCGGCCGGCGTGTTCGGTTGGGTGGTGGTCTACGAGCGCCTACCGCAGATGGCGGCGGGGTGGATTGCGGCGCTAACCGCCGATCCGTTCATATTCTTGCTGCTATTGATCGGCGCTCTGCTGCTGGTGGGCATGGTCATCGACGGCATTGCCGCGCTGATTCTGGTGGTGCCGATTCTGCTGCCGATTGCCCAGAATCAGTTCGGTATCAGCCCGTATCAGTTTGGCGTGGTGGTCTGCTTGACCCTGGTGCTGGGCCTTTTGACGCCGCCGGTGGGGGCTGGGCTCTTCGTCGCCTCGTCGATGACCGGCGCATCGCCGCTACGTATCTTTCGCGCGCTGTTGCCGTTTCTCGCCGCGACCTTGTTCGTGCTCGTGCTGCTCGCTTGGCAGCCGTGGCTAACCACGGCGCTGATCGGTCGCTGAGGTGGCCTCCCGGGCGCTGGCTTCCTCGGCGATGGGCATGACGTCGACTTCTACTTCCAAACGGTGTTTACCGCCGCCGTTCATCACCCCTTTTAGTGGGGTGATGTCGGCGTAGTCGCGCCCCCAACCCAGCACCGGGTGCTGGGCCCCGGCGACGATGCCGTTGGTCGGGTCCAGGGCCAGCCAGCCCCACTCGGGAATCCATAGCGCGAGCCAAGCGTGTGAGGCGTCGGCGCCCACCAGCCGCGCCTGGCCGGGAGGCGGGCGCGTTTCCAAATAGCCGCTGACGTAGCGCGCCACCAACCCTATCGAGCGCAGCGTGCCAATGAACAGATGGGCGAAGTCCTGGCATACGCCGCGCCGGTGGGCGAGGACGTCATCCAGCGGCGTGGCGAGGGTGGTGGCGTTAGGAACGTACTCGAAGTTGTCGAAGATCCAGCGGTTGAGCGCCAGCGCCGCCTCGACGATTGGGCGGTTGGGCGTGAAACAGCGCCGGGCAAGCCGCGCCAGCGCCGCTTGGCGGCGAATGAACGGCGAGTCGTGGCGGTAGAGCAAAAGCTCCACCGTCGAGGTGTGTTCGAGCGCATCGCGCACCTGCTCCCAAGGCGGCGATGCAGCTGGCAGTGGCGCCAGCGCTTCGGTGTCGAGCGTGGTCACGACGGTAACGTCGAGGTGGCGGTGAACGTTCTCGATGGCAAAGTAGAGCACGCGGTTGCCAAACAGATCGCAGCGCTCCATCTGCACCTGGGGGCTGGGTGAGATGATCAGCTGCGATGGCCCGCAGCGCTGATGCTCGGTTTGGCGTGGCAATACCCGCGCCTCGCTATGGCACAGCGTGACCGGAGCGCTGTAGTGGTAGCGTGTGGTGTGGCGTAGGCGGTATCTCATTCGTCCGCCTCCAGGCTAATCAACTGGCGAGGGCGCTCAACGTGACTGAAATGGCTCTGGCTCAGGGCATCCGACAGTGCCATTAGCGGCGTCAGCAGGGCTTCCAGGAGCGCTTTGAGCGCCTGGCGCGCCGACTCCTCCTCCGCCAGTTGGCCAAGCCGCTCGATATCGGCCAAGTGGAGCGCGGCGTTGGCCTGGATCAGCAGGCGCCGTTCGGCGTTGCGGTAGGGCGTGCGGTTGGGCGAGGGGGCGCCGGGTAGTTGCTCGATCTGGTTTTCCAAACGCTTGAGCATGTAGCCCACCGAGCGCGGATTGGCCTCGTCGAAAAGCAGAAGATCGAGAATGGCGGCCGGGTGCAACTCGCTGCGATAGCGACGGCGGTAGGCGGTGTAGTTGTCTGTAGTGGCTAGCACCACCTCCCACAGCGCCAGGGTCGAGGAGCGTGGCGCCTCCAGGGTATGTTTGAGCAGCGAGAGTAGCCCCAGCACGCGATCGAGAAAGCGGCCGATGTCCATGAACCGCCAGCCGAAGTGGTGCGGCATGGTTTCGTTGCACAGACCAAAGAACGCCGCCAACTGAGCGCTCAAACCTTCGCAGGCGCGGCGCGCGGCGCTGGCATCCTGGGGCGGGTCGAACTGGTCGATGTGCTGGCGCAGCTGGTTGAGCACGCGCCAGGAGTCGTCGCCCAAGTGGTCGCGTACGTTGCGCGCGTTGTGCAGCAGGTGGGTGAATAGGGCAGGCAGTGACTGCGCCTCCTGGGGGGCGAACTGCGCCAGCAGGCGGTCGCGCTTGTCTTGAAAGCCCACCGCCAGGGCGCCATCGTCGCCGGATGGGACGATCTCGAGCGCCACCAAAAGCTCGTTGAGGAGCTGGTCGGCGATATCGTCCTGATCGAATTCCATCAGACGCAAAAGCGCCTCACGCAGCAGCCGCGTGCGGGTATCCAGCCGCTCGCCGTAGCGGCCGAGCCAAAACAGGTTTTCGGCCACCCGGCTTGGCAGGTCGGTGCCATCGCGGGTAGCCACCACCGGCCCGCGCGCTTGGCGAAGCTGGCTAACGTGGGGCTGCACGCTGGGGGCGCTGACCCAGACATCCTTGACCACCCGGGTACCAAGCGACGGGGAACCGGGCGCGCCAACCCAGGCAAGCCCGCCAGGCATGACCTGATAGTCGCCGTTGAGATGGCCATCCTTCGCCACGGTGTCGGGCGTGCGTGTGACGAAGCAGCGCAGGTTGAGCGTGGTCGGCGTAAGCGAGGTCATGGCCTCATCGAACACCGGCGCGGTTTCGGGTTGCGTCGAGGCGTCGGCGCTCTCTAGTAGCAGCGTCTCGCCCAGCAGGTGCTCGCAGAGCGCGGGCAGCGCCGGGGAGAGCGCCGCCGACTCCAAAATACCCACGCCCAGCGCGTTGGAAAGCGCCACGCCGCCCGCGCGCATCGACTGCAGCAGGCCCGGCACGCCGAGCGCCGAGTCGCCGCGAAGCTCCAGCGGGTCGCAATCGACGTCCTCGCACTGGCGCAGCACCACCTCGACCGGCTGTAGGCCGCCAAGCGTACGTAGCCACACCTGAGCGTCGCGAACGACCAGATCCGACCCCTCCACCAAGGTGAAGTTGAAGTAGTTGGCGAGGTAGGCGTGCTCGAAATAGCGCGGGCTCGAAGGCCCGGGCGAGAGCAGCACGACGTTGGGCTGATCGCGATGCTGGTAGGCCAGGGCGTTCAGGCTGCGGTGATGTACATCGAAAAAGCTCGCCAACCGGCGCAGCGGCGCGTTGCGGTACATCTGCGGCTGGGCGCGCGCCATCAAAATACGATTTTCCAGCGCAAAGCCGATGCCCGAAGGCGCCTGTAGACGATCCCCGATGACACGCCACTGTCCGTGGGTGTCGCGAATGACGTCGATCGCGTGAAAAATGAACGGCGGGCAGTTGTTTGGGAGCGCGCCGTGGCAGGGCAGATAGTGTTCGATATCGCCAAGCAGCGCCTGGGTTGGCAAAAGCCCCGCAGCGAACAGCTTCTGGTCACCGAAAACGTCTTGATAGATAGCCGTGAACAGGCGGCTGCGCTGATTGAGCCCCATGGCAAGACGCTGCCAATCCGCCTCTTCGATCACCCAGGGTAGCGGGTCGATGCGCCAGCTGCGCTGCTGGGTATCGTCGTGCATGTTGAAAATGACGCCGTTCTCGGCCAGCAGCCGCTGAGTCTCCTCCTGCTGCTGACGGCGCCCTTTGGCACCCAGTTCGCTGAGCGTTTGTAAAAGCGGCTGCCAGCCAGGGCGCAGCTGGCCGTCAGCGTTTAGCAGCGCATCGCTTGCCAGAGCGTTGTTTTTTTCGACACCACTGTTTTCGATGCCATTGGCTCCGACGCCATTGAGGCGGCCCCCCAAATGCGCCCGATAGCCATCGACGAGCGCATCGAGGGTAGTGGGCGAGGCGAGAGGGGGCGCAAAAACCGTCATGGGCGTTATTCCTGGTGAGCGTCACTGCTGATGAGCATCGCCAGATTATCCTGCAGCGGGGGGCAGGATAAAAGCGGCAGCGCGGTAAGAAGCGGCGCTCACGCCATCGGCCTGCGTAAATCCAGCGTGCAGGGTAGCTCTAAGCTCAATGGCTCATCGACGGGTAACTGCACGCCTTGGCCATGCCCCTGGGTGCTGAAACGAGCCAAGCGGCGCGCTTCGGCCTCGAAGGCGTTGACCGGGAAGGTCTCGAAATTGCGTCCTGCCGGGTGGGCGACGTGATAGGTACAGCCCGCCACAGCGCGCTGGTTCCAGGTATCGATGACATCGAAGACCAGCGGTGCATGGACCGGAATGTGCGGATGCAGCGCCGAAGGCGGCTGCCAGGCACGGTAGCGCACCCCCGCGACGGCCTCACCGCTGCGCCCGGTGGGTGAAAGCGGTACCCGACGGCCGTTGCAGCTGATTTGGTAGCGCTCGCCGCTGGCGCCCAACACCTTCACCTCGAGGCGCTCGACGGAGGAGTCGACGTAGCGCGACGTACCGCCGCCGCTGGCCTCTTCGCCCAGAACGTGCCAGGGCTCGATGGCTTGGCGCAGTTCGATGTCGAGCATGGGGGTGTGCAGACGGCCAAGCAGCGGTAGGCGAAATTCGAAGAAGGGCGCGAACCAGTCGAGTTCGAAGGCAAAACCGTGCTCGCGCAGATCGGCCAACACGTCGGCAAGATCGTGCCAAAGGTAGTGCGGCAGCATCCAACGATCCTGCAGCGCGCTGCCCCAGCGCACCGGCGAATGTCGATAAGGGGTACGCCAGAAACGGGCCACCAGAGCGCGGATGAGTAGCGTCTGCATCAGTGCCAGGCGCGGGTGCGGCGGCATCTCGAAGCCGCGTAGCTCCACCAGGCCCAAACGGCCGCTGTCGCTATCCGGCGAGTAGAGCTTGTCGATGCAGAACTCGGCGCGGTGGGTGTTGCCGGTAAGATCGGTCAGCAAATGGCGCAGTAGCCGGTCGACCTTCCACGGCTGAGGTACGTTGCCTCGGTGCGCGTCATCCTGTTGCAGCTGGGCCAGCGCGATTTCAAGCTCATAAAGGGCTTCGTGACGCGCCTCGTCCACACGCGGCGCTTGGCTCGTGGGGCCGATGAACAGCCCCGAAAAGAGATACGAAAGCGCCGGGTGATGCTGCCAGTAGGTGAGCATGCTGCCGAGTAAATCCGGGCGGCGCAGAAAGGGCGAGTCCTCCGGCGTGAGGCCGCCTAGGGTGACGTGATTGCCACCGCCGGTGCCGGTGTGACGACCATCGAGCATGAACTTCTCGCTAGCGAGCCGGGCCTGGCGTGCCTCGCTATACAGCGTCTCGGTTTGGGCCACCAGGGTGCGCCAACTGGCGGCGGGCATGATGTTGACCTCGATGACGCCGGGGTCGGGGGTGATCATAAAGCTGACCAAGCGCGGATCGCGCGGCGCTGGGTAACCCTCGATTACCACGGGGCAGGCTAGCGTTGCTGCGCAGGCTTCGATGCTGCTTAGCAGGTCGAGGTAGTGTTCGAGGGCGTTGAGTGGCGGCAGAAAAACGTGAAGGCGGCCATCGCGTGGCTCGACGCAGAGGCTCGTGTGGATGACGGCGCTGGCGCTATCGTCGGCGGCGCGGGGCTGTTCCTGGATCGCTTCGTGGGTGGGTAATCCAGCCTCCTGCGGCTCGGGGCGTAACGGGTGCGAAACCGCGTAGCGCCGCGCCACTTCGCCGTGAATGTCACCCAGCGGTGGGCGTGGCGCAAAAGGAGAGCGCGGGTGCGGCTGCTCCTTGGGCTCGGCCGGGGGCAGCGCCGAAAGCGGCAGGCGTAGCCCCATGGGAGAGTCGCCCGGTACCAAATAGAGATGATCGCGCTTGAGCGGCCACTGACCGCTCTCCCAGCGGTGGGCGTCGGTGATGGCGTGGCGCAGCGGCAGCGCGTAGCCGACCACGCTGCCAAGCCCCTGTTCGAGAAGGCGCGCGAGGCGGCGCCGTTCGGCATCGTCGTCGAGATCGACCTTGCGCGGGTCGATCGTCACCGCTAGCGTTTGCTCTTTCCACAAATAGTAAAAGGCATCCTCGTAGGCCGGTATCCAGCGTTTGGTGCTGACACCTAGCTGGGCGCTCAAGGCGTGGGTGAAGCGCTCGGCGAGCGCTGTATCTGCCGTGACAGTGGGCGCGCTTTCGAGGCAGGCGAGCCATTGCGGGTCGCGCCACAGTGGCACGCCATCCTCACGCCAGTAGCAGGCCAGCGCCCAGCGCGGTAGCGGCTCGCCTGGATACCACTTGCCCTGCTGTTGCTGAATCACGCTGCCCGGCGCGTAGGCGCGCTGGAGGCGTTCGAGCAGCGCCTCGGCACGTTCGCGTTTGTGCGCGCCGAGCGCTTCGGTATTCCATTCGGGGCTGTCCGGTGCGTCGATCGATACGAACGTGGGTTCGCCCCCTTGGGTCAGGCGCACGTCCTCGGCGTGCAGCGCCGCATCGACGCTATCGCCAATCTCCAGAATGCGCGCCCATGTCGCCTCGGCGTAGGGCTTGGTCACGCGGGGCGTTTCGCTGATGCGGGTGACGCGCATGTCGACATCGAAACTTGCCTCGCACTGCTCCGAGAAGCCGGTAATGGCAGCGGCGCTGCCGGTATCGGGCGTGGCGGCTAACGGAATGTGACCCTCCCCGGCGAGCAAGCCCGAGGTGGGGTCGAGCCCGACCCAGCCCGCGCCCGGCAAAAACACCTCGGCCCAAGCGTGCAGGTCGGTGAAGTCGTGCTCGGTGCCGCTTGGGCCGTCCAGCGCTTTGACGTCGAGGACGAGCTGGATCAAGTAGCCGGAAACGAAGCGTGCGGCGAGCCCCAAATGGCGCAGGATCTGTACCAGCAGCCAGGCGCTGTCGCGGCACGAGCCGCTGGCCTTGGTCAGCGTCTCTTCGCTGCTCTGCACCCCCGGTTCCATGCGCACGAGATAGTTGATGTCGCCATAAAGGCGCTGATTGAGCGCGACCAAGAAATCGACACTGGGCGTGGGCGCTAAAGCTACCGCGTCGAGCCACGCCATGAGCTTGGGGCCGCGCTCGGTAATCTCGAGGTAGGGCTGCAGTGAGTGGCGCAGCTCGGCGCTGTAGGTGAAAGGAATCGTTGCAGCGCTGTCGTCGAGAAAGAAGTCGAAGGGGTTGATCACCGTCATCGGCGCGACGAGCTCGACGGCGATGTCGAGCTCGCGGCAAGGTTTGGGAAAGACCACGCGGGCGATGTAGTTGCCAAAGGGATCCTGCTGCCAATTGATGAAGTGCTCACCGCCCTGGATGCGCAGCGAATAGGCCTCGATGGGTGTGCGGCAGTGCGGCGCCGGGCGCAGCCGTACGATGTGCGGGGCAAGCCTGACGGCGCGATCGAAGCGGTAGGTGGTGCGGTGGTGCAGGGCAACGCGAATGGTCATGGGCCATCCTCTGACGTGTGAGTCGAAAAGGCCACGGGAGAGGCGCGCTGCCCGTAGCGTGTCCCCAGTATTGCCCAGATTCCGCGTTTTGGCAGGCATGCGTTTTGAAAGACAAAGGCGCAAGGAGAGAGGTTTTATCCCTCACCTTGGTGCGCTTCTTGCTTCGTTTCTCTTTCGCGTATGAGCGCATAGCGCCTCGGGCAACAGCGCCTACACTGAGAGAGAGCGTGAGTTACAGGATGTAGCACGACACGCTGTAGCACGACCTAGAGCGTCGAGCGCTAAAGCAGCGAGCAGAAAAACAAGCAGTGAAGAAGAGAGCGGGCTATGTGCCTGTCTCCATGCGCCAGGAGAGCGTAATGAGCCATGTGGATTGGGAACGCTATACGAACCGTCATTTCTACGACGAGCTGATCGCCGCACCCGGCAAACCGCGCCGCTCTGCCGCCGAACTCTGCACCATGTTGGCGCAATTTAGCGCCGCCGAACTGGCCGAACGTAAAACCGCCGCCGATATCGCCATTCGCACCATGGGCATCACCTTCACCGTTTACTCCGAAGGGGCGATGATCGACCGCGCCTGGCCCTTCGATATCGTGCCGCGCATCATCTCTGCCCGCGAATGGCGCAAGACCGAGGCCGGGCTCAAGCAGCGCGTTCAGGCGCTGAACCTATTCATCGACGATCTCTATCACGACCAGAAAGTGGTCAAGGACAAGGTGCTGCCCGCCGAGGTATTGGCGCAGTCGAGCAACTTTCGCCCCCAGTGCGTGGGGGTCAACCCGCCTCACGGCGTTTGGGCACACATCTGCGGCAGCGATTTGGTGCGCGATGGCGATGGCACCCTCTACGTTCTCGAAGATAACTTACGCATTCCCTCGGGCGTTTCTTACATGCTCGAAAATCGCAACGTCACCAAGCGCGTGCTGCCTGAGCTTTTCGCTTCGGGCAAGATTCTGCCGGTGGACGACTACGTGGCTCAGCTCTATGACATGCTGGTGGCGATGTCGCCCCGGCCGGGCGATGACCCTCAGGTCGTGGTGCTGACGCCCGGTATCTACAATTCGGCCTATTTCGAACACGCCTACCTCGCCCAGCAGATGGGGGTGGAGCTGGTGCAGGGCAGCGACCTGGTGGTCGGCGATGACGATATCGTCTATATGCGCACCATTTCCGGTCTGCGTCGGGTCGATGTGATTTATCGCCGGGTCGATGACGCCTTCCTCGACCCCGAAGTGTTCAACCCTGAATCCGTGCTTGGCTGCGCTGGGCTCATGCGCGCTTGGCGAGCGGGTAAGGTGGCCCTGGCCAATGCGCCGGGGGCGGGCGTGGCCGACGATAAAGTGGTCTACGCCTTCGTCCCCGAGCTGATCCGCTACTATCTCGACCAGGAACCGCTGCTTCCTAACGTGCCGAGTTACCTGTGCATGTTCGAGAAGGATCGTCGCTACGTGCTCGAGCATCTCGACGAGTTGGTGGTCAAACCGGCCAACGAGTCCGGCGGCTATGGCATGCTGATCGGCCCGCGCTCGACCAAGGAGACGCGCGATGAGTTCGCGCGGTTGATAACGGAAAATCCGCGCAACTATATGGCCCAGCCGACGCTTGCGCTCTCCACCACCCCGACCTTGGCCAACGACTTGCCCCAGCCGCGCCATGTCGACCTGCGGCCTTTCATCCTCTCGGGGCCAGAAATTCACGTAACCACCGGAGGGCTTACGCGCGTGGCGCTAGTGGAAGGCTCCTTGGTGGTCAACTCCTCTCAGGGCGGCGGCAGCAAAGACACCTGGATCGTCGAGACCGACGAGACGGTAACCGCCGACGATCAAGGAGTCTGAGCCATGCTGTCACGCGTTGCAGAAAACCTCTATTGGATGGCCCGCTACGTCGAGCGGGCAGAAGACACGGCGCGCCTAGTCAGCGTCAACAGCCACCTGATGCTCGATTTGCCGCGCCATCTTCCCCTTGGCTGGGCGCCGCTGATCGACATGTCGGGCAGTTTGGAAAGCTTTCGTGAGCGTCACGCCAATGCAGGCGAGTATTCGTTCGACGAGAACAGCGTGGTGCACTTTTTGTGCGCCGACCCGCAAAACGGCGTTTCGATATTGAGCTCGCTCGCCAACGCCCGGGAGAACCTGCGCACCACACGCGACGTGGTCCCGCGCGAAGTGTGGGAGGAGGTCAACCAGCTCTATCTCTACGTTGCCGACCACGGCGAGGCCGGCGTGAGCCAGCGCCGCCGCGACCACTTTCTAAAAAGCGTGATTCGCGGCTGTCAGGCGGTGTCGGGGTTGATTGGCGGTACCCTGAGTTTCGGCGCAGCGAGCACCTTCATCGATCTTGGCCGTCAGTTGGAGCGCGCCGATATGACCTCGCGCATTCTCGATGTGCGCTCGGCAAGCCTGCTGCCGCAAAATCCCGACGAGCTGTTGCCGTTCGAAAACCTGCAGTGGATGAGCGTGCTCAAGTCGCTGACCGCCTACCAGATGTATCGCCAGCAGATACGCCTGCGGGTACGCGGCCCGGACGTGCTGCGCTTTCTTCTTCAGGACGCGCACTTGCCGCGCTCGATCGCCTGTTGCCTAGCGACGGTGGGTAGCTGCTTGCAGCGCTTGCCTCGCCATGATCGCGCCGCGGCGATGGCCTCGTTGGTGCGTGCCGATGCCGTCGAAGCCGACATTCAAGCGCTGGCGAACTCGCCCAGCAAGCTACACGCCTTCATCGACGAGCTTCAGATCGGCTTTGGCCTGCTACACGAGACCATCAGTAGCACCTACTTCGCCACCGCCGAAGGCGCGGCTCCTACGCCCCATTCCACCTACGCCAGCCAGTATACGAGTGCCTATCACAGTCAGTATCAGGGCCAGTATCAAGGTCGGCGGGGCGATAACGACAACGACTGACTAACTAGAACTGACTAACTAGGGCCTATCAAGGCGTGGCCGCTGGCGCTTGCTCGCTGCTGGCGGCTCGGCGGATCAGCTCATGGATGTAGGCGAGTTTCTCATGGACCGGTGGGGCGATGACGCTGGGCGCCAAATCGAGCAGGCCCATATCGCGGTTGAGCTCGTTGACCGAGAGTCCGACCTGATGGAAATCCAACAGTAGCCGCTCCAGCGTGCCGTCGTAGTCGCCGCTCACCACGCCTAGATGCAGGGCAGTATCGACCACCGAGACGATATCCAAGTAAAGGGCGAAGGTCTCGGCGAAGTCCTCCCAGGGGTGCATGGTGGCATACGCCGAGATGAAGCGTTCGCGCCAGTCGGCGGGCGGCCCCTCCTGATAGTAGCGCTCCAGCGCTTCGGCGTAGGTGGGATCGTTGTGATCGCCAAACAGTGCGATGCAGGCGGCTTCGTCCTGCTCCTTGACCAGAAGGTCCCAGTAGTAGTGGCCGATCTCGTGGCGAAAATGGCCGATCAGCGTCCGGTGTGACTCATTGAGGTCGACCCGCAGGCGCTCGCGCTCGACGGTATCGGCTTCCATCAGGTTGATGGTGATGTGACCAGCGGCGTGGCCGGTATATACCTTCTCCTGGCCCGCCATGGAGCGCCAGAGACCATCATCCGGTAGGGCATCGGCCATGAACGAGAAACTCAGCGGTAGGGGAGCGCCGTCCTCTTTTGCCGGATGGGCCAGCTTGAGCAGATCCAGGGTGTAGAACAGTCGTCGTTTGGCCGCCTCGAGCGCCGCCCAACGGGCGCGGTGGCCGTCGATGGCAAGATCGGGGATGACCTCGTTATGGCGGCAGCAGTCGCAGAGCGTATCTGCCTGACCTTCATCATCAAGAAGCACCATGCGGTTGCAGACGTTTTCGACGGCGTAGTTGTGGCACTTCATCAGCGCCGCCCCGCAGCCCTCTTGCAGGCAGCGGTATCCTCCTTTTTCAAGAGGCGCCAGCGCCGTCACCTGACGGCACGCCGGGCAGAACCCCACTTCTGACTGGCAGGCAACGCAGTGGGTGTTGTCATAAAACAGCGGGTTGCCACACTGGCAGCGAAACGTTTGCATCGCCTCTCTCCTTACTTGCGCACTTGCACTCCACTGCCCACCCCATGCGGGCCCATTGAGTGCAGCATAGACGTATCCACGCGCTGCGTGGCGCCTCTTTTAGGATAAAAACAGGGCACAAAGGCTAATTGACGTTTACGTAAACGAATTGCTATACCCGGTTCTCAGCTGGCGTTTAAAGAACGCCCTGGGCTTGGGTTTATCGCTCGTTTTCAACAATCACAATGATCGCCAAGGAGTGCTGCCGTGTCCCCCCGCAAGATTTCTCTCTATATAGATGGGCAAGCCGTTACATCTCAAAGTCCTGACTGGCGTGACGTGGTCAATCCGGCCACGCAAGAGGTCGTCGCGCGCGTGCCTTTCTGTACCGCCGAAGAGGTCGAACGCGCCATTGCCAGCGCCAAGCGCGCCTTTGCTAGCTGGCGGGAGGTACCGTTGGGCAAGCGTATGCGCATCATGCTGAGCTTTCAGGCGCTGATCCGCGCACATACGCAAGAACTTGCCGCGCTGATCACCGAAGAGCACGGCAAGACGCTGCCCGACGCCGAAGGCGAAGTTGGGCGCGGGCTTGAGGTGGTGGAGCACGCCTGCTCGATCACCTCGCTGCAGCTTGGCGAGCTGGCTCCCAACGCGGCTAGCGGCGTCGATGTCTACACCCTGAATCAGCCGCTCGGGGTCGGCGCGGGTATCACCGCCTTCAACTTCCCCATCATGCTGCCCTGTTTCATGTTTCCGCTGGCCATCGCCACGGGTAACACCTTCGTGCTCAAACCCTCCGAGCAGGACCCCAGTGCCACCATGCGTCTGGTCGAGCTTGCCCACGAGGCCGGGATTCCGCCGGGCGTGCTCAACGTGGTGCACGGCGGGCCCGAGGTTGCTAACCAGTTGGCCGATCATCAGGACATCAAGGCGCTATCGTTCATCGGCTCTTCGCACGTGGGGGCCTTGCTGTACGCGCGCGCGGCGAATGCAGGCAAGCGCATGCAGGCGATGATGGGAGCCAAGAACCACTGTGTAGTGATGCCGGATGCCAATCGCAGCCAAGCGATCGATAGCCTACTGGGCTCGGCATTTGGCGCTGCCGGACAGCGCTGCATGGCCAATTCGGTGGTGGTGCTGGTGGGCGAGGCGCGTGGGTGGCTCGATGACATCGTCGCGGGCGCCAAAAAGATGCGCGTAGGTCCGGGCACCCAGCGCGACGCCGACCTGGGGCCGCTGGTGTCGCCGCAGGCGCGCGACCGGGTCTTGCGGCTGATTGATGCCGGGGAGCGCGAGGGGGCCGAGCTGTTACTCGATGGCCGTGCCTGCAGCGTAGAAGACTATCCCGAAGGCAACTTCGTTGGGCCGACCATCTTCGCCAGCGTTACGCCTGACATGAGCGTCTACCGCGAGGAGATTTTTGGTCCCGTGCTGTGCGTGGCCAGCGTCGAGACGCTGGATGAGGCGATTGCGCTAATCAACGCCAATCCTAACGGCAACGGCACCTCGATCTTTACCAGCTCTGGCTGGGTAGCGCGGCGCTTCGAGCAGGAGATCGATGTGGGCCAGGTGGGCATCAACGTGCCGATTCCGGTGCCCGTGGCCTATTTCAGCTTCACCGGCTCGCGGGCCTCGAAGTTGGGCGATTTGGGTCCCAACGGCAAGCAGGCCATCGCTTTCTGGACCCAAACCAAAACGGTCACCGCGCGCTGGTTCGAGCCCGAAAACGTCTCCTACGGCATCAACAGCACGATTTCACTGAGCTAGTACGTAACGCGATAAGCGCTGCTGGACGCGATCAAAACGTAGCCAGCAGCGCCGTACTCTCTTCGAGCAGCATGGTGAGCGGTTCGAGCTGACTTTCGTGCAGCACCAGCAGCGTCGGCGCGTCGCGAGAGGCCGCAGGGGTAGGCGTTAGCAGAGCGAATTCGCCCTCTTCGAGATGAAATTCGTGAATCTCACGCTCTCCGTGAGGCGTTAGGCATAACGAGCAGCGATAGGCGTCGTCTTCACCGTAAATGAGCCGGTGATACATCTTGAACAAGGTGTAGAGCGCAAGTCCGCCCTGAAACGTCGGCCAGCGCGCGGGTATCGCTAGGGTTTCGGTGGTGAGCGCAGCCCCTTCGGCCTTTGCCTCGGCGATGGCGTCGGCCAGCGGGTCGGCGAGAATGGCGCTCTGCTCGCTGGGGAAGTCGCGTTTTAACCGATATGCCTCGGCGAACTCGCTCGATGCTGCGCGCAGCGCATCGAGATCATCGATGGCGTAGTCGACGTGCTGTAGCGCCTCGGGTTCGCAGCCGCCATTTTCCCAGCCGTGAATCACACGTAGGGTCAGCAGCCCTTGGGCCATGGGGCGTACCGCCAGCACGTAGAGCATGAGGCGAAGATGCAACTGACGCTCGTTGGCGTCGTTTTCGAAGGCGCGGTACGGGTCGGCGAAAAGCGCGTGCAGCCGCCCGTTGACGTGTTCCTTGGCTTCGGTATAAGGCATCGAATCGTCCCTTTGCATCCCGTTTGTTATTGATCATGTATGCCCATCATAACCACGTCCAGGAAAAACAAAGGGAGGAGGAAGACACGCTTTCGACTTCCTTGCTAGGCTTTGAGACATCTCTCTCTTTGACCTGCGTTTTTTATATAAGGCCTGCGATGATTCGAGTACTCATGACCACCCCCGAGGGGGATACCCGCGAAGGCGATCTGGCGCTGTTCGAAACCTGGCTTGCCGAGCGCGAGGGTAGCGGAGCCGATGCCCATGTATGGATCGACATGCAGGGCGAGGGTGAGGAGAACGAACGTCGCATACTCGAACGCCTGGGCTGCCATCCGCTGGCGATCCAGGATGCGCACAAAGAGCGCCATCCGCCCAAGATCGAGGAGTTCGATAACCATACGCTGATCATCTATCGCGGTATCGCCTCCTTCGATGCCGAGCTCAACTTCGTGCCTCAGCAGGTCAGTTTCTTCGTGGGCGAGACGTTTCTCGTCACCCTGCACGGGGGCCTGGCGATGAGCATCGATCGTCTGTTCAAGGAGCAGGGGGGCGAGCTCTTGCGTCAGTCTCCCGAGCGCGTGGCGCTGCGCACCATGTATCTCTCGGCGGGCTACTACCTCGATAGCCTCTTGGAGTTCGAAAACGCCCTGAGCGATCTCGAAGACGAGTTGCAGGACAACGGCAACGACCAACTGATGCGCCAGATCACCCAGTACCGTTCGCGCCTGGTCAAGATGCGTCGGGTGTTCAACTACCACAAGAACATCACCCAGGAACTCGTCGCTTACGACTATGAGCACCTGCCGCGCCAGAACGATGAAACGCTGCACGCCATTAACGACGTTTCTGAGCGCTTCGAGCGCCTCTACACCCTGACCCAGATGTATTACGACATCTGCGGCGATTTGGTCGATGGCTACATCTCCATCACCTCACACCAGTTGAACAACACCATGCGTATGCTGACGGTGATCACCGCCATCTTCGTGCCGTTGACCTTCATTGCCGGGCTCTACGGTATGAACTTTACCTATATGCCCGAACTCAATTACCGCTACGGCTACTTCGTGGTGATGGGCGTCATGGGCGTGATCACCGTGTGGTTGGTGTGGCTGTTCAAGCGGATGCGCTGGTTTTAAGCGCCATCGCAGCGCCTTGGTTTTCGTTATCTCTCGCTCAGTTACCGTCTCTCTCAGTTTCCCCTCAAAAGGAGTCTGCCGATGAACGATCGCATCAATTCCGATCTGCCGACCACCATGGCCGCCATGCAGTTGACCGGCCATGGCGATATCGACAAGCTCGTCTATCGCCAGGATATCGCGCTACCCACGCCAGGGCCCGGTGAGGTCTTGGTTAAGGTGACGGCGACGGCCAAGAACAACACCGACCGCAAGGCGCGCGAGGGGCTCTACCCGACCAAGGAGAAGGACGAGGTGACGTCGTTTGCCATGGGCGGGGAGCCGACGCTTACCTTTCCGCGCATTCAGGGTGCCGACATCGCTGGGCGCGTTGCTGCGGTAGGCGAGGGGGTGTCGGCCGAGCGCCTTGGCGAGCGTGGCCTTTTGGATTTCAATCTTTACGCCGATAACCGCCGCGACCTGAACCTGACCCCGGACTACTACGGCCACGGCGCCGATGGCGGCTATGCCGAGTATGTCGTAGTGCCAAGTGAGCAGTTTCACCGTATCGACAACCCCGAGCTTGCCGATGCCGAGCTCGCGGCCCTCGGCATGTGCTCCTACCAAACGGCCTACCACATGATGACCTCAGCAGGCGTGGCCGCTGGGGAGCGTGTCTTGGTCAGCGGTGCCAGCGGCGGCGTGGGCACAGCACTAATCCAGCTCTGTCGCATCATTGGCGCCATCCCCTTTGCCGTCAGCCAGCCAGAAAAGGCCGAAGCGCTCAAGGCCCTCGGGGCCGAAGAGGTGATCGATCGCGGTGATCTTAATAGCTTCGTCGAGCGCGTGCTCGCGGCCACTGGCGGTGCACCCATCGATGCGGTGATGGATCTGGTTGGCGGGGAGATGAGCGCGCTGTTCATCGATACCATGATTCAGGACATGCATAGGCGTACTACCTATCCGCGTCTCTCTATCGCGGGGGCCAGCGGCGGCAACGTCAGCGAAGTGCTGTGGACGCGTATCTACCTCTATCAAGTCCAGATCTTCGGTGTCTCCCATGGCACTCGCGAAGAGGCCGAGCAACTGATCGCCTGGATTCGCAGCGGCGAGCTCAAGCCGGTACTACACGCCGCCTTTCGACTTTCCGAGTTGCACGCCGCCGAGCGCTACTTCGTCAATCGCGGTAGCGGCTTCTTGGGTAAGATCGTGATCGTTCCCGATGCCCAGTGGGCCCAGCACGGAGCGCCCTTCGCCCTGGAGTCGACGTCATGAACACGACGCATGCCATCCAGCTTCTCGATACCCACGCCGGGGGCGACGTCAGCCGTATCGTCACCGGCGGCATCGACCTGCTTCCCGGCGCCAGCGTACGCGAGCAGATGCACTACCTGCGCGACGACGCCGACGGGCTGCGCAAGCTCTTGCTCTTCGAGCCCTACGGCATTCCCGAAATGTCGGTGGATCTGCTGGTGCCCGCCACCCATCCCGAAGCGGCAGCGGGCTACATCATCATGGAAGTGATGGGCTATCCCATCTATTCGGGCTCCAATACCCTCTGCACCGCCACGGCGGTGCTAGAGACCGGTATCGTGCCCAAGCAGGAGGGCATACAGCGCTTCAAGCTCGAAGCCCCGGCGGGGCTCGTTCAGATCGAAGCGCGGGTGCATAACGGCGTGGTCGAGTCGGTCACCTGCGAGGGGCTGCCGAGCTACATCGATACCTACCGCGCCACCATCAACGTCCCCGGCATCGGCCAACTTCACTACTCGGTGGCCTACAGCGGCGGGTTCTACGCTCTCGTCGATGCCACCGAGCTCGGATTCAAGCTGACCTTGGACGAAGAGCCCGCGCTTGCCGCCACGGCACACAAGGTCGTCGAAGCGATTCAGGCCGAGCGCGGATTTTCTCACTACACCCTGGGGGATGTCGGCCCGCTGCCGTTTTTGCACTTCATGGGGCCGGAAGAGCGCATCGCCGACGGTTTCGTGCGCTCGCGCTCTACGACCTATGTGCATCCCGGCGTCATCTGCCGCAGTACCACGGGCACCGGCACCTCGGCGCGCTTGGCCTTGATGCACTACGAGAATCGGCTGAAGCCCGGCGATCGCCTTGAAACCATTTCACTGCGCGAGACCGGCTTTATCGGCACTTTCACCGGCACTCATCGCGCTGGCGCCTATCAGGTGGTAGAGAACACCATTACCGGGCGCAGCTACGTGCTGGCCAAGTCCGAGGTCGTGATCAACTGCGCCGATCCGCTGGTCAACTGCGGCGAGTTGCACCACATCCTGAGCGATCGCCACGCTTCGATGCCGCTGGGCATTCCCAACGGCTAAGCGCGGGCGAGGTCATTGATGGCCTCGCCGCGCTCAAAAGCCAGCAGATTATCGAAGGCATCGCCAAAATAGCGCTCGAAGCTATCTTTCTCGACGTACCCCAAATGCGGCGTCGCCAGCACGTTGCCAAGCGCAAGCAGTGAAAGCTCGCCTACCGGCTCCTCGTCGAAGACGTCAATGGCGGCCTGCCCAGGCGCGCCCTGGCGCAGCGCCGTCTCGAGCGCTTCTGGAGCGATGAGCCCGGCGCGGCTGGTGTTGACCAATAGAGCCGTAGGCTTCATCAGCGCCAAGTGCTCGGCGGTGACGATGGCGCGGGTGTCGGCATTAAGGCGTAAGTGCAGGCTCAGCACGTCGGCTTGACGAAACAGCGCGGCTTGGCTGTCGGCTACCTCGATGCCTGCCTCCTCGGCGCGCTGGCGCGAGCCCTCGCGACCCCACACCAGCACCTGCATGCCAAAGGCCTTACCGAACCCGGCGACGAGCTGGCCGATCTTGCCGTAGCCGAAAATGCCCAGCGTGCGCCCGCGCAGGCCGCGCCCGAGCGTTTGCTGCCAGCGTCCGGCTTTGAGGTTGGCGGCTTCCTCGGGAAGATGGCGCATGGCCGCCATGATCAAGGCCCAGGTCAATTCAGCCGGTGCATGCGGCGAGCCCGTACCCGTCACCACCGCGACGCCGCGCGCTCGGCAGGCTGCGAGATCCACGTGTGCTGCGCCGCCGCCGGTCTGGCTGATCAGGCGGAGCTTGGGCAAACGGGCAAGCAGTTCGGCGGTGATGGCGGTGCGCTCGCGAATCAGTACCAGCGCCTCGGCGTCTTCGAAGCGCTTGGCGAGGGTGTCGAGATCGGTCGGGGTATCGTGATACAGGGTGACCTCGTGGTCGGCGAGCTTGGCGAAGGCGTCGAGGTGGCGCACGCAGTCTTGGTAGTCATCGGGAATTACGATTTTCAAGGCAGCTCTCCTGAGTGGCGGGACGGGAACCTCGACGCCAAGGCATGGCAAGGTAAGACATCGATAGTGCCATGTAGCGCTGGGAATGCCGATATCACGAACGTCTTATCGTGCCCTTGTCTGTGTGCGCATCGTTTACACTGCCCAGAGCGGTGATGATGCTGCCAAGAGCGGTGGTGATATAAGCCCACCATGGAACCGATAGGGGCCTACCTTACGGCCAACCAGAGTGACTAAAACGCGCTTCGCGAAAGGGGAACCTCGATGGACTACCGACTCGATGACACGCCTTTGAGCGCTGGCACGCTCTACCGCCTCTTCTCGGGCGGTATCTGCCCACGGCCGATTGCCTGGGTGGCTACGCAAGACGCTGCTGGGACGGCCAATCTGGCGCCGTTTTCGTTCTTCAACGTAGCCAGCGTCAACCCGCCGGTGCTGGCGTTCGCGCCGCTGCGTAACGGCGACGGTGAACTGAAAGATACGGTCAATAACCTGAACGCGGTGCCCGAGTGCGTGATCCATGTCGGTACCGAAGCCCTGGTGGAGGCGCTCAACGCCACCAGCGCGACGGTGGCGCCGCACGAAGACGAATTCGTTCTCTCCGGGCTCGACAAGGCCTCCATGCCGGGGCTTGGAGTGCCGCGCATTGCCCAGGCGCCGCTGGCGTTTGGCTGTCGCCTGCGCGAGTTGATTACGCTTGGCGATGCGCCGCTGGCCGGTACCTTGGTGCTGGCCGAGGTGGTCTCGATCCACATCGACGACGCCCTCTGGGATGGCCGCCATGTGGACATGGACGCGCTAGGCGCCATTGGCCGTCTGGCGGGTAACGACTTCGTGCGCACGCACGACCGCTTCGCCTTGCAGCGGCCAGGCTAATGCTCAGATAACCACAGGGGCGCCTCGCTGGTGATCAGGCGAGGCGTCAATCGTGCCTTGGTGTCTCGATTCAACGCCCTGCGGGGCTATTTCATCGTATGCTTAGCGGCCTAAACGATGCCCCACTAAACGGTCTTTCTCTGCTGGATAGCGAAAACGACATGAAACGATCCTTGAGTATCCGCGCCATGCTGGTGGCGCTCTTTCTGGCCGCCATCATTGGGGCCATCGTGCTGGCCGCGACGGGCTGGGTCACCAACCAGCGCTTGGTTGGGTCGCAGCGCTATCTCACCGATGACGTCATGCCGCTGCAGCGCGCCAGCCGTAACCTGGTGCTGGCAATGAATGCCTTTGCCCAGCGCCATACCGATTTGCTGGCGGCCGATGCCGAGCTGATCGATGGCGTGACGCCTCAAGCCGAACCCGCCGCGCGCTTCGATGCGGCCCTTGCGACCCTGCACGACGATACGGCGTCCATCGATCAGCGCGAGCAACTGACGGCCCTCGAAGAGGGCTATGGTGCCTTGATCGATGGCGACACCCGCTTGGAGGCGCTGCGTCGCGACGAGCTTTCGCTGACGGCGCAGATGAACGCGCGCCTGGAACAGATGGAGAACATGATTGCCGCCGTGACCCAAAGCGCGGGGTCGTTGGCGGCTGGGGCTGCCGATGCGTATCAAAACCGCACCGACGAGCAGCGAGAATTCATGCTCGCTTGGCGCGAAGATGGCATGACGACGCTGCCCACCCAACTGCTCGACAGCATGTTCGAGCCGCAGCCGGACATTGGTCGCCTGATTGGCGAGGCACGCTTGGCTACGGCACAGCTAGCCGACCTTGGCCGCCAGATGACGCTGATCGAACAGCCTGTGGTGCTGACCCAACTGCGCGATCAAGCGCTTGTCGCGAATGTGGCTCAGGCACGCCAAGCGCTTGCTGAGATCGCCGAAGCACCCAGCACCGAAGTGGAGCAGCGCGCGCAAATCCGCAATCTAGATGGCGTCATCGTCGAACTTGATGCGGTCATGGCTCAAGGGGCAACGTCGGTATATGGCCTGCGCGAGCGCCAGCTCGACCTCGCCGCTCAGGTGCAGGCAGCATTGGCCGACGTGGCTGCGGCCTCGGCGGCGGTGCGCACACCGCTGGCGGCGCTCGAGCGCTACGCGAGCGCCCGCGCCGATCGTGCGGCGGGCGATGCCGAGACCTTGGCCCAAGCGGGGAGAACCTTGCTAATCGCGGTGACGATTGTGGTCATCGCGTTTCTGGCAATCTTTGGCTGGCGCACTCTGGTACGCGTGCTTGGCCCGCTGGTCAGCATGCGCCGACAGATGGAGAGCATCAGCGGCGCGGCCGGGGAGAACGCCGATCTTTCCATGCGCCTGAACGCTGCGCGTAACGACGAAGTGGGCCAGACCGCCCAGGCCTTCAATCGCATGATGGATACCTTCGAGGGCATGGTGGCGCAGATTCGTGCCAGCGCCGAGGACATCGCCGCCAGCAGCCGCCAGATCGCCGCAGGCAATGAAAACCTCTCCCAGCGCACCGATCAGCAGGCGGCGTCACTGGCCGAGACGGCGTCGAGCCTCGAGCAGATTACCGCCACGGTGAAGCAGACGGCCGACTATGCCGATCAGGCGCGCGATGCCAGCGAAAACGTCGATGGCAGGGCGCGCTCTGCTGGTGATGTGGCCAAGCGCACTACCGACGCCATGCGCCAGATTCGGGAAGCCAGCGAAAAGATCACCTCGATCATCAAGGCCATCGACGACATCGCCTTCCAAACCAACCTGCTGGCGCTCAACGCCTCGGTCGAGGCGGCGCGGGCAGGTGAGCAGGGGCGCGGGTTCGCCGTGGTAGCCCAAGAGGTACGCAAGCTGGCTGGACGCAGCGCCGAGGAGGCCGCCCAGATCCGTCATCTGGTCGATGATAGCGTTGCCAAGGTGAGCGAAGGCGAGCATCTGGTCACCGCGTCGAGCCAGCACCTGCAGGATATCGTCGAGAGCCTCTCGGCGGTAACGCGCTACGTCACTGAGATTGCGGCTGCTACCAAGGAGCAGTCTACCGGTATCGAGCAGATCAACGACGCCATTTCACAGCTCGATCAGGTAACTCATCAGAACGCTCGCTTGGTGCAGGACGCCACCAGCGCCAGTCAAACTCTGGATGAGCGCGCAAGCGACATGCACGGTCTCGTCGAGCGCTTTCGCGTCGGCGACCGCGCCTTTGAGCAGCGCAACGCTCTGCCCGAGCCTGCGCTACGCCTCGGCTCAGTACCGCGACGGTTAACCGATCGAGAGGTTGAATTCAGCTAGAGGTGCCTGCATCCTCAAATTGGGCTCCTTGACCGACGAATCCGCCACCCACGGCTTTGCCGATAACATGGCAGCATCAAAGGCGCAGTCGATCGCCCGCGCCGATGTCGCCTAGGCGCTGCTCTACGTGCTTCAGCAGCATTCTGAGAGGACTAACCGCGAGGTCACGCTGCTCAACAGTGATCAGCCCATCGACGCGCTTTTGCGCAGCGGCTCAAGCAGGTAGCTCAAACCGTTGTGGTCGATCTCCTGCATCAAGGCCAGGAGTCGGCCCAACTCTCCACTCGGAAACCCCTCCCGCGCGAACCAGTTCAAATAGGGCCCCGGCAGGTCAGCAATCACGCACCCCGCATGCTTGCCAAACGGCATCGTGACCGTCACCAATTTTTGCAGTTCTGACGATTCCAAAAGTTATCCTCTTTTCTATCGCAGTCTCTAAGGGGCTAGCGTGTTGGCTCGGCGATCAATTCGGCCAGCGCCCTCGCGGGTGTGCTGAGCTGGGAGAGCGGGCGGTGGATCAAGCCTACGTCGCGATAGAACGTGTGTTCGCCAAGGGGCAGTGCGCGTACTTGGGCCGGCCAGCGCGAAAAGGCCAAGGTGTGCGGCACCAGGGCCACGCCAACGCCGTTGGCCACCAGGCGCAAAATGGCATCCAGCTCGTCCACTTCACACACTTCGCGTACCGCGCAGGCCTGCTGGCGTAAAAAGCGCTCCACTTGGCGCCCGCCAAAGGAGGCGCGGTCGTAGCGCACGAAGGGTTGGCTTTCGAGCAGCGCGCGCCAGTCGCTGCCATGAGTGCGCTTGGGCACGAGTAGGTGAAAGGGCTCGTGGGCCAGGGTGTGCCAATGAAGGTCGGCCTGTAGGGCAAAGGGCGGGCGAATCAAGATGGCCATGTCCAGCTTGCCGGTATCGACCTGGTCGACCAGCTCCATGGAAACACCCGGTACCACTCGACTGCGGCAGTCGGGGTGCTGGCGGTGAAAGCGCGCCAGGATGTCCGGCAGCAGCATGCGCTGTATCGATGCGATGGCACCCAACGTGACGCTGTTGACCGTGGCCGCGCTGTTGCTCGTGCCCAACTGCGCATAGAGGGCTAGAAGCTCCTGCGCTTTTCCAAGCAGCTCGTGCCCACGCGTATTGAGCCGTGAAAGGCGCCCTTGGCGCTCGAACAGCGGCGTACCGAGCGCCTCTTCAAGCCGCTTCATCTGCGCGCTAACCGCCGCTTGAGTCAGGCCGATCTTATTGGCAGCGGCAGCGAAGGTGCCCTCTTGAGCCACCACAATGAAAGTTTTAAGTTCGCGTATCATCGATCAATTTTATTTGAGTATTGGTCAAAAATATATTGATTTTGTTTTTGAATGGATCCGCCTAGCATGGCCAAACAAACTAGGCACTTTCTATGCAGCGCCTAAAAAAATTGCCCAAGACCGGAGACACCCATGAGTCTTTCACCCTTTCATCTTGCCATTCCCGTTTACGACGTGCCGCTGGCACGGGCCTTCTATAACGATGTCTTCGGTCTCGAAGAGGGGCGCTCCAGCGATAACTGGGTCGACTTCAACTTCTTTGGTCACCAGCTAGTCATTCACGGCCACCCTAAAACCCCGAGCCAAGAGAGCGCCCACACCAATCCGGTAGACGGACACGATGTGCCGGTACCGCACTTTGGCGTGGTACTCGGTTGGGAAGAGTGGGAGGCCCTGGCCGAACGACTCAAGTCACACGGCACCGAGTTCGTCATCGAGCCCTATGTGCGCTTCAAGGGCCAAGTTGGCGAGCAAGCCACCATGTTCCTGCTCGACCCTTGTGGCAACGCCCTGGAGTTCAAGGCGTTCAAGGATATGGGCCAGCTGTTTGCTAAGTAGATTTGCTGCCACGTCATCATGGCTTGATCACCGCGCCGCCTACGGGCGGCGCAATGCGTTTTAGAGGGCCTCTAGCGCTCGTTCGTCGCGACTGTGCTTTAACGGTGTAACGCCAAAGTAGCGCTTATAGTCACGGCTGAACTGGGCCGCGCTGTAGTAGCCCACTCGCTGCGCGGCGAGCCCGGTTTCCCCTCGCGTGGCTCCTATTAGGCTCTTGGAAATGAGGCTTTCCAAGGAGTCATCATGGCGAAGACCAACCTCACCCAGTCCGCAGTCGATGCGACACAACCTCAAGACAAGACCCATCGAGTTGCGGGATACCGTGGTGCTTGGCTTCCTATGCAAGAACATATCGGCGGGCCGAAAGGTGTTCATGCTCCAGTACCGTACGATGGCACAGGAGTGGCTGGCCAAGGTGCGCCAGCGAGTGTGGTCAAAATTCTTACAGGATCCGATTTACAACACATCCTACGTGGTCCCCGTTAATTAGCGATGAACCTATTTTCCTGCCGAGGAATAGGCTTAGACCAAGGTCGTGTCAACGCTCTCAACGGGTTGATTTGGTTTACGCTTGCCGATGTCGTTAATCACGACGCAAAACAACACGACAAAAAATTACGATGAGCGCTCAAGGGGGCAGGGAATGAAGCATCTTTCCATTAAGTGGAGTCTTAGCGCTGCCTTGGCGGCGCTGGTGGTGATGATCGGCCTGATCAGCGCGCTGGGGTTCTATTCCAGTGCCAGCAGCGACAGCGCGTTGGACGAGTTGGCGTTGACGAATGGTCAGCTCACCAATCTTGCCAACCGAACGCAGGTCAATGCTCTCCGGGCGCACGCTTTTCTCGATCGGTTCGCCAGTTTGAGCGCTCAGGGCAACCCCGATCTGGGTGCCGAGAACCAGCAACGTGCAGTGGAGGCCGTGGCGCTGGCCGACGATGCCTATACAGCTTTTAGAAACATACCACTACCGGCAGACGACACACGCCAGCCGCTGATCGAGGCGATTGGTGAGGCTTACCTCGCTTACGTGACCAACGGCATCGTCCCCATGCTCGACGCCATGCCGTTCCAAATCCAGCGTCAACAAGAGGCGCTCGCTGAACTAGGTGGCGAGCTCGATGCGGCCATGGAGGATCTGCTGCACTACACGAACGCACGCAGCGTGGCAGAGATCGCGCGTATTCAGCAATTATCCAGCTGGATCAACGGCGGCGGCATCGCGCTATTGCTGACCGCTTTGGTAGCGGCGTTCATCATTCGTGCCTTGATGATACGCGGCGTGGTCGCGCCCATCCGCGAGGCGATCACTCACTTCGAGCGCATTGCCGAAGGCGACTTGACCGCCTCGATCGAGGCGCAAGGGCGTAACGAGATCGGTCAACTCTTTGCCGCACTGAGCGCCATGCAGGCGCGGCTCAAGCAATTGGTGTTGACCCTGCGTGAGAGTAGCGACGGCGTATTCAGCGGTGCCAGCGACATTTCTTCGGGCAGCCAAGATCTCTCGTCGCGTACCGAACAGCAGGCCAGCGCCCTACAGCAAACGGCTGCCAGCATGGAGGAGATGGCTACCACCGTGAGCCGCAACACCGAGATCGCCCAGCAGGCGGATACGCTCTCTCTATCGGCTGCCCGGTCGGTGGAAAGCGGCGGAGCGGAAGTCGAGCGCACGGCTATCGTCATGCGCGAAATCGCCGAAAGTGCCAAGCGTATCAACGACATCATTGGGGTAATCGACTCGATCGCTTTTCAGACCAATATCCTTGCCTTGAACGCGTCGGTGGAAGCTGCCCGGGCAGGCGAGCAGGGGCGTGGCTTTGCCGTGGTCGCTAGCGAAGTCCGCTCGCTCGCCAGTCGGAGTGCAGCCTCGGCCAGTGAAATTCGCGCCTTGATCGAAACCACTACCCAGCAGATCGACAGTGGCGCCGCTCAAGCCGAACGCAGCGGCACTACCATTGCCAGCACTGTCGCCTCGATCCAGCAGGTCACCGCGCTAATGGCGGAGATCTCTACCGCCACCCGCGAGCAAAACGGCGGCATCGCTCAGATCAATGCCGCTTTAGCCGAAATGGATGGCGTCACCCAGCAAAATGCGGCCTTGGTGCAACAAACCAGCACTGCCGCCAACGCCCTGGAGCATCAGGCACGGCATCTTGCCAAGCAGATAGGGATGTTTCATTTAGCTAATGAGCTCGTTAGCACCTGAATCGATATGGTCACCCTACACTAGAGAGGATGCCGCTATCGCTGCAATGGCATAGCGGTATGCGCTCGCATATACATTTTTTTAAAAGCGCCATCGAGCTTTGTTTTTTGTGTATTTGTTAGTACAGCAATTTCCCACCTTTATTGTTACCAATCTTTATATTTCCATTATTCGGAAAAGTTGTTTTTTAAATAAATAATTCAAGCGCTTATTTTTTAGCTTTGGCTCTAGACTTATTGACATAAGCCTAAAGAACTAGATTTTAGTTGTTGACGCTTCACTTCATAAATTCACATACTAAATAAACGGAATGCCTTTTCGGAATACGGAAAATGATTACTAAAGCAGTAGCTGTACTCGAAGCGCTGGCACGCTCGCGAGAACCGCAGGGGGTATCGCAGCTAAGTGCGCAATTACAGATGCCTGTGGCAACGATTCATCGCCAGCTACAGACGTTGGTCAATGAGGATCTGGCTCGCCAGACGGCGCGGGGAGGCCTCTACGAGCTTGGTGAGCGGGCTTTTACTCTGGCGTACACCATCAATCGCCGTCGGGGGATTCAGCACAGCCGAGCCGTACTCAAAGAGTTAAACCGTACTACGTCATACTCCACCATTTTCGGCAAGCTCGCGGATACCTCGTTTACCTATATCGATCATTTACCGGCGACAACGGCACTGAGTTTGAAAGGCAGCGTAGGGGCTTCGGGTTATCTACACGCCACCGCCATAGGCAAGGCGCTGCTGGCAACGTTGGACGAGGCCGAGTTCGAACGTTTATTGCCAACACTAGAGCTGACTGCGGTGACATCGGAAACGATTACCGATCCTCGAGCGCTGAAAGAAGAAATCGCGCGTATTCGCCAGCAGGGCTATGCGGTATCGCGGGGGGAGAACGAGCCGAAGGTTGCGTCCGTCGCGGTGCCCGTCCAGGTGGGGCGCGATGAGGATAAGACGCTTTATGCGGTATGTATTGCATCGCACATTTCTGAGCTCGACGACCTGCTTACGTGGGTGGAGGAGCTACGGCTGGCGGTCAAACGACTGGAGGAGGTTATTTAAATATGACGAAACAAGAAAGGGGCATCGTTCCTGTCGATGGAGGTTATCTTGCATAACGCAAACAATTGGTGCGTAAAGCCTCTGATCACGCTTGAGCGGGTTGCAGATATCGTTCCCTCAGGAGCGACCTTATTCGTGGGCGGCTCCGGCGGCGGGCTGCAAGAGCCTTCGGCGTTGATTAGCACCCTGGGGCAGGCGTTCAAGCAAAAGGGGGCGCCGTGTGATCTCACGCTATGGCATTGCAGTGGCATTGGCGATAAAGCCGGGGGGGGGCTGAGCCACTTTGCAACCCCTGGCAATTTACGGCGCGTTATCGGTGGGCATTGGGGGATGAGCCCTGAGCTCGCGGATCTTGCGGTGGCCGAAGAAATCGATGCGTATAACTTTCCCCAAGGGGTGATTGCGCACCTGCTACGTGTCACCGGCTCGGGTGAGGATGGTTTGCTGACCAAAGTAGGGCTGCGTACCTTCGTTGATCCTCGTGTAGAGGGCGGACGACTCAATGCACGTACCACCGAAGAGCTGGTACAGCTAGTTACCGTAAGAGATCGCGAGTATCTGTTCTATCCCGCGCCGCGGATCGATGTCTGCTTGCTGCGAGCCACTAGTGCCGATGTGCAGGGCAATCTATCGTTCGAAGACGAGGCCGCTATTCTCGAGCCTTTGGAGGCGGCCCTTGCCACCAAGCGTAACGGCGGCATCGTGATCGTACAGGTATCGAAGTATCTGGCCAAAAACAGTATCAACCCTCGCGATGTCAGAGTGCCGGGTAATCTTGTGGACTACCTCGTCCATGTCAAAGAGTGTTCGCAAACGGCGGTAACCCATTTCGAGCCCGGCTTCACCGGTAAGTATCGTGTGCCTCTGGAGTCTCTACCCATCATGCCGGTTGGTTTGCGCCGCATTGTGGCAGAGCTCGCCTATCGGGAAATCGCTCACGGTCAATTAGTCAATCTAGGGGTTGGTATGCCGGATGGCATTGCCAAACTGGCCTCGGAGCGTAACGAAATCGATCAAATCGCCTTTGCCGTCGAGCAAGGTCATATCGGCGGTATTCCCGCCGGAGGAATCGAGTTTGGGGCGGTTTTCAACCCGTCATGCTCACTACCGGCTGCTTCTCAGTTCGATCTCTTCGATGGTGGCCACTTGGACGTTGCCTTTTTGGGCATGGCCGAGGTCGACCAATATGGCAATGTGAACGTGAGTCGTCACGGCGGGGGGATTTCCGGTGCTGGAGGATTCATCAACATCACGCAGGGAACCCATAAGGTGGTTTTCTGTGGCTCGTTCACGGCCGGTGGGCTCGCGGTCGATGTGGGCGCCAATGGTCTTGCCATTACTACAGAAGGGCGGTTTGGCAAGTTCGTCGATCAAGTCAAGCAAATCACCTTCTCCGGGGCGCGGGCGCGAGAGCTAAAACAAGAGGTGCTCTACGTTACTGAGCGGGCCGTTTTCCGTTTGATCGATGAAGGGCTCGAACTCATCGAAGTGGTCGAAGGTGTCGACATCGAACGAGATATCGTTGCGCAGATGAGTTTCAGACCAGTGATAAACGAGGTCGCGGTAATTCGGCTGCCCGACCACGATGTGACGGCGACTGAGCGCGCGCCGTGAAAGAGCACTTTAAGGCGCTGTTAGGCCAGGATCAAAAGCGTATAGAAACGTCATAAACCTTTGCACGCCATGCGAACGATCGCATCTATCCACATGATGGAGATAAGAATAATGCGTAGATCACACCTTGCTCTAGGATCACTCGTCGCTGCTGGATGTCTGCTACTGACGGCCTGCTCCGACGATACTGACAGCGGCGAGCGCACTGTCGTTTTGACGGCAGGCCATCAACTGGCAACGGGCACCTCTTTTCACCAAGGGCTGGAGAAATTTGCCGAACTCGTCGATGAGAAAACCCAGGGCCGAGTACAGGTTCGCGTTCACCCCAATGCCCAGTTGGGTAACGAAACGGAGATGTTCAGGGCCTTACAGTCTGGCACCGTCGATGTAGGCCTCTTTGCCCCGGGGTCGATCGCCGAGTACTACCCCGGTATCACGCTGCTATCCATGCCTTATCTTCTCGAAGATCGTGCCCACCGCGATCAGGTGCTCGAATCGGGCATTCTCGAACCGATGGAGGCAAACATTATTGAAGCGACGGGGGCGGAAATACTGACCTACTTTGGTGGCAGCCAGCGTCAGATGTTCTTTACCGAAGAAGTCTCGAGCCTTGATGACATCCAAGGCCGACTGTTCCGTGTTCAACCCTCACAAATGCTGACCGAGTCCTACGCCTCCATGGGGCTGGAACCGACGGTGGTAGCTTATACCGAACTTTATAACGCGCTCGAGCAGGGCGTGGTCCAAGGTGCGGAGAACGAACCCATTTTCATCGAAAGCCAGAAGTTCTTCGAACCGGCGCCCTATATCGTGTTGACGGGGCACGAGGTCACCGTTCGCCCGGTAATGATTTCCAATATGGCGCTCGATAAACTCGATGACGAGCTTGCTGGCCAAGTGCGCGAAGCTGCACTCGAAGCCGGGGAGTTCGAGCGTCAGACCGAAGGTGAGGCCGACCAGGAAATGCTCGAGCGCCTAGCGAGTCAAGACGGGGTGGTCATGACGGAAGTGGATACCACCGCGTTACGTTCGGCCATGGAGCCGATTTGGCAGAAGTACGCCGAAGAGTGGAACGAAACGGAATTACTATCGGCCATTCGGGGGTTGTAAATCGCCATGAATACTCTCGCACGAGTGAATAAAGGCGTGGCCAGAGGGGCCCGCATTGCTTCGCAACTCATATTGAGCGTGTTGACGATTACCGTCGCCTATCAGGTAATCAGTCGGTATGTTCCTGATGTTCCAAGAATCATGTGGACCGAAGAACTTGCTCGCGCTGCGTTGGTCTGGTTGGTGTTTTTGAGTGCGACGTTTGCGGTATCGGATGACGCGCACTTCAAGATTGACCTCCTTCCTGAGCGCCTCCATCCGCGCGTGCGAGCAATTATCGATATCGTTGCATCCTTTCTCGTCTGCATCACGCTGGCTTTTCTACTGGTAGGATCCGTGACGTTCTTCCTTAACGGTTTCTCACGGATCTCGACCATGTCTGGCGTTAGCCTGGCCTGGAGCTATCTGGCACTGCCGCTATCGTTTGCAATGATGCTGCTCAAATATATCGAGTATCTTATCCAAGCGATCAAGTCTTCTTATGCGCTGAAGTATCTTGCTAAAGAAGGAGAAACCATATGATCCTGCTAGAGCCGGGGGCCATTGCCCTCATAATGATCGCTATCTTCTTCTTTGCCATTCTGATTCGTATCCCGGTTGCGTTTGCGTTGGTCATGTCGGTGTTGCCGTTCATGCTGCTCGACTCGCGCTTCAATCTCGAACTGCTTGTTCAACGTATGTATGCGGGTATCGACTCTTTTGTATTATTGGCCGTGCCATTCTTCATATTTGCCGCGAGCCTGATGACCTTGACGGGGGTGACGGATCGCCTCTTCGACTTTGCTCGCTCCATCGTCGGCGGAGCGCGAGGTGGGCTTGGCGTCGTCAATGTGGCGAGTTCGATCGGCTTTAGCGGTATGTCGGGCTCATCTACAGCAGATGTCTCCGGTGCCGGGTCTATTCTGATTCCCCAGATGATCAAGCGAGGCTATAGCCGAGAGTATTGCGCGGCGGTCACTGCCTCATCTGCCGTCATCAGTTCGATTATTCCTCCCAGCATCCAGCTCATCGTTTGGGGGTCGTTGACCAATACCTCCATTGGTCGGCTGTTTCTGGGGGCGATCATTCCCGGCCTGCTGGTGGGTGTGGCTTTGATGTTCGTTGCCTGGATCGTTGCGGTGCGTGCAGGCTACCCACCCGAGGCGCGATTCAATTGGGGAGTGTTCTGGAAGACCTTCGTCGGTGCGTTACCTGCATTCGGTATCATCGCGATCGTGTTTATCGGCTTTCGTTTTGGTGTGGTAACGGCTACTGAAGCGGCGGTTACGGCGGTCATCTACGCGATGCTTGTGGCTGCATTGATGTATCGCTCGCTCACCTTGAAGAATCTTCTGCAATCTCTGGCAACGACGGCCTCATTAACAGGTGTCGCGCTTCTCGCTCTGGCCGCAGCCTCGGTGATTGGCTACTTGTTGGCTATCTACAATATCCCCTCGATGTTCGGCTCGCTGTTATCGGATATACCGGGATGGGCGGTTTTGGCCGTCATCGTCATGATTTTCCTGTTTATCGGATGTTTTTTAGATCCGCTGCCGGCCATGGCGATAATGATCCCCGTGTTCGCGCCTTTTGTACTCGCCGCAGGTATCGATCCTGTCCAGTATGGCGTTGTTGCGATCATGACGTTGGCCGTGGGACTCGTGACGCCGCCGGTCGGCATTTGTCTGCTCATTGCCTCTCAAATCGCAGAAGTGAATCTCATCAGAGTTATCAAGCCTGCACTGCCGTTTCTGTTTGCCATTCTTTTTATCATTGCCCTTTGCGTTACTTTCCCGCAATTGGTGCTCTGGCTGCCCTCTTTAGGAGCTTAACATCACATGAACAAGTATGACTTTCTTGAAGTTGAGCACCAGTCATCTGTTGCGATCGTGAAGCTTAACCGGCCGAAAGCGCTCAATGCTCTTTCTCAGGCGCTAATAAAAGAACTTGGGCAGGCACTGGATGAGATTCAAGGCGACGCGAGTCTTAAGGGGGTAGTGATATCGTCCACGACGGAAAAAGCCTTTAGTGCGGGGGCTGATACCAAAGAGATCGATACGCTAAGCGTCGAGCAGTTTCAGGTTTCGAACCGTAGTGGAGCGGATCTCTTTCAACGTATTGAAGAGTTTCCCCTGCCGGTCGCTGCAGCGATACGTGGGTACGCGCTTGGCGGAGGGTTCGAGCTGGCGCTGGCCTGCGACATAAGATTTGCCGCCGACAACGCTCGTTTCGGCTTGCCCGAGGTCACGATTGGCTTCCTGCCTGGGTGGGGAGGCGTTAGACGGCTTTCGGCCATTATCGGCATTGGACGTGCCAAATATCTGGTGTTCAGCGGCAAAATGATGACGGCGACTGATGCATTTGCTGAGGGACTGTTGGCTGAAGAAATCAGTGGCGATCCAGAGCAGGATGCTGTGGCATTCATTTCCTCGCTGCCTGATAAAGGCAAGCAGTCTATTGGCTATGTCAAACACCTGTTTGCGCAAATGGTGGATGAGCAGGACGCCGCCAATCTTGAGACTCTATTCATGGCGTCGTTGTTGGCGAAGAGAGGGTGAAACATGATGATATCAAGACACAGCGATACAGCACTCGCGGCACTTTACGACTACTGCAGCGCTGAACTAGCCCCGCGTGCGGCACAAATCGATGAAGCCAACGTCTTCGTTCCTGACGTATTGCGTGACTTGGCTCGGATCGGTCAGCAGCGACTTCACCTTGAGCAACAGCAGATCGACTGGCGGCCATCAACGTGGTTACGCATTCATCAAGCGAGCAAGACGCTGGCGCGATACTCTACGGCTCTAGCTGTTGCTACCAGTGTAGCGCGATTACACAGCTACCTACTGATCAAATATGCCGCGTCCGAAGTGTGTGAGCGATGGCTTGAAAAGACTCTGAACGCAGAGGCCTTTGGATCCTTCGCCATCACCGAGCCACAGGCGGGTACCGATATAAGAGCAATGGAGACAATCGCCGTTGAAACCAAAGGCGGATTTCGTCTTTCGGGCCGAAAACGCTGGATTGGACTTGCGCCGATTGCCGATTACTCAATCGTCCTGGCCAAACTCGATAGCGCTTCCCGTAAGGCAAGAACGATTGCGCTGGTCGTCGACCTTTCCAGTCAGGGTGTTTCGCGTGTGCCTGAATTGCCTTTGTCCGGGCTACGAGGGATGCCTAATGGCGGCCTGGATTTCGAAAATGTCTTCGTCCCTGCGGAAAGTGCCCTCGCATGTGATGGTTTCATGGGGATGATGGATGGGCTCAATCTAGCCAGAATTGAAGCAGCCTCATACTCCTGTGGCCTCATCCAGCGTGCCGTCGAGCTTTCCATCGAGCGCACCGCTTCGCGAGAGATCTTTGGTGAGTCACTGCTCGACAAACAGCTTACCCAGCAGAGAATTGGTCAGATGCACGGCGACTATCTGGTGGCCGACACGATGACGATTCAGGCAGCCCATACGTTCGCCAAGGGCGACGGCGGATGCCCGGAAACCATCTCAGCAGCCAAGCTGTTTGCGACTGATAAAGCGCGAGAACATACCGATACTGCAATGCAGTTTTGGGGGGCACAAGGCTTGATATTGCACTCGGATGTAGAGCGCATGCATCGAGATGCAAAGGTCATGCAGATCTTCGACGGCACCAGCGAAATTCATCAGTTGATGCTGGCAAAGCATGCCATTCGGCACATCCACGACTAAGGAGTGGTTATGTCATTACTGAGCGCGGCTCGGAGCCGACAGGTGCGCTGGGCATCCGAGCAGAATCGTGCCGAGGAAGGATTTGCCAACCTAGCTGGGCAAACGGTCCTGGTGACCGGTTGTCATGGGGGAATTGGCGCGGCCATTTGCCAGCAGCTATGTCGTGCAGGAGCCTTTGTCATTGGCAGTGACATGAGTGACGTTTCATCCCCCCTGAGCGAGCAGCCACACTTCGTGTTCGTCCCCTGTAACCTTGCGCAGCCTGCATCCGTTTCAGAACTTTTGGAAATTGCGCGCGCCCTGGAAGCCACGTGTCTGGTTAACAACGCAGGGGTGATGTACGAAACCAGCCTAGCAGATACCGATGAAACTGTCTGGCAGCATACCCTCGAAATCAATCTGTCCTCGATTTACCGCCTTGTGCGAGGACTCGAACCCGTTCTCGGACGGGCAAACAGCGCGGCTATCGTCAACGTGGCTTCGCAGATCGCTTTTCGAGGTGGTGCAAATCTCAGCGCCTATAGCGCTTCAAAGGCGGGTGTGATCGGGCTGACTCGTAGTCTTGCTCATGAGTTAGGGCCTCACATACGTGTCAATGCCGTAGCACCGGGCCCGGTAGTATCACCCATGACCGAAGCCTTCATGACCGAAGATTGGTTGGCGGCAAAAACGCGCAACTTGATTGCCAACCGATTTGGCCAGCCAGACGAAGTTGCCAGTGTCGTTCGCTTTCTGCTGAGCCGTGAAGCTGCATATATCTATGGACAAGCGATTTCGGTCAATGGTGGAGGATACCTATCATGACGACGACAACCTATGAGTTCGATGATATCGACCTGGCCACGCTGATCGATAACACTTTTACCAACCGCCGGACCGTGAGCGAGTTTGACGTGCTTGGTTTTGCCGGTATTACCGGTGATCTGGCAGCGAATCATACCGATGAGCTCTATATGCAGGAGAGCGGTTTTTCCGGGCGCATCGCGCACGGCGTTCTGCTGCTGGGCTATACCTCGACGCTAAGCACTAAAGTCGCAGACTTGATCCGTGAGCCCGTCGTATCGCTTGGCTATGATCGCGTGCGTTTTATAAAACCTGTGTATATCGGTACGACCATCGAGTGCCGTTACACGTTGAAGTCTATTGATCGGGGCGCCAGACGATTGATTTCCAAAACAAGCGTTTATGAGGCCAACAGTGAAGAAACGATTCTTGTCGCGACACACATCATGAAGGTTCTTTAACGCGTCGAAGTGACAGGTCTTGGCCTATATCTACATTGCCAATTGAAAGCGCATTCGCGTGCAAGCACGCTTTCATATAAGGAATAGGACGTTATGAATACGCTCACATTACTTGCCGATAACGGTGTGCTGCATAAGGTTGCGCTCAATCAAGCGGGAGAGGGGGTAGCACCGGGCACCGTATTGAAAAGCCGTGTGGCTTATGCCGCTGCCCATATCGTGCCACGTACGTTGGGGAACAATACGCCAGGGGCGCCCGCCGATATCGATTGGGACGCCACGCTGGGAATACGGCGTCGCATCTATGCTCAAGGGCTGGGCGTGGCCGACGCGATGGATACCGCTCAGCGTAATCTGGGTTTGGATTTTGCAGGTACAAAAGAGCTCATACGTCGCTCTGCCGAGGTGGCGCGTGAGTGCCGGGGCAAGCTCGTGGTGGGGGTGAATACCGATCACCTGGAGGCTTCGCATGTGTCGCTGCAAGAGGTGATCGATGCCTACAAGCTTCAACTAGATATTGCTGAAGAAGCGGGCGCCGATGCCGTACTGATGGCGAGTCGGCATCTAGCGGCGGCCGCCTCCGATGCGAAAGCATATCGAAGTGCCTATGATGCCATTCTGAAATCCACCTCTCGTCCAGTGGTATTGCATTGGCTGGGAACGGCTTTCGACCCTGCTTTGGCCGGTTACTTTGGCTCCTCGGAGTGGCAGTTGGCGGCAGATACCGTCCTGCATATCATTCAGGAGAATCGCGAGCATGTGGTGGGCATCAAGATGAGCCTGCTTGATTGGCGCTCTGAAGTCTATTTGCGTGAACGCCTTCCCGATGGGGTGCGTATGTTCACTGGTGATGATTATAACTATGTGCGCTTGATCGGTGGGGCTGAGGTATATGGTAGCGATAGCAGCGCCGGTGGCTTCGATGACGCACGCGGGCATTCCGACGCGCTATTGGGGGCATTCGCTTCATTCCCGAAGGCAGCCGCTGCGGCGATACAGGCTCTGGATCGCGGAGATGCGCAAAGTTACCGCCGTATTTTGGAGCCTACAGAAGCATTGAGCCGACACATCTTTGCTACGCCCACCTATTTTTACAAAACAGGCGTTGCCTTTATGGCATGGCTAAACGGATATCAAACAGCGTTCCAGATGGTGGGAGGATTGCACTCTGCTCGCAGCCTGCCTCACCTTTCAAGAATTGTTGAATTAGCCAATGACGCCCAGGTATTTGAGTGCCCGGAGCTTGCCGCTGAACGTTGGTATGGTTTATTAAAGCTTAATGGTCTCAAGTGATTGCGGCGCTATTGAACAGGGTGTTGATATATGCATTTGCTGATTTGCCCAGATAGCTATAAAGACGCACTTTCCGCCAAGGAGGCAGCGCAAGCGATGGCAAAGGGCGCCTTGCGCGCGTGCCCAGAAGTAAAAATAACCGAGTGCCCCCTCGCCGATGGTGGAGAAGGTAGTTTAGAGGCAATTCTGGCCGCGACAGGTGCCGAACGGCGTTATGCTTGGGTTAAGGATGCCTTGGGACGCCCCTGCCGTGCTGCTTGGGGATGGAAGAGTGAGACGCGTACGGCCTTTATCGAATTAGCCGAGGCCAGTGGCCTACAAGCGCTATCTCTTCAAGAGCGAACGGCGCTGCATAGCTCGACGTACGGTGTCGGTGAATTGATCCGCGAAGCCCTGGACGCGGAGGCTAAGCACATAGTGGTTCTGCTTGGAGGTAGCGCCACTAACGATGGTGGCGCCGGTATGTTGACGGCGCTCGGGGCGCGTTTAATGAATGCCTCCCATCAACCATTGCTTCCAGGAGGTGCTGCACTGGGTGACCTGGAGTATCTCGATATCACGGAATTGGATTCACGTTTACCTGGCGTAAATATCTCTGCCGCAGTCGATGTCGATAATCCATTGCTAGGAAAGCGCGGCGCAACGGCCGTATTTGGACCTCAGAAGGGCGCGAATGATGATGACGTCATCGCTCTCGATGCTGCGCTTACTCGTTTTGCCGATAAGACTCGGCAGGTTTTGGGGATGGACTATCGTGATCTACCGGGTGTGGGCGCCGCAGGTGGAATAGGATTCGCTCTAAAAGCATTTCTTAATGCGAAGCTCATGCCTGGTGTCGAGCTAATCATCGAGTATGTGGGTATAGAGCCCCATTTGGTGACGGCAGATATGGTGATTACAGGCGAAGGACAATTGGATGGGCAAAGCCTTTCAGGCAAGACTCCTATTGGCATAGCGCGGCTGGCGAAACGCTATAATGTCCCCGTCATTGTACTGGCTGGGCGCTTAGGTCCAGAATGGCAATCGGCACTAAAGGAAGGTGTTAGCACCGCGTTTGCGTTAGCAGATGGGCCAATGCACTTGAATGAAGCATTGGCCCGTTGTGCAGAGTTGTTGAGTGATAGAACAGAGAGTGTGTTGCGCATGAGGATGGCGTTCGACAAATAGCATGATAAATAATTACCGTAAGTGATGCGTTGGCCGACAGTAATCCGAACAGCTTTGGCTGCTCGGAAAACGCTTTCTCATCCACTGAAAGAAAGTGATTGTCTTTTTATTTTTGGAAACGTTGCATGGCCTTCTGCGCTTCTGGATGCAACGCATCCTCAGCATATAAGGATTGTGCGATGACATCCCATTTCTCGGTACTATTAGCTTCAAGTGCGAAGTAGCGCTTGGCCGTAGCAACAGAATGAGCTGGGAGCGTGGCGAGCTTGGTTGCTTCCTCAAGGGCCAATTCGACCGGTGTTTGATCGATATGGCTTACCATATCGGCTAGTCCTATCCTAAAAGCTTGTTCTCCTGGGGTTGGCTCGCTTGCCAGAGTCAACCGTCTTGCGCGGTTGATGCCCACTTTGAGTGACAGTATGTGTAGTCCAAAACCGGGTAGCCAGCCCAAAGACACTTCGGGAAGATGCCAACGGGCCGTTGGAGTCGTCACCACGCTATCGCAGGAAGCAGCGAGCACGAATCCTCCGCCCATAGCAGCGCCGTTTACTGCGGCGATGACAGGCTTGGGAAAGACGAGAATTGAACGCATGAAAGCTGAGATTCGCGTATTGAGGGCCGCTACATCGTGGGGGCGCGCACGGCCAAATTCTTTCAAATCGGCACCAGCACAGAAAGCAGTACCGGCGCCTGTTAAAACCACGGCACGTACTTCTTGGTCTTGTTCAAGGTGGGTAAAAACACTTATTAAATCATCTAATAGCGCACTGCCAAGAGCATTGCGGCGCTCAGGACGATTCAGTGTTACCAATGCGATATCACCACGACTTTCGATCTTTACGTAATTGGCCATTACTTTGTCTCGCCCTCAATCGTCGCGAGGTCTTGCGCTAAGCTCATTGGCTGGTCGCGAAAAATACGCGCGTCCATTTTGCGTAAGTTATCAGCAACACGAATATTAAAACCAATACGGTCCAAAACGTGCTTTTTTAAATCAACGCCATCGGCTATCTCAATGAGAATCAAGCCTTCATCGTCTAGCGTAAAAACGGCGCGCTCGGTAATATATAAAACTTCCTGTCCGCGACTACGTGCAAACTGACCGTTGAAGGTTATTTGCTCAACCTTTGGTACCCATTTTTCAATATCACCATCGCGGTCTATGCTGAGGCCGCCTTCGCTATTGGGCGCCGCTTGGAGGCCACCAGTCGTTAGCGTGCCGGAAAAAACAATTTTGCGAGCACCTTGGCTAATATTGACGAATCCCCCAGGCCCAATGATGCGATCACCAAAGCGTGAGACGTTCACGTTGCCGTTTGCATCGACCTCAGCGAAAGAGAGGAATGCGACATCGAGACCGCCGCCATCATAGAAATCAAATTGATCTGGCTGCGGCACCAGCATGTCGTAATTAACTCCTGCACCGGCGTCTTTTCCTGGAGCAGGCATACCTCCGACGATGCCTTGTTCAGAGGTCATCGTGACTTGTTTGTAGACATCCTCCTCGGCTGCGATAACAGTAATACCATTTGAAACACCAAAGCCAATGTTGACGGTTGCCCCATTGCGTAACTCCATCGCGCCGCGGCGGGCGATGACCTTTCTTAAATCCATCTTGAGCGGTTTGGTTGAGCCACTTGGAACTCTCAGCTTACCTGCATATGCGGCGCTAAACTGGGTCTCATAAGTTTGTTTTTGATCTGGATCGATAACCACATAGTCAACCAGAAAGCCGGGTACACGTACTTCGCGTTGGGGCAGGCTATGGGCGGCGGCAGTACGCTGAACCTGTGCAATCACGATACCGCCGTTACGCTTGGCCGCAGCAGCCACGGAGTAGTTCTCGCCGATATAGGCCTCGTCTTCAAGGGTAAGATTGCCGTGCTCATCTGCGACCGAGGCGCGAATGATCGCGACGTCGATAGGCGTCGTTTTATAAAGCAGGTACTCCTCGCCCTTGATATCCACGAGTTCCACCAAATCTTCCGTGCTCGAAGGGCTTTGTCGGCACCCTTGCTGGCGCGGATCGGCGAAGGTATGCAGCCCGACCTTGGTGAGTACCCCAGGGCGCCCCGCCGCGGCTTCGCGCGTCAACTGAGCAAGAGCGCCTTGCGGCAAGGTATAGGCTTCGATCTTGTCTTGCATGGCAAGCGTCGAGAGTGAAGGGGTGTTGTTCAATCCACTGGCGACGATGCGTTTGAGCAGCGTCGGATCGTCGAAAAGGTTCAAGCCTGCCTTGTCCCAGTCGCCAATCGATACGGTCGCTGTGACCATTAGACTTTTGGGAGAGCCGCTGGCGTCGAAGCGCTCACGAATGGCGCGCAGCATCCGCTCGGGTACGCCATGGCCACCCCCTGACCCGCCAATGTAAAGACGGGCATTATCCTGGATCAATTCAGCGGCAGCAGCCGGTTCGATTATTTTGTTGACGGCAGTGGCGGACTGGACGGATGTCATCTTGCTTCCTCGTTGTGTTGGATGGATTGCATTGGGCTAAACAGCGCCAAGGGGCGCCATCATTGATGGCGTCATATCGAGTCGCTATCCACCTGCGCGCTAGGCGCGTGACTGTGGTTGGTAGCGTCGCGCAATATCGCGCATCTGGGTTATCTGAACGGGAGTGGCGGGCGGTGCCGTCGTGCCTCGAATCCGCAAATCCCGAGGAACGAGCACTCGTTCGATATCGGCGTCTCTTTCGTTCATACGGCGCATTAGCAAACGCACGGCCTCTTGCCCAATGTTGGTGCAGGGAACGCGTAGGGTCGTCAGGGCCGGATGCCATAAGCGTGCCTCGGTGACATCGTCATAGCCTGTGACGGAAAAGTCCTGGGCGACTTTCAGACCCAGGTTTTGTAACGCCAGGATGGCACCAAAGGCTGCCACGTCGTTGAAACAAACGGCTGCCGTCGGCGGATTCTCCAGGCGCAGCAAGTCGATGACCGCATCGTGCGCATCCACACGTGTGGCGGGGCAGCGAACGATCAGCTCGGGATGAACGGTCAGCCCTGCGCGCATGAGCGTCTCTTGATACCCCTGCATCCGCTCGACCCCGGAAGAGAAGGTTTCGTTCGCGCCTACGAAGGCGATACGGCGATGACCAAGCTCTATCAAGTGCTGGGTGAGCTGGCTGATCCCTAAGCGGTTATTACCGCCGATATAATCAAGTGCCACATCCTCGACATAGCGCGAAAAAAGCACGCAAGGTAAATGCCAGTTGCGAAGGTTGCGTAGCCACGCAGGATCCGTTCCCGCGGCTGGTGACATGATCAGCCCGGCGACGTTGTACTCTCGGATCGTATTGACGAACTCTTCTTGTACCTTGGGCGAGTCCTGGGTGTTGCCCAGTACCACGACGCGCCCTTGATCGGTCAAACTTTGTTGGATTTGCGCCACGATTTCAGAAAAATAGGGGTTGGTAATATCGTGAACGGCGAGACCGATGATATGGGTATTGGACGTGCGCAGATTGGCCGCCGCACGGTTGTAAACGTAGCCCAGCCGCTCGGCATGCCCCAATACGAGATCGTGTGTTCGCTTTGGAATGGTGGGGCTTTCGCGCATCACGAGTGAAACCGTGGCGCGCGAAACGCCAGCCGCTTCGGCGATATCGCTCAATGTGACGCGCCGTGCGGATCCTGAGCGACCGCTCTTTTGGGTGTTGTCGTTGCCACGTTCGCCAGCTTGTTTTTTCATTTTGCTCCTCTCGACATGTGCTGCTTGCATTTGGCTATGGCCTGCATCGCGTAGGGGAATAAATCTGGCTATTCAACCCAACGTTGTCATCCTACATGCAGCAGCATGCCGAACCGTAGCTGCGAACAACGCTGAAAATCGGTGACGCGCTATAGCTCGGGCAGGTGAAGGCCGCCATCGACATGCACGACTTCCCCGGTAGAAAACCCCAACTTTCCTTCTGCTAGTGCCGCAACGGTATTTCCCACATCGAAAGGCGTCCCCCAGCGGTTGATGGGAGTGAAACCGGCCGCGAAGCGAGCCTCGTAGCTCTCGCGAGCCACAGACGTCATCATCGACTCAATGACGCCTGGACGTACTTCGTAGGTGTTGATGCCGTGCGGCGCGAGTCGCAACGCATACAGCTGCGACATCATCGCAAGGCCTGTTTTGGAAATGCAGTACTCCCCGCGGTTCGTCGAAGCCATCGCAGCGTTGGCAGAGGAAACCGTCACGATCGAGCGGAAAGCTTCGGATGAAACCTGCACCATTTTCCGGGCGACGGCCTGGGTCAAAAAGAAGGTGCCACGCAAATTGATGGCGATCAGCCGATCAAAGCTCTCGGATGAGATCTCGAGTAAATCCCCCCGGGTTTTCACCGAGACCCCCGCGTTATTGACGAGGCACTCAAGCCCACCCAACGCTTCCCATGCCGTCTCTACGAGATGCTCATGCTCCTCGACATGGGAAATATCACCCAGCACGACGGCGCATTGGCGACCGTAGTGACGAACTTCTTGCTGAGCGGCCTGAAGGTCATCCGAATCAGCAAGGTCATTCAAGACGACATCGAAACCTTGCTTTGCCAGGTTCGTCGCAATGCCTCGGCCTATTCCCCTGGCTGCGCCAGTCACCAATGCGCGTTTTTCATGTTTCATGATCGAGCTCCTTTATTCAGTGCTTTTACAGGGTGCTTATACTTTTGTTCATTGATCTTTAGTCTTGGTTTTGTTGTTGGTCTTTAGTTTAAAACGTGGTTTTAAACTTTAGTATGAGTCTTGCATGATTAATGCATTGATTGTGGCCTTTTAAAATCCATGTTTTTTAGTAAGATGTTGTTTATTAAGTGATTTGTTTGATAAGTCCAACATTTTAAAAACGCGCTAGACGGCTGAATGGCCTTTGTGTATCGTTATACTAGATCGAGATAGTAAATACAACGCCACGCGACTTCGATAATCGATCCAAGAGGGTAAAGACCTTGAAGTATAAAAAACATCACACACTTATCGCCGCCACTTGCTTCCTTGCGACTTCCTTCATGGCAACCAATGCCATGGGGCTGGAGTTGACTGCCGCCCATGTCAATCCTTCCGGAGAGCCATCCAATGTGGCCTTTGCCGAGTTGGCCAGACGCCTGGAGAATTCCGAGACGGGTTTGTCCATGACCGTGTTTCCACAGGGGCAAGTGGGGGGCGAAAAGGATGCCATCGAACAGGTTCAGTTCGGGGCGCTCACGATGACGACCGTGGCAACGTCGAGCTTGTCCTCCTTCGTGCCAGCGGTTGGGGTCTTCGACATTCCATTTTTGTTCCGCGATAGCGATACCCACCCTTGGCATGTCGTGGATGGCCCTATTGGCGAGGAGATCGCCCAGGCGGTCGAGGCGAGTTCCGATCTCGAAGTGTTGGGGTATTGGTCTGCCGGTATGCGCCATATCTTTACGCGCGACGTCGATGTCGAAACGCCTGCGGATCTACTCGATTTGAAAACGCGGGTGATCGGTAGTCCGGTCTATATCGATACGTTCAATGCATTAGGCAGTAAGGCGACGCCCATGCCCTATGGGGAGCTCTACACGGCGTTGGCCACCGGCGCCATCGATGCTGCCGAAAACGATATTTCGGGCTACCGCAATATGCGCTTTTATGAGCAGGCGCCGCATTTGTCGCTTACCGGGCACTTCTTTCTCTATAAGTTGGTAATCGCCAATCGCTCCGCTATGGAGGAGCTGTCGCCGGAACAGCGAGCCGAGTTCGATGACATATTCGCTGAAGTAACCGAAATGCAGCGGCGCCTCTTTCAGGAAAATCGCGAACAGGATTTGGCATTTCTGCGTGAGCAGGGCGTCACGATAACAGAGCCTGATGTCGACGCTTTCATTGACGCCACGAGTGGTGTGGCTGAGCGCTACGCTCAAGAGTTTGGCGTGGATCTCGTCGAACGCATTCGTAATACCCAATAATCGACGACATTCATGGGCCATCCATTAGCGGATGGCCCTTACCACCTCAGCCAAAAGGGCGACTCCATGTTCTCGAACCTGATGCGTATCGAGCGTTGGCTCGAGCGTTTAGAAGAGGCCATCATCTTTACGGCATTAGTGACGATGACACTTACGCTTTTCAGCCAAGTGTTCTCGCGTTTTGTCTTGTCGACGCCGCTGGATTTTACCGAAGAAGTCACGCGGATTTGTATGATCTGGCTCGTGTTTATCGGTAGCGCCCGAGCACTCAAGAAATGCGAGCATTTTCTAGTCGACTTCTTGGTCAAGTCGCTGCCGTCAAAAATGGCCTCGTTAATGGGCCATGTAGGCGATGCCGTCACGATAGTGCTGATCATTGCCCTGGTATGGGTCGGCTACGGCTTCGTGCTCAAAGGGGCTGGCCAAACCATGCCGGCGCTTGGCGTATCGGTCGCCGTGCAAACAGTGGCCATGCCGCTTGGCTTCGCCTTCATGCTTTTCCATTGCGTCTGTTCACTTTTGCGCCGCCAGCACATCAACGTCAACGATGGGGCGCCTGCGCCCTCTAGCGAGGTGTGACATGCTGCCCTGGATACTTCTTGCCGTTTTTGTCTTGATCGCCATACGGGCGCCCATCTTCGTTGCGCTCGGGGCGCCAGCCATGGCGTATTTGGCGCTAAAGGGCGTACCGCTCGCGTTGGCGCCGCAGCGCATGATTGGAACGATCAATGACAGCATTCTCGCCGCCATTCCGATGTTTCTTTTGGCGGGGCGGCTGATGAACTTTTGTGGTGCCACCGAACGTATTTTCAATTTTGCCGAAGCGCTGATTGGCTATATCCGCGGTGGTTTGGGGTATGTCGCCGTACTCGCGAGCATGATCTTTTCGGCGATGTCGGGGTCTGCAGCGGCCGATGCCGTCGGTGTCGGTACGATCACGGTAAAGGCCATGCGGGAGCGCGGTTACGATCCGGCCTATGCCGCAGGCGTGACATTGAGCTCATCGCCTCTGGCCCCCATCATTCCGCCCTCGATCATCATGATCATCTTTGGCGCAACGGCGAACATCTCGATTGGCCGTCTCTTCATCGGCGGCATCATGCCCGGTTTGATGATCTTCGCGCTCTTGATGCTGACCGTGATGATCGTCAGTTGGAAACGCAAGTACCCTAAAGGCGATGCGTTCTCCATGAAGCGTCTTGTCAGGACCTTTTGGCGTGCTTCTGCCGTGCTCGTTACGCCGGTGTTGATTATAGGCGGTATCTTTAGCGGAACGTTCACGCCCACCGAGGCCGGCGTTATTGCGGTGGTCTACGTCATCATTCTCGGCATGTTTTACCGCTCTCTCTCCTTTGCTAACTTCTATCGCGAAGTCGTTGGGGCCGGCACCGCCGTGGGGGCATTGCTGTTAGTCGTAAGTGTCTCGGGATTGGATGGCTGGGTTTTCGCACGTGAGCAACTGCCCATGACGCTGGCCAACCACGTGATGTCGTTGACCACTGATCCTACGGCCATCCTGGTCTTGATTTTGCTGGTGGTGTTGGTGCTTGGCATGTTCATGGATGCGACGCCGATCATTCTCATGGTCGTACCCGCCATCATGCCGTTGGTTAGTAATACGACGATCGACCCCATTCATTTGGGCGTTCTGTTCTGCATCACCTGTGTCATCGGGTTGATAACACCGCCTGTCGGGGTGGCGCTCTATGGGGTGGCGATGGTGTCCAGGCTTCCCGTGGAACGCGTATTTCTCGCCAGTATGCCGTTTTTCGCCGCGCTATTCGGCTCCCTCGTCCTGCTGATTTTCTTCCCTCAGATTGCGACCTTTCTCCCTAATCTCATCCTAGGAGAATGACGTATGCGTTTATTGATCACGTCTGCCGAAGAGGTGGCGGCCAGCATTCAGGATGAAGCAACGATAGCCGTTGCTTCGAATGGCGGAGGAATGCTCGAACCCAATGCCATTTTTGCAGCGATCGAAGCGCGATTTCTAAAAACGGGGCATCCCCGCAATCTCACCCTCATTCATGCCATGGGGTTTGGTGATCGTGACGGTCGAGGAGCCAGCCATTTTGCTCACGAAGGGCTCGTTCGCCGTGTCATCGGCGGGCACTGGACATGGTCGCACAAGATGCAGCGGCTGGCCCGAGACAACAAGATAGAGGCTTATTCGTTACCGGCGGGAGTCATCTCCCTCTTACTGCGTGAAAGTGGTAGCGGCCGGCCAGGGTTAATCACTCAAACCGGGCTGGATACGTTTGTCGACCCAACGCAGCAGGGGGGACGCGTCAACGCCTTGGCGACACAAACGCTGGTCGAGCGGATCGAGCTGGATGGCCAGCCCTTCTTACGCTATCTACCTTTCAACGTCGATCTGGCCCTTATCAAAGGGACGCTCTGTGATGCGGCGGGAAATATCTCCCTGGGAGAAGAGCCTGTCGATCTCGATACCAAGGCGGCGGCGCTCGCTGCCTATAACAGTGGCGGGCGCGTGATCGCGCAGGTGCGTGAACAGGTCGCCAATGGCGCCATTCGACCGCGCGATGTGACCGTGCCGGGTGTCATGGTGAATGCGTTGGTCATTCACCCAGAGCAGAGTCAAACCTATCGTGGTGGGTATGACGCGGCGTTTTTCGGTAAAGGAGACGCCACGACGGTTGCCGACACTCTCGGCGTGGGAGAGGGCGCCAAAGGCGTGATCGCCTTGCGCGCTGCTGACGAGCTTACCGAGGGGGCGGTCGTCAACTTTGGCTTTGGCGCATCGGCAGGCGTTGCCGGTGTCATCGCGGCCAGACATACCCAGGATCGCTACTGGACGACCGTCGAGCAAGGCATACACGGGGGGCGGATGATGACCGACGAGCTGTTCGGATCAGCCCACGATCCCAAGGTCATCGTATCGACGACCGAGCAGTTCGATTTTTATCACGGCGGCGGGCTGGATATCGCGTTTCTGGGCATGGCCGAGTGCGACCGATTTGGCAACGTCAACGTTAGCCATATCGGTAACGGTTTCATCGGCCCTGGGGGGTTTATCGACATCACACAGAATGCACGCAAGTTGGTGTTTTGTGGAACGTTCGATACCAAGGGCAGCCAGCTCGACATTGGGGAGGGTCGGCTCGCGGTGAAGCAGCCCGGCAGTGTTCGCAAGTTCGTAAGCGAGGTGGCTGCCGTGACCTTTAGCGGTCGTCGGGCGACGGCGATGGGCCAGGTCGTGCTGTTCGTGACCGAGCGCGCCGTCTTCCAGTTGACCTCTGACGGTGTAGAGCTGATCGAGGTCGCACCCGGTATCGACATCGAGCGAGACATTCTTTCTGGCATGGATTTTCGTCCTCTCATCCGTTCACCACGCCTCATGAACGCGGAGTATTTCAATGCAGCATGAACATCTGAATATAGATACCCAAGGCACCGTTCGAATTTTGACGCTTACGGGAAAGCCCAAGCGTGGTAACCCGCTCACCCAAGCGCTGGCGAGCGATCTGTTGGCCGCCGTACTCGATGCCGAAAACGATTCGACGATTCACGCGATCGTCATTGCAGGTACGCCGACTCACTTCTCGGTGGGCGCTGATCTGAACGAAGTGCGTCAGCTCTCGGGCGTTTCCGCCGTTTTGGCTGACTGGTTGCAAGAGTTCGATCGTATTGCCGAGGCGCGCAAGCCAACGATTGCTGCCGTGCGTGGTTACGCGATGGGCGGCGGTTTCGAGCTTGCCTTGACGTGTGATCTGATGGTGGTGGCCGAGGATGCGCAGCTTGCCCTACCTGAAACAGGGGTAGGTGTCATTGCCGGCCAAGGGGGGACGCAGCGCATCCTGCAGCGTGCTGGGCGCTCTTATGCTAGCGATTTGATTCTAACGGGACGCGTGCTCGACGGCATCGAAGCCGTTCAGGCGGGAATAGCGGCTCGCGTTTGTCCTACCGACCAGGTCGTGGAGACGGCGATCGCCGTTGCCCATGACATCGCCAAGCGCAGCCCCGCCGCGATTCGCTTTGCTCGTGAAGTGCTGCACGAGGCGAGCGATAACCCGATTCGGCAGTCTTTGAAGATGGAGCGGCTATATGCCTCTCTCGTGCTCGATACCAGTGAATGTCGTGAACGTATCGATGCGTTCTTCTCTCGAAAGTCCTGAAAAGCGAAGCGTCCATCATGTCACAAGAGACCGCGTCTAACGTTGGCTTGCCGCTACCCATTAACGGCAAGACACGCCTTTACGCCATCCTGGGCGACCCCATTGCCCAGGTAGGCTCGCCCGGGCTTTTCAACCCCTGGTTTAGGGCGCAGGGGATCGAAGCGCTACTGTTTCCCGTCCATGTGGCCCCATCGCACCTCCCATGCGTGTTTTCAGGGCTACTGAACGTACAGAATTTTGATGGCTGGGTCGTGACGGTGCCCCATAAGGTTGCCGTGATGGATCTCATCGATAGCGTTACACCGCGTGCCCAGGCCATTGGGGCCGTTAATGCCGTTCGTCGCTTGGCAGATGGCAAGACGGAAGGGGACAATTTCGATGGCGTGGGCTTTGCAAGATCGCTGGCATCGCAAGGGATCGAGGTAAAGGGCAAGCGCGTATTGATCCTTGGCTGCGGCGGTGCAGGGCGTGCCGTCGCCTTTGCAACGGCCAGCGAGCAACCGTTGCAGGTCAACGTAGAAGACATCTCTCAAGACAGCGCCTGTGGGCTCACGGCTATGCTCACGGGGGCTTTTCCTACCTTAACGGTCGAGCGTGGCGCGGGTGACATCTCACGTTTCGACATCGTCGTGAACTGTACCACGCTAGGTCTCAAGGGCGACGACCCCCTGCCTTTCGATGTGGCAAGCCTTAACGATGGCACCCTCGTCGTCGACATCATTCCTCACTCTACGACGTTGCTCCTGGAGGCCGCTGAGCGCCGTGGCTTACCCATTCACCGTGGTAAAGGAATGCTCGAAGCGCAGGTCGCTGCCATTGGCGAATTCTTTGGTTACCCAGCGCTGAACTAAGCGCGTTTAGCAAAACGTTTGACGCTGATAGCGACGGCATCATGTTGATTTGTGAATGCGCCGGTTACCCGACACGACGATTAACCCAGAGGACAAACATGAACATCACACTGCCTGATACTGCTGGCCGTAGGACGAATTTCGAACTGAAGGCGCAGCCGATTACCGCTGCAAAACTTGGCCCGAACCCTGCGCGCACGGTGTACTCGGCAGCGCATGTCGTGGCCGATCCCTTTGCCGCGGGCGACCCCACGGGCCCGGCCCAGATCGACTGGCATGCAACGATGGCTTTTCGCCACTACCTGGCCGACCTTGGGTTAGGAATCGCTGAAGCCATGGATACGGCGCAGCGTGGCATGGGGCTGGATTGGCCTGGCGCCTTGGAATTGATTCGCCGAACACGGGAAGAGCTCCCTAATGCCCGCATTGGAAATGGGTGTGGAACGGATCAGTTGGACCTCAAGGATGCGCGTTCGCTGGATGACGTGCGCCGTGCCTACATGGAGCAGTTAGACGCTATTCAGTCGTTGGGCGGCGATATCATCCTGATGGCGAGCCGAGCGCTGGCCAAAGTGGCGGTGAGCGCAGACGATTACATTCGCCTTTATGGCGACATCCTTTCCGCCTGTGACAACCCCGTTATCCTGCATTGGCTAGGAAAAATGTTCGACCCGGCGCTGGCCGGATATTGGGGAACGGACGATTTCGAGCAGGCACTGGAAACCGTGCTGCAGATCATCGTTGACAACCGCGATAAGGTCGACGGTATCAAGATTTCACTGCTGGATAAGGACAAGGAGATTGCGCTGCGCCGCCGCCTCCCCGATGGGGTGAAAATGTATACGGGCGACGACTTCAATTATCCCGAACTCATTGCCGGTGATGCCCAGGGCTATTCGCATGCGTTACTCGGTATCTTCGACCCCTTGGCGCCCATCGCTGCGCGGGCCGTCGCTGAGCTTGGCGAACACGACACTCAAGCGTTTCGTCAGCTTTTGGACCCCACGGTTCCCCTGGCGCGACACATCTTCAAGGCGCCCACTCAGTTCTATAAAACGGGCGTCGTCTTCCTGGCCTGGCTCAACGGTTTTCAAGACCATTTCATCATGCTCGATGGTGCACAAGCCAAACGCGCGCTTCCTCATTTTGTCGAGCTGTTCAAACTCGCCGATAGCTGTGGCGCCCTGCGCGATCCTGAGCTGGCAATCGAGCGAATGAAAAAGCTGCTCGCACTTTATGGGGTGTAATCATGCGCGACTTCTCACAGGATCTATCAGCCCTTGCGCTCAATACCGCGACACTTGGACATAATCTCGATGGGTATGGAGCCGGGTGGACGCCAGAACGCGTGATCGATGCATGCGCCGAACGCGGATATGGCGGCATCGTATTCTGGCGACGTGAAATCGGTACGCAGGCTGCTCGAATCGGGCAGTATGCCCGTGACGCCGGGCTTGAGGTCGTAGGTCTCTGTCGCACCCCCTTTTTGGTCGGGCCCTTGGCGCCTAAAGGCCATGAGGCGATCATGGAGGATTTTCAGGCCTCCATCGACATGGCCGCAGCGCTAGGTGCGCCGGTGCTGACGATCGTCGTGGGCGGCGTGGAGGCGGGTACCAAAGGAGTGCGTCCCAGCCTCGATCTCGTCGCTGAGCGGGTCACGCGCATGGCGGATGTTGCTGCTTCTCATGGCGTCAAACTGGCACTCGAGCCGCTAAGCCCGGTTTATGGCGGTAACCGTTCATGCCTGGTCACGATGCGCGATGCGGTCGATATGGCCTTGGCGATCGATAAAGACAATGTGGGCGTGGCGGTCGATGTCTATCATACCTGGTGGGATACGGATCTAGAGCGCCAGCTTGTCCGCTTGCCCGCAGCGAAAATTCTCGGTTTGCATCTTTGCGACTGGCTCGCTGACACGACGGACGTGTTGCTGGACCGTGGCATGATGGGGGATGGGGTAGCGGATATCCGGGCTATCCGGCGCAGTGTCGAAGCGTGTGGCTATAAAGGCCTTTGCGAAGTCGAAATATTTTCGGCTCGACACTGGTGGACACAGGAACCGGCAAGCGTGCTCGACGAAATCGCCCATCGCTTTCGGACCTGCTGCTGAGGCCCAACTGGCATGAGCCGCCGCCCAAACGTTGATACCGTCAGTTGCCTTACACCCGCGCCACTACTCTAAGGCGTACATAATCGGCGCTCCAGTTGCCGTAGCTGTCGCGTAGGCTGTGGGAGAGTAGGGTGATGACGTTCTCGACGATGGCTTCTTGCAGGTCTTCGTCGAGGTTGTGCAAGAAAGGGCGGGCGAAAGTATCGAGCCAGCCGTTGATGCCGGTGGGTAGCGGCGTGGGACGAGGGATCAGCTCGATGCTGTCGACCTTGAAGCCCACGGTTTGCAGCAGGTGGGTGTACTCTTCCACGGTGGGAAAGTACCAAGGATGGCGACCACGAATGCTGATGCCGCGAAAATGAAGCGCGGCAATGAAGGCCGTGCAGATCGCCGCTACGTTGCCGTGACCACCGAACTCGGCAACGAAACGCCCACCCGGCTTCAATGCCCGCTTGACGCCCGCGAGCACCGTTTGCGGGTCGAGCATCCAGTGCAGCGCGGCGTTGCTGAACACTGCATCGAACTCGTGCTCGAACGCCAATTGATGACCATCCATGACGTGCGCGGTAATTCCACGCGCGCGCGCGGCCTCCACCATCGATGCCGACGCATCCACCCCCACCACCGAGGCGCCTAGCTGCGCTATGTGCTCGCTCAACGTGCCATCGCCACAGCCAAGGTCAAGAATGCGCTCGCCCGGCTGCGGCGCCAGTAACTTGACCACCGCCTTACCGTGATGTGCGACGAAATTGGCGTTATGCGTATAGCTACTCGCATTCCACGCTTGCCCAGGGGCAGTGTTAGGAGAATCGGTCATGGCGGCTTCCTGATGTCTTTTTTGATTGCTTTGCATGAGTATAGCCTGAGCCCGCCTAACGTATTAGGGCGTAACGGAAAATCCTACATGGGCAAGAAGTGGGGCAATCGATTAGTAAATGGCTATGTCTTACTATTTGAGATGAAGTCGTCTACTTGTCTTGGTAGCGTGTCGAAATGCGCGTTAATAACGCCCCCTTTTATAACGACAAGCAAAATACGACACGCACAATGGCTGATTCGGATCGTACTTTCAGTTCTGGACATAGCCCAGGATACACTTCAGGGCCTACCACGCTGCTGCATGCCATGCAGCTTCTTCAGATTACCGCGCGTGGCGGGCATCGCGGTGCTGGGATAGATGATTATCTGGATGCGCTGGAGATCAGCCGTCCCACCCTCTACCGCCTGCTCAAAAGCTTGAAGGAGCAAGGGTTTCTGCGTCCATCGCCTGTTAGAGGGCGCTATCTGCTTGGCTATGAGCTACTGGTGCTTGGTGCTCAGGCAGGTAACGGCGCTGGGCTTCGCGATCTGGCCCGCCCGCGGCTGCTTTCCTTGGCGCAATCCTTAGGTGACAGCTTCTATCTGTTTGCGCGTGATGGCGTCAACGCCGTCTGTCTTGAGGTGCAAAACGGTGCCTCTCCCGTAGGTAGCTTCGTGCGCGCTACTGGCGGGCGATTGCCTCTAGGCGTTGGTCAAGCCTCTATCGCGCTGCTCGCGTATTTGCCCACCACTGAGCAGGACGCAATTTTGGCTGTCAATGCTTGCCTACTCGAGCGCGATTACGCCATCGCCATTGCCGATATCAAGGCTGAGATTTGTCACCTGCACGCCCACGGTTTTGCTCGGGGTGTGGAGGGTTCGCTGCTGCCCGAGTTCGCCGGTCTTGCGGTGCCAATTCTCGATCACAGCGGACACCCGCTGGGAGCATTGAGCTGCTCGATGCTGAAGTCGCGCATGACCGATGCCCACCGAGAGGCGGTGCTGACGCAGATGCGTCACGAGGCCAATGAAATGGTTACCCACGCTCACGGCTTGCTCTACCTGGAATGACTGCCATGTCCCGACTTACGCACCCCACTCATCAACGTCGCTGTGGCTGGAACGCTTGGCTGCCCGAGCGCCACGTTCAAGCGCCGCTGGCAGGGCACCAGCATGCTGATATCGTCATCGTTGGTGCCGGATATACCGGTGTTGCTGCCGCGTTAGCTTGGCAGCAGCACCGTCCCGATGATCGCATTCTAATATTAGAGGCCGAGCAGGTAGGTGAGGGAAGCCCTGGGCGTAACTCGGGTTTCATGCTGGAAATTGCGTTGGCCAATGATGCTCATCCGGATGAACTCGCGCGCATGTCGCGCCTGAATGCTTTGAGTCGTGAAACCATGGCGTGGCTGCGCCAGCGAGTCGAGCAACAAGGCGCGGACTGTGAACTCCAGCACAGCGGCACCTATCGCGCTGCGCGAAGCGAACTGGGAATCGAGGCACTGGCCAAATACCGCCGCTTTCTCGACGCCGCACAACTTCGCTACGAAACCCTTGATCGTGAGGCGCTTGGCGAGCGGCTAGGAAGTCGTTATTACCGTCAGGGACTCTACTCGCCGGATTGCTATTTAGTGCAGCCAGCGGCATTGATTCGTGCGCTGGTGGATAGCCTTCCAAGCGCTATCACGCTGCATGAGTATTCCCCAGTACGCGATGTACTCGCTAATGGCGCTGGCTGGCGAGTTATCACCGATGAAGGCGAGATCAATGCGCGGCGGGTCATCCTCGCTAACAATGCTTTCTCTCGTGCGCTGGGCGCTGATGCCTCCCGACTAACTGCCATCTATACCTATGCGGCCCTGACCGAAGTACTGCCTGAGCCACAGCGCCAGCGTATCGCCGCTACTCCTTGGGGGCTTTTGCCCGCTCATCGTTTGGGTTGCACCCTGCGTACTACCCAGGATGGGCGGCTGATGATTCGCTCGCGCTACAGCTACGAGCGAGAGGCCGATAATGCGCGCATCGAGAGAGAGCTGCGCAATAGCCTCGAAGCTCGCTATCCCGATCTTTCCCCCATTCGCTTCGAAAGTATGTGGGGCGGTACCACTGGACTTACTTATAACGGTGCGCCGCTTTGGGGTGAGATCGCCCCAAGGCTTTTCGTTTCGGCAGGCTGTAACGGCGGCGGAATCATCAAGGGCACTTATCTGGGCAATGCTCTGGCACGTCGCGCCATGGGGCTGGCGACCGAAGATATTCCCGCGCTCTTTGGCCAGGCCAGTTGGATGCCGCCAGAACCCGTTCGCAAGCTAGGGTTCCACCTGAAAAGTCGATTGGAGCAGCGCAAAGCCTCGGAAGAGACCTAAGGCATTTTTCCTTCTGGACATTCTTTAACGACTTATAAAAAAAGAGAGATGAACATGTCCCCAGATCAACACCTCGGCATTTTATCCATTCTTCCGGCTGCGCTTGCCATCGTACTGGCGTTCGTCACCCGCAATACGGTATTTTCTCTGGCGGTGGCATGCTTCGTTGGAGTATTGACTCTAGGCCAGGGGTTAATGGGCTTTCCCACCTTGCTTAAGGAGACCTTGGGCACCACCAGTTTCTCCTGGATTTTGCTACTCGAACTCTTCATTGGCACCGTCATTGCTTTTTTCCAGCGCACCGGCGCGATCCAAAACTTCACGCTTTGGGTTGAGCGACGCGCGCTGACCCGGGTGCGGGTCCAGCTCATTGCTTGGGTCATGGGCATGTTCGTTTTCTTTAGCGACTACTTCAGCCCGCTGTTCGTAGGCAGTACCATGCGCGGGCTCACCGACCGCTACCGCGTCTCGCGCGAAAAGCTCGCCTACATTGCTGACTCCACGTCGGCGCCAGTGAGCGTGCTGGTACCAATTACCGGCTGGGCAGTCTTCATCTCGGGGCTTTTGATCGGCATGGGACCGATCGATAATGCGGCTCAGGCGATGGGGGTATTTCTTCGCGCGATTCCCTTCAACCTATACGCGTGGATATCGGTGCTGACGGTAGGATTGGTCATCCTCGGCGTTATCCCGCTGTTCGGCCCGATGCGCCGAGCCGAGCGCCGCGCTAAGGAGGAGGGGAAGGTGCTACGCGATGGCGCCGAGCCGTTAGTAGGCGAGGAATTAACCGAGATTCCCGCCTACCCAGGCGCGCGCACTAGCCTATTCTTGAATTTTTTTGCCCCGGTGCTGATCGTCATTGGCGTCGCCGTGGGCACGTTCATCGTACTCAACTCAGCCAAGACCATGGAAGCCTTTCTGGCGGCAGCGGTATTTCTTGGTGTGGTGATGCGGCTACAGGGGATTCCCTTCGACGACATCATGAAAACTGCCATTTCGGGGATGAAAGGCGTAATGCCCGCCATCATCATTCTGGCGTTGGCCTATTCGCTCAACCAGCTCTCCAAGGATATGGGCACGGCCAACTATATCGTCGAGGCGTCACGCAACTGGCTCACGCCTTCGCTTCTGCCCGCCATTACCTTCCTAATCGCCGCTCTGGTAGCGTTCTCCACGGGCTCTTCCTGGGGCACGTTTGCCATCGTCATGCCGTTGGCGGTACCGCTCGCCTTTAACTTTAGCGCCGATACACTAACGCCATTGGTCTACGCGACGGTGGCGGCGGTCGCCGGGGGTGGGGTCTTTGGCGATCACTGCTCGCCGCTATCGGATACCTCAGTGCTGGCATCTACCGGAGCGGCGTCAGACCATATCGACCATATTAAGACCCAAATTCCGTTTGCCCTGGCCGTGGCTGTGCTATCGTTCTTTGTCTATTTAATGATGGGCGCAACGTTCTAACTCGGAGATGACGTGGGGCTGCTACAGTAATACCAAAGCCCCACGAGGAGTGCTGACATGGCCGGTGGTTGGGCGCGTGATGGCGCCGAGCAGGAGCAGATCGAAAGTACGCTGGAAGATGCCGTGCAGCGGGCGCGAAGCGAGATGCCCAAAGGCGAGAGCCGCCGCCACTGCGAGGAGTGCGATGCGGTGATTCCTGAGGCGCGGCGCAAGGCCGTGCCCGGCGTGCGGCTGTGCATTGAATGCCAGAGCGAGCGCGACCGTAAGAAAACCAGTGTGAGTGGTTATAATCGTCGCGGCAGCAAGGATAGCCAACTGCGCTGAGGCGGCAGAATATGCGATGCTAGGCGTCTGTTAATCACGCATTCGACCTACGAGACCGCATGAACGACGTTATCGAACTACTCAAAGCCCACCGTTCCATTCGCAAGTTCAGCGACCAGAAAATCCCTCATACGTTGCTGCTCGAGCTCATTCGCGCTGGGCAAGCAGCGGCCACGTCGAGCCACGTTCAGGCCTATACCGTCATCCACGTGGTCGACCCTGCCAAACGCGAGAAAATCGCCGAGCTCGCGGGTGGGCAAGGGTACGTCGCGACCAGCTCGGATTTTCTCGTCTTCTGTGCCGATATGAAACGCCCGACCGATGCCTCCGAGCGTACCGGCGCCAACGTTGAGCGCGGCATGACCGAGCAGTTGCTCGTGGCCACCGTCGACGTGGCGCTGATGGCCCAGAACGTGGCTATCGCCGCAGAGTCCGAGGGGCTTGGTATCTGCTACATCGGCGGTATTCGCAACAACCCCCAAGCCATTAGCGAGCTACTGGCGCTGCCTGAGCACGTCTATCCTGTCTTTGGCATGTGTCTGGGCTACCCCGACCACTCGCCGGAGGTAAAACCGCGCCTGCCCGTCGAAGCGATCCTCAAGCAAGACGTCTACAGCGATGATGGTGAGCAGGTCGCCGCCTTCGATGCCGCCATGCGTGACTACTACCAAGGACGCGGCAGTAACAACAAGACCACCGATTGGTCGCACAACCTCACACCGCTATTCGACAGTAAACTACGCCCCCATATGCGCGATTTTCTCATCGCGCGTGGCTTCAAGATGAAATAGTCCAGGCCGCTACTACGGCGTACGGCTACTTGGCTCGGCCTGCGGGTGTGGTTGATATATAATTAGCTGCTTAATTATTTATCAACCCGCAGGCAGTTCCATGGTCCAGATTTTCTATTCTCACCACACCGACACGCGTGAGTTCGTCCACCGTCGCATCAATACCGAGAGCTTCGATAAGGCCTGCGAGATCGTCGACCAGTATCCATGGGCTCAGGAGATCGCGCTGTTCGAAGAGCTAGGCGAAGGCGGTGGCTTCGAGTTTTTACTGGGGGATCGTAGAGGGCCGCACGCGCATTATCAGTTTACCCCGGTCGAAGAGGGCAAGGGCTTTCTCGATGTCACCGTGGTGGCGAAAAGTGGTTTGCTCGGCGTGCTAGGGCGCCGAGCCTTGAGTCGGCATTTCGATCTCGTCACCATCGAGGCCGCCAAGACGCACATTCAGGAGCTGTTCGAACACTCCGTCGAGTTTTTGTATAGAAAACATAAGTTACTCAAAAAGTGACAAGCCCGCGCTGTTTTGCAGTGACGTACAGGAAAAGAGAGCGTAAGACGCAAAGGATCCAACGGTAAGGAGGAATCCAATGACAAGCGCGCCACATACCGTAACGACACGTACCATGACACCCAACGAGCGCTTTTACGCCGAGCAAATGCTTACCCTGCGGCGCTGGCGTATGCGTTCTTATGCCCTAATGGGAGCGCTACTTTTACTGATGACGGCGGCAGTGATATGGCTAGGCTGGCAGCACCCCTATCTATTGACATCAAGCACCCTCGTTCCCTTCTTGCTCATCATGGTGCTAGTGCTGGGTATCTTTGGGGGGATACGCATTGCCAAGATGGGGGTGGGTAGAAAAGTCGTTCTAGGAGAGAAGGTTCACGTGCTGCAAGGGCCTTTTTCTGTAGTGACGCGCAATGGTGGCGGACAGAACGCCAGTTGGAGGGAGTACTTCGTAGGTAATGTCTCACTTAGAACGCCTTTATTGACGGACCTCGTTGCGCCGAAAAGCACTGATCAAGAAATAGAGGTAGCTGCGGTCTATCTGGAAACCTATCCAAAGAAAGACAAGCTATTCGATAAGTATCAAGGTACGGAAGCCCTTGCGCTTTACATCGAGGACCAGATCGATATCGATACGCTGATCGAAAAGCGTGGCCGGTACTATTTAGTGGCTCACTTCATCAAAACACTGCTCTTTATGATCTTCGTGCTGCTTGCAGGCGCTGGGCTTCTAGTGACCACCCTGAGTGCCGAATTCATAACGAGCATGAGTAGCGTAGCCGTATTGGCGGTCTTCATTGGCGATCTGATCGTAACGGTAGTGGGGGGCTATCTACTGATGAAACTCTCACGCAAGGTGCGTCAGTGGCTCAACCCGAAAGAGCGTGGCATCACTCACGCGCAGCGCGTTCGAGGGCTCTAGCGTGTCTGACGATGTACAAACGCTGGGGCATCGAGAGCTGACGCCCAATGAGCGGTTCCACGTCCGCCAGATTGCGCTGTTCAAGCGTTTAGGGCTCCACGCAACGGCAATCATTGGCGCGATTTTCGGACTGCTGGCTTTGCCTGTTTTTGCGCTCGCGTTGGGGCTGCTGTTGCGTTTTCAGTTCATCGTTGCCTTGATCGCGGCGGCAACGGCCGCGCTCATGGGGTACTTGGCACGCAGTATGATCCGCCATGGACGCCGCCGAAGACTGCACATCGCACCGCAAGTGTCCATGATCAAGGGGATACTGGAAGAGCGAGCGGACCGCTATTCCAACCCCAACGGCGGTGTCACCATCTTACATGAGCATATCGTCGGACCTTTCGAGTTCATTCGTCCGCTGGATGCGGAAGTCATATTTCGGCCCTTCGTTGGCAGGGTCTTCGAGGCGCACGTGGTCGAGCTTTATTACCAGACGTCGAATGGGGCGTTGATACCACTGAAGAAAAAGCGTGAAGCGGTACTGCTCAAGCTGGGGGAGGAGGTCGATATCGATGGCGTCTACCGAACGTATGGCCGTCTCTATTTTTATCGCTACTTTCTGGGGCATGCCATGATCATCGGGCCTTCGGCGCTTTTGAGCCTTGTGCTGATGCACTACACGATTCCGCTTGCCAGCGCGTACGGGCTAGGGTTTTTCACCGGAATGCTGGCCATGATCGTGCCTCTGGCCGTTGCCTTCGCCGTTGGATCAATGGTCTATTTCCTTTATCGCGCGTTGCGCAAGCGCATCGATCCAGGGTTCGTGAAGACCCATAAGGAGCGGCTAAGGGGGTAGGTGTGGCTCTCGAATATCAACGTGCCGGACGCCGTAGCATTGACACGAGACGCCGTGCTACGGTCGGACGGTTAGCCTCTTCTTCCATCGAGGATATATCCATGTTCACCGGTCTCAGCGCCTTCCCCTTGACGCCCATTAACGAGCAGGGCATTCGCGAAGACGCATTCGTGGGTCTGGTACAGCGCCTGGCGAAGGCGCGGGTGGATTCCATCGGCGTTTTGGGCTCGACCGGCAGCTATATGTATCTATCTCTTGAAGAGCGAGCCCGCATAACGCGGCTGGCGGTGGAGCACGCCGAGGGAGTGCCGGTCGTGGTGGGAGTTGGCGCGCTGGCCACGCGCGATGCGATCCGTCTGGCCGAGGATGCCCAGAGCGCGGGCGCGAGCGGGGTGCTGCTGGCGCCGGTATCGTATCAGGCGCTTACCGAGGAGGAGGTGTTCGAGCACTACAAGGCAGTGTGCGAGCACCTCGATGTCCCGCTGTGTGTCTACGACAATCCGGGCACCACGCATTTCTCTTTCAGCGATGCTCTGCATGGGCGTATTGCCGAGCTTCCCCGCGTGGCGTCGATCAAGGTTCCGCCGGTGTCGGCTGAGCCCAACGCGGCCGAGGAGCGTATCGCGCGGCTGCGCGCGTTGATTCCCGAAGGCGTTACGCTGGGTATCAGCGGCGACCCGGTGGCGGCGGTGGGGCTGACGGCGGGCTGCGATGCCTGGTATTCGGTGCTGGGCGGGCTTTTGCCGGAGCAAGCGCTTGCCATCACCCGTGCCGCCCAACGAGGGGATGCACGCGAGGCGCAGCAACTGTCAGAGGCATTCGAGCCGCTTTGGGCGCTCTACCGTGAGCATGGCAGCCTGCGCGTTATCGCCACCCTGGCCGAGGCAATGGGCCTAGTCAGAACACCGTGCCTGCCGCTCCCGCTCAAGGCCCTCGAAGGCCAGGCGCGGGAGCGTGTCGAGCGCTTCATCGTAACCGGTTTTACTCGGTGAGTTCGATCAGGCGATCCGCGTAGTCGGTAAACAGGCCGTTCACGCCCCAGTCGAGCAGGTGCTGCATTTCGTCGGCATCATTGACCGTGTAGACATGCACCGCCAGGTTGTTCTCCTGAGCCTGCTCCACGAAGTCTTCAGTGATGACCGGCTCGCCGTCATACAGATAGTTGGTGCCCAGCCCCACGGCGTAGTCTGCCACGGCCTGGAAGTCCGCATCGGTGATTTCGTCGGGGCCCGGCGTCACACCGGTCCACTCTACCAAGCGCTCGTCGTTGTTCTCGTCCGGGTAGTACCACACCAGTTGGATCAGCGGGATGCTCGCGTTCAGATCGTGAATCTTGAGAAGGCTCTCTTGATCGAAGGACTGGATCAGCACACGGCCGGTGTCGATCATGTCATAGGCTTCCAAGCGGCGAACCAACGCCTCTTCGACACCGGGGTTGAGCTCGGGGGATTTGGTTTCCAGATAGTAGCGAGCGTCCTGACCGAAGCGGTTGAATACTTCCTCGAGCGTTAGTATTTCGGCGCCTGCGAAGGTGTCGTCGGCAAGCTCGGGGTTCTCCTCGTTGAACCAGCTGCCCGCATCGAGATCCTTGAGTTCGGCCAAAGTGTGGTCGTTGATATGGCCCTCGCCGTTGCTGGTGCGCTCGAGGGTGTCGTCGTGAAAGGCGACCAGCTCGCCATCGCTGGTCATTTGAATATCCAGCTCGAGGTAGTCCACGCCCCAAGCGTGAGCCAACTCGAGCGCGGCCATGCTACTTTCCGGCGCATGGCCGCTGGCACCGCGGTGAGCGATCACCTGAAACGACTCCAGATCCTTTAGCTGCTGCTCCAGCGGCGTGGCATCGGCCAGCGCGCTACCGGATACCAGAGCACCGGCGAAAAGACCCAAGGGAAGAAAAGCGGTTGTGTGATGTTGCATGGACAGTCCTTTTGTTGAATGGTCGCTCAATGACCTTACCGGTTTTTAACGCGCTTCACCAAGTGGGGGTAGATACGTTCCTATGAGTACCTTGCAGGACCATGAAAGCGATTTTTCCAAAGGTTGGGTGACCGAGGCAGGCTTCAAGGTGCTCCAAGATGCCGAGATCTATGGAGCCTCGGCCAGCATCGGTGCGGGTAGTACGTGTCTGGCCACGTTATGGCAAACGCTCGATGAACGTGTGCTTTCGCTTTATATGCCCGATGAAGGGCAGGCGCAGGTGAGCGATGCCGCCGAGTTGGCGCACTGGTGCGAGCGCTATTTCCCCGACTGTTTTGCCGAATATCGAAGACGCCGAAATGGTGGCTAGAAGCTTTGAGTGTGCGGTAGCGGCTTGATCGTGCAGAGGGCATCTTCCATTAACGGATCGCTCAAGTTGTAGAACAACTGCATGCAGTGAACTCGAAGTATGGCAGACAGCGGATAGGAAGATGGCTCGTTCTGCCCCCTAGTATAATAACGAGTTATATTAGGTAAAATTAGACATGGCTTGCCGTTTACATCAGACTGTAACACAACGTTACCTTTGTAAGAGATTGGCTATCCATTTTGTAAGCCTTTTCTTACACGGCTGTAAGCCATTGTAGACAGTTGCCCTCAAGGGGTTGCCTTGTGGCACCAAGCCGCTACCCTGAGTCGTTCTCATTGCCTATAACGATCAGGGAGCGGCACCATGACCGAGAGCACCGGCGTGCATTTCACCTTGACCCTGCCCGGCGCCGAGGAGACCGCCGTGGTGCGCTTTACCCACCGCGAAGCGCTCTCGACGCCGTTCGAGCTGAACGTCGAGTTTGCCAGCCGCGCCCACGATCTTTCCCCTGCCGACTGCCTGGATCGCAACGCCACCCTGACCATCTGGGAGGACGGCACGCCGCTGCGCCGAGTGCATGGCATCGTCAGTGAGTTTGCCCAGGGCGACCGGGGGCATCGCCGCTCCTTTTACCACGTGGTCATTCGCCCGGCGCTGTGGCGCCTGTCGCTGCGCCACAACGCGCGTATCTTTCAGGGCATCACGCCGTTTGACGCCATCACCACGCTGGCCGACGAACGCGGTATTACCGACCTCGCCTTTGCCACCACCCGCACCCCGCCCGAGCGCGAGTTTCTGGTCCAGTACCGCGAGAGCGATCTCGACTTCCTTCATCGTCTCGCCGCCGAAGAGGGCTGCTTCTACTTCCACGAGTTCGATAACGCCGACGACGGCGCCCACCGGCTGGTATGGGCCGATAGCGCGCGCGTGCTCCCGGTACTGGGCGAACGAACCTACCACGGCCGTGCCGGCGGTACGCCCCCAAAACGCCATGTGCGCGCCTTGCGCCTGGTCAGTCGCGTGCGCCCCGCCTCGGCGATGCTCAAAGACTACAGCTTCAAACACCCGGCCTACGCCCAGCGCCACGAACACACCGCCCCGGACCTCGACGAGCACGCCCAGCGCGACGACTACGAGCACTTCGACTACCCCGGCCGCTATAAACAAGACGCTTCGGGTAAGCCCTTTACCCGCCACCGCCTAGAAGCACTGCGTGCCGATGCCCGCCTCGCCGAGGCCGAGAGCGATCTCCCCGAGCTTGCCCCCGGCGTCTGTTTCACCTTGACCGACCACGATAACGACGCCCTCAACTGCGATTGGCAGGTCATCGGCGTCGAGCACGTGGGCGAGCAGCCCCAAGCGCTGGAAGAGGATGGCATCGCGCGGGGAAGCGCCACTGGCGACGCCGCTAGCGAACTCATGACGCGCTACCACAACCGCGTCACCCTCATGCCGCGCGAGCAGACCTGGCGGCCCACGCCTAACCCCAAACCTCGCGTCGACGGCCCCCAGGTTGCGTTCGTGGTAGGCCCCGACGGCGAAGAGATCTACTGTGACGAGCATGGCCGGGTAAAGGTGCAGTTCCCCTGGGATCGCTACGCCGAGCCCAATGAGACCGCCAGTTGCTGGATCCGTGTGGCCCAAGACTGGGCCGGGGGCGGCTATGGCAGCGTGGCGATTCCCCGCATTGGCTACGAAGTCATCGTCTCGTTTCTCGAAGGCGACCCGGACCAACCGCTGATCACCGGGCGCACGTTTCATGCCGTCAACACCCCGCCCTACGCGCTGCCCGAGCACAAGACCCGCACGGTGCTGCGCACCCAGAGCCACAAGGCCGAGGGCTTCAACGAGCTGCGCTTCGAAGACGAAGCCGGCGAAGAGCAGATCTGGCTGCACGCCCAAAAAGACCTGGCGCTACTGACCCTCAACGACCGCACTGAAGAGATCCGCCACGACAGCCACTTAACAATACACCACGACCGCATCAGCGAAATCGACAGCGACGACCACCTCACCGTCCACGGCAACCGCTTCACCCACGTCCACGGCGACGACCACCTGCAGGTCGACCAGACGCACCACGCACGCTACGGCGATGCGCAGCTCACCGAGGCCGGGCAAGAGATCCACCACAAGGCGGGCAGCCAAGTCATCCTCGACGCAGGGGCCGAAATCACCCTCAAGGCCGGCGGCAGCTTCGTCAAACTCGACCCCAGTGGTGTGACCATTATGGGGGCGCAGGTGCGTATTAACTCAGGGGGAAGTCCGGGTAGGGGGACGGGGCAGGCGGCGCTGAATCCTTTGCGCCCTCGTGGCAGTGAAAGCGGCATAGGCAGCTATGATCAGTCGTTCATTGCCACGTGGAGCGGTACCGATATACCCGCTGCCCATATGCGTTATCGCATTACCGATGCCCAAGGTAATGTCATAAAGGAGGGGCGCACGAACGAGTTAGGTGAAACCGGGCTTACTGAAAGCGACGCGCCAGGCCGCTTGCACATCGATATTCTAGGAGACTAAGCGTGTCTACGAATGACGTTTTAGGTGCTACTGACGCGGCCTACACACCCACCGACGACACACAACCTGTCGTAGTGAGCCTACATGTGTGTAACAAGCAGGTGCCACCTGCCAACGAGAGCTTTTTAGGCAACTGCGAATGGTACTATCGCCCCCTGCACGATGAGTTCATCGAGAAAAGCGGTGTTGCAAGCTGGGAAGCCTTGAAAGCCTGGGCCACGTGGTGGAATCCCTTTAGTGATTCTGATGTGGTTCGACGCCTCTTGGCCAACCGCGATGAATTGATTGCGCCGGAAAGCACCCATGCCCACTGGTCGCGGCACGCCAATTTCATGATGCGCCATATCGGCTGTGGGCATCTGCCGCCTGACTATTACATCAGCTACGGTTATTACTACTGCTACACCTACGGTGAGCGGCTATATCCTCGTTTAAGCGATGCTGGAAAAGAGTGGTTAGCAGAAGCGCGATATTTGTTACAAGCAAATATCGAAATTGGTCTTAAAGATAATATGGACGGCGATGAAATCATGGTGGTATGCCGCCGCTATCCCAATCGGACTGTGCAGATGCAAGTTCCCCAATATGAGTTGGAAATTGATCCCACCACTTTTAAAACCTTTGCTTTCAATACCCATGTGCCTGCTTATCTAGATGCGGGGCTTGCGGACTTACCGATTACCGACTTGATGCGAATCGGCACCCAACCTAATGTCGAAGAGTGGCTGGATGGCGAAACATGGAAGCAAGCCACCGACAGCGCTGTCGAGGTAGGTAAGGATAAACTCAAGGGGGCGGGAGCTGCTATCTCAAGCGGGGCACAGGCAGCGGCCGAGGCCGTGGGTGAAGGTATCAGTGCTGTGGAACAAGCCCTATCACGGTTAACGCAGCACAGGCGTTAGGAGTCACTATGCGTCGAGTTCGATGGACAATCGCCATACTGGTCATTGCAATAGCCGGATATGTCATAGGGAGTGGAGGTATGTGGGAGCGCATCAGCAACGATTTTACGAAGGAAGATACTCCTTATGGGCCTGGAGATTTTCGAATTCGTAACGAACAAATTCTATCAATGAAATTGACCAACCCAGAGATAACATTCAAGCCACGCGAAGAGCGCAGTGATCCCAACAGAGCAGAACCTACGGAAGCGTGGATGGGGGACGTTGGTGAGTTGGTTAACCGTCGCACCGTACGCATTCTGGCAGGAAATATCGAAGATGGGATCGAGCGACGCTTTGATGAGCGGGCCCAGCAGGCAGATTGGTGGCTTTCTCCCGACTGGAATACGCTTTATCTTGCGACAGGCTGGGCGGATCGTTCTATTAACAAGCCCCCAGGACAGCGCTATCACCCTCAGCTCACTCAGCTATTTAAATCCACTGACCAGGGCGAATCCTGGGAAAAAATGCGCTGGCCCGAAGATCAAAATATTACGGCCCTGCGATTTATCGATCCCCAGCGCGGTTACCTGATCGGCTGGGGCCCCCATATTTGGCGTACCGAAGATGGCGGTGAGTATTGGGAGGAAATTCCTGTGCCAACAGGGGCACGCAATCCTGAAAACGAACGCCAGCGTTTCGATCTGGTTGCACTGGGCCAGGATGATGTCTTGCGCATGGCGTTCTTTGATGAGGCCCGTGGCGAAAGCGTCATTTACTCTCTCCCTTGGGGCGAAGACGAACCGGTCTTCGAAGTGGCCATAGGTGATTACGGGGTGAACGACATCGCCGCTAATGAGCAGGGCGAGGTCTATATTCTGGCCCGCAAGGGGCGCCCCATGTCCTTGATGCCCAGGGAACAACTGGTCCACCACCCCAGCTCTGTTTGGCATTGGAATGGCGATCAGCTAGCCGAGCTGCATGAGTTCGATAGCGATATTGTGGGCTATGCCCTATATATCACGCCGGAAGAAGGGCTGTTGTTCGATGGAGTTAACGAAGGCAGCCTGTTGGGCCAAGATGTCACCGCCGTTAGCTACGACGGCGGCGCCGATTGGATGATAGAAAACGAAGGGCGAAGTGCCGAGGGTGGCTATTACGATACCCGCACAGGCGAGCGGTGGCGTGTTTCTGGTTATTCGCTTTATCGGCGGGAGATTCCCTGAATAATGTGGCTACCCTTACGGCCTGAGCGTCCCGGCACTGAAATTGCAATGGGCCTGACGTCGGATGCCCTGCACAGGGAAGCGTAGCGCCACTTGGACCTGAATAGCATCGGACAGAGGCAGTCGCTGAACTTGGAACACGGCTATACCGAACGTGACTAGTTGGAATCGCCTCATCGTGCGCGGCGCGCAATCAGGGTACCAGTACGACGCCCTGGGCCGCATGAGCTTCCGCGCCCTGCAAGGCGAGCACTACCAGGTATTTCTTGCAGCTCCCTAATGGCGGGCTTGGTGATGATACCTGGTTGGGGCTGGGCTCTGCTGGGGCTAGGACTGGCCATCGGTGGATCAAGCTATGCTGCTATGAATCAGGACACCCCCTTCGAGCAGTTACTAAAGCGAGGGCCTTTGGGCACGCATTCCGATAGCGCCACGGTATCCGCTAACGATACCATTTACTATCCTCAGCTTTTGACACAGCTCAGCCCCATTAATATCGATGTAGTCCTCTATGGCAGCCTAAATCGCTCAGAACAGCTATCCTTGCTTGACAGTGTATGGGAATCGACTGCGAACAATCCCAGTAACCGTGATTATGTCGTGACCATTAGCACACCGCTCATTAGCCGTTATAAAATCGGTGAGACATTGAATCTAGGGGTTCAGGAGCTAGAGTAGATGGATACTGGTACCATCACCCCACTTGGCACCTACGAACAACTCTCGTATATCACGGGGGCGCCAGAACCCTTTGAAATTGGAAAGTGTCAGCTACTACCACAGCAAAGCGCCGTACGCTTTCTAGTTAAGCGCAAAGTTGCCGAGGAAAGCTATGATATGGGGGCGACCTCTTTAACCTCTACGTCACGACTTCGCATCGCCCTACAAGCCCGAGTCGAGTGGGAATTGGGAGAGATGGTGCTGCCCACCCCAATGTTGAAAGAGTACGAGCCCTACGCAGAAGGTCAACATGATGCGCTACCAGCGCGGTCATACCGCACGGTAAATAATCCGGTCGCTAATTTTATCAACTCCTTGATAGGGCGAAACCAAGATCCACGCTATTGGTACATCGAGGAGTTTCAGGTATGAGTGAGAATGCCTCCAAATCTTACAGCTCTACTGTTTACCGTGCTGATAAAATTCCAAAAATACCTGCGCCCACTAAAAAACGCGAGCGGATTGGAGAAGAATTGCTGCCTTATGGCAACTATGCAAAAATAAATCCTCATAATAAAATATGCGAAGATGCAGAGTTTGTTCAGAAGCGGGGTGTAGAGGATAGTAGTTTATACGAAATAGATGATTCCTGGAATCATCAAAAAATTCAGTTTCTTAGTAATAGCTCGATAGCTTTAATGAGTTTTTCGATAATTCCATATTTGGTGGTTTTGGTTTTAGGAGGGATTTGGCTCTTTTTTATCATAGAGATTTCCAGATTCGAAGGTGCGTTAAGTGTTTTTTATACTCTTTTTTTTCTATTTTCGGTTATATTGGGATTTTTGTAATCGGCCCTTTTTTGACAAGAGCAATAATGAGTGGCGTAGTTGTTTTTTTAACTCCTTTTAATTTCTTTTTTAAAGGTAAAGAAGACGCTTACTTAAAAAGTCGACAAAGTGAGCTCAACCGCCAAACCGGCATGGCGAGCTTCTCCCAAGGTAAAAAAAAGCAGCCACTCGTTGCACCCTTCATCGAATTTGATGGTTACGTCGAGCGCGTGGTACAGCGGGGCGGTATCTTCTATCGGTTGATGTTCGTGCATCGCTATACCGGTAAGCAGTTCAGCCAGACTTCCCTTAGTACCATCGTCGATCATAAGCACGAAGTGCATGCCCTCTGGGATATGCTACAGCGCTATATGGATGTAAGTCAGCCATTACCCGATGTGCCACGCCTGGAACCTTTCCGCCATCTCGACCCCACCACAGCCGAACACGACAGGCAAACTGGGCGCAACCCTCGATACTGGCGCGACCTCGATTTGGAAGTCTGGAAAGCAAACGAAGGGGCAAAAATGCGACAAGCGCAAATCGATTTTCCATGGGGCCGCCAGCGCTGTCAGCTCACCCCACAGCTCGGCAAAATCGATATGGCGGCTTATGAGGCTAAAAAAGCGGCTGCAGCGGCATAAAGTATTTAACTCTCGACCTGACATAAGTCGGTGAAGCCCCGCACTGTGCTGCGCTAGTAGCCCGAGCAGGGGGAAGGCGACGCAAGGTCCGCTGTTGCCAGGAGGGGCGCTATGCGTTGATAAAGTTGGCGCCGCTATCGGTTCAAACTCGAACGACCCTATTCAATGGGATAGTTGACGAGTGCCACTACTGGTCGCTCATCAAAGACGAACGTCAACCCCATTTACAGCGCGAAGGCCCTTGGTTGCTAAGCATTCCTCATGACCGGCTGGATCAATTACACCAGGTTTGACAGCTTTGATCGTTATATCGCTGGCGGCTCCTGGAACCTCCTGGGTGCCTTCAGTATAAGGCCTGGAGGTATCTACGAAACCCGACAGCTAAAGGCTTTGAGTGTGCGGTAGCGATATTGAGTTGTTAAACGAAGCTCCTTCGCCGTTTGCTAATGGTCTTGATACTGCACCAATGAGGCGACTAACGCTTCGGTTTCTTTCGGATGAGTTAGGCGGACGATACGAAGGTGGCGATAGCGTGCATCGAGCATGCTAGCGACATAACGTTGGCGGTTCGAGCGCCAGTTCATCAGCATCCATACTAGAATAGAGTCCCGGCTCATAAACGTTTGGCGAAAGCTCTCGCGATTACCCGTGCCGGGCCAGAGCTCTTCCTGGCTGATAATCCGTGAAATAGCCCGGTGAAGTGATTGGCGGAAGATGCGCCAAAAGCCGTAATCCAGCCAGACGATCATATCTGCCTCACGCCATTTTATTTCGCGGGTACGGTTGAAGTTGCCATCGAGTACCCAGCCTTCGGAATGGTCGGCCAGCGCAGCCTCGAGCTTTGGAAAAAACTCCTCATCCGGCGTGCCCTGCCAGTTGGCACGCCAAAATAGCTGATCGAGCTGTATATAAGTCACGCCCAATGCATCGGCGAGTGCTCTGGAAAGGGTACTCTTGCCGCTGCCGCTAGAACCCACAACGTTGATTTTCATGATCGCGACCTTCAAAACGGCGCGCCATTTTACGTAGACATGGATTTGTAGGCAAGATACTCGCAGTTTCTTGGGAGCTGAGCTTGTCAGCCTCAGGGGTGTCCGAGTCGAATTTGGGACAGTTAGCTGCGCTGATAGCTCGCTCTTATAGCTTAGTTTTTCAATAATTTAAAGAATTTTAGGGCTATTCAGCTTGATGATAGGCATAAGTTGGGCTCGGTTATTGCGGCTACATTATGGTTTGAGAATCTACGACGTTATTTTAAGCGTTTAAACCGAGTTGCAAGACATCGTGGCCAGAAAAATTAACGTCTTCTTATCGGTCGCTTAAGCCTATTTATATGTCGAAGCCTCTATTTGGAAGAAAGCAAATATATAAAATGGTTGACCATTTTTAGGTTAAAAATTGTTCATGAAAAAAGGACGGGCATAATTTTAAATATTTTATTAGTATATTTCTAATATTTAAATTTTTAAGTTTTTGAATTTTATTGATTTTTTTTGAATTATACTAAAGTATCCTATCCTAGGCGGAGGCGTTTCCTTATCTTCAATTGGTCAACCAATTGGAGGTGACTTGAATGAGTCAAACCGCTACCGCATCGAAGGCCGATACCCTCAAGGCGCTTCGGCAGCGAGCTTACAATATTCGCCGCCACGCCCTGCGCATGGGCGAGGTGCAAGGTCAGGGCTATGTGGGGCAAGCCTTGGGAATCGCCGATGTGCTGGCCGTTTCCTACTTCCACGCGTTAAAGATCGACCCCAGGAATCCTGAATGGGAAGAGCGGGATCGTTTTCTGCTCTCCATTGGCCACTACGCCATTGCCCTTTACGCCGCCCTGATCGAGGCCGGTGTGATCAGCGAGGACGAAATCGAGGACTACGGCAGCGACGACAGCATCCTGCCGATGTCCGGCATGGCGGCATACACCCCGGGCATGGAAATCACCGGTGGCTCGCTCGGTCACGGCCTGGGCATTGGTGTTGGCATGGCGCTGGGCCTCAAGCGCAAGCAAAGCACATCAAGAATCTTCAACCTGTTATCGGATGGCGAACTCAACGAAGGCTCCACTTGGGAAGCCGTCGCCTCCGCCTCGCACTTCAAGCTCGATAACTTGATTGCCATCGTCGATGTCAACGACCAGCAGGCCGACGACAAGTCTTCGCTGGTGCTCAACTACGAGCCGATCGCGGACAAATGGACGGCGTTTGGCTGGGAAACCTACCGTGTCGATGGCAACGACCTCGACGCCGTACTCGAGGCCTTTGATAGCGCGCTGGCGAGCAGCTCTGGCAAACCCCGAGTGATCATTTGCGACACCTTAATGGGCCGGGGCGTACCGTTTTTGGAGGAGCGGGACAAGACTCACTTCATTCGTGTCGACGAAAATGAGTGGAGCGTGGCGCTCCAGAAACTCGATGACGTCTACGGTATTCAGTCAGGGGAGAAATGAGATGAGCGCCAAGAAGAAGCTGAAAACGTCGGCCATGATCGCCTCTATTGCCGGTGAGGACCAGCCTACGACGGCAGCGCCGTTCGGCCACGCACTAGTGGAAGCCGCCGGCAAAAACGACAAGATCGTCGGCATGACCGCAGACCTGGGCAAGTACACCGACCTGCATATTTTCGCTCAGGCCTACCCCGAGCGTTATTACCAGATGGGCATGGCCGAGCAGTTGTTGATGATGGCCGGCGCCGGCATGGCCCGTGAAGGCTTCATTCCCTTCGTGACCACCTACAGCGTGTTTGCCTCGCGCCGCGCCTACGACTTCATCTGTCTGGCAATCGCTGAGGAAAATCTCAACGTCAAGATTGTCAGCGCCTTGCCCGGCCTGACTACCGGCTACGGTCCGAGCCACCAGGCTACCGAAGATGTCGCCATTTTCCGCGGTATGCCGAATCTGACCATTCTCGACCCGTGCGATGCGGTGGATATCGAGCAGTCCGTTCAGGCAATGGTGGATTTCAATGGGCCGGTGTATCTACGCCTGTTGCGGGGCAAGGTGCCGCGCGTGCTCGACCGCTTCGAAGGCTACCGCTTCGAGATCGGCAAAGCCAAGCAACTGATCGACGGCAAAGACGCCCTGATCATCTCCTCGGGTCTGATGACCATGCGCGCCATCGAAGCCTCCGATGAGCTCAAGGAGAAGGGCAAGAGCGTCGCCGTCCTACACTGCGCCACCATCAAACCGCTGGATAGCCAGACCATTCTGGACGAAGTGCGCCGTCATCCGGACCGCCCCGTTTTCGTCGCCGAAAACCATTCGGTGGTGGGTGGTTTGGGTGAAAGCGTGGCATCGCTTCTGATGAAAGAAGGGGTGGCCGTGAAGTTTTACCAGATCGGCCTGCCGGATGAGTTTTTGGATGCCGGTGCACTGCCTACTCTGCATGACCGTTACGGTATTTCTACTAAGGAGGTAGTCAAGACCATCGAACAAAACGCTTTTTGATGTGTGAGTTTTCAGCTTGCGATACGTCAGTCATAACCTACAAAAATTAATTTTACTGAGAGAAACGTCATGAAGAAAACTGTCCTTACGACCGCCATTGCCAGTGCCGTGTTTGCCATTAACGCCAACGCCCAGCAGGTTCTTCAACTGACCCACAACGCAGCGGAAGGCAACCCTAAATGGGAGGCCTCGGAGCTTTTTGCTGAGCTGGTCGAGGAAAAGACCGGCGGTGAGCTTGTTGTCGATGTGGGCGGTAACGCCCAGTACGGAGATGACATGGAAGCTCTGACGCTGATGCGTATGGGTACCCTGGCGTTCAGTACCAACAGCCAGGGCGCAACCTCAAGCGTTGTGCCGCAGTTCTCCGTGCTGGGCCTGCCTTTTTTGTTCGACTCGCTGCCCGCGGCCTGGAAGGTCATGGATGGCGACGTGGGCGAAGAGCTCAAGCGTCTAGCCGAAGAGCAGAACCTGGTGCTGCTCGGGCTATGGGACAACGGCATTCGCCACGTCAGCAACAACGTGCGCCCGATCGAGACCCCGGCAGACCTGCAGGGCCTGAAGATTCGTACGCCACCGGATGAAATGACGGTCGATATCTTCGAGGCGCTAGGCGCGAACCCCACGCCGATGAACTTCTCCGAACTTTACATCGCGCTCGAGCAAGGCGTGGTGGACGGCCAGGAAAACCCCTTGATGAATACCTACTCCTCAAGGCTTTACGAAGTTCAGGACTACATCTCGCTGACCGGGCACAAGTACGAGTCCACGCCGCTGCTCATGAGCAAGATGATGTGGGACATGCTCACCCCAGAGCAGCAGCAAGCGGTTCAGGAAGCGGCGGACGAAGCGGGCGAGTTCAATCGCCAGGCCTCGCGTGAAGCCGACGAGCAACTTCGCACCCAGTTGCAAGAAGCTGGCGTCGCGATCAACGAAGTGGAAAAGGCGCCCTTCATCGAAGCGACTTCCTCGGTCTATGACCTGTGGCGTGAAGAGTACCCCGAACTTGTGGACATGGTGGTGAACGCCGCTCACAACGGGCAGCAGTAACGAGCCGGAGGGGCATTTTCATGACGCTCTCAGTCGAGAGCCGCAAAAGCGAAGCCAGCAGGCCGGCTTCGCTTCTAATCGGCTCGAAAAACATGATTTATCAGATAGCCAAGTGGGTGGCGATCGTCTCGATCGTGAGCATTTTCATATCCCTGCTCACTGGGGTCGTCGTGCGTTATCTGTTCTCGACGAACCTTGGCTGGGTGACGGAGATTCCCAACCTGTTCTTTCCCTGGCTGACCATGGGCGCCATCGTGGCGGCGGCGGCCAAAAACGAACATATCGGCATCGAACTGTTGGTGGAAAAGCTGCCGAGATTTCCCCAGCGCGCGGTGACGCTGTGCGTCAACGTGATCGCGCTTGTGGCGTTCAGCACCATGGCCTATCACGGTTTGAACGTGGTGGACATCGCCGGTGGTCAGCGCTTTCCCATTACGCGGCTGGGCATGTCCTGGGCGTACTGGTCGGTGGTGGCCGGGTTTGCAGGGCTGGCGCTGGTCGCGCTGCTCAATATCGTGTTGATTCTGGTAGGTGGTGAGGTGCAGGCCGACCCGCAAGTCTCGCAAGGGGAGGAAGGAATATGACGGTTCAAATGCTCGCGGCGTTTGTTCTTTTCTTGCTCATGGCCATGCCGGTTGGGTATTCATTGGTCATAAGTGGCTGGGCGGCGCTTTCAGTCTTGGGCCCTATGCCCTCGAGCATGGCGATCATGAAGATCTTTCAGCCTACGCAAAGTTTTCCACTGCTCGCGATTCCTTTCTTCATTCTATCCGGTAGCTTGATGATGTCGGGCAAGCTCGGGCAGAAGCTAGTAGGGCTTGCCTCGATGCTGGTGGGCAAGTATCACGGCGGGCTCGGACAGGTAAGCGTGGTGGGCTCGACGGTGTTCGGCGGTGTGTCCGGCTCGTCGGTGGCGGAAGCTTCGGCGCTAGGGTCCATGCTTATACCTTGGCAGAAAAGAGAGGGGTATCCTGGCGCGTTCGGCGCGGCGGTCACATCGGCGTCCTCTGTCATCGCGGGGCTTATGCCACCATCGATTCCGCTGATTCTGTTTGCGACCGTCTCTAACAGCTCGATCGCTTCGCTGTTCGTCGCCGCGGTCATTCCCGCGCTGATGCTGTCGGCAGGCATGATGCTAGCCTGTTATATCGTTGGCAAGCGGCGCGGTTTTCCCCGTCTCAAGCTAAAGCATGCCCGCGCCGAGATGGTCAACACGCTGTTCACCGCGCTACCTGCGTTGTTGATGCCGATATTCATTGTGGTGCTACTCAGAGCCGGTATAGCCACTCCTACCGAGGTCAGCATCATCGCCGTGGCCTATGCATTGATGGTCAGCGGTATAATCTATCGCGATTTGACCGGCGAGCGGGTAATGGCGGCACTGGTCAACACTGTGATTACCACAGGGATCGTGATGCTGATCATCGCAGCGGCCAACATCATCGCCTATATCCTGACCTCCGGTGGTGTGCCCCAGGCAGTAGCCCAGTGGGCCGTAGAGTATCTCAAGCACCCGCTTTTGATCATTCTGGCGATCAACCTGCTGTTGCTGTTGATCGGCATGTTCCTGGATCTGCCCGCCGCCATTCTGCTTCTGGGGCCAACCCTTGTCTCCATTGCCAACGCGATCGGTCTGGACTTGGTGCAGTTGGGCATCATGATGTGCGTGAATCTGAGCATCGGTCTCTTCACTCCACCCATCGGCACGACATTGTTCGTCTCTGCGGCAATTGCACGTGAACGCATTGGCGCAGTGGTCAAGGAGCTCCTGCCTTTCTATCTGGTCGCCCTCATCGTGCTGCTGCTGGTCTCCTACGTGCCGGCGCTGATCATCTACTGAGGTTCGCTATGTATAACATTGCTTTTGCAGGACTCGGCGCCATGGGCCGCCCCATGGCAACGTGTTTGAAGAACGCCGGATTCGATGTGTTGGGCATCGATGCGTTCGAGCAGGTAGAAACGGCTTTCAATGGCCAACCCACTTCCCGTGAAGCGAAGCACCGTTATCTCAATGAGAGTGAGGCGCTGTTCATCATGGTGGTCAATGCCGAGCAGGTGCGCGCCTTATTGTTCGGTGACGAAGCCGCTGCCGATGCAGCATCGAGCGTGGTGTATTCGCTGAAAGAGGGCGCCTGTATCGTGCAGATGTCCACCATCGCGCCGGACGACGCCGCCAGTATTGCCAGCGAAGTGGCGGCGGTCCGTCCGGATATTCACTACATTGATGCGCCGGTGTCCGGCGGCGTGGTCGGTGCCCAGGTCGGCGAGCTGACCATCATGGCCGCCGGCAGCGACGAAGCGCTTGGCCTTTGCTCGAAAGCGTTCGAGGTCATGGGAAAGGCGGTATTCGTGGCCGGGCCCGTGCCTGGTCAGGGCGCGGCCATGAAAGCCGTCAACCAACTGCTGTGCGGCGTACATATCGCCGCAGCTGCCGAGGCGCTTGCGCTTGCTGAAAAGAGCGGTATTGAAGCCTCGGTCATGCTCTCCATGGTGCAGGGCTCGGCCGCATCGAGCTGGATGTTAGGCGACCGCGGCCCGCGCATGATTAAAGAGCCCGACGATGTCACCAGCGTCGTCGATATCTTCTGCAAGGACATGGGCATCGTCTGCGACTCCGCCAAGGCTGCCAGGGCGTTCACGCCGCTGGCGGAAACCGCCCGGCAGATGTTCGTGGCAAGTTCTGAACGCGGCGAAGGTAAGCTCGATGACAGCCAGGTCATCCGCACCTACCGCCTGCTCAACGGTTGTGGCTGAGCAGTAAAAAGCTACCGGCGTGGCCCCTATGCCTTTGGCGATCGCGGTTACAGGGGGCAGCCACCTGTATAGAGTGTTTGAAAGAGATGATATGACTCACACAAAATCGATAAGAAAGGAAAACGTCATGCTGCTTAAAGACAAGGTATGTATCGTGACCGGCGCGGCTGGTGAGAAAGGCATCGGTCTGCGAACCGCGCGGCTTTTTTACGAGTACGGCGCCTCCATCGTAATTTCCGATATCAACGAGCAGGCCTGCGAGGCGACCCGCCAGGAGTTCGACGCTGAGCGCTCACTGGTCGTAACCGGTAACGTCGCCAATCGCGACGATTGCTTCGAGCTGGCCCGCGCTGCGATGGAAAAGTTCGGTAGAATCGATGTGCTGGTGAACAACGCAGGCGTGACCCAGCCGGTCAAGTTCGAAGAGATCAAGCCCGAAGACTACGACCGCATTCTGGACGTCAACCTGCGCGGCATGATGTACATGTCCCAGGCAGTGGTACCGCACATGAAGCAAGGCGGCGCGGGGTCGATCATCAATACGTCGTCTGTATCCGCCCAGCGCGGAGGTGGCATTTTCGGCGGCCCGCACTACAGCGCGGCCAAGGCGGGCATGCTGGGTCTGGGCAAGGCCATGGCGCGAGAGCTTGGTGCATCGGGTATTCGCGTCAACTCCGTCACACCGGGCCTGATCACTACCGAAATCACCGCCGGTAAGCTTGATGATCAGATGAAGGCCAAAATTATCGAAGGCATTCCGCTGGCTCGCCTGGGCGCACCGGAGGATATCGCCAATGCCTTCCTGTTTCTGGCAAGCGATCTTTCCAGCTATATCACCGGCGCCACGCTCGACGTGAACGGCGGTATGCACATTCACTGACTATTTCACTGACTATGGTAAGCTGCCTCTGTATTCAGAATGAGTACTCATGATACGTACTTTGATTGCACCAGTGATGACGACTGGGTATAGGGGTGGCATTTGGATGACGCTATGAGCCAACTTGATCCGAACCTTTTGGATAGGCTTAAGGAGTTTGTTTCCGTCTCCGAACTGTCCAAGGATGGTCGGCTGAAACTTCCTCCTGAAAGAGCGTTATGTGAGCATTTCGATATGCACCGCTCGTCGGTCAGAAACGTTCTTTCGATCCTACATAGCCTTGGTTTCATCGAGCGAAAGCAGGGCAGCGGCACTTTCTTGAAGATGCCCGAGCCGGTATTCATACAGCTCTATTTCGAGTTAGCGTTGAAGCTCAACTATATCTCGGTGGACCATCTTGAAACCGCTCGAGAAATGTTTGAAAAAGAGATTGTCCAGGCCGCTGCGGTTAACCATCAGACTTATGAATTAGCCAAGCTTGAGGTGCTGTGCAGCAAGATTGTCAATTCCACTGACGTACTGGAAGGCATACAGGCCGATTACGAGTTTCACGAACTGCTCGCGATCATGGCCAAAAATCCCGCCGTGCTGATCATATTTCAAGGGCTTTCCTCGGTGCTCAAAAAGGTGCTGCATCAGCGTCGGGTGCTGGCTAGGCAGTCCTCAGAAGCGCAAAAGAAAACCAACGAGACCCATATCGCTATCGTGGATGCCGTTAAAACCCGCGACCGGGAGTTGGCGCGCCAGGCCATGCATGATCACTTTGAAACCTGGAACCAGCACACCATGCGGACATTCAATGCTTTAGGCGAGAGCATTGGAATAAGTGGCTGATCGTTCATAATTACAGGTTAGTTATGTGGTACTCAATAGCCAATGGCTCTTTCATATTTTCGGTCGTAGTCGTAGTGCCGTGCTTCATTGGGGATCATCTAGTGCCTATATTTTTTAGATACCATCAGCCTCCCGCCTAAACCACTCCACTAACCGCTCGCAGCGCTGCGCGCCCGGGTGGCTCCCGTTCTTATCGAGCAGCCAAAGGCAGAGCCTGGCCGAGGTTTCGATGCTACCCCAGGGGGCGATGAGCCGTCCGCTTTTCAAGTCGTCCTCCACCAGCAAGCGGGGCGCGATGGCAACGCCAAGCCCCGCCGTTGCGCCTTCCAGCAAGTAGTAAAGGTGCTCGAAGCGCTGGCCTGTTTTGAGTGCGTCATCAAGCGCCTCTGGCAAAAGCCCTTGGGCGCGCGCCCACTGTGGCCAGGCCTGGGGGCGCGAAGCGGTGGTCAAAAGGGGCTGCTCGAAGAGCGTCTCAGGGCGGGCTGGGTCGATTCGGGCGGCGAGGGCAGGGCTTGCCACGGCGCAGATCTCTTCGGCAATCAGCTCGACGACCGTGACGTTTGCGGGCCAGGGCGGTTCGGCAAATAAGAGCATTGCGCTTACCTGCTCGGCCTGGTCGGATATCTCGCTTTGGCTAACCACCACCTGCAAATTGAGCTCGGGCAATGCCTGGCGAAGCGGCTCCAGCCGTGGAATCAGCCAGCGCGCCAGAAGGCTTCCCGGGCAAGCGAGGGTAAAAGGCGCGCCTTCCACCTCACGCTTGAGCGTAGCGCAACTCTCGTGCAGGCGGGCAAAGGCTTCACTCAACCCGCTTTGCAGCGTTTCGCCGTGAGGGGTGAGTGCAATGCCTCGCCCCGCCTTGGCGAAAAGCGCGGTGTTGAAATGGGCATCCAGGCTTTTCAACTGGCGGCTAACGGCGCCATGGGTCACGTTGAGCTCCCTGGCCGCAGCGCTCACACTACCCAGGCGCGCGGTGGCTTCAAAGGCGCGCAGGGCGCTCAAGGGGGGTAGGCTCTGGTTCATCGATAGGTGACCTCAGCTCACAGGTGGGTGATATCTTATCGATTTTTTTATCGCTTGGCTTTGGGTAGCGTAAGGGCATTCGCATATGACCCGAGGTCGCCATGAATCAACCCGTGAATCCCGCGCTAGCTCTGCCCGATGCCAATGGCCTGTTCGGCCAGTTCGGCGGACGCTTCGTAGCCGAAACGCTGATGCCCTTGATCCTCTCACTGCAGGAGGAGTACGAGAGCGCCAAGCAGGACGCCGACTTTCAGCGCGAGTTGGCGTATTTCCAGAGTGACTACGTGGGGCGGCCGAGCCCCTTGTATTTTGCCGAGCGGCTCACCGAGCACTTCGGCGGCGCGAAGATCTACCTGAAGCGCGAAGAGCTCAATCACACCGGTGCGCACAAGATCAACAATTGCATCGGTCAGGTGCTGCTCGCCAAGCGCATGGGCAAGAAACGCATCATCGCCGAGACCGGCGCGGGCATGCACGGCGTGGCCACCGCCACCGTGGCGGCGCGCTTCGGCCTCGAATGCGTGATCTATATGGGCAGCACCGACATCGAGCGCCAGCAGCCCAACGTGTTCCGCATGAAGCTGCTTGGCGCCGAAGTCATTCCCGTTACCTCCGGCACTGGCACGCTGAAGGATGCCATGAACGAGGCGCTGCGCGACTGGGTAACCAACATCGACGATACCTTCTATATCATCGGCACCGTGGCAGGGCCGCACCCGTACCCGGCCATGGTGCGTGATTTCCAGGCGGTGATCGGCCATGAAACCCGCCGCCAGATGGAAGAAAAAGAGGGCCGACTGCCGGATTCGCTCATCGCCTGCATTGGCGGTGGGTCGAATGCCATGGGGCTTTTCCATCCGTTCTTGAGCGATGAAAGCGTGCACATGGTCGGCGTCGAGGCGGGCGGCAAGGGCGTGGCGACGGGCCAGCACGCGGCGAGCCTCAACGGCGGCGCGCCCGGCGTACTGCACGGCAACCGTACCTTTTTGCTGCAGGACGAGGATGGCCAAATCATCGACGCCCACTCGATTTCGGCGGGGCTCGATTACCCCGGTATCGGCCCCGAACACGCTTGGCTCCACGAGCAGGGCCGCGTCGAGTACGTCTCCGCGACCGACGACGAGGCGCTCGAGGCGTTCCAGATCTGCTGTCGCGAAGAGGGCATCATCCCTGCGCTCGAAACCGCCCATGCCTTGGCAGAAGTCGCCAAGCGCGCGCCCACACTGCCTAAGGATCACCTCATGGTGGTCAATCTGAGCGGGCGCGGTGACAAGGACATGATGAGCGTTGCCCACTATCTAGGAGACAAGTTCCAATGAGCCAGGCCAACTCGACCGTCGGCACCAAACGTATTGAGCGCTGCTTTGCCGCCCTAAAATCGCAAAACCGTCCGGCGCTGGTAAGCTTTTTGACCGCCGGCGACCCGGACCCGGAGACCTCGCAGCGCCTGCTCGATGGCCTGCCGGAAGCGGGCGTCGATATCATCGAGCTGGGCATGCCCTTCAGCGACCCGATGGCCGATGGCCCCGCGATCCAAAAGGCCGCGCTGCGCGCGCTGGCAGCAGGGCAAACCCAGGCCAAAACGCTTGCCATGGTGAAGCGCTTTCGTGAGACCAACCGCGACACACCCATCGTGCTAATGGGCTACTACAACCCCATTTACCGCTACGGCGTCGAGCGTTTTCTAAAAGACGCCGCTGATGCCGGAGTAGACGGGTTGATCGTGGTGGACATTCCCCCGGAGCACGACGACGAACTCTGTACCCCCGCCGCGCGCTACGGTATCGATTTCATCCGCCTGGCGACCCCCACCACCGATGCCAAGCGCCTGCCCCGCGTGCTCGAAAGCGCCTCGGGGTTCATCTACTACGTCTCGGTCGCCGGGGTTACCGGCGTAGGCGCACCGACACCGGAAAAACTCGAGCGCGCCGTGGCCGAGCTGAAACAGCACACGTCGCTTCCCGTGGGCGTCGGTTTCGGCATTCGCACGCCGGAACAGGCCGCCACCATCGGCTGCTTCAGCGACGCCGTGGTGGTCGGCTCGGCGCTGGTCGAGCGCATCGAGCACGCTAAAACACCGGATGAAGCCGTGGCAGGCGTTCACGGGCTCGCTAAGGAGCTTGCGCAAAGCGTACGGCGGTGCCGTGAGGCGGTAACGGTAGAAGGTGAATAAAAAATCGAGGTTTGGTTGCCTACTGAATGTTTTCTTGATGAAGTGAACAAAATATTCAGTTTGGGGCGCAACCAGTATGAAATTCGTGGGCTATGCGTATCTTCATGAACGACTAGCGCTAGGGGTATGTGCGCCCACATGCCCCGCTAAAGTGCGCCCTATCACACGCATCATGACGATGGGACAAGAAATAGCCGTCCCTACCGAGCGTGCTCCGGATGCTTCGTTGCTAAGTCATCTGCTGTTTGCACTATTCTACGAGTCGCTAAAAAGACCTGAGATCATGCGTATACTTAGCAGTACACTAGCGGACGAAAAACTCTAATCAGCGATGCTACTAAAACTGGGATGTTTGCATAGGAATTTCAAGGCACAGCCTTGTATACAGATGTGTTTGTTTCGATATTTCAAGTATAGCTAAACAATACACCCAGTTTTGAAAGCTCGGTCCAATAGCCAGGAAAGGTCTTACCCACACAGTCTGGCTCTGATATCTTAATTCCGCGGCACTTAAGCCCCGCTAATGCAAAACTCATGGCGATACGATGATCTGACATGGTGTCTATCGTGCATGGATGGGCATGCTTGGGCAATGCTGGATCACCAACGACTATCAGGTCGTCTCCCTCAATGGTTGCAAGGCCCGGTTTGATGCAATTGAGACCTTTATGGACAGCCGCGATACGGTCGCACTCTTTGACCCGAAGATTCGCGATGCCGGTAAATCGTACGGTTGATGAACCAAACGCGGCCAATACTGCCAGCGTGGGGATTGCATCTTGTATTTGAGCGCCATCAATAAGGGTTGGCAGTGAAGGGAATGACTGCATTAACCTATGCGCTGCTGCATCGGGTTGGGAAAAATCGTTAGGCGTATATCCCAGGTCAATCTTACCCCCGGTTAATTTCTCTGCTGCCCAGAAGTAAGTAGCGGCCGATGCATCGGGCTCTACCCTAAAGTGGCAAGGTGTATATCCTGTCCTTGCAATATGGAAGCTGTTCTCATCATCCTGATAGATGTGGGCACCAAAAGCTTCCATAACGGCGCGTGTAATCTCTATGTAACCTAAAGCACCGATATTATCTTCGGCAAGCTTGATAGTTGTAGCGCGTTTGCTCAGTGGAGCTACTAGCATTAGAGATGAAATAAACTGGCTGGAGAGAGTGCCGCTGATGTTTATTGTACCGCCAGGTATGAAGCCCTGCCCGTATACAGTACAGGGCGGACACCCCGAGGAGGGAACAGTCACATGGATGCCAGCCGTATTTAAGGAATCGATCAAAGGGTGTATCGGCCTTTTCTGCATGTGCTCGTCACCATTGAGCACGACTTTACCTTCAACCAGGGCGCATGCAGCCGTCAGAAATCGTATCGCTGTTCCTGCGTTGCCAAGATACAACGAGTCGGAAGGCTGCTTAAGTGACCCCGTACCGTCAAGTTCGATATTCGTATCGCTGGAGAAGTTGATACGGACGCCGAGCTGGGTGAGTGCCTTCATCATGTAGCGCGTGTCATCGCTGACGAGCGCACCGGACAGTGAGCTTGTACCGGTTGTCAGGGCGGCTACAAGCAGAGCTCTATTTGTGATTGATTTTGAGCCCGGCACGGCTACCTTTCCGCAGAGTGGTAATGGAGAGCACAATATTTCGATGGTAGGCGAGGTGGTCGTCATTAGAAGGATTCTCCAGGGATGAAAGTATAACTAGAGGAAACTTCACGCTAAGCCTGAAGCCGAGAAGGTAAAAGAAGTCATGATAGACGAGTAAAAAATATCAGAATAGAATAGTGTTGAGACCTAATTGTTAGAAAAAGAGACGAAGCTATGCGCCGCCTTCCTCCTTTGAAAGCTATTGCTGCCTTTGAGGCGGCGGCACGTCATGAAAGTGTGACCAAGGCCGCCATCGAATTGAACGTTAGCCATAGCGCCATAAGCCAACAGATAAAAATATTGGAGCACCACTTCAATCAGAAGCTTTTTCAGAAGAAAGGCAACGGTATTGAGTTAACGCCGAAGGCGAGGAATTTTCTTAAAGATGTAACGGAAAGCTTGGATATCATCGCAGTAGCGTCACAAAATCTAACTAGCTCTAATATTCTAAATCGCATCAGTGTGAATTCAACGCCCACCTTTTCAGTACAGTGGCTAGTACCTCGCATTGCTGAATTTCAAAGAGCGTTTCCAAACATTGAGGTTAAAACCGAAGTATCCACAACCGATGTGTTGAGTAAAGCTTACGAGCAGAGTGACCTGATTGTCAGGCGTTACCCGATGAAGAAGTCAGGAATGGAATGTGTTCGTATACTTGATGATGTTTCTGTAGCGGTTGCTGCCCCTAGACTATTTGAAGAAGAACGCCTTGAGTCACCTTCGGATCTGCTTCGCTTTAAATTGCTCCATACCAAAAGCCGGATATCAGCATGGCCCAACTGGTTTCGCAAAGCGGGTATTATCACTAACCAGACACTAGCAGGGCAGGTCTTCGATCATATCTTTCTTAGCTTGGCATCTGCCAGGAGTGGGGCAGGTATCTGCCTCTGCCCCCATGTATTTGTTGAAGATGACATTAGAGATGGTCGGCTGGTAAACGTCTTTTCTGAAAACGTTATTATCGGTTCAGGTTTCTACGCCCTTTACGATAAAAAAAGCCGTGGCGTTCATAATATAGAGCGTCTAATCCGATGGCTGATGGGCGAGAATATTGCCGATACTCCTGCCTCCCTTGATATCGAATGGGAGCTTTATTCCTAGAACTATCAACCATTACACACCGTGTTTGTTCACTGCTCTACTGCGGCCCATCTGCTTTAGACGGCTATTAATATTTCCTGCCTCTCATTTTGTACTGTCATCAACTCTACAAGAGATCTTTTAATAAGTTTCTCTGGCTTAAAGATGCCCTATGTGTAAGAAATTCTTACTTAAAGGGTAGGAGTTCTCGCTGGTGTAACACTACGTCTCCAGCATAGGGTTCTGGGTATACGGGAATCAGATAGCACGTATCAAAAGAACACTATCAGGAGACATGTATGGCTGAACTTATATTGCAAGATATCCGCAAGTCCTACGGTGATACCGAAGTACTCAAGGGTGTTAGCCGCCGTATTGCTGATGGTACCTTCTTTACTCTGCTCGGCCCGAGCGGTTGTGGAAAAACTACGCTACTCAGAATTATTGCAGGATTCGTATCGCCTACACAGGGGACCGTCCATTTCGGTAGGGATGATATCACCCGAGTTTTACCCCATGAGCGGGGTGTCGGGATGGTATTTCAGGATTATGCCCTTTTCCCGGATAAGAACGTCTTCGACAATGTTGCCTATGGGCTTCGAGCACGTAAGTTATCAAGCAAAGAGATCCAGCGCAAGGTCCCAGAATATCTGGAAAAAGTGGGGCTTGGCGGTCTTGAATCGCGATTGCCAGCAGAAATGAGCGGCGGCCAAAGGCAGCGGGTCGCGCTAGCACGTGCGCTGGTCATTGAGCCACGTGTGCTCCTAATGGATGAGCCACTCTCTAATTTAGACGCCTCGCTTCGCGTGCAGATGCGCGATGTGATTCGCTCGCTTCAGCTGGAAACCCGAACAACCACAATCTTTGTAACCCATGACCAGGAAGAAGCGCTCGCCATGTCAGACGAGATCGCTGTCATGAAGAATGGGTGCATTGATCAGTGTGGAGCGCCTGCCGATGTTTATCGCAATCCCAAAACGGCCTATGTGTCACGTTTTGTCGGCTCGGCAAACCTAATAGAGGCCGAGTTCCTGGAGCATGGTCTAGATGGAGTAGACCGCTACCGTGTTCAGGATACGCTTGTTGCGGGGCGTACGATGGAAGTAGCCGCAAATGGCCGCTACCTGATGATTGCCCGCCCTGAAAATATCAAGATTCGCAGGAAAGATAGTGACCCCGTCGGTGGCGAGCTGGAGGGACGTATTGCTTCCTTCCAGTTCCAGGGGTATCGAACCAGCTTTCATGTCGTCTTGAAAAGTGGTGAGGATTTGCATGTCGAAACAGTCGGTGAAGCTGAAACCAGTGCACTGGGGCGCGGCGATAACGTTATTGTTTCTATCGGTGAGAAGTGCCTTTTCGTTCCGGAGGCTTCGGCATGAATCGTTTCTTTCCATGGGGATTTTTGAGCGTAACTGCGCTTGTATTTCTTGCCATCTTTGTGGCTTATCCCATTTTAGGGGTGCTCTTTCGAAGTTTTATAGGTGAAAACGGTGCATTTTCACTTGATGGGTTCGAAACCTTTCTGACTCGCGGCAAGTATCTCGAAGCGCTCATGAACACAGTCATTCTTGGCTTAATAGTGACGTTGACGTGTACGATTCTAGGCGTATTTCTTGCTTTTGTTGTGGCACGCTACGATATTCCATTCGCTAATATTGTGCTGTTATTGCCGCTATCAGTGCTCATTATTCCTGAGCTAATCTCTGCCCAGTCCTGGGTGATGGTGTTTGGCAACAATGGGTTGATAACGAATCTGTTTAAAGCGCTTGGGTTACCGTTTCCCCGCTTTTACGGGTGGTTTGGGCTCATCTATGTCATGACGCTAACTTACTATGTTCACGTCTTCCTTGCGGCACTAGCCGCTTTGCGTGGGTTTGATCATAGCCTTGAAGAAGCAGGGCAAAGCCTTGGAACTGCACCTTTTACAACGTATTTCCGTGTGGTTTTCCCCACTATTCTCCCAGCCGTGCTCGCCTCTGGCCTGATTGTTTTTACCCTCGTTATTGGCAATTTTGCCATTTCCATTGCCTTGGCACAGCGCGTGCCGCTTTTATCGGTCATGACGTATCGAAGCTTTATCAGTGAGCTTGGTGGTAATCCCACTATGCAATCGACGTTAGCTACTGTATCGATCCTACTTGTCTCCGGTGTCTTGTTTCTACAGAAGCGCTATCTCTCCAAGCGGAACTACCAAATGGTGGCTGGGCGCTCCACACCACGCATTAAGTTACGGGGTTGGAAAGCCCTGCTTATTTCGGGTGGGGCGGGGCTGATTATCGTATTGTCGCTAATGCCCGCCCTGGTGGTGTTGATGGGGTCCTTCACCGTGTCACGCGGCCCGGTTATGTATTGGGGACAATTCACGCTTGAGCACTACGTGCGAATCTGGGATTTCAATCTGGCTGTTATCGGCAATTCCCTCAAATTTGCCTCGCTAGCGACCGGCTTGGGTGTGTGCTTCGCGACGCTTGTCTCATATCTGCTCGTCAAAAAACGCAGTGTGTTTAGCCCGGTGCTTGATTACCTGCTGCTATTACCGCTGACCATTTCCGGCACGGTGCTAGGGATTGCGCTGGCACAGGGGTTTAACTCAGGTCCTATCGTGCTGTCAGGAGGCCTATTAATGGTGCTTGCGATGATGGTGAGGCGCCTGCCCTTTGGTGTACGCAATGCCTCATCAAACCTGCATAACATCTCAAACTCTATCGAAGAAGCGTCTGTCAGCCTCGGCGTTCCACCCGTACGAACCTTCTTCAATGTCGTTTTGCCACTGATGGCTCCTGGTATCGCCGCGGCGGCCATTCTCACCTGGGTCACTACCGTTGCTGAGCTGAGTGCAAGCGTCGTGATCTATCAGGCGGGACAGGAAACCCTACCCATCCAGATATTTCGTCTCATTAGCTCAGATTTGATGGCCCGAGCATCTGCCTTTGGGGTTATCAACATGTTCATTATCCTCGTTCCTGTTTTTTTTGGGATCAAGGTGATGAAAGTCCGGCTCTTTTCATCTTAATCGAAGGGAAAATACGCATGAGATACTTAGGCTACGCTTCTACATTTACTCTTCTGACCATCATTGGGGCAGCCACTAATGCTACTGCTGGCGAGGTAAATCTTTACACCTCTAATAGCGAAGATGCGGTTGCACTCGTACTGGATGCCGTTGCTGAGCAGGCACCAGACATCAAGATTAACGTCATCGGTGGAGGATCTGGCTCGTTATTGCGTCGTATCGAGGCAGAGCAATCAGCCCCGGTGGCAGACCTATTCTGGAGCAGCGGCTTCTCTACGTTGGCGGGCTTTTCAAACCTGTTTACAGCCTATGAGTCGCCCGAGGCTGATTCCCTTCTTCCAGCGCTGCAAACAGAGAGTGCTCCCTGGACCGGAACGAATACCCACGTAACCGTCATCATGGTCAATTCTGATGTGCTTGATGGCGAGGCACCGCAGACATGGGAAGCGCTGATGGATAAGCGCTGGGCGGGGCAGGTAACCATGGCCGATCCAGCCAACTCAAGTTCTTCCTATGCGCAGCTTTATGGCATCTACCAGCTTTATGGCGAAGAAGGGGTTAGAAACCTGGCTGACATTGTCGAGCTGCAAGGAAGCACCAGCGGTGTCTACAAGGCAGTGGCACAGGGTGAATATCCGCTTGGCATGACAATGGAGTATGCCGCACAACGCTATATACACGGTGGGCAAGATGACATTTCAATGATTTATCCCACTGATGGGACCTTCCTGTCGCCCGAGGGCATGGCGCTCATCAAAAACGGCCCCAACTCTGAAGAGGCCAAGCAGGTTTATGACCTCCTGCTATCACAAAACTTGCAGGAACAGCTCTTCGATTTGACCTTTCGCCGTCCTTCGCGAGCGGATCTTGACGATGCCATTGCCAACAGTGGCCTCCCGTTAATGGAGGATATCAATATCATCGAGGTCGATGAGACTGAGGCGGGAGAGCAGCGTGATTACCTACTAGAGCTTTGGGCTGACGCACGAGGCTAGCCCTTCGTACGCTGATAGTCGGTAGGAACACGCCTAGCTCACACCTCAATAATCAAGGAAATAAAATGGGAATCCTTTCATCCAAATTGACGGCTGTTAAGCCCTCCCAAACGAAGGCAATGACCGCACTGGCTGCGAGCCTTCGAGCTCAGGGTAGAAGCATCATTACTCTGAGCCAGGGAGAGCCTGATTTCGAGACACCCGCCAATATTAAACAAGCCGCCATCGCAGCCATTGAGGCTGGCCATACGAAGTACACTGCCGTGGCCGGTATCGATGCGTTGCGGCAGGCCATTGTGACCAAGTTCCAGCGCGAGAACGGGCTTAACTTCACAGCAGAGCAAATTACGGTGGGATGCGGTGCCAAGCAGCTTCTATTCAATGCCCTTGTGGCAAGTTTGGATGAGGGCGACGAGGTGGTCTTCGCGACGCCGTGCTGGGTTTCCTATCCGGAAATGATAAAGCTAGCCGGTGGTATTCCTATCGCGATGGCGACCCATATCGATGATGGTTTTATCCTGCAGCCTGATATGCTTCGCAAGGCCCTGACACCGTGCACAAAGTGGCTGATGCTCAATTCCCCTTCGAACCCAACAGGGGCAGTTTACACGCGTAAAGACTTGGAAGCGCTAGCTGAAGTACTCCGGGATTATCCGGATGTCTGGGTGCTTTCGGATGATATCTACGAGCACTTGGTATATGGCGACGCTGAATTTGCCACCCTAGCAGCGGTAGCTCCGGATCTAGCACCCCGTACCCTGACGGTTAACGGAGTATCGAAAGCTTATGCTATGACGGGGTGGCGAGTTGGTTATGCAGCGGGGCCTCTTGAGTTGATTAAAGCAATGAACACGGTGCAGGGGCAGTCCACCTCTCATACAAGCTCAATCTCCCAATTTGCAGCCGTTGAAGCACTACTGGGCGATCAAGGTTTTTTAGTCGACTTCCGACGTGCATTTCAAGCGCGCAGAGACTTAGTAGTAGGACTGCTGAATGCCATTCCAGGGCTTGAGTGCCGTACACCCGACGGGGCGTTTTACGTTTTCGTTGCCTGCCAAGAATTATTGGACAGTAAAACGCCGAACGGTCAGCACCTTGAAACAGATATGGATTTAGCGATGTATCTGCTGGAAGAAGCTGGCGTGGCCATAGTGCCGGGCTCAGGGTTCTTGGCTGACGGCTTTATCCGCATTTCCTACGCCGCCTCAGAAGACGAGTTAACAAAAGCTTGCGCTGCGATTAGTGAGGCCGTGCAGAAGCTTTCTATCACCCACGCTTGAATTCAAGGGGAGCAATCCTATGCGAAACACAAATAAGCGCCTTCGCGACATCATCTCCAATGGCGGCATGGCGAGAGTAATGGCCGCCCATGACCCGCTTTCTGCCATGCTAGTAGAGGAAGCTGGTTTTGATGGTATCTGGGCCAGTGGCTTTGAGTTTTCTGCAGCGATGGGGTTGGCAGATGTATCACTCGTCTCGATGACGGAACACCTCGATAACATGCGCAGAATGGCCTCACGTACTCACCTACCTATCGTTGCAGACATTGATACTGGTTATGGTAATGCTATCAATGTTCTTTACACCGTCGAGCAGTTCGAAGCGGCAGGTGCGGCGGCTGTGGTGATTGAGGATAAGATGTTCCCGAAAGTGACCTCACTTATTGCTGGCGGTCGGCAGGATCTAGTTTCCATTGCAGAGCACCAAGGCAAGATTGAAGCGGCGGTAAGCGCCCGTAAAGATCCGGACTTCATGATAATTGCGCGTGTAGAGGCGTTGATTGCTGGGCGTGGAGAAGAGGAGGCGTTAGCACGTGCTCATGCGTACGAGCAGGCCGGTGCGGATATGATTCTCATCCACTCCAAGCAGAAAACGCCGGATGAAATTGAAAGCTTCATCAACGCATGGACGGGCAGTGTACCTATCGTGATTGTTCCAACGGCTTACCCGCAGATGACGGAGGCACGTGCAAAAGCATTGGGGAAAATCGGCATCCTTATCTACGGCAATCATGCCATTCGCGCTGCCGTTACCGGGATGCAAAAGGTCTTTGCGCAGATTATCGAAGACGGTGGAATTGAGAGGGTTAATGATACGATCATTCCCGTTGCAGAAATATTCAGGCTGCAGCGCATGGATCAAATAAAGGAAAATGAAAAGCGTTATTTGCGTTGAGCATCATGTTCGTCTTATCGGAAAGCGACTAAGTGTAGTGGTCAAGTGATATAGACCACCACCTTTTGAGTTTTCCAATAGACTTGCTCAGCCACATTAGGCTGCAGTCTATCATTATGCTTGTATGGCTAGAATTGCCGGAAATTGCATGATTAGAGGGGGTTGCCGAGCTCCCGCCTAAATCATTCCACTAGCCGCTCGCGGCGCTGCGCGCCCGAGCGGCTTTATATGTCGATCAAGCAGCCGAGGGGTGCAATGGTAACGCCGAGTCCCACTGTTACGCTTTCCCGCAGGTAGTAAAGGTGCTTGAAGCGCTGGCCTGTTTTGAGTGCAGCATCAAGCTTCGGTCGCCGGAGTGACCGGCGTAGGCGCACCAACACCGGATGAAGCTCACGGGCTCGCTAAGGAGCTTGCGCAAAGCGTACGGCGGTGGCGTGAGGCTCAGGCCATCGTTTAAACGGTCCCGCCATTGGCCCTGAGCGTCTGGCCGTTGACCCAACCGCCAGCGGGAGAGGCGAGGAAGGCTACCACGTGGGCGATGTCGTCGGGTTCGGCGATGCGCTCCAGCGGTGCCATCTTCGCCAGCCGTTCGACGAGTTCGTCGGATTTGCCCTGCAAAAAAAGATCCGTAGCGGTGGGGCCGGGGGCTACCGCGTTGACGGTGATGTCGCGCCCGCGTAGCTCCTTGGCAAGAATCGCCGTTAGCGTTTCCACCGCCGCCTTCGTGGCGGCATACACGGCGTAGTTTTCCAGCTTCAAACCTACCACGCTGGTGGAGAGGTTGATGATGCGCCCGCCGTCTTGCAGACGGTTGGCGGCTTCGCGCAGGGTATTGATCGTGCCTTTGAGGTTGATGTCGATCTGCGCGTCCACGACGCTCGGGGCCATCTGGCCAAGCGGTGCGAGCGTCATGATGCCCGCGTTGTTGACCAGCACATCGAGGCGGCCGTGGGTGGCCTCGATACGCTCGAAGAGCGCTTGAACGGCAGCCGCGTCAGCGATGTTCGCCTGCATGGCGTGGGCCTTGCCACCCGCATCGATGATCTTTTTCACCACGCTGTCAGCAGCCGCGTGGTTGCCCGCATAGTTGACCACCACCGCGAAGCCCTCTTCGGCGAGCTTGAGCGCAATAGCGGCGCCGATGCCGCGTGACCCACCGGTAACCAATGCAACCTTGCGTTCTGTCATGTTCGTTTCTCCTTCGGTGCTGATGAATAAACCCTTGCCAGCATAAGAAAGTCGGTGCGGTCTATAATCAGGGTTTTCTTGCCAGCACTGTTTGGATAACGCGAACAATGGATCGATTGGACGCGATGCATGCGTTTACGCGCATCGTCGAACGCAGAAGCTTTACCGGCGCCGCGCAGGATCTCGGCTATTCGCGCTCGACGCTGACCGAAGCCATCAAGGCGCTGGAGGCGCGCCTTGGCACGCGGCTATTGCAGCGCACGACGCGTAGCGTACGCCCAACCCAGGATGGCGAGGCGTATTACCGCCACTGCCGCGATATTCTGGAGCGCGTCGATGCGGCGGAAGTCGGGGTGGGCGCGAGGCCTCAGGGTACGCTGCGCGTCGATATGCACGGCACGCTGGCGCGCCACTTCGTTTTGCCGCGTCTGGCCGAGTTCATCGAGGCTTACCCGGAGGTCACGCTCGTGCTGAGCGAAGGGGATCGCCTCGTCGATCTCGTACAGGAGGGCATCGACTGCGTGCTGCGGGTGGGCACGCCGCAAGACAGCGACCTGGTGGCTCGGCGCATCACGCTGCTCGACGAGGTAACGGTGGCGGCCCCAGGCTATCTCGCAAGGCAGGGTACGCCACGAACGCTGGCCGAACTTAAAGGGCATTGCATGGTGGGCTTTCGCTCCAGCCAGCGGGGGCGCACCCTGGCGCTCGAGTTCACGCGAGAGGGCCGTCTGGAGGAGATCATGCTGCCCGCTACCGTGACCATGAGCGCAGCGGAAAGCTATTACGCCGCTGCGCTTCTAGGCCTGGGGATCATTCAGGTGCCGCGCTACCATGCGGCAAACGACCTTCGCGCTGGGCGGCTGGTCGAATTGCTGCCGAACATGCCGCCGTCACCCTCGCCGGTTTCACTGCTATACCCCAGCCAGCGCCAGCTTCCGTCACGCGTGCGGGTCTTTATCGATTGGATCGTGAGGGTATTTGCTGAGCAGGTTTGAGCAGATAAAACCCAAACCTCTGCTTAAAGCCGCTACGCTGGAAGCGATACCCAGCGATGAAAGAGGAAAGATACGCATGGAAAGCGCCGCTTACTGGTACGCCGTTGCCACCGTACTGCTATTTCTCAAGATGTTCGCGACCTCGGCCTATCAAGGCTACCACCGCATCGGCAAGATGACGTTCAAGACACCGGAGGATGCCAAGCTTGCCGGTCGGGCGCCTGCCGATGAGGAGCTGCCCCAGGTGCAGCGCGCCGCCAAAGCCTGGGCCAACGATGTCGAAAACATTCCGATCTTTTTGGGCTTGGGCGTGGCTTACGTATTGGTAGGCGCCTCCAGCGGTTGGGCGGCTTGGCTGTTTCTTATCTTCACCGCAGCGCGCTATCTGCATACGCTCTGCTACCTGGCCGCTCTTCAGCCCTGGCGAACCATCGCCTACGTCATCGGCATCATGTGCATGTTCGTAATGAGTGCGCAGATCGTGGTGGCGTTGTTGTGAGCATCGAGCGGGCAGGTGAGTCGGTCGTTATTGGCTGGCTATAAGGGGCTTTAATACATGCTCCCATCCAATGGATAACGCTACGGCAGCCAATAGCGCGGCCATTATCAGGTTGAAGCCTTTTACTAAGCCTGGATGTTTGATGCGTTGGCCCAACAAGCTGCCAAGCACTACATAGCTGCCAGGGGCCCCAGCAGCAAGCAAGGCCAGCGCTGTAGCCCAGATGGCTAGGTTGATTCCCTCAATACTCTGAGCCGGAAACTGCAATGTAGTGATGGGCAAAACGGCCACCATGGATTTGGGATTCAAGAGTTGCATGACCAAACCGTCGCGAAAACTTAGAAGCTCTGAAGGGGCGCCATTGATCTCGAGCTCCGCGCTGGCGCGGGCAATTTTGATGGCTAGGTAAAGAATATAACTGCAGCCCAAAGCGCTTAGCGCTATCCGGGTTTGCCCATCGATCCAGGCCGCCCCGGCAAAGCCTAATACCAGCAGATAGAGCAGCATGGCGCTGCCTACTCCCAAACAAAAGCCGATCGAGCGCTTAGCGTTTCCGCTGATACCTATGTTTAGGCCGAGCAGATTGACGGGGCCAGGCGTATACATGATGCCGAGCGCATAGAGAATAATTCCTAGCATGATGGGATCTCAGAAAGAAGAAAGGGCGATTTAGCGAGCGATATCGCGCCGGTATTGGCTCGGCGTCATGCCGAAGATCCGCTTGAAGCGGCGGTTAAAGTGGCTCGCGTCGGAGAATCCGTAGCGCAAGGCGACGTCGACCAACGATGCGCCCTCTAAAAGAGCTGCGCGCGCCGCATTAATCCGGCAGTTGATTACGTACTGGTGTGGGGTAATGCCGTAGTGCTGGCGAAATAATCGCAGGAAATGGTACTTAGAAAGGTGTGCTGCCTGGCTAATCTCCTCCAGGGATATGTCCTGCGTTAAATGGGCATGAATGTACGCTTTCGCCCGCTGCAAGAGAGCATCTGGCCGTGAAGTGCGCTGCTCAGTGTGCTGCGCACCGCTCAGCTGTACGATGCGCTCGACGATTCGGTAAAGCGTATTCTCCTGGTCGATACAGCTAGCTGTGCTCTGGGTGACCAGCCGCGCCAGTTGCAAAATGGCAGTGCGTAGGCGAACGTCTTGTATCAGCGTTTTAGATGAGCGAAAAATCGCATTATTTGGTTGGCCCAAAACCTCGGCAAACATCGGGTGGAGCTGAGAAGGGGCAACGTAAAGCATTAGATAGTCCAGGGTATGCTCGCCGCCGGACTGGCCGTCATGTACCTCTTCCGGGTTGAACAGGATCACATTGCCCGGCGGGCTTTTGTGGAATTGCCCACCGCTGAAAAAGTCTTGCCGCCCACTCAGTGTCACGCCAAAGGCGTACTCCTCATGGGCATGGCGGTCGTAGCTGAAATCCTCGATCGCCGCGCGCAGCACAGTTAGGCTCGCCACATGCTGGCTCTTGATGAATTCAAATCGGCTGGCGTCTTGCATACCGTGCTCCTCGTATGTCACCCGGTAAGCTTAAGGCAGTTGTCCTTTCGAAAGCTTGTACAGAATTGCTCGAATAGATAACGAGTGAGCTTGTGCACCGACCACCCCATTGGCATTATCGAAGCCGCTGAATCTGGGCGTCGAGGGGCATCCGCTCTTCTCAGACGACTCGACGGTCTGCAGGCGCTGCGTCTGGGTATCAATTTCTAGCCAAAAAGGAACTGGCATGTTTCCGATCTCTATCAAGGGTGTGCTCACGCTTTTTGAGCGCCGGGTGGTGCTGACGCTCAACGATCGCAATGAGTGGGAGTTGCCCTCTGGGTACGCGCGCTCGATCCACGCGTTCAACGCCTCACTTTCCTGATTCGGACATCTTTTATGCATTACCGCCCCATGACCATCGATGATTACGATGCCGCCGTAGCGCTTTGGCAACAAACGCCGGGCGTGCGCCTGCGCGATGCCGATTCGCGTGAAGGTATCGATCGCTACCTGCGCCGCAATCCAGGATTGAGTGTGGTGGCCGAAGCCGAGGGGCGATTGGTCGGTACTATCATGGGTGGGCACGATGGGCATCGCGGCTTCGTCCAGCATCTGGCCGTAGCCTCGTCGCATCGTCGTTTGGACATCGGCACGCGTTTGGTTAGGCGCTGTCTCGAAGCGCTAGAGCGTGAAGGCATTCAGAAAACGCACCTTATGCTGCTGGCCGACAACGAGACGGGTAAGCAGTTCTGGACGCGGCTGGGGTGGGAGCCACGCCACGATATCGCGCTTTACTCCTTTATCCTCAATGGCAGCCCCAACGCTTAACGGTCGACAATCTTAATGAGCGGATTTACCACGCTGATCGATACCACGTATGAGCGCGCAAAGCAGGGTGACTGGACGTATGTCTTGACACAGTGGGGCGCGATACCCGCACTAGCGCGTCGATGTAGCCGTTTTCAGAAAATAAGCTCAGGTTGGAGTTTTCTACATCAAGCGGCTTACATGGGCCACGAAGAGGCGTGCTGGCTATTGGTACGTGGGGGAGCATGTGTAGCACTAAAAAATCATCAGGGTGAAACTGCCAGTGATATTGCTCAGCGCAAGGGGCATGCCGCGCTTGCAGTGTGGCTTACCCGCGCCCAGCTTGATCCGAATGGCCTTTGGGCGGCTCCTTCCGATCCTGACGAATTGCCCAGCAGCAACCGTTGGGACGAAGCCCAGCAGCGCCACGCACGTGAAGATCGATTGGTCGCCTACGCTGGCAGTATTGTTCATATACCTAGCGGTGCACGTTATTTCGTAGACGACTTCGAGCGGACGTTGATTGGTTGGCATGGCACCTTCGATCCACCCATGGACATGGGTGGCTACGCGCTATTCGAAACGCCTACCTGAACGTTAGGAGCCGCATGCCCGTTACGCCATCCCATATTTCTGAGCCGCGCTTTACCACCCCCGCTGGCGAGATCATCGGCTGGCGTGATCGCGGCGTGGTGCGCGCGACCGGCATTCGCTATGCAAGCGTCAAGCGCTTCTGCCCACCCGTGGATGCACCGCCCGCCACCGAACCGATTGACGCCACGCAGTGGTCCAAGGCGGCGCCGCAGAACATCGAGCCCGAGCTTAACGCGGCGCTGGGCGTAAGCGTAGACGAGTTCGCCGCCTGCGAAGAAGCGCTGCATCTCTCGGTCACGCTGCCAGAACGTTCGGCCTCGGCGCCGCGCCCGGTGATGATGTGGATTCATGGTGGCTCTTACGTGTTCGGCACGGCTGATCTTCCCGTGTTCGATACTCGTCCGCTGGCGCTAGAACAGGATGTGATCGTGGTGGGCGTGAACTACCGGCTAGGGCTTTTGGGGTTTCTAGGTGGCTACGCCGGGCGGCCCGCTAATTTGGGCCTGCTCGATCTAATTTCTGCGCTGCGCTGGATTCGAATCAACATCGCTGCCTTTGGCGGTGATCCTAACAACGTAACGCTTTTTGGTCACTCTGCCGGAGGCGACGCGGCGGCGCATTTGATGATCGCCGAAGGCGCCGAGGGCCTTTTCCAGCGCGCCATCATCCAAAGTGCGCCGCTGGGCCTTCGCCATAAGCGCACGAAGATGCACGCCAAGATGGCGCTGAAAGCCGCCACGATAGGGCACGACACGCCTCTCGACGAGGTGCTGCGCGTGCAAACCCAAGTGGTGGAAGCGGCCCAGGGCTTTGGCCTGAAATCCGCCATGCCTTTCGCCCCGCAGTATGGCCACTACCCGCTACCTAAGGAGAAACATGCACCCGCCGCCTGGCGCCGCGCGGCGGAACGCATCGATATATTGATTGGCTACACCGCCGAGGAAACCGCGCTATTTCTGGTTCTATCGCCGGGGCTAACGCGCCTGCGTGGCATGCCCCTGTTCGGCGCGTCCCTCACCGGCGCGCTGGTAGCGGCTACTACGCGCAAGGTGTACAAGCACGATGCCCACGCCTTCGCCCATCGCCATACAAAAGCCGGTGGGCGCGCCTATGTCTATCGGCTTGATTGGAACAAGGGCCGCGCCCCCTATGGCGCCGCCCATACGATGGAGCTTCCTCTGCTATTGGGCGAGCCCGAAAGCTGGCGAGAGGCGGATATCGTAAAAGGAGTGGCGGCAGAGGAGCTGCGCGAGCAGGGGAGCCGCCTGCGTAAGCTCTGGGCGGAGTTTGCACGCGGGGGGGAGCTATCGCATGCAGGCCAAGTGGAGAGCGTAATCGAATGGTGGAAAGCCTCGCAGTAACGCTTCACGAGGGCGGCGGCCCAAGCGGTGCCGCCGCACCTTGCTCTAGCTATATGGCGCACTAGCTACATCATTTAGCTTGTGAGGTAGGCCTGATGAGTGGGCTTTCAAACCTCCGGCTTGCCCGAATCCGCCCGCGAAGCGTCGTAATCCTGAGTGTCGTCGGCGTCAGAGCTTGGTTCACTCGTGCTCTGGGCTTCGAAACGCCGCGCGGCTTCGATGGCTTCTGGTTCGCGGTCGTGGCGGGATACCTCTTTGGGCGCGTCCATATCGGTCACGTCCACCACGCGCCAGCCGGATACGATGATGGCGTCGCCACGGTCTTCGCTGATGGGTTCTACGCGTGCGGTGCGAGTCATCGTCTTTCCTCCTTGAGTGCTCGATGGGTCTTTCACTATGGCAGAGGATGGAGATTCTTGCCGTGACTGCGCGTTACTCGAACGGCCCAACGCTTAGGCGGCGGTCGGGCTGTGACGCGTTGCGCTAACGCTCTCCCGCACCGTAGCGGCGAAGCGTTCGAGCGCGGGTGTCCAGGTGTTGGGTTGTGCCGCGACGAAGTAGGTATCCACCTGGGCGATGGGGGCGGGCAGGGCCAGCGTGTGTACCTCGAAGCGGTGGCGGTGGGCCTCCACGGTAGCGCTTGGCAGCAGGGCATACCCCATGCCCGCCGCGACACAGCCGAGCATCGCATCCAGCGAGCCGAACTCGAAAATGCGGCTGGCGTTGATGCCGTGCGAGGCGAGCAGCAGCTCGATCCGCTGGCGGTAGCTGCACCCCTGACGAAAGGCCAAAAACGCTGAGGCGGTGAGCGTCTCGACAGAAGGCATCGATGCCATCGGCTCGGCGCCCACCAACACCAACTGCTCGTCGAAGGCTTTAAGGCCGTAATAGTGCTCATGCTTGAGCGGACCGGCAACAAAGGCGCAGTCCAATTGGCCGCTTAACAACTGCTCGGCCAACTCCGCCGTGGGGCCGGTGGTGAGGTGAATATCCACCTCCGGGTATTGGGCGTGATACGTTGCCAGAATGGGTGGCAGGCGCAGGGCAGTGGTGGTTTCCATGGCGCCGATGCGCAGGTGCCCGCAGGCCTTTGTCTGGTTTTGAAAGAGCGCTACCGCCTTATCGTGGGTACTAAGCATGCTCTGGGCGTACTCGACCAGCGCCAACCCCGCGCTGGTCGGACGAACCTGCCCGGCGCGCTGAATGAGTTGCACGCCCAGTTCCTCCTCCAGCTTCTTGATATGCGTGGTCACGTTGGACTGCACCGTGTTCAGCTTTTTGGCCGCCGCCACGAAACTGCCGCTTTCGACCACCGCCATGAACAGCCGCAGCGATTTCAAATGCATGGTTGTCTCCCCGTCGCGCCAATGCGATCAAAGATGGATTGGCCGCCATGCTATCTCAAAAAGAGATAGAGATGATCAAAACCAATCGTTTCTATAAAACGCGTCCCAGGGCGTAGGCTTAGGTTCGCCACGCGTCGTTTTCTTGGCGCAGGTGGTATGCAAAGGATAGAAACCGATGAGACGCCACTCCCTTTCCCCTGACTTACCTGCGCTGTTGACCGGCATTATGGCAACCCTTGCGGGCATCGGTATTGCGCGTTTTGCCTACACGCCGCTGCTGCCCGCCATCGTCGAAAGCGGCTGGTTCAGCGCAAGCCAGGGCGCGTACCTGGGCGCTGCCAACCTATTGGGCTACTTCATTGGCGCGCTTTCTGCCCACTGGCTAAGTGAGCGCTATTCGCCGCGCCGGGTCATGGCCGCGTGTTTTATCGGCATCGTGCTCAGCTTTTGGCTGTGCGCCTGGGAAAGCGGCTTTGGCTGGTTCTTTTTCTGGCGGCTGGTGTCCGGCATCGCCGGAGCGGTCTTGATGGTGGTGGGGCCTTCGCTGGCGCTCACCGCCACGCCACCGGAGCGTCGCGCCCATGTGGGCGCCATGGTGTTTACCGGCATTGGCTTGGGAGCGCTTTTATCCGCCTTCTTCGTGCCGCTTCTGTTGGAACTAAGCCTTACGGCCACTTGGGGCGCGTTGGGCCTCTTATGCCTGGTGGCAGGATTGATATGCACCCGGGAGGCCGTGCACCTAAGCGCGCTCCATGCCGCCGTGGCAGGCGAAAGCGAAAGCTCGCCCCATACGGCCACTATGAGTATTGCCGTGATACTGCTCATGGCCGCCTACGCGCTGGATGCGGTGGGCTTCGTTCCTCATACGGTGTTTTTGGTGGATTACCTCGCCCGTGAGAACGCTTTGGGCAGCCGGGCGGCGTCGGTTCAGTGGGGTATCTTCGGCGTGGGCGCGCTGTGCGGGCCTTTCATCGTACGGGTGCTGGCCCAGCGCGTTGGCTGGCACTGGGGCTTGGTCGTGGCTTTCGTTGCCAAAGCCGCAGCGGTGGCACTGCCGGTCTACTCGCTCTCCCTTATCAGCCAGTCACTTTCCTCTTTTCTGGTGGGAGCGATGATTCCCGGCATCGTCGCGCTCACCTCCGGCCGCTTGGCCGAAATGGTCGGTCCCGTGGCGCACAAAAAGCGCTGGGGGCAAGCCACCGCCGCCTTCGCCGCCGCCCAAGCGGCAGCGGGCTACGCCATGTCGGCGCTTTATACCGCCTGGGACACCTACACGCCGCTTTTTGCCATTAGTAGCGCGATGCTCACCGCCGGTGTCGTGTTCGTCTTGCTTGGCCGCCGCACCGAAAACGCTCACTAACGACAGGAGAGACACAATGCACCTCTACCTCAACGCCACGTCACCCTACGCCCGTATGGTACGCATCGTGCTGCTCGAAAAAGGCCTGGTGGAGGCCGTCACGCTCCACTGGTGCGACCCCTGGGCAGACGACCTGGATCTTTTAGAAGTCAACCCCGCCGGGCGTATCCCCGCGCTGGTCACCAGAGAGGGCACCACGCTCAGCGAATCCCTGCTGATTGCGCTCTACCTGGACCACACCTACCCACAACGCCCTCTGTTACCCGCCGACCGCTTGGCAGAGGTATTGCACCTGGCAGGACTCGGCCAAAACCTGATGGACGCTGCGTTCAACAGCGTGATCGCAAGAAAGCACTACGGCGACGAAGCCGACAACAGCGTATTAGGCCAACGCCGCCACCGCGCCATAAAACGAATCCTGGAACAGCTAAACCGCGAACTGGGCGATGCACCGACGAACGGTGCCCTCACCCTCGGCGACATCGCCACCGCCGTCGCACTGGACTATCTCGCTTTCAGGCTACCGGAGGTAGCGTGGCAAGAAGCTTATCCTGCGCTTGCGGCTTGGCATAGTTGGGTGACCGGGTGGACGAGCTTTCGGGAGACGGCGTTTGTTTAGTGGGTGTTTAGGCGGAGCTAATTGTATTTAGCCTCCAGCCTTGATCGGTCGCCAGCAAGTGGTCCGTCAGGCCAAGACTTTCAAGAAATGCATCGTCGTGTGATACCACGATCAAGGCGCCCCGGTAGCTACGTAGCATGGTTTCCAGCGCCTGTAATGAAGGTAAATCCAGATGATTATTCGGTTCGTCGAGCAATAACAATTGTGGAGGATTGTCGGCGTAAAACAGGCACGCGAGGGCAGCTTTCAGCCGCTCTCCACCGCTCAATAGGCGACTGGGCGTGGTTATTTTCTGAGCTTCAATTCCCAGCTGTGCCAAGCGCATACGTAGTTCTCCCTCGCTTGACGTATGGTTCACCGAGCGCAATTGTTCGAGTACCGTCTTATGGGGTACCAGGTTATCCAGCTGTTGATCCAGATACGCATGTTCGGGCGTTACTTGGCAAACGCCAGCCAAGGGGGCGACTCTTCCTGCCATCATTCGCAGTAGCGTGGATTTTCCACAGCCGTTTGGTCCGATAATTCCTACACGCTGCTGTCCCGTCACGATGAGGTTGATCGTACGGCGAGCAAGGGCTACGTAAGGTAGCTCGACTTTCTCAAGCTCAACGACGCGACGCTTTTTAGACTGGATCAGGGACGTATCGTGCACAATGACAGGGGGGTCCGCTTCGATCTGTTGTGCGGCCTCTCTCACGCCTTCATCGAGATTTGCCAATCGGATCGACTGAGTCTTGCGTAAGGTGCTGGATGAAACCTCACTGCGCTCTTTTTGACGATCCAGCAATACCTTGGCTTGATTGGCCTCTTTGCCTTGTCGGTTGCCGCGTGCCCGACGTCGCTCTTGGCGCTCTACCTGTTGACGCATTACTCGCGTTTTCCGCTGACGCTCTAATTTGCGCTCGGCAAGCGTCTCAAGAGCGTTCTGGCGTTCGTGTTCTTTGGTCGCTGAATAGAATGAGTAATTGCCCCCGTAGCTTTGTAAGCCCATGGGGGAGAGTTCCACGATACGCGTCATAGTGTTGAGTAGTTGGCGGTCATGGCTCACCACGATCAATCCTCGCGGCCAACGTTGAAGCTGTTCGATTAATGCCTGCCGGTTTTCTCGGTCGAGATGGTTGCTGGGTTCATCGAGAATGAGGAAGTCGGCATCCGACAGCATGGCGCCCGTTAGTGCAATACGCATCGCTTCACCCCCGCTAAGCAGGTGGATCGGTGTGTCGAGACTCAGGTAATGGAGATTATTTTGTTCCAGCGCCATCACCAAGCGTGAGTGGATATCCCATCGATCACCCAACGTATCGAAATCTTTCACTTCCGCACTGCCCGACTCTATGCGGGCCAATGCCTTCAGGATATGTTCAACCCCCGCTAATGCTGCGACGGTTTTTTCTTTAGCATGTTCAATGTGTTGAGAAAGATAGTAAACGTTGCCGGAGCACTTGCAGAACCCGGTCGTGGGGGAAAGCCGACCGGCCATTATGCGCGCAAGCAAACTTTTACCTACGCCATTACGCCCAACGAGCCCAACCGGGCGCAGGTCGAATTGCTCGTTTAGGCCTGAGAAAAGCTCTCTGCCGTTGGGCAGAACATAAGCAACGTTGTGAAGGTCGAGGTGAAGACTCGTCATGCGGTATCCCTTTGATGCCAGGCACTTTCCCCTATTAAAGGGGCCGGTGGAGACTGGCCGTCATGGTGACGGCGGCATCAGTAGCGCATTGGACGAATACCTCTTGGTGAAGCGTGGAGTGAGTAGTCTAGCGGACTTGCCTACTGGATGGAAACCGAGCGCGTAGCACGGGCCAATGATCTTCAGCGCATATACGCCCGGCGTTAGTCTTAAAATATCAGAGCGAAAGTGACTCTTTCGATAATTGCAGCGTGCTCGTGAAAATTTGTTATGTAGTCGGCACGATTACTGATATTATACTGCCTATGTATAATTAATTTATCTGATTTTCAATGGCTTAGTATCGCCTAAAAATGCAGCATAACACTAATTAACGTGTCGGCGCGTTCATATAGGTAAGTAAGCTGGCAATATAATACCTGTTAGATTTAAAAAGGATTTACCGTGAGAGTCGAAGAAGAATACAAGAAAACAGGCTACTTCTGGCTGCCAGGAAAGGAAGAAAACAAGATTCCCGGGATACTCTCAATCAATGACGGAGGGAAGGTAGAATTAGAAATCGTCGGTCATTTCGATGAGAGTATAGAATCTCTAAATGGTAATGATGAAATTGATCGAATCATAGGTCATGTTGAAAAAGATGGATTAGTAACTCTCGATTACTGTTTTTATTCCAATAAGAACTTCTCGTTTGGTGGTATCTCAAAATCAAAAATTCTAGTTAATAGGGTCTTGAGCGGGGCGGCTTGGGATCAAGATGAAGCCGTAACTTTTAATACCTTTTCTTTCTCAGTAGATTGTCTAGATGAGTGGGTTGGAATTAGTGGAATAAAAGTAGATAACAACTGGGAAAGCAAGACGGCTACGATTAGTTATAAACCACCAGAAAAAATAGGCTTCATTTTAGATAATGAAATGAAGCTTGAAATTTCCTTCGCATACACTCTTCCTGGTTTCCCGAATCTAAAAGAAGCAAAGATTACTCAGCGAGCTTATTTTAGGCTTGAATCAGAAGAGTTGCGTGATCTGAACGATTTCACGACTGTTGCCTTCAAAATTACAAATCTTATGTGCTTTGCCATGAATGAAATTGTTGCCATGAAAAATGTTTCAGCAACGTCATCCGAAATACAATGTGACGGTGGAGATGATAAACAATACCCTGTTCCAATCACCGTCTATTATCAAAGCAAACCATATTCTGAAAAACCGCCCAAAAGAAATTGGCATGATATGCTGTTTACTTTTGGCTCTATTAAAGATAATGTGCAGCAAGTATTCAACAATTGGATAAGTGCTTACGAATATTTATCCCCCGCATTTGGTTTATATTTCTCAACTAAAGCAGGTGCTCAAAAGTACCTTGATGGTAAGTTTCTTGCTCTAGCACAAGGGCTAGAGACCTACCACAGAAGAACCAGCACAGAAACGCTAATGGAGCCAGAATCTTTTGACTCATTGGTTTCCACAGTTCTTGATGGGTGTCCGGACGTGCATATTGACTGGCTGAAAGGCAGGCTAATGCATGGAAACGAAATAAATCTGGGCAAGAGATTAAAGAAGATTATTGAGCCATTCAAAGATCACCTTGGAACAAGTAAAGAAAGAAGTAAGTTATTAAAAAAAATTGTAAATACAAGGAACTACTTAACTCATTACAGTGAAAGCTTAAAAGGTGAATCCGCTACGGGAAGAGATCTCTGGATTCTTTGTTTAAAAATGGAAGTTATATTCAACCTGCACTTTTTGAATGTTGTTGGCTTCACTGATGAAGAAATTAATGGAGTAATCGAAAATTGCTATCCACTGAAACGAAAGCTACAAGAAATCTAACAAAATCAAAGCACGCGGACGCAGCACAGCTGCGCCGGTGTTTGAGGCGTTATACGACGATGAGACTTTTGCAAATATTTTTATCGAATCGTTTTATCATTCATGATTTTTCATAAAAAGTATATAAGGACCTGGAAGGTATGAATGGTGGTCAAACCAAAAATGCCGCACTGACAACCGCCTTAGCCTTTCATTACCAAGTACTGATTGGCTTAGATAAGTGCTTTTCGCTAGAAGAAGGCCAAGCAGTATGGTTTGAAAAAGACGGTGATGTGAGTCTGATGTCTCCAGATACCTTGGCTTCGAGTCAAACCGAAGTCAAATATTATGCAGCTCCGCTTACTGACCATCACGAAAACCTGTGGAAAACACTTAAGAACTGGTTAGCTACAGATTTTGACCATACGCAATATGGTGTTTTGGTGCTGCATACCACTCAGGCTTTTGGTGCAACTACCCAGCTGAAAGACTGGAATACGCAAACAGTCGAGAAACGTTTACAGGTACTACAAGATGTTTTTGCTGAGCGCACCGATGAGCAGCTTAATGCTGAAAAGCCATCTGACATAATTAAATTGCAAAAAGCCGTGATGGCTTGTGATGAGGCTTTACTAAAAAATGTACTTGGCAAAGTGACCTTGTTTACCGAAGCTGATAACGCGCAAGAATTAGAAAAGCAGATTCTGGCTAAACCTGTTGGTATACCAAAGAACAACTTAAACAGTTACCTTCATGGTTTAGTTGGCTTTGTATATGCGCAGGCAGCGCAGCATTCATGGAGCATTAATCAGCAGGCTTTTGCGGCTAAGTGTGAAGAGTTAACGGCACTTCTCTGTAAAAAGGAATTCACTTTTCCGCTGTTTTCAGGATATGAAGCATCAGAGCTAGAAGTTGAACTACATCAAGACCGACCATTCGTCCAAAAAATAGCTGAAATAGAACATCACGAAATGATTCCTGATGCGGTAGGCAACTGGCTAGAACTGCAAAACTCTCTTCTAGAGCAACTTGATGAATATCCCTTATACAAAGATAAAACGGTAGCTTATCAGAACCAACTGGTTAAAAAATACAAACTGGTGCATTCAAGTGCTCAACTTGAAGCAACTGATGCAATTAAAAGCTCAAAGTTGCTGTACAACAAAACCATGCAAGAACAGCCACTAAATATGGGTAACGATATTCCGCCCATTGAGTACAAAAATGGCCTGATTCATGACGCTATGGATGATGATGAGCGAGATTTGAAATGGAGGGTTGAGCCATGAGCAGTATTGTCGATGCTCTATACGAATTAAAGTACAACCCGTTTGAGTATGGGCCATATCTAGCCTCGTTTTATACACATTTGAATGAGTCAGAAAACAATTTGTTGCTTGCGCAGCTGGTTATCCCGCTGTGTAGCCATCCTATTTATAGCAATAAACTATTCAACGCTAATAAGCGAAGCTCAATATGGTCTGTTTTTGACGACAGGACAAAACTCTATGATCTTCAAGAGAGAATTGACGGGTTTCAAGCCCTAACAGAGCAATGTGTTCAATATTGCTTAATCAATGATTGGCTATCGGTTAATGAGAAACGGCTATCTCTAGTGCAATGTGATGGGGCTGACTCAACCTTCACCTCTCAAAAATGTGCAGAAAAGTTAGGTCGATTATTCATTGGTCACTCAGTAGTCGAGATTTATGCTTTATTAGGAGTGAAACCGCGGTGAAAACACTTATTCATGAAATTGGCGCAATTGATAATCAAGGAATCAAACACCCTGTTAATTTTAAAGCTGGACTTAATGTTGTTACTGGCAAGTCATCAACCGGTAAAAGTGCCTTAATTGAAATTTTTGATTACTGCTTTGGCAGTGATGAAAACACCATTCCTAAAGGTGTAATTACCAACAGTGCCGCCATTTACTATGTTGCGCTAGCTGTTAACGAACAAAATATGGTGATTGCGCGTGACCCTGATATTGCTACAAAAGCGTTTTTTCGTCGTGTTGAGAAATTTAACACTTTAGAAATGAATCGCGATTACTTTAAAGCCAGCTATTTTCGTCCGCTGGGCGAGTTTAAAAAGCACTTAAGAGACTTTTTCTTAGATATCGATGATGTTGATGAATCTTTGGCTGTGAGAGCCAATCGCCGATTTAACCAAAAAGCACCTACACCATCTATTCGTAGCTTTACATCGTTTATGCTTCAGCATCAAAACCTAGTTGCTAATAAACATGCGCTATTTTATAGGTTCGACGAGAAGGAAAAGCGAGATCAGGCTATTGAGCACACAAAGATATTTTTAGGGCTTGTCGATCAAAAGTTCTTTCACCTATCACAAGAAAAAGAACGGCTAAGTGGGGAGGTAAGGCGTTTAGAGCGCCAAAAAGAAACCAATAAGCGTACGTCAGACAGCTATAAACAAAAAGTCGCTCCTGTTTTAAGTCAATTATACGCCTTAATGGGCTTTAAAGATGAGCCGCTGTCATCGGACAAGGTACTTCGGCATCCTCAAGATGCTAAAGACCAACTTGATGACATCATAGTCGCTGAGAAAATAAATCATAATTCCGATGCTATGACACAACGCTACGAACAGTTGAAATTAGCACGTAATCAAAAAACTGCTGAGCTACGAAAGTTGCAGCGACAAGCTGCGTCGATTAATAAGCATATTCAAGAAGAAGAGCGATTTGTTGATAATGTAAAGCAGTTTAGCTCGCCTAAGCATGTCCATATTTCTGCATCAGTATGCCCATTTTGCCATACTGAAAAAGACAACTTGCGACAAAGTGCTGAGAAACTTCAACAAGCTATTAATAAAGTGTCGGGTAACCTTGCTCAAGCTCGCCCAATGAAAGCAAGGTTTGAATCCTCTTTGATTGAGGTGCAGCGTTTTACAGAGATTGTAAGCAGAGCGCTGACTGAATTAAGTCAACAAATAAAGGAAATTGAGGAAGCAAATCAACAGTTAACAGAAAAAAAGAGCTTGTATGAAAGCATTATTATGCAAAAATCAAAGTTATTTACGCTTCTTGATACTCTAAATATGGCCAACGATGCCGAGCTTGAAAAGGAAATCAAAGATTTAAAAAAACAGCTCAATAAGATTACTGATGCACTTAATGAGTACGATGTGAAAAAAAGTTTGGAACAGGCGTCAGACAAGGTAAACGAATATATGGCTGAAATTGGCAGTCATTTTGAGTTTGAATGCAGCTATAAACCAATTAATCTCCATTTCTCATTCGAAACATTCGACCTTTATCATTTAACGTATGAAAATGAAAAAATCTACCTACGGTCAATGGGCAGTGGCGCAAACTGGCTTTACTGCCACATAACCTTGTTTTTGGCATTGCACAAGTATTTTGCTGAGTTAGGTGAGAAGTGTGCTATTCCTTCGGTACTTTTTTTGGATCAGCCGACTCAGGTTTATTTTCCAAATTTTAACCGTGATAACTCAGCAACTTTTGAAGAGCAAAAAGCACAAGAAGCAGAACAGCGTAAGTCTCTTAATGTTGGCCAAAATATAGATGAAGACATTAAAGCCGTTGAAAATTTATTCAGCCAGCTCTCAACTTACTGTAATGATCTCGAATTGAGCATTGGCTTTAGTCCACAAATCATCGTGACCGACCATGCGGATAATTTGAAATTATCTAATGGAGTTCCGTTCGAATCTTTGGTTAATGGTAATAGATGGCGAACTCGCGGCTTGATTCATCCTATTCAAGTATAATGAGAAGCTAAAAAAGTATGATCCAGTTACGGCAGCATCAACAGATTTATGAAGAGTCTTATTTCATCCTTAGTATAACCGTTTTGGATAGAATAACGCTGCGTATAAAAAAGCGCTGCTATCGGACAAATTTCCGCTGCGCTCCAAATTTTCCGCAGAGCGCGGCGTTAGAGGGGAAAGGAAGCAAAAATGGTGTCTGAAGATCGGGTTGCGAACCTAAACAAAGAGTTCCGCGATGCATGCGTAGATCAACGGCGTCGCCCATGGGAGGCAATACGTTGTTATTCGGAGGAGTTCAATACCTCAGTAGATATTTCTTCGGACGTCGCCAAGGTGATTTTTAAATGGTTTGAGGAACATTCAAAAACAGGTGTGCACCAAGTTGGCAGCCAGTATGAAGCCGGTTATTTGCGGCATTAGCCCAAACTAAATACTTATTCACCCTCGATAGCTAATCCCACAACATCACCCAACCCCACTAACCCTCAACACCTCTCTCACCACCGCTTCCCCCAACACCCCGCGTTTGGCCTCCACGACGGTGAGCCATTCGCGGGCGCGGGTGATGCCGGTGTAGACCAGTTCGCGGGTCAGAATTGGGTTGAGGGTGGGGGGGAGGAGTAGGGCGGTGTGGGTGAACTCCGAGCCTTGGGATTTGTGCACCGTCATCGCGAACACGGTTTCTACCGCGTGTAGGCGCGAGGGGAGTACCCAGCGGATGGGGTGGCGTGGGTCGTCGGTGGGGAAGGCGACGCGCAGGAGCGTTTGGCCTGGGGCGCGCGGGTCGGGTACGGCGAGGGTGATGCCGATGTCGCCGTTCATCAGTTTTAGCGCGTAGTCGTTTTGGGTGACGAGCACCGGGCGGCCTTCGAACCAGCCTTTTTCTAGGGTGTGGTCGCTGCCGAACAGGCGCTTGTCGGCGCGCAGGGTCTTGGCGATGTGCAGGTTCAACCCCTCCACGCCCCAGGGGCCTTTGCGTAGCGCGCAGAGTAGCTGAAAGCGGCTGTAGGCGGTGAGCACTTGGCTGGCCCAGGTGGCGTAAGTGATTGGGTCGCGTTCGAGTGAGGCATCGCGGGGGCGTGCGGCGCGCAGCACGTCGAGGTAGTGGCGATATCCCATGGGTGACGCGATGGGCTGGCCGTGATGGTCGGTACGGCCCTCGCCGCCATGGGGAAAGTGCGCCGCGCCGCCGTCGAGCACCAGGGCATCTAGCATGCGCTCATCGTTGATGACGGCGTGGCGAAGGTCCGGGTAGCCGTCGCGCAGCACTTGGCTTACGGCCTGCTGTTTGTCGCGCGAAGAAGTGGCGCTGCTGGGCTGGTTGATCGCGCTGGCGAGCTGGCCGATGCCGCTTGCTGCATCGAAGCGGTGGCTCACGCGCAGCATGGCGATGACTTGATCGAGCGGCTGGCCCTGCGTATCGAGGTACTCACTCGGCACCGCCTGGCCGGTCGCGGCTTCGAGCCACGCTGCGGTTTCAGGGGTGTAGTGCGCCGCTTCGGCGCGGCGGCACAAATCGCCCAGCACCGCGCCTGCTTCTACCGAGGCAAGCTGGTCCTTATCGCCCAGCAGAATGAGCCGCGCGCGCGGCGGCAGGGCGCGCAGTAGCGCCGTCATCATCTCGATATCCACCATCGAGGCTTCATCTACCACTAGTACGTCCAGCGCCAGTGGGTTGCCTGCGTGGTGCTGAAAATGCCGCGTATCGGGGCGCGCGCCGAGCAGGCGGTGCAGCGTGGTGACGTCACTAGGAATGGTCAACGGCGCGCTGGGGTGGCGCTCGTTCAGCATGGCCTCGAGTGCGTCTAAAGGCAGGCGGCTAACCTGCCCGGCAATCGATTCGTTCAGCCGCGCGGCGGCCTTGCCCGTAGGGGCCGCCAGGCGAATGCGTAGCGCCCGCGCTGGGGTGTGCGCCTGCTGAAGCGTTTGCAGCAGCGCCAACAGCTTGACCACCGTAGTGGTCTTGCCGGTGCCGGGGCCGCCGGTGACGATGGCAAAGCGCGGGCGCGAGGCCAGCGCGCAGGCGGCCTTTTGCCAATCTAAGGTTTCACTCGGGGTAAAGAGAATATCCAGCGCGCGCTTGAGTAGCGTAGGGTCTGCAGCGTCTTCCGGCGCGTCGGGCACGCCTAGCCGCGCTTGAATACCGTGGTGCAGGGTTTGTTCGTAGTCCCAGTAGCGGCGCAGGTAGAGCCGCGCCGTGCCTGCCTCGCGGCTTAGCACCAGCGGCGTATTGCCCGCGCCTTCGCTCACCAGCGTCGGGTGGTCGAAGGCTGCCTGCCAAGCATCGAGCGTCAGGGGGGCAAGCACGTCGCTCGGCAGCGGCGGCGGGTCGCTCAGGTCGTCGTTTTCGGGCGGTAGGGAAAGCGCGAAATCCGGCGCCTTGAGCGTAGCGGAAAGCTCCAGGCAGACGTGCCCGCGCCCAAGCTGGTGGCTTGTCAGCGCAGCCCCCAAGAGCAGCAGGGGTGGGGCATCGCTTGCCTCTTGCAGCAGAAAACGCACTAGGGCGCGGTCGAGGGCGCGCAGCCAACCGCGCGCCACCCAGCGCTCGCACAGAGCAAGCAGCGCTTGGGTGTCGTGCAGCGCCGGGTGAGGCGGCGCGGGAGCCGCTTCGGCGGGCGCGGCGAACAGGTCCAGCGTATGCGGATCGTTCATGCGGTCTCCTCGAACGCGTTAGCGTGGCGCCCGGCAAAGAGGGCGTCTAGCGCCTCGATCAGCGCCGGGGTGGGGCGCTCGGCTACCACGCCGCGGCTAGCGCTATGGCTGCCGCGCAAAAACAGGGTCATCGAGCCGCCAAGGTGCGCCTCGGGGGTGTAATCGGGTTGGCGCGCCTTCAACAAGCGATGCATGGCGAGCAGGTAGAGCGCGGCTTGCAGGTCGTAGCGCTTCTCCAGCATGGCGGCGTGCATCGCTTCCTGGGTGTAGGCGCCGTCGTCTGGCCCCAGGTAGTTGGATTTCCAGTCGAGCACGTAAAAGCGCCCTTCGTGCTCGAAGGCGAGATCGATGAAGCCCTTGAGCATGCCGTTCAAGGTGTCGCGGTCCAGCGCGGGACGCGGCTGGCCGGGGAGCCAGTGTCGACTCACCAGCGTATCCAGCGCGCGGGTATCGACGCGCTGGGCGGCGAACCAGAACTCGAGCTCGACCTGATAGCGCGTGACGGCCGTTAGGGCAAGAGGCGAGGCCTCGCCGGGCAGCGGCAGCGGAGTGTTGATTAGCCCTTGCAGCCAGCCATCGAGCACCGGGTGCCAGCTCTGCCAGCCACGTAGCTGTAAGCGGCGGCGCAGCATGTCGTCACGCGCCGGGGTGTCTTCCACCGCGCGGGCAAAGCCGGTCTCGCCGACCCACTCCAGCAGCCCGTGCAAAAAGGTGCCGGGGCCGGGGCCACGCGGGAAGCGATGCAGGTGAACGACCTCGCTTGCTTGGGCGTCGTCGCGCGGCTCGTCGAGCACTTCCAGCGCCGTGGCCTCTTGGGCAGTGGCGGGCTCGGGAGGCGTGACGGGCAGCGAGAGCGTGCCGGATAGCTTGAGCGCCGAGTAGCTGGCTATCCACCAGTGCTCGCGCGCCGGGCGCTTGGGCGTGCGGGCGTGCCCAAGTTCCAACATGGCCTCTTGTCCTGCCTGCCCAGGCGTTGCGTCCGGCTCAAACGCCAGCTTGGGCGCGACGCTGGGTACGCGCAGCGCAGTCGCCTCGGGAGCGGGGGCAAGTTCGATCTCGCTGCCCGTAATGAAAGCGTCCAAAGCGCCCTTGAGGTTATCGGGTGCGAGCTGGCCTGCGTTGATCACGTGGTTCAGCGCGCTGCCTTCGTTGGCTTTGAGCGGCGCAAGCCCAAGCCAGGTGGCGTGGCGGGCGCGGGTCAGGGCCACGTAGAGCTTGCGCAGGTCTTCGCCCAGGCGTTCGCGGTCGGCGCGGGCGAGAAGGGCGTCGTCGGCCTCCAGGCTTAGGGTCAGGCGGCCGGCGTCATCGTGCCAGCGCAGCGGCACGTCCTCTTTCTTTAGCGGCCTGTGGCTGGAGATGAAGGGGAGGAACACCAGCGGGTACTCGAGCCCCTTGGACTTGTGAATGGTGATGACCTTGACCAAGTCGGCGTCGCTCTCCAGGCGCAGCTTGTAGCTATCGTTTTGGCTATCCGGCTCGCGGATGGCTTCGCTTAGAAAGCGGATCAGGGCGCGGTCGCCGTCGAGCTCGGTGCTCGCTTGCTGGAGCAGCTCGCCCAGGTGTAGAAGGTCGGTCAGCAAGCGCTCACCGTCGTCGAACTCACCCAGAAGCCTTGCGGGCACGTCGAAGTCGGCCATCAGGCGGCGGATCAAGGGCAGCACGCCCTGGCGCTGCCAGAGGCGATGGTAGTGGCCAAACTGCTCGACGCGCTGCTCCCAGGCTAGTTCGTCGCGGTTGAGATGATCGAGCGCGGCGAGATCGAGCCCCAGCGTTGGCGTGGCGAGGGCGGCGCGCAGACGCGTTTCGCCCTGGCGCGAACCGCCCAGCGGCTCGGCGCAGGCGAGCAGCCAGCGTTCGAGCTCGAGCGCAATCGGCGAGCTGAACACTCGATCACGATCAGAAAGATAGACGCTCTTGATACCGCGCTGGCCAAGCGCCTGCCGAATGGCGCGGGCCTCTTGGGCGCCATTGACCAGCACCGCCATATCGGAAGGCCTGAGTGGCGCTAGCGTGTCGCCAGCGCTGAAACCGGCGCGACCTTGGGCGCCCAAACAGAGCAGCTCGGCCATGTAGGAGGCGCAGCGTTCGGCCATTTCGCTCTGGTAGGCGCCCTTGGAAAGCGGCTCGTCGCACTCCAGGTGCCAGAGCGTCATCGCGGGTAGCGGGGCGCCGTCGCGTACCAACTGCTCGGCGCGCCCTTTGGCGGCCACGGGCAAAAAGGGCAGCGGGTCGTCGTCGCCGTCGCGAAAGAGAAAAGCCCCGGCGGCGTGGGCATCCGCCCGTGTGAAACAGTGGTTGACCGCCTCGACCATGGCGCGGCTGGAGCGAAAGTTGGTGCCCAGGGTGACGTGGCGCCCGGCGGTATCGCTACGCGCCTGGAGGTAGGTGTAGATATCCGCCCCGCGAAAGGCGTAGATCGCCTGCTTGGGATCGCCGATCAGCAAGATGGCGCCGTCGCGGCGCGGATGGGCGACATCGAAGACGGCATCGAAGATGCGGTACTGCACCGGGTCGGTGTCCTGGAACTCGTCGATCAACGCGACCGGGAACTGCCGCTGGATTTGCGCTGCCAGGGCCTCGCGGTTGGGGCCTTGCAGGGCGCGGTCGAGCTGTATGAGCAGATCGTTAGGGCCCATTTCACTGCGCCGCTCCTGCTCGCGGGCCAGCCGTTCGCGGCACCAGCCCAGGGCATGCAGGAGCAAATCGTTGCGTGGCTGGGGCAGGGCATTGAGCGCGGGCGCAAGCGCTGCCAGGGCCTCCCAGGCGGCGGGGCAGGGCGGCGCGTCCGTTTTCCATATCTCGGCCATGCCGCTCGGGGTCAGGCGCTTCCAAGCGGCGTCGGTCAGTTTGGGCCGGTCGGCGTCGCTTTCGCACCAGTCGCGTAGCGCCCCCAGCCAGCTCGCCCGGCTTTTAGCGTTGAAGCTCTGGCCCTTGAACGCTTTCTGCTGGGCGGCCTCTTCCAGCGCCGGGACGAGCTCGTCGAGCCAGGCGGGCCAAGGCGCTTTGAGCTTCGTCAGCTGTGCCTTACGTTCGGCGTCGGCGGCGGCGAGCGTCTCACCAGGCGGTGGGCGTTCGCCGCGCAAGGCGTCGTGTTCGGGTAGCAGCGGGCGCAGTTGGTGGTAGAGCGCCTGCGGCGACGACCAGCAGGCCACGATGCTGTCGAGCGCTTCGCGCTTGAGCGGGTAGTAGAAGCTGCGCCAGTAGTCGCGCACGACCTCTTGCTCCAGCTCGCTCTGGTCGTTTTCCAGGTTGAGCGAGAAGAGGCTGCCGCTATCGAAGGCGTGCTCGCGCAGCATGCGGTAGCACCAGCTGTGAATGGTCGATACCGCCGCTTCGTCCATCCACTCGGCGGCAAGTGCTAGGCGCCGGGCGCAGGCGGGCCAGGTGGCCTCGGCATACTGCGTGCGTAGCTCGGCAAGCAAGGCGTCTTGCGGGGGGGCGTCTTGGCGAAAGGCCTCGGCGGCTTCTACCAGGCGCGTGCGAATACGTTCGCGAAGCTCTTGGGTGGCGGCGTTGGTGAAGGTCACTACCAGAATTTCCGGCGGCGTTAGCGGGCGCACGAAGGCGGTGTCGTCATCGCTGTGGGCGCCGCCGAGCACCAGACGCACGTAGAGCAGGGCGATGGTAAATGTCTTGCCGGTGCCCGCGCTCGCCTCGATCAAGCGGCTGCCGTGAAGGGGGAGCGTCAGCGGGTCGAGGGGGGCGGGTGGGCGCATGGCCGATCTCCAAAGGCGGGCACTGGCATCGAGCGGGGACTATAGCGCGTCGCTTGTGTGGCAGCAAAGCGGGCGCTTTTTCGACGTGCTAGAGGTAAGTTGGCTTAAGCGCGCGGGCAAGAAGACTGTGAGATAGGCGCTTCTCCTGCTAATCTTGTCGCCCTGCCACGCCTGGGGCGATCTGTAGACGCTGCAGCGGCTTCTGTTCACGCTGACGATGGTTACTCATGCTGACATCGCTTCTGGATAACGATTTCTACAAGATCACGATGCAAAACGCCGTGATCAAACGCTTCCCCTATGCGCAGGCGCGCTATGCCTTCATCAACCGGGGCGGGCACGCCTTCCCCGAGGGCTTTGGTGCGGTACTGCGCGCCGAGGTCGATAAGCTTGCTTCCCTGCGCTTGACCGAGGAAGAGAAGCGCTACCTCAAGATCACCTGCCCCTACCTGGACCCGACCTACCTCGATTTTCTCGCCGGTTTTCGCTTCGACCCCTCCGAGGTGATCATCGGGCAGCAGGGTAGCGATCTCTCGGTGGTCATCGAAGGGCCTTGGTATCGCGCCATCTTATGGGAAGTGCCGCTGATGTCGATGATCAGCGAGCTGTGGTATCGGCTGCGCGGCATCACCGTCTCCGCCGAGGCCGACGCCCTGATCGAGCCGAACACCCGCGACAAGATCGAGCACTATCGGCGCATGGGCTTGAAGATCGCCGAGTTCGGTACTCGGCGGCGCTTCTCCTTCGCCGTACACGACCGCGTGGTCAGCGCGCTGCGCCACCACGGCGGTGACTCCTTTACCGGCACCAGCAACGTGCTGTTGGCAATGCGCCACGGGGTCAAGCCCATTGGCACCCACGCCCACGAGTGGTTCATGTTCCACGGTGCGCGTTTTGGCTTCAAGATGGCCAACAGCCTGGCGCTGGAGCACTGGGTCGACGTCTATCGTGGCGATCTCGGCATCGCCTTGACCGACACGTTCACTTCGCGGGCCTTTTTCGACAGCTTCGACAAGAAGTTCGCCAAGCTCTTCGACGGCGTGCGCCACGACAGCGGCGACCCCATCGACTTCGCCGCCGCGACCATCGAGCACTACCAGCGCTTGGGCGTCGACCCGATGAGCAAGACGATCATCTTCTCCGATGCCTTGACCCCCGAGCGGGTCGAGCGCATTCGCGCCTTCTGCCAGGATCGTATCGGCATGGCCTTTGGTATTGGCACCAACTTCACCAACGACGTGGGCGAAGAGCCGATGAACATGGTGATCAAGATGGTCGAGGCGCGCCCGGAAGGGCAGGAATGGCTGCCGGTGATCAAACTCTCCGACGTGCCGGACAAGCACACCGGCGACCCCGAGATGATTGCCCTGGCCAAGCGCGTACTGGTAGTGGGGCAGAGCGGCAAGGCGCGCTGAGCGCGCCTTGCCGGTAGCGTTTTACACCTGCGGCGCCGTATTTACGATGGGTTTATCGCCTTTACTTTTCTGCCCTACGTTTTTCGCCTTTAATTTGGGCGTGAAGCGGCTGGTAAAGGCGCGCGGTGAGGCTGGCGAACGTCTCGCCGCTGGGGTGCTGGGCCGAGTGTAGCGCGGCGAAGTCCGGCCAACGGTGGCGAAGGTAGTCGCTGAAGGTGACTTCGCCCTTGGCATGTGTGCCGCCATCGTTGTACGCCTTTTCGGCGTTTAGGTAGGCGGCGCTTTTATCGCCTTCGCCCCCGTCACTTTCGCTTTCACCCCCCTTTTCGAGCCAAGCAAAGCCTGCCTTGGGCGCCAGCGGTAGCGGCGCGTCGAGGCCTTGATGCCAGGCGTCGATCAGCGCGTTTAGCTGCGTTGTTGCCGTTTCGGCGGCTATAGGGGCGAGCGTCACATGCCCCGCTTTGGAGAGCAGGCAGGTGGTGAGCGGTGCGCTGAGGTTGCCTGCCAGATGTGCCACCCAGGGGCGTAGAAGCCGATCCCAGCGGTATTGCCCTCGTCCGGCGCTTTGGGTGATCAAACTGCTGCTCAGCAGTAATACGCGACAGCGCTCGCCGTCGTCGTTGGTTCTCACCTCGTCTAGCCAATCTTCCACCACGGCATCCGAGTGGCCCTCGTAGCGCACGAGTTCGGGGTGTGCGAGAGCGTGGGGCCAGCTTGCCAGCGTCTTCTCATACTCATCGAAGAGCGCCTCCATTGGCTCGGCCAGGGCCTCGCGCATACGCTCACCGAAGGCGCCCATAGCCAGGACACCTTGGCTTTGGAAGCGGTCAAGCGCCGCCGCCAACGCCTCTATGCGTGGCTCGCCCTGGTCGTGGGCGCGGCGTAGCGTGTCGATCAGCCGGGCCTGTAGCTGCCAGTTTTGCAGGGTATCGAGCGTAAAGGGTTCGATATCGAGCTCGGGCACGTTTTCACGCTCGAAGCGAATGCCCAGCCGCGTAGTAAAGAAGGCGCGTACCGGCTCGCCAAGAAAGCCGCCGAGCTGGGTAAGCGTAAGGGTAGGCGGCGCCTCGTGCTCGAAGGCCGCAAGCGGCGCTGGAGCGCTTACCCGGCGTGGTGCGTGCAGCGTGCGCCACTCGTGGGCGTAGGTGAATAGCCGCGTGGCAGACGCCGCAGGCGCATCGGCAGCGTTAGTGAAGTAGGCCGGGCTGAATGGCTGTAAGGGGTGCTCGGTGGTGAGCGCCGCGAGCAGGTCTTCATCGTTTTCAGCGCGCCAGCCTGCCGCAAGATGATCGCGCAGTTGGCCTACCAGCACCGAGGGCGGCTGGGGGGCGTTGTCGATTTGGCTGCGTCCGACCCAACTGACGTAGAGCTGTTCGCGCGCCGAGAGCAGCGCTTCGAGAAACAGGTAGCGGTCGTCTTCGCGCCGCGAGCGGTCGCCGGGGCGGTAGTCGCTGCCCATCAAGTCGAAATCTAGCGGCGGCTGCGAGCGCGGGTAGTCGCCATCGTTCATGCCTAAAAGGCAGACGCGCTTGAACGGAATCGCGCGCATCGGCATCAGGGTGGCGAAGTTGACCGCCCCGGCCAAAAAGCGCTGCGAAAGGCTGTGCTCGTCGATCTGCGAAAGCCAGTGTTCGCGCACCATGGAGAGCGGCAAGTCAGCATCGAGCTTGGCCTCTTCGCTGCTCTCCTGAAACGCCTGCAGGGCGTTTTCGAGCTTGTTCAGCATCAGGCTGTCATCGGCCTCGTCGCTGAGAAAGAAGTTCTCCAGCAGCGCGCGAAGCCGCGCCACCCAGGTGGTGGCACCGGTGGGCTGGCAGAGCACCTGCCAAGTGGCTTCGAGCTGCTCCAAAAGCGCGGCCAATGGGCCTGCCAGAGCGGCTTCGAGGCCACCGATATCGTCGTAGGGCTCGATCTCTTGCCAAGCCGGGCCGGTGCCCACGGCGTAACCTAGAAGCAGACGCCTTAGGCCAAAGAGCCAGGTGTTTTGGGTCAAGCCTGGGGGCAAATCGAGCCGAGCGCGCTGCTCTGCGTTGAGCCCCCAGCGAATGCCTGCGCCTTCGATCCAGCGCGACAGCGTGGGTACATCGCTCTCTTCGATGGCAAAGCGCTGGCGCAGGGCGGGCACGTCCAGCAAATCGAGCAGGTCGCTGACGTTCAGTCGCATTTCGGGTAGGCGTAGCAGCTTTTCCAGCGCGATCATCAGCGGCAGGCGGTGGCGGCTGGCTTGGTCTGAGAGCGTGTAAGGAATGTAGCGCGGGTCTTCTGGCGCGCTGCCGGGGGCGTTGGAGAGCGCCCGGTACTGGCCGAACACCGCCTCGATGTGCGGTGCGTAGCGGTCGATGTCGGGCACCATGACGATGATGTCGCGCGGGCGCAGGTGTGGGTCGGCGCTGAAGGCGGCGAGCAGCTGATCGTGGAGAATCTCCACTTCACGCTGGACGCCATGCGCAACGTGAAAGACCAGGGAGTCGTCTTGGGCGGTGTCGACCGCGGGCCAGGTGGTTTGGGTTTCGGCCGGCGGGCGCAGCTCGCGAATGTCGTCTTGCAGTTGGGTCAGCAGGCACGAATGGGCGGACGTGGTAAAGGGCTCGAAGATGTCGATGCGCAGCGCCTGCTGCTCGAACAGGGTTTGGTAGTGGCCGGTATCGTCGTGCTCGTCGAGCAGGCGTAGGTAGTCGCGGCCTTGCTTACCCCAAGCCGCGAGCAGCGGCTGGGCGTGTAGGTGCAGCGCCTCATCCACATCGCCAGTGCCAAGAATGTCGAGCGCTTCGGGCATGCCGAGCTTGCGCCGCTGGCGGGCGCGGCTGGCGCGCAGCAAATCCTTGTGTTCGATGATATCGGCCCAGTAGAACTGGCAGGGGTTGTGCACGCAGAGCACGATCTGGCAGCAACGCGAAAGCCCGGCCAGCGCCTCTAGCGTTTGCTGCGGCAGCGAGGAGATACCGAAGATGATCAAACGCCGTGGCAGCCCCGGCGGGCAGGCCTGGCCTTCGAGTGACTCCGCCGCAGTGAGAAAGCGCTGATGTACCTGAGCGCGGCTGCTGGCGAGCCCGGCGCTGCCTTGGGTGCGCGCAACGTCGTCGCGGAGCGCGCGCCATAGCGCAGGCTGCCAGCGCTGGTTGTCGGCCAGCGGTTTGGCTACGCCGCGGGCATCGATGAGTACGTCTTCCCCGCGCGCCCAGGCTTCGAGCCAGTCGGCGCGGTAAACCTGATATTGATCGAAAAGATCCGCCAGCCGTTCGGCGAGTTGGTAGTGCTTGCGCTGGTCGCGGTCGACGTCGAGAAAGCGCGCCAGCGGAGCGAAAGCTTCCTCTTCGGCCAGGGTAGGCAGCAGGCGCAGGAGCCGCCATACCAGACGCGACTTATCGAAAGGCGAGGTCAGCGGCACCGCATCAGCATCGCCGCTGACGTGGGTCAGCACCCTGCGGTAGGCCTGCCAGAGAAACCGCGCTGGCAGCATGACATCGAGCGCGGCGGCAATTCCCGCACCGCCTTCTTCGGGATCGGCGGCCAGCGCCAGCTTTAGCCACTGGCCGATGCCGTTGCTCTGCACCAGAATCGTCTCGTTCTCCAGCGGCCCCAGCGGATGGCGCCGCATCCACTCTACCGCCAGCGCGCGCAAATCCTCCAAGCGATTGGCATGGGCAACCATGAAACCGGGCGTCAACGACGAGTCGGAAAAGGCAGGCATGAGGATTCCTGAGCGGTGGCAGAAAAGCTTCTCCATGGTGCCATAAGTGCGCAGTGAATGCCGTGGATATCAAGCGTTGGATAGCGGTGGATGCTGAATGGTCTGGCTCGAATGCCTGAGTTCAAGCGTCAACCGCGCTATTCGGCTTTTGCTCTGACCGCATAGGGTCGAAAAAGAAGTTGTGCCCATTAAGGTGGACAGCATTACGTTGGTTGCGAGAATTAAAGGCGCCTAGAGGTCTAATGCTCAATCTAGATAAAGGGTAGCGATTGAAGGCAGGACGGGCGTATCGGCTACCTTAGACTCTGCTTTAGGTAGCCGATAGCGGTGGTGCGTTTTAGTAAGACGACATCATGGCGCTAAAGCCCATTCCACCCCAGAACATCATGATGACCATAAACAAGAGTTGGAGTAGGATCATGACGCCGAAAATGGTGAAGTAGGTCTTGATCTTACTCAGCGCAAAGCGCATTTCTCTTTCGTCACCGCTGTGATAAACCTTATCGATTGACTTAGCGGCCTGCATCAACACTACGCCTACCCAGATAGGGAGCCAGGCGATGAGAATTCCTACGATGGAAATGGCGATGAGAATACCGGCAAGGATGAGCATGATGCCGTTTAGCTGTATCCAAAACTTGGCTCGATAAAGCGGTTCGATAATGCCGCGCAATGACTCGTTTAGCTGCTGAGACTCCATTAAATCCTCCTGATCGATGGAAATATCACCTGGCTAGTCGTTAGCTGGGTAAAGAGGCTCGGGAGTTTACTTTTATTTGGAGGATTTGTCTTCATTAAATCATGATAAATATTGCTTTCTAATTGCACTATCTGCTGTCAATAAGTATCGAGGCGGACAGTGCTATGCGTATAGGAGTTTAGTGCTAGAAGACAGCGTGAGAGTCAAGTAAGTGGCGATATTCGCCACTGGATATGCATCGCCATATTAAGCGATGCATACACCGATACCCGTAAAAGACGTCGACTCAATCAAGCGGTGTAAGTGACGCGGTCTCTTCGACGACCTGGGCGAGCAGGGTGGCGTAGTGGTCGAGCAGGCGCTTACCGAGCTCGGCCGTGGCTAGGGTGGCGTCGCCTGCAACACCTTCGGGGCTCAAGTCGTCGGCGAGCCAGGCGAAGGCGGCGGCGCCCTCGTGGGCGAGCAATTTGCCGGGTGCGGGCGTGGTGGGTGGGGCGGGGCGGTAGCCGTCTAGGCGAACGTGTTCGGGCGCAAGATGCAGCATCATGGCGGTTTCCAGCAGGCCGCCGTGCAGGCCGTGGCGCAGTTCGTCGGCGTCGATCGCGCCTTCGAGCGCAGGCAGGCGGGTGTAGGTTGCCTTGACCACGCGCATGGCATGGCGCTTGCGTAAGGTAAGCGCGGCCAGATCCATCACCGCTTTATTGCCGCCGTGGCTATTGAGCAGTACCCAGCGGCGTATGCCCGCTCGTGCGAGGCTGTCGCCGTAGGCTTCGAGCGTGGCGATGGCAAGCGGGGCGGGCACGCTGAGGGTGCCCGGGAAATGCGTATGCTCGTCGCTGGCGCCCACTGCCAGAGGCGGTAGGCAGAGCACGTCGGTCGCTTCATCGAGGCGTTCGAGCAGCGCCTGCTGCAAGCCCAGCCCGATGGTGAGGTCGGTGGCTAGCGGCAGGTGGGTGCCGTGCTGCTCGATGGCGCCGAGCACGATGAGGGCGACCGGGTCGCGCGATGCGACCTCGGCCAGTTGAGGAGAAGTAAGGTGATGCCATTCGTAGTGCATGGTGACCTATTCGCCTTTTCAGCCCCCTTGTTCAGAGGGCCACTAGAGGGCGATCAAAGCGTAACAAGAGCGCCGCGCACATTAGGGAGCAGCGCGAGTGAAGGTGCCTGCCGTCGTGCGATAGTGAGCAAGCTCTTCGCGCTTGAAGCCTTTCAACGCCTGCGCGGGCATGTCGTCCTGCCGTGGTGGCGGCGGGTCGTTGGGCGCAATGCCGCTATCGCTAACGTGTGCGTTTTTATCCAGCAGCGCCTGATAGTGGGTCAAAAGCGCTGGCGCGTGCGAGAGCGCTGGGGTGACCAGCAGGCCGAGACGGTCGGTGGCGTAATCCCCCCGGCTAGGCGAGCTCGAGTATTTGACGATGGGGGCAGCGAGAATCAAACCAAGCCACGCAGGCGTGAGCCATACGAACGCCGTAGGTGAGAGCAGTGCCAGGGCCGCGCCCCAGGCCATCCCGCATAGCGAAAGCCAACTGGTGTGCAGCCACACTTCGCGCCAGGGCAGCGAGCGTTCGCCGCGCGGCTGGGTATTCCACTCGATGGAGCGTCCGAGCAATACGGTGATGATGAAAAGGCTGTGCCAGGCCATGGTCAACGGTGCACAGAGTGCAGCGAAAAGAACTTCACCAATGGTGCTGAGCGTGAGGCGCAGCCGCCCGCCGAAAGCCTCCGGGTTCTGCCAAAAAGCAAGTATCCAGCCCAGCAGTTTGGGGGCAAACAAGAGCCCGATGGTGAGGCTAAAAAGACCCAGTGATAGCGGCTGCGGTAGCGGGCTCACGGTTGGCTCTTCGATCTCGGTATAGCCCACTAAAATGCTGGTGCAGATGAGCAGACCAAGCCATACCAGCGATGAGAGATACCCCATCGCGCCCAGCAAAAAGTGCAGGCGGCTCAAGGGGTGAAAGCCCGAGGCAGCGAGCAGGCGCAGGTGTTGGAGGTTGCCCTGCAGCCAGCGTCTATCGCGCTTGGCGAAATCCAGAAAGTTACTCGGCATGGCCTCGAAGCTATGGCAGTGCGGCGCTTCAGTATGGGCTTCGGTCAGGGTGGTATCCAGTAGCACTCGCCAGCCGCCACGGCGCAGCAGCGCCGCTTCGACGAAGTCGTGGCTCAAGATCTCACCACCCAAAGGTGGCTTGCCGGGAAGGCTCGGCAGCCCCGCGCAGGCCATGAAGGCGCGCACGCGAATGATGGCGTTGTGGCCCCAGTAGTTGGCCGTTTCGCCCTGCCAAAAGCTTTGCCCTGCCGCCAACATGGGGCTATACAGTGCCGAGGCATACTGCTGGAAACGTCCGAAGAGCGTGCGCTGGCCTACGGGCATGGGCACCGTTTGAATCAGTCCCACATCGAGCTCACGTTGCATGCGACGCATCATCCGAAGCAGCACTTCACCGCTCATTAGGCTGTCGGCGTCGAGCACCACCATGGTGTCGTAATTCTGCCCCCACTGGCGGCAGAAGTCGGCGATGTTACCCGCCTTGCGTCCGACGTTGGCCTCGCGGCGGCGGTAATGCACCGTCATCTGCCCCGCCAGGCGCTGCTGGAGCGCTGCCACATGGACGGCCTCTTCGTGGGCTTGGTCGGGGTTCTGGGTGTCGCTGAGGATGAAGGCCTCGACGTGATCGGAAAGATCGTCAATGCCCTGGCGTGAGGCGGCCTCCAGCAGCGAGCGGCAGGTCGCTTCCAGCCCCGACAGCGTCGGCACAGGCGGCTCGGCGTAGACCGGCATGATCAGCGCGGTGCGCTGGGTGAGCGGTTCATCCAAGAAGCCGGGTACGCGCTTTAGCGTTAGCGGGTCGAGGCGCAGCGCGCTGATGACGAAGCCAAAGACGCCGCTCCAGAACGCCAATACGATCCAGGTGAAGCTTATGGTGAACAGGGATAGCAGCGGAATCAGCGCGGCCAGGGGGAAATCGGCGGCCACGCGGTACATGGCAAGCCCCCCGGCGAGGCTGGAGAGAGCCACCAGCACGCCAAGGGTCCAGCGGCGCAGAGCGAGACCGGGGATATCGGGTGCCTGTTGCGTCGGTTCATTCATCGCTTGGGTACCATACGTAGTTCCAGGTTTCGCTGACGGCTTTATCGTCATGCGTCAGATGCAGGCGGATGTCGCTGGGCGCATCGCCCGGCAAAATCCTAAAGGTAGCGCGCCAGCCACCATCGGGCAGCGGCTTGACCTGGGGCAGGGCGATCTCGCCGCCCTGATTCTCGATGGCAAGCTCAGGCGGCATATCGGCGCTCAAGCCGGAAAGCGATGGGCCTTCGAAGTCGACGATGATCTGCCGCTGCTCGGAAGATTCCTCGCCTTCGTCGCCCGGAACGATTGCTTGGCCGTGGCGCGTGCGTACCACTTGGGCCAGCTGCGAGGCATTGGGCGATTCGTTGAGAGTGAAGGTGCGGTAGTGCAGGCGGCGATGTTCGCCCGCGCTCATGGCGTCTTCGCTGACCCAGTAAGCCACGATGTTGTCGTGGGTTTCGTCGGGAGTGGGGATTTCGACCAGCTCGACGTGCCCAGGGCCCCACTGCTCCAGCGGCTGCACCCACTGGCTGGGGCGGCGGTGGTAGTTGGCTTCGAGATCGAGGTAGCGGTTGAAGTCGCGTTCGCGCTGCATCAGGCCAAAGCCTTTGGGGTCGCTATCGGTGAAGCTCGATACGCGCAGCGCCTCGGGATTGTGCAACGGGCGCCAGATCCACTCGTCCTGGCCGTTGTTGATCAGCAGGCCATCGGAGTCGTGTACCAGCGGGCGGAAGTCGTCGTAGGGGGCTTGGGTGGTATCGCCAAAGGTGAACATGCTGGTGAGCGGGGCAACCCCTAGCTTGGCGATGTCTTCGCGGGCGAAAAGCTCGGCTTCGACCTCGGCGACGGTGCTTTCACCAGGCGTGAGTACGAAGCGGTAGGCACCGGTAATGGAGGGGCTATCGAGCAGGGCCAGCAGGGTGATTTGCCCTGCCTCTTCGCCCGGTTTGTAGAGCCAGAACTCACGGAAGGCGGGAAACTCTTCTTCCTGGTCGGCTTGAGCGGTATTGACCGCGAGCCCGCGCGTGGAAAGCCCATAGACCTGACCCTCGCCGACCAGGCGGAAGTAGTTGGAGCCGAGAAAGACGGCGAACTCGTCGGCGTATTCGTTCTCGTGCTCGTTCAGCGGGTAGTGAAGCCGAAACCCGGCGTGGCCGATGTCGCCGAACTCCTCGTCGGCAAGAGGAGCGGCGTCGCCATCGTAGCGGTAGTCGTCGGCGGAGAAAGGCAGCGTCGAGACGTCATCGCCGTCGATGATGTTCAGGGTGACCGGGGTGGTGAAGAGAAAGCCGCTATGAAAGAGCTGCAGATTAATGTCGCTTTCGTCCTTCCAGTACGCCTTTTCGGGGTCGAAGCGGATTTGACGATAGGTATCGTAGCTAATGTCGTGCAAGGCTTCGGGGAGGGTGTCTTCGGGCGCACTGTAGGGGGTGGCGGCCAACTCCTCGGCGCGGTCGATGACCTCTTGAAAGTGTTCGTCTTCGGCGGCCAATGCTACGGAGAGCGGCAAGCTTCCCAACAGCGCCACGCCGCAAAATGCCATGTTCAAACGCATGGATGCAATCCTTGTCCTGATGGAGCCAATGAGACGTCGTGTTCCTTGTCTTGCGTGTATTTTCGTAATGGCTGTTCTAGGCTCTGTGTAAAGTGTCTGCGCTCGACAATCCGGCGTTAAAAATTGACTCAGAATACTCATTTACCATCTGTAAACTCCGTTTCTTCGTCAATTTTTGCCTTGTCTTGTCTTCGCTCGACGACTTTCCATAAAGACCCTTGTGTCTAGGTTCTAGCTTTAACGTTCTGATTGTTCGGCGTACGCCTGCAACGGCTTGCGATGCTGCTGACACGTTATCCCCCGGCGTACTGATAAGCCTCCTGGTATGAGAGATGAATGATTCGATTATGGTTAGGCGCCCTGGCGCTCAATGTACTATTGATCGCCCCGCTGTGGTGGCGCTTTGGCGGTATCGCTCAGCAGTGGATAGCCTGGGAAGCGTGGGTCATGCTGCCCGGTATGCTGCTGATGCCACACCGCTGGTGGCGAGGATGGCTCGCCGCTATCGCGACGGCCTGGATCGTGCTGGTCGTGGCCGCCAACTTTGGCGAGCTTGCCACGCATATGGCGTTTGGCCGACCGCTCAATCTCTACCTCGACCTGCCCCTGCTGCGTTCGGTCTACCATTTGCTAGTAGGTAATGTAGGCCAACTTTGGGCAATTTGCGCAATGGCGACGGCGGGATTGATCTGCTTGGCGCTCGTTTGGTGGCTTTGGCGGCTGATGATGCCCGCTCGGCGCTACCGCCTTGGCACGCTGGAAGGCAAGTTTGCCCTGGGCATGGCATCACTGGCAGGGGTAATGACCCTGTTGGCGCTTTACGGCACCCACCCCGTGGCGGCGGCGCGGGCGGTAATGGCCGAGACCACGCGCTTTCAGGCCGAGCAGATCATGGCAACGCATGCCGCGCGCAAACGCTTCACGGCCGAACTTGCCATGTCCCCCTTGGACACTCAGGCGCTGCCGGGGCTTGCCGATAAGCAAGTGCTGCTGACCTTCATCGAATCCTACGGCGTTACCGCGATTGCCGACGAGCGCTATAACGGCGACATTCTGCCTACTCTGGAGGAGATGGCCGAACGGCTGGAAGCGCGCGGCCTTCATCTGGTAACGGGACTCGTAGAGGCGCCGATTCGCGGCGGGCAGTCGTGGCTTGCCCACGCCACTACCCTGAGCGGGCGCTGGATCGACAATCAGCTGTGGTACCGACTGATGCTGGCAAGCGAACACTCGACCCTGATCGACGACTTCAAGGCCACCGGCCAGCATACCCTTGGGGTGATGCCGGCGATCTCGATGGCCTGGCCCGAGGGTGAAGCCTACGGATTCGATCAGATCGTGGCTGCGCGCGATATCGACTACCGTGGCCCGGCGCTGCACTGGGTCACCATGCCCGATCAGTTCACGCTCGATTACATGCAGCGTAACTTGCTGGGCGAGCGGCCGACCTTCGCCCAGGTGGCGCTGATTTCGAGCCACGCCCCCTGGACACCGATTTTGCCCGTATTGGATGACTGGGACCTGATCGGCGATGGTCACATCTTTGCGCCCTGGGAGGAGGCGGGCGACCCACCGGAGGTGGTATGGCAAGACATCGAGCGCATTCGCGATCACTACATGTGGTCGATCGACTACGCTGTAAAGGTAACTGGGCGCTGGGCTGAACGCGTCGTCGATGAGGATACGCTGCTCATCGCCCTGGGGGATCATCAGCCCGCGCCGCTGATTACCGGCGAAAATGCCAGCGCCGCCGTGCCCGTGCACGTAGTGAGTCGAGACCCGGCGCTGTTGGCGCCTTTTCTTGCCCATGGGTTCGTTCCCGGCGCCTTGCCCGATGCGACGCAGCTAACGGCGCCGCCGCGCATGTCGGAGATTCGACACTGGCTGCGCGAAGGCTTTGGTGAGGAGCTCGGCATCGAAACGGCAACGAACGCTACAGCAAATCTCATAACAAAGCCCACAACGGAATCCGCGATGCCCTTCGAACACGCCGTGGCCTACGCCTTGGCCGTGACCGATGAAGAGTAGCGCCTACGACAGGACGGTCGAGATGATTCAGCCGGTAATTTTGAGCGGCGGCAGCGGCACCCGCCTTTGGCCGCTATCGCGCGAGAGCATGCCCAAGCAGTACCTCGAACTCTGCGGTGAGGGCAGCCTCTTACAGCAAACCCTTGCCCGCCTTGCGCCGCTTGGGGCCAAAGAGCCCATCGTCATGGGCCATCAGGCGCAGCGTTTCTTGATGGCCGAGCAGCTACGCGAGAAGGCGCCTGAAGCGCGGTTTGTGCTCGAGCCCGAAGGGCGCAATACGGCGCCTGCCATTGCCTGCGCGGCGCTACTTGCCCTGGCCGATGGCGACGATCCGGTTTTATTGGTGCTGCCCGCCGATCACGGGATAGACGATACCGCCCGTTTTTGTGCCAGCGTCCGCCAGGCCGAACCGCTGGCCCAAACCGGGCATCTGGTGACCTTTGGCGTAACGCCGACGCACCCCGAAACGGGTTACGGATACATTGCTTGCGGTGAGGCCCTCGAAGGCGGCTTTCGCGTGGAGCGCTTTATCGAAAAGCCCGATGTCGAGCGGGCCAAAGCGCTGCTCGAAGAGGGTGCGCATCTGTGGAATAGCGGCATGTTTCTGTTCAAAGCGTCGCGCTACTTGGAGGAACTCTCACGTCTGCAGCCCGATATGCTCAAGGCCTGCGAGGAGGCGGTAGCGAACGCGCATGAGGATCTCGATTTCTTGCGCCTTGGCGAGGCCGCGTTTTGCGCAAGCCCCTCCGACTCCATCGACTACGCCGTGATGGAACAGTGCCACACTGCTGCCGTGGTACCACTTCAGGCAGCGTGGAGCGATATCGGTAGTTTCCGAGCGCTATGGGAGACCTTGGAAAAAGACGCGGTGGGAAATGCGCAACGCGGCGATGTATGGCTCGAAGATACTCGCGATTCGTTGGTGCTCGCCGAGCATCGCTTGGTCGCCACGCTTGGGGTGGATAACCTCGTGGTGGTGGAAACCGCCGATGCGGTGCTCGTCGCGCCGCGGGATCAGGCGCAGCGGGTCAAGGAGGTGGTGGCGGCGCTCAAGCGTGCCGGGCGCGACGAACCCAACAGCGCACCGCGCGTGCATCGGCCCTGGGGCAGCTTTCAGGCGGTGGATAGCGGCCAGCGCCATCAGGTCAAACACATCACCGTCAAGCCTGGTGGGCGATTGTCGCTACAGCGTCACCACCACCGCGCCGAGCACTGGGTGGTGGTCAGCGGCACCGCCTTGGTAACCCTCGATGAGCGCACTTTTTTGGTCAGCGAGAACCAATCCACCTATATTCCCATCGGCGTGCTGCACCGGCTGGAGAATCCCGGCAAGATCGACCTGGAACTGATCGAGGTGCAGTCGGGCGCCTACCTGGGTGAAGACGACATTCAGCGGCTGGATGACGTCTACGCCCGGCCCTCCAGCGAGTAGCGCTGACTCGTCCTTCAATAAAGCCGATAGCGATTGGCGTCGGAGAGGCCTTGTGCCTCTTCGACCACCTTGCGGTAACGCTTGTACTCCCACTGATACTGCGCCGGTTCCAGAGCGATGGCGGCTTCGACGCAGGCGTTGACCCCGGCTGCCGATTGCGCCTCCTCTTCGCTATAGACGCGCTCATCGGCGTCGAGAAAGTGAATCTCGAACCCCTCGCCGGGAATGCGTTTGGCAACGCCGGTCACCACGCGCGCCTGGGTGCGCGCCACTAGCTTGGGCAGTAGCGTGGCGGTGTAGGCCGCATGCCCGTAGAAGGGCGCAAAGACGCCGCTGCCCCAATCGGGTTCTTGGTCGGGCAGAATACCGATGGCCTCGCAGCGCTTGAGCGCCTTGAGCAGGGCGGCGACGCCACGCGGGTTGGTGGGTACGAGGCTTGCGCCCATGCGCTCGCGGCCTTGGCGAATCACCGGATCGAGCCGGGTGAGCTTGGGCGGCTCGTACATGGCGGTAAAGGGAAAGTGGCTGGAGAGCCAGAAGTTCAGCACTTCCCAGTTGCCAAAGTGCGGTGCGAGCACGATGACGCCGCGGCCTTCGGCGCGGGCTCCGTCGAGCTTGTCGCGCCCGTGTACGGCCAGAATGCTCGCCTCGACCCGAGCAGGCTCGGCCATCCAGGCGTGCCCTAGCTCCAGCATGGTGGCCGCCGAGTGCTTGAGGCTTTCCTGACCAAGCGCCCGGCGCGTCTTGGCGTCAAGCTCGGGGTAGACCACGCCAAGGTTGATGTCGGTCACGCTGCGCTCGCGCTTGTTGAAGCGGTAGACCTTGGGCCCAAGCCAAGCGGCCAAGCGCCATAGCGTGGGCAGCGACCGGTGCGACAAAAAACGCCACAGCCGGGCGATGGCGCTAGCCTGCCAGCGGGCGCGGCGGGAAGTATCAGTCATCGATCACAGCAGCCATGTGGTCAGGTTGTGCGGCGCGCGCTGTTCGTGAAGCGCCTTGAACCCTTTGACGCAGCGCACGATGAACCAGATCGCCAGCACGGCCAGCATGGGAAAGCCGATAAGGATCAGGGTGAACAGCAGCGAGATGCAGCCGTAAAGGGTGCCGATCCAGAAAGTACGAATCTGATAGCGGTAGTGGTCATCGAGCCACTGCGGCCCTTTGCCTTGGTAGACGTAGGCGATGACCACGCCGATCACGGCGGTGAACCCTGCGGTAATCAGGTTCACCAGAAAGAGGGCGTAGACCACCATCGCCATGGTGGTGTCGGGGCGAGGGCTATGTTCGGAGACGATCTCCCCCTCGATGGGGGGCTCATCATAGTTGCGTTCGTTCATGCGCACTTCCTATCTCGATGATCTATTCAAAATTGATGGCGATCCGCGCGATCTGCCGCTGATAAGGCCCTGGTGGCTCAGCGCCCCGGCCTGCAGATTTCCAGCAGGTTGCCGTCCGGGTCGCGCAAGTAGAGAGAGTCGATGGGGCCGTTGGCGCCTTGACGCGCTACGGGGCCAAGTTCGATCTCGATGCCCAGCGCGTCCAAATGCTGTTTGAACTCGTCCAGCGGGAGCTGGCTGCGCAGGCAGAGATCGAGACTACCCGCCGTGGGCGTTGCCGATACTGGCGCGATGTCGCTGTCGGTTTGATGCAGGCGAAGGGCGCTATCGCCAAGCATCAGATCAACGCGCTGGGCGTCGCGATAGCGTACATCCAGCCCCAGGACGCGCGAGTAGAAGTCGACGGCGCGACCGATATCGGTCACGGTGACCACCAGATGATCCAGACCTGAAAGCATGTCCTGTCCTTCGCTAACGTGAGGGCCACAGTATAACGCGATGCGCAAGCGCTGCCGAAATGCCGACTTAACGCAATGCAGCGGTCATACCACGTTGGCAGTATGGCCTGAAGATACACGCTGTAACGCGCACTGAGTTGAAGAAAACGCCAAGCGTGCAATAGTGAGCGGGGAAAAGCGTTGACTTTGCGCGCTTGATGGCAATAATTGCCGCCCGCCCGGGAGGCTCGACTCCCTTTAAGTGGTCGCTTGAGCGATGCGACATCGAGGTGCTGGGCGGTTCTTTGCTTCTTGTCATTCGTTGGTGAGGTAGGCATGTCGCGGCAACTGTTGGCCATGGCGTTAGCGCCGCTTTTGGGGCTCTTTATTCTGGGGATCGGCAACGGCTTTCTGGCCTCGCTGATCACGATTCGTCTGGACGATGCGGGCGAGTCCGCGACCGTCGTGGGTATCGTGTCGTCGGCCTACTTCCTCGGTTTGGCGCTGGGGGCGCTATTCAACGACCGCCTGCTCTTACGCATCGGCCACATTCGCGCCTACGGCAGCTTTGCCTCCCTCGTCGCCGTTACCGTCTTGTTGCAGGGGCTGTTCTTCGACCCTTGGGCATGGTTCGTATTGCGCCTGATCGGCGGCTGGGCAACGGTGGGGGTGTATCTGGTCATCGAGAGCTGGCTTCTGACCGCGGGTGATCAAAAGGTGCGCGGACGTCTGCTCGCGCTCTACATGATCTCGCTCTACGCCGCTGGGGTCATCGGCCAGCTGCTGCTGGGCGTGACCAGCGCCATGGGCGTCACGGCACCCTTCATGGTCATCGGTATGCTGGCGTCGCTTTCGGTGCTGCCCATGGCGATGATCCCTCGGGTTTCGCCGCTCATCGAACACGCCGAGCCGCTGCCGCCGCACCGTTTGATCACCATGACGCCGACGGGCGTGATGGGCAGCTTCGGTTCGGGCATGGTGGTGGCCGCCGCCTATACGCTCCTGCCGCTCTATCTTCAGCGTATTGGTATGAGTGTTGCGCAAGTGGGGCAGTTGATGGCGGTGGTGATTCTTGGCGCCATGCTGCTGCAGTATCCCATTGGCCGCTGGTCGGATCGCCATGATCGTCAGATCGTGCTGATGGCGATCGCTTCGTTCTGCGTGGTCATCTCGGCGGCGATCTTATGGCTGCCGCTCTCACTGCCGCTTTTGGCGGCGCTGTTATTCCTGCTTGGCGGCGGCGTGTTCGCCCTCTACCCTGTCGCGGTAAGCCACGCCGCCGACCGTGCCCCCGCAGGCGCATTGGTGCGCATGAGCCAGGGGTTGCTGCTGATCAATGCCATCGGCTCGACGCTGAGCCCCATGCTGATCTCTCCCATCATGACGGCCGTGGGCGATGGCGGCCTGTTCTGGTCGTTCGGCGCGCTGAGTTTGTTCTTCGTGCTTTTCTTTGCCTGGCGGCGCAGCGTGCGCCCGGCGCCGGTACCCGTGGCGCCCTTTACCGCCACGGCGCCCATGTCCTCCGTGGGCGCTGAGCTCGTGGTTACCGAAGAGCTGGTGCAAGGGGCGCTGGAGCACGAGCACCTGGAGGATCTCTCGGACGTGGTGCCCGAGGTGGAGGTCGCCGAGCCCGTGGTCGGCCCGCCGCCGCCAGACGAAGAGCACGTGCTTTACTACGACGACGCCGATCTGGCACCGCACCGCGCACCTAGCGAGCGTACTGACGAGACAGGGTAGACCTTTGCCGCATGGTGCGGCCTTGTTCCTGAACCTACCATCGAGCGTTGACGCAACGATCGACGTTACTTCAGCTGAGGTTTGCCATGAATCAATACGCCGCGCCCGTGCGTGATTTTCGCTTCGTGCTCGAAGAGATGCTGGCGCATCGCTCGCTTTCCTTGCCGGGCTTTGATGAGGTCAACGCTGAGCTCGTCGATGCCGTGCTCGAGGAGGCGGCGCGCCTGGCCGACGACGTCTGGGGGCCGCTCAACGCCCTGGGCGATCGTGAGGGCGCGCAGCGCCATGCAAGCGGTGAAGTGACGACACCTTCGGGCTTCGCCGAGGCCTATCGTGCCTACGCCGAGGGCGGTTGGAACGGCATTGGCGTTGCCGCCGAGCTGGGCGGACAGAACCTGCCCGAAGTAGTGGCCAGCGCCGTGCAAGAGATGCTTCACGGCGCCAACATGGCGCTTGGTTTGTGCCCCATGCTCACCGCAGGTGCCATCGAGGCGCTCGCCTACCACGGCAGCGAGGCGCTCAAAACGACGTACTTGCCTGCGCTGGTCGAGGGACGCTGGACCGGCACGATGAACCTCACCGAACCCCAGGCAGGGTCGGACCTTTCCCAAGTACGCACGCGCGCCGTGCCCGAAGGCGATCACTACCGTATCAGCGGGCAGAAAATCTTCATTACCTGGGGCGAGCACGACGCTGCCGAGAACATCGTCCATCTGGTACTGGCGCGCAAGCCCGATGCGCCGCAAGGTAACAAGGGCATCTCGCTATTTCTCGTTCCCAAATTTCTGGTCGATTCGGCGGGGCGCTTAGGCGAGCGTAACGGTGTCGTTTGTGCGTCACTCGAGCACAAGATGGGCATTCATGGCTCTCCCACCTGCACGCTCAACTTCGGCGAGCAGGGCGGGGCGATTGGTTACCTCGTGGGTGAAGAGGGGCGCGGGCTCAATCACATGTTCACCATGATGAACGAGGCGCGCCATAAGGTCGGTATTCAAGGCATTGGCGTAGCCGAGCGCGCCTGTCAGCAGGCTGAAGCCTATGCATTCGAGCGCAAACAGGGGCGGCTTTCGAAAGCGCGCGGCGGTGCCGAGGCGCCGATTGGCGAACATCTAGACGTCAAACGCATGCTGCTTTCCATGCGTGCACGCACCGATGCGCTGCGAGCCTTAGCGCTTTACTGCGCGGGGCAGCTCGACGTTGCCCGGCACGCAAGCGACGCCTTGGTTCGCGCAGCGGCCCAAGCGCGGGCCGAGGTGCTAATTCCCATCGTCAAAGCGTTCTCTACCGATCAAGCCGTGGAGATTGCCTCGTTGGGCATTCAGGTGCACGGCGGCATGGGCTATATCGAGGAGACTGGCGCTGCACAGCTTCTACGCGATGCGCGCATTGCGCCGATCTATGAAGGCACGAACGGTATCCAGGCGCTCGATCTCGCCGGGCGCAAGCTTCAGCGCGATGGCGGTGAGGCGCTCTTCGCGCTCTTGGCCGAGGCGAGCCTTACCGTTGCAGCACTCAATGATAATCCCGCCTTGGCTGGGCTGGGCAAAGCGCTGGCGGCAGGCCTTGATGATCTCGATGCAGCGGCGCGGCGCGTGCTTGCCGAAGGCCAAGACCCCGAGCGCGGCCAGGACGCCGTCCAGGCCTATGCTACGCCGTTTCTCTCTTTGGCAGGCCATGTGCTCTGCGCCTGGCAGATGGGCCAGGCCGCACTCTGCGCCGAGGCGGCCATGGCTTCGGGCTCGCAGGACCCTTTCTATCGCCAGAAGCGCGCCAGCGCCGAATTTGCCCTGACCCAGTGGCTGCCACTAGGCCGCGCGCAGCGCCAGCTCATCGAGGCAGGCTGGGCGTGCCTTCAGTTCGACGCTCCATGAGCTAACGACGGATTTCCAAAATACACGATACCCAAACGGAGGCACCATGAGCGAAGCAGTCATCGAACGGTTAGACAACGACGGCGTGATCACGCTGACCATCAATCGTCCCAAGGCGCTCAATGCCCTGAACGGCGAGGTGCTTAGCGCCTTCGCCCAGGAGCTCGACGCGCTAGAAACACACCCGCGCCTGCGCGCCGTGCTGATCACCGGCGCCGGGGAAAAAGCCTTCGTCGCCGGTGCCGACATCACCGAGATGCGCACCAAGACACCCAGCGAAGCGCAGGCGTTTGCCAGCCAAGCGCTCAAGACCATCAAGCGTTTGGAGGCGCTGCCGGTGCCAGTGGTGGCGCTGGTCAATGGCTTCTGTTTGGGGGGAGGCTGCGAGCTGGCGCTTGCCTGCGACTGGGCTGTCGCTAGCGACAACGCCGTTTTTGGTCAGCCGGAAGTGCTTCTGGGAGTGATCCCCGGTTTTGGTGGTACCCAGCGCCTGCCGCGTCGCGTTGGCCCTGCCATGGCGCTGGATCTGGTCACCACCGGGCGTAAGATCGACGCCCAAGAGGCCCTGCGCATTGGCTTGGTCAACCGGGTCATGAGTCAGGCAGCGCTTGCCGACTACGCCGAGGAGCTCACTGCCCAGCTCAAAGGCAATGGGGCTCAGGCCGTACGCTTTTCCAAACAGGCGGTGCACGACGGCATGGACCAAGACCTCGATAGCGCCCTGGCGCTGGAAACCAGCCTCTTCGCGCTCTGCTTCGCCGGAGACGAGCAGAAGGAGGGCATGAGCGCCTTCGTCGAGAAGCGTAAGCCTAATTTTTAGAGTGTGCTGTGACGCCTGTCAGACGACGGAGGTCATACCGCCGTCGACGAAGATATTTTGGCCCGATACGAAATTCGAGGCATCCGAACATAGATACACTAGGGTGCCGACCAACTCGTCGACGTGCCCCCAGCGCTTGGCGGGGGTACGCTTCTCTACCCACTCATTGAAGGTGGGGTCTTGCCATAGCGCGGTGTTCATCTCGGTTTTGAAGTAGCCAGGAGAGATGCAATTCACTTGAATGTTGAAGCGGGCAAGGTCGGCGGCCATACCTTGGGTCAAAAGCACGACGCCACCCTTGGTGGCGGAGTAGGGGGCTATGGTCTCGCGTGCCAATTTCGACTGTACGGAGCCGATGTTGACGATCTTGCCCGAGCCGCGTTCGCTCATGGCGGGCGTCAAGGTGCGAGACACGTAGAACAAGCTCGATAGGTTGGTCGCGACCAGCGCATCCCAATCGTCTGTCGCGTACTCGTTGAAGGGCGCGCGCCGTTGGAGCCCGGCATTATTGACCAAGATGTCCGGCACGCCATGTTCGGCCATGAGTGCCTCGATGGCGTCGCGAGTCGCGCTTGCATCGGTAACGTCGAAGCTCACGGCCTCGACGCGTGCGCCCGTTTCCTGGGCAATGGCGCGAGCCTCTTCTTGCACCCCCGCAAGATCACGTCCATGGAGCACGACGTGTGCACCGCTTTCAGCCAAACCGCGCGCTAGCGCATTGCCCAGGCCGCGTGATGATCCCGTCACCAACGCGAGCTTGTCGCGTATGTCGAAGATTGTCGCCTGCATCAACACCTCCCATTAGCCGCTGTTAGAACAGTAAGAAGATCACGTAAGCAAAGACGAAACCGACCACCGATTCGAGTGCCTGTTGCACCGTCCAGGTTTTGAGCGTGGTCTTGACGTCCATGTTCAATAGGCGGCCAACGAGCCAGAAGCCCGAATCGTTGACGTGCCCGGCAAAGACCGAGCCTGCCGCCGTTGCCAGCGTGATGGCGACGACCTGCATGGCACTGAAATCCGCGCCAATCACGGCGGGCGCCATGAGCCCTGCTGCGGTTACCAAGGCCACGGTCGCCGAGCCCTGAGCCAGGCGTAGAATGACGGCGATGAGATAGGCGGCGACGATGACCGGAAGCCCCAGATCGCCAAGCGAATCGGCGAGGGCATCACCGATGCCCGAGGCGCGCAGTACGCCGCCGAACATTCCCCCCGCGCCGGTGATCAGTACCACCGAGCAGATGGGGCCAAGCGATGAATCCAGGACTTTTTCCAGCGCGCTGCCAGATACGCCCCGGCGCTGCCCCAGTACCAGCATTGCCACGAGGGCTGAAATGAGTAGCGCAATGGGCGTGCTGCCCAAGGTACTCAGCAGTTGGAACCAAGCGGCGTCTTCGGAGACGGCGCCGAGCGAGCGCAGAAAGTCCAGCCCCGTGTTCATGAAGATCAGCAGCAGCGGCAGCATCAGCATCAAAAGGACCGTACCCACGGCAGGCGGGTTGCTGATCTCTTCGTCGCTGACCTCGCCGAAGAGCGTGCGGCTCAGCGGGAAGGGGTGGCGCTTGGCTACGACCTTGCCCCATAGATACCCCGAAAACCACCACATGGGAAAAGCCAGTACGACGCCGGTGATCAACAAAAGCCCGAGGTTGGCTTGGTAGAATTCGGAGGCCGTGACGGGGCCTGGGTGGGGCGGAAGGAAAACGTGCATGACCGAAAAGGCCGCTGCCGCTGGCATGGCGTAGAGCAGCAGCGGGCCGCCAAGGCGGCGTGCCACCGCAAAGATGATTGGCAGCATGACGATGAGGCCCGCATCGAAGAAGATCGGAAAGCCCATTAGCAGTGAAGCAACGCCAAGCGCCAGCGGTGCACGCCGCTCACCAAAGAGCGCCACCAGCTTGTCAGCCAACACTTGGGCGCCGCCCGAGTGCTCTACCAGCTTGCCGAGCATGGCCCCCAGCCCCACGAGCAATGCCACGGCACCGAGGGTAGAGCCAAAGCTATCGACCAGCGTAGGCACGATGGCATCGAAGGGAATGTTGGTCGCAAAAGCCGTCAGCAAGCTGACCACGATCAGCGCTAGAAACGCATGCACCTTGAATTTTATGATCAATATCAACAGCAGCAGTACCGCTACTGCCGCGATGCCCAGCAGCGGCCCTGCCGACATCGTCTGCGTCCATCCTTCCATAGTGCGCTCCCGAGAGTAACGGTCGTAAAGCCCTTGGCTTATGAAGCTCTGCCAAGCGGATAAAGTATCAAACGTTATGTTATCGGTAACATGGTAGCGTCATAGGCCGCACGGCTTACACACGACCTTGGTTTAATCCAGCATTGGAGTACACTGTCGAAAATTTTTTGGAACAGTGTCATGGCCTTGAGTGCAACGCCCTATAAAATCGACGTCAATCTCACCGATCTCGATCGTAACGTTTACGAGACCCTGCGGTTTACCGTGGCACGCCACCCTTCAGAGACCGAGGAGCGGTTGGTCACTCGCCTGATCGCATATTTGCTGTGGTATAGCGAAGCATTAGGCTTCGGGCGGGGGCTTTCGGACGTCGATGAGCCAGCGCTGTGGGAGAAGAGCCTGGACGGCCGCATACTGCACTGGATCGAAGTGGGGCTTCCGGATATCGAGCGCCTGACGTGGTGCTCGCGCCGAGCCGAGCGGGTATCGCTACTGGCCTATGGTCGTGTCGATTTATGGGAGAGCAAGCAGTTAAGTGCTGCTAGTGCGCTTGCCAACGTGCATGTGGCGGCACTGCCCAATGACGCTTTGGAGACGGTCGCGCGCGATTTGCCGCGCTCGGTCGAATGGGCGGTGATGATCAGCGATGGCGAACTCTTCATTACCGATGAGCGCGGCCAGCACGAGATCACCCCACGCTGGCTGCTGCGCGATAGGGAGCAGTAAAAGGCGCTTTAAGCTTACACGCTTCAAGCATTTTTCCCTATATACACTATGCTTAGAAAGCAGCGAGAGGCAGCCGAGGCTGCCTTCTTTCGTAGAGCAATTGGGGCAATCATGCAGATGCCCCTTCACGGATAACCGTAGGTAAAGCAATCAGCTCCCCTCGCAGCCAGGAAAATGCCTTAGACAAATCGCCTTAGAAGATAGCTTGCTAGCGGTTTGTCGCGGGAGCTAAAATCGAATAAATATACAAGCAAAAATGTTTGTTGTGGTTAGGGTAACGTTCGCCACGACGGCTACTTCTTCTCTTTTTCTCAAGGAACGAGGCATGACGACACCTGTGAACCTGTCCAAGGCGCTGCTACCCATCGTTGCGGTCGCCGGTATTCTGCCGCTTTGTGCCTCTGCCGCCGACGACGGTACCTTCAATGTCATCATCGAAAATGACGGCATGATCAGCAATGACGATGGCCATTTCACCAGCGGCTTCGAGCTCAACTGGACGTTTGCTCCTGAGGCAACGCACTGGACTCAGCGTGTGGCTGAGGCGTTGCCCAATGGTGTTATCCAGCGTGCTGATCGGGCTTCGTACCGTTTGGTTCATCAAATCTATACGCCGGACGACATCGAAGATCCGCAGTTGATCGAAGACGACCGTCCCTATGCGGGCTTAGTGTATGGCGGCATCTCGCTATATGAAGATTTGCCTATCACCAGTGACTGGCTGCAGGCGACCGATTTGCATCTGGATGTGGGGTTGGTTGGTCCCTCCTCGCAGGCCGACAGTATCCAGCGCGAAGTACACCGTATCACTAGCAGTGACCGGCCGCGTGGCTGGCAACATCAGTTGAGTGATGAGCCGATCGTCAATCTCAACTGGCGGCGCCAGTGGTGGCATTCGAGTCCGCTTGCTGGCAAGCAGTTCGCTCATGGGCCGAGCGTAGGCGTGGCGCTGGGTAACTTCTACACCTATGCCAGTACCGGCTACAGCGTACGCTGGGGGGACGATGCGCAGGGCATTCCAACCCTGACGCCGAATCCCGGCAGCCGCCACTTTCTGACCTCGCCCAGCGGCTGGCAGTGGTATGTGTTCGCCAACGTAGAGGGCTACTACATGGCGCACAACCTGACCTTGGATGGCAACGTTTTCTCCAACAGCCATTCGGTAGACCGCAAGGAGTGGGTGGGCGACGTGTCGGCCGGGCTTGCCATCGCATGGGAAGACTGGCAGGTGACCTACTCGGCGCTGCAGCGCACTCGCGAGTTCGACGGTCAGGAAAACCAGGACAAGATCGGCATGATCACGCTTTCCAAGCGCTTCTGAGCCTGAGAAGAGTCCATGACAGGCAAGCAGCGCTACCCTCGCACTCCCGATGGCCGCTATTTCGTGGCCAAAAATCGGCTCTGGCGCTGCACCGACCCGCGTTTGGACGAAGACGAAGCGCAAACCTACGTCAACGAGCTAATGAGTGCCCGCCGTGCGGTTAAAAGCGCCAAACAGCAAGAGGACGATGCTGCGCTAAAAAAGGCGCGCGCTGCGGTGCAGCGAGCCAAGGTGGCGCTGGGTGAGCGCGGGCCGGTCTGGTGGGATGATGGGGCGCCCGACGAAACCGGGCGCGCTCCAGAAAATAGCTCTTATGCGAAGTGGTGGCATGAGCAGCGCTAGAGAGCTGGCGCTATACCTCGTTTGACTCCTCTCGCTCGCGCTTTATACTCCCTCGCGAATAAAAATGAAACTCGTTACTTTCATTCGCTTGGGGTCTTCCATGTCTTACCGCTCGTTCGAAAAGCGTCGGCTTGCTTGCGCTGTGTCCGCTGCTTTTGCATTCATTGCGCACCATGCCGTAGCGCAGTCTACTTCACCCCAGTCAGACAGCGTCGTGCTGGATACCGTAGAGGTCACCGCCGAAAGCGGAGGCGTTTATGGCTATATCGATGCCACGCGTGAACCTCGCGTAGGTAAGCTTGACGTACCGCTTGCCGAGCAGCCGTTTTCCATGTCGGTGATCGATCAAGACTTCATGCGCGATACCGGGGTAAGAAGCATCCAGGATGCATTACTCTATACGCCTGGGGTGCACGCCGGTAACTTCGGGTTCGACACACGTATCGACGGTGCTAAGGTGCGCGGCCTCAATGCCGCTCGCTACCTGGATGGGCTGCGCCAGCTCTATGGCTCTTACAATAGCGTTCGTAGCGACCCTTACGCACTCGAAAGCGTTGAAGTGCTGCGTGGACCTTCGTCCATGCTCTATGGTCAGGCGGATCTGGGCGGCATCATCAATGGTGTATCCAAACGCCCTCAAGAGACGCACCGTGGTGAAATCTGGGCCCAGTACGGTTCGAACGACCGTCAGCAATTGGCCTTCGATGTAACCGGGCCCGTCGATGAAAACGGCGAGTTTCTCTACCGCTTAGTGGGGCTTGCGCGCGATAGTGATACGCAGGTGGATCACGTTAGTGACGATGCCTACTTCATCGCACCGTCGTTTACCTGGCGCCCTAGCGACGAGACCGAGCTTACGCTGCTGCTCAACCGCCAGCGGAGTAAGAGCCAAGTGTCAGCACAGTTTCTGCCCCAAGTGGGTACGCTGACACCGGGGTCGGAAGGCTATATTGGCTCGCACCGTTTCGTTGGTGAGCCTGGATGGGATCGCTACGACGGGGAGAAAACCGAGACGACGCTGCTTATCGATCAACGGCTAAGCGATGCCTGGACCTTTTCGGGCGCGGCGCGCTATACCGAGTCGAGCACGGAGACGCGCGAACATTGGGTCGATATTCCCAGCGTGCCGGATGCCAACGGCGAGGTAAGCCGGACCATCTTCATGGCGGACAACCAGACGCGTATCTTCAATTTCGATGCCCAACTGCGCGGTGAATTTGCGCTAGGCGCCACCGAGCACACCCTGCTGATCGGGGCCGATCGTCAGGATGCTCGCTGGTCTGAAGAGAACTATGCCTCCGTGCCCGGCGGCGGCGGGCGATTCGATATCTATCAGCCACGCTATGGCAACCTCAACCTGGAGGTGTTGAATCCGACCGACCGCCCCGATAACGAGATCGAGCAGATCGGTCTTTATGTCGCCGATCATATCGAGTGGGGCCCCGTGGTGCTGTCGGCGGGGTTACGACGTGATTGGGCCGAGAATCGCACGCTGGCGGTATCAGGCCCGGATACGATCAGCGACGAAGCCGAAACCACCGGCCGCGTTGGCGTGATGTATCGCTTCGATAATGGCTTCTCGCCCTATGTGAGCTACGCCGAAGCGTTCGAAATGAATCTGGGCAGTGACGGTACCGAAAACCCCAGCCCTTTGAAGCCCACCACGGGGGATCAGGAGGAGATCGGCTTCAAGTACGTGTCGCCGGATGAGACGCTGGCCATCAGCGCGGCCTATTTCGATATCACCCAGAACAATCGTATTAGCGATGGCGCAACGCCGGGCGGCGTCGAGCAGGTCGGCGCCAGAGTCGATGGCGTGGAACTACAGCTGAACAAGCGCTGGCAGGCTTTCGAAACCCAACTGGCCTATACCCGTCTCGATGCGCGCAATGAGAGCACTGGACTGCGTCTACCCTACGTTGCCGAAGAGCAGGTTTCCTGGTGGAACCGGCTGTACATGGGCAGCAACTGGCGTGTTGGCGCTGGCGTGCGTTATATCGGCGACAGCGTCGGCGCCAGCGAAGCACCGGTCATTCCTTCTTATACGCTCTACGATGCAATGGTGGGCTATACCCTGGACAAGTGGGACTTCTCGGTCAATATCAACAACCTGACCGACGAAGAGTACGTCACTTGGTGTCGTTATGAAGGCGGTGACTGCGGCTACGGTGATCGCCGTACCGTTATGGCGAACGTGCGCTACCAATTCTAATGAGAATCTAGCATCGTCTGATAAATAGCCAACGCAAGAAGGCCCCAAAGGGGGCCTTCTTGCGTTTGGAGCAGCGTCTATCAAGCGTCGGGACCAATCTTGTCCTGGGTCTTATGTTTGAAGTCGCTCGCGTCGTGGCGTTCGTGCAACTGCTCGCTTGGCTCGCCGAAGCTGCGATTTACCATGCGCCCGCGCTTGACCGCAGGGCGGGCATCTATTTCATCGGCCCAACGAAGTACGTTCTTGTAGGTATGCGCCTCCAAGAACTCAGCGGCATCGTAAACGCGGTTTTTCACTAGCGCCCCATACCAGGGGTGAATCGCCATGTCGGCAATGGTGTATTCATCACCGGCCATGTAGCGGTGTTGCGCCAAATGTTGGTCGAGAACGTCGAGCTGGCGCTTCACTTCCATGGTGTAGCGGTCGATAGGGTACTGGTATTTCTCCGGCGCGTAGGCGTAGAAGTGACCAAAGCCGCCGCCCAGAATCGGGGCGCTTCCCATCTGCCAGAAGAGCCAGGAGAGGCACTCGGTGCGCTTGGCAGGATCGCTTGGAATGAAGGCGTCGAACTTCTCTGCAAGATAGAGCAGGATCGATCCTGACTCGAAAATACGCTGCGGCGGCTGAACGCTGTGGTCCATCATCGCTGGAATCTTGGAGTTGGGGTTTACCTCGACGAAGCCGCTGCCGAACTGGTCACCTTCGCCGATATTGATCAGATAGGCATCGTATTCGGCCTCTTTTATGCCTTTCTCCAGCAGCTCCTCCAGCATGACTGTGACCTTGACGCCATTGGGCGTGGCCAGCGAGTAGAGCTGCAGCGGGTGCTTGCCGACGGGGAGAGCTTTTTCGTGGGTCGAACCTGCAATAGGTCGGTTGATATTGGCAAACTTGCCGCCGTTACCGGGTTCCCATTTCCATACGCGGGGTGGGGTATAGGTTGGATCGCTCATGGTGTCCTCGCTGTTGGCGGTGATAGAACCGGTGATAGAACGCGCGTCACGCTTTGGTGAGTACTCAATGGGGGTGCGTTGGCGCTGCTACAAGTGTAGGTTAGCCTTTAGCGTGTTAATTACCTGCTCGTCGGTACCGTCGGTGGGCATTTCACAGTAGTGGGAGCTGAAGCGATGCGTACCCTTGGGATTATTGGTGGGATGAGTTGGGAGTCTACTCAGAGCTACTATCGAGCGCTCAATGAAGGTGTTAAGCAAGTGCTGGGTGGCTTTCATTCAGCCAAGCTGGTGCTTGTCAGCGTCGATTTTGCCGATATCGAAGCGCTGCAGCGGGAAAACGACTGGCAGAAAGCAGGCGAGCAATTAGCCCAGGCGGCGAGGCAGCTCGAAGCGGCAGGAGCCGAAGCCCTATTGCTGGCGACCAATACTATGCACAAAGTGGCCGAAGCGATCGAATCGGCTACGCCCCTGACTTTTTTGCATATCGCCGATGCCACGGGTGAGAAGCTAATGGAGGCTGGGGTTACCCGCGTTGGACTTTTGGGGACGCGTTTTACCATGGAGCAGGCATTTTACAAGGAGCGCTTGAGTGAGCGCTTTGGCATGGAGGTGATCGTACCCAGCGATGCCGAGCGCGACGAAGTGCATCGCGTGATCTATGAGGAGCTTTGCCAGGGCGTAATAGAGAAGGCGTCACGTGTGCGCTATCTCGACATTATCGATAACTTAGCCGCCCAGGGAGCGCAGGCGGTGATTCTAGGCTGTACAGAGATCGCGCTTCTTGTGCAGCAGGTTCATACGAAGGTGCCGCTTTACGATACCACCGCCCTGCATGCGCAGAAGGCGGTGGCTTGGTCGCTCGAAAGGTGAGCTAAAGGCTAATCGAAAGCGATGCGCGCTTTTTGTAAATTAGTGCGTAAGGTAATAAGTTCATCGCGCATTTTTCTAAGCGCATCGTGGGGCATGCCGCTGGCTTTGACGATGCAGTTGGGCAAGTCGCGTGCCTGCTCCTTTAGCTGCCGCCCTTGTTCGGTTAAGCGTAGCTCGACGACGCGTTCGTCCTGTTTGGAGCGCTGACGAGTGATGAACTTTTCGGCTTCAAGACGTTTGAGGAGAGGGGTAAGGGAGCCTGGATCGGTGAGAAGGCGCTTGCTGAGCATGCCAACCGTGAGGCCCTCTTCTTCCCAGAGCACCATCATGACCAGGTACTGAGGAAAGGTGAGATCGATTTTTTGTAGTAGGGGCTTATAGGCTTTGGTCATCATCAGCGAAGTAGAGTGCAGCGCAAAACAGACCTGATGATCTAACGTCAATGGCCAGGAGGGTTCATTGTGGTCAGGAGTTGTAGACATGGGAGTCCCCTTATATAGATCAATAAGTACCACTGTAGTTAGAGGGTCAAATATCGCCAAGGCAAACTAGCACGAGAGGATTGTCTTCTTGCCACTATAGTTGAGCCAAATAATTAATCCAATCAAAACTAGTATTTGAAAAATATATTATGCTGCCTTTGAGATCAATAGTTTGCTTGCACGCAATTAAATGTTACTGGTAACATGTGTGATCGAAATGGTTACGCATTTTCGGTAGGTAATTATCGATTTTTTTCACTATAAATATTTCAATATTTATTAGGATAAGTGCCTTATTTAGTAATTTTTGAATATTTTAAAGCCGTTATTTTGCATGCAATTTAAATGCGAAATATTATAAATTAGCTTATCGGAGGTTTTTTGTATGCATCGTCCGTCGTTTCGTATTCTCGTCATGGGCGTTTCTGGATGTGGTAAATCCTTGATAGGGCAAGCATTGGCCGATGCGCTGGATGCGACCTTCATCGACGGTGACCGTTATCATGCGCCCACGAGCATAGCCAAAATGGCCAGCGGTACGCCACTCACCGATGATGATCGTCTCTCTTGGCTCACTACGCTGGCGGGCATGTACCGCGACTATCGACTGCGCGACGAGTCGGTCGTGATCGCCTGTTCGGGACTAAAAAAACGCTATCGCGACCTATTGCGTCAAGGCGACGAGGAGCTACGAGTGCTATTTCTCGAAGGCGATCGAGCGCTGCTCAAATCGCGCTTGGATAGCCGAGCGGGCCATTTTTTCAAAGGCGATGCCATGCTAGCCGATCAGCTCGAGACGCTGGAAGTGCCTAGTGAAGCTGAAGCCGCTACCGTCTCGATTGCTTTGACACCGGAGACCATCGTTGCTCGCTTCATCGAAACGCTGGGGCTATCGAACGGAGTGGCCGTCGCCGAGTAGTGCTAGTGGCCCAAGGTAAATGTGAGCAGGGTGAATGTGGTAGGCTCCCAGAGTCATCTGCGCCTTGGCAGTGCCAGGGCGGTATCGCTTAAGGCCACCCTTTGAAGAAGAAACGACCCACACTGCAGGATATCGCCGACTGCGTCGGGGCGACCAAAATGACGGTTAGCCGCTGTCTGCGCGACCCCGACAGCGTCTCGCCTAAGCTGCGCGAGCGCATCTTCAGCGTTGCCGAGCAGATTGGCTACATTCCCAATCGCGCGCCGGATCTACTGGCGCGTGCGACCAGCCGCTCCATTGGCGTGCTAGTCCCCTCGCTGACCAATCAGGTGTTCGCCGAGGTTATCCAGGGCGTAGAGCAGGCCACCGAGCCTGCAGGCTACCACCTGATGCTGGCGCACTACGGCTATAGCGAAGAGCTGGAGGAGCGCAGCCTCGCCTCACTACTCTCTTACAACGTCGACGGTGTTATTTTGTCCGATCGCCAGCATACGCCGCGCACGTTACGGATGCTCGAAACGGCGGGCATCCCCGTGGTCGAGATCATGGATACTTACCTTCCTGCGCTTCAGCAGGCCGTGGGCTACGATAATCAGCAAGCGGGCTTCGATATGGTCAAGGAGATGATCCGTCGGGGGCGGCGGCGAATCATCTATCTCTCGGTACGCCTGGACGAGCGTAATCATCAGCGCGGCGAAGGCTATCGTTTGGCGATGCTGGCGCATGGGTTAACGCCGATCATTCTGCACAGCCGCCAGCGCTCCTCCTTCAGCGTCGGTGGTGAGCTGCTCGACCGGGTGCGTCGTGAGTACCCTCACGCCGATGCCATCTTCTGTACTAACGACGATGTCGCGGTTGGCGCCTATTTCGAGTGCCTGCGCCAGGGCGTAGCGGTGCCCGAGGAGATGGCCATCGCCGGTTTTCATGGTCACGACATTGGTCAAGCCATGTCGCCCAGGCTTGCCAGCGTCGTGACGCCACGCAAAGCGATCGGTGAAGAGGCAGCCAAGGCATTGCTCTCCCGGCTGCGCGGAGAACCCATACGCTCACCCATCATCAATTTGGGCTATCGCATCGAAGTAGGAAACACGTTAGGAGCGACTGGTGACGACACCGCGCAGGCGCTAGAGTAGCTCCTTTATTAGCGAAGGAAGCCCGTCATGCATATCAGCCACCTCTTCGTTTATCCGGTGAAATCCTTGAAAGGCATCGGCGTAGAGGCAAGCGTTCTCCACCCCGAGGGGCTCGCCTGGGATCGACGCTGGATGCTGGTGAACGAAGAGGGCCACTTCGTGACCCAGCGCCAACTTCCAGCCCTGGCCGCTATCGCAACGGCATTAACCGAGACGGCGCTCGTGCTCTCGCATCCGCGCGGCGGTGCCATCGAGGTGCCGCTAGCCGAGCCGCAGGGGCCGCTTCGCGATGTGCAGGTATGGAAGAGTCATTGCAAGGCTTTCTCCGAAGACGCTGCGGTCAACGCTTGGCTTGCAGATGTCTCGGGCGAGGCCGGGAGAGGCCTTGCGCTCGTCCGCTTTGCGCCTGCCTTTCCTCGCCCGGTCGAGCCCGATTTTCTCAACGGTCAGCGGGCGACGACCTACTTTGCCGATGGCTATCCGTTTTTGATAGCGACTCTGGGTTCGCTGAAGGCGCTAAACGCAGCGCTCGATGGGCGTGGGCAAACGAGCGTAGGCATCGAGCGTTTTCGTCCTAACATCGTCATCGACGGCGCGGCGCCTTGGGCCGAGGACAGTTGGCAGCGTCTATCGGTACAGTCTCACGAAAATGTTCGCTGGGCGCTGCGCAAACCTTGCCAGCGCTGCAAGATCGTGACCATCGATCCCGCGACCGCCGATATTCCAGTGCCGGGTGAGCCACTGAAGACGCTATTAGCGCTAAAGACCCAGCCTGCGAAGGGCGCCTATTTTGGCCAAAATGCCACGCTCGAAAGGGGAGAGGGCGCGACGCTTCGGGTAGGCATGCAGGTAGCACCTTCGACGTAATGAATATATCGAGAATGAGTAAGCAGCGGTCGGCAGAACGGGCAAATTACGCTACGCTGACCAGTGGGCGTGCCGAGTGCGCGCCCTATTTGCCCAGGGAATTTCCCGTTAGGCTTCAAGACGCAAAAGGAGTGACTCATGGATAGCAAAGCAAGCGCACATTGGGAAGGTGGCCTCAAGGATGGCAAGGGTAAAGTTGCCACCGAAAGCGGCGTTCTGGATGCCGACTACTCGTTCAAACAGCGCTTCGAAGGTGCGCCGGGTACTAACCCTGAAGAGCTGATCGGTGCTGCCCACGCAAGCTGTTTCTCGATGGCACTATCGATGATTCTGGGCGATGCCGGTTATACTCCTACCTCTATCGATACCAAAGCGCGTGTTACCCTGAAGCAGAGCGATGGCGGCTTCGATATCTCCACTATTCATCTCGATGTCGAAGCAGTAATCGACGGTGCCGACGAGGCAGCTTTCAAGAAGGCAGCTGACACTGCCAAGGCCAACTGCCCAGTCTCTAAGGTGCTCAACGCCGAGATCACCATGGATGCCAAGCTCAAGTAATATGCTCGCCTTTTAAATGCTCAAAAGCAGCCCGTTGGGGCTGCTTTTTTATTAGGTACGGCATGATTGGAAAGTTGGAATAGATAATACGCCAAAAGTAAAAGAGCCCCGGCCAATGACCAGAGCTCTTTATCGCTATTTACCTACTTACAATGCTTTGTGTTTGCACGGTAAGCATTGGGGTATTAGCTAGCGGGGTCGCGGTCGTACTCTTCGGCTTCTTCGAGTGCCTCTTGAGTAGCGCTAACACGGATGACGTAATCATCGCCATCTTCGTCTTGGGTCAGTTCGAGCGAATCCCACTCGATAGCGACATCTTTGTCGCCCATGCCCATGAAGCCACCGACACTGACGACGACAGCAACGATTTGGCCGTCTTCATCAATGACAAGATCGCTAATGGTGCCGATTTCTTCGTCATTTTCGACGCTGCTGCGCACGTTGTTGCCGGTTAGGTCATCGGCATGGAAAGTGCCTTGAGGGGCAACGTTCAGATACGTGGCTTCCATGGCGGTAGTGTTCTCTTCGGCGCTGGCGGTGGCTGCCGTCAGGGCAAATGCAGAGGCCATGAGGCTGCCTAGAAGAACTGTTTTAACCGTTTTCATAATGACATGCTCCTTGCGTTCGATGAAGACAAATGTCTGCATGTAGGAAGTGATTAAACTCATTCAATGTATCGAGTTGTTATCACTTCTTCCTTAGCGCTAAAACAAGTTGCTTAGTTTTCTAACGAATGAACTTAGCAAAATGCTTATTTACGCTGTCAGTCGCTTGCCGTTCGGCGACACTTCTCAAGGTAGCTGCTGTGAAGTGGTTTTCAACATCTTTATTTAAATAATTAATGTGGGTTATAAAAAAGGCTTTGAAAGCGCGATGTTGACGCTTATATCGGTGCGCTACGTTTTAACGGGCAGGGTCGAGAACGCCACCCAAGGAAGCATTGCGTCTAAACCATCCTGCAATACTGGCGCGGGGAAGCTGGGTAGGCAGCACCTCGTGAGGGATCTCTTCGGAGAGAAAGCACGCGAAGGTGCCCGCCTGGGGTATCACGCGCGCCACTTCGCGTTCCGGGTCGTCGGCGGCGTAGATCACCATCTCACCGCCGCCCCCTTCAGGCCAGTCGGGGTTGAGGTAGCCCACGGTGGAAATCACTCGGTTGGCGCGACCTTTGAAACTATCCAGATGGCGCTTGTAGAAGGCGCCAACGGGATAGTGGGCGAAGTGCGCTTCATATTCGAGCAGCCCCAGAAAAAGGCTTTGGTTGAGCGTTTGCTGCAGCGCGCCCATGGTTTCCAAGTAGCGCCGCTGGCCTTCACTTTCGCGATCCAGCCAGCGAATCGCATCGCCACGGATGTCTTTACGCAGCACGTGCTGTTGGCCGCGTCCAATACCCGCCTCTTCCAATGCGTCGTGCGCTGCCATTTGTGTCAACTCTTGATGCAAGGTGCGGCACAGGGTGTCATCGAGCACTGCGCGACCCACGTACCAGCCTTGCTCGACCAAAGCGTCGACGATGGCATTTAGCGTACCCGGACGAAAGGCGAGGGAGTCGTTGGCGGCGCTAGCGATCATGTAGAGAATCTCGAGGAGGATCGTTCAGGGAGGCGGTGCAGTGGTCCGGTAGGTTTACGGTAGAGATCGATATCCATGCCGAAACCCTCGGCCAGAAACTCTACCAGCATCATCGCCGAAAGCCCCCAGATGGTATGGCCATCGACGCGGTAGCTCGGCACGTAGTGGGCGCGCCCATCGACGGTGATGACATCGGTGTGGGTGCGCTGGTCGTCGAGAAAATGGCTCAGCGGAACCTCGAAGATGGCATCGAGCTCGCCAGGGTCGGCCACCAGAGTAAGACCTGCTGGAATGATACCGACCCAGGGCGTGACCCGAATGCCGTGCAGCGAGACGATGTCCGAAAGCGGCCCCACTGCTTCGACGTACGCGGGCGGCAAGGCGATCTCTTCCTGCGCTTCGCGCAGCGCCGTGGCGTAGAGATCGGCATCGGCAGGCTCGCGCTTACCGCCAGGAAAAGCCACCTGGCCCCGGTGGGTGCTAAGGTGCGCGGCGCGGCGCGTGAATAATAGCGTCGGCTCGGGACGATCGACGACAGGGAGCAGCACGGCGGCTTCGGGCAAGGTAAGGTGACTAAGACGCTTGGGGGTATATTGCTTAAGGCGCTGGCGCAGAGTGTCTAGCATGAAGGCTCCCGTGAGGACCTCGTTCTTTTACCTAGTGCGCTGGACTTTCGTCAAGAACTTATCAGAACTCGTCGTCAAGAGCGTATTGACGAGTGGCGGTCGAAGCGGGCGTTCAGGCGGTCTATACTGCGCGGCCAGTGCCCATGGGGCAGGCTGGCATGGCGTGAAGGAGGGGGGGGTGGATAAATTCAGACTCAGGCTCGATAAGGCGGCGCGCGCTGCCTGGATGTCTTTCGTCGGTGGCCGGACCCAGGATGAAATCGCCCAGCAGCTCGGGGTTTCACGCCCCGGCGTGCAGCGGCTACTCGCCTTGGCGCGCGAGGAGGGGCTGGTCAAGGTGCGCATCGATCACCCGGTCGCGACCTGTATGGTGCTTGCCGACGAGATCACTTCGCGCTTTGGACTCACCTTTTGCGATGTGGTGCCCGCCGAACTCGCTACGCCAGACGAGGCCGCGCACTATCTTGCCATTGCTGCGTCGCAGCGCTTGATGCGACTCGTCGAGCAGACCGAGCCTTTGACCCTGGCGCTTGGTTCGGGACGTTCGGTGCGCGCGACGGTAGAGGCGATGAGCCATATCGAGAGACCTCAGCACCGCTTCGTCTCCTTAGTCGGTAACATCGCCCGCGACGGCTCCGCCAACCGCTACGATGGTGTGATGATGCTCGCCGACAAGACCGGCGGGGGGCGTTTTCTACTCCCAGCCCCCATCGTTGCCACCTCGCTTGAAGAGAAGCAGGCCATGGCGCGTCAATCGCTCTTTAACGCCATCGCCGAGGTATCGCGTCAGGCGCAGACGGCCTATATCGGTATCGGAAAGATCGATCGTGAGGCCACGCTCTTTCAGGATCATTTTCTCGCACAGGACGAGTTGGAGGAGTTATTGGCTCAGGGCGCCGTGGGGGAGCTACTAGGCTGGCCGCTCGATGCCGAGGGTCGGCTCATCGAGTGTGCCCTGACGGCGCGGATTACGAGCCTTCCGCTGCCGCTGCTGGCGGGTCAAGACCTCGTAGGCCTGGCGGGCGGGTACGACAAAGCGCCAGCGATTCTGGCCGCGCTACGCGGCGGCTGGCTGAAAGGACTGGTGACCGACGACGTCGCCGCGCGGGCGCTGCTGGCGGCTGATGGTTGACGCCTTTATGACGAGCTGCCGTTCGCTTACGACCAAAGTTTAGCCAACTTGGCTTTGCTTTTTTTAGCCCGCTATTCGATCATTTGATTTCTGATTGATCAAATTATCAAAAAGTGATCATGCTCCGGCAAGCGCTAGCAGTAACGAGTGCTTCGCCAACGACAATCGCAACCACAGTTACGAGCGCCATCGCAGCAAGAACGGCTGATGCGACAAAAATAGCGATGCGCGCCAGCGTCGCGACAGTGACGATAACAATGAAGCCAACAACGTACGTCCAAGGAGCCCGCATGAAACCCTCTTCAACTCTGGTGCCGCTGGCAGCGGCCGTGGCCCTGGCGAGTGCTGCCGCCCAGGCCGAAACGATTCGCGTCGCTACCGTCAACAATGCCGATATGGTGGTCATGCAGAGCCTGACCGACGAGTTCGAAAGCGCGCATCCCGATATCACCGTCGACTGGGTCATTCTCGAAGAGAACGTGCTGCGCCAGCGTATGACCACGGATATTGCCACCGGCGGTGGCCAGTTCGACGTCATGACCATTGGTAACTACGAGGTGCCGATCTGGGCCGAGCGTGAGTGGTTGCTGCCACTCACTGACCTGCCTGCCGAGTACGATGAAGAGGATCTGCTGGGGTCGGTACGCGACGGCTTGAGTCGCGATGGCGTGCTTCACGCACTGCCGTTCTACGCCGAAAGCTCGATGCTCTACTACCGCACCGATCTATTCGAGGCGCTGGGCGTCGAGATGCCCGCGCAGCCCTCTTGGGATCAAGTGGCCGAGTGGGCCGCTCGGCTGCACGCCCCCAATGAGGGCACCTACGGCATCTGCCTACGCGGCAAGCCCGGCTGGGGCGAGAACATGGCGTTTCTATCCACGTTGGTGAACACCAATGGCGGGCGTTGGTTCGATATGGAGTGGCAGCCTGAAATCAACAGCGCTGCCTGGCAGCAGGCCATCACCTTCTACGTTGATCTGCTGGGTAACTATGGCCCGCCTGGCGCGAGCGCCAACGGTTTCAACGAAAACCTGGCACTCTTTGCTGGTGGTCGCTGTGCCATGTGGGTCGATTCCACTGCCGCCGCTGGGCGTCTATTCGACCCTGGCGAATCTGAAGTAGCCGACCAGCTTGGCTTTGCGCAGGCACCGGTTGCCGATACGCCCAAGGGAGCGCACTGGCTATGGGCCTGGAACCTCGCGATTCCGGCCTCCTCCGAGCGCGTCGATGCCGCTCGGCAGTTCATCACCTGGGCGACATCGAAGGAGTACATCGCCTTAGTAGGCGAGCGCGAAGGCTGGACCAGTGTCCCGCCGGGAACGCGCGCCTCCACCTACGAAGACGCCCGCTATACCGACGCTGCCCCCTTTGCCGGGTTCGTTCTCGATGCCATCGAAAGTGCCGACCCCAACGATGCCACCCTCGAGCCCAACCCCTACATCGGCGTGCAACTGGTGGGTATCCCCGAGTTTCAGTCCATCGGCACCCAAGTGGGACAAATGATCGCTGCCGCGCTGACTGGGCAGATGAGCGTCGAGCAGGCACTCGATTCGGCTCAGCGCACCGCCGAGCGCACCATGCGCCAGGCGGGCTATTACGATTAGCCCCAAGCCATGGTCGATAAACACGTTTCGTAAGAAGACCGGGCGCCGGGCTCAACGGCGCCCGCGTTCGCCATAAGGGCAATCGCATGCGTACACGAGCTTCAGGGCGCACCGTTGGTGGGCTGCGCTCTCTTTCGCTTCAGGCACCGGCGGTCACGCTGCTACTGATTTGGATGGCAGTGCCGCTGGGGATGACGGTGTGGTTCTCGCTGCAGCGTTATAACCTGATGATGCCGGGCATGGAGCAGTTCGCTGGCCTCGAAAACTACCATTACCTTCTGACCGATCCCGCGCTCTGGCGCGCCATGGCCAATACGCTGATTCTGGTGGCCTCGGTGCTGGCGATTTCGGTCGTCGGTGGCACGCTGCTGGCGGTGCTCTATCAGCAGGAGTTTTTTGGCCGCGGCATTGCCCGCGTGCTGGCGATCTCGCCGTTCTTCATCATGCCGACGGTCAGCGCCTTGATCTGGCAGAACATGATGATGCACCCGGTCAACGGGGTACTGGCCTGGCTATTGGGGCTCTTCGGGCTACCGGCGATTGACTGGTTCTCCTCTTATCCGCTGCTGTCGATCATCATCATCGTCGCCTGGCAGTGGCTGCCCTTTGCGCTGTTGATCCTGCTAACGGCGATACAGTCGCTCGATGACGACCAGGTCGAGGCGGCGCGAATGGATGGGGCCGGGCCCTTGGCGATCTTCTGGCACATTACGTTGCCGCACCTTAAACGCGCCATCGGCGTGGTGGTGATGATTCAGATGATCTTTCTGCTCACCGTCTTTGCCGAAATCTTCGTCACCACGTCGGGTGGACCTGGGCTTGCCACCACCAATCTCGCCTATTTGATCTATCTGCGCGCGCTGCTGGAATTCGACGTGGGCGGCGCATCGGCAGGCGGGGTCATTGCCATCGTGCTGGCCAATATCGTCGCCATCTTTCTCGTTCGCATGGTCGCCAAGAACCTGGCGTCATGAGCGGCTGTGCGCCTGCGGGCTCAAGGAGTGACCGATGCAATCTGCGCTGATCAAACGGCTGGGGCTTACGCTTCTGGCCTGGACGCTTACCCTGGTGATCTGCTTTCCCATCGTGTGGATGGTGCTCACTGGCTTCAAGACCGAAACCCAGGCCATCGCGTCGCCCACGCTGTTCTTCACCCCTACGCTGGAAAGCTACGCTGCCGTACAGGGGCGCGCCGACTACGTGAAGTTCGCCCTCAATAGCGTCTATATCTCGCTGGGGGCGACGTTTTTAGCGCTGGCCATTGCCATTCCGTCGGCCTACGCCATGGCCTTCCTGCCCACCAAGCGTACCAAGGGCACGCTTTTGTGGATGCTCTCGACCAAGATGCTGCCGCCGGTCGGCGTGCTGGTGCCGATCTATTTGATCTTTCGTGACCTGGGGCTTCTGGATACCCGCACCGGGCTGATCGTGATCTACACCTTGATGAACCTGCCAATCATCATTTGGATGCTCTACACCTTCTTCAAGGACGTGCCCAAGGACATTCTCGAAGCCGGCCGGATGGACGGCGCGAGCACGCTACACGAGGTGTGTTACCTACTGATTCCGCTCACGCTGCCGGGTATCGCTTCGACCGGGCTCTTATCGGTCATTCTCAGTTGGAACGAAGCCTTTTGGAGTCTCAATCTCACCTCGTCGCAGGCGGCGCCGCTAACGGCTTACATCGCCTCGTTCTCGAGCCCCGAAGGGCTTTTCTGGGCCAAGCTTTCGGCAGCCTCGACCATGGCCGTGGCGCCGATTTTGATCTTCGGCTGGCTGACCCAAAAACAGATGGTGCGCGGGCTGACCTTTGGTGCGGTCAAATGAGGGTGCAGTCAAATGATGGCGCGATCAGGTAACGGCGCGGTCACCTTATAAGGAGTCTTTCATGGCGACACTGCAGCTCAAGGGTGTGACCAAACACTTCGGCGAGACTCAGGTGCTCAAAGGCATCGATCTCGACGTCAACGATCGCGAGTTCGTGGTTTTCGTGGGGCCATCAGGGTGCGGTAAATCGACCCTGCTGCGTATCATCGCCGGGCTTGAGAGCGCAAGCGCGGGCGATCTCGTCATCGACGGTGAGCGCATCAACGACGTTGGCCCCGCGCACCGGGGCCTGGCCATGGTGTTTCAGAGCTACGCCCTCTATCCCCATATGACGGTCGAAGAGAATATGGGCTTTAGTCTCAAGCTTGCTGGTACCGACAAGCAGGCGCGACGGGCCAAAGTGCACGAGACGGCGCGCATCCTGCAGCTCGAACCGCTGCTCACTCGCAAGCCCAAAGCGCTCTCCGGCGGTCAGCGCCAGCGCGTGGCCATTGGCCGCGCCATCGTGCGCAACCCGAGCATCTTTCTCTTCGACGAGCCACTGTCTAACCTGGATGCCGCGCTGCGGGTGCAGATGCGTATCGAGCTGGCAAGGCTCCACGAAAAGCTCGATGCCACCATGATCTACGTCACCCACGACCAGATCGAGGCGATGACCATGGCCGACAAGATCGTGGTACTGCAAGGGGGCGTGGTCGAGCAGGTGGGCTCACCCATGACGCTCTATCATCACCCGGTCAACCGCTTCGTCGCCGGGTTCATCGGCTCGCCCAAGATGAATTTCCTACCGGTCGAGGTGAGCGACGTTAGCGCTTCGGGCGTCGAGGTGATACTGCCTGGCGGCGAGCGTATCGAGGTGCCGGTAGCGGGTAGCGGGCTTACTCACGGCGCGGCGCTGGAGCTCGGCATTCGCCCCGAACACTTGATGCTCGATGAGCGCGGTCCGCTCGCTGGCAGGGTGCAGGTGATTGAGCGCCTGGGCGGGCAGACATCGCTCTACCTGCAGCAGGACGACAGGCTTATGACGCTGATGGCCGATGGCGACGTAGCCCATCGCGTCGACGAGACGGTGCGCTTTGGCTTCGCACCACGCAGAGCCCATCTTTTCGACGCCGAAGGTCGCGCGCTGGAGAGTCTCGAACGCCATCCGCTGACGCATATTCAGCGTTGCGACAACCGCGCTTCTTAGGCGGTGGCTATGTGTGATGTTTTGATCTTCGACTGCGACGGCGTCCTCGTGGATAGCGAGGCGATCGCCGAGCGCACCCTGGCCAAGCTCCTGACCCAGTGGCTACCCGATGTGAACGTCGACGCGGCGCTAGGTCAGGCGCTGGGCATGACCACCGCCGATATTCTTGCCCATTTCGCGGATATGAGCGTACACGACCTGCCGCTAGGCGCCACCGCACGCGTCGATGAGGCCATCGAGGCGCGTCTGGGCCAGGAGCTTAAGGCCATGGCAGGCGTCGCTGAGGTGCTGGCACGTACGCCGTTACCCATGGCAGTGGTCTCTAATAGCCGCCGCCAACGCGTCGTGGCATCGCTTGCCGGTACCGGGCTCGATAGCGTGCTGCAAGGCGCGCCGATTTTTAGCGCCGATCAGGTACGCGCTCCCAAGCCCGACCCTGCGCTTTACCTGCTGGCAGCCGCCGAGCTTGGCGTTGCGCCGCACTGCTGCTTGGTGGTGGAAGATAGCGTTGCCGGCGTTAGCGCAGCGAGCGCGGCCGAGATGCGCGTGATCGGTTTTACCGGCGCAAGTCACGTAGCGCCTGATCAGGCAGCGCGGCTGCTAGCGGCAGGCGCCTGGCAGGTCATCGCGCACATGGAGCAATTGCCCGCTCTGATTGCGCGCTGGCAGGCCCGTGAGAAAACCCCATGAGGAGGATGTGCCATGCCGTACGCTGATAACCGACTATCGATGGACTGCCTCAAGCAGCTTCCCAACGAGGTGGCGCGCCCGCGCTATGAGCGCTCGCGCGTGACGCCGGGCATTGCCCATATTGGCGTTGGTGGCTTTCATCGCGCCCACCAGGCGATGTATCTCGATGACTTGATGAACGCGGGCAGGGCGCTCGATTGGGGCATCGTCGGCATTGGCGTCATGCCGGGCGACAAGCGCATGCAGGCGGCGCTGGCCGAGCAGGATCACCTCTATACCCTCGTCGTCAAACACCCTGATGGGCAGCGCGAACCGCGCGTGATCGGAAGCATCATCGACTATCTCTTCGCGCCGGACGATCCCGAGGCCGTCATCGAATGTCTTGCCGACTCGGCCATTCGCATCGTGTCACTGACGGTGACCGAAGGCGGTTACAACCTACACGCCGTGACCGGCGCCTTCGATCTTGATCACCCTGACATTCGCCACGACCTGCACCACCCCCAGCGCTCGGTGACGACCTTTGGCTTGGTGACCGAGGCGCTGGCAAGGCGTCGCGCACGGGGTGTCGCGCCGTTCACGCTGATGTCCTGTGACAACATTCAGGGTAACGGTGAGGTATGTAAATCGGCCTTCGTTACCTTTGCCACCGCGCGCGACCCTGAGTTGGGCGCCTGGATCGCGCAACACGTGGCCTTTCCCAACGCCATGGTCGATCGCATCACCCCTGTGACCACCGAGGCCGATATCGTCGAGCTTGCCGAGCGCTTTGGCATTAGCGACGCCTGGCCTGTGGTCTGCGAGCCCTTCACCCAGTGGGTGGTCGAGGAGCACTTTGGCTGTGGCCGCCCGCCGCTTGAGGAGGTGGGCGTGCAGGTAGTGGAGGACGTCATTCCTTTCGAACTGATGAAACTTCGCCTGCTCAACGCCAGCCACCAAGCGCTTACCTACTTTGGCTATCTCGCGGGGTATCGCTACGCTCACGAAGTGTGCCGTGACCCGCTGTTCGTCGATTTTCTACTGGCCTATATGCGCCATGAGGGGGCGCCGACGCTGGCGCCGGTGCCGGGTATCGACATTCCCCGCTATTGCCAGACGCTGATTGAGCGTTTTGCCAACCCCGAGATCAAAGACACCCTGGCCCGGCTCTGTGCCGAAAGCTCGGACCGCATTCCCAAATGGCTGGTGCCGGTGATTCGTGAACAGCTCGACGCTGGGGGCGAGATACGTCTGAGCGCTGCGGTGGTCGCCAGCTGGGCGCGCTATGCCGAAGGGGTGGATGAGCAGGGTGTGCCCATCGACGTCGTCGATCGACTAAAAACGACCCTGGTGCCGCTAGCCCGCTCCCAGCGCGAGCAGCCCACGGCGTTCATCGAAAACCGGGCGCTGTTTGGCGATTTGGCCGACGACCCACGGTTTCGTCAGGCGTATCTGGACGCGCTAGAAAGCCTGCATCGCGATGGCGCACGTGGCACACTCGAGGCATTGATGGCACGCAGCGGGTGACGAAGCGAGTAGGAGAGCGGTGATGTACATCGGGGTGGATTGCGGCACGCAGAGTACCAAGGTGGTGGTCGTCGATGGCGAGCAGGGGCGTATCCTGGGCGAAGCCAACCGGCCACATCGACTGATCGAAGGCGCGGGCGGGCGGCGCGAGCAGGATCCAGGCGAATGGGTCGCGGCGCTGATCCACGGGGTCAAGGCGGCGATGGCCCAAGCGGGTATCGATGGCCAGGCAATACGCGCGCTGGCGATCTCCGGTCAGCAGCACGGCATGGTGGCGCTGGATCGCCACGGCAATCCCGTCTACCCCGCCAAGCTTTGGTGCGATACCGAAACGGTGGCGTGGAATTCGCGCCTCATCGAACAGCTTGGCGGGCCGCAAGGCTGCCTCGATCGGCTAGGGCTCATCTTGCAGACCGGTTATACGGCATCGAAGCTTGCGTGGCTGCGTGAGGTGCATCCCGATGCCTACGCGCGTATCGCCACGCTGTTGCTGCCCCACGACTATCTCAACTTTTGGCTCACCGGTGAGCGCGTGGCCGAGGCGGGCGATGCCTCGGGCACTGGCTATTTCGATACGCGCGCGCGCACTTGGCGCCGTGACGTGTGGGGCGTGCTAGCCCCCGAACTCGACCCCGACCACGTGCTGCCACGCCTGATCGATTCCCACGCCGCCGTGGGTACACTACGGCCTGACGCGGCCGAAGCGTTAGGGCTACCTGCCCGCGTGCTGGTGGCAAGCGGCGGAGGCGATAACATGCTGGGCGCCATCGGCACCGGCAACATACGCGCCGGGCGCGTCACCTTTAGCCTGGGGACTTCCGGCACCATCTGTGCCCACTCGGATACGCCAGTGGTGCCGGAAAATGCCATGTTGGCCAACTTTTGCTCTAGCCACGGCAGCTGGCTGCCGCTTATCTGCACCATGAACGTCACCTCGGCGACAACGCGCATTCGCGAGCTTTTCGGCCTCGATCTGATCACCTTTGGCGAGCGTATCGCCCAAGCGCCTATTGGCGCCGATGGCGTGAGCGTGCTGCCGTTCTTCAACGGCGAGCGCGTGCCCATGCTGCCCGAGGCCACGGCGAGCTTCGAGGGGCTCAGTAGCGTCAATACCACCCAGGCCAATCTCTGCCGCGCAGTGGTGGAGGGGGCGACACTGGGGCTGCGCTATGGTCTCGAACAGTGCGGCCCATTAGCGGCAAGTGTCGATGAGATTCGCCTTATCGGCGGTGGGGCCAAGAGCCCAGTATGGCGACAGATGGTCGCCGATGTGACGGCAAGTTCGGTAGTCTGCCCGGTGGTGACCGACGCTGCCGCCTTGGGGGCTGCCATTCAGGCCGCGTGGTGTCATCAGGGCGGCGAGTTGGAGCCGCTATGCCAGGCGATGGTTACGCTCGATGAAACATCACGCGCCGAGCCCGACTCAAAAGGCGTTGCGGCCTATCGCGAGGTCTATGCGCGCTACCGTGGCCACCTCAATCGCCAGCATGGCGTGGCTACCGCCGAATGAGCGCTCCTTGCTCTAGCCATCTTTGATAGCCGTTTGGCGCTATCGCCGTGCTGTTTTTGTAGCGGCTTTATTTTTATAGCCGCAGCGTTTCCAGTCGCCAAACGTCAAAGGCGACTTCCTCGTAGGGGTGGGCCAGTTTAAGGGCCGCAACGGCGCCATGTATGTGATCGTCGTCGCAGACCATCTCCACTTTGTACTCTTCGACGCGCTCGAGCGTGCCGATATGGCCGATATGCGGGTCGGCGCCTTCGGTCGGTCGAAACTGGCCCGTGCCTAGCGTTTGAAAGCAGCATTGATCGTAGTTGCCGATGCGCCCGCCGCCGGCGTCAAAAACGGCTTGTTTGACCTTCTCGGCATCGGCTACAGGAACGAAAAAGGCGAGTTTGTACATATTGCCTCCGGCAACAGGGGCTGGATGGGACATTTTCCAGTAAGAGGATAGCGCAGTAGAGAGGGCGGCAAGCGCAGGCGGCATCCCGAACGTTTAAGATCCATATTTAGTTCATGAAAGGAACCGCGTCTTTGGTATAAGGTAAAGCGGTCATTTTTGCGTATCTTGTTCACACTAATCCCGCAGTTTCAAGGCTAGCATACATACATGAATGTAACTATAATGCCACGCTCTGACGAATGGCGCCTTGACAGCTGCCACCAACGACGTTGACACCTAGAGGCAACCTCATGCGACTGGCACACCGGGCAGTCACTGCCCCGCTTCGCCCCTTACTCCTGGCCGTGGTCACTTCCTCCATTGCGCTGCAAAGCCACGCCGCCGATCTGGTCACCATCACTCGCGACGCTTTGGCCAATAACGCTGAGCTTGCCTCTGCACGCTCTGAGTATCAGGGCGTCGAGGCCAATCGTGACGCCGTGCGTGGTGGCCTTCTGCCTCAGGTCAACGCCTCGGGTAGCGCGACGCACAACCGTCAAATCGAAAGCCAGGGTAGCTCGGCCATTGCTGCTGACCCGACGGCGCCGGGCGCTGGTACGGGTGCCGGCGGCGTGGCAGCGGTTGGCGGTCGCGGCGCGGGTAGCGATAACTTCAATAGCTACTCGCTCTCATTGGAGGCGACTCAGGCCCTGTTCAACGCCGTGACCACCCAAGAAGTTGCCCAGGCCACGCATCAGATCGACCAGCAGCTCTACTCGCTGGCGGCTACCGAACAGCAGGTACTGCTCGATGTGATCAACGCCTACTTCGACATCCTACGTGCCTATGAAGTGCTCGAAGCACGTCTGGCGCAGGAGCGTGCCATCGGCCGTCAGCTCGAACAGGCGCAAGAGCAGTTCGAAGTGGGGCTGATCGCCATTACCGAAGTGGAGGAGGCGCGTGCCTCGTTCGATCAGTCGCGTGCCGAACGTCTGACTGCCGAAAGTAACCTCCAGGTGGCGTTCGAAGCGCTGGAGCAGTTGACCGGCAATCGCTATGCCAGCATCGAAGCACTGGGCGAAGATGCGCCGATCACGCTGCCTACTCCCGCCGATCGCGACTACTGGGTCGAGCAGGCCGTCGAGCGCAACCCGTTGGTGCTCGCTCAGCAGGCCGGTGTCGAGGTCTCGCGCTCTGCCGTCGAGATTGCGCGTGCCGGTCGCATGCCGACGCTTTCGGCGTTCGCCAATTACCAATACGCCGACAACGATATCGACTACGTCACCGGGCACGACTCATCGGCTCAGCTAGGCGTCCGGGCGAACATGCCCATCTATACCGGTGGCACCACGAGTGCGCGCATTCGCCAGTCGACCTATCAGCTCGAAAGCACCCAGTACGACTTCGAGTCTCAGCGTCGTACCACCATCCAGCAGGTGCGCTCGCTGTACACCCAGGTCAGCAATGACGTCGAGACAGTGGATGCCCGCGAGCAGGCCATCGTCTCCATGCGCAGCGCCCTCGAGGCGACGCGAGCGGGCTATGAGGTCGGTACGCGTAACATCGTCGATGTGCTCAACGCCGAACAGAATTTGTATAACGCCATCGCCAATCATGCCGAGTCGCGCTACGACTATGTGGTCAATCTGCTGTCGCTGCGTCAGCAGGCAGGTCAGCTCGACGTGGCCGCCATCGAAGAGATCAATGCCCTGCTGACTGGTAACGAGGTGAGCTTCGTGCTGCCCGAGAGTCAGGGGGGCGATCGCTATCAACAGGCCATGAACATCGGTGCGCCGCCGCGTCCGGAGCGCTAATCCAACGCCAGCTTGCACTCCGAACGACCTAAGTGATTTTAAGGGAATAAACCGGTTATGAAAAAGATGATCTACTCGGGCCGCGTGAGCCTCCTTGCCCTGGTGGTCGCGTTGACCCTAGCAGCGTGCGGCCAGGAGGAAACCGAGCAGCAGCCACAGCAGGGCCAGCAAGGTCAAGGCCAGCAGCAACCGCACCGCGTGGAAGTCGCCGAGATGCGCCGTCAAGACATTGCGTTGCAAAAGTCCTATCCGTCGCTGCTGCGTAGCGACAACGAAGTGACCCTAGTGGCGCGCGTGAGCGGTACGCTCGAGGAGCGTCATTTCGAGCCCGGCCAGATGGTCGAGCAGGGCGAGCGGCTCTATACCATCGAGCCTGACCTTTATCAGTCCACCGTGAATCAGCGCGAAGCCGACCTGCAGAGTGCCCAGGCTCAGCTGGCACGCGCTCAGCGCGATGCCGAGCGCTTCGAGCGTTTGGTGAGCCAGAATTCGGTGAGTCGCCAACAGTACGATCAGGCCCTGGCGGACCGTCGTGTGGCCCAGGCCAATGTCGCGCAGGCCCAAGCAGCGCTCGCTAGCGCCAATCTGGATTTAGGCTACTCCCAGGTGACGGCGCCGGTTTCGGGCATGATCAGTTTGAGTGAGGTCAACGTAGGTAACGTCGTCAATTCGGGTACCGAACTTGCCACCATTACCCCGCTCGACCCACTCGAAGTACGCTTTCAACTGCCGCAGCGCGACGCTTTCGAACTGCGTCGCCAAATTGCGGCGGGCGGGAGCCTCTCATCAATCCGTGCGCGCCTACAGGTGCCGGGCCAAGAGAGCAGTGATGACTTAGTCGGCCAACTCAATTTCCTCGGTTCGCGCGTTGGCAGCGGCACCAGCACGGTGCAGGCGTCGGCGACCTTTGCCAACCCTGACGCTGCTATTTTGCCAGGCCAGTTCGTGCGCGTGCGTATCGAGGGTCTTAAACGCTTCGATGTTCTTGCCGTGCCCGAAATTGCGGTTACTCAGGGCCTGATGGGCCCCCGCGTTTTCGTGCTCGACGAAAACGACGAAGCGCGCGAGCGCACCGTGCAGTTGGGCGATGTCGCAGGCCCTTGGCAGATCATCGTCGATGGCTTGGAAGAGGGCGATCGCGTCATCGTCGGGGATCCTGCCGGTATCGAGCCGGGCATGCCCATCGATGCGGTGGCCTTTGACGGCGATGCCGATGCACTGACCGAAAGCGTAGAAGCCGAAGAAGCCCAAGAGCAGCAGGCCGAAGCCGAACAGGCGGCGGCCATGCAGGAGGGCGCCGGTGGTATGCAGCCGGGTGAAGGAGAAGAGGGCGCTCAATAATGAATTTTTCCAACTTCTTCATCAGCCGTCCGATATTTGCCACGGTACTGGCGATTATCTTGACGCTGGTTGGCGCCATGGCGATGCGAATACTGCCCATCGAGCAGTATCCAAGCGTCGTGCCGCCCACGGTCTCGGTGCAGGCCCAGTTCCCCGGGGCCGATGCCGAAACCGTGGCCCAGACCGTGGCGGCACCGCTGGCCGAGGCGATCAACGGCGTCGAGGACATGCTCTACATGACCTCGAACAGTGCTGATAACGGCATCATGAGCCTGAGCGTGGCGTTCAACATTGGTACCGATGGCGACATCAATACCATCAACGTCAACAACCGTGTTCAGGGGGCGCTCTCGCAACTGCCCGAGGCCGTACAGTCCCAAGGGGTCAATGTTCAGCTCCAGTCCAACTCTATTCTGATGCTTGTCGCCTTAACGTCACCCAACGGTGATTACGACAACGTCTATATGCAGAACTATGCCACCCTGAACATTCTCGATGAGCTGCGCCAAGTACCGGGCGTGGGCAATGCCGAGGTGCTTGGAGGCGGTGAGTTCGCCATGCGTATCTGGATGGATCCGGACAAGCTGGCCCAATATGACCTGACCCCCAGTGAAGTGGCCAGTGCCATTCGGGCGCAGAACACCGAGGTTCCGGCCGGTAGTTTGGCAGCAACGCCTCAGAGCGACCCGCGCGCCTATACCTACACAATGACTGCCGGAGGACGTCTCTCCGATACTGACGATTTCCGTAATATCTATCTGCGTACCAACCCGGATGGCTCCTCGCTGCGGCTGGAGGACGTTGCTCGCATCGAGCTAGGGGCGTCTTTCTACGGCATCGATGCTCGCCTGAATGGGGCGACGATGACGCCGATCATCATCAATCAGCAGCCCGGAGCCAATGCCCTCTCCACGGCACAAGCCGTGCGCGACACCATGGTGGATCTCTCCAGCCGCTTCCCGCCAGGGCTCGAGTACGTGACACCGTATGACACGACGCTGTTCATCAATGCCTCGGTCGAGACGGTGTTCCACACCTTCATCGAAGCGTTCTTGATCGTTATCGTGATCCTGTTCATCTTCCTGCAGAACTGGCGTTTCACCGTCATCGCCATGTCAGTGGTGCCGGTATCGGTCATCGGCACCTTCGCCGGGTTCTATTTGTTCGACTTCTCGATCAACCTCTTGACGCTATTCGCATTGGTGCTGTCGATAGGGATCGTGGTGGACGATGCGATACTGGTGGTGGAGAACGTCGAGCGGGTATTGAGCGAAGACGAAGAGATCAGCGTGCGGGATGCGACCATCCGTGCGATGAAAGAGGTGGGGGGGCCGGTCATCGCGACCTCGCTGATCATGGCGGCGGTATTCGTACCGGTTGCCTTTCTGGGCGGCTTCACCGGTCAGATCTATCAGCAGTTCGCGATTACCGTGGCGATATCGGTGGCGCTATCGGCGCTGATGGCATTGACCTTCACGCCAGCGCTCTCGGCGATCTTCATCAAGCACGACCTTCACCAGAGCAAGCCGTCTCGATTCAAGCGCGCCATCCGCACGCCGCTGCGTCTGTTCGACCGCTTCTTTGCTTGGCTAACGGCCATCTATATGTGGTGTGTCAAAAAGCTGGTGCGTTTCTGGGTGTTGGCTCTGGTGCTTACGGCAGCCGTAGGGGCGGGGTCGTATTGGCTCTACGCCACTACGCCCTCGACTCTGGTGCCTGAAACTGACCAAGGCCTGGTGTTGGTGAGCGTTTCACTTCCCGATGCGGCCTCGCTGAGCCGGACGCAGAGTTATATGGACAAGCTCAGCGCTGCTATCGAGGACATCGATGGGGTCGATTACTCAACCTCGGTTGCGGGGTATGATATTCTCTCTAGCGCCGTTAATACCGCCCGCGGCATTATCTTCATCAGTATGGCGCCGTGGGATGAGCGTGAACTGACGGCAGGTTCGCTGGTTGGTCAGGTCATGCAGCTCGGTGCAAGCATCGATGGTGGTACGGCGATGGCCTTCAACGTACCGCCGATCATGGGGCTTTCGACGACAGGAGGCTTCGAAGGATATTTACAGTCCTTCGATGGCGCCTCGCCGCGTGAGCTCTACGAAGCCTCGCTTCAGATCATGGGCGCGGCCAATCAGCATCCGGCGCTTTCACAGGTATTCTCGACCTTCAACGTCAACGTGCCGTCGTTCCGTGCCGAAATCGATCAGCAGAAAGCGCTGAGCTATGGCGTGGCGCTGGAGAACATCAATTCGGCGCTCTCCAATACCTTCGGTAACGGCTTCGTCAACTTCTTCAGCTATCAGAACCGTAACTTCCAGGTCTACCTGCAAAACGAAGACGAATTCCGTAAAACGCCCGAAGACATCAATAATGTCTACGTACGCGGCGGCAGTGGTGAGCGCATTCCACTCTCCGAATTCGTCACGCTAGAGCGCCAGGTCGGGCCGTCGGTGGTTTCGCGTTTCGGGGTCTATACCGGTGCACAGTTCCAGGGTAACCCGGCGCCGGGCTACAGTTCGGCCCAGGCGATCGAAGCGATGGATCAGATCGTTTTGGATACCCTTGGCCCCAACTGGGGCATGGGCTGGACCGGTACTGCCTATCAGGAAGCCAACCTGGGTAATACCGCCACACTTGCCATTGTCTTTGGCATCATGATGGTATTCCTCATTCTAGCGGCTCAGTACGAGAGCTGGTCGTTGCCGCTGGCGGTACTCACCGCGACGCCCTTTGCGTTCCTCGGTGGTATCGGCGGTATCGTGCTACGCGGCCTGGATACTAGCGTTTACGTCCAGATAGGTATGCTGGTGGTCGTGGGCTTGGCGGCGAAGAACGCGATTCTGATCGTCGAATTCGCCGAGCTCCAACGGAAGGAGGAGGGCAAGTCGATTCGTGAAGCTGCCATCACCGCTGCCGAGCTACGCTTCCGGCCGATCGTGATGACGTCGCTGGCGTTCATCTTCGGTACTCTGCCGTTGGCGCTAGCGACCGGGGCGAGTGACGTCAGCAGTCACCACATCGGTACTACGGTGGCCATGGGTATGGCGTCGGTCGCGGTGCTGGGCAGTATCTTCGTGCCGACCTTCTACGCCATGATCGCCACCGTCTCGGACTGGCTGCGGCGTAAAACGCATAGCGACCACGGCGGACGTGGCAAGAAACCGGCGCTGGAGCACGATCAGCACTAAGCGCTAGATAAAGCAGCATCATTGAAGGCGTCACCGTAAGGTGGCGCCTTTTTCGTAGGCGGCTTTAGCGATGGATCCACAAAGCGTGACCTGGATCACTTCGCCTAAGGATGAATAAGAAAGCCAAGACGCTTTGGACTATGCTGAACGTACTATGAAAGCACCATGCTGAAAGCATAAAGATGCAACGTATCTCTTCGCGCCAATTATTTTTAATAACAAGACGGGCGACGAGATATACCAGACACGAGATCTGGAGGAGGGCACGCCATGTCCACGATCATCTCTGCAGCACTGCAGTTTCCTACCATCGTTTTTACGTTTCTTCTCGCGCTACTCGCGCTCTATTGGCTACTGGTGCTCGTGGGCATCGCGCCGCTCGAACTTTTCGAGCGTGACAGCCTGCGCGATGACCATATGGCCAGTACGTTCGTCTCGCTCGGTTTTGCAGGCGTTCCGGTCAGCATGGCCTTGAGTTTGATCCTGCTCATCGCTGGCACGCTTTCGCTGATTATCGAGCTTTTTCTGCTTAGCCGCTGGGAGTTAGGAATGTTTCGCGTCCCGTTGGGCTTACTCACGCTCTGGGCCACGATTGCGATCGCGTCTCCCATTGCCTCGGCACTATGCTATTCGTTGCATCGACCGCTACATCGTCATCGCTCTTTCACTCGGCGTTGCCTCTTGGGGGCAACGGTCATCGTCGCCACGCGTGAGGGTGAGCTTGCTACGGCTGAAATAGAGGGCGAGCCGGGCATTCACGTAAAGCTACATGACAAAGGCGTTGCGAGCGTTCGCGAAGGTCAGCGGCGGGTATTAGTGAAGTATTTGACCGAGGAAGACGCGTATCGCAGCGTCGCCAAGCGTTGCTACTTGGATACCCGGGCGCGGCTTAGCAAATTGCGCCTCGAACAGCGCCACCGCCAAGCGCCGGACGTCGTGGATTATGATTCACCCATCTCTTCACACGCCGACGCTCAGCGCCCTTCATAGCGCTACTGCCACAGCGTGCACTGAAAAATGAGTGGCACTGCTCGCGGTATTACGCTGCGGGCACTGTCGCGCTCAGGCGCGCATCAGCATGATCAAGGTATCGATCAGTTCGCCGCCTTGAGTGCGAATGGGGAAGGCGCCTGGGTTGCGGAGCCAGTCATGAAACAGCCCGCCTAGCGCTGACTGGAGCGTTAGCGTAGCCATTCTGGGGGTCAGGTTGGGGCGTAGCTGGTGTTGAGCGTGAGCTTGCTCGAACACGTAAAGCATCTGATCGAAGCACTCATTGCCGATCTCCTCTTGCATCTCCATCGGGTTGATATCGCTAAAGACTTCACAGCGATGAAGCAAGATCGAGAGGATGCGCTGGTAGGAAGGCTGCTCCAAGCGCACGAGACCCGCATGGCACGCAAGACGGATGGTTTCCAGCGGTGATAAGCTGTCGTCGGCCTTGATCACCTCTTCGGTCAACGACTGAAAAGGCATTCTTACCTGATCGACCAGCGCCATGAACAAGTCGCCCTTGTTCTTGAAATGCCAGTAGACCGCTCCACGCGTAAGGCCTGCGTGGCGCGCGATTTGCTCAAGTGAGGTGCGGGCAACGCCGTTGGCAAAGAACATTTCTTCCGCCGCCACCAAGAGCGCTTCGCGCGTTGCAGCCGCTTCCGCTTTCGTCTTGCGGGCCATGACCTGTCACCTCGTCATCCAAGCACATGTTTACCAAGCAGTTCGCTTAGCATCAGTGACGATATTCTAACGCACTTCCATGCGTTTTACATTCAAATATGTATGGTTAAATGAGCTTGCCAAAGATGTCCGCTAGCACGTTAAGCTAAACAACGTTTAACGTTCATCAGGATATTTATATGGCGCGCGAACCTTTCATACTGGCAGGCCACACTATCCATCCCGGACACCGCTTGCAGTTCGATGTTCCCGTGGCTCGGCTCTACACCCATGCGCCACTGCACATACCTGTGGAAGTGGTACACGGGCGCCGTGAAGGGCCCGTGCTATTGGTATGCGGCGGGATTCATGGCGATGAGATCAATAGCGTCGAAATCGTGCGCCGCCTGCTGCGTTCACGCTCGATTGCGGGCTTGCGCGGTACCTTGATCGCGGTACCCGTGGTCAACGTTTTTGGTTTCATTCAGCAGACGCGTTACCTGCCCGACCGGCGTGATTTGAACCGCTGCTTTCCGGGTAGCGAGGCGGGGTCGCTCGGCGGGCGTATGGCCGCTCTCTTTCGCCAGGAGATCGTCGATCACGCCACGCACATCATCGACCTGCATACCGGCGCGCTGCACCGTACCAACCTGCCGCAGATTCGCGCTCAGCTCACACCTGGTAGCGAAACCGAACGTATGGCCGATGCCTTTGGTGCCCCCGTCGTGCTCAACGCCGAGCTACGCGAGGGCAGCCTGCGCCACTACGCTCAAAGCCGTGAGATTCCAGTACTGACCTATGAAGCGGGGGAAGCGCTGCGCTTCGACGAGTGGGCCATTGCTCCCGGTGTACGCGGCGTGCTGCGCGTCATGCGCCGTCTAGGTATGCTCACAGGTGAACAGCGTCGTCGACTACCTGCGCCTGCCGAGGTCGCTAATGGCTCTAGCTGGGCGCGAGCCCCCATCGATGGCATCTTGCGCCCCCAGGTACGCCTCGGTGCGCGAGTGGCCAAGGGCGAAGTGCTTGGCAAGGTGGCCGATCCGTTCGGTAACGACGAAGGCGAGGTCCGCGCTATGGCCGACGGTATCGTCATCGGTATGAGCCGACTACCGTTGGCCAACGAAGGTGAGGCGCTTTACCACATCGCCCGCTTCGATGAGATCGAAGAGGCCGAAAACGCCATCGAAAGCTTCCAGTCGAGCCTGGAGCCGGTTCCCGATCCCATGTTCTAGGCGTGCCCTCCGGTAAAAACTTGCGGGCATAAAAATAAACGTCGCCCTGTCAGTAATTTCGATGTACTGACGCTATGGCCCCCATAGCTGAGGTTCGGTCCCGGTTCGTGGCATGATCCTTTTACATTGACTATACATGATGGTCATAAATGAAAGGCAAAAGCGTGCGCGGCTTGACGCCAAGCCGCTATAACGTGGCCCTCCAAGAGGCCTCGGACCGTGATATGGAGAAGGGTATGACGAAGGATAAATCTACGTTTACGACGACGGACGCGGGTATTCCGGTAGCCAGCGACGAACACTCGCTTACCGTAGGCGCTGACGGCCCCATCGTACTGCATGATCACTACTTGATGGAGCAGATGGCGGCCTTCAACCGCGAAATGATCCCCGACCGCCAGCCCCATGCCAAAGGCGGCGGTGCCTTTGGTCACTTCGAGGTGACCCACGACGTTAGCCGCTACACCAAGGCAAAGTTTTTGCAGCCGGGCAAAAAGACCGAAATGGTCGCACGCTTCTCTACGGTGGCGGGTGAGTCTGGAAGCCCGGATACCTGGCGCGATCCGCGCGGCTTTGCCCTGAAGTTCTACACCGAGGAGGGCAACTTCGACATGGTGGGTAACAATACCCCCGTGTTCTTCGTTCGCGACCCGCTCAAGTTCCAGCACTTCATTCACTCGCAAAAGCGCCGTGCCGACAATGGCTTACGCGATCATGACATGCAGTGGGATTTCTGGACGCTGTCTCCGGAATCTGCCCACCAAGTGACGTGGCTGATGGGCGATCGCGGTGTGCCAGCCTCCTGGCGCCACATGAACGGCTACTCCAGCCACACTTACATGTGGGTGAACGAGGGCGGCGAGCGCTTCTGGGTGAAGTACCACTTCAAGACCGACCAGGGCATCAAGTGCATGACTCAGGAGCAGGCCGACCAGATGGCGGGATCAGACGCCGATTATCACCGGCGCGATCTGTTCGATGCCATCAAACGCGGCGACTACCCGACCTGGACGCTGCACGTTCAGATCATGCCCTTCGAGGACGCCAAGACTTACCGCATCAACCCTTTCGATCTGACCAAGGTGTGGCCTCACGGCGACTACCCGCTGCAGGAAGTGGGTAAGATGACGTTGGATCGTAACCCAACCGATTTCCATACCCAAATCGAGCAGGCCGCGTTTCAGCCCAGCAACGCCGTGCCGGGCACTGGCTTCTCGCCGGACAAGATGCTCTTGGCCCGTACCATCTCCTACGCCGATGCGCACCGGGCACGGCTGGGCGTGAACTATCAGGACATTCCGGTCAACCAGCCGAAATGCCCTTACCACAGCTACGCCAAAGGCGGGCGGATGCGTATCTCCAATAGCACTGATCCGGTCTATGCGCCCAATAGTAAAGGTGGCGCCCATGCCGATCCGCAGCGCTTTCCGGAGGACGCGGTATGGCAGGCGGATGGGGAGTTCGTGCGTGCAGCCTACACTTTGCGACCCGACGATGGCGATTTCAACCAGGCCAACGACCTGGTCAACAAGGTGATGGACGATGCCGCGCGCGACCGGCTGGTCAACAACATCGTGGGGCATGTTTCAGGTGGGGTCGAAGAGCCTGTGCTCTCGCGCGTGTTCGAGTACTGGAAAAACGTCGACCAGACCATCGGCGAGCGCGTCGAGAAGGGCGTAATGGAAAACCGCCGCAACGCCGGTAAGTAGTCCCCCGCTCCCCCAGCAGCAATTAACCAACCCCGCGACGTTTTCACGTAGCGGGGTTTTTTAGGCGACGGCTTCGGGCTCGCGCACGAGACTCAGCGCTTCGTCGTAAAGGCGAAGCCCTGCACCCTCTTTATGCGCGTGTTCGGAAAGATGGCGGCGAAAGCGTCGCCCGCCTGGGCAGCCCTGGAACAGGCCCAAAAGATGCCGGGTAATGTGGTTGAGCTTAGCGCCTTCGTCTAGGCGCATTTGAATATAGGGACGAAACGCCTGGGCAGCGTCGAGCCGTGTGGCGGCCGGGCCTGCTTCGCCAAAGAGCGCCTGATCCACGCCCGCGAGCAGCCAAGGGTTCTGGTAGGCCTCGCGCCCGATCATTACGCTATCCACGTGAGCTAGCTGCGCCTGGCACTCATCGAGCGTCTTGATACCGCCATTGATTCCGATATGAAGCTCGGGGCGGCTCTGCTTCAAGCGGTGCACGCGCGGATAGTTGAGCGGTGGGATATCGCGGTTCTCCTTCGGCGAAAGCCCCTGGAGCCAAGCTTTGCGTGCATGAACGATGAACACCTCGCAGCCCGCATCGGCGACGGTGGCAATGAAGCGTTCGAGATCGGCATCTTCGTCCTGATCATCGATGCCGATGCGGCACTTGACCGTCACCGGGATGGAGACCGCTTCGCGCATGGCGCACACGCCCGCTGCAACCTTCTCGGGATGCCCCATCAAGCAGGCGCCGATCAAATTGTTCTGCACCCGGTCGCTTGGGCAGCCGACGTTGAGGTTGACCTCGTCATAGCCCCACGCCTCGGCAATTGCCGCGCACTCGGCAAGCTCGCCTGCATCGCTTCCACCCAACTGGAGCGCAAGAGGATGCTCGACGTCGCCATAGCCCAAAAACCGCACGCGGGGCGAACCATGCAAAATCGCCCCTGTCGTCACCATCTCGGTATAGAGCAGTGCACGCTTTGTCAGCGTGCGTGCGAAGGCGCGGTAATCGCGGGTCGTCCAGTCCATCATCGGCGCGACGGAGAAAGTTCTATCCAGCTCAGGGCGGGCGGTGCCAGACTTCATGCGGGTTTGCGTGTTTGTGGTATCAGTCATAACTGTTCATGTTTGCAGTAGTTTATCCACGTTTTCGCTAACTAAATTGTTTCACAAATTTGGCACTACTTGGCACCTGCATTTGTCACATTTTGAGGCTTCGATGGTGACGATCATAAAGCGCCCGAAAAGGGACAAGAGTTTCTCATATCTAGCGCGTATCCGCATCGCGCGTGCTGGATAACCAGACTACGCCGAGTCGAAAACATTCCCCCTAGAAGGCCATATCTGTGGGATGGGCCAAAAGGCGCGAGCTCGAGCCGCTATCGTGCGGCGGCATCGCGCGCAGGCGAAGCGGCGGCGGGGGGAGCGGGGCTATTTATACTAAAGAGGCTACTTGCTTTTTGTTAACTATGGTTTACACTTTAATCATGAAAATGATTACCGTCACCGAGACCTACTCGAACTGGTTCGAGAAGTTACGAGATAGCCGGGCCAAGGCAAAGATTTTGGCTAGGGTGCGCCGCGTTGAGTTGGGGAACTTCGGGGATTGTGAACCTGTTGGTGAAGGCGTATCGGAACTGAGGATTCACTACGGGCCTGGCTACCGAGTGTATTTTGTCCAGCGGGGGTATGAGTTGGTGATCTTGCTGGCAGGTGGTGATAAATCTACCCAAGCAAAAGATATTGATATTGCGAAGCAATTGGCTCGTGATTTGAAGGAGGTACCATGAGCACACTGCGTAAATGGGATGTCGTTGGCCATCTAAAAACTGAAGAGGATATGGCGCTATACCTTGAGGCCTGCTTTGAGGAAGGCGACCCCGCGCTGGTAGCTGCCGCGCTTGGTGATATCGCCCGGGCCCGGGGTATGTCACAACTAGCACGTGATACTGGGTTGACCCGTGAGGGGTTATACAAGGCGCTTTCCGCTGAGGGGAACCCGAGCTTCGCGACGATCATGACGGTGATGAAAGCCCTCGGTATTTCGTTGCATGCTGAAGCATCGTAAGGCAGCCATCTGTACCATGATACGCCACGCGTTTAATGAGCTGACCCCCAATAATTGGACGGTTGGTTTACCTACTCGGCAGCGGTGATCCATAGCTCCAGGGTATCCGCAGAATTAAGGCCGATATAGGCACGGCGACTCTGGAGACGGATTCAAAGCCGAAGGAAGGCTCGCCCTTTTGGGTATAACGGAGGGTGTAGCGAAAGCGTTTTAGCTTGTCGGGCGGCTGCATGTGTACTACCACTGACCAAGGGCGCCCGAAAAAAAGCCCTATTTCAAGGGCTTTCTTGTCCCATCCATCATTGGAGCCACAGAAAAGCGACGAGCGGCGTCGGCGGAGCTTTGGATTGTCATATCAGTCGCTTGCATTGCGTGAATGCGGTCTACTCGAAAAAGTCGAATCGCAGGAAGGTGGTGTGGCGCGCCATTGTACGCAAGGAAGCCGACGCAGTACAAAATTACGCTCGATCAAGGGGTCAAAACGGCAGACCACCGCTAAAACCAAGCACGGCAACGATGACCACGACAACGACCACGATAAGGGTAATGGGCATAAGGTATTCTCCTAGTAGAAAACGATGAGGTTCCCTATCAGCCTAGAGGTAGTCCCTTGGCTTGCAAGGTTTTTTACGCTGCGCGTTATAAAAGCGCCAAAGTGCGTGCCTGCGCTATGATGGCGACTGATATCCAACACTGGGGAGAGCAGGCAAATGGCGATGAATGTGCGTGGGACGAGTGTGGCGCTTTCGATAATGGTCGCGCTTGCGAGTGCGGGCATTGTGCAAGCGGATGACATTCGTAGCGGGCAGTGGGAGGTTACGACGCAGACCTCTTCGGTTGAGGGCTCGGAGCCGCTTTCCGAAGATGTCAGCTATATGTGCTTTAGCGATGAAGAGGCTGTCGATCTGCAAAAGGCGTTCGCAGCGCTTTGGGTGCGGGTAGAGTGTGAGGAAGTTGCCACGTATCGTGAGGAGGGCGTCATCAGCTTCGATGGCCGCTGTGACCTCGGCGGTGAAAAGGCGGCAGTACATGAGGCGCTACGCTTGCAGGATAGCGAAACCTTCTCCAGTGAATTTATCGCTGCCTATTCCGATGGATACACCTACGTCTCGCGGATCGACTACCGCTGGGATGCTCCTGAGTGCAGCCAAGTCGAAGAGGGTGCCGACGAGACGGAAGAGCCCTAGCGCAAAACCGGGGCTCATGTCAGTTGGGGGGAACAGCCGTTGGTACGCTTAGGCGGTGAAAACGGTGTAGACCATCTGCAGGGAGAGCACCATCAGCAGTACGGCGAAAATACGTTTCAGGTACACAACCGGAAGACGGTGGGCCAGCCGGGCGCCGATGGGCGCCATGAGTATGCTAAACGGCGCCATGAGGATCAGCGCGGGTAGATAGACGAAGCCAAGAGAGGCCCCCGGTAGCCCATCGATCCCGATGCCGTTGACGATATAGCCCAGCGCCCCGGCAAGGGCGATGGGTAAGCCGACTGCCGCCGAGGTGCCGATGGCGTTGGGTAGTTTGACGTTGCACCAGGTGAGAAAAGGAACGGTCATCGAGCCACCGCCGATGGCAACCAACGCCGAGATGCCGCCGATACCGAGCCCTGCGCCGCCTAGCCCCATCGGCCCAGGTAGGCTACGGGTAGGCTTGGGCTTGATGTTGGCCAGCATCTGCAGCGACATCAGCAGCATGAAACAGGCAAAAAATATTGCCAGCCCCCGCGTCGGCAGAAGAGCGGCAATGAACGTCGCGCAGAAGGTGCCGATGAGAATGCCGGGGGCAATGTAGCGCACGATTTCCCAGCGCACCGCCTTACGCCGGTGGTGTGATAGCAGGCTCGAAATCGAGGCGGGTACGATTGCCGCCATCGAGGTGCCGAGCGCCAAGTGCGCCAAGTGTTCGTGAGGCACGCCCTGGAGCAAAAACAGCGAGGTGAGAATGGGCACCATGATGCCGCCGCCGCCAATGCCCAAAAGCCCAGCCATCAAGCCGACCACGCCACCCAAGGCTATGTATGCGATCCACCAGATCAAATCCACCGCCACTCTCCTGCCCGCTTTATGGTTTGCACGTTAACAATGTTACTGCACTTTGCCTGCGCCGGGGAGGGCAGGGCGGCGATTGCCGCAGGAAATGGCGCGTAAAGCGCGCTCGAGTGGGGAGTGGGCGTCGTCAAGCTGGCATAGGTGCAACGCTTTGCGCCTTCATGGTGCCCCGTTACACTGGCTGAAAGCGCAAGGATGGTGAGGAGGGGCGGAATATGAAGAATCTGCGTGGGTGGGGGTTAGTCGTGATGGCACTACTAACAGGCTGTGGTAGCGACGAGGAGGCGTCGGACAGGCTCCATAGCGGCGAAGTAGGGCCGCGTGCGGTCACCCAGCAACAGCATCGCGATGCCGTTACGGCTATCGAACGCGTGGACGAGCCTCTCGAGGTGAGTTTTACCACGACGGCTGCACTTGGCAGCGACCGCCGTTTGCGGGTCGAAGGGGAGAGTAATCTCCCTGACGGCACGCGTATACAGCTTGTGGTCGAGCGCGAGGTGAGTCGCGTGCGCTGGCAGTCACGCACCGAGGTGCGCGAGGGTGCCTTCAGCGCAGGGCCGTTCGGCCCAGGCAGCGGCCTGCCCGACGGCGGCTATATCATCCGCGTTCAGCTTTCGGAGGCGCGCACTCAGCCTGCAAGTGTCCAGGCGCGAATCGGGCAAAACGGTGAAAATTTGACCGGCGCGCTGGTCACCCAGTCGCGCCATGGCTTGGGGCAGGTGGCTCAGTATTCGCGGCGTTTTCTTATCGGTAACGAGCCAAGGCGAACACTGGACCAGGTTGAGGGGCTTGAGCGACCAGGAAGTGAATAGTTAGTCGTAATTGTTAGCAGTAATAGCGCTTAGTGTTGGGTTACATCGTCCGCCAGTGAGCGAGCAGTACGGCATGAATGTCGTCTGCTTCCGCCGCACTCTCAAGCGTTCTTAGCACCCAGCGGCCTTCGCTGCTGACCAGATATTCGCCCTTGCCGTGAAACGCGCTGGTGGGGCCAAGGAGGGCAAGGTCACCTTGCTCCAGATGTTGAAACTGGGTGTTGGGCGCTGGCGTAACGAGCACGCTGGCCGTTTTCCAAACGTGCTTGAGCGGAATATGCGCCGGGGGGGCCAAGTGGGTGGCCTGGGTCTGCTCCCAGGGCAAGCTGCCTTCGTGGGTAAGCGTGAGCAGCGGCGGGGCGCTATCGCCCTCTAGAAGCGTCGCCAGGGAGCAATCCAGTGCGTCCGCCAGGGCGACCAGGCGTTCGTGGCCGATCTGTTTGATCGCCCCCGATTCCCAGTAAGAGATAGTGACGTCGGACACGCCCACCTTACGCGCCAGGGCAGCCTTGTTGAGCTTGGCCCGGAGCCGAAGTTGCTTGATACGTGAGCCTAGCGATTCCATTACGTAGTCCTGTCTGTGAGCAGCAATGCTCGTCAAGGGGATGCCCACTTACTCAAGTGGGGCACAGAGCCTTGAGTGTGACGCTTTCTTTTCCAAGTCGTTCCCCTGGCGGTGCTGTTGGATGGCAATTGGGTGCGTATAATGGCGCCACGCTTCACTGCCTAAGGACGCCATCATGACCGTACGTACCCGTATCGCGCCGTCGCCCACGGGAGACCCCCACGTCGGCACGGCCTATATTGCCCTGTTCAACCTCTGCTTTGCCCGTCAGCACGGCGGTCAGTTCATTCTGCGCATCGAAGATACCGACCGTGAACGCTCCACGCCTGAATCCGAACAGATGATCCTCGATTCGCTCAAGTGGTTGGGGCTCGAGTGGGACGAAGGCCCGGATGTCGGCGGCCCGCATGGCCCCTACCGCCAGAGCGAGCGAGGCGATATCTACGCCAAGCACGCCCAGCAGCTACTCGACGCAGGACACGCCTTCAAGTGCTACCGCACGAGCGAAGAGCTCGATTCACTGCGTGAAGAGCGTAAAGCGGCCGGGCTACACCTAGCGCTCAAGCCTGCGGACCTAGCGCTGGACAAAGACGAGCAGGCGCGTCGCGAGGCGGAAAACTGGCCGTTCGTCGTGCGTATGAACGTACCCAGCGAAGGTGTTTGCGTCGTCGAAGACATGCTGCGCGGACGTATCGAAGTGGAGTGGGCGCAGGTCGACGCTCAAATTCTGCTCAAATCCGATGGCATGCCGACCTATCACTTGGCCAACGTCGTCGATGACCATCTAATGGGGATCACCCATGTGCTGCGTGGCGAAGAGTGGATCAACTCGGCACCCAAGCACCAACTGCTGTATGAGTACTTCGGCTGGGAGATGCCTGCGCTTTGTCACATGCCGCTTCTGCGCAACCCCGATAAGTCGAAGCTCTCCAAGCGTAAGAACCCGACGTCGATCAACTACTACCGTCGCATGGGCTATTTGCCTCAGGCGGTGACCAACTATCTGGGCCGTATGGGTTGGTCGATGCCGGATGAGCGCGAGAAGTTCTCGCTGACCGAAATGATGCAGGCGTTCGACATTCAGCGCGTCTCGCTTGGCGGGCCGGTCTTCGATCTTGAAAAGCTAACCTGGCTCAATGGGGTCTACATTCGCGAAGACCTCGACGATGCCGCTTTCGTACGCGCGCTACGTGATTGGGCCTTCAATGATGCCTACGTCAACCAGATCGTGCCCGAGGTGCGCCCGCGGGTGGAAACGCTCTCCCAGGTGATTCCGCTGGCAGGGCACTTCTTCTCCGGCATGCCGAACATCGAAGAGGCGGATTTCGAGGCGATCAAGCTGGACAAGGAGACGCTGGTCAAGCTGCTTCAGTTCCTCGTTTGGCGCTTCGAAGGCGTGCCTGCCTGGAGCAAGGATAACCTGCTAGAAGAAGTGAAGACGCTGGCGGCCCACTTCGAGCTTAAGATGAAGCTCTTCCTGGCGCCCGTGTTCATCGCCATTACCGGTGCCAGCGCCAGTACTTCGGTCATGGATGCCATGGTCATCCTAGGCTCCGACATGACGCGCGCGCGGCTACGTCACGCTCTCGACGTGCTGGGCGGTGTATCCAAGAAGCAGGCCAAGCGTTTCGAGAAGGAGTACCGCGAGCTATAATCAGGTCAACGTCAGCGCTGAACGGCGCTGGCGTTGCCCAGAGTTTGCCGAATTCTTGTTGACTTAGCCAAAGCGAATCAGTAATATACGCTCCGTCTTCACGACATAGGGGCCTTAGCTCAGCTGGGAGAGCGCAACACTGGCAGTGTTGAGGTCAGCGGTTCGATCCCGCTAGGCTCCACCACATCACATCCGTGATGTTTTCTTTGCGTCCCATTCGTCTAGTGGTCTAGGACACCGCCCTTTCACGGCGGGAACAGGGGTTCGAACCCCCTATGGGACGCCATCTCCTGCGGGCCTCGTTCTCCTCTATTTTTCATCGTTTGATAACGATTCCTCTTCTTATTGTCAATGCTGTGGCCTGGGTATTTTTAACCCCTTTTAGGCTTTTTGGCACTTGACTTGTCCACTTTTGCGGTTCTTTCGAAAGAGTTGTGCACAACCATCGCGCGTTCGTGTAGAAAAATTCCATATCTTCTTATTTTGTTTAAAATCAATAAGTTATATTAGATCAAAAAATGACCAATCTAACTCAAAGCCCCTCCCTATGGCGATTCCGAGACGTTTTCTAGTGGTTGTGAACAGGCTTATCCACAGATCGTGTGGAAAACCCTCAAACGCGCTTCTGAGCCCTGTAGGAGCCCTTGAGATCAAGCAATGAAGAGCAATGTGGTTGGGCTTGGGAAGAATGAAAAAGGCCGCCTGAGAAGGCGGCCTGAGGCGATATGACTTGATCGAGGGCTCAAGAGCAGAAGGTGTGCGCCTCTGCTCTTGAGCCGGGCGACTTACTTCTTGGGGTAGTCGCGCTGATCGTGGCCGATGTACAGCTGGCGTGGACGACCGATCTTGTAGCTTTCGCTGAGCATTTCGTGCCAGTGTGAGATCCAGCCGATGGTGCGTGAAACGGCGAAGATCACGGTGAACATGTTGGTCGGAATGCCCATCGCCTTGAGAATGATGCCGGAGTAGAAGTCGACATTGGGGTAGAGCTTGCGTTCGACGAAGTACTCGTCTTCCAGTGCGATCTGTTCCAGGCGTTTGGCAATCTTGAGCTGTGGATCGTCGGAGAGACCGAGCTCGGCCAGGACCTCGTCGCAGGTCTCTTTCATGACCTTGGCGCGGGGGTCGAAGTTGCGATAGACGCGGTGTCCAAAGCCCATCAGCTTGAACGGATCGTTCTTGTCTTTTGCCTTATCGATGAAGCGCTGGATGTTCTCTTCGGACTCATCACCGATTTCGTCGAGCATGGCCAAAACGGCTTCGTTGGCGCCGCCGTGGGCCGGGCCCCAAAGTGCGGCAATGCCGGCGCTAATGCAGGCAAAGGGGTTGGCGCCGGTGGAGCCGGCCAGACGCACGGTAGAGGTCGAGGCGTTCTGCTCGTGGTCGGCGTGGAGCATGAAGATGCGGTCCATCGCTTTGGCGTAGACCGGGTTGATCTTGTACTCCTCGCAGGGATTGCTGAACATCATGTAGAGGAAGTTCTCTGCATAGCTCAGATCGTTACGCGGATAGTTGAACGGCTGGCCTACGTTGTACTTGTAGGACATCGCGGCGATCGTCGGCATCTTGGCGATCAAGCGCACGGCGCTGATGACGCGATCTTCCTCTTTGGTGATGTCCATGTGGTCATGGTAGAACGCGGCCAGGCCGCCGACGACGCCGCACAAAATCGACATCGGGTGGGCGTCACGCCGGAAACCCTTGAAGAAGTTGTTGATCTGGTCGTGAACCATGGTGTGGTTACGAATACGGGCGTTGAAGTCGGCGTATTCTTCATCGTTCGGCAACTCGCCAAACAGCAGGGTGTAACACAGCTCGACGAAGTTGGACTCTTTAGCGAGTTGGTCGATGGGGTAACCGCGATGGAGCAGTACGCCCTTGCCGCCATCGATATAGGTGATGGCGGACTGGCATGAAGAGGTGGCCATGAAGCCGGGGTCGTAGGTGAACAGGCCTTCGGCGCCCAAGCCACGAACGTCGATGACGTCGGGTCCCAGAGTGCCGGAATACATGGGTAGCTCGATCGATTTGTCCAGACCGTCTACCGTCAATGTCGCTTTCCTGTCAGCCATGCTGGCCTCCTTTCGAATTCGATGTATGACGCAAAAGTCGTTGTTTCGTATACCGCGCCGGCAAAAAGGCTTGCCCACTATAGAAGCGTGCAACTTTTTGTCAATTAGCCTGATCGTTGCGCAGAGTTGTACATGATATTTCGGATAGAGTGTTGTTGTTATAGGCTTGTGCAAGGTGTGCAAGCGGGTATCGTGTTGACAATCAACTGGTTAACAGGCTTATCAAAAGGTAGCCTGTACTCACTATAGCGATGCTGCAGCGCAAAATCGACCAAAATGGTCGACAATTCGTCTTCGCCATTGGTCGAGTTAAATTTGAGTTTGGTTTGTCAGCGCGGTCGAAGGTTCTTATAATCTTGGCGCGCGACCGGCCGGATAGGTGGTCGTGCCAGACTTGGCAACGGCCGAGCCCCTTCCAGCAACCACCGCCCGCTCGGGCCATGCCCGACCTGTCGCAGAGCGGGCCAAGAGAGTGTGTATAACGCCGTGAATAGCAAACGACCCGTAAACCTCGATCTAACTACGATACATTTCCCACTCCCGGCCCTGACCTCGATCACGCACCGCATCACCGGTGTCATCCTGTTCGTTGGCTTGATCTTCGCTTTTTGGGCGCTGAGCAAGTCGCTATCTTCACCGGCGGGCTTCGAAACCGTAAGCGACGTGTTGGCCAACAACATTTTGGCCAAGCTGGTCGCTTGGGGATTGCTGTCGGCACTGGCATTCCACTTCGTTGCAGGTATCAAGCACCTGCTGATGGATGCCGATATCGGCGTCACCTTGGAAGGTAGCGTGAAGAAGGCGCAGATCACCGTCGTCGTGAGCGCCGTATTAATCATTCTGGCAGGAGTCTGGGTATGGTAACCAACATTACCAGTTTTGGTCGTAGTGGGCTGTCCGACTGGCTCATGCAGCGCGTTTCCGCCGTAGTGCTGGCACTCTACGCGGTTTTCATCGTGGCTTACCTGCTGTTCAACCCGGACCTCGACTACTACACCTGGAGCGGCCTGTTCGCTCAGACGTGGATGCGGATTTTCTCACTGCTGGCCTTCATCTCCATGGCGGCGCACGCCTGGATCGGCCTGTGGACCGTGACCACCGATTACCTTAAGCCAACTCACCTGCGGGTAGGTGCCCAGACCGTCATTATTCTGGCCATCTTCGTTTTCCTGGTGTGGGGCATTCAAATTCTGTGGGGAGCTTGATACATGTCTAACCTTCGTAGCCTAACGTTTGACGCCATCATCATCGGTGGCGGTGGCTCCGGTTTGCGCGCGGCGCTCGAGCTTGCCAAATCGGGCAAGAAGACCGCTGTGCTCTCCAAGGTCTTTCCCACGCGCTCCCACACGGTCTCCGCTCAGGGTGGTATTACCTGCGCCATCGCTTCCGCCGATCCGAACGACGATTGGCGCTGGCACATGTACGACACGGTTAAGGGCGGCGACTACATCGCCGACCAGGACGCCGCCGAATACATGTGCTCCGAAGGCCCTAAGGCGGTTTTCGAGCTCGAACATATGGGTCTGCCGTTTTCGCGTTTCGACAATGGCCGTATCTATCAGCGCCCCTTCGGCGGTCAGTCGAAGAACTTCGGTGAAGGCGGTCAGGCGGCGCGTACCTGCGCGGCGGCAGACCGTACCGGCCACGCGCTGCTGCATACCCTTTACCAGAACAACCTGAAGAACAACACCACTTTCCTCAACGAGTGGTACGCGGTGGATCTGGTCAAAAACGCCAACAACGATGTCGTGGGCTGTATCGCCATGTGCATCGAAACCGGCGAAGTCGTCCATGTGAAATCTAAGGCAACCGTATTGGCCACCGGCGGCGCCGGGCGTATCTATGCCTCTACTACCAACGCCTTGATCAATACCGGCGACGGCATCGGTATGGCCCTGCGTGCGGGCTTCCCGATGCAGGATATGGAAATGTGGCAGTTCCACCCAACCGGCATCTATGGCGCCGGTACGCTGGTGACCGAGGGCTGTCGGGGTGAGGGTGGCTATCTAATCAACAAGGACGGCGAGCGTTTCATGGAGCGCTATGCGCCCAACGCCAAAGACCTTGCTGGTCGCGACGTTGTCGCCCGCTCCATGGTCATGGAGATTCTCGAAGGTCGCGGCTGTGGCGACAAAGGCGATCACGTCTTCCTCAAGCTCGATCACCTGGGTGAGGAAGTGCTGGGCAAGCGTCTGCCGGGCATCGTCGAGCTATCCAAGACGTTTGCGCACGTCGATCCGGCCAAGGATCCGATCCCAGTCGTGCCGACCTGCCACTACATGATGGGCGGCGTGCCGACCAACGTGCACGGTCAGGCCATCATGCAGGACGAGAACGGCAACGATCAGATCATCAACGGCCTGTTCGCCTGTGGCGAAGCGGCCTGCGTATCGGTACACGGGGCCAATCGCCTGGGCGGTAACTCACTGCTCGATCTTGTGGTCTTCGGCCGCGCTGCGGGTATCTTCATCGAAGGCGCGCTGAACGAAGGTATCAACTACCTCGATGCCTCCGAGTCCGATATCGAATTCGCCATGAAGCGTATGTCGCGCTGGAACGAATCCGAAGGCGGCGAGAGCGTGCCGGCGCTTAAGGCCGAACTGCAAGACATCATGCAGAATTCTTTTGGCGTATTCCGCGAAGAGAAGAACATGGTAGAGGGCGTACAGAAACTGGCCGAACTGCGCGAGCGCGTGGCCAACGCCCACCTGCCAGACAAGTCGAACGCCTTCAACACTGCGCGTGTGGAAGCGTTGGAGCTGGACAACCTGATGGAAGTGGCAGAAGCGACGGCGATCGCTGCCCTCGAGCGTAAGGAGAGCCGTGGTGCTCACTCGCGTTACGACTATCCGGACCGTGATGATGTCAACTGGCTGAAGCACTCGCTCTACTTCCCGGCAACCAAAGAGCTGAAGAAGCGCGACGTCAACTTCAAACCGAAAACCGTCGACACCTTCGAGCCCAAGGTTCGTACCTACTAACCGCTGCACTCACGAGAGGGAGTCACTATGTCCAATCTTCAGGTGTCCGTCTATCGCTACAACCCGGAAACCGACTCCGCGCCTTACATGCAGGAGTTTCAGGTCGATACCAAAGGGCGTGATCTGATGGTTCTGGATGTTCTGCACTTGATGAAAGAGCAGGACAGCGGCCTGGCTTATCGTCGCAGCTGCCGTGAAGGCGTCTGCGGTTCCGACGGCATGAACATGAACGGCAAGAACGGCTTGGCCTGCATCACGCCGCTGTCTGACGTGGTCAAGGGCGGCAAGCTGACCCTGCGCCCGCTACCGGGCCTACCCGTCATTCGCGACATGGTCGTCGACATGGGAATGTTCTATAAGCAGTACGAGCGCATTCAGCCGTATCTGCAGAACGAAACCCCGGCGCCCGCCATCGAGCGCCTACAGTCGCCGGAAGACCGCGACAAGCTCGACGGTCTCTACGAGTGCATTCTATGCGCTTGCTGTTCGACCTCGTGCCCGTCGTTTTGGTGGAACCCGGACAAGTTCGTTGGCCCGGCGGGGCTGTTGCAGTCCTACCGCTTCCTGGCCGATTCACGCGATACCGCGACCCGTGAGCGCTTGAGCGAACTCGAAGATCCGTTCTCGCTGTTCCGCTGCCGCGGCATCATGAACTGCGTTGCGGTGTGTCCGAAAGGCCTCAACCCGACGCGGGCAATCGGCAAGATTCGCGAGATGCTGTTGGCCGACGCGACCTAAGTCGATGGTCTAAATCAAGGAAGTAGAGATAAAAAGCAAACGTCATACAGCTTGAGTGCCAAAGCTACTTAAATCTGGGCGTTTCGCTTGCTATCATAGGGGCTGTCAGGTGATGCGACATTGCGTCACATCGCTTGATCAGCCACGTTTAAAAGCCGGTGCCGAGCGTACCGGCTTTTGAGCATGAGCTGAGTGGGTCGCTTTGAGCCAAAGCGGCTACGCTAGAATACGAGTTAGGCGTGCGCGTTTTAATCCACCGCTTGCGGTTGAAAATTAGCCCGCTGCACGCAATGAAATAAAGCGTTAGATGAAATAAAGAGCTAGAAGGGTTGCCGGCGTTTGGTCGGTGCCGCCGGCCAAAGTTTTGCCCCGCCGGCAGGGCAATAGCGATGTCATTGCGCGTTGCAATGACGCCGATACCACCCCCATCAGTGCAGGGTGACCGAGAGATGCAACAAGGCATAATGGAGTTGATGTGGCGTTCCTCTCACGTTAGTGGTGGCAATGTTCACTACGTGGAAGCGCTTTACGAGCAGTACCTCGCCGATCCCGATGCTGTCCCCACCGAGTGGCGCGACTATTTCGATCAGTTGCCCCGTCCTGAGGGCAGTGCCTCCCACGATGTTCCGCTAAGCCCGGTCCGTGAACAGTTCTACCAGTTGGGGCGTGAAAGCCGCCCCGGTCGTGTAGCTGCCGCTGCCGACAGCGGTGAGAACAAGAAGCAGGTCAAGGTTCTTCAACTGATCAACGCCTACCGCTTCCGTGGCCATCAGAAGGCTAATATCGATCCGCTGGGCCTGCGTAATCCCACCCCCGTTCCCGACCTAGACTTATCGTTCCACCAGCTCTCCAAGAGCGATCTGGATACTGAATTCCAGACAGGCTCTTTCTTCCTAGGGATCGATAAGGCGCCGCTGCGTGATATCGTCGATGCGCTGGAGCAGACGTATTGCCGCTCCATCGGCTGCGAAATCATGCATATCGTCGACACCGAAGAGAAACGCTGGCTGCAGCGCCGCTTCGAGTCCGTGCGCAGCGCTCCAACGTTTAGCGATGATGTGCGTAAACACATTCTCGAGCGTTTATCGGCGGCCGAGGGGCTGGAGAGCTATCTGGCGTCGAAGTACCCGGGTACCAAGCGGTTTGGCCTCGAGGGCGGTGAAGCTTTCATTCCCATGGTTGACGAGCTGATCCAGCGTGCGGGTGGCTACGGCACCAAAGAAGTCGTTATCGGCATGGCTCACCGCGGCCGCCTCAACCTATTGGTCAACATTCTGGGTAAGAGCCCGGCCGAATTGATCGATGAGTTCGATGGTAAGAAGATCATCGAGCGCGGCTCCGGTGACGTGAAGTATCACCAAGGCTTCAGTTCCAACGTCATGACGCCCGGTGGTGAAGTACACCTGGCGCTTTCGTTCAACCCCTCGCATCTGGAAATCGTCGCGCCCGTGGTCGAAGGCTCGGTGCGCGCCCGCCAGGATCGACGTAACGATCCCGATGGCGAGAAGGTACTGCCGATCAACGTTCACGGCGATGCCTCCTTCGCCGGTCAGGGCGTGGTCATGGAGACGTTCCAAATGTCTCAGACCCGTGCGTACAAGACCGGTGGCACGGTACATATCGTGATCAACAACCAGGTGGGCTTCACTACCTCCAACCCCCTGGATTCGCGTTCGACCGAGTACTGTACCGATATCGCCAAGATGGTTCAGGCGCCGATTTTTCACGTTAACGGCGACGATCCGGACGCGGTGATCCACGCCACTCAAGTGGCGCTCGACTACCGTCAGCAGTTCAAGAAAGATGTCGTCATCGATCTGGTGTGCTACCGCCGTCGCGGCCACAACGAAGCCGACGAGCCCTCCGGCACCCAGCCGATGATGTACGCTAAAATCAAGGATCACCCCTCTTCGCGTACGCTCTACGCCGAGCGTTTGGTCGCCCAAAAAGTGCTCTCGGAAGAGGACGCCAAGGCGCTGGCCGAAAATTATCGCGACGATCTGGTCGCGGGTAACCACGTAGCCAACGCGCTGGTCCTCGAGCCCAATAAATCGCTGTTCGTCGATTGGGCGCCGTATCTCGGTCACGAGTGGACCGGCGATGCCGACACCACCTTCGATATGAAACGCCTGCAGCAGCTGGCAGCGAAGATGTGTGAGATTCCAGACGGTGTCGAAGTGCAGCGTCAGGTCGCCAAGATCTACGAAGACCGCCGCAAGATGCAGGCGGGCGGCATGGCCATGAATTGGGGCTTCGCCGAAACCCTGGCGTATGCCACACTGCTCGAACAGGGTCACCCGATCCGTATTACCGGTCAGGACGTTGGTCGCGGCACCTTCTCCCACCGTCATGCGGTGGTGCACAACCAGAAGGATGGCTCGACCTACGTACCGCTGCAGAACATGGCCGATGGTCAGCCGAGCTTCACCATCCATGACTCCTTCCTCTCCGAGGAAGCCGTGTTGGCCTTTGAGTACGGTTACTCCACTACCGCACCTAACGACCTGGTCATCTGGGAAGCGCAGTTCGGTGACTTCTTCAACGGTGCACAGGTGGTGGTCGATCAGTTCATCTCCTCAGGTGAAACCAAATGGGGCCGCCTGTGTGGTTTGACCATGCTGCTACCACACGGCTACGAAGGTCAGGGCCCCGAGCACTCTTCGGCGCGCCTGGAGCGCTTCCTACAGCTGTGCGCTGAGAACAACATGCAGGTGTGCGTACCCACGACCCCGGCGCAGATCTATCACCTGCTGCGTCGCCAGGTCATTCGTCCGCTGCGCAAACCGCTCGTGGTCATGTCACCCAAGTCGCTGCTGCGTCACAAGGAAGCGACATCGAGCCTGGACGAACTGGCCTACGGCAAGTTCCACATGGTACTTGGCGATCAGGCGGAGCTCGCGGCCGAAGAAGTCACGCGGGTGATTCTGTGCGCTGGCAAGGTCTACTACGACCTGGCGGCTTGGCGTGCGGAGAACGAGCGCAGCGATACCGCTATCGTACGTATCGAACAGCTCTACCCGTTCCCCAAAGAGGAGCTTTTCGAAGCTCTCAGCGGCTACGCCAACGTCGAAGACGTGGTCTGGTGTCAGGAAGAGCCGCTCAACCAGGGCGCTTGGTATTCGAGCCAGCACCACATGCGTGCCGTGGTCGACATGCTCAAGGATGGCCTGGGACGCGATCTGAAATTTGCCGGACGCCCGGCGTCAGCAGCACCCGCGGCCGGCTACATGTCCGTCCATACCGAACAGCAGCGCCAGCTGGTGGAAGACGCCTTCAACCTGTAAGCGACCACCGGACCTAGAGAATACATAAGGAAACGACATGGCTACTGAGATCAAAGCGCCAACCTTTCCAGAATCCGTTGCCGAAGGCACGGTCGCCGCATGGCACAAGAAGCCTGGCGATAGCGTCGAGCGTGACGAGCTGATCGTTGAAATCGAGACCGACAAGGTCGTGCTCGAAGTGGTCGCGCCGGAAGCCGGTACCCTGACCGATGTCATGGCCGAAGAGGGCGATACCGTCGAGTCCGAGCAGATTCTCGGCAAAATCGGCGAAGGTAGCGCCTCCAGCAGCGACAAGAAAGAAGCCTCTTCCGACAGCGATGAGAAAGCCGCCAAAGAAGACAAAGGTGAAGCCAAAGAGGAGAAGGGTGACGCCAAGGCAAGCGCCAGCGCATCCGGCAAGCGCCACGAGGTAAAAGCACCGACCTTCCCGGAGTCGATCCAGGAAGGCACCGTGGCGACCTGGCACAAGAAGGTCGGCGAAGCGGTCAAGCGCGATGAAGTACTGGCCGATATCGAGACCGATAAAGTCGTGCTCGAAGTCGTAGCCCCCGCTGACGGCGCCTTGGCCGAGATCAAAGCCGAGGAAGGCAGCCAGGTCGAGTCCGAGGCGGTACTTGCGGTGTTCACCGAAGGCGGTGGCAGCGAGGCCAGCACGGCGGCGGATAAAGAGCCTGCCTCTTCTGCTGACGATGGCGCCAGCGATGAAAAGATCGGCGACAAGATCGTGGCCCCGGCTGCGCGTAAGCTGATCGCCGAGCACGATCTTGACGTAGCCAAGATCGAAGGCACCGGTAAAGGCGGACGCGTTCTCAAAGAAGACGTTCAGCGTGCGGTCAAAGAGGGCTCTGCCAAGAAAGGGGCGGCGAAAGCGGCCGCGCCGAGCAAAGCCGCTGCTGCACCTGCCGCTGAAGGCGAGCGCGCCGAGAAGCGCGTGCCCATGAGCCGCCTGCGCCAAACCATCGCCAAGCGCCTGGTCCAAGCTCAGCAAACGGCCGCCATGCTCACCACCTACAACGAGGTGGACATGGGCGCGGTGATGTCGCTGCGTGCACAGTACAAGGACACCTTCCAGAAGGCTCACGATACCAAGCTCGGCTTCATGGGCTTCTTCGTCAAAGCGGCCTCTGAAGCGCTCAAGCGCTTCCCGGACGTCAACGCTTCCATCGACGGCACCGAGATCGTCTACCACGGCTATCAGGACATCGGTGTGGCCGTTTCCACGCCGCGCGGCCTGGTCGTTCCGGTACTGCGCGACACCGATAGCATGAAGATCGCCGACGTCGAGAAGACCATCGTCGACTTCGGTAAGCGCGCGCGTGACGGCAAGCTCGGCATCGATGAGATGCAGGGCGGCACCTTCACCATCACCAACGGCGGTATCTTCGGTTCGCTGATGTCGACGCCGATCATCAATCCGCCGCAAACGGCCATCCTGGGGATGCACAAGATCCAGGAGCGCCCCATGGCGGTCAACGGTAAGGTCGAGATTCGCCCGATGATGTACCTGGCGCTCTCTTACGACCACCGCATGATCGATGGCAAAGACGCGGTTCAGTTCCTGGTCACCATCAAGGAACTGCTGGAAGATCCGGCCCGCCTGCTGCTGGACGTCTGATGCCTGCCGGGGTCGCCTAAGCGGCTCCGGTGCGAAAAGACTCGGTGCGAAAAGACAAGTGCAACCGCTAGCCTGTGTCGTGATGGCGCAGGCCACCAAGCTAAAGGAGCCAACATGGCTGACAAGTTTGACGTGATCGTAATCGGTGCTGGCCCTGGTGGGTATGTCGCCGCCATCCGCGCCGCACAGATGGGCCTGAAGACGGCCTGCGTCGAGAAGTGGGTCAACAAGGAAGGCAAGACCGTTCATGGCGGCACCTGCCTGAACGTCGGCTGTATTCCTTCCAAGGCCCTGCTCGAAACCTCGCACAAATTCGTCGAGGCGCGCGATCACTACGCCGAGATCGGTATCGAAGTGGGCGAGCCCAAGCCCAACATCGAGAAGATGCTGGCGTTCAAGAACTCGGTCATCAATAAAAACGTCGGCGGCATCAGCGCGCTGTTCAAGGCCAACGGTGTTACTGCTATAGACGGTACCGGTAAAGTCGTTTCCTCCAAGGAAGTCGAAGTCACCGACCACGACGGCAATAGTCAGACCTATAGTGCCGACAATATCGTCATCGCCGCAGGCTCGGTGCCGGTTGAAATTCCACCTACGCCGCTGACCGACGATCTAATCGTCACTTCCACAGGCGCGCTCGAGTTCACTGAAGTGCCCAAACGCCTAGGCGTGATCGGCGCGGGCGTCATTGGTCTCGAACTCGGCAGCGTATGGAACCGTCTGGGCAGCGAGGTCACTGTCCTCGAAGCCATGGACAGCTTCCTGCCGATGGTCGACACCGCCGTTGCCAAAGAGACCCAGAAACTGCTCAAGAAGCAGGGCCTGGATATCAAACTCGGCGCCCGCGTCACCGGTTCCGAAGTCAAGGATAATGAGGTCGTGGTCAAGTACGCCGACGCTGATGGCGATCAGGAAATGACCTTCGACAAGCTCATCGTTTGCGTTGGCCGTCGCCCCTACACCAAGGGCGTGGTCGCTGACGGCGTAGGCGTCGAGCTCGACGAGCGCGGCTTCATCTTCGTCGACGACCAGTGCCGCACCAACGTTCCCGGCGTTTACGCCATCGGTGACTGCGTACGTGGCCCTATGCTTGCGCACAAGGCCTCCGAAGAGGGCGTCATGGTTGCCGACATCATCGCCGGTCACAAAGCCGAGGTGAACTACGACGCCATTCCGAGCGTCATCTACACCTCGCCGGAAGTCGCCTGGGTCGGTATGACCGAGCAGGATGCCAAAGCCAAGGGTGTGGAAGTCAAAACGGGCTCCTTCCCGTTCTCTGCTAACGGTCGGGCGCTGGCTAACAACGCTCCAGAGGGCATGGCCAAGATCATCGCCGATGCCGAAACCGATCGCATTCTGGGTGTGCACATCGTCAGCCAGCACGCGGGCGAGCTGATCGCTCAGGGCGTGATCGCGATGGAATTCGGCTCTAGCGCCGAAGACCTGGCGCTCACCTGCTACGCTCACCCGAGCACCTCCGAGGCGATCCATGAAGCCGCACTGGCCGTCGACGGTCACGCGATTCACATGGCCAATCGCAAGAAGCGCAAGTAATTATCTGATGTAACAACCAAGCGCCACCTCGAGGTGGCGCAACACTTTCGGCCTTGTCGGTAACGGCAGGAATCGAAAGTGCGGGGATGGTCGGCTCAAACGGGCGGGCCATCGTTCGAGTCACATGCAACCAATGGCATGAATCGATGAACCTTCACGAGTATCAAGGCAAGCAGCTGTTTGCCGACTATGGTCTGCCGGTATCCAAGGGTTTCGCGGTCGACACCCCCGAGGAAGCCGCAGAGGCTTGCAAGAAGATCGGTGGCGACATGTGGGTCGTCAAGGCCCAGGTACACGCAGGCGGTCGCGGTAAGGCTGGCGGCGTCAAACTGATCAAGGATCCGGCCGACGCCAAGGCGTTCGCCGAGCAGTGGCTGGGCAAGAACCTGGTCACCTACCAGACTGACGAAAAAGGTCAGCCGGTCGCTAAGATTCTGGTCGAGAACTGCACCGACATCGCCTCCGAGCTCTACCTCGGCGCCGTCGTCGATCGCACCACGCGTCGTGTGGTCTTCATGGCCTCTACCGAAGGTGGCGTAGAGATCGAGAAGGTCGCCGAAGAAACGCCCGAGAAAATCCTCAAGGCCGAGATCGACCCGCTGGTCGGCGCACAGCCCTACCAAGCGCGTGAGCTGGCCTTCAAGCTGGGCCTTCAAGGCGACCAGATCAAGCAGTTCACCAAGATCTTCCTGGGTCTGTCCAAGCTGTTCCATGACAAGGACCTGGCGCTTCTCGAGATCAACCCGTTGGTGATCACCGAGGAAGGCAACCTGCACTGCCTGGATGCCAAGATCAACCTCGACAGCAACGCCCTGTACCGTCATCCGGACCTTCAGGCGATGCGCGATCCGAGCCAGGAAGACCAGCGCGAAGCCGACGCTGCCAAGTGGGAGCTCAACTACGTTGCGCTCGACGGCAACATTGGCTGCATGGTCAACGGCGCGGGCCTGGCCATGGGCACCATGGACATCGTCAACCTCTCTGGCGGCAAACCGGCTAACTTCCTCGACGTAGGTGGCGGTGCGACCAAAGAGCGCGTGGCGGAAGCGTTCAAAATCATCCTCTCCGACGATAACGTCAAGGCCGTACTGGTCAACATCTTCGGCGGTATCGTTCGCTGTGACATGATCGCCGAAGGCATCATCGGTGCCGTCGAGCAGGTCGGTGTCAACGTGCCGGTCGTCGTTCGTCTGGAAGGTAACAACGCCGAGCTGGGCGCCGAGAAACTGGCCTCCAGCGGTCTGAACATCATCGCTGCTACCAGTCTGACCGACGCGGCTCAGCAGGTCGTTAAAGCGGCGGAGGGCAAGTAATGAGCATCCTGATCGATAAGAACACCAAGGTCATCTGCCAGGGTTTCACTGGTGGCCAGGGTACGTTCCACTCCGAACAGGCGATTGCCTACGGAACCCAAATGGTCGGTGGTGTGACACCGGGCAAAGGTGGCCAGACCCACCTGGGCCTGCCGGTGTTCAACACCGTTGCCGAAGCAGTCGAAAAGACTGGCGCTGAAGCCAGCGTCATCTACGTTCCGGCACCGTTTTGTAAAGACTCGATCCTTGAAGCCGCCAATGCGGGCATCAAGCTGATCGTCTGCATCACCGAAGGCATCGCCACCCTCGACATGCTCGAAGCGAAAGTGAAGTGTGACGAGCTGGGCGTACGCCTGATCGGCCCGAACTGCCCGGGCGTGATCACTCCCGGTGAGTGCAAGATCGGCATCATGCCGGGCCATATTCACCAGCCGGGCCGTGTTGGCATCGTTTCCCGTTCGGGCACGCTGACCTACGAAGCGGTCAAGCAGACCACGGATCATGGTTTCGGCCAGTCCACCTGTGTTGGCATCGGCGGTGACCCGATTCCGGGCTCCAACTTCATCGATATTCTCGAGATGTTCGAGAAGGATCCGAAGACCGAAGCCATCGTCATGATCGGCGAGATCGGCGGCACTGCAGAAGAAGAAGCAGCGGCGTACATCAAGGAGCACGTCTCCAAGCCCGTCGTTTCTTACATCGCAGGTGTTACCGCACCTCCCGGCAAACGTATGGGCCACGCTGGTGCGATCATCTCTGGCGGCAAAGGTACTGCCGATGAGAAGTTCGCCGCCCTCGAAGACGCCGGTGTCAAAACCGTGCGCTCTTTGGCGCAAATCGGCGATGCGCTGAAGGAAGTGACCGGCTGGTAAGCCATCGGGTCATATCCGCTTAGTAAGACCAAGAAGCACCCTTCGGGGTGCTTCTTGCGTATGGGATGGCACGCATTACGTCGAAGTAGTGTGAGAACGTTCGCGGCGCAGACCGAACCACAGCAGCACCGGCGCCCCAACCAGTAGATAGAGATGGTAAGAAAATAGCCGCCAGATCAGTACCGCCGCAGCGATTTGCGCGGTGGAGAGAAAGGGCACCAAGAGCGCGCTAACGCCAATCTCAGCGGTTCCCGCGCCGCCGGGTAGAAAGCTGAACTGGCTCGCCGCCATGCCCAGCATCTGAGTGAAGAACGTCCATAGCCAATCGATATGTCCGCCTACGCCGCGCACCGCCAGATAAAGCAGGCTATAGCGGGCGCACCAGTGCAGCACTGTGAGTAGCGCCACCATGGCGAGCGTGCGCTTGGGCAAGCCAAGCGTGCGCAACAGCGCCTGGCGGCAGCGCAGCCCGTGACGCACCAGCGTGCGCCCCAGGCGCGGCGGCAGCAAGCGCGTACCACGCCGCCTCAGTCGCCAGCGTGGAAACGTCCACAGGCAGACGATGCTCAGTGCAATCACCAGCGTCAACGCGACAAGCGACCAGCGAATCAAGCGCTGATAGGGCCAGCCGGTGTCCACGCTGAGCGTATAGAGCGCCAGGCCGCTTAACAGGCTGATGAAAAAGAGCGAGTCGAAGGCCTGGTCGATCAAAAAGATGCCGGCGCCCTTGGAGGGCGGCAGGTTGCGTCGTGCCAGTAGGGTCAGCAGCACCGCCGGGCCGCCGCTACCGCCGGGCGTGGCGCAGAGCGCGCACTTGGAGGCAAGCTCGATGCCTAGCGCACTGCGCTGGCTCAAAGAGCCCGCGCGCCCCGCCAAGAGCAGCCGGAGTCGCCAGGCATTGAGATTCCAGCACGCCACGGCCAAGGCAAACATGGCCACCAGCAGAGTGAGCGGAAACGTTGCCAGCGCCTGCCAGGCATCCTCTCCGCCCAGCCAGTGGGTTAGCGCCAGCGGTGCCGATAGCGCGAGTGCAACGAAGAGAACCTGAAGGACGCCGCGTCGCCACGCGTTGTGCTTGGCCTTCTGCGTCGCCCTCGGTGTTACGCTCGGTTTATCTGCTATGCGCATGCGAAACCGGCAGTGCATCGAAGGAGCAGAGGCTTTGGTAGTGCGCTTTCAAGTCGAGTATCACCTTGTCCCAGTTGAAATTTTTCTCGACGTGGCGCCGCGCGTAGCGCCCGCTTGCGGCAATGTCGCGGTCGAATAGCGCACGGCAAGCGGCCGCCATGGCGGCGGGGTCGCGAGGCTGGCACAAGATGCCGCCGCCCAGCGGTACGTTCTCGGAGAGCGCGCCGATGTTGGCCGCGATTACCGGAATGCCGCAGGCCATGGCCTCTTGCGCCACGAGGCCGAAGGTTTCGCGGGTACCTGCGTGGAGCATGGCATCGCTACTGGCGAGCGCCCGAGCGACCTCGTGGGCATTGCAGCAGCGGTCGATCACGGTGACGTTGCTTGGCACCTGACGCGGCATACCGGGGCCGATCAATAGCAGATGATAGTCGGGCCCCAGTTGGCGCATGGTGGCGAGCAGCATACCGATGTTCTTTTCCCGCGAGTAACGGCCCACGAAGATCAAAAGCCGCTTGCCGGGATCGATACCCAGCGAGGCGCGCAGTTCGCCGTCGCGGGCGCGCGGATGAAAGCGTTCCAGATCCACCCCTAGCGGCTGAACGCGCACCTCGCTCACGCCCCAGTCCCTAAGCCGGTCGGCCATGGTCTGGGAGGGCGCCAAGACGCTATCGAAGCGCGAATAAAGATCGACCACGTAGCGTATGAGCCGCTTGCGCACGTAAGTGCCAAAGCGATCCCCCATCAGGCGGGGCAGATCGGAGTGGTAGAAGCCCACCACCGGAACCCCTAGCTGTTGGCCCGCGGAGAGTGCCGCCCAAGCGGTAACGTAAGGGTCTCCCGCTTCGATCAGATCGGGCTTGAGATCGATCAACGCGCGCCGCCAGGGGCCAGAACGTACGGGAAAGCGGTAGCCCTGGCCCAAGGGCAAGTGGGGTGCGGGCAGGGTATGGACATCGCCCAGGCTGTCGCGCTCGGCGCCGGGCACCAGCAGGCTCGTACGGATGTCCGGACAGCGCCCAAGCACGCGATGCTTGGCTTGAAGATAAGTGCGCACGCCGCCGCTTGCGGGGGCGTGGAACATGGTGACGTCGGCGATATGCAAGCAAGCCTCCAAAGCCTTTGGATCTTGCTTTCACCATAGATCAGAAATGGGGCAACTTGACGAAAATATTGCGCTTAGTGTGGCGCCTGTTTTTTGGCTCGCGTCAACGTATAACGGCGCTCGAAGAGCGCCGTTATACAGGCACTGCCAAGCGGTGATGCCTTATATGCTAGGCTTGGCCACCAGTGAGCGCGTCTCTTCACGCGCTTCGGTAAGTGCCACGCGGGTGAGGTCGCCCAGCTTGAAGCGCGGTTCGCCCTCGATCTGGATGCGCCCCTCTTTATCGTCGATCACCACCTTGTCGCGGTCGCTATGCATCAAAGGCGCGGGAACGAAGGCCGTGGCACCGTTCTCCACTAGGCGCACGCGCATGCCGCCGCGGTTGATCGCCAGAATTTCGGCGTCGAAGGCTTGCTGCGCTTGGGCCGCCGGGGTCAGGTAGCGCACGTAGAGCCAGTCCTTGACGTCACGCTCGGCCATGCGGTTCAGGCGGCGGCGTTCGGTGAGCTGCTCGGTGAGTGCTTCGCTGGCCTCGGCCGGTGCCTGCTCGCCCTTGAGCACGCGCTTGATCAGACGGTGGTTGACCATATCGCCATACTTACGGATGGGCGAGGTCCAGGTGGCGTAGGCGGCAAGCCCCAGGCCGAAGTGAGGGCCAGGCTGCGCCGACATGGTGGTGAACCCCTGGAAGCGACGCAGACGCGCATCGAGCCAGGCATCATCACGCTCTTCCAAGGCGCGCTTGAGCTCCTTGTAGCGCTCGAGCTCGGTGAGTGCTTCGCGCTCCACCTCGATCTGTTGGGCGGCCAGAAACTCTTGCGCCGCCTCGGCCTTTTCTGGCTCGAAGGCGCGGTGAACGTTGAAGATACCGTGCCCGATGTGGCGCGCGAGAAAGTCGGCGCAACAGGCGTTGGCTACGATCATCGACTCTTCGATCATGCGGTTGGCGATCCGCCGCTCCTCGGTGCGCACGGCCAGGACGTTACCCGCTTCGTCTAGATCGAAGACGTAGTCTGGGCGATCCTTGAACACCAGCGCGTGAGCTTCCCGCCAAGCGGTACGTGCCAGGGTCATGTCGCGCAAGGCGTGAAGCTGAGGCGCGATGGCCTCTGCCGGTGTCCACTCACCGGCACCCTCTAACCAATCAGAGACGCGGTCATAGGCGAGCTTGGCGTGCGAGGTGACATTGGCGGCAAAGAAGCGGTAGTCGCCGAGGCTGCCGTCGGCGTTGACCGTGAGCGTACACGCCAGCGCCGGACGCTCCTGACCCTCCCACAGCGAGCAGAGCTCGTCGGCCAACTGCTCGGGCAGCATGGTGACGTTCTGACCCGGCAGGTAGACGGTGAAGGCGCGGGTACGCGCTTCCAGATCCGCCGCGTGGCCCTCTTCTACATAAGCGGTAGGATCGGCGATAGCGACCGTCAGCTCCCAGCCGTCCTGTTCGCGTGCGACCACGTGCAGGGCGTCGTCCATGTCGCGGGTCTTTTCACTGTCGATGGTGAAAAAGGGCAAGGCGTTCAGGTCTTCGCGAGTCAGTCCTTCTTCGCGCAGAGGCCAGTCGTCGCCGGCGTCGGGGCACTCTTGCTCCAGCGCGTGGCGCGCTAGCGTCACCCGCCAAGGCACGGCAGGGTCGTCGGCTTTGGCCACGAGCTCGTCGATCTGGGCGAAGAAGCCACGGTCGTCTTTCTTGAGCGGATGGCGTACCAGACGCGCCACGACCCAGTCGCCATCGCCGATGGCGTCATCACTCAAGCTGTTCTTAAGACGTGACTTGAGCACGTTCTTGATCGACGGATGATCGGGCACCACGGCTAGCCGACCTTCGCGCTTTTGCACGCGTGCCACGAAGCGATCCAATCCTGCTTCGATGAGGCGCTCGGGCTCGACGCTTTTCTTATCGCCCTGTTCATGGATGACGGCTTCGACGCGGTCGCCATGAAGCACCTGCTTCATCGCAGGCGGCGGCACGAAGTAGGAGTCGCCGCTATCGGTCTCGAGAAAACCGAAACCTTTTTCGGTCGCCTTGATGACGCCTTCGGCGCGTGGAGTCTGTTCACGGATCTGTTGCTTGAGTTGGGCAAGCAGGGAGTTGTTTTGCAGCATGAGGTCGGCGTTGGAATCGGTCTGTGGGAAAGAGTAGGGTGCCACTATACGGATTCCCGCCAGCCGCGCCAATTGCTCGTGGATAAGTTGGCGATGGGCGTCGAACGTACCCGCCACGCGATGAATCGGTTAAGCTGATAACGATGAAACGGATACGGCAGGGCGATAAGGCACGATGAAAAACGAGACGACACCACGGCTGATTGTTTCCGATTTGGACGGCACCTTGCTCGGGCGCGATCATCGCCTGCACGCCGATACCATCGACGTACTGAGAACGCTGGTACGCCAGGGGCATCAGCTAGTGCTGGCCTCGGGCCGCCACTATGCCGACATGCGCGTGTTTCGCGACGAGCTCGACGTGCCTATCCACATGATCAGCAGTAACGGGGCCTATACTCACGATCCTAGTGACCGCCTGCTGGCCGCGCACCACGTCGCGCCAGAGCAGGCGCGCGCGCTGATCGATCTGCCACGCCCGGCTAACGTTCGTTTGAGTCTCTATCTGGATGACGCTTGGCTGATCGACGCCGCCAAGCCCTCATATTTAGACATGCACGCCTCCACCGGCTTCGTCTATGACGTGGTGCCGCCTGAGCGCATGCCAACCGAAGGCATTGGCAAGGTGCTGTATGGCGGCTCGCCCGAGGCGCTTGCCGAGATCGAAACGCTGATTCGTGAGATCGCCGGTGATGCGCTGCATGTCACCTACTCGACCAGCGACTCGCTCGAAATCATGGCCGCCAACGTCAACAAGGGCGTGGCGCTGTCGGCGCTGCTCGAACGCCTCAAGGTGGCGCCAGAGGCATGCCTTGCCTTTGGCGATAACCTCAACGATGTCGAAATGTTGAGCCTCGTGGGTGAAGCGCACTTCATGCAAAACGCCCACCCGGAAATGGCGGTGCGCTTGAACGCTGCGCGCCAGATTGGTCACCACGGTGACGCTGCCGTTGCCGTGCTGCTACGCGAGCGTTTTGGTTTGCCTGCACCAATATGATGCGTGTGTAAGCATTTACTTACAAAATTTAGCGGCAAATGCTTACAGCAAGATCTTGCGCTATCTGCCATCATGTATAGGCAACCTTGGATGCACCAGGAAAAGCGTTGGCACGGAAGCCTTAGCACAGCATTCGGCCACGGATGGTCGACGAATTCATCAGCGCCCCGCGATAGCGGGGCGTTTTGGTTTTTGTTTCTGCTCACGCTGTGTTCGTCCAGCGCTTGACTGACCACGGCTAACCGCCTACCTGCCACTGGATCACTAGAGCGCTATTACCAGGGCGTGGGCGGTAACCAGGGTTGCATGCGTCGCGGATCAGAATGTTATGATATAACGTGATTGATTTTTGCTAACGCGAGCGCCTCTATGAACGCTGTTGTACTTCCCGATGTTTCCACCTCGGAAACCGCCCCCAGCTTGACTCCGCTTGAGTGGGTCGGCATGCAGAACATCGACCTGCCGATTCTCATCGAAGAGTCTGGCTACATGCGGGCGCTACAGGCCAAGGTGGATGCGCAGGTCAATTTGCCCGCGCGGCATATCAAGGGCATCCATATGTCGCGCCTTTACCGCTTGCTCGATGGCGTGGCGGACCAGGTGGCGCTCTCGCCTGGGCTGCTCGAGCGCACGCTGCACGATATGATCGCGACGCATCGCGACTGCGAAACCAACGGCGCGCGCTTGATGCTGTCCTTCGAGCTGCTGGTGCGGCGCTTCGCGCTGCTCTCCGAGGGGCTCGCGGGGTGGAAAGCCTATCCCGTGCACCTGCACGCCGAGCTCATGGAGGGGAAACTCACGCTGCGGGCGCGGGTAACGGTGACCTACTCATCGACCTGCCCCTGCTCGGCGGCGCTGTCACGCCAGCTTCTCGAGCGCGCCTTTCTCGACGCCTTTGCCGAACACCCCCACCCCGAGCGTGAGAGCGTGGCCGCCTGGCTCAAGGACCACGCCACCCTGGCCACGCCGCATAGCCAACGCAGCCACGCCCACGTCGAAGTAGACGTCGACACTGCGACGCCGTCTTTTGGGCTACTAATGCTGATCGAGCGTATCGAACAGGCACTGGGTACGCCAGTGCAAACCGCCGTCAAACGTGCCGACGAACAGGCGTTTGCCGCCTTGAACGGCAGCAACTTGATGTTCGTCGAGGATGCCGCGCGGCGTCTGCGGCAGGCGCTGGGTGAACGGTACGCCAACCTTGCAGTCAATGTCGAGCACCTCGAAAGCCTGCACGCGCACGATGCGGTTGCCTGGGCCAGCGACGTCTAGTGCAGGGCCTTGGAATAGCTGCCTAGTTGGATATGATGCGTTGATCACGCGACGCTCGTAACAAAACGTTCATTACGCTTTCAAGGATATGGTCGTTGGCTTCTCTACTTTTCAAACATATCGAAACGTTTCAAGGTGAGCGCCCCTGGGGCACCTTTCTCGATGCCGGTACCGGCGTCAACTCCATCAGCTGGGTGAGCGGTCTCGATACCGAAAGCTGGACGGCGGTCACCGGCGCCGAGGGCATGGCGCTCAGCGTCGAGCGTGCCATCAAGGAGAAGAAGCGGCCTCAAGACCGCCTACTCTTGGGCAACTGGCAGGCGTCTGGCTTTTTGGGCGAAGAGCGGTTCGATACGGTGTTGGCAGACTACCTGCTAGGCGCCATCGATGGTTTTGCGCCTTATTGGCAGGACCAGCTCTTTCCGCGCTTGCGCAGGCTAACCAAAAAGCGCCTCTACTTGGTCGGCCTCGAGCCCTATGTGCCGTTCAACGCCACGACTGCTGCCGGAAGATTGGTGGTCGAGATTGGTCGCTTGCGCGATGCCTGCCTGTTGTTGGCCGGAGAGCGTACCTACCGTGAATACCCCGCAAGCTGGGTCGAGCGGCAGTTGGATCAGGCGGGTTTCGATTTGCTCGAGGTCAAGCGCTTTCCCATTCGCTACGGCAAGAAATTCGTTCAAAGCCAGATGGCGATGTGTCGCCAGCGTATGGAGATCGTCGCCGATCGCAAGCTCGCCCGCGCCATGTTGGATCACGCCGACGAGCTCGAACGCCGCGCGCTTGAGCATATCGAGATCGAAGGAGGCTTGAGCCACGGCGCCGACTACGTCATGGTCGCCGAACCCAAGGCGGCAAAGGCGGTAAAAACGCTTAAGTAAGGCGTATGGCCATGAAAGGCCACTAAGCAAACGCTACGCATAAAAAAGCCCGCCGGGGGAGGGCGGGCGTAAGGGCTTGGCTCACTGCAGCCCATTGACATCAGGTGAGGGGGTAAACAGGCATGTCAATGGGTACAACTTGAGTATAGCTATTGAACACCATTTGCCAAGGAAATGGCGCTATTTTTTTAGCGTCGTTTTTTACTCCCCCTAATCTCACTGCCTAATCCCCGGCGCCTGCCTCGTGCGGCGTAGTTGCTGAACCATGTTGGTGCAAAATTCCGGCGAGGGTTTATAAAACATCCTCCCTACTGTCGAATGGCGTACCGATCTCGTCGCTGAGCGCGTGCTTAACGCCGTGTTTGATCAAGCTGGCACATAACCTGCTTATGGCTAGGCTAAGAGCAGAAGGCCGACGGCGAATCGTCAGCGTCTTCGCGCTACCATCACGGACGAGATCACGCCATGCCCCATCCCGTTTCTTTGGCCGCCTGGGATCCGGCCCTCGAGCCTCGGCTCGTGCTCACCGACCTGGACGGCTCGCTGCTGGACCATGACAGCTACAATGCCGCGCCAGCGCTCCCCTGGCTTGCGCGCTTGAAAGCGCTAGGTATTCCGGTGGTTCCCGTCACCAGCAAAACCCGCGCCGAGCTTGGCGAGCTGCGCCGCGCCCTTAACCTAACGGCCACGCCGTTCGTTGCTGAAAACGGCGCGGTGATCGGCTTGCCTCCCGGCTGGTGCCACCCCCGGCTCGATCGCCCCGGCGACGCGCGCGATGGTGTCGTGATCAAGCACATGGGGGTGGATGTCGCCTTCATTCGCGCCCGCCTGGATATATGGCGCCAACGCTTAGGGCTCGATTTCACCCGCATGGGCGAGATGTCGCTAGCTGACGTCATGGCGCTGACCGGGCTCGATGAGCGCCGGGCGCGTGAGGCGCAACAGCGCGAAGGGAGTGAGCCTTTCGTATGGCGGGGAGGCGATGCTGAGCTTGAAGCGCTGCACCAAGCGCTCGAAGGTGACGGCTTGCAGTGCACCCAGGGTGGGCGTTTCTGGCACGCCATGGGGCGCCATGCCGATAAGGGGAGGGCAGTTACCTGGCTGATCCAGCGCTTTGCCGGTTTGCGCGGGCAAGTGCCGCGCGCGCTGGCGCTAGGAGATGGCCCTAACGATCTTTCCATGCTCGAAGCCGTTGACCACGCCGTGGTCATCAAAGGGCGCCACGATCTCGTGGTTCGCCCTGCCCACACCCACGTTTACTATACCGACGCTAGCGGCCCCGAGGGCTGGGCGGAGGGAGTCACCCACTGGTGGGGTGCACGCGAGGAAGCCTTACATGAGTGACTTTCATCAAAACGGCATCATCACCGATTTTCACAACCTTACCCGGCGCCCGGTCGATGCGCTAGAAGCCGAGCTTGTCCAGTTCGCGCACAGGCGGCCGATGGGGCTGATTTTGCCATCGCTCTTCTCGGAGCTAGAGGGCAAAGCGCTGTCGGCCATCGTCGATGAGCTGACCCAGGTGCCCTATCTCAGCGAGATCGTCATCGGCCTCGATCGTGCCGATCGCGATCAGTTTCTCTTTGCCCGCGAGTTCTTTGCGCGCCTGCCGCAGCATACGCGCATCCTATGGAACGATGGCCCACGCCTGCGCGCGCTGGATAGCGAACTAGAGGCGCAAGGGTTGGGGGCACTCGAGGCGGGCAAGGGGCGCAACGTCTGGTACTGCTCGGGCTACTTGCTGGCGTCGGGGCGCTCGAGCGTGGTGGCCCTGCACGACTGCGACATCGTCACCTACGAGCGCGGCATGCTGGCGCGGCTGCTCTATCCCGTGGCGCACCCGCGTTTCAACTATAGCTTCAGCAAGGGCTATTACCCGCGCATCGCCGGCGGCAAGCTCAATGGCCGAGTATCGCGTTTGATGGTGACGCCGCTTTTGCGCGCTTTGAAAAGCGTCTTTGGCCCGCTGCCGTATCTTGAGTATCTCGACTGCTTTCGCTACCCGCTGTCGGGGGAGTTCGCCATGCGCAGCGACGTGCTCGAGGGCATCCGCTTGCCGTCGGACTGGGGGCTTGAGATTGGGGTGTTATCGGAGCTGCAGCGCCACTATTCGCACCGCCAGATTTGCCAGGTGGATATCGCCGACGCCTACGACCACAAGCACCAGCCGGTCAGCGAAGCCGATCCCAGCGGTGGCTTGAACCGCATGAGCCTGGATATCGCCAAGGCGCTCTATCGCAAGCTCGCGACCCAGGGCGTGACGTTCAGCTGCGAGGATTTTCGCACGCTCAAGGCGACCTACTACCGCATGGCGCTGGATCTTATCGAAGCCTACGACCACGATGCCACCATGAACGGATTGAGCCTCGACCGCCATAGCGAAGAGCAGGCGGTCGAGCTGTTTGCGGGCAACCTGCTCGAAGCGGGCAACCTGTTTCTCGATAACCCCCGCGAGCGCCCCTTCATGCCCAGTTGGAACCGGGTTCAGGCGGCCATTCCGGATCTGCTCACCCGCATGCACGACGCTGTCGAGCAGGATAATCGTGGCGACGTCTAGCCTGCGGGGGAGGCGAGGCTTAGGTCTTGAGCCTTAGACCTTGAGCCCAAAACCTTCTTAGAACTCGTCCTGCCGTTTTGGCGCGTGGGCGGGAAGGGAGGGCGAGGGATAACCCTCCGCCGTGCGCTGGATGCGGAAATGGGAGACCCGCTGGCGAAGCGCCTGGCTGAGCTGAGAGAGCGACTGCGTCGCGCTGTTGCTGTCTTGCACCAGCCCCGCGTTTTGCTGGGTCATCTGATCCATTTGGGTGACGGCGAGATTGACTTGCTCGATACCATTACTCTGCTCGATGGTCGCCGCCGAGATCTCTTTCACCAAGGTGCTCAGCTGGTGAATGTCGTCCACCATGGCGGTGATAGTGTCGCCCGTTTGGCGGACCTGCTGAGTGCCGGTGTCGATCTGGGTATCGGAGGCTTCGATCAGGCCTTTGATCTCCTGCGCGGCCGAAGCCGAACGGCTAGCCAGTTGGCGTACCTCGTTGGCGACAACGGCAAAGCCACGGCCTTGTTCGCCCGCGCGGGCAGCCTCCACCGAGGCGTTGAGCGCCAGGATGTTGGTTTGGAACGCAATGGCATCGATGGTGTTGATGATGCTGGTCATCTTGCTCGCGCTTTCGTTGATCTGCGCCATCGTTTGAATGACCGATGCCATGGCGGCGTTGCCGCGCTGGGCGCTCTCGGCAGTCTGGGTAGCGAGCTTGCGCGCGTGGTCGGCGTGCTCGGCATTCTGCTGCACCGTAGCGGTCAGCTCCTCCATGCTGGATGCCGTCTCGGCTAGTGAGGCGGCCTGCTGCTCGGTGCGCGTGGAGAGCTCCTGGTTAACGCCGACAATACTCTCGACGGCGCCATTGACCTGGTCGGCGCCGTGATGAATTTCACCGATGGTATGGCCTAAGTTCTCGCGCATGCGCTCGATGTCGAACAGCAGGCTGGCGCGGTCGTTGGCCGAAAGGTGGGTGTCGCGGGTCAAGTCGCCATCGGCAATATGGCGTACGACGCTAGCGGCGTAGCGCGGGTCGCCGCCTAGGCGCCGAGAGACGTCGCGAATCACCCAGCCCATCAATAGTGATACCGGCACACCGATGATCAGCAGGGTGATGAAGGCGCGCAGCAGGTTATGCAGAAATTCGGTGTTGATATCGTCGACGTAGACTCCGGCGCCAAAGGCCCAGCCCCACTGGGGAAGGTAGCCGAGATAGCCGATCTTGGGCGACTGCTCTTCACCGTTCAGGCGGCGTGAGTAGTAGTCGATATGGCCGCCGTTGTGGGCGGCGGCGAGAAAGTCGTGATAAAGCCGAGCGCCGCCCGCATCGACGTAGCCACTCATGTCATCACCGGCCGGACGGTTAGGGTGTGAGACGATTTTGAGGTCATCATCGAAGGCGAAGACGTACTCGTTTTGGCCGAACCTGATGTTGGCCAAGGCATCTATGGCCCGCGTTTGGGCGTCCTCGAGGCTCAACTCGCCAGCCAGCTCGCGACGTGCCAGCGCCTCGAGCTGGCTGGCAAGTCCGGTAACGACATGCTCGATGCTGGTGCGGCGCTCCTTCTCGATGGTTTGGCGGTTCTCCCAGGCGAGCCAGCCGACCAGCATCAGCATGGCCACCCAGATGATGCCGAGCGTACTCCAGAGCCGTTGGTTGGTAGTCAATCGCGTCATGGTCTTCCTTTATCATTACGCCGGAATGGCGCGTGCAAGTTCTGGCATATCGGCAGAACGCAAGAAGACCTTAGGCTAATTTTCCTAATTATTATTTTTTTCGTCCACGGGCTCGATCATGGCCTCCCAACCGGGTGCATCGGGGAGCCCCTGAATACGCACGATACGTAAGCCCGTCGGCGTTTCGCGCTGGTAGGCCAGCGTTGGGGTGGCATGCAGGCCCAGCGCATCGAAGAGCTGATTATTGTGGTAAACCTGCTCTTCGATGGCGCGCGGCTGGGCGCTGGCCTCGATGGGTGTACCACTTTCATGCGCGTTGAGCGCCGCTTCGGGGTCCTCGGCGGCCAGCAACGAGGCCGCCTGAGCGGGGCTTTGCGGCGCCATGAAGCCCACCATGATATGGCGCAGTTGCAAGCGCCCTTCGGCAACGGCGGGGCGCGTGCGCTGCCAAAACTCGCGGCAGTAGGGGCAGTTGGGGTCGGTGAAAAGGTAGACGAGCCGAGGGGCTTCGGGGTCGCCATCCTGAATCCAGTGGCTCGCTTCGAGCAGGCGCCAGGTCTCGGCTTCCAGTGGTACGCGCAGGTGCGTATCGAGCTCATTCGCGCTTACGTCATTGCCATTGGCATCCGTAAGCGTGCCGACGATGGCGTGTTCACCGTCAGGTAGCAGGTAAACCGCCGTTTCGCGCCCCTGGTCGAGGGCGCCATAGCCGGTGAGTCCGCTGGGGGCATCGAAAGCGCCGTAGATTTCGATACCTTGGTGCTTTAGCGCCTCGATGGGCGGCGGCAGCGGCTCTTCGGCAACGCTGCTGCCAACCATCCAGAGCAGTGTGAGCGCGGGCCAGGTGCGCCTTATCGCTGCTCTCTCCATAACCGCTTTTATCACTGTTTGCTGTGTTTTCGCTTCTTGCATCACCGCTCCTTGGGTATTCATCCTGTGGCGTCGCCGTCAAGCGTATCACGCTGCTGCAACGAGCCAGCGGATAGCATACGGCGGCAGCGACGTTTGGGCGGCCCAGTCGAGGTTTGGGTCGAGCGACTGCCAGGTGTGGGTGTTAAGCATTTCGCTTACGGCCTCGCCCGTCTCGGTGAGCTCGATGGGGCGATCGGTGACGTTGAAGAGCGCCAAAAGACGCCGACCGTTTGTGAGCGGGCCACGCTCGATGGCGAGAAGCTCCGCTGGCGCGGGCAGCGCGCGCTGGGCCGCGCGAGGGTGAAAGCAGGGCTCTTCGCGGCGTAGTTCGAGTAGCCGACACAGGGCGCCGAAGATGTCATGGGTCGGCGTGAACGGCGTATCGAGCAGCAGCGCCAACTCGTCGAACTGCCAGCGGCGACGGTTGATCGAGCGCAAGCGCCCGCTTCGCTCCACGCCCTCGACGTCGTTGAGCGTCGCGGTCAATGAGTGCAAATAGAGCGCAGGAATGCCCTGGAGCGTGAGCATGATGGCTTGGCTACACAGAAAGCGCGCTTTTTGCCACGGATCCGGCCCGCGGCGCGTGCCACGCATCGCCTCGAACCAGGTGATGTTGATCTCGTAAGGCGTGTCGGTGCCGTCGGCGTTGCTGCGCATGCTGACGAAACCGCCGAAGCGGTGCATCAGTTCGAGCAAGGCATCACGCTCGTGATCGGGAAGCCAACCCTCCAGCGGGCGCACGCCAATACCGTCGTGGCTGGCGGTGAAGTTCAGGTAGGTGCACTGCTCAGGCAGTACTGGCAGACTTTCGAGCCAGCGCTGCAGCGTCGTCGCTTCGCCACGGGTCAGGGTGTGCAGCAAAAGCGGTGGCAGGGGGAACTGGTAGATCATGTGGGCTTCGTCGGGCGCGCCTTTAGGCAGGCGTTCGAGGCCGAAGTAGCTCATATTTTCAGCGTGAGGCACGTTGGTCTCGGTGATCAACAGCGTTCCAGGGGCCACCTCGTCGACGATGGCGCGCATAAGGCGCACCACAGTGTGGGTTTCTGGCAGATGGATGCAGGCGGTACCCAGCCGTTTCCATAAAAAGGCCACGGCGTCGAGGCGAACGATGCGCACGCCCTGCTGAAGATAGAAGAGCAGAATGCCGACGAACTCGAGCAGCACGTCCGGGTTTTCGAAGTTGAGATCGAGCTGGTCCTCCGAAAAGGTCGCCCACAGATGGCGCGTGCCGCGACGCGTCGAGACCGGGACCAGCAGCGGCGTGCTGCGTGGGCGCACCACCTGGGAAACATCGGTATCGGGGTCGGCCTCGATGAAATAGTCGCGCCCGGGAAGGCTGCCGCTCAGGTAGTCGACGAACCATAGCGACTCGCGGGAGACGTGATTCAACACCAAATCTGCCATCAGGTCGTAGTGCGAGGCGAGGTGACGGATGTGTGACCAGTCGCCGAGCTCGGCGTTGACCTCACGGTAGTGAATCACCGAGAAGCCGTCGTCGCTGCTCCAGGGAAAGAAAGGGAGCACGTGGACGCCGCTGATGCGTTCGCCCAGGCGCTGACGCAAAAAATCGTCGAGTACGGCCAGCGGCGCGCGCTCACCGTCGATGATCGAGTCGCCATAGGTGATGACCCACTGATCCTTCTCGCTCCAAGTCGGTGCGCGGCGCTTCTCCCCTGTGTCATCTAACGCGGAGCTTGGCGAGGCGCTGCGAAAGTTGCTCAGATGCTGGGTAAAGCGGCGCTGCACTTCGCCTGCGCGTTCGCCATAGAGGTGGTGGAGGTAGTCGAAAACGGTCTGGTCGAAAGAGGCCATCACCTGTCCTTATAAAAGAGTCGTTATAAAAGGTCGTTATAAAAGGGGCGTTGAAGGGCGTGATACGCGGGCGTATCACGCACGACGCGGTTAAACGCTGCAGATTGTGTGCCATATGGATACAATGTTAGATCAATGCCGCTCTTGCGGCTGATTCGCGCTAAACGGATCGAGCCAACGAAACAGGTGACGACACTACAGGTTGACCCGATATGCATTGCCCCTTTTGTGGTGCCCAAGATACCCGCGTAACCGACTCGCGTCTGGTTGCCGAAGGCGACCAAGTACGCCGTCGGCGCCAATGTGCCCAGTGTCACGAGCGTTTCACCACCTATGAAACGGCGGAGTTAGTGATGCCCCGGGTGGTCAAGTCCGACGGCTCGCGTGAAACCTTCGATGAAGCCAAGCTGCGCGCGGGCATGCTGCGCGCGCTGGAAAAACGCCCCGTGAGTGCCGAGGCGATCGAAGCCGCGGTAGAGCGGATCCGCCAGACGCTGCGCGCGCGCGGTGAGCGTGAAGTCAACGCTCGGGAAATCGGCGAAGCCGTCATGCGCGCGCTGCGTACCCTCGATCAGGTCGCCTATATTCGTTTTGCCTCCGTTTACCGCAAGTTTCAAGACCTCGACGAGTTTCGCGCCGAGATCGACCGCCTGGCCAAAGAGCCGGAAAGCGACGCGGCCACGGGGGCCGCTTCTCGTGCCACACCCGAAGAAGGCTCGGCCTCATGAGCCCCGTTTTTAGCGTCGACGATCACCGCCATATGGCGCGCGCGCTCAAGCTCGCCGAGCGCGGCCTCTACACCACCGATCCCAACCCGCGGGTTGGCTGCGTGATCGTTCGTGAGGGGCACGCGGTGGGAGAGGGCGCGCACTTGCGCGCGGGTGAACCCCACGCCGAAATTCATGCCCTTAATGCCGCTGGCGAGAAGGCTCGCGGCGCCACGGCGTACGTCACGCTCGAGCCCTGTTCGCACTATGGCCGCACTGGCCCGTGCGCGCTGGCGCTCTGCGAAGCTGGTGTCGCGCGAGTGGTGATGGCCATGGTCGATCCCAATCCACAGGTCAGCGGGCGCGGCATCCGCATGCTGAAAGAGGCGGGAGTCGAGGTGGCGGTAGGTCTTTTGGAAGCCGATGCGCGCGCGCTCAACCCAGGCTTCATTGCCCGCATGCGCGATGGCCGCCCCTTCGTGCGTCTCAAAATGGCCATGAGTTTGGATGGCCGCACCGCCATGGGCTCGGGAGAGTCGCAGTGGATTACCGGCCCCGAAGCGCGCACCCAGGTGCAGCGCCTGCGTGCGCGCTCGAGCGCCATCCTGAGCGGGGTCGAGTCACTGATCATGGATGACTCGCGGCTCACGCTGCGCGCCGAGCAGTTGAACCTCGATAACGCCGATGAGATCGTCATCCGCCAACCGCTTCGGGTGATTCTCGACTCGCGCCTGCGGCTGCCCCTGGCGGCGGCCTGTTTGAGCGAGCCGGGGCGTACGCTGGTGCTGACTACCGAAGAGCACAGCGCGGAGAAACGCCGCAAGCTCGAAGCGGCGGGCGCCGAGATTCAGGTGATGCCGAGCGACGCTGCTGGCCGCGTCGCGTTGCGCGATGTGCTTGCGTGGCTTGCGAAAAACGAGCAGGTCAACGAGTTGCTGGTCGAGACGGGCGCGACGCTGGCGGGCGCTTTGCTCGACGCCGAGCTTGTCGACGAACTGCAGCTGTTCGTCGCGCCAACGCTATTGGGCGGCGAGGCCCGGCCACTGTTTGCGCTGCCTGGGCTTACCCGCATGGCCGACCAGCGGCGGTTGTGCGTCAACGACATGCGCGCCGTCGGGCGCGACTGGCGAATCATCGCGACCCCGCTGCCGACTAGCGCGAGCGTCGATAGCAAGGTACCCTGACGCGCGAAATCGCATCCACTGCGACTACTTTTTTGGAGACTCCATGGCGCACTCCGCTTCCGGGGGCATCGCTCCCATCGCCGAGCTGATCGACGATATTCGCCAGGGCAAGATGGTGATCCTCATGGACGATGAGGATCGAGAAAACGAAGGCGATATCATTATGGCCGCCGAAAAAGTGCGTGCCGAGGACATCAACTTCATGGCGCGTCATGCGCGTGGGCTAATCTGCCTGCCGATGACCCGCGAGCGCTGTGCGCAGCTCAATCTGCCGCTCATGGTGCGCGACAACGGCTCGGGCTTTGGTACCAAGTTCACCCTGTCGATCGAAGCGACCGAGGGCGTGACCACGGGCATTTCTGCGGCCGATCGCGCGCGCACCGTACAGGCGGCGGTCGCCCCGCACGCCAAACCGACCGACATCGTCCAGCCGGGACACATCTTTCCGCTGATGGCCGAGCCCGGCGGCGTGCTGCGTCGGGCTGGGCACACCGAAGCGGCCTGCGATCTCGCTGCACTTGCCGGGCTCGACCCGAGCGGAGTGATCTGTGAGGTGATGAACGATGACGGCAGTATGGCGCGCCGTGCCGAGCTCGAGGCCTTCGCCCGCGAGCACGGCTTGAAGATGGGCACCATCGCCGACTTGATCGACTACCGCATCGTCAACGAGCAGACCATCGATCATCTCGAAGCCACGCCGCTTACCACCGTGCACGGCGAGTTCGTCCTGCACGTGTTCAAAGATCGTATTCAGGGCGCCCATCATCTGGCCCTGGTAAAAGGCGAGCCCAAGGCCAATGTGCCGACGACGGTACGCGTGCATGTCGCCGATGCCCTGCGCGACGTGCTCGGCATGCTCAAGGGCGATGACCTACGTTGGGACGCGCATCGCGCGCTGGCCGAGATCGCCAGCGCCGAGAGTGGCGTGTTCGTGCTGCTCGACGATGGGCGTCCGCGCCAGGATCTCAAACAGCAGCTCGATGTCTTTCTCGACCGCGTGGCCACACCCCGCGGCAACGACTCCGACGGTTCGGGTAACTACTTGACCATTGGCACCGGCTCGCAGATTCTGCGCCACCTCGGCGTAGGTCAGATGCAGCTGCTTAGCTCGCCTTGGAAATTTTCCGCGCTTTCCGGGTTCGGTCTCGAAGTGGTCGAGCGCAAGATTCCCGATAGCGCGCAGCAAGCGCCTCTTTCTCAGCAGGAATAGATCATGCAATCCCTTTCTCAAGTCGAAGGCTCATTCGTGGATGTCGATGGCCGCTACGTCATCGTCGTTGGTCGGTTCAACCATCACGTGGTCGATAGCCTGGTGGAAGGCGCCGTCGATAGCTTGGTGCGCCACGGCGTCGATCCCGACAACGTCCATATCGTTCACGTTCCCGGTGCTTGGGAGCTGCCGCTGGCGGTCAAGCGCGTGCTGAAAACCGTCAAGCCCGATGCCGTCATTGCGCTTGGGGCGGTCATTCGTGGCGGCACGCCGCACTTCGAATACGTGGCTGGCGGCTGCAACGCGGCGATCAATAATCTCCAGCTCGAGTTCGAGACCCCCATCGCCAACGGCGTGCTGACGGTCGAATCCATCGAGCAGGCGATCGAGCGCGCGGGTACCAAAGCCGGTAACAAGGGCACCGAAGCGGCCATGGCCGCGATGGAAATGGTGTCTCTGCTGCGCGCGCTCTCCTCAGGAGAGGTGTCATGAGCGAGCGCAGCACCCGCAAGCCCTCCGCCGCCCAGCAGGCGCGCCATGCTGCGCGCGAGCTGGCGGTACAGGGACTTTATCAGTGGCAGATGACCGGCAAGACCATCACCACCATCGAAGCCGAGTTCAGAAGCCAGCTACCGGACGACGACCTGGAAGCCCACGAAAACTGGGCCAAGGTCATGGAGATCGCCGATAAGGCGCTGTTCCACGAGCTTTTGCATAACACCGTGCGGTTCAAGAGCGAGCTCGATCGCGATATTTCGCCGCTTTTGGATCGTCGCCTCGAAGACCTCGACGCCATCGAACTCGCCATCCTGCGTTTGGGTGCCTACGAGCTGTCACGCCGTATGGAAGTTCCCTACCGCGTGGTGATCAACGAAGGCGTGGAGCTGGCCAAATCCTTTGGCGCTACCGATGGCCACAAGTACGTCAACGGCATTCTCGATAAGCTGGCCATTCGCTTGAGAAGCGCTGAGGTCAGCGCTGAGCGTCGCCGCTGAGCGGCGCTGGGTTAAGGGATCTTCGTGCTAGCCGAATTTGACCTGATTCAGCGCTATTTCACCCGTGCAGCCGATACGACCCACGGCGTAGCGCTGGGCGTTGGTGACGATGCCACCTTGCTCACGCCAACTCCCGGCCAGCAGCTGGTGGTGAGCGTCGACACCTCGGTGGTCGACGTTCACTTTCCTGCTGATGCGCCTGCGCGGGCGATCGGCCACCGCGCCTTGGCAGTGGCCCTGAGCGATTTGGCCGCCATGGGCGCCAGCGCACGCTGGACCTTGATGGCGTTGACGCTGAACGAGGTTGGAGGGCACGCTGACGCCGACGATGCGCTTATTGAAGCGTGGCTTCACGACTACGCCGAGGGGTTTCATGCCCTCTGCGCGCGTCATGGTGCTGCGCTTGTCGGTGGCGACGTGACGCGTGGGGCCCTGACCATCGGCGTGACGGTGATGGGCGAGGTACCAAGCAATGACGCCCTAACCCGCGCCGGGGCACGTCCGGGCGACATCTTGGCCGTAACCGGGGCGCTCGGCGGGGGTGCCGGGGGGCTTGCACTTTGGCAGCGCGGCGAGCGCGATCTAGCGCATCCGCTGCTGAAACGTTATCTGCTTCCCGAGCCACGCTTGGCTGCAGGGCGCGCGCTGCGCGGGCTTGCAAGCGCCGCCTTGGATATCTCCGATGGTCTTTTGGCCGATCTCGCTCACCTGCTTAAGGCCTCCCAGGTAGGTGCCGCACTCGAGCTCGACGCGCTGCCTTTGGCCGAGGGGCTCGAGCAAGCGCTGGGGGAGGAGGCCGCGCGTACGGCTGCGCTCTCCGGGGGAGACGACTACGAACTGCTGGTTGCGCTGCCCCCAACGCAGTGGTCGACGGCTTGCCAGCGCTTGAGCGCGCAGGGAATGACGCTGACCGCCATTGGCCGCTGTACGAATACTCTCGGCCTCACCGGCGTACCCGCCGGTGTGCGTACCGGGTGGCAACACTTTCATCGGGAGGCGCCATGAATCGAGCTCCGGCTAGCGTATGGCGACGCCCCACGCACTTTTTTGCCTTCGGCCTTGGTAGTGGAACCGTGCCTTGGGCACCGGGTACCTTTGGTACCCTGGCGGCCATTCCCTTTTATTGGCTGATGGCCGATCTGCCATTGGGATGGTATCTCGGCTTGGTCTTCGTTGCCTTCATCGTTGGCGTTTGGCTCTGTGACAAGACCTCGCACGACCTTGGGGTGCACGATCATTCGGGCATCGTTTGGGATGAGTTCGTCGGCTACTGGCTGACCATGGCCGCCGTGCCGTTCTCCTGGGAGGCGGCGCTTTGGGGCTTCGTGGTCTTTCGCATCTTCGACGTGTTCAAACCCTGGCCGATTCGCTGGGCCGATCGCCGTGTGGCAGGGGGCTTTGGCATCATGATCGACGACATCATGGCGGGCATCTACGCCTGGAGTACGCTGCATCTGTGGTACTGGCTACATTGACCAGATGCGGTATCGACCCCTGGTGCGGTTGATAGCGTTGAAGTGAGGTAGGGAATAGGGTTTGATAGCGACTCCTTAGCGCGATGCCACAAGGAAGGTGTTGCGGTGGGATATTTCGACAACGTTGGGGGGGGGCGGCGCGGCCCACCTCGAAAGTAGCGGGAGCGGCTATGCGCAAGGAACGTCTGATCGTCCCCATCCTTACGACGCTGGCGGTGCTTTGGATGGCGGCCCAATTGCTCTCCAGCATCCTCTTCGAGCGCAGCCTGACTCAGGCCCTCGAAGATCTCGAAGCCCGCGGCGAATGGCGCGTAACGCGAACCGATAACCGCCAGGGCTGGCTCAACTCCCACGGCACGCTACTGCTTTCGCCGCTTCTGGGGCGCCCTTGGCGGCTGGAGTTGACCTATCACGCCCGTCATGGGCTGTTGAGTACCGATGTCGAAGGCACGCTGCTGCCGCTGTTGGATTCAGCGCTACAGCGCGCCGTGGGCGAGGTCAGCGCACCTTCCATTCCGCGCTGGAACGGGCGCTATCATACCTTGAGCGGGCAAAGCGAGCTGCGCCTGTCGCTTGCGCCTTTCATCATTCAGCAAAACGGTCGCGAACTCGAAGTCCAGGGGGCGCGCGTGCGCTTGGAAGGTCTCTTTGGCGACTGGCGGCTGCGCCTCATGCTCGATCGACTAACGCTTACCGATGGCCTATCGAGTTTGACGTTGGGGCCGACGACCCTGCAAAGCCGCTACACCTACATCGACGATGCCTATCACTTCAGTCAGTACGATCACCTCACCATCGATACCCTGAATCTGGTCTATCCGGCTTTCGAGTTGAGCGCCGCGCCCATCGATGTGATTAGCCGCACCACCCTCGACGAGCAGGAGCTGCGCATCAATGGCGAGCTCACGCTGGGTGACGTATTAGTGCCCTCCGAGGCGCCGGAAACGCCGCTGCTGCGTGGCCACGCCGAGATGGAGCTTTCGCGCCTGAATGCCGATGCGGTACGCGGCATCATTACGCGGCTGCGCCAGGAGGCTGCCTGGGGTGATGACAGCATGCCCATGGCCGAGGGGTTGCTGGCGCGCTTGGCGCCCAACCTACGTGAGCTGTTCAAGGACTCGCCGCGGCTGGACGTATCGACGCTAACGCTTGATAGTCCGCTTCTGGGCATTGAGCTTGCCGCCGACGGCGCGCTCTTCTTCGATGCACGGCGGCTGGAAGCGCTCGATGCCGCTAAGCTTGGCGACGATGCAGAACAGGCGCGCTGGCGTCGCCGCCTGGATGGCGACTTCATCTGGCACGATGCTCCGCCGGTGGTGGCGCTGTGGCTAGGGCTGCCGCTGGGCACCAAGGAGCTGCAGTTCGATATCGTTCAGGGCCAGTGGCGGGTCAATGGTCGCCCGCTGCCAGCGCTACTGCCATAGTGCGCAGCGCACGCGCCTGTCTCTAAAGGCATGGGCGTGAGGGTTGAACTTTGCCGTGTTTGCCCACATTCCATGGATCATGCCGCGCGGTGTAAACCGCCGTACACTCCATGGAGGGCGCATGAGCGACCACGATTTCGATCACGATACAGACCACGACGGCTGGCACGCCGGTAACAATGCCTCGCAGAACGACGACTATCGCTCCGACGGCGAACAGGTAAATTCACTCGTACCCGCCAGCGAGATGCTGCCCGAGCGCATCTATCTTCTGCCCATTCACAACCGCCCCTTTTTCCCCGCCCAGGTGCAGCCGCTGGTGATCAACCGTGAGCGTTGGGAAGAGACCATGCGCCGGGTCGGCAATACGCCGCATCATACCATCGGGGTTGCTTTTGTCGGTGAACAAGGCATCGATTCGCTCGATCACGAAGGCTTTCCAGCGATCGGTACGGCGGTCAAGGTACACAAGCTGAAAAGCGAAGAGCAGCAGATTCAGTTCATCGCCCAGGGCATGCAGCGCTTCAAAATTCAACGGTGGCTCTCCAAAGAGCCACCGTATCTGGTCGAAGTCACCTACCCCAAGGAGCCGGTAGACGCCGAGGACGAAGAGACGCGTGCCTACGCCATGGCGATCATCAACGGCATCAAGGAGCTGTTGCCGATCAACCCGCTCTACGGCGAAGAGCTCAAGCACTACCTCAACCGCTTCAGCCCCCACCAGCCGGGGCCCTTGACCGATTTTGCAGCCGCCATCACCTCGGCGAAGGGGCCAGAGCTTCAGGATGTCTTAACCACCTTGCCGGTGGCCGAACGCATGCAGAAAGTACTGCCGCTGCTGCGTAAAGAGATCGACGTGGCCATGCTGCAAAGCGAGATCAGCGAGCAGGTCAACGCCCAGATGCAGGAGCGTCAGCGCGAGTTTTTCCTGCGCGAGCAGTTGAAGGTGATTCAGCGCGAGCTGGGCATCTCCAAGGGCGATCGTGAAAACGACGTCGATACCTTCCGCAAACGCTTGGAAACCTTGACCGTGCCCGAGCACGTGCAAGAGAGACTCGACGAAGAACTCAACAAGCTCAGCGTATTGGAGACCGGTTCGCCCGAATATGGCACCACGCGTAACTATCTCGATTGGCTCACCTCGCTGCCCTGGGGCGTTACCAGCGAGGACCAGCTCGATTTGGGGCATGCGCGTAAGGTGCTCGACCGCGACCACGACGGCCTGAAAGACGTCAAAGAGCGCATCGTCGAGTTTCTCGCCGAAGGCGCGTTCAAGGGTGACGTGGGCGGCTCCATCGTGCTACTGGTCGGCCCGCCCGGGGTGGGCAAGACCTCGGTAGGCCGCTCCATTGCCGAGGCGCTGGGGCGCAAGTTCTACCGCTTCTCGGTCGGCGGCATGCGTGACGAGGCGGAGATCAAGGGCCATCGGCGCACTTACATTGGCGCCATGCCGGGCAAGCTGGTGCAGGCGTTCAAAGAGGTCAAGGTCGAAAACCCAGTGATCATGCTCGACGAGATCGATAAGCTCGGCCAGTCGTTCCAGGGCGACCCCGCCTCGGCGCTGCTCGAAGTGCTCGACCCCGAGCAAAACATCGATTTCCTCGATCACTACCTCGACGTGCGTATGGATCTCTCCAAGGTGCTCTTCGTTTGCACGGCGAATACGCTGGACTCGATCCCTGGGCCGCTTCTCGATCGTATGGAGCAGATTCGGCTCTCTGGCTACATTGCCGAAGAGAAGCTTCTGATCGCCAAGCACCACCTCTGGCCCAAGCTGCTCAAACGCGACAACCTCTCCAAGCAGCAGATCAACCTCTCCGATGCGGCGCTCAAGCAGGTCATCGAAGGTTATGCCCGCGAAGCCGGGGTGCGTCAGTTGGAGAAGCAACTGCACCGCATCGTGCGCAAGGCGGCGGTCAAACTGCTGGAAGAGGAGGCTCGAACGGTCAAGATCTCGGTGAAAAACCTCGAGGAGTACCTGGGTGCCCCGATGTTTCGCAAGGAGAAAGTGCTCAAGGGCGAGGGCGTGGTCACAGGACTTGCCTGGACCTCCATGGGCGGGGCGACGCTACCTATCGAAGCGGGCAAGGTGCATACCCTCGATCGCGGTTTCAAGCTCACCGGCAAGCTTGGCGACGTCATGCAGGAGTCGGCCAATATCGCCTATAGCTACGTCCAGGGGCACTTGAAGGAGTATGGCGCCAAGGCGGACTTTTTCGACAAAGCCTTCGTCCACCTTCACGTTCCCGAAGGCGCCACGCCCAAGGATGGCCCCTCTGCCGGGGTGACCATGACCACGGCGCTGCTGTCGTTGGCCAAAGGACAAGCCATCGGGCGGCCCTTGGCTATGACCGGCGAGCTCACCCTAACGGGGCAGGTGCTGCCCGTAGGCGGCATTCGTGAAAAGGTCATCGCCGCCCGGCGCAGCGAAATCTTCGAGGTCATCCTGCCCGAAGCCAACCGCCGCGACTTCGATGAGCTTCCCGACTACCTCAAAGAGGGCATGACGGTTCATTTTGCCCACCGCTATAAGGACGTGGCCAACGTCGTCTTCTCTAAATAACCTAATTCTAATGTAAACATAGCGCCGCACTGACCTTCAGTGCGGCGCTTTTTTTAGCGCTAAGCATGGGCTCATTTTGGTTAAGTTTGCGGTATAACGCACGAACGTGCACGAAGCGGCGTTCGAGCGCGACGGCACCATACCCGTAGGGGGTTAAAGGGGAGTTCAGCCATGCGCAATAATCAGCCCGTCACCCAGCACGAGTACGTGCTGGGTGACGATACCGTCCTCATCTCGCGTGCCGATCTCGATGGCAACGTCACCTATGCCAGCCCCGATTTCATCGAGGTCAGCGGTTATACCCGCGACGAGCTGGTGGGCGCACCGCACAACCTGATTCGCCACCCAGATATGCCCAAGGCCGCTTTTGCAGACTTATGGAAGACGCTAAAGGCGGGCAATACCTGGCAGGGGCTGGTCAAGAACCGGCGCAAGAACGGCGATCACTACTGGGTCTACGCGACCTTGGCGCCGCTGCGCGACGGCGAACGCGTGGTGGGCTACACCTCGGTGCGACGTAAGGCTAACCCCGACGCCGTGACACTTGCCGAACGAGTCTATACCGAGCTGCGCGAGAAGGGGCGCTCACGCCGTTATCGCTTGGTGCAGGGGGCTCTGCGGCGACGGGGGCTAGCTGCCTGGTTTGGCGCTCTACGCTTGGTCACGCTCAAGGCCCGCTTGGTGAGCCTAGTGGTTATCGCGCTAGCGCTACTTGGACTTGCTGGGGGGCTTGGCGTCTATGCACAGATGGTGGCAGGAGAGCGCCTGGATACGCTCAACCGCGCGGGGCTTGAAGGCGTGGCTGAACTTCAACTGATCGAGCGCCAAATCGGTCAGTCGCTCGATGTCCTCGAGCCCGCCGTGCGTAATCCCAGACGTGTCGACCAGGAGGCTGTGGCGGTGGCGCTTGAACAGGCTGAGGCACGCATCGATGCCAGTTGGCAACACTATCAAGCCCAGCGCGATATCAATGACCCAGCGCTCGTCGCGTTTGGTACCTCGCTGGCGCAGTGGCATACGGGAGTGACGAATGCCTGGGGAGCAGTTACTCAAGGCAACGGCTTTGCCGCTTTTGAAGCTTTGAACGATAGTGTTTTGCCGCTGACCGATAGCCTACGTGAGATGGGTAGCGCCTTGGTGGTGACCGAACGGGCCGAAGCACAGACATTGGTCGAACGGGCCCAGAGAGACCAGCGCCAGCTACTTGGCGCGCAGATAGCGCTGGTAGCTCTTGGCGCGCTACTGCTGATTGGGTTGGGGGTGGTCATTTTGCGTTCTCTTTTGCGCAGCCTCGCCGGTGCGCGCTACGTCACTTTTCAAGTGGCGGCGGGGAACCTGGCCGCCAGAGAGCGGCGTCAGCGCCAGGACGAGCTGGGTGAGCTGCTCTACTCGCTGGATACCATGCGCTTTAGCCTGGCGAGCATTGCTGGCGACGTCGATGAGCGGGTGGGTGTGGTCACGCCCGCCGTGCTGCACATTGCCACGCAAAACGAAGAGCTCGCCGCGCGCACCGAGCAGCAGGCGTCGTCACTACAGCAAACGGCCGCCAGCATGGAAGAGATGACCACCACCGTGCAGCAAAATACCGAGTACGCGCGCCAAGCAAGCGACTTGGCCGCGCAGAATGCGCGCAGCACCCAAGAGACTGGTGAGCGTATGCAGCAGCTGGTGGAGCGCATGCAGCGCATTGCTCAAAGCGCCGAGAAGATGGCTGAAATGATCGGCGTCATCGATGGTATTGCCTTCCAAACCAACATCTTGGCGCTAAACGCGTCGGTAGAAGCGGCACGTGCGGGAGAGCATGGCCGAGGATTTTCCGTGGTGGCAAGCGAAGTAAGAAGCCTTGCCGGACGCTCTGCGGCGGCGGCCAAGGAGATTCGCCATATGATCGATACCACCACCCAGGAGGTGAGCGGCGGGCGCATGGCGCTCGAGCAGGCCGAGCGCTCGATTCAGAGCGTTACCGGCGAGGTGCTGCGCGTCAGCGAGCTCATGGCCGCGATCAGTAGCGCCTCGAACGAGCAAAACAGCGGCATCGGCCAAATCAACGCCGCCGTCGCCGAGATGGATCACGTCACTCAGCAAAACGCCGCCAAGGTACAGTCGATTGCCGCCTCGGCGGATAACTTGACCAAGGAGGCCTTCGAACTTGCCAATGTCGTCGATGCTTTCCGCTTGGAAGGCGCGCAAGCCGAAAGCGTGCAGGCCGCGCGGGCCAAGCTCAACGGTGGCGCTGCCCGTCAGGCCCCGCACGACGCGACGGCGTGGTTACCGGCCGTTAGTCGTGAGGGCAAGGCGAGCTGGATGACGTTTTGAGGGTTAACTAAGAGAGCAAATAAGGGGGCGACGCGATCAGTCGTCCCCGTAGTACTGCACGCCGATCTTGATACGGTCGCGGCCGTTTTGCTCGCGCCATTTGTTGGAATCGCGGAAAGAGTAGGCGCAGCCGCAGTACTCTTGCTGATAGAAGCGCTCGCGCTTGGCGATTTCGATCATGCGGCTTGAACCCCCGCCCTTACGCCAGTTGAAGGTCCAGTAGTGCAGATCGGGATAGCGGGCGGCGGCGCGCAGCCCACAATCGTTGATCTGCTCCATGTTCTTCCAGCGTGAAATACCCAGGCAGCTAGTGAAAGTATCGAAGCCGTGCTCGTGGGCATAGAGAGCGGTGCGTTCGAAGCGCATATCGAAGCAGACGCGACAGCGTTCGCCGCGTTCGGGCTCCCACTCGAGCCCCTTCACTCGCTCGAACCAGTTCATGACGTCGTAGTCGGCATCCACGAAAGGAATGCCGAGCTTTTCGGCGAACCGCACGTTCTCTTCCTTGCGGATCATGTACTCCTTTTGCGGATGGATGTTGGGGTTATAGAAGTAGATGGTGAACTTGATGCCAGCATCTGCCATGCGCTCCATGACGTCTCCCGAGCAAGGGGCACAGCAGGAGTGCAGCAGGACGTTCTTGGACCCCGTGGGCGTTTCGAGGACGATACTCTCTTGTGGCATGGGTGAAACACCTGTGCTGATACGGTTCGACGTGAATGCAAACGCCGCGCTGCCAAGGGCAGCGCGGTCGGGGGTACGCACAGCGTACCGCTGTCGTGTGACGTTGCGCGCAGCATATCACATGTTGATGGGCGACTTGTCTAGCTAAGCTAGCGCTGACGCTATTTTACTTGGGTGGCCTCACGCGCTGCGATGAAGTGATCGCGCAGGCGGGCGATCTCCTCGGGCGACCAGCCCTCGGGCTCGGTGAGCGCTACCCAAGCATCGATGTAGTGCTCGGCGGCTACCTCGTGACCAAACCCCGGCGGCGCCCCGCCGGTGCCGAGATCCGCTAAAAGCTGGAGCATGGTGACCACAGGGTACCAGCGTAGATCCGGCGAGACGTCTGGGCCGCGTGGCGCGCGCATCCAATCCGGTTCGCGCCAGAAGGCCGCCGGGTCGAAAAATACGATGGGATCGCTTGCGTACTGCAAATAGGCGATGCGGAAATCGCCCCAGGCATTGGCGTAGCCATCGTAGCCTTGGGTTTGGTTCATAAAGCGCACCACGCGGCCACCGCGAAAGGTGGGTAGCCAAGCAGGCGAGCCGGGGTCACGGTCGGCCGTCACGCTGCGCCAGGTATCGCTGCGAAAGGGCGGGCCCGCCCAGAGGGCGCCATCGAAGGGGTCTTCGATGATGTCGTAAAAATCGAAGGAGCGATCGGAGTTGAGCGCACCCAGGCTCAAGCCAAAGAGATAGAGCTTGGGCCGCGAGGACTCGGGCAGTTGGCTCCAGTAGCGGTAAATGGCGGTGAACAGCGCCCGCGCGCTCTCTATGCCGTACTCGCCCTCGGCAATCAGCGATAAATGGCTGGGCAAGTAGGAGTACTGCGCCGTTACCGTGGCAATATCACCTCGGTGCAGATACTCCACCGTATTTTGCGCGCCTGGGTCGATCCAGCCACGCCCGGTGGGGGTCGCTAGAATCAGCGTCGAGCGCTCGAACCCACCGACGCGAATAAGCTCTTCGAGAGCGAGTTCGGCGCGCGCCTCAGCGGTGTCGGCGCCGTTGAGACCCACGTAGACGCGAATGGGCCGCTCGGCGGGTTCACCTAAAAAGTCGCCGATCTCCTCGGCGCTTGGGCCCTGGGTGACGAAGCGCCGTCCGCGGCTGCCAAGCGCCTCCCAACTGATCGCGGAGGCTTCGCTGCCGGGGAGCAGTGGGTCGCTCGGCGGCGTCAAATCGTCCTGCATGATGTCATCGAGCTGCTGATAGAAGCGGTCGGCGGTTCTCAAGGCGGAGGAGAAAATTACCCCTTCCAGCAGAAGCCAAAATAGGGCAGTGGCGGCAAGCGTGCCCAGTACAAAGGCCAGTCGAGCAGGAAGAAAGCGCGCTAGCCGCCGGGCGAGAAGGCCCAGCGTGTGCCTGAAGGCAAGCCCCACTAGGTAGAGAGTGGCAAACAGCGTAACGGCGATGGCCGCCACGTGCAGCGGATGGGTTGCCGCTGTGGCCTCCATGCCCATCAAGCCACGCAGGGTGTCTTGCCAACCTGCCGCTCGCCAGAGAAATAGCGCTGCCAGCAGCAGGCAGAGTGCTGCCGCCGTGCGTTTTATCCAGCGCTCGGCGGCAGGTTTGGGTTCGGGAAGGTGGAGAGAGTGCCAAAGCGAGCGCAGCAGGGCGCCAATGGCGTAGCCTGCGGTGAAGCAGAGCCCGGACACCACGCCCTGAGCAATGAGCGGGCGCGGTACCAGGCTAGGCGTTAGCGAGAGGGCGAATAGCAGCGTACCCAGTAACAGTCCGGTACTGGAAAAGCGCTGTAGCGAAAGGAGCTTCCATTGAAATCCGCGCTGATCGGACATGCCCATTCTCCACTCCTTTGACCCATTCCTTTTCTAGTCTCTGTGCGACACTTACCTGATGGCGTCAGCTTATCTGATACCAGAACCGCTATGCGTTTGAGCTAGCCAATCAGTTAAAAACGGTAGTTGAGGGAGGCGCCCGCGATGGATTGCCAGTCGCTGCCCAGATCATCGACGATGGGGCTGTCGGCGGCCTCACCGGTCAAATAGCTGGTACCAACGAATCCGGTGACCGACCAGTCGTTTGCCAGCGCGTAGGTCAGGCTTCCGCTAACACCAAAACGCCAGTAGCCACCATCGGTATGGTAGGCCGCCACGCCGCTACGCGCGCTATCTTGCTCGGAAACGCTGAAGTAGGCATCGGTCCAGGCGCCGTTGGCGTAGGTAATGCTGGGGGTAACGGAGGCGACGAGGCGCTGGCTGATCGGCAAGCGCAGTGACGCTGCCGCCTCGTACTCTGCCCCTTTGACGTCGCCTGTGACCGCGCTTTGGCCGGACAGGCTTAGCGTCGTCATGCCTTCGGTGTAATCGGCACGCAGCCCGAGCGTAGCGCCACCGCGTACTTTATCGAAGGCGTCGAGATCGCCGCGATCGTCGCGTCCGAAGGTGTAACCGATGAAGGGAGAAAGGCGCCAGTTACCTTGGCGGATTGCGTGCCACTGGATACCGCGATCCGGCGAGATCGTCAGGCTCTCACCGTAGCTTGCGCGAAGGGCAGGCCAGACGCGCGTGCGATAGTCGTCGCTGCCGAGATAGTCGGGTGCCGTAATCACCCCTAGACCGATGTTGCCTTCCCAGCTTTCGGCCCAGGCGCTGGTTGCAAAAAGCGCGCCGAAGAGCGGCGCGCACCACATACCTACCTTGGTAGACGTTTTCAAGGTCTCATTCCTTTTGAGTAAAACCGGGGGTTGGCGCTTGAACGTTATTAACATACGTAATGGTATGTTAGTTGCTCGGCAGTGCCAACCGTAGGATCGAGGTAAGTAGCACCGCAACAAGTAGGAGCCAAAGAAGATTAAGACAGGGCGCTAAATGACGCTGGGGTAATTCATCCTATCCAAGCTTAGGTTATCGTAATATAAGAGTATGTATCATTCGGGTAACTCGACTGTTGCCGCGACGCCTAAGCGTTCGATGACCGTACTGCCCCGCACCTTGGGTGCGCGATGAAAGGAAAGAGAGAATGTCGAGTCGCCGTGATCCGCCCGACGCCGTCTCCTCGCACGCTTTAGCGCTCGTGCCGCTGCCACTTTCGATTAGTCACGCACTGCACGATCAGCAGGCGCTGCCTTCGCTTCCAACGGCGGTAACGCGCCTACTCGAACTTGCGCGTTCGCCTCACGCAGCGTTGAGCGAGTATGCCGCCATCATCGAGAGCGACCCAGCGCTGACGCTGCGTCTCGTCGCTTTGGCCAATAGCGCTTTTTATGCCCATAGTCAGCGTAGCGTGACCTCGGGCCACGATGCCATCGTACGCCTGGGGCTTGAAACTACGCTGGCGGCAGCGTTGAGTTTTGGCTTGGCGAAGCTTGCGTGTGTGAGCGGGCTTGAGCGTATCTGGCGGCGCGCCATCGTCGCTGCCGTCGCGGCGCGCTATCTCGCCGAGAGGCTCTGCCCGGACGATCGTCACGACGTCTTCACCGCCGCTTTGCTGCAGGATATCGGTATGCTGGCGCTTTCTGCGCTCTATCCCGAGACCGTTGACGCGCTCTATAGCGACGACGAGCTTAGCCACGCCGAGCTTGCCCTGCGTGAGCGGGCGCTGCTCGATACCGATCACGCCTGCGTCGGAGCCTGGCTTGCCTCGCAGTGGGGCGTGCCTGAAGCGCTTGTAGTGGCCATCGCGCAAAGCCATTTTGCACCTCTAGCGCCAACGCCCGCTGAGTTCTGTTTGCAGCTCTCGGGGCTAGTGGCCGATGCCTGGCTTGCCCCCGAGCCAATACGTGCACTGCAAGGGTTCTTGGCCTATGTCGCTAGTCATCGCCACGAAGAGCTTGCTTTTGACATCCCATTAGAGACGCTGCTTGCCGATATCAAGACACGCCTGCCGCCTTGGGCCGAGCTGATGGCGATCACCGCACTTTCTGAGCACGATAACGAGCGTCTTTTGAGCGCCGCCCAACAGCTACTTTTTCAGCAGTCGCTCTCGCTTCAGCAGCGCCTGCATGAAAAGGAGCGCGAGCTTGAAGCTTGGCAGGCGCGCAGCCGCCTGGATGCGCTGACCGGCCTTGCTAGCCGAGCCTACCTCGAAGAGCAGCTCTTGGAGCAGTTCACGCTCTCAAAGGCCGAAGCGGCGCCATTGGCGATCATGTTCATCGATATCGATCACTTCAAGGCGCTCAACGATGCCTATGGGCATCAACTGGGTGACAGCGTGCTTCAGCGTTTCAGCGAAGTGCTATTGAGCGTGTTGCCCGAGGGTGCGGTGGCTGGACGCTATGGCGGCGAGGAGTTTCTCGTGCTCTTTTCCTATCGTCGCGCCTGCGAGCTTGCGCCTATAGCGCAGACACTGATCGAGACGCTCCAGCATACGGCCGTGGCGCAGGTAGAGGAGGGGGAGCTTAGACTTTCGGTTTCGATCGGTATTGCCTGTAGCGAAGACGCCGACTTTGCTAGCCCCCGCGAGCTAATCGACGCCGCCGACCAGAGTATGTACCGCATCAAGCGGACCGGGCGGGGGAGCGTGGCGCTCTTCGAATCACCCGCCAGTTAGAGATCTCCGTCTAAAAAAACCGCTACGTGGAGGCGTAAAACGCAACGAGGCACGCTAGGCGTGCCTCGTTGCATGGGGCCTCACTGGTTAGGGCGTGGGTAGCAGCAGCGGCATCACGAAGTAGACGAAAACGCTGATGACGATGGCGCTGACGATGTTCATGAATAGCCCCGCTTTGGCCATCTGCAAGATCGATATCCGGCCACTTGAGAAGACTGCTGCGTTGGGCGGCGTCGAAATCGGCAGCATGAAGGCACAGGTCGTCGCCAGAGCGACCGCGACCATCAGCCCCAGCGGGTTGCCGGTGGTGATGGCAGTGGCAAGTCCTGCGGTGATCGGCAGCGCCATATTGGCCGTAGCGGTGTTGGAGATGATCTCGGTGAGGAACAGCATGAGAAACACCATGAACAGCAGCAGCCAGAAGTAGCTTACGCCATCCAAGAGTTCGAGCTGATCGCTAATCCAGCCGGTCAGGTCGCTGGCGCTGAAGGCAGCCGCGAGCGCCATGCCCCCACCCCAGAGGATGAACAGCCCCCAAGGCAGCTCCTTCATGTCCTCCCACACCAGCAGGCTGCGCTTTTCGCTATGGGCGGGAATGATGAACAGCGAAATGGCCGCGATGATGGCGATCAAGGTGTCGTTGATGGGTAAGTCGAAAAACGGCGCCAGCCAACCACGCAGCGCCCAAGCCAAGGCGGTGATGACGAACACGCCCAGCACACGCTTCTCTTCGCGACTCATGGGGCCTAAGGCTTCAAGCTCCTGGGCGACGAAGTTGACCTCCATGCGCGTGCTCGGCACCTTGGCATAAATGCGGGTGAGATAGACGTAGAGGACGGCGAGTAGGATTAGCGTCAGCGGCAGAGCGAAGATCATCCACTGTAAAAAGCTGATCTCGACGTCGAAGAACTGCGGAATCATTGCCACCACGATGCCGTTGGGCACCGAGCCGATGATGGTAGCAAGCCCCCCGATAGAGGCTGAGTAGGCCACGGTCAGCAGCAGCGTGCGGGCAAAGGCGTCGCGCTCATGCTTGGCGAACTGATCGCGCTCGTCCAGCTCGCCGAGCAGTGCCACGGCAATGGGGAGCATCATCAGCGCAGTGGCCGCGTTGGAGATCCACATCGACAAAAAGGCCGAGGCGATCATCACTCCCAGCACGATGCTACGTAGGCTGTTCCCGATACGATTGACGATGGAGAGGGCTATGCGCCGGTGGAGGTTCCAGCGCTCGATGGCGATTGCCAGAATGAAGCCGCCCATGTACATGTAGATGACCGGGTTGGCGTAGCCCACGACGGCCTCGTCCATCGGCATTACCCCGGTCAGCGGCAGCAGTACCATGGGGAGGAACGAGGTTACCGGAATGGGCACCGGCTCGGTGACCCACCAGACGGCCATCCAGGCGGTAAGGCCGAGGACGATACGCGGCATCGGGTCGATCAGCGTATCGGGCATAGTGGCCTGAATGAGGGCAAAGAGTAGCGGACCGCCGAGCAAAGGCAGCCAGCGGCGCCAATCGTGTAGCAGTGAGGCCATAACATCTCCGTGGCGAGAGGGCGCGATGGAAAGCGTGCAAAAGCCGCAATGAAAAGAGAGCGAGCATCCTACCACTTAGGTTTATTAGTCGTTGGTTGTATGGCTTAGACTTTGGTAGTGGTTAAGTTGAGTAAGCCTTTCACGCACTCGTCGTTACGTTTCGCGACCTGAGAGTGATCGCTGAGTTTTTATAGTTAATTTTTTTAATATCAGCTTCTTATGGGTTTTCTTCTGTTGCCTATAGAAGAATTCGGCCATCTTTATCATGGGTTAGATAAATAGGTGCCGTTAAGGTCCAAGGTGGCGCCTACCCCAGGGAGGGGCACGACGGAACGCCATGCGGGAGTCGCATAAATGAGCCAAGGATGCACGTGCAGGAAGCGCGTGGTGTGCGCTCAGGGAGGAACGAATAACCCCCGGCTTAGACGCCGGGGGTTTTTTATTACAGCCACTACGCGGTGAGCGCTACTTCTTCGCCTTCTTCTCTTTTATCACTTTATCCTTCGCTTTGCCTTTCGCCGCACCGCTGTCATCGCTTTCGGGTTTGGCGCTGCCCTGGTGACGCAGCGGGGTCGCGTTGTCCAGGCGCGGGTGATGATCGAGGAACTCGCGCGCCAGATCGGGCAGGGCATCGAGTGCTTCGATGGTATGGTGCAGGGCGTGAATGGCGGCCAGCACGTCCTGAGTGTTGCCGGTTTCCGAAATGGTGTGCATGTTGCGGATCGGGAAACCTACCGAGGTCGCGGCGCTGTCGATGGCGGCAAGCACGCCGGCCATGCCATCGGTGCCGGTATCTACGCCGACCATATCGCGCTGGAAGGGGATGTCGTGGGCCTTGGCGGCGGTAGCGATGATACGGTTGAGCTGTTCGCTGGCGATAGAGCCAACCGACAAGGTGAAGCCCTTACCCATCTCCAGCGGCTGCATGCGCTTGTCGCCGATGCCGGGGGCGGCTACGTAGTCGTGGTTGACGTCGATGCCGATGATGGCATCGGGTTTGAGCTCACCGGCCATCACTCGGCTGCCAAAGCGGCCGATCTCTTCGTAACTGGCGATGGCGAAGAGCACGCGTACCTGCTCGGTGCCGCCCGCTTCGGCGACCAAGCGCGCCACCTCGGCAGTAACGAAGCAGCCCAGGCCGTTATCGAGATAGGCGCCGTAGAAGGTATTGGGGCTGAAACCCTCTTTGATGGGGCGATTGAAAATGATCGAATCGCCTGGGCGTACGCCGAGATTCAGCACCTGCTGCTTCTTATTCTCACCGTGTATCTGCAGATCCAGATAGATCTGCTCTTTCTTGAGGCCGCGCTCGCCACTGCGGGTAGCAGGATCGGAGAAGTGAATCGCTCCCAGCGCTTCGACCGTGCCGCCTTCGATACGCCGATAGTGGCCGGGTGCCTCGGGGTCTTCGCTAAACAGCGTCACTTCGTGGCCAATGAGCACCGTGGGCAGAAAGGAGTCGGTATTGATCCATATCTTGCCGTCTTCGCCAATCGAGCGCACCTGCATGCGGATCTTGTCGGCATGGCCAATCAGCATCAGCGTGAACATGTCGTCGCGCCCAGGATGGGTGTCGAGCACCACACCGGCATTCCCCTTGAACTGATGAAGCTGCCAATCGCTCGGCGCGAAGCTCTCGAAGTAGGGCTTCAGCACGCCGTAGGTCATCGCCCCTTCTAGGCCCACAGGGCTCGGCGCGGCAAGAATGTCGCGCATCAGCGAGAACTGCGCATCGGGCATCGGTTGAGTCCAGGGGGCTCGGGTATCGCTCATCGTCACTCTCCATCAGGTGCCCTAAGGGCATGTGAAGTTAGTCTGCCAGATGTCTGCTCATTCCACTATTGGACCATGCTGGCGCAGACCCTAGGCACGTAATATGCAGGCTAAGGATCGAATCACAACCGTTTCATTCCCACTTTTGGCCTTATGGCGCCATCTATATAAACAGTGCATAAAAGCGATTCCTACAAGGAGTGCCGCGTGACCGCCAAGCCCTTAAATACCTTAAGCGCTCAGCGCTACAAAGTGCTGCTAGCGGGCGTATGTAGCCAGTTGCTCTGCGTGGGGGTGGCCCGCTTTGCCTATACGCCGCTGCTGCCGGTGATGCAGGAGCAGGCGGGGATGAGCGATGCCTTGGGTGGATGGTTGGCCGCGCTTAACTACCTGGGGTACATGCTGGGCGCGGTGCTGGCGTCGTTGATTGGCGATATTCGCCTGAAAGATACGCTGTTTCGTATTGGGCTTGTGCTTGCGCTGATGACTACGGCGGGCATGGCGCTGAGCGATGACGTTTGGCTCTGGGCGAGCATGCGTTTTCTTGCCGGGCTCTCTAGTAGCGCCTCGATGCTGCTCGCCTCGGGGCTCATCCTTCACTGGCTGTTGCAGCATCGCCAGCGCGGCGAGCTGGGCATTCATTTTGCCGGGCTCGGCGTGGGGATCGTTATCTCGGCGCTCGCCGTGGAGGCGATGATGCGGGCGTCGTTTGGCTGGCAGGCCCAGTGGTGGGGCTTTGCTCTGGTTTCCCTGGTGCTGCTGTTTCCCGCCTGGGTATGGCTGCCGCGCCCATACGTTTCGCGCGTGAGTGTCGCAACTAAGGCCGCACCTGCGTCGCGGCCACCGAGTGCCACCTTCATGCGTTTGATGTTCGCCGCCTACTTCTGCGCGGGCTATGGCTACGTGATTAGCGCCACCTTCATCGTGGTGATCGTCGAGCGGCTGCCGGGGCTTTCGGGCATGGGGAATCTGGTCTTTGCCCTGGTTGGTGTATCCGCTGCGATCACCGTCATGCTGTGGGATTTGGTGGCGCGGCGTATTGGCTATTTGGGGGCGCTGATCATGGCCATGGCGCTGCAAGTGGTGGGCATCCTGTTACCGGCGTTGACCTCGAGCCTTATAGGCGTGCTGATCAGTGCGCTGCTCTATGGCGGTACGTTCCTTGGCTGCGTGAGTTTGGTGCTGACCATGGCGGGGCGCCTCTATCCTGCAAGCCCGGCCAAGCTCATGGGGAAACTGACCCTGGCGTACGGCGCGGCGCAAATCCTCGCCCCAGCGCTGACCGGTTCTCTTGCCGAGGCCACCGGGCATTATGCGGTGGGGTTGTGGCTGGCGGCAGGCTTGGTGCTTTGCGGGGCGCTTTTGCTCGTGTGGTTAAGGCAAGTGGACCAGACCGCCCAGCGTCTCGATGCCGAGGCCAAGGCGCTGCGTTCGGGGCAGGCAAGTTGAATTCGGAAGAGTTGAATTCGGGCTTAGGTTTTTGACCCTCGATCCTCTACGATAGAGCACTTTTCGATAGTGGCGGGATAGAGACCATGACATCTTCCGAGCAACCTCGCGTTCAGTGGCTGGGCCGCTGGGGGTTCATTCTGGCGGCGACCGGCTCGGCCGTGGGGCTGGGCAATATCTGGAAGTTCCCCTATATGACCGGCGAGTATGGCGGCGGCGCCTTCGTTCTGGTCTATCTGGCCTGTATTCTGGCGGTGGGCGTGCCGGTGATGATGTGCGAAATCGCCTTTGGTCGCCGTGGCCGCGGCAGTCCCATCGATGCCTTCCGGCGCATGGCCAAGGAGTCGGGGCGCTCGCCGCTGTGGTCGATCTTGGGCTGGATGTCGATGCTCAGCGGCTTCATGATCCTATCGTTCTACGTCATCGTGGCCGGGTGGTCCTTCGCCTATTTGTGGAAAGTGGTGAGCGGTGGTCTGACCGGCGCTAACGTGGGCGACATGGTGGCCATTTTCGAAGCCAACAATGCCAACCCGTGGAACCTGGGCGGCTGGAGCACCATGGTGACGCTGGTCACCATGGTGATCGTGGGCATGGGGGTACAGAAGGGGATAGAGCGTAGCGTCGGTTGGATGATGCCGGGGCTGGTGGTCATGCTGGTCATCTTGATCGTCTACAACGTCTTCTCCGGCGGCTTTGGCGAGGCGGTGAGCTTTCTCTTCTCCTTCAACGCGGGCAGCCTCTCCAGCGCCGGTATGCTGGCGGCGCTGGGGCATGCGTTCTTCACGCTCTCCCTGGCGGCTGGGGCGATTCTTACCTACGGCAGCTACCTACCCCGCAGTGCCTCGATCGGGCGTACCACGCTGAGCGTCGCGCTGGCCGATACGGCGGTAGCGCTAATGGCGGGGTTGGCCATCTTCCCGGTTATTTTCAGCAACGGTATGGACCCGGGCGAAGGGCCGGGGCTGATCTTCATGAGCCTGCCGCTGGCGTTTCAGGCCATGCCGCTGGGCACACTCTTCGGCGTGCTGTTCTTCGTCATGCTGTCGATGGCGGCGCTGACCTCGTCGATCTCCATGGTCGAGGCAACGGTCTCCTGGCTGTGTGACAGCAAAGGCTTTTCGCGCCGGTGGGCAGCGTGGAGCTCGGGTATCGTGCTTTGGTTCATCAGTACGCTGGCCATGCTGTCGTTCAGCGCCGATTGGGCCGTGCTCGGCAAGACGCTGTTCGACTGGCTCGACTACCTCACCTCGCGCCTGTTAATGCCGCTTGGCGGGCTTGGCACCGTGGTGCTCGCGGGCTTCTTCATCCGCAACGAGGTGATGCGCGACGAGTTGGCCTTGCCGCCGCTGATCTACGCGCTGTGGCTGATCATGGTGCGCTACGTAAGCCCTCTGGGTATTCTGATCGTTTTCGTCGACGCGCTGGGCCTCTACTCGATCGCCTTTGCCAGCCAGTGGCCGTTCTTTTTGGCCATTCTGGTGGTCATGATGATCGTCGGCGAGCGGGTGAGTCCGCGCCTTGGCTTGGCGCTGCGCTCACGCTGACGCGACCGTGGCGGGCATTACCTCAGCTGTGTCGCCCGCCAGCCAGCGCCGCTGCCTTGCGATGAGCTCTCGCTCTGGCAGCGGCGTTTGGCAATGGGCATAGAGCCTTTGCAAAAACGCCTTCCGCGCCCCCTTGATGGGGCCACTCAATAGCACTGCCTCACTCAGCGCTTCCAGCACTGCGCTTTGCTCGCTCGTCTCAAGCATCGCACAGCGCTTGCGCGCATCATCCCAGTCGATCTCTACCTGATGGGGCTTTTCCGGCAACGTGCCAAGCAGCTCGGAAAGCAGCAGCACTAGGTTAGGGTGCGGATGATGGGTGCGCATCATCAGCTCACCAATGCCCTGAACGATCAGCCAGCGCTGGCGCTGCGATAGAGAGGTGAGCTTAGCATTAAGGCGCGCGACGCGTGACGGGCCGTAGGCCAAAAAGTGCGCTTGGCCCAGCACGCGCGCGGCGATCCAAGCGTTCCAGACCGCATAAAGAGGCCCCATGAGCAGCGGTATGACCCCGCGCAGCGCCAAGCGGCCGAGCAAACGGCGCATCACCAACCGCAGCAGAAAGCTACTCATGCTGATCTTGAGCCGATAGAGCAGTGCCTTGAGCGTTAGCTTCCAGCCACTCAGATAGGCGTGGGGGTTGATGCCATAGATGGCGTTGCCTGCACTGGGATATTCAAGCGCCACGCGCGCTACGCCGTGTACGGTCAGCTGTAGCGGCGGGGTAAGCGTACGCTCACGGGTGCAGTCAAGCCCTGCTAGACGTATCACCTTGGCGACCCCGCACAGCGAGTTCCAGTAGAGAAAGCCGATTTCGACGGCGGTAACGACGCCTGCGGCGGCGAAGTAGGCGATCCAGTAGGGCCCCTGCTCGATAAGGCTCATGTTCGACCAGCCGTCGATGGCAATGCGCTTCATCCACCATTCGCCGCCGCCAATGAGCGTACCCGAGACGATACCCGCCAGTGCCGCCCACACCATCGCCCAGCGTTTTACGCGAACGATGGCGCGTGCATGGGGCGCGGTAAGCGGGGCGTGGCGGGTGAGCCAGCGGATGATGTAGCGATGAGCCCAGCGCTGGGCGAGGTCGGGGGCGGGGGCGTATTCGCGATCGGGCCGGTCCAGTGGCATGAATGCTCCGTTTCCTTAATCCTGCGGCAAGACCCTAAGGGTAGACCATTGAATGCCGAGGCTATTTAGAAGGCGGCGTATTAAGACCTAGACGACTGCTGCGCGAGGTAGTGCGCCACGGCGCCGGGGTGGGTCCCCGCGCGGGCCAGCTCGCCCCACTGGGTGGTGAAGCGCGCAGAGCGGTGAGCGCAGCGTAGCTCCCAGGCACCCTGCGCCTGGGTCATGCCGAAGCGGATGGTGTCTTGGCCAAGGCGCCGGTTGATGGCGTCCACCGTGCCCATCAGTTCGGCGTGGCGCGGGCGCAGCGGTGGGTTCAACAGCGAGAGCTGATGCTGCTCGGCGTCGACCAGCCCCAACAGCATGACGCCCGCCTTGATGAAGCGGTAGCGCGGTCGATAGATCGCCGCAAGCCCCTGGCGTACGGCATCGAGAATATCGCGGGTGTCGTCGCTGAGCGTGGGGAGCGTTACTACTGTTTGGGGAAAATACTGCGGCTGATCACGGCGGTGACGATTGGTATGCAGAAACAGCAGCACCGCTCCGGCCAGGCTACCCTGGCGGCGCAGTTTCTCGGCGCTGCGCTGGGCGTGGCGGCGCAGCGCGTTATGGACATCGGCGTAGGCGCCGGTGGGTTGGCCGAACGAGCGCGAGGTCATGATGCGCTGGCGCGGCTCGTCCAGGGCGTTCATGCTCAGGCAGGGTGTTCCCGCAAGTTCCATGGCGGTACGCGCAAGCACCACCGAAAAGCGCTTGCGCAGCTGCTTGGGGTCAGCCTGGCTCAACGCCCAGGCGGTGCGAATGCCCATGAGCTCCAGGCGCGCGGCCAGGCGCCGCCCGACGCCCCATACTGCACCCACCGGCGTTGCTTTCAACCAGCGGTGAGTGACCGCATCGTTGCCTGCAAGTAAGCATACTCCTTCGAAGTGAGGCTCCTTTTTGGCCAAGTGGTTGGCGAACTTGGCCAGGGTGTGGGTCGGCGCCAGCCCCACGCACACCGGCAGCCCCAGCTGGCGGCGAATACGCCGTCGCAGCTGCTGCCCTAGGGTATGGCACTGCGTAGGCGTCATGCCGTCCAGGTAGATGAACATCTCATCGATGGAGTAGGGCGCTACCGCTGGGCAAACATCGCGCAGAAGCTGCGCTAGGCGCGCCGACATATCGCCGTAGAGCTCGTAATTCGATGAGCGCAGGTGGATGGACGCGGCGTTCTGCCCGTTGGTGAGTTGGTAGGCGGGCAGCCCCATGGGGATCTCCAGCGCCTTGAGCTCCTCTGAGCGGGCGATGATGCAGCCATCGTTGTTGGAGAGCACGGCGACCGGGCGCCCGTTGAGCTCGGGCTGGAACACTCGCTCGCAGCTAACGTAGAAGTTGTTGGCATCGACGAGACCTATCATCGCACGTACTCGTGAACCACGGCGCGCACCACGCCCCAGAGCTGGCAGTCGCTGTGGGCCAGCGGCAGCGGCGGGTAGTCGGGGTGCGATGAGCAAAGATGCGGCGTGCCCTGGTGCAGCGCGTAGCGCTTGATCAATAGCTCGTCATCGAGCATGACCACGAGGATATGGCCAAGGCGCGCGGGGATGCTGCGGTCGATGATGAGCAGGTCGTCGTGGAAGATGCCCCAGCCCTCCATGCTGTCGCCCGTTGCGGTCAAAAAGAAGGTCTGAGTGGGGTGCTTGATCAGCCGCGCGTTGAGGTCGAGCGTGAGCGGCTCGTAGTCCTGCGCCGGTGAGGGAAAGCCGCTGAAACCAGCGCGCGCCTTGAGCGACAGCAGGGGAAGCGGCAGGGTAGTGAGCGGTAGCCTAGGGGTGAACCGCGATGGCGAAACCGGCATCGTCGGTATCCTCGTGTCGAACGGTTAGTGTGTTTATATACAGTATTTGCTGGGTGAGGCAGAAATGCAAGCGACGTGGAGTAGCCGAGGCTAGGCGGCGAGCGAAAGCGTGCGCTTCAACATGCAAACCGCCCCGCGGTGAAGGGCACGGCGGGGCGGCGTCGACGGGACAGTGTAGTCATAACGGTGTCGACTTAGCGCGGATCGATCAGCGGGCGAGCCAGAGACCGACGACGACGGCGCTAACGACGGTGATGATGAACACCCAGTTACGGGCGCGGGTGTCGCGGCGTGATTTCATGCAAGTTACCTGTCTACGAGAGCGGCTCCTCAAAAACGCGGGCTTCGAGCAAAAGCGCGGGCTTTATGAAAGGAGCGAGAAAAAGGCCGAGTGAAAAAGGGCGTGTCGGGCAGACGGCATGGTAACGTGTGGGCCCGGCGGCGTCATCTGTGCCCGCCGTCTAACCCTTCGAAGGACGAACTATGCATCTGCGTGAACACGGCGCTGCCCAAGCGCTGTCGCTGGCCGAAGGGCGACTGGCCGCGCTCGCCTGGGGCGATGCGCAGGCGCCTACCTGGCTTGCGCTGCACGGCTGGCTGGACAACGCCGCTAGCTATTCACGCTTGGCGCCCTGGCTTGCTCCGGCACTGGGCATTCGCATCGTGGCGCTCGATTTTCGCGGTCACGGCCACTCGGCCCATGCGCCTCGTGGTACCGACTACGCCCTATGGGACTACTGCCACGACGTACTCGACGCCCTGGACGCGCTTGGGCTGGACTCGGCCCCATTGCTGGGGCATTCCATGGGGGCGGCGGTGGCGGGGCTGGTCGCGGCAACGTTTGCCGAGCGGGTGGAAACGCTCACCCTCATCGACGGTCTCGGGGCGCTCAATACGCCCGCCGAGGCAACGGGTGATCAACTGCGCAAGGGGCTATTGGCGCATCGGAGAAGCGCCTCGCGGCGTCCGCGCTACGCCGATATAGAGCGCGCCGTGGCGGCGCGGGTCGCCGGTGGCGTCACCTCACTCGATACCGCTACCGCCTATCCATTGGTCGAGCGCAATACCCAGGAGTGCGCCGAGGGTGGCGTCGAGGTGCGCACCGATGCGCGCTTGCTCAAGCCTTCGCTTGTGCGCTTCACTCCCGAGCAGGTGCTGGCGCTGCTGGGCGCGATCAGCGCGCCCGTGCTGCTGGTGGAGGGCGAACGCGGTATTCTGGGCGAGCGCCGCTGGGCTTGCCAGGCACGCGATGCCGTACCCCATTTGACCCGCCACGTCGTGCCGGGAGGGCACCATCTGCACCTCGAACCCGAAGCGGTGGCGGCGGTTGGTGAAACGATTCGAGTCCACTGGGAAGCGCTCGCGCGAGGTACCAAGCATGAACGAACTCACCACCCTGGCTGAAGGGAGCAAGGTTGCCCTGGTACTGGGTAGCGGCGGCGCCCGTGGTTATGCCCATATCGGCGTGATCGAGGCACTCGAGGCACGCGGTTTCGAGATCATCTCCATTGCTGGGTGCTCCATGGGCGCGCTGATCGGCGGCATCTACGCGGCAGGAAAACTCGACGACTACCGCGAGTGGGTGTGCAATCTCGACTACCTCGACGTGCTCAAACTGGTCGACGTGACCTGGAGCCCGCTGGGCGCCATGCGGGCCAACAAGGTGATGAGCAAGCTCGAAGCGCTGATTGGTGATGTGGCGATCGAGTCGCTGCCGATTCCGGTCACCACCGTGGCGACCGATCTCGTGCGTCAGCGCGAGGTGTGGTTTCAAAGCGGCTCGCTGTTGCGCGCCATTCGCGCCTCCATCGCTGTTCCTGGTGTCATCACCCCAGTGACCCTGGGTGAGCAGGTGCTGGTCGACGGTGGGCTGCTCAACCCCTTGCCCATCATGCCCACCGTTGCCGCACACGAGGCTGACTTGGTGATAGCGGTCAACGTCACCGCCCATAGCCCCCAACCGGTCACCTTGGAGGAGCTCTTACCCGCCGAGCCCGTACGGCAGATGACGTCTGCCGAGCACGAACGCAGCGAGAGCTTGGGCAGCTGGATGCGCGAAGTGCGCGAGACCACGCGGCGGCTGTGGCAGGGGCTGGGCAAAGGCGAAGAGGCGAGCGAGGACGACGCCGACGAGACGGTCGAGAGCCGCGGCAAGCGCGAGTGGGGCAAGCTCGACATGATTCTCGAGTCGTTCGACATCACCCAGGCGGCGCTGGCGAAGTACAAGATCGCCGGGTATCCGCCGGACGTGCTGATCGAGATCCCCAAAACGGTGTGTAGCACCTATGAATTTCACCGCGCCGAAGCGCTCATCCGCTTGGGTCGTCACATGGCCGACGAAGCGTTAGAGCGGCGCATGCCGGGCATCGCCTCGGACGCCACCGAATGATTCAGCGGCTGGGGCGGCGCAGCAGCACGTAGAGCGCACCGGTACCGCCATCGGCATCGGTGGCCGAGCAGAACGCTAGCACCCCTGGCCACTCGCGTAGCCAGGCGTTGGCGTGGCTCTTGAGCACGGGAAAATCGGCGCTCGATCCCCAGGCCTTACCGTGTACTACCAGAACGCAGCGAAGCCCTTGCACGACGGCGTCGCGCAAAAAGCTTTCGAGCTCTTCGCGGGCCTCGTCGAGGGTGTAGCCGTGCAGGTCGAGGCCAGCCTGCCACTCGGTCTGGCCGCGCTTGAGTTGGCTGAAGGCGCGCCAAGGCAGATCGGGCACGCTGAATTCGAGATACGCCGACGGCGCCACCGGCTCCACGCGACCATCCGAGGTGCGCCCGGTGGTGGTCAGCGCCTCGCTTTTTTGCGCGGCCTGACGGCGGGCGGCGGTGGCGGTATCGTCGCGCCGAGGTTTGCCCGGGTTGGCCTGGTTGGCGCTCAAGCGCCGCACGCCCGCAGCCTTTAGGGCCTGGCGAAAGGCGTTGATATCGTCGTCGGGCGGAGAGCGGCGTTGCGTCATGACAGACTCTTGAGCGGTTCAGGCGCGAATGGGCAGCGTGGATACGCCCACGCCGGGCGTGTGAGAAAGGCACAGTATAGCGGGCTGGCCGGGCATGTGAACCGCCGCTGTGATCCGCGCCACGTGGAGGGTACAATCGCTCTCTTTCGGCTCGTCTTGGCGAGCCCCACGCCTGATCAGGAGTCGTCGTGAGCCCACCCGCCCGAACCCCAACCGCTTCCACGCTCGCCTTGCCCGATGCCACCTTGGCAAGCGAGCTTTATAGCCTGCGCGACTATCTGCGCTGGGTCACGAGCGAGTTCTATCTGGCCGGGCTGCATCACGGCCACGGCACCGACTCCCAGTGGGACGAGGCCGTGGCGCTCTGCCTTGGCGCGCTGCATCTGCCCTGGAACGTCGATCCCGCCGTGCTCGATGCCCGTCTTTTGCCGGTCGAGCGCGCACGTATCGTCGCCTTGGCGCGCGAGCGCATCGAGACCCGACGGCCGCTGCCGTACCTGCTGGGCGAGGCGTTCTTCGCCGGTTACCCCTTCGACGTCGACGAGCGCGTGCTAATTCCGCGCTCGCCGATTGCCGAGCTGATCGAAGACGGCTTCGCTGCCTGGTTTCCCGATGAGCCGCCCGCGCGGGTGCTCGATCTGTGCACCGGCTCGGGCTGCATCGGTATCGCCACCGCCCTGCATCTACCCACCTGCGAGGTAACGCTTGGCGATATCAGCCAGGAAGCGCTGGCGGTGGCGCGCCAGAACATCACCCGGCATGACGTTGGTGATCGAGTGCGCGCCGTTGCCTCCGACGTGTTCGATGACTTGGTCGGGCAGCGGTTCGATTTGATCGTCTCCAATCCGCCCTACGTCGATGCACGCGATCTGGCCACCATGCCCGCCGAATTCCGCCACGAACCGGCGCTGGCGCTGGGGGCGGGCGCTGATGGTCTGGATATCGTGCGGCGTATTCTGCGCCAGGCGCGCGCGCACTTGAACGACCAAGGCTGGCTGATCGTCGAGGTAGGTAACTCCGATCGCCATCTCGAGACTGCCTTCCCCGAGGTGCCTTTCATCTGGCTCGACTTCGAGCGCGGCGGCCAGGGCGTGTTTGCCTTGAGCGCTGCTGACCTCGACGCCCACGCGGCGTCCTTCGAACAAGGATAATCGCCATGTCCGGCAACGCATTCGGCAAGCTGTTCACCGTCACTACCTTTGGCGAAAGCCACGGTATCGCCTTGGGCGCCATCGTCGATGGCTGCCCGCCGGGCGTCGAGCTCTGCGAGGCGGATCTGCAGCATGACCTCGACCGCCGCCGCCCCGGCAGCTCGCGGCACACCACCCAGCGCAAGGAGTCCGATCAGGTACGCATTCTGTCGGGGGTGTTCGAGGGCAAGACTACCGGCACCTCGATTGGCCTGCTGATCGAGAACACCGATCAGCGCTCGAAAGATTACGCCAAGATCAAGGACCAGTTCCGCCCGGCGCACGCCGATTACACCTACCACCATAAGTATGGCCATCGCGACTACCGTGGAGGTGGGCGTTCGAGCGCCCGCGAGACGGCCATGCGCGTGGCCGCTGGTGCTATCGCCAAGAAGGTGTTGGCGGCTCAGGGCATTCGCGTGCGCGGCTATATGAGCCAGCTCGGCCCCATCGAGATCGACTTCAAAGCCTGGGAGTCGGTGGAGCAGAACGCCTTCTTCTGCCCCGACGCCGCCAAGGTTCCCGAGCTAGAGGCCTACATGGACCAGCTGCGCCGCGACCAGGACTCGGTGGGGGCGGCGATCACCGTCGTTGCCGAAGGCGTACCGGTGGGCTTGGGCGAGCCGGTCTTCGACCGTTTGGACGCCGAGCTTGCCCACGCGCTAATGAGCATCAACGCGGTGAAGGGCATCGAGATCGGCGCTGGGTTTGCCGCCGTTGCCCAGCGCGGCAGCGAACACCGCGATGAGATGACGCCAGAAGGCTTTCTCTCCAACCACGCGGGGGGCATTCTCGGCGGCATCTCCAGCGGCCAGCCGATCGTTGCACGCCTCGCGCTCAAGCCGACGTCGAGCATCACCACGCCCGGGCGCTCCATCGACGTCGACGGCAACCCCATCGAGGTGGTCACCAAGGGGCGCCACGACCCCTGCGTCGGCATTCGGGCCACGCCCATCGCCGAGGCGATGATGGCGATTACGTTGCTCGATCACTGGCTGCGTCACCGCGCTCAGAACGCCGACGTACAGGTTTCGACGCCGCGTTTACCGCAGCGTTGAAAGGCAACGGCCAATGGCGCACGGGCTGCTACACTGAAACCAGCCCGTGCGCCGAATCGCTCTCACCGACAACAAGATGCCAACGGCCCGAACGTCAATGGCCAGGAGACGCCGCATGAAGATCAACGTCGAATTCGACCTCACTCCGGACGAGTTCCGCCAAGCGTTGGGGCTTCCCGACGTGGAAGCTTTCCAGCAACACTTGCTGAACCAGATCCAGCGGCAGATGGAAACGGGCGTGGAGGGCTACGACCCGATGAGCTTGATGCGCCCCTTCCTGCAGCAACCCATGATGCAGCAGGGGCTTTCTCAAGGACTATCTCAAGGGCTAGCAAGCTTCGGCACCTATCAGCAGATGATGCTCGATATGCTGCGCCAGGCTGGTAGTGCTGCCAGTGCCGACAGCGATGACGCCCAGCGCGACGCTGCAAAAGCCAGCAGCGAGGCCGAAGGCGCCTCCGCCTCGGCGGCAAAGCGCGACGCAAGTGCCTCGACCTCGAAAAGCTCGCGCAGCCGTCGCGCATCGTCCTAACGCAGCATTGATGGTGCGGTAAGCGCGGAATTGCAAAGCCCTAGGACGCGCATTACTCTTTTTGCAGTGCAGCAAGGTGCGGTAACGTCAACCACTCTACGGCGCAAGCCACGGAACCCGAGAGGAGCAGTCACTATGCAAGATAAGATGATGGACGCCTTTAACGCCCAGACCCGCCAGATGTTCGAGCCCATGCGTCAGCTCAATTCGCTGATGCTCAGCAACATGGAAAAGATGACCCACTACCAGCTCGAAGCGATGAAACGCTACAGCCAGATGGGGACCGAGCGCCTGCGTCAGGCCGCCGACATCAAAGACGCCGAAGACCTGCGCGCCTTTGGCACTCAACAGGCGGAAATGATGCAGTCGCTCTCCCAGCAGATGCAGGAAGATGCCCGGCGCATGGGAGAGATGAGCCTTGAGTTCAGCGAGGAGATGAAGTCGCTGTTCAGCGAGGCAGGCCAGCGAATGAGCGATAACGTCCAGGCGGCGGCCAAGGGCCAGACGCCTACGGCGACGAGCCAGTCTTCGCGTCCCAAGAAGTAATGTTGCGAGCATGACAGCGATATCGGCGCCCTAAGGCGCCGTTTTATCGTCAAGCGAGATCAGCGCCTGCTGGCATGGGTAAGGCGAAGTGGGGGGAGTATGGCTTTAGGATGGAAAACGCCGACGCAGTCCGAGCTTGAGGCATGGCAGGCGCAACTGCAGGAGATGGGCACGCAGTATCAGGGGCTGATTCAGGATCTGCTCACGCGCACGCTACCCAGCGAGGCGGCAGAGCTCATCTACGCCGATATGCGCTCGAGCTTCGAGGCGAGCGCCCAGGCACTGATGCAGGATCCGGCGCTGCTGTGGCAGACCCAAGCGCGACTGCTACAGGATCAGTGGTTACTGTGGCAGCAGGGCATGCGCGCTTTCTCGGGCGAAGCGGTCGGTCCGCTATTGAAGCCGGCCGAAGGCGATCGGCGCTTCAAAGATAGCGCTTGGCATAACGACCCCTACTACATGAGTGTGATGCAGCAGTACCTGCTTTTCTCCCAGGCAGTAGAAGAGCTGATCGCTGATCTCAAGGGCGTGAGCGAAGCGCAAAAGCGCAACCTCGTGTTCTATGCGCGCCAACTGGTCAACGCCATGGCGCCCACCAACTTCGTCTCCACCAACCCAGAGGTGATGCGCCGCACCCTCGAAACCCAGGGGCAGAACCTGATCGACGGCCTCGACCGCCTGCGTGAAGACCTAGCCAACTCGGCGGAAGGCATCAACGTACAGATGACCGATCGCAGCGTGTTCGGCATCGGCGACAACATCGCCGTGACCCCGGGGGCCGTGATCTATGAAAACGAGCTCATTCAACTGATCCAGTACGCTCCAAGCACGCCGACGACCTTCAAGACGCCGCTTCTGATCGTGCCGCCGTGGATCAACAAGTACTACATTCTCGATCTGCGCGAAGACAACTCTTTCGTCAAGTGGCTGGTGGGGCAGGGGCATACGGTCTTTCTTATTTCTTGGCGCAACGTCGGCCCCGCCCAGCACGACATCACCTGGGCCGACTACCTGCAGCTAGGTCCAATGAGCGCTATGGACGCCATGGAGCAGGCTTGCGGCGTCAAGGCACTCAATATCATTAGCTACTGCGTAGGCGGCACCTTGACGGCGTCGTTCATGGCGTATCTAGCACGCAAGCGCCGGGCGAGCCGGGTCAAGTCAGTGACCTACATGGCCACGCTGCAGGATTTTCGCGACTCAGGCGAGATTGGCGTCTTCCTCAACGAGCGCGTCGTCGATGGGCTCGAGAAGAGCATGCAGCAGAAGGGCTATCTCGACGGCCGCTCGATGGCTTATACCTTCAATTTGCTACGCGAGAACGATCTTTTCTGGTCGTTCTATATCAGCAACTACTTGAAGGGTGAGGCGCCAGCGGCGTTCGATCTGCTCTATTGGAATACCGATGGCACCAACCTGGCTGCCAGTACTCACGCCTGGTATTTGCGCAACATGTACCTAGAAAACCGCTTGGTCGAACCCGATGGGCTGGAGATCGATGGTGTGAAGATCGATCTGCGCCGAATCGAGACGCCGAGCTACTTCGTTTCCACCAAAGAAGATCACATCGCCAAGTGGAACAGCACCTACTATGGCGCCTTGCTGCCTAAGGGGCCGGTGACCTTCGTGCTCGGCGCCTCGGGGCATATTGCCGGTATCGTCAATCCACCGCACAAGAACAAGTACGGCTACTGGACCAACGCTGCGCTGCCCGATGAGCCAACCCAATGGCAAGAGGGAGCAACCTTCAACGAAGGCTCCTGGTGGCCGCACTGGCAGGCCTGGATCACCGATAACGGCTACGCCGACCCAGCCGCCATGGTCGCCGCCCGCACGCCGGGGAGCGGCAAACTCGCGGTCATCGAGCCCGCGCCGGGGCGCTACGTGCGCCAGACTATTCCCGAGGTGCTAGGCGAGGTTGGCTTTCCGCCAACGGCAGAGTCCTAATAAGCGTACGTCAAAAGCGCAGCTAAAAAAGTGCGCTTAAAAAAAGACCTAGTAGGGTGGACAAATTGTCGCAGTTTGGCAGTCGCGCCTGGGTAATAAACCCGGGCGCGAATGGGTAGAATGGGAATGTTTTCTCCTATCCAGAGGTCTCTGCGATGAATACTACCCACGCCCTACGCGCCGTGCGCCGTACTCTTCTCCCCGCGCTCTCTTTGGCTGCGCTTTGCGCGGCAGTCGCCACCGCTCAGGCGGCGGATATCGACGTGAGCGATGCGCGCCTGAGTATCCTGCCCGGTGATACTCCCGGCGCAGGCTACTTTACCCTGCACAACGCAAGCGACGAGACCATTAGCCTGGTCGGCGCGGAAAGCCCGGCGTTCGAAGCCGTCGAAGTGCACGAGAGCATGGAGCACGACGGCATGATGCACATGCACGAGCTGGAAGCGGTCGAGGTCGAGCCCGGTGCCAGCATCGAGTTCGCCCCCAAAGGGCACCACCTGATGCTCATGCGCCGCACCCAGGAAGTGAACGTGGGCGATGAAGTTGATGTGACGCTGCGCTTTGCCGACGACACGACGCTGCCCGTCACCTTCGACGTCGTATCGCCCACCGCGCTTTGAGGCTTGGTGTTTACATGTGGCCACGAGGAGGCGAACGATGAGAAGGTTATGGTTGCCGATTGTGGCAACGCTTTGCCTTGCCGGGTGCAGTGACGATCCGAGCTGGCGTACTACGGATATCACCGAAATCATGCCGCCGCTGGATTTCGCTCTGATCGACGACGACGGTGAGGCGGTGACGGCCGAGGCCTATCGCGGTAAGACGACGCTGGTTTACTTCGGCTATACCCAGTGCCCTGACGTGTGCCCGATCACCCTGGCGCGGCTGGGGTCGGTGATCAATCAGCTGGACGAAGACGTGCGCGACGAGGTGCAGGTGCTGTTCGTCTCGGTCGATCCAGGGCGCGATACGCCGGAGGTGCTCAAGCGCTACGTTGGTGCTTTTGGCCCCGAGTTTACGGGCCTTACCGGCGAGCGCGAGGATATCGATGCGCTGACCAACCGCTATCGCATCGCCTACGAGTACGAAGAACCCAACGAGTACGGCGACTACATCGTCAACCACTCGAGCGCGATCTTTGCCTTCGATGAAGAGGGCCACGCCCAATTCCTGGCGCGCGACAGTCACTCGCCCCAAGACATTCTGGGCGATCTCAGGACGCTGATTTCAAAAAGCTGATGATAAAAAACTGAGCGCAAAAGGCCGGGTAAGTGATTACCCGGCCTTTTTGTCATCGCTATTCGACGCGGCGGATCAACAGGCGACGGAGAGGCCGCAGTTGGACGTATAAGCGCGTGAATTGACGTCGAGCGTCAGGCGATGGTTGGTGGTGTCGTAGAAAAACGAAGCGGCGCCGCGTTCGGAGCTTTCAGACTGATAGAGCCCGCAGATACCGTAGCCATACTGCACTTCCTGAAGGTAGGAGAGTTCGATGGCGTCATCGGGCAGGTCAAGCTCGGCCGCAATGGCAGCTTTAATGTCGTTATCGACGCTGTCGCTGGAGAGCGCCTGGCTGCCGAAGATGATGCCACCGATGAGGGCGGTGAACACCAACGGTGCCACGACAAGCAGTAGGAAGGGGCGTGATCTGGTCATGGAGGTCATTATGCCACTGCCTTAAAGGGAGTCAAGAAAGCGAACCGGGCCGGCGCCCGGCGCGCCGGGAAAGAAGTCCCGGCACCAGCATCAAGGCAGCGAGCAACCACGTTGGCCAGCTACCGATACGGGTGAACGGCGTGTTGCCCTGCATGGCGTAGAACTCGCCTACGAGGGCCGTGGTTTCGAACTGCGGTGCCCGCGCTACGACGTCGCCGCGCGGGTCGACGATCACGGTAATACCGTTGCTGGTGGCGCGCAGTACGTAGCGGCCGTTCTCCAGCGCGCGCAGGCGTGCCATCTGCAAATGCTGATGGGGCCCGATCGAAGCGCCGAACCAGGTGTCGTTGGACACGGTGAGCAGCACGTCGCTCTCCTGGGCGCGGCGTGCGACGAGCTCCGAATAGATGATCTCGTAGCAGATGGCGTTACCGATAGCCACGCCCGCCGCCTGCATGGGAGATTGATGCGTATCGCCCTTGGTGAAGCTCGACATGGGCAGATCGAAGAAGTCGATGGCGCCGCGCAAAACGCGCTCGAGCGGCAGGTATTCGCCAAAGGGCACCAGGTGCTCTTTCTGATAGCTACCGCTAACGTCACCCACGCCGATGACGCTATTGAAAAAGCGCTGTTCGGGATCGATTTGGACGATGCCGGTGAGCAGGGCGGTGCCGCTGGGTAGATTGGCCTGGACGCGTTCGAGCACCGGGCGTGCCTGGGTCTCGGTCATCGGTAGGGCCGTTTCGGGCCAAATGATGAGATCAGCGTCATCAGCGACCTGAGCTGTCAGGGCGCTGTAGGTATTGGCGGCCAAGCGCTGCCCTTCGGGCGTCCACTTTATCAGTTGGGGTAGGTTGCCCTGTAGCAGGGCCACGCGGGTTGGCGTTGCGACGGGCGTGGTCCACTGCGCTGGCAGCGCCAAGGGCACCAGCCAAATGGCGCCGAGGGGGGCAAGCGCCCACCAGCGGCGGTGCACTAGCTCAGCCACGAGCGTACCGCTCAAGACCACGAGCAGCGATAGCCAGTAGACGCCGCCAATCGGCGCCCAGGAGGCCAGCGGAGAGTCGACTTGGCTTGCGCCCAGAAGCAGCCAGGGAAAGCCGGTGAACAAATAAGTGCGCAGCACCTCGCCCAGCACCCAAGCTCCAGCGAAGGTGAGAAGGGCGAGCCGGGGGCCGCTCAGCCGGCGGTAAAGCCACAGCGTGACGGCGTAGAACAGCGCCAGCGCCACGACGAACAGAGCGGTGAGAAACAGCGCCAGCGGCATGCTGGTATAGCCGTAGTCGTGAATCGACACATAGACCCAGGAGGCGCCAGTGGCGAAGAGCGCGACGCCGTAGAGCCAGCCCTTGAGCGCTGCTTGCGCCGGAGAGAGTGCGTGAATGCCCCAGTACATCAGCGCCATGGCGATAGGTCCAAGCCACCAGAGCTCGAAGGGGGAGGCCGTCAGCGTCGTGAAAACGCCGGCGAGTAGGGCCGCGACCATCTGGACCAGCAGGAAAGAGGTCAAGCGCATGAGAATATCCTGTGGGATGCGTGGAGAGGAAAGGCGCGTTAGGCGTCGCGCTCGTCCACGGTATCGACGGCGCTGACGGGGCAGGCCTCGAGCAGTCGAATACGGCGGTTGTCGGCGTTGAGGACGGTAAAGCGCCAGCCGCCGAGAGTGGTCTGCTCGCCGCGACGGGGCAGGTGGCCGAACTGCTGCATCACCAAGCCGCCGAGGGTATCGAACTCCTCGTCCGAGAAGTCGGCATCGAAGTGCTCGTTGAAGTCTTCGATGGGGGTCAGGGCGCGAATGGCGTAAAGGCCGTCACCCAGCTCGCGGATGTCCTCTTCTTCGTCGGTGTCGTGTTCGTCTTCGATGTCGCCGACGATCTGTTCGAGGATATCTTCGATGGTGATGATACCGGCGGTACCGCCATACTCGTCGACCACGATAGCCATGTGGTTATGGGTATCGCGAAACTCCTTGAGCAGGCTGTTGAGCCGCTTGGATTCGGGAATGAACATGGCCGGGCGGAGCACGTCTTCGAGCTGGAAGCGGTCGCGCTGCTCCTGGGTTTGTGACAGCAGCGGTAGCAGGTCTTTGACCAGCAGGATGCCCTTGACGTCGTCGAGGTTTTCGCCAACCACCGGATAGCGTGAGTGGCCGGTTTCCTTGATCAAGGGAAGATAGCCATCGCTGGTTTGGTCCAGGGTGATGGCGGTGACCTGGGAGCGCGGAATCAGAATCTCGCGCACCTGTTGGTCGTTGATTTGCAGCGCCCCCTCGATGATGGTGAGGGCGTCGTTGTCCAGCCGGAGTTTACCGGCGGTATGGCGCAAAAAGGCCATGAGCTCGTCGCGCGAGCTGGGTTCGTCACTGTCTCCGGAGAGTGCGCCAAAGAGTTTCTCGAGCCAGGATTTCTGATTGGGTGTGCTCGATCGGTCTTCGCTCATTCGTCAATTCTCTTGGTTGCGGGCGTCGTCGCCATGGCCGCCAAGCGGCGGGCCATGACGTTGTATCACTCGACACGCCCAGATGCCAGCCCCGCTCCAACGCGGGTTAGGCGAGATAAGGGTCGGGGATATCGAACTCGGCTAGAAGCACTCGCTCGAGCGCCTCCATCTCTTCGGCGTCGTCATCATCGATGTGATCGTAACCCATTAGATGCAGCGTGCCGTGAATCACCATGTGGGCGTAGTGATGCGCCAGAGGTTTGCTCTGCTCTTCGGCTTCGCGTACGACCACCGCATGGCAGACCACCAGGTCGCCCAGTAGCGGCAAGGGCACGCCGGGCGGCCCTTCGAAGGGGAAGGAGAGCACGTTGGTTGGCTTGTCCTTATCCCGATAGTCGCGGTTGAGCATCTGGCTTTCGGCCTCGTCCACCAGCCGGATGGTCAGCTCCCAGCGCTCGTCGTCGGGATGGTGGGCAAACACACGGCTCACCCATTGGGTGAGCTCATCGAGCGTAGGTAGCTCAGCGGCGTGCTCGTCGATATCTGTCAGGGCAATCTGCCGGTCGATCAAAGGGCCGCTCATTGGCCGCTGGCGCCAGGTGAGAGACCGTCGCGGGCCTGGAGCATGCGCGCTTCGCGCTCCTGTTGACGGGCTTCGCGGCGGGCGCGCTCCTCGACTTCCTGCTGCGACTCGAAGACGTCGTAGGCTTCGATGATGCGCTGGACCAGCGGGTGGCGCACCACGTCCTTGGCCGAGAAGTGGGTCATGCCGATTCCTGGTGTCTCCTTGAGCACGTCCATGACCTGAATCAGGCCCGAGCGCTGGCCGCGCGGCAGATCCACCTGGGTAACGTCGCCAGTGATGACGGCGGTAGAGCCAAAGCCGATACGGGTCAGAAACATCTTCATCTGCTCGGGCGTGGTGTTCTGGCTCTCATCGAGAATGATGTAGGCGTTGTTGAGCGTGCGCCCGCGCATATACGCCAGCGGGGCGATCTCGATCACTTGGCGCTCGATCAGTTTGGCGACCTGCTCGAAGCCGATCATCTCGTACAGCGCATCGTAGAGCGGGCGCAGGTAAGGGTCGATCTTCTGGGCCAGGTCGCCGGGCAGAAAGCCGAGCTTTTCACCCGCCTCGACGGCTGGACGCACCAGCAGAATGCGGCGCACCTCTTGCTGATTGAGCGCCTCGACCGCCGCTGCAACGGCAAGGTAGGTTTTACCCGTGCCTGCCGGACCAATACCGAAGTTGATGTCGTGTTCGCGAATGCTGCTGACGTAGCGCTGCTGGTTGAGTCCGCGCGGCTTGATCATGGCACGCGGCGTGCGCATGACCACGTCGCCGTCGTTGTTGTCCTCGTCATCCTCGGCGAGCGCTTCGAGGCCCGACTCCTGCAGAAACAGGTGAACGGTGTCGGGCGTGAGCTCACTTGCCGCCGTTTCGCGGTAGAGGTGCTCGACGACGTTGGCCGCCGCCTTGACGCGGTTGGCGGCACCGGCGAGTTGGAAGATATTGCCGCGATTGCGCAGCGTGACATCCAGACGACTCTCGATCAGCTTCAGGTGCTCATCCTGCTGACCGCACAGACTGGCAAGACGCTGCGGATCGTTGGGTTCAAGGCTTAGGGTGATGATGCGATTGGCCTGAGATGATGGCTGGCTCAAGAGTGATCGATCCATGCTGTGGTGGGTGTGATTTCAGCTTAATGCCCCACCGCAGTTGGGGCAATTGCTTGGGTTAAGTTTGCTGATCGGCGTCATGGGCTCGGGCGAACCCATGACAGGGCGTTAGTGGCGCTCGGGAGAGATCAGATCGCCCCGTAGCGAGTTGGGCAGCGCCTCGGTGATCTCGACATCGACGAAGTAGCCGATGAGCTCGGTGGGGTTGGCGGCGCGAAAGTTGACCACGCGGTTGTTCTCGGTGCGCCCAGAGAGCTGGCCCGGGTCCTTGGGCGAAAAGCCGGAGACCAGAATGCGCTGGGTCGTTCCCACCATGCGACGGCTGATCTGCATCGCCTGCTGGTTGATGCGATCCTGCAAGATGGAAAGACGCTGCTTTTTGACGCTTTCGGGGGTGTCATCGGGCAGCGCTGCGGCGGGTGTGCCAGGGCGCGCCGAATAGACGAAGCTGAACGAGTGATCGAAGCCGATGCGGTGGATGAGGTCCATCGTCGCCTCGAAGTCGGCATCGGTCTCGCCGGGAAAGCCGATGATGAAGTCCGAGGAGAAGCTGATGTCGGGCCGGTTGGCGCGAATACGCTCCATCTTAGCGATGTACTCGTCGCGGGTGTGGCCGCGCTTCATCGCGCTCAAAATCGGATCGGCGCCGGACTGCACGGGTAGGTGCAGGTGGCTGACGAGTTCGGGAATTTCGGCGAAGGCGTCGATCAAACTATCGGTGAACTCGACCGGGTGCGAGGTGGTGAAACGGATGCGATCGATGCCGTCGATGGCGGCAATGCAGGCAATCAGCTCGGCCAGGTCAATCTCGTCACCGTCTTCGTTCTCACCACGGTAGGCGTTGACGTTCTGGCCCAGAAGATTGATTTCGCGCACGCCCTGTTCGGCCAGATGAAAAGCCTCTTCCATGACGTCTTCGAAGGGGCGCGATACTTCTTCACCCCGGGTGTAGGGCACCACGCAGAAAGTGCAGTACTTAGAGCACCCTTCCATTACCGAGACGAACGCCGAGGCGCCATCGGACTTGGGCTTGGGCAGGTGGTCGAACTTCTCGATTTCGGGGAAAGTGACGTCCACCGCCGCAATCTGATTCTGACGCCGCGCATCCAACATCGCGGGTACGCGGTGCAGCGTCTGGGGGCCGAAGACCATGTCGACGTAGGGCGCGCGCTTACGTAGGGCGTCGCCTTCTTGGCTGGCAACGCAACCGCCCACGCCGATGACGAGATCCGGGTTGGCTTCCTTCAGCTTCTTCCATCGTCCTAACTGATGGAACACCTTCTCCTGCGCCTTTTCGCGGATGGAGCAAGTGTTAAGCAGAATGACGTCGGCCTCGTACTCGTTATCGGTCAGTTCGAGCCGGTGCGATTCACCGAGCAGGTCCGCCATGCGGGCGGAGTCGTACTCGTTCATTTGGCAGCCGTGCGTTTTGATGAAGAGCTTCTTCGCCATCGGTACCTGTCGTCTGTGGGTCGTCATGAATTCGCCCGCCGCGCGGGCGGATAGCGTCGTGCGGGCATACCGCGTGAATCGGGGCATTATACGGACACAGCCTACCGGGAGCTAGCGCTGACGCCAAATGAGGCTTGACCATTGTTTCTTAATGGGTATACTACGCACCGTGTTTGAGCGGATCCCCGATAGCTCAGTTGGTAGAGCAAATGACTGTTAATCATTGGGTCGCAGGTTCGAGTCCTGCTCGGGGAGCCAATCCCTTGAACACAGCGCGGTAATCGATGTTCCTCGATAGCTCAGTTGGTAGAGCAAATGACTGTTAATCATTGGGTCGCAGGTTCGAGTCCTGCTCGAGGAGCCAATCGCCTTTCAGTACCGCCTATTTCCGCTGTTCCTCGATAGCTCAGTTGGTAGAGCAAATGACTGTTAATCATTGGGTCGCAGGTTCGAGTCCTGCTCGAGGAGCCAACGGCGGCTAGCCTTATATCTTCTTATATTTCTTGCGTCTTGAGCCTATCGCTCCAAGGCGTTTTTCGTGTGCGTTACTGTATCTACCCAGATGAAAACGCCCCCTGGCCGGTTTGGGCAAGGGGGCGTGGATAACGCCTGGGTTAAGCGCGAGCACTCAAGCCGAGAGTTCTCTGCGCACGATCTCTGCACCTGCGCTCAGGGCGTTCAGCTTGCCTCGGGCCACGGAACGGGAGAGCGGGGCCATGCCGCAGTTGGTGCAGGGGTAGAGCTTATCTGCGTCGACGAATTGCAGCACCTTGCGTAGCGTCTCGGCGACCTCTTCGGGCGTTTCGATAGCGTTGGTGGCAACGTCGATGGCGCCTACCATCACCTTCTTACCGCGAATTAGCTCGATGAGATCGATAGGGACGTGCGAGTTCTGGCACTCGAGCGAGACGATATCGATATTGGACTGCTGCAGTTTGGGGAAGACTTCTTCGTACTGGCGCCACTCGGAGCCCAGGGTCTTTTTCCAGTCGGTATTGGCCTTGATACCGTAGCCGTAGCAAATGTGCACGGCGGTTTCGCATTTCAGCCCTTCGATGGCGCGTTCGAGCGTCGCGATGCCCCAGTCGTTCACTTCATCGAAAAAGACGTTGAAGGCGGGTTCGTCGAACTGAATGATATCGACACCGGCGGCTTCGAGCTCCTTGGCTTCCTGGTTGAGAATCTTGGCAAATTCCCAGGCAAGCTTTTCACGGCTCTTATAGTGGCCGTCATAGAGCGTATCGATCATGGTCATCGGCCCCGGCAGGGCCCACTTGATGGGTTGATCGGTTTGCTGGCGCAAGAATTTGGCGTCGTCGACGAAGACCGGCTTCTGGCGGCTGACGTCGCCTACCACCGAGGGCACGCTGGCATCGTAGCGGTCGCGAATCTTGACCGTCTGGCGGTTTTCGAAATCGACGCCGCTCAAGTGTTCGATGAAGGTGGTGACGAAGTGCTGGCGTGTCTGCTCGCCGTCGCTGACGATATCGATACCCGCGCGCTGCTGCTCTTGCAGCGATACGCGAAGGGCGTCCTGCTTGCCCTCGATCAGTTCTTCGTCCTGCAGCTTCCATGGCGACCACAGGGTCTCCGGCTGCGCCAGCCATAACGGTTTGGGTAGGCTGCCAGCCGTCGACGTGGGGAGTAACTTTTTCATGATCAATGACCTTGTTATATAGCCAGGGGTAAATCAAAGAGCCCGTTTCTAACCAGTCGAGTGCTAGTCGACGACAACGATATGCTAGTTGGCGTCGCTAGCTGAGCTGTTTATCTGAGATCGTTAACGGTTATAGCTCGCCGCCCACCGATCGAGGGTTTCTTGGTGAGGCTTGATGAAATACTCCTCCGCATAGTGGCCCTGCTCGATGGCCAGACGGCTGCGCTCCTCGCGGTCGTAGACGATGCGCGTCAGCGAGTGGTCATGGTTGTGCAGCTGCGGCTGGTAGATATCACCTGCTGGGGCATTGGCGTTGTAGATCTCGGGGCGGTAGATGCGTTGGAACGTCTCCATCGTGCTGATGGTGCTGATGAGTTCCAGGTTGGTGTAATCGTTGAGCAGATCGCCCGCGAAGTGGAACGCCAGCGGGGCTACGCTATGCGGCGGCATGAAGTAGCGCACCTCCAAGCCCATCTTCTTGAAGTACTGCTCGGTCAGTGAGGACTCGTCCGGCAGGTATTCGACGCCAAGCACGGGGTGCGTATTGGCTGTGCGGTGGTAAGTCTTCTTATCTGACACGCTAAGGCAGATCACCGGCGGCTTGGCGAAGTTCTCCTGATAGGCGGCGGAGTTCAAGAAGTAGTGGAAGAGCTTGCCGTGTAAGTCGCCAAAGTTGTCAGGAATGCTGAACTGCGCTTGGCCCTTGTTGTGCTCGAGCAGCCGTACGCTGAAGTCGTAGTCGCGCACGTAGGAGGAGAAGTTATTGCCGACGATGCCTTCGATGCGCTGCTGGGTATGGCGATCGACGATGTGCGTTTTCAACACTTCGATCATGGGGAAGGCGTCGCCTTTACCTTCGATGTCCATACCGACGGAGACGATATCGAGCTCAACGGTATAGCGATCACCTTTAGGGTTGTCCCAATGGGCCAAAGCGTTGAAGCGATTATCGATCATCGTCAAGGCGTTGCGCAGGTTTTCCTGGCGGCTCTCGCCACGCGCCAGGTTGGCGAAGTTGGTGGTGATGCGCGTGCTATCGGCGGGATGATAGTTTTCATCGAACCGAATACGTTTGACGGTAAAGGTAAACTCTTGGCTCATCGTGGTCGGCATCCTGAAGGCGGTGATGAAAGCAAGCCGCAAAAAAGCGTAATAAGGGCTTTCGATATAAGCGATGAGTGTTTTATACCCGAACCTTCGTATGAGTGACAGTGACTTTATTTCAGATACAAGATGAAGGTTATTCATACAGTCGACAAAAAACGCCAGCCCTAAGGCTGGCGTCGTGAGGGAGCTGCAGTTATCGCATCAGTTTAGCGTTTGCGAGCGAGCTGGTGCATATGCTGCAGGTGGGCGTAGTCGAGTAGAATTTCGGCCGACTCGAGTACGTGAGCGCGGTCTACCGGCATCTCCTCTTCGTCCTCTTCGGTAGCGTTTTCGTCCGTTGCGTCGTCGTTCGTCGGGTCGAGGCGGGCATCGGCCCACTCATCCAGCTCCGGCATGCCAAGGGCGCGGCGGCGCTGGTTTTCGAGCGAGAGCTGCTCGGCTTCCTGCGCTTCCATTTCACGCTGACGCTGTTCGCGGTTCAGGCTAACGCTGGTTTGCTGCTCACGCAGCTGGCGAGCGAGATTGGCCTGACGCTCCAGGTAGCGGAAGTTGGGATTTTCGGCCACACGGGCATCGTGGCGTTCGTTGAGCGTAGCCAGGTAGCGCTCGGGCTCACCGTAGCGACGATACTGCACGTTTTGCACGGTATCCCAGGGTAAGGCGTTATCCAGGCTGCTTTCGCCGATGCGCTCGGGGTCGATCAGGCTGGGGAAGGGAATGTCAGGCTCGACACCGCGATTTTGGGTGCTTTCTCCCGAGATGCGGTAGAACTTGGCCCGGGTCAGCTTGATCTGGCCGTGGCTCAAATCGCTCAGCGTCTGTACGGTGCCCTTGCCAAAGGTGGTGGTACCGAGCACGAGGCCACGGCCGTAGTCCTGAATGGCACCGGCAAAGATCTCCGATGCCGAGGCCGAGAGGCGGTTAACCAGCACGCCTAGCGGGCCATCGTACAGGGTGCCGCTATCGGTATCGCCGTAGAGGTTGATGCGCCCTTGGGCGTCGCGCACCTGCACGGTGGGGCCGCGGTCGATGAACAGGCCGATCAGCGAGTTGGCTTCTTGCAGCGCGCCGCCGCCGTTGTTGCGTAAATCGAGCACGATGCCTTCGACGCCTTCCTCTTTGAGCCGCTCGATCTCGCGGGAGACATCGCGCGTGGTGCTGCGATAATCCTCTTCACCCGCCTGCCAGGCGTCGAAGTCGACGTAGAAAGTAGGGATGTTGATCACGCCGAGGCGATGCGGTTCGCCGTCGCGCTCGACCTCGATTATCTCACCATGCGCCGCCTGGTCTTCGAGACTGACGGTATCACGGGTAATTTCGATGGTATGCGAGCGGGTCATGTCCACTGCTTGGGCGGGCACGACGTCCAGGCGCACGGTGGAGCCTTTGGGACCGCGAATGAGGTCGACGACGTTGTCCAGGCGCATGCCGATGACGTTGACCATATCGCCCTCTTCCTGGCCCACGGCAATGATGCGATCGGCCGGCTCGAGCAGCCCGGCGCGGTCAGCTGGGCCACCGGGAACAAGGCTTGCTACCTTGACGTATTCGCCGTCGGCCTGGAGCAGGGCGCCGATGCCTTCGAGCGACAGGCTCATCTGAATGTCGAAGCTTTCGCTCTGGCGCGGAGAGAGATAGTTAGTGTGCGGGTCGATGGTGCTGGTCACCGCCGCCATGAAGATGCCGAACACGTCCTCGGCCTCGGCTTGGCGAAGGCGAGTGAGCTGACCTTCGTAGCGCTGACGCAGGTTGTCGACGACTTGCTCTTCGTCCTGATCGGCCAGGGCCAGGGTGAGAGCGTCGTTCTCCAGGCGCTTGCGCCAGAGCTCGTCGAGCTCGCTTTCGCGGCTGGCCCAGGGCGTATCTTCGCGATCGATCTCGATACGCTCATCGCTGTCGAAATCGAATGAGATGCCTTCGTCGAGTTTTTCCAGTAGCCACTCGAGGCGTGCCGTATGGCGCTGGTTGAGACGCTCGTAGAGGTCGAAAACCTCGTCTAGGTCTCCCTCGAAGAGCACCTCCGCCATGTCCTCTTCGAGGTGGCGGTAAGGGTCGATGTCACGGCGTAAAAGGTAAGCGCGCTGACCGTCCAAAAAATCCAGGTAGCTCTGGAACGCCTCTTGTGACCACGCCTCGTCGAAAGTGATATCGGCGTAGTGACCATAGTGCAGGGCATCGGCCACTTCCACCGCTGCCTGGCGCTGTTCGTCGGTCGGCTTAAGCGCTGCTTGCGCCGTAGTGCTGGTCACGACCAGCATCAGCGCCAGAGCGACCGAACGCGATAGCGTTACAAACAAGCTCATCAGTCAAGCTCTCCTGGAATTGTGTACACTCAATCTTCCCTAGACCCTCGGCCAGCGTATGAGTTGCGGGGCCGAAGCAGCATTGTAGCAGGTCACCTGCTCGATGAGACTCAATCATTATCCTAATGAGGAATTTCATGTCCCAGGCTTTCAATGCGGAACGCACCCAGCGGCTGTGTGATTTTCTCTCGAACTCGCCAAGCCCCTGGCACGCCACTCAATCGATGGCCACGCGCCTGGAGCAGGGCGGTTTCGAACGTCTGGAAGAGAAGGCCGACTGGCAGCTGTCGCCCGGTAAGCGCTACTACGTGACCCGCAACGACTCCTCGATCATCGCCTTTCAGCTGCCAGTACAAGGGCTCTCTAGCCTGCGTATGATCGGGGCGCATACCGATAGCCCGGGGCTGCGTTTGAAGCCCGAGGCCACGCAGCGTTCGGCGGGTTGGCTGCAGCTTGGGGTGCAGGTGTATGGCGGCGTATTGCTCGCGCCTTGGTTTGATCGCGACCTGGGGCTTGCCGGGCGCGTGCACGTCCGCCACGCCGATGGTCGGCTCACGAGCGTGCTGCTCAACGTGGCGCGACCCATCGCCACCATTCCAAGCCTAGCGATTCACCTGGATCGTGACGTCAACGCCGGGCGCGCGATCAACCCTCAAACGCAGATGGCCCCCGTGCTGATGCAAAGCGACGGCGTCGATCTCGATGCGCTCTTGGGTGGCTGGCTCGAAGAGGAGCATGGTCTTGAGGATGTCGAGGTGGTGGATTTCGAGCTCGGTTTCTACGACGTGCAGCCGTCGGCCGTGGTGGGCATTCAGAGTGAGCTGATCGCCAGCGCCCGGCTCGACAACCTGCTGTCGTGCTTTATTGGTTTAGAGGCGCTACTTGCGTGCGACGGTGAGCAGGGGGCGCTGCTGGTCGCCAACGATCACGAAGAGGTGGGTAGCGCCAGCGCCTGTGGCGCCCAAGGCCCGTTTTTGGCCGACGTACTCAAACGGCTCAATGCCCAGGTAGGCAAGGGCAGCGACGAATCGCTGATCCAGCTGATTCAGTCGTCGCTGATGATCTCCTGCGACAACGCTCACGCCTTGCACCCGAACTTTCGCGACAAGCACGACGAGCGCCACGGCCCCTTGATCAATGGCGGCCCTGTGATCAAGGTCAACGCGAGCCAGCGCTACGCCACCAACAGCGTGACCGGCGCGCTGTTTCGCGATGTCTGCAAAGAGGCGAATGTGCCGGTGCAAGCATTCGTCACCCGCGCCGACATGGGCTGTGGCAGCACCATTGGGCCCATCACCGCCACTCAGGTGGGCGTGCCGACCATCGACGTTGGCGTGCCGCAGTGGGCAATGCACTCTATTCGCGAAACCGCAGGCACCCACGACATCAACCACCTGACCCGCGCCTTGACGCTTTTCCTGAACCGCCCAACGTTGGCATAACCCGTGTTTGAATAAAAAACCACGACACGAAAAAGCCCCGCTGACGATGTCAGCGGGGCTTTCGGTATTCATTGGTGGCTACGCCCTGATTTGAACAGGGGACCCCATCATTATGAGTGATGTGCTCTAACCAGCTGAGCTACGTAGCCGTTCAACGGGGGCGAATATTATCAGATTCCTGCGCGGCGTCAAGCCTTTGGCCTCTTGATAATGGGCGGGAATTGCCGAATTAGTGCCGCGAATATGGGCGAATACACCAAGCCCCGCCGAGGCGGGGCTTCGTTGGATCGTTTAGCTCAAACATTGAACCTGAAATGCACCACGTCACCGTCCTTGACGATGTACTCTTTGCCTTCCAGGCGCCATTTGCCTGCGTCTTTGGCGCCTTGCTCGCCGCCCAGGCTAACAAAATCGTCGTAGGCGATGACTTCGGCGCGGATGAAGCCTTTCTGGAAGTCGGTGTGGATGACGCCGGCGGCTTCGGGGGCGGTTGCGCCCTGTTTCACGGTCCAGGCGCGGACTTCCTTCACCCCGGCGGTGAAGTAGGTCTGGAGGCCGAGCAGGGCATAGCCTGCGCGGATGACGCGGTCGAGCCCCGGCTCTTCCATGCCCATCTCATCGAGGAACATGGCGCGCTCTTCGTCTTCGAGCTCGGCGATTTCGGCTTCGAGCTGGTTGCACACCGGCACCACTACGGCGCCTTCCGCCGCGGCGATCTCCTCGACGATGGTGAGGTAGGGGTTATTCTCGAAGCCATCTTCGTTGACGTTAGCGATGTACATGGTGGGCTTCAGCGTCAGAAAGCCGAAACTTTTGATTTGGCGCTTCTCGTCGTCATCGAGGGCGAAGCTACGTAGCGGCAGGCCTTCGGCCAGATGAGGCTGGATCTTGTCGAGCACCGCTTTGGTGGCGATGGCGTCTTTATCGCCGCCTTTGACCACGCGCACGAGACGCTGGCTTGCCTTTTCGACGGTATCCAAATCAGCCAGGGCGAGTTCGAGGTTGATGGTCTCGATATCGGCGCGCGGATCGACCTGGTTGGCTACGTGAATGACGTTGTCGTTATCGAAGCAGCGCACGACGTGGGCGATGGCCTGGGTCTCCCGAATGTTGGCGAGAAACTTGTTGCCCAAGCCTTCGCCCTTGGAGGCGCCCGCGACGAGGCCTGCGATATCGACGAACTCCATCGTGGTCGGCAGCACCTTCTCGGGCTTGACCAACTCGGCCAGCTTGTCCAAGCGCGGGTCGGGCATCGGCACGATGCCAACGTTGGGCTCGATGGTGCAGAAGGGGAAGTTTTCTGCATCGATGCCCGATTTGGTCAGCGCGTTGAAGAGGGTGGATTTGCCGACGTTAGGAAGGCCGACGATGCCGCAGTTAAAGCCCATGAGTGATTCCTGAAATGATCTGGCGAATGAGGTATCGGCAGGATGAGCGAGTAGGGCGCGCGCCAGCCGATAAAAGTGGCGGCCATTTTACGAGAAGGGGCGCGCGGCGACCAGCCATGCGCGCCTATGCCTGAGGTTCAGGACTCGCTGGCTTGGGGTTTGAGGCTATGCAGGCGGTTCATCGCCTTGGCCCAATCGCCTGCCAGTGCCTGGGGGAGGGTGGTTTGGCACTCGTCGAGCGCGCGGTCGATGGCCTCTTGTTCGCTCTTGCCGGGGCGGTTGAGCACGTAGCGCACGACTTGTTTGGCCTCACCTGGATGGCCGATGCCGATGCGTAAGCGGTGGAACTGCTTCTGGTTGCCCAGCGCGCTGATGATGTCGCGCAGCCCGTTATGGCCGCCGTGCCCGCCGCCTGTCTTGTAGCGTGCCTGACCGGGAGGTAAGTCCAGCTCATCGTGAGCCACTAGCAAATTCTCGGGCGCGAGCTTGTAGAACTGGGTAAGGGCGGCCACGGCGCCACCGCTGCGGTTCATGAAGGTGGTGGGGTTGAGCAGGTGAACCTCGTGCTGGCCAAGGCGCGCCTTGGCATAAAGGCCCAAGAACTTCTTTTCGGGACGAAGCTCGGTGCCCGCCTCGCGCGCCAGCGCCTCTACTAGCCAAAAGCCCGCGTTGTGACGGGTGGCGGCGTAGTCCGGTCCTGGGTTTCCAAGCCCAATGATCGCTGTTACGTGGCTCATCCCTGCCTCCCTATGTCGATGAAAATATGTCGATGAAAATATGTCGGTAGAAAATTTTCGATGGCAAAAAAAAGATCAAGCGCCGAAGCGCTTGATCTTAGCACTGCTGGACCATGCAAGCATGGCCCTGGGTGCGATTACTCGTCGCCAGCTTCGGCGTCGTCTGCTTCTGCTTCGTCGTCACCGCCGCGGACTTTCACTTTGGTGATGCTGAGAACGGCGTTGTCGTGCTCGGCGCCATGCGCCAGGTCGACGGAGCTGACGCCAGACGGCAGCTTGAGGTCGGACAGGTGCAGCGTAGTGCCGAGTTCGACGGCGCTGATGTCGACTTCGAGGTAGTCCGGCAGGTCCTTCGGCAAGCAGCTAATGGACACTTCGTTGGCCAGAACGTGCAGTTCGCCGCCTTGGTCCTTAATGCCTACGCACTTCTCTTCGCCCACTACGTGCAGCGGCACGTTGATGGTGATTTCGTGAGTCGCGTCGACGCGCAGGAAGTCAGCGTGCGTCAGCAGGGGCTTGAAGGGGTGGCGCTGCAGGTCACGAATGACCACTTGCTCTTTCTTGCCGTCGATCACCAGGGTGATAACAGAAGAGAAGAAAGACTCGTCTTCGATCGCTTTGTAGAAGGAGGTCTTTTCAACGGAGATGGCCTGCGCTTCCTTCTCGCCACCGTACACAACGGCCGGAACGAGTTGGTTCGCACGACGCAGGCGGCGGCTCGCACCTTTCCCCAGGTCGTTACGAACGCTGGCATTAAGAGTGAAATCGGACATGGTATGTGCCTCTTGGTTAAAGTAAGGAAACGCCGCTACCCGCGACCAGATAACGACGTTCCCGAAAGCCCCGCTTGCGCGAGACCGTTTCGTCGCGCGATCAGTGGAACATCGCGCTGACGGATTCTTCGTTGCTGACCCGACGAATCGCCTCGGCGATCAGACCGGCAACGCTCAATTGACGAATTTTACCGCTGCGGCGTGCATGCTCGGCCAGCGGGATGGTGTCGGTCACCACGACTTCGTCGAGTACGGAGTTGGTGATGTTATCCACCGCCGGGCCAGACAAGATCGGGTGAGTGGCATAGGCGACGACGCGCTTCGCGCCGTGGTCTTTCAATGCTTCACCCGCCTTGCACAGCGTGCCGGCGGTATCGATCATATCGTCGACCACGACACAGGTGCGGCCTTCGATCTCACCGATGATGTGCATCACCTGGGCCTGGTTAGCTTGGGGGCGACGCTTGTCGATGATGGCGAGATCGGCGTTGAGCTGCTTGGCGATGGCGCGAGCGCGAACGACGCCGCCTACGTCAGGCGAGACGACAACGAGGTCGTCGTAGTTCTGGCGCTCGATGTCGTCGAGCAGGATCGGCGAGCCGTAGACGTTATCCACCGGCACATCGAAGAAGCCCTGGATCTGGTCGGCGTGCAGGTCCATGGTCATGACCCGGTCGACGCCCGCCTTGACCATCATGTCCGCCACGACCTTGGCGGAGATGGGAACGCGCGCGGAGCGCACGCGGCGATCCTGACGTGCGTAGCCGAAGTAGGGTACGACCGCCGTGATGCGCGCTGCCGATGCACGACGCAGGGCGTCGATCATCAGGATCAGTTCCATCAGGTTGTCGTTGGTCGGTGCACAGGTGGATTGCAGGACGAAGACGTCCTTACCGCGCACGTTCTCATTGATCTCGACCGCAATTTCGCCATCGCTGAACTGACCGACGGTGGCGTTACCCATCCGGCTATCCAGGCTCTCGGCAATCTTGTGAGCGAGTTCGGGATTGGCATTCCCGGCGAAGACCATCAATTTTGACACGCGCAGCCACCTTTGCAGTGTTGGGGATCGGGGGAGAAAGCACGCCTCGACGACAGATTGGCTGGGGTACCAGGATTCGAACCTGGGAATGCCGATACCAAAAACCGGTGCCTTACCACTTGGCGATACCCCAGCAGTATCCGAGTCGATGGGCGGGCGCTTTCAGCAGCCCAGAGCAGCGTGCAGAGGAGAGGTGTTGATGCCGCGCGTCACCCAGCTTGGCCATTTCACGCGGGCCATATCGGCCACGGCGTGGGCATCGGCTTGAGTGTCGAACACCGCAAATACGCAGGCGCCCGTGCCGGTTAATTGGCTGGGTGCGTGCTGTGCCAGCCAGTCGAGGGCCTCGGCAATGGGCGGATGGCGATCTCGAACGCTAGCTTCGCAGTCGTTGCGCCATGTCGGCGCTCCCCCCTGCAGTGCGCGCGCCATACTAATGGGGCGCGTATCGCGTGTCAATTCTGGGGCTTGAAAGATCGCGGGCGTGGAGACGCTGACGCCGGGATGGACGACCACGAACCAGGGCGTATCCAGCGTGACCGGGGTCAGGCGCTCACCTACGCCCTCGGCCCAGGCGCTGCGACCGTGCACGAAGACTGGTACGTCGGCGCCAAGTGCAAGGCCAAGCTCGGCCAGAGTGGTAAGGGGAAGATCGAGCGACCACAGCGCGTTGAGGCCGACCAGTACGGTGGCGGCATTGGAGCTTCCGCCGCCGAGCCCGCCGCCCATGGGCAGCTTTTTGTCGAGGGCGATGCTGGCGCCATACCGGCACCCCGTATGGGCTTGCAGGCGCTTTGCTGCGCGTACGACCAGGTTGTCGGCGTGCGCGACGCCCGCCACAGGCGTGAGTAATTCGATGACGCCATCGTCGCGCCGCGTGAGGGTAAGGGTATCGGCGAGGTCGATGAGTTGGAACAGGGTCTGCAGCTCGTGGTAGCCGTCGGCGCGGCGGCCGACGACGTGGAGCATACGATTGAGCTTGGCCGGTGCGGCCAGCGTGAGTGAAGCGGGCATACCGAGCCTTAGTCGTTAGAGCGCCACTGGTTGACCACCAGGGTAATGCGCAGGTCGTCGTAGTTCATCACCACACGGCGCGGCAGCCACAGATCTTCGACCTCGGCCCAGTCGCGGTAGTCGATCTCCCAGCCGTCTTGGCTCAGGTGGCTGGGGAAGCCGAACTCGTCGGTTTCGAGCTGAAAGCTTGCGTGATCGCCGGGCAGGCCGCGCACCCAGTCGGGCATGGCACGTACCGGTAGGGACCAGCCAAGCTGCTCTTCCATTAATGCTTCCGGGGTTTCGGCCTCGAAGCGGCCTTCGCCCGTGGTTAGCGAGAAACGACCTTCGCGGCCTTCGAGGACGCTGCGCCCACCGCCGAAGGGGCCGCTGATCAGCATGCGGAAGTAGTAGGGGGTCTGGTTCCAGTCGAGGTTGGCGCTGGTCGACTCATCGGGCGTACGCAGGCCCGCTTTGCCCACCAGATTCCAAGTGTCGAAGGCGTCGACCTCGGCTTGCTGGCGCTCCCACTGGCCTGCCTGGCGGCCGCCGTCATCCACGGGGGCTTGGCTGGCGCAGCCTGCAAGCGCCGCGATGGCGATAAGCGCCAGCCAGCGCGTGGGGCGAAGGTCGAGGTTAAAAGGGCGAGAAAGCGTCAGCATAAGAGAACTCCATGTAAAGGTGATGACGAAAAGGTAGTGACGGTTCGGCCGTTAGTAGTGAAGCATGATGGTTGTGGTGGTACGAGGGCTCACGTAGCTAGCCCTCACGTCGATGGCTCGGATGTGAGCCCCGCGGGCATTAGCTCGGGAAAACGCAGCAGTAGCTCGTCGATCAGCGGGTGGTCGCTTGTACGCTGCATGAACTCATCGAGCAGCTGGCGCGCCTCTTCGCTGCGCCCCAGCGCGTGCAGCACTTCGGCCAAGTGCGCGGCGATCTCTTGATCGGGCATGCGCGCATAGGCGCTTTCGAGCCAGGGCAGGGCCTCTTCGGGTTGGCCCTGGCGGTAGTAGACCCAGCCCATGCTATCCAGCACCGCCGGATTGTTGGGGTCTGCCGTATAGGCGCGCTCGATCAACTCGCGCGCCTCGTCCAGGCGCTCGGGCTGATTCGCATCGGCCAGGGTGAAGCCGAGCGCGTTGAGGGCTAAGGCGTTGTTGGGCTCTTTTTGCAGGATACGGCGCAGGTCCGTCTCCATGGCATCAAGGTTGCCCGCCTCCCAGGCGCGCATGGCGCGCAGATAAAGCAGCGGCGAATCATCGGGCGTGCGCGCAAGTTCGCGATCGAGCAGGGCGTCGGCATCGGCGCTTCGCCCCTGCTCGTCGAGCAGTTGGATCTCTAGGAGTAGAAGATCGTTGAAGTAGGTTTCGCTGCGCATGCGCTCGATGCGCAAAAACGCGCGAGCGTCGAGAAAACGGTCTTCGTCGATCAGCATGCGCGCCGCAGTGGCGCGTGAGGGAAGGAATTCGTCACCCTCGCCCACCTGGCGATAGTAGAGCAGGGCCGTATCGGTATCGCCCTGCATCTGCTCGATGCTGCCTAAAAGGTAGTAGGCCAGGTTGGGAATGTCCGGCTGACCAATGAAGGCGTGAAGCAGACGATGCGCCGGTTCGGGGTGGCCCTCTTCGAGATAGAGCTGGGCCAGCGCCAGGCGCAGCTCGGCGCTGGCCCCGTAACTTTCGAGCAGGGCATCGGTTTGCGCCTCGGCGGCTTCGATATTGTTGAGGCGAATCTCGGCCTGGGCCAGCAGTAAAATGAAGCGCACGTCGTCAGGGGCGAGTTCGAGCCCCTCACGGGCGGCTTGGCGCGCACCTGCGTTGTCTCCGCTCTCCAGCGCCAGTTGGCCTTTAGCGTACCACAGCGCCGGGTTCTCCGGGTCGCTCTGCATGAGTCCCTGTAGGCGCGTTTGGGCGGCTGCAAGCTCGCCCGATGCCGCTTCCAGCAGCGCCGTCGCCAGCAGGGCATCGTCGTGGTGTTCGAGTGTTTCGGCGCCTGACGCATCGAGGTGGGTATAAAGGCGCGCTAGCAGGGGGGCGAGCGGCGCCTCTTCGCTGGCGGCGATTTCGGCAAAGGTGGCCAGATCGCCATAGCCACCGGCCTCGGTGATGGTCAGGCGCTGCTCCAGGCTTGCCATCCAGTCGCCGCGCTGCATCGACAGCGCAGCGAGCAGCTGGTTAGGCGTCTCGGCCTGCGGCGAGAGCTCGCGCCAGCGCAGCGCCGAGGCCTCGATCAGCCCTGGGTCGTTGCTAAAGCGAGCCGCGAAGGTGGCGCGCTCGGCGAGCGCCGGTGCGCTATAGCGCTGGGCAGCGGCTAGGTAGTTGTGGCTGGCAAAGCGATAATCACCGCGAAGCCCGGCAAGCTCGGCGCCGAGCAGCGTACTGAGGCCGCTGGCATCAAGCCCGCGGGCAACGGGAGGAGCGCTTTCGAGCGGATCGCTGGTGAACGCCGGAAGGCTTCCGTGTTCGAAGGAGACGGACGTTTGGCAGCCGCTCAATAGAAGCGCAGCCGCCATCGGCGCCCAGAGCGTGGGGAGCCGCATCGATGACCGCAGGGAGCCCCGTCGCAGGGCGCGTGGAGAAAACGACGAACGTAACGACGAGCGTAGGGGCATGCGTCTCTCTATCAGATGGCCGAGTTTTCAGCATAGCGGCTTGCCCGGCTGCGGCAAAGTGGCGTGAGCCAGATGATAACCTGATGTGGTAGAATCTTCCTCCTTGAAAAAGTCCTTGCAAACGCCACTTGAGAAAGTGGGCTGGGGGCACCATGCAGTGGCAGTGGCCTGCCACCGTGGCCCGCACAAGCACGCCGACCAAGCCATTGATGTGACGACGACCGATCTACTAGCGAAGACGTACACCGCATGACGCTCCTTGCCCTGGGAATCAACCACCGTACCGCCAGCGTGGCCGTACGCGAACAGGTCGCTTTTACGCCGACCCAGCTCGAAAGCGCGTTGGTCGAGCTGCGCGGCCTGCCCAACGTTCATGAAGCGGCCGTGCTCTCGACCTGTAACCGTACCGAGCTCTACTGCATCACCGAGACGGCGGGCGAGCAGACCGTACTCGAATGGTTGGGGCGTTTTCACAACCTGCGCAGCGACGAGCTGGCGCGCGCGGCCTATCACTATCTGGATAACGACGCCGCGCGCCATCTGATGCGCGTCGCGGTCGGACTCGACTCCATGGTGCTGGGCGAGCCGCAGATTCTTGGTCAGCTCAAGGATGCTTACCAGCAGGCGCGTCAGGCCAAGGGGCTTGGCGGCGAGCTCGAACGGCTGTTTCAGCACACCTTCGCCGTAGCCAAACAGGTGCGCACCGAAACCGAGATCGGCAAGAACCCGGTGTCAGTGGCCTACGCTGCGGTCAGCATGGCCAGCCGCATCTTCGATGATTTCAGTCGCTCTAAGGCGCTGCTGATCGGTGCCGGTGAAACCATCGAACTCGTCGCGCGCCACCTGTTCGAAGCGGGCGTGCGCCAACTAACGGTCGCCAATCGCACCATCGAGCGGGCAGAAAAGGTCTCTGCCGCCCTTGGCGGTACCGCGATCACGCTGCCGGACATTCCCGCGGCGTTAGAGCAGGCCGATATCGTGATCTCCTCGACCGCCTCGCCGCTACCCATTCTGGGCAAGGGTATGGTGGAGCGAGCGCTGAAAAAGCGCCGTCATCGCCCCATCTTCATGGTCGATATCGCCGTGCCTCGCGATATCGAGCCCGAAGTCGGCGACCTGGCCGATGTCTTCCTCTATACCGTCGACGATCTCGAAGAGGTGATCGCCGAGAATCGCCGCCACCGTCAGGTCGCCGCCGATCAGGCCGAATCGCTGATCGAGCATGGCGTCGGCACGTGGCAGAGCGAGCGACGCCTGCGTGGAGGCAGTGAATTGATTCGACACTATCGCCAGCACGGCGAAGCGCTGCGCGACGTGGCGCGGGAGGAGGCGCTGGAGCGCCTTGCCCGGGGAGAGGATCCGGCCAAGGTGATCGAGCGCATGGCGCACCAGCTCACCAACCGCTTGCTGCACCACCCCACTCAGGCCATTCGCAAGGCCGCCGCCGAGCAGGAGCACGCTGTGCTGGACGCCGCGCCGCGCTTGCTAATGCCGCCGCGACCCGCTTTCGAAACCGCTGCGGCTGCTCCGGCCGAGCGTCAAAAGGATAATTCGCCCGCATGAAAGATACCCTGCGCCATCGTCTCGACAACTTCGCCGACCGCTTCGAAGAGCTCGCCATGTTGCTCTCCGACCCTGACGTGATCGGTGACCAGCAGCGCTTTCGCGACTACTCCCGCGAGTACTCGGAGCTGGAGGCGCTGGTCGAGACATGGACGCGCTATCGCGGCATCGAGGAGGACATGGACGCCGCCGAGCAGCTCGCCAAGGATAGCGACGCCGATATGCGCGAGCTGGCCGAACTCGAGCTCGAAGAGGGCAAGGTGCGCCTGAGCGAGCTCGACGAAGAGCTCAAGCGCCTTTTGGTACCCAAGGACCCGGACGACGGACGCGGCGTATTTCTCGAGGTGCGCGCCGGCACTGGCGGCGACGAGGCGGCGCTGTTTGCGGGGGATCTGTTTCGCATGTATTCGCGCTACGCCGAAAAGCGCGGCTGGCGCGTCGAGGTGGTCAGCGCCAACCACGGCGAGATGGGTGGCTACAAAGAGATCATCTCGCGGGTGAAGGGCGATGGCGTCTATGCGCGGCTCAAGTTCGAGTCGGGGGCGCACCGCGTCCAGCGGGTGCCTGCCACCGAGTCTCAGGGGCGTATCCACACCTCGGCCTGTACCGTAGCGATCATGCCGGAAGTCGACGAAGTAGGCGCCATCGACATCAATCCCGCTGATTTGCGGGTCGATACCTACCGCTCCAGCGGCGCCGGTGGTCAGCACGTCAACACCACCGACTCGGCCATTCGCATCACCCACCTGCCCACCGGCGTGGTGGTGGAGTGCCAGGAGGAGCGTAGCCAGCATAAGAACCGCGCCAAGGCGATGTCGCTGCTGGCGGCGCGCCTCAAACAGAACGCCGAAGACGCTCAGCGCCAGACGCAGGCCGATACGCGCCGCTCGCTGGTGGGCTCGGGCGACCGTAGCGAGCGCATTCGTACCTACAACTTCCCTCAGGGCCGGATCACCGATCACCGCATCAACCTGACGCTCTACAAGCTCAACGAGGTCATCAGTGGCGAGCAGCTCGACGAAGTGATCGACCCGCTGGTGCACGAGTACCAGGCCGAACAGCTTGCTGCTCTGCAGGCCGGTTGAGATAAGTGATGACCTTCGATGCGCTCTTGGCTCGCGCCGCCCAGCGCCTTCAGCGGGCAGGCTCACCGACGCCGCGCCTGGATGCCGAAGTGCTGCTCGCCCACGTGATCGAACGCGAGCGTACCTGGCTATTCACCTGGGGCGACGGCGAGTGCCCCACCTGGCAGCGCGCGCGCTTCGAGGCGCTGGTGGCTAGCCGCGCCGAGGGTCGGCCCGTTGCCTACCTGACCGGCGAGCGCGAGTTTTGGGGGCTGGCGCTTGAGACCTCACCGCATACCCTGATCCCGCGCCCGGATACCGAGACGTTGGTTGCCGTTGCCCTCGAAAAAGCCCCCGGCGGCCAGGGCCGAATGCTCGATATGGGCACCGGTACCGGCGCCATCGCCCTGGCATTTGCCAGCGAGCGCCCCACGTGGCAAGTGACCGGCATGGATATCAAGCCCGAGGCCGTCGACCTCGCTACGCGAAACGCTACGCGCCTTGGCATAACCAATGCCCGCTTCCAGCAGAGCGACTGGTTCGCCGCGCTCGAAAGTGCGGCAACGCCCTTGCGCTTCGAGCTGATCGTCAGCAATCCTCCGTATATCGCCGAAAGCGACCCGCACCTGGCCGAAGGCGACGTTCGCTTCGAGCCTGCCTCGGCCTTGGTAGCCGCCGCCGATGGGATGGCCGATCTTGCGCACCTGGTGGCGAGCGCGCGTTGCCATCTCGTGCCCGGCGGTTGGCTGGCGCTGGAGCATGGCCATACCCAGGCCGCAAGCGTAAGGGCGGCGCTGACGGCAGCGGGCTATGACGCCGTCGCGACGCGGGACGATCTAGGGGGCAACGAACGTGTGACGCTGGGTCAGTACGTGGGCGCGTAACCGTGAGCGTGTTCGCGTACACCGCCTTGGCGTTTGATTGATCAGCGATGGATCCTGCCATGAAAGCCAAAAGTAGAACGCTGGACCGTATCGACATCAAAATCCTGCGCGCCCTGCAAGAGAATGCGCGCATCTCCTATGTCGACCTCGCCGCCGAGGTGGGGCTCTCGACCACGCCGTGCCTGGAGCGGGTCAAGCGCCTGGAGCGCTCGGGCGTGATTCGCGGCTACCAGGCAATTCTCGATCCGCGAGCGCTCAAGGCCAACCTCCTGGTGTTCGTCGAGATCAGCCTCGAAACCCAGTCGCCGGCGGTATTCGATGAGTTTCGGCGGGCGGTGGAGAAGCTGCCGCAAATTCAGGAGTGCCATCTGGTCTCGGGGCAGTTCGACTATATCCTCAAATGCCGGATACCGGAGATGTCGGCCTATCGCCAGCTCTTGGGCGACGTCGTGCTGACCCTGCCAGGGGTGAAAGAGTCGAAAAGCTACGTCGTGATGGAGGAGGTGAAAGAGCACTTCAGCCTTCACGTGCCCGATATCGAGGAGCTAGAGGACAAGTAGCGATGATGAACGACGAGGCCCTGCTGCGTTACAGCCGCCACATCATGCTGCCCGAGGTCGACATCACCGGCCAAGAGCGTCTATTGGCCGCGCACGCCTTGATTATCGGCGCCGGTGGGCTGGGTTCGCCCGCTGCCCTCTATCTTGCCGCTTCGGGCGTTGGGCGGATTACCCTCGTCGATGCCGATGAGGTCGAACTGTCCAATTTGCAGCGCCAGATTGCCCACCACCAGAGCGACATTGGCGTGAACAAGGCCTACTCGGCGCGTGAAAGCATGCGCTTACTCAACCCGACAGTCGACATCGTTGCCCTTAGCGAGCACGCGAAGGCGGCGCGCTTGAACGAGCTCGTTGCCAGCGCCGACGTGGTGCTGGACTGCACCGATCGTTTTTCCAGCCGCTACGCCATCAATGCCGCAAGCCAGCGTGCCGGGGTGCCACTGGTCTCCGGGGCGGCCATCCGCTTCTCCGGGCAACTCGCCGTCTTCGATCCGCGCCGCCCGGATAGTCCCTGCTACGCCTGCCTCTATCCGCCGGATGATGCCGGAGACGAAGCGCTGAGCTGCGCCGAAAGTGGCGTCGTCTCACCGCTGGTGGGTATGATCGGCTGTTTCCAGGCCATCGAGGCGTTCAAGCTTCTAAGCGGCGCTGGCACTCCCCACCAGGGGCTTAGCACCTTCGATGCGCTAAGCGGGCGCTGGCGCCACTTCCAGGTGCCGCGCGACCCTGCCTGTACGGTCTGCTCGGCGCCACGTCTGTACCTACCGCAATAAAGTACGCAGTACATAAAGCACATAAAAAAGCCCGCACGAGGCGGGCAGGGGCGTCACGGTCTTAACGCCTTGCTTGGAAAAGGTGGGCCGACGCGTGTTCGGCCCCAGAGCTACGTGTTGGTGACGATTGCTCAGTTACGAATGAGATAGTCGAAGGCGCCGAGCGAGGCTTTGGCGCCTTCGCCCATGGCGATGACGATCTGCTTGTAGGGCACCGTGGTTACGTCGCCTGCAGCGAAAACGCCGGGCACTGACGTCATACCGTGGGCGTCGGTAATGATTTCGCCGCGCGGTGACATCTCGATGGGCGACTCTTTGAGCCACTCGGTGTTGGGCACCAGGCCGATCTGCACGAAGATACCTTCCAGCGGTAGCGTCGTGACCTCATCGGTATTGCGATCTTTGTAGGTCAGACCGTTGACGCGGCTGCCGTCACCAGTCACTTCGGTGGTTTGAGCGTTCAAGATCACGTCTACGTTGCTCAGGCTCTTGAGCTTTTTCTGCAGTACGGCATCGGCGCGCATTTCGCCCATGAACTCCACCAGCGTCACGTGCGCTACGATACCGGCCAGGTCGATTGCCGCTTCTACGCCGGAGTTACCGCCGCCGATGACCGCCACGCGCTTGCCTTTGAACAGCGGGCCGTCGCAGTGCGGGCAGTAGGCCACGCCCTTGTTGCGGTACTCCTGCTCGCCGGGCACGTTCATTTCACGCCAGCGTGCACCGGTCGCCAGCACCAGCGTCTTGCTCTTGAGCGTTGCGCCGGAGGCGAAAGTGACCTCGTGCAGGCCGCCTTCTACTTCGGCCGCCTTGAAGGCGACGGCGCGCTGCAGATTCATGACGTCGACCTCATAGTCGTTGACGTGCTGCTCGAGCGCCGCCACGAGTTTGGGGCCTTCGGTATGCGATACCGAGATGAAGTTTTCGATGCCCAGGGTATCGGAGACCTGACCGCCAAAGCGCTCGGCGGCAACGCCGGTATTGATGCCCTTACGCGCCGAGTAGATCGCCGCAGCGGCGCCAGCGGGGCCGCCGCCGATCACCAGGGTATCGAAGGCGGCTTTTTCGCTGAGTTTTTTGGCGTCACGCTCGGCGGCGCCGGTATCGACCTTGGCCAGGATCTGCTCGAGCGTCATGCGGCCCTGATCGAACGGTTTGCCGTTCAAATAGATGCTCGGCACCGACATGATCTCGCGCGCTTCGACTTCGTCTTGGAACAGGGCGCCGTCGATCGCTACGTGATGCACGTTCGGGTTGAAAATGGCCATCAGGTTGAGTGCCTGGACGACATCCGGGCAGTTCTGGCACGACAGCGAGTAGTAGGTTTCAAAGCGCATCTCACCGTCGAGCGCCTTGATCTGGTCGAGAGTTTCCTGGGCGGTTTTGGGCGGGTGGCCGCCAACCTGCAGCAGAGCCAGTACCAGCGAGGTGAACTCGTGGCCCATAGGAATGCCAGCAAACACCACGCCGGTCGCTTCACCGGGGCGATTGATGGCGAAAGAGGGCACTCGGCTATCGTTGCCGTCGCTTTTCAGCGTGATCTTGTCACTGAGGCTGGCGATGTCTTCCAGAAGCTGGAGCAACTCGCGTGACTTGGCGCCGTCATCGAGTGAGGCGACGAGTTCGAAAGGCTGCGTCACTTTCTCGAGATAGGCTTTCAACTGGTTCTTCAGATTGGCATCTAACATGGTCGGCTCCTCGCAGATGATTCACATAGCGTACGGTGGGTTCGAGTTCGGTGACTCGCCGCGTTTTCTAGGCATAAGGCGCCTGGAGCCCCGCGCAACCGAAGTAGCAGGCGGCTTAGCGTAGAAGACGCAAACAAAGGGTATAGACGTAAACGTACGGCCAGGGGAGCTGGCGGCCCCGTAAGGCCGCCAGCGTCGGACAAGGTGAGATACTTAGATCTTGCCGACCAGGTCCAGAGAGGGCGCGAGGGTTTCTTCGCCTTCTTTCCATTTTGCCGGGCAGACTTCGTTCGGGTTGGCGCGAACGTACTGAGCAGCTTTGACCTTGCGCAGCAGCTCTTCGGCGTTACGGCCGATGTTGCCAGCGTTGATCTCGACGATCTGGATCTTGCCATCGGGGTCGACCACGAAGGTGCCACGCTCGGCTAGACCTGCTTCTTCGATCAGCACTTCGAAGTTGCGTGAGATTTGCAGGGTCGGATCGGCAATCATCGGGAACTGCAGTTTGCCGATGGTCTCGGAGCTGTCGTGCCACGCTTTGTGCGTGAAGTGAGTGTCGGTGGAGACGCTGTAGATCTCGACGCCCAGCTTCTTGAACGCGTCGTAGTTGTCGGCCAGATCGCCAAGTTCGGTCGGGCAGACGAAGGTGAAGTCGGCCGGGTAGAAGAAGAAAATGCTCCACTGGCCTTTCAGGTCGGCGTCGGTGACGTCGACGAACTCACCGTTGTGGTAGGCGGTGGCGTTGAACGGTTTGACTTCGGCATTGATGAGAGACATGTATCGCTTCTCCAGATTGTGGGTGGCTGATCAAGATACGTGCACTACTATAAGAGACGGTCGCCAATAGCGAAAATTGAAAAATCACATTTGTTCAATAGGGCCTTCCTATTCGTGTGGCGCTTCACTTGACGACGTCCCAATCGCTTCCCTGCGCGCGTGAATGCACTACCTTTAAGTGGGGACGTACCAAGGGGAATGCAAGAAATTTGCCCTAGCGTATTGCGATAGCGCGATAGGCGCCGCAAAATTCGCTCCCGCTCGACGGGCGATGCGGGCGCGATATAGCGTCTACGCCCTGCCGATGTGTCATTTGTTTGCTCAATCGCGTCATTTGGAGAGATAAAAAATGGGGAACATGCACAAACTTTCTCTGGCCGTTGCGGCCACTTCGTTCGCCGCAGCGGCCTTCACGGCTCAGGCCGATGAGGTTCGGGTCTATAACTGGTCCGACTACATTGCGCCCGAGACGCTGCAGAAGTTCACCGAGCGTACCGGCATCGACGTCATCTACGACGTCTACGACAGCAACGAAGTGCTGGATGCGGCTCTGCTTTCCGGGCGTTCAGGCTATGATGTCGTAGTACCGTCCAGCCACTTTTTTACCCGCCAGCTCAATGCCGGTGTCTACCAGCCGCTCGATCATGCGCAGCTAGACAACCTCGGCAACCTCAACCCCGAGCTCATGGCCAGCCTCGCGCCGATCGACGGCGAGAGCGAATACTCCGTGCCTTATATGTGGGGCACCAACGGTATCGGCTACAACGCCGACCGTGTCGAAGAAATTCTTGGCGAAGATGCCCCGGTGGATAGCTGGGCGCTTCTTTTCGACCCCGAGGTCACCACGGCGCTGCATGAGGCGGGCTGTGGTATCTCCCTGATGGATTCAGGCATCGAAATGCTGCCGGCGGCCTTGGCCTATCTCGGTCTCGATCCGCAAAGCAATGACAGCGCCGATCTGGAAGCCGCTGGTGAAGTGATCACGCGAATTCGCGACAACATCACCTACTTCCACTCCTCGCGCTACATCTCGGACCTGGCCAACGGCGACATCTGCGTGGCAGCGGGTTACTCCGGCGATGTCTTCCAGGCCGCTGAGCGCGCCGAAGACGCGGGCCGCGATTTCACCATCGCCTACACCATTCCCAAAGAGGGCGCTGAGCTGTGGTTCGACATGATGGCGATTCCCGCCGATGCGCCGAACCCGGAAAATGCCCACGCCTTTATCAACTTCATCCTCGACCCCGAGATTGCCGCCGAGATCACCGACTACGTCAGCTATGCCAATCCCAATAGCGCAGCGGATGCCTTCCTGCCGGATGAGATGCTCAATAATGCGGCTATTTACCCAGAAACCGAGGTCATGCAGAACCTCTACCTGCCGCTTGAAAAGCCGCAGAACGTTCAGCGTGTACTGACCCGTACCTGGAACCGCGTCAAGTCCGGTCGCTAAGCGATTCTTCACCGACAGTGGGTTCGCCGAGGTTGCGAACCCGCTGTTCGTCTTTTACCGCCCGGCTTGCCGGGCCTTTTGATGGGAGAGGCGAATGACCGACACGCCCCTGTCGAACAGCGCCCCCTCGACACCTACTGCGCAAGCGACCACTGCTGCCACGCCGCGTGGCCAGAAAGCGCCACGCTTTGCCGAAGACATCGTGCTCGAGGTCAAGCGCTTGAGTAAGCGCTTCGACGATGCTCTGGCCGTTGATGACGTCAACCTCAAGGTCAAGCGCGGCGAAATCTTTGCCCTGTTGGGTGGCTCGGGGTCGGGTAAATCGACCCTTCTGCGCATGCTGGCTGGCTTCGAGACGCCCAGCGAAGGGCGCATTTTGCTCAATGGTGAGAACATCACCGACATGCCGCCTTATCAGCGGCCGATCAACATGATGTTCCAATCCTATGCGCTTTTTCCGCACATGAGCGTAGAGCAGAACATCGCCTTTGGTCTCAAGCAGGACAAGCTGGCCAAGGACGAGATCACCGCCCGCGTTGCGCAGATGCTCAAGCTCGTGCACATGGAGCGCTTCGCCAAGCGCAAGCCGCATCAGCTCTCCGGCGGTCAGCGCCAGCGCGTGGCCCTGGCGCGTTCGCTGGCCAAACGGCCCAAGCTGTTGCTGCTCGATGAGCCGATGGGCGCGCTGGACAAGAAGCTACGCACCGAGATGCAGCTCGAAGTGGTCGAGATCATCGAGCAGGTCGGCGTGACTTGCATCATGGTCACCCACGATCAGGAAGAGGCGATGACCATGGCCGACCGCGTGGCGATCATGGCCGATGGCTGGATCGAACAGGTGGGGTCGCCCATCGATGTCTACGAAAGTCCGGTTAGCCGCCACGTGGCCGAGTTCGTCGGCACGGTCAACCTGTTCGAGGGTGAGATCGTCGAGGATGCGGCGAGCCACTGCCGGATCAGTGCGCCGTCGTTGCCACGTTCGATCTACATCGATCACGGTATCACCACCCAAGCCTCCGATAAACGGGTCTGGGCGGCGCTACGCCCTGAGAAAATCTGGCTCACCCGTGAGCGCCCCGAAGGCGAGCACAACTGGGCCGAAGGCAGCGTCGAGGATATTGCCTACCTGGGCGGCTTTTCGCTCTACTACGTGCGCACCGATACCGGCGAGCTGATCAAAGTGAGCATGGCCAATACCGAACGGCGCGGTACGCGGCCGACCTGGGACGATCACGTCTACGTCTACTGGGAAGACCATAGTGCCATCGTACTCAATCGCTAAACCGGGAGGAGGTACGCCATGCCCACTCGTTTTACCGCGACGTTGAAGCGCTGGCGCCTAGGGCGCCGCGCCGTCATCGCCTTTCCGCTGCTGTGGCTTACGCTGTTCTTTTTGCTGCCCTTTGCGCTGGTGCTCAAGATCAGCTTGGCCGAGTCGACGGTTGCCGTGCCGCCTTACGGCCCGCTGCTCGAATACGCCGATCAGACGCTGCACGTCTTTCTCAACCTTGGCAACTATCTCTTTCTGCTCTCGGACTCGCTCTACGTGGCGGCCTATTGGGGCTCGATCAAGATGGCGTTTCTGGCCACCCTGGTGTGTCTGCTGATGGGGTACCCCATGGCTTATGCCATGGCCCGGGCGTCGGCGCGCTGGCAGTTGATTTTGTTGCTCTTGGTGATGCTGCCTTCGTGGACCTCGTTTCTGATTCGGGTCTACGCCTGGATGGGGATTCTGAGCAACAGCGGGCTGCTCAACAACCTCTTGCTCTGGCTTGGAGTCATCGAGTCGCCGCTGCGCATCATGAACACCCAGATCGCCGTGGTCATCGGCATCGTCTATGCCTACCTACCGTTCATGGTGCTGCCGCTCTACGCGCACCTTACACGCATGGACAATTCGCTGCTCGAAGCCGCCTCCGATCTCGGTTCGCGCAAGATCAACACCTTTTTGAAGGTGACGCTTCCGCTCTCCATGGGCGGCATCATCGCAGGCTCGATGCTGGTGTTTATTCCGGCGGTGGGGGAGTACGTGATTCCGGAGCTCTTGGGCGGCCCCAATACGCTGATGATTGGTAAGGTGCTGTGGGAGGAGTTCTTCCTCAACCGTGACTGGCCGGTGGCCTCGGCGCTCGCTATGGTCATGTTGCTGCTGCTGTTGATCCCCATCGTGCTGTTCCACCGCTATCAGTCCCGGGAGCTGGAAAAATGAGAGCTTTGCGACGCGCCAACTTCTCGACCGTGATGCTGATCCTGGGGCTGGTGTTTCTCTACCTGCCGATGGTGGTGCTGATCGTCTACTCGTTCAACGCTTCGCGTCTGGTCACCGTATGGGCGGGATTCTCGACCCAGTGGTACGGCGAGCTGTTTCGTGACCGGCAGATTCTCGCCGCGGTCTGGACCAGTCTGCGTATCGCCTTTTTCGCTGCCAGTATGGCGGTGTGCTTGGGCACGGTGGCGGCGTTCGTGATGACCCGCTACGGCAAGTTTCGCGGCAAGACGGCGCTTTCGAGCATGGTGACGGCGCCGCTGGTGATGCCCGAGGTCATCGTCGGGCTTTCGCTGCTGCTGCTCTTCGTGCAGATGGCCCAGCTAATTGGCTGGCCAGCCGACCGCGGCATGGCTACGATCTGGATCGCGCACACCACCTTTTGCAGCGCTTATGTAGCCGTCGTGGTCGCCGCACGTCTCAGGGAGATGGACCGCTCGATCGAGGAGGCGGCGATGGATTTGGGCTCACCGCCGGTGAAAACCTTTTTCTTCATCACCCTGCCGATCATTCTGCCCGCGCTCGCCGCCGGATGGCTGCTGGCCTTTACGCTGTCGCTGGACGATCTGGTCATCGCCAGCTTCGTCTCGGGCCCCGGCGCCAACACGCTGCCGATGGTGGTGTTCTCCTCGGTACGGCTTGGGGTGTCGCCCAAGATCAACGCCTTGGCCACGCTGATCATCCTGGCGGTGTCGCTAGCGACGCTCTTGGCTTGGTACCTAATGCGGCGCAGTGAAACCCGACGCCAGCAGATGCTCAAGCAGCGCGACGCCTAAGAGAAAATGGCAACGGCTAGACGATGTCGTCGTCGCGCCCGGTCGTCACGCTTTCAAGCTCGCCGGTGAAGGGCGATACCTCGACCCGCAGCTGAATCGGCGAGCAGCAGTAGTGGCAATCCTCCCAGGTAACGTGACTGCCTTGGGAGGTGTCGATGGTGAACGCCAGGGCGGCGTCGCAGTAAGGGCAGTGAAAGGCGTGTTCGATCAGGGCGTCGTCGTACAAGCGAACCTCCTGTGGGTAACCCTGTGGGGGCGTGGCCTGGCAGGGCGTCGCGTATGAAGGGGCGTGCAATAGGGTCTGGAAGCAAAATGCGCTATGCTAGTCGCACACTGTATGGCGCCACCGCTTGAGTGTAGCAGGCCTGCTCGCCGGAGCGCGCCACGGCGTATCCGGTAGGATAGGGAAGTTCTAACGAATCAGAGAGAGTCCGACATGAAAGTATCTCGCTTGGCGCTTGCCGCCCTTCTAGCCCTCCCGCTGACTGCATTGGCGGATACCCCCAACGTCGAACCCGGCGAGTGGGAGTTCACCAGCGTAACCCAGGTGAGCGGCGACATGGATATCCCAGATCAAACCGATACCCAGCGTCAGTGCATCACCCAGGACGAGCTCGAAAGCGCCAATTTCGGCTTCATCCAGGAAGAGGAGGGGTGTGACCTGGTCGATCAGCAAATGGACGCCGATGGCCTCTCCTACAGCATGGTATGTCGCGCCGAGGGTGGCGAAGCCAATATCGATGGCGAAATGCGCTTTCTTGGCGAGCGCATCGAAGGCAACGTCGATATCCTCACCCAGTCGCCGATGGGCGATTTGAACATGGCGACCGAGATTCAGGGCGAGCGCATCGGCGATTGCTGATCGCTATCGGTTAGTCATTACTGGCTAGGCCACTACAACAGGCCGTCGCGAAAGCGACGGCCTGTTGCTGTTCATGCCCATTGAAACGTTATAAACGCCAGAGCTTTGACTCAGTCTCGTTCGAGGGCTCAGTCCCGTTCGAGCTGGTGCATGGCGAGCTCGGCATCGAGGCGGCGCTTGACCGCACCGGGCGAGCCGCTATGGCGCGCGAGTAGGTCATAGGCCACGGGCACGACGAAAAGCGTGAAGAGGGTAGCCGCTCCCACGCCCGCCATGATCACCGTACCAATGACGAAGCGCGACTCGGCGCCGGGGCCGCTGGAGAACACCAGCGGAATGGCCCCGGCGATGGTGGTCACTGCGGTCATCAGGATCGGACGTAGGCGAGTGACCGAGGCCTCCACCAGAGCGTCGCGGAAGGCGAGGCCTTCGTCGCGTAGCTGGTTGGCGAACTCGACGATCAGAATGCCGTTCTTGGCCGCAAGGCCGATCAGCAGCACCAAGCCCACTTGGCTGTAAATGTTCAACGACTGCCCCGTGAGCAGCAGCGCCAGCAGGGCGCCAACCATCGCCAAGGGCACGGTGAGCATGATGACCAGCGGATGGATGAAACTTTCGAACTGCGCGGCGAGTACCAGAAAGACCACCAACGCCCCCAATACCAGCAGGAAGGTGGTAGCGCCGCTGGCCTCTTGGAAGTCCCTCGATGGGCCGTCGACGTTGGTTTGCGCCTGCTCTGGAAGCAGCGTGGCGGCGGCCTCATCAAGGTAGGTCAAGGCCTCGCCCAGCGGATAGCCATCGGCCAGGTTGGCCTCAATGGTGATCGAACGCACGCGATCGAAGCGGTGCAGGCTACTTGCACCGGCGAAGTCGGAGAGAGTCACGAGGCTTGCCAGCGGAATCAGCGCTCCGGTGCGCGCCGAGCGCACCTGGATGTTATCCAGCGCGCGGGGGCTGTTTTGCAGGCGACGGTCGCCTTCGACGATGACGTCGTACTCCTCGCCGTCATCGACGTAGCGGGTAACGTTGCGTCCGCCCAGCAGTACCTCAAGGGTGCGGCCGATCTCGCTCACCGTAACGCCCAACGAGGCCGCGCGCTCGTAGTCGATGTCGACGCGCAGCTGCGGCTGAGTCTCGTCATAGTTGCTTTCGAGCGCCATCAAACGTGGATTATCCGCGCGTATATGGTTCATCAGGATGTCGCGCCACTGGGCCAGCTCTTCGTAGGTGCCGCCGCCGAGCACGAACTGCACCGGTTTTTGCACCCGCTGGCCGAAGCCCTGGCGCATGACCGGGAAGGCATCCACGCCGGGCAGGGCGGCAAGCAAGGTGCGTACGTCGCTCATGACCTCCCAGGCGCTGCGTCGACTGCCCCAGTCGGCCATGTTGATGATCATAAAGCCGCTGTTGAAGTTTTCGATGTTGCCGAAGCCGCGCGGAGAGCTAATCACCACGCGCTGAAGCTCACCGCTTTCGACCAGCGGCGCGAGCCGCGCTTCGATCTCGTCCATGTAGGTCATCATGTACTCGAAGGTTGCGCCTTCGGGGCCGTTGACCAGCACGATGAAGTTGCCACGGTCCTCCTGCGGGGTGTATTCGGTCGGCAAAATCGAGGCAAGCCATAGGGTAATGGCGATGATGACCACGAACAGCGCAATCACCAGCAGCCTCAAACGCAGCATACCGAGCAGCATGCGCCGGTAGACCCGCTGGGAGACATTCAGCAGGCGCTGGACGCCACGCCCGATGCGGCTGTCGTGCATCCCCGGCTTGAGAATCTTCGACGCCATCATGGGAGTGAGGGTCAGTGCCAGCAGCGTGGAAAACACCACCGCGGCGGCCATGGTCAAGGCGAACTCTGAAAACAGCCGACCGATATCGCCTTGAAGCATACTCAAGGGCACGAACACGGCGATCAGCACCAGGGTGGTGGCGATGACCGCAAAGGCGATCTGGCGGGTGCCGAGGTAGGCGGCGACCAGCGGCGTTTCGCCGTAGTCGTGCATGCGGCGGTTGACGTTCTCCAGCACCACGATGGCGTCATCGACGATCAGCCCAATGGCCAGCACCAGCGCCAGCAGCGTCAACAGGTTGATCGAGAAGCCCATGACCGCAAGCGCCGAGAAGGCACCGATCACCGCGATGGGTACCGTGACGGCAGGCACCAGGGTCGTGCGCACGTTGCCAAGAAACAGGAACATCACCACGACGACCAGCGCCATGGCGATGAAGAGCGTGGTGATGACCTCATCGATGGCGCCCGAAACGAACACCGAGGCGTCGAAGTTGAGCTCGAGCGTCATGCCGTCGGGGAGCGTCTGCTGTAGCCGTGTCATCTCGGCGCGCACGGCCTCGGAGAGCTCGACCACGTTGGCGGTGGACTGCATGATCATGCCCAGACCGACCATGGGAATGCCGTTGGCGCGAAACACCGAACGATCCTCCACCGAGCCCACTTCCACGCGCGCGATATCGCCCAGGCGGGTGAGGTAGCCGTTCTCGCCCTGGGCCAGCGCCAGACGTTGAAAGTCGTCAGCGGTGGCGAAGCTGCGCGGCAAACGAACGATGAACTGACGGTCCTGAGACTCGAGCGAGCCGGCCGGAAGCTCGACGTTCTCGGCGCGCAGGGCGTTCTCGACGTCGCCAATGGTCAGCCCCCGTGCGGCCATGGCGTTGCGGTCGATCCACACCCGCATGGCGTAGTCGCGCCCACCGCTGACGCGCACGCGCGCCACGCCCTCCTGCACCGAGAGGCTATCGACCAAATAGCGGTTGGCGTAGTCGGTCAGCTCCGTCATCGAATAGCCGTCGCCGGAAAGGCTGAGCCAAACGACGATTTCATCGCTGCTATCGGCTTTGGTGACTTCGGGCGGGTCGGCATCGTCCGGCAAGTTGCGCATGGCCCCGGAAATACGGTCGCGCACGTCGTTGGCGGCGGCATCGATGTCGCGCCCGAGAGAGAATTCGACGTCGATACGCGCACGCCCATCCTCGCTTTGCGAGGTGATCAGCTCGATCCCTTCGACCCCCGCAATGCGATCTTCCAGCACCTGGGTAATGCGGGTCTCGACGACGCTCGCCGCCGCCCCTGGGTAGCGGGTATCGATGCTGACGATGGGCGGGTCGATGGCAGGGTACTCCTGCAGCGGCAGGCGTGACAGCGCGAGTATGCCGAAGGCGATGATCAAGGCGGCGATGACCATGGCCAACACCGGGCGCTGAACGGACACATCGGATAAGCGCATCAGCGATCCGCCTCTAGCAGCTGGCGGATATCGGTTTCATCGTCGGTAATACCCAAAAGGCGCACGGCGAGGCCGTCGCGTGCCGACTGCAGGCCGTGGCTGACGACGAGCTCCCCGGGGCTCAGGCCATCGAGCACTTCGACTTCGCCCAGGCGGCGCTCGCCGATGTCGATGCGCTGCTGGCGCAGGCGGGTTTCGCCGTCGAGGGAGTCGATCACCATGACGAAGTGACGGTCGCCCACCGGCTCGATGGCGGCCTCGGGAATCACCAGGGCGTCGCGCTGGCGCTGCTGAATGACGACCTGCATCAGCATGCCAGGGCGCAGGCGCAGGTCGGCGTTGTCGAGTACGGCGCGAATGTCGATGCTGTGCGAGCTCGGGTCGACGCGCGTCCCGATGGTGGCGATCTCACCGCGAAAAACGTCGTCGGGATAGGCGGGGGTAGTCGCACGCAGGGTGAGTCCTGGGGTGAGGCGGCTCAAGAACATCTCAGGGACGCTGAAATCGAGCTTCATGACGTCGAGCTTATCAAGCGTAACCAGCGCCGTGCCGGGGGTGACCAGCGTACCTGGGCTTAGGGTGCGCAAGCCGACGCGACCAGCAAAGGGCGCACTGATGCGAAAGCTCTCAAGGCGTGCTTGAAGCCTTGCGATCTCGGCTTCCGCCTGGCGCAGCCGCGCCTGGTTATCCTCGACCTCGGCGCGCGCAGCGAGATTGCGATCCTGCATCTGACGCGAGCGGTCCAGCGTATTGCGCCGCTCGTCGCGTAGCGCCTCGGCGGCGCGCAGCTCGGCGCGCGCTTGGGCATCTTCCAGGCGCACGAGTAGCTGTCCGGCATCGACCTGCTCGCCGTCGTCGAAAGCGAGCTCGGCAATGGTCTCGGTCACGGTGGCCGATAACGTCACGCTCTCATCGGCCTGTAGCGTACCCAGCGCTTCCAGAGGGTCGGACCAGGTCGACATCTCGGCGTAAGTGCCCACCACTGGGGGCAGCTCGGTTTGTGCCGCAGCAGGGCCTGTGCAGAAGCCGATGGGCAGCAGCAACGTCAGGTGAAACAGTCTCAGGCGAAACAGCGTGGCAAGCATGAAGTTCTCGGCGCTCTCTTGTGATCTAGACGTGGCGTCTAGGGAGTTATCCAGCGTAGTGACCGGGGAGGTCGCGAACGCAGGCGCAAGGCCTGGCTTTCGATTCAGCTTGCAGCGGGCAACTGTTACACTTTGGCTTTTGCAAGCAGGGAAACCCCAACATGGTGTATGACGTCGTCGTCATTGGGGCGGGCGCGGCTGGCCTGATGTGTGCGGTGCAGGCTGGCTATGCCGGTAAGCGTGTCCTCGTACTCGATCACGCTAACAAAGCAGGAAAGAAGATCCTGATGTCGGGCGGCGGCCGGTGCAATTTTACCAATCTCGACACCTCCGCCCAGCATTTTTATTCCGCCAACCCACATTTTTGTATTTCGGCGCTAAAACGCTATCGCCCCGAGCACTTCGTCGAACTCATCGACCGCCACGGCGTCGAGTACGTCGAGAAGGCGCCGGGGCAGCTTTTTTGCGCGCACTCGTCAAAGGCTATCGTCACGACACTGCTGACCGAGTGCGAGTGGGCTGGCGTCGAGATCAAACTTAATACTGCCATTTCGCGCGTCGAGCGCCGGGGCGATGCCATGCAGCTCATGACGGCGCTGGGCAAGATCGATGCTGGCGTGGTGGTGGTGGCGACCGGCGGGCTTTCGATTCCTACCTTGGGGGCGACGGGGTTTGGCTACGAGCTGGCGCGCCAGTTTGGCCTCGAGGTGTTGCCCACACGGCCAGGGCTTGTGCCCTTCACCCTGAGCGATGCCTGGAAAGCGCGCGCCGCCGAGCTCGCTGGGGTCAGCGTACCCGTTGCTGCAAGCGTAGGTGATACGCGTTTTGCCGAGCCACTGCTGTTTACCCATCGTGGGCTTTCGGGCCCTGGCATGCTGCAAATTTCGAGCGTGTGGCAGCCGGGCGACGAACTCATCATCGACTTGCTCCCGGGAGAAGACGCCGAGCGGGCGCTGCGCGAGGCGCGCCAGCAACACCCCAAGCGCCAGCTCTCCACGTGGCTTGGCGAACGCTTTCCCAAGCGCATGGCGCAATCGCTCTTGGGGTGGCACGCGCTGCCCGAAGACGAGCGCGTGCTAGCCGAGCAGACCAACGACAATCTGGCGCGCTGGGGCGAGCAGCTAAACCGCTGGCGGCTAAAACCCTCGGGCACCGAAGGCTGGCGCACCGCCGAAGTTACCATGGGGGGCGTGGCGACCGATGACATCTCCTCGAAGACCTTCGAGGTCAAGGGGATGGCGCAGCTGCGCTTCATTGGCGAAGTGCTAGACGTCACCGGTCAGCTAGGCGGTTACAACTTTCAATGGGCTTGGGCCAGCGGTGTCGCCTGCGGGCAAAGCTGCTAATTAACCGTGGCGGCGCCTAATAAGTAGAGCTAATAAGTAAAACGCCCTATCCGCAAGAGCGGAAAGGGCGTTTGAGTAAATCTCGTCGGTGTTGCTTACTATATCGCTGTCTTAAGCCTTGTCTTGAATACTGCTTTAACGCGTTAGCTTATTCAGCGTTTTTAGCTTACGAAAGAGCATATAGCCCGCCAGCGCCCGCTGGCTTGCTTTGGCGATACCGCCAGGGCGGCGGAAAAGACGCCAAGCAAGCGCGCCACTGGCAACCGCTAGCGGAATCTTGAAGCGTTGCCAGCGGGCATCGAAGGGAGCCGCTGCCTCAAGAAAACGATCACTTTCGACCAAGAGATCGACACGCTGCTGCTCAAGCGTTGCCAGCAGCGCGCGCTTACGATCGGCGCGCGATAGCGGCGCGGGCGATGCGTTCGTTGGGGCGGCGTGGTGATTAGCGTGGGTCATCGCGTTGCTCGTCGTGATGATGTGCCAATAGCGCCTTGTCGGCTGCCAGCTGTTTAAGCGTCTCTTTGAGCAGGGTGTGACGTTTGGCCTGACGAATGGCAATGAAAGCCAATAGCAGACTCAAACCGAGCAGGACCGCTGCACTTACGCCAATGGCCGTGAGCCGGTAAGTATCCCAAAAGATGGCAATGACCAGTGCCGTTGCTGTGCCCACCCCCAGCATCAACAAGAGTAAGCTGGCACCAGCCAACAAGAGCAAGGTCAAAAGGCGTGCGCGTTCTTCTTCGAGTTCGAGCACCGCCAAGCGAAGGCGGGTCTCGCTCGTCGAAACGAGCGAGGCGAGCAAACGCTTGGCGGCGGAGAAGGCGCGCTGGGTTGGCCCCAGAGCCATTAGCGGCGACCGATGAGCAACCCAACGACAATACCCACGCCAGCGCCAATACCTACGCTGGTCCAGGGATTTTCGTGTACGTAACGATCACAGCAGTCGGCACGGCTGGCAAGCGCTTCACGAGTGTCGTCGTAAAGCTTCTCGCCACGGGCTTCCAGGCGCTCGCGGGTATCCTTTAGGCGTTTTTCAGCGCGTGCGCGGAGGTCGCGCATTTCACCACTGGCATCCTTGGCGGTGGCATTCATCAGCTCTTCGACGGTATCGCTTAGGTAGCGCAGGTCGGCTTTGAGTTGATCGGCTTGAGAGTCGTTATCGGTAAAACGCTTGGCCATGATGTCTTCCTTTGACTGTGAATGAAGTGACAACCTTTAGCATAGCAGTCACTTGAGCTTGCACAAGCGTGAAGGCTTGTACACCTTTTACGACCGCCGACGGCGTCGGCGGTTCCTCTACGTCATGGGGTCATGTTCAGCGACTCATGCCGGTAGCGCTGAACAGCGGGTTCAGGCTGAAACCGATGCTCAAACGGTGCACGCGATTGTCGTAATCGATCATGCTTTCGCCGTAGCCATAGTAGTACTGTACGTGGCCACGCAGGGTATTGAAGGCGGGCCAGCTGTAGTCGATCTGAGTGCCCATGTTACCTGCGCTGGGGTTGCCGCGAACCAGGGCGCTGACTTCGTGGTTGCCGTTCAAACGCCGTGCTAGGCGAATGTCGCCGTAGCCCATGAAGCGTTCGATATCGGGGTTGTCATCGTCGTTTTCCGATTCGGGGATACGCCAGTGCGGCGCGACCGAGAAAGCCCAGTCGCCGCGCTGGAAAGTGCTTTCCAGATAGAAGCGGTTCCAGCTGCGTGACAGCGGATCGGAGCGGCCATTGGACTGGTGAATGAACGAAAAACGGTTACGCGTGTTGATCCAGCCAAAGACGTTCCAGGCGTTATCGAAGTCGATGAACAGCTCCGGCTCGTAGTTGGTTTCGCGAAACGGCGAGGAGGCATCGGTATTGTAGGCCTGCCACCAGCTACGCTGGGTATAGCCGAAATAGACGTCACCCACGTCACCGAAAATGTTCTCGGCCAAGTTGACCTTGGCGCTGAACTGAAACTTCATTTCGGTGCTGTCGGGTGAGGCGTCTTCAGTGATATTGCGAAAATTCTCCGCGTTCTGTTTGCTGTTATAGCTGAACGGGAAGAGGTAGTTGGTGTGGTGCGTGGTAATCGCGAAGGGGTTGCGCGTCGATTCCTGTTCGAACATGCGCCGCTCGCTCAAGTCCTCACGCGCTTCGGCGGCTGGGCGGTCGAGCCCGGCACTCGCCTCGGTGGTTTCGACCTCGTTCAACTCGCGATGGAGCTGGTCGAGCTCGGCGTTGAGCGTGCGAATGCGCGCCTCGATCTCCTCTTGCGTTGCGGCCAATGCGCCCGTACTCAACGAGACGCTTAGCAGCGCGACGATACTTGCTAGTAACCGCTTTCGGTGAACCATTAAGGTTTACTCATGTAAAGATGAATCGGCAGGGGCCAACGCTGTTTCTATCACGCTTGCGACGTAAGTCAACTGCTCTGATTGCGCTGGCTTGGCGAACGCCCGACAATGCGCTTTATCGAAAAGCGAGCGTACCTACGGCGGGTGCGCGGCAATGGGGTAGCGTAAGCGTGGCGAGAATCGTAGGTGCGTGGAGAGACAGCATTACCTTGGCGTCGAAGGTGGCTCTCCTGGCAGTATGGCTGGTTTTTTGGCTCGGCGCCTCGACGGCGTTCGGGGTCGAAGTGGACGGCGTGCCCGAGCAGTCGCAGTTGCAGGAGCGGTTGGCACTGCTCGACGGTGAAGAGGGCACGCTTGGGGCGCAGCAGGCACGCGATTACGCTGCGCTGACGGCCGCCATCGAAGCCTACGAGCGGCTAGAAGCGATCGAGGAGCGTATCCGTGCTTTGGAAGAGCGCGTCGCCCAGGCGCCCGATCAGCTTTTACGCTTGGAGCGCGAGCTTAGCGATATCCAGGACGCCGATGACCAGCTATCGGTGACCACGCTGAGCGATCGTCCCGTTGCCGAGCTCGAAGCGCTCCAGGCCGATGCCGTGGTCGAATTGCAGCAGTTGCAAAGCCAGATGGCCGAGGTCAACTCCCAGCTCATCGCGTCGCAAACGCTGCCCGAACGCGCCCAGCAGGCAATCGCCGAGGCGCTCCAGCGTACTGAGTCGCTGCGCCGCGACGGCGAAGAGCGCGAGGCGCTGCTGGCCGATCGTCAGCTCTCAGCCCAGAGCGATCCCCGTCTTATCCAGCTACGCCTGGAGCGTGCGGTGGCCGAGCGCGAGGTTAGTTTCCACCAGCGCGAATTGAGTACCAATAGCCGTCTGCGCGAGCTGGCGCAGCAGCGTCGCGATCTCTTGACCCTGAAGATTGCCGCTCAAGAGCAGCAGCTAACGTTGCTCCAGGGCGTGATCGATCGCCAGCGTCGCTTGGCTTCCGAGCAGGCAATCGCCGATGCCGCCCAGGCCGACCCGCTGATCGCCGCAGGGCACCCGGTGGTGGTGCGAGCTCAGCAGATCAATCAGGAGCTGAGCTTGGAGCTTCTGCGTATTACCGACCGCGACAATAGCGTGGTGCGCGAGAACATCGATGCCCAGCGCCAGCTCGATCACGTGCGTCAGCTACAGCGCAGCCTCAACGAACAGATCGATGCCATTCGCGGTAGCCAGCTGTTATCGCGCATTCTGCGCGAGCAGCGCCAGTCGCTGCCGACGGTCACGCTGCGCCGCGACCTGCAAGAAGAAATTGCCGATTTGCGCCTCAAACAGTTCGATCTAGTACGTCAGCGCGACCAACTGCGTCAGGGCGAGCGCTTAGCCGCGCAGCGCCTGGAAGAGGCCAACGTCGAGGTGACGCCGGGGCTTATCGACTCGCTCACACGGCTCTATCAATCGCGTCGCGAACTGGTCGAACAGCTCGAACAGGCCTACGGCAGCTTGCTAAGCGCGGCCATCGAATTGCAGCTCAATCAGCAGCAGCTCTACACCACCACCCAGAGCCTGCGCGCGACCATCGATGAGCAGCTCTTTTGGGTCGCCAACAGCCGGCCGCTGGATCTCAACTGGCTGCGCCAGCTCCCCACCAACCTTTCGCTCGAATGGCGCCAAGGGGAGTGGCGCGCCATCCTCCCCACGCGCTGGGAGGGCTTTGGCCTCTCCATGCTCATCGGCGTGCCGCTTATGCTAATAGGTGGCGCGCTGGTGCTCTTGCGCTCGCGCATCAAGGCGCGGCTGGCGATTCTGCATAGCCAGATCGGACGGCTGAAAAGCGATACTCAGCTGCATACGCCCAAAGCGGTGCTGTTCAACGCGCTGCTCGCCTTTCCTGGGCCATTGACGCTGGCGGGCGTTGGTGTGGCCGTCGGTGCGACCAACGGCACCTTGGCATCGAGTTTGGCCCCGGCGCTTTTGCAGCTAGCGCTAAGCTGGGCGGTGATCGCTTTAGGGCGCCGTTTGCTGGTGCCCGATGGCGTGGCCGAGCGTCACTTTACCTGGGCGCCGGCCTACACGGCTTGCCTGCGCCGTTTGCTCGGCGGGCTTGGGGTCGCCCTGGTGCCCGTCGTCGCCATTTCGGCCATGTCCGGGCAAATGGAGACGGCGCTGGCGCTGCGCCCGGTCGCCTTAGGGCTTTTGACTCTCGGGCTACTCGCTATGAGCTGGTGGCTGGCGCGCTTGATCTGGGCGCATATTCCCTTTTTTGGCGTGCGGCTTTTTCGCCTGCTGTTGGGGCTCGCGATGGCTAGCGTGCCGCTGGTGCTACTGGGATTGGTGGTCTGGGGCTACGAGTACACCGCGCTGCAGCTGGTGGGGCGCTTTGCCATTACGCTCTACCTGCTCGGGCTTTGGGTCATCGTCGAGGCGACGGTGGTGCGCAGCCTGGCGGTGGCCGCCCGTCGCTTGGCCTATCGCCGGGCGCTGGCGCGACGGCGTGCCCAGGTGCAAGAGGGCGCCGAGGGCGGACTCGAAGTGGTCGAGGAGCCGCCGCTCGACATGGAAAAGATCAATACCCAATCGCTCAGGCTCTCCAAGCTGATCCTGCTGATCGGTTTCAGCGCGCTGCTCTACTTGGTCTGGTCGGATCTGCTCTCGGTGCTGGGATATCTCGATCACGTCTCTATCTGGGAGGTGCGAGAGGGCGATTTGGTCGATGACGTGCTGTCGATTTCGGACGTCTTTACCGCGCTTTTGGTGGTCGCCGTCACCTTCATCATGGCGCGCAACCTACCGGGGCTACTCGAAGTAATGGTGCTGTCGCGCCTGGCGCTCAAGCAGGGCAGCGCTTACGCCATTAGCTCGCTGCTCTCTTACGTCATCGTCGGCACGGGTATCGTCTCGGCGCTGGCAACGCTCGGTGTTTCCTGGGACAAGCTGCAGTGGCTAGTGGCGGCATTGAGCGTGGGGCTTGGTTTCGGGTTGCAGGAGATTTTTGCCAACTTCATCTCGGGGTTGATCATTCTTTTTGAACGACCGATTCGTATCGGCGACACCATCACCTTGGGCAATCTTCACGGCACGGTGAGCCGTATCCGCATTCGTGCCACCACGGTGACCGACTTCGACCGTAAAGAGATCATCATCCCTAACAAGACCTTCGTCACTGACCAGTTGATCAACTGGTCGCTGTCGGACAACGTTACCCGGGTGGTGCTGACCTACGGCGTGTCCCACGGCTCCGACTTGCCCCTGGTGCACCGTTTGCTGCGCCAGGCCGCCGACGAAAATCCACGCGTTCTCGCCGATCCCGAACCCCAGGTGTTCTGCCTCAACTATGGCCCGCACAGCCTCAATTTCGAGCTGCGTATCTTCGTCAACGACCTCGTCGACCGGCTGTTTGCCGCCGATGAGGTCAACTGCCGAGTCGATGAGCTCTTCCGCGAGGCCAACATTCGCGTGGCCTACGAGCAGATGGACGTCTGGCTGCACCGCGACCTGCCCTCAAAGGCGGTCAAGGTGCAGTCGACCCAGCGCCCGCCGGACGCGCTCGGCCCGCTCTCCTAAAGACAAAACGCTCACGCGGCCCCAAGGCGCCGCGCGTGCAGCAAGAACTCCCGATTGCCATCGCCGCCGGTGATCGGGCTCTCCTGCCAGTGAAGCACAGCGAAGCCCAGGGTATCGCAGGTGTGTCGGATACGCTGCTCGACCTCGGCAAAGCGGGAGGCATCGCGCACCACCCCGCGCTTGTCCAGCGCGTTGGGGTCGAGCTCGAACTGCGGTTTGACCAATGAGATCAACTGCCCGCCAGCGGGCAGGAGCGCGGCGATCTCCGGCAGGATCAGCGTTTGGGAAATGAACGAAACGTCCATCACCGCCGTGGAAGGTGGCAGGCGCTCGATGAGAGCGGTGAGCGCTGGGTGTTGGCTCATGTAGCGAGCATTGACGCCCTCGAGACAGGTCACCCGGGCATCATGGCGAAGCGCTGGCGAGAGCTGATCGTGCCCCACTTCGATGCCGATGACGTGGCGCGCGCCGAAGGCTAGGGCGCAGTCGGTGAAGCCGCCGGTGGACTGGCCCACGTCGAGCACGATCTCATCACTCAGGCGTAGGCCAAGGCGTTCGAGTACCGCTTCGAGCTTGAGCCCGGCACGGGAGGCGTAGCGCTCTTCGGGGTCGTCGGCGACGAGGAAGCGGGTATCGGCGGGCCATTTTTCTCCCGGTTTGTGCAGCACGCGGCCGCTTGCAGCCTCGCTGACGCGGCCGTTGCGAATCAGCCGCTGGGCGCGAGTGCGCGAGTCCGCCAGCGCTTGGCTGACGAGAAGTTGATCGAGTCGGGTCATCATCGGGGGAACGTCTGGCAAGAAATCTGTCAAAGAAACGCCTCTCATGGCAGGGCATGATAGCAGCGGTTTGGGCCGAGCAGAACGCGGGCGCGGCCGCGATGCCCGCAAGTGAATATGGTAGGCTTGCGCTTTACGTGTTCATAGGCAAGAGGAACGGGCCAAGATGGCGGCCAAGCCGATCTACCGGGTAGTGGTTCACCAGCAGGGTGAAGTGTGGGATCTGTACGTCAGAGAGATCTTTCAAAGCGAACTCTGGGGCTTCATCGAGGTCGAGGAGTTCGTCTTCGACGAAGGCTCGCGGGTCGTCGTCGATCCTGCTACCGAGAAGCTGCAGCGCACCTTCGAGGGGGTAAAGCGTAGCTATCTGCCGCTCAATGCCATCGTGCGCATCGACGAGGTGGAGCGCGAAGGTCCGCTCAAGGCGGTCAAGAGCGATGCTCGAGTGGCCGAGTTTCCTCGCCCATTCCCTCTGCCGCCGCGGGGAGAGCGTTAACGGCGCGGTGATATGCCTCGCGAAACGGTTAAAGCGAGTGCTAGAAACGAGTGCGCCGCGGGTGTCGTCCGCGGCGTTGGCGAATCAGGACAAGGTGTTTCAGGACAAGATGTCATGCAAGTAGACAAGGTTAGGGCGCGGTATCTAGGCGCAGCAACAGGGGCGCTGCTGGCGGTTTGTGCCACCCAGGCGATGGCCCAGAGCGACAATCAGGCGTGGGTGACCGATGAGCTGAGTACCTACGTGCGCAGTGGACCCACCGACAACTATCGCATCATCGGCACGCTAAGCGCCGGTGAGCAGGTCGAAATCCAGGAAACCAGCGGCAACTATACGCGCGTGCTCAACGACAGCGGCAACTCGGTTTGGGTGCTTAGCGACGAGCTCCAGCAAACCCCTAGCGCCCGTGAGCAGTTGCCCGCACTTGAAGAGCAGGTGGGCGAGCTCTCCGACGAGCTCGACGGCATCAACGACACCTGGGAACAGCGGGTGGCGTCGATGACGCAGACCTTGGAGGTGCGCGAGCAGCGCATTGCCGAACTCGAAGCGCGTAACCACGAGCTCGACTCCGCCGCTGAGCAGTCGCGCCAGCAGGTGCGTGCGCTGCAGGCTCGTCTGGATACCCAGGAAGAGGACCTGCTGATGCGCTACTTCATGTACGGTGGTGGCGTTGCGGGTGCAGGGCTTTTGGTCGGCCTGATCGTGCCGCATCTGCCGCGTCGGCGTAAGAAGCGCGACCGTTGGTTCTGATCGAGGAAGCGAGCGATGAGTGATGCCTGGCGCCAGCGGTGGCAGGAGGGGCGTATCGGCTTTCATCGCGATGCGCCGCACCCGGCGCTGATCGAGCATTGGCAGGCGCTGGGTAGCGCGCCGAATGCCAAGGTGCTGGTGCCGCTATGCGGTAAAAGTCTGGACATGCGCTGGCTGGCAAGCCAGGGGCATCCGGTGCTTGGGATCGAGTTCGTGTTCGAAGCGGTCGAGGCGTTTCTTGCCGCTAGCCCCGCGCCAGTGTCGCGCTACGTCGAGCCCGACTTCACCATCTTTCGCCAGGGCGCCGTCGAAGTATGGCATGGCGACTTTTTCCACTTGCACCTGCCCCAGGCCGCCGAGATAGGTGCCTTCTACGATCGCGCGGCGCTGGTTGCCTTGCCCACGGCAACGCGTCAGCGCTACGCCTTCCACCTTGCCCAGCTCACCCCGCCCGGCGCTAAGGGGCTTTTAGTCACGTTGACCCATGATCAGGGCGACCAAGGCCCACCCTACAGCGTCGACGATGCCGAAGTGGCGCGCCTGTTGGCGCCCAATTTCCGTCTCGAAAAGCTTGCGACCAGCGCCCCCGACGAGCGGGGGCGAGGGGAGAGCGTATGGGCACTTGAGCGACGCGGCCCGCGCTGCTAGTTAGGGCTAAAGCCACTAAGCAGATGAGCTATAGCGGCTATAGCCACTGAGTGGGGCTAATTAGCTATCAGCGCGCCAGCAGGCGGCCAAGCTCTTGGTCGCTGAAGGTGCGGTTGAGACCATCGGCGAGCAGGTCGTTGAGCATCCGCGTGTTGCTGTCTTCGCCCGGCTTGACCGCATAGCTCTGGTTGCGGCGCGACGTATAGGTGCCGGTGTAGGTGGTGCCCTGATTACGCGCAACGGCGCGGAACACGCCTTCCAAACGCGCTTCGTCGAGTAGCGGCTGACCGCTCTCGCCGCGCACATAGGCTAAATTCGCGAGCTCCAGTGTCAGACTGGGGCGGCCCTGGGCCTCTTCACGCGTAGGCGTAAAGCCCATTTCGCGTACCGCACGGTCGGCTTCAGCCTGCAGGCGCGGCACCAACTCGTGGCTGCTGACCGTAATGTGCGACGTCGACATGCCGCCGCCTGCGCGGCTGCCGATCACTTCGCTATCGCGTGCGTCTACCGCAATCACGGTGACCTCTTGGCCCTGGCCGACTTGAGGCACCTGAGCGCTGCGGTGAGGTTCGAGCTGCAGGTACTGGGGGCTGGCACAGCCAGTCAGGAGCGCACCTGCAAGCAGGGCAGTGGAAAGACCTAGAAAGTGACGACGACGCATAGCTTTCTCCGCAATAAAAGCCGTGATGATCGAATGCTTACCTCAAAGCCCAGGGCACGACTGAGCGCGAGGGGCTTGTGCTAGCCCCTCTGCTTTCGCGTCCTGGCGCTTAAGAGCAGGCAGTATAGCGCGCACGCTCTGACGAGAATACCAAGGGCGCGAGGTCAGGAGGTTGCTGGCGAACGCAGCGAGGCAGCGTTTGATTCGAAGCGGTGCCAGCGGCGCAGGTGGGCGTAAAGACGTTTGCCGCGCGACAGGGCCAGGCGTTCGAAATCGGCGTGGCGCACCGTGGCGAGCCAGGGCGCTTCCAGCCAATCGGCCGCGAGCTCCACGCGTACTTCGGCGCCAACGGGTGAGATCGCCGTTACCGTGACCGGCAGATGGCTTTCGGGGCTCGGCGCTTCGGCCAAGCGTATTTCGTGAGGGCGCAACAGCAACTCTTCGTGGCCATCCGGCAGCTCGACCGCTACGTGGGCGTCGCCGCAGGTGAGCACGCCATTGGCGACGTGGCCTTCGAGGTGGTTGACGTCGCCCAAAAACTCGAAGACGAAGCGGTTTTTCGGCGCCCGGTAGAGCGTGTCCGGGGTGTCGATCTGCTCGATACGGCCGTTACTCATCACCACGACGCGGTCGGAGAGCTCGAGTGCTTCCTCCTGGTCGTGAGTGACGAAGACGCTGGTGAAGTTGAGCTCGTCGTGCAGGTGGCGCAGCCAGCGGCGCAGCTCCTGACGCACCTTGGCATCGAGCGCCCCGAAGGGTTCGTCGAGCAGCAGCACATCGGGCTCCACCGCCAGCGCCCGGGCCAGCGAGACGCGCTGCTGCTGGCCGCCGGAGAGCTGCGCCGGGTAGCGCTTGGCCAAGTGTTCGAGCTTGACCATCTCCAGCAGACGAAACACCCGCCGACGAATCTCGGCGCTTGACGGTCGGCTCGAGCGCGGCATGACGCTAAGCCCAAAGGCGACGTTGTCATAGACGCTCATGTGGCGAAAGAGAGCGTAGTGCTGGAAAACGAAGCCGATGCGTCGGTCGCGAACGTGCACCTGCGTGACGTCGCGTTCGCCGAAGTAGATGGCGCTTGGCGTGCACGTGCGATCAGGGCTTTCGAGCCCGGCGATGATGCGCAGCAGCGTCGTCTTGCCCGATCCCGAGGGGCCCAGTAAACCGACCAACTCGCCCTCGTTGATGGTCAGCTCCAGCGGTTCCAGCGCCTGGGTGGCGCCGAAGTGCTTGGCGATGTTGTGTAAGCGGATGCTCATAGGCGTCTCTCTCCACCCAGCGGTTGTCGATTCTGGCCGCTGGGCATTGATTCGAGCGGCGTTTGGGACGATGTTTTTGGCACTGACTTTGATACTGTTTCGGGTAGTTGGTCAGAAGAGTAGCGCGTCTCCCGCCGGGCGGCGCGCCACTCAAGCCCCGCCTTGGCTGCCAGGGTGAGCAGTGCGATCAAGGCCAGCAGGGCCGCGCTCGCGAAAGCGCCGACGGTGTTGTAGTCCTGGTAGAGCTGATCCACATGCAGCGGCAGCGTATTGGTCTGACCGCGAATGGCGCCGGAGACCACCGACACCGCGCCAAACTCGCCGACCGCCCGGGCGTTGGTGAGAATCACGCCATACATCAGCGCCCAGCGAATGTTGGGTAGCGTAACGCGCCAAAACGCCGTCCAGCCCGAGGCACCCAGCGTGACGGCGGCCTCCTCCTCGCGCGACCCTTGGGCCTGCATCAGCGGAATCAGCTCGCGGGCGACGAAGGGGCAGGTAACGAAGACGGTGACCATGAGAATGCCGGGCCAGGCGAACATCAATTGGATATCGTGCTGGTCGAGCCAACTTCCGATCCAGCCGTTGCGGCCGTAGAGCAGCAGATAGATCAACCCCGCCACCACCGGCGAAACGGCAAACGGAATGTCGATCAACGTTTGCAGCAGGCGTCTTCCAGGAAAGCTGAATCGCGTGACGAGCCAGGCTAGCGCGACACCGAACACCAGGCAGATCGGGATCGTCATCAGCGCAATCACCAAGGTCAGGCCGATGGCGTGCAGAGTGAAGACGTTGCTGACGTTGCTCCAGAAAACGGCCACGCCCTGAGAAAAAGCCTGGGCGAAAATGGCCACCAGCGGCAGCAGCAAAAAAAGTGCCGACAGCGCCAGCGCCAGCCCGATCAACAGTCGCCGCGTCAGTGGAGCATCACCTATCCGGCGCATCAGCCTTTTCCTCCATGCAGGCGACGCACGAAGCGGCCCTGCCAGACGTTGATCAACAGCAGCAATACAAGCGAAATGAACAGCACCACCGAGGCAATGGCAGAAGCTCCCGCGTAGTCGTACTCCTGCAGGCGGACGAAGATCATGTACGAGGTGATCTCGGTTTCGTAGGGCATGTTACCGGCGATGAAGATGATGGCGCCGAACTCACCCAGCGAGCGCACGAAGGCAAGGCCCGTACCGGTGACCAGCGACGGCCAGAGATAGGGCATGATCACGCGGCGAAAGGCGACGCCATCCTTGGCCCCCAGCGACATGGCGGCCTCGTCGATCTCGACGGGGAGATCCTCGAGTAGCGGCTGCACGGTGCGTACGACAAACGGAATGCTGGTGAACGCCATGGCTAGCGCAATGCCCACCCAGGTGTAGGCGACCTGAAACCCTAGCGGTTCGAGTAGGCGCCCCATCCAGCCGTTACCGGCGTAGAGGGTGGCAAGGGTGATCCCGGCCACGGCCGTGGGTAGGGCAAAAGGAAGATCCATCAGCGCGTCGAGTAGGCGCTTGCCGGGAAACTCGTAGCGTACCAGTACCCAGGCGAGTAGTAGACCGAAAACGGCATTGATCAGCGCCGCCACGGCCGCCGCCCCCAGGGTGACGGTATAGCTGGCGACGATGCGCGCATCGGTGATGATTGCCCAGTACTGCGAAAAGCTCAGCTCGAAGAGCTGGCCGAACAGGCCCGTCATGGGTAGCAGTAGCACCAGCGAGATGAACAGCACGCTGATACCCATGGAAAGGCCAAACCCCGGCAGCACGCGCGTGCTGCCGGGGCGTTTGAATGCAACGTTCTTCATTCACTCGGTCCCATGGGACGGTTCATGCGCTTAGCGGCGCTGTAGTTGATCCAGCATGCCGTTGTTGGCGAAGTGCGTCTCCATCAGCTCGTCCCAAGAGCCAAAGACGTCTTCGACGTTGAACAGCTCGATCTCGGGGAAGTCGTCGGCGAACTCCTCGACCACGGTCTCGTCGTATACGCGGTAGTTGAAACCAGCCAGCTGGCGCTGAGCGTCTTCGCTGTAGAGATACTCGATGTAGGCCTCGGCCAGATCGCTGTTGCCGTTACGCTCGGCGTTGGCCTCGACCACCGCAACGGGGAACTCGGCAAGAACGCTCATCGGCGGCACGATCACTTCGTAGTCGTCGCTGCCGTACTCCTGACGGATGTTGTTGACCTCCGACTCGAAGCTGAGCAGCACGTCGCCAATGCCGCGCTCGATGAAGCTGGTGGTCGCGCCGCGACCGCCGGTATCGAAGACGGCAACGTTACGCAGGAAGGTGCGCATGAACTCTTCGATCTGCTCCTCGTCGCCGTCGAACTCACGCTCGGCGAAGCCCCAGGCGGCCAGGTACGAATAGCGCGCATTGCCCGATGTCTTGGGGTTGGGGAAGACCAGGCTCACGTCCTCTCTGACCAGATCGTCCCAGTTTTCGATGCCCTTGGGGTTGCCCTTGCGCACCAAGAAGGCCGTGGTGGAGTAGTAGGGCGAAGCGTTGTTATCGAACGCCTGCTGCCAATCCTCGGCGACCAAGCCCGCATCGGCCAGTACCTGCACGTCGGTGACCTGGTTGAACGTGACTACATCGGCCCGCAGCCCCTGCAAGATGGCGCGCGCCTGCGCCGAGGAGCCGCCGTGCGATTGGCTGACTTCGACCTCTTCGTCGTGCTGCTCCTGCCACCAGGCTTGGAACTCGGGGTTGATGGCGGCAAAAAGCTCACGGGCGATGTCGTAAGAGGAGTTGAGCAGCTCGCGATCGGCCGCCATGGCATTACCGGCAAGGCCCGTAAGCCCCGCACTGATGGCCAGCGCTACGACGCTACGACGAAAAGGGTACGACAGAGACATGGACGAACTCCTTTGGGTGACGGGGTTGAGACGATGCTGAAAGGTGTAAGCACCTACTAAATGCCGATCGACAGGCAAAGTGGAATGAAAGCTAGCGTAATGCTGCTTTTAGGTAATTACAATATGGTTTTATATTCTTTTTCGATCTATTTGGTTTGGCGACGTTTCACCGCGTCTTATTCAGCCAGCGGGAGGTAGGGTGGCGCGCCCCTAGCAGTCGGGTTCTGTTAGAATGCGCCATCTCCTTTTCTTCATACCCCCTTTTGCGAGAGCAAGGCACGATGGCTACCAACGACTTTTTGATCGCCCCTTCGATTCTTTCCGCCAATTTTGCCCGCCTGGGTGAAGAGGTCGACAACGTCTTGGCCGCTGGGGCCGATTGGGTGCATTTCGACGTCATGGACAACCACTACGTGCCCAACCTCACCATCGGGCCGATGGTGTGCAAGGCGCTGCGCCAGCACGGCGTTACCGCGCCAATCGATGTGCACCTGATGGTCAAGCCGGTCGACCGTATGATCGCTGACTTCATCGAGGCCGGGGCAAGCATGATCACCTTTCACCCCGAAGCCTCCGAGCACATCGACCGCTCGCTACAGCTGATCCGTCAAGGCGGCTGCCAAGCGGGGCTAGTGTTCAACCCCGCAACGCCGCTTAGCTATCTCGACTACGTGATGGACAAGATCGATATGGTGCTGTTGATGAGCGTGAACCCAGGCTTTGGCGGACAGGCCTTCATTCCTGGCACGCTCGACAAGCTGCGCGAAGCGCGTCAGCGCATTGACGCCTCCAAGCGCGACATTCGCTTGGAGATCGATGGGGGCGTCAAGGTCGATAACATCGCTGAGATCGCCGCCGCCGGGGCTGATACCTTCGTGGCGGGGTCGGCGATCTTCAACGCCGCCAATGCCGCCGATCCGCACCGTTACGATAGCGTGATCGAGCGCATGCGCGGTGCCCTGGCAGGCGCCTGACTTTCATAGGCGCCTGATTAGCGCTCACCTCAATGTAGCTTCATGCGCGGCTTGAGATAGCGGTTGAGCTTGTCGACCAGCCACGTAAGCGCCGTTTTAGGTGCCCCGTGAATGGAGAGCTGGTGCTGGCGGTAGAGGGAGGCGTAAAACTTGCGCGCCAGCCAGCCTTCGAGGAAAAGCCCTTTGGAGGCCGAGCTGCGCATGAGGTTGCCCACGGCGTCGTAACTTGCCAGCGACACCAGCGAGCCACGGTCGCGATAGTGGAAGGGGGAGAGCGATTTACCCGCCAGCAGCGCTTCGAGATTCTTGGCCAGGTGGCGTGACTGCTGGTGTGCTGCCTGGGCGCGAGGTGGTACGAAACTGTCGTCGCCCAACGGGCAGCTGGCGCAGTCACCGAGGGCGAAAATCGCCGGGTCATCGACGCTTTGCAGCGTCTTTTGCACCTTGATCTGATTTTTCTTATTGGTGGCAAGCCCCAGCTCGGCGAGAAAATCGGGCGCCTTGACCCCCGCCGCCCAGACGTTGAGATCGGTTTCGATCTCCTCTCCCTCTTGCGTCACCAGACGGTCAGCGCGCGCTTCCTTGATGGCGGTGTCGATGTGAACCGTCACACCGAGCTTTTCGAGTTCTTGCCTCACCGTGGTGCCGATGCGCTCGGATAGCCCGGGCAGCAGCCGCGGTGCGGCTTCGATGACGTGCACCCGCAGGCGCTGGTCTTCCTTGGAAGTGACGCCGTAGGCGTTGAGCATGCGCGAGACGTCGAATAGCTCAGCGGCGAGCTCTACGCCCGTGGCGCCACCGCCAACGATGCCGACGGTCAGCTCGGCATGGCGGCGAAGCGCGGGGTCACTGTAGCGCAGGAAGGTATTGATCATGTCGCGCTGAAAGCTCTTGGCCTGCTGTGGCGAGTCGATGAAGTGGCAGTGTTCGGCCACGCCGGGCGTGCCGAAGTCGTTGGAGACGCTACCCAGCGCCAGTACCAGATAGTCGTAGTCGAGCTCGCGGGCGGGGAGCACTTCGCTGCCGTCCTCGTCGACGATGGCGGCGATCTTCAAGCGCTTGGCATCGCGGTCGAGCCCTTCGAGCGAACCGCGCACGTAGCGGTAGTGGTGTGCGGCAGAGTGGCCGCGAAAATCGACTTCGTCCATGCTCGAGTTGAGCACGCCAGTGGCAAGCTCATGCAAGAGCGGCTTCCACACGTGGGTAGTGTCGCGGTCTAGCAGCACGATGCTGGCGCGCTGGCGCTTGCCTAGCGTACGCCCCAAACGTGTTGCCAAGCCAAGCCCTGCGGCGCCGCCGCCTACGATGACGATCTTGGGTATGCCCATCCAGTCCTCCATGTGCCGAGCGCCCTGCGCTTCCCATGGTGCGTTGGGTGAGAGCGAAAGGGGCGCGTAATTTTCTGTTGCCAGAATGACTTAGCTTAAGCATAGATGGTTCCCGTACGGCTGCCTATGAGCAAGCGCGCCTCTACGGGGGAAGTGTCAATGTGAATGGCGAGGGCGAGAGGGTAAGATAAGCGCTTAATCAAGCCGCTTGCTCGGTGCTCTTTACGGAGGACGACTCATGGGGCGGCAACGATCACTAGGGAGATGACGTGCATTCGCTACTTACCGGTAAAACGCTGATTGCTTTCGATCTCGATGGCACCCTGATCGACTCGGTGCCCGACCTTACCGCTGCCGTAGGCCAGGCGCTGGCTGCCCAAGGGCTTGCCGTGCCCACGGAGAGTGAGGTGCGCCACTGGGTCGGCAACGGTGCGCCGGTGCTGGTCGAGCGGGCGCTAAGCTGGGCACTGGCTCAAACATCGAGTCAAACACCGGATGAGGCGCTAAACGCACGCACTTACGCCGATTTTCTACGCTTTTACGCTGCCGAGCCTAGCGCGCGAACGCGTCTCTACCCTGGGGTGAAACCGGCGCTCGAAGCGCTGCATGGTGCAGGGTTTAGCCTTGCGTTGATCACCAATAAACCCGCGCGCTTTATCGATCCCATTCTCGAAAGCTTCGGCTTGAACGCGTTTTTTTCGCTCTGCCTAGGCGGTGACTCCCTGGCGCAGAAAAAACCCGATCCGCTGCCGTTGAACCACGTCGCCAAGACGTTGGGAGTCGAGGCCCACGCCTGCGTGATGGTGGGGGATTCGCGCCACGATATGGCCGCAGGTAAAGCGGCAGGGTTCACCACCGTGGCGCTGCCCTACGGCTACAATCATGGCGAACCGATCGCTGCAAGCCACCCTGACTGGCTACTGGATTCGCTTTCTCAACTGCTCACGACCGAGACTCAGGATTAGGACGCAATGATGACCCCGGAACGCTTCGATGCGCTGGCAGGCGCTGGCTACAACCGCATTCCCGTTTCCCGCGCGGTGCTGGCCGATCTGGATACGCCGCTCTCAACCTACCTGAAACTCGCCAACACGCCCTGGACCTTCCTCTTCGAATCGGTACAGGGGGGCGAAAAATGGGGGCGCTACTCGATGATCGGGCTGCCGTCGCACGAGCGCATCGAAGTGCGTGGTTTCACCGTCACGCATATCAAGGATGGCGAAAGCCTGGGCGCCACCGAGGTCGAGGATCCGCTGGCGTGGATAGAGCGTTTTCAGACGCGCTTCAAGGTGCCCAAGCTTGACAGCCAACCGATCTTCGACGGCGGGCTCGTGGGCTACTTCGGCTACGATACCGTGCGCTACATCGAGCCTCGCCTGCGCGGGGTCGAGAAGCCCGATCCACTGGGCGTGCCGGATATTTTGCTGATGGTGTGTAACGACTTCGTCGTCTTCGACAACCTCTCCGGCCGCTTGACGCTCTGGACCCACGCCGACCCCGAGCAGCCCGACGCACTGGCCAAGGCGACCGCACACCTGGCGCATCTAGAACGCCGCCTCAAGGAAGCCCCTGTGGTGCCGCCAGCGAGCCCGCAGCGTGAGCGCGCGACCGTGGAGGAGAGTGATTTCAGCTCGGGCTTTACCGAAGAGGGCTTCAAGGCCGCCGTCGACAAGATCAAGGAGTACGTGCTCGCCGGTGACATCATGCAGTGTGTGCCTTCGCAGCGCATGTCGATTCCGTATCAGGCCTCGCCGCTCGATCTCTACCGTGCGCTGAGAAGCCTCAATCCCTCGCCCTACATGTTCTTCTTCAATTTGGGCGATCACCACGTGGTGGGCTCGTCACCGGAAATTCTGACCCGCCTGGAAGAGGGCGAGGTGACCGTGAGGCCCATTGCCGGAACGCGCAAGCGCGGGCGTAACGAGGAGGAGGACCGAGCGCTCGAAGCGGAGCTGCTCGCCGATCCCAAGGAGCGCGCCGAGCACCTGATGCTGATCGATCTGGGGCGCAACGATGTGGGGCGGATTGCCGAAACCGGCAGCGTGACGCTGACCGACCGCATGGTGGTAGAGCGCTACTCCCACGTCATGCACATCGTCTCCAACGTCACCGGGCGCTTGAAGCCTGGTCTTTCGGCCATGGATACGCTGCGGGCGACCTTCCCGGCTGGCACCGTTTCGGGGGCGCCCAAGATTCGCGCGCTTGAGATCATCGACGAGCTGGAGCCGGTCAAGCGGGGCATCTACTCGGGTGCTGTGGGCTATCTCTCTTGGCACGGCAACATGGACACCGCGATCGCCATCCGTACGGCGGTGATCAAGGATGGTCAACTGCACGTCCAGGCCGGTGCGGGAATCGTCGCCGACTCGGTGCCTGAGCTCGAATGGCAGGAGACGCTGAACAAGGGGCGAGCGCTGTTTCGCGCCGTGGCCATGGCCGAGCGCGGGCTGGAAAACCTCGAGTAAGGTGGCAGCACTCGTTGGGCGCGCTATTCGCTGCGCGCCCCGCCTAGTGCCTGGTGAAGAAGGTCGGCGTTGTAGCGCAGCAGCGCCGGATAGTTGAACGCCGGGCCATCGCGCGCGCTAAGCGTATCGAGATAGAGCGGGCCGGCAAGCGGTAATCCCGTTTCGCGTGCAAGCGCGTCCATGTGAATCTCGGCCACCGTGCTCTCGTAGAACAGCGCAGGCGGGCGCTGCTCGCTTAGGCGTTCGCTCATACGCGCCATGGCGCGCGCCGTTCCCCAGGTCTCCTGGTTCATGCCCCAGATGCCGGTGTGCTCGAACTCGTAGGCGCGGGCAAAATAGCCAAACCCTGCTTCGCTAGTGATCAACGTTCGGTTGGTGTAGGGAATGCCGTCCAGGCGCTCCTTGATCGCGCGATCGAGATCAGCCAAGACATCGCGGGCCTCTTCGGCGCGCCGGTGATAGAGCTCGGCTTTGTCGGGGTCGTGCTCGGCCAAAGTGTCGGCGATGACGTCGAGGTAGGCGGCGGCGCCTTGCGGGTCCATCCACATATGTGGGTCAGGCTGCCCTTCGTACTCGCCGGTGGGTACCGGAATGGGGGCAAAATGGGCGCGCTCGGCCAGGGCGACGAGCGGTGTATCGTCATGGATGACGGCGCGAACGTGACGCAGCCAGGGTTCGAGATCGTAGCCGTTATAGAAGACGATATCGGTATCTTCCAGCGCCAGCACGTTGGGAGGCGTAAGCTCCCAGCGGTGAACGTCGCTCCCAATGGGGGCAATGACGTTGACCTCGACGTCGTCATCGGCGATGCGGCGAACGAAATCACCGATGATCGAGAAAGAGGCCGCTACCTTGAGCGTGTCGGCCCACACCGCTTGCGGCAGCAAGCAGAGTGCCAGGCAGTAGAGCGTGCTCGTTCGCGTCGCTCGCTTTGTCATTCCACGCTCCCAAAATGTTGAAAAGCCAAGACCAGTGGGCGGGCCTAAGCGACGGGCGCTTGAGCGCTACCAAGCAGGGCGGCCACGCTGTGACTCTGCACGAGCGCTAGGGGTTCCCCGTGAGGTGAGATCGTCTCGCCTTTGCTCGCGTGCCCTCTATATGGCGTCACTGACACCGGATTGCAACGTGAATGTCATGATAAGTGCGGGAAAAATGGGAGAAAGTTGGTCAGTGAGCAGTAAGGAAGACGCAAACAGTAGAATCGACTATCTTGACCAGTGGGGCACTACCCTGAGGAGCGGTTGCTCTCAATCCATGCGTGCCAATCTATGCGTACAAGGAGGACGCCATGAGCGAACATTATCAGGTCGAAGAGAAACAGGGCGAATTTCACGTCATCGACACCCGTCCCGACGACTCCCAGCCCGGTAACACCGTGGTTGCCGCCTACGCCACCTTCGAAGAGGCCGAACGCGAAGCCCGACGACTGAATGAGCGCTCGTTGGGCTAGCATCCAAGTTCATTGGTGCTAGCTAGAAAGATCGCCCCATTATTCGATTCAGCTTTGCTTTGAAAAAAGTGCGGTGGTAGTTAAAACGCCCGGCATTAGCCGGGCGCGAAACAGCCTCGAACAGGGATTACGGCTTATGCTCAAGCACCGAGTTAGCGTTTATTGAGATACGCTGAGGCTTCTCTTCTTCCGGTATATCTTGGAGTAACTCAATTGCCAGCAAACCGTTTTCAAGCGACGCCCCAGTGACTTTTACATGCTCTGGAAGGTTATAGCTGGCCCGGAAGTCGCTACGGCTGATTCCCCGATGAATCCACCGCTCTTCACTGTTTTCTGTCTCCTCCTTCTCTTCCTCTTCGCGTTTGCCGCTGATATTCAGCTGTCCGCCGACGGTTTCGATTTCCAGCTCGCTCTCTTTCCAGCCTGGCACGCTAAGGGTCAGCTCGTAGCGATTGTCCGCAAGTCGCCGTATGTTATACGCAGGCATGGCGGGTAGCGGCGTATTGCCGGTTAGCTGGCTGAAAAGGCGATCAATGCGGTTAAAGCGGTCCGCAAACAGTGAATCAGAGAGATCGTGCAATACGGGAAAAGTTCTAAGAGTCATCATGCACCTCCTGAATAGTAAAAAATATCCAAAAAGCTCATGTCTTACGGGGCAGGTACCGTTTACCCTTACCCGTTATTTCATATAGGGTCGCTGCATCTCTTTTCAATACACTGAAGCAGAATTTTTTGGTACTCCTCATGCTGCTTTACTCGTTTTTTACTCACCGTCTTGCGCTAGCACCCTCGTGGCGCCGAAAAACCAAACTGCATGAAATGACAAGTGTTTGTTTTAATGAAGCTTTTATGCTTTTAAAACCCTTGCTTTGCGGCAGTCTCACGTGTGGGTTGCTCAGCCTTTCTGCAGAAAATACGCCATCAATACCCACCCCGTAGCACCGCTGTAGCGTAGCCCTAAGCGCGGTGGAGCGTTACAATCCCTGCCTATCACGTTTCTACTGAACGCTAACCTGAATAGCCATTTGGGTAACGGTTAGCCGTTTGAAGCCAAATACCGGGGTCTATCAATAGCTTATGGCTCAAAAAGTCTTGATGCTGGATAACTACGATAGCTTTACCTTCAATATCGTCCAGTATTTGGGGGAGTTGGGGGCCGAGGTGGTGACCCACCGTAACGATGAAATCACTCTGGCGGAAATCGACGCCTTGGCGCCGTCGCATGTCGTTGTCTCCCCGGGCCCTTGCACGCCCAACGAGGCGGGCATTTCGCTCGAACTAATTCAACACGTCGCCGGTCGGCTGCCGCTCTTGGGCGTTTGCCTAGGGCATCAGGCGATTGGGCAGGTATATGGCGGTAAGGTCGTGCGCGCGCCCCAGGTAATGCACGGTAAAACCTCCGCCATCGAGCATACGGGAACGGGCGTGTTTGCCGGGCTCGAGCAGCCGCTGGACGTGACCCGCTATCACTCGCTGGTGGTCGAACGTGACACCCTGCCCGAGTGTTTGGAAATCACCGCCTGGACGGCTGAAAGCGATGTTACGCCTGGCCTGATCATGGGGTTCAAGCATCGCGAGCTCGACGTCGAGGGCGTACAGTTTCACCCCGAATCGATTTTGACGCGCCAGGGACACGCGCTGCTCGCTAACTTTTTGAAGCGCGCCTGAGGGCCACGCTCACGCACTTAGAGGTCGAAGTATGCACATGCGAGACGCCATCAACGCGGTGATGCGCCGCGACGATCTGGCCTTTGAACAGATGTACGCGCTGATGCGCCAGATCATGACCGGTGATGCAACCGACGCCCAGATCGGCGGCTTGCTCGTGGGCTTGGCAATGAAGGGCGAGAGCGCGGTAGAGATTAGCGCATCAGCCCAGGTGATGCGCGAGCTGATGCGCAAGGTAGACGTTCAGCGTGATGGCCTGGTCGATATCGTCGGCACCGGCGGCGATGGTGCCAATTTGTTCAACGTCTCCACTGCATCGAGCTTCGTCGCCGCAGCCGGAGGCGCGCGGGTAGCCAAACATGGCAATCGCAGCGTCTCTTCCTCCTCTGGTAGCGCCGATCTTTTCGACGTGGCGGGCATTCACCTCGATCTCGATGCCACTCAGGTGGCGCGCTGTATCGAGCAGGTGGGCGTCGGCTTTATGTTCGCTCCCAATCATCATCCTGCCATGCGCCACGCCATCGGCCCGCGCCGGGAGATGGGGGTGCGCACTCTGTTCAATATTCTGGGGCCCTTGACCAACCCAGCGGGCGCGCCCAACCAGGTCGTCGGTGTTTATGCTCCCGAGCTCGTGCGCCTGATGGCCGAAGTGCTGCAGAAGCTTGGCAGCCGCCACGTCATGGTGGTGCACGCCGAGGACGGCTTGGACGAAATCTCCCTGGCGGCGCCCACGCGGGTGGCCGAGCTCAAAGAGGGCGAAATTCGCGAGTATGAGGTAACGCCCGAAGCTCTGGGCATCGAGCGCCAAAGCCTTTCCACTCTCAAGGCGGCCAGCGCCGAAGATAGTCTGCGCCTGGTCAAAGCCGCATTGGTAGGCGAGGGGGCTGCCGCCGATATGGTGGCGCTCAATGCTGGCGCGGCGCTCTACTGTGCTGGCGTGGCCGATACGCTCAAGGAGGGCGTGCTGATCGCTCAAGACGCCCAGGCGTCCAAACTGCCGTTGGAGAAGCTCAAGGAGCTCTCCACGTTCACCCGTATCTTCAAGCACTGAGACGACCATGACCACCGCCACGCCCACGATCTTGACCCGCATTCTTGCGCGCAAGGATGAAGAAGTCGCCGAACGCCGCCAAGCCGTCTCCGAAGCGGATCTTTTGGCCCTGGCCGCCAAGCAGAGCGCGCCGCGCGGCTTCGTAAAGGCGCTAACACGGCGCATCGAAGCGGGCGAGCCGGCGATCATCGCCGAGATCAAGAAGGCCTCGCCCTCAAAAGGGGTGATTCGCGAAGCGTTTCACCCGGCAGACATCGCCAAGAGCTACGCCCAGGGCGGCGCGGCCTGCCTGTCGGTGCTCACCGATGCCGATTTCTTCCAGGGGCACGAAGACTATCTGATGGCCGCACGCGACGCCTGCGCGCTGCCCGCGATTCGTAAGGACTTCATCACCCACGGTTACCAGGTGAGTGAAGCTAGAGCGATTGGCGCCGACGCCATTTTATTGATCGTGGCCGCACTCGACGACGCCCAGCTGCGTGACCTGCACCAGCAAGCTACGCAACTGGGTATGGACGTACTGGTGGAAGTACACGACGGCGAAGAGCTCGAACGTGCGCTGGCGCTCGATTTGACCCTCGTGGGCATCAACAACCGCAACCTGCACACCTTCGATACCCGTTTAGGCACTACGCTGGATTTGCTGCCGCATATTCCCGAGGCGGTGACGGTCATTACCGAGTCCGGCATTCATAGCCGCGACGATGTCGCGCTGATGCGCGAGCACAAGGTGAACGGCTTTTTGGTGGGCGAGGCGTTCATGCGCGAAGAGCAGCCGGGCGAAGCGCTCAAGCGGCTCTTCTTCTAGCCGCTCATTTTTAACAGCTCGTTTTTCTAGCAGCATTTCCAATTACACAGCACGCCGAGGAGGCTAACCTCTCCTCGGCGTGTAGCGTTTTTAGCGCTTAGCGCCGTTGGGTTGGGCGATGCGCAGTTGGTAGAGCAGCGCCTGGAACGGGTGCTGCAGCGTCGTTGCCGAGAAGCGCTTGACCTGGCTACGGCACGAATAGCCGGTTGCCAGAAGCGTGGCGCTGCCATGGGCGTTAACGGCAGGCTCCCAGGACTGGGCATAGATCGTCCGCGAGGTCTCCACATTACGCGTTTCGTGGCCGTAGGTGCCGGACATGCCACAGCAGCCGGTGGCGATCGTTTCGAGCGAAAGCCCCAGGGCCTCGAACAGCTGCTGCCAGGCACGCAGGCTGCCAGGCGCGCTGGTCTTCTCGGTGCAGTGGGCGAGCAGCTGATAGCTCACCGGGGCGACCGGGTTCATCCGCTCGCGCTGGCCGTGCAATAGCGGCAGTCGGGTCAGTAGCCACTCTTGAAGCATCAGCACGTGGGGCACGGCATCGCGCCCCAGCGCCTTGACGTACTCCTGGCGGTAGGTGAGCGTCATCGCCGGATCGATGCCGACCATGGGCACGTCGAATTCGGCCAAGGCGCGCAGCCGCGCGGCTTGACGCCCGGCGGTGCGCTCGAAGGCGCCGAGAAAGCCCTGAACGTGAAGGGGTTTGCCGTTGGGCGCGTAGGGCAGTACGAAGACGCGCAGGCCCAGACGCGAAAGCAGCTCTATGACATCCGTCACCAAGCGTGCTTCGAAGTGACTAGTGAAGGCGTCCTGCACCAGAATCACGCTATTGGCGCGCTGCTGTTCGCTGAGCAGCGCCAGGGCCTGGGGCGTTGCCTCGGCCACGCCCCAGGCGCGCAGCTGCTTGCCCACGCTTGCGCGCGAGAGCAGCGGCGAGTCGCTGATGCCTAAGCCTTTGCTCATTAGCGTCGCCATCCAGCGCTGGCCAAACAGCGCGTTGTAAAGTGGGGCCACGCGGGCGAAGTAGGGCAGCAGGTACTCGGTGGTGCCGATTAGATAGTCGCGCAGCGGCCGCAGGTAGCGCCCGTGGTAGACCTCGAGAAACTGCGAGCGAAACTGCGGCACGTTGACCTTCACCGGGCACTGCCCGGCGCAGGACTTGCACGCCAAGCAGCCCGCCATGGCGTCGTAGACCTGGTGCGAAAAGTCGCCCCGCCCGCGCAGCGTGTTGGCGATGCGTAGCGGCAGATGCTTGACGAACCCCCAGGCGCTCTCGGCCTTTTTCTTGCGCGACTCCTCGACCACGTCGACCCCGGCTTGCTGCTGCAAGCGCAGCCACTCGCGCACCAGGCTCGCGCGCCCCTTGGGTGAGTGAATACGGTCGCGGGTGGCCTTCCACGAAGGGCACATGGGGTCGTCGACGTCGTAGTTGTAACAAGCGCCGTTGCCATTGCAGTAAACGGCGGCGTCATAGGCCTGCCAGGTGTGCTCGGCAATGGTGCGGTCCAGCTGCCCGCGCATCGGCACGCCGTCGACGGTAAGTAGCTCCGGGTCGCTGTCGCGCAGGATCACTTCGGCGCCGCTGGCGGGGGAGGCGATCTTACCGGGGTTGAGCTGGTTGTAGGGGTCGAAGGCCGCTTTTACCTGCTGCAGCGCTGGGTAGAGCTCGCCAAAAAAGCGCGGCGTGTACTCCGAGCGCACGCCTTTACCGTGCTCGCCCCAAAGCAGGCCGCCGTACTTCTGGGTGAGGGCCACCACCTCGTCGGATACCTCTCGAATCAGGCGCTCCTGCTCGGGGTCTTTCATATCGATGGCTGGGCGTACGTGCAGCACGCCCGCATCGACGTGGCCAAACATGCCGTAGGCAAGCCCGCGGGCGTCCAGGGCTGCGCGAAACTCGGCGATGAACTCGGCCAGGTGTTCCGGCGGTACGGCGGTGTCTTCGACGAAGGGGATCGGGCGCTTTTCGCCCTGTACGTTGCCTAAAAGGCCCACCGAGCGCTTGCGCATGGCGTAGACCTTCTGGATGTTGCCGCGCCCCTCGGCGAGGGTAAAGCCCAGGCGCTCGACTGCGCTGTCCTGATCCAAATGACGGGTAAACGCCGCTACTTTCTGCGCCAGAACGTCGGGGTCGTCGTCGTTGAACTCGATCAGATTGATGCCGCGAATCGGTATCTTCCCGCTGGGGAAGAACGAGGCCACGCCGTCCCAGACGAAGTCCTCCATGGCCAAGAGCAGCACGGTGTCGTCGATGGTCTCGATGGAGGTCGGTTTGACGCTGCCCACCATCAGCGACTTGGCATCGCGCAGGGCGTCCATAAAGCTTTCATAGCGGACGTTGACCAGCGTGGCGTGGCGCGGAATGGGCAGCACGTTGAGCACCGCTTCGTTGAGAAACCCAAGCGAGCCTTCCGAGCCGCACAAAAGGCTATTGAGATCGAGCTTTTGGGCCGCGTCGCGCAGGTGGGCCAGGTCATAACCGGTAAGGCAGCGATTCAGCGGCGGAAATTTGGCGTCGATGAGGGCTTTCTGTTCATCGATGATGCGCCCGGCAGTGGCATGGATACGCCCGATCACGCCGCTTGCGCTGCGTGCCCGCTGTTCTTCCTCGGCGTCGAGCGGGTGGCTATGCAGGTGCTCGCCCCCGAGTACGACGGTATCGAGTTCGAGCACGTGATCGCGAGTCTTGCCGTAGGTGCAACTGCCCTGGCCGCTGGCATCGGTGGAAATCATGCCGCCGATGGTGGCACGGTTGGAGGTCGAAAGCTCCGGGGCGAAGAAGAGCCCATGAGGCTTGAGCGCCGCGTTGAGCTGATCCTTGACCACGCCTGCCTGCACGCGCACGCGGCGGTTCTCGACGTCGATCTCAAGTATCTGGTTCATATGGCGCGAGACATCGACCACCAGACCGTCGGTAAGCGACTGCCCGTTGGTGCCGGTGCCGCCACCGCGAGGGGTGAGGACGACATCGCGGTGGATGGTTTCGGCGGCGAGCTTGGCGATGCGCTCGAGGTCTTCGGCGTGGCGCGGATAGAGCGCTGCCTGAGGCAGGCGCTGATAGATCGAGTTGTCGGTGGCCAGTACCGTGCGGCTGGCGTAGTCCGGCGCGATATCGCCTTCGAAGCCGCGCGCTCGCAGGGCCTCCAAAAAGCGCACGTAGCGATCGTTGAGGCCAGCCAAAGTGAGGTCGCGGGAATCCAGAGATGCAATCATATCAATCGAGCCATCGCTGCCCAGCGTGGGCAGAGGAGATAAGAGAAGGCGCCTACTTTACCCCAGGCGCCAGAGGGGCGCATTACACCGGTTGGCTCAGCCTCCCAGCGCCTCGCTAACCAGCGATAGCGCCTCCTCGGGAAGCGGCAGCGCCAGGGCCTGCTGGTGCGCCTCGGGCGACATCTTGCGCCAGGTCTTTTGCAGGATACGGATCATGTGATCGCGCTCGACCCGCGCGGCGAAATCGAGAAAATCGAGTTCGAGAAACACTAGGCACGCGCAGTCCTCCAGCGCCTGGACGTCGGCGTCGCGCCCAAGCCCCTGTTTGCGCACGATGGTTTGGACGCGCTCGGCCTCTTCATGGTCGTAGCCTTGCTCACGCATGACGGTGGCGGCGATCTCTCCCGCACGCTGGCCCTGGTCGCGCCGCCAGGTGAGATAGCCGATGCGATCATTGGGGTAGGCGTCGCGCGCAAGCTCCCAGCGCTGCAAGTGCTGGGCGCAAACGGCGATTCTCAACACGTCGCTAGGGGAGGCAACCAGCGTGTCGAGCCAGGCGCTCATGCGCTGGGCGTAGTACCACTCTTTGGGCACCGCCGCGCCGTCGACCTCGATGGCCGCCGGATCTTGGCGATGACGACGGTCGAGCTCGGCAATGACGCGAGACAGGGGGCTTGGCATCACGGTCTCCTCTCTATTATCGAGTGCAGGCGATGATTCGCTGCACTCGTTTATTCAATGCAGTGGTCTTGGGCGCTGCGCCAAGGCAGCGCTTGTTGTTATCGCGCGGCGTTTTTACCCCAACGAAAGCGGGGCGGGCGTTTACTCGCGCGGGGCACTGGCGGGGTCGCTACCGTTGTAAACGGCCAAATCCAGCTCGCCTTCGCTCTTGCCGACCAGGGTCGTCACCATGATATCACCGGCGACGTTGACGCTGGTGCGCGCCATGTCGAGGATGCGATCGATACCCGCCACCACGCCAATGGCTTCGAGCGGCAGGCCGATCTGGGCCATGACGATCGACAGCATGATCAGCCCCGCGCCAGGAACGCCTGCCGTACCGATGGAGGCGAGAGTGCCGGTGGCGATGATCATGCCATAGTCGACCAGGGTCAGATCGACGCCTAGCATCTGGGCGATGAAGAGTACCACTACCCCTTGATACAGCGCCGTACCGTCCATGTTGATGGTCGCCCCGACCGGCAGCACGAAGCCCGATACCCCTTCGGAGACGCCGAGGTTTTTCTGCGCGCAGCGCAGCGAGATCGGCAGCGACCCGGCGGAGGAGGCCGATGAGAAGGCAATCATCATCGCATCGACGCTGCCCTTCAAGTAGCGCTTGGGGTTGAGCCTACCGAGCAGCGCGATGAAGCCAGAGTAGACCACGAGTACGTGGAGAATACAGGCGAGATAGACGACGCCGATCAGCTTTGCCAAGGGCAGCAGGATTTCCAGACCGTATTGCCCTGACACGTGGGCCATGAGCCCGAAGACGCCGAAGGGCGCAAAAGCCATGACGATGGCGGTGAGTTTGTACATGGCCTCGGCGAAGCTATCGAAGACCGTGACCAGGGCATTGCCTTTTTCGCCGATCAGCGTGAGTGAGATACCCAAGCCAATGGCGAAGACGATGATCTGCAAGATGTTGCCGTTGGCCAAGGCATCGATGGGGTTACGCGGAACCAGGTCGATGAGAATCGAGGCAAGCGTTGGCGCCGCATTAGGGCTAACGCTCTCATCGAAGCTCAGCTCGACGCCTGCGCCGGGCTGTAAGAGCGTCGAGAGCAAAAGCCCGATGCTGATGGCGAACGCCGTGGTCAGCAAATAGAGTGCGATGGTACGCGCGCCGATACGCCCCATCTTCTGCGGGTCGCGCATAGAGGTAATCCCGACCACCAAGGTCGAAAACACCAGCGGCACGATCAACATCATGATGGCGTTGATGAAGATGTCGCCCAGCGGCTTGAACAGGCTGGCATCCTCTTGGAGCAGCGCACCGGCCAAGATCCCCAGCGCGAGCCCGATGAGAATCTTCTTCCACAGCGCCGTACCGCGCCACCACCCCACTGCACCTGTCGATTTACCCACGTGTCACTCCTTAAAAATTGGCGGCCCTACCATCAGCATGGCCGTTTACTCGGCGCGCACTCTAGCATTTTTACCCGAGGGGAGTGAGCTTTGACGCCTGGGCACCTCATGCAGAGCAAGCTAGCTGCCCCGTAGCCCCCTGGGCTGCTTTTGCCTACAATAGCTCACCTTATTGCAGGCGCGGTGCGTCGCGTTTTACTGAATTCAGCCCAAGGGAGTCTTCATGCTCGATCCAAAACTGCTGCGCGGTGACCTCGCGGGGGTCGCAGACCAACTGGCCCGGCGTGGCTATACCCTGGATAGCGAGGCGTTGCAGGCACTGGAGTCGCGGCGTCGTGAGCTGCAGACCCAGACCGAGCAGTTGCAAAACGAGCGCAATAGCCGCTCGAAAGCGATTGGCAAGGCCAAGGCGAGCGGTGAAGACATCCAGCCGCTGCTGGACGAGGTGAGCGATCTGGGCGACCGCCTGGACGCTGCCAAAGCGCAGCTTGCGAGCGTGCAGGCCGAGTGGGACGACGCCATCAGCGGCATTCCCAACCTGCCCCACGAAAGCGTGCCCGAGGGTAAAAACGAAGACGACAACGTCGAGCTGCACCGCTGGGGCACGCCCCGCGAGTTCGATTTCGACGTGCTCGATCACGTCGACCTAGGCAAGAAATCGGGCTACCTCGACTTCGAATTGGCAGCCAAGCTCACCGGCGCGCGCTTTGCCGTGATGCGTGGTCCCATCGCGCGGCTGCACCGGGCGCTGGCGCAGTTCATGCTGGATACCCAGACGCAGGCGCACGGCTACGAAGAGTGCTACGTGCCCTACATGGTGAACCGCGATTCGCTCATGGGTACCGGGCAACTGCCGAAATTTGGCGAGGATCTGTTCAAGCTCGACGACGAGCGCGAGTACCACTTGATCCCGACCTCGGAGGTGCCGCTGACCAACTTCGTGCGCGATGAGATCGTCGACCACGCCGCGCTGCCCATGAAACTCACTGCCCATACGCCGTGCTTTCGCTCCGAGGCCGGCTCCCACGGGCGCGATACGCGCGGCATGATTCGCCAGCACCAGTTCGATAAAGTCGAGATGGTTCAGATCGTCGACCCGGAGAAGAGCTACGAAGCGCTGGAGGAGATGCGCGGCCACGCCGAGGCAATTCTTCAGGCGCTGGAGCTTCCGTATCGAGTCGTGACGCTGTGCACCGGTGATATGGGCTTTGGCGCTGCCAAAACTTACGATCTGGAAGTGTGGCTGCCGAGCCAAGAGACGTATCGGGAGATCTCGTCGGTGTCCAACTGCGAGGATTTCCAGGCCCGGCGCATGCAGGCGCGCTTCCGTAAACCGGAAATGAAAAAGCCCCAACTGCTGCATACCCTGAATGGTTCGGGGCTGGCAGTGGGGCGGTGCCTGCTGGCGGTATTGGAAAATCACCAGCAGGCGGATGGGTCGATTACTCTTCCTGCGCCGCTACGTCCGTATCTGGGCGGTCTTGAGCGTCTGGTGCTGTAAGCGACCACTCGACGCGAACCCCGGCATCGATACGAATGGTGCCGGGGCTATAATCGCTCTGCACCGAGCCACCCGAGGCATCCTGACTCTCGGCGCGCATGGCCATCATGCGCGGCGCGAAGACGGGAGACTGGGTCTCCTCGACACGCTGGATCGGGCCTAGCTCGATGTCCAGCGTGTCGGCCATCAAGCCCGCTTTACGCTGAGCTTTCTCCAGCGCTTTGGTCAGCGCTTCGTCGGTGGCCGCCTCGCGGTCCTGTAGGTCGAACGCGACCCCATCCAGGGCGTTAACACCCGCATTCATCAGCGCATTGAGTACGTCTGTGAGCTGATCCAGGTCGTTGATCTCGACGCTGAAAGGGCGCTCTAGGCGCGTACGCTGGAGCATTTCCTGCTCGCCATCGTCATTGCGCGCGCCCGATACGTAATCGGGATAGACGTTGAGCGAGCCTGCGCTCAGCATGCGCCGATCGATGCCTATATCTTCAAGGGCCGCTAGGAGTTCACTGGCGCGTGTTTCCAAACGCTCGCGCGCTTCGTTCAGTGCATCCTGGTCGGTCTCGTCCACGCTGGGAACCGCTGGTGTATTCTCCCACAGCCGGGCATTGAGCGTTGCTTTATCGGGGGCAACGTCGACCCACGACTGGGCCTGAACGCTAAGGCCGGGCGGTACGGTTTGTGCCTGCACCGCCGGGGCACTCAGAAGCGCCAGCATAGCGCCGCCCATAAGGCCGTAGCGCAGCGAAGAAGGTAGGCGTGAGGGTATCAGCATGGTACATGACTCCTGTCATCAAACATCGCCAAGGCGAGGGCTCGTTGCAAGCGGTATGCGTTTCTTTGAAGGGCAGCGACGGAGAAAGTTCAGGCCCTAAGAGTCGCCGCGAAACAGTTGCTTATTGTTTGCATGGTTGGCCACGTATTGCCTTGATTAAGCGGCATAGCGTTGGTGCAACGCAATTGTGGAACTACGCTATTGAAGCCATTATGAGGATAGATCACGCTAGGGAAGAGGCAATGTCGAAGATAACGGATGAGGATTATCGCAGTATCCCCCTGAACGCTACGCTGGCGCTGGCCGCGCTTGCGATCATCATCGGGGGGATGAAGCTGGGGGCGGATTTACTGGTGCCGCTTTTACTGGCGCTATTCATCGCGGTCGTGTGCACCTCGCCCGTGCAGTGGCTTCATCACAAAGGGCTCAATTTGCGTGCGGCGGTCTGCATCACGCTATTGGTGCTGGTGGCCTTCGTCTTGTTGATCGGCGTGTTGGTGGTCAATAGCTTCGGCACCTTCATCGAAGCGCTGCCGGATATCGAAGCCAGGCTCTACGAACACTACTGGAGCATTCTCAATCGCTTGGCGGCTCATGGCTTTGCTTTTAGCCCCGATGAGCTGGGCCAGCTGTTCGATATGGAGGAAGACGCCTCTTGGGTGCCGATGATTCTGGGTGAACTCGGCAACTTGTTCATGCAGAGCGTCGTCGTGGCGCTTTTGGTGGTCTTCATGCTGTTCGAAACGCTGAGCTTTCGCAGCAAGATGTCCTCAGCTTTAGAAAACCCCGCGCCGAGCCTAAAACGCTTTAGTGAATTTAGCCTCACGCTCAAGCGCTATCTGGCAGTCAAGACGGTGATCAGCCTGATCACGGGCGTGCTGGTGTGGCTTGCCTGCGTCGTCTTGGGGGTGGGCTTTCCGCTACTGTGGGGCGTGCTCGCCTTTGCGCTCAACTTCATTCCCAATATTGGTTCGGCGCTGGCGGCGGTACCGCCGGTGCTGCTGTTGCTGGTGTCGCAAGACGGTGGCGTGTTTCAAGCCTTCTTGCTGGCGATGGCGTATCTGGTGATCAACTTTGTGCTGGGTAATCTCATCGAGCCGCGCGTAATGGGGCGCGCACTGGGGCTTTCGAGCTTCGTTGCCTTTCTTTCGCTGGTGGTGTGGGGATGGATCTTCGGCGTGGTAGGCATGCTGCTATCGGTGCTGTTGACGATGACGCTCAAGATCGCCCTCGATAGTCATCCGCAAACGCGCTGGATGGCGCATCTTCTTGGGCCGGGTAAGCGAATGCGCATGAGGCGCAGGGGGGAAGTTCTCGAGGCGCAAGATCGCGCTACGCGTTCGCCGTCTCAGCGGTAAAGGATTTAAGTGGTAAGGGAGTGAAAGGAATAGGATGGGGCCGTCGGCCATCGAATGATGGCCGACGAGCGATCAGCGCCTTAGGCGTTCTGATCGATGAACTGGGTCAGCTGCGACTTGGACTGCGCGCCTACCAGCGAAGCCACTTTGCTACCGGATTTGAACAGCATCACGGTGGGAACGCCGCGCACGCCTTGGTCGGCGGCTATCTCGGGAGCATCGTCGACGTTGACGCTAACGACTTTCAGCTCGTCGCCACGCTCGGCGGCCACTTCATCGACGACCGGTGCCATCACCTTGCAGGGGCCGCACCAGGGCGCCCAAAATTTGAGTAGAACAGGTTTGTCGGCGTTGAGGACTTCCTGCTCGAAGTTGGCGTTGGTGACATCAACATTATTGGCCATGGGCTTCTCCCGTTTGCGTTGCTCTTCGGTTGCGTTGCCTCAAAAAAGGAGCAACGTACTTAGGCGTGAACATTAGGTGGTGATAAAAGATACTTAGGCGTGGATCAAGCGCTTACTCACGCCGCCAAGTCGGCAAATGGTAGCGCTCGTGATCGAGGCTGGCAAATTCAGCACGCCGCTGATGAGTAACATAGCGAAAAACTTTAGAGGCTGATAGCGAAGTTTTTTTATGCTATAAATGCATTATTATCTCTTTTTTTATTCTAAATTGTGATTTTGGCGCCGAGCCAGGCGGGCAAGTGGCCTACCACGAGGCGGTGCCAGGCCGCAGTCGCCGGGCAAGACAGTAAGAGCAGGAACCAAAAAATGAAATTACAGCAGCTTCGCTATATCTGGGAAGTCAACCGGCATAATCTCAACGTGTCGGCGACAGCGCAGAGCCTGTATACCTCTCAGCCAGGCATCTCCAAGCAGATCCGTCTGCTCGAAGACGAGCTGGGCGTAGAGATTTTTGCCCGCAGCGGTAAACACCTCACGCGCGTCACCACCGCCGGGCAGTCGATCATCGATTTGGCCGGTCAAGTGCTGCGCCTGACCGATAACATCAAGCAGGTAGCTCAGGAGCACAGCGACGAGCGCCGGGGTAGCCTTTCTATCGCCACTACTCACACCCAGGCACGCTATGCACTGCCGCCGGTGATCGCCGAATTCACGCAGAAATATCCCGATGTGGCGCTGCATATGCAGCAGGGCACGCCCAAGCAGATTGCGCAGATGGTCAGCGAAGGGCAGGCCGATTTCGCCATTGCCACCGAATCCCTCGAGCTGTTCAACGATCTGGTGCTCTTGCCGTGCTACCGCTGGAACCGCTGCGCGATGGTGCCCAAGACCCACCCGCTGGCAAAGCTCGAAGGGCCATTGACGCTCGAGGCCTTGGCCGAGTTTCCGCTGGTCACTTACGTTTTTGGTTTTACCGGCCGCTCGCAGCTCGACGATGCCTTCAAGGCCCAGGGGCTTGCGCCCAACGTGGTGCTGACCGCTGCCGACGCCGACGTGATCAAGACCTACGTGCGCCTGGGGCTAGGCGTGGGCATCGTGGCGCAGATGGCGGTCGACCCCGAGCAGGACGAGGATTTGGTCGTGCTCGATGCAAGCCATCTCTTCGAAAGCTCGACGACCAAGATCGGCATTCGTCGCGGCACCTTTATGCGCGGTTATATGTACGACTTCCTCGAGCGTTTCGCCACTCACCTTACGCGTGAGCGCGTCGATGCCGCCCTAGCCGCTGGCCCGCGCAACGAGCCGGTGTTGTTCGATAGCCTCGAGCTTCCGGCCTACTGAGTAAGGGCTTTCGGCCGCTCTTATCTAGCGTTTCTTCTATACAAAGAGGGCATGGTGAAAACCATGCCCTCTTTGCGTGGGATGCCGATACTGCCGACTGTCAATACAGTCGAGTCTCAGTGCTGTAGATGCAGGCCGCACTCGCGCTTCTCTTCCACCTTGGTGGGGTCGAAGTAGTCGAAGTTGTTGGGCAGGTCGTGCGTTTGCAGGTAGGTGTACATCTGCTTGGCGCTCCAGTGCAGCACCGGGGCAACCTTGAGCAAACCGTCGCTGTTACGGCTTAGAGGCTGCATTTTGGCTCGCTCGGCGGTGTCCTCGGCGCGTAGCGCGGTGAACCACACGTCGGGGCGCATCTCCTTCAGGGCGCGCTCGAAGGGTTCGAGTTTGACCTCGCGGGTGAAGGCGTCGTGGCGCGGGTCGTCGATGCCGGGCATGGGGCCGTCCAGGGCTTCGCGATGGGCGCGCGTGCGCTTGGGAATGTAGGTGACGATGTTTAGATTCAGGCGCTGGATGAGCTCGTCGGCAAAGCGGTAGGTAGCCTCGGTATTGTAGCCACTGTCCATCCAAACGATGGGCACGTCGGGACGCACCTGGGTGACCATATGCAATATGACGGCTTCGAAGGGGCGGAAGTTGGTGGTGCAGATCGGACGTTCGCCTTGGGTAAAGGCCCACTCGATGAGTGCTTCGGGCGAATGTTCCCGTTCGCGAATGATGCTATCAAGCTCTGCGGCCATGTCGGCTCCTACTCGGTCGGGCAGATCAAAAGTGAACCATAGGCTACCAAAGGCCAAGCGCTGCTCCCCAATACCGTTTGGTTAGCGCTTTATTCCAAGGCACCGATGAGATGACGAATTTTGGCGTAGGTCTCGGCATACTCCTCTGAGGCTTCGGAGTCGGCCACCAGGCCGCCACCGCCCCAGACGTGCAACCTGTCGCCATCGGCGATGAGCGTGCGAATGGCGATCGAGGTATCCATCTGCCCACGGCGGTCGATGTAGCCGAGGCTGCCGCAATAGGCGCTGCGCTGGCAGGGCTCGAGCTCGTCGATGATCTGCATGGCGCGGATTTTTGGTGCGCCGGTGATCGAGCCGCCGGGAAAGGCTGCCGCCATGAGCGTGAGCGGTGTGGCCTCTGGGGTCAGCTCGCCGCGCACCACGCTAACCAGATGGTGCACGTTGGGGTAGCTTTCGAGCGCGCAAAGTGCGGGCACGTGAATGCTGCCTGGGCGGCACACGCGGCCTAGATCGTTACGCAGCAGATCGACGATCATCACGTTTTCGGCGCGATCCTTAGGGCTCATCAAGAGCGCGCGGGCGAGGGCGTCGTCCTCTTGCGGCGTTTTTCCGCGTGGGCGTGTGCCCTTGATCGGGCGCGCCTCGACGTGACCATCGCGGCAGCCAATGAAGCGCTCGGGAGAGACCGAGAGAATCGCCTGTTTCTCCCAGGCTAGATAGCCCGAAAAGGGCGTGGGGGTCGCCTTGCGCAGCCGCTGGTAGGCCTGCCAGCTATCGCCGCTAAAGCTTGCGCTGAAGCGCTGGGCGAGGTTGATCTGGTAGCAGTCTCCGGCGTTGATATAGCGCTTTACGGCGTCGAAACGCTGGGCGTAGTCCTTGGCGGTCATCTCGGCGGCGAAGGGGGCGGTCAAGCGAAAAGGCGCTTCTTGTCGCTGGGCTTTTCTAAGCCAGGCGAGAACCTCATCGCGCCGCGCTGCCGTGGCGACGAGCCACGCCTGCTGGCGCTCGTGATCCAACGTCAGCGACCAATCAAATAGCCCAACCCGCGCCTGGGGCAGGGCGCTTACCGGCGAATGGCGGCTGGCCACGCCCTGCTGCGCGCGTCCGAGATCGTAGCTCCAAAAGCCGATCAGCCCGCCGAGAAAGGGCAGCTCGCTTTCGAGCGCGGGCAGCGCGAGCTGATCCAGTAGCCACTGCTGTAGAGCAAACGATCGACCGAGCAGGGCTTCGGGCGGGGCGGCCAAGTGCGGGTGCGTATCGGCGCTGATCTCGGTCTCGCCGCTGGCGCTAACGCTGAGCACTGCCAGAGGGTCGCTTGCCATGATGTCGAAGCGCCCCTTGGCGTGGGGGCGGCCGCTGTCCAGCAGCACGGCACTAGGGCGATGGCGCAGGCGGGCAAAGTAGTTAAGAGGGTCGCAAGCGTAGGGCAGGGCCGTTAGGGTCAAGGCCGTTGTCATGGCGCAGTCACGTTTAGCCGAAAGTGGGGGGCGGCTTATTCTAGTGGCGCTGCGGGGCGCAGGCCAGGATAGAAAAGCGTGGTGCTGCCAACGTTTCGGCGCTGTTTTATAGATGATGAGTTGATTGTCGACATTCGTCTTAGAATAAGCGGGATTTTATACCACTAAAGAAGTAAAATGAGCTATGCCACGGCAGGTTGACGCTTTAGAGCGTCAGAGCTAAAGTGGCGATATGATTAAATTGTCGACAATTTGATGGGCCCGACTTTGCTATGACCTCCACCGCTGAATCGCTTACGACCCAAGACGATAGCGCTTCTCCCGAAGTGCGTACCTTGGCCGAGCGCGTCTTCCAGCAGTTGCAGCAGGATATCGTGCGCGGTGACTTGGCACCAGGCAGTAAGATTACCGAGCCGGGTCTTGCCAAGGCCTATGGTATTTCACGCGGGCCCTTGCGCGAGGCGATGCGTCGGCTCGAGGCGCACCGGCTGATCCAGCGCGTTCCGCACGTGGGCGCCCGTGTCGTGCAGCTGTCAATGAAGGAGCTGCTCGAACTCTTCGATCTGCGTGAGGCGCTAGAAAGCATGGCCGCCCGGCTTGCCGCCCAGCACATGACCGCCGATGAGATCCAGGGGCTGCGCGATGTGCTGGCCGTGCACGAGAGCCAGAGCGACCTCAAGCGGGGCGAAGCCTACTACCAGCGCGAAGGCGATCTCGATTTTCACTACCGCATCGTGCAGGGCAGCCACAACAAGATGCTGATGAACCTGCTATGCGACGATCTCTATTACCTAGTGCGGCTCTACCGCACCCAGTTCAGCGCCAGCGGCACACGCCCGCAGCGCGCCTTCGTCGAACACCATCGCATCGTCGATGCCATCGAGGCGGGCGACGAGGAGCTCGCCGAGCTCTTGATGCGCCGCCACGTCAGCGCCTCGCGCACCAACGTGGCCGACCGCTACGCGGCAACGCTGGCCGCTCAGGCGCATGCGTTGGCGCCCGCAAACGGCAAAAAAACCACCACCAACAAAAAATAGAACGCGTCTTCACGCGACGACCAGGAGAATCATCATGGCTCCATCGACCCCCGGTGCGCGCTTTCGCGCGGCTCTCGAAGCTCAGCGCCCGCTACCCATTCTCGGCGCCATCAACGCCTATACCGCGATGATGGCCGAGCGCGTCGGCCACCGTGCGATCTATCTTTCCGGCGGCGGCGTGGCCAATGCCTCCTTCGGCCTCCCCGATCTCGGCATGACCACGATGAACGATGTCGTCGAAGATGCCCACCGCATCTGCGGCGCGACCGAGCTGCCGCTATTGGTGGACATCGACACCGGCTGGGGCGGAGCTTTTAATATTGCACGTACGGTAAAGGAGATGCAGCGCGCCGGTGTGGCGGCGGTGCACCTCGAAGACCAGGTGGCTCAGAAGCGCTGCGGCCACCGGCCCAACAAGGCCATCGTCTCCCAGGCGGAGATGGTCGATCGGATCAAGGCCGCCGCCGACGCGCGCTTAGACGACGATTTCTATCTCATCGCCCGGACCGATGCGTTCCAAAAAGAGGGGCTGGACGCCGCTATCGAGCGCGCCAATGCCTGCATCGAAGCCGGTGCCGATGCCATCTTCGCCGAGGCGGTACATAGCCTCGACGACTACCGCGCTTTTTGCCAGCGCGTCGACGCACCGATTCTCGCCAATATCACCGAATTCGGCGCCACGCCGCTGTTCACTCAGGCCGAGCTTGGTGACGTGGGCTGTCGCATGGTGCTCTACCCGCTGTCGGCGTTTCGCGCCATGAACGCCGCCGCGCTCAAGGTCTACCAAAGCATTCTGGACAACGGCCATCAGCGCGAGGTGGTCGATTCGATGCAGACCCGCGACGAGCTCTACGATTTTCTCAACTACCATGACTTCGAGCAGAAGTTGGATCAACTGTTCGAAAACCACCAACAATAAAACGACATCAGGAGACCGCCATGGCTAATCAACCGCTGAGCGGCGCAGGCCTTAGAGGGCAGAGCGCCGGGGAAACCGCCCTGTGTACCGTAGGCAAGACCGGCTCGGGCTTGACCTATCGAGGTTTCGACATCGAAACACTGGCCGAAAAGGCCACCTTCGAAGAGGTCGCCTACCTACTGCTCAAGGGTGCCTTGCCCAACCGCGCCGAACTCGACGCCTACCATGCCAAGCTTCAATCCCTGCGTGGGCTGCCTGAGGCGCTCAAAACGGTGCTCGAGCAGATTCCCAAGGACGCCCACCCAATGGACGTCATGCGCACCGGGACCTCGATGCTTGGCAACCTCGAAACCGAGGAGAGCTTCGAGCAGCAAGAGGATGCTACCGATCGCCTTTTGGCGGTGCTACCGTCGATCATCTGCTACTGGTACCGCTTCAGCCACGATGGCGTGCGTATCGAGACCCAGACCGATGATGACTCGATTGGCGCGCACTTTCTGCATCTGCTGCGCGATGAACGCCCAAGCCAGCTGCACGCCGACGTGATGAACGTATCGCTGATCCTCTACGCCGAGCACGAATTCAACGCTTCGACTTTCACCGCCCGGGTGTGTGCCTCCACGCTCTCGGATATACACTCCTGCGTTACGGGCGCCATCGGTTCGCTGCGCGGCCCGCTTCACGGCGGCGCCAATGAGGCGGCCATGGCAATGATCGAAAACTGGTCCTCTCCCGACGAGGCCGAGCGCGAGATGCTCGGCATGCTCGAGCGCAAGGAGAAGATCATGGGCTTTGGTCACGCCATCTACCGCGAATCCGATCCGCGTAACGCCATCATCAAACAGTGGTCGAAGCGTCTGGCCGACGACGTGGGCGATGACGTGCTCTACCCAGTATCGGTGCGCTGCGAAGAGGTCATGTGGCGCGAGAAGAAGCTCTTCTGCAACGCCGACTTCTTCCACGCCAGCGCCTACCACTTCATGGACATCCCAACCAAGCTGTTCACGCCGATATTCGTCATGTCGCGGGTGAGTGGCTGGGCCGCGCATATCTTCGAGCAGCGCGCCAAGAACCGCATCATTCGCCCCAGCGCTGACTACGTCGGCCCCGAGAAGAGCGAATGGGTGCCCATCGAGGCGCGCGAGTGAAGCGATGACAGGGGAGAGAGCCATGAATACCGATTATCGCAAGCCGCTGCCGGGGTTCGAGCTCGACTACTTCGACGCCGCCGAGGCGGTAGAGCAGATCGAGCGTGGTGCCTACGCCAAGCTGCCCTACACCTCTCGCATTCTCGCCGAGCAGTTGGTGCGCCGCTGCGACCCGGCGCTGTTGGTTGAAGCGCTGCGCCAGCTTATCGAGCGACGCCAGGATCTCGATTTTCCCTGGTACCCGGCGCGTGTGGTCTGCCACGACATTCTCGGGCAGACGGCGCTGGTCGACTTGGCCGGTCTGCGCGACGCCATCGCCGAGAAGGGTGGAGACCCCGCGAAGGTGAATCCGGTGGTGCCGACCCAACTGATCGTCGACCACTCGCTGGCCGTCGAGTACGCCGGGTTCGATAAGGAGGCGTTCGCCAAGAACCGCGCCATCGAGGATCGGCGCAACGACGACCGCTTTCATTTCATCGACTGGACCAAGCTCGCCTTCGAGAACGTCGATGTCATCCCCCCCGGCAACGGCATCATGCACCAAATCAACCTGGAGAAGATGTCGCCGGTGGTGCAGCGTCGCGACGGCGTGGCCTTTCCCGACACTTGCGTGGGCACCGATAGCCATACACCCATGGTCGACGCCCTAGGAGTGATTTCGGTGGGGGTGGGTGGGCTCGAGGCCGAGAGCGTCATGCTCGGGCGCGCCTCGATGATGCGTCTGCCAGACATCGTCGGCGTCGAGCTCAAGGGTCGCCTAGGGCCGGGCATCACCGGTACCGACATGGTGCTGGCGATCACCGAGTTCCTGCGCCGCGAGCGGGTGGTCGGCGCCTATCTCGAGTTCTATGGTGCCGGTACGCAGAGTCTTTCGGTGGGCGATCGTGCCACCATTGCCAACATGACGCCCGAGTATGGCGCCACGGCGGCAATGTTCTACATCGATGAGCAAACCATCGACTACCTGCGTCTTACCGGGCGCGACGATGAGCAGGTCGCCCTGGTCGAGGCCTACGCCAAGACCGTCGGGCTCTGGGCCGATAGCTTGGAAAGTGCCGTTTACGAGCGCGTGCTGACCTTCGATCTCGCGACCGTCGAGCGCACCCTGGCCGGGCCGTCCAACCCTCACGCTCACCTGCCGACCCGTATGCTTGCCGAGCGCGGCATCGCCACCGGGCTCGAACAGGCGCGCGAGGCGGAGCGCCGGGGCGAGATGCCCGATGGCGCAGTGATCATCGCGGCCATCACCAGCTGCACCAATACCTCCAATCCGCGCAACATGGTGGCAGCGGGGCTGATCGCACGTAACGCCAATCGGTTGGGCCTTTTGCGTAAACCCTGGGTCAAGAGCTCGCTGGCGCCGGGCTCGAAGACGGTCAAAATGTACCTGGAGGAGGCGGGGCTTCTGCCGGAACTCGAAGCGCTGGGCTTTGGCGTGGTCGCCTACGCCTGCACCACCTGTAACGGCATGTCGGGCGCGCTCGAACCGGCGATCCAACAGGAGATCATCGAGCGTGATCTCTACGCCGTGGCGGTGCTCTCGGGGAACCGCAATTTCGATGGCCGTATTCACCCCTACGCCAAGCAGGCGTTTCTCGCCTCGCCGCCGCTGGTAGTGGCCTACGCTATCGCCGGTACCATCCGCTTCGATATCGAGAAGGACGTGCTGGGCAGCGATGCCGAAGGCCGTCCCATCACGCTCAAGGATATCTGGCCAAGCGACGAGGAGATCGATCGCATCGTGGCGGCCGCGGTGAAGCCCGAGCAGTTTCGCACGACCTACATTCCGATGTTCGATCTCGACCGCAGCGCCACGGCGCTGGTCGATCCGCTCTACCAGTGGCGCCCGCAAAGCACCTATATCCGCCGCCCGCCCTATTGGGAGGGCGCCATGGCGGGCGAGCGGCGGTTGCAGGGCATGCGTCCCTTGGCGCTGCTGCCCGATAACATCACCACCGACCATCTCTCGCCCTCCAACGCCATCTTGCTCGATAGCGCTGCAGGCGAGTATCTAGCCCAGATGGGCGTGCCGGAAGAGGACTTCAACTCCTACGCCACCCATCGCGGCGACCATTTGACGGCCCAGCGCGCAACACTTGCCAATCCTAAGCTGTTCAACGAAATGGTGCGCAATGACGCAGGCGAGGTGGTGCAGGGCTCGCTTGCCCGGGTCGAGCCCGAGGGTGAGGTCATGCGCATGTGGGAAGCGATCGAAACCTACATGGCGCGGCGCCAGCCGCTGATCATCGTCGCCGGGGCGGACTACGGCCAAGGCTCCTCACGCGATTGGGCGGCCAAGGGCGTGGCGCTGGCGGGCGTGGAGGCGATCGTTGCCGAAGGGTTCGAGCGCATTCACCGCACCAATCTGGTGGGTATGGGCGTGATGCCGCTGCAGTTCGAGGAGGGCACCACGCGCCACACCCTGAAACTCGACGGCACCGAGGTGTTCGACGTCGAGGGCGCGCCATCGCCCAGGGCGAGCCTTTCGCTGATCGTCCACCGCCTTGATGGCAGCAGCGAGCGGGTTCCAGTCATCTGCCGTTTGGATACCGAAGAGGAGGTGACGATCTACTCCGCCGGTGGCGTGCTCCAGCGCTTCGCCCAGGACTTTCTAGCGTCCGCCGAGGAGGTCGACGCATGAGTGTGCACCTTCCGCAGGTCAGGATACCCGCCACCTACATGCGCGGCGGCACAAGCAAGGGTGTGTTCTTTTGCCTGAGCGATTTACCCGAGGCGGCGCAGGTGCCGGGCGAGGCGCGCGACCGTCTGCTGCTGCGGCTAATGGGTAGTCCCGATGCCTACCAAAAGCAGATCGATGGCATGGGTGGCGCCACCTCGAGCACCAGTAAGGCGGTGATTCTCTCGCCCAGCACCTCCCCGGATCACGATGTCGACTATCTTTTTGGTCAAGTCGCCATCGACCGTGCCTTCGTCGACTGGAGCGGCAACTGCGGCAACCTCTCTTCCGCCGTTGGCCCCTTTGCCATCGCCCAGGGGCTGGTCGACACCGCGCGCCTGCCCGCCGATGGCATGGCCGAAATACGCATTTGGCAGGCCAATATTGCCAAAACCATCGTCGCCCGCGTTCCCATGCGCGGCGGCGAAGTTCAGGAGACCGGCGACTTCGAACTCGACGGCGTCACCTTTCCCGCCGCAGAGATCGCCGTCGCCTTCATGGACCCGGCCGCCGGGGAAGGCGCGATTTTTCCTACCGGCAATGTGATCGATGAATTGCACGTGCCCGGCCATGGCACGCTAGAGGCGACGCTGATCAATGCGGGTATTCCCACGGTGTTCGTACGCGCCGATGCGCTGGGCTACCGTGGCACCGAGCTGCAGGAAGTGATTAACAACGACGAACAAGCGCTGGCGATGTTCGAGGCGATTCGCATCCAAGGAGCGATAAAGATGGGGCTGGTGGAGACCCCGGCGCAGGCAACGGCGCGCCAACACACGCCCAAGATCGCCTTCGTTGCCCCGCCTGCGCGCTACAGCGCGTCGAGCGGGCGCGTGGTGGAGGCGGAGGAAGTCGACTTGCTGGTGCGGGCGCTGTCGATGGGCAAGCTCCATCACGCCATGATGGGCACGGCTGCCGTGGCGATTGCTGCAGCGGCGGCCATCGAGGGTACGCTGGTCAATCAGGCGGTGGGCGGAGGAGAGCGCGAGGCGGTCACCTTTGGGCACCCCTCGGGTACGCTGCAGGTTGGCGCCCGCGCCACGCGAGAAGGTGCTCACTGGCATATCGAGGCCGCCACCATGAGCCGTAGCGCCCGCGTGCTGATGGAGGGCTGGGTGCGCGTTCCCTGGACGCCCTAGTATGCCCTGCAGCAGAAGCCTAGAACGACAAGCGTCCCGTGCCTCCTTCCGAGGGCGGGACGCTTCTGTTTAGCGCACTGAGCCGCGCTTAGTCGGCAATCGTAATCTGATCGCGCATATTATCGACCGTGGCCGCGCCGATGCCGCTGACGCGGGTCAGGTCGTCGGCGCTGGTGAACTCACCGTTGGCTTCGCGCTCGTCGATGATCGCCGTGGCGCGGCTGGGGCCGATGCCCGGAAGTTCGGCCAAGAGTTCGGCATCGGCCGTGTTGATGTTGATGGGGGCGATCTCCTGAGCCAGCGCCGTAGCGCTCATACCTAGGCTCATCATGACAAGAGAGGCGGCCAGAAGAGAGGAGGCCATAAGGTGTTTTATCTGCTGCATGTCGTTCCCTTACTGTTATTGGCGGGGTGCCCTGTGTAGCGGGTCGAAACATGCCTTCAGCCACCTATCGTCGCGCCCGTACTTGTTGCGCCAGCACTGGGCGCCTTTGGCTGAACGCATTAAGTAAACCTAACGGCTATGCCGAGTAGGTGTTGTAAGCGATTGGCTCGAATCCGTGTACGTTATTTCTTAAGTCGATGTAAGCCTTTTCCTACAAGGCGTGGTGGATCGCTTACAACACTGGCGCTAAAGGGCTGATATACTGCGGCCGAATTTTGCCAACCGCTGCCTGGAGAGAGCCGTGTCCCCTTCATCCCCTCTGATCATCGCGCTTGACTACCCCTCCCTCGATGCCGCTTTGTGCATGGCCGATCAGCTCGACCCCGAGCGCTGTCGAGTCAAGGTTGGCAAGGAGCTATTCACGCGCAGTGGTCCGGCAGTGCTGGAGGCGCTGCACGGACGCGGCTTCGAGGTATTCCTGGATCTCAAATTCCACGACATTCCCAATACCGTGGCGGGTGCCGTTCAGGCGGCTGCCGAGCAGGGCGTGTGGATGGTCAACGTCCACGCATCGGGCGGGCGGCGGATGATGGAGGCTGCGGTCAAGCGTTTAGAGGAGCAGCGTCTATCGACGTATTTGATCGGCGTCACTGTGCTGACCAGTATGGCGGCGGAGGATCTTGCGGAGTTGGGTGTCGAGGTGACCCCGGATGCTCAGGTGGTGCGCTTGGCAGCGCTTGCTCAGCAGAGCGGGTTGGATGGGGTCGTCTGCTCAGCGCATGAAGCCGAGCAGCTAAGGTCGCGCTGCGGCGACGCTTTCCTCAAGGTAACGCCGGGGATTCGCCCGAGCTTCGCCGCTGCCGACGATCAGCAGCGCATCATGACGCCAGCGCAGGCGATGGCAGCGGGTAGTACTCATCTGGTCATCGGGCGCCCGATCACCCAGGCAAAAGATCCCATGGCGGCTTTGGCGCTGGTCGAACAGGAGCTGGCAGGCGTTTGAGGCGTTATTCGCCTTCGATACCGGTGATTGGTTTGATGGTGCCCCAGTGACGGCAGCTAGGGCACTGCCAGTGCAGCGCCTCGCTGGTGAAGCCGCAGCGCTGACAGCGGTGGCGCGGGCGGTTGGCTAGTAGCGAAGCGGTATGGTGCTTGAGCAACAGCAAGCGACTATCGGCTTCGCGGCCGTTTTGGCGTTGGCTCTCGACATAAAGGTCGGCAAGGTAGTCGAGCCCGCCGAGACTCGGCGCCATCTTCAAGTGCTCGCCCACCTGGGCGATGGCGCTATCCACACCTTCGCGGCGGTGCACGGTCTCGCCAAGCGCGACGATCACGCTGGTATAGGGCGTTTTGCTAAGAAGCCGCAGCAGATGCGCTTCGAACCCCGATACATTGTCCTGTCGCTCGTAGGCATGCCGAAGGTAGGGCAGCAGAGTGGCAATATGCGCAGGTTCTTGCTCGGGGATGTGCTCCAAATGCTCGATGGCACGCTCAGGGTGGCCGTTGTCCATGGCAAGCTCAGCCAGTAGCAGATTAGCGCGCACGCAACCTGGATCGAGCTGGAGCGCCTTTTTCAGATGACGCCTAGCCAGGCTGCGGCTGGCGTCATGAATCTCTTCGATGGCCAGTTCGCAGAGCCAGTGAGCGGCCGGGCGGCTGAAGTTGGGGTGCTGTTTGAGAAGCGGTAATACCAAATCGAGGGCAGCTTGCCACTCTTTCTCCCGTTCGAGCAGGTCGACCAGCAGCTTCTTGGCTGGATAGCGCAAGGCATCGTCACCCTGCTGTTCGAGCAGAGTATAGAGCAGTCGCTGGGCACGGTCGTGCAGGCCTAACGTCATGAAGTCGCGCGCGAGCTCTAGCTGAATGCGGGCATTGGTCTCGGGGGCGAGGGCCGGGCGGGCAAGCAGGTTTTGGTGAATGCTCACCGCGCGGTCGGCCTCACCCCGGGTGCGAAAGAGCTTACCCAGGGCGATATGGGTATCGACGGTGTCGCTATTGACATCGAGCACGTTGATGAAGGTGTTGATGGCCTCGTCGGGGCGCTCGTCGAGAAGATAGTTGAGGCCGACGAAATAGTCGCGGGTTAGGGTTGACGAAGGCGCGGACGGCCTTGCGTGTCGTGGCTTGCGGCGGACGCCTTGAAGGCGCCCTAGGCCGTAGCCGATGGCGATCGCTGCCAATAATAAGCCGAGCAGCAAGGCATCCATCATCTAGGTCAGTTCCTTGAACTCCTGGGTGCGCAGGCGATCCAGCTCCTTGCGCTGCTGCCTATTTTCGCGCTCGCTACGCGATAGGCGCGCCTTCAAGCGCACATAAACCCCAAGCATCGCCAGCATGCCAACCAGTACGCCGAAGGTGAGCGATGCCAGCAGCCATACCGAGAAAGAGATAGCGGGAAGCTCGACCCAGATGAGGTTGAGTGCTATCGCCTGCTGGTTGTTGACGGCGAAGAGAATGCCCACCAGTAGCACGACGAGCAGAATGATGGCCAGAACCAGGCCTTTGATCCAACGCATGTAGAATTCCTAGTCAAAGACGTTCGCAAGGCGCCTATTGTGTATGACGCAAACGGCGGCGTCATCTTCCGCTTGCTGGAGCCAGGTCGAAGGGCCTCAATAGCCTAGCGCGCGGCTGGCGTCGACCTGCTCGCGTAGCTCCTTGCCGGGCTTGAAATGGGGTACGTACTTGCCTTCGAGATCGACCGGGTCGCCGGTTTTGGGGTTGCGTCCAGTGCGCGGCTCACGATAGTGCAGAGAGAAGCTGCCGAAACCGCGGATCTCGACGCGGCCGCCGCTAGCGAGCGCATCGGTCATATCGTCGAGGATAATTTTTACCGCCGTCTCGACTTCCTTGGCGGATAGCTCCGGTTGCCGCATCGCGATTTGTTCGATTAATTCAGACTTGGTCATCGGTTGGCTCCCTGCGAATGGTAAAGGCCGAGATGCGTTTGGCCTCGTTCACATCGAATTCAGCATACTGTGCAATAGGACATAAAACAATTCAGATAAAACAAGGTACTAGCCGAATCTATAGCATAGGCGATGCGAAGCGCTGGCGCGACCTCATGGCTTCGGTATACTGGCGGCTCGTTTCACCCATCGGAGAGCAGAACATTGAGCGACGACACGACCTCCGCCGAGATCGAGCGCAAGCGCCTTTACTGGCATTCCCGGCGCGGGATGTGGGAACTGGATCTGCTGCTGATTCCCTTTCTCGAGCAGCGCTATGATCACTTGAGTGCCGAGGAGCAGCTCGCCTACCGGCAACTGATCGACGAGGAAGATCAGGATCTCTTCACATGGCTAATGCGGCGGGAATGGCCCGGAGAGCCGTCGCTGCGCCATATCGTGCAGATGATCGTGGCCCATGCCGAAAACACCGATAACGCTATCTATCGCACGCTCTAAATGGGCGTTGGCAGCGCCCGGCGCGCTGCTCGTGGCGTTGGCGCTGCTGACGGGCTACGTGCTGGGCATAATGCTCGGTGCCGCGCTCTTGCTCTTGGGCGGCGTCGCGCTGCTCATACGTTATAGACGCCAGCCCGAGGGGCTGCTTGGCCTTCGGCGTGACGCCCAGGCCGAAGTATGGGCGTGGTGGCTGACGGCGGATGGCGTGGCCCATAATGAGGCGCTTTTGCGCTGTGACTACTTGGGCCCGTGGCTCATCGGTCTCAAGCGAGGGCGCGAGCGGCTATGGCTCTGGCCCGATAGCCTAGACGGCGAAAGTCAGCGGTGCCTGCGGCGGCTCTTTCATCCTCCGGGGCGCTAGATCGATCGCGCGGTTGGCGGGGGCAGAGCGCGAGATAATATGACTAGGGAGATGGAATCGGAGCTTTACGCAAAACTTAAAAGCAATCGCCCAACGACAAACAGCGTCAATGTCGACGCAGTAAAATAAGAAGTAGGGGAGATAAATACGCTGTGCCGACGTGGGCATTTTAGGTGGTGCCCGGAGCCGGACTTGAACCGGCACGGGGTTACCCCCGAGAGATTTTAAGTCTCTTGCGTCTACCAATTTCGCCATCCGGGCGGTGCATCGTAGGAATCGCTGCACGGTAAGATGGAGGCTGGAGTCGGAATCGAACCGGCGTACACGGAGTTGCAGTCCGCTGCATAACCACTCTGCCATCCAGCCTCAAACGTCATGGAGCGGGAAAGGAGATTCGACCGGGCTGGCGTTCCAGCTCACGACCCAACGTACTTATCCTGCTGCCATTTTGGAGCGGGAAAGGAGATTCGAACTCCCGACCCTCGCCTTGGCAAGGCGATGCTCTACCACTGAGCTATTCCCGCTTGACTCGAGGGCGAATTATACGCGCCGTTCGATGATTGTCAATGCATGTCTGTGTTCAACAAGCATTATTTTCATCGAAGCGCGCCCTCACATGGAGCGCGAAAGGTGCGGCCAGGCCGCTTTGAGGTACTGGATCATCGACCACAGCGTCAGCATCGCGGCGCCATAGAGGGTGGCCAAACCCAGCTCGGCAACAGCGTGCCCCGGCGGAAAAGCGATGAGGATCAAGATGGCCACCATCTGCAGCGTTGTCTTGACCTTACCAATCCAGGAGACGGCCACTAGGCCGCGCTTACCCATCTCGGCCATCCACTCGCGCAGGGCGGAGATGACGATCTCGCGGCCGATGATGACCAGCGCCGGTAGCGTTAACAGTACGCTATCAAAGCGCTCGACCAGTAGCGCCAGGGCAACGGCCACCATGAGCTTATCGGCGACAGGATCGAGAAAGGCGCCGAAGGGGGTGGACTGGTTCCAGCGTCGGGCCAAGTAGCCATCCAGCCAGTCGGTGATCGACGCCAGGGCAAAAAGCCCAGCCGCCACCGGCATGCTCCAGGTGGTGGGTAGGTAGAACAGAACCACCAGCAGCGGAATGAAGATGATGCGTGCCAGGGTGAGGAGGTTGGGTATGTTCATCGCTGGGTGCGATCCTTGCCGAAGTCTGTGATAAAGCCGACGCCTGTGAACAGCCGAGGTCGATGAAAACGTGCCTGGAATGACATTCTATCGCCGTTGGCCGGTGGCATCCATGCCAAGACGCCGGTTTGTCGTCCGTCAGCCGTGCAGCGCGTGATAGATCGTCTCGGCAAGTGATGCGTTGATCCCGGGAACCCGTGAGAGCTCCTCTCTGCTTGCTTTGCGCACGCCCTGTAGACCGCCAAAAAAGCGTAGCAGCTCGCGCCGCCGTTTGGGGCCAATGCCGGGAATGTCCTGCAGCGTCGAGGTGCGACGCGTCTTGTCGCGGCGTGCACGATGGCCGGTAATGGCGAAGCGGTGCGACTCGTCACGAATGTGCTGGATCAGATGTAGCGCGGGCGACGTAGAGGGGAGGTCGATGGGCTGATCGGTGGTTTCGAGATAGAGTGTTTCCAGCCCCGCCTTGCGCGTCGTGCCCTTGGCCACACCCAGTAGGGTAATGAAACCTAGATCCATGCCATCGAGCACCGCGCGGGCCATATTGAGCTGGCCTTTGCCGCCGTCGACGATCAACACGTCGGGGGCAACGGCTTCGCCGCTCTGCACGCGCTTGAGCCGACGGGTCAATGCCTGCTCCATGGCGGCGTAGTCGTCACCGGCGGCAACGCCTTCGATCTTGAAGTGGCGGTAGTCGCTCTTGCGTGGCCCCTGGTGGTCGAAGACCACGCAGGAGGCAACGGTGGCTTCGCCGTGGCTGTGGCTGATATCGAAACACTCCAGGCGCTGGGGCATGGCGGCTAGCTTTAGCGCTTTTTGCAGCAGGGCGAAGCGTTCGTGGAGTTGGGTCTGGTTGGCCAACTGTGATGCTAGCTGCTGCTCGGCGTTGGTAATGGCGAGCTGTTGCCACTGGGCGCGGTGGCCGCGTACCTGGCTGGTGAGGCGAACGCGTTTGCCCGCGTGCTGCGATAGCGCCTCTTCGAGCAGCTCGCGCTCTTCTAGGGCGTGGCTGGTGATGATCTCCCCTGGCACCTCGTGAGGCTGGCCGAGATAGTACTGGCTGACGACTTCCGCAAGTAGCGTCTCTGGGGCCAGGTCCAGGTCGTTTTTGGGCGTATGGTGGCGCGCGCCCAGCATGCGTCCATCGCGTACGCTCAGCACCGAAACGCCCGTGCCGCCAGGGCGTTGGGCCAGGGCGAAGATATCGGCGTCGCCTCGCTGTGTATCGACGAACTGGCGCTGCTGGAGCTGGCGCAATTGCTGGACCTGATCGCGAAAGCGGGCAGCCTCTTCGAAATCCAGCCGGGCGCTGGCGCTCTCCATGGCTTCGGTCAGTTGGGCCGTAACGCGCTCGCTCTTGCCCTCCAGGCAAAGGGCGGCGTGCTCCAGGTCGCGGCGGTAGTCGGTCTCGCTGATATAGCCGACGCAGGGGGCGCTGCAGCGCTGAATTTGATACTGCAAACAGGGGCGCGAGCGGTGGGCGAATACGCTGTCTTCGCAGCTGCGCGTGCGAAATATTTTCTGCATTAGATTGAGGCTTTCGCGCACGGCGCCGCTGCTTGGATAGGGGCCGAGATAGCGGCCGTCGCTGCGCCGTTGGCGCACGCGCTTGTACTCCAGCGCGGGGAATGGGTGCTGGTCGGTGACGAAGATGAAAGGGTAGGACTTGTCGTCACGCAGCAGGATATTGTACGGCGGCCGCAGCTCCTTGATCAGCGTCTGTTCAAGCAGCAGCGCCTCGGTCTCGCTGCGCGTGACGGTGACCTCGATATCGTCGATGCGTGCGACCATGGCCTGGGTCTTAGCGTTCAGTTGGCCACGGAAATAGCTCGATAAGCGCGCCTTGAGGCGCTTGGCCTTACCGACGTAGAGGGTGTTTTTCTGCTCGTCGAGCATGCGGTAGACACCCGGTGAGGTGCTAACCGTCGCAAGAAAGTGTTTGGCGTCGAAGGTCATGGTATGGCACGTAAAGGCGCGTTGAGTGGCTGGTGTACGAGACACCGGCGGCGGCACTCGGTTCCAAGCGGTTCGATGGTTACCGAGCGCGAAGTGGACGTCGAAAGGGTAGGTCAGTTCTCGGTCTTATTGAAGCCATCGACCAGACCGTGGCGCAGGGCCAGGTGGGTGAGCTCGACGTCGGTGGCAACATCGAGCTTCTCGAAGATGCGGTAGCGGTAGGTGTTGACCGTCTTCGGGCTTAGATGAAGATGGTCGGAAATATCCTGCACCCGCTCGCAGTTGACGATCATCATGGCGATTTGTAGTTCGCGGTGCGAAAGCTGGCTGAACAGATTCTTCTTGCGCGGATAGTGGGAGAGGGCGATGCGCTGGGCGATCTCTTGGCTGATGTAGCGACGGCCGTGGAAGATTTGGCGAATGGCATCGACCATCTCGCCGGGCTCGGCCCCTTTGCTGAGAAAGCCCGATGCGCCCGCCTCGAGCATCTTGCGCGCCACGTTGTCTTCCATGTGCGCCGTCAGGATGAGGACCTTGATGTCCTCCATGGTGCGATGAATGCGGCGCGTGGCTTCGAGGCCGCCGATGCCGGGCATGCGGATATCCATCAGCACCAAGTCGGGCTTTAGGTGACGGCACTGGGCAACGGCGCTTTCGCCATCGTCGGCTTCACCAATGATCTTGATGTCGCGCTCTTGGTTGAGCAGGTGGGCGATGCTGGTTCTCACCAGATGGTGATCATCGGCGATTAACACGTTGATCAAGGGCAGGCTCCTGCATGGCAATCTATGCGACAACGGCGCTGATGATTTGCTCTGTAAGGGCATAGATTGCCATAGCGGGCGACAAAGGAGAATTAATTAAGTGTGGATCGAAAAGAGACTTGACCCCAGACATAAAGCTGGTAGTATTCGCCTCGCTGTCGCAAGGCAGTGCATGGGGCCTTAGCTCAGCTGGGAGAGCGCAACACTGGCAGTGTTGAGGTCAGCGGTTCGATCCCGCTAGGCTCCACCAAATTTTAAGACGCCTCACCTTCGGGTGGGGCGTTTTGCTATGCGGCGTGTTCACGCCTTGCCCCCCCTTTTTTGCGTGTCGGTTCTTTACCGAATGACTGATAGCCAAACGCCCGGTGCGGCCGGGCGTTTAGGTGCTAGAGAAAGGGAGGATTTAGTCCTCGACGTTGCCTAGCAAGAGAAACTCGATCAGTGCCTTTTGTGCGTGTAGGCGGTTGCCGGCTTCTTGCCATACCACCGCACGGGGGTCGTCGAGCAGCGTTTGGCTGATCTCCTCGCCGCGGTGCGCGGGCAGGCAGTGGAGGAAGAGCACGTCGGTAGCGGCGCTATCGAGCAGTGCTTCATCGACCTGGAAGCCCTTGAAGTCCGCCTCGCGCTTGGCCTGCTCCTCTTCCTGACCCATCGAAGCCCAAACGTCGGTCGTGATTAGATCGGCGTCCTTGGCAGCTTCGCGCGGGTCGCGGTAGAGGGTGATGCGCTCGCCTGCACCAGCCACGATGGCAGGGTCGGGGTCATAGCCTTCTGGGCAGCAGATACGCAACTTGAAGTCGAACTGGCGCGCGGCGTTGATCCACGAGTGGCACATGTTGTTGCCGTCGCCGATCCATACCGCCGTCTTGCCTTTGACGCTACCGCGAAGCTCGGTCCAGGTCATGACGTCGGCGAGCAATTGGCAGGGGTGGTAGTCATCGCTCAGGGCGTTGATGACCGGCACTTGGCTGGCGCTGGCGTAGGTTTCGAGGCCTGCGTGGGAGAAGGTGCGAATCATGACGATATCGACCATCTCGGCGAGCACGCGGGCGGTGTCTTCGATCGGCTCACCGCGCCCCAGTTGGGTGTCGCGAGGCGAGAGAAAGAGGGCGTGGCCGCCAAACTGCGCCATGGCCGTCTCGAAGGAGACGCGCGTTCGCGTCGACGATTTCTCGAAGATCATGGCCAGGGTGCGGTTGGCGAACGGCGCATAGACCGGGCCTTCTGCCTTGAGGCGGGTTTTGATGGTGATCGCACGGTCGATCAGGTAGCTCAGTTCCTCAGGCGTCAAATCGAGAAGGGTCAGGAAATGGCGGGTCGCCATGGCGTTGCTCTCCACGCAAAAAGACCATCCTAGCGATGCACTAGGGGATGCGCAACGCGAATGGCATGCGTAGAATGGGCCGACACAATAGCCCAGTGAATCACTCAGGTATGTGCGGCGTGACGTATTGCGCTTGACTGCTAGGGTATAAGGGCAGGTAAGCGCGACGACGACCGGTCGCCCATGCCGTCGAACGATTCGACGCTCAGACAGTGGAGATAGCCAATGAGCACAACTGCCGAAAACATTCAGCGCCAGATCGGCGAGAACCCCATCCTCATCTACATGAAGGGCACGCCGCAGCTGCCTCAGTGTGGCTTTTCCGCCCAGACCGTGCAGGCGCTAATGAGCTGTGGCGAACGCTTTGCCTTCGTCAACGTGCTGGACAACCCGGACATTCGTGCCGAGTTGCCCAAGATCGCCAACTGGCCGACGTTCCCGCAACTGTGGGTCGAAGGTGAACTGGTCGGGGGCTGCGATATCGTCATGGAAATGCACCAAAGCGGCGAACTCGAAACCCTGATCAAAGCCGCTGCCGAGCGTGCCAGCGCCGCCGAAGGCAACCAAGACGCCTAAGACGCGTTTCACCGCTCGGCCTAGTCGCCACGGCCGAGCGGTTGGCGGGCTGCGACGCAGTCGCTAGAATGGCCCTTTTTCATCCGGCGTCTCGTCACGCCTTCCCGCCCGCCTAAGGATACACCGCGCAATGAGCTATCAGGTTCTGGCCCGCAAATGGCGCCCCCGCACGTTTCATGAGCTGGTGGGCCAGTCGCATGTTCAGCGCGCGCTGGTCAACGCACTCGATCAGGGGCGCCTGCACCATGCCTATCTCTTTACCGGCACCCGTGGCGTGGGCAAGACCACTCTGGCGCGTATTCTCGCCAAGTGCTTGAACTGTACTGCTGGTGGCCGCGGCGACGAAGGCATCACCTCCACCCCCTGCGGGCAGTGCGATAGCTGCCGGGCCATCGACGAAGGGCGCTTCGTCGACTTGATCGAAGTCGATGCGGCGTCGCGCACCAAGGTCGAAGACACTCGTGAGCTGCTCGACAACGTCCAGTACGCCCCGACCCAGGGACGCTACAAGGTCTACCTGATCGACGAAGTGCACATGCTCTCGACCAGCAGCTTCAATGCGCTGCTGAAAACCCTCGAAGAGCCGCCTCCCCACGTCAAGTTTCTTCTCGCCACCACCGATCCGCAAAAGCTTCCGGCCACGGTGCTGTCGCGCTGCTTGCAGTTCACCCTCAAGCACATGCCGCCCGAGCGCGTCGTCAAACACCTGACTCACGTGCTTACCGCCGAGGGTATCAGCTTCGATGAGAGTGCGCTGTGGCTGCTGGGTAAGGCTGCCGAGGGCTCGATGCGCGATGCCATGAGCCTGACCGATCAGGCGATTGCCTTTGGGCAGGGCGCGGTGACCCAGGGCGACGTGGCCGCCATGCTGGGCACTCTCGATCATCGTCATATTCTGGCGCTGATCGAGGCCCTTGCCGACGTGGACGTTGCGCGCCTTTTGGCCGAAGTGGCCCAGCTTGCCGAGCAGGGCCCGGATTTTGCCGCCGTGCTCGACGACATGTCCGGCGTGCTGCACCGCTTGGCGATCGCTCAGATGGTCCCAGCGGCGGTAGATAACGGCCAGGGCGACCGCGAGACCATCTTGCAGTTGGCCTCGCGCTTCACCGCCGAGGATATCCAGCTCTACTACCAGATCGCCGTGCAGGGGCGCGGCGATATGCTGCACGCGCCGGATCTGCGCAGCTCGCTTGAAATGACGCTGCTACGTATGCTGGCATTTCGCCCACAAGGCGTGCCCCGGCCGCCGCGTACGCCGCTACCCATGCGCCCCGAGCCGCCGAGCAATGGCGCAACTGGCGATGCCCCCGCACCTACCGCTCAGCCAGCGCCCCAAACAGCGCCAGCGGCTCAGGCTGAGTCGGCGCCTGCACGCCCGGCGCCGGGCAATGACATGCCTACAGAGGTGCCACCGCCGCCGCCCGTTCAAACGGCGCCGGTCGAGGCGCCCGCCGCTCCAGTCAATGAAGCGCCTGCCGAGGAGCCAGCGCCCGTGTTTGATGAGGCGCCGCCCTGGGCGCTAGAGACGCCGGTGCCTGAACAGTTGTTTGAGGCGCCCCAGCCCGCCTTGGCGCAGCAGCCAGCCTTCGAGCAGGCCACCAGTGCCGTTGCTAATGAGCCGCAGGAGGGAGCGGAAAATCCCGAGCGCGAAAGTCTGGTCGCACCCAAGGCGCCGGTCGCCGCGCCAGAGCCTGCGCCCGCCGCACATGACGATGGCGCCTTGCTGGACCACTCGCGCTGGCTGGCTATGTTTAGTTCGTTGGGGCTAGGTGGCTTGACGCGTAACTTGGCGGCCAATTGCCAACTGCAGCAAGACGATGGCCGCGTGCTCACGCTGCGTCTTGACCCGGCCCAGGCCGCCATGCAGGCGGATATTCACAACCAGCGTATCGAGAAGGCGCTGGCCGCCCAGGGAATCGTTCGGCGTCTCGATTTCGAGGTCGGTGCGCTTGATGACGGTGTGGAAACGCCGCATCAGCAGGAAGCGCGCTTCGATCGCGAACGTCACGCCCAGGCGGTTGAGCTTCTTTCGCGCGACCCCCATATTCAACAACTTCAAGAGGCGTTTGGCGCCGAGCTGATCACCGACAGCGTCAAACCCGTCAGCCAATAGACCGTACGACAACCCGTGGAGAGCGATACCATGTTCAAAGGTGGAATGGGTAACCTGATGAAGCAGGCCCAGGAGATGCAGGACAAGATGCAGCGCGCCCAGGAGGAGGTCGCCAAGGCCGAAGTTCAGGGAGAAGCCGGTGCGGGTATGGTCAAGGTCACCATGAACGGCCGTCATGACGTGAGCAAGGTCACCATCGACCCGAGTGTCATGGAAGAAGACAAAGAACTGCTCGAAGACCTGCTGGCGGCAGCGGTCAACGATGCGGTGCGCAAGATCGAAGCCAGCACCAAATCGATGATGGAAGAAGCGACGTCGGGCCTCAATTTGCCCCCCGGCTTCAAGATGCCGTTCTAATCGATGCGTTTCTCTCCGCTCATCGAGCAGTTGATGGAAGCCTTTCGGGTACTTCCCGGCGTGGGGCCGAAAACGGCCCAGCGCATGGCCATGCACCTGCTCGAGCGTGAGCGCCCTGGCGGTAAGCGCCTGGCGGCGATCATCGAGCAGGCTATCGACGAGGTCGGCTATTGTCAGCGCTGCCGTACCCTGACCGAGGCGTCGGTATGTGCTCTGTGTGAAAGCCCGCGTCGCGACGACACGCTGCTCTGTGTGGTGGAATCGCCGGCCGATCAGCTCGCCATCGAAGAGGCGGGCGGTTTTAGTGGTCGCTACTTCGTGCTGCACGGGCACCTTTCGCCGCTCGATGGCGTAGGGCCCGATGCGCTTGGCCTCGATTTGCTCGAAGCGCGGGTGGCCGAGGGCAACATCCAGGAGATCGTGCTGGCGACCAACCCAACCGTGGAAGGCGAGGCAACGGCGCACTATATCGCCAGCCAGCTCGCCGCTTACGGCGTTACCTTTTCGCGCCTTGCCTATGGCGTGCCCATGGGTGGCGAGCTCGAATACGTCGATGGTGGCACGCTAAGTCGCGCCTTCAATGGACGCCTGCCCTTCACCAGCGATTAAGCCTTCTCGCTCATCGCTCTTTACCCTCTACGGAATCGCCCTTGTCTTTGCACCCTTCCTCCTTGCCTTCACCGCTCTATGTCTGGATCGATACGCCCCAGGCGCTCGACGCGGCCTGTGCCGATGTTGCCCACGCGGACGTGATCGCGCTCGATACCGAGTTCTTTCGCGAAAACACCTTCTTTCCCGTGCCCGCCTTGATCCAGTTCAGCGCAGGCGGGGCAGCTTATCTCGTCGATCCTACCGTCACGCCCTGTACTGAGGCGTTTCGTGCCCTGCTGCAGGGTGCGGCGATCAAGCTGCTGCACGCCTGTAGCGAGGATCTCGAGGTGTTTCTCGAGTGGGCGGGCACCTTGCCCACGCCGATGATCGATACCCAGGTGGCGCAAGCGTTTCTGGGGCCGGTCCCGGGCATGGGCTATCAGAAACTGGTGGCGCTATGGATGAACGAGACACTGCCCAAGGAAGAGACCCGCTCCAACTGGCTGGAGCGACCGCTGAGCCCGGCGCAGTGCGACTACGCTGCCCTGGATGTGATCTACCTGTATCGGGTCTGGGCCCTTCAGTCGGCGGTGCTTGCCGAGCGCGGCCGTCTCGCGTGGGTGAGCGAAGAGTGTTCCGCTCTGGTCGAACAGGCCGGACGCAGCGGCGAGAACGATACTCAGTGGTACACCCGCCAGCGCCAGCTGTGGCGACTGGCGCCGCGCGCGCTGGCTGCCTATCGCGCGCTAACCACGTGGCGCGAAGGCGAAACCCGGCGGCGCAATTTGCCGCGTAACTGGCTGGTCAGCGACAAACTACTGTTCGCCATTGCCGAGGCGATGCCAAGTAACCGCTATGAGCTTGCCGCCGTAGAAGGCGTGAAGCCCACGCTAGTGAAAAAAGAAGGCGATACGCTGCTGGCGCTGGTGAAAGCGGCCGCCTACCAGCCTGAAGAGAGCTTGGAGGCGAGCTGGCCCGACCCGGCACGCGCCGATTTCAAACAGCGCTTCAAGGCGGTCAAGCGCGTGGCCAACGCCGCTGGCGAGGAGCTGGGTATGGCGCCCGAGATGCTGCTACGCCGTCGCGATATCGAGGCGCTGGTGATGGCGCATCTCAAGGCGCAGCCGTTGGCGCTTCCTTTGGGCTGGCGCGGCGACTATTTGGGGCAACGAATCGAGAAGGCGCTCGACGAGGTGACGCAATGAGTGACAAGCTGATCTGCGAGGTATTCAAGAGCCCGCGGAAGGACGAAATGTATCTCTACGTCGATAAGCGCGAAGGCCTAGCGCGGGTACCCGAGGCGCTGCTCGAGCGTTTTGGCAAACCCGTTCCGGTGTTTACGCTGCTGCTGCGCGCCGACAAGCCGCTGGCCCGCGCCGACGTGGGAGAAGTGCTGGCCGGTATTCGTGAGCGTGGCTTTTACCTGCAGATGCCGCCGGCCAAAGAGGAGTATCTGTTGAATCTCTATCGTACGCCTACCGAGGCGCGCTATTGATGGCCTGCGCGTCTTCACCTTCTGCGCGGCCAGAGGGGGCGCTGCGTGAGCGCTTTTGGGAGCGTTATAGCCTAGAGGAGCTCAGCGACGCCGAGTGGGAAGCGCTCTGCGACGGCTGCGGGCAGTGCTGTTTACTCAAACTGCACGACGATGAGACCCAAGAGCTTGCGGTGCTCAACCTAGCCTGCCGATTGTTGGACATCGATAGCTGCCAGTGCGGCGATTACGCCAATCGGTTCGACTACGTGCCCGACTGCACTCAGCTTACGCCAGCGCTGGTAAAGGAGTTCACTTGGCTTCCGGCGTCCTGCGCTTACCGCCGTGTGGCTGAAGGACGCAAGCTGGCGGGCTGGCACCCGCTCCTGAGCAACGATGCCGAACGCGTTCACCGCAAGGGTGTCAGCGTTCGAAGCTTCGCCATCTCTCAGGATGAGGTGCCAGAGCGGCGCTGGGAGTCGCATATCATCGCCGTGTTGCCGATGTAGGCGAAACTCAGCGCGACGCTGTGACGCGGCGCCCATCCCAAATCGAATAGAACATCTCCTTGAGCGGTTTCTGCGCGCGCGGTGCGGCGTCGGCTTCTACTGCTGCGCTCTTTTTAGCGCTGCCGGATGCTGGCGCCGTTTTCGCTGAAGGTAGATCCCAAATGGTCAAGAACTGATCGCGGTAGGCCATAACGTTGCCCTCTCTCTAAATTTTCAATGTCTCGATGTCGCCCTGATTTCTTAGGGCTCACCAAGACTACGACTAAGGTCTAGTGTGTCACGAAAAGTGTATTATGGAAATCGTTTTCGAATTTATTTTGGAAATGGCTTCCATTTTTTATTTGCGCTTTTTATATGCGCAATACAGCGCAGCGCAGGCGGGTGCCTGCGCTGAAAGGTAGCTAAGCGTCGAGTGCGCTTACGTTTGAAAAAAGGAGGGGGGAGGGGCTAGGCGTTCTTCGCACTCAAGCCGAGTGCCCAGAGAATGAAGGCGTCTTGGCGAGCGCTGTCTTGCCACGCTTTGAACCGGCCCGAGGCGCCACCGTGGCCGCTACTCATGTCGGTGTAGAGCAGCACCGGCGCGCTGCCTTGCTGCACCTGACGCACCCGGGCGTAGAACTTGGCCGGTTCCCAGTAGCTCACCCGCGTGTCGAACCAGTTGCCCTCGATCCATAGGGCGGGATAGGCCTGGGGGCGAACATTGTCCAGGGGCGAGTAGCCCTGGATACGCTCGGCGACCTCGCGCTCCTCGGGGTTGCCCCACTCGCTGTACTCGGCAGTGGTTAGCGGTAGTTCCGGGTTTTGCATGGTACGCAGCACGTCGAGAAAGGGGACTTCCAACAGCGCGGCGCAGAAGGCCTCGGGGGCGCGGTTGATGCAGGTGCCAATCAAGAGCCCTCCCGCGCTGGCACCGCTGGCGACGATACGCTCGGGGTCGCTCAAGCCTTGCTCGACTAGGGCGTTACGGGCGGCAAGAAAATCCGCGAAGCTATTCTCTTTGTGGGCGAGTTTGCCCTTTAGGTACCAGGGCTCGCCACGTTCGCCACCGCCGCGTACGTGAGCCACGGCAAAGGCCACGCCGCGCTCCAGTAGCCCCAGCCGCGCGATGGAGAACCACGGGTCGAGCGGCTCGCCATAGGCGCCGTAGCCGTAGAGCAGCGTCGGCAGCGGTTGATCGGCGAGATCGGCGCGCGCCACGATCGAGACCGGTACACGCTCGCCGTCGGCGCTTTGCGCCCAGATACGACGGCTGATCAACTTCTCAGGCGGTAGCGCGCCGTGCACCGGCGTGCGCTTGAGCAGGCGGCGCTCGCCACTAGCCAAATCCAGGGCGTACCAGCTTGGCGGCGTGGTGAACGACTCTTCACGCAGGCGCACGACCTGGGTGTCGAAGTGTGGCGTGTCTTCCAGTAACTGCGAACAGACGGGTTCTGGGAGGGCCAAGTGCTCGTCGAGATCGATACGGTGCTGCTCATCGAGCACCAAACGGCGTAACAGTACCTGCGCTTTTGCATGGTCGCGCTCGCTAATCACAAGTCCCCAGGAAAAGGCGTCGACGCCTTCGAGGGTGGTGTCTTGGCGATGGGCGATGAGTGATGTCCACGCGGGGTGAGAATCTTGTAACAGCGCCGCCTCGGCAATGACGTCGAGCTCGAAGTGAGGGCTCTGGGCGTTGTGCAGGCGATAGAAAAATCCCGGGCGGTGTTCGATGCTGTACTCGACACCCGGCGCGCGTGGCTGCAGGCAGCGCGGCGCTTGGTCGGGCGTGCGCGCGGGAATTAAATGGCTCTCGCTGGTCTGCTTGGAGGCGCTTTCGATGATTAGCCACTCCCGCGAGCGGGTCTTGCCCATGCCGACCCAAAACTCAGGGTCGTCATCGCGCCACACTAGTACGGGTTCTTCTGCGCTGGGAGCGTCACTGGAAGATGAAGCGAGCTTGAGCGCCAAGCGCCAGACGCTATCCGGGCGCTGGGTGGCATCGAAGCGCGTGAACAGCAGTGTGGCGGCCTCGGCGCTCTGGTCTTCAGCCCAGCAGAGCGCAGGGCCAATATCGTCGAGAAGCTTGACTGGCGTACCCGAAGGCAGCGCCTTGAGCCAGAGAGTAAAGCGTTCGTCGCCCTGGGTATCTTCGGTCCAGGCGAGCCACTGCTCATCGGGCGAGAGTGCCATGTCGCCGATATCGTAGAACTCGGCCTCACCGGCGCGGGCGTTGACGTCGAAGAAGCACTCGCGCTGCTCGGGCTCGCCGTTAGGATGGCGCCACCAGCGCGGGTAGTCTTGATCGGCGGCGGTTTCGCTCCAGAGGGTGAAATGGTCGAGTGCTGCGGGCAAGCTGGTGACCGCCAACTCGCGCCGGGCAAGGTGTTCGTTATAGAGGTTTTCGGCCAGCGGCGCCAAGGGCGCGAACCAGTCCGCATGCTCGCGGTTGGCAGCGTTGAGAAAAGCGGGAACGTCCGGGGCGTCGCGCTGTTCTAACCAGTGCCAAGCGGGATCGTTCGGGCGATAATAGCGTGCAACGACTTCCTGGGCGGGCGTCTCGGGCTGTGCTTTCATGAATAGACAGGTACCATAACGGTCAGTGAGATTGAGCGGTCATCGAAATCGAGCAGTCGTCGCCATCAACGCAGCGACGCGAGTCACATCCCCTTATAGAGGTATGCACGTATTATGCTGGTTGGAGAGTCAATGTCACTGTTGTGGCTAAGTTATTACGCTGTGTCGCTGGTCGTTCTCGTGGCCGTCTATCTGGCACTGGGTATTTTTCCACGCTTGCTGCGTCTGGTACTGACCTGGGTGATCGCTGGGGCCATGTGGGCGCCCGCGCGCTTTCAACTGCCGCTGCTCGAAGACGGTGAGTTCTACACCGGCTGGGCGCCTGCGGCCATGGTAGCGGCGGTCAGTACCTTCGAGCACGACCACTCTGCGCTTCTCGGTGGGCTTTTGTGGCTGATCGTGTTCATGGGCGTGGGAGCAGTCGTTGGCATTGCCCTGTGGTGGCGCAAACGCACGCCCGAACTTGACGACGAAGACGACACGCCTCAGCCCCGCCGCCCGCGTGCGCCGCGCCAGGAGCCTTCGGTCGCCCGTCGCGAACCGGTCATTCGCTAGTCAGTTAGGGTAGCCAGTCAGGATAATCAATCAGGATAGCCAGCCAGGAGAGCCTGCGTGTGTGAGCTGCTGGGCATGAGTGCCAACGTCCCAACCGATATCTGCTTCAGCTTCTCCGGCTTTCTGCATCGCGGCGGCGGCACCGGGCCGCACCGCGATGGCTGGGGGATCGCTTTTTACGAAGCTGGTGGCTACCGCGAATTTCGCGACCCGCACCCGTCGGTGGACTCGCCCATTGCGCGACTGATTTGCGACTATCCGATCAAGTCCCATACCGTCATCAGTCATATCCGCCAAGCCAACGTCGGTGGGGTGAACCTGGCCAATACGCACCCTTTCACCCGCGAGATGTGGGGGCGTCTGTGGTGCTACGCCCATAACGGCCAGCTAAGCGGCTGGCAAACGCTGCCTCTCGATGTATTTACGCCTGTCGGCAGCACCGATAGCGAGCACGCCTTTTGCTATCTGCTTGGCGAGTTGCGCCGCGAATTTCCTACCCCGCCCGAGGCGCCCGAAGCACTCTGGCAGGCGGTACATCGTGCCTGTGAGCGCTTGCGCGAACTCGGGGTATTCAACCTGCTGCTCTCCGATGGCACCTATCTGTATACCTACTGCACCACCAAGCTTGCCCATATCACCCGGCGCGCACCCTTTGGCGAAGCTGTGCTTTCGGATGCCGAAATGACGGTAAACTTCGCCGAGCACACCACCTGTCACGACATCGTATCGGTGATCGCAACCGAGCCGCTGACCCAGAACGAACGCTGGTGCAAGATGGCCCCAGGAGAGCTTTTGGTCTGGCGCAATGGTGCAATCGAGGCGCGCTTCGAGGCATCAATGCCCATCTCGGTATAAGCTGTCAGCAACACCTGCTTGAAATAAGCGTTTGAAATAAGAACAAGTCGATGACGACATCGACCGCAACCAAGGAGACTGCCATGAGCGAGCACGCCGCTGACCCTATCCTCAAGGGCCCTGAGCTCGACGGCCTGGACGACTATCGTTCGATCGCCGATGTCTTTCACGCCGCCGTTACGCGCTTTCCCGACAAGCCCGCCTTTACCTGTATGGGTAAGACGCTGAGCTTCTCCGACCTCGACCGTCTCTCGGCCGACTTCGCCACTTGGCTGCAGCACGAAACCGACTTGGAACCGGGCGATCGCATCGCCATTCAACTACCCAACGTACTGCAGTTTCCGGTCTCGGTGTTCGGCGCGCTGCGCGCGGGGCTCGTGGTGGTCAATACCAATCCGCTCTATACCGAGCGCGAAATGGCCTACCAATTCAAAGACTCGGGCGCCAAGGCGATCGTGATTTTGGCCAATATGGCCGCTAAGCTCGACAAGATCCTCGGTCAAACCGAACTCAAGCACGTACTGGTCACCGAGATTGGTGATCTACACGATTTTCCCAAGCGTCTGCTTATCAACGCCGTGGTCAAGTACGTCAAAAAGATGGTGCCGAGCTACTCGCTGCCCAAGGCCATTGGTTTTCGCAGCGCGCTGCGCGACGGCGCCCGGCACAGCTATCAGGACGTCGAGCGCACCCTCGACGACATGGCCGCGCTGCAGTACACCGGCGGCACCACCGGGCGGCCCAAGGGCGCTATGCTGACCCACCGCAATCTGGTAGCCAACATGCTCCAGGCGCGCAAGGTCATCGGTACCCACTTGGATAATGGCAATGAGCTGGTGATCGCGCCGCTGCCGGTCTATCACATCTACACCTTCACGGTGAACTGCCTGTTTTTGATGGAAACCGGCAACCATTCGCTGCTGATCACCAACCCGCGCGATCTCGACGGTTTCGTCAAGGAGCTCAAAGGGCTCAAGTTCACCGCTTTCATCGGTCTCAATACGTTGTTCAATGCCCTGTGCAACCGCGAAGACTTTCGCAATCTCGATTTCTCGCGTTTGAAGCTCACCATCTCCGGCGGCATGGCACTGACCAAGAGCGCGGCCAAGCGCTGGGAGGAGGTGACCGGTTGTGCCGTCGCCGAAGGCTATGGCTTGACCGAGACCTCGCCGGTGGTCAGCTTCAACCCCACCGACGCCATTCAGCTCGGTACCATCGGCAAGCCCGTTGCGGGCACCGAGGTGAAGGTGGTCGATAGCGAAAACCGTGACGTCGCCTTTGGTGAGCCGGGCGAGCTCTGCGTGCGTGGCCCGCAGGTGATGAAGGGGTACTGGCAGCGCGATGACGAGACCCGTGAGGCGATCGACGAAGGCGGCTGGTTCCATACCGGGGATATCGCCGTGCTCCAGAACGACGGCTACATCCGCATCGTCGACCGTAAGAAGGACATGATTCTGGTCTCGGGCTTCAACGTCTACCCCAACGAGGTGGAGGAGGTCGCCGCCGCCCACCCTGACGTGCTGGAGTGTGCCGCCGTGGGCGTGCCGGACGAAGACAGCGGTGAGGCGATCAAGCTCTTCGTGGTATCGAAGAATCCTCAGCTCGACGAGCAGACCCTACGCACCTGGTGCAAGAAAGAGCTCACATCCTATAAAGTGCCGCGCTTCGTCGAGTTCCGCGACGAGCTGCCGAAGACCAACGTGGGTAAGGTGCTGCGCCGCCAACTGCGCGATGAGGTCAAAGAGAGCACATCGTGATATTCGAGGATTAGCGGCCTGATCGGCTAGGCGTTAGGCGTCGAGGATCAGAAAGCGCTACACTATCCGGCCCGCTCGTTCGAGTGGGCCACTTTTTTACCTCTTTTTTTACGCTCCCCGCGTACGAGGATGACCGTCGAACCGACCGTGACCAACGCCATGCCCGAAGCCTCCCAAGACGCCCAGCGCCTCGCTGCGCTGACGCAGCGCAGTGCCACGCTCATGCACCGCGACACCCAGCGTATCGACCGCCGCTTACGCAATCTCGAGCGGCGCCTGCGCGAGCGCAAGCCCATCGACCGGGGCTTGAACGAGCTTACGGGCGAGCTCGAGCGCGCCGAGCAGCGTATCGCCAAGCGTAACGCCGTGCCCGTGAGTCTCGATTATCCCGCCGAACTGCCTGTCGTAGAACGGCGCGAGGATATCGTCGCGGCCCTACGCGAGCATCAGGTGGTGATCGTGGCCGGTGAAACCGGCTCGGGCAAGACCACCCAGCTACCCAAGATGTGTCTCGAAATCGGCCGTGGGCGGCGCGGGCTAATAGGGCACACCCAGCCCCGAAGGCTGGCTGCACGCAGCGTCGCCAACCGCTTGGCCGAAGAGCTCAAGGTGACGCTGGGCGAGCAGGTGGGCTATCAGGTGCGCTTCACCGATCAGACCAACGACGCGACCTTGGTCAAGCTGATGACCGACGGCATTCTGTTGGCCGAGACCCAGCACGACCCGCTGCTGCTGCGCTACGACACCCTGATCATCGATGAGGCCCACGAACGTAGCCTCAATATCGACTTCCTGCTGGGGTATTTAAAGCGACTGTTGCCGCAGCGCCCGGATCTTAAAATAGTGATCACCTCGGCGACGATCGACGTCGACCGCTTTGCCGCCCACTTCGGCACGCCAGAGAGGCCTGCGCCCATCGTCGAGGTGTCCGGCCGTACCTATCCGGTCGAGGTGCGCTATCGCCCACTGGTGCGCGACGCCGACGACGAAGAGGATCGCACTCTGCAGGAGGGGATCGTCGAGGCGGTGGCCGAGATCGAGACCATCGAACGCGAGAAGGGCTGGCTGCACGGCCCGCGCGACGTGCTGGTGTTCTTGCCCGGCGAGCGCGAAATTCGCGAGGTGGCCGACGTGCTGCGGCGCGCCGATTTCAAGGGCACCGAGATTTTGCCGCTCTATGCCCGACTCTCCAACGAGGAGCAGAACCGAGTCTTCGCGGCCCATCGCGGGCGGCGGATTGTGCTTGCGACCAACGTGGCCGAAACCTCGCTCACCGTGCCGGGCATTCGCTACGTGATCGATCCCGGCCTGGTGCGCATTAGCCGCTACAGCTATCGCTCCAAGATCCAGCGCCTGCCGGTAGAGCCGGTAAGCCAGGCCAGCGCCAACCAGCGTAAAGGGCGCTGTGGCCGGGTCGCCGAAGGGGTGTGCATTCGTCTCTTTGATGAGGCCGATTTCATCGCTCGCCCTGAATTCACCGACCCCGAAATCCAGCGCACCAACCTGGCCTCGGTGATTCTCTCCATGCTGTCGCTGAAGCTGGGGGACATCGAAGCCTTTCCCTTCGTCGACCCGCCCGATGGGCGTTTCGTCAAGGATGGTTTTCGCCTGCTGTTCGAACTGGGCGCGGTCAGTGAGCAGCAGCGCATCACCGAGCTTGGACGTAAGCTCGCGCGTTTGCCCATCGACCCGCGGCTGGCGCGGATGGTGCTGGCGGGCGCCGAGTTTGGTAGCCTGCGCGAGGTGTTGATCGTGGTCTCGGCGCTGGCGATCCAGGACCCCCGCGAGCGTCCCGCTGACAAACGCCAGGCCGCCGATCAGGCGCACCTGCGCTGGCACGACCCCGGCTCGGATTTCGTTGCCCTGATCAACCTGTGGCACGGCATCGACAACGCCCGCGAAGCGCTCTCCAGCAACCAACTACGCCGCTGGTGCCGTGAGCACTTCATCAACTACCTGCGCGTGCGTGAGTGGCACGATACCTTTCGTCAGCTACGCCAGCTGCTGCGGGATATGGCCATCGAAGTGCCGCCGCCCAAGCCACGCGACCCCGACGAGAGCGAAGAGCAGGCCCGTCAGGCTAGGCACACTACCTCGGGTAAGCTGCACCAGGCGCTGCTCTCGGGGCTCTTGTCGCATATCGGCATGCTCACCGAGAATCGCGAGTACCTTGGCGCGCGCAACCGTAAGTTCAATATCCATCCCGGCTCCGGCATGGCCAAGAAATCGCCCAAGTGGCTCATGGCGTTCGAGCTCGTCGAGACCTCGAAGCTCTTTGCTCGTACCGTGGCCAAGATCGAGCCGCAATGGATCGAGCCCCAGGCGCTGCATCTGGTCAAGCGTAGCTACAGCGACCCGCACTGGGAGATGAAGCGCGCCCAGGTGGTGGCCAAGGAGCAGATCACGCTGTTTGGCCTGCCCATCGTCAGCGGTCGCCGGGTGCACTACGGCACCATCGATCCTGACGAGTCGCGAACGCTATTCATCCGCCGCGCGCTGGTCGAAGGCGAGTACCGCACTCAGGCGGCGTTCTTTGCCCATAACCGCGCGCTGATCGAAGAGGTGGAGTCGCTCGAGGACCGCGCGCGGCGTCGTGACATCCTGGTCGATGAAGAGACGCTGTTTGGCTTCTACGACGAGCGCATCCCGGCCCATGTCGTCAATGGCAAGGGGTTCGAGCACTGGCGCAAACAGGCGGAGCGCGAAACGCCCGATCTGCTCAAGTTCGACCGCGCTGCGCTGCAGGCGCGCGATGCCCAAGACGTCAACACCACCCACTATCCCGATCAGTTGGTGCTCGCAGGCGTGACCTATCCGCTGGCGTACCACTTCGAGCCCGACGCCGAGGACGATGGCGTCACCCTTACGCTACCCGCAGCGATGCTGTCGCAACTGCCCGAGCACGCGCTCGATTGGCTGGTGCCGGGCCTTCTGCGCGAGAAGTGCATTGCGCTGATGAAGTCGCTGCCCAAGAGCCTGCGTCGCCAGGTGGTGCCGATTCCCGACTGGGTCGATGCCGCGCTAGAGTCCCTGGTGGCCGATAATCGGCCGTTAACCGAGGCGTTGGGCGAGTTCATTCGCCGCCGCACGGGCGTGCGCGTGCACCCCGATGACTGGCGCCTGGAGCAGCTTCCCGCGCATCTCAAGATGAACCTGCGGGTGGTCGATCACGAGGGTAAAACGCTGGGCCAGGGGCGGCAGTTGAGCGAGCTGGTGGCCAGGTTCGAGCGCGCCGCAAGCGAGGGTGCCCAGGCGCTGGCCAAGAACGCGCCGAACGCTCCGGCGCTAGGTGGTCTTCCGCAGACGCCGCTTCCCGCCTCGAGCGTAACCACGCAGGCGGGTATTCGCGTTGAGGCCTTTCCTGCGCTGGTGCACGAAGGGAGTGAATTTCGCGTGGTGCTGTTCGATCACCCGGCCAAAGCCGAAGCCGCCCACCGCGAGGGCGTAGCGCGACTCGCCATCGAGCGCCTGCCCAGCGAAGTGCGTGCGATCAAGCGCTTGGCCGATGTGGAGAAGAGCGCACTGCTGTTTGCCAAAGTGGGCAGCAAGCAGGCGCTAATCGATGATCTACTCCTGGCAGTCTTCACTCAGGTCATGGCCGAGGCGGCGCTGCCGCGCGGGCAGGCAGCGTTGGAGGCGCGGCTGGAGGAAATTCGCCCCCGGCTGGTACCTCACGCCGAGGCGCTGCTCGTGCGCGTCAAGGCCGCGCTCACCGGGCATCTGGCCGTGACCAAGGTGCTCAAGGGCAAGCTCAATTTTGCCTTGGCGCTGGTGTATAGCGATATCAGCGCGCAGATGCAGCGCCTGGTCTATCCTGGCTTCATTTGCGCCGCCGGTGATTGGCTGGCGGAGTACCCGCGCTATACCGAAGCGGCGTTGATCCGTCTGGAAAAGGCCGGGCGCGAACGCGGGCGTGACCAACTGCTGATGCACGACGTGCAGGCGTTGGAGGCACGCTTTGACGCGCGCCGCGAAAGCGAGCGCCGCGGCCGCGCCGAAGACCCGGCGTTGGTCGAATTCGGCTGGTGGATTCAGGAGCTGCGTGTGTCGCTATTTGCCCAACAGCTGGGCACGCGGATGCCGGTGTCGGCTAAGCGGTTGGAGAAGCATTGGCAGGAGATCACCAGCGTTTAGCGCCAGACTGGCAAAATGCGCGCCGAGCGCGCAAAGTATACTCAATGAGACGCCCCTGAAGAGGCCGCGCTTGAAGAGCAAGCCGAGTCGGCAAGAGGAGAACGGCATGACAAAAGCGGTGATCACCGGTACGGGACTCTATACGCCGGCGCACGCTATCGATAACGCGACGCTGGTCGAGGCGTTCAATGCTTGGGTAGATAGTGAAAATGCCCACCTGGCCAGCGCCATCCAGGCCGGTGAGCGTGAGCCGCTGGCCTACTCCAGCAGCGAGTTCATCGAGAAGGCCTCGGGGATCAAAAGCCGCTTCGTGATGGACGCCGAAGGCATTCTCGACCCTAAGCGCATGCGCCCTCGGCTGCCCCAACGCGATAACGACGAACCCTCGGTTCAGTGCAGCATGGCGCTCGATGCCGCTCGCGAGGCGCTGGCAAAGGCGGGCGTCGATGCCGCCGAGATCGAACTGGTGATCGTTGCCTGTTCGAACCTCGAGCGTGCCTATCCGGCCGTCGCCGTCGAGCTTCAGCAGGCGCTCGGAGCGCAAGGCTACGGTTTCGACATGAACGTTGCCTGTAGCTCGGCGACCTTTGCGCTGCATACCGCCGCCAACGCCATCGCCAGCGGCGCGGTGAAGCGCGCGTTGATCGTCAACCCTGAGATCTGCTCGGCGCATCTTAATTTTCGCGACCGTGACAGCCACTTCATCTTCGGCGATGCCTGTACCGCCATCGTGCTCGAAAGCGATGACGTCGCCACCGCCGCCGAGCGCTTCGAGATTCTCGGCACACGCTTGGTGACGCAGTTCTCCAACGCCATTCGCAACAACGCCGGTTTTCTCAACCGCGTTACCGATAGCGACCCGCTCGCGGTAGATAAGCTTTTCGTCCAAGAAGGGCGGCGAGTGTTCAAAGAGGTGTGCCCGCTGGTAGCACAGTTGATCACCCAGCATTTGGCGTCGCTCGAGCTCGAAGGGGGCGATCTCAAAAAGCTGTGGCTGCATCAGGCCAACCGCCACATGAACGACATGATCGCCCGCCGCGTGCTAGGCTTCGACCCCGATACCGAGCAGGCGCCGATCATTCTCGATCGCTACGCCAATACAAGCTCGGCCGGTTCGATCATTGCCTTCCATCTGCACCGCGAGAACATGCGCGCCGATGACATCGGAGTGATCTGCTCTTTCGGTGCGGGGTATAGCGCCGGTAGCGTCGTCGTTCGGCGCCAGTGAGAACGAGAACAGCAACATGCCAAAAGGAACGTCTATCATGCTGAGCCTGCTGGGTCGGGTGAACTTCCCATGCCGTAGTGGCCTTACGCGGTTCATGCTCGCCACGCTTATGCTCAGCCTCTTGAGCGGCTGTGCCACGACCCAGTCGATGCAAGAGCCCAACCCTGCCGACCCCTGGGAGGGTTTCAACCGCCGGGTCTTTGCCTTCAATGACGTGGTCGATCGTTATACCTTGAAACCCGTTTCTCAGGGCTATCGGGCAGTGACGCCCGACCCGGTGCAAACCGGGGTGAGCAACTTCTTCTCCAACCTGTGGGAAGTGCGTACCGTGGTCAACAGTCTCCTGCAGGGCAAGTTCGCCAATGCGGGCAAGGCCACGGGGCGTTTCGTGATCAACTCGACCGTAGGGATCGGTGGGCTTCTCGATTACGCCACCCATATGGAAATCCTCGCCGACAAAGAGGACTTCGGGCAGACGCTGGCAGCCTGGGGCTGGCAGGATTCGCGCTACTTGGTGCTGCCTCTGCTGGGGCCGAGCACGCTGCGCGATACCACGGGGCTTCCAGTCGATCTACGCTCCAACCCACTCGCCTATATGGATAACGAAGAGCTTCGCTATACGCTGGCGGCGCTGGGTATCATCGACGTACGCGCAGGCTTGCTCGATCAGGAAGAATTGATCAGTGGTGATCGCTATAGCTTCATTCGCGATGCCTACCTCCAGCGGCGCCAGTTCGAGATCAACGATGGCGAGCTGGGCGATGACCCGTTCTCCATGGATGACTTTGATTTCGAGGACGCTGATTTCGACGACGCTGACTTTGACGATGCTGGTTTCGACGACGCGGCCATGGATGATCGCGACGCGCTTAGTAACGAGACGGTCGTCGACTGAGGCCCTTCATGGCGCAATCCAAGCATCTGGTCGCGGTGATCAACGCCTCAGGGCCCGAACGCGACGCCCTGGCCGAGGCGATCACCTGCGGCGGTATGTGGGTCTATGCCGCGGCTGACACCCAAACGCTGCCCGCTGAGACGGCTCTCGTCGTGGTTCATGCCAGCGCCGTGCCGCCTGGTGAGTGGGCCGCGCTGAGCGAGCGCGTGCCTACGCTGGTGGTGAGCGACTCGCGCAAGGATCTCGAACTGCTCAAGGCGATCGATGCCGGCGTGGTGGATTACATCGTCGAGCCATTGCGCCACGCCGCGCTACTGCGCCACATGATTCGTAAAGTGATCGAGCTTCGCCATCTCGAGATCGAGCGTGAGCGTGACCGGGCGCGTCTGGCCGAGCTCAATGAGAGCTTAGAGACGCATTTGGCGCTGCTACGTATGGATCAGCAAAGCGGTAGCCATATTCAGCGGCGCTTACTGCCCGCTCGCCCGAGCGAGATCAACGGCATTCATTACGACTACTGGTTTGCGCCGTCGCTCTATCTCTCGGGAGACTTCCTCGACTACCAGCGCTACAACGCGCGCTATAGCGCGTTCTATTTTGCCGATGTGGCGGGTCATGGCGCTTCGTCGGCGTTCGTCACCGTGCTGCTCAAGTACCTGTGTAACCGCTGGCTCAGTGAGTGGGACGGCGAGCACCCGGAGGCGCTACCTGCCGCCTGGCTTGCAGCGATGAACCGCGAATTGCAGGATGCCAACATTGGCAAACATGCAACACTTTTCGTCGGCGTTATTGACCGCGAGACGCAGACTCTGCACTATTCGCTCGGCGCTCAGCTGCCTATGCCGTTATTGGTGGCGAATGGAGAGCTGATCGCGCTCGACGGTGAAGGCATGCCGGTAGGACTTTTCCCCGATGTGGAGTATCCTGCGCTGAGCTGTCGACTACCCGACACCTTTCGCCTCTGGCTATGTTCGGATGGGGTACTGGAGTGTTTGCCCGGCAAGACGCTGGGCACACGGCTCAAGGAGCTTGAGCAATTGGTAAGCGAAAGTGACACGCTTGAGCAGTTGCGCGATCGGCTCGCAGCGACCAACGCGCTCCTCGCCAAGGGAGACGCCGAGGACGAGACGAGCACGGATCGCGATGCGTTACCCGATGATCTGACAATCATGATGGTGAGCGGTTTTGGTCATGCTGATTGAAGAAGGCCGTATCAAAGCGGCGTTCGATTCCGGTGTTTTTGTATTGAAGCTGTGTGGCGACGTACGCCTGACCCTGTGTGCGACGCTGGATACCCAGGCGCAGCGCCTGGCGGCAACGCCTGGGCTCACGGCCGTAATGATCGATCTACGCGAGGCCTCCAACGTCGATTCCACCGCGCTGGGGTTTCTGGCCAAGGTGGCCATGGCGGTGAAAGGGCGTTTGGAGCAGCCACCGACGATCATCGTCGATAACCCCGACGTGCGCCAAATGCTCGACGTCATGGGCTTCTCACGTTTTTTTACCCTGCTGAGTGCGCCGCTGGCGCCCTCGGCGGAGCTCCCCATGGAGGAGCTTCCCGAAGTGCCGGCCGACGAAGAGGGAATGCGCCAGCGTATTCTCGAAGCGCACCGCATCCTCATGCACATCAACGAGCACAACCGCGAGCAGTTTCAGCCGCTGGTAGAGATGCTCGAGACGCATCAGCACGCACCGAGCTAGGTCTAAGACCGCTGCTCTAGGTCATCTCGCCAAATGGAACGCTATAACGCCAAACGCCTCGCTTTTGCGAGGCGTTTGCGTTGGTCAGCCACCTAACTTTGGTTACCTGTTCTTTGGTTGCCTGTGGGGCAGACGATCAGTGGCGCAGTTTGGCGAGCAGCTCTTCGAGCTTGCGTTGGTCGGCCATGAACTTGCGGATCCCCTCGGCGAGCTTGTCGCTGGCCATCTCGTCCTCGTTGAGCGCCCAGCGAAACTCTGCTTCGGTGAGGGGCTCGGGCGTTGCCTCGCGGGCGGTGGGAGGGGTAAGCACGCGGGTGAGCTCGCCCTCGCGGGAGGCCAACTCATCGAGCAGGGCAGGGGAGATGGTCAAGCGATCGCAGCCCGCCAGCGCCTCGATCTCGCCGACGTTTCTGAAGCTTGCGCCCATGACGATGGTGGCGTAGCCGTGCCCTTTGAGGTGCTCGAAGATGCGCTTCACCGAACGCACGCCGGGGTCGTTGGCACCGCTGAAATCGGCATCGGGCTCGCGCGCTTTGTGCCAGTCGAGAATGCGCCCGACGAAGGGTGAAATCAGCGTGGCACCGGCGTCGGCGCAGGCCTGGGCCTGGGCGAAGCCGAACAAGAGCGTCAGGTTGGTGCGAATGCCCTCGCGTTCGAGCTGGCGCGCGGCTTGAATGCCCTCCCAGGTCGAGGCGATCTTGATCAGGATGCGCTCGGCATCCACACCCTGCTGGGCGTAGCGTTCGATGAGGCTATGCGCCCGCGCAATGGTGGCATCGGTATCGAAAGAGAGGCGCGCGCTGACCTCGGTAGAGACATAACCCGGCACCAGGTGACTGATTTCGGTGCCGAGTTCGACGGCAACGCGGTCGAGTGCCGTATCGACATCGCTGCTCTCGCGGGCGATGCGGCTCATCCGCTCACGGTGATCCTGATGCTGCGCCGCCTGGAGAATCAGCGAGGGGTTGGTCGTCGCATCTTGTGGGGCGAAACGGCGAATGGTATCGAGATCGCCGGTATCCGCTACCACGGTGGTCATGCGTTTGAGCTGGGTCAGGTAATCGTTGGCCATGTGCTTCCCTTCGTTTGCGTCGCGCTCTATAGCGGTGGTGTGCGTTGGCATTGTGCATCGTCGTGCCGATCACTGTAGCAAGGCTTGGGCGCGCTGGGTATCGTCCTTCGATCTAAGCGCTAGAGCCACCCTGTCTCTTAGACGATTTGGCTGTATGATTAGCTGCCTTATCGACCGCTTGCTCTCGCCTCTTTTCAACAGGAGCCCGTTTTGAAGCTGACCTCCCGTCAGACGGCGCTGCTCGTCGCCGCCAATACGGCGTTGGCGCCTTTCGCCATCGATGCCTATTTGCCCGCCATCGAGATAATCTCCGATACGCTCGATACCACCATCCATCGAACGGAACTCTCGATCAGCGTCTTTTTGCTCGGGTTTGCTTTGGGGCAGCTCTGTTTTGGGCCGCTGTCGGATCGGGTAGGGCGTAAGCCAGTGCTGATGGGAGGGCTCGTGGTGTTCATGCTGGCGAGCCTGATGATTGCGCAAACCAGCGACCTTTCATCGCTTCTGATCTGGCGCTTCGTGCAGGCGTTGGGCGGAGGAGCTTGCGTGGTCAACTCGGCGGCAATCGTGCGTGACTGCTTTAGCGGGCGCGAGGCTGCCAAGGTGATGTCGACCATGGCCATGATCATGATGCTGGCGCCGCTGGTGGCACCTATGGTGGGCAGCGGGCTTTTGTACCTGGCGGGTTGGTGGCTGATCTTCGTTTTCCTGGCGGCCTACGCAGCATTTTTACTCTGGCTGCTGGGCACCAAGCTGCCTGAAACGCGCGATATGACACTGCCCGCCGCAACGCCGCGCCAAGTGCTGGGCAACTACGCAAGTATTCTGCGCCATCGCGAGGGGATGGGGTACATCTGCGCCGTTGCCGCTTCCTTTGCTGGGCTTTTCGCTTTCGTTACGGCCTCTCCCTACGTCTATTTGGAGTACTTCGATATTTCTGCCGCACACTATCCGCTGGTGTTCGGCGTCAATGTCATCGTCATTGCGCTCTCCAATCGGGTCAATATTCAGCTGCTACGAACGCGTACGCCGCAGCAGAACCTGCGTTTGGGGCTGGCGGTACAGCTCTGCGCGGGCGCGGGGCTTCTCGGCGTGACGCTCTTGGGGCTTGCAGAGCTGTGGGTAGTCGTAGCGCTGGTGATGGTGTTCACCAGCATGATCGGGCTGATTACGCCCAATGCGATGTCGGCGCTGCTCGATCATTTCGGCCATATCAGCGCGACCGCTACGGCGCTGCTCGGCGGCATTCAGTTCACTTGCGGCGCGATTGCAGGGCTGATGGTCAGTGGCTTCGAGGTGCCGCACTTATGGCCCATGGTGGTGACCATGTTGCTCGCCTCCGTACTTGGCAATATTGGCGTGCGCCAGCTCACACCGCAAAAGCTCGCTTATGATGAGTAGCCTCATGCAGTGGCTAGATATACCCTTATCGACGTGGCTTGGCTGTGCGCTGATTTTGGCGCTGGGCGCATTCTTGCAGCGGATCACGGGGTTCGGCTTGGCGGTGGTGGGGGCGCCGGTGCTATTGATGCTCGAGCCGCGTCTGGTGCCGGTTCTGCTGGTGCTGTTCGGTCTTACCGTGTCGCTGATGATGGTGCGCCACTACTGGCGCGAAGTGCGCTTCGAGCATATAGGTCTTGCGTTACTCGGGCGACTGCCGGGAAACGCGCTAGGGATTTGGCTGCTGCTCGCCGCGCCGATGGTGGTGCTGGAGAAGCTCATCGCCGCCATCGTGCTCTTCGCCGTCTTGGTGACGCTGTGTCGCTTTCGCCTGGCGGTCAATCGCCTCACCCTGTTTGGGGCCGGTATCCTGTCGGGCATTTTCGGCACCATCGCCGCTATTGGCGGGCCGCCCATTGCGCTATTGCTGCATGCCATGCCGCCGGATAGCGTGCGCGGCAACCTGGCCGCCTACTTTACGCTCACCTCGCTTTTGACGCTGGTCACCTTGGCGCTGGCCGGTATGGTGCAGCTGTGGCACTTTCAGGTCGCGCTCACCTTGCTGCCTGCGGTGCTGGCAGGCAGCGCCCTGGCCGATGCCATTGCCCACCGGGTCAATAAGCGCTGGATGCAGCGCCTCTCCGTCACCCTCTGTACCTTCGCTGCCCTCATGCTATTGCTGTAATTCGTCGTTCGATTACGCGCTGTCATATTTCTGCAACGATAGCGCGGCACACTTCCCTTCGTGAGTGGCCCGAGAGGCCTGTGATACCGGTCGGTGAGCGCTGCCCGGACCTCCAACCAGAAGGGAACAGGACGATGAACGTGACAAAGCGTACGCTGGGTGTGGCAGTAGCCGCCGCATTGGCAACGGGTGTTTCGACCGCCGCAATGGCTCGCGATACCCTTCAAATCGCGGGTTCTTCTACGGTGCTGCCGTTTGCTAGCATCGTGGCCGAAGAGTTCGGTAACACCTATGCCAACTTCAATACGCCGGTCGTCGGTTCCGGTGGCTCGGGCGGCGGTCTGCGTCAGTTCTGCCAGGGCGTTGGTGAGAACACCATCGATATCGCCAACGCATCGCGCCCCATCCGCAGCGGTGAAGTCGCCAGCTGTAACGAAAACGGCGTCAACGAAATTCTTGAAGTGATGTTCGGTTACGACGGCATCGTTTTCGCCTCGCGCATCGACCGTGGTGAGTTTGAACTCACTCCCGAGCACGTCTTCAAGGCCGCCGCTGCCAAGCTTCCCCAGGATGGTCAACTGGTCGACAACCCTTACACTCGCTGGTCTGAGATCGATGCCAGCCTGCCTGATCAGGAGATCGTGCTGGTCATTCCAGCCTCCAACCACGGTACGCGTGAAGTCTTCGAAGAGAAGGTGATCCATCCCGGCTGTGAAAGTGTCGCCGAAATCGAAGACGACGCCTGTAACAACCTGCGCGGTGATGGTCGGATCGTCGAGATTGCCGGTGACTACACCGAAACGTTGGCGCGCCTGGATGCCCAGGCTGATGCCGTGGGCGTCTTCGGTCTGAGCTTCTACGACCAAAACCGTGACCGTTTGCAGGTGGCGACGGTCGATGGCGTGACGCCAAGCCTTGAAACCATCGGTTCTGGCGAGTACCCGGTATCGCGTCCGTTGTTCTTCTACGTCAAGGGTGAGCATCTTGACGTCATTCCGGGCCTGGCCGAGTACACCGAGTTCTTCCTCAATGAAATGACCTCTGGCTACGGCAGTCCCTTGGAGGACGCCGGCCTGATCCCGATGAGCGACGAAGAGCGTTCTGAAGCGATCGAGCAGTTCCAAGCGCGCACCGTGGTAACGCCCGCTGAGTAAGACGCCAATTCGCAACTGGCCATTCGCGTCGACATCGCCTGGCGGTGTCGGCGTTTGAACGTAGGAAAGAGTAGGCGGAGAAACGATGAGCAACCTTGCCCTGTTAGCCTTACTGCTGGTCGTTATGGCGCTGGCTTACCAGCTGGGCCTAACGCGAAGCCGTGCGGTTGCGGCAAATCGCGATGTGCGCATGCACTCGCGCCCCGGTTATTACGGCGTGCTGGTGGCCCTGTGGTGTGGGCTACCGGCACTGGCCCTGTTCGTACTCTGGTCGCTGTTGGCCCCACAGCTGATCGATGCCCTGGTTACCCAACAATTACCTCCTGAGCTTGTGGCGTCGCTAAGCCAGCGGGAGCTCGATGTCTTTCTGCGCCGCGCGGCTACCTTGGCAGCAGGCGGTAGCGTTGCCGGGGGCGCTAGCCCCGAGGAGCTCACCGCTGCTGCGTATATCAACCGGCTCTCGACCTTGGAGAATTTGATTCTGGTGGCGCTGATGGCGGTATTTGCCGTGGCGGGGCTTGTCTATGCGCGGCGGCGCATTTCCCCTCGTTTGCGTGCGCGCAATCAGGTCGAGCGGGTGATCACCTTTGCTTTGGCCAGCAGCTCGGCGATCGCTATTTGCACCACGGTGGGCATCGTGCTCTCGATGCTGGGCGAGGCGATCAAGTTCTTCACCTTCATAAGCCCGGCGGAGTTCTTCTTCGGCACGACCTGGAATCCGCGCTTTAGCTCATCGGGCTCGTCGGCCCAGGGAGAGTTCGGTCTCTTACCGCTTCTCTGGGGGACGCTAATGGTCAGTGCCATCGCGCTACTGGTCGCCATTCCGGTGGGGCTGATGACCGCGATCTACATGGCCGAGTACGCTCCGGCGTGGCTGCGCAACGTGGCCAAGCCGATCATCGAGATCCTCGCGGGTATTCCTACCATCGTCTACGGCTTTTTCGCTTTGATCGTGATCGGGCCGTTCTTGTCGAGTCTGGGCGATCTCATCGGTATCAACATTCGTACCACGAGTGCGCTCACGGCAGGTTTGGTGATGGGGATCATGATCATTCCCTTCGTCTCGTCGCTCTCCGACGACATCATCACTCAGGTGCCCAAGTCGCTTCGTGACGGCGCCCTGGGGCTCGGCGCCACCAAATCGGAAACGATTCGTCAGGTGGTGTTGCCCGCGGCGCTGCCGGGCATCGTCGGCGCGTTTTTGCTCGCGGCCAGTCGCGCCATCGGGGAGACCATGATCGTGGTGCTGGCGGCGGGCAACAACCCGGTGCTGCATGCCAACCCTTTCGAGGCGGTTTCGACCATTACCGTCACCATCGTCAATCAGTTGACCGGCGATATGGACTTCGCCAGCCCCCAGTCGCTGGTGGCCTTTGCGCTGGGGCTGACGCTCTTCGTGATCACTCTGTGCTTGAACGTCATCGCCCTGGTGGTGGTGCGTAAATATCGCCAGCAATACGAGTAAGCGACCATGTCCATGACCATTGAACAGCGTCGACAGCATCGCCTTTCGACGATCGAGAAATCGCTGGCGAGGCGGCATTCTAAAGAGAAGCGCTTTCGCTTCATGGGGTTGGCCGCCATCGTTACCGGCATGACCCTGGTCGCCATCCTCTTCGCCAGCATCCTGATGCGCGGCGTGCCGGCTTTCTGGCAGGCGACCTTTACCCTTGAGGTCTACATGGACCCCGAGGTGATTCAGCTCGACGCCCGCCCAGTGCGCCAAAGCGGCGAGAGCCAAGCCGATTTCGAGACGCGCCTGCAGAGCTGGCAGACTCAGGTGGGCCTGGTCAACTGGCAGTCGCTTCTGGATAGCGCCCTCGAGCATGCGCTTGGCGAGGAGGTCGAGTCCCGCCAGCTACGCGATCTGCGCGCCTTGATCGCCTCCAACGAACGTTTCGCCCTGCGCGACCGTTTCCTCGCCGATCCCAACCTACTTGGGCAGCGCGTTGAAACCAAACTCTTGGCCGATGCCAACGTCGATGTGTGGCTTAAAGGCAACATCGACCGTAACCTGCCCGACGCACGCCAACAGCTCAGCCCTCAAACCCGTGCGTGGGCCGACCGTCTGTATGCAGAAGGGGTGATCCAAAACGCTTTCAGCACGTCGCTATTCTTGAATTCGGATTCGCGCAGCTCTGCGGCATCGGCAGGCTTGGCGGGGGCGTTCATGGGGTCGCTGTTCATGATGCTGATCGTGATCTTGCTCTCGGTGCCGTTGGGGGTCGCGAGTGCGATCTACCTGGAGGAGTTCGCGCCCAAGAACCGCATCACCGACCTGATCGAGATCAACATCAATAACCTTGCTGCGGTGCCTTCGATCGTCTTTGGTCTGCTCGGGGCGTCGATCTTCATCGGTTACTTGGGCCTGCCGATTTCGGCCCCGCTGGTCGGCGGGTTGGTGCTGACGCTAATGACGCTGCCGACCATCATCATCGCCACCCGCGCGTCGCTGCGCTCGATACCGCCCTCGGTACGCCAAGCGGCGCTGGGTATCGGGGCATCGCGGGTGCAAACGGTCTTTCATCACGTGTTGCCGCTGGCTCTGCCCGGCATTTTGACGGGCTCCATTCTTGGGGTAGCCCAGGCCCTGGGGGAGACGGCGCCGCTTTTGCTGATCGGCATGAACGCCTTCGTTGCCAACGTGCCGGGCACCCCGTTGGACCAATCCACGGCGCTGCCGGTGCAGATCTATTTGTGGCAGGGAAACGAGCTGCGAAACTTCTTCGAGGCGCGTACCTCGGCCGCCATCATCGTGCTGCTGGCACTGATGCTGAGCCTGAACGCGCTGGCGATCTGGCTGCGTAAAAAATTCGAGACGAGGTGGTAAGTGAATACTTCAGTACAGCCTGCAAGCACGGCCCCGGCAATTAACGTCGGCGGCGGCGAAACCCGCACCAGCAAGGCCAAGGAAAAGGTCAAGATGAGCGCCGAGGCGGTCAAGGTGTTCTACGGCAATACTCAGGCGATCAACGGCATCGATCTTGAGATCTTCGAAAACGAAGTGCTGGCGTTCATCGGTCCATCGGGCTGCGGCAAGTCGACGTTCCTACGTTGTCTGAACCGCATGAACGATACCATCGACATCTGCCGCGTCGAGGGGCGTATTACCCTGGATCAGCAGGACATCTACGCCGCTGAGCGTGATGTGGTGCTGCTGCGCGCCCAGGTGGGCATCGTGTTTCAAAAGCCCAATCCGTTTCCCAAATCGATCTACGAGAACATCGCCTATGGGCCACGTTTGCACGGTCTGGCCAAGCGCAAGGCCGAGCTCGACGACATCGTGGAGAGTAGCCTGCGCCGCGCCGGGCTATGGGATGAAGTGAAGGACCGTTTGGATCAGCCCGGCACCGGGCTTTCCGGCGGCCAGCAGCAGCGTCTATGCATTGCGCGCACGGTGGCGGTGAGCCCCGATGTCATTCTCATGGACGAGCCTTGCTCGGCGCTCGACCCGATCGCCACAGCCAAGGTAGAACAGCTGATCGACGAGCTCAGCGAGAGCTATACCATCGTCATGGTGACGCACAACATGCAGCAGGCGGCGCGCGTTGCCGACCGCACCGCCTTCTTCCATCTGGGGGATCTGGTCGAGGTCGATACCACCGACCAGATATTCACCAATCCTCAGGATCAGCGCACCCACGACTACATTACCGGACGCTTCGGCTAGTGGTTACGCTGACCCCTTTGCTTAGTCGATGAGCTCTACGCCTACCGCCGTGGCTTCGCCGCCACCGATACAAAGGCTTGCAATGCCACGGCGGCCACCGCGCTGGCGCAGGGCGTGAATCAGCGTGGCGATGATGCGTGACCCTGTGGAGCCTACCGGATGCCCCTGCGCGCAGGCGCCGCCGTAGACGTTGACCTTGTCGTGGGAAAGGCCAAGATCGTCCATCGCCATCAGTGTCACCACGGCAAACGCTTCGTTGATCTCGAACAGATCGACGTCGTCGACGCGCCAGTCAAGGCGTCGCAGCAGCGTTTCGATGGCACCGACCGGGGCGATGGTGAACTCGCTGGGATGACGCGAGTGGGTGGCGTGGCCGCATAGCCGCGCCAGCGGCTTGGCCCCTACGCGGTTTGCCGCAGCGTGGCTTGCGAGTATGAGCGCCGAGGCGCCGTCCGAGATAGAGCTTGCATTGGCGGCGGTAATCGTACCCTCTTTGGCGAAGGCCGGGCGCAGCTGCCGAATCTTATCGAGCTTGGCCTGAAACGGCTGCTCGTCCTGTTCGACCCGTGTTTCTCCCTGGCGTGAGGTCACCGTGACCGGTGCCATTTCGGCGTCAAGGTGCCCCGCTTGGGTGGCGGCCATGGCGCGCTCTAGCGAGGCGATGGCGAAGTCGTCCAGCCGCTCGCGAGTATAGCCGCGCTGGGTCGCGATCTCCTGGGCGAACACGCCCATCAGCTTGCCCGTTTCGGCATCCTCGAGCCCATCGAAGAACATATGATCCTTGAGCTCGCCGTGGCCTAAGCGGTAACCGCCGCGCGCCTTGGTCAAAATATGCGGGGCGTTGGACATCGACTCCATACCGCCAGCCAGCACGATCTCGGCGCTGCCCGCCTTGATGACGTCGTGGGCCAGCATGGCGGCTTTCATGCCGGAACCGCACAGCTTGTTGAGCGTCGTGGCGCCCACGCCGTCGGGAATGCCTGCCTGACGCATGGCTTGGCGCGCCGGGCCTTGCTTTACCCCACCGGGCAGCACGCAGCCCATGAAGCCTTCGTCGATGGTGTCGGGTGCGATGGCGGCGCGCTCGATGGCCGCTTTGATGGCGACGGCGGCAAGCTCAGGTGCGCTCACGCTCGAAAGGCTGCCCAGCAGGCCGCCCATGGGCGTGCGGGCGGCGGAAAGGAAAACCACATCGGTACTCATTGGCGCTGCTCCATTGGGTTTTGTCATTATGATGGCAAGCATGCTGGTCTTGGCGTTGGTGCTTACTGCGTTGACCCGCTAGCGTCGCTGTGGTCTGCTCGCTGCTAACCAAGCAAGCGCTAGTGTGAACTCAATGAATGTAATGAATGCCTCACCGCGTCGCAAGGAACTGACCCGACTGGCCGCTCAGCTTTTCGTTCAAGAGGGGTTCGACCGTACGACGGTGCGCATGCTGGCGCAGGAGATGGGCATCAAGTCGGGTAGCCTGTTTCATCACTTCAAGGATAAGCACGAGATTCTCGCGGCAGTGATCGAGGAGGGGACTCAGAACGCGCTGAATATCGCCCAGCAAGCGCTCGATGACTGCGGCCGCGACCCCGAAGTGCGCCTGCGCACCATGGCGCGCGCGCATCTGGAGACGCTGTTTGCCGACCGCAACGCCCACGTCGTCGCGCTCTTCGAGTGGCGCCGTCTCGATCCATCAGCAAGCGCCCATTTGCGCCATCTGCGCGATGCCTACGAGGCGCTTTGGGTCGACGTCATCGACGATGCGCTGCGCGCGGGCATCCTGCACGGCGATCGCTTTTTGGTCGCACGCTTCGTGCTTGGCGCTCTGAACTGGACGGTACGTTGGTACGATCCACACGGAGCACGTACGCCAGACGAGCTCGCCGATGAGCTGGTCGCCATGCTGCTGCCAAACGCCGACACGACCAACGTATAAGCCTTTCGCCGCACTTGTTCCTTGCGCCGCTTGGCGATTGCTCTTAGCGTTGAGACTAAAGGTTTCCGTTAACGTCAACGGCGCTTTGGGTGGTCGAGCGCAAAAAGGGTTTTAATAGCAGCTTCGTCAATAACACTTCATCAATAACAACAATGAGGTTCTCATGTCTACCACATCGTCTCGGCCTTCGCTGCCGTCCTATCAGAGCTATCTCGGCGACTTCTCCATTGATGACGTGCTGGCGCGTCTGAGTGATCAGGGCGATGGCAAGCTCAATGCTTTCGATGCCTGCTGTGGTCGACATCTGCGCGCGGGTAAAGCCGACGAGCTGGCGCTAATACAAGAGGATGCGCAGGGCCACGTCCACCACCTGAGCTTTGCCCAATTGGATGAGCAGAGCGCGCGGCTAGCGGGTTGGTTTGAGAGCCGTGGGCTCAAGGAGGGAGATCGCATCGCTTGTATGCTGCCGCGCTCGCCTGAGTTAATGGTTGCCGTTCTTGCCACTTGGCGGATCGGTGCGGTCTATCAGCCGCTCTTTACCGCTTTTGGCAGCGATGCCATCGACTACCGCTTAGCGCGCGCCGAGACTGCCTTGGTGATCACCGACGCCGCTAACCGCGCCAAATTTGCAGGCATCGAGCGCTGCCCGCCGGTACTAGCGCTTGGAGGTGGCGACACCGGGTATCCGGATGATCTGGAGTGGGCAAAGGCGCTTGCGCATGCCCCCTCGTCCCAGCCGCCGCCCAGGCTCTCGCCAGAGGCGCCGTTTCTACAGATGTTTACCTCGGGCACCGTGGGCAAGCCCAAAGGAGTCGCCGTACCGCTCTTTGCGCTGGCCGCTTTTGCGCTTTACATGGAGCTTGCCATCGATCTGCGTGAAGGCGACCGCTTTTGGAACATGGCCGACCCAGGCTGGGCGTATGGACTTTACTACGCTATTACTGGCCCGCTTCTTCTGGGCGTGACCACCCACTTTTGCGAGGCAGGCTTCTCCGCCCAGGGTGCGCTGGATTTCATGCAGCGCCATGGCATCACCAATTTCGCCGCCGCTCCAACCGCCTACCGGCTAATGAAGGCCTCGGGCCTTTTCGATGACGCAGGCGAGCGCCTTTCCCTACGCGTGGCGAGCTCGGCGGGCGAGCCGCTCAATACCGAGGTGGTCGGCTGGGTGGAGCTCGCGCTGGGCTGTCCGGTCATGGACCACTACGGGCAAACCGAGACGGGTATGACCTGCTGCAATCATCACGCCCTCGAGCACCACAAAGAAGTAGGTGCTATGGGGTTGCCGCTGCCGGGCTATCGACTCGCCGTGCTCGACACCGAGTTCAACGAACTACCTCCCGGTGAATCGGGCGTGCTGGCGGTCGACGTCAAGCGTTCGCCGGCCTACTTCTTTCAAGGCTATACCTGGCAGGAGAAGCACCCTTTCGTCAATGACTACTACCTGACCGGTGATGTGGTCATGCAGCAGGCCGATGGCAGCTTCCAGTTTGCCGGGCGCGACGATGACATTATTACCACGGCGGGGTATCGCGTTGGGCCTGCCGATGTGGAGAACACCGTGCTGACCCATCCGGCCGTTGCGGAGTCCGCCGCCGTGGGTCAGCCCGATGCCATTCGCGGCGAGATCATTAAGTCTTTCGTCGTGCTGCGTGACGGCCATGCGCCATCCAAGGCGCTAGCAGAAGAGATCAGGCAGCGCGTGCGCGAGCGCCTTTCGAGCCATGCCTTTCCACGCGTCGTCGAGTTCGTCGATGAGCTGCCTAAAACACCCAGCGGCAAGATCCAGCGCTTCAAGCTGCGCACCCAGGCGGCCGGTGAGCACCAGCATGCCCTTGGCGAGCGGGCTTACGGTGCCTCACCCGATCAAGCCTGATGACAACAAGGATAAAGTGATGCACGTTGCAGATAATACGTTTTTGGTCACGGGAGCAGCCTCAGGGTTGGGTTCAGCCGTCGCGCGGCGGCTTATCGATAAGGGCGCCAAGGTAGTGCTGTGTGACCTTAGTGAAGATGTCGAAGGCTTATCGACTAGTCTGGGGGGCAGCGCGCTTGCCTGTAGGGGCGATATCACGAGTGCGGCGCAAATGACGGCGATCTTCGAGCGCGCGGCTGTCTTTGCCGGTGAAGCAGGGCTTGCGGGGGTCGTTCATTGTGCTGGCGTGGTTAGCGTGGGCAAACTGCTCGATCGTGACGGCAACCCGACAAACCTCGATGCGTATGCCAAAACCATCGATATCAACTTGGTGGGTACCTTCAACGTCATGCGCTTGGCGGCGGCGGCAATGGCGGGTAGGGCGCCGGGTGAAGAGGGCGAGCGAGGCGTTATCATCAATACGGCATCGATTGCGGCTTTCGATGGCCAAGTGGGGCAGTGCGCCTACAGTGCCTCCAAGGCGGGTGTTGTGGGGATGAGTCTGCCTGCGGCGCGCGAGCTGTCACGCTATGGCATTCGCGTTATGGCCATCGCCCCTGGGGTATTCGAAACCCCTATGATGGCGCAAATTCCCTCCGAGGCGGCGCAGGCGCTCGCAGCCTCCATTCCGTTTCCCAAACGTTTGGGGCGGGCTGATGAGTTCGCGCTTCTTGCCGAGCAGATCATTACCAACCCGATGCTTAATGGTGAAGTGATTCGCCTCGATGGCGGGATTCGCATGCAGTAAAGAGTAAACGCTAGGCCGCGCATGAAATAATTTTACAAACCCCTTGCCAAGCCCGGGGGTAATCCGTAAAGTACGCATCCGCTGCCGGGGGACGCCAAGCGCACCGGCGGTGATGAGACTGAAAAGTCTTGGTTTGTCAGGGAGTTACCAGGGTGTTGAACGCCTGCTTGACAAACACTCGGAAGTGCGTAGAATACGCCTTCCTCGCTGAGGCAGCGTCTCCGGTCATCGAGACATGCTGATAGCGACGCTCTTTAAAAATTGATCAGGTAATTCATGTGGGCGCTTGCCGATGAGGGTGATCCATCACCCATTATCAAGGCAAGCGACCGAAAGAGTATCTCTTATAAGATGTCTCTTTCAAAGTTCGTTTGAACCTTGAGCCAAGTTTGATCCGCTTTCATTGTCCTCGGACGGTGAGTAAGGATCGCATTGATCTTAAACTGAAGAGTTTGATCATGGCTCAGATTGAACGCTGGCGGCAGGCCTAACACATGCAAGTCGAGCGGCAGCACGGAAAGCTTGCTTTC
>NZ_JAJISC010000003.1 GCF_024790395.1 Halomonas dongshanensis
GCGTGAATGCCACGGTCACCCTGGGTGACGGCACCCAAGTGGGCGACACCCTGGTGGTGGTCGATGGCAAAGGCAACGAGCTGGTCAACCGCCCGGTCACCCAGGCCGATCTGGACAACGGGGTCAGCGTGACGGTCACCGACCTGAACGCCAGCGACACCGCAATCAGCGTCACCGCCACGGTCACCGACCCGGCGGGTAACATCGCGATGGCTACTGACACCGGTGTAATCGACCTAGTCCCAGTAGCGGAAGATGGGCAGCTGGTAGGTAAAGAAGATGTACCCCTGACGATCACGTGGGATGCCTTCAATATTTCAGACGCAGATTCCGCTGATGAAGAGCTGGGAGTAATTATCACCCAGCTGCCTGAAGCAGGTGCCTTGCAATACAAAGCTGCCGATGGAAGTTGGCAGAGTGTTGAAGAGAATAGCCACTTCACTAAAGCCCAGATCGACGCAGGCGAGCTGCGCTTTAAACCGGCAGCTAATGAATCCGGCTTCGACGGTTATGGTGGCGATGGTTTGGGTAATCAGCAGGCTGACTATGCGCAATTCAGCTTTATACCTACGGATGCGCGTAACGAGGGTAAAGAGGCAACGCTTACTATTGATATTAAACCCGTTGCGGATGCGCCTGAAGTATCTATTGCGATAGGGGAAACGGTAGTTTCTGAACGCCAAACAGCCATTAAAGTCAAGCACGGTAACGTCACGATTGATATTAGGGGCGATGAGATTGCTGCTGCGGGGATTGATGGCAAAATTATCAAGCCTCCGTTTAGTGACGGAAACCTGAATCCGGGAAGTGCCAACAATACGCATGGTGCTGATGTGATTGCCTTGATAGGTGACTTTAACAAGCTGGTAAGAGGAAACCAGCCTGTTAACTCTATCAACGGGCAGGACAAGGATTATGTTTATCTGAGCAAGCCTTATGGCAGCTACTCAGTGGCTCTTGGCGAGGAGCATCAGAACTCTGGTTATGATGGAAGTATTACCGATAAGGCTACCGGTATCCAAATCAGCCTAAACAACATCAAGGGCCTCATTTTTGGCGATGGGCATACCATGATGCCGGTTAATGCGGAGACAACGATTACCCAAGAGGGCTTCGATATCGTCGAGCTGGACGTATCCGCGAAGCTTGTGGATATCGATGGCAGCGAGTTGTTGTCAGGCATCACGCTAACGGGAATTCCTGAAGGTGTCACCGTGACCAGTCAGGCAGGTTTTGACGTCATCAAGCAAAGCGATGGCAGCTGGTTCATCGATAACCCCGATGGTCAGGACCTCATTGATCTGGGCCTACAGATGAAGGTGCCGCTTAGTGCCGGCGCGTTCGATGTGGTGGCAAGTGCAACATCGAAAGAGGTCGTGGGCTTCAATGATGACGGTACGCCCGTTGTCATCGATACGGCAACCAGCACGGCGACCACAGGCATCGAGCAGTACAATATCATTGTCGGCTCGCCAGGCAATGACGGCATCGAAGGTAGTAGTGGCAACGATATCATTATCGGGGACGTGGCGGGTCTGCAACTAGTGCCGGGGTCTGACTACAATATCGCCTTCATGGTCGATACCTCGAGCAGTATGGGCGTCAAAGGTATCGAGGATGCCAAGGCCTCTCTGGCAGAAGTTTTCAAGGCACTGAAAGCCAGCTCCATTGGCGAGGATGCAGGTAAGGTCAATGTCTTCCTGACGGACTTCAATACGCAGGTAGGCAAGACCGTGAGTGTAAACTTGGCGGATGAAGGTGCGTTGGCAAAACTGCAGGGTACTCTCGATGGAATGAAGTACTTGCGTGACAAAGGAACCAACTACGAGGATGTCTTTAAAACGACCGCAAACTGGTTCCATAGCGAATCTGTAAAAGGCAATCCTGGCACTAACCTGACTTACTTCATCACGGATGGTGCGCCCACGTTCTATCAGCAAAACGAGACCACGAAGCCTGTCATTGGATCCAGAAGCAGCAAGAAATGGATATTAGACCTGGATGCAATTCATTATCAGCCGGGGCAGCCGGTGTATGAAAACATCGACGGCACAAGACGCGAAGTTATCGACAAAGATGGCGCCGTTAAACAATGGAACTACAGTTCCGGCTGTGGTGGCGGTAGTTGGACGAGCACGGTCATCGGTAACGTCATGGCTGATGGTAAGGGCGGATATGAGATTTCCGAGCTGGGAGGCAACGGCAGCAGCACTACTGAAGAAGTGTTAGCTAACTCGAAAGCCGCGTTTGCGCTGCTTGATGGTCTGTCCGATATCAATGCGATCGGTATCGGGGCGAGCCTCAATGAAAGTCTGCTGAGCCAATTCGATTCAGATGGCATCGTGCAGGCGAACATTGATCCAGAGGACTTGGCCGATGCGATACTGGGACAGAACACCGTGCTGCCGTCGGGTGACGATGTCGTCAGAGGTGGTGAAGGAAACGACATCATCTTCGGCGATCAGGTCAAGTTCGCAGATATCGAAGGAAACGGCTTGCCAGCCATGAAGGCTTACATTGCCGATAAGTTGGGTATTGACGATCCTAATGCGCTATCAGCGCAGCAGATCCATGAATACATCACCGAAAACCATGACGAGTTTGGTCGTCTGGGTGGGGCCGCCGGTGGTAATGATATTCTCATTGGTGGCGAGGGTGATGATATCCTCTTCGGTATGGGTGGCAACGACACGCTGATAGGGGGAACAGGCAACGACATCATGTACGGCGGTACCGGTGCCAATACCTTCGTCTGGGAGAGCGGTGATCAAGGCTCTCTTCAGGCACCTGCTGTCGATCAAGTCATGGACTTCCAGTTGGGACGCTTTAACGGTAGTGGCGAAGCGGATCGCCTGGACTTGGCTGATCTATTGCAGGGAGAAGATAGCGGCAATATCGATCAGTACATCTATGCTGAGCAGCAGGGCAGTGATACGGTGCTGCATATCAAGTCGGATGGAGGTTTGAAAGCTGGGGGGGACAATGCTGATCAACGAATTGTGCTCAAGGACGTAGAGATGCCCGAAGGAAGTAGCTCGTCTGACTTTATCCAGAGTATGCTGAATGATGGGCAGCTCAAGATAGACCTCTAATATGCCGTTTTAATATGGTGAAGCTCCATTCGGGTTTTTCGAGTGGAGCTTTTAACCTAGAGAGCGATCTCAATCATGTCGAGGAAAGTGTGCAGTATGTATTTCGATGATGAACAATTATTACGCTGGATGAAAGGCGATAGTTCCGCAGTTGAATTCATCGAAATAGTCTGTGATGTGGCGCATAAATGGGATGACTTGATTGACAGAGATAAGGAACTAGATGACGCTAGCATCAATAAGCTTTTTTTCGATTTGTTGATCCGCTTGCCAAGGAACACATTCTATCGTAAAAATTTTGAACATCTTAATTCGGTATTAATGAATTCGATCTCTAATTGGCAAATCGCAACGGAGATGGAGAGAGAGGGCGACGACTATAGGACAAGTATTGCCTTTATTCTTCGGTCCTCCTATGTTGACTTGATTACACAGGCATCTTTGATCACTGGCGGAAATAAATGGGCATGTGCTGTAGGTAAGCAAGCTCGTGAAATTACGCACAGCGAAACCTACTCTGGTTATTTAAAAAATCTCACAAAGGAGAGTCAGGATAGAGCGAAGAGACAGTCGTAAGTAATGAGTGTCTATAGCTAATCCTGCAATGACACCATGCTCTACATCAAACGCAATGCCCAGGGGGAAATCGTCATGCTCAGTAAAGAGCCTCTCGATGACGCCAACGAAACCATCGCGCCGGACTCGCCGGAGGTGTTTGCTTTTCTAGCGGCACAGACGGGGCAATCGGCGCAGTTCATCGCCTCGGATTTGGCATTCGTGCGGGTCGTGGAGGATATGTTGGAAGTGTTGCTGGAGAAGGGCGTGCTCAGCTTCACTGATCTACCGCCGGCGGCGCAAAGCAAGATCATGGAGCGTAAATCGCTGCGGGCCAAGAATGATGTGAACCTACTAGGCGATGATGGCGACGTCATCTAGAAAACATTCTTAGCCTCAAAGACGCAAGGCCGCTGCCACGAACTGGCAGCGGCCTTCTTTTTTGGGCGTTAATGCGTTTAGGTAATCAATGCAGCTCGCGTACACCGGGGCCGGTCGCGCCGTCGGCGCCCGCTTGGAAGGCGGCGGTGAGCTCGGCTTCGGTGGTCACGCCCTCGGCGATCACCTGGATGCCTAGGGAGTGGCAAAGTGTCGCCATGCCACGCACGATGGCCTGTTGCTCTGAGGACGCATCAAGGCGACGGATCAGGCTGCTATCAACTTTGAGATACGCCAGCCCCATGTCGTGCAGGTCGGCGAGGCGGGTAAATTCAGCGCCCACGTGCTCTATTCCTAATTGGCAGCCTAGAGGGCGCAGGGCATGGCTCAAACTGCGAAGGCTGGCTACGGCTTGCGCATCCAGCGCTGCGGGCACTTCGAAGCAGAGATTTTGGGCTAGCGGTGTGGCTTCCAGCAGGGCGCGCAGCTCGTTAACGAAGCGCGCGCTAGTGATGGAGGCGATGGAAAGGTTCAGCCCCAGCGTGCGCGTTGGGGTGAGGGCTAGCTCTGCCAGCGCCTTTTTAACCACCGCCATATCCAGCGCGGGTTCGATGCCCAGGCGCGTTACCCAGGGTAGGAATACCCCGGCGCTTTGCCATGCCTGCTCCAGCTCCAGGCGGGCCGGGCATTCATAGTGAACGATCTGGCCTGTAGCGTCTACAACTGGGAAAAAAGCCAACTGTGGCCCTTTGGCCAAGGCAGCATCGAGCGCTTCACGCCACTCGGCGTGGGTATGGAACAGCGAATGGTACTCGCGGTCGCGCACCACGACGCTGGTATGCACGCTACTCTCGGCTTCGGCCAGGGCGTCGTCGAGGGTGGCGAGTAGGGTACCGCGCTCGTCGTCACTTGCGTAGGGCATAACGGCGGCGAGCAGGCGTGGTCGTTCGCTATGCTCACTCGGGCTTTCCGTCGGTTGTGGGTGAGTATCGGCTGCTAGCGTTTGCAGCAGCGTAGTAAGCTCCTTGGCGAGTAGCTCGGGGCTTTCAGCGGCAGGGGCCATGACGGCGAAGTCGCTGCCGTTCAAGCGCCCGACCAGCGGCACATGCCACTGCTTACCGAGGCTCTCCAGGCGCGATGCCAGAGCCTTGAGTAGGGCATCGGTGGCGTTATGCCCCAACTGCTGATTGAGCTTTTCCAACTGCGACACGCGTACCATCGCCATGACCCCCGAGGCGCGGACGTCGTCGCTTGTCAGGGCAGCCGTTAGGCGGCCCATGAAGGCCTCGCGGTTGAGCGCACCGGTGATGCGATCGTGCTGCAAGTGGCGGCGCAGCGCGTCGAGTTTCTCGCCCTCTTGGCTTAGCATATGGTGCACATCGGCAGAGAGCGTATTCATCGCCTGAGCCAGTTGGCGAAGCTCTAGCGTTTTGGGCTCTTCACTGGTGGTAAAGCGGCGGGCACCGATGTCTCGCGCCTGCGTAACGACGCGGTCCAGCGGTTTTTTGATGCCGCGCACCAATACCCACGCCAGCAGTAGGCTAAGTAGGCCAGCCAGCGCGAACCAGGCGGCGAGTTCGAGCATGCTGCGCCAGAGGGCGGCGTAAGCGAAGCTGTGCTGGCTTGCAAGCGTGAGCGTGCCAAACTGACGCCAGCCATCTTGAATAGTGGCGCTGCCTTCGGGGACGTCGAAGTGCACTAGCTGACGAAACCACCTAGGAACGTCTCCCTCGTAGCTGGGCGCCGAGCGCTCGATCAGTACCTCGCCCTGAGGGTCGCGAAGAACGATCTGGCGGTAGTAGCCGGTATCGAACTGGGCCGCGATCAACAGCTCAAGCGTCACCGGGTCTTTATCCAGCTGGCTCATCGACAGCGCCAGGGCCGTGGCGTTGTCCTCGTTCTTGATCCGCACTTCCTGCTCGATATAGCTACGGCTGGTCGAAATACTCACCAGCAGGCTGCCGACGAACGACACCAGCAGCACGGTAACGATGGCCAGCCAGAGCTGTTTGATAAGCGACATCCCAGGTCCTCTTAGATAAATCCTTGTTAATTAAAATCTTGTTAGGTGAAGCCTTGTGACTGCATGCGTTCGATGACGCCTCGCCAGCGGGAGAGGCGGGCGAGTGGGTCGGCGCGTGACTGCGTTGAGCCGCCCGCCCAGAGGCCGTCGCTATTGAAGCTGAACAGGGGGTCAAGATCGCTACGCTGCGACGCTGGGGTGATCGACGGCAGTATATTATCGAGTACCAGCGGCTCGGCGTCGGGCGTCGAGTAGTAGCCGAGCACCATGTGCGCCTGCGTAATTTGGCTACGGCCGATGCGGGCGCGAACGTAGATCATGCGCAGACGTTCACCGGGCACGCCCAGCTGCTTGAGGGTGACGTACTTGGCGATGGAGTAATCCTCGCAGTCGCCTTGGCCCTGGCCCATGGTTTCTAGCGGCGTGGCCCAGTGGTCTTCGCTGCCCCAGTTGTTGATGTCATCGACCCAGCGTACGCGGCGGTTGAAGAAGTCGTTGACCTCGCGCAGCTGGACGCTGATCTCCTCACCGCGCAGACGCTCGAGCAGGGCAAACCACTCCTCCAGCACGCGAAGCCCGCCTTGGCCATAAAGCCGCTGCATGCTCTGACGCAAGCGGTCGGGGTCGAAGGCCTGCGCCGGCGGGGTAGGAAGCCCGAGCGCCAGCGCCGCAGCAACGCCACCGAGCCCGGCGAGAAAACGCCGACGCGAAGCATCGAGGGGGCGAGAAACGAAGCGAACGGACATTCAGTGAGATCGCGGTGGGGCCGGGGGGAACAAGAGTACAGGGCATGCCCGGCCCGCGCTAGAGAAGCGGTGCGGGCCATCGCAATAGCAGCTAGGCATCGGCCTCCTCCGGTGAACGCTCGAGTAGCGGTTCGAGCGCAGGCCAAACGTTATCGAGGATGGTGGGTTGAGCAGCGGCGGTGGGGTGAATGCCATCGTCCTGCATCAGTTCGGCATCGAGCGCTACGCTTTCGAGTAAAAAGGGCACCAGGGCGACCTCGAACTCGTCGGCCAATTGATGGTAAACGCCGGTAAACGCATCGCGGTAGGCTTGGCCATAGTTGGGCGGAATATCGATACCTAAAAGCAGTACCTCGGCGTCGATGGCTTGGCTCTGCTCTATCATGGTGGCGAGATTGGCCTGCATCTGCTGTGGCGCCAGGCCGCGCAGACCATCGTTGCCGCCGAGTTCGAGCAGCACGATGTCGGGGGCGTGCTGATCCAGCAGATCGGCAAGGCGCTGGCGACCGCCAGAGGTGGTTTCACCGCTGATGCTGGCATTGACCACCTGGGCGCGTTCACCCAAGCGTTCTTGCAACAGCGTGACCCAGCCTTCGTCCTGCTCGATGCCGTAGGCGGCGCTGAGGCTATCACCCATTACCAAAAGCGTTGGTGGCTCGTTGGCTTGCAGAGCAAGGGGGAAGGCGGTCACTATCATGGCTACCGTTAAGATGGCCCTCTTTCCTAGCACGCACAAAAGATGTTGTTGCCAGCGATTCGTTTGCCACATATCAGGGATACCTCATTTCATGACCGATGCGCCGGATCAGTCTAGCCCGCTTTCTTCCAAACCGATATCTCCCCGCCCGCATGCCGATACTCTCGTGCTCGATGCGCGAGGGTTATGCAAGCAGGTGGTTAGCGGCGAAAAGCGCCTCACTATTCTCGCAGCGCTGGACCTTCAAGTAACGCGGGGTGAAAGCGTGGCCATTCTGGGGCGCAGCGGTGCGGGTAAATCGACCCTTCTGGGTCTACTCGCCGGGCTCGATACCCCGGATGAAGGCGAGCTTGCCCTTTTTGGCAAGCCGCTTAGCCGCCTGGATGAAGACGGCCGTGCAGCGCTGCGGGCGGGTAAGGTCGGCTTCGTGTTTCAGAATTTCCAGCTGTTACCCACCTTGAATGCGCTGGAAAACGTGCTGCTGCCGCTCGAACTTTCCGCGCGCGCCGGTGATACACCAGCAGCCAAAGAGTGGCTTTCGCGGGTAGGGCTTGCTGCGCGCACCGGGCATCTACCCAAGCAGCTTTCCGGTGGCGAACAGCAGCGGGTGGCCATCGCCCGCGCCTTCGTTACCGACCCCGAGCTGGTCTTTGCCGACGAGCCCACAGGCAACCTTGATCCCGATACTGGCGCCCAGATCATCGATCTGCTCTTCGAACTCAACCGCGCGTTGGGCACCACGCTGATTCTGGTCACGCATGATCACGCCTTGGCGCGACGCTGTAGCCGCTGCCTGCAGCTGGTCGATGGCCGTTTGGAGGCGTTTGATCGTTTCGATACGGGTGGTGACGCGGTAACGCCCAGCACAGGTGACGCATGAGTGAGTGGAACTGGCGCCTGGCCGGGCGTAGCCTCAAGCGCGACCTGCGCGCCGCCGACGTGCGTGCGCTGTTTATTGCCCTAATGCTCGCGGTAGCGGCCTCGACCATGATTGCGTTCTTTCTCGACCGGTTGGAGCGCGGGCTCGAGCGTCAGGCGGGGCAACTGCTCGGCGGTGACGTAGTGCTCGAACAGCGCGAGCCTTTCGATGACGAACTCAGAGACACGTTCGAAGCCGCAGGGCTTACCCTAAGCGAGCAGGTAAATTTGGTCTCGATGATCAGCCGCGAGGCGCGCTTTCAGCCCGCGAGCCTAAAAGCCGTGGATGATCGTTATCCGCTCTATGGCAGCCTTGAGGTGGATAGGGGAGAGGGCGTTACCACCTTAGCCTCGGGTCCGTCCCCGGGTGAGGCGTGGGCGGATCCCCGGCTCATGGCGCTGGTCGAGCTATCGCTTGGCGATAGCGTGCAGGTAGGGCAGACCGAACTGGTTATTACCGGCGTTATCCAGCGAGAGGCCGACCAAGCCGGGGGCTTTGGCAACTTCAATCCGCGCTTGATGATCCACACGGCAGACCTACCCGCTACGGGCTTGGTGCAGCCGGGCTCGCGCATCGACTTCGAACTGCTGGCCGCCGGGCCGCCCAGCGCGTTGGCGCAAGTGCAAGACCAGCTTGCCGAACTGCGCCAAGCAGGCGTGGAAGTGCGCGACGTACGCGTTGATCGCCCTCAACTGGGTAACGCCCTGCAGCGCGCCGAGAGCTACTTGGGGCTTGCCGGGCTTGCCGCCGTGCTGCTGGCCGGGGTGGCGGTGGCCATGTCCACACGGCGCTATACCGAGCGCCATTTGGATACCGCGGCGCTGCTACGCTGCTTTGGTGCCAGCCAACAGCAGCTTGCGTTCATCTTTACGCTACAACTGCTGGGCTTGGCTTTGGCGGCTTCGATTGCCGGGGCGCTGTTGGGCTTTGCCGGGCAGGCGCTGCTATTGAGGCTTTTGGGCGACCTACTCCCGCTGACGTTACCGGCCCCCGGTTTGACTCCCCTGGCGCTGGGCGTGCTGACGGCGCTGGCGGTGCTGGTCGGCTTTGCCGGGCCGACGCTTTTGCGTATTCAGCGCGTGAGCGCGCTCAAGGTGCTGCGTCGCGAGCTCGATCCGTTGCCGCCTTCGGCGTGGCTAGTGGTGGGCGTTGCCAGCCTAGTCTTTGGCGCCCTGCTGTGGCTCTACTCGGGCAGTCTAGTACTTTCGATGGCGCTCTTACTCGGTGGGTTCGTGGTGTTGGGGCTTTTGTGGGGCCTGTGCACACTACTGCTCAACGGGTTGTTGGCCGCTCTTACGCGCCTCTCCGGACGCGGCGAATGGCGCCAAGCGCTGCGCTTGGGCGGGCGGCAGCTGGGGCGTCGGCGCCAAGCGGGAGTGGGCCAGTTATTGGCGTTTTCGGTGACGTTCTTCGCTATGGCGATGATCGTACTGGTACGCGGCGATCTGCTCGATACCTGGCAGGCGCAACTGCCGGAACGCACGCCCAACTATTTTGCCATCAACATCCAACCCAGCGAGCGCGACGCCTTCGCCACTGCTATCGCGCCCCATGCCGATGCCCAGAGTACGCTCTATCCCATGGTGCGCGGGCGGTTGACCGAGATCAACGGTGAGCTGGCACGCGAGGCGGTGCCCGTTGATGCACGCGGTGACAACGCCCTGCGCCGCGAGCTGAACCTCACTTGGCAGTCGCAGCTGCCCGAGGGCAACCGCGTGGTGGCGGGAGAGTGGTTTGCAAGCCGTAGTGCAGCCAATGCCCATCAGGCCAACTGGATGAGCGCCGTCGATGCGCACAGCGCCTCAACCGAGACTACGCCTGTGCCCGTGTCGCTAGAGGATGGGCTGGCCGAGCGCTTGGGCGTAACACTCGGCGACAGGCTCAGTTTCACCATTGGCGGTGAGCGCCTTGAGGCCGAGATCACGAGCCTGCGTAATCTCGATTGGGACAGTTTTCAGCCCAACTTCTACGTGGTCTTTCCGCCGGGCGTGCTCGAAGGTTTCGGCCATAGCTACATCACCGCTTTTCATCTGCCCGAGCAGGAGCAGTCTTTGATTCGCGAATTGGTAAGCGATTTCCCCGGTGTTTCTCTGCTCAACGTCGATGCCATCTTGCGCCAGGTGCGCGACATGCTTAGCCAAGTGACCCGAGCGATCGAGCTGATCCTTGCATTGGTGCTGCTCGCGGGCGTGAGCGTGCTCTATGCTTCGTTGACCGCAAGCCTGCCAGTACGGGCCCATGAGAGCGCCTTGCTGCGCGTATTTGGGGCGGGCAACCGGCTGATCTCACGCGTCCAGGCCGCCGAGTATGGCCTTTTGGGGCTGGCGAGCGGGCTGATGGGGGCGGCGCTTAGCGAGCTTGCCTGCGCCGTGCTCTATCGCGTCTGGCTCGATCTACCGCCGCGGCTGCATCTCGAACTTTGGCTTTTACTACCGCTGGGTGGGGCGCTGTTAATTGGTGGCATTGGTCATCTCTTGACCCGTGACGTGCGCCGACAGGCACCCGCCGCGAGCTTGGGGCTGCTGGAAGAGGCGTGAGGCCATGATGACGATATATGCCGATCCAATGCAGATGCGATGAAACCTGACAGGCGCTGGGGTATGATAGCGCCTCTTCCTTTTCACCATCGCTCCTTTTGACGAGGTTCCCTGCTCATGTTCAGCCGCGATATGACCATTGCCGGATTCGATGACACCCTGTTTGACGCCATGCAGAAAGAGGTAGCGCGTCAAGAGGCTCACATCGAGCTGATTGCCTCCGAAAACTACGCCAGCCCCCGCGTGCTAGAAGCCCAAGGCAGCCAGTTGACCAACAAGTATGCCGAAGGCTATCCGGGCAAGCGCTACTACGGCGGCTGCGAATACGTGGATATCGCGGAGAGCTTGGCGATCGATTACGCCAAGGAGCTGTTCGGCGCCACTTACGCCAACGTTCAGCCGCATTCAGGCTCACAGGCCAACGGCGCCGTTTTCCAGGCGTTGGTCAAGCCGGGTGAAACCGTGCTGGGCATGAGCCTGGATGCCGGTGGTCACCTGACCCACGGCGCCAAGCCCAATTTTTCGGGCAAGCACTACAACGCCGTTCAGTACGGTCTCAACGACCAGGGCCTAATCGACTACGATCAAGTGGCGGCGCTAGCCCATGAGCACAAGCCGAAGATGATCATTGCAGGCTTCTCTGCCTATTCACAAATCATCGACTGGGCCAAGTTCCGCGAGATTGCCGATGAAGTGGGTGCCTACCTACTGGTCGACATGGCCCACGTGGCGGGTCTGGTCGCCGCTGGCGTCTACCCGAGCCCTCTGAAACATGCTCACGTCGTCACCACTACGACCCACAAAACGCTGCGCGGCCCGCGTGGTGGTCTGATCCTTTCGGCCGAGAACGACGCCGAGATCGAAAAGAAGCTGCAATCTGCCGTGTTCCCCGGTGGCCAAGGCGGCCCGTTGATGCACGTCATCGCCGCCAAGGCGATCTGCTTCAAAGAAGCCATGGCGCCGGAATTTAAAACCTACCAGCAACAGGTGGTCAAGAACGCCCAGACCATGGCGCAGGTGTTCATCGAGCGCGGCTACGACATCGTCTCCGGCGGTACTGAAGATCATCTCTTCCTGCTCTCGCTGATCAAGCAGGGTGTAACCGGTAAGGACGCCGACGCTGCTCTGGGGCGCGCGCATATCACCGTCAACAAAAACGCCGTTCCCAACGACCCGCAAAGCCCCTTCATCACCTCGGGCCTGCGCATCGGTACGCCTGCCGTCACCACGCGCGGCTTCGGCGAAAAAGAGTGCAGCGAGCTGGCTGGCTGGATCTGCGACATTCTCGACGTCCTCGCTAAGGGCGAAGATACTACAAGCATCGAAAATGAGGTGCAGGGCAAGGTCGCCGAGGTATGTGGGCGGTTTGCGGTTTATAAGTGATAATTAGGATTAACTAGCTGTCTCTATACAGGGATGAAGAGGTCTGTTACATTTGTAAAAGCGCAATCCTTTGTGGTTGCGCTTTTTTAATTGTTCTCAATATGAATTCGATCATGGAACAATTTGCACTCGATGGTAATGAGATGCATGTCTAAATATGCGTAAATTTAATTAGAAAGCTATCTTTAATTGTAAGCTATACCATGGATAAGGTGAGCTTAAGTGATACTGAGTTTTATTTTCAAAAATCAGCTTTTATCTACTTTTGCTGCTAGAGGCATGGCAGCAGGAGGAACATTCCTTCTCTCTTATGTGCTCGCTACCTTCGTCGATCTCAAAGAGTTCGGCGCTTTCATGCTGTGTCTGTCGATTATGATAGGTATTCAAGTATTTACTAGTTTAGGTACTGATAGGGCAACCCTAAAGTACATGGGCATTGCTACTGCAAATGACAATCGCCGGGAAGTGAAATGGATTTATCACCGTGGTTTTTGGGTGAATATGGCAGCGAGCTTGGTAGTATCTACACTGTTGTTTTTTTGGGCTGCAGAAATTGCGGCTCTATTATTCACAAATGTTGAAAAAGGGGCGCACGCTTTACGTATCACAGCGCTTCTTTCCCCTCTCTATAGTATTATTTATCTGTGCAATTTCATCTTGAAAGGGTGGGGAAAAGCGAATGTTTCTTGCCTCTTTGAAATAGGTAGTATCTCCATCATATTGAGCCTGTTCATAGTGGGGATCTCACTTTTTAGCAATGTAGTGCTTACCGCCTCGTATCTTATGGCGTTACTTGGCAGCCTTTTAGTCCTTTACTTGGTCATTGGATTATGGGCTGTGATGCGTGTCTATGGCAGCAGCGGCTTAAGCGATGACAGAAAAATTAGCTTTTCGCGTGGTTTTTACCAAAGTCTTCCCGATTTTTTGCTGGTGGGTATCATTTTTTACTATATCCAATGGGGAGCCAGCGTCGTGTTGGGGGTGTTTCATAGTGAAGAGCAGGTCGCTATTTTCAGTTTGGGACTGCGTCTAGCGATGATTATCGGTTTTATTTTAACCGTTTACGACAGCATTCTAGGGCCAAAGTTTTCACGTCTATACCATGAAAACAATCACACTGAATTAAGGCGGTTGGCTAAAAAAAGTACGCTGCAGATGTCACTTTTCTCAGCCCTTCCTGCATTTATTTTCTTGCTTTGGCCGGAATGGATATTGAGTTTTTTTGGAAACGATTATCAAGGTGCGGCGGGTGTGTTACGTGTACTGGTACTAGCACAGGTAATTAACGTATTTACAGGTTCGGTCGTACTGTTGTTATTGATGGTCGATAGACAGCGCTTAGCACGTAATCTTTTGCTTTTATCTGTAGTAGTAGGTGGGGGTGTGGCACTAATACTTACTCCTTTCTATGGCGCAATGGGAGCTGCGTTATCTCTATTGGTATGTCTTACTGTGCATAATGTGCTTGCAGTTTACGTGGTGAAGCGTGATTTGGGTTTTTTAATGATGGATTGGCGGGGCGCTTATGTGCGCCACTGAGATCAATTAACGGCTAGGGAGCGTTGATAGCATGAAAATGAAGCTGGAAAAGCGCTTTATCTTTCAGCCGGGCGAGTGTTGTACTTTTCTCAACCCCTTTTCGTTGGGCGTGGTCTCCGAGACGTTGACTCATCAGGAGTGTAAGCGTTTACGCTTTTATACAGATGGTATTGCCATCGTAATATACGCTCGCCTTTTCAAAAACAAGCGCGTTGAGCGCGTCAGTTTCGATGATACGTCGATTGCCCCCTTGGTATTCCAACATGCGGTAGAATATGGCAAACGAGTCTGCCTCATTGGAGGAACACAAGAAAATATTTCTCAAGCTACTGTACTATTGCAGGAAAAATACCCGGGCCTAGATATTATATTAGCTCGCTCGGGATATTTCGATGAAGCAAGCGAGCGAGCACAATTCCTTGAGCATGCCATGTCATCAGATATCCTCATCGTAGGTATGGGAGCGGGTAAGCAAGAGCGTGTCCTGTTGGATATGCAGGATAAGGGATGGCAAGGAAGCGGCTTTACCTGCGGGGGGTATTTAGATCAATTAGTAGCGGCTAAAGGCGGTGACTACTATCCTGAGATTATTAATCGTTACCATCTACGTTGGTTATACCGAATTTTGAAAGAACCCCGTCGACTAGCTGCTCGTTATTTCTTTGACTATCCTTACTATCTCTTTAAGTTTGGAAAAAATATTGGTTGATATTAAATGATTCCTAAAACTATTCACTATTGCTGGTTCGGTGGAAATGAAAAAAGCGCTCTATATAAAGAGTGTATTTCTAGTTGGAACGCCATCATGCCAGACTTCGATATTATCGAATGGAATGAAAGTAATATAGATATCAGCATTCCTTATGTGAAAGATTGCCTCGAAAAAAAACGCTGGGCATTTCTTTCGGACTATATACGTATGGTGGTACTACGTGATCATGGTGGTGTCTATTTAGATGTTGATATCGAAGCTGTTAGAACTTTAGATCCTTTGTTGCAGTATAACTGCTTCTTAGGGTATGAAGATGCTGATAGATTGAATACGGCTGTTGTAGGCGGCGCGGCTGGCCATCACTTTTTTAACGATGCAATAGACTTGATTGAAAAGAGATTTAAAGAAAAAAAGCCCTTTTTGATAGCGCCAGAAGTCGCTAATGCATGTGTGAGAAAAGATGCTAGCGATATTCAGCTAATGCCTTATAGTGCTTTTTATCCTTACAATCCGTATGCTAAAGCGCATGATCGTAAGATTCTAATGTTCAAGTATGTAGAAGAAAGTACTTATCTTATTCATCATTGGGGAAAAGGATGGAAGATGGGATTGTTTGAAAGGATCAAAAGAAAAATTATAGGCTAAATAATAAAGTGTAGTGGAAGGAAGGGCGGCTACTAGTGTTTTATAAAACCGAGGCCTGTCTTTAATTTTTTTATAGTAGACGCAAATATGGCTATCAATAGGTTGTTTTTTTTCTTACTAGGCGCCTGGATATTTTTTATCAATGGAAATTTTGACGATAGGGTCATGCTTTCTATTGAGCAGTATAGCACCATGCTAATGATACTTTTGGCGCTATTGGGCTTTATTACGTTAAGTAAATGGAGTGTTAGCCCGGTAGTGATTTTTTTACCTATCTTTATTTTTTATCTTTTCTTAATATCACTTTTATTTGAGGGTGAGCTGACCGCTTTAGCTAAAGTGGTGGCTCTTTCACTTATCGTGGTGTTGGCAAGTTTCTGTGCCTACAAGGTTAGCGCGGAAGAGTTTCTCAAACTGCTTGTTGTATCGCTTTTTCTATTGCTTGTTTTTAATGTTGTACTAGCGAGTTTTTATCCTGATGTAGGCGTTGAAGCTGGGAAGTTTTCGGGAGATTGGAAAGGCGTTTTTGATCAAAAAAACGCACTCGGTCGACTTTCGGCTTTACTTATGGTTTTAGCAACACTTTTATTTATTAGTGTTCGCGATCTTGAAAATAAGATTTTTGCTTTTTTTGTGTTTGTGTCCGCCGTTTTCGTCGTTATAAACTCGGGGTCTAGAACCGGATTTGCTACTGGTGTATTGACTTCTGTTCTCGTGCTTTTCTTTTGCTTAGTTTATAAAGTAATTAAAGATCCCGAAGTTAACGCGAAAGTGTTCGTAGCAGTTTTGTTTTTTGAAGCTTTTTCAATAGGTGTCATCATATTAAGTAATATGGAAGCTGTTAATCTTTATTCAGGTAATGATGGTGTCAGTGTCTTTGGTCAATTTATTTCTTTAACTGGTCGATTGACTATTTGGGAGTATGCCGTTCAGCATTTGCAAGGGGCCCATCTTTGGGTAGGTTATGGTTTAGATAATTTCTGGACCACAGAAAATTTTAGAGCATTGGGCGCTATTGACGGAATGGGAGATTTTTATCCTGAAGATAGCCATAATGGTTATATTGATATTCTCATTCAAGGAGGAGTGTTGGGTGCATTTTTCTATGGGACTTTTATAGTTTTCTTATTAGTCTCTGTTTTAAGGGCTAACCTTAATTTCGTAGAATTTATTACCTTTTTCACTTTTATTAGTTTCTTTATGATTTCCAATATATCGGAATCTTACACAACGAAGTCCACAAATATTGTAAATTTTATATTTATTTATTTGAGTGCATTGGTTTTTTTGAAATCGGGAAAAAATAGATGCGGTTGGATTTTAAAGGTCTCTTCAGTAAAAGACATTAAAATCTTTGGCTTTGCTTTGCTAGGCAAAAGCGTAAATAGAACCAGGGTGCTATGAAGATGATGTATCGTAGTAACGAAAAAATGAAAATACGAAAAGGCGTTGTATTTTCGGAGCGTTACCCTCCGCAGCTTATTTTTCCCGTTCTGGATATCGTCGTAATTACATTTTTCGGCCTTTTAGCTTATCTCTATCGATTTGGCTCTATTGAATTACATGAACGCTATGTTTTAGCACTAGCTTGTATGTCTTTGCTAGTCGTCGTAATAAATGGCGCGTTTGGAAGCTACAAACGATGGCGAGTGTCGTCGAATTATAATTTAATTGGTAAGCTGCTAATTGTTTGGCTGGCGGTGGCAATTATCGTTTCTTCTTTAATTTATTTGGCTGATGCATCGGAGCGTTATTCAAGGCTTTGGGTGGGGCTTACACTTCTTGGTTCCTTTACGGTAGCGAGTGCTGCACGAATTGCAGTGCAGTATGGGCTTAGGCGTATTCGTTTACGTGGAGGAGCGCGGCGGCCAGTCTTTCTTATAGGGCCTGGGACAAACGTACTTAATGTGGCTAAGGGGATGCGTCAGGCGGCATGGGAAGGCCACACTATTGCTGGCGTCGAACGTCTTCACAGAATTCCCGATAGTGTTCAACTTGATAGAATCGCTACACGAATCAGCTCGTCCGGGGCGGCAGAGGTGTGGATTTGCGTCCCCTTGGAGATGGGAGAAACCGTTCATGCACTTTTCTTTGCTTTGCGTAATCATACTGAAGAGATTCGCTTCATACCTGATTTCAAAGATATGAGGCTTTTGAACCATCGTACTAGTGAAGTGGCTGGGCATTTGGCTATCGATTTAAGCGTATCTCCTATCAGCGGTATGGCGAGGTTGATAAAGCGCACTGAAGACATTCTATTGGGCGGATTGATCACGCTGATGATTCTGCCAATTTGTCTTGTAATTGCGATTGCTATAAAAGTGACCTCTCCAGGCCCTGTTCTCTTCAAGCAATATCGAACGGGTTCGAACGGTAAAAGGTTCAAGGTCTATAAATTTCGCTCCATGCGTGTTCATAATGAGAAGGCGGGAACAGTGACGCAGGCTACTAAAAATGATAATCGCCTTACATCGATTGGAGCATTGCTACGTAAAACTTCGCTGGATGAATTACCCCAGTTCTATAATGTCTTACAGGGACGAATGTCGATTGTAGGGCCTCGCCCGCATGCGTTAGAGCACAACGAGTATTATAAAGAGCTGGTTGAGTCCTATATGCGTCGGCACAAGGTAAAGCCGGGAATTACAGGTTGGGCGCAGGTCAATGGTCTGCGTGGAGAAACAGATACGCTCGATAAAATGCAGAGACGCGTCGAGTTTGATCTCTGGTACATCGATAATTGGTCGCTTTTTTTAGATTTAAAAATTATTTTTTTGACGGTGTTTAAAGGCTTCACCAATAAGAATGCATATTGACGCCGCCTATTGATGTGGCTAGAACGAGGTAAAGCGATGATACTGCTGACGGGTGGAACTGGATACATTGGTTCACACATTGCCGTAGAACTGCTCGAAGCTGGGTACGATGTCATCCTGCTGGATAACCTTTGCAATAGCCAGCGCTCGGTTGTGACGCGAATTGAGCAGATCACTCAGCGTAGCGTTCACTTTCATGAGGGTGATATCTGCGATTATAAGGGCCTTAGCGCCTTCTTCGCACGCTACGATATTGATGCCGTGATCCACTGCGCTGGTCTCAAAGCAGTGGGCGAGAGCATCTCTAAGCCGCTCGAGTACTATGATAATAATGTCAGCGGTACGCTGTGTTTGCTCAAAGCCATGCGCCAAGCGGGTGTCATGCAACTGGTATTTAGCTCATCGGCTACCGTCTATGGTGAAGAGGCTGCGATACCTTATATTGAGCACATGCCCCGAGGGCGCACGACTAGCCCCTATGGCACTTCGAAAGCCATGATCGAGAAACTGCTCGAAGATGCCAGCGCTAGTGATTCGCGTTGGGCGATCTCCATCCTGCGCTATTTCAATCCTGTTGGTGCTCATCCTAGTGGTTTCATTGGAGAAGCACCCCAGGGTATACCTAATAACCTCATGCCTTATATCAGTCAGGTAGCCGCTGGCCAGCGTGCTGAGCTTGCCATTTTCGGTGATGATTATCCTACGCCCGATGGCACCTGCGTGCGTGACTATCTGCACGTGGTGGATTTGGCTAAAGGGCATTTGAAGGCACTCCAGTATCTGTCAACTGGCGTAGACCATTTCAACCTTGGTACAGGCCAGGGCGTTTCAGTGCGGGAGATGGTGGCCACGTTCGAACGTGCTACGGGCGTTACGGTGCCTTATCGCTTTGCCCCAAGGCGCAGCGGTGACCTACCGGCTTTTTGGGCGAGCGCTGAGAAAGCCCGAAAAGAGCTAGGGTGGCAGGCTGAAAAAAGCGTTCACGACATGGTGGTGGATACCTGGCGCTGGCAGCAATGGGCAAATAGAGATCCTGAACGCTAAGAGAGCACGTGGTATAGTGCAGGCCGAACCGCTATCGGCCACGGCACTCCGCCTTTCTAAAGATACAAGACGATACCATGTTGAATACTGCTCGGTGGGCTACCCATTATACGTCACTCGCTGCGTTCCTATTTGGAGCGCTTTCTCTCGTCATACCGACCGGCTACTCGTTAGGCGCGGTACTCCTGCTTTTGGGGGGTGTGGCACTGCTCTTTTTGCGCCCACGGTTGCACTTAGACCGTAAAGACTACGCTGTGATAGCGGTAATGTTGGCGTATTCCATTGTCGTGATGTTAATGGCCTGGTGGGGAGGTGAAAGCTCACGTGCTTTGGACCGCCCCAGTCGATTTATGCTCGCCGTTCCTGCACTCCTATTCGTGCTTGCTTATCCACCGCGTTTGGCGTGGCTATGGTCGGGATTTGCCGTAGGTGCCATTGCTGCAGGTAGCTGGGCTGCTTGGCAGAAACTCTTTAGCGAGGTCGAGCGTGCTGGCGGATATACCCATGTCATCCAGTTCGGTAACTTGAGTATGCTGCTAGGTATATTGTGCATGGCGGGCTTAGGTTGGGCATTCATTCAGCGCCAACGCGCGATATGGACCATTTTACTTATCACAGCTGCCTTCATGGGGGTGCTCGGATCGCTTATGTCAGGCAGTCGGGGAGGCTGGGTCGGTTTCCCACTAATGCTGTTGGTGCTTTATCGCAGCTATGGCCAGCAATTTCCCCTAAAAATTAAACTATCCCTAGTAGGCCTAGTCGTTCTTATGGGGGCTGGCGCTTTCTTTTTACCTCAAACAGGTATTCAAGACCGAGTAGTTCAGGGTATCAATGATATAACTTGGTACCTATCAGGCGATTCTCAGGATACATCGCTTGGTGCACGTTTTGAAATGTGGAAAGGCGCTAGCCACTTGATTGCCGAGAAACCACTTCTTGGGTGGGGAGAAATAGGTTACCAGGAAGGGATGGCAAAATTAGTCGCGCAAAATATAGTCAGCCCTGTCGTACTTCAGTTTGGTCATGCTCATAATGAGTTTTTTGACGCGTTTGCTAAGCGAGGAATTGTTGGCCTCGCTATTCTATTAATGCTTTACCTCGTGCCCATGCGTTTGTTTGGTCGTTATCTCCATCATACTGATTTGAATGTGCGATCAATTGCCGTCGCTGGCGTGCTATTAAGTGTTGCATATATAGATTTTGGTTTCTCACAAGTTTTCTTGTCTCATAACAGTGGCGTGATGGTCTTTGCGTTTTTATTAGCGATACTTTGGGGGATTCATAGTCATCAAAAACTACTTATAGGTAAAAGCGGCGGCCAATAATTTTTATGTGCAGCTATTAAAATTTTATCTTTAATTTATAGCGGGATGATTTATTGATTCTTTGATTCAATTTTTAATATAGAGGGTTGTTATTAATGATGTGCACCCTCTTTATTTTTAGAGTGCAAGAAAATTTCTCTATGTCAAATATTAATACCCATAACATTTAACTTTCGTGTGTCTTAAATTTTATTTGAAATGTACTTTACTTGAAATGTTATTGAGAAAAAAATGAATATCTTTAAGTTTTTTATTGAAAACGAAAGTTTCCAATTGTTCCGTTTTTTCGTGGTCGGTGGGGGGGCCACATTAATCCATCTTGCAATAGCAGCACTGCTAATTTTTTTATTTCCTTTCCTGCATATTTATGCTGTGAATTTTATTTCATTCTTAACTGCCTTTTTGTTTTCTTTTTTAGGGCATCAATATTTTACCTTTAAAAGGCAGGGTTCTTTAGCTAAATTTTTTAGTGTTTCTGTATTAGGTTTTTTTTTAAACAACATCGTTTTGACAATTGGGCTTGCTTTCCATTTTCCAAAGATGATTGCAATTTTAATTGCAGTTATGAGTGTTCCTTTTCTTACGTACATAGTGTCAAAAATATGGATATTCAGGGGAGATTCTAATGATTGAAAAGAAAAGAGATGTACTTTCTTTAATTGTTGCGGTTTTAAACGAAGAGGAGTCTATTGATCCTTTTCTTACGGCTATTAATGAAGATCTCAAAGATTTAGAGTTGGATCTTGAATTGCTTTTTGTCGATGATGGTTCTACAGATAAAACTGTCGATAAAATAATGTTGGCGGCTAAACAAGATCAGCGAATAAAGTGCATCAAGTTATCTCGTAATTTTGGTAAAGAAGCGGCTATGACAGCAGGTATTGACCATGCAATAGGAGATGCCGTTATTCCTATTGATGTGGATTTACAAGATCCTCCCTCTTTAATTCATGATTTTGTTTATTATTGGAAAAAAGGATATGACACAGTCTATGGCATGCGCGCTAGCCGTAAAGACGATAAGAGAAGTAAAAGAGCATCAGCAGGAATGTTTTATAGGGTTTTTAATAAACTATCTCATACTTCTATACCTGCTAATGCAGGCGATTTTAGATTAATGAGCCGGCGCGTTGTTGACGCTATTAAGAATATGCCTGAGAGAAATCGCTTCATGAAGGGTATGTTTGCATGGCCAGGTTATCCTTCTATTGGTGTTGAGTATCATCGCCCTGCGCGCCATGTAGGTCAGACCAAGTGGAATTTTTGGAAATTATGGAATTTCGCTCTAGATGGCTTAACTAGCTTTTCTACATGGCCTTTAAGAGTATGGTCATATATTGGTGGTGTCATTGCTTTTTTAAGCCTTGTTTATATGTTTTTTATTGTATTAAGAACAATTTTTCTAGGAGTCGATTGGCCTGGTTATGCATCTCTGATGTCAGCAATTCTATTTTTTGGTTCCATACAACTTATTTCCATAGGTGTTTTGGGTGAATATATTGGTCGGCTATACATTGAGTCTAAGCATAGACCTATATATATAGTTGAAGATATTTTCTAAATTGCATTATGCGGGAGTAGAGAAGTTGAAGGTTAAATTAGAGTACTATTTCTTATTGTCTTGCGCGCTATTTTCTATGCCTGCTGTAATGTTAGGCGTATATTATAGAGATGATTATTGGAGAGTGGTAACCGGAGGGAATTTTTGGGGCTGGGCTGGTAGACAAGGTGCTGATCAATTAGCGCATCTTCTATCACTGAGTCGATACCATGTTGATTCGTATCCACTAGGGTTGATTCTAGCTATTGTAACTATGGCAGGATCATTAATATATATATCCAAAAAATCTTCTGAAGAAGATAGCTATGCAAGTTTGGCTTTACCACTTTTATTTATAAATCCTTTTTTTATTCAGAATTTAGCTTATCGATTTGATGCTCCGCAAATGATTATAGCTTTGGCTTTAGCTATTTTTGCTTATTATAAAGTCCAGGGTGGTCTTTTAAAGAGCTTTGCTTCTGTATTACTAGTTTTTTTGTCTCTTATTATCTATCAGCCTTGCGTTAATATTTTTTTAGGCCTTATGGCGGTAAATTATTGCTTCAAGATTAAAAAATCTGATACGGAAAAAGATAGCCTAGTTCTCTCGGAGCTTTTTGTTTTCTTATTGGGGTATGTTTCTTATCTTTTTTTTCAGAAATTTGTTATTGGAAATATTCCCAGAAGTGAAACTATAGCTTTTTCGGAAATCCACATATCTCTCTATTACGTATCGAAGTATCTCTATGAGTCTGTCTCTAGTTTGTTCGTGGGCTATGCAGCTTATTTGCTTTTTTTGTTTCTACTCGTTTCGTTTTTTTGCGTCTTTTCTTTTTTGAAAACATCTTTTTTTAAGAATATTGTGAAAGAAAAAAGAGTTTTTTCCTTATTCGTATTTTTATCAGTGCCATTGCTGCTCTTTTTTGCATCTACTGGACCGTCTTTCATTTTGGCTGAGGGGGTAACGGATATAAGGGTTTTAGTTGGTTTTTCTTCGGTTGTATTCTTTTTAGCTGTTGCTGTTTTGAAAAAGATGCCAGAAAAATATGCTTTCTTTATTGTTTTGATTCCAGTCTATTGTTTTATAGTTTTTTCTTTTCAGTTTTTTAATGCAGTAAAGGCTCAAAGACTATTTGAAGAGAATATAGTTTCTAATATTTCTTATGACTTGAGTCAGTATGTTGACGAAGAAGTAGAGATTTATATGTCTGGTGTATTCCCAATTGCTCCCATTGCTAATGTCATTGCTTCGAGGAGCCCGCTCATTATGCGTATGCTTAGCCCAATGGAGGGCTGGATATCTGGGCCGGCACTCAAATCTTACGGGAATAATGTGGCTATCAGTTGGACTAATTTAAGTGAAGATAAAGTTTTAGAAGTATGTAATGGACTAATGGATGAAGTGCTAAATAAAAAACAATATGCGATATATCAAAGAGAAGAGATCATGATCGTTCATGCAAAGGGAGCAGGAGATATTTGCTAAAACATATGATGTGACGTTATACAATTAAGCTATTGCTATCCATAGCTGTGCTATTGCAGCTATGGAAGGCATAGTCTTAATTTTATTTAAACATCATCGCGGATGACGCGCACCTGCTTCTGCTCCCGCGTCCACTTGCCAGCGGCTTTATCGATGTACTGAAAGTGCTCGTTGGTGAAGCTACCCTGGTTGCAGGCATAGCGGTAGGCGATGGTGGGCACTTCGTTTTGGTCGAGTAGGGCGTTGAAAACGCCGGGGCCGGTGATGTCGAAGACGTTGGTGAGGCGGTTCTCGCGGATGTTGGCGCACACTTGCGCGAGTAGGCGCTGAATGTTGGGGTTGCCCGGCTGGCTGGCGATGAAGTAGTTGCTGAGATCGCCCCGGCGAGTGGTAACGTAGAGTTCTGTCACTTCCTCGCCAATGACATCGCCCAGAGGCCAGATGGCGTGGGCATCGATGTCGAGATACACCCCACCATGCACGTCGAGTACCGCTAAGCGCCAAAGGTCCGCTTGGGCGGCGCCGATTTGCAGGCGGTCGTAGCAGGCGAGAACGTCCGCATCGCACTGCGCTTCGATAAAGTCTCGGCGCGTTTGGGTAATCATGAAACGATATTCGAAGCGCGGCGCCATCAAACGGTTGAATAGGTAGTTGAGGTAGACCGGAAGCGTCACCCGGTTGGTGAAGTTGGTCTGCCAGATGATGCGGGGAATGCGAGACGCCTGCTTACTCGGCCACCAAGGCGCGGCCTGCTCGGGCAAAGTAAAGCGCACCTTGGGTAGTAGCGCATGAAAAGGGTAGCTGGCGAGCTTGGCAATGTTGGCCAGCAGCTTAATGACCCGGCTACAGATGACGATGGACGTTTTTTTCAGCAAATGCCGTGGGGGCATGGTGGGGCGCCTTCTTGGTAGGAACAGCGCCACCATAATCGAGCGCTCGCGCGGTTACCAGCCCCCGGTACCTTCAAGCAGGCTGCGTGTGTTGTTGTTGAGCGGCAGACGAAAGTCGGCGCTGCCCAATACCATGGCATCGCCCGCGCGTACTACCCGCGCGCTAATGTAGACGTAGTCTAGCCCTTGGGCGTAAGTGCCCATCAAAATCGAGCGCGCATTGTGCTGCGAACTGAGACGCTGTACCTGGCGGGAGAGAATCAGTTCGCCAACGTTCTCCTCGATGAACAGGCTATCGCGCATCTTGACCTCGCGCACCTGCATGCCTTGTCGCGCCAGCGCTGAGGCCATGATTTCGGAGGTGATACGCCCAAGGGTCGACGATTGGCTTAGATTATCGATGCTGACAAAGGTCGCTGCAATCATCGGGCTATAGCGCGTAAGGTCAGGGTTGCTTGCAATCATCTGCTCGGCGGCGCGTTCGGCCAGCTCGGAAAGATCGGGCTCCGGTGGTAGAGGCGGGGAGGCTTGCGTAGCGCAGCCTACCGTGGACAGCAGTAGAGCCAGCACCAAGAACGCCTGTGCGCCGCGATGAACATAGCGATAAACGACGCGAGCAGTAAAAGTCAGGTCCATGGGATTACCAAGTGTCGGTGACGGAAACGGAGGGCGTGACGGGCGCACGCGGTACCAGGTTTGGCGCGTACTGGCGTCGGTCGCCCGCGTTGATGTAGTAGATGTTGGACGAAGAGTATAGGATCCGCTCACCGTCGACGATACGCGTGGTGACGATGATCTCTTCGTTCCCCGTATAGGTCCAACTGCCACTGGTAACATCGGCAACGGCAGCAGCAGGAATTAGCCCAAGCGCAGGCTCGCGCCAGTGGTTGATGGGCAGCGTGGCCACGGCGATACCCGCTGTGAGAGCGGTAAAGGCGCCTACTGGCGGGCGCACGAACCCACGATCGCGATGTTGTACCACGCCTACGTCGATTTCGACCGTAGCGGTGTTGTCACTAGGGGCGGTCATTACGTTGGCGCCGCGAGTGACGAGCTCGCTGGTGAGCAAGGCGCGAAAGCCACGGTCAAACTCGCCGCCACTATAGGCCGAAAAAGCGCCTTGCGCCGGTGGCGCGATATAGAGGTCACGAAAACGCACGCGCTCGCGAGTGAGGATCTTATCGGCCTCGTGGCGAGCGAGTATCTCCCAGTGGTGTGCCGCCTGCATGCGCTGCTGCTCAGAGTAGGGATAGGTAGTCGCGATGGGCGCTTGGCTGGTATTGGCGTAAAAGCAGCCACCGAGTGAGAGCCCAAGCGCTGCCACGAGCAAGATTTGGCTACTAAGCCTCCAGCACCCAGCGCCGTGTGACGTAAGAAAACGAGGTAAAGAGCGAAAAAGGGTCGGCACCTGGAAGTTCCTTCTGGCTTCGAAACGGCGTTGAATAGGCTACGCTGCCTGCCTGAGGAAGTATCGGCCGCTAGCGGTAATACTTGAATGGCCTCGAGTGAGATGCGTGAAGGCCGAGTGTGAAGCTAGGTGTAAAAACTAGGTGTAAAACGATGTGTAACGCGATGTATAAAAACCATGCTTGAAGACCACCGCAGCGGACCGCGCCACGATGGGCTGATGTCGGCGTACCACGACGATGATAGCAGCGGCTGGATGGTGAGCTACATCGATATCATGACCCTTTTGGTCGCGCTGTTCGTCGTCATCGTCACCGCCAGCGGGGCGGCGCACTCGACGTCCTCAAGCGAAGAGGCCGCCAGCATCGAGTCACCGGCGGGCCTTGCGCCCTATGCCATTAGCGCAGCGTTGGGGGTAGCGGGGCGGCCACGCCTAGCGCCGGTGGAGGCGCCTATGAATAAGCTGCGGGCGCCGGTCACCCTTGAAAGCGATGTAGTTAGCCCTCCTAGGCTACTGGCGCTGCCCGAGCGCACCGAGCAGCCCCCACTCCCGGAATCCACCGTTGCCGCGCGCCCGCTGCCGACGATATTGCTGCCAACGGATCTCACTGACACGGACGTTGCCACACCGGCAGAATCGCTGGCCCTGGCGCCTTCATTGTTAGCGACGTTGCCTCTCGCTGATTACGTGGTGCTGCTCACCGATCGGCCGCCAGTCAACGTCGAGCCGGTCGCGTTCGAGGCGCTGGATGAAGCGGCGCTCGAAGCTGCCGCGGCGCTTGCGAATGCGCAGGTTGGTTCATGGGAGCAGTCGCTCTATCTGCCCAATTTGAATGGAGTGGAGGTATCGCGGGTGGCCGAAGGGATTAGTCTACGGGTGCAGGATCGGTTGCTGTTTCCCTCTGCCGAGGCTGAGCTCACTCAGACGGGCGATGAGTTGGTAGCAAGCCTACTGGAGACCATTCAGCGCTTCGAGGGCGACGTTTGGGTAGAAGGGCACTCGGATAGCCAGGCTATCAATACGCCGCGCTTCTCCTCTAACTGGGCGTTATCGAGCGCGCGGGCCATTGCCATCGTCGAGGCGCTGGTGCGCGCCGGGGTCGACCCGGCACGGCTGCGCGCCGTGGGGCTTGCCGATACCCGCCCGCTTGAGGCCAACGATACGCCCGAGGGGCGCGCACGCAATCGTCGCGTCGAGGTGGTGATCCACGTGGAGTGAGTTTGCCCCGATTCTATGGCCGCTTGCACCTAGTCTGAGGCCAGCGCTCATGCCACAATCGGCAGGCGCTGGATTCACATACCGCCCCTGACCGTGCGGGCGGCATCAAATAGAAGAGGACATCATGCCCGAGTATCGTTCCCGTACTACCACCGCTGGCCGCAACATGGCGGGCGCTCGCGCGCTGTGGCGCGCCACTGGCATGAAGGATGACGATTTTCATAAACCGATCATCGCCGTCGCCAACTCCTTCACTCAGTTCGTGCCCGGGCACGTACACCTGAAGGACATGGGCCAACTCGTGGCACGCGAGATCGAAAAGGCGGGTGGTGTGGCCAAGGAGTTCAACACCATCGCCGTGGACGACGGTATCGCCATGGGTCACGATGGTATGCTCTACTCGCTGCCGAGCCGCGACATCATCGCCGATAGCGTCGAGTACATGTGCAACGCCCACTGCGCCGACGCCCTGGTGTGCATTTCTAACTGCGACAAGATCACCCCCGGAATGCTGATGGCCGCCATGCGCCTCAATATTCCGGTCATTTTCGTTTCCGGTGGCCCCATGGAAGCGGGTAAGACCAAGCTTCTGGATCACGGCCTCGATCTGGTCGATGCCATGGTCATGGCCGCCGACGATAGCGTCGACGATGAAACGCTGGCCGAAGTCGAGCGTAGCGCTTGCCCCACCTGCGGCAGCTGCTCGGGCATGTTCACCGCTAACTCGATGAACTGTCTGACCGAAGCGCTGGGGCTAGCCCTGCCGGGCAACGGCACGACGCTTGCCACCCACGCCGATCGTCGTCGTTTGTTCGAAACCGCCGGGCACCGTATCGTCGAGTTGGCCAAGCGTTACTACGAAGGCGAAGAGGCGCATCTCTTGCCGCGCGCCATTGGCTCCAAGGCGGCGTTCAAAAATGCCATGACCCTGGATATCGCCATGGGCGGCTCTACCAACACCATCTTGCACCTGCTAGCAGCGGCGCAAGAAGGCGAAGTCGACTTCACCATGGCCGACATTGACCGCCTCTCTCGCGAAGTGCCGCAGCTGTGTAAGGTGGCGCCCAATACCCAGAAGTATCACATCGAAGACGTTCACCGCGCCGGTGGCATCATGGCGATCCTGGGTGAACTCGATCGCGCAGGCGTGCTGGATACCTCTGTGCCTACGGTTTACGGCGATAGCCTGGCCGCAGCACTCGAGGAGTGGGACATCATGCGCTCACCCAGCCCTGAGGTCGTCGAGTTCTTCAAGGCGGGGCCGGGCGGTGTGCCGACACAAACCGCGTTCTCGCAAAGCGCGCGCTGGCCGAGCCTGGATGGTGACCGCGCTACCGGCTGTATTCGCGATCTCGAACATGCGTTCTCCCGCGAAGGCGGCTTGGCCGTGCTGTTCGGTAATATCGCGCTCGAAGGCTGTGTGGTGAAAACCGCAGGGGTCGATGACTCCATTCTGGTCTTCGAAGGTCGTGCTCACGTCGTCGAGTCGCAAGATCAGGCGGTTGCAGATATTTTGGTCGGCAAGGTGAGCGAGGGCGACGTCGTTGTCATCCGCTACGAAGGCCCGAAGGGCGGCCCCGGTATGCAGGAGATGCTCTACCCCACCTCCTACCTCAAGTCCAAGGGGCTGGGTAAGGCGTGTGCGCTACTCACCGATGGGCGTTTTTCCGGTGGCACTTCTGGGCTCTCTATTGGCCACGTATCGCCGGAAGCGGCGGCAGGCGGCGCTATCGGGCTTGTCGAGCAGGGCGATACCATCCTGATCGACATTCCCAACCGCGCGATCAACGTTCAGCTCACCGATGCCGAGCTTGCCGCCCGCCGCGAGGCGATGGACGCCAAGGGTAAAGAGGGCTGGAAACCGGCAGCGCCCCGCCCGCGCAAGGTAACGCCTGCGCTCAAGGCCTATGCGCTACTGGCCACCTCCGCCGACAAAGGGGCGGTGCGCGATCTCTCCAAGCTGGACTGAGTGCTTGGCTGAGCGTAAAGGACGCGCGATTGAACACGGATCGATCAACCAAAAGTAAGGAATGCTATGAAGGCAGTCGTCAACGTAGGCCTGATCGGCTACGGTTTTGCGAGTAAAACCTTCCATGCACCCCTGATCCAGGCCACGGAAGGCCTGGCATTGACCGCCATCGTATCGAGCGATGCGGCCAACGTGCATAAGGACTTTCCCGATATCGACGTCGAGGCCGACGCCAACGCGCTCTTCGCGCGCGTGGATATCGACCTCGTCGTCATCCCCACGCCCAACGATACCCACTTTGCCCTGGCCAAGGCCGCGTTGAACGCGGGCAAACACGTGGTGATCGATAAGCCTTTTACCGTCACGCTGTTCGAAGCCAAGCAGCTCAAGTCGTTGGCCGTGGCCAAAGACTGCCTGCTCTCGGTGTTTCATAACCGCCGTTGGGATAGTGACTTTCTCACCCTCAAGGCGTTGCTGGCCGAGGGTACTCTTGGGCGCATCACCGGCTTCGAGTCGCGCTTTGACCGCTTTCGCCCTGAGGTTCCCGACCGCTGGCGCGAAAACGGTATGCCGGGGAGCGGCCTTTGGTACGATTTAGGCCCGCACCTTCTCGATCAGGCCTGCGAACTTTTTGGAATGCCTACGGCGATTTTGCTGGAGCAGGGCGCACGCCGCGACGGCGCCAAGGCGGATGATGACTTTCTCGCCCTGCTCGAATACGACGGCCTGCGCGTTACCCTGAGTGCCGGCACCTTGGTGGCCGAGCCCACGCCGCGCTACCGCGTGCACGGCACCCAAGGCGGCTACCTGAAGTTCGGGCTAGACCCACAGGAAGCGCGGCTGAAAGCAGGCGAGACGCCCATGCCACACTGGGGCGCGGATGCCCCAGGCGAGCTATTGGTGAACGCGCAGGCGAGCCAGACGCTCGAGCGCCGTGAACACCCTACGCTACCGGGTGACTATTTGGCGTATTACCAGGGCGTGGCAAGTGCCGTGCGCCTTGGTGAGCCGCTACCGGTGAGCGTGGACGATGCCCTGCGCTGCATGACGCTCTTGGAAGCGGGGCTTGATAGCTACCGCCAGCGCCGCTGGATCGCGCTCAAGCTCAATCCGTAAGGGGCTTGAGGCCCCAACATGCTTCTCTAAACGCTGACGCCTCGGGCTGCTCAATCACAGCTCGAGGCGTCTGGCGTCTTATCCTAGATTTAATATGACGTGCTCTTTGATTAATTAGGTCAGATTAATTAGAGCAGATCCGGCATCTGCTGGCGCCGCTCTTCGCGCAGGCGATCGCGGGCGATGAAAAGCGCAGCGATAGCGCGCGCTTCGTGGAAGTCCTCGCGCAGCAGCAGTGACGGCAACGACTCCAACGGATGCGTTTCGACGATCAACGGTTCGGGCTCATCGCCCGGCAGACGCTGAGGGTAGAGGTCGGTGGCCAGCACCACCTGCATGCGATGATGCATGTAGTTGGGCGCCATGGAGAGCTCTGCCAGCGGCTCGATGCGGTGCGCGCCGAAGCCGCACTCTTCCATTAGTTCGCGGTTGCCCGCGGTGATCAAATCTTCGCCTGGATCGATCAGCCCCTTGGGCAGGGTCAACACGTAGTCCTCGAAGCCTGCGGCGTATTCGCGAATCAGCAGCACGTGATCTGGATCGGGCATGGCGACGATCATCACCGCGCCATTGCCGCTTCCGCTCAGCCGCTCGAAGACCCGCTCCGCGCCGTTGGCAAAACGCAGCGACAATGATTCGACGTGAAAGAGGCGGCTACGGGCAACACTCTCGCGCGCCAGAATGCGCGGTTTTTGCGGGTAGCCGGATGTCGGTTCTCCCGCGGATGCATCATGTTGGGACATCGTGCCTCCGTGGCTGCGAAAAAGGGGTTGAGCTACAATAGCACGCCTACTCTTTAACTCTACTCTTCAACATCACTCTTCAAGCACTGGAACGGCGATGATCGATTGGCGTGACATAGACACCGTACTGCTGGACATGGATGGAACGCTGCTGGATCTGCACTTCGACAGCCATTTTTGGCTCGAGCACCTGCCCCGGCGCTATCGCGAACTCCACCAGTTGGACGAGGCCTCTCAAGAGGCGCTGCGCGAGCGCATCGTCGGTGAAGCGGGCACGCTCAACTGGTACAGCCTAAGCTACTGGAGCCGCGAGCTCGACGTCGATGTGGTCGCCTTAAAGCGAGAAGTGCAGCACTTGATTGGCCTGCGCGGCGACGCGCTAGACTTTCTCACTTGGCTCAAGGCGTCGCACCCCAGAGTGGTGCTGGCGACCAACGCCGATCGCGCAAGCCTGGCGCTCAAATTGCCGCTCACAGGCCTTGAAAACTACCTCGATGCCATCATCTCATCAGAAGACGTGGGGGCAGCCAAAGAGGAGCAGGCGTTCTGGATGGCGCTTCAAGCGCGCGAACCCTTCGACCCAGCGCGTACGCTATTCATTGACGATAACCCGCAGGTGCTCGAAAGCGCGCGCGAGTTCGGCATCAAGCATCTCCTTGGCATCCGTAAACCCGACAGCCAGCGGCCGGAGAAGGAGCTCCAAGCCTTCATCGCTCTCGACCGCTTTGCCCAGTTGCTGCCCCAGGACCTGCCCGCCTCACACGCGCTTTCCGAACCAAAGGAGTAAGGCATGAGTGATAGCGATCGCCAGGACGTTCGCCTGGATAAATGGCTCTGGGCCGCGCGCTTTTTCAAGACCCGTGCGCTGGCCAAGAAGGCCATCGAGGGCGGTAAGGTGCATTACGATGGCGCCCGAGTGAAGACCAGCAAGAGCGTCGAGATGGGCGCGCTCATCCGGGTGCCACAGGGCTGGGACGTTTTCGAGGTGGAGGTCACCGGGCTTTCCGACCAGCGCCGTGGCGCCCCCGAAGCGCGCAAGCTCTACGCCGAGACCTCGGAGAGCGCTCAGCGCCGCGAGCGTGAGGCCGAAGCGCGGCGCTTAACCAATGAAGTAATGCAGCACCCGCTCAAACGCCCCGACAAAAAGCAGCGCCGCGACATCCAGCGTTTCCAGCGCCACCAGGGCGAATAGAGCCATTTAGAGCGCGCGCTTTTCTACTACCCGTGACACCCCTCTATTTCATACGGTATTCCACCATGTCCCATACAACGCCTCGGCCTGCTTCGCACGCCGATCAGATTCAGCGCTTTCTCTTCGACCAGACCAACGTGCGCGGCGAGATCGTCACCCTCGAAGCCGCCTACCGCGAAGTGCTCGACCGTCACGCCTATCCCGAGGCGATCAACCGCTTGCTCGGGGAGCTGTTGGCGGCCGTTGCCCTGCTCACCGACACCGTCAAGCTCGACGGCACCTTGAGCATCGAGGTGCGCGGTCAGGGCATGCTGTCGCTGTTGATGGCGGAATCCAACCCAGGTGGCGAGCTGCGCGCGATTGCACGCATCGCCGAAGACGCAGCGCTGCCCGATGTCGCCGCCGATTTTCGTAGCCTAGTGGGCGAGGGGCAGATCGTGATTACCCTCGACCCGCGCGAGGGGTATCGCTACCAAGGCATCGTGGCGCTGGATCACGCTACACTAAGCGGCTGCCTGGAAGCCTACTTTGGGCAATCCGAGCAGCTGCCTACAAGGCTCTGGCTGGCCGCCGATGGTGCCCGCGCCGGGGGCCTGCTGCTGCAGCGCCTGCCCCATGAGGCGCAAAATCAAGACATCGACGCCTGGGAGCGTAGCGTCCACCTTGCTGAAACCCTCAAGGACGATGAGCTGCTTGGCCTCGATCAGCGCGAAGTGCTTTACCGCCTCTACCACGAAGAGACGGTGCGCGTTTTCGAGCCCAAAACGCTGCGCTTTGGATGCACCTGTTCGCGGGAGCGCATGGCGGGGGCGTTGATCACTCTCGGCGCCGAAGAGCTGCGCGAAATTCTGGCCGAACAGGGCAGCATCGAGACCCAATGCCACTTTTGCCACACGAAATATCACTACAGCGCGGCCGAAATCGAAAATTTATTGGTCGACCCTAGCGCTCCCGCGCCGACCATTCACTGATTGTGTAGTCACTTGCAATCAAGGTGCGTAATGGTTGTATGACGAACGAAGCTTGCCATAGCAACGCTCTAGCGACGAAAGGCTAGCGACTGTTTGAAAAGTTACCGCACTGCAGCAAGAAAAAAGCCCTAATTGTAGTAGTTTAACTACAAAAAGGGCGCGCTAAGCCCCCGTTTTACGGGGGCTTTCTTTTTGCCATAATCCGTTTCGACTTCACACGCCCAGCCAGTTTGGTGCCGCTGGGATGCCTTTTTATGCTGGCGTCGATGACGCCCGGTAACGCGAGAATCGGCCGCTCGGCCTAGGAATCGACATGACCACGACTCAAGCCGCTCCCCAGATCCACGTCAACCTAAGTACCGCCGAACTGATCGAGCGCGCCGTGGCGCGGGGGGAGGGCCGCCTCTCCGCAGATGGCGCACTAGTAGTGAACACCGGTGTGCGTACGGGCCGCTCGCCCAAGGATCGTTTCATCGTCGATGAGCCTTCGACGCGTGACAGCATCGACTGGGGCAGCGTCAACCGCCCCTTCAGCGCCGAGAAATTCGAGGCGCTGTGGAACCGGGTCGAAGACCACCTGCAGTCGCGTGAGCACTTCGTGGCCGAGCTGCACGTGGGCAGCGACACCACTCACTATCTGCCCGTGCGTATCAACACCGAAACCGCTTGGCAAAACCTTTTTGGTCGTACCATGTTCGTGCGCCCTCAGGCGTACAATCCGGCGGGCAAAGAGGCCTGGACGATTCTCAACGCCGCAGGCTTCACCTGCGACCCCGAGCGCGATGGCACCAACTCCGACGGCACCGTCATCATCAACTTCGCCGCCAAGAAAGTGCTGATTGCCGGTATGCGCTACGCCGGTGAGATGAAAAAGGCGATGTTCTCGGTGCAGAACTTCCTCCTGCCCGCCGCTGATGTGCTGCCCATGCACTGCTCCGCTAACGTCGGCGAAGATGGCGAAACCTGCCTTTTCTTCGGTCTATCTGGCACCGGTAAGACCACGCTCTCTGCTGACCCTGCGCGCTTTTTGATCGGTGACGACGAGCATGCCTGGGGCGAAGGCATCGTTTTCAACATGGAAGGTGGCTGCTACGCCAAGTGCATCGACCTCTCCGAGAAGAACGAACCGGTGATCTGGAACGCCATTCGCTTTGGTACCGTGCTAGAGAACGTGGTGCTGGACGACCGTCGCGAGCCCGACTACGCCGACGATAGCCTGACCCAGAACTCGCGCGCGGCTTACCCGCTGGAGCACGTCGAAAAACGCGTTGCCGAAAACCTGGCCGGTGAGCCTAACGCCATCGTCTTTTTGACCTGCGACATGTCGGGCGTGCTGCCGCCGGTATCGGTACTTAGCAAAGAGGCGGCGGCTTACCACTTCCTCTCAGGCTACACCGCCAAGGTCGGCTCCACCGAGATGGGCTCTTCCGAAGGCCTGGCCGCTACGTTCTCCACCTGCTTCGGCGCGCCGTTCTTCCCGCGCCCGGCGCGTGAGTACGCCGATCTTCTGATCAAGCGCGTCGAGCAAAAAGACGCCCAGGTCTACTTGGTCAACACCGGCTGGACCGGCGGTGCTTACGGCGAGGGCGGTGCCCGCTTCTCGATTCCGACGACCCGCGCCATCATCAGCGCGATCCAGTCGGGCGTGCTGCGCGATGTCGAGACCAAGCACATCGATGGGCTCAACCTCTCCGTGCCGGTGGCCGTGCCGGGTGTCGATTCGAGCCTGCTCGACCCGCGCGATACCTGGCAGGACCGCGCCGCCTACGATCGTCACTTGGCCGAGCTCGCCGCCAAGTTCGTCGATAACTTCAAGAAGTTCGAGGGTGTCAGCGACGCCATCGTCAAGGCAGGCCCTCAGCTGGTTTGATTCTGCTGCGTGGCATCTTGATGTGACGTGCTTGTATGACGTGCTTGTGTAGTACAACGCCTCGGCCAACGCCGGGGCGTTTTGCTTGGGCGATGACGCCGCCGTGTGACTATGTGAGGCGTAAACGTCGCCGCCGTCTAGGTGCTTGCGCTATACTCGCCTCCCTTTTTCTCGATGACGCTTCATCGAAGATCGATCAGCCAGCCGGAGAAGACGATGTACACCTTGGCGCGTTCACTGCTGTTTCGCCTGGACCCTGAAACTTCCCACGGGCTGGCGCTCAAGGGGCTCGATCTTTTGCATCGCACGGGCGGGGCGGGGCGGCTCTATGGCCCGAAGGTGAGCGACCCGGTTGAACTCATGGGGCTGCGTTTTCAAAACCGTGTGGGCCTGGCTGCCGGTCTCGACAAGAACGCCGATCACCTCGATGCGCTAGGGGCGCTCGGCTTTGCCTTCGTCGAAGTGGGCACGGTGACGCCGCTGGCGCAGCCCGGCAATCCCAAGCCGCGACTCTTTCGCTTGGCCGAGCATGGCGCCATCATCAACCGCTTTGGTTTCAACAATGCAGGGGTGGCGCATCTGGTCGAGCGGGTGAGGGCGCGCCACTACCAAGGCATCGTGGGCATCAACATTGGCAAGAACCTGACCACGCCGGTCGAGCGCGCCCTCGACGACTACCTGACCTGCCTCGAGGCGGTACATGGCTGCGCCGACTACGTGACGGTCAACGTTTCGTCGCCCAATACGCCAGGGCTACGTACGCTACAGTTCGGCGAACAGCTGGATGCGCTGCTTGCCCCCATTCGCGAGCGCGCCACTGCCTTGGATGATGCCGCCGGACGCCGCGTGCCGCTACTGATCAAAATTGCCCCGGATATGGACGCCGATGAAGTCGCGCTGATGGCTCAGAGCATCGAGCGAAATCGCTTGGACGGCGTGATCGCCACCAACACCACGGTGGCGCGGGAAAGCGTAGCCGGTCACCCGCATGCCGATGAGGCAGGCGGGCTGTCGGGCCGTCCGGTCTTCGCTGCCTCGAACGCGGTGATTCGTGGGCTGCGCGAGCACCTGCCGACGCTTCCGATCATCGGCGTGGGCGGCATCGATAGTGGGGAAGCCGCGCAGGCCAAGATCAAAGCCGGGGCCGATTTAGTGCAGCTCTACTCGGGGCTGATCTACCGTGGCCCTGCGCTAGTGGGCGAGTGCGCTCGGGCGCTGAAAGATGGATGTAAGCAAACCGAGCGCTAAGACGCTGAGGACTGAATACGAAAAAGCCCGCGCGCAGCGGGCTTGATGGTACGACGCCAGTGGCGTCGGTAAAAATGAAACGCTACCCGATGAAGGGGCGGCTAAAGGACCATGGGATTTTTATGGATGCCCGAGACGCCGATCATGCCGTCCCATTGGTCGCCGCGCCCTTCGCGCCAACCGCTCATCCAGTATTCGCGTAAATTGATGTCGTGGCTAGGACAGTCGTCACGGGAGCGACCCGTAACACCGGCTTTATAGCCGTGTACATAAGCCCGCTGGAAGCGATCACGTTTCTGTCGTTTCATTGGCTAACCTCTTGTGTACGTTTGCGAAGTACGAAAGCCTTTGAGTCGAAGCGAGTCACGTCGAAATAGGGTTGAGTTCAAACGAACGTGGCCGATTTCGATATGACGCCAGTGAATCGCGCATGCCTGTCATAAGCCGGGCACTCACGTGCGGAACGGACAGCAGGCGCGCTGTTTTTACCAGTAGGGTCAGAGACCCTGACAAGCAACGCATGCGTTTTCGGTAGCTACACTTCTATTGTTAGCCCATGCTGGGGGCTGCTGTCGACCCCAAAATTGTCATCAGACGTAAACTCATTTGCAACATATAGGAATTACGCACACTTACCGTGCCAACATCGCCATGACCCAAGCCGCCTCGTTATCACTGCTGGCCACCTGCCCTAAGGGCATCGAAGGGCTGCTCGCCGAAGAGCTCACCGCGCTGGGCGCCACGCCCGGCAAAACCACGGTGGCAGGTGTCTACTTCGACGCCACCCTTGCGATTGCCTATCGCGTCTGCCTCTGGTCGCGCCTGGCCAACCGGGTCGTGCTGGTGCTGGCGCGCGCTCCTCTGATCGATACCGCCGAGCAGCTGCGTGACGCTGTCACCCAGCTTCCATGGCGTGAGCATCTAGCGCCGGGTAAAACCCTTGCGGTGGACTTTCACGGTAAGAGTGACCACATTCGCCACACCCGCTTTGGCGCGCAAACGGTGAAAGATGGCGTGGTCGATGCGCTGCAACTCGCAGGGCAGGCGCGGCCCAACGTGGATACCAAGACGCCGGACCTGCGCCTTTACGCTCATCTGCATCGGGCGAATCTCACTCTTGGGGTCGATCTTTCCGGCGAAAGCCTGCACCGGCGGGGCTATCGTCGCGACGTGGGTCACGCGCCCCTCAAAGAGAACCTGGCCGCGGCGCTGCTAGTGCGTGCCGACTGGCCGCGTCGCGCCAAAGCGGGAGAGGCGCTCATCGATCCGCTGTGCGGCTCGGGCACGCTGCTGATCGAGGCGGCGATGATGGCGGCCGACCAGGCGCCCAACTTGAGCCGTACTACCTTTGGTTTTCATGGCTGGGCCGGTCATGACGAAGCGTGTTGGCGCGAGCTGCGCCGTGAGGCCGAGGCGCGGGCATCGATTGGCCGCAAACGCTGCACGTGCCAGCTGTTCGGCTTCGATCAGAGTCCGGCGGCGCTCTCGGCGGCCAAGGCCAATGCCATGCGCGCGGGCATTCCTGCGTTGATTACGCTGAATGGGCAGGGGTTGGGGGCGCTTTCGCGCCCAGAAGCGCTCCAGGCCGAAAAAGGGCTTTTGATCACCAATCCGCCCTACGGCGAGCGCCTGGGCGAGCTGCCTGAGCTCGTCGCGCTTTACACCACTCTGGGTGAGAAGGCCAAGGCGCATTTTCCCGGCTGGACGCTGGCGCTTTTCACCGGCAACCCGGATCTGGGCCACCGCTTGGGGCTGCGGGCGCACAAACAGTACGCGCTGAAAAACGGCCCGCTGGACGCCAAGCTGCTGTTGATGGCCATCGACGAGCGCGCCGATGGCCCAACGCAGGCGGCACCGGCGGCGGTCGAGCGCTCCGAAGGCGCGCAGATGTTTGCCAACCGTTTGCTCAAAAACCGTAAGCGACTGAAGAAGTGGCTCAAGCAGAGCGGCGAGAGCTGCTACCGGCTCTACGACGCCGACATGCCGGAATACGCCTTCGCCGTGGATGTCTATGGCGCCCAGGTGCACGTTCAGGAGTACGCGCCGCCGCGCTCGGTCAACGCCGCCCAGGCGCAAAAGCGCCTTTATGATGCGTTGGCGGTGCTGCCTGAGGTGTTGGAGGTCAATCCTGCTCACGTTCACATCAAGCGACGCGAGCGTCAAATGGGCGCCTCCCAGTACCAAAAGCGCGACAGCAGCGGCGAGCGTTTCGAGGTGCGCGAAGGGCAAGCGCGGCTTTGGGTCAATCTGCGCGACTACCTCGATACGGGGCTATTTCTGGATCACCGTCCGGTGCGCCGTAAGCTTTTCGCCATGGCGCAGGGCAAGCGGTTCCTCAACCTGTTCTGCTACACCGCCACGGCAACGGTGCAGGCAGCGCTTGGTGGCGCGAGCGAAAGCGTCAGCGTCGATATGTCCAACACGTATCTTGACTGGGCCAAGGACAACTTCCGCCTCAACGGGCTAGATGAAACGCGCCATCGCACCGTGCGCGGCGACTGTTTCCAGTGGCTCGAAAACGCCACGGCCAGCTTCGATTTGATCTTTATGGACCCGCCCACCTTCTCCAACTCGAAGAAGATGCGCGACACCTTGGATATTCAGCGTGACCATCCGCGGTTGATCGAACTGTCGATGAAGCGGCTTGTTCCCGAAGGGACGCTGATCTTCTCCAACAACCAGCGCCGCTTCAGCCTCGACCCCGCACTTGTCGAGCGTTTCGACGTTGAGGAGATCACCGAGCGCACCTTCGACCCTGACTTTCAGCGCCGCGGCAACATGCATCACGTGTTCGTGCTGCGCCATAAACGTGGGGCAGCGTGATTCGGCTGACGCTCTACACCACGCTGGGTTGCCACCTGTGTTCGCTGCTAGAGGCCAACCTCGAACGTCTCGCCAATGCCGAGGTGGCACTGAAGCGTATCGATATTGCCACGAGCGCTTCGCTACTCGCGCTCTATGCTGAGCGGATTCCGGTCCTTATGGACGAGGCTGGCGCGATGCTCGAACGCGGCTTCGAGGCGCCGCGTTTGGCGGCGTGGCTGGCACAGCGAAATTGGCTCGATCAAAGCGTTTGGGCGCTTGAACGTGGCGCTAAGCGCGCCCCCAACGCGCCTACCGTGCATCGGGGGCGGCGTTACTTGAAAGCGCCTTGAGACGAACGCTTTGAGCTTTTCAGGAAGGACGCGCCCTCAAAGCTGATCGAGCAGCGACAGCTGGCGCATCGCTTCGCGCCCTTCGGGGCTGTCGTCGGCCACGTCGAGCACCTTGCGAAAGCCGCGCGAATTTTGAATGGTGGCTTCGTCTTCCAGCCACATGTCGGCCTGGTCGCGGCTATCGGCTAGCTGGTGCTTCAAACCGCCGAACTGCGTGCCGATCTGCCCCCAGGCGCGGCTGAATATCCAGTCGCCGAACATGTCCTGATGAATATGCACCAGCACATAGTCATGGTCGGTTTCCCAGCGTACGATCACACACATCTCCCTTGAACGAGTCACCCCTTGGGCGCGGCGGCGACATTGTAAAGCGCATTGCCGCCTGCGCCTATCTGTGGCGCTCTTCCACACCCCTAAGGAGCCAACGTGAAGCTAATTGCCGATGCCACCATTCCCGCCCTGGACGCCTGCTTTAGCGCCTTTGGCACCATCGAACGGCTGCCCGGGCGCGCCATGCGAGCCGAGCAGGTGCGCAACGCCGATGCCCTGATCGTGCGCTCGATCACGCCGGTCGATGCTGCGCTCCTGGAGGGTAGCAGCGTACACTTCGTCGGCACCTGCACCATCGGCACCGACCATCTCGATCTCGACTACCTCGATGCCCACGGCATCAGCGTGGCCAACGCGCCCGGCTGCAACGCCGAGGCGGTGGTGGATTACGTGCTCATGAGCCTGCTGACGCTGGCCGAGCGCGGTGGCTGGCGCCTGGGTGAGCGCTGCGTAGGCGTAGTGGGGGTGGGTAACGTCGGCGGGCGCTTGGTCGCGCGCTTGAACGCGCTGGGTGTCGAGGTGCTGTGCTGCGATCCGCCTCGTGCCGAGCGCGAAGGGGGCGACGGCTTTGTTGAGCTTGATACGCTGATCGAGCGCTGTGACGTGCTCTGCTTTCACGCCCCGCTGGTGCGTGAAGGCCCACACCGCACCCAGTACCTGCTCGATGCCGAGCGCATCGCGGCGCTGGCGCCCCATAGCGTGCTGCTCAACGCGGGGCGCGGTGACTGCATCGATGGTTTGGCGCTGCGCAATCGCTTGGCCGGGCAGAACGATTTGAGCGTAGTGCTCGACGTTTGGGAGCACGAGCCGGATATCGATGCGAGCCTGCGTGATCTCGTCGCGCTCGCCACGCCACATATCGCCGGGCACAGCCTGGATGGCAAGCTGCGCGGCACTTGGATGATCCAGCAGGCGCTAGCCGCACACCTTGGGCGTGACATCGAAGGCAGCTTTTCCGCGCTCTGCCCGCCCGCAGCGGTGCCTGCACTCACGCTCAGCCATGCATTGCCGGTAGAGGACGCCTTGCGACTGTGTATGCGTGCGGTCTACGACGTCCGTCGCGACCACGATAGCCTTCACCGCGAGGTGCTGATGCAAGGTATTCGCAAAGGCTTCGATCATTGCCGAGCCCACTACCCGCTGCGCCGCGAGTTCGCCACGCTGGAAGTAACGTTGGTGGGAGAGGCCGCTGAGCTTGCCAGCCCGCTACGCGCCGCAGGCTTTTGCGTCACGCTGGCCTGATCCTTTCGTCATGCCAAAATGCAGCAAGGCCCGCAAGCGGGCCTTGGTAGGACACAATCAAACGGCTAGGGCTTACTGACGGTAAGCCGCTTCCTTGAGGGCGCGAATCCGATCGTCCAGCGGCGGGTGGCTGGCAAATAGGCGCTCGGTGATCGAGCGCGTTTGGCCCTTGGTGATGGCGAGGGCACGCAGGGTGTCGGGCATCTGATCCGGCAGCTCAGTTTCGCTCTTGAGTCGGGCCAGGGCGTTGACCATGGCGCCGGTGCCCGCTAGGCGCGCACCCATGGCGTCGGCGCGGTATTCACGAAAGCGTGAGAACCAGGCGACGATGGCTGAAGCGACCAAGCCAAAAACGATCTCGGCGACGATGACCACGACGAAGTAGCCCAGAAAGCCAAGGCCACCCTCGCCGCCGCTGCGGCTTTTGAGGAAAGAGTCGACCAGATGCGCCACGGCGCGGGCGAAGAACATCACGAAGGTATTCACCACACCCTGAATCAGCGCCAAGGTCACCATGTCGCCATTGGCGACGTGCCCGATTTCGTGGGCAAGGACGGCGCGCACCTCTTCCGGGCGCATACGGTTCAGAAGCCCCGCCGAAACCGCCACCAGCGCGTCGTTCTTGTTCCAGCCGGTGGCGAAAGCGTTGGACTGCTGGGCGGGGAAAATACCCACCTGGGGCATCTTGATGCCTGCTTCGCGGGAGAGCTCGGCCACGGTGTCGACCAGCCACTTCTCCGTGGTGTTGGAGGGCGTTTCGATGATCACCGTGCCAGTGGAGCGTTTTGCCAACCACTTGGACATGAACAGCGAAATGATCGACCCGGCCATGCCGATAATGAAGCAAAACAGCAGCAGTGCGGTGAAATCGATGCCTTGGCCACGCAGGTAGCCATCTACCCCAAGTAGCTGCAGGGTGATACTGGCAACGAGCACCACGGCCAGGTTGGTCGCCAGAAAGAGCAGAATTCTCATCATCGGTCGGTATCTCCAGAGAGTGATGATATTACGTTGGTATAACGTTGGCCCACTGCCAGGGGCGCCTACTTAGAGTCGTTTCGCCACGTTCGGGTTCACTGACGGTAACGCGCCAAGAAGTTGGCGAAGCGGTCCAGGGCATCGCCTAGCTGATCCGCCCAGGGCAGCGTAACGATGCGCACGTGATCGGGTTCGGGCCAATTGAAGGCGGTGCCTTGTACCAGCAGGATCTTCTCCTGAAGAAGCAGATCGAGCACCAGTTTTTGGTCGTCCTTGATGTTATAGACCTTGGGGTCGAGGCGCGGGAAAGCGTAGAGCGCGCCCTTGGGCGTTACACAAGAGACGCCGGGAATGGCGCTTAGCTTTTCCACGGTAACGTCGCGCTGGGCCAAGAGCCGCCCGCCAGGCAGGATCAAATCATTGATCGACTGGTAGCCGCCAAGCGCCGTTTGAATCGCATGCTGGGCGGGCACGTTGGCGCATAGTCGCATGGAGGCGAGCATGGTCAGCCCTTGGATGAAGTCTTTGGCGCGCTGCTTGGCCAGCGTGCCGGAGATAGTCATCCAGCCCGAGCGAAAGCCAGCGCAGCGGTAGCTCTTCGACAGCCCGTTCATGGTGATTACCAACTGATCGTCGTCGGCCAGCGCCCCTGTCGCGGTATGCTCGACCCCGTCATAGAGAATCTTGTCGTAGATCTCGTCGGAGAACACCACTAGATTGTGCTGGCGGGCAATCGCCAATACCTCACGCACCACCTCCGGCGGGTAGACGGCGCCGGTCGGGTTGTTGGGGTTGATGATCACGATGGCGCGCGTGCGGCTGGTGATCTTGTCGCGAATATCGGCTAAATCCGGCGTCCAGTCGGCCTGCTCATCGCATAGATAGTGCACGGCATTGCCACCAGAAAGGTGTGCCGCAGCCGTCCAGAGGGGGTAGTCCGGCGCGGGAATCAACACTTCGTCGCCGTCGTTCAATAGCGCCTGCATACACATGACGATCAGCTCAGAGACGCCGTTACCGATGTATATGTCCTCGATACCGACGCCGGGAATCTCCTTGCGCTGACACTCCTGCATGATCGCCTTGCGCGCCGAATAGAGACCCTTGGAGTCGCAGTAGCCTTGGGCGGTCGGCAAGTTACGCATTACGTCCTGCAAGATTTCTTCAGGCGCCTCGAAGCCGAAGGGGGCAGGGTTACCGATGTTCAGCTTGAGGATGCGCTGGCCTTCCTCTTCCAAGCGCTTGGCGTGGTCGAGAACGGGGCCGCGAATGTCGTAGCAGACGTTGTGCAGCTTGTGCGATTTGCGCAGCGGCTGCGGCTCGTTAGGCAGCAAGGTGTCCATGCGGTGGGTATCCAAGGTGTGCGTGGCCGGGGTGGCGGCAGCACTCGAGATGCTTTTTCTAAAGAACCTCGAGCGCTGTCGCGCAAGACGCCATTATGCGTCTGAATTTGCTTGGTTGTCTTGGTCGTTTTCAACGGGCGGCGCGGGAATGTCGGCCGGGGTTTCGAGCGTAACGCGGCCGAGCTTGCCATCGCGCAGCTCGTGCAGCAGGACTTCGGCGCCGCGGTGCAAGTCGACTTCCCCGCCGGGGCGCAGCCCGCCCCGCTTTGCGGCGATCTCTTTGAGAATGGCGTGGCCGTCGAAGCCCGCCAGCGCGAGAAAGTCCGGCCGCTCGGGGCCGTCCGCGTCGATGGTCTGATCGTTCACCGGCGCCTCGTAAGCAGGCAGCGCCTTGAGCTTGTAGCGTGCCTTGAGTGCATCGGGATAGCGTTTGGCGAGCTCGGCGCTGGCGACGATGGCGACATCGCTATATTCGATGGCGGTATCGCGAATGGCGCCGCTCGCGGCCAGACGGTAGGCGCTGGCCTGGTCTTCGATCTTGGGCCACAGCACGCCGGGTGTGTCGATCAAGGCCACGCGGCCGTCGATGCGCACCTTCTGCTGGCGCTTGGTGACGGCGGGTTCGTTGCCGGTCTTGGCGATCTTACGCCCAGCCAAACCGTTGATCAGCGTCGATTTACCCACGTTGGGAATGCCCATGACCATCACCCGCACGTCGCGGTCGGCGCGAACCGCACCCGACAGCTCATGGCACAGCTTGGGAATTTGTTTGAGCTCGCGGGTATTGGTGGTGGTGATGGCGAGTGCGCGCATGTCTTCCTGGGCATCGAAGAAGGCGACCCACTCAGCGGTGCGTTCGGGGTCGGCCAGATCCGCGCGGGAAAGAATCTTCAGCACCGGCTTGTGGCGCGTCAGCTCGGCGAGCATTGGGTTGGCGCTAGAGTAGGGCAGGCGTGCGTCGAGCACCTCGATGACGACATCGATCTCCGGCAGCGCGTCCTTGATCTGGCGGCGGGCCTTGTTCATATGACCGGGGAACCAGCCGAGCATGGGTATCTCCTGCATGCATAAAAAAGCGGACGGCCATTCTACCAGAAAGGCCGTCCGCCATGAGGAGCACTGCGCGTAAGCCTCATTTAGGCTTAGCCGCTGCGCTTACTCGTCAGGGTGAAACTCCAACGCAACGGAGTTGATGCAATAACGCAGCCCTGTCGTTTGCGGGGGTCCATCAGGAAAGACGTGGCCCAGGTGGGCATCGCAGTGAGAGCACACTACCTCGGTGCGTACCATGCCGTGGGAGGTATCGGTATGCTCCTCGACGTGCTTTTGTCCCAGCGGGCGATCAAAACTCGGCCAGCCACAGCCCGCTTCGAACTTGTGCTCGTTCTCAAACAGCGGCGCATGGCAGCATACGCAGTGGTAGATGCCCTGCGCGTCGCGTACCTGATAGTCCCCGGTAAAGGGGCGCTCCGTACCTTTTTCGCGAGTGACGTGATACTGCTCTGGCGTGAGCGACTCGCGCCACTGCTCGGGAGTTTTTTCGATCTTGGCCATGGTCGCCTCCTTGGTCGGGCGGTAAGAAGGGAGAAGCGTTCTGCCTATACCACGTAAGGTGCTATGTAAGGTGCTATATCGATATGACCGCGCGCGGTGGTATGCGTTTCAGTGTATGTCAGGCGCGGGTAAATCCCCAATAGCGCTATTGCCCAACAGCTCCTTATGCGCACTTATATAGAGAAGCGCCTTGGTAAACAACTTATTAGCCAGGAGGTTGTGCCAGAGTGCTTGACAGAAAAATACCTGCTGGGTAATATACGCGCCACCTCGACGAGGCATCTACGTCCCATTCGTCTAGTGGTCTAGGACACCGCCCTTTCACGGCGGGAACAGGGGTTCGAACCCCCTATGGGACGCCACTTCGTTAAGGTGTGCGTCATCGGAATGCGGGAATAGCTCAGTGGTAGAGCATCGCCTTGCCAAGGCGAGGGTCGGGAGTTCGAATCTCCTTTCCCGCTCCAAAATGGTAGTTGGGTCCAAGTGCCTTGGGTCGTGAGCTGGAACGCCAGCCCGGTCGAATCGCCTTCCCCGCTCCAAAAAGCAATAGCTTATACGTCCCATTCGTCTAGTGGTCTAGGACACCGCCCTTTCACGGCGGGAACAGGGGTTCGAACCCCCTATGGGACGCCACTTTCGATGCGCAGTGCGGTAAACGAGAACAGCGGTTGCAGTGCGGGAATAGCTCAGTGGTAGAGCATCGCCTTGCCAAGGCGAGGGTCGGGAGTTCGAATCTCCTTTCCCGCTCCAAAATGGTCGTTGGGTCCAAGTGCCTTGGGTCGTGAGCTGGAACGCCAGCCCGGTCGAATCGCCTTTCCCACTCCAGAAAGCAACAGCTCAATACGTCCCATTCGTCTAGTGGTCTAGGACACCGCCCTTTCACGGCGGGAACAGGGGTTCGAACCCCCTATGGGACGCCATCTCGTCACTTCTTTCAAGCGGGAATAGCTCAGTGGTAGAGCATCGCCTTGCCAAGGCGAGGGTCGGGAGTTCGAATCTCCTTTCCCGCTCCAAGAATGCCCCCTCATTTCGATACTCGACGCTCACGGCCATGTGCCGCGATTTGGCGTTTCCGTTGTCCACGTGGCGCGCTTGACTGGTTTACTGGGTTGAAAAGGGTGTTCTGTGCCCCGATATCCGACTCCCTTGCGCGGCTATTTTGTTGGCCTGCTAATTTTTTATCGCGTAAACGCTTACTGAACAGGACGGTGTTCATGGCCGAACCGGCATTGTCTATCCGGGGCCTCACCAAGGTGTATGGCAACGGCTTCAACGCCCTGAAGGGCATCGATCTCGATGTTCAGCAGGGCGATTTCTTTGCGCTGCTCGGGCCCAATGGCGCGGGTAAATCTACCACGCTCGGCGTGGTCTGTTCGCTGGTGCAGAAGACAGCGGGGCAGGTGTCGATCTTCGGTATCGACATCGACCGTGACTTCGCCAATGCCAAGTACCAGCTCGGCGTGGTGCCCCAGGAGTTCAACTTCAACCAGTTCGAGAAGGTAATCGATATCGTGCTGGCCCAGGCGGGCTACTATGGTATGCCGCGCAGCGAAGCGCTGCCGCGCGCCAAGCAACTGCTCACCGAACTGGGTTTGTGGGACAAACGTAACGGCGGCGCGCGCATGCTCTCCGGCGGCATGAAGCGTCGTTTGATGATCGCCCGCGCCTTGATGCACCGCCCAAAGCTCCTAATTCTCGACGAGCCGACTGCCGGCGTGGATATCGAGCTTCGCCGCAGCATGTGGGAGTACCTGCGTCGTATCAACCAGGACGAAGGCACCACCATCATCCTCACTACGCACTATCTGGAAGAGGCGGAGAGTCTGTGCCGTAACATCGCCATCATCAATCATGGCGAGATCGTGCGTAATACCAGCATCCGTGAGCTTCTCGCCGAACTCGATACCGAAACCTTCCTGCTCGACGTGGCCGCACCCTTGAGCCAGGCGCCGGTGGTCGAAGGCTTCGAGGTGGGGCTTGCTGAGCCAACCCAGCTTTCGCTGGTGGTGCATCGCGGTCAAGAGATGAACCGGGTGTTCAACGCTTTGAGCGAGCAGGGTATCAAGGTCGTCTCGATGCGCAACCGCGCCAATCGCCTGGAGGAGATGTTCGTCTCCATGGTTAGTGAGCGCACTCAGGAGGCCCGCGCATGAATACGACGCAAACCCTGGTCGCACTCTGGACGCTGGTCTACAAGGAGATCAAGCGCTTTACCCGCATCTGGCCGCAGACGCTCTTGCCGCCGTCGATCACTATGGCGATGTACTTCATCATCTTCGGCAACCTGATCGGCTCGCGCATTGGAGCGATGGATGGCTTTAGCTACATGGACTTCATCGTGCCAGGGCTGATCATGATGTCGGTGATCACCAACAGCTACTCCAACGTGGCCTCGAGCTTTTTCTCCAACAAGTTCCAACGAAGTGTCGAGGAGCTGATGGTCTCGCCGATGCCCAATTGGGTGATTCTTTCCGGTTTCGTACTGGGCGGTATGGCGCGGGGCTTGGGTGTTGGCGCCATCGTCACCGTGGTGTCGCTATTTTTCACGCGCCTGAGCGTAGAGCATCCGCTCTTGACGCTGTTGGTGGTGGTGCTGACCTCGGCGCTGTTCTCGATTGGCGGCTTCATCAACGCGCTGCTGGCGGACAAATTCGACGATATCTCTATCGTGCCGACCTTCATTCTGACGCCGCTGACCTATCTTGGAGGCGTGTTCTACTCGATCTCGATGCTGCCGACCATCTGGCAGAGTCTGTCGATGCTCAACCCCATTTTGTATATGGTCAACGTCTTCCGCTACGGCTTTCTCGGCGTCTCCGATATCCCGGTGCTCTGGGCCTTAGCGGCCATCGCAGCCTTCATCATCGTGCTGTTCATTATTGCGCTTAAGATGCTCGAAGGTGGTAAGGGCATCCGTAGCTGATGCCTAATTGATGCGTCGCTACTACACCGCTGATTCGTCGTTACGATTGTGAGGAGAGGCCCATGAGCCATCGCCCCGAAACCCTGAAGCACGCGCCCTTGGGCCGTGAGTCGGCCTATCCCGAGCACTACGATGCTACGCTGCTCTATCCTATTGCCCGGGCGGCCAATCGCGCACCGCTGGGTATCGAGGAACACGCGCTCCCTTTCGTCGGCGAAGACGAGTGGCACGCCTTCGAGATTTCCTGGCTCAACGCTCGTGGCAAGCCCCTGGTAGCCGTGGCGCGCTTTCGCCTACCTGCGAGCTCGCCGAATCTGATCGAGTCCAAGTCCTGGAAGCTCTATCTCAATAGCTTTAATCAGACCAGCTTTGAAAGCCGCGACGAGGTGATCGAGCGCCTAAAGCAGGACTTGGCCGAGGCCGCCGGTGCGCCAGTTAGCGTCGAGCTATTCGGCGTCGAGGATGCCGCCCTGGCGCCTGTTGCGATGCCGGGTGAATGCCTGGATGAACTCGATATCGCGGTGGACGCTTACTCGCCCAGCGCAGAGCACTTGAAAGTAGGCGATGAGTGGGTAGAGGAAACGCTGCACTCGCATCTGCTCAAATCCAACTGCCCGGTCACCGGCCAGCCAGACTGGGGCAGCGTTTTGATTCGTTATAAAGGACCGAAACTCGACCGCGAAGGGCTTCTGCGCTATCTCATTGGCTTTCGTCAGCACCAGGATTTTCACGAGCACTGCGTCGAGCACATCTTCACCGACCTGATGCAGCGCACCAAACCCGAAGCGCTTCTTGTCCTGGCGCGCTACGTGCGCCGTGGCGGGCTCGATATCAGCCCTTGGCGCGCGACAGAGGGTATGGCGCCGCCAAGCCCGTTGCGCTTAGCTCGGCAGTGACGCTTTTTGCCGCCTGGGGTAGAGTAAAGCGCACCTAGACGAACGATGGAGCCTTACATGGACGCAATTACTCTGCTGCACCAGCGCAGTTCGATGGGCAAGCTGGTCGAGCCTGCCCCCACGGCCGAGCAGATGGAAACCCTATATCAGGCCGCGCTGCGCGCGCCGGATCATAAAGAGCTGCGGCCTTGGCGCTTCATCGAATTCGTGGGAGAAGGGCGCGAACGTTTGGGTGAGCTTTTCGCCGAGGCCGATTTTCAAGAAGATCCCAATACGGACGACGCCACCCTCGATGCTGCACGTAAAAAGCCCCTGCGTGCCCCTATGGTCATTGCCGTGATCGCCAAGGTAACGCCGGACCTGCCCAAGGTGCCCAAGATGGAGCAGGTGATCTCGGCAGGCTGCGCCGCTCACGGCATCTTGTTAGCTGCACACGCGCTGGGTCTCGGGGCCATGTGGCGAAGTGGTAAATACGCCTTCGACCCGGTCGTACGTAAGGGGCTTAGGTTGAGCGAAGAAGACGAGGTCGTCGCCTTCATTTACCTCGGTCAGTTAGGTGGCCGCCACAAGCCGCTACCCGAGCACGCCATCGACGATTTCGTCGAGCGCTGGCACTAAAAGACTTGCCATTTCAGACCTTAGGCGATACTATATGCGCCGTTCTGTTGCCCATGGCAGCGCCAAGCGCCACAGAACAACATTGCGGAGAGGTGTCCGAGTGGTCGAAGGAGCACGCCTGGAAAGTGTGTAAGTCGAAAGGCTTCGAGGGTTCGAATCCCTCCCTCTCCGCCACCGAATACGAAAGGGGAGTCAAGCATCAGCTTGACTCCCCTTTTTCGTTTTTGACGTTTAAAAATAACTCTTGTAGCTCGGGTGGTGTAATTTTTAAACTTACAGCTATAAATTAAAATTAGTTCTAAGAAAGGAAGCGTTGGAAAGCCTGCTGGCAGAAGTCTTGCGGGTTGCCATTGACGAATGCGCTAACGATATGGCGGTACTTGCCAGCTTTCAAATTGCCAAATCGAGCGGCAAATCACTGATATCTTTAAGCCGCTTACCGTCTACCATCACGGACAGCAGATCCGCTGCATCGTCCATGCCCAGCGTTGCTAATGTTTCTTGCAGCTCATAGAGCGCGAAATGATACACGCAGTCGATATCACCGGTACCTAAGGCGATGGAAGCGAGTCGGCTTGGCGTAGGTTCTGCGGTCACGACCACTACATGTGGCAACCTGCCCTTGCGGTTGCGGATAAGATTGAGCGCTTCTGAACGGGCGTTTTGGGCTCTGTCGCTGCGGATCGTCCATTTACAGGAAATGCTCGCGTGCAGCAGCGGCAGTCCGCCGTTTTGCTTGCGAAGGCTGGATAACGTGGTGACCTCATCATCGATCAGGTGGCTATGGCGGTTAATAGCTTCATCATCCTCCGCCTCGCGCACCACGACGATATCTGGTGTAATGGTGTAATCACTTCCTAGCGCTGCGGCAAGTTCGCTATCGGCCTTTGCTGCTTTATCGAGTGCTACTAGGTGGGCGTATTGTTCGTAGCGGGCAATTTCCAGCCGGTTGCGGCCGCTGACCTGATGTATATCCCACGTGCCTGGCCGAAGGTGTTGGAGCTTAAGAAAAGCCGATTCAACGAAGTGAGCGCAGATAGCTTCGAACTGATTGCCAGATGTTTGCCCTGCAATGCGCTCGCCGATGGTTTCCGCTTTTAATAGATCGGCGATGCCTTTGGCGATGACTTTACTGGTTCGGTTGCTGCTATCGGCGTTACTGACCACGCCTTTGTCATTGGTGGTCAGCGTCGCTTTAAGCAGTTCGGCATGAAAGGCTTTTCGTAGCTGTCCAAATTCTGCCGATGTTTCCATTACGCTACCTTGTAAATACGTTTGGCCGATAGTGCGTGAAAGATCTGTGAGGCGACGGCTGCTGCCACGGGAGGAGGGAAGGCGTTGCCAATTTGTCGGTACGCAGCCGTTTTCTTGCCGAAAATTTCCCAGTCATCGGGAAAGCCCTGAATTCTGGCTGTCATTTTGGGGGTGAGCTTCGGCATGCCCACAAAGCCTTTCTCAGGTGGCTCGTTTGCCAAAACATGACCATTCACCCTCAAAGCAGCCCAGGCTTTTTTCGCCCGGGTGGGGCCTAGGTCAGGCCCACCGTGCTTCTTAGAACCGCCTACCAGGGTGGGGGCAATAGTGTTGGCTTGTTTGGCCCACTCTTCAGCGCCTTCCCAACCCCCTTCTTTCATAAGGTCGAGCAGTAGCTCGCCAACAGTCGGTGGCGCTACTTTCAATGGTTCGGGCCACGAAAAGTGCTCCGACAGTTCTTTTCGAATGCCTACACAAACGACCCTGGGGCGTAATTGAGAAACGCCAAAATCCGATGCGTTCAGAAGCCGCCAACCGGTTTTATAACCGAGGGCGTTGAGCTGATGCTCTACTTTTTGACGGTAATCATCAAAGCGTGCATCCATTAGCCCACGCACATTTTCAAGCATCACGGCTTTGGGGCGGCATTCATCCACTAAGCGGATCGCCTCGGGGAAAAGATCTCTCTCGTCTGCTTCGCCGAGCTGCTGGCCGGCCTTGGAAAAAGGGGGGCAGGGAACGCCGCCTGCAACCAAATCGACGCCGAAGTAGGGAAGCCCATTGAAAAGCCGTAAGTCTTCTTCCTTGACGTCCCATTGCGGACGGTTTAGCCGCAGCGTGGCACAGGCGGGTGGCTCGATCTCTACGAGGGCTTCGTGGTCAAATCCAGCTAGCTCTATGCCCAACGCTTGCCCTCCAGCGCCTGCACACATTTCAAGGGAAGTAAAACGACCCATCATGTCCTCACTAATAAAACGATCGAGCAGCGACGGCGGGAGCCATGCACTACTCGATTTTGATAGCAGTGTACCACGTTAGTGGCGTAATTCGGGCCTACCGCTGGTGAGTCGGCTGGAGTGGAGCAGGCTTCTCAGCGTGCGTCGATGTATGTATTTATATACAGTTTTAGCCGTTAGCAGGCAGCAGTCAAATTTTAAGATTCATCGCTATAGTGCTTATCCTGGCCAATAGCATATGGCGGCGATGTTTTGAGTGCTGCCGTGGTAGGTATGGAGCTTCATTTCCGCCCAGCAGGTGCGGCGCTTTTATCCAAGCGGCGTAGGCGTTGCCATAGGTCTTGGCGTAGGTCGGCTAGGCGTGGGGTTTCTTCGGGGGTGAAGGCGACGGGGCGGCAGAGGCGCTGGGCGCGAAGGCCTAGGCGGGCGCTGAGTAGGCCCGTGGCCAGGCCTTGGCCTGCGCGGGCGGAGATGCGTCCGGCGAGGTCGAGTGAAAGCATATCGACGCCTGCATCGGTGGCAAGCTCGCTCACGCCGGCAAATGCCATGTTGCGCAGCACGTTGCGGAAAAGGCGCAGGCGGCTGGCGTAGCCGAGTTCGAGCCCGTAAAGGGCGCAGAGGCGATCGACCATGGCTAGGCTGCGCCAGGCCACCAGCGCCATATCGACCAGCGTGATGGGGCTGACCGCCACCAGAATTGCGGTTTCGCCGGACATGCGCGTGATCAGCCGTTTGGCTTCGCGATCGCGCGGTCCAAGCAGGTGATGGCGCAACAGCGTCTGGACTTCTTCACCGCTATGATGTTGCTGGCAGGCATTCTCGAAGGCCAGCCAGTGTGGGTCGTCGCGGCTCAGTTTGAGTTGATGGCGTAGCGTCTCGGCGAGCGTGCGCGCCTGCTTGTGGCTTTTCTGGGGAAGGGCGGCGAGGTCCTGGCGGAGCCGGTCATGGCGCTTGAGCCGTGAAAGCCTTCCCAGCTCGCGCAGCAGTGTCGCGCCCCCCAGCGTGATGATGCCAAGGCCGAAGAGTTGCCACGCCAGCCCCATCCAGTCGCTGCCCACGACACTTGCCGGAATGTCGGTGGCAAGCTCCACCGCGCCTAAGCTGGCGCCCCCCACCAGGGTAAACCAGAGCCCCCAGCGGCGTTTGCGTGGCGCCGCTAGGGCCGTCACCGGAAAGCCTTCGTCGGTTATCTCTTCTTCGAGCGGAGCGTTTGCAACATCGGCAGCGTAGCGCTGTTGCTGGCGCAGGTTAGGGTCTGCGGCGTCGTCTAACGCTGCCTCTGGCAAGTCGTAATGGCGACGAGGTTGGGGTTGGGTCATGCGAGTTTGTCTCCAATCAGCCACTCAAGCGCAGCATCCATGCGAATGTGAGCCAGCGCTTCCTGCGGCGTCGCCATGGGGCGAAAGCTTGGGAAGTCGAAGCCTTGCGAGGTCCAGAAAGCGGGGGAGGGAAGGCTTGTGGGCACGTCGCCGGGGTATACGAGGACCTCTTCGCCATCAAGCGTAGTGCCGCGCAGGGCGGGGGAGCGCTTGCCTTCGTGGCTCACTTCGCGGGCCTCGGTCGCGCGAATGGCTGCAAGCGACAGTGCCTTGACCGGCACGTTGGCAAAGCGCAGGTCTTTCAGCGGCTCGGCAAGCAGCGCTTCGAGCAGGCGAACCAAGGCGGGGTGCTGTTCGGGCGTGACGTGATCGGCCTTGGTCGCGGCGATCGCCAAGCGGTCGATGCGCGGCGCAAACAGGCGCGAAAGCAAACTACGCTGGCCGTAATCGAAGCTTTTCATGAGTTGGCGCAGGGCGCGAGAGAGGTCTTCGAAGCGCTCAGGCCCCGCATTGAGCGCGCCAAGCACGTCGACCAAAATGATCTGGCGGTCGAAACGACGAAAGTGCTCGCGATAAAAGGGGCGCACCACCTGCTGCTGATAGTAGCGAAAACGCTCGCTCAAGGTTGCGTAAACGCTATCGGCGGGCAGAGCGGCCAGCGCCTCGGGAGAGAGCGACAGTGCGGGCAGCGGGAAGAACTGCAACACCGGCGCGCCTTCTAGCTCCCCGGGCAAAAGAAAACGCCCCGGTTGCAGATCGGAAAAACCGGCCTGCTTGGCGCGCTTGAGCCCTTCGGCGTAGGCGTCGGCGAGCTCGGCAAGCTGGGCTTCGTCCGCCGTCGCGGCAGGGTCGAGCGTTTTGACGCCTTCGAGCCAGCGGGTAAAAAGGGCCTGGCGCTGTGGCCCTTGATGATGCGTCTGGCTTTCGCTCCAACTGGCGAAGTCGTGCTGAAGCAGAGGCAGATCGAGCAGCCATTCGCCGGGGTAATCGAACAAGTCGAGCGTAAGGTGCGCGGTTTCCGGCGTGAGCCAGCCGCGCCGAGCGGGCCGGTAGCGCAATTGCAGGCGCAGCTCGCTGATGCCGCGAGTCGGCTCTGGCCAGCGCGGTGGCGTATCGCGCAGCGCTGCCATGCCAGGGTCGTAGGGAAAACGCGGCACGCCGAGATCGGGCTGGTTCAAACGCTGTGCGCCGAGCAGTCGCCCTTCGCGCGCAGCGGGTAAGAGATCCAGCTTGGCCTCGACCCCTGCGTGGCGTAGCTGATTGACCAGCGAGGTCAAAAAGGCGGTCTTGCCCGCCTGGGAGAGGCCGGTGACCGCCAGGCGAAGCTGGCGATCGCGGCCGCGCTCCAGCAGGTTATGTACTTCTTGGCGTAGCGGCATACGCATAGCGGATCATCCTGGCAGGGGCAACGGTAAGGCAGTAAGCGTAACGGGTGCTGTCTGAATCCAAGATGAACCCGTTAGGCCGATACGAGGCTCAGCGTGGTACCCAGCAAATGCTGCGCACCGGGAACGAGCCATACTGGGTCGAGGCGCGTGTTGGCTGACTCGATGCAAAGAAAACGCATCGAGGCTTCGGCTGGGGTATCGTCCGGCAGGGCATCGCCTGGGTGCCACACGACCGTGGAGTCGCTGGACTGCTTGGCGACGTTCAGGGTGCGCTGACCATCGCTTAAAACCACCGCATGGTTGCTATGGTAGATACGGTCGATCGGGCCTCGAATGGCCAGCGTGCCCTGCTGTTCGCTCTCGGCGAAGTCGCGAAGCTTGTCCAGGTAACGCGCACCCTCGAGCCCCTGTAAGCGACACTTATGCGTATCGGCAACGCCTAGATAGGTGTGCAGCGCGCCGCTGGTCTTGATCGGCGTTTCGCCGACGTTTTCGCTGATCAGCTCGACGCTCAAACGCTTGGCGTTGGCTTGCACCACGGCACGTACGTTCAGAAGGCTATGCAGTGACGCTTCTGGTGAAAGATGCAGCTCGATGCCTTCCTCATGCTCGTCCACGGCATCCAGTCGCCAAGCGGCTTTGCGGGCCAATCCGTGGAAGGGGCCGTCGCGGTTGGGGCTCTCGTCGGCGTAGCGTTCGTCGGCGAACCAGGGCCAGCACAGCGGAATGCCGCCGCGAATCGCACCGGGCAACGGCTCAGGGGTAGGCGTGACCCAAAGCCAGGGCGCGGGATCGGCGGCGGGTTGGAAGTGCAGCACCTGAGCGCCCTGCAGGCAGATCACAAGCTCGCCCCAAGGCTCTTTGAACAGCACAAGATCGCGCCCTTCCCAGGTGGCGCGGGCCTGGCCGGTCAGGCCATCGAAGCAGTGGCGAAGCGAGTCGGGAATCATGGGCATCCTTTTAAGCATAAGTTCATGCGAGTATTCATTGGCACATTAGCGCTGTGTGCTATGTTAGGACAAGCAGAGGTAACAGACTGCACTCGATTGATAGGGATTATCTCAAGGAGGCACTATGGTCGGCAGCTTATTAGCATGGTTGATTATTGGCGGCTTGGCAGGCTGGATTGCGGGTAACATCATGCGCGGGGGCGGCTTTGGCATCATAGGCAATATCGGTGTGGGTATCGTAGGTGCCGTGCTGGGTGGTTTCCTGTTCTCGCTATTGGGACTTTCGGCCGGTGGTTTCATCGGTTCATTGGTCACGGCCATCGTCGGTGCGGTGGTGCTGCTTTGGATCATCAGCAAGGTTGGACGAGGGTAGCCTCGCTGGCGGTTTTACCGTCGACTCGATCTGATCAAAGCGCCCGGCTCTGCCGGGCGCTTTTGGTTGCGCCGTCTGCCAGAGTTAAATGGCGCCATGGCGCTGGCATATCTTGTCTTGCCATACCCTTAGGGCTATCGGCCTTAGCGTGAGTTTCCGTTACACTATGGCGCTTTATTGCTGGCGCCTGCGCTGGCGTCATCGTGTTTTCGAGGTGTTCCTTGGTCGACGCTTTTCATGCCTGGTGGGCTCAACAGCTCGTGCTCTGCGATTGGGCCTTTACGCCCAATCCGCTCTCCGTCGAGGCGGGCGCCGCCGAGCAGCGCTTGTTATCGCTCGGTATCACCGGCCGGGGTGAGCTTGGCGAGCACTTGCTTTTTGGCTTAGGCGCCGGTAGCGAGGATGCCGATCATCTTTTGGCCGCCCTTGAAAGCGCAGCGCTAGCGGGGGCGGCGGGCTGGCTGAGCCCCGCGCAGGCGAGCGGTTGGGCGTTTCGAATCGCACAGCGCATCGTGCGGGAACACCACGACCTGCGCGCTTGGCTCCTGGCCCTACGCCGCGCGCTGGGTGCGCAGGGGTGGGAGAGTGCAGCCGACGATCAATTCTGTGAGGCCTGCGAGGCGCTTGCCGCCCTCGAAGAAGAGGGCGACGGTATTACCTGGGCGCGCCTGGAGGCGTGCCTTGCCGAGATGGCGCCGCCGAGTGCGCTTTGGCCTCAGGCGCCGGAGGCGGCTCCCTGGCGGCTCTGCGCGTTGAGCCGCGTGGTATTGGCGTATCCTGCCACGTCCAGCGATTGGCCCGACGCGGTGCAGTGGCTCGATGAGATCTGGCAGGTAAACGATCGCGAAAGCCTGTTGGGCGTTGCGCTATGGCTGGCCGCTCAAGGCGAGCGACAGCGCTGGGATATCGAGGCGCGCGAACTCGTGGGGATGGACCGCGCTCAGCGCAGCGCCTGGCAGCGCGACAACCGCGAAGAGGCCCCCCATGCGCGCGTGCTGTGCACCTTCGTCGATGAGGGCGAGCCGCTGGAGTGGGCAGCGTGGGACTGGCTCAGGCTCGTCGAGCTTGCCTGGGCGGGCGCCTGCTGCGGCTGGCTCGAACAGGCAGAAGCCGATGCCCTGGCCGCGCACGCCGCCGATTTGATCGCGCGGCGTTATCACGATTGGCGCTCGCTCACCAGCGCCTTCGAGCGTGGCCTGAGTCTCTTCGAGGGCATCGACCGCCGCCACCAAACGCCCAATGCGCGCCAGCAACTGCTGCTAAACCTTGCCCAAGGCCCGTGGCAGGGCAGCCCCGATGCGTTACTAACCGCCGAGGTTCAGGCGGCCTCCGCGCGTCAGCTGCGCGCCTGGCGCAGTAGCGATCACCACTGGCTGCTGGCGCTCGCGGGTGTCCGCGAGCCCGATGTCATGTTACGCCAGGCCGCGCCCGCACGGCCGCTGCCGGAGGAGCGCCGTGCAGATGCCGCGCTTTACCTGCAAGAGTCTTTGGGCCTGCATGCCGATGAGGGCGCCAGCGCCATGGCGCGTTACTGGCTGCCCGCCCAGGCGCACCATCTCAATCAGCTCGCGGCCGATGCCGCCCACGGTGTCTTGCCGCCGCGTAAGAGCGCCTACGGCCAGCCTTCGCCCGAGGAGCTTGCCCAGCGCGACGCGGTCAAGGGCGTTAGCCGCCATGCCGCCACCATCCACATGGCGGAAAAGTTCGCTTTCTACCTGCATATGGCGCTGGATAGCCAACTGTTCGAACCACAGCCGCTCTACGCCTATGCGACCTCGCTGCGCGACTGTCTGTGTCGCTTCTACGCCTCGCCCAAGCGCTTGCTCGAGGCCTGGTTTGCCTGGGAAACATGCCTGCCCGAGAGCGATCAGGGCTCGCTTGCTGCCGAAATCGCCTGGCATCTGGAGGATCCGGGCAGCCTGTTTCACTGGCTCGAGTGGCGCCCGGGTAACTGGAGCGAGCCAAGCCCCCGCCCAACGCTAATGCGCTTTACCGCAATGGCCCTGGTCGGGCCGCTCAATAGCGCCGTTTGGGGTGAGCCGCAGGTGGAGAGCGCGCGCGAGGCCGATGATATTCGCGAGTGGATCGAAAACCACTATCACCTGGCTACAGCCGAGGCGATGCGTGAGTTCCTGAGTTTTCTCGATGAGGCGGGGGATCGCCAGGAGTATCAGATCAACTACGCACCCTACACCCTCAATACCGAGCGCCTGGACGCCGAGATCGCGATTTTGGAGTCGGGCGACTGCGGCGAGGAGGAGCGCCACCATCTGCTGCGCCTGCGGCGCGTGCGCGATAACGAAGACCGCTGCAACGAGGTCGATATGGCCGCCTGGGATATCGCTCAGCGGGTCGATCTAGCCATTGCCGCGCGCCAACTGGGCTGGCTCGGGCTCGATGAGTTTCATCTCGTGCTCGATGGCGCCTATAAGCTGGCGGCGGAGCACTATGCGGGCTGGCAGGAGTTCGCCGATGGCATGTACGCCGGGTTCTCGTTTTTCATGGGCGAGACGCCCGAGCGCGAGGCGTTTCTCGCCAGCTTCCGTCAGGCATTAGTGGCTTGGCTCTGCGCGTCGCCACTGCTGGCCGGGCCCTGGGCAAGCCTTGACTTCCCTGGCAACAAACCGCGGCATTTTGCCCCGCTGCATATCGATACCCTGCCGGGAGATCAGCGTACGCTGCATTAAACGCACCAGGTCTATATTCATGCTCGCCAAGGCCCGAGGTTTTCGCTTATAGTCGGGCCTTTGTATTTTTCGATTACTTTTCATCTTCATTTTACGAGGTTTGTCGCATGGTTGCGTTGCCACACCCTGCTGTGACCGCTGTCCGTGTTGTCAGCGTTTGTGTCGCCGTTGCGTTAATGAGTGGGTGTGCGGGATCGACCCGAACGAGCATGGAGCCCCCGGAAGATTACTTCGCGATGACGCTTCCGGGGATGCCATCAGGTTTCAATCCGCAAATGTCGCCCATCGACAACCCCATTTCCCAGTTAAGCAACCTTCAGGCACCGCCACCAACGATGATTCGCCAGGCCCTGCTCGCGCAGCATCAGCGGTGGTCGGGAACCCCCTACCGAATGGGCGGAACGACACATCAAGGGATAGACTGTTCGGCCTTCGTTCGCTCCATCTTCCGCGATACCTTCAATCTCGAATTACCCCGCTCCACCAGCGAGCAAGTCCATGAGGGACGCCAGATCGACCGCCAATCGTTGCAGGCAGGCGATCTAGTGTTCTTCCGCCCTTCAGGCCGTTACGATCACGTCGGCGTTTACATCGGTGATGGCTACTTTATGCACGCCTCGACCTCGCAGGGGGTAATCATTTCCCGCCTCGATAACAGCTATTGGCAGCGCTACTACTGGCAGGCGCGCCGTACCCTGGATACCGCGCACCTGGCGTCGCTAAACGCATCGCTATGACCTCGGGAGTGGCATGATCGAAGCCCAAACGCGCGCCTGGTGGCGCGCTACCCTGGCGCTCTGCCTGGGATCGTTTCTCGTCTTCATCAACCTTTACGCCCCGCAGCCGCTACTACCCGAACTCAAAGAGGCTTATGGCGTCTCTACCCTCGGCGTGAGCCTGCTCATGTCGGTAGCGACGCTGTCGCTGGCGCTATCACTTCTCGTGTTCGGGCCGCTTTCCGATGCCATTGGGCGCGAAGGCATCATGCGGATTACGCTACTTCTGGCGGGCGGTTGTTCGCTAGCGCTTGCACTTGCCCCTAACTTCGAAACTCTGCTGGCGCTGCGTTTGGTTCAAGGCTTCGTGCTGGGCGGGCTACCCGCCGTGGCGATTGCCTGGATGGGCGATGAGTTCAGCAAACCGGCGCTATTGAGCGCCGTGGGGCTATACATTGGCGCCAACTCGCTAGGCGGTATCAGTGGGCGTTTGGTCGGCGGCTCGATGGCGGAATTTTTCGGCACGGGGGCGGCATTCGTCACCGTTGGGGCGCTGACGCTTGCAGGTGGGCTGCTTTTCTGGCGGCTACTGCCCAATAGCCGCGCCTTCGTTCATCAGCCTTTTCGCCTGCGGCCTGCGCTGGCAGGGCTCAAAGGGCACCTGCGCGAGCCGGTGCTGCTTGCAGCTTACTGCTTGGGCGGAATCAACTTTTTGATTTTCATCAACCAGTACAGCTACATCACCTTTCGCCTGGCGGCGGCGCCCTATTTACTCGCGGCCAGTAGCCTCGGGCTCATCTTTCTCACCTACCTTGGTGGTACGCTGGGCTCTACTCTTTCAGGGCGTCTGGCGCGGCATTTTTCACCGGCGGCGTGCATGAGCGTTGGGGTGGTGATTCTCATGCTGGGCACAGCGGTGACCTTGGCCGATTCCCTTGCCATGATCATTCTCGGGCTGACCATCAACGCCTTCGGCTTCTTTCTTGCCCACTCGCTGGCTTCGAGCTGGGTAGGGCGCTATGCCAAGGGCGCGCGCGGCAGCGCCTCGGCGCTTTATCTTGTGTTCTACTATCTCGGCGCCAGCCTGGGTGGTTTTTGGCTCGAGCCCTTCTGGCGCTGGGCCGGGTGGGCTGGCGTGGTGTGGGGCTCCTGGGCGCTTTTGACCATCACCTTGCTGGTGGCCTTGGGTATGTGGCGCTTCGAGCGTCGTCAGGCAGAGCAGGCGCGCTAAGTAGGCGATAATAGGCAAGCCAGTAGCAACGGCGAATGGGCGAGAAAGGGGGCGATGATGCAGCGGGTGACGATAACCCTGGATGACGACCTGCTCGACGAGGTCGATCAACTGATGCGCGAACGCGGCTACCAGAACCGTTCGGAGGCGATTCGCGATCTGGCGCGCAGTGGGCTGAAGCAGGCACGTGAAGATAGCGAGCCCGATGCGCCGTGCGTGGGAGCCTTGGTGTACGTTTACGACCATGCCGCCCGCGAGCTACCCAAGCGCCTGACGCGGCACTCGCACGACCATCACGATCTAACGCTCTCGACCCTGCACGTTCACCTCAATCACGATAGTTGCATGGAGGTCACGCTGCTGAAAGGGGCGGGCAGTGAGCTTCGCGCTTTTGCCACCGAGGTCTCCTCTTCGCGCAGCGTGCGCCATGGCCAGCTGGTGCTGATCCCCGATGAGAGCGCGTGAGTTCGGTGAAAAGAGACGGGCATGAAAAAAGGGTGACGTTCTCGTCACCCTTTTTCTTGGATGGCCATAAGGCCATAGCTTGGCCGTGTAGTGGCCTCGCCGTTACACCGCTTAGTGGTGTACGCCACCTTCGCCGTGGACGTGGCCGTGCTCGACCTCTTCGGCGTTCGCTTCACGTACGCTTGCGATTTCGACATCGAAGTTCAGATGTACGCCCGCCAGCGGGTGGTTGCCGTCGACGACGACGGTGTCGCCTTCGACTTTCTTGACCGTGACCATCAGTGGGCCGCCTTGCGTCTGGGCTTGGAACTGCATGCCCGGCTCGATGTTATCGACGCCCTGGAACGCATCGCGCGGTACTTCCTGCATCAGCTGATCTTGCACTTCGCCGTAGCCTTCGCTGGGGTCGACTTTGACGTTGAGCTTATCGCCCGCAGCGCGGCCTTCGAGCTCTTTTTCCAGGCCTGGGATGATGTTGCCGGCACCGTGGAGGTAGGTCAGCGGCTCGCGGCCTTCTGAGCTGTCCAGCACCTCACCTGCATCGTTGGTCAGGGTGTAGTGAAACGCGACAACGGAGTTCTGCGCAATTTGCATTGAATAACCTTTCGGTGAGTGCATGTCACGCCAATGGTAACGTGCATGCGCCTTCTTGTCAGGGGCAGCGAACTTTTTCCTCCCCAACGGCTCACTTCAGAGCACGCCATCGACGTTGATACGCGGCTATTGCACCTGGGTAGGGCGGCGGATACCCTACCCGTACAACTATTTCTTCGCTAGAAACTCACTGGAGCGACCATGACCGTACTACTCATTTGGATGATCGCCTTTGCGCTGATCCTCTACTTTGCCTATCAACGCTGGAACAGCGGCCTGAGCCAAGGGCTCGACAAGTTTTTGCCTGCGGCTCTCAAGAGCCATGGTGACAACCGTGAGGTGTGGGTGGTGGCTCTTGCCGTGCTTGGCGCCACCGCGCTAGTGCGCCCTGTCGAAATTTTGCTGGTGGCGATCCTATTAGGACTGTTCGCGCTTGTGCTGACCAAAGTGATCAATGTGGCCAACAGCACCATCAAACACTGATAGTCGCTTTATCTTTACCTCATACGCAAACCCCGCCAGTGCATGCATTGGCGGGGTTTTTTGATGTGCCGTAGCGCCAAGAAGAGGGCGCTCAATACGACGTTATCAGTAGGGCGCAACGCTCAGGTTGGCACCGCTACCGATCAGGCGAACGCGCTGGCCAGCCTGATACTGGCGATCGGCACGCTGAACGACGACGACGTCGGTGCCGTCATCGCGGCGAATCTCCATTTCGAGAGCGCTGACGCGGTTGGCGCGGTCTTCGACGGAGGTGCCTGCCACGGCGCCACCCAAAGCACCGGCAACGGTTGCCAGCTGACGGCCCGAACCGCCGCCGATTTGGCTGCCGAGCAGCCCGCCGAGTACGGCACCGCCGCCGCCGCCCAGCAGGTTGCCCGTACGGCTATCAGCCTGAATCTGGACGGGACGCACGGCGACGATGGTACCGTAAGCGACGCTCTGGCCGGTTTGTGCTTGGTTGCCACGGTAGACATCGCCGGAATAGGTAGACGTATTGGCACAACCTGCCAGGGTCAGCAGACTCAGCGCGGCAACGGGAAGAAGACGTTTCATGCAAACCTCCAGAGTGTTCGGGCGTATCCCTTGATACTGCGTTAATGCACGGTGTTAGGTGCTGCGTGCTTGATGAGGCGTCGGTTACACTTGGTCAGCAGTTTTAGAACAGTGTTCACCAAAAGTAACTGATGCGCACAGCTATGACCAGTGATTCGCAAAAAAGGTCACTCATTACGCTTTGTTAATGAAGAAATTTAGTTAATGTGGAAACAGTGTGCAACAGCGTATATATCGGTGTCATCGTTGCCTGCTTCTGGGATGCATATACTGGGTTACATATAAAAAAAGGAGGCTCGAAAGCCTCCAAGCACCGAAGTGGGTCGATCAGCCGAATTGGTTCATCGTGTTGTCTTTGCCGCCGGCCTTGAGGGCCGCCTCGCCGTGGAAGAACTCTTTGTGGTCGTCGCCGATATTGGAGCCTGCCATGTCTTGATGCTTGACCGTAGCGATGCCTTGGCGAATCTCCTTACGTTGGACGCCTGCCACGTAGGCCAGCATCCCGTCGTCGCCAAAGTAGCCCTTGGCCAGGTTGTCGGTGGAGAGCGCTGCCGTGTGGTAGGTGGGCAGAGTAATCAAATGGTGGAAGATACCCGCATCGCGGGAGGCATCGCGCTGGAAGTTGCGTGTCCACTCATCGGCTAGCTGCGCTAGTTCGGTGTCGTCGTACTCCTGACCCATTAGCTTGTCGCGAGCGTAGGCGGAAACGTCCTTGCCCTCTTTCTCCCAGGCATCGAAGACCTGCTGGCGGAAATTCAGCGTCCAGTTGAAGGAGGGCGAGTTGTTATAGACCAACTTGGCGTCGGGCACGACCTCGCGCACGCGATTGACCATCTGGGCGATTTGCCCCACATGGGGTTTCTCGGTCTCGATCCACAGCAGATCCGCGCCGTTTTGAAGGCTGGTGATACAGTCGAGCACCACACGGTCTTCACCGCTGCCGGGTTTGAACTGATAGAGCCCCGAGGCCAAACGCTTGAGACGCTTGAGCTTGCCTTCGCACTTGATCACCACATCGCCGTTGTCGATCTCCTCGGCGCTGTCGATGAAGTCGCCGTCGAGAAAGGCGTTGTACTGATCGCCCAAATCGCCTGGGGTATGGGTCACGGCGATCTGTTTGGTCAGGCCTGCGCCGAGGGAGTCGGTGCGCGCGACGATCACACCATCGTCAACGCCGAGTTCGAGGAAGGCGTAGCGAACCGCGTTGATCTTGGCGATGAAGTCCTCATGGGGCACGGTGACCTTGCCATCCTGATGGCCGCACTGCTTCTCGTCGGAGACCTGGTTCTCCAGCTGGATGCAGCAGGCACCTGCTTCGATGAACTTCTTGGCCAGAAGGTAGGTGGCCTCGGCGTTGCCGAACCCGGCATCGATGTCCGCGATGATCGGCACGATGTGCGTTTCGAAACCGTCGATCTGCGCCAGCAGCGCCTGGGCTTTGCTTTGGTCGCCTGCGCTTTTGGCCTCGTCATGGGCACGAAAGAGCGCGTTGAGTTCGCGGGCATCGGCCTGCTTTAGGAAGATGTAGAGCTCGGCAATGAGATCTGCCACCGAGGTTTTCTCATGCATCGACTGATCCGGCAGGGGACCAAACTCGGAGCGCAACGCAGCAACCATCCAGCCAGAGAGGTACAGGTAGCGCCGCTGGGTGCTGCCGAAGTGCTTTTTGATCGCGATCAGCTTTTGTTGGCCGATGAAGCCGTGCCAGCAGCCCAACGACTGGGTGTACTGGCGGGTATCGGCGTCGTAGGCGGCCATGTCGTCGCGCATGATGCGGGCGGTGTAGCGGGCGATGTCGAGCCCGGTATGGAAGCGGTTCTGTGATCGCATGCGCGCCGCGTACTCGGGCTTGATGTTCGCCCAGCGCTCGCGATGGGCTTCGCGAAGCTGCGCCATGGCCTTGATGTCATCCAGCAGGGGCGTGGTGTGAGAGGTCATGAGAAGGCTCCTTCAGTGCTAGGTTGAGCGCCGTTTCGGTATATCGAAACACGTTGAGTCGAACGGTAGTGGTGCCTGAGTGCGCGCTATGCCGCGCTGCAACAAAACCACTATCGGTCAGAGACTGAAAGCCAACAATTGACACTTGGGGGCAGCCTTGGTTGTAGCTAAACGACACCCCCGCGCCTGCGCTAGGGTGTTATGTAGTAGGTTTCCGCACGCTAAGCGTTAAGTCGCCCGTGGAGCACATCGGCGAGAAGAGTAAGAAGAGAAGAAAGGTAAGGGTTGAGATAGGAGGAAACAGCAGCGCTAGGCTCCGGCGCATTGCGCGCCAGAGCACTTAGAGCGAAAGCCGCATTACACGGTGAGGAATATCGGCGTCCAGGTAGATGTCGCCTTCGGCAATGAAGCCAAGGCGGGCATAGAAGGGCAGGGCGTGGGTTTGGGCGCTGAGCACGACCTCCGTGTGTTGGCGTGCGCGAGCCGCCGCAATGGCGGCCTGCATGAGCGCGACACCAATGCCGAGACCGCGCGCCTCGGCCAGCACCGCCACGCGGCCGATATGGCCATCGGGCAGCAGGCGCGCCGTGCCCAGCGGCGTGCCCTCGCGACAGGCGAGAAAGTGCAGGCACTCGGCGTCCAGTGCGTCCCACTCCTCCTCTTCGGGCACCTGCTGCTCTTCGACGAAGACGCGGCGGCGAATCTCGGCCGCCGCCTCGCCTAGGCGCGTCCAGTCGCCTTCTTGAAGGAGAATGCCAGGGCTCACTCGTCCTCCTCGTCGTCCTGAGCCAACCAGCCAAGGCTACCACCATTGACCAGTTGGGTGATCACACGGGGCGCATCTGCCAGTGCCAACGCCTCGGCGTCGAGTGGTGCGGTATCGCACAGGCGCTGGGCCAGGGTTTCGTTGCAGGAGATGGCGTCGCCGTCGACGAAGAGCGTCGTGCCGTGTGTATTGCTTCGCCAGGCAAAGCGCGACCCCGGCATCTGAAACAGTGGCTCGCCCGCTTCCAACTGCTCGCTGACCTCCTGCTCGCTCATGGGCGTTTCCAGCGGCGCCATCTGATCGATGTACTTGGGCTGGGTCATGACGCGGCCAAACCACTGGGCGATCTGATCGGCATCGTCCAGAGTCGAGAGAATCAGCGAACGCATGCGCTCGACGGCGGCGTCATCGATCTCGCCAAGCGGGCCTGCTGGCGCCATGCCCGCATCGGCGTAGCGCAGCGAGGGCGGCAACTGCTCGCCGAGGTAGTCAGCGTAGGAAGTCACGGCCTCATCGGCCGAGGGCGCGCGAAAGCCGACCGAAATGGTCATGCAGTCGTCGCTTTGGCTGACGCCATGATGTGCCCAACCCGGCGGCAGGTAGAGCATGTCACCGGGTTCGAGGGTCCAGTCGGAGTCGGGCTCGATGGTGAAGGTATCCAGAATGCGCAGATCGATGCCTTGGACGATGGGGGCATCGTCCGGCTGCTTGCCGCCGAGCTGCCAGCGCCGCCGACCGCTCGCCTGGAGCAAGAAGACATCGTACTGGTCGATATGTGGCCCCACGCTGCCTCCCGGCGGAGCGTAGCTGATCATGATGTCGTCCAGGCGCCAGCGGGGCAGAAAGTCGAACTCGTCGAGCAGGGCGGCAACCGAAGGTACGTAGTGGTCGACCGCCTGAACGAGAAGACTCCAGTGGCCTTCGGGCAGACGCTCGAAAGTAGCGTCATCGAAGGGGCCGTGGGACACCTGCCAGGGCCCGTCGGGGCCCTCTTCCTCGACCAGGCGCGCCTCGACGCCCGGCTCGCAGGCAAGCCCTGCGAGTTCATCGGGGTCTATGGGGCTCAGAAAGTCGGGAAAGGCGCCGCGGATCAGCAGCGGCTTTTGCTGCCAATATTCGTCCAGAAACTCGGCGGCGGTAAGATCACCCAGCAGCGTAAGCGGTGCATCGCGATGGCTCATGACGGACTCCAGAGAGCGTCGGAAAAAGTGCGTCGAAAGAAAGCGTTAAAGCGCTTCAATATGCGCGGTCAGGGCATCTGCCTGGGCCTGCGCGTTACCAATATAGGTGGCCGGTGTCAGCGCCTTCAATTCTTCTTTGACCGTCTCGGGCAGCGCTAGCGTGTCAATGAAGGCGGCAAAGCCTGCCTGATCGATACGCTTGCCGCGCGTCAGCTCCTTGAGCTTCTCGTAGGGCTTCTCGATACCGTAGCGGCGCATCACCGTCTGGATTGGCTCGGCCAGCACTTCCCAGCTGTTATCCAGGTCACTTGCCAAGCGCTCAGGATTGGCTTCGAGCTTGCCGATACCTTTAAGACTTGCCGCGTAGGCGATCAAGCCGTAAGCCAGGCCCACGCCGAGGTTGCGCAGCACGGTGGAGTCGGTTAGGTCGCGCTGCCAGCGCGAGATCGGCAGCTTCTGGGCTAGGTGAGCGAGAATGGCGTTGGCCAGACCAAGGTTGCCTTCGGAGTTTTCGAAATCGATCGGGTTGACCTTGTGCGGCATGGTCGAGGAGCCGATCTCGCCGGCCACGGTCTTTTGCTTGAAGTAGCCCAACGAAATGTAGCCCCATACGTCACGGTCGAAATCGATCAGGATGGTGTTGAAACGGCAGATCGCATCGAACAGCTCGGCGATGTAGTCGTGCGGCTCGATCTGGGTGGTGAAGGGGTTGAAGGTGAGCCCCAGTCCTTCCACGAAGGCCTTGGCATTGGCGGCCCAGTCGATGTCGGGGTAGGTCGTCAAATGCGCGTTGTAGTTGCCCACGGCGCCATTGATCTTGCCCAGGATCTCGACGGCCTCGATCTGCTTGAGCTGACGCTTTAGACGGTAGGCGACGTTGGCCATCTCCTTGCCCAGGGTGGTGGGTGTCGCCGTTTGGCCGTGGGTGCGCGAAAGCATCGGCTGGGCGGCGTGCTCACGCGCCAAGCGGGCGATCTCGTCGGCAACCTTGTGCATGCTCGGTAGCAGCGCGGCAAGGCCATCGGCCAGCATCACGCCGTAGGAAAGGTTGTTGATGTCTTCCGAGGTGCAAGCGAAGTGGATGAACTCGGTAACGGCGTTGAGTTCGCCCTGGGCTTCGATACGCTCTTTGAGGAAGTACTCGACCGCCTTGACGTCGTGGTTGGTGGTGCGCTCGATCTCTTTGATGCGTTCGGCATCGTCGACGGAAAACGTAGCGATCAGGTTTTCCAGAAAGGCGTTGGCCTCTGCAGAAAGCGCGGGTACTTCGCTAATGCCGGGATGTTCGGCCAGACGCTGTAGCCAGCGAACTTCCACGATGACGCGGGCGCGGATCAGGCCGAATTCACTGAAATGCTCGCGCAGGGCGGCGGCTTTGTCGCCGTAGCGGCCGTCGACGGGAGAGAGAGCGGTCAAGGCGGAGAGTTGCATGGCAGTCGTTCCAGGTGGTCGGTTGAAAGGCGGTCGGTGGTAAAGCGGAGTCAAGGTAAATCCAAGCGGACAGCGGGGCCCGGTAGCCAGAGCCCCTTAGCAGAGCTCTTTAGCTTAGCTAAGCTCGTCCAGGGCGCGGCGCAGTGCCTTGCGCTGGAACATTAGCTTCCAGCGGCGCCCGCCCTGCTGATGCCACAGAAGACCAAAGCGAATACCACCCAGCAGGCAGGCGCGTACGCGTTCGGGCATCATGCGGCTTTGCAACAGCGAAGGGTCACCCTGGACGACGATCCGCGTCTTGAGTGTCGAGAGCGTTGCCTGGTACGCCTCGCCGAGGCTCGAAATGACGTTTTCGTGCGTGGCGCCAAAGTGCTCGGCTTGGCCCTGAACATGAGCTAGCTGCTTACCCAGGTTCGCCATCATCGCCTGGTCGGTGCGCAGCTTGTTCATCAATAGCAGCAGTGAGAACCCGTAGCGCAGTACCACGGGGTTAGCCTGTTTGCGGCCAACCAGCGCTTCGAGGGTATCCAAGCCCAGGCGTAAGTTGTTCGGATGGCCGCCGTAAATGGCTTCGAAGCTTTCGGGGTCGGTGTCCACGGTGGCGTTGATCAGGGTTTCCCAGGCGCGTGGTTCGACCTGGCCGGTGCGGGCAAGCTCATCGACGAGGCTGGCGGACTGAAACACGCCCGCCAGCGCCAGGGCTTGGCGTACGGCGGGCGTTTCGGGCACGCGATGAATCGGGGTAGTGGAGCTCATGCCGTGGCATCCTCGGTCATCCAGGCGTGGCGGATGACGCCGCCGCCAAGGCACACATCGCCATCGTAGAGCACCAGCGACTGGCCCGGGGTGACAGCGCGCTGAGGCGACTCGAAACGCACTTCGACGCCGCCATCGGCGCGGGTGGTAACGAAGCAGGGGCGATCGCTCTGGCGGTAGCGCGTCTTGGCCGTAAAGCGACCTTCGGCGCGGGGCGCTTCACCGGCTACCCAGTCCATCGTCTCGGTCATTAGCGTATCGGTATATAGCAGCGGGTGATGCTTGCCTTGTACGGCCACCAGCACGTTGCGCTCCAAATCCTTGGCGGCGACGTACCAGGGCGCTTCCGGGTGGTTGGCCAGCCCGCCGATACCCAGGCCTTGGCGCTGGCCCAGGGTGTAGTACATCAGCCCCATGTGCTCGCCGATCACCTCGCCCTCGGGCGTTTCGATCTTGCCTGGCTGTGCGGGCAGGTACTGCTGGAGAAAGTCGCGAAAGCGGCGCTCGCCAATGAAGCAAATCCCGGTCGAGTCTTTTTTCTTGGCAGTGATCAAGTCGTGCGCTTCGGCCAGAGCGCGTACTTCGGGCTTTTCCAACTCCCCCACCGGGAACAGCGTGCGCGCAATGGCGGCTTCGGGCACGGCATGCAGGAAGTAGCTCTGATCCTTGTTGGCATCCAGGCCCTTGAGCAAGCGCGGGCGGCCATCGCGTTCGCCACGGCGTACGTAGTGGCCGGTGGCGATTTTCTCGGCGCCGAGCATTTCGGCGTACTCGAGAAAGACTTTGAACTTGATTTCGCGGTTACACAGGATGTCGGGGTTGGGCGTGCGCCCGGCCTTGTATTCGGCCAGAAAGTGCTCGAAGACGTTGTCCCAGTACTCGGCGGCGAAATTGGCCGTGTGCAGTGGAATACCGAGCTTGGCGCACACGGCTTCGGCATCGGCCAGGTCTTCCTTCGCCGTACAGTACTCCGTGCCGTCGTCTTCGTCCCAGTTCTTCATGAAGAGACCTTCCACTTCATAACCTTGTTGAAGTAGAAGCAGGGCGGAGACGGAGGAGTCGACGCCGCCGGACATGCCGACGATCACTTTGCCGGTAGTGGATGTCATTGCCATCCTCGATTGAAGTATGCAAAGGCGGCGATTATACACGATGCAGGCTTGGCGCTTCGAGTGTTATGGCCGCTCGTGAAGTACCGCGAGCGGATAGTGGCGCCCGGCTAGGGCATCGTCGATGCGTTCGAGCACCAGCGGGCTGCGCAGGCGCCCGGCGTCATTCAAGGCATCGATCTCCGCTTTGCTGAGCCAGTGCACGGCGTGAATGTCCGGGTCGATGGCGCGAGTAAGCGGTGCTTGTGCCGTAGCGACGAAGCCATGGCTATGAAAGGTCAGCCCGCTTGGCGTATGCAAGACGTAGAGCCCCAAATACGCCTCGAGGCGCACCTGCCAGGCGGTCTCCTCGGCCGCTTCACGTAGCGCGGCGGCCATAGGGCCTTCGCCGGGCTCGATGTGACCGGCGGGCTGGTTGAACACGCTATGCGCGTCACCGCGATACTCTTCGACCAGTAAGAAACGGTCATCGCGGCGAATCACACAGGCGACGGTGCTGTGGATGATGGGACGCGTGCTCATCTCAGCGTTGACGCCATGGCTTGTGGGGTTTGGCCGCAGGCGCTGGTGCGTGCAGCGTTTCCTGGCGCCACTGCCCGGGGGCGAGATCTCCAAGCTGCCAGGGGCCGATGGCAGTGCGCACCAGGCGCAGCGTGGGAAAACCGACGTGGGCGGTCATCCGCCGTACCTGGCGGTTGCGCCCTTCGGTAATGGTCAATTCGATCCAACTGGTAGTGGGATGGCGTTTGGTATCCAGGGGCGGTTGGCGCGGGCAGAGGTTCGGATCATCGAGACGCCGCGCCTTGGCCGGACGCGTTGGGCCATCTTTGAGCTCCACCCCTGCGCGCAGTGCCGCAAGGGCGGTATCACTGATCGTGCCCTCGACCTGTACGCGGTAGGTTTTGGGCTGTTTGTGACGCGGGTGGGCGATGCGGTGAATCAGTGCGCCGTCGTCACTGAGCAGTAAAAGCCCTTCGGAGTCGTAGTCGAGTCGCCCGGCAGCGTATACGTCGGGTATGGGGAGTACATCTGCCAGCGTTGCTCGGCCTTCGCGGTCGGTGAACTGCGACAGCATGCGGTAGGGTTTGTGTAGCAGGTAGAGGGTGCTCATAGCGTCATCATGGGTGGTGGGCTAATTTGTCGACAATCTTCCATGCGGAGGTGGCGCAGCGCTGATATACTCCGGCGTGGCCGCGGAGTCGTTGCCGTCGTTTTCCTCTAGATAGAGATGGCTCTATAGAATGAGGGCTCTCGAACCCAGAACGGTTTCCGGAGTGATAACGCCCGATGGAAGAGTGACTCGAGCCGTCGTAGTGAAAGATGCTAGCTCGAGATCCATCGCCGCAGGCGCCGCGTAGCTCAAGATTTCTCCTCATCGCAGCGACAGATAAAAGAGGTTAACGTAAAAATGTCCAAAACGCCGAAGATCATTTACACGCTCACCGACGAAGCCCCTGCGCTCGCGACCTACTCCTTGTTGCCGATCATCGATGCCTTTACCGACTCCGCTGGTATCGCCGTCGAGACCCGCGATATTTCGCTGGCGGGCCGGATCATCTCCCAGTTTCCCGATTACCTGAGCGACGCGCAGAAACTCGAAGATCACTTGGCCGAACTCGGCGAGCTGACCAAGACACCCGAAGCCAACATCATCAAGCTGCCCAACATTAGTGCTTCCATGCCGCAGCTCAAAGCGGCCATCAAAGAGCTGCAACAGCAGGGTTACGCGCTGCCCGATTACCCCGAAGCGCCCAAGAACGATGAAGAGAAAGAGATCAAAGCGCGCTACGACAAGACCAAGGGTAGTGCCGTCAACCCAGTGCTGCGCGAAGGCAACTCCGACCGTCGCGCGCCGCTGTCGGTCAAGAACTACGCGCGCAAATACCCGCACCGCATGGGCGAGTGGAGCAGCGATTCCAAGTCACACGTGGCCCACATGAATGAAGGCGACTTCTACGGCAGTGAGAAATCGGCGCTGATTGAACGCGCTGGTAGCCTCAAGATCGAACTGATCGAGCAGGACGGCAAGACCACTGTGCTGAAAGAGAAGACGGCGGTACTCGAAGGTGAGGTCGTGGATGGCGCGGTGATGAGCCGTAAAGCCCTGACCCGCTTCGTCGCCGACGAAATTCGCGACGCCCAGGAAAAGGACGTGCTCTTCTCGCTGCACCTGAAAGCCACCATGATGAAGGTCTCCGACCCGATCATGTTCGGTTTGGTCGTCAACGAGTTTTACCGTCAGGTGCTGGACAAACACGCCGATGACCTCAAGAAGGCAGGGTTCGACGCCAATAACGGTATCGGTGATCTTTACGCCTCCATTCAGTCGCTGCCCGAGGCGACCCAAGAGAGCATTAAAAACGACATTCAGGCGCTCTACGCCGAGCGTCCGCGCTTGGCCATGGTCAACTCGCACAAGGGTATCACCAACCTGCACGTGCCCAGCGACGTGATCATCGATGCCTCCATGCCGGCGATGATTCGCGACTCCGGCAAAATGTGGGGCGCCGACGACGCGCTGCACGACGTCAAGGCGGTGATTCCGGATCGCTGCTACGCCGGTATCTACCAAACCGTCATCGACGACTGCAAAGCCAACGGCGCCTTCGACCCGACCACCATGGGCAGCGTGCCTAACGTTGGTTTGATGGCTCAGAAAGCCGAAGAGTACGGCTCGCACGACAAGACCTTCCAGATTCCAGCTGACGGTACCGTGCGTGTGACCGACGAGAGCGGCAAGGTGGTGATCGAGCACGCCGTCGAGCAGGGCGATATTTGGCGTATGTGCCAGACCAAGGATGCGCCGGTGCGCGATTGGGTCAAGCTGGCCGTCAGTCGCGCTCGCGATAGCGGCACCCCGGCGATCTTCTGGCTCGACGCCAAGCGCGCGCACGATGCCCAACTGATCAAAAAGGTCGAGTCCTACCTCGCCGATCACGACACTAGCGGCCTGGATATTCGTATCCTGGCGCCGGAAGAGGCGATGAAGCTCTCGCTTGAGCGTATTCGTCGCGGCGAAGACACCATCTCCGTGACCGGCAACGTGCTGCGCGACTACCTCACCGACCTGTTCCCGATCATGGAGCTGGGTACCAGCGCCAAGATGCTCTCCATCGTACCGCTGATGAACGGTGGCGGCCTGTTCGAAACCGGCGCTGGCGGTAGTGCGCCCAAGCACGTGCAGCAGTTCGTCGAAGAGAACCACCTGCGCTGGGACTCGCTGGGCGAATTCCTCGCCCTGGCGGCGTCGCTCGAGCATCTGGGCAGCACCTTCGCCAATGAGCGTGCCAAGGTGCTGGCCAAGGCGCTGGACGAGGCCAACGGCAAGTTCCTCGACAGCAACAAGTCGCCCTCGCGTAAAGTGGGTGAGCTCGATAACCGCGGTAGCCACTTCTATCTGGCGCTCTACTGGGCCGAGGCGCTCGCTGCTCAAAGCGCTGATGCTGAACTCAAAGCGCTGTTCGCACCGCTGGCCAAGTCGCTGAGCGAGCAGGAAGCGCAGATCGTCAACGAGCTCAACGAAGTGCAGGGCCAGCCGGTCGAGATCCGTGGTTACTACCACCCGAACGGCGAACTGACCCGCGATGCCATGCGCCCGAGCAAAACGCTCAACGCAGCGCTGGCGCTGGTTGCCAAAGGCTAACCACGGGCGTTGGCTTGACGTAGCGCCGCTTGGTTTACGGCGTTACGCCAACTGCGTCGAACCCTCGGCCGGGCACGGCCGAGGGTTTTTTGTCTCGTGGCGTATGCTATTTTTACCCTTCGTGAACCCTTGCCACCGCGAGGCGTCCAATTTTCGACAGGTATCGATGGCGCCCGGTTACGCGCTGCTCGATGCCTCGGGATACTTCATCGTGCAATCATTTTCGGAAAACATGTCGACACTTTTCTTCAAGGCATCACCCTCGAACGAGCCGTGTGAGATTACCCAAACGTCGCCTGTCATGATGGCAAGCGTAATGGCGGGGATGACGCGCCCGGAGCACCCGGGCGACGACGGTGATCTCGCCGTCGAGTCGGCAAAGCCCGAATTGGCCAAGCCGCCCATGTACAAGGTGGTCTTGCATAACGACGACTACACCCCCATGGAGTTTGTGGTCGAAGTTCTACAAAGCTTTTTTCATCTGGATAGCGAAACCGCCGTGCAGGTGATGATGGCCGTACACACCCAAGGTAAGGCGACGTGCGGTATCTTTACCCGCGATATAGCCGAGACCAAAAGCTATCAGGTCAACGAATACGCCCGCGAATGCGAACATCCCTTGATGAGCGATATCGAAGCGGCCGATTGAAAGCGTTGGCAAAAAAGTGGTAACAGGGCTTGCAACGACGCGATTTGTACCCGATGTTGAAAGTGCCGGTCGATTTAACTGATCCAGCGCAAGCGCCAATGGCATTTCCCCGCGAGAAAGTGCGCGCGGCCAGGTGGGAGCGAATGGATAGTAGCGAAATAGGGGACTGCCATGCTGAGCAAAGAACTTGAACTGACCCTGAACACGGCCTTTACCGTGGCACGCTCCAAGCGCCATGAGTTCATGACCGTTGAGCACCTACTGCTCGCGCTGTTGGATAACGCATCGGCAGCAGACGTGCTCAAGGCGTGTGGCGCCAACCTCGACAAGCTGCGCTCCGACCTACAGGATTTCATCAACTCGACGACCCCCTTGATTCCCGAGGGCCAGGGCGACCGTGAAACCCAGCCTACGCTCGGTTTCCAGCGCGTGCTCCAGCGCGCCGTTTTCCACGTCCAGTCGTCGGGCAAGAGCGAAGTGACCGGCGCTAACGTGCTGGTTGCCATCTTCTCCGAGCAGGAGAGCCAAGCGGTCTACTTCCTCAAACAGCAGAACGTGGCCCGGGTCGATGCGGTCAACTACATCGCTCACGGTATCTCCAAAGTGGCCGGGCACGGCCCCTCCGCCTCACCCTCGTCGCAAGAGGGTGAAGAGGCAGAGGAGGGCAGCGTCGAGGGGGCTGCGCATCCGCTCACTGGCTACGCCACCAATCTCAATGAGCAAGCGCGAATCGGTAAGATCGACCCGCTGATTGGGCGCGATCACGAGCTCGAACGCGTTGTGCAGATTCTCGCGCGTCGGCGTAAGAACAATCCGCTGCTGGTCGGCGAGGCGGGCGTGGGCAAGACGGCCATTGCCGAGGGTCTTGCCAAGCGCATCGTCGAAGAGGACGTGCCCGATGTCATCGCCGATGCCGTGGTCTACTCCCTGGATATGGGCGCGCTGCTGGCGGGCACCAAGTACCGTGGTGACTTCGAGAAGCGCTTGAAAAGTCTACTCGGCGAGCTGCGCAAGCAGCCCAATGCAATTCTATTCATCGACGAAATCCACACCGTGATCGGCGCCGGTGCCGCTTCGGGTGGTGTCATGGATGCGTCGAACCTGCTCAAGCCGCTGCTCTCCTCGGGTGAGCTACGCTGCATCGGCTCGACGACGTTCCAGGAGTTCCGCGGCATCTTCGAAAAGGATCGCGCTCTGGCGCGGCGCTTCCAGAAGGTCGACGTGCTGGCGCCGTCGGTCGACGACACCATCAAGATTCTCAAGGGGCTGCGTTCGCGCTTCGAAGAGCACCACGCGCTGAAATACACCGATGGTGCGCTAGAAAGCGCGGCGCGCCTGGCCGATCGCTACATCAATGATCGCCACCTGCCCGACAAGGCCATCGACGTGATCGATGAGGCCGGTGCCCATCAGCGCCTGCTGCCGCCGGAGGTGCGGGTCGATAGCATCGATGTCGATCAGATCGAAGCCGTAGTGGCCTCGATTGCGCGCATTCCGCCGAAGAGCGTCTCTTCGTCGGATCGTAAGCTGCTCGAAAAGCTCGACCGCGATCTCAAGATGCTGGTATTCGGGCAGGACGAAGCCATCGACTCGCTTTCGGCGGCGATCAAGCTCTCCCGCGCAGGGCTCAAGTCGCCCGACAAGCCGGTGGGTAGCTTCCTCTTTGCTGGTCCTACTGGGGTGGGCAAGACCGAAGTGGCCAAGCAGCTTGCCCATATCATGGGGATCGAGCTCGTGCGCTTTGATATGTCCGAGTATATGGAGCGCCATACGGTGTCACGCCTGATCGGTGCGCCTCCTGGCTACGTGGGTTACGACCAGGGCGGGCTACTGACCGAGGCGATCACCAAGCAGCCGCACTGCGTGCTGCTGCTCGACGAGATCGAGAAGGCGCATCCGGAAGTCTTCAACCTGCTGCTCCAGGTCATGGACCACGGTCGGTTGACCGACAACAACGGCCGCGAAGCGGATTTCCGCCACGTGATTCTGATCATGACTTCCAACGCCGGTGCCGAGCAGTCATCGCGCCGTTCCATTGGCTTCCAGTCGCAGGATCACTCGACCGATGCCATGGAGGTGATTCGTCGGACCTTCTCGCCGGAGTTCCGCAACCGCCTCGACGGCATCATCCAGTTCCACGCGCTGCCTACGTCCGTGGTGCGCAATGTGGTCGACAAGTTCCTGGTCGAGCTACAGGCGCAGCTGGACGAAAAGCGGGTGCAGCTCGATGTCGACGAGATTGCGCGCGACTGGCTGGCCGAGAAAGGTTACGACCCGGCGATGGGGGCACGCCCTATGGCGCGCTTGATTCAAGAGAAGCTGAAAAAGCCGCTAGCGGAGATGATTCTCTTTGGTGAGCTAGCTGAGCACGGCGGTATCGTGCACGTTGGCCTTGAGGAGGGTGAGCTTCATCTCTCCACTGAGACCGAACTTGCAGATGCGCCGTGATGGTGCTCTCTGTTAGATAAAGCTACGCGCAAAAATGCACAGCGCCCTGTCCATGACGGGGCGTTGTCATTTTCTAACGTCGCATGACGACCATAGCGGCTAGAGCATCAGCATCGAGCGGGGTAACGAGGGCAGGGCTGGGTGCGAGCGCTTAGCGCGAACGGTAAACGATGCGGCCTTTGGATAGGTCGTAGGGAGTCAGCTCGACCTTGACCTTGTCGCCGGTCAGGATGCGGATGTAGTTCTTGCGCATTTTGCCGGAGATGTGAGCGGTCACGACGTGGCCGTTTTCCAGCTCGACCCGAAACATGGTGTTGGGCAGGGTGTCGACGATGACACCTTCCATTTCAATATGATCTTCGCGTGCCATATAGGCAGTTCCTCATCGATTGATGGTAATGAAATAGCAAAAAAGCATCGAAACGATGCGTGGCCCGCGTCGGGGCTCGGTGCAAACAGCGCTATATTGTGCCGCAAGCCTGGCGGCAAGGCAAAAAAGCGCATCAATTAGGTGGTTTTTTGCTAGACGTTAGCCGACCAGACGCCGCCAGCGCTGGCCGTCGAGCTGCTCGAGTGGAGCAAAAGCCTGTTTGTAGCGCATCTTGCGACACGCCTCTATCCAATACCCCAGGTAGAGATGCGGCAGCGATTTCTCATGGGTTAGGTGAATTAGTTCGAGAATCGCCTGGGTGCCCAAAGAGCGGCGCTCGAGATCGTCGCGCACGGCGAAGAAGGTATAGATCGCGGAAAGGCCGTGTTCGAGTTCATCGAAGGCGCTTACCGCTACTAGCTCCTCATCGAGATAGAGTTCGAGCAGGCGTGCATAGGGCGCCTCTTGGGCTAGGAAGGTGCGGTACTGCTCGCGGCTGGGCGGATACATATCGCCATCGGCATGGCGCAGCCGAATGTAGTCGGCGTAGAGCTCATAGTGGTGCGGCTCGAAGCGCGCGGGCACCACGCGTGTGGTGATATCGGCGTTACGCCTCGCTAGCTTGCGCTGGGTACGGTTGGGCGTGAAGGCCGCCACCGGAATGCGCACCGAACGGCAAGCGTTGCAGCTTTCACAGTGCGGCCGGTATAGATGGCGTCCGCTGCGACGAAACCCGAGCAGCGACAGGGCATCATAAACGCCATCGGCCACGGCTTCCTTGGGGTCGAGAAAAAGCGTGGTGGCCTCGCGTCCGTCGAGATAGCTACAGGGGTGCGGCACGGTTAGGAAAAAGCGCAGATCCTGCAAGGGGCGCGAAGGGGTACGACTACTCATAAGGCCCTCCACTGATCACGACGAGGGAAATGATATAGGTGATTCGCCCAAAGCGCCGGGTTCGCCGGGAATGGCGGTGAGCCAGGGCGAGGGCGGTACACCGCTCGATAGCGCGCCGGTTGAAGCGGGCGCGGCAGGCAGCCACTGTTCAAGATAGTCGATGAACGTTTGCCGGGCGACCGTCGCGGCCCCCAGGCTTGCCAGATGCGGGGTGTGCATTTGGCAGTCGATGAGTTTGCCGCCTCCTTGGTGCATGGCGCTCGCTAGCCGCGCAAGGGCGATCTTGGAGCCGTCGGGCTCGTGTGAGAACATGGATTCGCCAAAGAAGACTGGCCCCATGGCCAAGCCGTAGAGCCCGCCGACCAAGCGCCCGTCTCGGTGCACCTCAATGCTGTGCGCGACCCCCAGGGCGTTGAGCTCGATATAGGCCGCGCGCATCTCCTCGGTGATCCAGGTGCCGGTTTCCTGAGCGCGTGGTGCGGCGCAGGCATCGATCACCTGCTCGAAATGCGCATCGAGGGTGATGTGAAAGCCGCCGTTACGTAGGCGCTTGTGTAGGCTGCGCCGCAGGCGAAAATCGGCGGGAAAGAGCACCATGCGAGGGTCGGGGCTCCACCATAAAATGGGATCCTCGTCGCTATACCACGGGAAAATGCCACGGCGGTAGGCGGCAATCAGCCAGGCGGGCGAAAGGGCCCCGCCAGCGGCGAGCAAACCATTGGGATTGCGCAGCGCCTGCGCGGTAGAGGGAAACAAAGGGTGGGGCGTCGAAAGCCAAGGCAGCATGCAAATTCCTATCACCGAAACGGCCACATAACGCTGTGACCGCGAAAGGATGCTCGGTATGATGCAAAGTCGCAAGTGGGCGTCAGGCTACATGAATCGAGGTGTTGAAGGGAGAGTCGCTTGAAAGTGAACAAAGCAGTAGACAAGCGAACGCAGCGTAACACGCGTCAAACGGCCAAGGATGCCTCCTCGGCGCGTGTCAAGGCAGCCAAAGACAAGGCGCGCCGGTTTGGTCTGCGTTTACAAGGTTCGACGCGAGAAGGCGTAGTCGTAGTGCTACTGGCGCTCTGCGTCTTCTTGCTATTGGCGCTATTGAGCTATCACCCGGCCGACCCCGGCTGGTCCTACCAGGGCCCGGAAACCGACGTGCGCAACTGGATGGGGCCTGTCGGCGCGTGGCTTGCCGACGTGCTCTACTCGCTCTTGGGCGCCAGCGCCCTGTGGTGGCCGGGCATGCTAGGCTTTGCCGCCTGGTGGCTAATCCGTTCGCGCCAGGTGCGCTTCGAGATCGACCCGGTCGCCATCGCCGTGCACATCGGCGGCCTAGTACTGCTTATCTTTGGCACCACGATGCTCGGTGCGCTGCATTTCTACCATGCCAACAGCATGCTGCCCTACGCCTCGGGCGGTATTCTGGGCGAGGGGCTCGTGCGCTCGCTGATGCCGCTGGTCAATAGCGGCGGGGTAGGGCTGATTGCCGCCGCGCTCATTTTGAGCGGCTTTCCGCTGTTCAGCGGCCTCTCTTGGCTGCAGGTGGCCGATGAATTGGGCCGCCGTTTGTGCCGTTTAGGCGGCTGGATGCGCTACCGCCGTATGCGCCGCGATGAGAAAACCGCCCAGCGCGCCGCGCGCAAACCGACGCCGGTGGCCGAAAAGCCGAGTGCTGCGCGAAGCCCCCGGCGCGGCGAGCGCCGCGAACCCGAATTCAGCGAAGATACCTCGATTCCCTGGGAAGCGGCTTTCTCCGGTGCCGTTGCCGATGATGCACTAACTGCGCAAACGCCTGCGGCCGTGGCGCCCAAGCGCGAGCCCGCACCGGCACCTGTACTTTCACCCAAAGCCGAACCCGCGCCACCGGCCACGCCCGAGCCAAAAGCGCCCGAGATCAAAGCGCCTGAGCCTGAGCCCGCCCCCGAGCTTAAAGCTTTCGAGCCGACCGCTCCCGCCGTCAAACCGGCGGCACGCGTAGAACCTGCGTTCGAGCCCGAGGCTCACACTGCACCCGAAGCAGCCCAAGACGAGCCCGACGACACGCCGATGCCGCTCTATGCCCGCCGGTTCGAGGAGAACGAAGAGCCAGAGAGCCAGACGCTCGCCAACGGCGATGACGATATCGCTAACAGCGAGGTAAAAGCGCCATCAAAACCCCAGCCACTGACAGAGGCATATCCCCCTGTAGAGGCGCAGCCCACGGCAGAGGTGCCAACGTCTAAGCCGCAAAGTGCTGACGACGTATACGAAAACGAAGTACAAGAGGAAGAAGAACGCGAAGAAGAGGACTTCACGCCGCTGATGCCGCTGCACGCGCGCCGCGACGAGCGCGAAGAGGAGAGCGCCTTTTCCGCCGCTTCGCTGCGCGCCACTGACCGCGAAGGTGGCGATGGCAGTGGCGATGAGACGGATGCACCGCGCGCGCCCATTGCTCCTGCAGCCGTGACGGCGGCGACCGTTGCGCCACGCGTAGCTGAAGTCGTGCCCGAACCGGTATGGGAGGATGACGACGAGGTCGATCTCACCCCAGCCCCGCGCGTGGCGCCTAGCGTCGAGCCTGCCCGCCCCACCGCGCGTCACGAGCCCACGTTCGATGCCGATGAGGCTGCGCAAGAGGCCGACGATGGCCCCACGCTCTGGACCGTCGAGCACTTGCAGAGCCAGCGGCCAACGCTCGAGAATTTGCCCGAGCCCGAAGGCGAGGTGCCGAGCCTGCGTCTGTTGACGCCACCGGAGCCGCACCAGCCCAACTACACCGACGAGCAACTCGCCGACATGGCCGAACTGCTCGAAGTGCGCCTGCGCGAATACGGGGTGAAAGCCGAGGTAGTAGATACTTGGCCGGGCCCGGTGATCACGCGCTTTGAAATCAAGCCCGCCGCTGGCGTCAAGGTCTCCAAAATCAGCAACCTAGCCAAAGACCTTGCCCGTTCGCTGATGGTCAAGAGCGTACGCGTCGTCGAAGTCATTCCCGGGCGACCTACAGTGGGTATCGAGATTCCCAACCCGCATCGGGCGATGATCCGCCTGCGTGAGGTGATCGACTCCGACCGTTTCCAGAACGAAGCCTCACCGCTGACGCTGGCGCTGGGTCAGGATATCGGCGGGTCGCCTGTCGTGGCCAACCTCGGCAAGATGCCGCACCTGTTGGTGGCGGGCACCACGGGCTCGGGTAAGTCGGTCGGGGTCAACGCCATGCTGATCTCGATGCTGCTCAAGGCCAAGCCCAACGAGCTCAAGCTGATCATGGTCGACCCCAAGATGCTCGAGCTCTCGGTTTACGATGGCATTCCGCACCTTCTCGCGCCGGTGGTTACCGACATGAAAGAGGCGGCTAACAGCCTGCGCTGGTGCGTGGCCGAGATGGAGCGGCGCTACAAGCTTATGGCGGCAATGGGCGTGCGTAACATCGCGGGCTTCAATGCGCGCCTGGACGAGGCCGAACGCGCCGGAGCCCAGGTCGCCGACCCGCTGTGGGAGCCGCAGCCCTGGGAGATGCACCAAACGCCGCCGGTACTCGAAAAGCTGCCCTACATCGTCGTAGTGATCGATGAGTTCGCCGACATGTTCATGATCGTCGGCAAGAAGGTCGAGGAGCTGATCGCGCGGCTGGCGCAAAAGGCGCGTGCTGCCGGCATCCATCTGATTCTCGCCACCCAGCGCCCGTCGGTGGACGTAGTGACGGGGTTGATCAAAGCCAACATTCCCTCGCGGATGGCGTTCCAGGTCTCTTCGCGTATCGACTCGCGCACGATTCTGGATCAGGGGGGCGCCGAGAGCCTGCTGGGCCACGGCGATATGCTCTACCTGCCCGCAGGTTCGGGGCCGCCCAACCGCGTTCACGGCGCCTTCGTTGACGATGACGAGGTACACCGTGTGGTCGACGACTGGAAGCGCCGCGGTGCGCCCGAGTACATCGAAGAGATCCTCTCTGGTGGGGTGACCGCCGATGCCTTGGCAGGGCTTGAAGCCGAAGGTGGCGATGGCGACGATGCCGAGCAGGATGCACTTTACGACGAAGCGGTGCAGTTTGTCACCGAGAGCCGCAAGGCGTCGATCTCAGCGGTGCAACGGCGCTTCAAGATCGGTTACAACCGCGCCGCGCGTCTGGTCGAGGCAATGGAGAGCGCTGGCGTGGTCTCCTCCATGAGCAGCAACGGCTCGCGCGACGTGCTGGCCCATCCCCCGGGGTGAACGGGGAAATCGTGCAAGAAGGATGAAAATGGCGCCGCGATGGAAACCTCGCGGCGTTTTCAACGTCTTATCGGCTAACGGATCGGCTCGCTCGATCCTTTGCTTTCAGGGAGAACAGAATGCGCGACACGCAAGTACGACGCTCTTCATCGCTGGCGCTGGCCGCCAGCGCACTGGGACTCACGCTCTCCGCCCCGGCGGCCTGGGCCAACGAAGCCGCCGAGCGCCTGACCGCCAAGCTCGACCCACTACAGAACTATCAGGCCAGCTTCGAGCAGCGCATTCTCGATAGCAGCGGCCAGCGCCTGCAAAGCGCCCAAGGTGAAATGTGGCTATCGCGCCCGGGCATGCTGCGCTGGGAAGTGGAAGCGCCCTACGCGCAAACGGTGGTCTCCGACGGCAGCGAGGTCTACCTCTACGACCCGGACCTCGAACAGGTGACCGTTCAGGCGATGGATAACCGCGTGACCCATACCCCGGCACTGCTGCTTTCCGGCAGCGCCAGCGACCTGACCGAGAGCTACGACGTCTTCTACGAGCAGGAAGCGGGTAACGACGTCTTCACTCTGATTCCCGTGTCGGCGGATACGCTGTTCGAGGAGTTGAGCATGGTCTTCGATAGCGAGACCCTGACCGAGCTGTGGATGACCGACAGCACCGGCCAGCAGACCGCCATCGCCTTTAACGGCATCACCCAAAATGGCAACATCCCTAGCGAGCGCTTCCGCTTCGATATCCCCGAAGGTGCCGATGTCATCCGCGAACGCTGATTGCTGACGCCGTCATCGCTTTTCTCACTCTTTTATCACTGTTGATCGGGCGCCTAGGGCGCCCGATCGGCGTTTTGGTCCTGCTCTTCACGCCAGGCCATGATCTCGCCAAAGCGCTTCTCTTGACCAAACGCCGAAGGCTCATAAAAGCTCGCTTTGGGCAGCGCCTCGGGCCAGCAGTCGTGGGCGCTTCCGGCGGGGTAGCCGTGGGGCTCGTTGTGGGCGTAGCGGTAGCCTTCGCCGTGGCCTAACTCCTCCATCAGCTTGGTGGGAGCGTTGCGTAGATAGATCGGCACGTCGAGTCGTGGCTGGCTGGCGACGAACTGCTGCGCCTTCTTCCACGCTTGGTCGATACGGTTGCTCTTGGGCGCCACGGCAAGATGGATCGCCGCGTGGGCGATGGCGCGCTGGCCTTCGTAGTCGCCCAGGCGCAAGTAGGCGTCCCAGGCAGCGATGACCAGCGGCAGCGCGCGTGGGTCGGCGTTGCCAACGTCTTCCGAGGCGATGGCGCTGAGCCTGCGCACCACGTCGAGCGGGTCGCCGCCGCCCTGGATGAAGCGCGCCATGTACAGCAGCGCCGCATCCGGGCGTGAGGAGCGCACCGACTTATGAATGGCCGAGAGCAGGTCGTAGTAGGCATCCCCCTGCTTGTCGAAGCTACTGGCCTGGTGGCCAATTACGTCGGCCAGTACGCTCTTCTCCAAACGCTCGCCGCCCTCGATCGGGGTGGTGAAGTCGCAGGCGGTTTCGAGTAGACCCAGGGCGCGCCGAGCATCGCCCGCGCTTGCATGGGCCAGCGCGACTAGCACGTCATTGTCGACCGCTATATGTCGCTTGCCCAAACCGCGCGCTTCGTCGTCGAGCGCTTGGCGCATCACCGCGATCAACTCGTCGTCATCGAGCGCTTTGAGAACGTAAACCCGCGCGCGTGAAAGCAGCGCCGAGTTAACCTCGAAGGAGGGATTCTCGGTGGTGGCGCCGATCAGCGTCAAAAGCCCCGACTCTACGTGGGGCAAAAGAGCGTCCTGCTGGCTTTTGTTCAGGCGGTGAATTTCGTCGAGAAAAAGCACCACGGGCGTGCTCATCTGGCGTGCCCGTTCGACCACGGCGCGAATCTCCTTGACCCCCGCCATGACCGCGCTCAAGTGCTCAAGGTGCGCCTCGGAGGCGCGGGCGAGCAGCTCAGCAAGCGTCGTTTTACCCACGCCCGGCGGCCCCCATAGAATCATCGAGCGGATGACGCCCGACTCGGCCATGCGCCGAAGCGGCTTGTCCGGCCCTACCAAGGCTTTCTGGCCAAGATAGTCGTCGAGCGTGCGCGGGCGCATGCGAAACGCCAGCGGCGCATCGTCGGCGGGAGGGGCGTTGTCGAAAAGATCCATAGCGACTTCCGTATTGCGGGCCTTGAGTATAGACGGCTTAGAGGTGGTAATACGCCATTGCCAAGACTACCTTTGGCGTAAATCACAAAAAACCATCACCTGCTAAGCTTGAACCAGTCGGGGCATTGTCGAACAGGTGCCCGCGTGCACGCCAGCGCTCGCTACAGGGCGTAGGCGTGACCCAACAAGGAGACGGCACGATGTTGAACCAATTGCGTCTAGATCATGCCAACATGGCGAGGATGCTGCACGTACTGCAGCTCAAGCAGAAGACCCTGGCGCAAGGCGAGCGCCCCAATTTCAAACTCATGCGCGAGGTCGTCGACCATATCCTCGCCTACATGGATGGTTTCGCCGCGCCTTTGGAGCGTGTCTGCGTCGAACGCCTGCAGAAAGACGCCCCCGAGCACGCCGAGGTGACCGAAGCCATTGCGGCAGAATACCTTCAGCTCAAGCCCCGCTTGGCGCGCCTTTCCGACGACATCGATATGATCCTGATGGACAATGTGCTGCCCATGGATCGCTTCGCCGATGACCTCAAGTCGTATCTGGAGGCGCACCGCGCCTATTTGCGCCAGGAGCGCGAAACGCTCTTCCCCTTGATCGACCGCTACTTCGACAGCGACGAGATGGAGGCGCTGCGCCAGGCGCTGCCCGAGGGCGCTGAGAAAGAGCTCGAACGCCTCCAGCTCGCCTATCCCGAGCTCTATGCCGAACTGCGCGGCGCCGAGGTGCCTGAGCTATAGAGGCAACGGCGTCAATGAGCCAGCGTAACGATGACGGGGCGTGCTAAACTAGCCGCCCCGTTTTTCGTACGGGCCAATTGATGTATGAGAGGCAAGACGGCGTGGCGAGCAGAGCGTGACGAAGATGGCAGGCATGAAAAAGCCCTTGGATAAGACACAGCCCCCAGCGGGGCCAATTTTGGTGTTCGACTCCGGCGTGGGCGGCCTGTCGGTGGCGCAGTCGCTACGTAAGCACTACCCCCACGCCGCGCTCTGCTACGCCTGTGACAATGCCTGGCTACCTTATGGCCTTCGCCCCGACGAGGCGCTGGCGGCGCGAATCGTTCGGGTGTGTAGCGCCGCGGTAGCCGCCTGTTCGCCAAGCGTGCTCGTGGTGGCCTGCAATACCGCGAGCACGCTGGCGCTCGATGCGCTGCGTGAGGGGCTGACGATTCCCGTCATCGGCACCGTACCCGCGATCAAGCCCGCCGCCATGGTGAGCCGTACGCGCCATATTGGCCTGCTGGCCACCCAGGCCACGGTACGCCGCCCCTATACCCAGCAACTGATCGACGATTTCGCCAGCGACTGTCGCATCACCCGTATCGCCGCCGACGAGCTGGTGACCCTGGCCGAGGCCTGGCTTGGCGGTCGGGCGCCCGAAATCGCGCGGTTGAGCCATCTTCTGGCCCCCCTTTGGCAAGCAACCAGCCCAGAAGGCGACGCCGCCCCGCTGGATACCGTGGTGCTGGGCTGCACGCACTTCCCGCTGCTAAAGCCGTGGCTTGAAGAAGCATCGCCCACGCCGCTCACCTGGGTGGACTCGGGCGATGCCATTGCCCGGCGCGTGGCGCAGGTGGGCGCGCACGTAAGCGAAGGCGACGATGGGCGCTGTTTCACTACGGCGCCTGCTCAAGGGCTTCGCGCAGGATTTCAGCGCTACGGATTCGGCGCTCCGCAGCCGCTTTCGCTGCCCGATTGAGTGCTCGCCTCGCAGCGCTTCGGTGTACGTCTTATTTCCCTTTTCATCCCCTTTATCGAATCACTGACCGATTGCAACGACGAGGAGAGGCCTTGGCTATCCCGATAGTAGAACCCAAGCGCTACGATGATCTTCTGGCGGCCAAGCGCGATGCCATGCAGGCACTGTTTACGCCCTTCGACGCTCCCGCCGTCGAGGTATTTCCCTCGCCGCCGAGCCACTATCGCCAGCGCTGCGAGTTTCGAATTTGGCACGAAGGGGACGACCTCTTCTACGCCATGTTCGAGGTGGATGCGGATGATCCCAAGAACAAGCGCGTGGTGCGCCTGGATCAGTACCCGGTTGCCAGCGAGCGTATCAACGCGCTGATGCCGCAGCTGCGCGAGGCCTTTCTCGCCAGCGATGAACTGCGCCGCCGGTTGTTCCAGGTGGAATTCTTGACCACGCTCTCCGGCGAGGCTTTGGTGACGCTGGTCTATCACCGCCCCTTGAGCGAGGCGTGGGAGGCCGAGGCGCGCGCGCTCGAGGCACGTTTGAATATCATGATCATCGGGCGTTCGCGTAAGCAGCGCCTAGTACTCACCCGCGATCATGTCTGGGAGACGCTCAGCGTTGGCGGCAAAACGCTGCGCTACCAGCAGGTCGAGAATAGCTTTACGCAACCCAATGCCGTGATCTGTCAGGCGATGCTGACCTGGGCCCGCGAAGCGACCCAAGGCAGCGAGCAGGAGGATCTGGTCGAGCTCTACTGCGGCAACGGCAACTTCACCATCGCCCTGGCCGAGAACTTTCGCCGCGTACTCGCCACCGAAATTTCGCGCACCTCGGTGGCCAGCGCCAACGTCAACCTCGAGGCCAATGGCGTCGCCAATGCCCAGGTTGCGCGTATGTCCGCCGAAGAGTTTTCGCTGGCGCTCAAGGGCGACAAGGGCGGGCGTCGCGTGGCCGAAATGGACCTTGCGGGCTACGACTTCTCCACCGTATTGGTCGATCCACCTCGGGCGGGACTGGATGACGAGAGCTGCCGCCAGGTCAGTGAGTACGCGCGCATCGTTTATGTCTCCTGTAACCCAACGACCTTGGCGGCGAACCTCGCGCTCTTGACTCGTACCCACCGTATCGAACGCTTTGCGCTGTTCGATCAGTTCCCCTTCACCGACCACTGCGAATGTGGCGTGGTGTTAACGCGACGCAGTTAAAACGTCTACGCTAAGTCTCACTGACCAGTCTCACGGACCAGTTTCACAGACGAGGCTCACGGGCGATGCCTAAGCGGCATGCGCCATGAGCAAGTGAGTAGCGTGCTAGGGTTCGGCGCGCCACTGGCGTAAGCTGAGAGCCTTTGGCCTAAAGGCCCATTGTCCTTCGTTTTTTTTGCCGCCAAGCGGCCCCGGCAGTCGAGGTGTAGGGATGCATTACGTTGCGATTGAAGAGAGTCGGCAAGATCTGTTGAAGCAGCTTCAGGAGCGCTTGCATGCGCGCTTGGAGCCTGCGCGTGCGGAGGCGATAGACGCTTTTGCCAGGCAGTTCTACGCGACGGTGCCCATCGAGGACCTCGTCGATCGCCGCCTGGACGATCTCTACGGCGCCACGCTCTCTATCTGGCAGTTTTTGCTCCACCACGACAGCGACAAACCCAAGGTTCGCGTCTTCAACCCCGATTTCTCCGAGCACGGCTGGCAGTCGGCGCACACCTTCGTGGCCGTGTTGCACGAAGACATGCCGTTTCTGGTCGACTCGGTGCGCATCGAGCTCAACCGCCGTGGCCTTACCGTCCACGCCATCCAGAATACGGTGCTAGCGGTTGCGCGTAACGGCCAGCACCACCTCGAGCGGATTGGCTCGCCGCGCGACGAGAACGCGCCGGAAGGGCGCGAGTCGCTGATCGTCATCGAGGTGGATCGACGTACCGATCCCGATTTTCTGCACAAGATCGAGCGCAACCTTCACGACGTGCTGCGCGACGTACGCACTGCCGTTGCCGATTTCGACCCCATGTGCGGGCGTATCACCGAATCGATCCAGGAGCTGGAGAAGAACTGCCCGCCGCAGATCGACCCCGACGACCACGAAGAGGCCATCGCCTTCCTCGAGTGGCTGCTCAAGGACAACTTCACCTTCCTGGGCTACGACGAGTATCACCTGGTCGATGGCCGACTGAAGCGCGACCCTGACAGCCTGCTTGGCGTATTCCGCCTCGATCAGCCGCGCTATCAAGAGCGTATTCGCACCGAAGAGGGCGTTGACGAGCAAAACGGCTATGTTCTGGTGCCGCAGCTTCTTTCTTTCGCCAAGAGCGCCCACCATTCGCGGGTGCATCGGCCGACTTACCCGGACTACATCACCGTCGACCGCTACGATGACGACGGCAACGTGATCGGCGAGCGCCGCTTCTTTGGGCTTTTTACCTCCACGGTCTATAACGAGTCACCGCGCAACATTCCGCTATTGCGGCGTAAGCTGAAAGCCGTCACCGATATTGCCGGCTTCAGCCCTCAAGGCCACAACGGCAAGCAGCTTTTGCAGGTGCTCGAGGTCTACCCGCGCGATGATCTGTTCCAGATCAGCACCGACGCGCTGGCCAAAACGGCGTTAGGCATTCTCAACATTCGCGAGCGGCGCCAGGTACGGTTGTTCATCCGTGCGGATATCAGCGGTAAGTTCTACTCCTGCCTCGTTTTCGTTCCGCGTGACGTCTTCTCGACCGATCTGCGCCAGCGCATTCAGAACATGCTGTGCGACGAGATGGACGCCCACTTCGGTGACTTCAACACCTATCTTTCCGAGTCGGTGCTCGCGCGTATCCAGCTCATCTTGCGCTTCAATGGCGATACGCCCAGTGACTTCGACGTCAAGCGCCTGGAGGCCAAGGTGGCACGCTTGTCGCGCAGCTGGCGCGACGAGCTCCAAGAGGCGATGACCGAAGGCTTCGGCGAAGAGCAGGCCAATCTGCTGATGGATCAGTTCCGCGAGGCGTTCTCGACCAGCTACCGCGAAGACTATACCGCCCGCACGGCGGTCTACGACATCCAGAAGCTGCAAGAGCTCGATAGCGGCGACAACTTGGCGCTCTCGCTCTATCGTCCTCTGGAGGACAGCGCCAGCGGTCTCAACCTGAAACTTTTCCATGGCGACGGTCAGATTCCGCTCTCTGACGTGCTGCCGATGATGGAAAATCTCGGCCTGCGGGTGATCGGCGAGCGCCCCTACGAGCTCGACGCCCAGGGCAAGCACTACTGGATTCACGACTTCGAGCTCGAACACTACGGCAGCGAAGTGAGCCTGAGCGAAATGCGCGATGGCTTCACCGAGGCGTTCAAGCGTATCTGGGCGGGTGAGGCCGATAACGACGCCTTCAACCGGCTGATCATCGGCGCCGGCCTCGACTGGCGCGAGGTCGCCATGCTGCGCGGCTATGCGCGCTACTTGAAGCAAATCCGCTTTGGCATGTCGCAGGACTACATCGCCGCGACGCTGGCCAACTATCCCGAGATCACCCAAGCGCTGGTGGCGCTGTTCCGCCTGCGCTTCGATCCCAAGCGCGAGTCGCGCGACACCCGCGAGTGTTTGGCCACGCTCAACGAGCAGCTCGAAGGGGTGGCAAGCCTTAGCGACGACCAGCTTCTGCGCCGCTTCATGGAGCTGATTCAGGCAACGCTGCGTACCAACTACTACCAGCGCACGCCGGAAGGGCGCGCCAAAGACTACATCGCCTTCAAGCTCGAACCCTCCAAAGTTACCGGCATGCCCAAGCCGCGCCCGGCGTATGAGATCTTCGTTTGCTCACCGCGCGTCGAAGGGGTGCACCTGCGCGGCGGTAAGGTTGCGCGTGGCGGCCTGCGCTGGTCGGATCGCCATGAGGATTTCCGTACTGAAGTGCTGGGCTTGGTGAAAGCGCAGCAGGTGAAGAATGCGGTCATCGTGCCGGTGGGCGCCAAGGGCGGTTTCGTGTGCAAGCGTATGCCCGAAAACCCCGATCGCGAAACCCAGCAGCAAGAGGGGATCGCCTGTTACAAGATATTCATTCGTGCGCTTCTGGACGTCACCGATAACCTCGTCGGCGGCGACGTGGTGCCGCCGCAAGACGTCGTGCGCCACGACGATAACGACCCCTACCTGGTGGTTGCCGCTGATAAGGGCACGGCAACCTTCTCCGATATCGCCAACGCCATCTCGCTCGAGTATGGCCACTGGCTGGGCGATGCTTTTGCGTCGGGCGGCGCCAACGGCTACGACCATAAGAAGATGGGGATCACCGCGCGCGGTGCGTGGGAGTCGGTCAAGCGTCACTTCAGAAGCTTCGGTATCGACACCCAAGCGCAGCCCTTCAGCGTGGTCGGCATTGGCGACATGGGCGGCGACGTCTTCGGCAACGGTATGCTGCTCTCCGACAAGATCCAACTGGTGGGAGCGTTCAACCACCTGCACATCTTCGTCGACCCCAACCCCGACGATACCGAGGCCGCCTTCGCCGAGCGTCAGCGCCTCTTCGACATGCCGCGTTCGAGCTGGGAGGACTACCGCGCCGAGCTCATCTCCGAAGGCGGCGGTATCTTCCCGCGCAGCGCCAAGTCGATCGCCATCACGCCGCAGATGCAGGAGCGCTTCGGTATCAGCGAAAGCCGTCTTTCGCCCAACGAGCTGATTCGCGCCATGCTGGTTTCTCAGGTCGATTTGATCTGGAACGGCGGTATCGGTACCTATGTCAAGGCTAGCAGCGAAACCGACGCTGACGTGGGCGACAAGGCCAACGATGCGCTGCGCATCAACGGTTGTGACCTGCGCTGCCGCGTGGTGGGTGAGGGCGGTAACCTCGGTCTGACCCAGCGTGGGCGCATGGAGGCCGCTGCCCAAGGCGTGCGCGTCTACACCGACTTCATCGATAACGCCGGCGGGGTCAACTGCTCCGATCACGAGGTCAACATCAAGATCCTGATCGACGAAGTGGTCAAACGCGGCGACATGACCGAGAAGCAGCGCAACCAACTGCTCGCCGACATGACCGATGAAGTGGCTGAGCTGGTGATTCTCGACAACTACCGCCAGACCCAGGCGTTGGATCTCTCCGAGCGCCTTTCGCACCAGGGAATCGGGCCCTATCGCCGCTTCATTAGCGAGCTGGCCACAGCCGGGCAGATCGACCGTGAGCTCGAGTTCTTGCCTAGCGACGACGAGCTCAAAGAGCGCGCCGGTAGCGGGCAGGGTATGAGCTTGCCGGAGCTTTCGGTACTGATCTCTTACGCCAAGAGCACGCTCAAAGGCGATCTGATCAACTCCGACGTGCCCGACGATAGCTACGTGCATCGTCACCTGGAGCGCCTGTTCCCGAGTGTGCTTGTCGAGCACTATCAAGAGGAGATGTACGAGCACCGGCTGAAGCGCGAGATCGTCGCCACGCAGTTGGCCAATGATCTGGTGGATCACATGGGTATCGTCTTCGTACGCCGCCTGATCGACTCAACCGGCGCTGGCCGTGCCGAGATCGCCCGCGCCTACGTGATGGCGCGCGATAGCTTCAACATGCCTGCGCTCTGGTCCGAGCTCGAAGCGTTGGACAACCAGGTGCCGAGCGACATCCAGTACCGCATGATGCTCGATTTGATGCGCCTGATTCGCCGCGCCACGCGCTGGTTCCTGCGCCAGCACCTCAATACGTCGACGCAGGACGCCATCGAGTACTTCGGCCCGCGTCTGACCCAGCTACAGGAAAGCATGGACGAGATGCTCAGCGGCGACGAGCTGGCCACTTGGCACGCACGGCGCGACGAATTCATTGATGCGGGCGTGCCCGAGGCGCTTGCCGCGACCATTGCTGCTGCGCCCAGCCTCTATGCTGGCCTTGGCATCATTCAAGCCGCTCGCATTACCAACGAGAAGCCCCAGCGCGTTGCAGAGGTCTTCTACGAGGTCGGCAACCGCCTGGAGCTGCCCTGGATGGTTCAGCAGGTCACTCAACTCGAAGTACGCGACAGCTGGCAGGCCCAGGCGCGGGAAACCTTCCGCGACGATATCGACCGCCAGCAGCTCGCGCTCACTACGAGCGTGCTGAAGAACGACGCCGGTAGCCGCTCGACCGAAGAGCGCGTCCAACAGTGGCTCGACGCCCACTCCGCTCTTCACGAGCGCTGGCGCCGCCTCATCGACGAGGTCAGCAACGGCCACGAAACCAGCTTCGCGCTCTTCGCCGTCGCCATCCGCGAGCTCATGGGACTTGCCGAGAGTGACGTGGAGTAACGTTAAGGTCAGATAAACGCGCTACCTCGATGGTCGCCCTCCCACGTCTGCTGACGGGGAGGGCGTTTTACTTTGGAAGTATCGGGACTTTAGAAGTGCCGGGAAGAGGTCTACCCGTGCTCGCGAATGTACTGTTTAAGCGCTTGATCGATACGACGCTGCCAGCCATCCCCTTGCTGCTTGAAGTGGTCGATCACATCCGGTGAAAGTCGGATCGACGTTTTGACTTTGGTCGGCGCTTGCTGTTTACCGCGTTGCCCAATGCTACGCTGGAGCGAAGTAGGCAAAACCTCCGCCATACGACGCATGTCTTTTACGTCGTCATCGTTTAGCTCGCGGACTTCGCCATCCTTACTCGTGAGTTGCGTTGTCATAGCGGCGTACCTCGCGTGAATTAGCCTTTCTCAAACTGATGACCCGAATGCCTCCTTCGATAGGCGTAAAGCACACGACATGGACGCGTTTACCTATCCTACCAGGCGCCACAAAACGCCTCTCGGGATAGGCAAAACGGTCGTCTTCTGCCAGTAGCGCGTCCTCCCAGTCGAACTGCTCCACGACGCTAAAAGGGAGCCCGCGATCCTTGGCGTTGCGTGCACTTTTATTGGGATCGAAGTCGATGATCATTGCCTTATTGTATGGACAAAAAAAGGCATTGGAAAGATCCCTTGGATCACGCCTCAGGCAGCGGCTGCAAAATCTCCAACTCTTTCATATTGTCGATTTCACGGTAAATCTCGTCGCAAAAGGCGCGCGCAACGAGGCTTAAAGGGCGACTTTTGGAAGTCAGTAGGGCGATTTCCCAATCGATGCTGGGTTCAAGCGGCTTGGAGACGACGTTGGTTCCCTGGAACAACAGCTCCGCCGTAGGATCAATGATGGCAATGCCGAGGTCTCGATCTACCAGCGCGCAGACGCTGCGTAAATGGCGCAGCTCCGCTGCAATATGGCGTTTGATATCGATGGACTGAAGCAGGTAATCCACCCGTGCGCGCAAGGGGCTATCGGCCGTGAGCTCGACGAAGGTTTGGTTTTGTAGCTGGCGTAGCGGCACGCTGCTCGCTTTGGCCAGCGGGTGATGGCGGTGCATGATGCAACGCGCGGTACACAGCGCCAGCCGCGTCATGGTGGCGCCGTAGCTTTCGGCTTCCAGGGTAATACCCAAGGCAAGGTCGCAGGTGTTGTTATCGATCATCTTCAACAATTCGTGCAGCCCGGCGTCGATGACCCGTACCCGTACCTGCGGATGCTGCTCCTTGAAGCGCTTGATCACGTCGAGCAGGAAGGTATCGCAGAAGATGGGCTGCGCAGCGATGACCACGGTGCCGATCTGATTGTTGGCGATGGCTTCGGCTTCTTTTTGGGTGTCACGAACGCTCGCCATCAGGCGCAGCACGCGTGGGCATGGCGCTCTCTCCGGCAGTCAACGAAAACAGCAGCGTAGGCTGGGACGAATACACCTTTTTGAGCCCCATCGAAGCCACGCCGATGATTCTTGCCGTGGGCAAAGATTCACCCTATGAGAGCGTCGAGGCGCTGCTGGAAGGCATCGAAGAGAGCAATGGCGCGATGAGCTATGCCGCCTCCGGCGCCACGGCCATCGATGGCTTCACCGTACAGGCGCTGTTAGCCGATGCGGATATGGACCCGCTTACGGCCGCGACCGTGATTCCCTACCGTGGCGGCGGTGAGCTAGCGACGGCGCTTTTAGGCGGGCACGTCGATTTTCTCGCCATCGCCGCGGCCTCGCTGATGCCGCATATCGAAAGCGGTGATATGCGCCCTCTAATGGTCTATTCACCCGAGCGTATGGAGGCTCTGCCGGATGTGCCGACTGCCGAAGAGCTTGGCTATGAGTTGGCGGGGCAGGTCATCGGCTGGAGCGCGCTCTATGGTCCGCCCGACTTGCCCGAAGAGGTGGTAGCCAAGTGGGACGAGGTGCTCGAAGGCGTGGCGCAAAGCGAAGGCTGGCTCAAACGCGCCGAGGATCGCGGTTCGGTCTCTACCATCGGCAGCGTCGATATGACCACTTACGCCCAGGAGCAGTATGAGTTCTACCGTGAACTGGCAGAATCCTTTGGCTACCTGCAGTAAGCAAGCAATCCCAACGGTGGCGTAAAGCAGGCGTGAAAAAAGGGGAGAAGAAGCCATGGGCGTATGGCGCGGCGCGTGCGTTGCCGTTTTGTTTGGCATCGTGCTCTTGGTATTGATTCCGGTCTATGTACCTCGGCCAAGCTTTATTCCGGGCTTCGCTCCCCCGCCAGACATGTGGCCGCGTACGGTGTCGGGTCTTGGGCTGGCGCTGGGGCTTTTGCTCGTCGCGCTTTCATTTTCCAAGCGCGCCGAAGCGATCGCCGATCCCGAGTCAGCGTCGGTTCTGCGCGGTGAGGCGCCTAAGGCGACGCTACTGTTGCGCTTTGCACTCGCCGTAGCGGCCTTCGTGCTCTACGCCCTGCTGGTTCCCTTTCTGGGGTTTCTGCTCACCAGCATCTTGATGCTGCTGCTGATGCTCGCCATGACCGGCTACGCCCGTGCGCGCTTGCCGGTTTCGCTTGCACTCGCGATTGGGCTGCCTGTGGCGCTGTTTTTCTTCTTCTCCAGCGCGCTGCGTACGCGCTTTCCCGTAGGTAGTCTGCTTCGCGCGCTGGGCTTCTAGAGCCACCACACCAGGAACGATCACCATGTTGCACGACTTGTTGATGGCTTTTCAGGCCGTCGCGACGATCGAGAATTTTCTGATCATGGCGGCGGGTATCTGGGGCGGCGTGATCATCGGTGCCATTCCCGGCATGACCGGTACCATGGCGGTAACGCTGGCGCTGCCCTTTACGTTCTACATGCAGCCGATCCCAAGTATTTTGCTGTTGGTAGCGCTCTATAAGGGCTCGACCTATGGCGGTTCGGTCTCTGCCATTTTGATCAAGACGCCGGGTACCGCCTCGGCCGCGTGTACCACTCTCGATGGCTACCCCTTGGCGCAGCAGGGCAAGGCGGGTAAGGCGTTGAACATGGCACTCTACTCCTCGTGCACCGGCGATTTCATCTCCAATCTATCGCTGATCTTCATTGCCGCCCCTTTGGCGCTTCTCGCCCTGCGTATCGGGCCGCCTGAGTTTTTCATGCTGATGGTGTTTGCCTTGACCACGGTCGCCGGTGTATCGGGGCGCTCGCTGCTCCTGGGGCTCGTATCGGCCTGTTTGGGGCTCTTGCTCGCCACCGTGGGTGAGGACATGTACGGCTCGTTTCGCTTCGATATCACCGTCGACATGCAGAGCGGGCTCGCCGTTGCCCCGGTGCTGATCGGCTTGTTCGCGATTCCCGAACTGCTCAAAATCATCGTCTTTCGTCACCAGCAAACCGCCAAGCCGATGCAAATGGGCGATAACCGCGTCACCCGCGAAGAGCTTAGGCGTTCGCTAAAAGCCATGCTCAAGGGGAGCGCCATTGGCGTGGTCATGGGGGCGATTCCCGGTATCGGGCCATCGGCGGCGGCGTTTTCAGCCTACGGAGAGGCGCAGCGCTCATCGAAGAATCGCGATAACTTCGGCCACGGAGAAGTGGAGGGGATCGCGGCGTCGGAGTCGGCCAACAACGGCTGCTGCGGCTCGACGATGATTCCGCTGCTGGCGCTTGGCGTGCCGGGTGACGTCATCACCGGCGTGATGCTCGGCGCCTTCATGATTCACGGCATGACACCGGGGCCGATGATGTTCGAAACCAACCTCAACGAGATCTACATGCTCTTCATCGGCATGATGTTCTCGTCCATTTTGCTGTTCGGCGCGGGCAAGGTGACCATGCGCATGTTTTCGCATATCTCGCGCATTCCTCCCGGCATGATGGCGCCGACCGTGTTGATCCTCTGTTTGTTCGGCATTTTCTCCATTTCCAATAGCCTCTTCGATGTCTATGTACTGCTGGCCATGGGCGTGTTCGGTTTTTTGATGTACCTGTTCGCCATACCGGCAGCGCCGTTTCTCATCGCCTTCATTTTGGGCCCGATGTTGGAGGAGAACCTGCGCCGCGCTCTGGCTCTTTCTCGGGGGGATCCCAGCATTCTGCTCTCTTCGCCGATTACCTGGCTCTTTGCGGCGCTGGCGCTGTTCGTCTTAATCATCACCATCCGCCAGCAGCTCAATAAAGCCAAACGCTGACGCGCCACCTTTAAAAGGAGTTCATGCCATGAGTGCCCTTGCCCAGCCTCCGCACCCTCGCCGACAGGCGGCCATAGATCATCTCGAGGCGCTGATCGGTTTCGATACCACCAGCGCCTACTCGAACCGCGCGCTCATCGACCACATGCAGGCATATTTTGCCCAGCTTGGGATGGAGACGGTGGTGCTGTTCGACGAGACGGGAGAGAAGGCCAATCTGATCGCCAGCGCAGGACCGCACGATGTGTCCGGCATCGTGCTTTCGGGGCATACTGATGTCGTGCCCGCCAATCCGCGCGCTTGGCGTAGCGATCCGTTTTGTCTCACCCAGCGCGAAGCGCGCCTTTACGGGCGCGGCACCTGTGATATGAAGGGCTTCGCCGCCTGCGTCATGGCGGCAGCACCCGAGCTGTTATCCGGTGAGCTTACATATCCGCTCTATTTCTGCTTTTCGCACGACGAAGAGGTGGGCTGTTTGGGTGCTCCGGCCATTGCGCGCCATCTTGCCAGCATCGAAACACCTCCAGGGCTTGCCATCATCGGCGAGCCCAGCGAGATGCATGTGGTCAACGGCCAAAAGGGCAAGATCGCAATGCGTGTGACGGTGCACGGCGAAGGGGGACACTCGTCGTTCGCCCCGCAGCACGTCAACGCCGTCGAGTACGCTGCGCGTATCATCGCGATGGTCGGCGAGCGCGAACGCCGCTACGAGCGTGAAGGCCCCTTCGATGGGGATTTCACCGTGCCGCACGCGACGACGCTTGCGACCATTATCGAAGGAGGGGTGGCGACCAATATCACGCCGGATCACTGCAGCTTCGTCTTCGAGCTGCGCAGCATCGATCAAAACGCCGCCCAGGCAGACATGCAGGCGCTGATCGACGAGATAGAGTCAGCGCTATTGCCATCAATGCAAACGCTTTCCCCGCAAGCGCGGATCGAGTGGCAGGAGCAATTCTCCTATCCCGCCATGGGCGATGCGACCGAAACGCCCCTATTCAAAGCGATAGAACCGATCCTGCCGTCGCGTGCCGGTAAAGTCTCTTATGGCTCGGAAGGGGGCGTGTTCGAAGTCGTGGGTAACATTCCTTCGATCATTCTGGGGCCAGGTTCCATCCAGCAAGCGCACAAGCCGGATGAGTTCATCGAAATCGAGCAGATCGATCGGTGCCTCGCGTTCTTCGACGATCTCGCGCGCTGGACCAAAGGCGCGTCCGTCTGAGCGGCTATATCGGGTACGATGCTGCTTGATCAAATACTACGATAGGCAGCTTTCATGGCATCTCACTCTCGGCACTCGTTTTGGACCCGTAGGGCGTTGGCCCGTATTCACAACCTTCACGACGTGGAGCGGCTGGCGAAGCGTAAGCTCCCACGGCCGATCTATGGCTATATCGCTCACGTCGCCGAAGATGGGCGCACCCAGCGGGCCAATGTCGATGCGTTCGCGGCCTATCGATTGCTGCCCCGCGCCTTCGTCAATGTGGCCAAGGTTAGTCTTGAAACCGAGCTCTTTGGTAGGCGCTACGCCGCGCCCTTTGGGATTGCCCCCATGGGGATCAGCGCGCTTTCGGTCTACCAGGGCGATCTCGTGTTGGCACGGGCGGCGGCTGCGCGTAACGTGCCGATGATCATGAGCGGCTCCTCGCTGGTGCCGCTGGAAGACGTGGCGAAGGTCGACGGCGCCGACTGGTTCCAGGTCTACTTGCCGGGCACCCCGGAGGGTATCGAAGCGCTTTTAGCGCGAGCCGCGCGGGCGGGGTTCGAGAAGCTGGTCGTGACACTGGACTATCCGGTGCCACCCAACCCCGACAACATGCGTAAGGCGGGGTTTTCGTCGCCGCTGGTGCCAACGCTTCGATTAGCGCTCGATGGCCTGCTGCGTCCGGAGTGGCTGCTCAACACCTTCGCCCGTACGCTCAAACGCCACGGTATGCCGCACTTCGAGAACAACCATGCCGAACGCGGCGCGCCGATGGTCTCGCGTCGCGCGGCGCGTGACTTCTCCGGGCGGCGTCATTTTGACTGGGGGTATCTCGATCTAGTGCGCCGCTTGTGGCCCAAGACGTTGATCGTCAAAGGCGTGCTCAACCCTGACGATGCCGTACGCGCTTGCGATGCCGGAGTCGATGGCATCATTCTCTCCAACCACGGCGGGCGCCAGCTCGACGGCACCATTTCGCCGCTGACGGTACTGCCCGAGATACGACGGCGCCTTCCCACTATGCCGCTGATGATCGACAGCGGTTTTCGCCGCGGCACCGATGTGCTCACAGCGCTGGCCTTAGGCGCCGATTTCGTCTTCGTCGGCCGCCCCTTCAACTACGCGGCCGCCTGCGCCGGGCAGGCCGGGGTGGAACACGTGATCGCGCTGCTCGAAAGTGAGATCGAACGCGATATGGCGCTGCTCGGTGTTACTGCCATTGCCGAGGTCGACCAACGCTGTCTCTACTGCGCGGCGGGTGAGCAGGCGGCTGGCAGTGGAGTGTGATACCGTGTCGGCACTTGGAATGCTGCATGAGTTAGTTGCGATTTATGGATGTCAATCAGCGTATTATTTCACGTTTAGCGACCGAGCTTGGCGTGCGCGCCGAACAGGTCTCGGCCACAGTGGCGCTTCTGGACGATGGCGCGACCGTTCCTTTCATTGCCCGCTACCGTAAAGAGGTAACGGGCGCGTTAGACGACACCCAGCTGCGCCAGCTAGACGAACGGCTGCGTTATTTGCGCGAACTCGAAGAGCGCCGCAGTGCAGTGCTCGCTGCCATCGACGAGCAGGGCAAGTTGGACGGCCCACTCAAAGCGAGCATCGAAGCGGCCGAAACCAAGCAGCGCCTGGAAGACCTTTACCTACCGTTCAAGAAAAAGCGCCGCACCAAAGCGCAAATCGCGCGCGAAGCAGGCCTCGAGCCGCTTGCCGATACGCTATTGGCCGATCCGACCCTTGACCCCGAGCACGAAGCCGCAGGCTATCTGCGCGCAGCCGAAGGCGAGACACCCGCCATCGAAGATGCCAAGGCAGCCCTCGACGGCGCCAAACAGATCCTTATGGAGCGCTTTGCCGAAGACCCCGAGTTGATTGGCCAACTGCGCGAGCGCCTGTGGCAAGAGGGCGAGCTCAGCGCCCGCGTACTCGAAGGCAAAGAGCGCGATGGGGTCAAGTTTGCCGACTACTTCGAGCACGATGAGCCGCTGGCTAAAGCGCCGTCGCACCGCGCTTTGGCAATGTTTCGTGGGCGCAACGAAGGCGTGCTCAGCTTGGCGATCCGCCTGCCGAATGAAGATGAGGCGCCGGTACATCCTGCCCAGGTCGCCATCGCCAAGCAGGTGGGCATTCGCGACGAAGGGCGTGCTGCCGACAAGTGGCTCAATGAAGTGGTGCGCTGGACCTGGCGGGTCAAACTCTACACCGCGTTGGAAACCGAGCTTCTTGGTCGGCTGCGTGAACAGGCCGAGCTCACTGCCATCGAGGTCTTTGCCGCCAACCTGAAGGATTTGCTGCTGGCTGCCCCAGCGGGCCAAAAGGTCACGCTTGCCCTCGATCCAGGCCTTCGCACCGGCTGTAAGGTCGCCGTGGTCGATGCCACCGGGCAGTTTCTTGCCCACGACACCATCTACCCGCACGCACCGCAGAACCGCTGGGCGGAGTCGCTAGCAACTCTGGCCGCGCTGGTCAAAAAACACGACGTCACCTTGGTGGCCGTGGGCAACGGTACCGCCAGCCGGGAAACCGACAAGCTAGCCGGTGAGCTGGTCAAGGGGCTGGCGCCCGCGCACCGCTTGAGCAAGGTGATGGTCTCCGAGGCAGGCGCTTCGGTCTACTCGGCCTCCGAATACGCGGCGCGTGAGCTGCCCGAGCTCGATGTCACCATTCGTGGCGCCGTCTCCATCGCCCGCCGTCTGCAGGACCCGCTAGCGGAGCTGGTCAAGATCGAACCCAAATCCATTGGGGTAGGGCAGTACCAGCACGACGTTTCCCAGGTGCAGCTCTCCAAAAGCCTGGAGGCGGTGATCGAGGACTGCGTCAACGCCGTCGGCGTCGATCTCAATACGGCCTCTAGCGCGCTGCTTTCACGCGTCTCGGGCCTTACCACGACGCTGGCGGAAAACATCGTTGCCCAGCGCAATAGCAAGGGCGCCTTCAAGAGCCGCCAGGAGCTGCTCGACGTTAGCCGCCTTGGGCCCAAAACTTTCGAGCAGTGCGCCGGGTTTTTACGCATTCACGCCGCCAGCAATCCGCTGGACGCCAGCGCCGTGCACCCGGAAGCCTATCCGCTGGTCGAGCGCATCGCCAAGGGTAGCGGGCGCGAGGTGAAAGCGCTGATTGGCGATAGCGCAACGCTCAAGGCGCTCAAGCCTGCAGCGTTCGCCGACGAGCGCTTTGGTGTGCCAACGGTGAGCGACATTCTCAAGGAGCTCGACAAGCCAGGGCGTGACCCTCGCCCCGAGTTCAAGGCCGCCGAATTCCGCGAGGGCGTTGAAACTCTGAACGATCTGGCGTTGGGGATGGTGCTGGAGGGCACGGTGACCAACGTGACTCACTTTGGCGCCTTCGTCGATATCGGCGTTCACCAGGACGGTCTCGTGCACATTTCGGCTCTCTCGGAGCGCTTCGTCGAAGACCCACGCAGCGTGGTCAAGGCGGGCGATATCGTCACGGTGAAGGTGATGAGCGTGGACATTGCGCGTAAGCGCGTAGGGCTTTCCATGCGCCTTAGCGACGAGCCGCAAAGCGCCGAAGAGGGCGCGAGCACGCCGCGTCATGCCTCGCGCAAACCGCCGCGTGGCAACGCCAACGCTAACGCCAAAGTGTCTCGCGCGCAGGAGCCTGCGGCCATGGGTGCGCTTGGCGCTGCGCTGCTCAAGGCGCGCAAGGGCAAGTAAGTCACACGCGTGTGCCTTGAAGTTTTCACGCCTGTCGCCATATTCTGCCTTTTGTTTAGTGCTGCTATCTTGAGTGCTGCTACCTGATGACTACTCGGCCCGCGGGAAGCGGGCCGCGCCACCAAGGAATGTTGACCTTGTCTGAATCGTCCACCGTGCCATCGGCGCTCAGCGCGCAAGTGGAGCGCCTGCTGCCCAGCGCCCAGGCAGGCCGCCTTGGGCGGCTGCGCCGTGGTCTAGAGAAAGAGGGTCTGCGGGTAGACGCCAGCGGGCGCATCGCCCAGACGCCGCATCCTAGGGCCCTCGGCTCCAAGCTGACCCACCCCCATATCACCACCGACTACTCCGAAGCGCTGCTCGAATACATCACCCCGGTCTATTCGCAGCCGCGCGAAGCGCTGGGATTTTTGTCCGACCTGCATACGTTCACCTACCAGCACCTCGAAGACGAGTGGATCTGGCCGAGCAGCATGCCCGCGCGCCTTAATGGCAACGACAGCGTGCCCATCGCCGATTACGGCTGCTCCAACGTTGGCACCATGAAGCACGTCTATCGTAAAGGGCTCGATGTGCGCTACGGGCGCATCATGCAGGCTATTGCCGGGGTGCACTACAACGTGTCGCTGCCGGATGAAATGTGGCACGCCCTGCGCGAACTAGAGCAGGCCACCGAGACGCCGTTCAACGACTACCGCTCGACGCGCTATTTTGGCTTGATTCGCCATTTCCGCCGCCATAGCTGGCTGCTGCTCTACCTCTTCGGCGCTTCTCCGGCGGTGGACAAGAGCTTTTTGCGCGAGGGTGAGATGCCCGCCAAGCTCGAATGGGCCAGCGACGACACCTTAATCGCCCCCTACGCGACCACGCTGCGTATGTCGGATCTGGGCTACCAGAACAAGGTGCAGTCGCAGCTCAAGATCTGCTTCAACTCGTTGGCCAACTACGTCAATACGCTGCGCCACGCGATCACTGCTGCCTGGCCCGACTACGAAAAAATCGGTGTCAACGTCAACGGTGACTGGCGCCAGCTCAACGCCAACATTCTGCAGATCGAGAACGAGTACTACAGCGACATTCGTCCCAAACGCGTTGCCAAGCACAACGAAACGCCGAGCCAAGCGCTCGAAGCGCGAGGGGTGGAGTACATCGAAGTACGCTGTCTCGATCTCAACCCCTTCGATCCACTTGGTGTCACCGAAACCCAGCTGCGCTTCATCGACGTCTTCATGCTCTGGTGCTTGCTTAGCGAAAGCCCCTGGATCAGCGATGACGAGTGCGACCACCTCGACGACAACCGCCGCTTGGTGGTGGATCGCGGTCGCGATCCTAAGCTTACGCTGCGTCGTCAGGGCGAATCGATTGGCCTGCGCGATTGGGGCACGGAGATCTTTGCCGAGCTGCGCGAGGTGGCGCGGCTTCTGGATGCCAACGAGAGCGGCACGCCTCACGCCGAAGCGCTGGATGAGCTCGCCCCGCGCCTCGATGATCCGTCGCTGACGCCTTCGGCTCAAGTGCTGGCGCAGCTGGCCGCGCACGGTGGCTCGCTCAGCGAGCTGACCCTGGCGCTTGCCAAGACCCAGGCCGAGGCCCTTAAGCAAGCCCCCATGCAGCGCGCGCGCGAGGCGCTGCTCGATCAGCTGATCGAGACCTCGCATCAGCAACAGCAGGATATCGAGGCGGCGGATACCGAACCCTTCGCCACTTTCCTGTCGACCTACTTCGAAAAGGCGCGTGAATCGCGAAAGCTCTCGCCGCTCTCCTCTGAGGATGATCAATGAACACGATGAGCGTGCGCGCAGTCGCGCTGGTGGGGGTTACCTTCTGTGTGTTGATGATGGCCGTGGCGCTGGTGTTGGAGCACGTAGTCGGGCTCGAACCGTGCCCGCTGTGTATCTTCCAGCGCGTGGCGGTCATTTCGGTAGGTGTGATTCTGCTGATCGCTGCTTTGCATAACCCGAAAGGCAAGGCAGGAGCGGGCATTTACGGCGTACTGAGCTTGATCGCCACGGCAACGGGCGCCTTCATCGCCGGGCGCCACGTGTGGCTACAAACGCTGCCGGCCGATCAGGTGCCCAGCTGTGGGCCGGGGCTCGATTACATGATGAAGATCCTGCCGTTTCAGGAGGTCGTCTCCATGGTGCTAACAGGCTCCGGTGAGTGCGCCGAGATCGACTTCACCTTCATGGGCTTTTCCCTGCCGGTATGGACGCTTGTTGGCTTCGTGGTGCTGGCGCTGGTACCGCTACGCCTTATTTGGCTTGCCTTCAAGCGTTGAACCTCTGGGCGCCTTAGGGTGCCCGGTGGTTAAACTTGCAGCGAAAAAACACCGTGACGATTGACAGCGAGTGAGGCTAGCGGTGACTCTAGCGATGGCTCACCGCGTACCGTTGGATGTCATCAGCGGCAGATATAGGAGGAAACGCCATGCTCGAGAACTGCAAGAATGCCCTGGAGCGCTGGGGGGGCGTACACGTACTGATCGACCGCTGGCTGCATCAACGGCGTGAACTCCTCGTCAGCTTCATCGAACTGAAAGAAGCCTGCGACGCCGAGCTCGAAGCCGTCAGCAAAGAGCGCATCGATACCTTTAGCCAGCTGCTGATGGACTATATCAGCGCAGGGCACTTCGAGATCTACCCGCAGCTTGCCGAGGAGGCTCGCGCCTTTGGTGACGAAAACGCGCTGGTAATTGCCTCGAAGCTGTTAGAGCGCCTGGAAATGTCGACCGAGCTTGCGCTCGAGTTCGACAAGCATTTCGAGAACTCGGCCAACTGCCAGCAGCATCTAGCGCGTTTGCCCGCCTGGATCGAACGTCTGGTCAAAGGTCTGACCGAACGCTTCGCCCTCGAAGATCAGCTCATCGCCCGCCTACACGCCGCCCACAGCCCCGCCGATAATCCTGCCGTTCCGTAAGCCATATCTGGCACAAACCAGGGCGGCTGTCGCCGCCTTCGCGGGTGCCTCGCTGCGCTCGTTACGCCACGCTACGGAGCACATAAACTCGTCACCCTTGTAGCGTGGGTAAGCGCAGCGCACCCGCGAAAGCCGTGCGCAGCACGGCCATGGGGGTGCGGTGGCACAAACCAGGGCGGCTGTCGCCGCCTTCGCGGGTGCCTCGCTGCGCTCGTTACGCCACGCTACGGTGCCATTCGCCATTCGCCATTCGCCATTCGCCATTCGCCATTCGCCATTCACTACTCCTCACCGATTACGCCCTAATTTGCCGCCGATGACGAGCATGCAGGGGGTGAGCAGGAGGGTAAGGGCGGTGGCGAAGGTGAGGCCGCCGGCGATGGCGCTGGACATTTGCGCCCACCACTGCGCCGAGGGGGCGTTGAAGCCAAGCGATGGGGCGAAGAGATTGACGTTAAGCCCCAGTACCATCGGCAAAAGCCCGAGTACGGTGGTGATGGCGGTGAGCAGCACCGGGCGCAGGCGCAGGCAGCCCGCTTCCAGCGCCGCTTCACCAGGCGCCATGCCGTCGCGGCGAAGCTCGTTGTAGGTGTCGATCAAGACGATATTGTTGTTCACCACGATCCCCGCCAGGGCGATCACGCCCATCCCGACCATTACCACGCCAAAGGCTTGCCCGGTCACCAGTAGCCCGATGAGGATACCCGCCGTCGAGAAGACGATGGCCGAAAGCACCAGCGCGGATTGATAGAAGCTGTTGAACTGAGTCACCAGAATCAGCGACATCAACCCAATGGCGACGAAGAACGCCGCGACCAAAAAGCGCATGGCTTCCAACTGATCCTCTTGCTCGCCTGCAACGTTGACCACGAGGCCATCCGGCAGTTGGCCCTGAGCGGCTTGGAGTAGCGCACCCAGGCGTTCATCGGCGAGATAGCCTGGTTCCAGATCGGCCTCCAGAGTGACCGCGCGCCGTCCGTCGATGCGGCTGAGCGTGCCTACCTTGGGCGCCGGTTCGATGGTGACGAAGTGTGAAATGGGCACTTGGCCGCGTGGCGTATTGATGGTCAGCCGCCCCAACTGGTCGAGCGAGCGCCAGCCTTCGGGTAGCCGGACGCGAATATCCACCTCATCGCTCACCTCGGGTGGGCGGTAGCTCGCAACCTGCAAGCCCGTGGTCAACAGCTGCACGGCGCTGCCGATAGTCGCGATATCGGTACCCATACGCGCCGCTGCCTCGCGGTCGACGTTGATACGCCACTCCACTCCCGGCAGGCTGCGGTTATCTTGAATGGCCATGAAGCCACCAAGCTCACGCATCAATGCTTCGATCTGATCGACGCCCGCATCGGCAACGTCGGGGTCGAGGGCGCTGATTTCCAGCACGATGGGTTTACCGCCGCCGGGGCCCATCTCCTGTTCCTGAAACTCCAGGCGAATGCCCGGAAGATCGCTTGCCCGTGCCGACATGTCGGCCAATATCTCGCGTGAGGGGCGGCGCTGGTACCAGTCGACGAACTGGAACTGCAGCATGCCGATAACGTCGTTACCCATCTGCTGATTGGGCATAGCGAAGGAGCGCGCGTAGAGGGCGCGCACCTCGCTCATGCCGGCCAAGCGCGCTTCGACGCGTTTGACGATGGCGTCGGCCTCCTCGGCGGAGAAGTCTCCCCGGGCGCGGACCAGCACCTGAGCGCTGTCGGGTTCGACATTGGGGAAGAAATCCACGCCATGGTTGAACCGGCCGTACGCGATGTAGACCAGCGCCAAAAGAAGAATCGCCAACGTCAGCACCCAGCCCGGACGTTTGAGCAAGCGCGAAAGCACCTGGCGGTAGCCACGCCCAAGCCGCGTACTCTGGTCTGGTCGTGCGCTTGGTGATGCCTCAATGGGCGTCGAGCGGGTGAATAACCGCCCAAGCGTTGGCAGAAACACCAGCGCCATCGCCAGCGAGGCCAATAGGCACAAAATCACCGTCGCGGGCAGGTATTTCATGAATTGACCGACTACTCCGGGCCAGAACAGCAGCGGCAAGAAGACCACTAGCGTGGTGGCCGTGGAGGCGATAACTGGCCAACTCATCCGCGAGGCGGCGTTGAGCCAGGCTTGATGAGGCGTTTGCCCTTCGCGAAGGTGGCGGTCGGCCAGCTCGCTGACCACGATGGCGCCATCTACCAGCATGCCTGCGACCAGAATCAGGGCGAACAGCACGACGATGTTGAGCGTGAAGCCAAAGGCCCAAATCAGCAGAATGCCGGTCAAGAAGGCGCCGGGAATCGTCAGCCCTACCAGCAGCGCCATGCGCACGCCCATTACCGCGACGATGACGATCAACACCAGCACCACAGCGGTCAGTACGTTGTTAAGAAGCTCCGAGAGCATGTCCTGTACGGTGGCGGACTCATCCAAAATCGTAGTGACGTTGAGCTGTTCGGGGAGCAGGTCGGCAGCCTCATCGAGCGTTTGGCGTACCGCACCGATGGTGGCAAGAATGTTGGCCCCCGCACGCTTGGAAATCTCAAGCACGACGGCGGGCTGGTCGTCGATGCGGGCGAAGCCTTCAGGGTCCTTGAAGGTAGGGTGAATCCAGGCCACGTCGCCAAAGGTCACTACGCGGTCGCCATCCACCTTCACCGGCATCCCCATGACGTCTTCCAGCGACTCGATCACCCCCGGCACCTTGAGCGCCATACGCCCTGCGCCGGTATCTAGGCTTCCCGCCGCCACCAGGCGGTTATTATTGGACACCATGTTGAACAGCTCGTTGAAATCGACGCCGTAGCTATCCAGCACCAACGGGTCGACCACGATTTCGAGCATGTCCTCCTGTTCGCCTGCGATCTCGACCTCGAGCACGTCGGCAATGCCTTCGATCTCCTCCTGTAGGCGGCGGGCGATGGTGATGCGCTCGCGGGTATCCAACTGCCCCGAAAGCCCGATGGTGAGCACCGGGAATTCGGAGACGTTGACCTCCATCACCCGTGGCTCATCGGCTTCGCTCGGCAGTTCGCTGCGGGCGATGTCGACGCGGTCACGCACATCGGAAAGGGCGGTATCAGGATCGAAACCGGCATCGAACTCGAGCGTTACCGAAGCATGCCCTTCGCTGGCTTGCGCGGTGAACTTGCGCAGGCCTTCGATGCCGCGAAGCTCCTGCTCCATGGGGCGAATCAACAGCCGCTCGCCATCCTCGGGGCTCACGCCCTCAAGCGTCAGCGAGACGTAGATCATCGGGATGGTGACGTCCGGATTGGCCTCCTTGGGAATCACTTGCCAGGCCGCAACGCCTGCCAGCAGTAAGCTGACGAGCAGAAATAGCGTGGTGCGCGTATGGTGAAGCGCCGCATCGATCAACTGGCGCATCAGCGAGCCTCGCGTGGGGTGTCGTCAACGCGAACGGGATCGACCCTTTCGCCTGGCTCGACCAAACCTGCGCCCAGCGTGATCAGCTCGATCTGCTCGGGCAGGCCGCTGACATAAGCGCTTTCGATGGTGGCACTGACCAACTCGACCGGCGCCTGAACGACGTCGTTGGCGGCATCGACGTATTTTACCGCCAGTCGGCCTTCATCATTTAGCGACAGCAGCGCAGGAGATAGGCGGTGTACCTCGCGCGGCGCCAGGGTGATGGTCAGCTCGGCGCTGCCGCCCGCCATGGTGAGGCCGCGAGGGTTGTCGAGCGTTGCTTCGACGTAGAAAGTGCGGGTGGACTCGTCGGCGCGGGGGCTAACGAAGGTCAACTCGCCTTCCAACTGCTCGCCATTCAAAAGGCGCGCGCTCACCGGCAAGCCAGCGCTGAGCTCGCCCACCTCCTGCTGCGATACCCAGGCTTCGCCGGTCAGGCGGCTGTCGTCGACGAGCTCGCCCCACTCTTCGCCGGGCTGCACCAAGTCGCCTACCTCCACCTGAACGCGACCAAGCGTGCCCGCGAAAGGCGCTTGGGGGCGCGAGTCGTTGAGCTGTTTTTCCAACTGCGCGACTTGGGCAGCACTGGCGCTGAGTGAGGCCTGCAGGCGGAGCAGTTCGGGCTGCGAGATGAGTTCGCGCTGGCGCAGGTTTTGGGCGCCCGCATATTCGGCCTGGGCAAGCGTTAGCTCGTCGCGGGCCTGCTGCAGGCGCTCGGGTAGGGCATCGTTATCCAAAATCAGCAGGGTGTCGCCTGCATTCACGCGGCTGCCTTGCGCGACGGGCTTCTCCTGCACCACGCCGCCGACGTTGGCGCGCAGCGTCACTTCGCGTTCGGCGCTCAGCTGGCCTTGCACGATCTGGCGCGGTACATAAAACGTGCTGTGGCGTGTCGTTACCTCAACCCGAGACCCTTCGGCGCTCGGGGGGGGCGATTCGGGCGGGGTGGGCTGAAAGCGCTGAAAATCGCCCAGCAGTAGCCAAACGACCAGACCAAGCACTAAAAGGCTAGCCACGACATAGGAGGAGGGGAGTCTACGCATGAAGGTGTCACTATCCCTGACGACGATGAGGCAGCCGCTACGATAGCGTAACGGCGGCGCTTGAGCGAGCGTGGTAATACGAGCCAGTCGCACGTCTGATTGAGTTTTCCAAGCGGTCGGCATACCATCATGGCCTCTTGAGTTCCGTCCCACCCTCAGACGTACTTATCAAGGAGCAATGATGAAAGATCCCGTACGTATTGCGATTACCGGCGGCGCCGGTCAGATCAGCTACTCTCTCATTTTCCGCATCGCCGCTGGCGACATGCTGGGCCCGGATCAACCCGTCATTCTTCAACTGCTGGAAATTCCGCAGGCCATGGACGCGCTGAAAGGCGTGGTGATGGAAGTCAACGACTGCGCTTTCCCGCTGGTACGCGATATCGTCGCCACCGACGATGCCAACGTAGCCTTCAAAGATGCAGACTTCGCCCTGCTGGTTGGCGCGCGTCCGCGTGGCCCGGGCATGGAGCGTAAGGATCTGCTCGAAGCCAACGCGGCTATCTTCTCGGTACAGGGTAAAGCGCTCAACGACCACGCTAGCCGTGACGTCAAAGTGCTGGTCGTCGGTAACCCGGCCAACACCAACGCGCTGATCGCCTCCGCCAACGCGCCGGATCTCGATGCCAAGCAGTTCACTGCCATGACCCGTCTGGATCACAACCGCGCGCTGACGCAGCTGGCCCAGAAAACCGGCAAGCACGTCACCGATGTCGAAAACATGATCATCTGGGGTAACCATAGCGCCACACAGTACCCCGATATCGCCCAGTGCAAAGTGGATGGCAAGGCCGCTGCCGAGCTCGTCGAGCGCGACTGGTACGAGAACGACTTCATCCCCACCGTGCAGCAGCGCGGCGCCGCCATCATCAAAGCGCGCGGTGCTTCTTCTGCAGCATCAGCGGCCTCTTCCGCCGTCGATCACATGCGCGACTGGGCGCTCGGCAGCAAGGGCATCGTCAGCATGGCCATTCCCGCCGATGGCAGCTACGGCATCGAAGAGGGCATCATCTACTCCTACCCGGTACGTTGTCAGGGCGGTAAGTACGAGATCGTCCAAGGCTTCGAAATCGATGCCTTCAGCGAAGAGAAGATGAAAGCCACCGAGAAAGAGCTGCGCGAAGAGCGCGCCGCCGTCGAGCACCTGCTCGGCTAATCGCCTTTCTCCGCAAGGCCAACCCCCGCAAGCGATCCTTGCGGGGGTTTTTGTTTGCTGCCAAGTCATGCGGTGGCACCATCCAGGGCGGCTGGCGCCGCCATCGCGGGTGCCTCGCTGTCGCTCGTTACGCCACGCTACGGTGTGCCACAATAGCTCGCCATTTGTAGCGTGGGTAAGCGCAGCGCACCCGCGAACGCCGCGCACAGCGCGGCCATGGCATGCAGTGGCACAACCCAGGACGGCTGGCGCCGCCGTCGCGGGTGCCTCGCTGTCGCTCGTTACGCCACGCTACGGTGTGCCGCAATATTCGTCCCATTTGTAGCGTGGGTAAGCGCAGCGCACCCGCGAAAGCCGTGCACAGCGCGGCCATGGCATGCAGTGGCACAACCCAGGGCGGCTGGCGCCGCCGTCGCGGGTGCCTCGCTGTCGCTCGTTACGCCACGCTACGGTGTGCCGCAATAGCTTGCCATTTGTAGCGTGGGTAAGCCGTTAGGCGCACCCGCGAATGCCGTGCACAGCGCGGCCATAGCTACAGCACGGTCATGCGGTTGCGGCCGCGGCGTTTGGCGTCGTAGAGGGCGCGGTCGCTTTGGTCGATGAGGATATCGAGCGAGCTGGGTGGGGTGTCGAATAGGATGACGCCAAGGCTCAGTGACGCCGTTTGTGGAGCGGCGAAGGCGGTCGCGGCCAGTTGAAAACGTTGGCGCAGAGTCTCGCCAATATGGCTAAGCTCCTCCGCGCTGGTGTCGTTGATCAAGAAGGCGAACTCATCTCCGCCCAGGCGCGCTTCCAGGCTGCCGGGAGGTAGCATCTGGCGAGCCAGATCGGCCAGGGTGACCAGAAGCCGGTCTCCAGCGGCGTGGCCGTGTAGGTCATTGACCTGCTTGAAATGATCAATATCGACCAGTATGAGTGCGCCGGGCGCGCTAGGCGACACCTCGGCCAAGCGGCGCGCGGCACGAGCTTCGAAGCCGCGGCGGTTGAGCAAAACGGTGAGCGGATCGCGCTCGGCGAGGTGCTCGATCTGGCGCTCGCGTCGGTAGCGCACCGTGCCGGTCATCGATAGCGCGATCAACAGTATCGCCATCACGCCCTCGACCAGCGAAACACGAATGATCGTGCCCTGAAAAACGGTGAGGTCGATCAGCGTACCCGGCAGCAGGGTGATGGTGCCTTTGGCCACATAGAAGAGGCCGTGGATCATCAGTACGTAGCGCAGCTGCTGAGTGCCGAGGGTAGCGACATCTGGCGCTAGTTTGAGAGCCGCACTGGCGCGCAAGGATAGCAGCCCCACGATAAGCGAGTTGACGATCAGGTAGATCTTGGTGCCCGCTGGGTCGAAGGGCAGCGCTAGCATGGCGCACCAGAGGGCGATCCAGCACCACCACAGAGTGGGCAAGCGCTCGCCGACGAAGCGGATCACTCCTAGCAAAAAGAGCCAGTGGGCCAGCACTAATAACCCATTGGCCAGCCAGATGCCGATGAAGAGATGCCCGCTGGCGCGCAGCAGCGATAAGCTCGAACCCACGAAGACGGTAGCGAAGCCCGCTGCCCAGTAGAGCAGGGCGAACTCTTTGACGCTGCGCCATTCGAGTAACAGGTATAAGGCCGCCGCCGCCGCGATGGCGAGTGTTAGGCTAAGCATCGTGGCGGGATCGAAGGCCATGAGGGTTAGTCGCGTAGGCTGATGATACGCCAGTTGCGCTCCATGGCGATCTGGCGAAGGGCGTCGTCGGGGTCGACCGCCACGGGGTTGTCGACGCGCTCGAGCAGCGGAATGTCGTTGTGCGAGTCGCTGTAGAACCAGGCATCGTCCATAGTGACGTCTTGCGTTTCGAGCCAATCCTCCAGCCGTGTGATCTTACCTTCGCGGTAGCTGGGTACGCCTTCCACGCGCCCGGTATAGCGACCGTCGATCACTTCGGGATCCACGGCGATCAAGTGATCCACCCCCAAGCGCTCGGCGATGGGCGCAGTGATGAAGCGATTGGTGGCGGTGATGATCAAAAGCGTATCACCGCTGGTGCGATGGCGGGCCAGCAACTCTTCACCTTTGGCGAGAACGTGCGGCTCGATCTTGCTCGCCATGAACTGCTGATGCCAGGCCGCGAGCTGCTCGGGGGAGTTATCGGCTAGCGGCTTCAAGGCAACTTCTAGGAAGGCGTGGATATCCAGCGTGCCAGCGTTGTAGTCGTTCATGAAACGCTCGTTGGCGTCGCGGTAGGCGATGGGGTCGACCGCGCCTTGTTCGAGCAAGAATTCGCCCCAGGCATGGTCGCTGTCGATCGACAGCAGCGTATTATCCAAATCGAAAATAGCCAGACTCACAACGTCTCCCCTTACGGATATCGTCCACGCGCTTTTATAAATGACTCATATCAACGGTCTGCCACGTCGTTACGCGGCCAGGCGGCGGTGGATTATCGCAGAGTCGCTGCGCCTTGCCCACCGAGGCGCCGCCCGCTTTCGCCAACGCAGGGAGTGAAAGCGCCAGGTTTTTGTATTGGTGGGTTTTTATATTGGTGGTTTTTATATTGATAGGGTTGTCGTCCTTGTGGAAAAATGGCGGTAACTGAAAATTTAACAAGGTGAAGTCCGTGATCGACGCTGACGGCTTTCGCCCCAACGTTGGCATCATCATTACCAACGACCAGGGGCAGCTGCTTTGGGCGCGTCGTGTAGGACAAAATGCATGGCAGTTTCCCCAGGGAGGCATCAAGTCAAGCGAAACTCCACAGCAGGCGCTTTATCGTGAGCTCTATGAGGAGATCGGCCTGACCGCCGACGATGTCGACATCGTCGCCTGCACCCGGGGGTGGCTGCGCTACCGTCTGCCACGACGCATGATTCGTACACATTCACGGCCCGTTTGTATTGGCCAGAAGCAGAAGTGGTTTTTGCTGCGCATTCGCTGCCAGGAGAGCCGGATCTGCATGACCGCCACACCCAAGCCGGAGTTCGATGGCTGGCGCTGGGTTAGCTACTGGTACCCCTTGGGTCAGGTCGTACCGTTCAAGCGGGAGGTCTACCGCCGTGCGCTTCGCGAGCTTTCCCCCCGCGTGCAGCGCCTGGCTCTGGATGAGGGCGAATTATAATGAACAGTAAAGCGTCCATGTTGGAAGTGTTGCGCCGTATCATCCAGGAGGTGAACGGCGCACGCAGCCTCGACGCCGCCCTGGCGACGATGGTGCGGCGTATCCGTAAAGCGATGCAGACCGACGTCTGCTCTTTCTATCTTTTCGATCAATCCCTCGACGCACTGGTGCTGATGGAGACCATCGGCCTGCGCACCCAGGCGGTCGGTCGGGTCATGCTGCCCATCGGCGAAGGCCTCGTTGGCCTTGTAGGCAAGCGCAGCGAACCCTTGAACCTCGAAGATGCCCAGTCGCACCCGCAGTTTCGCTATTTCGAAGCCACGGGCGAAGAGCGCTACTCGAGCTTTCTCGGTGTCCCTATCATTCATCAGCGTCGCATGCTGGGGGTGCTGGTCGTTCAGCAGGTAGAAAAGCGCCGCTACGACGATGAAGACGAAGCCTTTCTGGTCACCATGGCCGCGCAGCTCGCCGGTGTGCTCGCCCACGCCCTGGCAACGGGCAATTTGGTGCGCCCAGCGATGCCGGGTGGTCAAGCGGTATTCAAGGGCGTTGCGGCAGCGCCAGGTATTGCCATGGGCAAGGCCGTGGTCATCGTGCCGCCAGCCGATCTCAACAGCGTGCCCGACTTGATTCCAAGCGATGAAGAGTACGAAATTGCGCGCTTGAAGGAGGCCATCGAAAAGACCCGCGAAGACATTCGCGCGGCGGCCGAGCGCTTGGCTAATCGAATCTCTTCGCAGGAGTTGGCGCTTTTCGACGTCTATCAGCAGATGCTTAGCGAAGCTGCGCTCTCCGGCGAAGTCGAAAAACGCATTCGCGAAGGCCAGTGGGCGCCTGGGGCGCTGGCCGATGTGGTGCGGCGGCACATGCAGTATCTTGAGCGGGTCGATGACGACTATCTACGCGAGCGCGCCGCCGACATTCGCGATCTGGGTCGTCGCGTGTTGGCCTACCTGCAAGAGGACACGCTGACCTCGCCCGATAGCTATCCTGATGACGCCATTCTGGTAGGCGATGAAATCAGCGTCGCCATGCTGGGTGAGGTGCCGCGGGAAAAGCTCAAAGGACTGGTTTCGGTGCGGGGGTCGAGCACGTCGCACGTGGCGATCGTGGCGCGTGCCATGGGTATTCCCACCGTTCTTGGCATGATGGACTTGCCGCTGCCGCGCCTCAATGGGGCGCCGCTGGTGCTGGATGGTCATCGCGGGCGTCTTTTCGTGCGCCCGCTGCCCGAACTCGAAGCGCGCTATAGAAGCCTTATCGCCGAAGAGAAAGCGCTGAGTGAGATGCTCGAACACGAGCAGAACCTACCCAGCGTCACTCCTGACGGCCACGAAGTGCCGCTGATGGTCAATACGGGGCTGGCCGTGGATGCCGCTGCGCTATTGAAGAGCTGTATTGGTGGCGTGGGGCTTTACCGCACCGAAGTGCCCTTCATGATCACCGAGCGCTTTCCGGGCGAGAAGGAGCAGATGCGGCTCTATCGCTCGCAGCTCGAAGGCTTTGCGCCCCTACCTGTGGTGATGCGTACGCTGGATATTGGCGGTGACAAGGATCTGCCCTATTTCCCCATCAACGAGGCCAACGCCTTTCTGGGCTGGCGCGGCATGCGCGTTACCTTGGATCACCCCGAAGTGCTGATGGTGCAGCTACGCGCCATGCTGAGGGCATCGGTTGGGCTCAATAATCTTTCCATCCTCTTCCCCATGGTGACCAACGCCGAGGAGGTGGACGATGCACTGCGCCTGCTCGACCGCGCCATCGTCGAGCTGGGCGAAGAGGGCATGGCCATCAAGCGCCCAAACGTGGGCGTTATGATCGAGGTGCCTGCGACCATCTATCAAATGGATGCGCTGGCCAAACGCGTCGATTTCTTCTCGGTGGGAAGCAACGATCTTACCCAGTACCTGCTGGCGGTGGATCGTAACAACCCGCGCGTTTCGGGTCTTTACGACCCGCTTCATCCTGCGCTTTTGGGGGCGCTGCAAGAGCTGTCTCAAGATGCCCAGCGCCTGCGTAAACCGGTCTCGTTATGCGGCGAACTGGCGGGCGATCCGGCGGGAGCGCTGCTGCTCATGGCCATGGGCTTTACCAGCCTCTCCATGAACGCGCCGAGCCTACCCAAGGTGCGGGCGGCCATTCGCCGGGTCACCTTGAGCGATGCGCAAACGCTGCTGGGGGAGATCATGGCGTTGGATACGCCTGCCGAAGTGCATCGCCACCTCGAACGCCGCTTCGACGAGTGGGAGCTTGCGCACCTGCTGCCCCCGCGCGACTAAAGCGCCTTAGCAGGCGTTAGCTTATTGATAACGCCGTTTCCCCTAGCGGTGTACCATGGGGGCCAAAGCGCCTTTCGTTCATCTCCACGGCCCCGTTCCTAGCCAGCGTGACCCAGGTGGTGGCGCGGGTGCCGTATTTTTCACCTTGAATAAAGGGAGAGGAGAGAAAGCGCTCCCACGCCACGCCGATGCCCGTGTCCGGCAACTGATCATCAGGCGCTTGGCGGGTGTCGAGCAGGGCATCGATGGGGCGCGCTGGCCAGAATTTCTCGGCAGTAGCTAAGGCCTCTCTTGCCTTTGAGAGCTTCGGCCAGGGCGTGTTCAAGTCTGCGTTGGATAGTCCGTGCACGCCGGGCGCGATCTGGTTCAATGCTATCCGCTCACGGCTGCGATGCAGATGCCAAAGTGTGGTGGGTGTGGCGACAAGCAGGTTGAACCCGGCATAGCGCGCGGCACCGCCCTGGGCGAGTGCTTCGAGCCAGCGCTCAATATCATCACTTTCGAGCGCCTGAGTGACGAGGGCACCTCGGCTGGGCGCCTTGGATGGTATCGGCAAACTCGGGTCGCGCACGTTGGTAAGGGCTGCGACGATACCATGGCGCGCTGCAAGCCAAGTCCCGCCCGCTTCCAGATCGCGTCCGCCTATTACCTCCGGTTTGTCTTGCCAGCGTGCCAATGCCGCCGTCGGCCGGGCGTAAAATTCGTCGCGATTGCCGATCAAGCGAAGGGGTATCGCCTGCCCAGGTTGCCAAGCGAAGGCGATTAAGCACATGGGTAACTCCAATAGGGGATCATGGCATAGGGTTATATCCTACATGACACTACCTCACCGGCAACGTAAACTGCCGGGATTGGAGCCGGGCATCGAGGTCCGGCGCGCTCTGCGCTGAGTTAACGAGATTCAGGGAAGCCCGCTCATGCCGCTGCAGAAAAAGGAGCATTTCTGGAATGCTGTCGTCTGGCCGATTCTTTGGCCGCTTTTGCTGCTTCAACTGGCGCTGATTACGCTGGTGCTGGCGGTGGGCTGGGCGCTGTGGTGGCTCTCGCCCGATGCTCTGGCCTGGGGCAGCGCCGTATGGTTGACTCTGGCGCTGATGGTGGGCAGCGGGATGAACGTAGGTGTCTTTCTCATGCTGGTGAAAGGCAAGGCGCGCTATAAAGACACGCTCTTCGTCATGGAGCTGACCGAGCTCGAGCGGCATATCACGGCGCTCAGTACGGCGACCTCACTCTCTGGCGTTTCCTATAGCCTCAAGACCGATGAGACCCGTCATCCGTTGGATCATCTGCATGCGCTGAACGTACTGCTGGCGAAGCTCGTTCAGCGCATGCAGGGCAGCCGCGCAGGGGCGGAGCGCTTCGATGAGCACGCCAGCGCCGAAAGCGAGCAGGCACTGCTCGATGGCTTGCACCACCAGCAACAACAGCTCAAACATTTGATGGCCGGGCGTGATCGTGCACGCGAGGAGTCACGCTTGAAGTCGGGCTATCTCACCGTGTTGCAAAACGAGATCGATAGCCTGAGTGGCCACCTAGACGATCTGGCGAACGGCGAAGGCGCCAATACATACTGCCGTGAGCGCGTCTCCGGCGTGCAGGGGCGCATTAGCGATATCCGTACTTTGCTTGCGCAGGTGGTGCAAGAAAGTGGCCTAGCGAGTGATGATGCCACCATCGAGTCGCGCGCGCTCAAGGTGCTCATTGTCGACGATGGTCCGGTCAACCTCATGCTGGCGCGGCAGATGCTGGAAGGGTACGGCTTCGATGTCGATGGTGCCAGCAGCGGCGAACAGGCGCTCGAAAGGCAGCAGGCCAGCCACTACGATTTAGTCCTGATGGACATCTTCATGTCGCAGCTCGATGGCTTACAGACGAGCCAGCGCTGGCGTGAGTTCGAGACGCTTAGTGGCAGTCCGCCAAGCGTCATGGTGGCGCTTACCGCCAATATCGATAACGCCGGGCGCGACGCCTGCATCGCTGCCGGTATGAACGATCTGCTGGAAAAACCCTATCAGCCCGAAACCCTCGCGCGCATGGTCAATACTTGGTTCCCCAATACGATCAAACCCACGGTGACTAAGCCTGGGGCACGTTGAGTCGTGGCCGCTTTGCCGTTTACGTGTACGGTTTATACGTGCGATTTTTTAATAGTCCTGCCCCATAGAGAATCGGAATGATCAATTATCCCACCATAGACCCTATCGCCATCTCCCTAGGGCCGCTGCAAGTGCATTGGTACGGCTTGATGTACGTCGTCGGTTTTGTTGCCGCTTGGTGGCTGGGGTGCCGTCGCGCCTGGCGGATCGGCCTCACCAAAGATGATATAAGCGACCTGCTGTTCTACTGCGCTGTGGGCGTGGTGGCCGGTGGAAGGCTCGGGTATGCGCTGTTTTATGGATTGGGACAGTGGTCCCAGGACATTCTATGGATCTTCCGTGTGTGGGATGGCGGCATGAGCTTCCACGGTGGCCTGATCGGCGTGCTCTTGGCCGCCCTCTGGTTCGCTCGGCGCAAGCAGCTAGCGTTTTTCACCCTCACCGATTTCATCGCGCCGCTGGTGCCGATCGGCTTGGGAGCAGGGCGTATTGGTAACTTCATCAATCACGAACTGCCAGGGCGAATCACCTCTGCCCCCTGGGGCATGCCGTTTCCCGGTATGGGCCCCGAGCCGCGCCACCCTTCGGCCCTTTATGAAGCGCTGCTCGAAGGTGTCGTGCTTTTTGCCATTCTGTGGTGGGTTTCCAGCAAGCCACGTCAACGTGGATTGGTCTCCGGGTTTTTCCTGCTGGGTTACGGCGCCTTCCGCTTCTTGGTCGAGTTCGTCCGCCTGCCGGATGCCCACATCGGCTTCATCGCCCTCGGCTGGGTCACTATGGGCATGCTCCTCACCCTACCCATGATCGCCTTCGGCCTGCTGCTCATGGCCTGGTCTCGTAGCCAGCCAGTGGATGCCCGTACGAAAAGCACCGCGTAGCGGTGCCAGTGTTTATTACCGTGGCTTGATGGGGCGGCCTACCGGCCGCTTCGCGGGTGCCTCGCTGCGCTCGTTACGCCACGCTACGGTTGGGACTGGGTTTGTAGCGTGGGTAAGCGACAGCGCACCCGCGAAAGCACCGCGACTGCGGTGCCGGTGTTTATTACCGTGGCTTGATGGGGCGGCCTGTCGGCCGCTTCGCGGGTGCCTCGCTGCGCTCGTTACGCCACCCTACAGGGAGCGGTAGTGCATATCGTAGCGTGGGTAAGCGACAGCGCACCCGCGAAAGCACCGCGACAGCGGTGCCAGTGTTTATTACCGTGGCTTGATGGGGTGGCCTACCGGCCGCTTCGCGGGTGCCTCGCTGCGCTCGTTACGCCACGCTACGGTTGGGACTGGGTTTGTAGCGTGGGTAAGCGATAGCGCACCCGCGAAAGCGCCGCGCAGCGGTGCCGGTATCTGCACCGGTGGTTTGATAGGAGGCCGGCGCAAAAAATACCGCGTAGCGGTGCTAGTCGGCACTAAGCTAGACCCGCTCCACATGGCGCCCTAAAATACAGGCTTACTTTACACGTGACTCTGGAAAATCTGTGACTGCACCCACGACCGCGCCTGCGTTGGAACAGCCCTATCTCGATCTCATGCGCACCGTGCTGGAGCAGGGTGTCGACCGGGGGGACCGCACCGGCGTTGGCACTCGCTCCATTTTTGGCCATCAGATGCGCTTCGATCTCTCTCGGGGCTTTCCGCTGCTGACGACCAAAAAGCTCCACCTGCGCTCGATCATTCATGAATTGCTGTGGTTTTTGAAAGGCGATACTAATATCGCCTATCTCAAAGAGAACGGCGTGCGCATTTGGGACGAATGGGCGGACGAAAACGGCGACCTTGGCCCGGTCTACGGCTACCAATGGCGCAGCTGGCCTAATCCCAAGGGCGGAAGCGTCGACCAAGTCGCCAACGTGTTGGAGCAAATTCGCCATAATCCCCAATCGCGGCGGCTGATCGTGTCGGCGTGGAACCCGGCGCAGGTCGATGAGATGAAGCTGCCTCCCTGTCACTGTCTGTTCCAGTTCTACGTTGCTAACGGTAAGCTCTCTTGCCAGCTCTACCAGCGCAGCGCGGATATCTTTCTCGGGGTACCATTCAATATCGCAAGCTACGCCTTGCTGCTTGCGATGGTGGCGCAAGTAACCGGGCTCGAGCCTGGTGAGTTCGTCCATACGCTGGGCGATGCGCACCTTTATAGTAACCACTTCGACCAAGCTCAGGAGCAGTTGACGCGGACGCCGCTTGCGCCGCCCACTCTTGCGTTGAACCCCGAAGTGACCTCGCTGTTCGATTTTAGCTTCGAGGATATCGCCATCGAAGCCTATGACTCTCATCCGCATATCAAAGCGGAGGTCGCCGTATGAGCTCGTCTCCCGTGCGTGAACCGCTAGTGCCCGTGGCGATGATCGTTGCTATGGCGCGTAATGGCGTTATCGGTGTGGAAGGGAGGCTGCCTTGGTATCTGCCCGAGGATCTCAAGTTCTTCAAGCGTATGACCCAGGCAAAGCCGTTGGTCATGGGGCGTAAGACCTTTGCCTCCATTGGCAAGCCGCTGCCCAATCGCTTGAATATCGTGATCACGCGAGACGAGAGCTTCGATGCTCCCGGTACTCGCGTCTGCTTCGATCTCGAATCTGCGCTGGCGCTGGCCGATCAGCATGCCACCATCGAAGCCGCCGAAGAGATCATGGTCATGGGCGGCGGCGAGATCTACCGCCAGGCGATGCCAGTAGCGCAGCGTCTTTACGTCACCGAAGTCGATGTCGACGTCGAAGGCGATACCACCTTCCCGGAAATCGACAAGGCGCAGTGGCAAGAGACGCAGCGCGTTCCTGGCAAGCCTTCTGCGGGGCAGCCGGACTACGACTTCGTCGTCTACGAGCGCCGCGACGATTGATCACGCAAAACAATACCGATCTACAAGTATAAGGACGAGCAACGATGGCGATGGCTGCTGACATGCTGCACTTACTCGACGACCTCGAAGCCCAATTGGCGCGCTCCCAAGCCGAGCTCAAAACGCTACGCGAAGAAAATCAACGCTTAGAGCGGGCACTTGACGAGGTTCGAAAAACCGCTGGAGCGGTCAAGAGCGAGCAGGTGAATAAGCCGACAGTGGCGCCGATGACAGCAGTCACGTTGCCTATAGAAGAAGAGAGTTGGTCCCAAGCCGAGGCCGGTGATGCAACAGACGCCGGTTCTGTTGACTCCTTAACGCCGCACGCCTTGTTAGAGTCCTGGTATGAGCGCTACCCCAATGCCTTTTTCAAGGGGCATACCAAGCCCCTAAAAGTTGGGATACACCAAGATTTGATTCAGCGCGAGCAATGTTCAAGCAAACTGATTCGGCGGGCACTGGCTAACTACATCAATCTACCGCGCTACGCCAAAGCGGTTCGCTCGGGTGCCGAACGTGTCGATCTCGATGGTAATTTAGCCGGGGTGGTAGACGCAGAAGCAGCGCGGCATGCAGCCGAAAAGCGCAAAACGCTGAAAAATAGCCAAGCTCAGAGAGCCGGTAAGGGAGTGCACGAAGGTGGCGCTGCACCTTCCGAGTCCAAGCCCGAAAAAAAACGCGATTCTAAGCGAACCTGCCAAGCTGAAAACAGCTCGTCGACTGCCCGCAAAGCCACGCCAGCCAAGAAGGGCGCTCCATTGAAAGAGCAAGCGGCCAAGCCGTCAGCGCCTTTGAGCTTTGAAGAAAAGCTCAAAGGGCTTCAAGCAAAATACAAAGCGCACTGAGACCTGTTGGGCGCTCAAGGGTTCCAAAAAAACGACCAAATAGTAAAAAAACACTGTTTTTTTCTATTGCGTTCCCTAGAATCCCGGTATAGAGTTTGTCGTGCGAGCATTGGACTATAACAAGGCTTGATCGAGGACATGCCGCGAACTGCTACAAGCTGCCGAGAGGGTTAGCTTAAGTATGGCAGGGGAAGAAAAGAGCATGGCCCGTAAGCCAACTGCTTAGACCTAACGTCTTTAGGCCTAACGTCAAGCAGAAACGATCGAAACAGTAAGCTAGTTAAGGAACCTCATCATGAAAAAGACACTGTTAGCGACTGCTATCGCTGCTGCACTGGGCGCCTCTGCTGCCCAAGCCGCTACTGTTTATGACCAGGACGGTACTCGTCTTGATGTTTACGGCCGTATCGGCGTTGGTATCGCTGGTGGCGGTCCTGAGTACGACAGCCAAGAGCGTGAGATCAACAACGACGCAGACGTTGTTAACGTTGGTTCACGTCTGGGGCTGCGTATGAGCCACGACGTAACTTCCGACCTGACCGCTTTCGGTCGTCTGGAATGGCGTTTCAATGGCGCTAGCCGTGAAGACGCTGGCAATGGTTTCAACGAGCTGCGTCAGAGCTACCTCGGTCTGCAAAGCCAGCAGTACGGTACTTTCCAAGCCGGTAACTTCGACAGCTTCTACCTGCAGTTCGTTTCTCTGCCGTTCGATGTATACATCGACCAGGGCCTGCAGTTCGTCGGTAACGCCAAGCAGTCTCGTGGTGACTCCATCGGTTACTACACGCCTGACCTGAACGGCTTCACTGCCTTCTTGCAGGCTAAGCAGTACAGCGAGCGTGGAGAGCTGGAAGGCGTTGGTACTACTGACGAAGGTAGTGTGACTGCCGCGCAAGGTGGTGTTCGTTACGCACAAGGCCCGGTCACCGTTGGTCTCGGTTTCGTAGACGACGTAGTTCGTGGCGGCGGTAACGGCGAAATGCTGTACGGTTTGGTCGGTTCTTACGACTTCACCGATCAGTTCTCTGCACGTCTGGGTTACGAAGGTCGTGACAACAGCGGCGATGTCGTTGGTCCGGCTAACGAAACTCGCGGCGGCGGCTACGACTCCGTAGGTATCGGTGGTACTTTCACTACTGGTCCTTGGGCATTCAACGTCGATTACTACAACATCGAGCGTGACGATGCCGAAACTAGCCGCTCTTGGGCAGCTGGTGGCTACTACAAAGTCTCTAACAACTTCGACGTTTTCGTTGAAGTGGCTGACGCTGACGCACCGCGTGTAGATCGCGACACCAGCCTGGGCGACCTGACCGATGACGTATACTGGCTGACAGGCGCTCGTTACCACTTCTAAGCTTGGTATTTGCCAACGCTTGAGTGAAACAGCCTAGTAAGCTCAAAGAACCGACCTCTTCTTGAGGTCGGTTTTTTTGTACCCATTGAAAAATGGGCGGTCAAATTCGATTTTGCCACGTGTGGTTTTTTTAAGTCATTGTTTTGTAAGTTTTTGAAAGTGGTTTGTGCCAGTGGAGCATTGGCTCCAAATCCCCTACAATGACATGCTGATTTTACACTTGATAATTCGCCATACTTTCTACATCGCCAAAAGGATAGGGCAAGGGAAAGCGCCCGAAGGGATCCCGGGGCGGTAGCGTGCCTTTTTTTCGGAAAATTCTATGTCATATTCTCCTCGTATCAACAGGATGTCGGTGCGCTGCTTGCTGACTGCCCTGAGTTTCACCGTTATCAGTGGCTGTGCCACGCATTACCCTTCCGGCAGCGCATCTCAGCAGCCACGCTACTCGCTCAGCAACGATGGCGCCAAACCCATTCAAGACGAAAGCATCAATGGCTTTTTAGACCAGTCGCCTACCGGCGGAGTAGTGAGCGCTGCCAAAAGCCCCTGGGGTGACAACGTCGAAGTCATCACCGATGAGTCATACCTCGCCGCCAGCGGCCGCGAATGCCGCCGACTGCAAATCATTGGCACTGGCGGGGATGCGCGTCGGGCGCTGGTCTGCAAAACGGATAACGGTTGGGTCAATCAACGCGTGGTAACGCAAACGGCAGAAGGGCGCCTGTAATGACTGGTTTTTTCTTATGCACGCGCTTAACCAAGGCGCTGGTGCTTAAAAGCGCTGCTAAAAAAAAGGTGCTTGTTGCAGCGCTTGCGAGCCTCATTGGATTCACTACGGCTGCTCAAGCGCAGCTGCTTAGTTTGCCCGATGATCCGCTTGCATCGCAGAGCTCGTCGTCAGCGCAGGGTCAATCTCAAAACCAAGTCCAGCAGCAGGGCGGTCTAGTCGATGACACCCCTCGTGCGGATTGGCGCAGTGGCACCTATGGCCCCATTGCCACGCCGCCACGTAACCCGGACATGCTGCCACCGTTTGGCTATAACCTCTTTACCGGTGGTTTTCGTGGCGCAATTGGCGATGGTTTGAATGCCGACTATCGTATCAAGCCTGGGGATCAGGTCACCGTGCGCGCCTGGGGCGCATTCGAATTAGATCGCACCCTACCCGTCGATGCGCAAGGTAATATCTTCATCCCTGGCTCCGGCCCGCTGAATGTAGAAGGCCAAAGCAGCCAGCAGGTGGATAACAGCGTCCGTAACGCCATTACCTCAGTCTATCCAGATAACGTCGAGGTCTACACTAACCTTCAAGGCGTGCAGCCGGTCGCCATCTACGTTACCGGCTACGTTGAAAACCCCGGCCGCTATGCGGGCACGCCTGATGACTCACTGCTTTATTTTCTCGATCAAGCAGGCGGTATCGACCAAGACCTGGGTAGCTACCGCCAGGTACGTGTCATGCGCGATGGTCAGAACATCGCCACTGTCGATCTCTATGATTTCCTCATCAACGGCACCATCGCTCGCCCGCAGTTTCAAGATGGCGACACTATCGTCGTAGAAGAGCGCGGCCCTGCCATTGCGGTAGTGGGCGACGTACACCGCGAACTGCGTTATGAGCTGACCAGCAATACCTTGAGCGGCGCCGAGCTCGTCAACTTGGCGCGTTTGAGAAGCGGCGTTTCCCATGTGTTGCTACGCGGCGACCGGCCGGACGGCCCCATCGCCCAGTACTTCCCCTTGGCAGTGTTCTCCGGGCAAACCATTCGCAGCGGAGACGAAGTTACCTTCAGTGCGGATTCGCGCAGCGAAACCATCGTGGTTCAAGTGGAAGGCAGCTACTACGGCCCATCACGCTACGCCTTGCCGCGCAATGCGCGTTTAAGCGAGCTGCTCGATGCCATTGCCGTGCCGGAAAACCTTACCGCCGTGGAAAGCGTTTCGCTGCGCCGTGAAAGCGTGCGCCGCCAACAAGAGCAAGCGCTCGAAGATAGCCTGCGCCGACTGGAAACCACTTACTTCGGCGCCACCTCGCGCACCGATGAAGAGGCCCAGATCCGCCTGCGTGAAGCCGAGCTCATCGAACGCTTCATCGAACGTGCCCGCGAGCTGGAGCCCAGCGGTACTCTAGTGGTCGCGCAAAACGGCCAAATCTCCGATATCCGTCTGCAAGATGGTGATGTGGTGACTATCCCCGAAATCAGTGACTCCGTTCTGATTAGCGGCGAAGTGCTCGTGCCCCAAGCGGTGGTTTATCGCCCGGGTATGAGCGTCATCGATTACATCAACGGCGCAGGCGGGTTCACCGTGCGTGCCAACGAAGATCAGATATTGCTGGTTCGCCAAAATGGTGCCGTTGAACACGCCAGCAGCTCACCGCTGCGCCCGGGCGACGAAATTCTCGTACTGCCTAAGGTGCCGACTCATAATCTCCAATTCGCCTCCACCATCATGCAGATGCTGTTCCAGATCGCGGTTACCACACGAGTCGTGCTGGATCTATGATTTGTCTGTGATGCGTGCGTGATATATCGAGCGTAGCGTGGGTAAGCGCAGCGCACCCGCGAAAGGCGGCGAAAGCCGCCCAACACAAGCGGCGCGAAAAGGAATATTCGAATGGCAAATGACTCGACCGCCCCTCGGGGCGCTCGTACCCCGTGGCAAGTCACCCGCAGCGTGTGGTACGCCATGTTCATGCGTGAGGCCATCTCGCGCACCATGGCCGACCGCATGGGCTGGTTTTGGATGATTTTCGAGCCGGTTGCATTTGTTGCCATCATGATCGGAGTACGCAGTTTCGTACGGGGTGATCGGCTTATCATGAATGCCGAGTTCATCCCCTGGCTCATTGCGGGGCTAATGGGCTTCACGCTGGTACGCGAGGGAATGATGCGCGGCATGGGGGCAGTGGATTCCAACAAGGCGCTGTTTGCCTATCGTCAGGTACAGCCGGTAGACCCGGTCTTGGTGCGTAACTTTCTCGAAGGCATGCTGCGAAGCTTGGTATTTTTGATCTTGATTGTCGGCGCGCTGATGCTGGGCCAGGATATGTACCCAGACAATGCCCTCCGCGTTTTCGCTGCATGGTTTTCACTTTGGAGCCTGGGGCTCGGCCTAGGGCTTTTTACTTCCGTAGCTGCTTCGTTGGTGCCGGAGGTGGGTAAAGTCATCCGTATGCTGTCGTTGCCTCTCATGCTGTTATCAGGGGTCATTCTTCCGCTCAATAGCTTGCCGCATTGGTTGCTCGAGTACCTGATGCTCAACCCCATTCCCCATGGCTTGGAAACCCTGCGTTTAGGTTTCTTCGAGAACTACCACGTCGTGCCAGGTACTAGCATGCTCTACTTCTGGTTGTTTACGTTCACGCTAATTGTTCTGGGGCTTTTGATGCACCTGCGCTTTATCGATCGTTTGAAGGCAAGTTAATCCATGCAAAAGTCTGTTCGTTCTTTCGTGAAGCAATCCCCTCATTGGGCAGTGGCGATACTGGCAATCTTACTGGTCTCGTTCTATTGGTTCATATGGGCTCAAGACCGTTATGTCTCGCGTGCAACGGTAGTGCTGGAAACACCTCAAGTCGCCACCCCCGAAATTAGCTTCGCATCGCTCATGGGGAGCGGGGGTGGTGGCAATACACATGATCTGCTTCTGTTACGCGAGCATCTGCTCTCCGTAGACATGCTTCGGCGTATCGATGAAGCACTGGATTTTAGAAGCCACTTCACACAGCACGGTGATATCTTCGCACGCCTAAGTAGCCAAGATGCCCCTATCGAAGACCTACACAAGTACTACTTGCGTCGCGTCGAAATAGAGATGGACGATTACGCGGGCGTATTGAACATAAGCGTGCAGGCCTATACGCCCGAATTTGCCCAGCAAGTGACACAAATGCTGCTCGACGCAGGCGAAGAGCACATGAATCAAATGGGCCACCGCTTGGCTCAAGAGCAGGTGCGCTTTCTGGAAGAGCAAATGGTGCGCCTGAATGAGCGCTTCGAAGAAGCACGCTCTGCCTTGTTAGAATTTCAGAATGAGAACGGCCTCGTATCGCCTACTGCAACGGTGGAAAGCCTCAATCAGGTCGTGTCTACGCTTGAAGGCGACCTGGCGCGCATGCAGGCACGTCGTACCGCCCTAGCCAGTTACCAAAGCGAACAATCTGCCGAGCTTCGTCAGGTAGAGCGTGAAATCGCCGCACTTCGGGATCAAATCGCGCAGCAAAGCGAACGTCTCGCTCAGGCTACGGGAGATTCTCTCAACCGCGTTTCAGCGGAATACCAAATCCTCGAACTTCAGGCACAATTTGCGCAGGAAACGTACTCAAGCGCTCTGGCCGCACTAGAAAATACCCGTCTCGAGGCCGCCCGCCAGCTCAAGCAAGTAAGCGTATTGCAAAGCCCGTTACTACCTGAATACCCTGTAGAACCCAATCGCCTTTATAACACCACGGTATTTGCCATCATCACCATCTTCCTCACCTTCATCCTCAGCATGCTGATCATGATCGTGAAAGACCACCGGGATTAGGATAGTGAAGGGTGAGGGGTGAGGGGTGAGGGGTGAGGGGTGAAGAGAGCCGCCACCCCGTAGCGAGGCACCCGCGAAGGCGGGCGTCAGCCGCCCTGGTTCGTATCATCACACAGCATAGTTTCGTTAGGCACGCCTAGTTAGCTGAGCGCTCGATTCAAAATGTATAGCCCCCGCTTCGAAAAATATATTCATGTGACACGTCATGCTAGAGAGCGGATGGCGAGTAGGAATGTTTCTGAAGATGAGCTGGCAATTCTCATCGAAAAAGGAGCATTGAAGTACAAAGATGCTACCAGGCTCTGGGCAGCTCACCATTTTGGCAATAGGAGCGATAACTTGGTATCGGTAGCAGCCATTATAGAAGACAAGCTAGTGGTCAAAACAGTTATGCATTATTTTCACTGGGAGGGCGAGTAATGCGCACAACCTATGATGAAGCCGATGATATTCTAGTATTGCATCTCTCTGAAAAAAAAGCGGTAAAAGAGCTTTCTCAAGATTGGAATACTCACATCAGCTATGCAGAAGACGGAACGATCACTGAAATCGTCATACTCGAGGCATCAAAACAAGGCGCATGGCCACTACTAAAAAGTCATGTGGCGTAAGCAAGGCGGCGACAGCTGCCCTGAGTTAAGTCTCCGCACCTATCGCCGCGCTACGCACGGCATTCGCGGGTGCGCCTATCGGCTTACCCACGCTACAAACCCAGGTGATGCGCCCCGTAGCGTGGCGTAACGAGCGCAGCGAGGCACCCGCGGCGGCGGCGCCAGCCGCCCTGAGTTAAGCCTCTGCACGGTATGGCCGCGCTACGCACGGCATTCGCGGGTGCGCCTATCGGCTTACCCACGCTACAAAACCCCAGGCGATGATGCGCCCGTAGCGTGGCGTAACGAGCGCAGCGAGGCACCCGCGGCGGCGGCGTCAGCCGCCCTGAGTTAAGCCTCTGCACGGTATGGCCGCGCTAAGCACGGCATTCGCGGGTGCGCCTATCGGCTTACCCACGCTACAAACCCAGGTTGATGATATGCCCGTAGCGTGGCGTAACGAGCGCAGCGAGGCACCCGCGGCGGCGGCGTCAGCCGCCCAGCAGTATGTACCATCACCTGGAATAACCACTGAACCCGAGCCACTATGCTCAACATTCTCCACCACGGCGGTGCTACGGGCGTTACCGGCAGCTGCCATCAGCTACTGCTAAATAGCGAGAATTCGCTACTTATCGACTGCGGCCTGTTTCAAGGTGAGGATGCCCATGAAGATAGCTTCGAGCAGCTACAAATTGAATTCGACATTAGCACCGTAAAGGCCCTGGTCATTACGCACGTACACATCGACCACGTGGGCCGCTTACCGTACTTATTGGCAGCGGGCTTCAAAGGCCCCATTTTGTGTTCGGAGCCTTCGGCCAAGTTACTGCCGCTGGTAATCGAAGACGCCCTCAAGATTGGCTTCACGCGAAATGCAGAGCTCATCGAACGCTTTCAAGCGCAGCTAACCTCACAGATTACTGCCGCCCCCTACGGAAAGCGGCACACCGTGGTGAGCAATAGTGATGTCACCACCCGTATCAAGCTAAAACGGGCGGGGCACATTCTAGGTTCGTGTTACATCGAGGTAAGCCATCAAGACCATGCGACCCAGCAAAAGGAGCGCATAATATTTTCCGGCGACTTGGGCGCTTCGCACGCGCCTTTGCTACCAGCGCCGAAATCGCCTCACGGCTGTGATCAGCTAGTATTAGAAAGCACTTACGGCAATCGCACACATCCCGACCGCAAGAACCGCAGGGCAGTGCTTAAGAACGCCATTGAAAATGCGCTAACCAACGGTGGCACGGTCATGGTGCCAGCCTTCAGCATCGGCAGAACCCAAGAGCTTCTTTACGAGCTTGAAGGCATCATCTTCGAGGCCAAAAATGCATCTTGGAAATCCCTGGAGGTTATTGTCGATTCACCTCTAGCTGCGCGCTTCACGCGCGTCTACCGTGAGCTAAAACCCTACTGGGATGACGAAGCCCAAAAGCGTCTGAAAAGTGGCCGCCACCCGCTAAACTTCGCCAATCTCTACACGGTGGATTCCCACCAGGAGCACGAGCAGACGGTCGAATATCTCGCCAAAACCGGCAGGCCCGCCGTTGTCATTGCTGCCAGTGGTATGTGCGCCGGTGGGCGCATCATGAATTACTTAAAAGCGATGCTGGGGGATGTGCGGCACCAAGTGCTGTTCGTGGGTTACCAGGGTGCAGGCACCCCAGGCCGCGCCATTCAGCAATACGGCCCGCAAGGCGGCTGGGTCGAGATAGACGGTGAGCGTATCGATATCAAAGCCGGTATCACCTCCATCAGTGGCTACTCCGCTCACGCTGATCAGCAGAACCTGCTCGATTTCGTCAAGCGCATGCGCCGCTGGCCAAGCACCATTCATCTAGTACACGGTGAACGAGCAGCCCGGCAAGTGCTAAAGACAAAGCTCGAAGCGATGTATGGGCGGAAGGGAAAGGACGTGAGGGTGGTGAATGGTGAGTAGTTATTGGTGAGTGGTGAATGGTGAGCGGAGTTGGGAGGGGTGATGAGGAAGCATCAAGAGTTAAGGGTTTGGCAGCAGACGATGGACCTTGTCGAACATGTATACACACTCATCAAAACCTTCCCAGATGATGAAAAATACGGCCTCACCAGCCAAATGCGAAGATGTGCTGTCTCAGTTCCGAGCAATATTGCAGAAGGGGCTGCAAGAGGAAGCACCCAAGAATTCATTCGCTTTTTGTATATATCTCAAGGTTCTTTAAGCGAACTGGAGACCCAAGTGCTTATTTTCCAGCGTCTTAAATATTTACAAGATATATCAGCCACCATAGCATCCATTACCCAAGCATCTGCCCAGCTAGGTGGACTCATTAAACATTTAAAGAATCGGTGAAATCAATGTCGCCCACGAACGCCCCATTCACCATTCACTTCTCACATTTCACCAACCCAAAATGATCGAAATCAAGAACCTCTACAAGCGCTACCACAACCATCACGGCAGTGATTGGGTGCTGAAAGACATCAACGTCACCATTCCTGCTGGCGTGAGCGTAGGCTTGATCGGCGCCAATGGAGCGGGTAAATCGACGCTGCTTCGTCTCATCGCTGGTATGGACAAGCCTGAGCGTGGCGAAGTAGTACGGCATAGCCGTGTCTCTTGGCCAGTAGGGCTTGCAGGTGGCATGGCGGGGAGTATGACGGGACGGCAAAACGCCAAGTTCGTCGCGCGTGTACAAGGCAGTAGCCCCGAAGAAGTGCAACGCGTCATCGATTTCGTCGAGGACTTTGCTGAGATCGGCGGTGCTTTCGATGAGCCCATTCGCACCTACTCCTCTGGTATGCGCTCGCGTATCTCCTTCGGCCTTTCACTCGCGTTCGATTTCGATGTGTACATCTCGGATGAAGCCACGGCGGTGGGGGATAGAGCCTTTAAAGCAAAAGCCAAGGCGCTATTCGAATCCAAAGTGGGTAAAGCGTCGCTCATCATGGTGTCGCATTCCGAGGGCATTCTCAAAGATCTCTGCCAAGCGGGGCTGTACCTCAAACGTGGTCAGGCACATTGGTACGATGATATTAACGAGGCCATTGCGGCTTACCATGCCGATGTGGATGCCAAGAAAGCCGTGGGCGAAAATGACTTGCCGCAAGACGTGCCGGGGGCACGCCGTTATCTGGCCGATTGCCATCAGGTTCTAAAAGGCGCTCAGGAAACCCTTAAAGACCTGGAAGAAGACGACGCGGCCGCAGAGCAAATCAAGGCCGCTAAGCAAGAAGTCAATGCGGCAGGCAAAGCAGCCCGTGAAGCACGCCTACATTTGGAAGCGGTAGAAGAAAAGCAGCGCAATGCCAAAAAGAAATCGGCATGATGACGACTCTACAAAGTGATATGAACGCAAAAACATTCCTCATTACTGGCGGGGCAGGGTTCATTGGCTCGGCTGTTGTGCGTGAACTCATCCGCAATACATCGCACCGCGTCATCAATGTCGATAAGCTCACCTATGCTGGCAATCTCGAATCACTGGCAAGCGTCGATGCTTCCGAGCGCTATACGTTCGAGAAAGCCGATATATGCGACAGCGCAGCGTTGCAGCGTATATTTACTGCGCACCAGCCGGATGTAGTGATGCATTTGGCAGCAGAAAGCCACGTGGACCGCTCCATCGATGGCCCCGCTGATTTCATCCAGACGAATATCGTCGGCACGGCGGTTTTATTGGAAGCTGCACGAAGCTACTGGAAAGCACTTCAAGCGCAAAATGCCACTAAGGCAAAGGCGTTTCGGTTTCACCATATCTCTACAGATGAAGTCTACGGAGATCTAGAAGGTACTAGTGATCTCTTCACGGAAGAGACGCCCTATGCACCGAGCTCGCCCTATTCGGCCAGTAAAGCGAGTTCGGATCACCTAGTGCGCGCTTGGCAGCGTACCTACGCGCTGCCCACACTGGTTACAAACTGCTCCAATAACTACGGCCCGTATCATTTCCCCGAGAAGCTGATTCCGCTGATGATTCTCAACGCTCTGGCAGGCAAACCCCTGCCGGTATACGGCGATGGTCAGCAAATCCGTGATTGGCTTTATGTAGAAGACCACGCCCGTGCACTGATCAAGGTCGCCACCGAAGGTAGCGTAGGGGAAACCTACAACATCGGCGGGCATAACGAGCAAACGAATTTACACGTGGTAGAAGCCATCTGTGAAATCCTGGATGAACTGGTGCCAAGTGAGACGTTAGGAGTGAGGGGTGAGGGGAACACCTCTAACCCCTCACAAGCGCAGCGCTCACCACTCACTACTTACAAAGATTTAATTACCTTCGTCACCGACCGCCCCGGCCACGATGTACGCTATGCGATCGACGCCAGTAAGATCGAGCGCGAACTAGGTTGGGTACCACAAGAAACGTTCGAGACCGGCCTACGTAAAACCATTCAGTGGTATCTCGACAACGAAACCTGGTGGAAACGCGTACAAGACGGAAGCTACCAGGGCGAGCGCCTAGGCGTTCATGTATAAGTCGGGCACTCCTGTTGCCACCTCGTAGCGTGGGTAAGCCGCTAGGCGCACCCGCAGCGGCGGCCCGGCGCGAAAGCCGAGCGTAGCGCGGCTATGAGCCAACGAAAGCTAACCAGGCTCTAGCATGGCAGCCCGCAAGAAAAGGATTTCCATGAGTATTCTCGTTACAGGCGGCAATGGCCAAGTAGGCTTCGAGCTGCGTCGCCAATTCGCACTCTTCGGTAGCGTCCTTGCCCCTACGCGCCAAGAGCTCGATCTGGCAGATATCCACGCCGTTGAGGCTTATCTTGCCAAGCACAAGCCTGCGCTTATTCTGAACGCCGCCGCCTACACCGCCGTAGATAAAGCAGAATGCGAGCCAGAACAGGCAAAACGCTTGAACGCCGATCTACCTGCGCAACTCGCCCGCTACGCCGCGCAAAATGGTATTACCCTGGTGCATTACTCGAGCGATTACGTTTACCCCGGTAAGGGTGTTGAACCCTGGCGAGAAGATAGCCCCACCAATCCACTGAGCACGTATGGCCAAACCAAGTTAGAAGGCGATGAAGCAATTCTTCGAAGCGGTTGTGATCACCTTATCTTTCGTACTAGCTGGGTATACGCCGCACGGGGCAATAACTTCATGAAAACCATGCTACGTCTGGGCCGCGAGCGCGAAGCGCTAAGCATCGTCAACGACCAGATAGGCGCGCCCACCCCCGCACGCCTAATCGCCCAGATAAGCGCTTTAGCATTTACGCCTCACGATTCACCATCTACGATGCACCACTCACGGTTCACACCTCACGATTCACCATCTACGATGCACCACTCACGGTTCACACCTCACGATTCACCATCTACGATGCACCACTCACGGTTCACACCTCACGATTCACCATCTACGATTCACCACTCACGATTCACCCCTCATATTCCCTTAGGCGTTTACCATCTGGCCCCACGCGGCAACACTAGCTGGCACGGCTTTGCTTGCGAAATCTTCCACCAAGCCAAAGCGCTGGGAAAAACACTGGCAATAGACGCGTCAGGCCTGAAGGCGATACCCACTGCGGCCTACCCAACACAGGCAGTGCGTCCTAGTAATTCGCGTATGGCACTCGATAAGCTAGAAGCGGTCATAGGTTTGCACATGCCAGAATGGCAAGATCAGCTAGCGCTCACGTTGCAAGAATATTGTGAAAGGTAAGGCATGCGCGAAGTAAGTGGTTTCTGCGCTTAGGCCATTTTCAGCCGTGCCATAGCCCGGCATGGTATACGACTCACGGACGATTTGAATGCTCACCTCAGCACTTCCCACAAACCCTTCGCAAAGAAAGGGCATCATCCTAGCCGGTGGGTCAGGCTCGCGGCTGCACCCTATCACCCGCGGTGTCTCCAAGCAGCTCCTACCCATCTACGATAAACCGATGATCTACTATCCAATCTCGGTGCTCATGTTGGCGGGTATTCGCAATATTCTGATCATCTCCACGCCAGAAGATTTACCGCAATACCAGAACCTATTAGGCAATGGCGAAGACTTCGGCTTGCACTTCGATTACGCCGAGCAGCCAAATCCAGATGGCTTGGCCCAGGCATTCATCATCGGTGAACGCTTCATCGGCGACAGCCCCGTTTGCCTGGTTCTGGGCGACAACATCTTCCACGGCCAGCACTTTTCCGACCAGCTCAAGCGCGCGAGTAGCCAGGTAAACGGCGCTACCGTATTCGGTTATTTGGTGAAAGACCCCGAGCGTTTCGGTGTAGTAGAGTTCGACGAGACGGGTAAGGCCATTTCCATTGAAGAAAAACCTAAAAAGCCCAAATCGGCCTATGCCGTTACCGGTCTTTATTTTTTCGATAACGACGTCGTCAGCATCGCAAAGGCGGTACAACCCTCCGAACGCGGTGAGCTCGAGATCACCAGCGTCAACAATGCGTATCTCGAACGTGGCGATTTGAACGTAGAGCGCCTGGGAAGGGGCTTTGCCTGGCTGGACACCGGCACCCATGACAGCCTGCTAGAAGCCAGTCAATACGTACAAACCATCGAGCACCGGCAAGGCCTAAAAATTGCCTGCCTGGAAGAGATCGCCTGGCAAAATGGCTGGATCAGTGATGAACGACTGGCAGAACTCGCCAAACCGCTTTCCAAAACCCAATACGGCCAATACTTACAGCGCCTGTTGAAAGGTAAACAGTAAGTGGTGAAGAGAGTGGTAAGCCAATGGCTATCATCACTCGACTCCCACAATTCACCACTCACTATTCACCACTGACGGTTTAATCATGCACTACGAAAAGCTCTCCATCCCCGATGTAGTACTGTTAACCCCCAATGTTTTCGGTGATGAGCGGGGGTTCTTCATGGAAACCTTTCGACAGAGCGAATTCGAAAACCACTGTGGTCCTTATCAGTTTGTGCAAGATAACCACAGTAAGTCCAAACAAGGCATTTTGCGAGGATTGCACTATCAGCATCAACATCCACAAGGCAAGTTGGTACGCGTCACCCGTGGAGAAGTATTCGATGTCGCTGTAGACATGCGCCAACACTCACCCACCTTCAAACAGTGGGTCGGCGTGCGACTAAGTGAAAAAAATCAACATATGCTGTGGGTGCCGCCAGGATTTGCTCATGGCTTCTATGTGACTGGCAAAGAGGCCGAATTCCAGTATAAATGCACCGATTACTATGCACCAGCCGATGAGGTGTGCCTGCGTTGGAACGATCTCACCATCGGTATCGAATGGCCCTTGAAGGATGGAGCCCAACCGCAGGTTTCCGCAAAGGATGCCAAAGGGCTAACGTTCGAGCGCGCGCCAACATTTTGATCTGAGGTTGCGAAGTGGAGACTACTTTAAGATAGTTTAATATTTTAGCGATGAGGAGTAGGCGGCGGGAAGTGGCTTAACCTATTCTAATTGAAAGATGGCACTACGCATTTTTCTTTTTTATGCATTGTTTTATTGAGCGAAAGAATTAAATTATTATCAATGGCTAAATATTTTACAAAAGAGGAGATGTCAGTTGAAGATTAATGATGTTGAGAAAAGTGAGATAAATAAGAAAATAATAGAAAATAAAGATCTAAGAGAGAAGCTGGATAAGCTTCAAATAGAGCTTAATAGAGAAAAGAGAGAGAGAGAAAAAGTATTAGGTTTCCTTTTTTTATCACAAGAATTGCTCGAGAAAGAGAGAAATAAAAATACATCAAATGTTTTTTCTGAAAGTATGGATGAACAACATCATTCATCTTCTCCAGCCATCAACATTTGGTTGAGAGCTAATATTTTTCGGCAGTCAAATTATTTTTATAAAAGCAGAAAGTTTAAAAAAGGGTTGTCAAGAAAAATAAATTTATTGAAAAATAGTGTTTTATTTAATTCTGATTGGTACATAGAAAGCTATAATATTTTTAATTTTTATGGAATGAAACCTGAAGAGCATTACATTAAGATAGGGGCGTTAGAGGGATATGATCCAAGTCCTGATTTTAGCACCAACGAATATATTAGAACGCATGCTGATGTAGCTGAGTCTGGCCAAAATCCATTGGTTCACTATTTGTCATTTGGTATTAATGAAAATAGATCAATTTCTAATTCCAAACTAGTTAAAAAATAGAGCGTATTATTTTTTATTTAAAGGAGATTATCTTGAAAACTAAGTTAGAAGAAGCAAATAAGCTATTTAAAGAGGGTAAATATGAACAGGCATTATCAAGATATCAAAAACTTCCTAATGCCGCACATAATTATATATATGATATTAATATAGACATTTGCAAAAGAGAAATTATAGAAAAAGAAAAGATTAAGGTAGACCATGCTAAATTATCAGGTGTAAACATTGCCTTTATAACTGACGCTAACTATTTGATGGCAACATATATTGCTATGCATTCAATCGTTAGCAAAAGAAACACAGATTATAATTATAATATTTACTTGTTTCTAGTTGATTTAGATAAAGCTGAAGCAGAAGCTTTTAATAAGCTCAAAAGAAAAAATTTAAAAATTTTCATTATGGAATATTCAGAGTGCACCAAAGAGTTTGCAATTAAAAAAGAAGGGTTTCATGTTTCTACAGCCGCGGTTGTTAAATTTCAGCTATCAGAAATACTTAAAGACTGTGATAGAGTTTTATATTTAGACGGCGATATAATAGTCCAAGGAGATTTAGTTGATTTTTATAATAAATCTCTTGAAAATGTCTACGGTGCAGTAGTCGAGGATATAAAGCCTAAGCTTAAGTATAAGCCTAGTATATTGAAAAAGCTTGATATAGAAAAGCACGATGCATATTTTAATTCAGGAGTAATGCTTCTGAATCTGAGCAAGCTTAGAGAGGAAAAAGTAGCAGATAAACTATTTGAATATAGGCGGAGTGGTATTAACTTTTTCATGGATCAAGACGCATTGAATGTAGTCTTTCGATCTAAATTGAATTTTCTTCCTATCAGGTATAATTTCCTAACAACACTGAGTTCCGTATTCGATATTAGGGAAATTAATAGAGAGTATGGTATAAGATATCATTATAATTCATTCGATGAGGCTTTAAATGATGCGGAAGTAATTCATTACGCATCTAAAAATAAACCATGGAAAGGTGCTAAAGATATATATACTGAAACTTGGTTGAAGCACTTTATTGCATCTAAAGCTTATGAAAGGTTTCCGGCTATTCATCAAGTGCAGCATGATTTTTTGTCTAGTGAATATATTGTTTCATTAACCTCATACCCAGCGAGAATAAAGAGTGTTCATTTTACTATTGAAAGTATTTTAAGCCAAAGCTTTAAAGCGGATAAAGTGGTGCTTTGGCTGGCTAGTGAACAGTTCCCAAACAAAGAGAATGATTTGCCAAGTAATTTGGTTTGTTTAAAGGAAAAGGGGCTTTACATTAAATGGTGTGAAGATATTAGATCGTATAAAAAATTGATTCCAGCTTTGAGAGATTACCCTGATGCGGTAATAGTCACGGCAGATGATGATCTAATTTATGAGAAAAATTGGTTGTCAAATATAGTAGCTTCGTACTTGCAAGAGCCTAAATCAATTCATTGCTATAGGGCTCACGAAGTAACATTCGATAGCTTTGGGAGAATTGTTAAATATAATAGTTGGAGAAAGAACATACAAAATAAAATTTCTAGCCCCACTAACTTTTTTACCGGTTGTGGCGGTGTTCTTTATCCTCCTCGCATTTTGCACAAGGATGTTTTTAAAAAAGAAGCTTATTATGAGCTGTGCCAACATGGCGATGATATTTGGTTTTGGGGTATGGCAGTTATTAACGATGTGAAAATTAAAATTGTTAAAGGCAAAAAGTTTAAATTAAATTTCGTTCCTGAGTCTCAGGATGTAGCGCTTTGGCATGAAAATGATGTGAATGGTAGGAATGATGTTATGATTAATAACTTGCTTTTAACATACCCTGATATTGTTAGTAAAATAAAGGGTGACGAAAGAGAGGTGATCTAGTGAAGCTAAATGTTTTAGATAAGGCTGATAATGAAAGAGAAATTATTGATGGCGATCTAAGAAATATTTTTGTCAAGGGTATTTTTGAAAACACCTGTATTAACATAAGCGAAGAAGCATGGGGGTTGTTAAAGGAAGGAAAAATTAAAATTTTTTTAAATCATATTGGTGGTGTACGCTGCATCGATGGCTTTGTCTTTAACATAAATTCAGGTGCTGGAGTATTTAGGGTCAATGTTGGGGGGGGGGCTCCATGCTATTTGAGCCTTGGGAATAAGGTTTCTGGCAAGTTCGATATCACTATGTATCGAGGGAGTAGAGTCTCAATTGGTGACAATACTACTAGTAATGGATGCCGAATATTTTGTGATAACTCCCATTTTACTACAGGTGAGGATTGTATGATTTCCGATGAGGTTTTATTTCAAACCTCTGACCAGCATCAAATATTTAATCTGGATAATGGTTTGGTAATAAATGAAAAAAAGGGGGGCATTGATTTGTGCAAGCATGTTTGGATTGGAAGAAGAAGCACTTTAATAGGGAAGTTTAGTGTTAATGCCGGAGCTATCGTGGCAGCTGGCTCGATTGTTACTCGCGAAGTGGATGAAAATAGCATAGTAGCCGGCAATCCAGCAAAAAAGATTAAATCAAATGTGTCTTGGTCAAGGAATTTCGGAAAAATTGATCGATATATACAAGATTTAATTTAAATTTATGAGGAGGGTTTTATGGATAGTGATAAAGATAATATAAAAAGGATTATTGATGGTTTGAGAAGCATTGAGAAAATGATTGATCACCAAAATAAAAAAATGCCTGATTTAGTTGTTAATAAATTATACTCTAGAATAGAAAGTTTGTTATGGCTACAAAAAAAAATGTCGCTGATTAATCCGCTTCCACCTTTAGCAGGTTGGCCTGCCGCTCCTGATTTTCTCTTAAAGCTACACGGTTGGATAATCAAAAATAAACCTAATTGCGTAGTTGAAATGGGGAGCGGTATATCCACTATAGTTATTTCAGATGCTTTAAGACAAAATGGATTTGGTAAGGTGGTTAGTTTTGAGCATCTGGAGGAGTTTCGAGATAAAACTCAAGGTTATATAAGAGAAGAAAACTTGAGTTGTTTCTCAGATGTTATTCTTTCACCTATTGTTAAATATGATAAAAAACACTTAAGTGAACAGGCTGAAAGTTATTGGTATAGCTTGGATGTAAATGAAATCATAGCCCATAATATCGATCTCTTAATTGTGGATGGGCCGCCCGGAAAAATATGTAAGTACTCTCGCTATCCTGCCTTAGGTGCTTTCTACTCGAAGTTAGCATTTGAAGCAGAGGTTTGGATGGATGATGCTGATCGCTACGAGGAGAAGATAATTAACGAGCAGTGGGTTGATGAATTTGACATGCATAGTGAGTATTACCCTCTTGAAAAGGGGTTGTTTATACTTAAGAGAAGAAAATCTGAATAATTTTTTTAGGTGTTTATAAATGAAAATTGCGATAGCTGGCACTGGTTACGTTGGTTTATCAAATTCAATGCTGTTAGCTCAGCATCATGAAGTCGTGGCGGTCGATATCGTTCCTGAAAAAGTCGAGATGCTGAACAAAAGCGTATCGCCCATCGAGGATGCGGAAATATCCGCCTTCCTGGCGCGGGAAGACCTGCGTTTTACGGCTACATTGGATGCCGACGCCGCCTATCGCGATGCTCAGTATGTGATCATCGCCACCCCAACTGACTATGACCCGAAATCCAATTACTTCAATACACGTAGCGTAGAAGCCGTCATTCAAAAAGTGATGGAGGTGAACCCGGAAGCGGTCATGGTCATCAAATCGACCGTTCCTGTGGGCTATACACAAGAAACCGCCGAGCGTTTCAATACACCCAACTTGATTTTCTCACCTGAATTTTTACGTGAAGGCAAGGCGCTTCACGATAACCTGTATCCTTCACGCATCATCGTAGGTGAGTGCTCAACGCGCGCTGAAACTTTCGCTGAGCTCTTGAAGCAGGGCGCTCTCAAGCAAGATGTCGAGGTGCTGCTTACCAACAGCACCGAAGCCGAAGCCATCAAGCTGTTTGCCAACACCTACCTTGCCATGCGGGTTGCCTACTTCAACGAGCTGGATACCTACGCCCAGACCCATGGCCTGGATGCCCGTCAGATCATTCAAGGGGTAGGGCTCGACCCACGTATCGGCAAGCACTATAACAACCCAAGCTTCGGTTATGGTGGTTACTGCTTGCCCAAGGATACCAAGCAACTGCTTGCCAACTACGAAGACGTGCCTAATAACATGATTCAGGCCATCGTCGAGGCAAACCGTACGCGTAAGGACTTCATTGCTGAATCCGTACTCGAGCGTAACCCGAAAGTAGTCGGCGTCTACCGTTTGATCATGAAGTCCGGTTCTGACAACTTTCGCGCGAGCGCCATGCAGGGTGTGATGAAGCGGCTGAAAGGCAAGGGCGTAGAGGTCATCGTTTACGAGCCCACGCTTAAGGATGAAGAGTTTTTCCACTCCAAGGTGATCAAGGACCTCGCATCCTTCAAGGCACAAGCCGATGTCATTCTGACCAATCGCATGGCCAAGGATCTCGAAGACGTGAGTGATAAGGTTTACACTCGTGACCTTTTCGGAAATGACTAAGTTTTCTGGTAGCTGTTTTCAGCTACCCTGAACTCGTCAAGGGCCTTCACGGAGGCCCTTTTTTCTTGCTTACGGCACCTACTTGTATGTTGGCATCTTTGACTCGCGCTTGGCGGCGCTGGCGACATAAAAGCGCTTCCGGCACGAACCCCGAAGAGCGTGCGGTTCATGCCAGATTCGATCCCGAGTGGTATTTGACCAAATACCCGGATGTGGCCGCCGCCGGACTAGACCCCTGGCAGCACTACTGGCACCACGGTAGGTTTGAGAACCGCTTGCCAAGGCGTAACCGCGCGCTAGAGTGGGACCACGCGCTATGGCGCGGCGCGGAAAACGTTGTGCTATCTCGGCTGGGTGTGCTGGTGAATGACCAGGAGGCCAGCGAAGAAGAGCGCTTTACGGCACGGCTCGCTTTTGCGCGTTGGTACCGCTGGAAAGAGCAGTGGGAAGATGTCATCAAGATACTTGCGCCCCAAGGCGTACTCATTGAAGGTGGGGCGCCGCTCACGCCTAACCCTGCCTTACTGCTCGTGGAAGCGTGTTGTCGGTTATCGCTGGATGACTGCGAGTCGGCCCACCAGGGCTTGCTCGATCAAGCGCTGACGTTTTTGGAGCGTGCCTTCCCAGATACAGCAGATACCGCGCTTGCAAAAGCCAATGCTCAGCATCCGCAAGGTGATGTGCTGCAGGCGCTGAACCGTTTTTACGCACGCCGGGGCTTGCAAACGCTTACACCGTTCGAGCCTGCGCTTGCACCAAGTTTGGATAACCTTACCGCGAACGCTACTGAAACGGACGATACATCGGTTACGGGAGCGCTAGTATCGGTCATCGTGCCGGTCTACAACGCACAAGCCGCGCTAGATACCGTACTGCGTGGCTTGTGTGCTCAGCGGGGCGTTCGGCTCGAGATTTTGGCGGTAGACGATGCCAGCGAAGACGAGTCGGTTGCCGTGCTCGAGCGTTGGCAAGCGTGCTGCCCATCACACGTTAGCTTGGTGGTGCTCCGGCATGAGTCGAATCAGGGCGCCTATGCAGTACGTAATACAGGCGCGGCGCACGCTTCTGGCGCTTTCATCACCGTTCACGATAGCGACGATTGGTCTCACCCGGAAAAACTGTGCCAGCAACTGGTTGTACTAAAAGAGAACGCCAGCGCCAAGGCATCGCTCTCTCACTGGGTGCGTGCCACTCCCGAGCTTTTGTTTCATCGCTGGCGCCTGGATGAGTATGGCTGGGTATATCCGAATATCTCGTCGTTGATGATCCGCCGTGAGGTTCTCGAGACGCTGGGCTTTTGGGATGAAGTGAAGGTAAATGCCGATACGGAATACCGAGAACGTATCGAAGCTGCGTACGGGGCAGGTAGCGTTGTAGAAGTGCTTCCAGGAGTGCCATTGTCTTTTGGGCGTTCTAGCCTGAATTCGCTAAGCCAGCAAAGCGCTTCACACGTGGTTTCTCAGTTTGGAGGCATGCGCTATCACTACATGGAAGCGGCTCGCCAGTGGCACCGCCAAGCGCAAGCGCCCTCGGATCTCTATCTGCCAAGAAATCCCAGCGCAAGGTCCTTTCAAGCGCCGGTTGCCATGTTGCGCACCTTATCTGAAGCGTTAAACGCTTCGCTCAGCGATGAGCAGCGACTGCGTGCTTCCTCGCTGTTCGATCCTGGCTGGTATTTAGAGCGCTACATCGATTTGCAGTCGGCGATGATTGAACCGTTTGACCACTTTTGTACAGTGGGGGCAGGGGAGGGGCGTGATCCCGGGCCTGATTTTTCCACGACGGGATACGCACGCCGCTTTCAGCAAGCATTGTCTGAAAGTGGCCTGGCGGCCTGGGCGCATTATCTGCGTGCAGTAGAAGATGACCGAGCCAGGCTAGACGACGCTTTGCCCATATGGGAAGGCGAGCGTGCTCATGTAGGCAGGCCAACTGTAATGCTATGTGCCCATCAAGTAGGCGCAACACTTTTTGGCGCCGAGCGCAGTCTGCTCGATGTGCTCGACGCTCTGAATACTCTGGCATATAACGTTGTGGTACTGCTGCCTGAAGCAGGTAATGCGGCATACGAAGCCATGCTGCTAGCGCGGTGTAAGGCGCTGGCCGTAGTGCCTTATGGTTGGTGGCAACAAGGTAAGCACCCTCATCCCAAAACGGTGGCGCACATTGGCCGTTTGTTGGCGCGTTTCGCTATCGATGTCGTACACGTCAATACGCTGGTGTTGGACGAGCCATTGGCTGCCGCGCGAGAAGCGAATATACCCACTGTGGTGCATGTGCGTGAACTGCCTGCTTTCGATCGAGCGCTATGCCAAACGCTAGGTGCCACACCCGAGCAGATCGTCGAGCGTACTCATGCGGTGAGCGACATGATCATCGCCAACTCGGAGGCCGTCGCGCAAGCGTTTCAGGGGCGGGGGTCGACGCCTGTTCGTATCGTACCCAACACCATCACCATGGCGCCGCTGCTGGCACTCCTGCCACCGAAAATGGATGCGGAAGAGCCATTTCGGGTCGGCATGCTGAGTAGCAACCTGCCCAAGAAGGGGCTCGATGATATCGTGCGCGTAGCGCGTGGGCTGGAGAATGATGCTCCTCATATACGGCTAGAACTTTTTGGCCCACTCAGCCCGGCGCTGACGTATATATTGCACCACTCGCCCCCCGCTAACCTTCATTATGGGGGCTACATAGCCGACCCATCCGAGGCACTCAAACTAGTGCACGCCGTGGTGAACCTCTCGCATTTTCAAGAGTCTTTTGGGCGCACGGTGCTAGAGGCAATGGCGGCTTCGCGTCCTGTGGTGGCTTATGCGTGGGGAGCCTTGCCTGAGTTGATCATTGAGGGCGAAAACGGCTATCTCGTACCCTTCGGTGATACGGAAGCAGTGGCTGAGTGCCTTCTGCGATTAAGCTTGTCGCACGATTTATGCTGTCGTTTGGGGAACGCAGGTAGGCAGCGAGCTACTGAGCATTATAGTGCCGCACGGCTTGCGCAGGCACTGCGTAAGAGCTACGACGTGTTAGATGCGGTATGAAAACAGTGAACCTGCGATGCTGTTAGCAACATGTAGGGCGTTACACATGGCCGAATTTTGAAAGGATGCGCTGTTTGGGTACGACAAGTGAATTGAAGAGTTGGTTGAAGCGATATCTATCCGACAGCAATGAAGCGTCATGGGATGAGTCTCCGATCTTGCGTTGGGAGCTCGATTATCCCTCGTCTCTACGTGAACCTCGCTTTACCGGCGCGGGGCGTATTGTGCAGGGTTGGGTGCTGCTACAGCATACGCAAGCGCATTTGCTATCCAATATTCGTATCGTGGCGGCTTGGACGACGAACTTCGAACTTTGCCATCCACTTGAGATCGAGCGCCCCGATGTAATTGAGCGAGTGCTTAAGGCAAAGTCCGATGTGCATCCACAGCGATTTTGTGGATTTCGTTTTACCATTCCTCGTCACATCAGTGATTTTGCATTGTGGCTCGAGTGTGGAAAACAGCGCTGGCTTCTCCAGGAGGTAAGCGTGGATGGTGTTGCTACGTTGGAGAGCCCGGCGATACTCAAAGTGCTAGAAGGTAAGTCGGGTTGGCTATTTTTGGATAACGATACCAATGGTAGCGTCGATCAGTACCGTGGGCGATTACGCTTGACCACTGCGGGGCTAGCCACCTGGCAGGCGTACCTCGCAAGGTTCCACGCTATTGCCGAGCGTGTTGGTGCCCGCTCGGCAATGTTGGTAGCACCTTCCAAGGAGAGCGTAATGGGACCACATTACCACCCTTGTGACGAAGGCAGCGGGGGGCCAATAAGCCAGCTATTGGGATTGCCTGAAGCCAATCAGCTCGTGTACCCGGTTCGCGAACTAAACGCCCTTGGTGATTCCGCGTTCATTCAGAATGATAGCCACTGGGCACAACGCGGTGCCATGCAGGCTACTTGTGCGCTAGCAAGTGCGCTTGGGTTGGATGACGAAGCAGTGAAGGCGGTGTTTGCAAAAGACACCTATCAGCCGCGCACACTGGTAGGCGATCTAGGTAATAAATTTTCTCCGCAGCGCACCTGCGAAATCCAGGCATTACGCTCGTTCAACTACAACCGGTATCGGCATTTCGATAACGGCTTACCCAATTTTGGGCGCCTGCTAGTGCTCGTTTATCCCAAGGCATTGCTGACTAGCACTTGCTTGATTTTTGGTTCCTCATCCAGCTATTCGATGTTCAATTATTTAAGCCGCTTGTTCCAGCGGGTAGTGTTCGTGCATAGCGCCGGTAGCCTCGATCCCGAGCTTGTCGAGGCTGTACGCCCAGAGTTTCTAGTCGTGCAGACCAATGCACGTTTCGTGGTTCAGATTCCAAAGGTGAAGCAGCCGCTCGAAGCGCTAGTCGCTGATAAGCGTGCTCGGCTAACCCCAGAAGAGCAAGCGTTGGTGGCAGAGCGCAGAGTAGACGTCGATAAGGAAGACGCTACGATAACGAGCCTGGGGCTGGTGCCCTGGGTAGTAAGTAAGTGACGATGCGCCTAGCATGGCGCTGGTTTTCAAGGATGTTGATTAGCATGGAGGCTGTTACTATGCCCGATTTCTGTTGGTTGGGTGGCCCACGAGTTTCATGACTAAGTTCTCTTCCGTACGTGATCGCATTCGGTTGCCCCATCATCGAAGCCCCAAAATGTGGGTGCCTCTACAGCAGCTGAGGAAGGCTGAAACGCCAGAGAGCTGGGCATCATTAGGAGCTGAGCCACTGTTTCAGCTAAAAGGCCACTTACCTTGGCCTGGCTGGAATATGATCGAGATTGATAGTGCCTGTGGCACTGGGCGTGCTGTCGCGACGTTGACGCTCGAATCCGCCCGACGTGAAATTACCTATACGTTTCCTTTGCGACATGGTAAGTCCACGAAGCGCTTGGTATTCGTGCCTTGGGGAGTCAAGCGAGCTACGTTTTCGCCCATGAGCTCTATAGGCCAGTTCTCACTTCGATCAATACGATTCATTTGGCTAACTCCGACGTTTGCCTATAGTCGCATCGTTCAGCGATTAGCGAGCATGCATCGTCATTATCGTGATATGACGCAAAAACAGGTGATGCTGAGTCTCAAGCAGCAAGGCCGTACGCAGAGCCGATCTTGGCAGGCTATCGCGCTCGAGGACTATGACAGCACCTTCTTGAGTATGTCGATCAAGCGGCATTACCAGAAGTGGATTCGATTGATCGAGCAGCGCCGGGTTCCCAGCGAGCATGATATTCGCAGCCAGAGTCGTTTCGCTTGTAGCATTTTGCTTGCGGCTGGGCCTTCCATCAACAATGAAGAGGTGCTCAAGGCGCAACTCAACCAGAGCCTGGCGAGCTTGGCGGAACAATCGTTGGCACCCACGCAAGCCGTACTATTACTACCTTCCGAAGCTAACGTGGGCTTACAGGAATGGCTCGCTGAGTGGCAGCGTGAACTTACGTGTCTTCAAGTAGTGGCGTCTGATGCCGCTAGCATTGCAGCGCTGCGTGTGGAAGCACTTTCTCAGGCAGAGTGGGATTGGGTGTGGTTCTTACAGCCAGGTGATCGCTTGGCTAATCATGCGCTCTACCACGCCGCCAACATCGCCAAAGACCATCCAGAAGCCCAGGCCTTGGTAGCAGATGAGGATAGTCTGGACGCGCAAGGCATACGCCATTCGCCGCTGTTCAAGCCGGATTACAATGCTGATCTGCTGCTGTCGATGCCCTACATGGGGCGCGCCGTATGTTATCGGAGAGAGTGTTTAACCCGATTGAGCTTCGAGGTGGTTGACCAGCGGGCTGATGATGCTAACTGGCTGGACTATGCCCAGGCGCTGGAGCTCACCCGCCAGGATGCTTTTTCCTCTAGCTGGTATGCGCACGTACCCCATATTGCATATCACGGCATGCAAAGGGAGGCTTTGGATAATTACGTCTCGTTGGTTCAGCACCACCTCGATCAGGTTCAGGCAGGTGTGTGGGTGGGAGATGGGCTTTTACCTGGCACACAGCGCGTACGCTGGCCGATGCCCGACCCGCAGCCGCTAGTCAGCTTGCTCGTACCTACCCGCGATGGTGTCGATATTCTGCGCCCCTGCGTCGATGCGCTCTTGGAGCGTACGGACTATACCCATTTCGAGCTGTTGATTCTGGATAATCAAAGTACCTGCGTTGAAACCCTGGCCTACCTGCGAGAGGTAGAAGCACGGGATGGCCGGGTGAAAGTGCTGCGTTGGGATCATCCGTTCAACTATTCGGCCATCAATAACTTTGGCGCTGCACAGGCGAAGGGCAGCATCATCGGTTTGATTAACAACGACATCGAGCCAATGGAGGGAACGTGGCTCACCGAGATGGTCGAACAAGTGTCTAGGCCGGAGATTGGCTGTGTTGGTGCCAAGCTCTACTACCCGAATGAGACAGTGCAGCACGGTGGCGTAATCTTGGGGCTGGGTGGCATGGCGGGGCATGCACACCGCTTCTTTCAGCGCGAAGAAGACGGCTACATGGGCCGCTTGAAGGTCACCCAGAATCTCTCTGCCGTAACCGCAGCATGCTTGCTGGTGCGCAAGTCCGTTTTCGATGAAGTAGGCGGTTTGAACGAAGCCAGTTTGGCCGTGGCCTATAATGACGTCGACCTTTGCATCAAGGTACGCGAAGCGGGCTACCGTAATCTCTGGACGCCCTATGCCGTGCTTTACCATCACGAATCCATCTCACGCGGAGCCGATGATACCCCCGAGAAGCGAGCCCGCTGGCTAAGCGAATACGCCTACATGCGCAAGACCTGGGGCGAATTGCTCGACAGCGACCCCGCGTATAACCCGAATTTGACGCTGGTGCACGAGGATTTTTCGTTGCGTTAGGGGCGTAAGTAGTTGAGCGTGAATGGTAAGTAGTGAATTGTGAGTGGTATTTCAAGTAGCGTGGGTAAGCGCAGCGCACCCGCAGCGGCGGCCCGGCGCGAAAGCAGCGCGCAGCGGTGCTGGTGTTTATTACCGTGGCTTAATGGGGCGGCCTGTCGGCCGCTTCGCGGGTGCCTCGCTGCGCTCGTTACGCCACGCTACGGGTGGGGTTGGGTTTGTAGCGTGGGTAAGCGCAGCGCACCCGCGAAAGCAGCGCGCAGCGGTGCCGGTATTTGTGGCGGTGGCTCGGGGCGGCCTACCGGCCGCTTCGCGGGTGCCTCGCTGGCGCTCGTTACGCCACGCTACGGTGGGATTGGGTTTGTAGCGTGGGTAAGCGCAGCGCACCCGTGGAAGCAGCGCGATAGCGGTGCCAGTATTTGTTGCGGTGGCTTGAGTGCGGCCTATCGGCCGCTTCGCGGGTGCCTCGCTGCGCTCGTTACGCCACGCTACGGGGCGTATGTGATATGCATCGTTCAACGGAAGGTTATGTGCTCGGTATTTCTTATTTAATCGAAAGGAAGTGGTGATTGGTTAACCAGTGGACGGTATTGAGCGATGGTGCGCAGCCGACAGAGGATATTTATTTTCTGGCGTCGGCAGCTCCCGTACTTGAGGCAAGTGGGGCGAGAGTTCAGCGTATTACCGCATCGCGCTCGGCGCCATTGGCCTGGTGGCAGCAGCTTCGTTATGGGGCGGAGCTACGGGGCCATCATCTCATTGTGTGCCGTTCGTTACCGCTTCATTGGATACAGTGGCTAGAGCGTCATCGGCACCGCTTCGTCGCTCTCACCTATTTGATTGATGACGACTTGGGCGCGGCCGCAGATGATACATCGCTGCCTACAGCGTATCGCGAAAGGATGGCCCGAGTAGCTGCGTTGCAGCCCCGCTTATTGGCGCTTGCCGATAGAGTGGTAGCCTGTAGTGATCAGTTGGCAGAGCGACTGCGCCTTTACCACGGGAATGTACAGGTATTGACGCCCCCGTTGCTGGCACCACTTCCCTCCCGCGAACATTTGGTGACAGGCCCTGGTGCCGAGTCCCCTTGGCGGCTAGGTTTTCATGGCACCCGAGCGCATATCGGCGATCTTCAGCATATCGCCCCGGCCCTTGCCGCACTGCAAACCGAGCGAGACGATACCCATCTCGAGATCATGTTGGGCGCATATACGCCCGCTAATCTAGCTGTACTACCTAGAACCAGCACGCCTAAGCCACTACCGTGGAATGAATTTCAGGCTTACCAGCAGCAACAGCGAGTGCATATCGGCTTGGCGCCTCTATGGGATTCGCCGTTCAATCGCGGTAAGTCTTTCATCAAGTTTTTGGATATTGCGGCCATGGGGGGCGTGGGTATCTATTCACGGCGCTACCCATATACCGAGGTCGTACAGCACGGTGTGAACGGGTTACTGGCCGATGATGCGCCTTCGGCCTGGGCCGAGTGCCTGGTAAGGTTGCTCGATCATCCAACTGATGCTGCGCGAATGGCTGCCCAGGCTGCCGAAGATGCTAAACACATCGGGGCGTGCGACAAGGCAATCGCCATTTGGCAAGGGCGGCAATAATTAATGATTCAGATTCAAAGAGCGGAGAGCGCTATGGATGCGATGTTGAACGCCTTTTACGATCAAGTACCCAATGCTGAGGTCGCGTCTGAGCGCGTCACCTTCGGCACCTCAGGCCACCGCGGTCGCGCGACTGAGCGCACCTTCAACGCCGCCCATATCTGGGCCATTACTCAGGCGGTGGTGGATTACCGTCAGGCACAAGGATATGAAGGACCGCTGTTTTTGGGGCTAGATACCCATGCGCTCTCTCGCCCCGCCTGGGAGTGCGCTTTGCAAGTCTTGGTGGCCAATGGTGTCAAGGTGCATATCGAGAAAGACCGGGGATATACGGCAACGCCTTTGGTGAGCCATGCCATTTTGCAGCACAACGCTGATAAGAGTGCGCCGCGTGCCGATGGCTTGATCATCACGCCTTCGCACAATCCGCCGGAAGATGGTGGTATCAAGTACAACCCGCATCATGGCGGCCCGGCGGATACCGATGCTACGTCCTGGATAGAAGAGCGCGCCAATGAGTATCTTTCGCGCTTCGATGACGTCCCTCGCGTCTCGCTCGAAGAGGCGCTGGCGCACGCTACCGAGTACGATTTCACTACCCTTTATGTCGAGAACTTGGCGCAGGTGGTGGATATTGAAGCCATCGAGAAAGCGGGCTTGAAGCTAGGGGCTGACCCCATGGGCGGCACGGCCTTGCCCGTATGGCAGGCGATCACCCAGCATTTTGCTCTGGATCTCAAGGTGGTCAACACCCGCGTAGACATGAGTTTTGCCTTCATGCCGCCGGATCATGATGGCAAGATCCGCATGGACTGTTCGAGCAGTGCGGCCATGGCCAACCTGCTTACCATCAAAGATCGTTTCGATGTGGCCTTTGGTAATGACCCCGATGCTGATCGCCATGGCATTGTGGATGCGGCGGGTTTGATGAACCCCAACCATTTCTTGGCGGTCTGTATCGATTACTTGATTACACATCGCCCCGCCTGGACTCAGCAGGGCGTGTCGCAGCTCAAGATTGGCAAGACCCTGGTCTCTTCCTCCATGATCGATCGCGTCGTGGCTTCTCACGGCGCAACGCTCTACGAGGTGCCGGTAGGCTTTAAATGGTTCGTCGATGGGCTACACGAGGGCTGGTTGGCCTTTGGCGGAGAGGAAAGCGCTGGTGCGAGCCTGCTGACACGAGACGGGCGCGCTTGGTCTACCGATAAGGATGGCGTTGCGCTTTGCCTGCTGGCCGCCGAAATCATGGCGGTAACGGGTAAAACACCGAGTGCTTACTACCGTGAACTGACCGAGCGCTTCGGCGAGCCATTCTACAAACGCGTAGATACGCCCTGCAGCGCAGAAGAGAAAGCCGCGTTCAAACGCCTGAACGCCAAAAGCGTCACCACCGACACCCTGGCGGGAGATCCCATTGAGGCGGTATTGGTGCAGGCGCCCGGTAATGGCGCAAATATCGGTGGAATCAAAGTGACGACGGCTAATGGCTGGTTCGCGGCGCGCCCGAGTGGCACTGAGTCGCTCTATAAGATCTATGCCGAGAGTTTCAAAGGGGCAGCGCATTTGGATGTACTACTCGAAAGTGCACACGAATTGCTCGTTAACGTGCTCAATCAGTAGGCGTAATATTTTTTAACAGAAATAGGGCGGTGGGTTGCGCCGTTTTATCCTACTGTAAGCTGAATGTTTTAAGGTGGCGCTGTTATACTTGGCGCAACACTTGCTTTAAATGAGATGGAGGACTCGTCTCTCATATGACTCAAGGATGACATCATGAACGTCACTACGTTTTCCAGATCACCGCGTGTCTATACCCCAGCCAATGCGCTTGACGCTCACGCTGAGCAGCTTCAAGCGCAGACGCTTGGCGATTTGCTCAACGGCGACCCCCAAGCCTCTCAGCAGCGTGCCGAGGAGCTTCGGTTTACGCTTGATGCGCACCACGTCGATCTTCACGTTGATTTCAGCAAGCAAAGGGTCAACGAGCATACGCTTGCACTACTACTGGATTGGGTGCGCAGCTGCAACCTAGTTGAAAAGCGTCAGGCGTTCTTCGATGGCGCCAAGGTGAACCCTTCCGAACAGCGTGCGGCGCTGCACATGGCGGCGCGTTGGCCTGAAGGGGAAACGCCCCCCGGCGGCATGCAGGATGCTGTTAATTTCTGCCTCGCGCAGCGTCAAAAGCTTGCCGACTTGGTCGAGCGGTTACATGCGCGCGAGTGGTTTGGCGCGACGGGGCAGTCAATCACCGATGTGGTGCATATCGGCGTGGGTGGTTCCGACCTGGGGCCTAAACTGATCAGCGAAGCCTTAGGCAGCCGCCCGAGCCAAACCCATGTGGCAGTGCATTACGTGTCCACCATGGATGGCGCGCAGCTCTTACCGCTCATGGAGCGGCTCGACCCTGCCACCACCCTGGTCGTGCTGGCCTCCAAGTCGTTTACTACCGCCGATACTCGCTTTAACGTACACACGACCCTTACGTGGTTGAGTGAAGCGCTGGAGATCGATGTCCCCACGCTTTGCCGCCATCAGCTTATCGGCGTTTCGTCCCGGCCGGACAAGATGACCGAGTTCGGCATACCCGAAGCGCATCAGCTGGTTTTCGAGGAGTGGATTGGCGGGCGTTTTTCGATTTGGTCACCGATTGGCGTTAGCGTGGCGATGCAGTTGGGTATGGCGACGTTCGACACGCTTTTGGCCGGTGCCCACGCAGTAGATCGTCACTTTCTGGAAACGCCGTTAGAAGCCAACATTCCCGTATTGATGGCGGCCATCGGTGCATGGAACACCCAGTTTCTACATATTCCTACCCACGCCATTCTGCCCTACGATGGTCGTTTGAGCAGCGTACCTGCCTATTTGCAGCAACTGGAAATGGAGTCTAACGGCAAGAGTGTGGGCCTGGACAAGCGTGCAGTTACTCATGCTACCTGTCCCATCATTTGGGGTGACGTTGGCCCTAACGGCCAGCATGCCTTCTATCAGCTTTTGCACCAGGGAAGCCATACCGTAAGTGCGGATTTCATCGCCGTGGCAGGGCGAGAGGAGATGGCCGAAGGCGAGCTTGGCGAGGCGCTGCACGCGCAGGAGCAACTGACGCTGGCTAACTGTTTGGCCCAGTCTCAACTGTTCGCTTTGGGTGATGATGCCATTCCTGCCGTCGCGCGCGGTGCGATGGCGCAGGGGTATCGCGGTAACCAGCCCAACAGCGTGATTTTGATGAAGCGTTTGGATGGGTTCAATATCGGCGCCTTGCTCGCGCTTTATGAACACAAGGTGTTCGTGCAGTCGGTGCTCTGGAACGTCAATCCCTTCGATCAACCAGGGGTGGAGCTGGGTAAGCAACTGGCAACCCAGCTTTATCAGCAGATGACAAGCGATGCAGAGAACGGCGCCGATGCGTGTGATGCAGTGACTGACCCCAGCACCCAGGCGCTACTCGAACGAATCGGCGCGTGGCGGCAATAACACTCAACGCTCAACCTAGGAACGTTTAGGGTTTACTATACGTACCTAGAATATAAGTACCCAAAACATAAGCACCTGGAACGAGACGCAAGCCAAAAGGATGTCAATGATGACTCAGGTCCGTAAGGCCATTATTCCCGTAGCGGGTTTCGGTACCCGCCTGCTGCCGATCAGCAAGGCGATACCCAAGGAGATGGTGCCCGTGGTGGATCGCCCACTCATTCAGCACGTGGTGGAGGAGGCGCTGGCTGCCGGTATTAACGAGATCATTCTGGTGACGCGTCAGGGCAAATCGGCCATCGAAGATCACTTCGACGCCCACTACGAACTCGAAGAGACGCTGGAGAAAAAGGGCAAAGATGCGCTGCTCAAGACCCTGAGCGAGATCGCACCGCCCGAGCTGACCATCACCAGCGTGCGCCAGGCCAATGCCAAGGGGCTGGGGCATGCGGTTTACTGCGCCGCGCATCTGCTGGCTGCCGACGAGCCCTTTGCCGTCATCCTACCGGACGTACTGGTCAAGCCGCAGGTGGGTGGAGATACGTGTGATCTTGGGCGCATGGTCGAGCGCTGGAGCTCGACGCAAGCGTCACAGATCATGGTCGAAGCCGTTCCTCAAGACGAAGTGTATCGCTACGGTATCGTTGACTGCGACGAGCCAAGCGCTGGCGAGAGCGCCGACATGCGCGGCGTGGTGGAAAAGCCCAAGCCGGAAGAGGCGCCTTCGCGTCTGTCCGTCATCGGCCGCTACGTGCTGCCTTACCGCATCATGGAGCTGCTGCGTGACCAGCCGCCGGGCGCGGGCAACGAGATCCAACTGACCGATGCCATCGACCGTTTGATGCAGGAAGGCAAGACCGTGCAGGCGTTTCGCATGCAGGGCCGCACCTTCGACTGCGGTCACGTGGAAGGCTGGCTGCAAGCCAACACCACGCTTGCCCGCGAAGCAGGTTACGATATTTGAAGCGGTATCCATGGCACCATCGTGCTTGACCGTTTGAAGCCGCCTTCTGGGCGGCTTTTTATTTGGTTTGCGCTTGTGCTTTCATTCAGAAGCAGAGGAGGGCGTCATGAATGACGTATGGCTAAAAGATACGCTGCCGCAGATTCTGGATATTGCCTACGAGGCGGCAAGCGCCATCATGCAGGTGTACGCGGTGGGATTCGAGATCGAAACCAAAGCGGATGCTAGTCCCGTTACCGATGCCGATAAAGCTGCCAACGCCGTAATCTTGAAGCGGCTACAAGCGCTGCCTGTGCGTATGCCCATACTCTCCGAAGAGGGCGGTGAAACGTTTACAGGTCCTGATAGCGCAGGCCGCTACTGGCTCATTGATCCGTTGGATGGCACCAAGGAGTTCATCAAGCGTAACGGCGAGTTCAGCGTCAACATCGCCTTGATCGAGCAGGGCAGGCCAGTGCTCGGCGTGATCGTCGCTCCGGTTACCCAACTCGCCTATGTGGGCGCAAGCGGTGTCGGCGCGTTCAAAATCGAACCGGGCAGGCCTTGGGAGCCACTGCACACGACGGGTAAGCCTTCGCCCGATGCCGTATGGCGCGTAATGGGAAGCCGCTCCCACGCCAATCCCCAGCTTGAAAGTTGGCTGGCCGCCCTCGGCCCCCACGAAACCACACGCATGGGGAGCTCGCTCAAGTTCGGCGTCATCGCCGAAGGCCACGCCGATGCCTACCCGCGCCTAGGCCCCACCAGCCTCTGGGACACCGCCGCCGCCCAAGCCATCCTCGAACAAGCCGACGGCTGCATCCTCACCCTAGACGGCACCCCCCTGAGCTACGCCGCGCCCACCCAAACCCTCAACCCAAGTTTCGTTGCCTGGGGATTTAGACCGTGAGGCAAAGAGCCTGTTTGGAGACTGAAATTTGTAGCGTGGGTAAGCGACAGCGCACCCGCGAAAGCAGCGCGTTAGCGCTGCTGGGGTTTGTCGAGGTGGCTTGATGGGGCGGCCTACCGGCCGCTTCGCGGGTGCCTCGCTGCTGCTCGTTACGCCACGCTACAGGGAGCAGTATTGCATATCGTAGCGTGGGTAAGCGACAGCGCACCCGCGAAAGCAGCGCGTTAGCGGTGCCTATGTTTATTACCGTGGCTTGATGGGGTGGCCTGTCGGCCGCCTTCGCGGGTGCCTCGCTGCGCTCGTTACGCCACGCTACGGTAATGCTTGTGCTGGTAAAAGGTTTTGTAGCGTGGGTAAGCGCAGCGCACCCGCGAAAGCAGCGCGTTAGCGGTGCTGGTGTTTGTCGCGGTGGCTTGATGTGGCGGCCTATCGGCCGCCATCGCGGGTGCCTCGCTGCCGCTCGTTACGCCACGCTACAGGGAGCGGTATTGCATATCGTAGCGCGGGTAAGCGACAGCGCACCCGCGAGAGCAGCGCGTTGGCGTTTCTGGGGTTTGTCGAGGTGGCTTGATGTGGCGGCCTATCGGCCGGCCATCGCGGGTGCCTCGCTGTCGCTCGTTACGCCACGCTACAGGGAGCGGTATTGCATATCGTAGCGTGGGTAAGCGACAGCGCACCCGCGAGAGCAGCGCGTTAGCGGTGCCTGTGTTTATTACCGTGGCTTGATGGGGTGGCCTGTCGGCCGCCATCGCGGGTGCCTCGCTGCGCTCGTTACGCCACGCTACGGTAATGCTTGTGCTGGTAAAAGGTTTTGTAGCGTGGGTAAGCGCAGCGCACCCGCGAGAGCAGCGCGTTAGCGGTGCTGGTGTTTGTCGCGGTGGCTTGATGTGGCGGCCTATCGGCCGCCATCGCGGGTGCCTCGCTGCGCTCGTTACGCCTCGCTACGTGTAAATCTTATCTATGAAACTGCTTTTCGCGCTCTGGTTGCCAGAGGATGGCGTCGATGCGTAGCTGCACGGTGGCGCTGTTGGGGATTGGCCAGGTGATGACATCGCCGACTTTGAGGCCGATCAAGCCTGCGCCGATAGGGGCCATGACGGAGATGGCATCTTCGACCGTTTCCAGGGCGTGCGGGTAGACCAGGGTGCGGATCATCTGGCGGCCGCGGGTGAGGTCGGTGAAGCGGATGCGGCTATTCATGCTGACGACGTTATCAGGGATCAGCTCCGGGTCCAGTACTTCGCCACGGCTGAGTTCCTCGTCTAGCAGATCGGCGACGGCCTGCTCTTTATCGGTGGCGTTATCGATGAGCCGCTGCAGGCGTTCGGCATCGAGGCGGTTGATGATGATGGGCGGACGTTGCTCCATTTTGCTCTCCATACAAAGCAACAAAAACAAATAGATAGTTTGATTAAACGAAGAAAACACGCTTTTAGTGGCTATCAATAAAAACAGCCCTTCCCCGAAGGGAAGGACTGTCGACGCATTCACTCTACCCAATCGCTAGGTAAAAAGCGATTACATAACGCCCTGGTCGATCATCGCATCCGCGACTTTTCGGAAACCGGCAATGTTGGCGCCGAGTACGAGATTGCCCGGGTCGTTGAACTCCTCGGCTGTCGTCGCGCACTGATGGTAGATATTGGCCATGATTTGCTGGAGCTTGGCATCGACTTTCTCGAGCGGCCACTGTTCCATACTGCTGTTCTGTGCCATCTCTAGCTGGCTAGTCGCCACACCGCCAGCGTTGGCAGCTTTGCCGGGGCCGTAGGCGATCTTCGCTTCGAGGAAGAGATCGACCGCAGCCGTCGTGGAGGGCATGTTGGCGCCTTCGCTGATACAGCGCACGCCCTGGGCCAGCAGTACTTCGGCGTCGGCTTCGGTCAGTTCGTTTTGGGTAGCGCTGGGGAAGGCGGCATCGGCTTTGATACGCCATACGGCGTGGCCATCCTGCGGGTAGTCGCGTACCGAGATATAGCGCGCGTCAGGGCGCTGGTTCACATACTCTTCCAGCGAGCCACGGCGCACCTCTTTAAGCTCTTTGAGCAGCGCCAGGTCGATGCCTGCAGGATCATGTAGGGTTCCGCGTGAGTCGCTGCAGGTAATCGGCAGCGCGCCCAGTGCATAGAGCTTTTCGATGGTGTAGATGGCAACGTTGCCCGCACCGGACACCAAGCACGTTTTGCCTTCCAGCGTTTCACCTCGATCAGCGAGCATGTTCTGAGCAAAGTAGACGGCGCCGTAGCCGGTCGCCTCTTTACGGCCGAGAGAGCCGCCCCAGTTGAGCCCTTTGCCGGTCAATACGCCTTCGTAGCGGCCACTCAGGCGCTTGTACTGACCGAAAAGGTAACCGATCTCACGCCCACCGACGCCGATATCCCCTGCGGGCACGTCGCAGGTGGGGCCGATATGCCGATGCAGCTCGGTCATGAAGGCTTGGCAGAAGCGCATGATCTCGCTATCCGATTTGCCTTTGGGGTCGAAGTCGGCACCGCCTTTGCCGCCGCCAATGGAGAGGCCGGTCAAGGCATTCTTGAAAATCTGCTCGAAGCCAAGAAACTTGATCGTGCCCGCCGTCACGCTGGGGTGAAAGCGTAGGCCGCCTTTATAGGGGCCGAGCGCTGAGTTGAACTGTATACGGTAGCCTTTGTTGACGTGTACGCGACCGTTGTCGTCGGTCCAACAAACGCGGAAGAAAACCTGACGCTCGGGTTCGACGATACGCTCGATGATGCAGTGATCGTGGTAGTGCGGGTAGCGCTCGAAAAGCGGGCGCAGGCACTCCAGTACCTCTTCGGCAGCTTGGTAAAACTCGGCCTGGGCGGGGCTGCTGCGCTGTAAGCGTGTCAGGGTATCGTGAACGTAGGGCATGAGATCGTATACCGTGCAATGAGAATGAACAGGGGATCGGCTGGCCAGGCCATTGCGTTATTTAACGGTTGATACGTTTTCCTGCATACCCTATGCCGGTTTGTAATGGACTAAAAAGGCGCATAAATTAGACTAACGTCTAATAATTTGAGGAGATAATGCTCCTTGTTGGGAATTTTTATTTAACGATATTTTAACGAAGAGGTGATGGCGTAGAGACTAGGTAAAATAAGAGGCGGCCCGGGGGCCGCCTCTAAGAGGTCTTCAATAGTCTTTGATGAGTAAAAGCTAACGTGGCCAGTGAGCTTCTACCACCTTATCAGACGGGCAGTACGGCGCCGTCAGCGCGAGGCTCGGTACCGCCTTGCAGCACGCCGGTAGCGTTATTGCGCACAATGATTTGTCCTCGGCCAAAGGTAAGGCTATCGGTGCACTTGACGATGTGATGCCCACGTCGCTCCAGCGCCTGAATATAGTGGTCGGGAAAGCCCGGCTCTACTTCCACCGTTTTGCCTTCGACCCATTTCCAGCGCGGCAGATCGAGCGATGCTTGGGGGTTGAGGTGATCTTCGAGCATGTTGGCGACCATCTGTACGTGGCCCTGAGGCTGCATGTAGCCGCCCATTACGCCGAAGGGCCCCACGGCTTGGTCATCCTTGGTAATGAAGCCTGGAATGATGGTGTGGTAAGTGAGCTTGCCCGGGCGCAGTACGTTGACATGCTCTTCATCGAGCGAGAACGACCAGCCGCGGTTTTGCAGGCTGATACCAGTGCCCGGCACGACGATGCCCGAACCAAAGCCTTCGTAGTTGCTCTGGATGAACGACACCATGTTGCCTTCGTCATCTGCGGTGGAGAGATACACCGTGCCGCCCATCAGCGGGTTACCGTGGGTGGGGTCGATGGCCGCGTGCTGAATCAATTCGCTGCGCGCTTTGAGGTAGGCGGGCGAGAGCAACTGCTCGACGCTGTGCGTCATGTGCTCGCCTTCGGTAATGTAGCGCAATCCATCCACGTAGCCGAGCTTGGTCGCCTCGATACGCCGATGCAGCGACTCCACCGGGTCGCGATGATCATCCCCCAGTGCTTCCAGAATGCCCAGCGCTTGTAGGGCGATCAAACCCGCGCCATTGGGCGGAATTTCCCAAATGTCGTGGTCACGGTAGCGCACGCTAATGGGATCGACCCATTCAGGCGTAAAGGCGGCGAGGTCCTCCTTGCGCAAGAAGCCGCCATGCTGGTGCGAGAATGCGTCCATGGCATCGGCAAGCTCGCCTTGGTAGAACGCTTTGGCGCGCGTATCGCCAATGGCGCGTAGAGTCTTGGCCATCTCCGGTGAGCGCCATACGTCACCGGGTGCTGGGGCATGGCCCTCCGGAGTGAAGTGATCGAACCAGGGGGCGAACTCGGGGCGGTCGTACTGGCGATAGCGAACGCGCGCCTTTTCCCACAGCTGGCTCGCGACCGGCAGCACGGCGTAGCCCTCTTCAGCCAAAGCGACGGCTGGCGCCATGAGCGCTTCGAAAGGCAGCTTGCCGAAACGCTCGGAAAGCGCCGCCCAGGCGCCTGGCGCGCCGGGCACGGTTACCGGTACCAGACCGTGAGCCGGCATGCTCTCGTGGCCCAGCGCTTTGACGGCCTCGCAGGAGATCGACCGCGGCGAGCGGCCGCTAGCATTCAAGCCGTGCAGTTTGCCGTCGACCCATACGAGAGCAAAGGCGTCGCCGCCAATCCCGTTGGCGGTGGGTTCGACCACGGTGAGCGCGGCGGCTGTGGCAATCGCGGCATCGATGGCGTTGCCGCCTTCACGCAGGATGTTGGCGCCCACTTGAGCTGCCAGGGTCTGCGACGTAGCCACCATGCCGTGCTTGCCGAAGGTGACGGTACGGCGCGAGGCTGAAGGGTAGTAGTGCGGATCGAGCTTCATGGAAGTTCCTTATTCTTGCGAGGCGCCGTCTTGAAAAGCGCGTGCTTGTGCCTGCGTGCGCTCGGCGACCAGGCGGCGATGACGAATGTAGCCGTAGATGCTGTATGCCACCGAGAGCACCGCCAAGGCGAGCAGCAGCGCTGAAATCGGGCGGGTGAAAAAGAGCGTCCAGTCGGCGCTGGTTTGGAAGGCGCGGCGCAGGTTGGTTTCGGCAATGGGGCCGAGTACGACGCCCAGCACAAGCGGCGCGAGAGGGTAGTCCAACTTCTTCATCAAATACCCGAAGGTGCCGATGGCGGCCAATAGGTATAGATCAGAAACGCGGTTGTTGAGTGTATAGGTACCAATGGCACAGCACGCCAGTACCACCGGTACGACGATGTACTTGGGTACGTTCAACAGACGCATGAAAGCGCGCATCATGATCACGCCGATCACCAGCATGAAAACCGATGCCACGGCCATGGCGATGAACATGCTGTAGACCAGGTCCGGGTGATCGAGAATCAAGCGTGGGCCCACGCTGATACCGTGAACCATGATCGCTGCCATCAATACCGCATCCGCCGGGGAGCCGGGAATACCAAGTGAAATCAGCGGGATCAAACTACCGCCCACGGTCGAGGAGTTGCCTGCCTCGGACGCGACCACGCCCTGGGGCTCGCCCTGGCCGAAGGTTTCGGGGTGTTTGGAGGCGCGCTTGGCTTGATCATATGCCACCAAGTTGGAGATCGAGCTTCCCGCCCCAGGGACGGCGCCGATGAAAACGCCGAGCAGCGATGAGCGTACGATATTGAACGGCTTCATCATCGTGCTCTTGACTACTTCCCACAGGTGCGGGCGCATATCGCCACTCACCAGCGCGCTCGACGCCGCCTTTTCGCTGGAAGCCGACGGTTCGAGCTCGGAGAGTAGTTGGCTCATGGCGTACATGCCGATCAGCACCACCAGAAACGGAATTCCGGCGGTCAGAAGGTCGTAGCCGAAGGTGAAACGCTCGCGCGCCATCAACGGGTCGGGGCCGATGGTGGCAATGGCAATGCCCACTAACCCTGCGATCAAGCCGCGAATTATGGAATCGCCCACAAGGCTTGCAATGATCGTCAGCGCAAACACGATCAGGGCGAAATACTCCCAGGGGCCGAGCTTGACTGCCAAAAGCGCTAGCGGCGGAGCTGCGACGATCAGAATCACGATAGAAATCAGTGAGCCGACAAAGGAGGCGAAAAGCCCAAGCGATAGCGCTCGCCCTGGTTGCCCTTTACGCGCCATGGGAAAGGCATCGAAGGTCGTCGCTACCGCCGACGGCGTGCCCGGAATGCCCAATAGCGCCGCGCTGAAGAGACCGCCGCTGAGCCCACCGACGTACACCGATAGCATCACCGCGATGCCCTGCATGGGCGGCATGGCAAAGGTCAGCGGCAGCGTGAGCACGATCGCCATGGTGATGGTGAAGCCGGGGATGGCCGCCGCTACGATACCGGCAAAGGTCGCCAACGCCATGAGCGCTAACGTATAGGGCTCGGTGACGCCCCCCAGCGCAATGAGAAATGCATCTGTCATGAGATCACCTGTTTACCAGCGCGGGCGGGGGAGATAGATACTGAACACGTCAGCGAAAAGATAGTAAGGCCCGAACGAGAACAGCAGGGCCACACCCAGCGCAATCAAAAGCGAAAGCGGCTTTCGAGGTGCCAAGTAGAGCTGGGCGGCGAGCAAATAGCCGAAGGTCGCGGCAATGAAACCCGCCCAGGGCATGAGTACCATGTAAAAAACGAACAGCCCCAGGTTCACCAGGACGCGCTTGAGCGACATCAAACGCTGCCATGCGGTTTTGAGCGTGGTAACAGGAAGGCCGTGCTTGGCCAGCTCGAAGATGATGGCAACCACGCATAGAACGGCAATGGATGAAAAAATCAGCTGCGGAAAGGTACCAGCACTCATGGGTTCCCAGCGAGAGGCCGGCAGTGCGCCGGCCCTGATGGCCATGAATACCGCTCCCATCGCAAGCACCACGTACGACACTAGCTGCAAGGTGGGTAGCAGCGCAGCGTCTGGGGTCTTACGCTTCATAACGGCTTCCTATGAAGAGGTGATTCCGACGCTTAGTCGAGAAGGCCAGCGTTTTCTTCGATGAACTGGTCGTTGCGCTCGAGGTAGTCGATGTAGTCGGCGCGATCGAGAAAGCGCACGGTACCGCCTGCATTGGCAACGTCAGTCTGGAAGTCTTCGCTCTCGGCCACCGCTTCAAGCGCGCTTTCCAGGCGCTCGATGATGGGCTCGGGAGTTCCCTTGGGTACGACGATGCCACGCGTAACCAGAAACTCCAGGTCGTAGCCCAGTTCGTGGAGGGTGGGGATCTCTGGGATCTCGTCGAGCCGTTCGGGGGTAGCGGCGGCGAGTATGGTCACGTCGCCGTTTTCGACGAAGGCTTCTGCCGACTGGTAATCCTCGATGGAGACGGTGATATGTCCGCCCGCCAGTGCGCGCAGACGCTCGCCCGTGCCTTCATAGCCAACGTAGCCGAACTGGGTATCGGTAGCCTGTTCGAACTGCACCGCCCATAGGTGCGGAATGCCGCCTAGGGTAACGCCCATGCGGTACTCGCCAGGACTTGCCTGTACCGCTTCGAGCATGTCATCGAGGGTTTCCCAGCCGGTATCGGCATTGACCATGACGACCGAGTTATCCGTGGTCATCATGGCAATGGGCTCGAAAGAGTCCCAGTTTTGCTCGGTGATGCCTGCATGATGAGCCATCAGCAAGCCTTCATGAATCTGCGTGATGGTGTAGCCATCGGCATCGCGTCGCGCTGCCTCGCGAAGCCCCACGGTGCCGCTGGCACCCGGCATGTTGATGATGGGCACGGCAGTGTCGAGTTCACGCTCCAGGTGGCGACCGACCAGGCGCATCAGCAAGTCGCTAGCGCCACCTGGCCCCCAGGGCACGATGAACAGCGTCTTGAATTTCATTGTGTTTCCTTGCAGGAGCAGGTGTTATCGTTGCACACAGACCCTACCGCGTCAGTGAACGGGCATCACTGATCAAGCGGCGTGGCCGCATGCTGGCTTGGGAAAATGCGTGAGGGTTGACGCGAGAACATTACCGTAAGGAAGTAGTGGTTCTGGTGAATGTTCCTATATCCCTCTGTTGTCGGTTGTTAAATGAAAAATCGATTATTTTTCGACATTCGACTATAGGCGAAGGGGGAAAGCAGCGTCAATAGCAGGCTAGCTTGCAGTGGTTTACCAATGCAGAGCGCTGTGCCCTAATACGTCTTTTACGGGCAGTAGCAAGGAAGCAGGCAATGAAGGGATTAGCGCGATATTTGGTTTGGGGCGGAGAGCTATTTACCGGTACTAAGTCGTTCAAAGCCAATCCGATACTCGGCAGCCGACGGCTCAATCGCTACGGCCTTCACGCCGCGCGGGTTTGGTTAGCCTATGCCATGACGCGCCTGCGCATGGCCATGCTGGCGCCGGGCGTGCCCAAGGCGGATCGCAAGCAGTTCACTACTCAGGGCTATGTGCTCAAAGAGAATTACCTGCCGCAAGCGCAGTTTGCGGCGCTGGTGCAGGCCATCGAGCGCTTCGATGGAGAAATCCGCGAGTGCTGCCAAGGGGATGCGCGAACGCACCGGGTATTGCTCAGTCCCGAGGTCATGCAGGCACTGCCGGAAGTGAAGGCGGTGCTGGAAGCCCCCGAGCTCAAGCGCCTTTTTCGCTACTGTGCCGGTCATGCGCGTTTGCCTATCTGCCATATCGAGAACGTGCTCAACGATGCGGCTCCCGCCAATGTGCGCCGTGACCCCCAGAAGAACCTGCATATCGATACCTTCCAGCCGACCATGAAGTTCTGGCTCTATCTCGAAGAGGTCTCGGAGATTAATGGTCCCTTCATTTATGTGCCGGGCTCCAATCGCCCACATCGCGAGCGGCTGAAATGGGAGTACGCCATGAGCCTGCAAGCGCGCGCTCACGCCGATCACTACACCGCCAGCGGCTCGTTCCGGGTAGGGGAAGAGGAAGCGTTGATGCTTGGCAATGCCCCACCGCGCGCCTTCAAAGTTAAAGCCAATACGCTGCTCATCGCCAACACCTTCGGCATTCACGCCCGCGGCCAAGCCACTCCCGGCAGCTCGCGCTTGGCGCTCTGGGGCATGAGCCGCACCAACCCCTTTCTACCCCTGCCAGGGCTCGGCTTTGGCTATTTCAACCGCCTGCAGTACCGCGTACTCCAAAACATGCGTAAGCGCGACGACGAAAAAGCAGCTGCCCGCGGCACCCTCTCTTCCTGGCACCGCATCGAACAAACGCGCATCACCGCCCAGCGCGCCAAGCCCGCCGACGATACTCTCAAGTAGCCTAGAGGGAAGCCTCCGTGCGCTGGGGGATGGTTTTGTAGCGTGGGTAAGCGCAGCGCACCCGCGAGAGCAGCGCGCAGCGGTGCCGGTTTTATTGCGGCGGCTTGATCGGGCGGCCGTTGGCCGCCATCGCGGGTGCCTCGCTGCGCTCGTTACGCCACGCTACGAGTGCGGTTATTGGGGTTGTAGCGTGGGTAAGCGCAGCGCACCCGCGAGAGCAGCGCGTAGCGGTGCCGGTTTTGTAACCGTGGCTTGATCGGGCGGCCGTTGGCCGCCTTCGCGGGTGCCTCGCTGTCGCTCGTTTCGCCACGCTACGAGTGCAAGGACAAAAGTTGTAGCGTGGGTAAGCGAAGCGCACCCGCGGGAGCAGCGCGAAGCGGTGCCGGTTTTATTGCGGCGGCTTGATCGGGCGGCCGTTGGCCGCCTTCGCGGGTGCCTCGCTGTCGCTCGTTACGCCACGCTACGTGTGTGGGACAGGGTTCGTAGCGTGGGTAAGCGCAGCGCACCCGCGAGAGTAGCGCGCAGCGGTGCCAATCGACAAGCAAGCCATTACGCTCATTCACAATCAAGGTCGATGATGGACGATGGAGGCTTTGATATCCCCCAATTTTCTTCGTACCAGCCTCTTCGAACGCATTGGGGAAAGCTTGACCACGGCCAATTTGAAGGGTCCGTGGTATAGCCATGCTTTACGGGGTTGAAGTGAATGTAATCCATATGGCGCCGCCAATCTGTTTCATTACGGATAACGTGCTCCCAGAAACCAGGCTGCCAAACCTGGGTAACACCAACAGGCCGATCAAATTCGCGCGAGGCGAACTTTTTGATATCGCGCCAACGAGAGGAGTAATCGGCATCCTCTTTGGGTAATGTCCAAATGCAATGTAAATGGTCTGGCAGAATGACAAAAGCGTCCATGCTGAAAGGGCGCGTTGATCGTACTCGACGAAGCGCGCGTCCTAGTGCGTGGACATTGGGGGCATGAGCTAGAAAAGGAAGCCGCTGATGAGTGACGACCGTAAAGAAATAGGTGCCACCAGGTATCAACGCCCGCCGATACGTTGCCATCTCGTTAGTCTCGATTTTTATGAATTATTCTTCAGTGTAAACATAGGGTGCGGTACGAAAAAAGCCTAGCGGATTGGCATGCTGCACCTGGGGGCGGCCATTGGCCGCCTTCGCGCCGGGCCGTCGCTACGGGTGCCTCGCTGCGCTCGTTACGCCACGCTACGGGTGCAAGGACTGAAGTTGTAGCGTGGGTAAGCGCAGCGCACCCGCAGCCCGGCGCGAAAGCAGCGCGTAGCGGTGCTGGTGGTGAGTGTCAGCGCTTTTCTAACTGCTCTATCGGCATTTCCAGGTGCTGGGGGCGTTGGAGTACGTTGAGGAGGACGATGGCGCGTTCTTCGCCTTTGGTGCGGCTGAAGATGGCTTCCAGGTCTTTGAAAGGGCCGTCGGTGATGATGACTTTCTCGCCGACACAAAAGTGGGTGTGGCTGCCTTCTTGACGATGGGGTTGGGCGCGCAGGGTGTCGATCAGGGCATCGGGGACGGCGATGGGGTGATCACCAAAGGTGAGTAGCCTAAGCACGCCGCGAGTCGAGCGGATGGGGCGCCAGTTACTGGCAATGGTGTCCAGGCGAATGAACAGGTAGTAGGGAAACAGCGGTTCGAGCACCAAGACCCGTTTGCCCTGACGCTTACGCTGGGCGTTGAGTATGGGGTGGAAGATCTCGTACTCCTGATTGGCTAGGTGCTCGGCGGCGCGAAATGACTCGCCGCCCTTGCACTGAATGACGTACCAACGCGCTTGCCCGCTACCTCCTTCGTTACCCCCTTCATCCAAAGCAGCGCTCTCATCCAAAGACGATACCGTGCTCATGACGCCTCGGCCATGAGCGCTGCCAACGTATCCAGAGTTTGGTCGATCTGCGCTTGGGTATGCTCGCAGGAGAGGAAAAAGCGCAGCCGCGCACTCTTCTCGGGCACTGCCGGGTAAAGGATCGGCTGCACGTTGATGCCCTGCTCGTAAAGCGCATGTGAAAGGTGCGCGGCGCGCGGCGAGCTGCCGACGATTACCGGTACTACGGCCGCGCCGATGCTGTGCCCGGTATCCATGCCCAGCGCCTGGGCACGCTCGAGAAAGTAGCGCGAAATGGCGTGCAAATGCTCGACCCGCTGAGGCTCTTGTCCCATCAGTTCCAGCACTTTGAGCGAAGGGGCGGCAACCTGAGCAGGCATGCCCACGCTATAAAGAAACCCAGGAGCGAAGTAGCGCAGCGTCTCCACCAGCGGTGTGCAGCCTGCGATGTAGCCGCCGCAGCCGGAGAGCGTTTTGCTCATGGTGCCCATCCAGATATCCACGTCGCTAGCGGCAATGTCGAAGTGTTCGCGCAGGCCCAAGCCGCGCTGGCCCATGACGCCGAACGAGTGCGCTTCATCGACCATAAGCCACGTCTGATGGCGCTTTTTGAGCGCAATCAGCGCGGGCAGGTCGGGAATGTCGCCGTCCATGCTGTAGAGGCCTTCGACCACGATCAGTACGCGCTCGAACTGAAGGCGGTGCCGGGTGAGCAGGTCGTCGAGCGACGCTAGGTCGTTATGGGCGAACGACATGCGCTTGGCGCCGGAGAGCTGAGCCCCGACCATCGCGCTGTTATGGATGTATTCGTCGTGAAGAATCAGGTCTTTGGGGCCAAGCAGATACCCAAGCGTCGAGACATTGGTGGCATGGCCGCTGACGAAGACGACGGCATCCTCTACGCCGTAGGTGCAAGCGAGGGCGCCTTCGAGTTCACGGTGAAGCGCACGCTCGCCCGAGACGACGCGACTGGCCGACACCGAGGTGCCGTAGTGCGCGGCTGCCGTGCAGGCGGCCTCGATGACGCGGGGGTCGCCCGAGTAGCCTAGGTAGTTGTAGCTGGCGAAATTGAGGCACTCGCGGCCCTCGATCACGCTGGTTGCCCCCGCCATACCGTCGTGAACCTTGAAGAAAGGATCTTTCAGGCCCAACTGCTCGGCACCTTGGCGCAGCATGATTAGCTGTTGGTAGCCGGGGTGAGCATCGAAGCGCGTAAAGCGCTCGGGTACGCTGCCCGCATGCGCTAGCGCAGCGGACGTGTCCGGCGCTGGGCTGTTGGAGGGCGCGCGGGTGGCCGGGCGTTTGCGCGCCTGTTCCAGCAGTTGGCGTTTCAGTTCGGAGCGCGTCAGGGTCATGGTGTCTCGGTCGCGGATGAAGAGGGAGCAGCGGCGCCATCGATGAGTCCTTCGACGCCGTGGCGAGCGGCGAGAGAGGCTAACGCATCCTGCGGCGCCTCTTCAACGTCGTCGTGCTGGTGCAGCTTCTGAATCAGCACGCCTGCGAGCTTATCCAGCGTCGAGGCTTCGCTAAGAATCATTACCGGGACGTTGACGCCGAGGCGGTTCTCGATCGCCGTCATCAGCTCGACACCCATGAGCGAGTCGAAGCCCATGTCGTAGACCGAACGGTGTACGTCGATCTTCTCCTCTTCGATCAGCAAAATGCTGGCGAGCTCGGCGCGCAGGAGCTCGGTGACCGTAACGTGGAGCTCCTCGGGCGATAGCTCGGTGAGCAGCGCTCGAAGATCGTTGCTATCGTGTTCGCTGGCGCCATCGTCGTCACTGGCGCGGGCGATCTCGTCGAAGCGCGGTGTCTCGGCGGTGGGTAAAAAGCGCGCCAGTGCCCCCCACTCGAGCTCGAGCACGCCGAGGCTCGGGCTATCGGTGAGCAGCATCTGCTCCAGGACCTTCAAAGCATCGTCCGAGCGTAGCGCCGAGCCGCCCAAGCGCTCTTGCAGAGCGTCGCGGGTGCGCGTATTGCGGGCCAAAAAGCCGACGTCTTCGATGGCGCCCCAGCGTACGCAGGTGGCCGGTCGGCCGTTGGCGCGGCGCGTAGCGGCGAAGGCTTCGAGCCAGTGGTTGGCGGCAACGTAGTTGGCCTGGCCGGGGTTACCAAAGAGGGTGGTAGCCGAGGAGTAGAGGATGAAGAAATCCAGCGGCAGTTCCTGGGTCAGGGCATCCAGGTGACGAGCTCCCTCGATCTTCGGCGCCAGCACCTTCTCGATGCGTTCGGCGTCGAGGTTACGGATCAGGCCATCGTCGATCACCGTGGCCGCATGGACGATCCCCTTCAGCGGGGGCAGCTCCTGAGACGCGTGGCCCAAAACGTTGGCGAGCGCATCCCGGTCGGTGATGTCGCAGGCGGCGGCCACCACCGTGACGCCGCGCGCCTCGAAGTCCGCAATGGCGGCTTTGGCTTCGTCGCTTTGCGGCCCGCTGCGGCTTAGCAGAATCAACGCGCGTGCGCCCTTATCGACCAGCCACTGAGCGGTCTTCAAACCAAAGCCGCCAAGCCCGCCGGTGACCAGATAGCTCCCGCTAGCCGAAAGCGTCAGCGTGCCCTGGCCGAGGGTATCGTGCTGTGGTTCGGCGATGGGCGTTTCGTAGCTCACCACCACCTTGCCGATCTGACGCGCTTGCTGCATGTAGCGGAAGGCGTCGATCACTTGGCTGTGGCCGAAAGCGGTAAACGGCAGTGGGCTTAGCGTGCCGTCGTTGAACAGGGCCATCATTTCACCGAACAGACGCTGAGTGAGGGCGGGTTGTACCTTCATCAACTGGTCGGAATCGATGCCGAAGTAGCTTAGGTTGTTGCGGAACGGGCGCAGGCCAATATGCGTGTTTTCATAGAAGTCGCGTTTGCCCAACTCCAGGAAGCGGCCGAAGGGGCGCAGCGCACGTAGGTTCTGGTTGATCGCCTCGCCTGCAAGCGAATTGAGCACCACATCGACACCCTCACCTTGGGTATCCTCGAGAATCTCCTCGGCGAAGGTCAGCGAGCGTGAGTCGTAGAGGCGCTCGATGCCCATCAGGCGCAAGAAGTCACGCTTCTCTTCGGTGCCCACGGTGGCGTAGATTTCGGCGCCCATCCAGCTTGCGATCTGAAGTGCCGCGATACCTACGCCACCTGCGGCGCCGTGGATCAGCACTTTCTCACCGGGCTCGACCCGCGCTAAGTGCTTGAGCGCGTAGTAAACGGTAAAGAAGGTCGTCGGGATGGTGGCCGCGGCGGCGTAATCGACGCCCTCGGGCAGCGGCGCCAGGGCGTGTTGGCTGGCGATCAAGCGGTCGCTGAAGCTGGCAGGACCAAAGCCCACCACGGCTTGACCGGGCGTGAAACGTGTCACTTCGCTGCCGACTGCAACGATCTCACCGGAGAACTCGAGCCCGAGCGTGGGGCCAGCAAAGCCGTTTTCGATGGCCTCGTCGGAGAGCAGCCCCAGCGTGTACATGACGTCGCGGAAATTGAGTCCCGTGGCTTTGACGCGTACTTCGACCGCATCGGCGGCAAGCTCGGGCAGGGCACGCGGGCGCCAGCGCAGCTGGCGTAATTGGCCAGGCAGGGCAAATCCTAGCGTCATCGCATGGCGCGCGGGAAGCGATACGTCCTCAGCGCAGTGCGGTGCAGGCAAGGTGCGCAGGCGCGTAGCGAGCCGAGCGCCGCTGGTCGCGATGACCACCTCGTTCTCGGTGTCTGGGCAGGCAAGCGACGCGGCAACACTCTCCAGCGCCGTCGCATCGGGATCCACTGGCAGGTCGAGCAAGACGACATCGTGGCCGACCGCTTCGTTGGCCAAGGAGCGACCAAAGCCCCAGAGGGCGGCATCGGCGGCGGGAGCGAGAGCACTTGCGCCATCGGGCTTCCACAGCCGCTGCACGCCCTGGGTGGTTAGCCACAGTGTGGCCGTCACATCCTGTGCTTCCAGCGCCAAGGCCCACTGCTGGGCCAGGTGGCAGCGCAGGGTTTGCGTAGCAACGGTGTCGGTCGTCTCACTTGCTGCCAGGCCACGCAGATCAACGACGTTGAGCGGTAGCTGCGCCGCATCAAAGAGGGGTGGGGCGGCAAGCGCATCGACGAGCAGATCGGCCGGTGCGGCACTGGAGCGACTAAGCAAAACGGCGTCGCCGCGCTGCTCAAGCGTTTCAGCCAAGCGCGTGGCAAACGCTTCGTTGCGATCATCGCTGATCAACAAGTGGCGCCGCGTGCTGTGCGGGCGTAGCGCAGCCGGGTCGGCGGCGTAGTGCGCATGCAGTAAATAAGCGCCCGTTGCTTCCTCTTCGAGCACGATGGGGGCGGATACGATCATGCCCTGGGCCGTGAGCCACTCGCTTAAGGTGTCCCGCTCGAGCGCTTGGCGCTCGATACCGGGAGTGGCCAGCACGTCGTCGAGCCAGCGGCTGGGCGAGGTGCCCACGACGATGAGCTGCGCGCCCGGCGCAAGCCAGGCGGGTAGCGCCGCGATCAAGCGCTGGGTGGCGTCAGGATGAGTAACGTCGGCGCTGATGACGGCCAACTGGGCTTTGCGCGCAGGGGCAAGCGCAGAGGGAGCGTCATCGAGGCTTGCCACATCGATTAGCGGAAAGCGCTCTTGAAGCTGTTCGGCTTGATGGCGTGCGCCGTCGTGCGTGGTCAAGGCGCGGTAGTGGCTGCGTGCCAGCAGCGGCTGCTCACCGCTTGCCATGCGCTCGAGCAGGCGCTCACCGAGCACCGGCGCGCAGGGCCCCGCTTCTAGCAGGGATAAGCGTTGGCCGCTCGGAAGCTCAGTGAGCGTGGCGTCGATCAGGGCGCCGAGCTCGTTGGCGAGCGCCTGCCAGCCGTTTTCGCCGATCAGTACGCGATTGAGGCGAGCAAGCTGGCCATCGTCGATGCCGAGTGTGGCGAGATCGGTCGTTTCCGCTCGCAGGGCGTCGCGGTGTAGTCCCAACCGCCCGACCAGATGTATAGGAGCGAAGTAGTCCGGGTACTCCTGAACCAGCAACTGCCAGATGGTCGCCGGGGTGTGCTCTTCGCTGGCATCAGCGCCATTCTCAGCACTGGCGAAGAACGCTTCACTGAGACTGTCGAGCAGCGGCGCCACTTCGCTCGAGTAGCGCTTGCCTGTGTGCGAGGCAAATGCCTCGGGCAGGTTGGCGATACGGCCCAGCGCCTCGGCGGGTAGCGCCAGCGGCGGGTTGGTCAAGGGCGCTGCGGTCAAGGCAACATCGAGATAGCTTAGCTGCTGCTGATGGGCGCGGTTGAGGCGAATGGCCTTGAAGCGCGTTTCACTGAGCACGGCCACGGCACGACCGTCGGCATCGAAGAGCTCGAAGTCGGCCGTGAAGGAGTGAGGGGCGCGCTTACGCATGATGGCGCGTGCCACCACGGGCTTACCCGCCTGCGTATCGAGCTGGATGCGCCCAACGCGCACCGGCACGAAAGCGAGCCGGTCGTCGCGCTCGCGCTGGTGGGCGAGCAGCGGAATGAACATCTGGAAGGCACTATCCAAGATGCCCGGATGCAGGTGCAGGCTATCGAGCTGGGCGTTAACGGCCTCGCTCAGTTCGATCTCGCCAATCACGCTGTCGCCCTCGACCCAGCCTCGGGCAATGGCCTGGAAGGCGCCGCTGTAGTGCAGGCCAATGCGCTCGGCCATCTGCAGGTGCTCATCCAGGGTGTAGTCCGGCGCACGGCTGGGCAGTGTCGGGGCCTGGCGCTTGAGCAAGAAACCACGGGTTTCACGGCGCATACGCGCCACCGCGTTGACCTGCCACTCGGTGCCGGTAGCGGGCTCGCGCGAGCGGATTTCCATGCGGCCATCGCCACCCAGCAGCGACAAACGCATGGTGCGCCCGTTGGGGCCGTCGAGTAGCAGCGGTGCGCGAATTTCGAGCTCCTCGATATCGAGCACCGGGGCGTCTTGAAGCTGTACGCTGGCGGCTAGGGTCAGCTCGACGAAGCCAGCACCAGGGAAGACCGCGCCTTCACCCACCACGTGCCCGGCAAGCCACGCTTGGCGCTGGGTATCGAGCTGACTCTCCCAGGTATTGTCGTGCTGAGCCAGCGGGTAGCCCAACAGCGGGTGCTGGTAGTAGCGTCCCAGAAGCTTTTGGCTATCGCTGGTGGGGTCGACCCACAGATGCGTGCGCTGCCAGGCATAGCGCGGAAGAGGTGCTCGCAGACCTTCGACCGGGAAGAAGCGGCGGGCATCGACTGCGAGTCCGCTGAGCAGGTACTGCGCTAAGCAGCGCTTAAGCAGCTCCAAGCCCGGCTTATGACGTTCGAGTGTGGCCAGCGTAAGGCCGCGAACGTCTGCTTCGCGTAGGGCTTCGTTGAGGTAGCGGCGCAGGATGGGGTGAGCGCCGATCTCGATGAAGACGTTATACCCCTGGGCGACGAGCTGGCGGGCAGCGCTATCGAACAGCACCGGCTCGCGAATATTGCGCCACCAGTAGGTCGCATCCAGATAAGTACCTTCACTAACGGTACCGGTCACCGTCGAAACGAAGGGAAGGGTGGTGGCGCGCGGTTTTATCTCGGCAAGGGCGCTGATCACGCCCTGCTCGATGCTATCCATGGCCGGGCTATGGAAGGCGTAGTCGAGCGGTAAACGCTTGGCCATCACGCCTAAGCCACTAAGCTCGGCTTCGAGCGCAGTCAACTGGTCGACATCACCTGCCAGGGTGATGCCCTTGGGGCTGTTGATCCCGGCCAGGTGCACTTTGACGTATTCGGGGCGGGCCAGATAGGTCGCGATATCGTCAGCGCTCATTGAGACCGCCGTCATGGCGCCGAGGCCGCGGGTCTTGCCCTGGAAATCGCTGCGGAAATAGATGACCTTGACGGCATCTTCCAAGGTCAGCGCACCTGCTGCCCAGGCGGCGGCCACTTCGCCTACGCTGTGGCCGAACACGGCAGTGGGTGTGATGCCTTGGTCGGCCAGCCACTCGGTCAGCGCGACTTGAAGGGCAAAAAGCGCTGGTTGAGCGATTTCGGTGCGTTCAAGGCGCTGATCACCGTTGTGCCCTTCGAGTTCGGCGCGTAGCGAAAAATCGCCCAGACGTTGGAAGAGCGCGTCGACGCGGTCGATGGCGGCGGCGAATACCGGGGCGGTGTCGAGCAAGTCGCGCCCCATGGTTTCCCACTGGCAGCCGTTGCCATCGTAGACGAACACCGGACCCTGGGCGTCGCTTAGTCGGCTAAGGCGGGTGGCGGACGTTTTATCGTCCTCAACGAGCCCTTCGAGGCGTGCGATGGCCTCGGCGTGGTTGGCCGCAAAGAGTAGGGCGCCGTGTTCGTGGTGTTCGCGATGATAAAAGAGCGTATGGGCGACATCGTAGAGAGCCGTTTCCCCGTCGCGTAGCGCGCCGCTCTTGAGCTCGGCGGCAAGCGTGTGCGCGCCTTCGATCAGCGCCGCTTCGCTACGCGCACTTAGGCGCAGCGGTAGCGCTTGTGGCGTCGTTTCATCGTCGATACGCGCTGGCGTGCTCGTCGCGGCATGTTGCGGCGGGCTTTCGAGAATGACGTGGGCATTGGCGCCGCCAAAACCGAAGGAGTTGACGCCGATGACGATGCGCCCGCTTTTCTTCAACGCCTGCGCTTGGGTGACGACCGCGATGTTCCACTCGTCGAACTTGATACGCGGGTTGAGCGTGCGAATACCGATGGTGGCAGGCACTTCGCGATGCTGAATGCTGTAGAGCGCCTTGGCCAGACCCGCCACACCCGAGGCGGTTTCCAGATGGCCCATGTTGCTCTTCACCGAACCGATGGGCAGAGGCGTGGCGCGATGCTTGCCCAGCGCTTCACCAATGGCGCGCGTCTCGATGGGGTCTCCCACCGAGGTACCCGTGCCGTGGGCTTCGAGGTAATCGATGTCGTCGGGGGCGATACCCGCTTGAGCGTAAGCGCGGCGCATCAGGTCGATCTGAGCGTCCGCATTGGGCACGGTGATTCCTGATTTATGCCCATCGGTATTGACCGCCGAGCCTGCCACCACGGCCAGAATACGGTCGCCATCGGCGATGGCATCGTCGTAATCCTTGAGCAGGAATAGGCCAGCGCCTTCGGAGCGTACGTAGCCGTTGCCCGCTTCGTCGAATACCTGGCAGCGACCGGTAGGCGAGAGCATGCTCGCCTTGGAGAAAATGATGAAACCATAAGGGTGCAGATGAAGGCTGATACCCCCGGCCAGCGCCATGTTGGTTTCACCACTTCTGATTGCCTGACACGCCTGATGAAAGGCGACCATGGAGGAGGAGCAGGCAGTATCCAGCGACATGCTCGGACCGTGGAGGTCGAAGACGTAAGAGAGGCGGTTGGAGGCGATGCTCGAGGTATTGCCAGTGGCGGTGGAAGCGTCGATCGCTGCCATGTCATCGGCCATGCGGTAGGAGTAATCGAGACTAGCAACGCCGAGGAACACGCCGCACTGACTGCCGCGTAGCGTGCTGGGCGCAATGCCGGCATCGTCGAAGGTTTCCCAAGCAAGCTCCAGCAGCATGCGCTGCTGCGGGTCCATATGCGTTGCTTCACGCGGCGAAATACCAAAGAAGTCGGCGTCGAAGCCGCCGATCTCGCCCAGGCTACCGGCGGCAAAGGTCACGCTGGTGCCGGGGTGGCGCTTGTCGGGATGCCAGAAGGCCTCTTGGCTCCAGCGATCGGGAGCGACCTGCGAGACCAAATCCTTTTCGGCCTTGAGATCCTGCCAGAACGTTTCAGGGGTGGTGCCGGGGAAACGGTGGGCGGCGCCGATGATGGCAACGCGTCTAGTCATTCTTGCTCCTGAAATTCTGGTTCTGCCTTGAATGCATCGTTCGTTATCGCATTGCTCTTTATAACACCGCTCTTCATAAGATCGCTCGCTGGTGCATCGCGCATCATCGCGGCATTGGGAACGTCTCCAAGTGCTCGTTCGAGCAGTACGGCGCCGAGTTCCTGGGCGCTCAATTGCTGGGTAGTGAACGGGCGCGAGCGCTCCGTGCCCTTGTGCTGGGTCGACCAGATCACATAGGGCGTCGTGCCCGCAGGCGCACCGTAGTGAGCGTAGGCGGCGGGCAAGATGGGCACGTGATCGCCGTACCAACCCAGTAGCCCTGGGCGCGAGCGGCTACTCAGCGCTTTCGTTACCTCGGCCATCATCCTGTCGGCCTCGCGCAGGTGATGCAAGTAGACCGCCAAATCGCGCTGGTGTTCGGCCAGTGGCCAGTGCGCCTTGGGCAGCGTCTGCTGGGCTGCCTCAGCCTGCGGCGCTTCCAAGTGCAGCGGGCCGTGATTTTCCATGGTGATGATGAAGACGAAAAGCGGTCTATTATCGTCATCTTCCAGCAGGCGTCCAACCTTTCGCGCAACCGCTGCATCGCCAATGTATTGGCCGTGACGGTCGGTGGCGGCGTCGAAGGCCTGCAAATCGACGAACTGCTCGAAGCCCAGCGCTGGCATGACGCGGTGGCGTAGATAAAACGTCTCGGGGTAGGGGTGCACGCAAACCGTTCGATAACCTGCCGCCTTGAAGGCGCTCGCGATGCTGGGCAGTGGGTGGCGGGCAAGTGTGCGGTAGGGGTTGAACTGTAGCGCTCCCCAGGCGCTGGGCGCGATACCGGTGAGTACGGCGCATTCGGTGCGCACGGTATTGGCGCCCCAGGCAGGAACGCTTAGCGTGCCTGCGATATCGGCTTGTGCGCGTAGCGTATCGAACGCCGCCAAGATCGAAGGCGCTATCTCATCGCACCAGGAGCGTGGGTCGAAGAAGGATTCACTCTGCACCAGCACCACGTTGGGGCTATCCGCGCTTGGGGTGTTGGTCTGGGCATTGACCTTGGCGCTGGCGTGGTCAGTCTGATTATCGGCACCTTGATCAGCGCCTGGGTAATAGGGTGACTGCTCGGGCCGAGGTGGGCGCGCGCGCATAAGGGCTACGCCGTAGGCCCACAGGCTAGCGAAGAGCCCCAACGCGTGCATGTCTTGCGCTGGGTGTAGGGTAATCGACGTGCGCCAGGGCTTGACGGCCACGATGAGGGCGCTACCCACGGCGATGAGCGACAGGGTGGCGACGAACAGCGCACCCGCGCCATGACGCGAGACCAGCGACGGCTCCCAAATGAGAAAGGCGCCAATGGCGGCGGCCCCGACGCAAGAGGCAAGGATCGCCAGGGTAACACCGAAAAACGGTACATAGAGACGAGGGTGGCGCAGGGCGTCCCAAAAGTACTCGAAGTCGTGGCAGATGAAAGGCTCGTTCAGCGTGCTGGATTTGGTGTTACTCGACTGCACGATGACCAACTGCAGCGAGAGCAAAAACACCACCGCAAACCAGGGGCGTTGAAGCACTAAAGTGAATAGCCCGAAAAGCAGCAGCCAGCTGCCCACATGCATCGCCGTGGCTGCCATACCACGCTGCCAAAAGGGCGTAGGGGCCGGGCGCAGCAGGGCCTCGATGGCGAAGGTGGCGATCAACCCCGTCACTAGCGGCCAGAGAAGTGATACCTCAAGCATGGGGATGTCCGCTGTGATCGAAACCGAGGCGCTTTACCAGCCATTGCGACACTGGAGCAGGGAGCACGGCGAGCCACCAGGTGCCGAAGTTGAGCGGGAACGGGAAGCTAACGCGTGCTCGGTTACGCTCGATGCCGCGCTTGATCACCTTGGCGGCTTTTTCCGGCGGCCACTCCCACGGTTTAGGGCCCGGCATCGCCTCGCACATGGGCGAGGTCACGTAGCCTGGCATGATCACGCTAACGCCAATGCCACAGGGCGCCAGCAGCCCGCGAAGGCCTTCGCCGTACGCTTTGATGCCTGCCTTGGTGGCGCTATAGGTCGGCGTGGTGGGTAAGCCGTGCCAGCCTGCGAGCGAGCTAATGAAAACCAACTGCCCGCTACCTCGCGCTTTCATGGCAGGCACAAGCTGCTGCGCCATCGCCATGGGCGTGCGCAGATTGAGCGCGACCAGTGCCTCGGCTTCTGCCCAAGGCTCGAGCTCGCCGGGGCCGGGCGGGTGCGTATTTCTACCGGCATTGGCAATAACGATATCGGGCAGGCAACGCCGCGCGACGTCGCTGAGCCATTCGGCAAGGGCTGCATCATCGTCGAGCGGGATCGAGGCCGTCTCTACCGTGGCGCCCTGTACGCGGCATGTCTCGGCCAAAGCGTCGAGCACGGCTTGTTTGCGGCCATGGAGAATGAGATGACACCCCGAGGTGGCATAGGCGCGTGCCAGCGCCCCGCCAATAGCGCCCGTGGCCCCGGTGATCAGCACGCAGCGTGTTGCAGTAAAACTCAAAGCAGCTTCTCCAGGGGTGATGGGCAGGCCTGTAGTATACCCGCTGCGTTGTCTACGGCTAACTCGATGCCGGTTTGACAGTAAAACCCGCCATTGACCTGGGTGGCATGCATCACCGTTTTGTGGAAATAGCCAAAGAGCTCGCGGCTTGGCGGCGGCGGCTGGAACCAGAACTCCTCCAGCGCGCCTTGATAGGTCAGCCCCGCCAACTGATAGATGGGATCGCTAAGGGCAAAGGTAGGGCAACCCTGTTCCAGGGCCACGAGACCCACGGTGCTATTGACGGTCACCGTGCCGGTAGCATGCTTGAGCAGCGCGTTGAGATCGCCCGACTCCAAATAGACGATACGCCCTTCAAGGCCGTAGAAATCACTCAGCCGCTGGATGATGCCGGGATAGTTCACCAAGCCCATGTCTAACGGGTGATTCTTGATGCAGAGCAGGGCATCGCTTGGCGCGTGCAGGGCGAAAGAGCCCAAGACGTGATCCATCACCTCTTCCATGTTGGCGTAGGGCGAATGGTCGCGAATCTGAGCGTCAGTGTTGAGCTGCAAGGGCAGTAGAAAATATGGCTTTGACTGGGCGATCAAGGCATCGATCCGAGCTTTGTCGCGCTTTTTCCAGTGCTTTAGCAAGGTGAAACGCTTGAGGTAACCTGCGTACTCCATCGGTGCCGTAATGCCCGCATGGTTACGGTAGCGTGGCGCGACGAGCGGGTTGGCAAGACCTGCCACGTGGTAGCCGATATCGTGCAGCGCGCGCACCTTGAACGAAGAGCGAAAGCGCTTGGGCTTGGGCGGCTCGGGCAGTGCCTTCCCCGTAGCATAGAACCAGCTGGGGTCGCGGGGCAGTAGCGAGTGACCGTTGACGCCGTCGCGCTCCAGGGTGATCCAGAAGGGGCGAAAGTAGCCCTCTTCGAACACGTGGGTGCGCACCCCCGCATCGTTTGCGCCTTCGATGGCGGCGCGATGCACGGGGCGACGGTCGCCGAAAAGCACTTGATCGGTAATGCCATAACGCTGCCAGAGCGTGTTGAGATAGCCGGGCAGCTCGTTTAGTGGCGCGCGAAAAAGATGCTGCTGAGCGCCGGTGCCTTGCGAATAGGCGATATCGCCCGCATTGAAGTTGACCTTGACGACGCGGTGACCGGCGTCGGTGAGGCTACGCGCCAAACGCGGGTAAAAGGGGGAACAAACTCCCTGTAGAAACAAGAAGGCGCGCTTTTGCTGCTTCAACTCAGTGTCTTCCTATGACGATGCTGCGATAGCAGCGATAGAGCTGCTGTTTCCATGTCGGTTTGACCAAGCGGTACTGGGCCTGCTCCAGCAGAGTGACCACGGTTTCGACGTTACACAGCTGCTTCGTTGCGGGGTCGACGTAGCTTGGATAAAGAATCAAGGTAGCGGCGACGAGCGCGTCAAGACCGAGGCGGCGCGTGCGCCTTGGGCAGTGCAACGCATCCTGGGTCAGGCCCCAGCCCGCATAGAACGGCAGCCCGTAGGTGTAGACCTTACGACCACGTAATAGCGCCTCGAAGCCCGTTAACGAGCTCATCGTGTGCACGGCGTCTACCCGTTCGAGCAGGGCGGCAATGTCGACATGGCCCACTTCGGCATCATACAGCGTGCTCGCATCGGCGGCGAGTAGCCCCAGGCGCGCCCCGCTGATCACATCGGGGTGCGGTTTATAAAGAATATAGGCGTCCGGATGCGCCGTACGCACGGCTTCTAGTAGTGCCTGATTGGTACGAATCTGAGGAGAGCCTGCGGCAATCGAAGCATCACTTTCTACTTGGCCAGGTACCAGCACGAGGTGCCGGTCGCTCGGAAGATCGAGCTCACGTTCGCCCGGCACGTTGTACTTGGAAAGTTTTAGGCCCACCAAACGCTCGCGCAGGTGCCGGGCGCGCTCGAGTAGGTCGGGTGTGAAGTCGAAGGTTTCCAGCAGTATTTCTAGATCGCTTGGCTGGCGCGGGTCGTAATAGATGCCTTTACTGTCGATGACGAGCGATAGGGGGCGAGTAAGATCCACCCCAAGCCCCGCTGAGCGCACGAAGCCGTCCTCCATTCGCCACAGGGTGTCGATGTGCCCGGAATGGCGCTGCTTGAAAGCGTCATCGATGCTGCTTGACCACACCAGCACGCGTTTACTGACAGGCGCTTTAGGCAACTGACGCTGATGGCTTACTTTGGCGGCGGCGCCGAGAAAATCGTCGATGAAGCCACGCTTCCACGAGGAGAAACCACATGCCAACCAGTCACCGCTCAGGCGGTCGCGCTGGCGCTTTTGATCGGCGATCAGCGCAAGGGTATCTTCCAGCGTAGAGGGCTGGCCGGTATAGGGGTTGGCGTAGCGGGCATAGCGTAAATACGCCGCCGCGAAGACCTCGGTCAGCGTGCGGGTACGCCGCCGTCGGTGGCAGGCTTGGCGATCATCGGTAAGCCCCCAGGCGGCGTAGAAGGGCAGGCCAAAACAGGTGACAGGCACTTGAGCGAGTAGGGCCTCGAAGCCCAACTGGCTGGTCACGACATAGACTTGCGAGACGATGTCGAACAGTGCCCAAGGGTTGATGTCGTTTCCCACCAGCACGCAACGAGGATGCTGGGCTGCCTTTAGCAAGTGCCCGCTCTTTTTACCCGCGATGACGTCTGGGTGAACTTTCACCAGCACCGTGGCATTGGGGTGCTCTGCTAGCGCCGCTTCCAGCATAGCGGTGAAGCTCTCGGCACTGGCGCCACCAAAGCTTATCGAGGCATCTCCGGCGGTTTGATCCACCACCAATACGCAGCTGCCCGGCGTACCTCTATTCAGCGGTTCCGGAAGCTGGTCGGGGGCGTGGTTATACTTCGATAGACGATAGTGTCGCAGTTGCGTCATACAGCGCTCGGCAAGAGCGAGTTCGTCGTGGTCGAAGGTGGCATCGTTGAGCCAGTTTTCCAGATCACTGGGGCGCGTGGCATCGTAGTAAATGCCGGTATGATCCACTACCAAGCTGTGCGGTTGGTAGCCCGCAACGCCAAGACCTAGAGAGCGCAGAAAGCCATCTTCCAGGGCGATATAGGGTAGGTGGTGTTTCTGCGCATAGCGGCGGGCACGAACGCTCGTCGGTTTCAATCCCCAGCCGACGACGGCATCAGGCATCCGACTGAGTGAGTTAAGTCGGATAAGCCGGTCGAATTCGGGTAGCAGCGCCTTGAGGGCGCTAATACGCTGAATTCCAGGAGAAAGAATGCCTGCCGTGCGTTTTTCCATGGTGAGTACGTACCGCTGACGAATACGCTCAGCGGCGCTCTTCGTGTCGTGGGTCAAGGGAGGGCGAACATACGTGAATCCCGCTGTCTTGGCAATTTCTCAATCACCAGGCAGTTGTACCAGGAAAAATGAGCATTGATACTTATTTTCATTTTTAAATACAAAAAGTTACGTTGGCTTGAAAAAAGCTTGATGAGATAAATGGTTAATTAAAGTTAAATTGTGTTATATAGTTTTGCGAAGCGTTAAAAAGTATCATTGACGGCATAACGCTTTTACTTAAATTAATAAATATTACGTTCTTACCGTTTAGCCCATGCTGTTATACAAAACTGGGTAACATCAGCGAACGAGTGGCCTTTGCACGAGGAATTACCTTGGGTAACGTATTTTTCTTGATCGCCAGGGTGACCGAGTGGATGCACTACTGCGTTTGAGCCGCCGCGTTCGCTTCCCCTCTCTCGAAGGGCGCTTGCTGATGGGGCTGGCCATTATCTGGCTATTAGTGGTGACGCTAGTCGTGGGTGCGGCGTGGCATCTGGGCAAGGAGATGATGCTCAAGACCAACATCACTCATCTACGCTACGAGTCGACGCTGTTAGCCGACGAGGTGACCCAGCAGATCAATAGCCGTATTCGCTCGCTCGAGCGTGTAAGCACCAAACTCGGTGAAGAGGAAAACCCCACACGCCTCTATGAAGAATTGCGCAGCAATCAAGCGCTTCTCTCCTGGTTCGAAGGACTTGTGGCCATTGATCAATACGGGCGCGTCGTTGCCGATATGCCAGGTGTGGCGGGGCGCATGGGGCTCGATACGGCCGAGCGTGAGTTTTTCGGTATGGTCAAGGGAACGCTTCGGCCCTATGTCAGCGAGCCGTTCATTGGCCGGGCGAGTCAGGAGCCGATCGTAGTGATCGTTGCTCCCCGTATAGCCGCCGACGGCGCCTTTCTTGGGGCAATCGGCGGGGTCATGAACCTAACGGGCGGTATCTTCGAGCGCCTGTCGCGGGTGCGTTTGGGTGAGCATGGCTACGCCAGTATCGCCACGGCATCGGGCAAGATTCTCTATCACCCCAATCGCGACCTGCTACTGACGCAAACACCGATACAACCCACGAGTGACCTGCTCGACCAAGCGCTCTACGGTTGGCAGGGAGAGGGCGTAGGCCCATTACAAAGCGGGCAGGCGGGGCTTCAGTCGTATGCCCAGGTGTGGCCAGCTAATTGGATCGTTTGCCTTTTCATTCCGCTGTCCCAAACTGAGCTACTGCTTTCCGATTTCATTGGCCAACTGCTGTGGCTATGGGGGCTTTTGGCGTTGTCGATGTTGCCACTATTGTGGTGGCTGCTGCGCAAACAGCTTCGCCCCTTTAGCCAGCTAGCCCAGCAGATCAAAGAAGTGGGGCTGCGCCAACGGCGTCGCGTAGCGCTAACGACCAGCATGCAGGAGCTGCAAAATCTGACGGAGACGTTCAATCGCGTCGAGGAGGAGCGCGACGCGCTCTTGGCGCACCTACAAGAGCGTGAGGCCTTTTTAGACTCGGTGCTCAATACGTCGCCTCAGGGTATGTTCGTCGCCAGCTTCGATGGCCAAATTACCTACATCAACCCCGCGCTGCTGGAAATGCTCGGCTTTGATCGCAACGTTTCGCAGCCCTCTTGGCTCAAACAGATCCATCGCGACGACCTTGAAGATGCCAAGGATCTATGGCTGCACAGCCTTAAATCGGGCAATGACTTCATTCGCCAACTGCGTTTCATTCGTGAGGATGGCGAAGTGCTGTGGCTGGATATTCACGCGCGCAGCGTCATGCTCTACCAAGGCGGCCATTCGCTTGGCCTGGTAGGCGTGGTGAAAGACATCACCGAGCGCCGTGCACAGGAGGCGCTGCAGCGTTGGGAGGCCGAGCATGACCCCTTGACTGGACTTCTCAACCGGCGCGGCTTCCTTCGGCGCTTGGAGGAGGCCTTTGCCGATTTTCAAAAGACCAGTACGCCTTCGGCGCTGCTGCTCTTCGATCTCGATCGCTTCAAGCCGATCAACGACGAGGGAGGGCACGCCTTGGGCGATGAGATGCTTCGGCGAATCGCCCAGGTAGTGGCCTGGGAGGTGCGACGAAGCGATCACGTAGCCCGCCAAGGAGGCGATGAGTTCGCCGTTCTGTTGCCAAGCTGTACCTTGGGCCAAGCCGAGCGGATTGCCGAGGCGCTGCGCCAAGCCGTGAGTGAAATTTCGGTTTCCCAAGCAGGGCGGGAGTACCACGTGACGCTGAGTATCGGTGTCACCACCTTCGATGAACATGATGCCAGCGTCGAGGAGGCGCTTGAGCGCGCGGACGCGGGCAGCTATTACGCCAAGGACAGGGGGCGCAATGGCGTTGTAGTCAATATCATGAGCGACGAGGCCACGCAGCTCTTCGAATGAGGTAAAATCAACGCTTACTCGTTGGCTATGGCGCTAAAAGGCGCGGCCACCTATCACATTCGAGGCCCTGTCGTGAGCCTATTCGACCTCTTTTCCCGCACCCTCGATACCACACTCCCCGTGTTTGCCATGGTCTTTCTCGGGATAGGGCTCAAGCGCCTAGGCTGGATCGACAGCGCTTTCATTACCACCGCCTCAGCGCTGGTCTTTCGCGCTACCTTACCTACGCTGATTTTCCTGAGTTTGGTGCGAGCCGATTTAAGCGTGGCGCTGGATGTGCCGCTCATGCTTTTCTTTGCCGCCGCAACACTCGGGCAATTTCTCTTTAGCTGGCTCTGGGCGCATTATCGGGTTCCCTACGCCGAGCGTGGCCTCTACGTTCAGGGCGCCTTTCGCGGTAACTGTGGGGTAGTGGGGCTAGCGCTGGCAGCGGGGATGTATGGCCAGTACGGCTTGTCGGTAGGGGGCTTACTGGTAGGCGTAGTGATTCTGATGTACAACGCGCTCTCGGTCATTGCGCTGGCGGCGTATCAGCCCGGTCAATCGACCGAGTGGCGAAGCATCCTCAAACATATCATCACCAACCCGCTGATCCTGGGCGTGCTGATCGCACTGCCTTTCGCCGCTTTTTCGATTCCTCTGCCCAGCTGGCTGATGACCTCGGGTGACTATTTTGCATCACTGACCCTGCCGCTGGCGCTGATCTGCATCGGCGCAACGCTCTCTATGTCGGCCATGCGTGAAAATAAAGAAGTGGCGCTCAGCGCGAGTATCATGAAGATGGTCGTGCTGCCCGTGGTAAGTACGCTAGCAGCGTGGGCGGTAGGCTTTTCCGGCCAGGCACTGGGGCTTTTGTTCCTCTTTTTTGCAAGCCCCACGGCCGCGGCAAGCTTCGTTATGGTCAAGGCCATTGGAGGCAACACCGTGCTCGCCGCCAACATCATCGCCATGACCACGCTCATGGCCAGCCTCTCGGTGACACTGGGGATTTTCGCCTTACGCTGGCTCGGCTGGGTCTAAACCAAGCGGCGGCACCGAACTATGCATCGAGCTACGCACTGGCCTATGGTTGGAGTAGCACGCTTAACGCGCTATACTCTGCCCCCGCAATCTCCCCTCCACGCGACACAAAGTCCCTGTAGCTCAGTAGGATAGAGCAGCCGCCTCCTAAGCGGCAGGTCGCAGGTTCGACTCCTGCCAGGGACGCCAACGGCGTATTTTTCGTAAGTCTGCCCAACGCTGAAATGAAAGCTTAATCCTCTAAAAATATTGATTTTCAGGCTTTCAACTCTTTATTTTTTCCCATTCAAATTTTACTTTCAGGTGGTATACAGAATGGTATATGCCGCTAGCTCAGAGATATCGGTGGCTCGCCGCGCGTGAAGTAGCTAAAGAGCCGGATAGAGTATGTATGCAGTCTTGAAAAGCTGGACAGCGACAGCGCCGCTTAACAGCCCCTTGCACCCATCAGAACCAGCCCCGCCACGTGCGGGGCTTTTCGTGTTTGGGCAGCGAGGACAGATAAGGGAAGCACGCCACAAAGTGCTAGCTGATGGCAATTGCTATGGGGAGAACCTGCCTTCTAGGCTGCAACCTGCGCCGCGCTGTCAACTCCCCGCCCCGCCCTCGCGCTAAATGTAGTGGTTTTTATGCACTCTACGCCTACCCTCAAGTCGCGCCACTGCTGGGCTGGCCAGTAAAAAATGGGTGCATGAAAATCATGCGAATTCATGCGGGTTTATGCACTTTAGTAAGGTGCGGTGGTTAATCAGGCTTGCCAGCTCGCTCATACCTCGCTGACAGCGAAATAGGGCGTTCTTGAGCAGCTTTAGTAAGGCTTCAGAGTACATACCATGAAAGATGCTAATAATTAAGCGTGTGGTTTTGCCCCTATGAGGACTTTCGTTGTTATGGGGCTAGGCGCAGTGTAGGAGGGCTTATAGCGGCACCCAGCAGCTTTGCGGAACAGTTACCTCTGCAGTCCCACCCACCAAGGCGCGTCTTTCACCACTGATTTATGGAGCTTGCTTGTAAGCTATTTCCTTCTGCACCTTAGAGTATGGTCGCAAGCCCGTTACTGTTTGACCTTGGAGAAAAAGCAGGGCCACATGAAATTATGTGGATTTTTGCTTCAGTTGGAGGAGGGAGTATTACTTATTGCTAGGTGTAGGGTCCCGGATGATCAAATGAGCTATAGGAGTTATCCTCTGCTGGCAGCCAGAGAGCTTCTAAAGCACTTCATTCGGGAGCAGATTCATGAACATCAAACTGCATAAGCAGGCCACCACGACACCGAAGATCCGGGGCGAGATCCAGGCGTCACCCACCAGCCTCACGGATAGCGAGCTGGCCCGCCAGTATGGCGTCTCCCCCGCGACCATCCGGCGCTGGCGGTACCGCGACGATGTCCATGACCGACCGCATACGCGTCACAACCTGCTAGCCACCCTCACGTCCGAGCAGGAGGAGGTGCTGATCGCCGCCCGTGAATTCCTGCGGCTCGGCCTGGATGATCTCCTCGTTGTGGCACGTGAGTTCTTGAACCCTCGACTGTCTCGTTCGGGCCTGCACCGCATGCTCCAGCGGCGCCAGGTGCCGACACTGGCAGAACTAGCCCGTCAGGACGCGGGAGATGATGGCAAGCCCCGGCACAAGCCCTTCAAGGACTACGAGCCCGGGTACGTGCATATCGACATCAAGCATCTGCCGCAGATGCCCGACGAGGAGAAGAAACGCTACCTGTACGTTGCTATCGACCGTGCCACACGCTGGGTCTATCTGGAGGTCAGGCGCAGCCAGTCTGCTCAGGATGCCCAGGCGTTCATGAAGCGCGTGGAGGAGAAGGCTCCCTTCATGATTCAGACGGTGCTCACTGACAACGGTAAGTCGTTCACCGATCGCTTCACGCGGGCAGGAGAGCGCAAGCCCACCGGGCGCCACCCCATTGACAAGGAGTGCCAAGCCCATTTTATCGAACATCGCCTGATCAAGCCGGGAAGGCCACAGACGAACGGTAGGGTGGAGCGGTTCAACGGCCGCATCAGTGACGTGCTGGCAACCCGGCGCTATACCACAGGCGAGGATCTGGAACAGACGCTTAAACGCTATGCCTGGGTGTACAATCACCACGTCCCCCAGAAGGCACTGCATCATCAATCACCGATCACGGCGCTGAAGGAGTGGCAGGCCAGGCAGCCCGAGTTATTTAACAAACGGGTAGTTAATCATGCGGGACCTGACAGCTAGGAATGTTCTAGTGTAAATGAGTGGCAAAATCACTTGTTCCTTAGTATGCTTTGGCGATCCAAGCTAGTACATCAGATGCAAGTCATAAGGCGGGTGCCCTTTGATGTATTATAGAAAAATTATGTAACTAGTAAAATTCGAGATGTATATATAATTATTGGTCGTCTATTTGCCAGCTATTGATCAGTATCCGTTCAGAAATAGAAGTTAGTTATAAGAAGGTAAGGGAATTATAAATGGATGAGTTTTGGAAAAAAGCTTTAAAGTGTTGTCCTGGCTTAGCTATTTCTGGTGTAGTAGCTGTTACAATATTCCCACGTATTTTTGAATCAAAATATCTTGATGGCTTAAATGAGTCTCAAGTTTATGGCCTTTTTGTTTCAATTGCGGTTTTAACTTTTCTGCTATGTACTTTCATAGTTTTTAAGTGGGATGCCGGTGAGCGTTCCTTGGGGGGGAACAAGATTAGTATCAATAAATCAAGTGTTAGAGGTGATGTTGTTGGTGGTAATAGTAATGGGCGTCGTGAGAAAAAATAATGAATAAAGTATCAGTCAAAAATGGCGAAGTTGGTAAAGATATTATTGGGGGTGATCAGTATAACTATAATATTGAACTCCCCCCGATTGACTGTGGGGCTGTGGTAAGAGGCCTAGAGCGTTTTCAAGAAATGGCTGAAAGTGATGAAGATTTTCAATATTTTCTTGAGCGGCTCGAGTTTTTTACTAATAATAAAACGCGTTCGGCTGTAATTGGTTTAGAACAAAAGCTTGTTAACGGTGGTAGATCTGATTTAGTTGATGATGCGATTGAAAAGAAAGATCACTTTGCCAAGAGGTTTTCAAAGTCGCAGTTAAACCCAAGACGTCAATGGATATATCTTTATATTTTACAAAAAATTAAAGCTACTTTTGAGAGCTCGATTCGTCCGTTAATTAAAAATAAAGCTCGCTCTGAAGTTATTGATATGGCAATATATAATCACATAGTCGATAGAGTTTATAGTGAGGTTATAGGTTCTGATCCTACTATAGATCAAGATACTATTTCAGGCATGTTGTACTTTTTGACAGGTAAGTGCCACTTGATTTGGGATTAATTATGCTTATTTATCATCCTGCTTTTGATGCGAATCATTGCCTTTATCGTATTGTTTCAATTTTGCACTCTGCTAATAAAACGGGAGTGTCTTGGTCTCTTTTACGTTTGCTAGATTTCTATTATTTGTTTCCAGCTCAGCTTAAAGAAATATCTCCTTGGCCAAGTCAGATATCTAAATATAAGAGGCTTCTTAAAAACATCCCTCAACAGTATGAAGATATAAATAACTCTCCTAGAGTTTTTTATGATCTTGAGAAATTTCAAAAGACTGCAGTGTTAGAGCTTATAGCTAAAGGAATAGTTTCAAAAGAAAGCTTTGAGGCTGATAAGTTGTGTTTGGTCGATGATGCTTTGCCACCTTCCTTTATTGCATATATGAAGAGTGATGAATTTTTTAATAAAGATGAATTTAAAATTATCACTGAAGCTTTGCCCATGGTTGGTTTAAATGGGCCTCAAGGACTTAAAAAAAGATCTGGATTAATGGAATATATTTATGATGCTTAAAATGGATACTTTGTTCGTAAATCGTTTTATCGTTAAAAAGTCTAAAAAAAATGTTTACGATCAGGTGTTTGGCAAAAGTGTAAATATAATCCGTGGTACTAACAGCATCGGTAAATCTACTGTAATGGATTTGCTTTTTAGCTGTTTAGGTGGCGATGTTCCAGAAGACCGCTGGAATAAAGAAGCAAAATCCTGTGACCAGATGATTGCCGAGATAGAAATCAATGGCCATATAATTACGATTGAACGAGCGATAGATCCAGGGTCTAAACCTCCAATCTACTTTTTTAGCGGAACACTTCTCGATAGTTTAAAAGCTAGTCGTGATGATTGGCAGCGATATGGATTAAATAGAACCGATAACAAACTTAGCTTCTCTCAGCAGTTTTTTGATTTGCTAAATTGGCCTCATAGTCAAACTGATGATTATGCAAATTTAACTATGCATCAAGTGCTACGCCTTATATATGTAGATCAAGGTACAGCAGTAAATAAAATATTGCGGGCTGAGCACTCAACTTTTGATAAGCCAAGTATGCGACAAGCGATAGGGGATTTTTTACTTGGGCTAGACGATTTGGGTGTTTACTCTTTAAAGCAGCAGCTTGCGAAGGCGGAGTCAGAATTTTCTAAGATAGGAGGGCAGTTAGATTCAGTATATAAGTTTATTTCACCCACAGAAGGTGTTTTACGTGAAGAGCATCTTAAAGAAGAAATAACTGAATACTATAGCAATCTTGTTCAGCTAACTGAGGAGCGTCAAAATTTATTATTAAAGCCAGATGATGATTTAAATGAAAATATAAAAGATGAAGTCGAAAAATTATCCAATGATATAATCGAAACTTCTAATGAAATTGATTCTTTAACTTCCGAACGTACTGAGGTATATAACGAAATTATAGAGTCAAAAATGTTTTTGGGTTCAATTGAAACACGTACAAAAGCTTTGAAAGAATCAAGGACAGCGTATAACTTTTTTGGTGAGGTTCGGTTCAAGTTTTGCCCCAGTTGCCTCTCTTCGTTAGAGTCTCAGGATGATACCTGCTGTGCTCTTTGTAAAACTCCATTAGGGGATAATGCTCGGGATAAGTTATATTTATCCACTTTAAATGAACTGGAGTTTCAAAAGCGTGAAAGTCTGACTGTTGTAGGCCGATTGAAAAGTAGGCTTGAAGATTTGAATCATGCTATTAGAGTTTTAATAAGTAAATTAGAAGCCCGAAAAGCCGAACACAAGGCGGCTTTAAATATAAGCTCGGAAAAAATACTTAAACTAAATGTGCTATCGGGAAATATAGGTGCCCTTCAAGAGAGAATTGTTAATTCAGAAAGTAAGATGAAGTTAGTTTCATCTGTTGAGGCTTTGATAAATGAAAAAGCTGAACTTAATGATAAAATTTTGAAGCTTAGAGAGTCTATAAAAGAAAGTAAAGAAAATTCTGATTCTCGTCGTGAAAAAATAGAACATAATCTATCAGAAAAGACAAAAGAGCTACTTGAAAAAGATGGTGGCTTTGAGCCTGATTTTAATAAAGCGAAGGTTGTTCAATATGACTTTGCTAAGGATTTAATACTTGTAGATGGACGGTCTAAGTTTTCAGCTAGTTCTGAAACTGTATTAAAAAATAGTTTTCATTTAGCTATTTTAATGGAGTCGTTAGAAGATAAGGATATGAGATATCCCAGATTTTTAATGCTTGATAATACTGAAGATAAGGGAATGGGGCCGGATCGTAGTCAAAATTTTCAACGAGTGCTAATTGATGCATTAAGTCAATATAAGGAACCATATCAAGTGATTATGACTACCTCAATGATAGATCCTGATCTTGATAAATCTAAATATTGTGTTGGACCTCACTATGTAAAAGGTATGCATACTTTAGAAATATGATTTTGCGAGATGGTTTTAACGGCTATTTGTTGTAAGCCTTTTTGGGGAGGAGTGGTTTGTTGTTCAGTATGCTGAGAGCCTTGGGACTAGGCGTTTTTTGAATAGAGGTATATTTGTAGGTATACCATTGTTTTGTTTTGTTTTTTTATAAAAACAGTGATTTGTTTTATTTTTTGACTCCTGCCAGGACGCCATATCATCCCGCCTATCATTTTTCTAACCCCACTAGTGTTAGATGAGCATTTTTAATTCAACAATGTTTCATATGGAATTTTCATTCCCGCATGCAGCTTTTTGATCATGTTGATGCTTAATGTGCGCTTACGATTGAGTACTTCCGAAACTCGGCCGCTGGCGCCAATGAACGGTATAAGGTCTTGCTGTGTAAGCCCTTGTTGTTCCATGCGAAACTTGATTGCTTCGATGGGATCAGACGGGCCGATAGGATAGTGCTTGTCTTCATACTTCTCGATTAGAATGGAAAGCACTTCGAGCTCATCGGCTCCCTCAGAGCCGGGTTCTGCGGCCCAGAGCTTCTCCATGCGAGCGAAGGCTCGATCAAGATCGGCGTCATCACGAATAGGGTGAATATGCATTAGATTGTCTCCGCGTCGATTCTATCGTACTGGGCATGCGTGCCGACAAAGCGAATCCAGGCGATTTGTTCTTGGTAGCGAATGGCGAGGATGACGCGATACTTATTACCTGCAATATTGAAGACGACGCGCCCACCTTTCAAAATACTTGCCGTTCTAATGTCGGCTTTGAGTTCTTGTGGCGTTCGCCAAGAAGCACTCAGCACCATGTTGTACCACTCGGTTAGTGGTGTCTCGGCATCAACATAGCCTTGCTGCCAAAATAGCCTGAGTGTGCGTTTTGCTATGACTCGCATGCGGCCTCCTTCCTTGAGTAAAGATAGATCCTCCCGTTTTGGGAGTCAATGGTCTTCTCTCGATGCTGGCGTACTCTCGCTTTGTCAGCGACCCTAAAGGTGAGCACCGTACTTTCGGCCAACGGGAGATTTACCATGACGCGCTTTCATGCCACCACCTTGGCGGCGCTACCCCTAGTGGCGCTGCTGTTGTCGGGGTGTAGCACATTGACCAGCGAGCAAAATGCCCAAGAGGCGCAGCGCTATGCGGTTGCCTACTGCGAGCGAGAAGGGGGCGAGGTGCATACGCGCGAAACCTCTGATGGGACGCGGCAGTATTGCCATCTGATGGAAGGGCGAGTCGTCGAGGTCAATATGCTCTACCGTACTGAAGGGCTGCGCCCCTACTAACTAGAGGTGCGTGGTCACTTCGCTTTAGGTGGCGATTTTGGCAACGCCGCTTCCTTTCTCCCCGCGTTTCCACGATGCGGGGCTTCTATCTCTTTCGATCCTTGATCTAGATCAAGCCCCTTAGATCCGAACGGCGTATGTTGGGGTTAGAGACGCGGTCACTACGCTGCCTACTCAATGGTCTGCAGTGGATACGGGTATGCGCATGAGCCGAGAGAGCCCGGCACTGCGCCCTTCGAGTAGATCGGCAAGCGTATAGTCATCGAGTACCTGAAGAAACGCACCGAGCGCCTCGTTGAGAATGGGGCGTAGTTTGCAAGATGGGGTGACGACACAGGCGTTGTCATCGCGAAAGCACTCGACCAGCGCCATGTCGTTTTCGGTGTCGCGCACGAGCCCGCCCAAGGTGATTGAGGCCGGGTCGCGTTTGAGGCGTAGCCCGCCGTGTTTGCCTCGCGTCGCTTCAAGGTAACCTTTTTGATTGAGCTCTTGAACGATCTTCATCAAATGGTTGCGAGAAATTGCGTAGGTGTCGGCGATTTCGCCAATCGTTGCGCGCTCCTCACCTTTGACGGCAAGGTAGAGCAGAACGCGAAGGGCGTAGTCGGTGAAGCGGGTCAGGTGCATGAGGTGACCAGCGAGAATGAGTGTAAGGCCTATTGTAAAGCTTAACCCGAAGGTAGGAAACGCATAGTAGCTTATCGGGTTTACCACAATAGGGTATGACCTTGGCTTTAAAGATGTATAAAATATGCATCTTTAAAAAAGACCCAGTGATAGAAGGAGAGAGCATCATGCTGACGCCAGCACAAGAAGCCGTTATTGCCGCTACGGCCCCAGTCGTTGCCGAACATCTTGAGACCATCACCCAGCGGTTCTATCCGCTGATGTTCGAGCGCTACCCTGAAGTAAAGGCGCTGTTCAACCAAACGCATCAGCAGGATGGCGCTCAGCCAAGAGCACTTGCCGGATCGGTATTGGCCTACGTCAAGGTGCGTCAATCACCGGAAACAGCGCGTCAGGTAATGGAAACGGTGGTCAACAAGCACGTTTCACTGGATATCCGGCCGCACCACTATCCCATCGTGGGGGAGTGTTTGATGGCCGCCATCGCTGAAGTGCTGGGCGAGGCGGTAACGCCCGAGATCGCCGATGCCTGGGGCGCCCTTTATCAAGAGCTTGCGGGGCTTTTGATCGAACTCGAAGAGCAGCGCTATCGGGCTTTCGAGCAGAAACCTGGCGGCTGGCGTGGCCCACGGCGTTTTGTCATCGAAGCGATTCGCCAGGAGAGCAGCGTGATCCGTTCCTTTGTACTGACGCCTGAGGATGGGGGGCCGGTTGCCGAACACGCGCCAGGGCAGTACATCGGCGTCAAGCTGCGTATCGACGGTGAGCCAGTGCATCGCCACTATAGCCTTTCGGCCATGCCCAACGGCCGCTCCTATCAGCTATCGATCAAGCGCGAAGCGCATGGTGTCGTAAGCCGCTACTTCCACGATCAGTTGAGCGTCGGTGATGTTCTCGAGCTATTACCGCCTGCAGGAGAGCTAACGCTGATACCCGGTGACGAGCCGCTGTTACTGATCAGCGGCGGCATTGGTCAAACCCCGCTACTGCCCATCGCCCAAGATGCGCTGCAACAAGGCCGTTCGGTGGTCTACTTACACGCCGCCCTCGACTCAGACCACCGGGCCTTTACCCAGATGCTGGAAGAGCTGGCCGAGGCCTACCCGCAGCAGCTACGGGTGGTGACGGTATTCGAAAAAGAGACCAGTGGGGACTACCAAGGCCGTATCACGCAAGAGATACTCGCTAAACACCTTGCGCCGAACGCGCGCTGCTATTTCGTCGGCCCTCACGGCTTCATGGGTGCCGTGAATGCCTACCTAACGCAGCTCGGCGTACCTGCCTCGCACCGCCACTTCGAGCATTTTGGACCTGCCAAGGCGCTTAGTGCTGCCTGATTAGCCGCAAACTCAAGCTAACCAAGAAAGAGGATCATGACGGATCGCCGCCCCCACTATGTAGATGAACACCGCAACGGCGGCAACGGCAGCCCCCGCGCGAATAGTGGGGGTGGCGCCGCGCTTGATGGCTACCGTACCTAAGACGATATAAATCACTAGACCCGCGAGCTTAGCGCTTAGCCAGCTGGGTAGGGGCCAGAAATTGAGCATTACCGCGAGCATGACGCCAAGCGTTAGCAGGGCGGTATCGATGATGTGCGGAACGATCTTTACCCAGCGCGCCTGAAGCAGGGGAAGGCTTTGTACCGACCACCATGCCCTAACGATGAAAAAGGCGAGACTGGCAAAAGCGGCCGTCATGTGTAGATGCTTCAGTGTCATGTAGTGTTCGAGCATTAAGACTACTCACCCAGGTTGCCTGCCACGCACTGTATCGCGTAAGCGACGGCTACTCAGTGCGCTGGATCAATGCGTCGAAACTATTTTCGATGGCGCAAACAGCTGGCTTCTAGTTCAGCCAGCTGGGTGTGGCCGAGCAAGCCAAGCGTTGCTTCCATCTCTTTTTTAATCAGTCGGAGTGCGTGTTCGACCCCAGGCTGCCCGCCCGCCGCGAGGCCGTAAAGCGTTGCGCGACCCAGCCACACGGCATCGGCGCCGAGTGCCAGTGCTTTGATGATATCGGTGCCGCGGCGAAAGCCGCTATCGACATAGAGCTCGCAGCGTTCGCCCACGGCCGCTTTGACTTCAGCCAGCGTGTCCATGGGGGAGAGCGAGTGGTTGAGCTGGCGCCCGCCATGGTTGGAGAGCACCAGGGCATCGATGCCGTATGCTGCGGCCTGCTCGGCCTCGGCAGGGGAGAGAATGCCTTTGAGAATCAGCTTGCCCGGCCAGAGCTCGCGTAGCCACGCCATATCATCCCAGTTCAACGAAGGGTCGAGCTGAGGGCCGATGATCTGCGAGGCACCTTGAGCATTACGTTTATCCGGTGGCAGCAGGTCATCCAGGTTCTTGAACGTGGGTAGTCCGTCGGGGATCAGCACGTCTTTGATCCAGCCAGGTTTGGTAAGCAAATGCATAAGGTTGGGAAGCGAAGGCTTCATCGGGCGGCGAAAATTGCGTACGTCCCACTCTCTGTTGCCATAGATCGCGCTATCGGTCGTGATCACGATTGCCTCGAAACCCGCTCTCGCACAGCGCTGGATCATCGATTTGACGAAATCACGGTCGCGATAGAAATAGATCTGCATCCAAGCGGTGAGTCCTTCGATGGCAACGATATCTTCCATGCGCGTGGTCGAAACGCTACTGAGCACGAAGGGGATACCCAGCTCCCGGGCAGCGTGGGCGAGCTTTAAGTCACCATCGCGGGTGAGCATGCCGTTGAACCCTGTAGGGCCTATCGCCAGCGGCATCTGATAGGTGTTGCCTAGAAGCTGCGTGTGTAAATCGCGAACCCCCACGTTGGTCATCGTTTTGGGTTCGAACAAATACTCATCGAACACTTGACGGTTATGGCGCAGCGTATGCTCGTCATCGCTGCCACCGTAGACGTACTCGAACACGAAGTTAGGCAGCTTTTTCTTGGCGATGCGTTCTAGATCCTCGATGTTGACCGCTTTGGCATAGCTCTTTCCTGTATAGCGCTGACGTTTCATGGGGGCTCCTTGGTTGTCCTGCCATTGTTTCTTTTTCGTCGCCATATGCCACCTGAAAGCCGACGAATACCTACCAAAGTATACGTATATAGGGCTTTTTCTTATTTCGCCATACTACCATACTAGTTGCATCGAGCACCGCTAACCCTAAGGACACGCGTGTGAACACGACACTTCAGGCACTGCATCGAGAAGCGCTGTGGCAAGAGATGCCGGAAACCGAACCGGTACGTCAGCGGCTCTATCGCGTGCTGCGCCAATCGATCATTCAAATGCAGCTAACGCCGGGGCAAGCGCTATCCGAGAAGGAGGTGGCCGACGCCTTTGCGGTCAGCCGTCAGCCGGTACGCGAAGCGTTCATTCGGCTTTCTGAGGCGGGGCTCATTGAGGTGCGCCCTCAGCGCGGCTCCTATGTGGTCAAGATTTCCCAGCGCGCCGTGCTAGAAGCGCGTTTTGTGCGCGAAGCGGTAGAAATTGCCGTGGCAAGGCAGGCCGCTGTGCGGGGCCTTGCGCCGGAGGTGCTAACCGAGCTGCACGATTTACTCGAACGCCAGCGCCAATGTGTGGCGCCACACGACTACGCCCGTTTTTACCAACTAGACGAGGCCTTTCACCGCGCGCTCTCTTTTGGCGTTCAGCAAAGCGCTGCCTGGAAAGTAATCGAGGACGTGCGTGTCCAGATGGACCGCGTGCGCTATCTCAGCGTGCCGGACAGTACCCCTATCGCGCGGTTGATCGAGCAACACACCGAGATCGTGGCCGCCATCGAAGCGCGCGATGAACGGTGCGCGGAGCAGGCCATGCGCCGCCACTTACGTGAAATATTCATCTCTCTTCCCGACCTGGTTCGGCGTTTTCCCGAGATGTTCGATGCTCAGGAAACGGCAGCGCTCATCGAGGAGGCTAACCAATGAAAATCGAACACGCCTATACCATCGTCACCTCACCGGGGCGCAATTTCGTCACGCTGAAGATCGTCACCGACGAAGGCACTTACGGAATCGGAGATGCCACACTCAACGGCCGCGAAATGGCGGTCGTGGCCTATCTCGAGGAGCACGTGATTCCAGCGCTGATCGGCCGCGATCCGCAGCGTATCGAAGATATCTGGCACTACCTCTATCGCGGTGCCTACTGGCGTCGTGGCCCCGTGACCATGAGCGCGATTGCCGCCGTCGATATGGCGCTGTGGGATATCAAGGCAAAGCTTGCCGGTATGCCGCTCTATCAGCTGTTAGGGGGCAAGAGCCGCGATCGCGTCATGGTCTATGGTCATGCTACCGGTCGCGATATCGAATCGTGTCTCGAAGAGGTCGCTCGCCACGTCGAGCAGGGCTATAAAGCCGTGCGCGTTCAGGCAGGGGTGCCGGGGATCGCCAGCATTTACGGCGTGGCCAAGAAAGAGGGCGAACCTTACGAGCCCGCCGATGCGGACCTGCCGACCGAACACGTTTGGAGCACGAGCAAGTATCTGAATCACGTACCCAAGCTCTTTGCCGCCGTGCGCGAGCGCTTTGGTGACGACCTGCACGTGCTGCACGACGTGCACCACCGCCTAACGCCGATCGAGGCGGCTCGCCTAGGCAAAGCGGTAGAGCCTTACAACCTGTTCTGGCTCGAAGACTGCGTGCCAGCGGAAAACCAGGAAGGCTTTGGGCTGATTCGCCAGCACACCACCACGCCGCTGGCCGTCGGCGAGGTGTTCAATAGCCTCTTCGATGCCAAAACGCTGATCGAGAATCAGTGGATCGACTACATTCGCGCCACGCTGACCCACGCCGGGGGCATTACTCACGTTAGGCGCATTGCCGATCTGGCCGGGCTCTATCACGTGCGTACCGGTTTCCACGGCCCGACGGATCTCTCGCCGGTGTGCATGGGCGCCGCCGTGCATTTCGATACCTGGGTACCCAACTTCGGGATTCAGGAGTACATGCCGCATACCGACGAAACCAATGCCGTCTTCCCTCACGATTATCGCTTCGAAGCGGGGCATTTCATCGTCGGTGAAACGCCGGGGCACGGCGTCGATATCGATGAAATGCTGGCCAAACAGTACCCCTACAAGCGGGCAAGCCTGCCGGTGAACCGGCTCGAGGACGGCACGCTATGGCACTGGTAAGCAGGACGGTAACGGCCACGATGCGCTTGGATAACACGAGGAAATCGCCATGAAAGCCTTTCAGGTCAATGCCCCCCACGATTTTGCCGTGGTCGAAGCCGAACTGCCAAGCGTTGGGTCGGGTGAGGTGCGCGTACGCGTAGCGTTTGCCGGCATTTGTGGCTCCGATATGCACATCATCCACGGTGACAACGCCTTCGTGCGCTACCCGCGCATCACCGGGCACGAGTTCGCTGGCGTCATCGATGCCGTAGGCGAGGGCGTTACGGAGGTGGGCGTAGGAGCACGCGTGTGTATCGACCCGGTCATCAGCTGCGGTGAGTGCTATCCCTGTCGCATTAGCCGACCCAATGTCTGCCGCTCGCTAGAGGTCATCGGCGTGCATCGCCATGGCGGCTTCGAGGAGTGTGTCGTGGTGCCTGCCGCCAACGTCCATGTTCTGCCCGATCACATCGGCTTGGACGCGGCCGCGCTGGTCGAACCTTATACCATCGCCGCCAACGTGCTCGATCGGATGCAGCCGCATCCGGGCGATGCGCTGCTGATTCTCGGCGCGGGCGTGATCGGCCTCACCATCTTGCAAATGGCGCGGGCGATTGGGTTGGGCGAGATCATCGTCACCGACATCATCGACGAGCGCTTGGCGCTGGCGCGCGAGCTTGGAGCCACGCATACGCTCAATAGCCGTGAGGTCGACGTCGAAGCAGAGATCATGGCCCTCACCGACGGCGAAGGGATACCGCTAATTGCCGATGCCGCCTGTGTTCCGGCGCTGTTGGCGCAGATGCTGCGCGTCGCCTCTCCGGCTGGGCGCATCGGTCTGCTGGGCTTTAGCGCAACACCCAGCGAGCTGGTTCAGCTCGAAGTGATCAAGAAAGAGCTGACACTGGTCGGCTCGCGGCTCAACAACCGCAAGTTTCCGGAGGTGCTGTCCCTGATGACGGAAGGCAAGCTCGATCCCCTGGCGCTGGTGAGTCACCGGCTACCGCTAAGCGAGATGCCCGATGCCATCGATATGCTCGAGCATCATCCCGAAAAAGCGCGCAAGGTGCTCGTTCGCATCGAGGCCTGACGCGTGCACGCCAACCACGCATGCACTCACGCAATGCACTACTAACAACACAATGCCACGTGCAGGAGAAATACCATGTTGAAGCAATTCGTTACCGGTGCCCTGGCCAGTGCCGTCATGCTGGGAAGTAGCTCGCTTTGGGCCGCCGACTACACGCTGCGTTTCGGTCACCTCGCCAATGAGCAGAACATCTGGCACCAGGCGGCGGAGAAGTTCAAGGAAGAGGTAGAGGCCAACTCCGAAGGGCGTATCGAAGTGCTGCTGTTTCCTAACGAGCAGCTCGGCAGCGAAATGGACGTGATCAACAGCATTCAGTTGGGCACGGCCGATATGACCATCACCGGTGAGAGCCTGCAGAACTGGGCACCTAAAGCTGCGATGATGGCCGTACCCTACGCCTTCCGCGATTCGGAGCACATGCGCGCCGCCGTTAACGGCGAGATTGGCGAAGAGATCGAAGCGCAGGTGATCGAGCGTACCAACCTCGTGCCGCTGACCTGGTTCGAGCGTGGCCCGCGCGAATTGACCGCCAACCGCGCCATTCGCACCCCTGATGATCTCGATGGTCTGCGTTTGCGTGTACCCAACGTACCGCTGTTCGTGGATACCTGGGAAGCCATGGGAGCACGCCCTACGCCGATGGCCTTTAGCGAAGTGTTTACCGCGCTGCAGCAAAACACCATCGAAGGGCAGGAGAACCCGCTGAGCCTGATCGAAAGCGCCAGCCTCAACGAGGTACAGGACTACGTCAACATGACCGGTCACGTACGTAGCTGGATCTACGTGGTCATCGGCCGCAACCAGCTCGAGCGCATGCCCGACGATCTCCAGCAGGTCGTACGTGACGCTGCCGAGGTAATGCAGGCCTATGAGGCCGATCTGTTCGTCGAAGATCAGGAGCGTCTGGAGCAGGCGCTGACCGAGCGCGGCATGGAGTTCGTCGAAGTCGATCAAGAAACCTTCGCCGAGCGTGCGCTTCCCGCCGTCACCGAAGCGTTGAATGACGAACAGCGCGCGCTGTTCGAGGCCATTCAGGCGCTTTGAGCCCACCCGCGTTACTCGGCGGGCGTATGGGCGTCTGCCGAGTGCATGTCTTCGAGGATACGTTGATGGAATCGAATCACAAGGCGTTGGAAGAGCAGGCGCTGGAGAGTCTGGATTCGATGTCGTCGGTGCCGACCCTCAAGGGGCCTATCGGCTTCGTGATCGGGCTGATCGATAGAGTATTCATAACCCTGGCGGTGCTGACCCTGGTGGCCATTGCCTTCACGGTTTTGCTGCAGGTGTGTTCACGGCTGTTTCTGCCTTTCTCCATTTCATGGACCGAGGAGCTCTCGCGCTATCTGTTCATTTATATGGTGGCGTTCTCCGCGGGTGTGGTGCTGCGGCGCCACCGTAACGTCAGCGTCGAGCTTTTCCACCATCTATTAGGGCCACGTGGGAAAGGGGCTTTCCAGGCGTTGATCTGTCTGTGTATCGGCGTATTTGCCGTCATGGTGCTGCCCTACGCCTGGGCCTATGCCCAAAACGGCGCCTGGCAAACCTCGCCAACGCTGCGCGTTCCCATGCTCTACATCTTCTTCTCCACTGTCGTTACCTTCGGGCTTCTGTCGCTCTATAGCGTACTGGGGTGTCTCGAAGGGCTTCTCGCCGTGGTGAAACCCAACGCCTCACCTACCCAGGAGTCCTGAGCATGGAAGTCATCGTGCTGTTCGGCGTTTTCTTGCTGCTGCTCATCGTCGGGGTACCCATCGCTTTTTCGTTGGGGATCGCCTCGCTCGCTTATCTGCTTCTGGAGGGTATTTCGCTTACTATCGTACCCCAGCGTATGTACGCGGGAATCGATACCTTCGTGCTGCTGTGCATCCCCGGCTTCGTTCTTGCCGGTAATCTAATGAACGTGGGCAATATCACCGAACACATCGTGCGCTTCTCCAATGCGCTGCTCGGCCACATTCGTGGCGGGCTAGGGCTTGCCAACGTGGGCGGCTCGATGATCTTCGGCGGTATTTCCGGTACTGCAGTGGCCGATTCGGCCAGTATCGGCTCGGTGATGATTCCTGGTATGGCGCGCTCGGGCTATGACAAGCCCTTTGCCGCCGCCGTCACCGCAGCCTCGTCAACCGTGGGCCCAATCATTCCGCCCAGTGTACCGATGATCATTGCCGGTTCTTTGAGCGGTATTTCGGTAGGCAGGATGTTCCTCGCGGGCGCCATTCCGGGACTTCTGATGGGCTTGGCGATGATGGTGACCGTCTATATTCTGGCGGTGCGTCGTGGCTATCCCAAAGAGAAGCGGGTACCGCTCTTGCAGCTCTTGCGCGAAGCCAAGACGGCCTTCTGGGCGCTACTGATGACCGTAATCATTCTCTACGGCATCATCGGCGGCTTCTTCACGCCTACCGAGGCGTCCATCGTCGCCTGCCTCTATGCTCTCGTGGTGGGCATGTTCGTCTACAAGGGGCTCTCTTGGCGTAAGCTGCCGGGCATTCTAGTCGATACGGTGCTCACGTCGTCGGCGTTATTGTTGATGGTGGGGCTGGCGAACCTGTTCGGCTGGATTCTCACCAGCGAGCAAATCCCCCAGATGATCGCCGCCCTGATTCTCTCCATTAGCGAAAATCCGCTGATCGTCCTGCTGATTCTCAACCTGATTCTGCTTTTCGTCGGCGCCTTCATGGAAACCATCGCCGCGCTGATCATTCTATTTCCCGCACTGGTAGGTGTGGCCACGGGCGTTGGCGTCGATCCGGTGCACTTTGCCGTCATCGCGGTGTTGAATCTGATGATCGGCCTGACTACGCCCCCGGTCGGCGTCTGTCTGTTCGTCGTCGCTGGTATCGGCAAACTGCCGATGCTGACGGTCGCCAGAGCCATCGTTCCCTTCATCCTCTGCAACCTGGCGGTTCTTTTCCTCGTCACCTACGTGCCGGCGCTCTCGCTTTGGCTACCCAATTTACTTATGGGGAGTAATTAAGCATGGCCGAACCACGCGCGTACCAATCATCTATGTCTCAAGCACGTAGGTCTCAAGCACGTATATCCGTAGAGCGTATCGAGGCCGCGCCTGCATCAGGCCAGATCGGTATCGTGCATCTTGGCCTTGGCGCCTTCCATCGCGCGCACCAGGCGGTGTATCTCGAGCGCTACCGCAAGCGCTCAGGAGATACGAGCTGGGCGGTGAGCAGTGCCAACCTACGCACTGGGCTTGCCTTGGTGGATGGGCTGCATGAGGCAGGCCACCGCTATCACGTAGCGGAGTACGCCGACCGTGAAACGCTTACCCTACGCCATGTGGGCGTCATTGAAGAGACGCTGTTTAGCGGTCGTGATGGTCAGCAACAGTGGGGGCGAGACCTCGATCGACTGCTCGCTCGCATGGCCGCCGCTGATACCCGTATCGTGACGCTAACCATCACCGAAAAAGGCTACTTCCTCAACCCCGCCAGCGGCGAGCTTCTGCTCGGCGACCCGATGATCCAGGCCGATATCGCTACGCCGACGCAGCCACGCACGGCGCCAGGGCTTTTAGTCGAGGCGCTGGCCCAGCGCAGGGCGCGCAATACGGCGCCGTTCACGGTGCTCTGCTGCGACAATATGCCCGACAATGGTCAACGCACGCGTCAGGCCGTCATTCAACTGGCGTGTCAGCGCGATGCGTCACTGGCCGAATGGATTGCTGAACAGGTCGCCTTTCCCTGCAGCATGGTCGACCGTATCGTCCCCGCGATGACGCCCGCTGACTTCGAGGCGCTTAAAGCGCTCGGCGTCGAGGATGCCAATGCCGTGGTGTGCGAAGCGTTCTCGCAGTGGGTCGTGGAGGATCACTTCCCGCTGGGTCGCCCGCAGTGGGAAGAGGAGGGCGTGACCATGGTGGCCGATGTCGCGCCTTTTGAGACGATGAAGCTGCGCATGCTCAACGGCAGCCACTCCTTGTTGGCCTATCTGGGCGCGCTTGACGATATCGATACCGTCGTCGACGCCGTCCAGCGCGACGACATTAAGGCGCTGCTGCGTCGCTACATGCGCGATGAGGCCGCGCCCACGCTCGATATGCCCGAAGAGGTGAATCTGAGCGCCTACGCCGACTCGCTCCTGGCTCGCTTTGCCAACGATAGCCTGCGCCACAAACTCCAGCAGATCGCCATGGACGGTAGCCAAAAGCTGCCCCAGCGCTGGCTATCCGCTGCCCAGATCAACCTCGAGGCCGGGCGCGATGCCTCTTGTGCAGCGCTGGGGTTCGCGGCGTGGGTTCGCTACACCGCAGGCCATACCCTGTCGAATCAGCCTTATTCCGTCGATGACCCTATGGCGGCGCACTTCGCCGAGCTGCATCGGCGCTTTGCTCATGATGAATGCGCCCTCATCGAGGCGTTTCTCGCCATTGAGGCCGTCGTGCCCGCCGCCTTGGCGCGCCATGAGGGGTTCAAGGCCTGCGTGCTGGCTTCGTACCAGCGATTAACCCAGCAAGGCCTGGCAGCAGCGCTCAACGAACTCATGCACCGCGCCTAAACAGGCGCTATTAGGATAACGCTATGGAACATACCTGGCGCTGGTTCGGGCCTAGCGACCCCATCCAGCTCGAAGAGATTCGCCAGACCGGTGCCACCGGCATCGTCACCGCGCTGCACGACGTGCCCAACGACCGCGTATGGACGGTACAAGCGATACACGAGCGCAAAGCGATGATCGAGGCCGCCGGGCTTACCTGGTCGATCGTCGAGAGCGTTCCGGTACCCGAAGCGGTGAAGAGAGGGCTTCCCGAGCGCGACGAGTTGATCGCGACCTACTGCCAGACGCTCAAAAACCTGGCGGCCTGCGGCATCGATACCGTCTGCTACAACTTCATGCCGATTCTCGATTGGACGCGGACGGATCTCAGCCATGCGCTGCCCGACGGCGCCCGAGCGCTGCGTTTCGATCAAACCGCCTTCGCTGCGTTCGATCTCTATCTGCTCGCGCGCAGCGGTGCCGAGGCGGAGTATTCGGATGCCGACAAGAGAAAGGCCAAGGAGTATCTCGCTACGCTCGACGAGTCGGGCCGCGCGACGCTCATCGATACACTCATCGCTGGGCTTCCCGGTGCCGAGGAGCACTACACGCTGGTGCAGTTTCGCCAGGCGTTGGAGGGCTATGCCCATATCGATGCCGAGGCGCTGCGCGAAAACCTGGGTTACTTTCTGCGAGCGATCATTCCCGTGGCCGAGGAGGCCGGCATTCGCATGGCGATCCACCCAGACGACCCGCCCCGGCCGCTGCTTGGCTTGCCCCGGGTGGTCTCGACCTTCGATGACGCCCAGTGGGTGATCGACTGCGTGCCCAGTCCGGCCAACGGCATCACCTTCTGCACCGGCTCTTACGGGGTGCGCGAGGATAACGACCTCATCGCTATGGCGCGACATTTCGGCCCGCAGATTCACTTCGCCCACCTACGCTCGACCCAGCGCGAAGCTGACCCGCGCTCGTTCCATGAAGCGCCGCACTTGTCAGGCGATGTGGATATGGTCGGCGTGATTCACGCCCTCGTTACCGAAGAGCGCCGCCGCGAGCGCGAAGGTGGGGCGCGGTTACCGCTGCGACCGGATCACGGCCATCACATTCTCGATGATCGGCAGCGCGCTACCGCCCCAGGCTACCCGCTTTACGGTCGCCTACGTGGGCTTGCCGAACTGCGAGGCGTCGAAACGGCGGTGCGTCAGCTCACGCTGTAGCCAAGAAGCCAGTAAGCTAAGAAGTAGATCAAGAAAGCCCCATCTGATTGCTTCCACAGATGGGGTTTTCTTATATAAATGCTAGCTAAGCGCTGAGAGACTCAGGCGTGCCACGGTATCGACCAATTCGCTGGCATGGCGAATTTCGATGGCGCCTTCCGGCGTTGTCTCCTCGTCGGGGAAGTGGTTGAGGTGAATGACCTGCATGCCGGCGGCAAGGCCCGCTTCGACCCCCACGGCGGCGTCATCGATGACGACGCACGCCTCTGGCGCGAACCCCATGGCGGAAGCGGCCTGAAGGTAGAGCGCTGGATTGGGTTTCCACACGTTGAGCGTGTAGGCGCTAAACAGGTTGTCACCGAAATGATCGCTCAATCCGGTGCTTTCCAGGGCGCAGCGAATCTTGTGCTCTGGGCCATTGGATACCACCGCTTTGGGATGCGCCGCTAGCGCCTGCAAAGCACCGGGCATGCCGGGGATGGGGTTGAGCTGCGCGCGCATACGTTTTTCCATTAGGGCGCGCATCTGGGCTTCTAGCGCCGCGAAGCGCTCCTCCATCCATACGCCGTGACGCTCTTCGAGCAGCTGCACGATGGTGTAGAAGCGGATGCCGCGAAACTCCTCCATGTACTGCTGGGCCGAGAAGGGCAGACCGAACTGCGGAAGCAATTCGGCCATGACGTTCGCCAACAGGATTTCGCTATCGACCAAGGTGCCGTCGTTGTCGAAGAGTAAACAGAGCGGTGATTGCATAAAAGCCCTATTGCTGATTGAGCGCTTCGGCATTGACCGGGCTAATGGGCGGCTGGCCTTGCAAAAAGCGCGTGAGGTTGTCCACCGCGCGTTGGGCCATGGCCAGGCGAGTCTCTGAGGTCGCCGAGCCGATATGCGGCAGCGCGACGACGTTGGGAAGCGCGAGCAGCGGTGAGTCGGCCGGTAGCGGTTCCTGCTCGAAAACGTCCAGGCCCGCGCCGCGAATCGTGCCCGCCTTGAGCGCCTCGATCAGCGCGGCTTCGTCGACCACTTTGCCGCGCGAGATGTTGACCAGAAGAGCGGAGTCCTTCATTTGCGCCAGCTGTTCGGCGCCGATGAGCTTTTCGGTTTTCCTGGTCAACGGCACGGTAAGGCAGACGAAATCGCTTTCGGCCAGCAACTCGTCGAGTTCGCAGCGCGTGGCGCCAAGCTCACGTTCGAGGTCGGGCTTAGGGGACGAGAGGGCGTAGCGCACCTTCATGCCAAAGCCCAGCGCGCCGCGACGGGCAACGGCCGCGCCGATACGGCCAAGCCCGACCATGCCCAAGGTCTTGCCGTGGATGTCGCTACCATAAAGCTCGGGGCCGGGCGATTTCTGCCACTTGCCCGCCTTGACCCACTCCGCCAGCTCGACGACGCGGCGGGCACTGGACATGATCAGCGTGAACGCCAGGTCGGCCGTGGTTTCGGTCAATACGTCGGGGGCGTTGCACAGCAGTACGCCGCGCTTGCTCAAGGCGTCGACATCCATGGTGTCGTAGCCTACCGAGAATAGCGTGACGGCTTTAAGCTTCGGGGCCGCATCGAGGAAGGCATCATCGATGGTGAAGCCAGAGCCAATGATGCCGTGCGCATCGGCAAGCGCTGCTTTTACCTCGGCGTCGTCGGCGTTAAGCGGCTTGCCCAGGTCGATGAGGTGGGCATGGGGTTCGAGTTCCTGGCGCTGCGCTTCGCTGAGCTGTCCGGCGACGATGATGTTCTTTTTCATGCGTTCTCCTGTCGGGCTTTTGTGTAATGACTTTTGTTATCGATGCGTTTAGGCGTTTTCCAGTGCCTGTAAACGCGCGCGAGTGGGCAGGCCTTCCATGTCGCCGACGACCTGAACCGCTTCGGCACCGACCAAGTTGCCACGGCGCAGCGCCTCTTCGGGTGATAGGCCTTCGAGCAGGGCGCTGATGGCCCCCACGGCGAAGCCGTCTCCTGCGCCAACGGTATCGATGATCTGGGCGACCGGCTTACCGGGTACCTCGCAGCTCTCTAATGTAGCGCCTAAACGGCCGCGGTAATAGCTGCCCTCGGGACCCAGCTTGATGATCACCCCTTTGGCACCGCGGGCAAGATACGCATCGGCAATGGCCTCAGGCGACTCTTCCCCGGTCAGTAAGCGTCCCTCGGTAAGGCCGGGGAGCACCCAGTCGGCAAGGCCTGCTAGTTCGTTGAGCGTCTCGCGCATCACGGCTTCGCTTGGCCACAGGGTAGGGCGCAAGTTGGGGTCGAAAGAGACGGTAGCGCCGTGTTCGCGCGCCTGGATCATCAGCTGACGCGTTAGCGCCCGCGCTGAATCCGAAAGCGCCGGGGTGATGCCGGTTGCGTGAAGGTGGCGCAGGGCGGAAAAGTCGATCTGTTCGGCATCGGTTGGTGATAGGGCGCTGGCGGCGCTGCCGCAGCGAAAGTACTCCACGCGTGGGTCAGCGCCATCGCGTGTGCGCTCTTTGAACAAAAGTCCGGTGGGGCGTGCAGGGTCGGTGATGATATAGCGTCCATCCACGCCCTCGTGGATGAGCGCTTGGCGAATGAAGTGGCCAAAGCTGTCTTTACCCACCCGGCTCAGCCAGCCCACGTGGTAGCCCAGGCGCGTCAAACCGATGGCGACGTTGTTGTCGGCGCCGGCAAGTCGGCGCTGAAAGGCTTCGGCCTCGGCCAGTGGCCCCGGTGCTTCGGCGATGAACATCGCCATGGCTTCGCCGAAGGTGAGAATCTCAGGACTGCTGTTACGCGCTGCGTGCGACATAGAGGCTCCAATCAAAAGGCTTCAATCAAATGCGTTGGGTGCTGCCCCGAGCGATCAGCGTAGGGCGGTGGCGATACTGGAAAGCAAGGTCGAGCGGCATTAGCCGGTTGAGCAGGCAGGCCGCCGCCGCCTGGCCGATAGCCTCCGTGGGCTGGGCTAGGGTAGTGATGCCTGGCCCCACGAGCGCGCACCAGGGCATATCGTCGATGCCCATAAAGCCGACGGGCCCCATGGTGAGGCCGAGCGCGCGGAACGCATGGGCGACAGCGAGGGTGACGTTGCCATTGGCCGCGAGTACGGCGCAGGGTGTTGCCGAATGGCGGGCAACGAATGCCTCTATGGCGACTTCGAGCGTGGGCTCTGCATCCTTGCCTGCAATGACGCTGCTGGCGGCCATCGCAAGCATTTGGCTGCGCGCCTCGAAGCGTTCGAGCCGGGCGCGGCGCGAGCTTGCCCGTTCGGGCGCTTCGCCCACGTAGAGCACGGCACGGTAGCCCTTGGCATGCAGGTGGTCGAGCGCCATATCGATGGCGCCTTCGTCGTCCAGGCCAATGACATCGAGCTCCGGCAGGCCAAGATCACGATCGAGCAGCACTAGCGGCAGAGCGCGATCGCGAAGGGGGGCGAGCTGGCGCTCGGGAAGGCCCGTGGCGTTGAGAATAACGCCTTCGACGCGGTAGGCATCCAAGGCATCGAGCAGGTCTTGCTCGCGGGCATCGTCGTTGTCGGTATTGGCGACGATCAGGGCATAGCCGTGCTGGCGGCAGAGCATTTCAGCGCCGTGCATCACGGCCACGGAGTAGGGGTTGCGAATATCGGCCACCAGCAGGCCCAAGAGTCGCGAGCCACTGCCTTTAAGGCTGCGCGCCATGAGGTTGGGGCGGTAGTCGAGCGCGGCTGCCGCACCTTCGATACGTGCCTGCAATGTGGGCGAGAGCTTATCGCGCTCGGGGCCAAAAAAGCGTGAAACGCTGGTCTTCGAGGTGCCCGCCAGACGGGCAACTTCGATTAGGGTGGCGCGTGTGGGTGGGGTGAAAACCATGGGCAGTACGGTATACGCTAGCAAATGGGAACGTTCCCATAATCTAGTCATTGGATGACCTCACGACAATAGGGCCAAGGTCGAAAAGGTGAAGACGAGCGTGATCGGCACTCGGTGTGACGCCAGCGCTATGGAGTGCGATACACTAGGGCACTTCGTTTCTACGCCGATACCGTCTCTGTATGCGCCCCCATGCTACGCCTTCCCACTACGAACTGACCGCCGCCGGTGATCGCTATTTCGATGGCCTGGCCGAGAAGTTCTCGCGCTCGCTCTACCAGGCGCCCCGAGGCGAGCTTCGGCTTGCCATGCTCGACTACTTGCTCCCGCAAATGCTGGCGCTCCATGATCAGCCGGTGCTCGACATCGGCGGTGGGCTAGGGCAGCTCTCTGCTTGGTTTGCTCGACGCGGCAATGCCGTGACGCTGGCCGAACCCTCCGGCGATATGCTCGAACATGCGCGCGGCTGGCATGCCGATGAGTGCGGGCAAGGGGCATGGCCGTGCGAGCGTATTACTTACCTGCCGCTTGCGCTGCAAGCGCTTCCAGCGGCAGTTTCCGGCCCCTGGCAGCTAATTACCTGCCACGCGGTGCTCGAATGGCTGGGTGACCCGCGTGCGGCGCTGCATACGCTGGCAAGCCTGCTGGCACCGGGCGGCCAGCTTAGCCTCATGGTGTTCAATCGCGACGCGCTGCGTTTTTCCAACGTGGTCAAAGGCAATCTAGAAAAGGCCCTCGATGACCGGCTCGAAGGCAAGGGCCGACGCCAGCGGTTAACGCCCATTTCGCCGCTGACGCATGAGAACATCGTTGCCTGGAGCGGTGAGGCGGGGCTTGTCATCGACGCAGTGGCGGGTATCCGCATCTTTCAAGACTACCTGCGCACCCCCACGAAAGAGGGCGCGCGCGACACCCTGCTCGCCCTGGAAAAGCAGTATTGCCGTACCGAGCCGCATTGGCGCTTGGGGCGCTACCTTCTTTATACCCTGACCAAACCCGAGGCCGATGCATGAGTGCCCAGACGCCCGCCTGCCAGCTTCTCGAGCGCTACTACGGTGAGCGATCGACGCTGTTGCCCATCGTCCCGCCCCAAGACGACTGGTTGATCGCCCGTTCGATGGCCATGATCAGCGATAACGTGGCGCTGCGCGCGCTGTGGCAAGCGCAAGGTCGTGCTGCTTTTAGTCCCTTCGACAGCGCCATCGCGCTTCCCGATTCGCTGGCCGCGCCTATCGTTCTCTTCTGGCCGAAGGCCCATCAGTTGGGCGCCTGGTGGCTCGACTGGCTCTGCCATCTGCTGCCCGAGGGCAGCGCTATCGAGATCGTGGGCGAGCACCAAGGCGGCATCAAACGCGTGCCCAAGCTGCTCGAGGCGCGCAATATGGCCTGTGACAAACTCGACAACGCTCGACGCTGTTCACTGTTCGCTACCCGCAGCGTAAAAGGCGACGCCCCTGACGCCGCCTGGACGAACTTTAGCGCCGAAGGATTGATGTTGGTTAGCCATCCAGGAGTGTTCGGCCATGGCAAGCTCGACGACGGCACGCGGCTTCTGCTCGCTACTCTCGAAGAGCGCCTTCCGGCATCGCCACAGCGGGTGCTCGATATGGGCTGCGGTGACGGCATTATCAGCGCTTGGCTTGCGACCCGTGGTCATCATGTCAGTGCGGTCGATGTCAGCGCCTTTGCCGTCAGCGCCTGCCGCCGCACCCTTGATGCCAACGCCTGCGAGGGGCGCGTGGTCGAGAGCGACGTCTACTCGGCGCTAGCGGGCGAGCGCTTCGATCTCATCGTCAGCAACCCGCCGTTTCATCAAGAGCGCGACATTACCTATGGGCCCAGCGCTCGGCTGATCGAGCAGGCCCGTGACCACTTGACGCCCCGAGGCCAGCTCGTTCTGGTAGCGAACGCCTTTTTGCCCTACTCGGATCTGCTCGACCGCGCTTTCGGGGGCTTCGAGGTGCTAGCGGATGATCGGCGGTTCAAGGTTTATCGCGCAGCACGCTAATTTTTGTTGGCGGTAGCCGCGTATTTGTCCTGCGGCGCTGTCTAAGTGCCGCTATCAATCGATTCGCTTAGCGTAAGGAGCAAGGAGATGGCGGTGAATACACGCGGTATCGTGGTGTTGACGAGTGCGGTGGCGCTGGGCGGGCTGCTTGCCCTGGGCCTTGGCTGGGGAGGTAGCTATCTAAAAGGGGCGGCCGAGGTGTGGCAGCAGTCGTCGCGTAGCGTGACCGTACGCGGGCTTGCCGAGCGTGAGGTGGCGGCGGACTTGGTGATGTGGCCGCTCAATTACGCGGTGAGCGCCAATACGCTGACCGACCTGGAGCAGCAGCTCTCCGACAGCGAACGCCTGGTGCGCGATTTTCTCACCGAACGTGGCTTCGATATGAGTGACGTGAGCGTAACGCCCCCGCGGATCACCGATCAATACGCCAACACCTACGGCGGCGAACGCCCGGACGAGCGCTTTCGCGCCGAGGCGACGCTGGTGCTGCGTACCGACCGCGTCGCAGACGTGATCGACGCCGTGCCCCAGGCAACTGCGCTGGTGCGCGAGGGGGTGCTACTGTCGCCCACTTATGAGTACCGCACCGAGTTCCTGTTCACCGGCCTTGATGCCATCAAACCCGAGATGATCGCTCAGGCCACGGCGGATGCCCGCAGCGCCGCCCAGCAGTTCGCCGAAGATTCGGGCAGCGTGGTAGGCGGCATTAAAAATGCCACCCAAGGTTACTTCTCCATCGATGATCTCGATAGCTACACGCCCCAAACCAAACGGGTGCGGGTGGTCACTACCGTGGACTACGCGCTGGAAGAGTAGCGAACCTCCAGGATGCAGTAAGTTTTTTCACCGGACGGGGTGGCCACGGCCACCTCGTCGTCCTCTTCCTTACCCAAAAGCGCCTTGGCCATGGGCGTATCGATGCTGATCCAGCGCTTTTGCGGGTTGATCTCGTCGTGCCCGACGATGCGGATATCCAGCGTCTCGCCATCGTCGTCTTCGAGGCTTACGTAGGCGCCGAAAAACACCTTATGGGTATCGGCAGGTAGGCGATCAATGACCTGTAGTTCATCCAAACGCTTGGTCAGGTAGCGGATCCGGGCGATGACGCGGTTGAGCTCCTTCTTGTTGTAGGTGTAATCGGCGTTTTCACTGCGGTCACCCAGGGCGGCGGCTTCGCCTACTTTGGTCGAAAGCGCTGGCCTTTTGACTCGGGAGAGATGGTCGAGAATGCCGCGCAGGCGTGCAGCGCCCTCGGCGGTAATCAGGTTGCTTTTGGGCGCCTGGCGCGGGTCCTTGGCCGGGTCGCGCCAGCGGGTCATGTTACGGCCTTTCATGGTACTTGCCTTCTGTGCTTATCCATCGCGATGTTAGCCATTGCGGTCATCCCTTGGTCGTAATGCGCGCAACGTCATGGCGAATGATTCAAACGTTCGTTACATTTGAAGGGGGTAGTTGCTGATGACAGCTTTTCAATGACAGTTTTCCAACAACGGCTTTTTAATAACAGCCTTTCCATAACAGCTTTCTAAGAACGACTTTTGGGTGACAACAATAATCCAAGGAGCACGCAATGTATCCATCTCTTTCTCCCAAGCGCACGTGGTCTTTTGGCCGAGCGCTGCATGTCACGACAGGCGCGGTGGCGTTGAGCGTGGCGCTATTGGTGTCGGCGCCGGTGGCGGCTTTCGAAAGCGAGCTGTTCTCGCTCAAAAATCGCTGGGAGCACACCGTGACTCAGATGCCCGCCAACCAGCGTCAGGCTACGCTCGAAACGCTTGCTGCAGAAGCCAAGGCGTTGGCCGAAGCCGATCCCAGCCAAGCGGATGTGCTGGTGTGGCAGGGCATCATCCTCGCCTCCTACGCCCGTGAGCGCGGCGGGCTTGGCGCATTGGGTACGGCGGGTGACGCGCGCGACGTGCTCGAACGCGCCATCGAGCTTGATCCCGATGGCGCCAACGGCTCGGCCTACGTCACCCTCGGGGCACTCTACGATCGCGCGCCGGGGCGGCCGCTTGGGTTTGGCAACAGCACCACCGCCGAGCGTATGTTTCAGCGCGCGCTAGCCATTCGTCCGAACGGCATCGATGTCAATTTCTACTACGCGGCGTTTTTGAACGAAGAGGGCAATACCCAGGCAGCGCGCGAGCACGCTCAGCGTGCGGTGGCTGGTACGCCACGCCAGGGGCGTGAAGCCTCCGACGAGGCGCTGCGCGGCGAGGCACAGGCGCTGCTCGATTCGCTCTGACGCCTTCAGGCGTTCTCTCACGTGGCTATCTCTTACGTGGCCATCTCTTACGAGCCTAAAGTGGCAATCCCCATGGTGAGCATTGATAATGGAGCAATCATCATCATGGGGAGTGGCGCATGTCTGGACTGAAGGCGCTCGAATTAGGGCCACAAGACGTCGACCTGCAAAAACGCGAAACCCTTTATCAGGGTTTTTTTCGTATGGAGGCGCTGGAACTGCGTCATCGGCTGTTCGAGGGTGGCTGGAGCACGGTGATGCGCCGTGAGCTACACTGCCGCCACGACGCCGTCGGCGTGCTGCTCTACGACCCGGCGCGCGATACGCTGGTGTTGGTCGAGCAGTTTCGTGCCGGGGCCATCGACGATCCGCGCTCGCCCTGGAAACTCGAACTGGTCGCGGGGCTGGTTGATAAGGCGGAGACGCTGGAAGCGGTGGTCCGTCGCGAAGCGCTAGAGGAGGCGGGGTGCGAAGTAGGTGAGTTGATGCGTCTGCACTCCTACTACCCAAGCCCCGGTGCCTGCAACGAGCGGGTAACGCTCTTTTGCGGGCTGGTGGATACCCATGGCCTTGGCGGCATTCACGGCCTGGAGGAGGAGCACGAAGACATTCGCGTCCACGTAGTGAGCTTTCGCCACGCCTGGGAACTCCTCGAACAGGGGCGACTCGACAATGCCATGTGTTTGATTGCCATGCACTGGCTGGCGGGCCAGCGCGCCTCTCTGCGTGCCGCTTCGCACCGCGCCCTGGCGCAACCCGAACCCGATTAAGGAGGCACCTCATGGCTAGAGCGGCCTACGTAACCGATCTCAAATCGCTGCAGGGCGAGTGCAGTGCCAACTATCTACGCCTGCTACGTCTGATCGGCGACATGGAAGCGGGGCAGGCGCGCGACATCGCCCTGAGCGCCAATACGCACCACTTCGGCGACCTTCACCTCGAGGTGCTCGAAACGGCACCCTACACCACCATGGTGCAGGTATCGCAAACCGGGCCACTGGATGACTTCATGGCGGGCCCGAGGATGCGCGTGCATCTTTATCACGACGTGCGTATGGCGGAAGTGACCGACTTTCAGCGTGAGCGCCATTTCAATGGCCGCTACCGCTATCCCAATGCGCGAATGCACCAGCCCGACGAGAAACTCCAACTCAACCGTTTTCTCGGTGAGTGGTTGGCCCACGCGCTGGCCCACGGTCACAGCTATGACTTGCCAGAGGTACGCTGATGCGCCTGATTCAGCTCACCGATGCCCACCTACACGCCGATATCCATGCGCGCTCGCGCAGCGGTATTCCCTGGCGCCAGTTCACCGCAGTCATCGAGGCAGTGGCCGCCGAACAGCCGGATATCGTCGTGGTTAGCGGGGACATCAGTCAGGACGAGAGTGAGGGCTCATACGCGCGGGCAGTCGAAGCGCTCAATGAGCTGCGCTGCCCTTGGTTTTGGCTACCTGGCAATCATGATGACGTCGAGCTGATGGCCGATGCGCATCCGCTTCTCAACGAGGTGGATATCGATATCGGCCGCATCGTGCTGCTGAATACGCAGGTGCCAGGAAAGCCTCACGGCAAGCTTGGCAGCGACCGGCTCGAGGCGCTCGCCAATACGCTTGCCGCTGACGAGCGCCCGGTCATCGTCGTCATGCATCACCCGCCGGTGGACGTCGGCGCTGCCTGGATGGACGCTATTGGGCTCGAAGATCGCGAGGCCTTTTGGGAGGTGGTCGGTACTTTTGCTCACGTCAACATGGTGCTCTTCGGTCACGCTCACCAGGCGTTTGCTACGACCTACCCAACGGCGGCTGGCACGGTCGAGGTCTACGGCTGCCCGGCGACGTCCGATCAGTTCATGCCCGGCGCGCCCACGTTTAGCGTCGACCAAGCCTCTCGTCCTGGCTATCGGGTCATCGACATTCAAGCTGGCGAGTGGCTCACCTGGATAGAGCGCGTATAGACGTGAGCGCAAGGCACGCGATGACAGCAAATAGTTAATAAAGATATAAAAAGATAGTTATTAATTCTTTTGGGTTATTACCTCTTCAGCGTTACCCTACCTCATTCGATAAAAAAGCACCGTGCTTAGCTGGTTTCAGTGAGGTAGGCCATGACGCAATTTTCCACACTCTCGGCGGCTGACCGGCGAGAGCCTTCTCAAGAGCCCACTCAAGAGCTCACTCAAAAGCCCTCCCAGGCGATCGATCCGGCGCGCTTGACGCACTTGAAGCAGCTGGAAGCCGAGTCCATTCACATCATTCGTGAAGTGGCGGCCGAATTCAGCAACCCCGTGATGCTGTATTCGATCGGCAAGGACTCGTCGGTGATGCTGCATCTGGCCCGTAAGGCGTTCTATCCCGGTACGCCGCCGTTTCCGCTGCTCCATGTGGACACCACCTGGAAGTTTCGTGAGATGATCGAGTTTCGTAACCGCATGGCGGCCGAGGCGGGTATGGAGCTCTTGGTGCATACCAACGAAGAGGGGCGGGCGGCCAACATCAACCCCTTCGATCATGGCAGCGCCAAATATACCGATATCATGAAGACCCAGGCGCTCAAGCAGGCGCTGGACAAGTACGGCTTCGATGCCGCCTTCGGCGGCGCGCGGCGCGACGAGGAAGCCTCCCGTGCCAAGGAGCGCGTCTACTCCTTTCGTGACAAGTACCACCGCTGGGAGCCCAAGAGCCAGCGCCCGGAGCTTTGGAACATCTACAACGCCAAGGTCAACAAGGGCGAGTCGATTCGCGTCTTCCCGCTCTCCAACTGGACCGAGCTCGATATCTGGCAGTACATCTATCTCGAATCGATCGCTATCGTGCCGCTCTACTACGCCGCCCCGCGTCCGATCGTCGAGCGCGACGGCATGCAGGTGATGGTCGACGATGAGCGCCTGCCGCTGGCGCCGAACGAGGTGCCGGAGCACAAGTCGGTGCGCTTTCGTACGCTCGGTTGCTATCCGTTGACCGGCGCCGTGGAGTCCGAGGCGGCCACGCTGCCCGAGATCATTCAGGAGATGCTCCTGACCCGCACTAGCGAGCGCAGCGGCCGCGCCATCGACCGCGACCAGGTCGGTTCCATGGAGAAGAAAAAGCGCGAGGGGTACTTCTAATGTCACATCAGTCGAATTTGATCGCCGACAACATCGAGCAGTACCTGCACGAGCACGAGAACAAGGACCTGCTGCGGTTCATCACCTGTGGCAGCGTCGATGATGGCAAGTCGACCCTGATTGGCCGCCTGCTCCACGACTCCAAGATGATCTTCGAAGATCAACTGGCGGCGATCACCCAGGCCTCGAAAACCAGTGGCACCACCGGCGATGAGGTCGATCTTGCGCTGTTGGTCGATGGCTTGCAGTCCGAACGCGAGCAGGGCATCACCATAGACGTGGCCTATCGCTTTTTCTCGACCGACAAGCGTAAGTTCATCATTGCCGACACCCCTGGGCATGAGCAGTACACCCGCAACATGGCCACCGGCGCGTCCACCGCGAGCCTGGCGATCATTCTGATCGATGCGCGCTATGGCGTGCAGACGCAAACCCGGCGGCATAGCTTCATTGCCGATCTGCTGGGTATCGATCATTTGGTCATCGCCATCAACAAGATGGACTTGGTCGACTACTCGGCGGCGCGCTTTGACGAGATCGTCACCGAGTACCAAGCGTTTGCCGAGAACCTAAAAGCGCGCGACATTCGTTTCGTGCCGCTTTCGGCGCTCAAGGGCGACAACGTGGTCAACCCCAGCGCGCAGATGCCCTGGTACAGCGGTGAAACACTGATCTCGCTGCTCGAAAACGTCGAGATCACCCACGACCGTAACCTCGACGATCTGCGTTTGCCGGTGCAGTACGTCAACCGCCCGAACCTCGATTTTCGTGGTTACTGCGGTACCTTGGCCGCTGGCGTGTTGCGCCCCGGTCAGGCGGTCAAGGTGCTGCCCTCGGGCAAGCACGCCACCGTCGAGCGTATCGTCACCTTCGACGGTGACTTGGCCGAAGCCTACCCGGGGCAGGCGATTACCGTGACGCTGAACGAGGAGATCGACATCTCGCGCGGCGACTGGCTGGTCAATGCCGATGCCGACGTGCCGCTCGCCAACGCCTTCACTGCCGATATCGTCTGGATGCACGAAGACGAACTCACCCCAGGCAAGCTCTACGACTTCAAGCTCGCCACGCGGGATCTTTCGGGGCAGGTCAGTCGCATCGAGTATCAGGTGGACGTCAATACGTTGGCGCGCCACCCGGTGGGGGCGCTCTCGCTCAACGCCATCGCCCGCTGCGACGTCGAACTAACCGCGACCGTACCTGTGGACGACTATCGGGCGCATCCGGGCACCGGCAGCTTCATCGTGGTCGACCGCTTGACCAACGTTACCGTAGGCGCAGGGATGATTCGTGGCGTCGCCAAGGCCGCGCCAAGCCTGCCCAACACCACCGACTGGGCGGCTTTCGAGCGTGACCTGAATGCACTAGTGCGTAAGCACTTTCCGCACTGGGGCGCCAAAGACATACGTGAGTTGCTAACGCCCTGACTGATCGGTCGAGGCCGCTCTCGTATCTGTCTTAACTCTCGACAATTTCTTAACTAAGCCCGCCCAAAACGTGCGGGCTTTTTTTTGATATTAGATTTTCTCGATATTGAATTTTCTTGATATTTGACAAGTTTTGTACAGCGCTTGACGTCATGCACACATCGACCACAATGAGAAGGGTACACGGGGAGCCGAGCTGCGTTCCCCTTCGTTAACATCGAGTCATCTAGAAAAGGAGAGCATGATGAGTCAAGTACTGAACGGTAAGCGCGTTGCCATTCTCGCTGCCGACGGCTTCGAGGAGTCCGAACTGAGTTCTCCGCGCGCCGCCCTTCAAGGCCAAGGCGTGGAAACCCACGTCATCACGCCTGACGGTAAAGGCATCAAAGCCTGGGCCGAAACCGATTGGGGCGATACGTATGAGGCGGATAAAGCGCTTTCCAGCGCCAACGCCAGCGACTACCACGCCTTGCTTCTGCCAGGTGGCTTATTCAACCCCGATTCGCTGCGTACCAACGATGACGCCCTGGCGTTCGTCAAAGCCTTTTTCCAGGCAGGCAAGCCAGTTGCCGCCATTTGCCACGCGCCTTGGGTACTGATCAATGCCGAAGTGGTCAACGGCCGTCGCATGACCTCGGTGCCAAGCGTGGCTCAGGATCTGCGTAATGCTGGTGCCAAGTGGGTCGATGAGGCCGTCGTCGTGGATAACGGCTTGGTCACGAGCCGGACACCCAAAGACCTCGATGCCTTCAACGCCAAGCTACTCGAAGAGCTGAGCGAAGGGCGTCACGAAGGCCAGCACGCTTGATGGCGTGGTGGAATCACTGGACGAGCTTCGCCAAGAGGCTCGTCCACGTCATTGCCAAACCGGTCAAGCGTGACCGGGGTCGTGGAGGGATGGTCGTTCATCCCTACCGTGGCTATGGCTCCCACGAAGACGTTTTCGTCATGGGCCGCGTGTTTCGTCAGGCGGCCCTTGGTCGCGCCATTCCCCGACGCGGCATGCTGCGTGATACGGCCGATGTGGCTAGGCGTATTTTCCGCCGCGGCTTGGCCGATGCAAAGGTCGAGATTCGCCTTGGCGATAACCAACTCTGCATCAAGACCGATCGCGACGGCTACTTCGATGCCCACCTGCCAATTACCACCTCTTTACCTATCGATGTCTCCTGGCATCGCGCCGATATTCACGTCGAAGCGCAAGGGCAGCAGAGCGTTCGTACGGATGTCGAGGTCTATATACCACCGCCGGAAACCGACCTGGTCATCATCAGCGATATCGACGACACCGTGATGTTCACTGGCGTGGCCGAAAAGCTCAAAATGCTCTATCGGCTGTTCGTCAAAAAGCCCCACCGCCGCACCGCCTTTCCCGGCGTCGCCGCGCTCTATCAGGCACTGCACAGAGGCGAAACCAATAAGGCCGAGCGTCCGATTCTCTATGTTTCGCGCGGGCCCTGGGCCATCTACGAGATGCTCGAAGCGTTCTTTCAGCTCAACCGTATTCCAGTAGGGCCGATCCTATTTCTACGCGAATGGGGCATCTCGCTGCGCCACCCCTGGCCGCGCCGCGCCGAGGCGCACAAGCGAGATTTGATCGACCGCATGCTGGCGCTGTTCGAAGATATGCCCTGCATTCTCATCGGCGACAGCGGCCAACACGATCCTGAAGTCTACACCGAGATCGTCAAAGCCTATCCAGGGCGCATCAAAGCGATCTACATTCGCCGCGTGGACAGCGATCCCAAGCGTGAAAAGGGCATCGAGCGGCTGCGCAACGAACTCGCCGACACTAACTGCGAACTCGTGCTCGCCGCCGACAGTGTCCTCATGGCCGAACATGCCCACGCCAACGGCGACATCTCCGCTCGCGGCCTCGACGCCGTACGGCGTGATGTCGAAGAGCACCGTCGGGAAGAGGCCCAAGAAAACGCTTCTTTATAAGATTAAAGCAGAGCGGCGTGTGCCTGCTGCTTTGACCCCACCGCCAAGCATGATACAACCCAGAGGTTCATCGAGCCGCTGGGTTTTTCATGTTTCTACTGCTTATCCTCGTCATGCTGGCCATCTTCGTGCTACCCAACGTATGGGCGAAATGGATTCTTCAGCGTCATCATCGCGGGCGCGACGATTATCCGGGGACCGGCGCCGAGCTTGCCGAGCACCTTCTGCGTCGATTAAAGATCGAAGGCGTGCGGGTCGAACGTACCGAGCGCGGCGACCACTACGACCCCGGTGCACGCTGCGTGCGCTTGAGCGACGCCCATTTTGATGGCCGCTCGCTTACCGCCGTTACGGTGGCGGCCCACGAAGTAGGCCACGCCATTCAGCACCACCAGGGCTATGCTCCGCTTCTGGCTAGAAGCCGGTTGGTGGGCATGGCGCAGAAGGCGGAGAAGATCGGTGCGCTGTTGATGATGGCGGCACCTTTTCTCTTCTTGCTCACGCGTACGCCGGGCGGTCTGGCGCTGGTGATCATTCTTGCCGTGCTTAGCTTCGGCACCGCCGCCTTAGTGCATCTCGTGACGCTACCGGTCGAGTTCGATGCCAGCTTCAACCGCGCGCTGCCGCTATTAGAAGAGTACGTATCGCCCAAGGACATGAGCGGCGCCCGCCATGTGCTCACGGCCTGCGCCTTCACCTACGTTGCCGCCTCGCTTGCCAGCATACTCAACCTGGGCCGCTGGCTAGCCATTCTGCGCCGCTGAGGTGAGGCATCTTCGTCGATGGCACGCTGGTGGGCGGTGACATTGGCTCGAATGATGTTCGTCAGTTGAAGTGCTTGCGCACCAGCGCCAACAGCCCCTGTGTCGAAGCGTCGAAATCCGCGGCGTTGGTGTCGATGCGTTCGCTGATTTCACCGGCGATGCGCTTACCCAACTGAACACCCCACTGATCGAAGGAGTTGATGTTCCAGATCACGCCTTGGACGAACACCTTGTGTTCGTATAGCGCGATTAGCGCGCCGAGGTTCTTGGGCGTCAGTTCGTCGAGTAGCAGAGTGCTGGAAGGGCGGTTGCCGGGGCAGCTGTATGGATCCTGGCTCAGTTCTTGGCCTTCGCCGTGGCTGCCCTCCATGAAGGCGTTGGCCTGGGCGAGCATGTTGGTCAGAAGGGCAAAGTGGTGCTCCTCCATGCCGGGTTCGGGTTTGAGCGAGGCGATGAAGTCGATGGGCACGTAGCGCGTGCCTTGGTGCAAAAGCTGAAAGAAAGCATGCTGGCCGTTGGAGCCCGTTTGACCCCACACGATCGGCCCGGTCTTGTAGTTGACCGGATGACCGAAGATGTCCACCGACTTGCCGTTGGATTCCATATCGAGCTGCTGCAAAAACGATGGTAGCTGGTTGAGCGCCTGATCGTAGGGCACGATGGCCTGGGTCTCGGCGCCGATGAAGTTGATGTACCAGATGCCGATTAGTGCCATCAGCACCGGCATGTTCTGGGCAAACGGCGCTTCGATGAAGTGGCGATCCATCTCGTGGGCGCCTTCGAGCAGTTCGATGAAGCCTTCGAAACCGATGGAGAGCGCAATCGGTAGGCCAATCGAAGACCACATCGAGTAGCGCCCGCCTACCCAAGCCCAGAATTCGAATACGTTCTCTTCGCGAATGCCGAATGCCATCGCCGCTTTACGGTTAGTAGAGGCAGCGATGAAGTGCGCGCCGACGTCGGCATCATCGCCTGCGTTCTCCACGAACCAGCGTCGCGCGGTCTTGGCGTTGAGCAGGGTTTCCTGCGTGGAGAAGGTCTTGGTCGAGACGATAAAGAGCGTGGTGGCCGGGTCGAGTCGCGACAGCACCTTTTGGATATGGGTGCCATCGACGTTGGAAACGAAGTGAAAGTGAAGCCCCGCTTGGCGGTACTTCAGAAGCGCACGCACCGCCATATTGGGGCCGAGATCTGAGCCGCCAATGCCGATATTGACCACGTCCTTGATTGGCTTGCCGCTATAGCCTTTCCATTCCCCGCTTCTGACGGCCTCGGAAAAGGCCTTGATCTGATCGCGGGTGCGGGTGATTTCCGGCATCACGTCCTCGCCGTCGACGAAGACCGGGGTGTCGCCCAAGTTTCTAAGCGCCGTATGTAGCACCGGGCGGTTTTCGGTGACGTTGATGATGTCGCCGGAGAACATCTGCGCCCGGCGCTGTACCAGCGCCGAATGATCGGCAAGCTCCAATAGCTTGTCGAGCACCTCATCGGAGACGTGGTGCTTGGAGTAGTCGAGAAAAAGCCCGCCCACGCGTACGCTCATCTTCTCGAAGCGCTCTGGGTCGCGGTCGAAGTAGTCGCGGATACGGTCGTTGTAGCTCTTGTCGCGCAGGCGTTCGAGCGCCTGCCAGGTCACACTGCGAGTCAGTTGAAACATGGCGCGGTCCGTGGTGGTGCCCGGTGCAAAGCCGGGGAGTGTTATGTATGTAAAAATACTACAAAAAAAGCGCTACCAGGAAAACTCACCGGTGCAAACGACACAAACGAAAGGGGCGAGCCCATGGCTCGCCCCTGTTGCAGCATTGACGATTAGCTCGCCACCGCCACCTGGGCGGCGCCACGTTTGAGCATGGCGTAACCCAGCCCGGTGATGAGCGAGCCCACCACGATTGCGCCCAAATAGAGCAGGGCAGGTGTAATGGCGTGGGGAATCAGCAGCACGAAGATCCCGCCGTGGGGGGCCATCAGCTGCGCACCGGCCAGCATGGAGAGCGCGCCGGTGACCGCGCCGCCGACGATGCAGACGGGAATGACACGCAGCGGATCCTTGGCAGCAAAGGGAATGGCGCCCTCGCTGATGAAGCAAAGCCCCAGCACGAAGGAGGCCTTGCCTGCCTCGCGCTCCGGTGCGGAGAACTTGTGTCGGGCGATGACGCTTGCGATGCCCATGCCGATGGCGGGCACCATTCCCGCCGCCATGATCGCGGCCATGGGCGCGTAGGTTTGTGAAGAAAGCAGCCCCACGCCGAAAGCGTAGGCGGCCTTGTTGACCGGCCCGCCCAGGTCGAAGCACATCATCGCGCCGAGCAATAGCCCAAGCAGTACGGCGTTGGTGGAGTCCATATCGGCCAGGAAGGTTTCCAATGCCGCTAGAATCGCCGCGACCGGCTCGCCGATCACGTAGATCATTACCAACCCCGTCACCAGGCTCGCCACGAGCGGGATGATCAGGATGGGCTTGAGCGACTCGACGCTTGAAGGGAGCCTCACCCAGCGGGCCACCGCGAGGGCCGTATAACCAGCAAGAAAGCCCGCCAGGATGCCGCCGATGAACCCTGCCTCGATGGTGCTGGCGAGCATGCCGCCGATCATCCCCGGCGCAATACCGGGACGATCGGCGATCGAGTAGGCGATGTAGCCTGCCAATATCGGCACCATGAGTGCCAGAGCCGTGCCGCCCCCGATCTGCATCAGCGCTGCGGCAAGCGTTCCCTCCTGTTCGAAGGCCGTAATGCCGAAGGTGAACGAGAGCGCAGTGATCAACCCGCCCGCCACCACCATGGGCAGCATGAAGGACACCCCAGTGAGCAGGTGCCGATAGATGCCTTTTTCGCTACCGCTTTTGGATTTACCACCCGTTGCCGTTGTCTGCTCGCCGGTCGCGCTGTGATCTTCGATCTGGGCACTCTCTAGCGCAGCTTCGAGCGTGTCGCGCGGCTTTTTCAGTGCATTGCCGGTCGAGGTGCGATAGATCCGCTTGCCCGCAAAGCGGGTAGGGTCGACCTCGATGTCGCAGGCCAGCACCACCACGTCGGCCGCTTCGATCTCGGCATCGCTAAGCTTGTTTTGCGCGCCTACCGAGCCCTGGGTTTCGACGCGCATGGCGTGCCCCAGCGCCTTACCCGCCTCATTCAGCGCCTCGGCGGCCATGAATGTATGAGCAACGCCGGTAGGGCAAGCGGTGACCGCAACGATGCGCGTTTGGCCTTTGCCGTCGCGCGGAGCCGCAGGTGCGGCCGATGCAGGCGGCGTATAGAGCGGTGCCTCACGCTTGGCGGTGGCCAAGAAGGCGGCAGGGTCGGGCAGCGCCTCGGCGATGGGCGCTTGGTAAAGGCGTTTGCCTTCGAAGCGCTCGGCGCCGGGCACCTGGTCGGCCGCGACCACGATCAAATCGGCAGTGGCGATCTGATCAACGCTTGCCGCTTCGAGAGGAGCGACTTCGCCGTGCATTTCGACGTGAACGTTCCAGCCCTGGCGCTTGGCCGCCTGCTCTAGGCGCCGCGCGGCGAGAAAGGTCGTGGCCATGCCACTAGGGCAGGCGGTAATCAGAATCAGGTTCATGGCGTGGTTCCCTTGGCGCTTTCGGCGTCCAGACGTTGTAAGTGAGTAGCGTGTAAAAGCTGCGTGAAATCAGGCGCGTTGGGGTCGCCCACGCCGACGTGGCGAACCGCCTCCGCAGAAAGCGCGGTAGCAAAGCGCAGCGTCGTCTCGGGCGAGTGCCCCATGAGCTGGCCGTGCAGCATACCGGCAACGAAGGTGTCGCCCGCGCATACCGTATTGACCGCCTCGACGCGCGGCGGGCTCGCCTGCCAAACGCCCATTTGGCTTGCCCAGAGCACGCCGTCAGCGCCTGCCGAGAGCATGGCGTTGGCAACGCCCGCTTGGTGAAGCCGGTTGACGGCGTCCAGGCGTTTGGCGTGGCTGTCCAACGTTTTGCCTGCCCAATCGGACAGCTCCACCTCGTTGGGCTTGAGCGCGGCGGGGGCGATGTCGATGGCGGCGCGTAGCGCCTCGCCGCTGGTATCCACCCAGAGCGGCACGTGGCGCGCTTTTAGCCGCTTGAGTAGGGCGCTGAAGTCTGCCAGTGCCATACCGGGCGGGAGGCTCCCGGCGATGAGCACCGCATCCGGGGCGTCTGAGCCTTCCAGTGCTTCATTGGTTTGGCGCTTAAAGGCGGCGAGGGTATCGGATGAGATGGCGATGCCGGGGCCGTTGATATCGGTCACCCGGCCGCTGGCCTCGGCGAGCTTGGCGTTGATGCGTGTTTCGCCCGGTACGCGGACAAAACCATCCCGCACACCCAACTGCTCGAAGGCGCGGCGGAAGGGGGCGTCGTTGTCGGCGCCGAGAAAGCCGCTGACGCTGACGTCATGACCTAAGCCTGCCAGTACGCGGGCGACGTTGACGCCTTTGCCTGCCGCTTCAAGGTGCGCCCGCTGGGAGCGATTGACCGCACCCGGCACCAAGGTGTCGAGATCGAAAGCGAGATCCAGCGCCGGGTTGAGAGTAATGCAGAGCACGCGAGCCATTAACGTGCCTCCAGCGCATCGCGCACATCGCTTGCCGTGGCGTGACCAAGTGCCAGCTCGGCGGCGGCCTTGGCATCGGCGAGGTCGAACTCGCGCAGGCGCGCCTTCACTAGCGGTACTTGGCGAGCGCTCACCGAAAGCTCATCGACGCCGAGCCCTACCAGTACCGGCACGGCTGTCGCATCGGAGGCGAGCTCACCGCACACGCCGACCCATTTGCCTTGGGCGTGGGCGGCGTCGACGGTCATCTGAATCAGCCGTAGCACCGCCGGGTGCAGGCCGTCAGCCTGAGCGGAGAGCACCGGGTGGCCACGGTCGATCGCCAGGGTGTACTGGGTCAGATCGTTGGTGCCGATGGAGAAGAAGTCCACTTCAGTGGCAAGGCTTGGCGCTAGTAGGGCGCTGGCGGGCACCTCGATCATCACGCCGAGCTCGACGTCGGTCGCGCGCTCTTCGGGGGTAAGCCGCTGCATCAGCGCATCGAACAGCGCCTTGGCGGCGCGAAACTCGGCCACGTCCTTGACCATCGGCAGCATGATGCGCAGCGGCGCGCCGCGCCCGGCGCGTAGCAGCGCTTCGAGCTGAGTAGCGAGCACTTCCGGCTGGGTGAGCGCGAGGCGGATGCCGCGAAGCCCCAGAAAGGGGTTCTCCTCGGCGGGTAGCGGCCAGTAGGGCAGCGGCTTGTCGCCGCCGACATCGAGAGTACGGGCCACTAGCGGGCGGCCAGCGAGCGCTTCGACGGCGTGGCGATACTCAGCGACTTGGGTATCGAGCGCGGGGGCGCTGGCGTGCGCCATGAACAGAAACTCGGTGCGCAAAAGGCCCACGCCTTCGGCGCCGTTTTCTACCGCGTCGGCGGTATCGGCGGTAGCGCCCAAGTTGGCGGCGACCTCCACGCGGTGGCCATCGCGCGTGGCGCCGGGCGCGAAGCGGTGCTCCCAGGCTTCGGCCCGGCGGCGCTCTAGTGCTTCGCGCTGCTGCTCGGCCCGAGCCTGGCGTGCGTTGGAAGGCATGGGAATTATCTGGCCGCGCTCGCCATCGAGAATCATTAGGCTTGAGTTTTCCAGCGCCATCACCGCCTCGCCCGCGCCGACCACCGCTGGAATGCCCAGCGAGCGCGCAAGAATTGCGCTGTGCGCCGTGGCGCCGCCGCGTTGGGTCAGAATGCCGCGCACCTGGGCGGTATCCAATCGCGCTACGTCAGACGGCGCGATATCGTCCATCACCAAAATGTAGGGGTGGGCAGGCGGCGTGGGCATATCCACTTGGCAGAGAATCCCCAGCACGCGACGGCCGACGTCGCGCAGATCCGCCGCGCGCTCGGCCAGTAGCCGGTCGGCAAGGCGCTCCTGGGCGTGGGCAGCGCTCTCGATGGCCTGCCACCAAGCCGCCTCGGCGGAGCGGCCCGCGTGAATCGCCTCGCGGGCATCCTGGCGAAGTTCGGGGTCGTCGAGCATTTCAGCGTGCATGGCGAGAATGTCGGCGACGTCATCGTTGGACGCATCCTTGACTAACTCGGCAAGCGTTACCGCTGCGCTATGCAGGGCGTCGTCCAGCCGTGCCTGTTCGCGCTCGGGATCGCTTGCCTGCTCGGGGTAATCAAATACCAGGGGGCGCACTACGAAAACCGGGGCGATGGCAAGGCCGGGAGAGGCGGCCACGCCCTGGTGTGGCGTATCGGCTGCGATTGGCACGACCGGGGCGGTGGGCGTTTGAGGTGAACTCGCGCTTGGCTTTTCTGCGGTGACAGTTGAGGTTTTATCTATAACGCCATCATCGCTGATGGGTACCACGTGCTCGCCCAAGCCCGCTTCGATGGCGGCTGTCAGGGTATCCAGCGCCTTGGTGGCCCCTTCGCCTTCGGCGGAGAGGACCAGCCACTGGCCGTGACGTGCGCCAAGGCCCAGCACTTTGGTCAGGCTCGCCAGGGAAACGCTGCGGGCGCCATCCTCTTCCAGGCGTACGTTCACTGCCACGCCCTGGGCGCGGGCGAGCTGCACCAGCGCCTTGGCCGGGCGGGCGTGCAGGCCGTGCGGGTTGAGGATACGCACGCGGCGGCTTTCGCTGGTTGCGGATTCTCCTGCCAGCAGCGCCAATATCTTGGCTTCCGAGGCGGCCAATAACGTCTCGCTGGCGGCAGCCTCGAGCACGCCGTCCAGGCGCTCCAGCAGCGGCCAGTGGGCATCGCCTTGAGCAGCTAAGCAGAAGAGTACGTGGACAGGGCGTTCGTGCTCGCCTGCGCGCTCGCTTAGCGTGTCAGTGGCTGGGGTGGCAAGGCCCAGCGCTGGCGCCTCGACGCCCTGGGCGCTGCTCGCAAGCCAAAACCCCTGGCCGAGCCAAACTGGCGGGCGAGCGGCAATATCGGCTATGAAGGTGTTGTCGACTAAGCCGCGCTGGCGCAGCCGCGCGGCGCTGGCAAGGGCAAGCTCTTGAACGCTGCGCGCGGGAAACTGCAGGCACAGCGTATCGCGGTCCAGGTGCGTGGTGGTGGGCGGGCGTGAAAGCAGCGCGGCCACGGCCTCGGGCTGAGTCGCGCTGGCAAGCGCTTGGGCGATGCCTTCGCGGTCGAGGGCGTGGGTCAGCTGACGCAGAATATCCAGATGCTCGTCGCTCTGGGCGGCGATGACAACCAACACATAGACACGCTGCCCATCGTGCCACTCGACGCCCTCTGGGAACTGCAGCACGCGCACGCCGGTTTTGTGCACGTGTTGGCGGCTTTCAGGGGTGCCGTGGGGAATGGCGATGCCGTTGCCCAGATAAGTCGAAGACTGTGCCTCGCGAGCGTGGAGCCCATCGCGATAGGCGGTATCGACCAGCTTGGCGTCCACCAGTGCCTGCGCGGCGGCGTCCAGAGCGTGCTGCCAGGCATCGGCGCGATGGCCAAGCAACACCTCGTTAGGGCCTAGTGTAAGCATGCGGTTCTCCCGTTCAAAAAACGATGCCTTCTCGAAGACGGTGCCGTGAAGATGACCAAGGGCGGGTGCAATCTCAGCCCCGAGCTATCTCTCTAGGATTTTGGCCAAGGATACAATAGATTGATAGCCAAGGCTGAAACGATTCAGCTAACGATACAAGCGCCTTTTCCATAGACTTTGGTCGGGGTGAGGCCAAGGCGCTGTTACACTGCGTTCGCGCTAGCCTGCTGTATGAGTGCGTTGTGTGAGTGATGAGGGAGAGGGTATATCGAATGGGGAAAACGCTAGCATGACACTGGCCGACATCGCCCGGCTCGCGGGGGTCTCGCGTACCACTGCCAGCTATGTCGTCAACGGGCAGGCGCAAGAGCGGCGCATTAGCGCGGCGACCATCGAGCGGGTCATGGCGGTGGTACGCGAGCATCGCTATCAGGTCGACCCGCAAGCAGCGGCGCTGCGCCGAGGCGCAAGCCGTCTGTTGGGATTGATCGTGCCGGATCTGGAAAACCCAAGCTATGCGCGTTTGGCCAAGCGGCTCGAACGCGGCGCCCGCGAGCGCGGCTATCGGCTCTTGATCGTAAGCTCCGACGATGACGCCGAAAGCGAACGCGGCCTGGCCTTGGCGCTGCGCGCCCAGCGCTGTGAAGCGTTAATCACCGCAAGCTGCCTGCCCGAAGAGGACGACTTCTACCCCACGCTTGCCGAAGAGGGCTGGCGCGTGGTGGGCATGGACCGTGGGCTCGACCCCCAGCGTTTCGTCAGCGTGGTCAGCGATGATTACGCTGCCGCCAAGGCGCTTACGGCGTCGATTCTTACTCCCTCGACGCAGCGCGTGCTCTGGCTCGATGCCATGCCCGAACTCTCGATCAGCCAGCAGCGCCGAGCGGGGTTCTTGGCTGCGATAAGCGAAAGCGGCGCCGAGCCGCTGTGTATGAGTGGCGTGCGCTACGAGCGCAGCGAAGGGCAGCGGCTTGCCCACCAACTCTTTGTCCAAGGCAGTATCGATGCGCTGGTCACGGCCTCCTACACCATGATGGAGGGGGTGTTCGACGTGTTACTCGAACGCGGTGGGCTTTCCTCCTCACTGCGTTTGGCCACCTTCGGCGATCATCGTCTGCTCGATTTTTTACCCCAGCCGGTCAACTCGGCGCTGCAAGACTACGACCGTATCGCCGAGTTGGCGCTAAGTAGCGCTTTGGCCGGTGCTGTAGCAAGTGATTGGGAGCGTAAAGTGGAGTGCGGGCAAGAAAACGCCCTGAGCGGCGTGGGAAGGCGAGTGGTCGAGCGCCGTATCAAGCGGCGCTCGCGTTAACGTATTACGCGCTTTAAGCGTTACCCACGCTTAGATACGCGCGTTGGCCCAGGCGTTGGCATCGGGAATCGATAGATCGTAGCTGGCGCTGAGATAGGGCGAAGAGAGCAGGAAATCGGCGCTGGCGGCGTTGCAGGCCACCGGCACGTTCCATAGCGCTGCCAGGCGCAGGAGTGCTTTGACGTCAGGGTCGTGGGGCTGCGGGGCGAAGGGGTCCCAGAAGAACACCAGAATATCCAGCGTCTGCTCGGCGATGCGCGCGCCGATCTGCTGATCGCCCCCTAGCGGCCCGCTCATCAATCCTTCGACCTCGAGCCCGAGCTGGCTCTTAAGGCGCCCAGCCGTAGTGCCCGTGCCGACCAAACGGTGCTTTTGCAGCGTTTCTTGCCAGCGCTCGGCCCATTCGAGCATCTCGCTCTTCTTGCCGTCGTGGGCGATCAAAGCGATGCGCTTTTGCGCTGGTAGGGTGCGCTGCGCTTGGCGCGGCGGTCGGGCATCGTTCATGGGCGCTCTCCAGTCACGCTCGTGTTATTCGGATTCGACGGCGATGATCTTCATCGTATTGGTGCCGCCATGGGCGTTCATGTGATCACCGCGGGTGAGGATGACATGCTCGCCTGGGCGGGCCAATCCATGGGCGGTGAGAAGCTTGAGCGCCTCTTGATTGACCTCGGTGGGCGCCATGTGAGTGGTATCGAAGGGAATCGACACCACGCCGCGATAAAGCGCCATGCGCCGCTGGGCCACTGGGCTATGGGCCAAGCCGACGATGGGCAGGCGCGAGCGAATGCGCGAGGCGATCAGCGGGGTATAGCCGGTCGAGGTCATGCAGGCGATGGCGCTAACGCCTTTGAGATGGTTGGCGGCGTACATGGCCGATAGGGCGATGGTCTCGTCGGTGCGCTCGAACCCCTCGTGAATGCGGTGGCCCGAGGATTGGGCAACGCGCTCGCGCTCGGCGCCAAGGCACACGCGGTTCATCGCCTCGACGGTCTCTACCGGGTAGTCACCTGCGGCGGTTTCGGCCGAAAGCATAACGGCGTCGGTGGCGTCGAGCACGGCATTGGCTACGTCGAAGACCTCGGCGCGCGTCGGCAGGGGAGAGGTGATCATCGACTCCATCATCTGCGTGGCGGTGATGACGGCGCGGTTGAGCGTGCGGGCATGCTTGATGATGCGCTTCTGGGTGCCGATCAGCGCTTCGTCACCGATCTCGACGCCCAAGTCGCCGCGAGCGACCATCACCGCCTCGGAGGCGACGATGATGCCGTCGAGGGTTTCGTCATTGGCGACCGCTTCGGCGCGTTCGAGTTTGGCGACGAGGCCAATCTCCTTACCCTCTTCACCGAGCAGGTCGCGGGCTTCCTGCATGTCGGCGGCGCTGCGCGGGAACGAAACGGCGAGGTAGTCGACACCAATGGCGACGGCCGTCTTCAGGTCTTCCTTGTCTTTCTCGGTGAGCGCGGGGGCAGACAGGCCGCCGCCCTGCTTGTTGATGCCCTTGTTGTTGGAGAGCTTGCCGCCAACGTGCACGCGCGTGTGTACTTCCTTGCCCTTGACGGCGGTGACATCGAGCACCACGCGGCCATCGTCGAGCAGCAGGCGGTCGCCTTCGACGACATCGTCGATCAGCGACTTGTAGTCGCAGCCAACGCGCTCGGCGTTACCGGCGTTGCTATCGAGCGCCATGTCGAGAACGAAGGGAGCGCCTACTTGAAGTTGAATCGGGCCTTCTTTGAAGCGGGCGATACGAATCTTGGGGCCTTGAAGGTCACCCAGTGCCGCAACGCTGCGGCCAAGGCGCTGGGCGATCTCGCGCACCTCGCTCAAGCGACGGCGATGATCGTCGGCGCTGCCGTGGGAGAAGTTGAGTCTCACGACGTCGACGCCTGCCTTGATCATGGCTTCGAGCACGCCGGGTCGGTCGCTGGCGGGCCCTAGGGTGGCGACGATCTTGGTACGACGAAGCGGAACGGAGGAAATCGATGAGCTCACGTGTGCGTTCTCCTTAAAGGTGGCGGGGTAGGCGCCGCGTCTACCCACTATTCTTACTCACTGTTATGTATGGCCGTATCGAGTATGACCCGTTGCGCAGACTCGTTTTGCGCCGCTATGCCCAAGGCTTATGGTGCACAGTATGTGCCAAATAGGGTAGCTGAAACACTATGGCACTGGCGCATTTGTAGGCCGCGACGTCGCTGGGCGTTTTGCCCTGGCCTTGCGAGAGCTACGAGCAAACGGGTGGCCATCTAGGTGTGGACTACGATAGCGCTAATATAGTAATTTTACTACAAAATGGTGGCTCGCCAGCGCGCTTAAGCGCAATGACTGGCCTGGAGCCCCCTTTAACCGGCTTTTAGCGATCTTTTTGGTAATTTTTTTACTGGAATGAAGCCAGTGTCCACGCAGTGGGAGGTGTCAGCATGACCATCAGAGTTGCAATCAACGGGTTTGGACGGATCGGACGTAACGTACTTCGCGCACTCTACGAGAACGGCTATCGCGACCGCCTTCAGGTCGTGGCGATCAATGATCTGGGTGATCCGTCGCTGAACGCGCACCTGCTCCGCCATGACAGCGTTCACGGTCATTTTCCCTTTAGCGTCGAGCACGACGAGACGAGCCTGAGCGTCGACGGCGACAAGATCGCCATCTCCTCCGAGCGCGATCCGGTCAAGCTGCCCTGGAATGATCTGAATATCGACTTGGTAATGGAGTGTACCGGGCTTTTCACCAAGCGTGACGCCGCTGCCAAGCATATCGAGGCCGGCGCCAAGCGCGTGCTGATCTCCGCCCCCAGCCCCGATGCCGATGCCACCGTGGTCTACGGCGTCAACGAGCATGTGCTAACGGCCGACCACACCGTGGTTTCGAACGCCTCGTGCACCACCAACTGCCTGGCGCCGGTCGCCAAGGCGCTCAACGACGCCGTGGGTATCGAGAACGGCCTGATGACGACCGTTCATGCGTATACCAATGACCAGAATCTTTCGGATGTCTACCACTCCGACCCTTACCGCGCACGCAGTGCCACCCAGTCGATGATTCCGACCAAGACGGGGGCTGCCGCTGCCGTTGGCCTGGTGCTGCCGGAGCTTGCCGGTAAGTTCGATGGTCTTGCGGTACGCGTGCCGGTGATCAATGTCTCACTGGTAGATTTGACCTTCACCGCCGGGCGCGAGACCTCGAAAGAGGAGATCAACGCCATCGTCAAAGACGCTGCGGCCAACTCGCCGGTGTTGGCGGTCAATGCTCAGCCGCTGGTCTCCATCGACTTCAACCACGATGCGCACTCATCGACCTTCGACGCCAACCACACCCGCGTCAACGGTCGCTTGGTGAAGATCATGGCGTGGTACGACAACGAGTGGGGCTTCTCCAACCGTATGCTGGATACCGCCATCGCCATGCAGGCGACGGCCAAGTAAGAGGCTGTTAGCACCCGTTTATCGGGGCAGTTGTCGGGAGGTCGCGTTATCGCGGCCTCTTTTTTTTGGAAAAAATTTAAAAAAATTTCGTCTTGGCTGCATCCAATCGCGTCGCTCGCGGGTATTCCCTATACAGCCGCCATTAGCGGGGGCTGATTACCCCAAGGAGACTGAACATGAAACGCCAACAATTTGCGCAAGCTACGCTGGCCGCCCTTGTCGCGACCGCTTTCAGTCAAGCCGCTCTGGCCGACGTGCCGGAGGAAGTCCAGGTACCGGACGGCCACACCGTGATGCTCGAAACCGTCGGTGTGGGCGAGATCACCTACGCCTGTGAAACCAAGGACGATGGCACGGTAGGTTGGGTATTCAAAGGCCCCGACGCCGTTCTTAACGATACCGACGGCAACCAAGTCGGTCGCTACTTCGGCCCACCCGCCACTTGGGAAGCCAGCGACGGCTCCTCTGTGACCGGCACCGAACTCGCCACTGCTCCTGGCGGTGACGGCAACATCCCGTTCCAGTTGGTCGAAGCCAACCCCGCTGAAGGTGACGGCGAAATGGTCGGCGTTGCCTACATCCAGCGCTTGGCCACCGAGGGTGGCGTCGCCCCCGATATGGCGTGCAGCGCCGACAACGAAGGCGACACCGAAATCGTCGAGTACCAAGCCGATTACATCTTCTGGACCGCGAACTAATCGACTGGCCTAAGGCACGCTTGCCGGTGGATGTGACACCGGCAAGGGGCCAACGGCTAAGGGCGCGTTGAAGGATTAATGCGCCAGGCACGACCCAGGTGACGACGTTGACGACGACGTAGGTGGCCTGGGTCGTTTTGCGTTGAAGGAGTAGGCTGGCTTGCCTAGCCCTTGGCCCCGTATGCTGCTGATGAGAGCGACGCTCGGCGTCGGCCCGTCATCAGGGAGCCAAGGTGTGACTGACGTATCCACTAGCTGCGATCATGCGGCGCTGATCACCCGCTGTGCTCAGGGCGATCAGCAGGCATTGAAGACACTGTATCAACACGAAGGCGCACGCCTGTTGGGCGTGGTGATGCGCATCGTCAAGGACCGTGGTATGGCCGAAGACATCGTTCACGATGCCTGCCTCAACATCTGGCAGCGTGCCGACACCTTTGACCCCAGCCGGGGTTCGGGGCGTAGCTGGATGTTCAGCGTGGCGCGTCATTTGGCGCTCAACGCCATTCGCTATCGCGATCGCGAGGTCGGGTTCGACGCCGAGTTCAGCGCTAATGGCACCGATGCCGAACACGACGAGGGGCAAGAGGAGGGCGTTAGCCCCTCGACCCCCGTGAGCGAAGCCTTCGATTGGCAGACGGGCGAGCGTATCGACGAATGCCTCAAGACGCTGACGCCCGAGCGGCGCAACTGTGTCTTGCACGCTTACGTCGATGGTTTGAGCCACGCCGAAATCGCCGAGCACACGGGCACGCCACTGGGCACCGTCAAGGCGTGGATCAAGCGCAGCCTGCTGCGTTTACGGGAGTGCATGGCATGACGACACCTACACTCGGCGATGACGATCACGTTCTCGCGGGCGAGTACGTGCTAGGCACGCTGCCCCACGACGAGCGGCGTCGCGTCGAACAGCGCCTAGCCCACGAGCCCGCTTTGCAAAAAGCGGTCGAGGCGTGGGAGATGCGCTTTCACCCCTATAGCGCCCTGGCCGAGCCGGTGGCGCCCTCCGATTATCTCTGGGCGCGCATTCAGCGAAGCTTGGCGCAAAAGACACCTGCTACCCAGGCGGTTAAAAGTGCCGCCCAACAAGCCTCGACTGCGCCCACACCCATGCCCAAACGGGCTCGCAAAGGCGTGTGGCACAGCCTACCGGCGTGGCGCGCCGCAGCGGGCCTAGGCATGGCCGCAGCGCTGGTGATGGGTATCTTGCTGATCAATCCGTCAAGCGTGCCGGTGACGCCGCAGTACATGGTGGTACTCATGGCGCCGCAAACCGACTCGGCAGGCTGGGTGGTTCAGGCCTCGACGCGCCAGGAGATCGAGCTGATTCCCCTCGGTACCTTCGAGGTTCCAGAAGGGAAGGCGCTGGAGTTTTGGACCAAAGCCGACGACTGGCAGGCGCCGGTATCGCTTGGGCTGATCGAGCCGGGCGGCCCGATTCGTCTGCGCCTTGACGAACTGCCGCCGCTCGAAGACGACCAGCTCTTCGAGCTGACCCTGGAAGACGCTACCGGCTCGCCCACGGGCTTGCCCACGGGCCCCATCGAGTTCATTGGTCGCGCGGTGGAGATCTAGCTCAAACGGTTGGGTTACGGGCATCGTCGCGGTCATCGAGTTGATGCTCGCAGAGGCGGTGATCGCTCAGCGCCTCAATGACCCGGCAGTTTTTCACTTTGCCCCCGGCGCACTGGGCAAGCGTGCGCCGCAGCTCGTCGCGAAGCGCGGTCAAGCGCGTAATGCGCCGCTCGACCTCTTCGAGGTGGCGCGTGGCGAGCGCGTCCACTTCCGCGCAGCCAAGCGTCGGGCGATCGCTCATCTGAAGAAGCTCGCGTACCGCCTCGATGGAGAAGCCGAAATCACGCGCGTGGCGGATGAACAACATGCGCTGCAGTGTGGCGTTGGCGTAGCGGCGCTGGCCGCCTTCGGTGCGCGAGGGCGCATCGAGTAGCCCGATCTGCTCGTAATAGCGAATGGTCTCCGGCTTGCAGCCTGCGGCTTTGGCCAGGGCGCCAATGGTCATGGCCTCTTTGCGTAATGTCGTCGTCATGGCTTGAACCTCTAGTTACTACAGGCTTTATGCTCCTGACCATACGCCACCACGAGGAGCAAGGCCATGTCTTCCTGCTGCACATCCGGCTGCCACGCCGCGCCACCTGTCTCACTGTCATCCACCTCTGCGAATACGCCTAAGCCCTGGTGGCAAACGCCCAAAGGGCAGCTAGTGCTGGGCACCGGCGTGCTGCTCGCTCTGGCTTGGCTTGCCAAGCTCGTTTGGCCAGCGCTAGGGCACTGGCCCTTTATCGCGGCCACGCTTGTCGGGCTCGTGCCGATTCTCCAGGCCGCTCTGCGCGCGGCGCGTGGGGGCAACGTTTTCACCATCGAAATGCTGATGAGTATTGCCGCGCTTGGGGCGCTGGCGATCGGGGCCGCCGAAGAAGCCGCCGTGGTGGTGTTTCTCTTTGCCGTGGGCGAGCTGCTCGAAGGCGTCGCTTCGGCGCGGGCGCGGCGCAGCATCTCGGCGCTGGCCGATCTCAAACCGTCGGCGGCGAATCTGATCAAGCCTGACGATTCGCTAGAGGAGGTCGCGGCTGACGTGCTCACGCCTGGGCAGCGCGTGCGCGTACGTCCTGGCGAGCGCATTCCCTGTGATGGCCGTGTTCTGCGCGGCGCCTCGAACATCGACGAGTCGCCGATCAACGGCGAATCGGTACCGCGCTTTCGCGATGTCGATGACGAGGTATTCGCCGGCACGGTCAATCTGCAAGCCGTGCTCGATATCGAGGTCACGCGTGGCAGCGCCGACAACACCATTGCCCGCGTCATTCGCCTAGTCGAACAGGCCCAGGCCGCTAAAGCCCCGATTGCGCGTTTCATCGACCGCTTCGCCTACTACTACATGCCAGCGGTGATTGGTGTGGCGCTGCTGGTCATGGTCGTGCCGCCTTTGGCCTCTTGGCTTAGCTGGAGCGAGTCGGTCTACCGCGCGCTTGCACTTCTTCTCATTGCCTGCCCCTGTGCGCTGGTGATCTCGACACCGGCGGCCATCGCGGCGGGGCTCTCCGCCGGGGCGCGGCAGGGGCTTTTGATCAAAGGCGGCGCGGTGCTCGAACAGTTGGGTAAGGTCAAGATCGTCGCCCTCGACAAGACCGGCACGCTGACGGCGGGCGCGCCCCGCGTGACCGCTATCGAAACCTGGACGAACGCCGCCGACGCCAGCGCCATTCTGGCCTGGGCGGCGGCGCTGGAGAGCGGTTCGAGCCATCCCCTGGCCACCGCCATCGTAGCCGAGGCGAAGGCGCAAAGCCTTGAAAGCCTTCCGCTCGAGATGGGTGTATCGCATCCCGGCATCGGCATCGAGGGCGTTGTCGCTGGGCGGCGTTTTAGCTTGTCGGCGCCTGCCCGCCTTGAGGTAGCGCTTGAGGCGTCCGCACGCGCGCGTATTGAGGCGCTCGAGGCCAGCGGCCATACCCTGACCGTGCTCTGCGAGCATACGAGCAGCGAAACTGAAGTGGGGCAGGTCAGGGTGCTTGGTGCCATCGCGCTTCGCGATGAGCCACGTGAAGATGCCAAGCGTGGTCTCGCGGCGCTAGCACGGTTAGGCGTTACGCCGATCATGCTAAGCGGTGACAACCCGCGCGCCGTTACTGCCATAGGCGAGCAGCTGGGCATCGAAGCTCACGGTGGGCTGCTGCCCGAAGACAAGGCCGAGCGTGTCGCCGCCTGGCAGATGGGCGGCAGTGGCCCGGTTGCCAAGGTGGGTGACGGAATCAACGACGCCCCCGCGCTTGCCCGCGCCGATGTGGGCATTGCCATGGGCAGCGGCACGGCCGTGGCGCTGGAAGCCGCCGATGCGGCGCTGCTGAAAAACCGCGTGACCGGCGTTGCCGAGTTGATCGCACTCTCACGGGCAACGCTGGGTAACGTCAAGGCCAACGTCGCTCTCGCGCTGGGCTTGAAGGCGATCTTTCTGTTCTCGACGGCGCTCGGCTTTACCGGCATGTGGATTGCAGTCATGGCCGACACCGGTGCCACGGTGCTGGTCACGTTGAATGCGCTGCGTCTTTTGGGGTATCGATTTGCACTGTAAGAAACTACTGTAATGCTCCCTGGTTTCTGCACACCCTACGCTGCTAATGCAGGGGGGCAGAAACCAGGGGGCATTACTGACGGACATAATTGCCCGCGCATGCACCGGCTATGCTGGTAGCCTTCAGGATGGGCTTGTTAAATAATTTATCTATTATTAGCTTTTTTTTATTAAAAAATGATATAAGTTTTGTGAACTTTAGGTTAATTATACTGTGATCTTCCGCTTGCTGTCTTCCAGGATCATGTCTGACGCTTTCTCGGCAATCATCATGGTAGCGGCACAGATATTGGCAGAGGGGATGTCGGGCATGACGGAAGCATCGACAATTCTTAGCGAAGTGATCCCTTTGACACGCAGTCTTGAATCAACGACAGCCATTGAGTCATTGGACGGCCCCATTTTTGCCGTGCCGCATAAATGATATGACGATACGCCATAACGGCGACAGAAGTCGAGAATCTGCTGATCTGTTTGGCACTTACTGCCTGGAAATGTTTCGGTGGGATTGTAAGGCGCAAGAGCATCACTTGACATCATTTTGCGTGCCAGCTTGGCGCAGAGAATTATCTTTTCCTGATCTTCCTCATGCTGCAGATAATTTGGTTGAACAGCGGGAGCGTCAAAGGGGTCATCGGAAACCAGCTTTACTTCACCCGTGCTTTTGGGTCTATGCTGCCAGAAACCACATGTCATGCCAGGGTATTTATCCAGCACACCAACATAGCCATTTCGGTAGCTGGCGGGTGAAAATACGCCTTGCAGATCGGGCTCTTGAACTTCCTTGTTCGATCGGCAAAAAATGTGCACGACAGAAGGGCTCAAACTCAGAATGCTGGGTTTTTTAACAATCCATTTTAAAACTTCAAGCGCGAGTCTGGGCCCTTTCGCTCTTTCATTGATGGTCACTGCATTTTCAATTTTATTTGAAATTCTTATCGAATAATGATCTTTCAGATTTTTTCCGACGCCCGGTAAATCTGCGACGGGTGTTATATTGAATTTTTCAAGATCCTTAATTCCCCCAATCCCTGAAAGATTGAGAATTTTAGGGGTGTTAATCGCACCCGCGCTTAAAATCACTTCCTTGTTAGCATAGATGTTTTCTATTGATCCGCTTTTAGAGTTGAAGAATTCGACGCCAATGGCGCGGTTGCCATCGAATAGCACTTTCGTGACCTGCGAATGCGTCATCACAATCAAGCCGAATTGCTTTTTGGCTCTTTTGATATACGTATTGGCGGTGCTTACTCGTTTGCCAGAGAAGATGGTGCGTTGGAAATATCCGACTCCCTCCTGGGAGGTGCCGTTATAATCCGGATTCTTGCTTATACCAAATTCAGAGGCACCCTCTATGAAAGCGTCACATACCGCATCTGGCCAATTCGAGTCCGTCACTGAAATCAAACCATCGAAACCTCGGGTCTCATTTTTTGCATGGCCGATCCGGCGTTCACATTTGTTGAAGTACGGAAGTACGCTTTTATAATCCCATCCTTCATTGCCCAACGCTGACCAGTTGTCATAGTCCGACTTGAGTCCTCGGTTATAAACGAGGCCATTGATGGAGGTCGACCCACCAAGAACACGCCCCTGTGGAATAGGAATGTTTCGATCGAGCGTCAGCGCGTTGGCCTCTGTAGAGAATTGCCATGCAAAACCGGGTTTGAATATCACCTTGATAAACCCTGCCGGTATGTTCAGGTAAGGGTGCCAGTTGCTCGATCCCGCTTCGAGAAGACAAACGCTATCTGGATGTTGTTCACTGAGACGACATGAAACGATCCCTCCTGCAGCACCGCTGCCTACGACGATATAATCGTATTTTCTCTTTTTTTTATTTTTCATTAGATTTTCCTTAACTATTTAAAAGTATGCTGGGTAGTCCAGTAATGATTTGCGGAAAAACGGACATCAAGATGCAGGCCAGAATGATAATGGCAACAAAAGGTATGACGGCTTTATAAAGGTCCAGGGTTTCAACGCCCGCCGGTGCAACCCCTTTTAGATAAAACAGTGCGTAGCCAAAGGGCGGCGTAAGAAACGACGTTTGCAGGACAACGGCTACCATGACAACGAACCAGAGCATATCGATACCCAGCTGTTGAACGATGGGCAATATGATGGGAAAACTTAAAAGTACGATGCCCGTCCAGTCCAAAAACATGCCCAGAACAAACACCAGCAGGAAGATGGCGATCAGGGCACCTGTCGTACCGCCAGGCATGGCGAGCACAATGTTGTTGATTACTTGCATGCCGCCACCGCGAGAGAAAACGCCTGTAAAAGCCGTTGCCCCGACCAGTACCAGCATGACCATGGTGGTGGTCTTGCCCGCCTCGAGCAGCGTATTGAAGCACGTGCCGATCTTTCTATCGCCGAATGTCAAAAACAGGATGAACGCAATCCCCACCCCGATAGCCGAGGCCTCTGTTGCCGTTGCGATTCCAGTAAACAGCGCACCCAGCACACCCAGTATGAGTGCCATGGGAGGAAGCACGTACTTGGCCAGCATGAGCAAGAGTTGGGGCGTGGAAACCTGGCTGCGCTCCTCTGCAGGCACTTTTGGCCCGTATGCGGGTTTTATAAAACAGGCAATTAATACGTAAAGCGCATACATGGCGCCCAGCATGAGACCGGGTACCAGGGCACCCGCGAAAAGCGCCCCTACCGACACGGGCGAGTAGCTGGCCATCAAAATGAGCATGATACTGGGGGGAATAAGGATCCCCAGACAACCGCTGGCCATGATCACGCCGGAACTCAGCCCCTTGTGATAGCCATATTTCAGCATCGGTGCGAGGGCGATCAATCCCATGACGGCAATCGAGGCGCCTACGATACCGGTCGTTGCAGCCAGAAGCACCGAGACAATCACCACCGTCAGGGCAAGCCCTCCTCTTAAATTCGCAAGAAGAAGCCTCATGGCTTCAAACATCTTCTCAGTCACGCTTGAGTCGTTGAGAAAACGTGCCATCAGGATAAAAAGAGGGATGGCGACCAGGACATAGTTATCCATGGAGTTGCCATAGATATTATTGATGATGGTTCCAAGAACTCGCTCCCCGGGCCCCAGGTAGGCCCCAATGACGGCGGTTCCTCCCAACACAAAAGCGAGGGGGTGGCCCATGAAAAGCCCGATCAACAACCCACTAAACATGACAACGGTAAGCATTTCAGGACTCAGGCTCATGGCTTGCTACCTTTTAATGTATGAATGCATTTAAGAATGACGGAGACAACCTGTATCAATAGCAAAATGGCCGATACAAGAATGACGCCCTTGATTGGATAAAGGGGGATGGCCGTCATGCCATAGGTAGTTTCACCTCTTGAAAAAGAGCGCTCGAAAAAAGCCCAGCCGTAATATATGAGCATCCAGATAAAGGGTATAAAGAATATGAGATAGCCCAGTACGTTGATAATGGTTCTTTTTTTGTTATCGAACAGTCGAGTGATCACATCTACCTCGACATGACTTCCATGAAGTAATCCATAGGCAGCCAACAGCATGAAGTGGGCGCTAAAGAGCATCTTTGTAATATCAAAGACCCACTCACTGGGGCGGCCCATTACGAAACGCATGGCAATATCATAAATAACAATGAAGGTGATCACTGCTAAAAGAGGAGCCACGCAGCGTCCGACACCTTCGTTAAAGGCGTCAATCATAACGAATAATCTTTTCATTTCAGCGCTCGAGATGGCTTGAGGGCAAGCGTCACACACGCTTAAAAAACCCAATCTGATGATTATCAGATTGGGTCATCAAGAATTACATGCACGCTTCGATGTCTTCGAGAGAAGGTAAATCGGTAATATTCCTGCTCAAGTTGAAGGGGGCGGATACTTCATTCCACTGTTGATGCTCTTGAAGGTAGCTGATCTGCGAATGATAAACCTTGGCATGCATGGGGTTTTCGCAGGCGCTTTCAAGAATCATCTCATTGGTGACTTCCTGGATTCTCGCCAAGTCTTCTTCAGAGAATCGCGTTATCTCTATCCCTGCATCTACAAAGGCAGCAACCCCTTCCGAGTTTTTCCTTTCCGCCCACGCCAAGGACCACGCCATATTGGCTTCAGCGGCCACTTTGAGTCTTTCCTGAACCTGTTCAGGTAACGCCTCCCAGGCATCCTTATTGATCATTATGCCATGTACCCCACCTGTCTGATGCCAGCCCGGGGTAGCCCAGTAGGGCGCTACTTCTGCAAAACCAGCGTTGAAATCGACACCAGGCATGGAGAACTCTGCGGCGTCTACAACACCACGTTCTACTGCCTGATAGATTTCCGACCCCGACAAGGTCACCTGTGAACCGCCCAGTTTTTCCAAAACGCGCCCTTGGTCTCGACCTGCTAGTCGGATCCTTTTTCCATCCAGGTCGGCAAGGCTATTAATTCGTGTTCTTCCTCTAAAGCCTGATTCGGAAGTTACCAGGCCAAAAGGCAAATAATAAATGCCGTATTCACCGTAAACTTCTTGATAAAGCTCTAGGCCACCCCATTCAAATATCCAGTTGAGGTAATCAGCGGCATTGAAGAGGCTGGTATGAGTCGATAGGGGAGAAAAAGCTGAATCAAGACCCGCCCAGTAACCGCCCCAGTCTCCAGCTGCGTCAATAGCACCTGTTTCGACTGCATCGAAAACCTCGGTACTGGGCATCAAGGTTCCGCCTGAGAAGAAGGTAATCTCGAGGTCATCGCCGGTAATACGATTGACACGATCTACCCAGGCTTTATCTATTTCGATAAGTTCAAGGCTTTCAGGCCAAACGCTTGTGACCGTCCACTCAATCTTGTCATCTGAAAATGAGTGATTGGAGGCCAGCAACATGCCGCTTGCAGTGGCGATGCAGAGTTTCTTGAGGTTGAACTGATTCATGGTGTGCTCCATTTTTTAGGAATTATTCTTTCGAAGTGCTGTTTTCAATAAAGGAGTCTTGGTCAGTAAGCTTTTTGTAATAGTGTCAGAAAGTCTTTTTCAGTTGTCCATCGTGGATTCCAGCGATTGTAGTTAAGTAAGAAGCATTTCTCAGAAATTTCTGGTAAATCCTTCTTTTCTACTCCTACGTCGCGTAGGCGAGGAGGGACGTTTAAATCGTCGCAAAGTTCCTTGATCGCTGTAATGGCTTTTCGGCCAGCGTCTAATGTCGATAATCCTCGCGTATCGATGCCCATCGTGGCAGCCAATATGGCAAATCGCTGAGGCGTAGCGATAAAGTTGAATTCCGCGACATGAGGTAGGCAAACGGCGTTCGCCAACCCGTGAGGTATCGGATATTTACTTCCCAGGGCCATCGCCATACAGTGCACATTACCTGTACCGGTCGTGCCAAATGACATGGCCGCCATGGAGGAGGCGCATAGCATATTGAACGCTGCGTCCTGATTCTCTCGATTAGCGACGTAGGGGCGAAGGTTATCGCTGATCAACCGGATGGCGTGAAGGTTCTGGGCATCAGTGAACGGGTTTGCCAATTTGGAAAGATAGGATTCAAAAGCGTGAACGAACGCATCGATGCCCGAATGAATGGCAACGTGCTGTGGTGTGGTACTGATGGCTTCAGGATCCAGAATGGCGTACGTGGCCGGACCATAATGAGCATGACGTATGGCCATCTTGCTGTTTCGCAGCGTATCCGTGATGACCGCTGCACCTGAGACCTCTGAGCCTGTGCCGGCTGTCGTAGGTATGGCAATCAACGGTAGGGGAGGCACGTCAAACGTGTCGATACCTTCGTAGTCACTGATCTCTCCACCGTTCGTTGCGACGATGGCGACTGCTTTAGCGACATCAATGGCACTTCCCCCACCCAGCACCACCAGGGCGTGTGGTGATAAAGCGCTGCTTACGCGTAGTGCCGACACCACGTTTTTATCGGTAGGCTCAGGATCGATGCCGTCAAACTCTTCAAGTTCGATACCCAGACTCTCCAATGAACTGACAAGCGATCGATGAAGACGGCTTCCTTTCAAGCCCGGATCGGTCAGTAACAGTACCTTGCTCCAGTTGTTCTCCTGGACAATTTCCGCGACACGCGTCCACACTTGGCGTCCAAACTCTACACGTGTGGGGCAGTGGCTTTTTGAAAGGCTGGCGTCAGTCATGTCATTGTCTTTTTAGAAGTTGACGTTCGAAGCATCGATGCGTATGCAGACGTTCTTTATCTGGGTGTAGGAGAGGATGGCGTCCATGCCTTTCTCGCGGCCAAACCCGGATTTCTTGTAGCCGCCGAAAGGTATTTCGGCACCTCCACCCGCGCCGTAACAGTTGACGAATACTTGTCCTGCCTTGATTCGATTCGCAAGCCAATGGGCACGTCCAATATCTCGTCCCCAGATGCCCGCCACCAATCCGTATTCCGTATCGTTGGCCAGGCGTTCGGCATCTTCGAGCGTATCGAAAGGCAGCAGCGTAAGGACAGGCCCGAATATTTCCTCTCGCGCGACCCTGGCGCTGGAGGATGCTGGGCAGACAAGAGTCGGCTTTACAAAATGGCCAGTGGATTGATCAGCATCTCCGATAAATCGGCCGCCGGTATAGACATCCGCCTCCTCCTGCTGACCCAGTTTTATGTAGTCTTCGATGCGCTGTCGTTGAGAAGCGCTCACTACTGGCCCAAGGTCAGGATCATCCAGTCCACGTCCCAGGGTCAGCTGACCAATCGAGTCGCGAAGCCGTTCGATCACAGTTTCTTTTATCGAGCTATGCGCCAGAACACGGGATCCGGCCGAGCACGTCTGTCCTGAATGAGGGAAGGCCGCCTTTATTATCAAGGGTATGGCTGTATCCAGTTCCGCATCGGGCAAAATGATATTGGGAGATTTGCCGCCTAGCTCTAAAAGAACGGGTGTAACGTTTTTGGCGGCTGTCTGCATGACAGCCGTACCCGTTTCAACAGACCCCGTGAACACGAGAAGATTGATCCCCGGGTGTGACGCCAGTGCGGCCCCGGCCTCATGACCAAAGCCAGGTACGATATTGAGTAGCCCATTCGGCAGGCCTGCTTCCTGACAGATATCGGCAATGGTGAAGATGCTGAGGCATGCAAGCTCGGCGGGTTTGAGTACCACGGCATTACCGGTTGCAAGCGCCGGTGCTATGCCCCGACAGGCAATTTGCAATGGATAGTTCCAGGGCACTATCTGGCCTGTCACGCCCAGGGGCTCACGAACGGTAAAATCAACATAATCCGGTCCGAGAGGAATGGAGTTACCCAGTATCTTGTCGGCCACGCCGGCATAGTATTCAAAGAAGCGAGCTGCCGCATTGGCGTCGGCCTTTGCTTGTACCAGGGGTTTGCCGGCATCACGACATTCGATCATGCTCAGCTCTTCAGCCTTGTCTCGTATGATCTGTGCAATGTTATAGAGAATTCTTGCCCGGTCACTTGGTAGCCGAGTTGCCCATTTCTGCTGCGCTACCTGGGCGGAGACGACCGCTTGATCAATATCCTTTGCAGAACCACGCGCAATTCGAGCCAGTACTTTCTGGTCGGCGGGGTCATGCAAGTCTATCCACTCATTGGTCTCTGCCGGACGCCATGTCCCCTCGATGTAGCAACCAAAATCTTTCATATGGGCCTCTTGTAAGAATTCTGTCAGGAAGTAGTGCAGCTCATCAGAGCTTGCAGGTTTAGTTGTTGGTGTGGCTTCCAATGGGCAAGCTAAGCAAAGCCGAGCCTAATGATTTACCGTGGGCATCTAGCGCTAAAGAACCTACGACACCTCCTGAGAGGGCATGAGTGAGTACCAGGTTAAGAGCACCAAGCCTGGGGATTTCATAACGAATAACGGTACCTTTGACACTATCTCGCAGGTGCTCGGCCACACGTTCTGGCGTGACTTCCTTGACCAATAACTCGTAATCTTTATCTTCATAAGCAATGACGGAGATGTTGGCGGTATCTCCCTTGTCACCACTTCGGCAATGAGCAATATCTCTCAGGATCATGAGTTGGCGGTTTCCATGAAGATGATCGATGTGGGTACATGGCTTTCTGCAATGAGTGGCGATGTTAGAAATACGGCAGGACGCGTCGATTTCCATGCACCCCCCCCCCCCGATGGACCATTGGTATAAAGCGCCTCGACTTCATTACCAATGCGTTCGGCATCTTCCCGGGAGTCGCATTTTGCCAGGACTCTAAGACGCACTTCATACGGCTCATGACCACTGCTTAACTGATCGCCGTGAAGTGCATTCATGCCAATGAAATCGACTCTCAAGTCACGGTATATATTTTCGGTTAGTCTTTCTTTAATGATATCCCTGGCCAGCTGCGCACGTGCGACCGCGCCGATACCGGCATAGGAAATCTGGCCTTCGCCAATAAAACCATCGTGATAACTGATCGATACTTTTAGATGGTTGGTCTTGGCATGCCCCGTGGCATCATGAATACGCACACGATTAGTCGCTATCTCCTCGATCCAGACATTGCTGAAATCCGCAATCACGTCTGGTTGAAGATATCGGGCAGGATCATGTATCTCATATAAAAGCTGCTCCTTGACGGTTGCGGGAGTAATGTAGCCTCCCGTATTGTCCAGCTTGGATATTTCGATGCGACCATCGGCGTAGATATCTCCAAAGGGAAAGCCAATGTGTGCCAGCTGCGGAACATCCTTTTTGCCAGGATCGGCAAAATAGCCACCGCAAATTTGCCCTGCGCACTCCAGAAGGTGACCAGCCGCAGTTCCCTTGCCAAGCTTGTCCCAATCATTCATTTTCCATTTGAATGAGTGTATCAGCGGCCCCAGAAATAATGCGGGATCGGCCGCTCTGCCGGTCACGACCACGTTTGCGCCTTTATCCAGAGCCTTGGCAATCGACTCAGCACCGATGTAGGCGTTGGCAGATATGATTTGGTCACGATGTTCGGCAATCGTATAACCGTGTTCTTCTTTTAGGCAGGCACTATCCTTCGTGCATTGCGTCAGGATATCGTCGCCGACGACAGCTGCCACGCGTATCGAATCAAGGCCCATGTCATGTGCCAAATCACGGATGCACTGCGCCGCAGCCAGGGGGGCAGCCGCCCCCATATTGGTTATAATGCGTATGTTGTTCTGATGACAAAGGCCTAGAACGGCCTGCATGCGAGCGACCAGGAAGGGGTCATACCCCTTTTGTCGACTGGACAGCAACTGCAGCTGTGCATTAGTGATAGTTCTCTCAGCCAGACACTCGAATACGAGAAAATCCAGATTGCCTCGCTTGGCGAGATCTACCGCTGGATCGATTCTATCGCCTGAATATCCAGCGCCAGCTCCAATTCTCACCTTGTGCATGCGCCACCATATCGTGTTGTTTGTATAAGACTAAAGGCTATGAACTAAAGTTCAATATTGATATCGAGTGTGATTACTAGTTGTTGGTTTCAAGTTAAAGCTGGCTAATCAATTAAACAATTGAAATAATTAAATGGTAATTATAAAGGATTTTTATGGATATTAGCTTTCGTCAAATACGCTCATTTCTTGCTGTGGCCCAGTTAGGTAGTTTCACTCAGGCCGCAACGTCTCTTTTTTTGACGCAACCCGCATTGACGATACAGATTCGTAATATGGAAGAGTCGTTAAATGTTCGCTTGTTTGACCGTAATACGCGAGCTGTAAAACTTACTCGCGTGGGGGCATCGTTATTGCCCGTATTTCAAAGGATGGTCAACGATCTTGATTCGGTTGTGACCGAGGCCCGCGACATCGTTGCAATGAGGCGGGGCGTTGTGCGCATTGCCGTCCTTCCTTCAGTGGCTGCTTCTTTATTGCCCTTTGTTATCAAGGGGTTTCATGCCGTTTATCCAGGTGCTGAATTTATAGTTCGCGACGCCATCGATAACAAGGTTGTCGAGCTGGTAAAGGAAGGTGAGGTCGATATAGGTGTTACGGGCGGGTGGATCAGAGATAAAGAAGTTAAAACGCTTTTCAAGAAGTCAGAAACGCTTAAAGTTATCTTCCCTCATGAACATCCGCTTGGTAATTTGAAGAAAATAAGTGTTTCCGATATTGCTCAATTTCCACTTGTCACCTTGAATGCCTTGACAAGTTTGAGAACGGTTGTTGAAGAAGCTTTTTCCAGAGAAGAGGTGACGCCCGTCACCGCTTGCGAAGCCACCTACATGATGACTGTAGCTAGTATGGTTAGCGCAGGATTAGGCGTTGCCGTATTACCCTCGGCGGCAAAGGAGGATCATGCCTTTCCCGATATAACGAGTGCTCCTATAGATATCTCTAAACTAAGTCGTACTATCTCGATTATTACACTATGCGACAAGACTCTACCGCCTATGAGTCAGTTTTTTTGCAAGCATTTAATCAGCGCTTTGGAGGGTTAGTGAACTCTCCTATATTTTCTGTATTATATCTTAGTTTTAGGGTCATCTGATGATCATATGGGTTATAAGATTTAATCTCAGGCGTTTAATTGAAATAAGAAAGAATTTGTTAATATGGTCTATCGCTATTCTGTCTTAATCTTCTCGATTAGTTCAGACAAGAAATACACGTATTCTGGTAATTCGCTCTCTTTGCAACGAATATTCGACAAGGCAATGACGGCGTTGCTGTCCGGAAGCTGCCGAGCAATACGATATTCATTGAAAGGGTACGATTTGATATAAGATTCGCTGTTTCGCGCCGCCTCTATTTCGTCACGGAGCAACGCAAACTCCTCTGCGCCGATTAGATCGGTAATTTCTTCGTCGTTTTTACGCGAGAGCAGCATGATGCCGATGACCGAACTTGAGGCTGGAATTGAATCATAGTTACCGATAGACTGCGCAACACTGGCGCTTTTACCCGTGTGGACCAGGTAGACAACCTTGTCGCCGCCGAGCACGCCGATTGCGATAGTACATAGACGAGTGTCGACCGACTCTAGGGTGGTGATAACCGACTTGTAGAATTTCGAGTTGTGAATCGACAATGCCGATAACCGATTTAGCCCCCAGCCAACAGTGTATTTGCGCTTCTTGCTTTGACTGACCAAATCCAATTCGACCAGCGTTTTCATGATGCGCGTGACTTTGGCTGGATCCATATCGAGAATTCTGCCCATTTCACGGATACCCATGGGATTTTCGCTGCTGGCGAGCAGCTCAAGGCAACGGATGGCGTTGCTGATGCTTTGATTGATCATCGGAGATTTGTTCTGTATTTGAAACAGTTCTGCATATGACCTTTGCTCGCTGAGACGGCTAATCGCGGATGCTACCATAATTTCCGGCCTATTAAAGATTGATTGTGTGGCAGAAGCCCCGGTGTGCGGCTCCTGTCAATCGTGTGCCTGACCTGTTTATTTCCGTTGCCTCAGTTAGCCGTTCTCATCAAGGCTTGCACTGCTCGCCCCTTGCTCGCCGTTTGCTCGACGCTCTGGCCGGGTTTGTAAATCGCCGAACCGAGGCCGATAGCGTCGTAGTGGGCTAGAAACGCTTGGGCGTTGGATGCGTCGATGCCACCGACAGCCGCGAAGCGTACCGTTTCCGATAGTGGTCCTTTAATATACTTGGGGTATTCAGTCGGCAATGCCGCCGCCGGAAACACTTTCAGTAGGTCAACGCCCATACTGACTGCAGCGAAGATTTCCGATGCACTAAAAACACCGATGCAGGTTTTCAGGCCGAGGGAGCGGGCCATATCGATGACTGACGGATCCAGGTTTGGTGTTACAATGTATCGAGCTCCGGCTTCGCGTGCTTGGCGTGCTAATGTCGCCGATGTGACGGTACCGACCCCGATATTTAGGTCACTGCCGAAGTTCTCGACGACCATTTGCACACTCTCGAACCACTTGGGAGAATTGGTCGGAATTTCGATATCGACTAGCCCCAACGCTAATAGCTGTTCGGTATGAGCAACCGCCTCGTGGGGTTCGATTCCACGAAGAATCGCGATCAGGTTGGTTCTAGTCGCCATTAAACACCTCGTTGAAGCCCAGCAGCACAGTTTCCTCCAGCGTCAGGCAGTTGCATGCCACGCCCAGCATGTCACAGGCCGCGCGGTATCGTGGCAATAATGCGTCAGAACCGATGAGAGTGATCGCTTTGTCGGTGCGCGGTGCCATCGAGCGGACCTCGTGCCCGATAAGCAGCCCCGAAAGATAGCTGGCAGTATGCTTGGCTTCGATCTGTCCTAGCACATAGCGGGCACGGCATTTGAATAGCTCGGTAATGATATCGCGCTGTTCGGAGGCCATTGCCTTGGCAGCCTCAATGCCTCTGATAAAGAGTTCATTGCTTTCTTCCTGTTCCGGCAGCCCCTTACCGACCAGTGAATGGTCGAGCAGCAGCTTGTACATTTCACCGGTCATGAATGTGTGTAGCTTTGTCACCACAGGTTCGGTGCCGCTTTTGTCTACCTGGACCCACTTGCTGTGGGTGCCCGCAGCGACGAATATCTCGCTGTCAAAACGGCTGGCCGCGCCGAGTATCTGCAGTTCTTCGCCGCGACATACGTCCCAGCTGTCGCGACAAGCAATGCCTGGCTTGATGTAGGTAGGGTTTGGTAGTTCCGCATCGACCTGGACACCTCTGGATTTCAGGGCTTTGATCGGCAACGGTAGGTTTCGATAACCAACATCGCAGATACCAAGATTGCTGCCGATCATGCCACACATCACCACCGGTAGATCTTCTGAATAGTTGCTCCCGAGCCGTTTCATTTCGTTGGCCAGTACTGCGTTCAACTCGGCCTTGTCCGCAAAGCGGCCGACGCCGGCGCTAGACTGAACCGTGGCAACGATATTGCCATCCTGCACCCGCATGGCGCGGAAATTGGATGAGCCCCAATCAACTGCTATATAGTTCATGAACTTTTCCGCATTATGGATAGGGGAAGGATTTCGAGTATGTCGAACAGCTCGCGGCGGGTAACGTTATCGATGTAACGTGCCGGATTGCGCACGTGGTTGGTAGCGAAAATACCACTGGCGTGCAGTACTTCCTTGTGGATACTGACCCCGATGTTCGGCTGCACTCCATAGCGCAGAAACGGCAGGTAGCGATAGAAAGTTTCGCGGGCACCCTCCCGATTGCCATTGAAATATTGGCCCAGTATGTTGTTGATCACATCGGGAAACTCGCAGGCCGGCATCGTGCCGATAGCACCCCTTTCCAGCTCTTCAAACAGGAACCCCGCATTGAGGCCGCCAAACAATGTCGCGGAATTTTCGAGGGCCTCCATCAGCAGGGTTATCTTGAGGGTCGTGGGCGGCTGCTCGACCTTGATGTACTTAACTCTCTCGGATGCTTTACAGATGTTCACAAGCGTCGGTACTGGCAGGTTTACGCCGGTCATCAGCGGCGCATCTTGAATCATTATGTCTATGTCGGTGCCCTCGACGACCAAGCCGAAAAACTCCTGCGCTGCTTCGGGTGACGGTTTGATGACGCTGGGAGGATTGACCATAGCGACAGTCGCCCCCAAATCAGTTACACGTTTGATGTCCTCAATCGCCGCCATCGGCGAGGCGCCCCCAGCCGCAGCCACCACGGGCAGATCGCCTACCATTTGTTTCACACGAGTAAGGATAGCCTGCTTCTCGCCCGTAGTTAGCGCATAGCCCTCCGAGGCATTACCGAACAGGGCCAAGCCATTGACTCCTTGTTCCATCAGGAACGCCACCAGACGTTCGATACTGGCCATGTCGACTGCTCCACGGTTGTCGAAAGCCGTGGATAGAATCGGTACGTTACCCTTAAGCATGTTGGTACTCCGCTGCATACTGTTTGATGATTTCTTCATTGACGTCGACGCCGAGACCGGGACGATTATTTAAGCAATAGCGACCTTCATCGCAGTTGAGGGGAGAGTTCAGAATACTGTTGGCTATATGGAAGACGCTGGGCTGAAACTCCAGCTTGATAGCGTTGGGCAGTGCGGCAGCCACTTGCATCGATGCGGCTATACAGGGCCCCAGGCCAACGCTCAGGTGCGGCGCAACTTGCAGGTGGTGCGTTTCGGCCTGGAAGCCGATGCGCATAGCCTCAGTAATACCCACTCGGCCGACATCGGGCTGTAGCAGGTCCACGGCCCGATGCTCAATGAAGGGGCGAAATTCGAACCGGGTGCGTTCGGTTTCGCCTAACGCGATCGGTATCGACGTTTTCTGACGAAGCTCGGCATGTCCTGCAATATCCTCAACCAATAGGGGAGCTTCGAAAAAGCGAATATCCAATGCCTCGAGGCCTTTTGCCAAGCGTACGGCGTCACTGACGCTGTAGTTCCAATGCGCGTCGATGAACAGCTCAACCCCATCGCCGACGGCCTCGCGCACGGCCGAGAGGTTGGCCAGATCTTCTTTGACGCCATAGCCTAGTGCCATCTTGATGGCGCGAAACCCTTTCGACTTCCATTCCAGGGCGAGGGCGACACGCCCCTCGATAGTCGGCGCGGGCAAGCCGGACACATAGCAGGGTATCTCCTGGCGGTATGCTCCACCCAATAGCTCGTGCACCGGTTTGCCCGCTTCCTTGCCGCGCAGATCCCAGAGCGCACAGTCGACTGCGGCGATCGCATCAACAAGGAAACCGCTTAGATAGCCGCGATCACGCATGGAATCGTACATGCGCGACCAGAGCACGTTGGTGTGATTCGGGTTTTCGCCGACTAGTATCGGCTTGAACAGATTGAGAATGATCTCTGAGACGATATGCGGTGTGACCGGTGCTAGCGCTTCGCCCCATCCCACCAGACCGCAATCGGTGGTGATCTTGACCAGGCTGGTTTCCATTTTGCGTGAATAGACGCAGCGATACTCGTTTCGGTAGTAGTAGTCCGGGAGGTCATCGGACACATCGCCGCCCAGATAGGCATACGGTGGCGTTATCTTTATCGCAAAGCATTCAATATGCGCTATTTTCATTTTTGCTGCCCTTAAGCTTGGGAAGGTTTTTAGTAGTGAACTTCATCATCAGCGCAATAACGGCAACGGTAGCGACTATGGCGAGTAAGTTGTTGGTATACATCAGGAAAAGTGAGGCGCCGACCAGAAATCCGCTATGCAACCATGACAGCGGCTTATGTAGGCACCCCGAGATACCAGCGGCGAAAACGATCATGCCAAGCAGACAACTGAGGATCTGGTAAGCGATCGACTGTGGGCTGCCGAGCAGCAGCAGTTCGTTGTGATATACGAACAGGTACGGTACGAGAAAGACCGGGATGCAGAGTTTGAACGCTAGCAGGCTGGTCTTCATCGGAGAAGCGCCTGAGAGTCCCGCTGCAGCGTAGGATGAGATCGCCACTGGTGGGGTGATGGCCGAAAACACGCCAAAGTAAAGAATGAACATATGGGCGGCAATCGGTTCTAATCCAGCATCGATCAGGGATGGAGCTGCGATTGCCACGATCAGTATATAGGCAGCGGAGGTAGGCAGCCCCATACCTAGGACCAGCGACGCGATCATCATGAAAAACAACAGCAGTAGCAGGCTGTTGCTAGTGCTGCCCAGCACCACTGAGGTGAATTTGATCCCAAGGCCGGTTTCGGCCGCAACTCCGATGATGATGCCTGCCGCAGCACAGGTGACACAGATTAGTACGGCGTCTTTGGTGCCGTCGATCAGCGTCATCAAGATCTTGCGAAAAGACATGCGGGTCGATGCTCTGAACGCCGAGAAAACGATCACGCTGATCAGTGCTAAGACCGCTGACAGGTAGGGGGTATACCCCATAAACATCACAGCCACCACAATAACCAATGGCAGCAAAAGGTAGATGCGCAAAAAGATGGAGCGCCAAGCTGGTATCAAAGATTTATCGACGCCCTTCATGCCCAGCTTTACCGATTCGAAGTGAACGGCGGCGAAAATGCCGACAAAGAACAACAAAGCCGGTATGGCGGCGGTCATGATCAGGTCGGTGTAGGGAATGCCAACGAAATCAACCAGTAGGAAGGCGGCGGCGCCCATCACCGGTGGAAGCAACTGGCCACCGGTCGAGGAGGCGGATTCCACCGCGGCGGATAGGCTAGGTGAGTAGCCGGCTTTCTTCATTAGCGGGATAGTATAGGCGCCGGTGGAGACTACATTGGCAGTGGCGCTACCTGAGATCGAGCCCATGAACGCTGATGTTATAACCGCCATCTTGGCTGGGCCGCCGCGGGAACGACCGGCCAATGCGAAGGCCAAATCGATGAAGAGTCCGCCGGCGCCAGAGCGCTCGAGAAATTTACCGAACAATACGAATAGGAAAATAAAGGTCGCCGAAGCAGCAATGGGAATGCTGAAAATGCCGTCGGTAGTGTAAATCAGCTTATCTACCAGGTCAGTGTAGGTGCTACCGGAGTAGGCGAAGGGGCCGCTGATCAGACCGCCGAACAGAGTGTAAGCCACTGCGGCCAAGCAAATCGCGACCATACCCCAGCCGACGATGCGACGTGCTGCTTCAAGAATGCAGAGTAGCAGTGCCGAACCGATCACGACTTGGGGGAGCGTCAGGGTATCGATGCCCGGAAGCCGTTCAATGATCGTTGCGTAATCGTAGTACGACAGGTAGAGGGTGGTGCCTGCGGACGTCAGGATCATCAATAGATCCCAAGACAGCAGCCAAGGCCTGTTCTGACTAGCCGAGGGCTTGATCAAGAATGCTAGTGGTAGCAGTAAGGACAAGTGAGTCGTGCGGAACCGGTATGCCTCGGGAATGCCGTTGATCACCAGTTGCAGGTGATAAAGTGCCGCGATTAGGGCGATACCCAGAGCGAGCTTTTGCAAGCCGCTCTGGATGTGCGCAAACACGGTTTCCTGTTGAAGTGATGTCTTCATGGAAGCCTCGTGCGGTTATTGGACAATGCCGGCTTCGCTGAAGTAGCGCTCAGCGCCTTCGTGTAACGGGATTCCAATGCCGCTGGCGCAGGCCTCGATCGAAGCGAGATAAGAACTGATCGAGCCAGAAAGCGTTGCCAGCCGGTCGCGCCCTTGGTCGGAGCAGACCGCTTGGGTAAGCTGGTACGCGGTTTCTGCGGAAACATTACTGTTTGTGACCAGCACAACACCGCCGGCAACCGATGGAACAGGGCTGTCGATACCCTCATAGGTGCTGGCCTTGATTTCAGTGGCCGTATAACCGTACTGCTCCTGCATCGTAGTGACGGTCTCGTCGCTTAGGGGCAGCATTTGGAGCTGACGCGCTGAGTTGATCTCAACCACGGGCGCATACGGCAAACCTGAAAGTATTGTTACAGCTTCCAGGTGTCCGTCACGAATAAGTGAGTTGGCATCGCTGATACTGATGAACTCGACACGCCCGCCCCAGTCGCGGATATCGTCATAGCTAATTCCGTTCGCTTCGAGCACCCGACGGCTGAGCAGCTCGTTTTCACGCCCGCGCGGACCCACGGCAATTTTCAACGGATACTGCTTCTCCCTCAGCTCCGCTAGTGAGTCTATAGGCACGTTCTCGAGAGTAAGGAACTGGAACGACGATTCCATCACCTTGGCAATTCCACGCAGGTTTTCCATCCTCTGCTCGTAAGGTTCCTGGCCGTTGTAAGCCGCAAGTGCGAGCCCCGAGCTGGAGTGGCCGAATTGCGCCTGATCACGGCCGATCATGATCAGATTACCTAATGCGCCGCCCGTTTTGACGTTGATGTTGTAGTCGCCGTTTGCCCTGACCGTTTCGGCGACCTGAACGCCGATGGCGTAAGTGTTGCCCGAAATGGAGCCCATGCTGAAGTCCAGGGTTTCGTTAGCAGAGGCATTCGAACCGATCAGTAAGGCTGCTGCTGCGAGTAGTTGTTTTGTCATCGCTTAATCATCCTGTGTGCTTGGCTAGTTTTTGTGATGAATATTGAAACATATATGGGTAATATGGCTTTATTTGTTTCACTATGTCAATATTTTTGTTGCTTATGAGATCCCGTCTGTAACCACCACCGAATCGATGAATGCGTCATTAGAGTTTTCCAGCCTGCAATGAAACAAACAAAGATCGATATGAAGAAATCACGATACTGCGAGCCACAGATCGTCAAAATCATGGAATAGGTTGAGTCCATTTGGCTGATCAAGGACTTCTGGCGGGGGGGCGGCATCTCTAAGGCGACTATTACGACTGGAAATCCAAATACGTCTTCAAGGAACCTGAAGTGGAAAGCCATCGCCTAAATCAGATGTATGCCGATCTGAGCCTGGATCACAGGCTGCTGCAGTATGTGATCGAAATAAAACTGTAACGCCAGCCGTTCGACTATAACTGGTGCCTGAATTCATGCATGAAACGCCGCTTTTCGTAATATGCTGGCGGTACCGCCCATTGCCACGTTCCACACACTTCGCGGCCCCTTGCGATAATGCCAGCCAGTTAAGCTGATTGGCATTTTCATCTTCGACAAGGATACTTTGTCTTCCGCTGCTTCAGGCTCTCGTGAACCACCGATCAGGCCTGCGATGGGCAGGACATATTGTGCCGCCGAGGTCTGTAGTCTTGCTAGAAACCAGCTCGGCTGATGCAGTGAAGTGCCTTGCAGCAAGCCCGGTATTGCCCAGCTACAGGCGGTGAAGCTCATTTCGCAAAAGTAGACGCCAGGGCATTGTCAACGCAAAGCAGAGATGTCCCCTTTTGAACCAGTGAGAAATGTCCCCTGAACGGAACGCCATCTGTTCAGGGGGGCGTCGTCTTGGCGTTATTGACGATGGGACGTTTCCAAGGGTGGTCTGCAGCCGGTTTGTACTTCGGCCTCGCCTGCTGATCGTTCAGCACCCGCTCCACATGCTGGCGAACGCTCTTTTCGTCCTCCACTGGAATCGCGACCTCGCCCTCGGCCAGGACCTTCCAGGTCAAGGGTCTCCCTTCATGTAGCGCGGTGATCCTGCCATCCAATGCTTCGCAGAGGGTGACTGCGGCGCCACGCAATCGATAACCACGCCCCTTGCCTTGAATCTGGTATTCCCGGTGCCTGAACTGGAGCAGAGGTTTTTTGACAGCTTGCGCGTGTGCTGTCGGGACAAGATCCAGTCGACTTCTGCAGGCGTATGCAACACCGGGCGATGGGCATCTTCCGGGTGACGCGGTGTGACGCCAAAGCGGGCGTTGTACTCGGCGATGAACGTCGGCAGGAACGCGTTGGCGGTCTCCATGTCGCTAATGCCGACCAGCCAGCTCCTTGACGAGCCGATCCTGCAGCGTCTGATTGGCGCGCTCCACGCGTCCCTTGGCTTGCGGGGTGTTGGCATGAATGGCGGCGATATCCAGAGTGGCGAGGGCGCGCGAGAACTGCGTCAGCTCTCCTTCGCCGTCCCGTCGGTTGACGCGAAAGATGCTGTGACGATCCGAATAGATCGCCACGGGCCGCCCGTGCGCTTCGAGATAGTGGCCGAGGGTCTGCATGTAGCCTTGAGTCGTCTCTGCGGGCACGAAGCGCAGCGCCAACAAACAGCTAGTGGCATCGTCGATGAAGACGAGCAGCGTGCAGTACGGGCCGCGAGACTCGAACCAATCGTGTGGCGAGCCATCGATCTGGATCAGTTCGCCGAATCGGGCGCGCCGAAGGCGACGCATGATGGACATGGGGTAGACGGCGTGACGTGGGTGCCCAGATCCCGTCATCGATCATCCATTGGCGCAGGGTCTCGGCCGAGAGGCGGTGTGCATGACGCGTCTGAAGCTTCTCGCACGCCAGCGTCGGACCGAAGTCGAGATAGTAGGTGCGGATAAGCGTCAGGATCTGTGTCCGCACCTCTGGGGGTATGGCATTGTTGGGGGCTTTGCCGCGCCGCCGAGACACAAGTCCGGCAGGGCCAGCATCACGATAGCGCTGTACGAGCCGCTTGATCTGTCGCGTGGTCAGGCCGAGCTGAGCGGCGGCTTCGCGTTGCTTGAGCTGCTTATCAACGACTCGCTGTATCACGGCAAGCCGATCCACTTCCCGATGACTCATTGTCAGGTATTCCTCCGCCACAGCCCCACCAGGAAATGAAAGGGGACATTTTAGAATGGGACGAAGGGGACAGTACTGCTTGGGGCTGACATAGACGCCAGGGCATTGGCGAGCCATCAGCATCATCTGGTAGCGTAGAAGGTTGTACCCCAGCAGCACGTCCTATAATTCCTGTGCAATCATCTCCGACCTTTTGTTGCGCAGGACGTCCTCTCTACCGAGCATCGCTTGCTTGATCTCTCGATAACCCAGTTCGATTTCCCAGCTCTGACTGTAAAAGTGGGTGATTTTTTCACTAGGTAAGCGCAGTGGATCAGTCATCGAGGTGAGGACACTGACGACTTTTCCCTTGATTCTTTTGCTCAGCAGACGCATCTGGATGTTTACTGGCAAGTCGGGCCATTGCTTGCGGGCTTAAGAAGAGGTGCGCAGGACAACGTGTGCATCGTAGGCCCCACGCTGATGCACCAGCTCCCCTTTTTAGGGAAATCAACCAGTGTCGCTGCTGCCCCTGAGACTGCTAGTGGTGCAAGAACCCTTTATCGAACAGAGTCAGAAAATTATCTGGCGTGCCGACCATGAGCTGCTCGGCCAGTCTCATCTAATTAGTGTGCTAGCTGTCAAAGACGCTGCCGCACGGCAGATGGCTAGTCAGCTCCACCTGGCAAGCTTCGCAAACCCGAGGGTAGCTACCATCGCCATGCTGATCGGTCGCGCTACTGTATTGCAGACGATTTTCTTGTGTAGGGAGTGTTCCAGACAAGGCCGTCCACATCGAGCAACGTCAACTCCAGCCACTGAGGATACCGGGCCTCCTCATGCCATCGCTACTGAGTCAGCGTGAATATTTCACGCAACGCTTTACTCCCCATGCGTTGATGCCCCTGAATCACAGCGCTGGGGGTAACGAGTGGGCGCTTGCCAAGCAGCATGACGTCCATGTGATTGACCATATCCCATGCTGACCTCCTGCGAAACTGCGCCATGCTGATGATGCCCCAGACCAGGCTTCCGAGCGGGAGACGTCTTTTACGAGTGCTCGAGATACCAGCCGTTTCAAAGGCCTGCCTGACTATTCCGGGATCAAACAGCTCGCCGAGCCCTTTAAGAGCATGAGGGTATGCAGCCATATCTTGGGTAAGGGATAGCGCTTCTAACAGACGCATAAAAAAAACCTGATGTTCGTATCCAGACATCAGATTTTATGGTTTGCGGACTAATGGTCAATGCCTCAGCCTTAACTGACTGGAATTAGCCCTCGGGGCCGTTTTTTTACGCTTTCTTGACGCCAAGTGGCGTAATCGTCATCGAATTTTTACGCCCTGCCTACGTACGCTTTCTCGGTCCATACGGATTACCTCAAGAGGAAGCTCTCGATGAATTTGCTGTTACTGCTCGTCGCCCTGGGAACGGCGGCGTATCTGTTCTACGCCCTCGTTCGCCCCGAACGGTTCTAGGAGATCGTCATGAACGACGTGATTGCTATCTACGCCGTGGTGGCGCTTCTGGCCGTGCCGCTGGGCGCCTATATCGCCAACGCGGTGGGTGAGCGGCGTGGGCGCCTGGATACGCTGTTCGGGGTGATCGAAACGCCGATTTACCGCCTGAGCGGACTCCGACCCGACCACGCCATGAGCTGGCAGGCCTACGCGATGGCGATAGTAAAGCTCCACGGTGCCCTGATCGTTTTTGCCTGGCTTTTGTTCATGGGCCAGGGCCTGTTGCCGCTCAACCCGGATGCCATTCCCGGCATGCCCTGGGATACCGCGCTGCATACAGCGGTCTCGTTCGCGACCAATACCAACCAGCAGCACTACTCGGGCCAAGCGCAGCTTTCGCACCTGAGCCAGACGCTGGCCATCGTGACGCTTCAGTTCGTCACCCCTGCCACAGGGGCGGCGGTGCTGATTGCCATTGCCCGCACGCTGCTGAAAAAACGTGCCGATGGTGCGTTGGGGGTGGGCAACTACTACCACGACATGACCCGGCTGGTAGTGCGCGTACTGCTGCCGCTGGCGGCGGCCGTGGCGCTGATGCTGACCTGGCAGGGCGTGCCCGCGAGCTATCAGGCGTCGCACCAGGTCGAGATGCTCGATCCGCAGGTAGAGGAGGTACAGAGCGTGCCATTGGGGCCGGTTGCTTCCATGGTCGCGATCAAGCAGTTGGGTACCAACGGTGGGGGTTGGTTCGGACCCAACTCGAGCGTGCCGCTGGAGAATCCGACGCCGCTTGCCAACGTAATCGAGACGGCCTCCATCATGCTGATTCCCGTGGCGCTACTGGTCGCCATTGCGCTGATCGCCAATCGGCGCCGCCTCATGGTGGGTATCGGCGCGGTCATGCTGGCCTTTTCGCTGGTTTCCACCTCAGCCGTGGTGATGTCCGAGCGGATGCCCAACGCGGCCCTGACCGGGCTCTATCAAACTGATGCGGGGCTTCAGGGCAACCTGGAGGGCAAGGAGCTGCGTTTTGGCACCGACCTTTCGGCGCTGTGGGGCAGTTGGACGACCCAGACCTCCAACGGCTCGGTCAACGCCATGCACGACAGCTTCAACCCGCTGGGCGGCATGATGCTGCTAATGGACATGTTCGTGAACGTGACCTTCGGCGGCATCGGCGTGGGGCTGATTGGTTTTCTGCTCTACCTGATGCTGGCGGCGTTCATCGGCTCGCTCATGGTGGGGCGCGCGCCGGAGCTCTTCGGTAAGCCGTTGGAAACCCGGGAGATGCGCTGGATTTCACTGGCCATCCTCGCCCAACCGCTGGTGATTCTGGGGCTGACGGCGCTCACCGTGGCGCTGCCAGGCCTTGCGCAGACCTCTAACGCGGGCTTCCACGGTCTTTCCCAGGTGCTTTATGAGTTCACCTCGGCATTCGCCAATAACGGCTCGGGCTTCGAAGGCCTGGGGGATGACACGCCCTGGTGGAATTTGACCTGTGTGGTAGCGCTGCTGGTTGGCCGCTTCGTGCCCATGCTGGTACCGCTGGCCGTTGCCGGATGGCTTGTGACCAAGCGCAGCGCGCCAAGTGGCCGAGGCACATTGGCGATGGATAGCGCCGCCTTCATGGGATTGACCGCAGGCGTCATCGTGATCGTCAACCTGTTGGGGTTCCTGCCTGCGCTGGTGCTCGGGCCGATCGGCGAAGCCGTTACCAGCGGCACAGGTTTTTAGGAGAAAAACGAGATGTCGAAAAGAGAATTCAACCTCGTGGGCCAGGCCGTGAAAGGGTTGGCGCCGACACAGCTGGCGCGCAATCCGGTGATGATGGTCGTGGCCATCGGCACGCTGGTCTGCTTTGTGATGACGCCTATCGGCTTTGCCGAGGGAGAAGGGGGTGGCTTTGCGCTGACGATCGCGCTGTTACTCTTGGCAACGCTGCTTTTTGCCACCGGCGCCGAGGCGCTAGCAGAGTCGCGCGGCAAGGCCCAGGCGGGCGCGCTGCGGCAGACCAAAAGTGCCCTTACGGCACGCCGTTTGAGTGCCGATGGCCAGCTCGAAAACGTCGCGGCCACTGAGCTTAGGCGGGGCGACCGGGTGCAGGTCGAGGCCGGGGAGCTGATTCCCGCCGACGGCGATATCGTCAAGGGAGCGGCCTCGATTAACGAGTCGGCGGTAACCGGTGAGTCGGCCCCCGTGCTGCGCGAAGCGGGCACCGATAACAGCGGCGTGAGCGCAGGTACCAAGGTGCTCAGCGATACGCTGGTGATCGAGGTCAGCGCTAACCCCGGCGAGTCGCTTCTGGATCGCATGATTGCGCTGGTGGAGGGGGCGAGTCGTCAGAAAACGCCGTCGGAGCTTGCGCTGTCGGTCTTGCTTGCCATGCTCACGCTGGTGTTTCTGCTGGTCGTGGTCACGCTGGTGCCGATGGCGAGTTTCGTTGGCGTCGAGACGTCCACGGTCATGCTGGTGGCGCTCTTGATCTGCTTGATTCCCACTACCATTGGCGGGCTCCTGCCTGCCATCGGTATCGCCGGTATGTCGCGGGCGATGCGCGCCAACCTGGTGGCTAAGTCGGGCAAGGCGGTGGAGATTGCTGGCAGCATCGATACCCTGCTGCTCGACAAGACAGGCACCATCACCCTTGGCGATCGTCGGGCCACCGATTTTGCTGCCTGCCAGCGCGTGCGCTTCGAGCCTCTGCGCGATGTCGCCTTTCTTTCCTCGCTCGACGACCCCACGCCGGAGGGGCGTTCGATCGTCACACTTGCCAGCGCCAAGGGCGTCGACGTGCAGCTTGGCGAAGAGGCTGATGGTGCGACCTTTATCGCCTTCAGTGCCGAAACGCGGCTGTCAGGCGTCGATCTGACCAGCGGTAAGCAGCTGCGTAAAGGCGCGCCCAACGCCATTGCTGCCTGGGTCGCGGCACAGGGCGGCGTGGTGCCGGGGGATTTCGATGCGCTGGTTGCGCGTATCTCCCGCGATGGTGCAACGCCGATTGCGGTGGCCGAAGGCCAGACGCTGCTGGGTGTGATTGCGCTTTCCGACGTGATCAAGGAGGGCATTGCCGAGAAGTTTCTTGAGCTGCGGGCTTTGGGTATCAAGACGGTGATGATCACCGGCGACAACCCGATCACCGCCTCGGCCATTGCCGCCACGGCCGGGGTGGACGACTACATCGCCGAGGCCACGCCCGAGCGCAAGCTGGCGCTGATTCGCGAGGAGCAGGCCAGCGGGCGGCTGGTGGCGATGGTGGGCGATGGCACCAACGATGCCCCGGCGCTCGCTCAGGCGGATCTGGGGTTGGCCATGAACTCGGGCACCCAGGCGGCGCGGGAAGCGGCCAACATGGTCGATCTCGATTCCGACCCCGGCAAGCTGATCAGCGCCGTCGAGATCGGCAAGCAGTTGCTGGTCACTCGCGGTGCCTTGACCACCTTTTCGCTCGCCAACGACGTGGCCAAATACTTCGTCATTCTACCGGCGCTGTTCGCCGCGAGTGTACCGGCGCTTGGCATGCTCGACGTGATGAACCTGCACTCGCCGACCAGCGCCGTACTCGCGGCGGTCGTCTTCAACGCACTGATCATCCCCGCGCTGATCCCCTTTGCTCTGCGCGGGGTATCGGTCAAGGTGGCGTCAGCAACGGAGCTTCTACGTCGCAACTTGCTGATCTACGGCGTAGGTGGGCTCTTGCTGCCATTCCCCATGATCAAGCTTTTCGACACCTTGATCGCGCCGTTTGTGTGACACCGCGACGCCGTTCCACTTTCAGGAGAAACGAGATGCAAACAGCCAACTCATCGAATGAGCCGATGGCCAGTCGAGCCCCCTGGGTTCAGGCACTCCGCTTCATGCTGGTCATGGCCATTTTACTCGGTCTTTTTTACCCGCTGGTGACGACCTGGGTGGGCGGGATGCTATTTCCCGATCAAGGCAAAGGTAGCCTTATCCACGCCGAGGATGGGCGCGTCATTGGCTCGCGCCTGGTGGCGCAAACCTTCGTCGGAGAGGCGTATTTCATTGGGCGCCCTTCGTCGGCGGGTAACGATGCAGGCGAGGTCGTTGGCTCTAACCTGGCACCGGATAGCCTTGAGCTGCGTGAGCGTGCAAGCGCTGATGCTGCCGCCGTGGCCGCCCGTGAGGGGGGGAGCCTCGATCGCGTGCCGCTGGATCTGATTACCGCTTCGGGGTCGGGCATCGACCCGCACATCTCGCCCGCGGCGGCGGATATCCAGGTGGCCAGGGTGGCGCGCGCGCGCGGAATCGAGGAAGCTAGCGTCATGGCGCTGGTGGATGAATCCCTCGAGCATACCGGCTGGCTCGGTTCGCCGGTGGTCAACGTGCTGGTGTTGAATGCCCGCCTCGATGATCGCTTCCCGCCTCCTTCAACCGGGATGGAGTGACCCATGTATTCGTCGGATCGACGTCCGGATCCCGATACCTTGCTACACGCCGCGCGCCGAGAGGCGCGCGGTTGTTTGCGTGTATTTCTAGGGGCCGCCCCTGGCGTTGGCAAGACCTTCACCATGCTGCGCACGGCCAAAGAGCACGCCGAGGAGGGCGAGGATGTGGTCATCGGGGTGGTCGAGTCCCACGGTCGCCGCGATACCGAGGCGCTCTGCGACGGGCTCGAGCGTCTGGCGTTGGCGCCACTGGCCTATCGCGACCAGACCTTTCACGAGTTCGATATCGACGCCGCACTAGCACGACGGCCGGACATTCTGCTGGTCGACGAGCTGGCGCACCGCAACATTCCCGGCAGCCGCCACCCCAGGCGCTATCAGGACATCGAGGAGCTGCTCGACGCGGGCATCGATGTCTGGACCACGGTCAACGTCCAGCACCTGGAAAGCCTCAACGATGACGTTGCCCGCATTACCGGTGTCCGGATGCGCGAGACCGTACCGGATACGCTGATCGAGCGCGCCCGCGACGTATCGCTGGTCGATTTGACGCCGCAAGAGCTGCTCGAGCGTTTGCGCCGGGGCAAGGTGTACGTGCCGGAGCAGGCCCGCGCTGCCATGGAGGGCTATTTCAACATCTCTAACCTCCATGCGCTGCGCGAGCTGGCGATCCAAACCATGGCTGAACGCGTGGATGCCGACGTGCGTCTGGCGATGGATGCCGGTGGCAATGAAGGTCCCTGGCCGGTGCGCCCGCGCCTTTTGGTGGTACTCGAGGCCGGTGACGAGGATATCGCCCTGGTGCGCGCCGCCCACCGTTTGGCAGAGAAGCGTTTGGCCAGTTGGCAGGTGGCCTTTGTCGATGCTGGTCGCCTGTCACCCGCACGCCACCTGGCGGTGGAAGAGGCGTTCAGCTTGGCCCAGCGCCTGGGGGGCGAAACGCTGCGGCTAAAAGGCGGCGACGCCTTGGGAGAAGTGCTCGATCATGCCCGGGCGATGAACGCGACCACCCTGGTGGTGGGGCGGCCCGCTTCGCCTCGGCTTTGGCGCTGGCCAAGGCCGCTCGCGCATCGCCTGCTCGATCACGCCGAGAGTTTCGACGTGGTAGCCGTTGCCCGCACATCGCATCCACGGCGGCGGCTTCGCCGTCTGCGCCCGCTAGACGTGACGCTGCCCCGTGTGGCGCTAACGCTATTGATCACAGTGGGGGCGCTGGGGCTTGCGCTATTGCTCGAACCCTGGTTAGAGCTTGCCAATCTGTCGCTGCTATTTCTCTCGGCGGTGCTGTTCAGCGCTGCCTGGATGGGCACCTCGATGGCCATGCTCAGCGCGGTGGCTGGGTTTCTGCTTTTCAATTTCTTCTTCACCGACCCGCGTATGACCTTTGCCATGAGCCAGCGCGGCCAATTAGTGACGGTGATCTTCTTTTTACTAGTGGCGACGGTGGTGGGGCAGCTGGCTGGGCGTGGCCGCCAGCGGCTAATGCAGCTGCGCGCCAGCCGCGATCAAACCCAGCTTTTGCTGGGCTATGCGCAAAAGCTGTCGACGGCGACGGATGCAGCCGAAGTGGCACGCGTGGGCGTGGACACGCTAGCGCGCTGCTTCAGCGTGCCGGTGGCGTTCATCGATAGCGCCGAAACAGCGACCGAGACCAGCGTGGCCCATGTCTGGCCTGCCTCCGAACGGCTGGATACGCCTGCCCGTCAGGCGGCGGTATGGAGCTGGCAGCACGGTAAGGCCAGCGGTTTTGGCACTCAGACCCTGAGCCAGCAGGCCTGGCGTCTGGTGCCATTGGTAGTTCAGCGCGAGCGGGTCGGCATGCTGGCCATGAAGCTATCGACGCGTGCGACGCTGCTCACTCAGGATGACGAGGCATTGATCGACACCCTGGTGCGTCAATTGGGCATGGCGCTCGAACGTACGCGGCTGGTGGCAGAGCTTGGCGCCACCCGGGTCTCCGAGGAGAACGAGCGCCTGCGCTCGGCGCTGCTGGCTTCGGTGTCGCATGACTTGCGTACGCCACTTGCCTCGATCATGGGTGCTGCGAGTTCGCTCATCGAGCTCAGAGCGCAACTGAGCGATGCTGACCAGCGCGAGCTGTTGGACGGTATTCTCACCGAGAGCGAGCGGCTCAACCGCTACATACAGAACCTGTTGGATATGACCCGGCTGGGGCACGGCACGCTCAAGCTCGAACGCGACTGGGTGGCCTTCGATGACGTGATCAACGCCGCTCTAAAGCGTTTGGAGCAGTCGCTCAAACATATCAACGTGCACAAAAGCTGGCCCCCGACGCTGCCGCTTTTGTACGTACATCCCGCGCTGATCGAGCAGGCGCTGGTCAATATCCTCGACAACGCCCAGCGTTTCTCTCCAGAAGGCGGCGTGGTTCACATTGATGCTCGGGTCGAAGATGCCCAGAGGGATAAGGCGGGAGCACCGTGCCTGCAGATCACCGTTGCCGACCAGGGGCCGGGCATCGATTATGCGCTGCGCGAACGGGTATTCGACATGTTCTACAGCGGCGGTGACGGCGACCGTAGCGCCCACGGCAGCGGCCTAGGGCTCGCCATCTGCCGAGGAATGATTGGCGCCCACGGCGGCACCATCGAGGCGCTGCCGGGCGAGCAGGGGCGCGGTACGCGGATTCGGGTCACGCTACCGCTGCCCCGCGTCAGCGACGCGCTCGATTAAGACGACTGCGCTTCAAAAGCGGCGGTATCTTCGCTCTTGACGCGTTTGTGCTGGTCTTCGCTGCTGCCGAGTTTCCAGTAGCTGGAGATATATAGATCACGGCGCTCGACCTGGCGCTCTTCTTTGAAGTGTTGGCGCAGCGCGCGCATACCGCTGAATTCGCAGGCAGCCCAAATGCTGGGACGCCCCGGCAGCCACTCGAGCGCGCGCACCCGGTCGAGCAAAACGCTTGCCTGCCCAGGATGGGGGTTGACCAGCCAGTGCAGCTCGACGCCCGCGGGGTGGTCGAGGGGTTGAATGTCGCGCTCGTCGAGCACCTCGATCACGGCGTACCCTTTGGCATCGTCGGGTAATTGCTCGAGGTTGACGCTGACCGCGGGCAGGGCCGTCATGTCGCCGACGATCAGAAACCAGTCGGCGCTGTTGTCGACGAGCTTTTTCGGCCCCGGCCCGCCGATCAGAATAGGATCGCCCGGGCGCGCGTTTTTGGCCCACTGGGCGGCGGGGCCTGCGGGTTCGTGCAGCACGAAGTCGACGTCGAACTCGTTCTCACGTTGCTTGCGCACGGTGTAGGTGCGCATCAAGGGGCGCTCTTCGCCGGGGTGCTCGAAAATGAGCTTGATATAGGCGCTCTCCTGTTCAGCAGGAAAATGGTCGATGCCGGCGCCGCCAAGCGTGATGCGCAGCATGTGCGGGGTGACCGGAGTAGAGGCGACGACGTTGAGGGTACGGGGAGCAGGGCGAGCCATGGGCGTCTCCTTGGCGATGAGGGGTGAATCGTAAAGGGTGGAGGAGCGTATGCGTGAATTAGGCATCGAGTCGTGCCGTCATGTGGCGGGTCAGGCGAATGAAGTTATCGACCTCGAGTGTGCTCAGCCCCGCGGTCATTTGCGCGGCAGCCGCTTTTTCCAGGCGCTGTACCTGCTCCAACAGCGCTTCTCCGCTGGCGGTCAGCGTTAGCCACTGGCTGCGCCTATCGTGCGGATGATCACGCTTTTCGATCAGTTGATTATCAAGCAGATCCTTGAGCATGCGCGTGATCTGAGCGCGGTCGCGGCGCAGACAGTTAGCCAGGTGTTGGGCCGTACAGGAGGGCGCGGCCTCGATGCCCTTGAGCACGCGTACGTGCGCGGCGGGAATGCCGATTTCGGCGGCCTCGATGGCGCGACGCATGTAGGCGCGATAAGCGTGGGTGAGCTGCTGTAGCGGATCGGCTAGATAACGATGTTGCATGGAAAACCTATTAGTTGACTTGGTCAACATATTCAGCCTTGCGCCGAAAGTCAATGTTGATAAAGTCAATCATTTCGCCAGCGTGCGAGCGTATTCAATGAGGGCCGGGGAAGAGCAATGAGCGATAAGGAAGGCGGGTGCATTCTCATCGTCGACGACGAGCAGCAGATTCGGCGCTTTCTGCGCATCAGCCTGGCGTCTCAGGGCTATGAGGTGATCGAGGCGGGTAGCGGCGAGCAGGCGCTGGCGACGGCCTTCACCCGCTCGGTGGATTTGGTGCTACTGGATTTGGGGCTGCCTGACATGGATGGGCAGGAAGTGCTACTGGCGATTCGCGAGCAGAGTGATGTTCCGGTCATCGTAGTCTCGGTACGCGAGCGCGAAGAGGACAAGGTGACGGCGCTCGATCATGGTGCCAACGACTACGTGACCAAGCCGTTCGGCATTCAGGAGCTTTTGGCCCGGGTGCGTGCGGTGTTGCGCCACGCCCAGCAGGCCAAGGGCGAGCGTCGTGCCAAGCGCTATGGGCGCGGCGCCCTCACTATCGACCTGGGGCTTCGTCGGACTATCTTGAACGGCGAAGAGGTGCATCTCACCCGTAAGGAGTTCGCGGTGATCGAGCGGCTGTGCCGCTATGCCGGGCGTATCGTCACCCAGAATCAGCTACTCAAGGAGGTGTGGGGCCCCACCCACGTGGATGACACCCATTACCTGCGCATCGTGGTCAGTCGGCTGCGCCAGAAGCTCGGCGACGACCCACAAGCGCCGTTTCTGCTCCAAACCGAGGCGGGCCTGGGTTATCGCTTACAGGTAGAGGCGCTTTAGCGTTTCCAAAGATATCGTTTCCAGAACTAGCGTTTCCAGAACTAGCGTTTCCAGAACATAGGCGTCAGCAGGACTACGACGGTCAAGATCTCCAGGCGGCCCATAAGCATGCCCAGGCACAAGAGCCACTTGGCAGCGCTGGGCAGGGGAGCGAAATTACCCGCCGGGCCGATGATGTCGCCAAGGCCGGGGCCGACGTTGGTGACGGCGGTGGCCGCGCCCGAAAGCGCTGTTACGAAATCGAGCCCCATGGCCGCTAGCGCCAAAGCCAAGGCGGCAATGGTGAGAAAGAAGAAGAACGAGAAGGCCACCACGCCTCGGCTAACGTCACCGCTCACGCTCTGACCGTTGTAGCGGGTGGTGAAGACGCCGTTGGCGTGAATCAAATAGCGCAGCTGGTTGCGCAGCATCAAAAGCGCGATTTGTAGGCGGAACACCTTCATGCCGCCGCTCGTCGAGCCGCTACAGCCGCCGATGAAGGTCAAGTAAAAGAACACGGCAATGGGAAAGCTGCCCCAAAGCGTGTAATCGCTGGAGGCGTAGCCTGATGTCGTGACCACGGAGACGACGTTGAAGGTGGCGTGGGTGAGCGAGGTGCCTAGAGGCTCGTCGTGAAAGACGCGCCATAGCGTTAGCGCGCCGATAGCCACCGCTAGAATCAAGAGTAGTCCGCGCACCTGCTGGTCCTGCCAAAGGGAAGCGCGGCTGCGGCGTAAAAAACGGATGTAGAGCACGAAAGGCAGCGCGCCCATCAACATGAACAAGCTGCCCATCCATAAAAGCCAGGGCCTGTCGGCGTAGGCGCCAAAAGAGGCGTCCGAATTGGCGAAGCCGCCGGTCGAGATCGACGTCATGGCGTGCACCACGGCATCTAGCGGCAACATTCCGGCCAGCCAGTAGGCCAACGCTGCGACGAGGCTAAACGTCAGGTAGATACCCAGCGTTGCCTTGGCGATGCCGCCGGTGCGAGGCAGTACTTTGTCCGACCAGTCGGAGGATTCGGTATGAAAAAGGCGCATGCCGCCGACTTTCAGAAAGGGCAAAATGGCGATGCCCATGACGATGATGCCGATTCCGCCCAACCATTGCATCAGCCCGCGCCATAGCTTGAGGCCATCGGAGAGCGTTTCGATCCCCGAGAGTACGGTCGAGCCCGTAGTGGTGATCGCCGATACCGACTCGAACACCGCATCGGTCAGGCTTAGCTGCGGCGCGCCCAGAATCAGGGGGAGGCTGGCAAACACGCTGATGCTCACCCAGCTCGCTGCCGTCAAGACGAACATCTGCCAGGGCTTGAGCTCGATGGTCACCCTAAAGGTGGCCAGGGTCACCAGCGCCACCGCCGTCAGCACTACGGCAATGGACAGGCCGAACGCTTTGGCGTCTGGGTCGCCTTCGAGCAGCAGCACGACCAGCGGCACCAGCATGAACAGCGCCAGGATCAGCCATAATATCGAGATGATCTTGAGAATGGGCGCATAGTGCTTGAACAGTTCAAACGCTACGCCGCGAGGGCGTGAGGGATGGCGTCGTGGAGATAGAGCCGTCATGATGCTAAAACCTTGAAGCAGCGGGCGTCGAAAGTGGGCGCCATGTCAGCACAGCTTAATGTAAAAAATCCGTAAAAAGAGTTTTTAAAAGAGCCCTTAAAAGAACTTTTAATATTTACGATCTTGCTAACGCACTGCGTAGGATCCGCTGGTTTTGTAGTAAAATTACATACATTGTTGCGCTCTATGCCTGTGTTCGGATAAATTTTAGGTAATCCAACGCCGATTTTTTGCTTTGGATGCCGCCTTTGCAAGGAGCCAAGATGAGTTCGTCCTCCGCCGATCGCCGCGCCCCCTTGGGCGACGACAAGAATGTTATCGACCTGGCCCTGTTTGGTGCGCTGGGGGATCTGGCCATGCGTAAGCTGTTCCCCGCCCTCTACCAGCTCGATCGTGAAGGGCTGATGCCGCAGGCCACGCGGATCATGGGGCTTGCACGGCAATCCATCGATGCCGCGTCCTTTCGCGAGCAGGTCGCCGCTACGCTCAAAGAGCGTATAAAGCCCAGCGAGCAGGACGAAAAAGCCATCGAGCGCTTTCTTGCGCGCCTGGACTACCTAGCGCTCGATTTTACCGAGCAGAGCGGCTACGCGGGGCTGCGCGACTGGCGCGCCAACGCCCGCCATCCCATGGTGGTTTACCTCTCGGTGGGCGCGCGTATTTATGGCGATATCTGCCGCCATCTACACGCCAGCGGCAGCCTCGATGACGAGACGCGGGTGGTGGTGGAAAAACCCATTGGCTACGACCTGGAATCGTCTCACGAGATCAACGACGCCATCGGCGCGGTGTTTCCTGAGTCGCGCATCTATCGCATCGATCACTACCTGGGTAAGGAGACGGTGCAGAACCTGATTGCCATGCGCTTTGCCAACCCACTATTCGGCAACCAGTGGAATCAGAACCACATCTCTTACGTCGAGATCACCGTGGCTGAGAAAGTCGGCATCGAAGGGCGTTGGGGCTATTTCGACGATGCCGGGCAGCTCAGAGACATGGTGCAAAACCATCTCCTACAGCTTCTCTGCCTGATCGCCATGGACCCACCCTCGAACCTCGACGCCGACGCCATTCGCGACGAGAAGGTCAAGGTGCTCAAGGCACTCAAGCCCTTCACCGGTGAGGCCCTGGGGCGCGACGTGGTGCGCGGCCAGTACATCGCGGGCACCAGTGACGGCAAATCCGTTCCCGGCTATCTCGACGAAGAAGGTGCCAATACCCAGAGCCAGACCGAAACCTTCGTAGCGATGAAGACCGAAGTGTCCAACTGGCGCTGGGCAGGCGTGCCGTTTTACCTGCGTACCGGCAAGCGCATGCCCGAGAAGCTCTCGCAGATCGTCATTCATTTTCGCCAACAGCCACACTACATCTTCGACCCCGACCAGCGCGGGATCGCTTCCAACAAGTTGATCATTCGTCTGCAGCCCGAAGAGGGCATCGCCCTGCAGGTGCTGACCAAGGACAGCGGCCTGGATAAAGGCATGCGCCTGCGTCCCGGGCCACTGCATCTCGATTTCAACAGCGCCTTTCCCAAATCGCGTATTCCTGACGCCTACGAGCGACTATTGCTCGAGGTAATGAAAGGCCAGCAGTACCTGTTCGTGCGTCGGGACGAGGTCGAGCACGCCTGGCGCTGGTGCGACCAACTGATCGAAGGCTGGAAAGCCCGCGAGACGCCGCCGCGCCGCTATCCCGCAGGCTCCTGGGGGCCGGTGGCATCGATTGCCATGATCACCCAAGATGGACGCAGCTGGTACGAGGATTACTAATATGAGCAACCCACGTAATGCCTTGGCCCAGCAGCTGGCCGAAGCCGTCTATCAAGCGCTTAGCGATGATCTCGAACGCCAAGACAAGGTGCTGCTGGTGGTTTCCGGCGGTTCGACGCCAGTGGCGTTTTTCGCCGCACTCGCCCAAAAGCCGCTGCCCTGGGCGCGGGTACAGGTAACGCTGGCTGACGAGCGCTGGGTCGATGCCCAGAGCCAAGACAGCAACGCCAGGCTGGTACGCGAGCATCTGCTCATCGGCGAGGCCGCAAACGCCGAGTTCGTTACGTTGACGACCTCTGACGAGACCCCGGAGCAGGGCGTCGACGAAATAGCAAGACGCGTCGAGCCGCTAGCCTGGCCCGCGAGCGTGGTGGTGTTGGGAATGGGCGGCGATGGCCACACCGCATCGCTTTTCCCCGATAGCCCCGAGCTTGGCTTGGCCATGACTACCGATGAAGCACTGGTGGCGGTGCGCACGCCGAGCCAGCCCCAGCCGCGTATCACCTTGAGCGCTGCCCGCTTGCATCAGGCACGCCGTCACTTTTTGCACATCACTGGCGATGACAAGCGCGCGGTGCTCGGTAGCGCCATGGGAGGCGACGATGTTCGCCAGTTGCCCATCCGAGCTTTTCTAAGCTGCCCGCTGGCCATCTACTGGGCTCCCTAATACTTCATAGCATTTAGTAGCGTATCTTCTAACAACGCACAGCACGCCCAGTCACGGGTTTGGAGACAACATGACCATCGATAAACAGCTTCCGTCGACGCGTACCGCCGAGCTCGACAGCATCTGCCTCAAAGCCGAAGTGATTCCGGTGATCACCATCGACCGTGTCGAAGACGCCGTGCCCATGGGCCGAGCCCTGGTCGAAGGTGGCCTCAACGTGCTCGAAATCACTCTGCGTACGAGCTGCGCGTTGGAAGCGGTCAAGCGGATGAAAAAAGAGCTGACCGGCGCAAGCATTGGCGTGGGTACGGTGCTTACGCCTGCGCAGTACCGTCAGGGCGAGTCGGCAGGCGCCGATTTCGTGGTTACCCCCGGCACCACCGAAGCGCTTTACCGTTATGGCGTCGAAAGCCCGGTACCCATGCTGCCGGGGGTCGCCACCGTCTCCGAGCTGATGACCGGCTGGCAGTACGGCTACCGCCGTTTCAAGTTCTTCCCCGCCGAAGCAAGCGGTGGCGCCAAGGCGATCAAGGCGTTCGCAGGCCCTATTGGCGAAGCACGTTTTTGCCCAACGGGCGGCATCACGCTGGATAACGCCGATGAGTACCTGAAACTGCCTAATGTCATGTGCGTTGGCGGCTCTTGGCTCACGCCCAAAGCGATGGTCGAGGCCGAAGACTGGGCAGGCATTAAGAAGCTAGCGCAGGAGGCAGCCGAGCGCTTCCACCACTAATACTAATTTAGTAAGACTCTCTAAACGCCCAGGCCATGCAGATGGTCTGGGCGTTTAGCGTGTTGGAGAACTGATCGATCAAGATTAATTAGCAGGGTTAAGACCAAAGGCGGATAACTTGGCTGAATCGGTTTACCTAGAATGAGCATTGAATTGTCTGACATATAGCTGGCCTGGCGCCACTATGCCAATAATCGCCATGCCAACAACAAGGAGGTGGGCAATAATGCATTTGCTGACTTTGGCGTCCTTTCTGTTCTTTACCGCACTGGTCGCCTTCGTAACCTGGCGGATTACCCGCCGCGACGACCACTCCAGCACCAGCGGCTACTTTCTTGCCGGGCGCAGCCTGACGTTCCCGCTAATTGCTGGCTCGCTTTTGATGACCAACCTCTCCACCGAGCAGATGGTGGGCCTGAACGGCTCTGCCTTCGCCGATGGCCTAAGCGTTATGGCCTGGGAAGTAGTGGCGGTCATCGCGCTGGTGGCGCTCGCGCTGTTCTTTCTGCCGCGCTTTCTCAAAAGCGGGATCGCTACACTTCCGCAGCTTTTAGAAATCCGCTTCGACAAGACCACTCAACTGATCACCAATGTGATCTTTCTGATTGCCTACGCGGTAATCCTGCTGCCGATCATTCTCTACTCTGGCGCCATTGGCCTGCAGGGCATGCTCGATCTGCCGGGGCTAACGGGCATTCAGTCGTCGACCACGCTATTGTGGCTCACCGTTTGGATCGTCGGCATTATCGGCGCCGTGTATGCGCTGTTCGGCGGGCTACGCACCGTGGCCGTATCGGATACGCTCAACGGCGCAGGGCTCTTGATTGGCGGCTTCGTCATCGTCTACTTCGGCCTGCAGGCGGTGAGCGACGGTACGGGCGTGATGGAAGGGTGGAGCATTCTCAAGGAGACCAACCCCGAGCAGCTGAACTCCATCGGTGGTTCCGAGCAGCAGGTACCGTTTTTCACGCTGTTCACTGGGGTCTTTTTGATCAACCTGTTCTACTGGAGCACTAACCAGCAGATCATTCAGCGCACCTTTGCTGCCAAAAACCTGGCCGAAGGGCAGAAGGGCGTGCTGCTCACCGGCTTTTTCAAACTGCTTGGCCCGCTGTATTTGGTGCTGCCGGGCATCATTGCCTATCACCTTTATGCCGATGACGGTATTCGCGCCGACGACGCCTACGGCTACCTGGTCTTCAACGTGCTGCCGCCGTACCTGACTGGCTTCTTCGCCGCCGTCATGGTCGGGGCGATTCTCTCTTCGTTCAACTCGGCGCTGAACAGCACCACGACGATCTTCAGCCTGGGGATCTACAAGGGCGTACTGAACCCCGAGGCGAGCGAAGCGCAGGTAGTGAAATCCGGCAAGGTATTCGGCTGGATCATGGCCGTGATCACCATGATCATCGCGCCGCTGTTGGCGGGGCAAGAGAGCCTATTCGGCTACCTGCAGAAGATGAACGCGATCTACTTCATTCCTATCCTCGCCGTGGTGATCGTCGGCCTTTTGACCAAGCGCGTACCGCCCATGGCGGCGAAGATCGCTCTGGTAGGTGGCTGCTTGATGATCGCTGCAGGCTACTTCGTGCCGCCGTTCACCCTACTGCCGGAAGTGATGCACGAGTTCCACTTCGTTGCCTTGGTGTTTGCGCTGCTGGTGGTCATCATGCTGGTGATCGGCAAGCTGCGTCCACGGGAAACCGACTGGGTTCAGCAGGACTCCGGGGACGTTGATCTCACGCCTTGGAAAGGCGCGGTACCCGTCGGTGCGGTGCTGGTGATTCTGGTGATCGTGATGTATGTCAGCTTCGCGGGTGGTTGAGTCCTTCGGCATAAATGACACCACGTGCTGATAAACATCGCCCCGCTTTTGCGGGGCGATGTCGTTAGAAACTGCTAGTTCATTACAAAGAGGCTCAAGCAAGCTTCAATAGCGGCGTGTCGAGCTTGGCAACGCTCAAGAGCTTGAAACAGTGGCCCTGCTTTGGACATTACAGCTTCAAGTTTTATTAATCAGATACTAGCGTAAAAGTTATAAAAGGGTGCGTAGGCCATTTTTATACCGCATGTATCGCGCTTATATCATGAGTTCATTTCGACTAGGTGTGGAATGAAATCGTCGAAAATTTTATCTTTCTCTTTTCCTCTATGTGGTCTCATTACCATACGACGTCAAAGGGTTCTGCTGGAGTTTCTTATTGGTAGTCAGTTTTTAAGCTGAGTGCGTCGTTTAGCTGACAAGCGTTCCAACCACACACCTATTTCTCGTAAACGTTTTTGTGCTAGGATTTCCTCGCATCCGTCAAGTAGGTTTTTTAGTGTTAGTCCAAGCTCCGTGTCCCCTTCAATTATTAAACGACGCTGGAAGAAAAGGGTGTCGGGATCTTCTTCGCGCATGGCAAGGCATAAAAACTCACGCCAACCGCCACGAATAGTTGCTTCACTTTCCTTCTGAGTTAATATCAAACGCTGTGACTTAAGTGTCAGACTTAGCGTTATACCTAAGTCTGCGACAACGAGACTAATACGCCGATTTTCCAAGGTGTCGAACTCACCCTCTGCGAGCGGTATGCTAAAAGCATGGTTGAGGAGGGGTTCGACGATTCGTTTCTTGGCTGTAAAAGGTACCCGTGGCTCTAGGAAATAAATTAAATGATGGATGGTTGTTGAGGGCGTAATTGAAAAAAGTGACGTCAGAAAATCTGAATATGACACAGTAGTGCTCCAAGATAAATGAAATTATTAAAGCTGTGACTACTCATGATAGATGTTGCTGATTGTCGTGATGATGATATGTGTCAATATTGTGTGATTGGTAAGGGTTGGTTGCATGATAATTTAATTTTAGAAGGGAATTTCTTTAAAATAATTTTACCTGGCTTTTAGCCAACCAGTTAGAACCTAATCGCCAGGAATAAATAGCTCCATCAGGATATCCCAGTTATAATCATGTCGATAGTTTCGGTAAAGTTTAAGGAGAGTCTTAAAGTCTTAGTTCAATCTGATCAAAGTAAGGCTTCAAACGGCTTATCAGTGCATTCATCTGAGTGGTAGATGGAGCGTTGGCAACTGGCTTAGAGTAAGTAGGGTCGAAGCATTGCTCGCTGCGGGCTATCTGCAGCGCATAATGACGTACTCCGCAGTCGGCAAGGCTCATTGCCAGGCGTTCCACATCGTCTAGCTGAAAATCTTTCCAGTGAATTGTGGTACGGCATTCGAAATTGAGTCCGCTGTCGAGCAAAGCTTCCAAGCTGCGGGCATGCAACTGCCAGATGCCTTGGCGGCCGCAGATGCGGTCAAAGGCTTTTCCGTGTCCTTTTACATCCAGCCCTACCCAATCAAGGTGCGGTAATAATCGGCTAAGGCGCTCAGGATAAGGACCGGCAGTATGTAGTCCTGTCTTAAAGCCCAATGCTTTTACTGCCTTTACAGCACTGAGCAAGTCGGCATGTAGAGTGGGCTCGCCACCGCTGAATACCACCGCTTCCAGCAGGTTTTGTCGGGTGCTCAGGAATTCCATTATTGCTTGCCACTCTTGAGGTTCACCTCGGCGCGGCTGAATCATGGTGGGATTGTGGCAGTAGCCGCAGCGTAGCGGGCAGCCTTGAAAAAAGACAACGCACGCTAGGTGATTGGGGTAATCAAGGGTGGTCATGGGCACCAGGCCGGCAACGGGTAGCCGAACCGAAGAAAATTTTTCCCTGGTAGCATCAAGTTTTGTTTGCATAGCCATATGGAAACCTACCACTGGGGGGCCTGTTGCCAGACTCCCCCGCTGTCGTTAGAGAAAAGTGAAGGCTAACTACCGAGAGGCGGCAGCTTCGGTGTAATGGCGGCGCTCTTGGTGTTCGGCACGTTTGCCGATGTTGAACTGACTTACTGGACGGTGATAACCCATGACCCGGGTCCAGACTTCGCAGCGCTGACGTTGTTCGCTGGGCAAGCTAGCATATTGAGAGGTTTGCATTAGTGTGTTCCTTAAGCGGATAGATAAAAATGAGGTAAATACCTCAAGCTGTGGTGGCGTCGATTGCGCTCGCCATTTTTGCCCACAGTGTTTCATCACACTTCGGGCAAAACTCATGTTCACCCGCCAGGTAGCCATGCACCGGGCAGATCGAGAAGGTGGGTGTTACCGTTAGATAGGGTAAGCGAAAATACGAAAGCGCCGTTTTGACCAGCTTGCGGCAAGCGGTGGACGAGGTAATTCTCTCACGCATATAAAGGTGTAAAACCGTGCCGCCGGTATAGCGTGTTTGTAGTGGATCTTGATGACTTAGTGCTTCAAAAGGGTCATCGGTATGGCCTACTGGTAATTGGCTGGAATTAGTGTAGTAAGGTGCGTCTGGTGTTCCGGCCTGAAGAATGTCAGGGAAACGTGCTTTATCCTCTCGAGCAAAACGATAGGTCGTGCCCTCTGCTGGCGTCGCTTCAAGGTTATACATATGACCAGTCTGCTCTTGAAATTCACGCATCCGCTCCCGAACGTGCTCAAGAAGATCCAGCGCCAGCTGTAGTCCTTGGGGAGCAGCGATATCGAAGCGATCCTCGGTAAAGTTGCGCACCATTTCGTTGAGCCCATTCACACCTAGTGTAGAGAAATGATTACGTAACGTGCCCAGGTAGCGCCGGGTAAAGGGGTAGAGTCCCTGATCCATTAGTTTCTGAATGCGGTCGCGCTTGAGTTCTAGGCTATCGCGCCCGAGTGACAGTAAACGATCCAACTCATTGAACAATCCTGCTCGGTCGCCGACAAAGCGGTAACCCAGTCGGGCACAGTTGATTGTCACTACTCCCAACGATCCGGTTTGCTCGGCACTACCAAATAAGCCGTTACCACGTTTGAGTAACTCACTTAAATCAAGTTGTAGACGACAGCACATGGAGCGCACCATGTGGGGTTCAAGATCCGAATTTAGAAAGTTTTGGAAGTAGGGCAAGCCGTATTTGGCGGTTAATGAGAAGAGGCGTTCGGCGTTGTCACTTTCCCAGTCGAAATCATGAGTAATGTTATAAGTGGGTATCGGGAAAGTGAATACACGCCCATGACGATCTCCGGCTTCCATCACTTCCAGGTAGGCCTGGTTGATCAAGTCCATTTCAGTCTGTAATTCGCCGTAACTGAATGGCTGCTCCTCTCCGCCAATAATGGGTACTTGTTGACGTAAGTCCTCGGGACAGACCCAGTCAAAGGTAAGGTTGGTGAAGGGTGTCTGACTACCCCAGCGTGAAGGGACATTGAGGTTATAAATGAATTCCTGAATCGCCTGCTTCACTTGTGCGTAGGTCAGGCCATCCTTGCGTACGTAGGGAGCCAGATAGGTGTCGAAAGAGCTGAAAGCTTGTGCCCCGGCCCACTCATTTTGCAGCGTACCAAGAAAATTCACCATTTGTCCTAAGGCACTCGACAGATGACGGGGTGGGTGGCTTTCGGCTCGCCCTGCTACCCCATTGAACCCCTCTAGAAGAAGAGATCGCAGCGACCATCCGGCACAGTAACCACATAGCATATCGAGGTCATGAATATGTAGGTCACCTTCCCTGTGCGCTTCCCCAACGGCCCGGGGATAAATCTCATCTAGCCAGTAATTGGCAATCAATTTGCCAGAAATATTGAGAATTAAACCGCCTAATGAATAGCCCTGGTTGGCATTGGCATGGACGCGCCAATCGTGGCGTTGGAGGTACTCGTTGACCGTCGAAGCGACGTCAACATGATGTTTGGCTACCTGAACGCGTGTAAGGTTTTTCACCTGAGACACCTATATATATGTGTTTTTTGAATATTTGATACTATATGTAGTGTTCAAGGGTAAGCGTTCAGGATTTTTTGGGAATGATTCAGGTCAAAAATGTTGAGGAAAAGTAATAAGGCATCGTGGCACTTACGCTATAGCCTCAACCTGTCACCGTACGCGTGTTAACCATACCTGGTTGGCCATACCAATAACCGTCACATATTTCGGCATCTATCAACGTCAGGGGATCGGCCCTAGGTAAGCTGCCGTGGCGAGCCTGATCGAAAGCTTTGACCACCTCGGCCATGCCTTTCGCTCGTGGACTGAGGCGTGCCACTGAAACCCCCATATCCACCATGACCGTAAGTTCATGGCGTAAATCCTGACAAGCGCCGGAAAGGGTTTGAATGCCATTCAGGGTGAACACACTGTGGGACTCTTGTGAACGGAGTAGTAATCCTTCGGGGTATTTTTGGCAGACAAACTTGCAACGGTCTTTGGGTGTTTGATGGCGCCGCGCGGTAAAACAGCGTGATGACCAGGCCAAAGGAAGGTGTCCGTAAGCGAAGACTTCGCATGGGTGGGTAACACCGACATTGTGACAATCAGGGATAAGCTTGGCTAAGTCCTGCTGTGACATTTCTACCGGCGCTTGCCAGCGCCTCATTCCAGCGCGTGCCATGACGCCCAGCGTCGCCGAGTTGTAGAGGTTGAGCGCAGCACCGGCAATAAACGGCAGTCCGGCACTGGAGAGGCGCTGCAGTGCACTCTGGTCATTGGCCTCGACAATGAAGTCGCCGTTATCACACAGCCTGCGTAGGTCGCGCAGGTCGGCTTCGGATTCGATCAGGGTCTGGCTGGCAAGAACCACCTGCTTGCCCATCTGGGTAAGCTCGCGCCCGATGCCTAGCCAATCGTCCAGCTTCATGTCGCGGCGCCGCGAACAGACAGTTTCACCCAGGGTAATAATTTCTACAGGCCAATCGGCTACGTCGCGGTAGAAGTCAGCGTAGCGTTGACGAGTCCAGTAAAATAGTACCGGCCCGAGTGAGAGTTGAAGAGGGCTGGTTGATGAGGTTGGTGATGGGGGAAGTGTAATGTTCGCCATAGTGGGGCTCCTATTTCCAGCGGCGCTCGTAGGCACCTAGGGTAGTGATGGCACCTTCGGAAAGCTCGGCAAGGCTCGCCATCCAGGCGGGGTCTGGTTCAAACTCAGGTCGAGCTCCTAAGCGGTTGAGCGCCTGACGCCAAATACCGGCCACTTTAGAGACATAGGCGGGACTACGCTGACGACCTTCAATTTTGACGGCGCTAATACCTAGGTCGCGTAGCTCCGGCAATAACTCCAGGGTATTGAGGCTAGTGGGTTCCTCAATGGCGTGATAAGTCTCGCCTGCTACCTCGAAGCGACCCTTACACAGGGTAGGGTAGCCCGCGTGTTCGCCTTCGGCGTAGCGGTCGATAAGAACGTTATTAAGCCGCGACTCTAAGCCTTCAGACGTTTCTTCCCAGCGAACATGTGCCGCTGGCGAGCAGACGCCCCGGGTATTGGGCGATTCGCCGGTTAGGTAGGAGGAGAGATAACAGCGCCCTTCGGCCATGATGCATAAGCTGCCGAAGGCGAACACTTCCAACTCTACTGGTGCTTGCTTGGCTAGCTCGCGTACCTGATTGATCGACAAGACTCGTGGCAACACGGCTCGTTTGATGCCGAAATGCTGGTGGTAAAAGCGTAACGCTTCATGGCTAGTTGCCGATCCCTGCACTGAAAGATGTCGAGCAATCTCGGGGTGATGGTGAGTGGCATAATCGAGCAGGCCCATGTCGGCGAGAATTAGTGCGTCCACGCCTAACTCGGCAGCTTGATCCACTGCGCGCGTCCACTGATGCCAACCGTCAGGTTGGGGGTAGGTATTAATAGCACAAAAAACGCGTTTGCCGTGCCGGTGGGCGTAGTCAACGCCTTCGCGGGCGCGTTTATCGGTAAAGTTGAGCCCTGCAAATTGGCGTGCATTAGTGATGTTTTGAAAACCGAAATAGACCGCGTCAGCCCCTTCGTCTACAGCACGTTTCAGAGCGGGCAAATTGCCAGCAGGACAGACAAGCTCCATAGTAAAAATCCTTACGTTTAAAGACGAGAAGTTTAGTCACCTATTTCTTGAGTCCTTTTGATTCAGGTCATAAGGATGTCTTGTTTAGCGATTAGTGAAGTTAAAGCTAACGTAGCATAGATAATTAATCTAGATGTAGTGAGTAAGATTTCTGGCATCTATTCCGTTAAATACCTCTTTTATCTCTTTGGTGGTAGGTCGTGAGTAAATAGAGGTAGTCATGCGGTAATTTTTTGATCAATTATGCAGAATCATTATGCTGAAAGACTTATAGTAAAGTTTGAACGTTTCCAAGGTTCAGGAGAGCTAATATTAGGAGGTGTCTGATTTGGGTAGTGGTTTTGGCGTATTTTTTAATTAAATAGAGAGGTTTGATAGGAGGGTTTTAATGTCTCATGTTCCTTTGGATGCCATTTTTGTTCCTCTCAATATAGGAATTTTAACGGTTTCCGATACCCGAAGTTTGGATGAAGATAGTAGTGGTGATTTGTTAGTGAAACGCTTGCGAAAAAGCGGGCATGTTCCAGTGGAAAGATGCATCATACCTGATGACATTTATCGAATTCGGGCCGTAGTATCAGAATGGATCGCACACCCTGATATCCAAGTGATTTTGGTTAACGGCGGCACCGGATTTACTCTGCGAGATACCACGCCAGAGGCTCTTACGCCACTGTTCGATAAAGTGGTTGAGGGGTATGGTGAGTTGTTCAGATACTATTCCCTGCAGACTATTGGAACAGCGACCATTCAATCTAGAGCTATTGCTGGGGTCGCCAATAAAACACTGGTATTTACCATGCCAGGCTCGCCAAAAGCCTGTGCTCTGGCATGGGATAAGATCATCTCGCTACAGCTAGACTCTCGTACCCGCCCCTGCAACTTTACTACTATGGTACTGCCTTCGGTATCCATGTGCAGTGGGCGGCAAATGCCCTCTTCCCATAACGAGGTGGGGCGCTCATGAACTGCCAGTGTGCAGAAACAGCAACGCCAGATTTACTAGATCTGTTCGATGCACGCCAACGCCTAATCGAATCGGCTCATCCAATACAGGGCGTAGAGGAGGTAAGCCTTGAGCAGGCAGTGGGGCGCGTATTGGCCAATACGGTATCAGCGCCCCTAGATATGCCGGGGGTAGATAATAGCGCTATGGATGGATATGCGCTATGTCTTGCCGATTACCAAGCGCTTGATGATGGGCATGGTTTACCTATTCTCCAGCGTGTGCCGGCGGGCGCAGGTGTCATGCCACAGCTCCAAAAAGGGTGTTCACGTATTTTTACTGGAGCTCCAATACCTATGGGGGCCGATCTCGTGGTGCCCCAAGAGCGCGTTACGATTGATAGCAACGGCCATATTCATATTGAAGGCGCCCTAACAGTAGGGGCGAATATTCGTCGCCAGGGTGAAGAGAGCCGTACGGGGGAGCGACTTTTAAAAGCAGGTGAATGCCTCAATGCGGCATCGATCGCGCTGCTAGCCAGCCATGGAATAAATACCGTAACAGTTAAACGTCGCCTTCGGGTAGCGCTACTCTCAACCGGTGATGAGCTAATTGCACCTGGGAATGATCGGTCACCTGGTCAGGTATATGACAGTAATCGCTTCATGCTTCATGTGCTGCTTACACAAGCACAGTGTGAGGTATTGGATTTAGGCATCATCGCAGATTCCCCGCAGTCATTGCACCATGCCTTCGATCAAGCTCAAGCCAATGCAGACGTGGTGGTATGTACTGGGGGCGTTTCGGTGGGAGAGGAGGATCACGTTCGCGCAGTTTTAGAGAAGCGTGGTGGATTACATTTCCACGGTGTCGCGATGAAGCCTGGTAAGCCCTTTGCCTTTGGTTATTTAGGTGACGCATCCTGCTCGATTACGCCGCTAATAGCATTGCCAGGCAATCCTGTTGCTTCTCTAGTGGGTTGGCAGTTTCTAGCACTAGCATTCATCCATGCTATGCAAGGGAGAGGTTCTACGCTACTGCAATGCTACCCCGTCATAGCAGGGTTCTCTAGAAGTCGCTCGCGAGGGCGTAGTGAACTGTTGCGAGTTGTACTCGATGGGGCAAGAGAGCATGCGGTGGCTGAGTTAGCGGGTGGGCAAGGTTCACACATGCTGAGTGCGGCAAGCCAAGCCCAGGGTTATTTAATGGTGAATGCAGATACTGACGTAATAGCAGGGAGTTTCTACCACTATTATCCCCTTCATCAGTTCGCTTTGTGAGTTTCCTAAATCCACGGCGGTCGCTGATGTATTAGTTTTTGATAGGAGGAGCTATGCCTTCATACAGCAAACCACGCACATTGGTATATGCCTGCTCCGGCTGCTCTGATGTGGCACAACTGGCCAATAGTGTCGCTCTGCGCTTAGATCATGCAGGAGATGCCGAAATGTCCTGTATTGCTGGTGTTGGAGGCGGCGTGCCTGGTCTCGTACGTATTGCCCGTTCGGGGCGTCCTATTGTGGCGATCGATGGTTGTCAGATGCACTGCGCTAGCCACTGCCTTTCCAAAGTAGGAGTGCTTCCCACCGAGCACGTCAAACTTTATGAAAATGGACTTCGTAAGCGTCGAGGACAGTTTTATGATGAGCAAACTATCACCACTGTCACTAATGAGGTGAAAGGACTCATTGCTCGATTGCCTGTTGATGCCCGGTCCCAGTCAGAGGAGTCCGCAAAGTGATGGTGCTACTCGATGGTTGCGTATGCACTGATAGTTACTTACGTGTTTTAAGGTGAGCGCTGTGATTTTCGCCGCATTCATCGCATGGCTGAGAAATGAGTTATCTATTACGCTCCCAGCTATTTGCTCTATAAATACGGCGATTTCCTTGGGCCTAAATTCAAGCAATGAGTGCAGCGGCTCAAGCAAGCTTCAACAGCGGCGTGTAGAGTCCGGCAACGTCTAGGCGTGCCTGAAACAGTGATCCTGCCTGGGGCGTTGCTGCCAGTGCCTCAGTACTCAAGCCCTCGCGGGCCGTGGTGATGTAAAGCGTTGTGAGATCGGTGCCGCCGAAGGCGGGGCAGGAGGGCTGGCTGACCGGCAGCACAATCTCATCGCTTAACTCGCCGTGTATGTCGAGGCGCACCACCTTGCCTGCGCCCCAGAGCGCGAGCCACATTTGGCCTTCGGTATCGATCACCGCGCCATCGGGGTTGCCCTCGCATTGGCTGAAATCCGCAAAAGGCGTTGGCTCGCCAAGGGGGAAGCCTTCCTCGTTTAGCGCCCAGCGCATGACGATGCCCGTTGGGGTATCGGTAAAGTAGGCGGTGTCGCCCTCCGGCGAAAAGCAGATCGCATTGGGAATGGTCAGCCCGGTGCGCAGGGTATGTAGCATGCCGCGATGAAGCCGGTAAAGGCTTCCCGCCCCGGGTTCGGCGTTCTTGCCCATGGTGGAGAGCCAAAGGCTCCCGTGGCGGTCTACCCGGGCGTCGTTCGAGCGCGTGACGGGATTGTCCGCCTCGACGTCGCAGAAGGGCGTTTGCGTTTGGCGTTCGGGATCGAAGAGCGTCAGGCGGTTTTCACCGACCAGCAGTAAACGGCCATCTTCCAGAGGGGCAGCATACGAGACCATACGGTCGAGTTCGATCTGGCCGTGGCGCTGGGTGTCCGGGACCAGCCAGTGAAGGCGCTGGCCTACAATATCGCACCAGTAGAGTCGTCCGCTTTCTGCCTGCCACTGCGGGCCTTCGCCAAGCGTGCAGCGGCAATCGAGAGCGAGTTCGGCCTGAGGTTTAGCCGCCATGTTCGCCTCCGGCGGCCTGCCAGGCGCGCACCAGCGTTTGGGCCTGTTGCCCTACCTGCTCAGCGCTTTGGCCGGGCTTGTAGAGTGCGCTACCCAGACCCGCGCCGTCGACGCCGCCAGCGCGCCACGCTTGAAAATTATCCTCGCCGATGCCGCCTACCGCGTAGAGCAGCGTCTTGGCGGGCAATACCGCGCGTACCGCTTTCATGCCCTCGATACCGACCTGCACGGCGGGGAAGAGCTTGAGGCCGGTCGCGCCTGCGTCCAGCGCATCGAAAGCCTCGCTGGGCGTGACGATGCCGGGCCAGCTCGCCATTTCCAGGCGGCGGCTCTCTTCGATCACCGCAGGGCGGCAGTTGGGCGAGACGATCAAGCGTCCGCCAGCGGCGTGAACATCGCGCACCTGGGCGGGGGTTAGCACGGTGCCCGCGCCGATCAGCGCTCGGCTGCGTAGCGCATCTGCCAAGCGCTCGATGCTTACCAGCGGCGAGGGTGAATTGAGCGGAATCTCGATCTGGGTGATACCGGCATCGAGCACGGCGTTGGCGATGGGCAGGGCGTCCTCAGGGGTAACGCCGCGCAGAATGGCAATGAGGGGAAGCGTCATGAGCGTACTCCATCGTTGGAGGAAGTGGCGGCATCAGGGCTCTCGGCGAGCGCGCGATACGCGAGCGCCAGCCCGCCCAGCACAGCTTCTTCGCCTTCGATGCTCTGCGAGGGCTGGCCGAGGGTCTCGAGCGCCAAGGCATAGCGCTGGCAAAGTGCCTGACTGCCGATAAGGGTGACGGGTTCAGGTAGCACCTTGATGCCAGCAAGTTCGAGCCCAATGACGAGCCCCGAAAGCCGTGCGGCTAATAGGGTGCCACGCTCGGGATTGGTGGGCATCTCGCTATCGAGCAGGTCCTGCGCGCGTAAGCCGAAGAGCTTGCTGGTGAACGCGTGAGGCGTGTGGCTCATCTCTTTGACGGCGGTGACGAAGGCGTCGCGGTGCGCGTCTTGAGTGAGATCGGCCGCGTTCAGCGCGCTGGCAACCGAATGCTTGAGCACCGAGCGCTCGCCGAGCAGGCGGTAGAGCTCGCCGCTAAGAAAGGTAGTGAAGCCAACGAGAGCGCCGTCACGCAGCGTGGCCCACTTAGAGTGCGTGCCGGGCAAGCAGACGCGGCCGGAAAAGCCGGGAGTGCTTGCCACGAGCCCCGCTAATTGCGTCTCTTCGCCGCGCATGACATCGAACGTAGCGCCCTCGCGGGCCAGTTGGCGTACGCCAGGCAGTAGGCTGACACGCAGCTGCGGGCAGCTAATTAAAGGCGCGACCGCACCGTTTGCAAGCTCGGCAAGCGAAGCGGGGGCGGTGAGGTAGGGCGCTTCCTTCCAGCCCTGGCGAGCACCGGCCATACCGCATACGATTACCTGCGTCTGCCCTTTTTCGGGCAGCCATTTGCCGATCAAGCGCAGCAGCGCCAGTTCGTACTCGTTGGGTGTCAGCGAGAGCATGCCGGTGTCGCTTTGGACCTCAGCCAGCACGCGATCATCGGCATCCATTGCCCAGGCACGCAGATTGCTCGACCCCCAATCGGCGGCGATCCAGGCGATGGCACTGCGAATGGCATCACTCATGCGCGGCCTCCATCGACGATCAACTCCTGCCCGGTCATCATCCGCGCGGCGTTGGAGGCAAGAAACAGGCAGGGCCCCACCATATCCACCACGGCAATGGCCTCTTTTAGACACTGCTGGGCGAGGCAGGCGTTCAGGTCCTTCTCGTTGACCCACTTTTCCCGCTGGCGCTCGGTCATGACCCAGCCCGGCACCAGCGTATTGACGCGAATCCCATCCGGCCCCAGTTCGCGGGCAAGGGCGCGAGTAAGCCCCGCAATGCCTGCCTTGGCGGCGACATAGCTTGGGTAGCCTGCAAGGCCCAATTGAACGCTGTTGGAGGAGAGGTTGACGATGGCGCCGCCGCCTTGAGCGCGCATATCCTCGGCGACCGCTTGGGCGGTGAAAAAATGAGGGCGCAGGTTGATCGCCAAGGCGTCGTCCCACTGCGCTTGGCTCCACTCATCGAGGCGATGGCGGGTATCCAGGGCGGCGTTGTTGATGAGCACACCTATGGGCCCTTGCTGCTCTCGCGCCTGCTCGATGGCTGCCTGCAAGGCGCTGACATCGCGCACGTCGCACACGATACCCAAGGGCGCTTTGGTGTAGGCTGCGTTCATGGCTTGGCAAAACGGCGTGGCATCGATGAGATCGACGAACGAGACCTTGGCGCCCTGGGCCAGAAACCCCTCGACCAGGGCCGCGCCGATGCCGGAGCCGCCGCCGGTGATGAAAACGTGAATGCCGCTCAAATCGGCGAAGATCGGCATCGCCATACGCCGCGTGTCGCTACTCGAGTGCATTAGCACCTCCCTGTTACCATTCGATGACCCAGCGGCCACTTACCACTCGGCAATGGAGCCGTCTTCATGGGTCCATACGGGGTTGCGCCAGCGATGGCCTACCTTGGCCCGCTCTTCGACGAAGGCTTCATCGATTTCGACCCCCAGGCCCGGCCCTTGCGGAATGACGCAGAAGCCGTCTTCGATCGCCAGCGCCGTCTTGTCGACCAGATAGTCGAGCACGTCGTTCCCTTGGTTGTAGTGAATGCCCATGCTCTGCTCTTGAATGAAGGCGTTGTGCGAGACGGCATCCAGATGCAACGAAGCAGCCAGGGTCAAGGGGCCGAGCGGGCAGTGGGGCGCCAGGGCCACGTCATAGGCCGAGGCGAGCGCGGCGATCTTGAGCCCTTCGCTGATGCCGCCGCAGTGGGAGAGATCCGGCTGAACGATGTCGATCATGCCGTCTTGGAGCAGGTCGCGGAACTCGAAGCGAGTGTGTAGCCGCTCGCCGGTCGCGAGCGGGTAACCTAGCCCTCCCGCGATCTCTTTCAGGCAGGGCAGGTGCTCCGGCGCTACTGGCTCTTCGACGAACATCGGGTGATAGGGTTCGAGCTCGCGCAAAAGCGCCTTGGCCATAGGCCGATGCACGCGGCCGTGAAAGTCGATACCGATGCCGACATCCGGGCCCACCGCTTCGCGCGCTTCGCGTACCCTTGCCACTGCCTCATCGATCTTTCTGTGCGAATCGACGATCTGCATTTCCGGCGTGCCGTTCATCTTGAATGCAGTAAAGCCCTTATCCACCAACGCCTTGGCGCCAACGCCTACGTCGGCAGGACGGTCGCCGCCAGTCCAGGCGTACATGCGCATCTTATCGCGCACCGCACCTCCAAGCAGTTGGTGCACCGGCACGCCCAAGTCGCGCCCTTTCAAATCCCATAGCGCCTGGTCGATACCGGCAATCGCGCTCATCAAGATGGGGCCGCCGCGATAGAAACCCGCGCGGTAGAGCGTGTTCCACAAGTGTTCGATACGATGCGGGTCCTGGCCGATCAAATAGTCAGCAAGCTCGTGCACGGCGGCCTCGACCGTTGCAGCGCGGCCTTCGATGACCGGCTCGCCCCAGCCGTAGCAGCCTTCGTCGGTCTCGATCTTGAGAAACAGCCAGCGCGGCGGTACCTGCCAGGTTTTGAGTTGGGTGATTTTCATGTCGTCTCCTTTTGCGATGAGTGAATGCCCGGCCACGCGAGCCTTAAATCCTCAGCGGTGCGTTCGAGCACGGCACGCGCCGCCGTGGCTGCCTGCTCGCCATCTCCACGGCGAATGGCCTCGACGATACGACCATGGCGCGCCAGGCTGTCATCGAGCGCGGTCAGAGAGTGCTGCGAGCGCTGTACCAGCGCCAGAATAGAGGGGCGCAGCAGATGCTCCATCTGCCGCCATACGAGGTTGTGGCTGGCTTGGTAGACGGCGTCGTGAAAGGCCACATCGTATTCGGCGTGCTCCAGGCGCTTCTGGGCACTGGTCGCCGTTTTTGCCATCCCTTCGAACGCCGCTTCGATACGCTGTAGGTCATCGGCCGAGGCGGCCGTGGCAGCAAGCGAGGTGACTACCGGTTCGGCGGATAGCCGAAAGGCATAGATTTCGCGGAGCAGCTGCGGGTTGAGATCGACCAGCCCCGACATCCACTCGCTCAAACGCGGATCGAGCAAGTGCCAGTCGTTCAGGTCGCGCACCAGCGTCCCCCGACCTGCCGTACGCACGATGAGCCCCGTGGCGGCCAATTGGGTCAGCGCATTGCGCACCAGGTTACGACTAACGCCAAAATGGGCGGCTACATCCAGCTCGCGAGGGAATAGATCTCCCGGTAGCCAGTGGCTGGTCAACAGCGCTCGACCCAAAATACGCGCCAAATCATCGGCGTCGCCCACGTGCGCAGACAAGGTATCCAGGCTCATACGGCACTCTTCATTAGCGATAATGAAGCGAGTCTATAAAATGTCTGACATTTAGGCTATGCGGCTTTTGGCTAGGGTAGGCGCATAGATAGGAGAATCAATAGGCCCCATTATCGCTATTACGGCTGTACCTTGGCCCTGCTCGACGCGGTAATGATCTCACCACCATGGTCGGTTTTGCAGCCCAAGTAAGCCGTGGGCTTACCATCGTGAGTGGAGTGGCTGGAACCTTCGATAATCGTAGCGCCGCACGCCGTCTTGTCGCCCACACGAGCCACGGGCTGGCCCTCCACGCAGGAGGGCGAACCGGAGATGATTTCGGTGGTGCCGTGAACAGGACAGCGGTGAAGGTCGCCTTTGCGGGCGATGGGTTTCATCGGCAGATTTCCCACTGGCCGTTGCGGTTGATGAAATAGGGTCTAATAAAAGTAGCGGCATCCTTGGTTCCAACATGACTAAATACAATGGGAACATTAACACCCTGAGTTGTTAGCCAAGCCACACGATTACCTGCTCCGAGGTTTAGTGTCATGGGCTCTTCGGGCAAATCGTCCAATTGGTATACATCCGGGTTATCAAAGTACATGTCGTAGCTGAACCGATGGCGCACATACTCTTCTGGCGTATTTGAGGCAATGGCCAGCTCTTCGGTTCTTGTGGAGGCGGCGTCCTGCAAGGCGTCATTATCGCCCGCTGCAAACAGGGCATGCAGGCGACGATACGCGCGGGTCAGGCTATCCCTAGTGGCCGCGTTGTCTTGCAGAATATCGCCCTCTTCCCAGCACCAGGTGGGCATGGATTGGCGATTGTTAAAGGGTACTGTTAGCCTGAAGTTGTCCTGATCCCAGTTAATATCACTTTCTCGTGGTTGCACCGGAGCTGCCGGATTTGTCGCTACAATTTCAGGCGTGGCGTCTTCTATACCGGGCATCATCACCACTTCAAATGCCGTTTTTGCATCAGTGTTGGGATTGTCACCGGGTTCCCAATACTCGACGGAGAGGCGAAGCTCATGCTGCTCTTCGAAGGGCTCAGCAGATGGCACTGGCCAAGCATAAAATTGTAGAGCGTTGCGCCCATTTTTAACGTACTCGGTTATGGGTAGCATTGTATTTTGCTCACTCTGTACCCCTTTGAAATTGAGCATGATGTCCTGTATATCGATGGAAGATGCCAAGCCATTCACACTCCAACGAACGCCAAACTGATACTCGATTTCCTGTGCCATCGCTTGCCCTCCCATAGTAAGCGCTGTCGATAAAATTGATGTGACAAGTATTTTCATAAAGTTATTACCCACGCCGTTAAAAAGGATGAAATTCGCCGGTCCAACCTTCGGCCAAACGGTAGCCTAGAACTTGGCCATCCTCTTGCCACCGAGTTCCGTCCTCTGTCTCGACCACTTGAGAAGCGCTTCGCTGAATTTGGTGATTTGCATTGGGTCGGCCACCAGCACCTGGTTGGCGACTATTTACAGTATCGCCATCCGCCTTCTTGTACCCTTGCACTCGCAACATGGCGCCCGTATGGGAGAGCTGATACCCCCAACGCCCCAATTCATCACTTGTCAGGGTGATGCTGCCACTGGTCGATACTTCGACGCCGTACTTGAAGACGGTGCGTTCAGTAAACAGGCTATCGAAGTAACCCAATAGCCCCCCAGCGACCAGTGCTTTCAAGGTAATGCTCACGCCACCTTCCATTCCTCCGCTACTTAATTCACCATTCTGGAAGTCGTACGCGTAGCGCAGCATATGATTGCCCAACGTTTCCTCCGTGGGCTCAGGCCCAACGCCTAACCCCACCTCCATGAACAGCGCGGCTTCAACCCGCCCTTCCGCAAAATACCAGTCGAAGCCCTCTTCGAGATTATCCAGAAACTTGACGAGAGCCGTGCCCCCGCCGGTACCTCTGGCGGCTATTTTCAGCGCTGCGTAGATATCGAGCCGAATACCACATTCATAGGCGAGTGACAGCCCGGGCGTAATACGCCAACTGGTTCCGGGGCCGCCGCTCTCCTCGACCTGCTCACTTGTGGCTCCCAGCATCAGTTCCGGGCCACGGGTATAGAAGCTGAACAGTTTGCTGCGGTCGCTCTCCGTAGCACTAAGGTTTTGGGCAATGCGCTGTGAGGCACTGCTCAGCGTATCGATGAACCGCTCGATCGTGCTTTGCTGTTGCCGCTGGTTTTCCGCCTGCCGCAATGAAGGGCCAGTGTCATAGGTGGTGGTTTGACTGGGGCTAGTGCCCAGCGTGATGGTTCGGTTATCGGCGCCGCATACGGCGGTCATGCCAGCATGAAATCCCCAGCCTTGTCGCTGGGTGACCTGTCTTACGCGCGACCCCATACTTAGCTCGGCGGCCGCCATTCGCCCTTCCTGCTTTTCGACAGGACGGGTATCGATGCTGGGTGGAGCGATCGTGATCAAACCATCAAGTTTGAGCTGGGGTAGAGTCACCGACGTAAAAGAAAAGTCATTGGTACCGTCGTAGCTAATGTTGAAGTGCTGCCGATGGATCATCTCATCCCGCTTCATGAGGATATTCAGCAATAGGACGGCCAACTTGAACACGAGTTCGGCGTCGGGAGGTATAAGCCCCATTAGTATATTCGGCAGCGTGATGGGGGAAATCGGGCGCGTCATCACCGTAAAGTTGAGCGTCGTCGTTGTCCCTGGTGGGAGGGCAATACCCGAGAGCTCGGTTGTCCAGTTCACGGTGTGTTGCCCATGATGGCAATCATCGGCCAGCGTGATGGCGACGGTACCCTCATCTTTAAGCTGTGTGCCTCCAAGAAAATCCTCGAGCGTGCCGTCCCCTGTCACGAATCGTTCGGCGACAAAAAATATGCAGCCTTGGTAATCTACCAGTTCGCGTTCACCTTGCAGCGTCACCCGTGCATTGGCGCCTTCGTGGCAGAGCACTTCTACCTTCTCGATACATGGTGTTAGTGAGGCGCACTCAACGCAGGCGCCACCCATAACGGGGTCCTGCCGACTATCGCCATTTCCTTCAGCATGATGGGGAGCAGATCCCGCAGCGTACGCTTCGGGTATATCGGCAGGATCCATCATCATCCGATAAACATCATCTTCTGCCAGCACGGTTCCTGGAGGAAGAGGGCTTTCAGTGAGCGGTTCAGCACCCGCGTCGAGATACGCCTGATACACGCGCTCAGTGACGTCCGATTCATCTACCGGTTCACCGTTATGCCGTTTTCGCGCAATGGAGACGATTTCATCGAAGGCATAATCTCTATCAAAGACTCTCCACTCGTTTTTCATCAAGTACATGGCGTCTTCATAGGTTGGCTGATAGCTCATGACTGCCCCTCGTTCACGATGGGTCGAAAATTGTCCTGCTGCATCGCTTCCTCGTCTGATGAATAGGGCGGTCTTAGCGCATGATAAACACGCCCACGTGGCAGCCAGGCCTCCAGACGGTCGCGCTTACGCCAGGCGGCCAGCTTCGGATTTTCGAGTATTTGCCGCGCTTCATCCTGTTGGGCGGGGAAATGGTTACCGAACTCGAGCACGCACGTTGTCAGGGTGCGGGTCTGTTTTTTAGAGGCGAGGCTATAACGCTGTCCCAATTGAACCGCAGTGTGAACGGCGGATAGCAACTGCTGGGCCGTTTTCTGGGGATACTGTGGGGTCATCGAGAGCGCCAGGGCCGCCTGTGCCCGCTGCTGCATCAACGCTCCAAAGCGAGCGAACTCGTCCTGGCCAACCGCAAATTGCCGCCTATGACGGCAAGCCTCACGGGCCTGCTCGCTCAAGCTGACCTGAGTCAGGCGCCCCTGTATCTCGCTTGCCGGGGTATCGAGTTCAACGGGTGGGGCCAGCGTAAGGTCTGATGGAAACACCATCAGCGGGGAAGCAGGCACGATGATGGATCTCAACGGCGCCATAAAGGCCGCCAGTTTCCAGGGTTCGAGCGCTTGGCTCATGTCGAGCGCCACGCGTGGGTCGTAGAAGCGGAAGTAGACCGGGGCCTGCGCGTTGGCGGGTGTCCAGAGCATGGTGAACTTGCGTAGATGTAGACGTAGCTGTTTCAGGGTCGCGGTGGACTGCAGCAAGATGCCCCAGTGCTGATCATGGGGCAGGTTTTCTAGCCATGCGCGAATGTCGCTGTCGGCTTCGATGCGCACGAGCCAAGGGGCGTTGGTCTGCGTGGCGGCGTCGGTGGCGGCATAGAGGCAGGCGTGTTGGGCATCGCTGGCGAGCAACCTCTGCCGGGCCTCACGGCAGTTGATGCCGTCCACTACCGCCCAAAGGGGCGGCTGGTGAGGGCCGAAGAGGGCGTCCCAGGTGGTTTCTGCATAGCTTACGGGCGGAATGATGGGCTCGACGATCTCGGGTTCGGGATCTGGCAGCAGAGGAACGAGTTCCCCATAGACGACCGGTTCGCGCTCGGTCGTGGCGTGGGCCATCTCCACCAGGGTTTGGGCCATGCCCTGGTGGCGAAAGCGTTGCAGCAGGGTCTCGACGGCGTCCAGGCGTAACAGGGCCAGGCCATCGTCGTGGAGTCGGCGTTGCAAGTGCTGGCGAACGTCTTCTTCATCGTGAGCCAGCACGGCCACCGACATGACCGCCTCATCGGCGGTCTCTTCCCAGCGGCGTGCCTGGGGCGAGAGGGCGGCAACGTGGCAGCGGGCGACCCAGTAATCGGGAGGCGACATGTGTTATGCATCCTCCAGCGGGCAGTGGGAAACGAAGGGGCTGCCTTCACCCGCTGCCGTTTCGAGCACGGCGGGAATGGGGGGCAGGGCAGCCGCACCCGGTGAAGCCGAGCCAACGTTGAGCTGTGGAGTGACATCCACGCTGCCGCCCGATACCACTAACGCAGCGCCGCCAGCGACGAGAGTGATCTTACTGGCATCCAGAACGATTTCACCGTCAGCCTTCAACGTAATATCGCCGCCTGCCTGAGTTTGGTAGCTGCCACCAACGCGCAGGCCCCGCTCGCCATCGATCTTTTCTGAATGGTTGGTGAGGACGCTGACGTCTCGACTGCCCTCAATGGTTTCAACGCGATCTTTGGCAACGGCCAAGTAGGAGTTATTGCCTATCGTGGCCGTGTCATCGAATTCGACGCGTTTCTGACGTGAGTTTTCGACGTGCAGCTCTAGATTTTTCTGCGCATGCAGGTAAATGAATTCCTCGCCTGCCTTGTCTTCGAAGCAGAGTTCGTTGAACCCTTCGCCTTGATGTGTCTGTGTTTTGATGCCGGTACGCGTTTTGTGTTCTGGGAGTAGATAAGGCGCAGTATTGGCGGCGTGGTAGGTGCGCCCAGTAATCAGGGGTTGGTCGGGATCGCCTTCGAGAAACGAGACGATGACCTCATGACCAATACGCGGTAGGGCAATGCTGCCATAGCCAGGCCCTGCCCAACCTTGTGAAACGCGAATCCAGCAGCTTGCCGACTCATCTGGCTGGGCATCGCGGTCCCAGGGAAATTGCACTTTGACACGACCGTGTTCGTCGCAGTGAATCTCTTCGCCCTGAGGGCCGACAACGAATGCCACCTGTGGGCCATCGACGCGTGGCTTGGGGTTGGGCGTCGCGCGCCAGGGAACATCGCCGGGCGTTAAGATGACGCGGTTGTGGTAGCGGGTCATGCCGCCTCGATCATCTTGGTCGGACGATGACTGAACCGTACCATCCTCTTCCAGCGCTTGCGGCTGTTCGCCATGATGAACGACATCGACGAGTTGCCAGTTACGGTTGAGCGTATCGCTGTCGTGATCGGTGAGAGTGAAGCGAAACCCGGGCGCGAGTTCGGGAAGATCGCTTTCCGCTTGGGCGCTTACGGCTTCACGGCGCAACTGTTCCAACCGAATGCGGGTAAAAGGTTTCCCTGAGGCATCGCGTTTGTAGCGGCCTGGGTAGTCATAGTGTTCGTAGTCGAGCTGCTGTCCATGCTGCTCTATATCGCGCCCAAGGTGTTCGTGGCGCTGGCCGTAGGCGGGATTCTTGAAGCTGTAATCCTTCAGCATGCTCGACGCGGGAGCCACGCGAGCGGTTTGGCGAAGCTTACGTACATGGCGAGTTGGCGCTGTACCACCCGCGCGACTGTGATAAGTACGCTCGCCAAGGTTGCCAAGCGCCATAGGGTCATCGGAAAACACCAAACGATGGGTGCTCTCTTCGAAGACGTGGTGATAGATGAGCCCCTCTTCGGCAGCCAAGCGCTCGATGAAGGCTAAGTCCGTTTCACGATACTGCACACAGTACTCGCGCTCGGCGAGCGTTCTTGCCACATCGAAGGTAACCTCATTGATACCCCGTTCATTACACAGCGTGGTAATGATGCTGACGGGATCGGCCTTCTGAAAGATGCGGGAATTATGCCGAAGAGAAAGGCGCCAAAGCGCTGGGCGTAAAACGAGATAATAAAACGTACGCCGGTGGCCGCGATCTCCCTGCGAGAACTCGCTAATCACACCGTGTATATGCCGAAGTGCCTCTCCATTGTGCCATATCGTCAAGCTCGCCTCACGATCGAGAAGCTCTGCGGCATCTATGCTTGCATTACGGCTGGCTAGCTGCACCTCTAACGCAAAGGGCGAGGAGTAGGCTTCACGGTGCGTGAATTCGATGACAGCCGTGTCATCGATATTAGGAAGAGAGAGGGTGAAGTGCCAACCGTTGCGCGCTGCCATGCTCGTTCCTTGAATCGTTACCCATCGAAAGCAATAGGATAATCAGCAAGATCACAAGAGCAACCCATTTATGCCAGAAATGAGCGACGTTTTAAGCGGTGTAAGATATTTCTTACAAAGCGGTGAGGTAAACGCTTACAAGTGTAACAAAATGAAATCATAAGTGAGCTTTATGGTAAGCAAGCTTGTGATTAAGTTACGGCGTAATGCCAAAATGATTACGTCTGTCTTAAACATAAAGGGCGTTTTAAATGACAACGTCCTTATACCCTTCAATGCTGGCGTTTCAAAACACTTCTTCGTTACGCAACCCTTCCGCTGCACCTAATAGCCCCGTCCAGGGGTGAGTCATCAGCCATAGCGGGGTGTTGGCGTTGTAGCTGCTCAAGCGGCCCTTGGCGCTGAAGGCTTGGGCGAGCTCGCTTTGGGGGAGCCAGTCGCGTAGGCGGGGGAGGATGCCGCCGCAGAAGTAGACGCCGCCGCGGGCGCCGAGGGTGAGGGCGGCGTCGCCGCTGACGTCGCCGAGAATCTTGAGAAAACGCAGCAGCGTGCGTTGCGCCGTCGCGTCGTCTGCGCTGGCGGCGGTAGTGACGTCGGCGGGCGTGGTGCAGCGCGAAGGGACACCTTCGATGCCGCAGTGCGCGTGGTAGAGATCGAGCAGGCCCTGGCCGCAAAGGATGCGCTCGACGCTGACACGGGCATGGTGCTTGTGTAGCTCGGCGAGCAGGGCGCGTTCGGTGTCATCGGTGGGGGCGAAAGTCACGTGGCCGCCTTCGGTGGGCAGCGGAATCCAGGCGTGACGACCGGGGAAGACGCCCGCCACCCCAAGCCCCGTGCCGGGGCCGATGACGAGGTAAGCGGCGTGCGGGTCGCCCGTTCCTGGCTTGATCGTGTGGCGGTGTTCGCCATCTACGTGCAGCGCGCCAAGGGCTTGGGCGGTGAAGTCGTTCAGCGTTTTGAACTGGCTGAGCCCCAAGGCAGCGCGAACGTCCTCTTTGAGAAATTCCCAGTGGTTGTTGGTGAGCTTGACGCGCTCTTCATGCACCGGGCAGGCGAAGGCAAGGCAGGCATCAGTAGGGGCTTCTTGGCCCACCGCGCCGACGCGCTGAAGGTAGTCTTTGGCGGCCTCGATAAGGCCGGGATAGTCGGCGCAGGCGAGGTTTTCGATGGCGTAGGGCTCGACGCTGCCCGGCGACACCAGCGCAAAGCGCGCGTTGGTGCCGCCGATATCACCGATCAACGCTGGGCGCATCAGGCGTCCTCTTGAGCGATCTGATTGACCTGAAGGGCCAGGTCGTCGGCCTCGAAGCCGCCGAACACGCCGGCGCCTTCTTCACCGCCTGCAGCCAGGTGACGAAAGCCGCCGAAGAGCTCGCGGCCCATGCCTACGTGGTAGTGATCGAGATCGGCATTGGCGAGGGGGCGCCGCTCCCAGGTAGCGGGGTCGACCTTGGCTTCCAGCGTGCCTGCGTTGGCATCCAGGCGCACGATGTCGCCGTCTTGCAACTTGGCCAACGGGCCGCCATCGAGCGCTTCCGGTGCCATGTGAATGGATGCAGGTACCTTGCCCGAGGCCCCCGACATGCGCCCGTCGGTCACCAGCGCGACCTTGAAGCCGCGATCCTGCAGCACGCCGAGGAAGGGGGTGAGCTTGTGAAGCTCCGGCATACCGTTGGCCTTGGGGCCCTGAAAGCGCACCACCACGATCACGTCGCGGTCGAGCTCGCCGGATTCAAATGCTCCTTTCATCTGGTTCTGGTCGTCGAAGATGCGCACCGGCGCTTCGACCACGCGGTGCTCCTCGGCTACTGCCGAGACCTTGATCACCCCGCGCCCGAGGTTACCTTTCATCACGGTCAGGCCGCCGGTCGGGGCGAAGGGGGTGGCGACCGGGCGCAGCACCTCTTTATCGAGGCTTTCCTCGGGGCCTTCGCGCCAGACGAGCTTGCCGTCTTCCAGAAATGGCTCTTGGGTGTAGGCGGTGAGGTCGGTGCCGAACACGGTGGGAATGTCGCCGTGCAAAAGCCCCGCGCCCAAAAGTTCGCGGAACAGGTAGCTCATGCCGCCTGCCGCCTGGAAGTGGTTGATGTCCGCTTGGCCGTTGGGATAGACCTTCATCAGGCTCGGCGTAACGGCCGAAAGCGCGGTGAAGTCGTCCCAAGTGAGCGTAATACCCGCCGCCGCCGCCATGGCGATCAAATGCATGGTGTGGTTGGTCGAACCACCAGAAGCCAATAGGCCCACCACCGCATTGACGATGGCGCGCTCATCGATCTGCTTATAGAAGGGCCGGTATTCACCGCCCGCATCGGTATTGCGAATCGCCTGCTCGGTGGCAAAGCGCGTTAGCGCCTCGCGCATCTCGGTACCTGGGTTGACGAAAGAGGTGCCGGGCAGGTGCAGCCCCATCACCTCCATCATCAGCTGGTTAGAGTTGGCGGTGCCGTAGAAGGTGCAGGTGCCGGGGCTGTGATACGACTCGGACTCGGCTTCCAGAAGCTCTTTACGGCCCACCTTGCCTTCGGCATAAAGCTGGCGAATGCGCGCCTTCTCTTTATTGGGCAGCCCCGAGGGCATGGGCCCGGCGGGCACGAACATGGCGGGCAGGTGGCCAAAGCGGGCCGCGCCAATGAAGAGCCCCGGTACGATCTTGTCACACACGCCCAGGTAAAGCGCAGCGTCGAACATATTGTGAGAAAGCCCCACGGCGGTGGCCATGGCGATCACATCGCGAGAGAAGAGCGAAAGCTCCATGCCTGGCTGGCCCTGGGTCACACCATCGCACATGGCGGGAACGCCCCCGGCGAACTGCGCGGTGGAGCCCATGGCGCTTGCGGCTGCCTTGATCGTTGCGGGGAACGTCTCGAAGGGCTGGTGCGCCGAAAGCATGTCGTTGTAGGAGGAGATGATGCCCAGGTTGGCACTGTTCATCAGTTTGAGCGTGTCTTTCTCCTGCGGGCTGCAGGCAGCAAAGCCATGAGCGAGGTTCCCGCAGGCGAGCTCGGCACGGTGTACGCCGCGGCGGTGCTGGTCGGCCATACGCTTTTCATACAGCGCCCGGCGCTCTTTGGAGCGTTCGGCGATGCGCTGTGTCACCTCGGCCACGGTAGCGTTCATCTGTGTGGAAGCATTCGACATGGGAACCTCGGCTAGCTGGTCGGTACAAATATGTGGTTATTTTACATTCTTTTTGCCATTTTATGCGGCTATTGACCCGCTTGAAAGCGTACTGCGTAGTTTGTTTAGCAATTAGTGTAGGCCTCGAAAGGTTCGAGGCCTGGTGGTTCGCTTGAAAAGTATGGCGTACCTGCTAGGCGCTTGCTCGTTTCTCATCGACCTCATCGCATTTGATGCCAAAGAAGAGCGAGTAGAGTACCGGCACGGCAATCAGCGTGAGAATCGAAGCAAACGCCAGTCCGCCCATGATGGTAATCGCCATGCTGTTGAAGAAGGCGTCCCAAAGAAGCGGGATCATTCCGAGAATCGTCGTGCCCGCAGCGAGAAATACCGGGCGCAGGCGGCTGATACTGGCATCAACCAGCGCGGTGAAGCGCGGGGTGCCTTCGCCGATTTGCGCATCGATTTCATCGACCAGGACGATGGCGTTTTTCATCAGCATGCCGGAAAGACTCAGCATGCCCAAGAGCGCAGTGAACGAGAAGGGCAGGCCGGTAATCAGTAGCCCCATGACTACCCCGCACACCGACATGGGCACTACCAGCCAGACGATCAAGGGCTGTCTGAGCTTGCCGAAGAGCAGAATCGAGGTGAGTACCATGATCAGAAAGCTCACCGGCAACTGCTGGTTGAGGGATTCCTGCGCATCACCAGAATCCTCGTGCTCGCCGCCCCACTCGAGCCGGTAGCCGGGTGGTAGCTCGATCGCCTCGATTTCGGCGCGCACGGCGTCGAAAGCTTGAGCCGCCGTATGGCCCTCACGCGGTTCGGCGCCCACGGTGAGGGTGCGTACCCGGTTGCGCCGCTGGATCAACGCCTCTTCGCTGCGGGTCTCGAAACCATCTACGACTTGGCTCAGGGGGATGAACTGCTGCTGTGATTGGCTGTAGACCTGTCGGTCGTTCAATAGCGCTACATCATTGCGCTCTTCGCTAGGCGCCCGAGCGGTAATGGGGATCAAGTGCTCGCCCTCGCGGTAGGTGCCTGCTTGCACGCCGGAGGAGGCAAACTGCAGCGCTTGGGCGATATCCTCTCGGGTGACGCCAGCGATACGCGCACGCTGTTCGTTGATCACTGGAGCGACGATCAGTTCGCGCTGGCGCCAATCGATGCGTGCGTCGATGACCAGCGGGTTCGCGGCCATGCGTCGTTGCGCCTCGGCGCCGAGTTCGCGCAGCACGGAAGGCGAGGGCCCTTGAAAGCGAGCCTCTATATCGGCGCCATCACCGGGGCCGAACTGTAGCCGCTGGGTGCGTACCTGGGCATTGGGGTAGCGCTCGCTGAGCTCTTTATAGAAGGTGCGGTCAAGTTCAGGAATGGCGTCTAGCTCGTTGGTACGCACGATGAACTGCGCGTAAGCGCTGTTGGGCTGCTCCGGCGAGTAGGTGAGCATGAAGCGCGTCGCCCCCTGGCCGATGAAGCTTGCCACGGATACCACGCCGTCATGCTCGCGAATATAGGCGTCGATTTCCTCGGCGTCGCGCACGGTGGCGCGAATATCGGTGCCTTGAGGAAGCTCGTAGTTGATGAAGAAGATAGGCGTACTGGAGTCGGGGAAGAACGATTGCGGCACCAGGGTAAACGCCCACATGCATACGCCGGTAATGACCACGAGCCCCGCCACGGTGATGACGCGCACCCTGAGCGCGGCGAGCAGAATGTTCCGGTAGAGGCGATAGATGACGCTGCCGATGCCGCGCTTCGAGTCCTTTTCTTCTTCTCTCTCTCCCTCTTCGGCCTCGCCTTGCTCCTCTTCGCTCTCGTCTTGTTCACCCTTCTTGCGCAGCAGGTAATAACCGAACAGCGGGGTGACGGTGAGCGCTAGCAGCCAGCTCAGCATTAGCGATACCAGGATCACCACGAACAGCGAGAACATGAACTCGCCGGTCACGTCATTGGAAAGACCAATGCCAGCAAAGGCCATGATGCCGATCAGGGTCGCGCCGAAAAGCGGCATTTGGGCGCGCTTGGCGGCGGCACTGGCTGCTCGCTTGGCCTTCATGCCGTTCTTGATATTGGTGACCATGCCCTCGGCGACCACGATGGCGTTGTCCACCAGCATGCCCATGGCGATGATCAAGGCGCCAAGAGAAATACGCTCCATCTCGATGTTGAAAATACCCATGACGAACAGCGTGCCCAGCACCGTAAGGAGCAGTGTGCTGCCTACGACCGTGCCAATTTTCCAGCCCATCACCAGGCATAGCACGCCAATGACGATGGCCACCGACATCGCCAGATTGAGCAGGAAGTCGTTGATGGCGTCATTGACCACGTTGTGTTGCTCATAAAGCGGATGCAGCTCCACACCCAAGGGAATACGGCTTTGCAGCTCTTCCATCCGCGCTTCCACCGCCTCGCCGATCTCGATGATGTTCTCGGTGGCAGTGCCCGAAATAGCCAAAGTGAAGGCGGGCTCGCCGTTGTAGCGAATTACCTGATTGGGCAGCGAGGTGGGCTGTCTATAGATGGTGGCGATATCCGCCAGGGCTACCTGTTCGGTAGAGCCTGCCCGGCCGATGCGGATCGACTCCAGCAGCGTCGTGCTGTCGATGTGCGAACGCGCGACCAAGCGCACTTGGCGGTCGCCTACCCGTAGCGTGCCAGCATCCGTGACGGCGTTTTCCGTCTGGATGGTATCGATCACTTGGTCGATAGGAATACCGAGCGTGGTCAGGCGCTCGTTGGAGATGTCGATGTAGATGGTCTCTTCGCGCTCGCCCGCGGAGGTGACTCTGGCCACGCCCGGCACGGCAAGAAGTTCGCGCTGAAGGAAGGTCGAGATGTCACGGATCTCACGGGTGGTGAAGCCTTCGGCGGTTACCGCGTAGAACAGCCCATACACCTCGCCGAAGTCGTCGTTCACTTGGGAGCCAACCACTCCCTGAGGAAGATCTCCCTGGGCATCGTTGACCTTGCGGCGCAGTTCGTCCCAGATTTGCGGCAGCTCATTGCTGCCGTAGGTATCTTGAATCTCCACCTGGATTTCGGAGCGCCCGGGCAAGGATTTTGAGTCGAGCACATCGATTTGGGGCATCTCCTGAATTGCCCGCTCCAGACGCTCGGTGACCTCCTCCTCGACCTCTTCGGCGGTGGCGCCGGGGTAGGGAGTATTGATGATGGCGTAAGGAATGGTGAAGGACGGGTCTTCGAGTTTCCCAACGGCGTTGAATCCCCATATTCCGCCGAGCAGGCAGATCACCACGATCAGCCAGGTAATGATCGGCTTTTCGATCGAGCGTTTTGCGATATCCATATGGCCCCCTACAGCGCGGCGTCGAGTGGTTTGACCCGCATGCCGTCGCGCAGCCGATGCGCGCCAGCGGCCACCACCGAGACATCGGCCTCAAGGCCACTGGTGATCAGCACGCTATCGTCCAGGGTCTCGCCTACGGTGACCTTATGCGGCGATACCACCCCTTCATCGGGGTCATACACCCAAACGCGAAAATCGCCGTTCTCGTCGCTGTCCAGAGCGCTTGCTGGAAGTGTGATCAAGGGGTTATCGATGCGCTGCTCGAGCGCTAAATAGACCGTTGCCGTGGTGCCGGGCAGGGCGATCAGCGGCGTGCCGCTTTGCGGCGCGAACTCCACCTCGAAGGTCTGAGCAACTTCGTCGGGCTCGGTGGCGTGTTCTCGATACTCGAGCGGAATGCGCTCTCCTGGAAGCGTGGCGATCTCGGCCTCGGCGGTGAAGCGCTCGCCGCTATTTAAGTGCTGCATCAGCGCTTGGGGTACGTTGAAGCGAACGCGCAGCTCCGAAATGTCCTGAATGCGCACTACTTCCGTATTGGGCGGTACGGTGGTGTAGTTCTCGACCAGGCGCCGGGCAACGAGCGCATCGAAGGGGGCGAGAAGGGTCGTGTATTCGAGCTCCTGGCGGGCGCTATCGAGTTGGGTATCGGCACGGTTGAACTCCGCCACGGCGCTGTCGAGGTTGGCTTGGGAGGCGGCACCTTGCGCGCGCAGCGTGCGTTGGCGCTCCAGGTTGCGTCGGGCCTGCTCGAAATCCGCCTCGGCGGCACGTACCTGAAGCGCAAAATCGGTCTGATCGAGGCGAGCGATCAGTTCGCCCTGTGGGATGGTTTGGCCCTGTATGGCGGGAAACTCGACAATCCGCCCGCCGACCTGAAAGGCGTAGTCAACGGTACTTCGAGCCTCTACACGGCCAACGAAGCGCCGTTCAGGAAAAACGTCGGGCTGGCGTGCTTCTACCAGTTTGACCACCTGAGCGGGTGGGTCCTGAGGTTCTTCGTCATCTCCACAGCCGGTAATGGCCAAGGGCATCAACAAACAAAGTATCCATGGTAAAACCGGCCTCATCAAAGCCTCCCTGCTCATGAGTCGAAGATAACGAGAAAAGGTGTCGTCTCGAAAGCTAACCACTATAGTAGGTAGCCGGTGCCGTGACGAACAGTCGTTTAAAAATGATGGAGAAAGCCGCACGCCAGCGGCGCAAGAAGGAGTGTCGATGTATCAGGGACGTAATGTCCGCCGTCTAGTGGCGGCGTTGGCCGTAGCCGTACTTAGCGGCTGTACCGTGGGCCCGGACTACCAGCGCCCGGCGCTGGAGCTGCCTGACGAGTTGCCCGCCCAGGTGACCCTGAGCCAGACCGATCGCCAAGCGTGGCGTCACTGGTGGCACCAGTTCGAGGACCCCAACCTCAACGCACTGGTGGAGCGTGCCACCGACGATAGCCTGGAGCTCGCCGTGCAGCTTGCACGCATCCAACAGGCCCGCGCTGAGCTTGGTCTGGCCGACGCCGAGTTCTTCCCGACCGTGGGCTATCAGCTGGAGGCCAACCGCGAGCGTACACCCGGCGCTTCGATTCCCATCGACATCGAGCCCGTGCAAGATCTGCTCACGTCCACCAATGACCAGTTCTCGATAGCCGGTAGCCTCGAATACGAGCTGGATCTCTGGGGGCGGCTTGCCCGCCAGCGAGAGGCCGCCTTGGCGACCTTCAGCGAGAGCATTTTTGCCCGCGATGCCGCAGAAATCGGCGTCATCGCCGATGTAGTCACTACCTATTTCGATCTCAAGAACGCCCAGGCCCAGCAGCGGATTCTGGAGGAGACCGAAGCGACATACGCCGAAACCTTCCGGCTACAAAAACTGCGTTTCGATGTGGGCGACATCAGCGAGCTCGAGTTCCGCCAAGCCGAAGCCGAGTGGCGCGGCGTGCGCAGCGAACTGCCCCAGGTCACCCAGCAGGTGGAAACCCTAAAAGGGGCGCTGGCCATTCTGGTTGGGCTCACCCCACGGGAATTAATGAATGAGCTCGACTACGGCGACACCACGCTTGAGGCCATCGTCGAACCCCAGCGCTTACCCCAGCTTCTTCCCTCGGAGCTTTTACAGCGCCGCCCGGATATTCGCTCTGCCGAAGCCACGCTCATGGCGGCCAATGCGCAAGTCGGCGTAGCCGAAGCCGCTCGGCTGCCTTCGATCAACCTCAACGCGTCACTGGCAAGTGTGGCCGCGAATTCGAGCGACTTGTTCACCGACAACGCCCGCTCTTGGGGGCTAGGGGCGTCAATCGTCGGCCCGTTGCTGGATTTTGGCCGTACCCGCGCCAACGTCGAAAGTGCCGAGGCCCAGGTGGAGCAAGCAGAGGCCCAGTATCGCCTTACCGTGCTGACCGCCTTCAACGAGGTGCGCGACGCGCTCAACAACTATGCGCTAACGGGCGAACGTGTCGACGCCGTAGAACAGCAGCTCGCCGCTATCGAGCGCGCTCGCGATCTCGCGGTGCTCACCTATGATCAGGGCCAAACCAGCATGCTCGAACGCCTCGACGCCGAACGCTCGCTGCTCTCCGCCAAGCTCGACCGCGCCGACGTACAAAGCGAACGCCTAGCCGCCTTGGCTACCTTGTTCAAGGCATTGGGTGGCGGCTGGGAAAGTGGTTCGTCCGTGCCTTCTTCATAACCTTTACATAAGGGTAGTCTCGCCCCGATTCAGCTCATGACGCTTTCGTAATCACGCTCGACCTTGGCGATACGGGTCTTGAAGTGGCGATACCATTGAACGTGACCTAGGCGCTGGGCTTGCTGATGTTCAGCGTGAGCTTTCCACGCCTTAATGGAGGCCAAGTCCGCCCAGTAGGAGACTGTAACGCCTGTCTCATTGCGGGCGGACTCTACGCCGAGAAATCCCGGCTGTTCGGCAGCGAGAGTGGCCATGCGCTCGGCGGTTTCGTCGTAGCCATTTTCAATGTCGGTACGTAGCGAGGTAAAGATGACGGCGTAATAAGGCGGCTCGGGAGTCTTGGCAATCATGCAGGTTCGCTCATTGAAGAAGAGTGGGTAAGCCGCCATACGCTGGGCGGTACTTTTTCGTCTCGAGCCCAATGGCGGCGCAGCTGGCGTTCATCGCCGAAGCCGGTGGCTTCGGCGATGTGGGCTAGCGTCCAGGTCGTTTCCGTCATTAGCGACTTGGCGCGCTGGAGCCGCAGGCCTTTGATGTAGTGGCCGACCGCCATGCCCGTTAGCGCGGTAAAGCGCCGACGAAAGTGACGTTCGCTCATCGCGGCGTGTTCGGCAAGTTGGTCTATTCGCCAGGGATTTGCTGGGGCAGCGCACATCGCGTCCTGTACGCGGTGAATACGTTCGTCCACATGGTTGCGCCCCGCAAGCCAGGCGCCCAACTGCGGCTCTTGCCCACTGCGACGCAGGTAGAGCACCATCTCGCGGGCGACGGCGAGCGCCAATGAGTGCCCGCAGGTGTGGGTGAGCCAGTGAAGCATAGTATCGATCCCCGTCGAGATACCGGCGCTGGTCAGAAAGCGCCCATCCTCGGCGAAGATACAATCTTTTTGCACTTTGGCGCGGGGAGCCTGCTGACGAAGCTGGTCGAGTAGCGTGTGGTGGGTCGTACAGCGGCGCTGATCGAGCAAGCCCGCCTGGGCTAGCAACAGTGTTCCCGAACACACCGTCATCAAAGTGCGAGCGGCGTGGGCATTGGCCATAAGCCAAGCAATACACTCGTGTTGAATAAGAGGGTCGATGGCGCTTCGGTATTGTCCAGGAATCAAAAGAAGATCCTGGGGCGTCAGGGATTCTGGCAGTGGGTCGATACCGCTCAGCGTCAAAGGCCCCAGCCAGGGCATTACCGCGCTGGGGCCGATGTAGCTAAGCGCTATATCGAGCGATAGACGCCGAGCGCATTCGAGCACCTGCAAGGGGCCAATCAGATCCAATGGAACTTGGCCTGGCATCATTAAGACGGCGACCCGCAGGGTGGTAGTTTTGCTCGGGTGCTTTGGCGTTTCACTTAGGGGCATTACGCCACTCATCGATCAGGGTGTGGGTATCGATGATACGGGCAAATCGCGTCTCCAGCACCAGCTCCGTACGTGCCTTGATATCTTCCGCGGACCAAGTCACTCCGTTTCGAGTCATTGCAAAAGTGAGCGTAGCATCACTAACGAAATCGACGCTGAAGCCTAGATCGGATGCCACTCGCGCGGTAGTTTCACAGCACTGCTCGGTACGAATACCGCTAATGACGAGGTGCGTAATATCGCGTTCGCGCAACCACCGTTCGAGCGTCGTGCCGGTGAAGGCGTTGTGCACACGCTTATGAAACGTCGCTGTCGCCGCATCCGCAAAGCCTTCGAGCGGACGAATCAGGCCATGAGCAGGATCAAAAGGGCCGTTACTATCGGTCTCTTCGTGCAGAATACGGAGTATTGGCACCGCGTGCGTTTGGGCAGCGTCTAGCAGCGCGCGCTGCTTTGGGCGCCACGCTTCTGCCGGTATATCGTCCCAATACTCTTTTGCGGGAAATGAGGCTTGCACATCGATGAGCAGTAGGGCGCTTTGATGTTCTAACATGTTGATTCGTCCTCTAGCATTGAAGTGAACATCAAGCGTAAAAGGATATGAGCCGCTCAGCGATGCGGCTAACGGCCAGGAAGCGGACAATTTCGGCCATGATGTCGTGCGACGGCTATGTTGTGCAGCCGCTTCCTTCGATCTAAAGGAGACACTCATGCAACTCAACGCTATCCAGGCCGATATCACCACCTTGGAGGTCGACGTGATCGTCAATGCGGCGAATCAGTCTCTTCTGGGCGGTGGCGGGGTCGATGGGGCCATTCACCGCGCCGCCGGGCGCGAGCTGTTAGCGGCGTGCCGTCAGCTGGGCGGCTGTGCTACGGGAGAGGCCAAACTTACCCAAGGCTTTGCGCTTCCCGCCCGCTATGTGGTTCACGCGGTAGGGCCGGTTTGGCACGGCGGTAATCGCGGCGAGGCGGAAAACCTGGCCAACTGCTACCGGCGCGCCATTGCGCTCGCTGAGTCAGTCGAGGCACACTCCATTGCCTTTCCCAGCATAAGCACTGGCGTTTATCGTTTTCCCATCGAGCAGGCCGCCGAGATCGCGGTCAGTACCGTCAAAGCGTCGCTTGAAGCGGGCTCATCCATTAAGGAAGTCACGTTCTGCTGCTTTTCTGCCGATGACCTTGCGGTCTATCAGGCGCTGTTGTGACGACCTGGGCGGGTGATCAAGTGAGTAAACTAACACTGCGCAAGATTCGGGTCGGCAGAGGTGGCGTATTCGCTTAACCTTGGCGAAGCCAACCAAGGAGCGAGCGATGGACGACTACGGGCGTATCGAAAAGGCGATGGCCTATATGGTGGATAACGCCGTGCACCAGCCGGATTTAGCCAGCATCGCGGCGCAGGTTCATCTGAGCATGTTCCATTTTCAGCGCCTCTTTCGCGACTATGTTGGCGTCTCGCCAAAGCGTTTTTTGCAGGCGCTGACGCTCGAACGGGCCAAGCGCTTGATTGCCTCCAACGTATCGCTGCAAGAAGCATCTGATGCGGTGGGGCTGAGCGGTGGCTCGCGGCTTTACGACCACTTCGTCACGCTCGAGGCGGTCTCGCCCGGAGAGTACAAGAAAAAGGGTGAGGGCATCGAGATTGCCTACGGCATTCACCCAACGCCTTTCGGTGCTATGCTGGTGGCCACTACGCATCGCGGTATTTGCCGTATGGGTTTCATAGATGCTGCCGGAGTCGATGAGCAGCTCGCGCTGCTTTCGAGCCAGTGGCCGAAAAGCCAGCTGGTGCTCGACCCCGCCGCTACGCGAGCGCCCATTGAGGCGCTGTTTGGCGTTAACTCAGGCTGTTCCGGTGCGCTCTCCCTCTACGTGACCGGCACCAATTTTCAAATCGCGGTATGGCGGGCGCTGCTGAGTGTTCCCGATGGGCAGTTGGCAAGCTATGGGCAAATCGCCCAGGTGGTGGGTAAGCCTCGGGCTTCCCGTGCGGTAGGTAGTGCCATCGGCGCCAACCCGGTGGCGCTATGGATACCCTGCCACAGGGTCATTCAACAAAGCGGCGCGCTGGGCGGCTACCGCTGGGGCTTGGCTCGCAAGCAGATGGTGCAAGCCTGGGAAGAGAGCCGCGAGCCCTGCTGAGAGCCTACTGAAAAGCGTTTCGCGCCTAGTGACCAAACACCGACCACTGCGTGCGCTGAGCGAACATCTCCAACGCCTTCACGCCCAGTAGGCTATTGCCTTGCTCATCGAGCCCCGGCGACCAAACGGCGATGGCACCGTGCCCTGGCGCGATGGCGAGAATACCGCCGCCCACGCCACTCTTGCCCGGCAGACCCACGCGAAAGGCGAACTCACCCGAAGCGTCGTAGTGACCGCACATCATCATCAAAGAGTTGATCCGCCGTGCCCGTTGGGGCGAAACCACGCGCAGCCCGCTGGGCTTGTTGACGCCATCGGAGGCCAAAAAGAGCCCCGCGTGGGCCAGCTGTTCGCAGCTCATGGCGATGGCGCACTGGTGAAAGTACGTGCCCAGCACCTTATCGACATCGTGGCGCAGGCGGCCGAATGCCTTCATGAAATGGGCAAGCGAAGCGTTACGATCGCGGTGGGCCATCTCCGAGGCGGCGACTTTGGCATCGAAGCAGATGCGCTCGTCATCGGCGATGTAGCGCACGAAGCTCAAGATTTCGGCCAGCGTCTCCTTCGGCGCGTGGCCCATCATGATGGCGTCTACCACGGCAATGGCCCCCGCGTTGATGAAGGGATTACGCGGCTTGCCGCCTTCGTGCTCCAACTGCACGATGGAGTTGAAAGGGTCACCGGATGGCTCGCGGCCCACGTTGGCCCAAAGCCCATCGCCAAGCTTGCCCAGCGCAATGGTGAGGGTGAACACCTTGGAGATACTTTGAATCGAGAACGGCGTAGTGGCACTGCCCGCTGAGTAGTGTTGGCCGTCTACGGTCGCGAGCGCGATACCGAACTGCTGAGGGTCGACGTGGGCAAGTTCGGGAATGTAATCCGCCACCTTGCCACGCTCGGTTTCCTTGGCCATGGCCGCCGTAATGTCGTCGAGTAGCGTCTGCATGGGCACCTTGCGCGCGTTGAAAAACCGCCACCTTAGCGAAAAAGCGCGGCCTTGTCTGCGAAGGGGAGGGAGGAGGACAGCCGGGGCACCTTAAAGAGGCCGACATTCATCGCCTCATATCTGCCATCGGTGTCACTATGGAAGGTTTTTCCATAGAATATCTCCATGTTCTTTTGCCACGCCCATACACGCAATCGCTTGGCAGCCCATCGTTCACCGTTCATCCAAGGAGAGCTTAATGAGCTTTTACGTCTACCTATCCGGCGAGATCCACACCGACTGGCGCGAAGAGATCCAACGCGGCGCCGAGGCAGCAGGCCTGGATATCGTCTTCACCGCCCCGGTCACCGACCACGACGCCAGTGACGCCGCCGGCGACCACCTTGGCAAACAAGAAAACGCCTTCTGGCGCGACCATCAGTCATCGAAAGTCAACGCCATCCGCACCCGCACGCTAATTGAGCAGGCGGACTTGGTCGTCGTACGCTTTGGCGACAAGTACAAGCAGTGGAACGCCGCCTTTGACGCTGGCTACTGCTCGGCGCTGGCCAAGCCGTATATCACGCTGCACAGCGAGGATATCGTTCACCCGCTCAAGGAAGTCGACGCTGGTGCGCAGGCCTGGTGTACCACCACTGGGCAGGTAGTGGAAACGCTGAAGTACGTGCTGAAAGATTAATCCCTTCCCGCAGGCCCCAGCGGCCTGCACTTCAATTCTTGTTAAAACTACTTCCTTCACACTTCACACCCCATACGTAGCGTGGCGTAACGCTTGACGAGGAACGAGTCAAAAGGCACCCGCGAAGGCAGCGCTAGCTGCCCTGATACTGGCACAGCGCTTATGCAACTCATCTGTTGCAACAATCTCTTCGGAAGTAAGTCTCCTGCCTAACATTTCACTCAGGCCTACGACCTATTGCTGACCGCTGCCACTGAATTACCACGTGACCGAAGGTAAATTCGTGGATAGAGTATGATTGGAATGAGCAAAACGAGCGGGCACGCGAATAATGGATATGCTGCGTGATAATTGATGAGTTGTATTAGAATCAGTACGTTATGGTTTTTGCCCAGGCTATATAACACCAATAAACGCGCCGACGCTCTTATTGATGTTATGCAGCTGGGTATATAATCACTGTTAGGCGAGAAAAACTATTATGGAAATTTCAGGCTCTACAGCAGCAGGAGTAATTAGGGTTGGCTTGCAGGTGGTTTCAAGCCATAAGAAACCCATGCTGGAATTTTATTACGAGGTTCGGAATAGATTTGGTCCTGAGCACGAATATGAAATGCCAGTGGGAGTGAGTGGGAAAGAAACTAAAACGCAAAAAACTCGGTTTCAAGATATTTTCATTCAGTTCTACGTGGTAAACATTGGGGGAAACAGGGCAGAAAATATAGAATTTGAGGTGTCGGGGAAATTGCAGAGAAACAGACCAAGGGAATCACTGGGTGAGATAATGGAAACCGAAATTCCTCAGATGGCACCGGGTCAGATAGTTCATTTATTTAGATTTGATGATCACGACCTAAATATTTATCCAGGGGGCGGAGGAAAACCGCTTGGAATAAAAGCGGAAGAATTGAGAATAGTCGCAAAATATAGCGCATCTCCATCGCTTCTGAATTGGATCTTTTCTATACACCGAAAAATACTTAGAAAGAAGCAGTATAAGTCGGTTTTTGTTTTCAAGCCGCAAATGGTATGCGGTGACTTACCTCCAGCTGAGTATGCGTAATTCGCCTAACAAAGCAAGGCAGTCGGACGGATTTTCCGTTCCTTGTTTTGCGGTTTGGCGCTACGCTACTGCAAACAATCCACTACAAAGCCGCAGCTGCTTGCGGCGTTATGCAAGATTAAAACAGGCAATGGAGTAAGAATGTCTATCTCAACAATTTCAAGTTTGATTGCTAGGTTGCAAAAAGAAATATCAGATCTCCATCACAAAATGAGTTTGGAGACAAAAAAGGAGTCTGACTGTGGGAGCCGGATCGGGCAAATTGAAAGGAGTATCACCAAAAGCACTAGTATTAGCACTCTGAAAAGCAAAAGCGCTGAAGTCCAAAGAAAGCAGTCTGAAATAGCTAAGATACAAGTAAACAAATCGGGTCTTTATAAAAAGCTATCCGACAAAGAAGGGCAGTTGCTAAAGGCTAAGCAAGATCTTCTTAAGGAAGAGGAAAAGGAACGTAAAAAGCAAGCTGTTGCCGACGAGAGAGAAAGGAAAAAACTAGCAGATATAGAAAAGAGGCATCAGAGAGAGCAGCTTGAATATCAGCGACGGTTGCGAGCAGAGATCAATCAAACTGCGAATATGGCTGCTTCTGTGAAAGAGTTGGCGAGCACCCAAAACGTTTCGCATACAAATATTGTGAAATATGACTTGTTTATATCCCATGCCTCAGAAGATAAGGAAGAATTTGTTCGTCCGCTCGCTGAAACGCTAGAGAATATTGGGGTCAAAGTATGGTATGACGAATTCACTTTGAAAGTTGGTGACAGCTTGCGAAAAAGCATAGATCAAGGGTTGGTAAACTCGAGATTTGGAACAGTGATTCTATCATCTGCTTTTTGTTCGAAGAATTGGACACAGTACGAGCTTGACTCTATGGTTGCGCGGGAAATGAATGGACATAAAATGATATTGCCGATATGGCACAAAATAACAAAGAATGAAGTTATTAATTTTAGTCCAGCACTTGCGGATAAAGTGGCGCTAAACACTTCTTTGCAGAGCATTGAGGAAATCGCCGGAGAGCTTGCAGAGGTAATTTTGGGAGCAAAGGCATAACAATGCGCTGCTACGGAAAATTTACTCGCTGGCGCTCCTAAACTTCCGCAGAGCGCGGCGTTATACAGCAACGAGGCTCCAATTGAGTAAAAGTGATGGCAACCGAAGCTGATTCGCCAGACAAGGCATCCGCCCAGTCGATGCTTGACGAGCTAAGCATAGTTATCGATCAGTTGACTCGCGCTACGATCAATGACAAGGGAATATTTGGTTGTGCCCTGCGCGCATGCGTTGCAAAGAGCTTCGAGTTCACCTCGCTAGCACATCAGAAACCGCCTCCTCCGCACGGATTCTTTATTACGGCAACGCTGCGAGGAATCTGCGAAGATCTAATTACTTTCTCGTTCTTAAATGATCTCTCAGAGGTTGATCGCGTAGAGGCCCTGCACCTTCTCATGAGCACCAACATTGCTGAGGGAATAAATGCCCAGAGCGCATTCTTCAAGGCGATGCGCCCATGGCAGCCGGTAGTTCAGCCTCCAAAAATTGAGAAAGACACGGAGCAAAGGCTACGCGTCTTGTCGGCAAAGTTAGGTTGGTCAGGTCGTCAGGCTTGGCCAACTGTTTGGTATATGGCAAAAGCCACAAATCTTCACGATCTCTACAGCTACTTGTACTCCACAACATCGAAATGGGTGCACTTTAGTCCGCAGATATTGCTGAGAATGGGTTGGGGGGGCACCCTAGAGGACGTCGGGGATCATACTGAATGGGTGTTCTCAACGAAGAATTTCACTCAGTACTACGTAGAATTCAATCGCACCTACTCTCTTTTTCTACTTTTAAGGCTTTTTCGTGGACCTGCGGCTTCTCTTTTGCCAGATGGCGCTGCGAAGATAATTGACGCTCTTGAAAGCTTCCTTAACGAACCTCTGCGCTGGCCTGAGGCTGTTACCTACGAAGAGTTGAACATTGATGGGCCAAAGTCATTCATGAGGATTCTTCTACGAGCAGCTCATGAATCCCCAAAGGAGAATGGTAATGATCCTGAGCCAGCTGCATAACAATTCATTCAAGCCGACCCCGCTTCGCGGATCGGCTTAACTCAGGAGTTAGGGCTCAAGGATATATATGAAAATTCCCACGGATCTAGAAATATTAAATACGATATACCGCATGTATTATTCTGACTTTTCTGCTTTTGAAAGAGGCGATGGGTCTCGGGCTTCGAAAATCTATGTTCCGATTGACTGCAAGGAAATTGCTGGCAGACTTAAAGTTGATCCTGATATTGTTTTTGGCCGCTTGTACTACCACTTGGAGAAGCGGTACGGTTACAAAAAAGATGATGGGAGTAATGTACATTTCTTTGCTTTCAAAGTTGGAAGTGACTCGAAGTGTGTAAATTTTCCACTTATGACCTCCGTTTTGGCTGGCTTGCGTCAAGAGAAAAGGAAATTTTGGATCGGAACAGCAATAGCTGTTCTTGCGCTAATTGTTTCAACAGTCTCATTGACCGTTTCAGTTACGCAGTCGGCAGGCTCTAACAAGCCAATGCATCCGACCGCTGAAGCGGCGGCTGATTAAGGCGTTATACACTTCCATGAGTCGGAGAAATCAGTGACCCCAACCTACGACACTAATAATATTTTCGCAAAAATCATCGCCGGAAAGGCCCCCTGTATAAAGGTCTATGAAAATGATTTAACGCTCGCATTCATGGATGCAATGCCGCAGAAGGATGGTCACGTATTAGTAGTACCCAAGGAGCAAGCGGTCACCATTTACGATCTATCTCCAGAAGCTGCTCAAGCATGCATGCTAACCGTTCAGAAAGTTGGTAAAGCTATCGAGCGGGCTATGGGGGTGACTGGGTCAACCATATTTCAGCATAATGGCTCATCTGCCGGTCAGACTGTGGGGCATTTTCATTTTCATATTTTTCCAGGTCCTTTGTCGGTGATAAAAGACCATGGCGTACAGTTTGAAGAGGTTGATAAGCTTAACGAGATAGCTGCATTGATCATTGCACAATTAGAAAGCCCACATGCATAACAAGTGCAGGCATGGCGCCAATCGCTACATTACGTCTCCTGCTCTATTTTGTTCGTGGGCGTGCGTGCTGCAAGCGTAATACATAGCGAGTTAAAAAAATGGCCCTATCAGGCAGCTGCCTCTGCGGCGGCGTTCAATACGAAATAACCGGCCCTCTTACTGACATCTACCACTGCCACTGTTCAATGTGCCGCAAGCTTCACGCGGCCGTGTTTCGAACCTGTGCCAAGGTGCAGGCCAGTGACTGGCAAACCGTCAGTGGGGAAGGGCTGCCCAAGAGTTACGAGTCGTCGCCGAGAGAGTTCAAGGTGTCGTAGGCAATAAGGCGCCGTGGATCGATATTACCGACGCCTTACCCCAATTCACCGAGAATGGCTAAGATAGAACTGCTTGCGCTCGATACCATTTTTGAAGCCCAGCTCAAACCTCAACGCTTGCCTTTTTTGACGTGGTTCAATTTCGACACGGGAACTTCCTTACGCACCGGAAAGCCTTCGATCTCCCGCCGTTCGATGACGCTGTTCAAGCGCTTTTCGATGGCGCACAGGTTCTTGAAGTCGCTGATGTCCACCAGCGAGATGGCCTCGCCCGAGGCACTCGCGCGGCCGGTTCGGCCGATGCGATGGATGTACTCTTCCGGCGGGAAGGGGAGATCGTAGTTCACCACGCGACTGAGTTCGTCGATATCCAGGCCCCGGGCGGCGACGCCGGTGGCGACCAGGTACTTGAGCTCGCCGGATTTGAATTGACCCAGCACGGTTTCGCGCATGGCCTGGCTTCGGCCGCCGTGAATGGAGTCCGCTTTTATGCCACGTTTTTCCAGCTGCGCCACCAGCTTCGCCGCGCTGTGCTTCTTCTCGACGAAAATCAGCGCCTGATCCCACTGCCGTTCGTTGATCAGGTGGCTCAGAAGGGCGGATTTCGTGTCCTTATCTACGGTGATCAGCCACTGCTCGATAGTGGCGGCAGCGCGAACGCTGGGCGTAATGGAGATCTCCACCGCCGTCTCGCTCTTCTTGCTGGCAGAAAAGCCGTGAGCCAGCGCGCGAACCTCATGGCTCATGGTGGCGGAGAACAGCAGGTTTTGGCGGTTTCCCGGCAGGCGCACCATGATCTTATGAATGTCGTCGACGAAGCCCATGTCGACCATTCGGTCCGCTTCGTCCAACACCAGCGCTTTCAGCTCGTCGAAGTGCAGCGCCCGCTGATGCGCCAAATCCAGCAGCCGCCCCGGTGTGGCGACCAGGATATCGACGCCTTCGATCAGCCGCTCTTTCTGGGGCTGAGTATCCACGCCGCCGTACACGGCCAGAGAGGTCAGGGGCAGGTGCTTGGCGTACTCGGCCACACTAGCCTCGACCTGAATCGCGAGCTCCCGGGTCGGCACCAGAATCAGCGCGCGGATGCGTTTGGCGCGAAGTGTTTCCGCTTGGCTGAACCGCTCCAGCAGCGGCAGCACGAAAGCGGCAGTTTTGCCGGTGCCGGTTTGCGCGGTGGCGATCACGTCCTTACCCGCGAGAACGGCGGGAATCGCCTGTTCCTGGATGGGCGTCGGCGCCTTGTAATCCGACTCGGCCAGGGCTTGAACGAGAGGCGTGGATAAACCGAGTTGTGCAAATGGCATAGGGCGCTCTGACGGATCGTCTTGGATGGGGTCGAAAATCAACAGGGCGGGCAGTATAGCGCAAATGCCGCCGTTCGAGGCTCGGCGTGTTGGGTGTCTGAGATATGACGATGCATGAAAACGTGGCGTGAAGCTAGAGTCGGCACTCGTTTGGCACTGAGAGATCCAGCGCGTTGGCGAAAATTGCCTTCACCGCTTCAGTCACCGACTACTGCGACAGTGACGCCGACTACGCTTCAATTCCTCTATTAAGCTTCCAATTCACACGTAGCGTGGCGTAACGCTTGACGAGGAACGAGTCAAAAGGCACCCGCGAAGGCAGCGCTAGCTGCCTAGGCCCTGTCCTTTTCAGCGTGACCTAATCTGGATTTAGGAATAAAGTGGGGTGATCATTGGTTAAGTAAGCGAGCAAGCGAGATTTTGTAATGCTGCCAGGTTTTTTTTAAGGGCTATAAGTCAGTGTTTTTTAATTTTGCTCGATAACATCAGTAAACGTGCTGACTTGTTTATCAATATTATGTGGCGCCTATATAACCACTGTTATAACCCTACGAGGAGATTGACATGCAAGGTTCTTTTACAAAGCGAATAGCTTCCTATGTCAAGTCAGAGCTGGAGAGCTCGACGAGGGCAAGATCAGCCGCTAATACTCAGAAAGAATTTTACCATCTGGAACGGGCACATGTGCTTGGGCAAGAATCAACGTACTGGCACGTTAAGGTCCATTTTTTAATGCTGATGTGGGCTGCTCGTAACTATTCAGTTAGAGAAATGTTAGGTCAGATTTTTCGTATTGTTGGTGCTGCAACTAAAACCGCATTCGGGTTGGTCCCTCAAGGCAATACGGGTGGCGCAAACGTCAGTCCGTTCAAGAAAATGCCAATAGCACCAGATTTGGCCGCGTTGGTTCATAAGGCTAAGTCTGGTGTATGACCATACGCGTCACGCGGACGGTTTTTTTATTTGCTTCACTCTGAAAAGTCAGCTAGTGAACTCTGCGTTAAATATCTATGATCGATTACGGTAAATTCCGAGGGTAGAGCGAGTTCAAAACTCTGCGCCAATCAGTCTTCAATCTACTGACATGGCTATCTAGCGTTTACCCCTTTCGCGGGTGCCTCGCTGGCGCTCGTTACGCCACGCTACAATTTTTTTCTATTTTGCGGTTCTGTGGAACATTTACGAATGTGCTTTTGCGGGATGAAGGTTCATTAATTGTCGAGAAAAGTCAGTAAACACTTCGAAAGAAAACTTATTGGAAAGCACCATGCCGATTCCCATCTACATTCTCGATGACCGCTACGAAGTGACTACCCACCCTCATGAAATGCGCATGTCGCTGTGGGTCTATGCGCCGGTCATTGTCGAGCGCGCAACGCAACGCGTCATACTGGATCTCTCGGGTAGCCTTTGGGATCTGCGCCGGGTCGCGGAAGGCGAGGGGCGCATCATTCTGACCCTTGCGCGCTATCCCGAAGGCGTCCGGGAGTACGTTATCGAGGTAGACCCGATCAAATCTACTGTTATTGTTCAAGGTAGCACTTATGCGCTTGCCCATATCGACACTGCACTAAGCGCTATTGGTTAGCACTTGGGTTGCCTTCTACCAGCTGCATTTCCCAAAAGCCCAAGGTGTGACCATTGTCGATCGCTTACATCGAATAGGTTTTGGGCGCGCCCTCATCCAACTGTGCCGTAACGGAGTCGTACTCGTAGGTGCCGGTTTCGTCTTGGCCTATGAGCGTTCGCTAACGTTTATCCATGGCGCGTAACGCGTTAATGAAGGAGGCTGCTATGAGCAAGGTCGTGATTATTACCGGGGGAGGCCGGGGCATTGGGGCGGCAACCGCGCAGCTGTTGGCCGGGCAAGGCTACGCCGTTGGCGTCAACTATTTGAAAAACCAAGAGGCGGCGCAGAGCGTGGTCAGCGCCATTCGTGCAGCGGGTGGCCGCGCCGTGGCCGTGCAGGCGGATGTCTCTAACGAGGCGGAAGTTGACGCACTGTTTGAAAAAACGCAGCAGGCGTTGGGCCAAGTGACGCATCTGGTCAACAATGCGGGCATTCTTTTCACCCAGTCCACCCTTGCCGAGATCAGCACCGAGCGGTTTCAGAAGGTGCTCACTACCAATGTGATGAGTGCCTTTTTGTGCGCCAAGGCGTTCATCCATCAGTGCCAGGGGCCGGGGGCGATCGTCAACGTTTCGTCCGGGGCGGCAAAAAGCGGCTCACCCTTTGAGTATGTCGACTATGCCGCCTCCAAAGGGGCGATGGATACCATGACCAAGGGGCTTTCACTAGAGCTCGCCGGGCAAGGGATTCGTGTTAACGGGGTGCGCCCAGGCTTCATTCATACCGATATGCACGCCGATGGCGGCGAGCCGGGGCGGGTCGAGCGGTTGGCGCCGCAGATTCCGCTCAAGCGCGGCGGCACCCCTAAAGAGGTGGCTCAGGCCATTGTCTGGCTTCTTTCCGATGAAGCGTCTTATGTCACGGGCTCTTTCATCGATCTGGCAGGTGGGCGCTAGCAGGTTAGCAGCTACTATCTGCACTAACTTGCACTACGTACTTGCACTGCGCACTTGGGTCATGCCAACACCCACTTGGCCAACTGCTGCATTCCCAACACTACCGCCACGATGGCGATGCCACCAACGATACTGGTAGCCAGTGCGTGGCGTTTCCACAGCTGCTCGACGCGGTGGCCCAAGGAGTAAACCAGCAGCGCGATGCCGAAGTAGCGTATGCCACGAGCAATGAGCGTGGCGAGCACGAAGAGTAGCAAGGGGTAACCCGAGAGCCCCGCCGTGATCATGGCGATCTGAAAAGGAATGGGCAGAGTGCCGAGCGCTAGGATGGCGGCAAAGCCGTAGGTGTCAAAAAAGCTTTGGAAAGAAGCGAAACTCGATTCGATCCCCATGAAGCCAATGAACCAACGCCCAATCGATTCGAACAGCAGCATTCCCACCCCGTAGCCCACGATCGAGGCCAAGAGGCAGCCGACCGTGGTCACCGTTGCCAGCATCCAGAGTCGCGAGCGGTTGGCGGCCATCAACGGAATCAAAATCAGCTCCAAGGGAATGGGGAGGATGATGGTTTCCAAAAACGAGAGCGTACCCAATAGCCAATACATGTGGTTCGAGCCATTGAGGCGCTCGAACCACGCACGCGTGCGCTTTGCGATGATCGACATGGCGCGTTACTCCGCCATGGGAAAGCAGTGGGGAGCGGTGCGAAAAGAGCCTGTGGCCACGGTGTCCTCCTGACGATTGATTAGCGGGCTCGCGTTTCCTTGCGAGCGCATACTCATACTGGGTCGCGCTGAGGGCTTTGTCTAGCCGAACGCGTCAACATGCGTGCTGAAAAAGCGCGCAATATTTATTTTAATAATAGAATTTCAAAAATTTTTATATTTAAACTTAAAATAGTTAATAAATGTAGTCTCGATAGTGGTTTATGGAAGTTTAGCATGATTGATAAACAACATAATGCGCTATTTTTTTTGTTACGTATTAAATTATTATCCATTCAGACGTAAATAAATCATATTGCGCGATTGATATATTAAGTCGGCTATAGTCTAATGCGCTCGCATTTTCCCCGTGCATCCCCCCTGCCAAATTAGCGAGCGTTAATAAAAGTGAACCAAGATATAAAGCCCGGCTTTAATAGCGTTGGGCAGCGCCGTCCCTTGTGCCTAGCCATAGCCGTGGCGATTGGCTCCCTCACCTTAACCGCCTGTAGTTCCGGTGGTGGCGGCGTCTCCAATAACGACGCCCTCAACGAGTACACACCCTCTTCTGCCACGCCGTCGCTCGCTGCCCCTAGCGTTTCGGTGTCAGTATTGAACCCCAATGAAGTGCGAGTAGCGGTGGTCGATAGCGCCTTCAATCAGGCGGAGCTGATCAACAGTGAGCGTGTCATCGACAGCTTGAACATTCATACTGGTGGCCGTGACGTTAGCGGCGGTAACGAATGGCACGGCAATGTCGTAGCCTCGACGATTACCGGCGGCACGCTGGGTAATGCGCGCCTTGATTTGATCAAGGTGGAGAGCGACGGCGTCAATCGCAGCAGCGCCATCGATTACGCCATTGGTGAGGCGGCCTCGCGTGGCGCACGTGTTATCAACGCCAGTTTTTCCCAGCGCTATTCGGCAAGCGACCCACGCCTTTCGTTCAATGGTGTCAGCTCGCCTGCGTCCTACGCGCGCGTGGTCAATGCCAACGACGGCAAGGGTGCGGTGTACGTGGTGAGTGCGGGTAACGACGGTAAAGCCATCGATACCCAAGGGCGGCCGATCTACGCAAGCCACCCCGATCTTTACGACATGATGCTGATTGCCGTCGGTACCACCAAAGAGGGCGATATTCACCCATCGAGCGCGTACCCAGGCGACGACGAACGCCTCCAGGCGCGCGCCATTGCCACCGATTACGTCAACCGCCAGGTAGGCGCCCAGGGCACCTCGATTTCGGCAGCGCGGATCTCTGAGTACGCGGCCGGTATTTTGGCGCGCTGGCCGCACATGAGCGCGCAGCAAGCGAGCCAGCGACTGCTCGATACCGCAAGCCACGATAGCGCTCTGTTTGCCCGTAACGACTGCGGTAGCGCAGGTAACATGAACTGTGGTGCCTTCTATCTGGGGCAGGGGATCGCCGATATCGACGCGGCATTGGCGCCGGAAGGCGAGCTGGTCGTCGCTCAGAGCGAGCGCCTTTCAGAAGGCGGCGCGGCGGCTGAAAGCGCCTACCTTCAGCTCTCTGGCGCCTTTGGCGATTCGCTGGCCGCCTCCGGTGCGCTGAATGACGTAGCGGTGTTCGATAGCTTGGGCCGTGACTATCAGGCCGACTTTGCGGCCAATCTTCAGCCGCGTACCTCGCGGGCCACGAGCATGCGTCGGCAGATGGAAAAGCTCTCGCGCATCACGCCTGCGGCGCTTTCACGGGAAACGGTAGCTACCAATGGCTTCCGCGTCGACTCACAGTTTAGCGGCGCGGGTGAACTCGTGAGCAGTCGCTTCGATGGCACCTTTGGTAATGCCGAACTCAGCGCCTTCAGCTTTGCCGGTGACCAAGCAAGCCCGATGAGTGCCTACGCCGAATCCAACATGATGCCCATGCTCTCCTTCCAAGAGGGCACGGCCATGACGCAAGGGCTCGATAGCGTCAACGGCGTGCAGAGCCGCTATGCCCTGGGCGAGACGTTGAGCCTGGTGGCATCGCACTGGGTGGGCAGCGAGCTTACCTCGGGAAGCGATAGCGATTACCGCGCCCAGCGCTCGGATATCGGCGTCGAGTGGGAGATTTCGCCAGCGCTGAACCTCACCACCCAACTGGGGCGTTCGGAAGAGCGCAATGGGCTACTGGGCACCACCGGTGGTAGCGCCCTTGGCGTAGGCGAGCGCAACGAGCTCTACTTTGCCAGCCTCAACCTGCAGGCCACGCTGAGCGAAGGCGTCAGCGCGTTCGCCGAGTTCGAGCAGGGCCGGGGAAGCGTACAGGGTAAGGGGCTTTTGACCCACCTCGACGATATTCATGCCCGCGCCATGTCGCTCGGGCTGCAGTGGCAAAAAGAGAACGAGCAGTGGGCCTTGGCCCTGCGTCAGCCGCTGCGTATCGATAGTGGCGTTGCCTCCTTCGACGTGCCGGTTGGCCGTACGCTGGCGGGTGACGTGATTCGCGAGCAGCGCTCGGCCGATCTTGCAGCCTCTGGCCGCCAGGTCGATCTCGAACTCGGCTATACGCTCTTCCCCAGCGAGCGCAGCCAGTGGCAGTTCAACCTGCTGCACACCCGCGAGCCCGGCCACGACGCCGACGCACCATCAGACACCGCCGCCATGGTGAGCTACGCGGTTGCCTGGTAACGTCACTCGGCAGCGCCGCGTTTGGCAACGCTAATCTGCGATAAACCAAGAAAAAGAGCCACGCACGGATAGCCGCGCGTGGCTCTGCTGTTTTAAATGAGTGTCATTGACGCTTTGGCGATACGTGTTTGCCTCATCCTTCAGGATAAAGTTGGCCACACCTTCCTCGAAAGAATTCTGAGGGACGCCACCTTCGGACACTTGCTATGGCGTTGGCGTGATGATGGGTTGTATGGGGTGCCCTACGGAAGCGCCCTATTTACTGGTATTCGTCGGTTGATTGCCCCAATGCTCAAGCAGTAGCGCGATGAATAGCTGGGCTGTACTCGACAAGCTGTGAGTGTTACTGCGTATTAATCCAATCGACCTTTGAATGTGAGGCGGGGGTAACTCTCGCGAGCATAGCGTATCGTGATCGGGGCCCGGCATGGTCATTTGCGGGAGGATGGCGACGCCAAGTCCTGACTCTACCAATCCTAGTGATGTCGAAAGGTGCTGTACTTCGTAAAAACTGTTGAGATGTATACCTTCCGCAGAAAGAGCATTGTCGAGAATTGTACGGTTGCCACTATCTCGACTGACGGTAATCAGTCGTACATCTTCCAGATCGGACCATTCGATTGCTTTCTTACTTGCCAAGGGGTGATCGGCCCGAAGCGCAAGTACGAAAGGGTCGCGAAGTAATGGTGTGAAGGATACGTCAGGGCTTTGCGCGCTGATCATATTGATGCCGAAATCCGCCTCTCCATTGATGACTTTCTCCAATCCTTCGTTGGCGCTTACATCCAGTATACGGATGCGGATACCGGGCCATGCTTCGCTAAATACACGTATGACACTAGGCAAAAAATAAAACGCTGCGGTGGGTAGGCAAGCAATCGTCACGGTTCCCTTCTGATGCGTTACCAACTCCCGAATACCTAGAATAGACGATTCGAATTCCTCGAGCATTCTTCTAGCCCTAGGCATGAAGTCCAGCCCTATGGGGGACAAACGAGTGCGTCGCGTCGTACGCTCCAAAAGCTCGACTTCGAGCAGTTCCTCGAGTTTTTGGATACGTCGCGTCAGGGCTGGTTGAGATAGGTGCAGGCGTTGTGCAGCTTCATGGAAGGAGCCCAGTTCCGCTACGAAAATAAATGCTTGCAGGTCTAAAAATTCCAGTCGATGAAGCATGGATTGTTCCATAAATGTGTCAATCCAATAAGGAAAGCACATTAATGTGAATCATGCATTTATACTTATTTATATTTGCATTTGAAGCATTAAATGATGACTGACATGCTCCCACTACCTTGAAAGACAATAATGCGGAGTTGTCATGAAAAGTATTCCTTGCATGATCATGCGCGGTGGAACATCGCGTGGCCCCTTCATCCGCATGAGTGATTTGCCTCCGCAGCAAGATGAGCAGAGCAAAATACTCTTGAGCCTGATGGGATCGGGACATGCGTTGCAAGTCGATGGGGTCGGAGGTGGCGATCCACTGACGAGCAAGGTAGCTATCGTTGAGCGTTCTTCCCATCCGGATGCAGACGTTGACTATTTGTTTGCTCAGGTCGATGTGCTGAACAAGCGTGTCGACTTTACGCCCAATTGCGGCAATATGTTGTCGGCAGTAGGGCCTTACGCGCTTGAGACCGGTTTGGTCGACCCGCAGGAAGGAACTACGGTCGTTCGAGTGCGTAACCTCAATACCCAGCGTTTGATCGAGTGCTTGGTACCTACACCAGGTCGTCATGTTCAGTACGAGGGGGATACGCGTATTAGTGGTGTTCCTGGAACTGCTGCCGGAATTCAATTGAGCTTTCTCGATATTATGGGTAGCAAAACGGGGAAGTTGTTACCCACCGGGCAGGTCAGTGAAGTTATCGATGATATAGCTGTGAGTTGCCTGGATGCTGCAACTCCTATCGTACTTCTACGCGCCTCGTCTATGGGTGTGAGCGGAAATGAAACGCCTGCCGAGCTTGATGCCCATCCCACACTGCTTACTCGATTAGAGTCGCTTAGGGTCGAGGCAGGCAAGCGTATGGGGCTGGGTGACGTTCGGGGGAAAGTGCTGCCCAAGGTGGTGCTGATTTCAGACTCGAAAACGCCTGAGAGTGCATTGAACGTCCGTTATTTCGTACCCAACCGATGCCACAAAGCGATAGCAGTCACTGGAGCAATTGCGGTGACGGCTGCTATCAACGTGCCAGGAACCATTGCCAATGAGCTTTTTGTTGAAGCAAAACAAATAACTACAACTGAGCTCCTTTCAAGCGTTACCCTTGAGCACCCTTCGGGCACGATAAATCTCACGGCAGAATACCGCCAGCAAAATCCTTTGGATCTAGCGCGGGTTTCTTTGCTGAGAACTGCTCGAAAAATAATGAGTGGTGACGTTTTCTATCAACTTTCTGCTTCTACGGAAATGACTGTTGCTAGCCCGTAAAACGTGATGACTCACGGTAACAACCACAATGCCACAATAAATGAAGACAGGAGTAGCGCCATGACATGCCCAAACACGCCCTCTGCGTATCCTTTTTCCTTCCACTGCAAGCGTGCTCTACTAACTATCGCTTGCTCAACGCTAGGATTTGTAAGCATTTGCGCATCTGCGGATGAAGTAACAGTGCCTAATACAATCCATTGGACGATACCTTTCGGGGTCGGCGGCGGAACGGATGTATGGGCACGTTTTTTCGCGCCGTGGATGAGCGAGAACATCGCCGGTAATCCCACTCTAGTGATCGATAACGTGCCAGGAGGCGGGTCAATAAATGGTAGCAACCTATTTGCCATGCGAGCTCAGCACGATGGCAGCCAATGGATAGGAACTTCTGCCTCTACTCAATACCCCGCCATGCTTGAAGACCGCCGTGTACGCTATGATTACACTGACTGGGCGCCTATTCTGGCAACGCCAACCGGGGGCGTAGTCTATGCTCAACCGAACTTGGGGAGTGACGCTGACGCTATTCTGAAGGCCATGTCCGAGGGGAGGGTGAAATTCGCAGTACAAAGTCATACGGGATTGGAGCTCCCCGTACTTATCGCGCTAGATCTACTTGGCGCTGATGTTCAGGCTGTCTCGGGGATGCGCAGTCGTGGAGAAGGGCGGCTGGCCTTCGAGCGAGGTGAAGCCGATATCGATTTCCAAACCACCTCTGCTTACTTCAGTAGTGTGGAGCCGCTGGTAGAAAGTGGGCGTGCTATTCCTCTTTTCTCTCTAGGTGTTTTAAACGACGAAGGCGAGATTGTACGTGACCCAGCCTTTGCGGAACTGCCCACCTTTCTTGAAGTTTATGAGCGTCTGAACGGGGATGCGCCTGAAGGTCCTGCCTATGACGCTTTTCGAAAGTTCTTCGCGTCTGGCTTCACACTTCAAAAGATGATTTTGGTTCCGAGTGATACACCGACAGCGTTGATCGAAGAGTATCGCGAGGCCGCGAGGCGTTTTGTCGATACCGAAGCATTCGAGTCTGCAGCGGAAGCACAGCTCGGTCCATATACACCGGTAGTCGGTGATGTCGTAGAGCAGCACTTACAAGAGGCCATGTCGCTGAGTGATGAAACGCGTCAATGGCTGACGGAGTGGCTACGCGAACAGCATGGCGCACGTATCTAACTAGGAGTCGAGCGACAGAGAGATGAGCACCGCAGTCGCGGTGCTTATGTGTTTTTACACCTACGATACGAGAGTCAAACCATGTTAGAGGTTATTTTTTCGAGTCTGGGCCAGCTATTCACCGCCTCACACCTATTTTATATGATGGTCGGGGTACTAATCGGTCTAGTGGTCGGTATCATTCCTGGATTGGGTGGTATTGCGGGCATGTCGTTACTACTGCCGTTTTTATACGGCATGGAGCCTTCTGTTGCTCTAGGCATGCTGATGGGGCTTGTTGCTGTAATTCCCACAGGTGATACTTTTGCTTCTGTATTGCTGGGCATACCCGGCTCCAGCGCTTCGCAGGCAACGGTGGTAGACGGTTTTTCGCTAGCTAAGAAAGGGCAGGCTGCTAGGGCTTTGTCGAGCGCATTCTTGTCGTCGTTGATTGGCGGATTGATGGGCGCTTTAGTACTAACGGCGTTCATTCTTGTGGCCCGCCCTATTGTGCTGTCGTTTTCCTCATCCGAACTTTTTATGCTCACACTACTTGGCCTTTCTATGGTGGCTGTGCTTTCTGGAAAGGATCTGTTCAAGGGTTTAGTCGCTTGTGGATTTGGGCTCCTAGTGGGGACTATAGGCATGGCACCAGCCACAGGGGAGTTTAGGCTGCCGTTCGAGGTTGACTATTTGTATGACGGCCTGCCTCTAGTGGTAGTTGGCTTGGGCATCTTTGCGTTACCAGAAATCATTGATTTGCTGGTGAAGCGGGGTAGCATTGCTGAACAATCCTGTGAACTTGGCAAGGGGTGGCAGCAGGGTATGAAGGATGTTGTTCGCCAGCCGGGCCTTGTAGCGAGATGTGCAGGTATTGGGAGCTTGATGGGCACGATTCCTGGTTTAGCGGGTTCGGTTGTCGATTGGCTCACTTATGGACATGCCGTTCAGAGTGCGAAGGATAAGTCCCAGTTTGGTAAAGGAGATATCCGGGGCGTGATTGCCCCCGAGTCGGCAAACAATGCCTGTGCATGCGGCGCCATGGTTCCTACGCTTTTGTTCGGTATTCCGGGTTCAGGAACAGCGGCAGTATTTTTAGGAGGCCTATTGCTGTTAGGTTTGCAACCGGGCGTCAGCATGCTAGAAACCAATCTCGATCTCACTTACACCATCATATGGTCACTTGCGCTCGCGAATATTTTGGGTGCAGCGCTCTGCTTGGGTTTGGCAAAGCCCGTTGCAAGCCTTACCCGTGTTCCCTTCGTTATTTTGGCGCCGATAATAACAATCCTTATCTTGTTTGCCGCCTATCAGGCAACTCGCTCTCTAGGCGATCTTTTTGCTTTAGGTGCGATCGGAGTACTTGGAGTGCTATTCAAACAAGCGAACTGGTCTCGACCAGCTTTTTTGATTGGCTTCGTTCTAGCACCTGGTGCCGAAGCATATTTCTATCAAGCTGCACAATTTCAAGGAACGGAAGCTTTTATACGGCCTGGGGTCATCATTATTGGTTTAATGATTGCTGCCACCTTAATTATCCCTGCACTACGGCGCTATCTATCATCACGCCGGTATGGAAATAGTGCTCATACATCAAACGCAGATTTACTATCACTGGGTACGATCGATGTCATACTCATGTCGGGCATGCTTGCAGTCGCTTTCTATACGTGGGTGGCATTTAGTGAGCTGTCTCTATTAGGAGGCATTATGCCGAGACTGGCAATCGCTATTATTGTGATCGCTTGTATTATCGAAATTTGTAGGACGGTATCAAGGCCCACACGTTGGCTGGCTCAACCATGTCGTCAGGCAGCAATGTGGGTTACAGGCTTCTTCCTGCTCATAGGAAGTATTATGCTATTGGGCTTCGTCATTACGGCGGCGATATTCTGTTTGATCTTTTTACTGTTAATCGCACGTGCTAAGCCCCTTGTGGCTGTCGGTATCACAGCGAGCATCACGCTTTTCCTTATTGGTATGGCTAATTTATTAACGCTGACGTACCCCACAGGAATACTCGCTTCACTTTGAAGGTAAGCTACGCAGTAGCCAGTTAACGCACCTCTTGGTAATACTGAAAAGAGCCACGCACGGATAGCCGCGCGTGGCTCTGCTGTTTTAAACGAGCGTCATTGGCGCTTTATTGATCCCACTTCGGGGCGAAGTCGGGGCTGGCTACTCGCTCACCGCGGTCGAGTTTGGCGATGGCGTCCATGTCTTCCTGGGAGAGCTCGAGCTTGAGCGCGTCCAGGTTGCTCTTGAGGTTTTTCTCCTTGGTGGAGGAGGGGAAGGTTGGGATGCCGCGCTGGTTAAGCCAAGCGATGGCGACTTGCGCGGGGTTGACCGCATACTTCTCGGCAATGGCCTTGAGCGTGTCATCTTCGAGCACCTTGCCTACGGCTAGCGGCATGAAGGCGGTCGGGATGATGCCGTGATGCTCGCAGTGGGCGACCAGCTCGCGGTTTTGCAGGAAGGGATGCACCTCGATCTGGTTGGTCAGAATCTCTTCGGCGCCCAGAATCTTCACCGCTTGGTCGATCTGTGCCTTGGTGAAGTTGGAAACGCCGATATGACGTGCTTTGCCTGCCTCTTTGACCTCTTTCAGCGCGGTCAAGTAGTCACGCATCGGTACTTCGTCATTGGGCGAAGGCCAGTGGATCAGTAGCAGATCGACGTAGTCGGTGCCGAGTTTTTTGAGGCTCTCATCCACGCTTGCCTTGAGCGCTGCGGGCTCCAACTGCTCCCACCACACCTTGGTGGTCAAGAAAATATCGCTACGCGGCACCGTGCTTGCCTTGATGGCGGCACCTACCTCGGCTTCGTTGTCATAAAACTGGGCGGTGTCGATATGCCGGTAGCCGAGCGTCAGTGCCGTGGTCACTGCGTGATGCAAGGTGTCGCCGGTCAGGCGAAAGGTTCCGAGGCCGGGGTTGGGAATATGCTTGGACATCTTTACTCCTCATCGGTGTTGAATCGATCAGTGATCAAGGTTCACCCCTAGACATGCGGGGATGGGCTCCTTAGTTCAAGGGTGGGTTAAAAATTAGCAGACGAAGCGGTTGGTTGGCTAAGCGCTAGCGAGAGGTGTCGCGTTACGCTGGTCGAGTCGGCCGGAGAGGCGCGTCAGCACCAGCGCAATGAGCACGATCAAGGCGCCGACCCAGGCAGTATCGGTTAGCGCCAAGTGGGTCACGACCTGGCCGCCGACCACTGAGCCAAGAGCAATGCCAATGTTGAATGCGGCAATATTGAGCCCCGAGGCCACGTCGACTGCTTCGGGCACGTAGCGTTCGGCTAGCTTGACCACATACACCTGGAGGCCAGGAACGTTGCCAAAGGCGAAGGCACCCCATACCAAAATCGTCAGCACGGCGGCAACGGGATGAACGACGGTCACGTTGAGCGCCAGCAGCACGACGGCCAAGCCGGTGAAGATCGACGTCAGGGCGCGAATTGGGCCCATGCGATCGGCAAGCTTGCCGCCGTAGAGATTGCCGAAAGCAACCGAGACGCCGTACACCAGCATGATCAAACTGACCATCGAGGGGGCGAAGCCGGTGGCCTGCTCAAGAATCGGAGCTAAAAAAGTGAACGCTGTGAAGGTGCCGCCATAGCCCAGAATGGTAATGGCATAAACCAGCATCAAGCGCGGATGCGTGAGCACTTTGAGCTGTTGGCGCAGCGTCGCAGGGGCGGCACGTTTGAGGTTGTTGGGAATCAGCAGGGCGCTACCGATCAGCGCGATCAGGCCAAGCGCCGAGACGACCAAGAAGGTGTCGCGCCAGCCGAACGTTTGACCAATCCAAGTGCCGAGCGGTACGCCGGTGACCAGCGCCACGGTAAGCCCGGTGAACATGATGGCAATGGCGCTGGCTTCTTTGTCTCTGGCGACAAGACTGGTTGCAATGGTAGAGCCGATCGAGAAGAACACGCCATGCGCAAGGCCGGTCAGAATCCGCGCAGTGATGAGCGCGCCGTAGCTAGGCGCTTGCCAGGCCAGCAGGTTGCCAGCGATGAACAGCGCCATTAATCCTAGCAGTACCCACTTGCGGTTGAGGCGCCCGGTCAGGGCCGTGAGTACCGGCGCCCCTACGGCAACGCCTGCGGCGTAAAGGCTGACCAGCAGACCCGCCGAAGGCAGGCTAACGCTAAGGTCCTGGGCAATGGTAGGCACCAAACCGACGATCACGAATTCGGTGGTGCCGATGGCGAAGGCGCTGAGGGTAAGCGCCAATAGCGCAATAGGCATCGAGTTACTCCTGTGAGAGGGCGCCGCACAATGCGACTTGACGGCGTGCAGTCTGGCGGAAGAGACTTTTTCGATAAACGTGACTATTTGAGAAACACCTTTGTGATTATCGAGAAAATTGAGGTTGCCGAGAAAATCAGCAACGTGGCTATACAGAAGCGGATTGATTCGGTGGTTTGCACAGCATCGATGGCCAGCGGAGAGCGACGGTGAAAACACGTTCGGATGATCTCGAATTGCTGCTAGCGGTCGTGGATAGCGGTGGTTTTAGCGCGGCAGCCGTACGCCTGGACGTTCCGGTAGCGCGTATCTCGCGCGCGATCCAGCGCTTGGAGCAGCGCCTCGACGTCCCTTTGTTGAATCGCACGACGCGCAGCGTGGCACTCACCGATGAGGGCAGCCGTTTCGTAGCCGACGTGCGTGAGGGGCTCGAACGACTGAATGCGGCAGAGGAGTCGCTCGCGCTAACACGTGGAGAGCCTGCCGGACGGCTTCGCGTGGACGCCGCGAGCCCCTTTGCTCTGCATCAGTTAGTGCCGCTGGTGGGAGAGTTTCGGCAACGTTATCCCGGAATCGAGTTGGAGCTTTCCGCCAGCGACGACATCATCAACCTGCTGGAACAGCGCACCGATGTCGCCATTCGAATCGGCGCCTTGACCGATTCGACCTTGCACGCGCGGGCCTTGGGCCGCTCTCGCCTCTACCTCGTGGCAAGCCCTGGTTATCTTGCACGCGCGGGAATGCCAGCGTCAGTGGCAGCACTAGAGCAGCATCAGCTCATTGGCTTTCTAGCCCCAAGTAGTCTCAATCGGTGGCCGGTAGAAGGGCTGGATGAGGAAGTCATCCCAACGCTATCCGCTTCCAGCGGTGAGGTGATACGTCAGCTCTGTCTCGCGGGAGAAGGAATCGCCTGTTTGTCCAACTTCATGGTGGGCAACGATATCGCTAACGGAGATCTCCACCTCGTGCTGCCCGAGGCTATGCGCCATGGCGGTCCACGAGAACTGGTGCAAGCCGTCTACTATCGCAACACGGCGATGTCAGCGCGTATTCAGGCATTTTTAGACGTGATCGCGCCGATGTTGAAGCTATGAGGTATTAGTTCTCCAAGCGCTACGCCGGTGACGCCGTGCTGGCATCGACAGGCGCTTTGCTCTACGCTGGCGGGCTTTGTAAGCCCGCTACTGATGGGGCGCACCGAGCGAGAGAGCTTAAGCGAAATGAAGGTCGTACATATCAAAGAAGGGCCCCAGCGCGATGCTTGCTTGGCCAAGCTGTGTGCCGAAATCTATGGCCGCTCTGCCGGGCTTTCGCCGCTGGTGCTGTTCACCGGCGTCAACGAAGTGTGGTTTCAGGTCGACTCGGCGCGGCTTTGGGCGTTGGTGGGGCGTGGCGGCGAGATACAGGCGCTGGCGCTACTGGTACTCGACGAGCACGGTGAGGGCGTGACCCTACTGCATGCCTGCAGTTTGACCAGTGCAAGCGATGGTAGCGATCCCAAACAGCGACTCATCACCGAACTCGCTACCAAGGCACCGCTGCGCGTGGATGCCAATACCGTCGAAGGCGAGGCGTACTACCGCCAGGCGGGAATTCGCGACTGGCGCGATGGTGAAGGCGGCGCGCGTATTGGCCTAGGCCCGCGTCATCCGGCGCAGAAAAACCAAGCCCTGGCGGCAACGCTCACTCTCGATGAAACCGCCATTCTGCGCCGCTTCAAGCACGATGTGCTGGCCTTCGATGCGCAAAAGCAGCGCTTCATTCAGAGCCTGGATGCCTTTCCCGTGACGCTGTAGGCGCTTTCGATCCACCTTCTTGTCTTCTTAAGCGCGGGCAGCCAGGGCGCGCATGGCGCGCTCGATGCCGTCGAGGGTCATCGGGTACATGCGCGCTTCGAGTAGCTCTGCGATCATCGTCGTCGAATGGGTGTAGCGCCAGGAGTGCTCTGGGGTCGGGTTGAGCCATGCCAGGCGGGGGAAGGCGTCACTGAGGCGTTTGAGCCAAACGCCGCCGGGCTCGGCGTTGAAGTGCTCGACGCTGCCGCCGGGGTGGCTGATCTCGTAGGGCGACATGGCGGCATCGCCCACGATGATGACCTGATAGTCGGCACCATAGGTGTTGAGCACGTCATGGGTGGCGATGCGTTCGTCAAACCGGCGATGATTGTGGCGCCAAACGTGCTCGTAGAGGCAGTTGTGAAAGTAGAAGTGCTCTAGGTGCTTGAACTCGGCGCGGGCAGCGCTGAACAACTCCTCGCAAATGCGCACGTGATCGTCCATCGAGCCACCCACATCGAGAAACAGCAACAGCTTCACGGCGTTGTGTCGCTCCGGGCGCATGCGCACGTTCAAAAGCCCCGCATCGCGCGCCGTGGCACGGATGGTAGCGTCGATGTCGAACTCTTCAACGGCCCCTTCGCGGGCGAACTTACGCAGCCGCCGTAGCGCCATTTTGAGATTACGGGTGCCCAGCATCAGGCTGTCATCGTAGTCGCGAAAGCGCCGCTCGTCCCACACCTTCACCGCGCGCCGCTGGCGCGAGCCTTCCTGGCCGATACGAATGCCTTCGGGGTTGTAGCCGTAAGCGCCGAAGGGGCTGGTGCCGCCCGTGCCAATCCACTTGTTGCCGCCCGCGTGGCGCTCCTGTTGCTCCTTAAGCCGCGCCTTGACGGTCTCTATCAGCGCCTCTAGCCCGCCTAGCGCGGCGATGTTGGCTTTCTCTTCATCGCTTAGCCACTTCTCGAATTCACGGCGCAGCCACTCGTCGGGAATCAGGGCATCGAGGTCGCTGCCAAGCTCGCCCACGCCCTTGAGCCAGTGGCCAAAAGCGCGGTCGAAACGATCAAAGTGGCGCTCGTCCTTGACCATGATGGTGCGCGCTAGCTGATAGAACGCCTCGGTATCGGCGAAGGCCAGACCGTGGTCGAGCGCGGCGTGTAAATCCAGCAGCTCACGAAGCGATACCGGCACCCCAGCGCGCCGCAGCGTATCGAAAAAGCCGAGCAGCATGGTTAGCGCCCTTGGCGGCGAAGCATGAACGCTAGGCGTTCGAGCAGGTGGGTGTCTTGCTCGTTTTTGATCAACGCACCTGCTAATGGCGGCAGCGCCTCGTTGGGCTCTGGCGAATGCAGCGTCTCTTGAGCGAGTTCGTCGGCAAGCAAAAGTTTCAACCAGTCGATTAGCTCTGAGGTCGAAGGCTTTTTCTTGAGCCCGGGCGCCTCGCGCAGGTCGAAAAAGATCTCCAACGCGGCATTGACCAAACGCGGCGCGAGGCCTGGGTAGTGAACGTCAATGATCGCTTGCAGGGTATCGCGGTCGGGAAAGGCGATGTAGTGAAAAAAGCAGCGGCGCAGAAAGGCATCGGGCAGCTCTTTTTCGTTGTTGGAGGTGATGATGATGATGGGGCGATGGCGAGCGCGTACCGTTTGATCGGTCTCGTAGACGTAGAACTCCATCCGATCCAGCTCTTGGAGCAGGTCGTTAGGAAACTCGATATCGGCCTTGTCGATCTCGTCGATCAGAAGTACGACGCGTTTCTCGGCGCTGAACGCCTCCCACAGCTTGCCGGGCTTGATGTAGTTGGCCACGTTCTCCACCCCGTCGATGCCAAGCTGCGAATCACGCAGGCGGCTCACGGCGTCGTACTCGTAAAGCCCCTGAGCCGCTTTGGTGGTGGATTTGACGTGCCAGGTGACGAGCTGCGTATCCAACGAGGTGGCGAGCTCTTCGGCCAGCAACGTTTTACCAGTGCCGGGCTCGCCTTTGATCAGCAGCGGGCGTTCGAGAAGAATGGCGGCGTTCACCGCCTGTTTGAGCGCATCGGTGGCCACGTAGTGGGCCGTGGAATCGAATGCCATGTAAAAGCCTCGGCTGGCGATGACGGAAACGAAGAGTGAATACGGCGATAACGGCTGAATTCAAACGAGTGTACGTCAGGGCTGTGGCGAGGCCAAACGCACGCGCTCAGCTTTGCCGATGGGGTGGAACGATGTTTTGGCGCTTCATTTGACGGTAAATGGTGGGGCGCGAGACGCCGAGAAGCCTTGCTACAGCGCTGACGTTCCAGCGCTGCTGATGGAGCAGCACGGCCAGTGCGTGTGATTCGGTAGATACCTCATCGGGTTCGAGGCGGGGCTTAGTGATGCGCTGACTCAAGCAGCGCTCGGGCAGGTCGTTGACGGTGATCTCGTTGCCGTCGGCGATCATCAGCGCAAAGGCCAAGGCATTTTTCAACTCGCGGATATTACCGGGCCAAGAGTAGGCCAGTAGGGCGCTCATGGCATCGGCGCGAAGCGAGGGCGCGGGTCTATCGTCTGCGCGTTCGGCCACGAGATCGTCGAACACACGGCGAATGAGCTGGTGCTGGTCGGCGCGCTCGCGTAGGGCGGGTAGGCTTAGCTGCGCACCGTTCAAACGGTAATAGAGATCCTCCCGAAATGCTCCTTGCGCGACCAGCGTATCGATATGCCGGTGGGTGGCGGTAATGATGCGAATATCGACTTTGCACGGCGCCTGAGCGCCGAGGGGCACCACTTCGCGCTCGGCAATCACGCGCAAAAGACGCGTTTGCAGTGCCAGTGGCATATCCCCGATCTCATCGAGAAACAGCGTGCCCCCATCGGCCTTGGCGATCAGCCCGCGCATGCCTTTTGGATGCCCGCCAGTGAAGGCACCGGGCGCGTAACCGAACAGTTCGCTTTCGATCAACGCCTCGGGAATTGCGGCGCAGTTGACCGCGACGAAGGGCGCATGACGGCGCTGGCTGCTGTCGTGCAGCGCTCGAGCCACCACCTCTTTTCCGGTCCCCGTTTCTCCGCTGATGAGCACGTTCACAGTGGTTTCATCGCACAGACGCAGGGCCAGGCGCTGGACGTTGCGAATGGCTGGGTCGTCGGCACCCAGGCGCGCGAGCGGGGCGGGCAGCGAGGCAGCGCTGACTTTGGCGGCTTCGCGCGGTGCCCGCTTGAGTTCCAGCAGACTGACGAAGTAAGTGGTGTCGTTTGCGCGGGCGCGAAAGGCGCAGAGCTTATCGAAATGGGCGCGGTTGATGGCGAGGATGTCGGCAATCTCGCCATCGAAGAGGGCGTCCAGCGAGAGCTGCAGCGTGTTCGACCAAGAGGGCCAGCGCTGTTGGTGGGCGCTAATGAGCCTGCGTCCTACGCTATTGGCGGCGATGATGCGGCCGCTCTCCTCGAGGGCGATCAGGCCGCGGCCGTTGACGTGGACGAACTCGCGTGCGGTATCAAAGCGAATGACCAGCGTGTCGCGGTAGCGCTGGAGAAAGTAGGCATCCTCGATCATGCGCGCATAGAGCGTCACCAGCGAAAGCCCGAAGTTCTGGCTTTCGCTGGCTTTGGGCGAGTTCAGCGCCGAGATGTCCAGCACCGCCATCATGTTGCCGTGTGGGTCGCAAATGGGCGCGGCCGTGCAGGTCAGGGCAATGTGCGAGGCGTCGAAGTGCTCTTGGCGATGGCAGATGATAGCCTCCCCATCGTGCAGGCAGGTACCGACTGCACAGGTACCGGCAAAGCGCTCGTTCCAGTCGGCGCCAAGGTACAGCCCCGCGCGGCGCAGCGCCGCATCTTGACCTGGGTCGCCGCGAAACTCGACGGTAATACCGCGGCAATCGGCTAGCAGCAGCACATAGTTCAGCCGCGCGATTTGGCTATAGAGCTGCTCGACGCCGGCGCGGGCGACGTTGAGCAACTCATCCACGGCATCGCGATGTTCGATGAGCGTGTGATGCGGCACTACGCGCGCCGGGCGCGGCTGGGTGGGGTCGAGCTTGTACTCATTGAGGCAGCGCAGCCAAGAGCGTTGGATGGTCGGATTGACGTCTTGCGCCGCTACCTGAGCGTTCGTGTCGAGCCGAGCCAAACGTTCGATGTGCTGGCGCTGGTCGCGGTGCAAATGATGCGGGGCGGCGATGGACATGGCGTTACTCACGGCTGGGTGTCGTTTGACGACGTGTTGTTGTTGCTTTCAGCCTATGCGCTGGGGCAGGGGTGTCAACGCGTAGCGTTACACCCTTAGTCGAGCGTTACAGCTGTAACGCGGGTGTGTGACAGCTGTTGCATCATCGCCCTATAAACCCAGTCTGATCGCGCTCTGGGCGGTGCAGTCAGCCACGCGTGTTTCTCTTTTGGAATAGCGGTTTAGCTCTTTTTTGTCCGTTTTTGGCACGCTGGCTGCTTAGGGCTTGTGGCACGTCGACAACAATAACCGTGAACGGAGTACGCGACATGACACGAGAAAATGCCACGACCCCTACCGCCATCGTCGAGCACTGGCTAAAACAGCTCGATACCGCGCTGCAGGCCCAGGACATTCCCGCCGCACTCGCGCTGTTTGGCGAGGAGTGCTACTGGCGCGACTTTCTTGCCTTTACTTGGAACCTCAAGACTTGCGAAGGCAAGTCCGAGATCGAGGCAATGCTAGCCGCCACGCTCGCGCGCACCCAGCCTGCGCGCTGGCGTATCGAGGGCGAGGCCAACGGCGATGCGGATAGTTGCGAAGCCTGGTTTACCTTTGCCACTAACATCGCCAGCGGCAAAGGCTACCTACGTTTGAAGCAGGGTAAGTGCTGGACACTTCTGACCACCATGCAAGAGCTGGATGCGTTTCCCGAACCGAGCAACGGCCTTCGCCCGCGAGGGGCCGAGCACGGTGCCAACAAGGCGCGCGAAACCTGGCTTGAAGCGCGCGAGCGCGAGGCCGCCGAGCTAGGATACAGTCGCCAGCCCTATTGTCTCGTCGTGGGCGGCGGCCAGGGCGGCATCGGTTTGGGTGCTCGGCTCAAGCAGATGGGCGTGTCGACGCTGATTATCGACCGCCATGCGCGCCCAGGCGATGCCTGGCGCAAACGCTACAAATCGCTCTGCCTGCATGATCCGGTCTGGTACGACCATCTACCGTACATTCCCTTTCCCGATAACTGGCCGGTGTTTGCGCCCAAGGACAAGGTGGGCGATTGGCTTGAGATGTATACCAGGGTGATGGAGCTCGATTACTGGGGCTCGACCGAATGCCGCAGCGCCCGTTTCGATGAGCAGGCCAAGGAGTGGGTCGTCGAGGTAATGCGCGACGGCGAAGCGCTGACGCTGCGCCCCAAACAGTTGATCATGGCGACCGGTATGTCAGGCATTCCCAACGTACCGCATTTCCCCGGTGCAGAGCGCTTTGAAGGCGAGCAGCAACATTCGAGCCAGCACTCGGGCCCTGACGCCTATGCGGGTAAGAAGTGCGTTATCGTGGGGTCTAACAATTCAGCGCACGATATCGCCGCTGCACTATGGGAGCATGACGCCGATGTGACCATGCTGCAACGCTCATCGACGCATATCGTCAAATCGGATTCCCTTATGCAGGAGGCGCTCGGGCCGCTCTACTCGGAGGAGGCCGTGGCTAAGGGGATTACGCACGATAAAGCCGATTTGCTATTTGCCTCGATTCCCTATCGGCTACTGCCCGATTTTCAGCGCCCAGCCTTCGATACCATTCGTAAGCGAGATGCCGCGTTCTATCGCAAGCTCGAAGCGGCGGGCTTTCTGCTCGACTTCGGCGACGATGATTCGGGACTGTTTCTCAAGTACCTGCGCCGTGGCTCGGGCTACTACATCGATGTAGGCGCCTGCGAGTTGATCGCCAATGGCGATATCAAACTGCGCAGTAACGTAGGTATCGAGTGCATCAACGCACGCTCGGTTACCTTGACCGACGGCACTGAGCTTCCAGCCGACTTGATCGTCTATGCCACCGGATACGGCTCGATGAATGGCTGGGCGGCGCAGCTGATCTCGCAAGAGGTAGCCGACAAAGTGGGCAAGTGTTGGGGTATGGGCTCGAATACCACCAAGGATCCCGGCCCTTGGGAAGGTGAACTTCGCAATATGTGGAAACCTACCCAGCAAGAAGGGCTTTGGTTCCATGGCGGCAACCTGCATCAGTCGCGCCACTATTCCCACTATCTCGCCCTGCAGATGAAGGCTCGTATGGAGGGGATCGATACGCCTGTCTACGGCCTTCAAAAGGTGCACCACTTAGCCTAAACGTGTGAAGTCTCCCTAGCATCCGCGCCTCTTACGCTTCCTTCCAGCGTAAGAGGCGCAGTGTGTCATCTTCGCGTTATCAGCCTGTTTCATCCTCATCTTGAACATTTTACTGGTAGTTTTCTCGCTACACTGTCAGTGATGTCTTCGCACACGTCTTCACACTAACGGCGTGCTTTACTGCCTTGCTAGGCCGCATTTACAGGGTCTTATGGGCTCGCGTCCTCTATACCGATCAGGCGTCTTGAACCATGAAGCTACTCGTTAACATCGCGCGGCCACGGCTCCTACTTTTCAGCGTTCTTGCTGGGCTAGGTATCCTCGGCAACATGGTGCAGGTGTCGATCCTGTTCAACGTCTATTTCGTGTTCGGCTCCGTAGCGGTGCTGTTGGCAGTCGTGTGGCTCGGGTTTTGGCCTGCGCTTGGCGTGGGTGCTATCACGAGCCTCTACACCTATCTCATTTGGGACAATGAGGTCACCGTTTTGGTCTACCTCCTTGAAGCGAGCGTAGTGGCGTGGCTGTTTCACTACCGGGTCAAGAACCTGATCATTGCCAGCTTGCTTTACTGGCTATTCATTGCCCCACCGCTGGACTTCCTATTGCTTCCCAGTATTAAAGCGTGGAGCTGGGAGCTTACCCAACTGGTGTACCTCAAGCAGGCGATCAACGGCATTCTCTGTGCCGTAATCGCAACCGGCGTGCTCATCGTGGTGGGATTGATGAAGCCTAAATTCCTGCCCGCCGTCGATTCGTTGCTTTCGCTTCGCCATCTACTTTTTTGCGCGCTCTTGTCGGTCACCTTGCTGGCCGGTATCCCGCCGGTACTCTACGACAGCCATTCGATGAGTCGGGGCCAGCAAGAGTTAATCCAGGAGCGGCTGACGCTCTATAGCCGCCAAATGGCCGATTATATCGAGGGTGGGCAGCCTTTGGAGGCGCTTTCGAGTGTATCTAGAGACGATGTGAGTTATGCCGTACTCGATGCCCAGGGTAACGTCGTAGCGCAACTGGGTGAGCTTGAAAGCCTTTCATCGAGTGGTGATACGCAGCGGCATGTACTTAACGAGCGAACGGCGCTGCTCGTGCCCAATCATATCGACAGTGCTAGCGAGCGCTGGCTGGCGAGTCGCTATCTTATGGAGACCGCGCTTGGCAGCGGTGCGGCAGGCGGGCAATTGCGAGTCGAAATGTCGGCCGCTTCTTCAGTGCAGGAGATGGAAGCACACCGGACGACACTACTTTTGATGCTCGCTGGGGTGTTGGTACTGGGTATTTTGACGGCGATTGGGTTGAGCCGCCTGATGACGCGGCCGCTGCGTGAGCTGGGCCGCGTGGGTGAGCGCATCAATCAGCAGATCGCCAGTGGCGAACCGCTCGTGCTACCAACGAGTCGTGTGGTGGAGTTTCAGCAGCTAGCGAGCTTACTCGAGCGGATGAGCCTAGATTTGAGCGGCACTTTCAATGCGCTGCGTCGTACGCAGGCAAGCCTGGAAGATCAGGTGCGCCAACGCACCCAGGCATTGGCGAGTAGCAATAACCTACTCACCTCGGTGCTGGATGGCGCCACCGACTTCGCCATTATCGCCTCTGATCTCGAAGGGCGTATTACGCTATTCAATCGCGGTGCTGAAAACATGCTGGGATATACGGCGGAGCAGGCGATAGGGCAACAGGTAGCCGAACTACTTCACGATCCCGTTGAGCTAAATCGTCGCCAAGCCGAGCTCGAAGCCCAACTGCGCCGTCCGGTCGAGATCATCGAGATGTTCACCAATGAGAGCGTGGTAACGCGACCCGAGGCACGTGAGTGGCACTACGTTAGGTGCAATGGTGAACAGGTGCCGGTGAAGGTGATGGTATCGAGTATTCATGCACCCACAGGCGAGGTTAGTGGCTACGTTGGCATCGCCGAGGACATTCGCGAATCCAAACGGATCGACACGATGAAGCGGGAGTTCATTTCAACGGTGAGCCATGAGTTGCGCACGCCGCTTACGTCGATCAGCGGGGCGCTTGGCATGATTTCGGGCGGGGTGCTGGGTAAGGTGCCTGAGACCGTGCAGCACATGGTGGGTATCGCGCACAAGAACAGCCTGCGGTTGACGCACTTGATCAACGATCTATTGGATATCGAAAAGATCGCCGTGGGACGTCTGGTATTCGATATGCAGCGGCAGCGCTTAGCGCCGCTGCTCGAAGCCTCGATCAGCGAGAACCAGCTCTACCGCGCCGAGCGCAACGTCAATTTAGTGCTGACTAATCCGCATCCCGAGTTCGAGGTCGTGCTCGATGCCCAACGTTTTCAGCAGGTGATGGCGAACCTGCTCTCCAATGCGGTTAAGTTCTCACCCGAGGAGAGCGAGGTTGCCATCGAAGTGACGCAGGAGAACGATCACGTGGTCATCGCCGTACGCGATTGTGGCAGCGGCATTCCCGAGGCGTTCAAGGCGCGCATCTTCGACCGTTTTTCCCAAGTAGATGGCTCTGATTCGCGCGCCAAAGGTGGCACAGGGCTGGGGCTTGCCATCACCCGCGAGCTGGTGCGCCACATGAACGGGGAGATTGGGTTTGAGAGCGAGGAGGGCAAAGGAAGTCGGTTCTGGGTGAGCTTTCCTATCGTGCCCATGCCCGGCCAAGTGCCGCCCAGCGTACGCCCAAACGATGCCCGCGATCACGTGCTCGTGGTCGATGACGATGCCGATGTGTGTGGCGTACTCGGCGCGATGATGACCCAGGCGGGCTATATCGTCGATGTGGCAAGCGATGGCGCCACGGCGCTTGAGTGCATCGAGCGCCAACGCTACGGCGCCGTTACCGTGGATATTGGCTTGCCCGACATGAGTGGCTTCGAGCTGATTCGATGCCTGCGCGAAAAGCTCGATGAGCGCGAGGTGGCACTCGTCGTGATCAGCGGTCGCGTGGTCGATGGCGAAGTGCGTTTGCAGGAGTGCGTGGACGATGTCATCTGGCTGATGAAACCAGTGGCCGAGCAGCCACTTTTGAGCGCAATTACCCAGGCGCTCGAAGAGCGTCAGGTCTCGACACAGACACGCCCACGGGTACTCCATGTGGAGGACGATGGTGACTTGCACCAGGTGATTCGGACGATGCTTTCCGCCTACGCCGATGTCGATCATGCGGGCAGTTTAACCCAAGCCAAAGCCTGCCTACGCCAAGCGCGGTATACTACGGTGTTACTCGACATCCGCCTGCCCGATGGTTTGGGCTGGAGCCTGCTCGACGAAATTCGCACGCGCGAACCCCAGGCACAAGTCGTGATTCTTTCAGGCTATCCGGTGGGGGGCGAGGAGCAAACGAAAGTCGAGTCGGTGCTGATGAAATCGCGTATTACCCCTGAGCAGTTGTTACTCACGCTCGAGCAGCGCGCCTCATTCACTTCTTGATTCGCTCACGACACGATGGAAACGCAATGAGCCTACAGCGCATTCTCTATGTAGAAGATGACTCGGATATTCAAGCCGTTGCCAAGTTAGCGCTGGAGGTCGTCGGCGGCTTTAGCGTCAAAGTCTGCGCCTCGGGCGAGCAGGCGCTAGCTGAAGCGGTGGCGTTTGATCCTCAGCTGATTTTGCTAGACGTCATGATGCCGGGAATGGACGGGCCCAGTACGCTAAAAGGATTGCGCGAACTACCTGAGCTTGCCCACGTGCCGGTGGCGTTCATGACCGCCAAGGCACAGCCGCAAGAGATCGAGCAGCTAGTCGCACTGGGGGCCAGCTGCGTGATTCCCAAGCCCTTCGATCCCATGACGCTGTCCAGTCAAGTCACTCGGATATGGGAAAGCACGCAATGAGTAACCCGCAGGACGTTTTCGAGCAGCGCTTGGCGGCCATGCGTCATGATTACGCTCGCCAGCTCGCCGCCGAACTCGGTGGTATCCAGTCGCTTCTTTTAACGCCGCCAGCCTTCGATGACCGCAAGCGCCTGCTCCAGGCGCATCAGCGTCTTCACCGCGTAGCCGGTGCGGCGGGCACTTTTGGTTTGCCAAACGTAAGCCAACTGGCGAAAGCGCTCGAAACACTGCTTCAGGACAGCTTGGAGAAGAGAGCAGCGCTTACGTCTGCTGATACGGCACGGCTGAGCGATGCGCTGGAAGCGTTGATGTGCGAGGGCGGTGGGCAGAGCGAACACGCTTTGCTCGAACAGGCACCTAGTGTTCGTGACGAGCCTAAAGCCGGCTGGTCTCACGCCTCCGGAGACGAGGGCACGAGGGCGACCAGTATATGGCTAATCGAACCCGACCAAGCCTTGGGCGAGAAGATCGCCGCTCAGCTGGCCAACTTCAGCTATAGCGTGCGGCGTTTTGTCAATATCGCCGACGCGGAGGCCGCCGAGCGTCAGCCCGACGTTTTGCTGGTCGATGCCATGGCAGAAAACGACGCTGATGGCGCTATAGGGGCGACCGCGCTGGCCCAAGGGGGCTCTCCGCTGATCTTTATTAGCGATCAGGATAGTTTCGAGGCGCGCGTGCGCGCGGCCCAGCTCAACGCGCAGGGGTACTTCCTCAAGCCGCTGAACATTCCGCACCTGGTAAGCCGCTTGGAGCAGCTACTGCGCGAACGTACGGCGGCCCCGGCGCGGGTGCTGGTCATCGATGACGACACCGAGCTGGCCGAATACTGCCAAATCATTCTCGAATCGGAAGGCATGGAAGTGCAGGTGTTGGCCTCGCCGGAAACCATCATCGAAGAGGTACGCAGCTTTCGCCCCGAGCTCTTACTGATGGACGTGCACATGCCCCATTACGATGGGCCGGACCTGGCCGCTGTCATCCGCCAATTCGATGAATGGAGCAGCTTGCCCATCGTCTTTCTCTCCGCCGAAACCGATCTCGACAAGCAGGTGGATGCCTTGAGCCGCGGCGCCGACGATTTTCTCACCAAGCCCATCACCGCCGCCAAGCTCATTGCGGCAGTCAAAGCGCGTGTTTCCCGCGCTCGGGCGCTGTCGGATCTGCTCAACAAAGATAGCCTCACGGGGCTGCTCAAGCACGCGAGCATCAAAAGTGCGGCCACGAGCGAGATCAACCGCGCCCGGCGAGCGGGCTACCCGGTGAGTATTGCCATGGTCGATATCGATCATTTCAAGGGTGTCAACGATAGCTACGGCCACGCGACGGGGGATGTGGTCATCGCATCAATGGCCACGCTGCTGCGCCAACGCCTGCGCCAAACCGACGTCATGGGGCGCTACGGCGGCGAGGAGTTTCTGGTGGTCATGCCGCACTGTCCAGCAGAGGCTGCTTACCAGCGCCTGGAAACGCTGCGCCAGCACTTTGCCCAGCTGCGCTTTCGCCACGATACGACCGAGTTTGGCGTCACCCTATCGGCAGGCATGGTGTGTAGTGAAGAAGCTCCAGATGCCAACGGCGATACTCTGGTCGTGCTCGCCGACGAAGCGCTTTATCGCGCTAAGCGGGGAGGGCGCAACCAAGTTTGCTGTGGTGGCGCCCTTGCAGACTAGGCACGTGACGTGGCCATGGCATCGTCACCCTAATCCTTTGGATGGCGGGCAAAAATGGCGCAATTCGTCAAATTTTGATCACTGGTGGTGCAGGAGCGCCTAGCGCTTTCGTGAAGGCAAACGTGTTGTTCATACTTATGTATTTTAATTTTTTGTTTTTAATGGTTTTTTAATTATTTGGCACGCAGATCGCTTATATATTGGCAAGCGGGTAGATGAACATTCACAACGGCTTGAATCCCTTCACTACCTACATCGCACCGCACATCGCTATCGCGGGCGATACACAAAGTGAGCTGGCGTGCTCCACCTGGGTCCCCTTCGGGGGACTTTTTTTTATGCCTGAAATTCATCATCGATACATCGCATGATGAAAAATAGTTGATGATAACTTTCACAAATAATTTGGAAACACTGTTCGATTAGCCTATATTGTATAGGTAATTGGGTGCCTAGCATAAGTTGCCAAGCGAAAACGTACGATAAAAACGTGCACCCAACGCCGTAAGGCGCGTTTGGCAGAACGATCAAAACGACTGATCAATGCACAAGAGGATGACCCTAATGACTAAGCTAAAACTCATTTCTGCCGCCGTGATGACTGCCAGTGTTGCCCTCGCAAGCCAGGCTGCCATGGCATACCAAGCTGGTGACTACTTCGTGCGCGGTGGCTTCGCCCAAACCGATACCGGCTCTGGCAACGGCAATGCTCAGGGCGATTCCCTGAACGTGCAAAGCGAGAACGGCTTCACCTTTGGTCTGGGCTACCTGTTCACCGACAAGATGGGCGTCGAGTTGAACAGCTCCGAGAAGTTCGAGCACCAGCTCAACACGGCAGGTGCCGGTGACATCGGCAGCGTCGATCGTTTGCCGATCAACCTGCTGGTCAACTACTACCCGCTGGGTGGCCTCGAGTCGCGCGTTCAGCCCTACGTTGGCCTGGGTCTGAACTATACGCGTTTCTCAGGTGAGGACACTACCGTTCCGACCGAGATTGAAAACAGCTACGGTGTGATCGGGCAGGCGGGTGTCGACTTGGCGGTGACCGAGAACGTCATGCTTAACGGTTACGTGAGCTACGCTGACGTCAAAGCCGATATCAACTCCAACGGGCAGCCCTACGGCCAGGTAGATATGGAGCCGGTCACCGTTGGTGCCGGTGTTACCTACCGCTTCTAAGCGCGGGCTATAGGGGGCCCCTAGCGCCTGAACCCAAAAGAGCAGCTTCGGCTGCTCTTTTTTGTTTTTAAAACTAATTACTTCTTGGGCAAATGTTCTTCGAAAGCGCTAAGAAGTCCACGAAGAAGCGAGAGCTCTTTACGGCTCGGTTGAGCGCGCGCGAAAAGCGCCTGTAGCTGTTCTTCGGTGCGGGCATGGGGCTGGGTGAGAAAGCCGCTGTCGTGCATTAGGCGGCTTAGGTGCGCCTGAAAGTGCAGAAACTGTTCGCGCGTGGGCGGTAGCGCCTCGCTAGGGGTTTGATAGACAAAGCCGCTCTGCTCGCCCTGGCGCCAAGCGCGGTGCACCTCGTAAGCGAGTATCTGTACCGCTTGGGAGAGATTGAGAATACCGTAGTCCGGGTTGGCGGGAATGCTGACCTGATGGGTGCAGCAGCGAATCTCTTCGTTGGTCAGCCCCGAGCGCTCACGCCCGAAAACCAAGGCCACGGGGGAACTGGCAGCAAGGCTTATCACTTGCTTGGCCATCTCATCGGGCTCATCGAAGTGCGGCAGCGGCATACTGCGCAGACGAGCGCTAGCACCCACTACCTGCACGCAGTCGCGTACGGCTTCATCGAGGCTCGCCACCACGCGTGCGCCCTCGATCACATCGGTCGCACCGGCCGCGAGGCGTGTTGCCTCTTCATCGGGAAAGGCGCGGGGATTGACCAGTACCAGCTCATCCAGCCCCATGGTCTTCATTGCCCGCGCTGCTGCGCCAATGTTGCCAGGATGGAAGGTTTGCACGAGAACGATACGAATATTGGAGAGCACGACAGTCACGACCCGATTGAAGATAATGAACGGTAAGGCGAAAACCAGGGGCGATGTTAGCATGTGCCGCGTCGGATGAGGCGTGAAGGGCAGGTAGGAGTGAGTCGTTGGCGACAAAAAAGAACCCCGCTTAGCGCGGGGTTCCAGGATCGACTGTCGAGCAGTCTAGGCGTTGGTGCCTGGGCTTACATCATGCCGCCCATGCCACCCATTCCGCCCATGCCACCCATATCCGGAGCAGCGTCTTTCTCTTCAGGATCGTCGGCAATCATGCACTCGGTGGTGATCATGAGGCCAGCGACGGAGCCTGCAGACTGAAGCGCAGTACGCGTAACTTTGGCCGGGTCAAGAACGCCCATTTCGAACAGATCGCCGAACTCACCGGTTTGCGCGTTGTAGCCGAAGTTGCCTTCGCCGTCTTTGACGCGGTTGATGACGACGGCAGCTTCTTCACCGGCGTTGGTCACGATCTGACGCAGCGGTGACTGCATGGCACGCAGCGCCATGTTGATACCGTGGTTCTGGTCTTCGTTGTCGCCGGTCAGGCCGCTGACTTTGGCCATGACGCGAACCAGAGCGGTACCGCCGCCAGGTACCACGCCCTCTTCGACGGCAGCGCGAGTAGAGTGCAGCGCATCTTCGACGCGTGCCTTCTTCTCTTTCATTTCCACTTCGGTCGCAGCGCCGACGCGGATAACGGCAACACCGCCTGCCAGTTTGGCAACGCGCTCTTGCAGTTTTTCCTTGTCGTAGTCGGACGAGGTCTCTTCGATCTGCGTGCGGATCTGGTTAACGCGCGCTTCGATGTCGTTTTCAGCACCGGCACCATCGATGATGGTGGTGTTCTCTTTAGACATGGTGATGCGCTTGGCAGTACCCAGGTGATCCAGGTTAGTCTGCTCGAGCGTCAGGCCCACTTCTTCAGAGATGACGGTGCCGTTGGTCAGGATCGCGATGTCCTGCAGCATGGCTTTACGGCGGTCGCCGAAGCCCGGTGCCTTGGCAGCGGCTACCTTGACGATGCCGCGCATGTTGTTTACGACCAGCGTGGCCAGCGCTTCGCCTTCGATGTCTTCGGCGATGATGGCAAGCGGCTTGCCTTGCTTGGCAACGGCTTCCAGTACCGGCAGCAGTTCGCGGATGTTGGAGATCTTCTTGTCTACCAGCAGTAGGTAAGGATCTTCCAGTTCAACCGCCATGGTGTCTTGGTTGGTGACGAAATAGGGCGAGAGGTAGCCGCGATCGAACTGCATGCCTTCGACCACTTCCAGTTCGTCTTCGAAACCACGGCCTTCGTCGACGGTGATGACGCCTTCTTTACCGACTTTTTCCATTGCTTCGGCGATGATTTCACCGATGCGCTTGTCGCCGTTGGCAGAAATGGTACCTACCTGAGCGATGGACTTGGTGTCGGTGCAGGGCACGGACATTGCTTGGATCTCTTTAACGGCAGCGGCAACGGCTTGGTCGATACCACGCTTCAGATCCATCGGGTTCATGCCGGCGGTGACGCCTTTCAGGCCTTCGGCAACGATGGCTTGGGCCAGAACGGTGGCGGTGGTAGTACCGTCGCCAGCAGCGTCAGACGTCTTGGAAGCTACTTCCTTGACCATCTGGGCGCCCATGTTTTCGAACTTGTCTTTCAGCTCGATCTCTTTGGCTACGGAAACACCGTCTTTGGTGACGGTCGGTGCGCCAAAGGATTTGTCGAGAACGACGTTACGGCCTTTCGGGCCAAGGGTCGCTTTTACGGCGTTGGCGAGAATGTCGACGCCACGCGCCATACGTTTGCGAGCATCATCGGAGAACTTAACTTGCTTAGCTGCCATGTTCGTTACTTCCTAAACGATTAATGGAGGGAAACTAGTACGCCGAGGCGAATTAGCCTTCGACGACGGCCAGGATGTCGGCTTCGCTCATGATCAGGACTTCCTGACCATCGATCTTCTGTTTCTCGACGCCGAAGCCGTCTTTGAAGATCACAGTGTCACCCACTTTCACGTCCAGCGGACGAACGTCGCCGCTTTCGAGAATGCGACCGTTGCCCACGGCCAGGATCTCACCGCGAGTGGGTTTTTCCTGGGCATTACCCGGAAGCACGATGCCGCCAGCCGTTTTCTGTTCTTCTTCTACGCGACGTACGACGACGCGATCGTGCAAAGGACGGATATTCATGCTTACTTTCTCCTGAGTATCGTCAAAGCCCCGAGGGGGCAGTTAGCCAAAGTGATTTCCCGAGGGGGACCCGCGGGAAGCGAAGGCATTATGCCTTCTCTGTTTATGGCCGCGTAGCCAACGCCGCGCGACCGAACCTGTATGCTGCGAGAAAAGTGGGGGCTGGCAATCACCTTTCAAGGGGTAGGGATGAAAAAAATGCACTTTCCAATCTGCCGATTCGCCTGCGTCATCGACGCTGCTTGGAGGTGTCTTCACGGCTAATGAAGTCGCCTTCGATGGGTTCACCAGGCTGGGCTTTGGCGGTGTGTTCTTCTCGCCTGCGTCTTTGCTCGCTAAAGGCATCTGCTTGGGCCCAGTCATCGCCTGGGTTGGCACCAGCTCCTACCGTAGAGGAGTAGGCGCCTACGCGAGCGCGAAGGCCCAGCGCCGTTGCCGCTTTGAGAAGCAATTGACGGGCGCTAGGGAGCAGGCAGGCAAGCCCCAGGGCATCAGAGAGAAAACCTGGCGCGAGTAGTAGTGCGCCGCCAAAGATGAGGGTAGCTCCGGTGAAGAGCTCGCTTGAAGGAAGCTCGCCTGCCGCCAAACGGCGCCGCGCTTGAGCCAGGGTAGAGGCGCCTTCACGACGAATGAGGTGAAGCCCCACCATACCGGTTCCGATGACGAGCAGCAGAGTGTTGAGCAGACCGATGCGGCCGCCAATGGAAAAGAGCACAACGAAATCGAGCAGAGTAAAAAGTGAAATGATGACCAAAAGGGGCATGTTCTAGCTCCGATAGCGACGTATTGACGATAGATGGAGGCAGGCTCGCCAATTTGCAAGGAGCTGACGGTAGCAGCTAAAGCGCTATCTTGCCATCGCCTAGCTGCAGCACCTTCATTTCTTCTTTTTGCCATTCATGAACGGCAATACCTTGCGCATAGCCTTATTGAGAGTTTCGTCCAACGGTTCGTGTTCAAGGCTCACGGCAGCGCGCGCAGCGGTGTAAGTGCCTTTATACTCCTTGGCGATCTCGCTATCGCTCATGCTTTTTGGTAGTTGCTCCTTACGGCGAATGGCATCGATGACGGCCTTTTCCATGTAGCGCTCCTTTATATGAGGGGGTAGGTAAAGTGTAGGCCGAGATAGAACGAGTGAGATGAAAGAGCGAATGAAACAGGGTCGATAAAATAGCCCCGATGAGCGGCGAACCCTAGACTGCCCCCATGGTCTAGGCCCTGCCTGAAGTGAGATGAGCTTAATGTAGGAGAGCCCCATGAACCTAAGTCACCTCGAACACGTCGTCATCGCATTGCTCGTTCAGTTCGCATTACTGCTCTTTACTCGCCCGTGGTCGGCAGGGGCCATCGCCGTGGCGATTTTCCTTGGGCGTGAAATTGCCCAGCATGAGTACAAGCTGGGCATTCAGCGCGGTTGGGAGTGGGGCGAGACGCTGCCGGTAGGATTGTTCGAAGGTGTGTGGCGGGCCTGGACGCTCGACTCGGTTCTCGATGTGCTCATGCCGGCGCTTGCCTGTGCATTGGCCGCCATGCTGTACAACTTTTGGCGGCCTAGGAAAAGTAAGTGTTGTCATGAGCAGGGCAGCAGTAGGTTTAAGGTGCGGGGTGCAGGTGAAGAGTACAGTAAGCCCGAAAAATCACGTCGCTAAAGGTCAGGCTTGGCGTTTTTCGCGCCCGGTGGTGGGTCTGGTTCAGTATTACTTCCGCTCTGCGCTGGCTGATGCCAAGCGCCTTTGCCGCTTGATAGTAGTCATCGAGCGCCAAGGTATCGCAGTCGCGGGCGATTGCTTGGACATGAGTAGCCCGCTTCGGCCAGAGTAAAGAGACCACCGCGCTCATACACGGCGTCTTCCATGACGTCATATGCATACGTTCGATCCTTGAAGAATGCGTTGCCAGCAAGTTGCTGTAAAAAGTAGCCCTAAAATAGCGCAACGGTGCGATTTTACCAGTACAACTTTTTGCCTCCCAATACTTGTGCAGGTGTTATACCTGAGGTAGTATGAAGTTGTCGGCGGCAGGAAGCTGCAGAGAAAAGGAATTCTCGTTCAGGATGAACGATGGCAAGCCAAGGTGGCCTCAGTAAGTATAAAAAGCGCTCTTCGGAGCGCTTTTTTTGCGCGTCAAGAAATAGATGGACGCTGAACGTTGGGGGAGTGATCGCTGACGCGAAAGCAAGAGGAGGGCTTAGGGAAGTGGCGTCTGATGCGTTTTTAAGATACAAAAAAAGCACCTCTTGGGTGCCGGTAGATACTGATTAGAAAACTTTAGAAACTGACCATCCTATGCGTGATTTTACTATTTTACTATTTCTAACTAACTGAAAAACAACGCTTAATTGGTGCGGATGGGGAGACTCGAACTCCCACACCTTACGGCACTAGAACCTAAATCTAGCGTGTCTACCAATTCCACCACATCCGCAGGACAGGTGCGTATGATACGGAGTTTGTTGGATAAGTCAATTAGGTGTGGCCATATTGCGTAGCGGATATCTTACGCGGCTGTCTGCCTGGGTGCGCGAGGCCATGCCGGGCTACTGCGCTTTTTGCCACTTGCCTGCCGCGCCAGGGCTGCCCTGGTGTAACGCATGCTTTACCGATTTACCGTGGAACTTCCAAGGGTGTCACGGCTGCGCCGAGCCCCTCACGCTAACCACGTACTGTAGCCACTGTCAGTTGGCGCCACCTGCTTTCGAGCGTGTCTATGCCGGATTGGTTTATGCACCGCCGGTCTCTTTGCTGATCCACGATTTCAAGTTTCACGCCTCTGCGCGGGCGGGTCATTTGTTAGCGGAGCTGATGGGGTATACGCCCCCTGAAGTGCTGCCCGATGCCTTGGTGCCCGTGCCCGCGAGCCCTGTGCGAGCCAAGGAGCGCGGCTTCAATCAGGCCGAGTGGTTGGCGCGTAAACTGGGGAGTAAATGGCAAGTGCCGGTGATGCGGAGTAAGCGTTTGCGCCAGGGGAAGCTGCAACACTCGCTGTCGCGCAAGGAACGCTTGACCAATCTCAAAGGCGCTTTCGCCTTCGATACGCCCCTGCCTGCGCACGTTGCCATCGTCGATGACGTGCTGACCACAGGGGCGACGGCCCATGCTCTAGCCGAGGCAGCGCTCGCGGCGGGAGCAAAGCAGGTCGACGTATGGGCGGCAGCGCGTACACCGGGTAAAGACATCGACCGTTGACTTGGTAGAATGGCGGCTACTGTTCGTCGGGAGTCCACCATGTCGCACCCTTTTCAAGACCTTTCGCCCGACCGTCTCATGTCGGCCTTGGAGTCCAAGGATATCTGGCCGACCGGTGAGCCCTTTGCCCTCAATAGCTACGAGAATCGCGTCTTCATGCTACGCGACGAGCAGGGGCAGCGCTGGGTCGCCAAGTTCTACCGGCCCGACCGCTGGTCGGATGCGCTCATTCAAGAAGAGCACGATTTTCTTCAGGAGCTGGCCGCAGAGGACATTCCCGTGGCCGCGCCCTGGCGCGACGATGCGGCGCAGTCGTTGCATCGGTATCAGGAATTTCGTTTCGCGCTCTTTCCCTTCATTCCAGGTCAGGCGCCCGAGCTCGACCAGCCCGACCACTTGTTTGCCTTGGGGCAGTTACTTGGACGGCTGCACGCGGTATCCGCGCGCGAGCATTTTCAGCATCGCCCCACACTTGCGTTAGAAGCAGGCGTGCGCGAGGCAGGCGAGCGGGTATTGGCAAGCGGGCGTATGAGCGCGCAGCAGGCACGAGCCTATCGCAGTGTGGTGCACCGTATTGCCGATACGCTGGCGCGATATAAGCCTACGTTGATTCGCTGTCATGGCGACTGCCACTTGGGTAACGTGCTGGGTCGGGAAGACGCCTTCACACTGGTGGATTTTGACGACTGCCTCATGGCCCCGGCCATTCAAGACGTATGGATGCTGCTACCCACTAGCGATCAGCAGAGCTGGCAGGCGCAGCTTAGCGAAGTCTCGGAAGGCTACGAAGAGAGCCGCGCTTTTCCTTTTGAGGAGCTGGCGCTGATTGAGCCGTTGCGCGCCTATCGCCTGGTGCGTCATAGCGCCTGGCTGATCTCGCGCTGGGACGACCCAGCTTTCCCTCAGGCCTTTCCCTGGGTCGCTGACCAGCACTATTGGGACGCCCACATCCGCCAGCTAGAAAGTCAGGTATTGCAGCTCGAGGAGCCGCGCTGGTTGGCGGGGCCCTAAGGCCTGGCCCATCTGCCCCCGGCGGGTGAATTACGGTAAGATAGCGGGCCTTGAAAACCTGGGGCTATGTACCCCACGCATAAGCAGTTCGTTATGAGGCTCGACCATGACCGATGACATCGCCCAGTACTACCGCCAGATTATCACTGCCCTCGGTGAGGATGCGGAGCGCGAAGGGCTCGTCGATACGCCCAAACGCGCGGCCAAGGCCATGCAGTTCCTTACCGCAGGCTACCAGCAGTCGCTGGAAGACCTGGTCAATGGCGCGGTGTTCGAGTCCGACGCCGATGAGATGGTGCTGGTCAAGAACATCGAGCTCTACTCTATGTGCGAGCACCATCTTTTACCCTTCATCGGCAAGTGCCATATTGCCTATATGCCCAGCGGCAAGGTGCTCGGGCTTTCCAAATTTGCCCGCATCGTCGATATGTACGCGAGGCGCATGCAGATCCAGGAGAACCTTACGCGCGAGATCGCCGATGCGGTGCTCGAAGTGACCGGAGCACGTGGCGTTGCGGTCGTGATCGAGGCGCGCCATCTGTGCATGATGATGCGCGGCGTTGAGAAACAGAACTCGAGCATGACGTCCTCGGTGATGCTGGGTGATTTCCGCTCCAAGCCGACCACGCGTCAGGAGTTTTTGACCCTGGTCACGCAATAACACGCCCGCGCGCTTCCGGCAAACTTGGTCAATTCGGCATTTTCGTCTTAGCATGAAGACGATTTTACCTGCCTTGGACGACCACCGCGTCAGGAGTTTGTCATGGAAGCGCTCAACGAAATTCTTAGCGAAACACAGCTTTACTGCCCCTTTGCCTACATCGATGGCAGCTGGGTCGCCGCCGATAGTGGTGCTCAGATCGACGTCGTCAACCCGGCCACCGGCGAGAAAATCGGCGATGTGCCGCGTTTGGGCAAGGCGGAGACGCTTAGAGCCATCGATGCGGCCGATGCGGCGCTGCCTGCCTGGCGCGCCCAAACGGCGCAGGAGCGCGCCGATCTCTTGCTCAAGTGGTACGACCTTATGCTCGAGCACCAAGAGGATTTGGCGCAGCTGATGACGCTTGAGCAGGGCAAGCCGCTCAAAGAGGCGCAGGGGGAGATTACCTACGCCGCCAGTTTCCTGCGCTGGTTCGCCGAAGAGGGGCGGCGCATCTACGGCGAAACCATTCCGGCTGCCAAATCCAATCAGCGCATCGTCGTCACCAAGCAGCCTGTTGGCGTAGTGGGCGCCATTACGCCGTGGAACTTTCCCGCAGCGATGATCACCCGCAAGGTAGGCGCTGCGCTGGCGGCGGGCTGCACCATCGTGGTCAAGCCCGCAAGCCAAACGCCGCTTTCGGCCACCGCACTTGCCTATCTTGCCGAGCGCGCCGGTATACCCCGGGGCGTGTTCAACGTGGTACCCGGCAGCGCCAGCGAGATTGCCAAGGCGCTGACTACCTCGCCCAAGGTGCGCAAGATCACCTTCACCGGCTCCACTGAAGTGGGCCGTCAGCTGATGGCGCAAGCGGCCGAGCACGTGCAAAAAATCTCGCTCGAACTGGGTGGCAACGCCCCCTTCATCGTATTTGAAGACGCCGATCTCGACGCGGCCGTCGAAGGCGCCATGGCGGCCAAGTTCCGCAACGCCGGGCAAACCTGTATTTGCACCAACCGCTTCTTGGTTCAGACCAGTATCATCAACGCCTTCTGTGAGAAGCTGGCGGCGGCGATGAATAGCGAGCTGAACGTGGGTAACGGCGTTGAAGACAACGTCAACATCGGTCCGCTGATCGATGAAGATGGCGTCAAGAAGGTCAGCGAGCACGTTCAGGACGCCGTCGATAAAGGCGCCGAGCTTCTGCTTGGGGGGCATCCGCACCCGCTGGGTGGTAACTTCTTTACCCCAACGCTGATTGGCTTTGCCAGCGCCGAGATGAAAGTGGCCCACGAGGAGACCTTCGGGCCGTTGGCGGCCGTTTTCCCCTTCGACGACGAAGAAACGGCCATCGAAATGGCCAACGACACCCAGTATGGACTTGCCTCGTACTTTTACTCGCGTGATATGGCGCGCGTATGGCGGGTGTCGGAAGCGCTGGAGTACGGCATGGTGGGAATCAATACCGGCCTAATCTCCAACGCCGCAGCGCCCTTTGGCGGGGTCAAGGCATCCGGTCTTGGCCGCGAGGGTGGCCACCAGGGGCTCGATGAGTTCCTCGAAACCAAATACCTGTGTATCGATTTGGGCTAGGGCATCAACCAGGCTATCAACGAAGAAGGTCGGCATCTGTCGACCTTCTTGTTAGTGCGCTGACGCTGCGATCAAAACCTCGATCAGTGACGGAAGTGGCGCATGCCGGTGAAGACCATGGCAATGCCCGCTTCATTGGCCGCGTCGATCACCTCTTGGTCGCGCATCGAGCCGCCCGGCTGGATCACTGCGGTGATACCCGCTGCGGCCGCTGCATCGATACCGTCGCGGAAGGGGAAGAAGGCATCCGAGGCCATGACCGAGCCTGGCACCGAGAGACCCTCGTCGGCGGCCTTGATGCCCGCGATCTTGGCCGAGTAGACCCGGCTCATTTGTCCGGCGCCCACGCCAACGGTCTGACCCGCTTTGGCGTAAACGATGGCATTGGACTTGACGAACTTGGCCACGCGCCAGGCAAAGCCCAGATCGCGTAGCTCCTGCTCGGTGGGCGCTCGCTCGCTGACCACGGTCAGATCGTTCGGGCCCACCATGCCGTCATCGCGTTCTTGCACCAAAAGCCCGCCGTTGACGCGTTTGTAGTCCAGCGCCGTTTCGGGCGTGCCGGGCCAATAAGCGCTGACGTCGAGCAGGCGAACGTTCTGCTTTTCGGCCACGATGGCGCGCGCTTCGTCATCGACTCCAGGGGCAATGATGACCTCGACGAATTGACGATCGATGATCGCGCGAGCGGTCTCGGCGTCGAGCATCACGTTGAAGGCGATGATGCCGCCAAAGGCGCTGGTGGGGTCGGTGGCGAAGGCTTTGTCGTAAGCTTCGAGCGCGCTGGCGCCCACTGCCACGCCGCAGGGGTTGGCGTGTTTGACGATCACGCAGGCGGTTTCATCGAAGGCTTTGACGCATTCGAAGGCGGCGTCGGTGTCGGCGACGTTGTTGTAGGAGAGCGGCTTACCCTGCAGCATCTCGGCGGTCGCGACACTCGGGGAGGTTGCTTCCGGGTCGACGTAGAACGCTGCCTGCTGGTGCGGGTTTTCGCCGTAGCGCATGTCCTGACGCTTGCTCAACTGTAGGTTGAAGGTGCGCGGGAAGCGGGCATCTTCGTCGCGCACTTTGCGGCCCAGGTAGTCGGCGATGGCGCCATCGTACTTGGCGGTGTGCTCGAAGGCCTTGACCGCCAGATCGAAGCGCGTGGCGTGGCTTACGATACCGCGGTAGGTCTTCATCTCGTCGATGACGCGAGAGTAGTCACCGGCATCGACAACGATGGTGGTGTGCGCGTGGTTCTTGGCGCAGGCGCGGACCATGGTCGGGCCGCCGATGTCGATGTTCTCGATGGCATCGATGAGCGTACAGCCTGGCTTGGCAACGGTCGCGGCGAAGGGGTAGAGGTTGACCACGACCATATCGATGGGGTCGATGTCATTTTCGGCCATGACCGCATCGTCCTGACCGCGACGCGCGAGAATGCCGCCGTGGATCTTGGGATGCAGGGTCTTGACCCGGCCATCCATGATCTCGGGGAAACCGGTGTGCGCGGAGACCTCCGTGACCGGGATGTCGCTTTCCTGAAGCAGGCGGAAAGTGCCGCCGGTGGAGAGAAGCTCTACGCCTAGGTCGGCGAGTTCACTGGCGAACTCGGTGATGCCGGTTTTATCGGAAACGCTCAGAAGGGCGCGGCGAACGGGGGTGACGGGGCTATCGGCCATTGTAGTGCTCATGTGCATCGATGAGAAAAAACAACGCCCCATGTCATGGGGCGTCACCTTCGAGAAGTCCGTACTGCTTGAGTTTTTTGCGCAACGTGCCACGGTTGAGACCCAGCACGTCGGCAGCGCGCGTCTGGTTGCCGTCGGTGTGTTCCATGACACAGGCAAGCAGGGGCGCTTCCACTTCGGCCATCACCATGGCGTACAGGTCGGAGGCCTGCCCACCATCGAGATGCTCGAAGTAGCGGCGCATGGCCGCCTCGACCGCTTCACGCAGCGGCTGTGGTGGCGGCGTCGACGCGACCGATTCGGCCGCAGAGGGCATTTGCATCCACACATCTTGAGTCAGCAGATCGCGTTCGGTCATGCAGCATTGCTTCCTTTAGCGAACAAGGGCGCTTGAGCGTCGGGGGAGATGGCGCGATCAATCCATTCGAACTGTTCCGCGGGTGACGTCAGCGCATTGAATTGTTGTTTTAGCGCACGCTGCTGCTCGGCAGTAAAGCGTGCGTCACTCTCTATATGCCAGCCTACGTGCTTGCGGGCAATACGTACGCCCATGGTCTGGCCATAAAATGCGTGCAGCGCAGCCAAATGCTCGCCGAGAACCGCGCGGCGCTCAGCGAAGCTCGGTGGCGCCAGCGTCTGGCCTTCGGCAAGGTAGTGGCGAATCTGTTGGAAAATCCATGGATTGCCCTGGGCGCCGCGCCCGACCATGACCGCATCGGCACCCGTATAGCCTAGCACCCAGGCGGCCTTTTCGGGCGAATCGATATCGCCATTGGCAAACACCGGAATGCCGATGCGCGACTTGATCTCGGCAATGGTGTCGTACTCGGCGTTGCCGGTATAGCGCTGCTGGCGGTGGCGACCGTGAACCGCTAGCGCCTGAATGCCGGCCGCTTCGGCCATCTTCGCCACGCGCAGGCCGTTGTTGCTATCGGCGCACCAGCCGGTGCGGATTTTGAGCGTCACGGGAACGTCGACGGCGGCAACCACGGTGGTAAGAATCTCGTTGACCAAGGGTTCGTCGCGCAGCAGTGCCGAGCCCGCCGCTTTGTTACACACCTTCTTCGCCGGGCAGCCCATGTTGATATCGATGACTTCGGCACCGAGCTCGACGTTCAACCGCGCCGCCTGGGCCAGCATCTCGGCGTCGCCACCGGCGATTTGCACCACGCGCGGGCCTGGCTCCCCGGTATGGTCCATACGCAGCTGGGACTTGCGCGTGTGCCATAGGCTCGGGTCGGCGGTGACCATCTCGCCCACCACCCAGCCCGCGCCGAGCCGTCGGCATAGCTGGCGAAACGGACGGTCGGTCACGCCCGCCATCGGCGCCAGAATGACGGGATTGCTCAGACGATAAGGGCCCACGGCGGGGGCGGGAAGTACGGCATGGGTCATAGCAGTATCGGTCGTACGATCGGTGTGAAACGGCGAGTAGGGCGTTCGAGGGAGCGTATGATACGCCTACTCGCCAAAGGGGTGAAGGTTGACAGCGCGCTAATTCGCTTTTTAACGGCGTTTTACGTCTACGGTCGTTCCGCTGACCTCTTCTCGCTATTGGCTTAGGGGCGCTTGCCGGTCAGGCGTACCCAGCCTTCGCGTATCACGGGTTCATCCATGCTAAGACCCTCGGCGCGGTAGGCGTCGAGGACCTCATCGGCCTGGTTGGCGAGAATGCCCGAAAGCGCCAAGCGCCCTTGCGATGCCACGTGCCCGGCAATCGTCGGGGCAAGCTCGGTCAGCGGCCCGGCCAGAATGTTGGCGATGACCACCGGGTAGGTGTTAGGCGCGAGCTGCTCGGGATAGTAGAGATCGAAGGCCTCGGCGGCAATGGCGTTGCGCTCGGCGTTGTCACGGCTTGCTTGAAGCGCCTGGGGGTCGATATCGGTGCCGTCGGCGTGCGTGGCACCAAGCTTGAGCGCGGCAATGGCGAGAATGCCGGAGCCGCAGCCTACGTCCAGTACCTGCTTGCCTTCGAGTTCACCGGCCACCGCCAAGCCATCGAGCCATTCGAGGCAGAGCGCTGTGGTGGGGTGAGTGCCGGTACCAAAGGCAAGGCCGGGGTCGAGGATCAGGTTGACCGCTTCGGCGTGGGGCGGCGTATGCCAGCTAGGCACGATCCAGAGCCGCTCGCCCATCTGCAAGGGGTGGAAATCGTCCATCCACTCGCGCTCCCAGTCGCGATCGGCCAGCAGCTCGTATTCGATGGTGGGGCACGCTTCGCCGGGCACGCGTTCGGCCCAGGCGGCCTCGATACGCGCGAGCATGGCATCGATGCCTTCGAGATCGTCATAGAGCCCGGTGAGAATGGTGTCCTGCCACAGTGGCGTCGTGCCGCGTTCGGGCTCGAACACCGGGTCGTCCTGAGCGTCTTGCAGGCCGATGGCGGTCGCACCCTCGTCCACGAGCAGCTCTTCGAGTAGCTCGGCCTGGTCGGGGGCGACGTGTGCTTTGAGTTGAAGCCACGGCATGACGGCGTGCTCCTTGTAATAGTGAAACGTAAAAAAGAAAGCGTAGAAGTATGAACGCGTAAGTACGAAAGCGTAGAAGAAGGCAGTGATTGAGCAGGCCTTATTGGCCGAAACGCAAAACGACGTGGGGCGGCCAAGCCATCCCACGTCGCATCATCTCACCGCTGAAGCTTACCGCTGAGCTCCATTACTGGGCGCTAAGCTTCTTCTCCAGATAGTGGATGTTGACCCCACCCTGGCGGAAGGCGGTATCGCGTACCAAGTCTTTCTGCAGATCGATGTTGGTCTTGATGCCTTCGACCAGCAACTCGTCCAGGGCATTGCGCATGCGCGTCAGCGCGATCTCGCGGTCGGCGCCCCAGGTGATCAACTTGCCGATCAGCGAGTCGTAGTGCGGCGGCACGCTGTAGCCGGTGTAGAGGTGCGAATCCATGCGAACGCCAAGCCCGCCCGGTGCGTGGAACAGCGTCACCTTGCCGGGTGAGGGCATGAAGGTGCGCGCGTCTTCGGCATTGATCCGGCACTCGAAGGCGTGGCCGTTGAGCTTGACGTCTTCCTGGCGAATCGACAGCGGCTGACCAGAGGCGATACGCAACTGCTCTTTGACGATATCAACGCCGGTGACCATTTCGGTCACGGGGTGCTCGACCTGTACGCGGGTGTTCATCTCGATGAAGAAGAACTGGCCATCTTCATAAAGGAACTCGAAGGTGCCCGCGCCGCGGTAGTTGATCTCGATACAGGCCTGACGACAGGCTTCGAGGACGTTCGCGCGCGCTTCGGGATCGATACCGGGGGCCGGTGCTTCTTCCAGCACCTTCTGGTGACGACGCTGCAGCGAGCAGTCGCGATCATAGAGGTGAATGGCGTTGCCCTGGCCGTCGGCAAGCACTTGGACTTCGACGTGGCGCGGCTTTTCGAGAAACTTCTCCATGTAAACCGTGCCGTCGCCGAACGCCGCCTGGGCTTCGGTTTGGGTCACGGTGATGGAGGAAAGAAGCTGCGCTTCGCTGTGCACGACACGCATGCCGCGACCGCCGCCGCCCGCGGCCGCCTTGATGATGACCGGATAACCGATGCGCTTGGCCGTGGCCAGATTGGCGGCTTCGTCTTCGCCCAGCGGGCCGTTAGAGCCCGGTACGGTGGGAACGCCCGCTTTCTTCATCGCCTCGATGGCGCTGACCTTATCGCCCATCAGGCGGATGGTGTCGGCGCGCGGGCCGATGAAGGTGAAGCCCGAACGTTCGACCTGCTCGGCGAAGTTGGCGTTCTCGGAAAGAAAGCCGTAGCCCGGATGGATCGCGCTAGAGTCGGTGACCTCAGCGGCGCTGATCAACGCGGGGATGTTCAAGTAGGACTGGGCCGAGGAGGCCGGGCCGATGCAAACCGCTTCGTCGGCAAGGCGAACGTGCATCAGTTCGCGGTCGGCTTTGGAGTGCACGGCGACGGTCTTGATGCCCAGCTCTTTACAGGCGCGCAGAATGCGAAGGGCAATCTCGCCGCGGTTTGCAATGAGTACCTTGTCCAGCATGGGAGAGTCCACCCGAATTGAATGTGAAAGATTAGGCGATAACGATCATCGGCTGGTCGAACTCGACCGGCTCGCCGTCTTCCACCAGGATGGCCTCGACTACGCCGTCACGGTCGGCTTCGATCTGGTTCATCATTTTCATCGCTTCGACGATGCACACGGTATCGCCTTTCTTGATGGTGTCGCCCACTTCGACGAACGACTTAGCGCCCGGCGCCGGGCTGCGGTAGAAAGTACCGACCATCGGCGAGTTGACCGCGTCGCCACGGAAGCTCGCGCTTTCGGTTGCGGGTTCGCTGGCAGCCACGGGCGCTGCGGTCGGTACGGGGGCAGGCTGGGCGTACTGCGGCATCGGCTGGGGCTGCCAAGCGGTACCGTTGGGGTGACGACTGATACGGACGGACTCTTCGCCTTCCTGAATTTCGATCTCGCTGATGTTGGACTCTTCCAGCAGTTCGATGAGCTTCTTGACCTTGCGAATATCCATGAGACGTAACCCTGTACTTTAGATGAATGAAAATGGTCCATGCCGTGCGGCGAATCTGGCGGCGCCAAAGCGCAGTAAACCAGAATATGAAATCAAGAGAACGCTGCACGTTGACGAACGTTAACCCGTGGACAGCCCTAAAAGGAGAACGTTTCGCTAATGTGGAGGCGAAGTTTGCCCAAAAACGGGTTTATTGTCCAGCGACGGCCCTGGCATTGTGAAAACGCTGTTTTCTTAAGCCGAGGCGCTACGTCATTCGTCTTGTGCGACCCACGCGCTGACGGCTTGGAGATGGTCGGCAAGCTCAGCGGCCGAAAGTTCGCCCTGAACCCTTGCCGGGCGCAGTTCTTCACCGTTATCGAAGAACAGAAGGCTTGGCGGGCCGAAGAGGCCGAAGTGATCGAGCAGCTCGCGGCTTTCGGCGTTGGTGCGAGTAACGTCGACGGCGATGGTGACGTAGTCCTCAAGCGCTACCGCCACGCGCGGATCAGGGTAAACGTCGCGCTCCATTAGCTTGCAGGCGATGCACCATTCGGCGGTGAAGTGCACAAAGACCGGTCGCTCTTCATCGTTCAGGACGCGCTCAAGCGCATCGAGCGAGGAGACCATGATGAAGTCGGGCGCTTGTGTGGCGGAGCTTACGCCACTGCCCGAATGACCGCCGCCCAGCGCCGCCAGAGGGCGCAGCGGGTCATTGCCGCCTTGGGCAGCGCCGAGCGTCATAGCGATGCCCCAGGTCAGCAGCAAGATGCCCAGCGTCTGGCGCGCGCGCGTCCAGCCCGAAGGGGCGTTCAGCGTTAGCGCGCCCAAGGCGAGCGCTGCGCCTATGGCGAGTGCTGCCCACAGCAGGAGCGCCACGGGACCGACGACCAGACGTTCGATCATCCAGATGGCGACGCCCAGTAGCAAGAAGCCGAAAGCGAGTTTGACGCCGTTCATCCACGCTCCCGTCCGCGGCAGCAGGGTGGTGCCCAGCGTGCCTACCAACAGCAGCGGCGCGCCCATGCCTAGCCCCAGGGCAAAGAGTACGGCAGCACCCAAGGCGGCGTCGCCAGTGCTGGAAATGAACACCAAAGCACCTGCCAGGGGTGCTGTCACGCAGGGTGAGACCACCAGTACCGATAGCGCCCCCGCCACGGCCAAGCCCAGCGGGCCGCTCTGCTGGGCGCGCGCCTGTAAGGCTTCGATGCGTCCGGCCAGGCGGGGCGCCATGCGTAGATCGAAGCCGCCGAGCATGGCCGTTGCCAGTAGTATGAAGAGTGCGGCAAAGCTTCCTAGCACCAGCGGCGACTGCAGGTGCGCCTGTAGATTGAGCCCGGCACCGAACAGGCCCATGAGTACGCCGACGCCCGCGTAGGTTAGCGCCATACCCAAGACGTAGCTCATAGAGAGTGCGAACGCGCGTGTTTTAGTCGGGTTTTGGCCCACGATGATCGACGAAAGAATCGGCATCATGGGCAGCACACAGGGGGTGAAGGTGAGTCCTAGGCCGGCGAGAAAGAATAGACCCAGCGCCAATGGAAGGCTTGCATCCTGCAGCAGACGAGTAAAGCGGCCATCGGCACTTTGCGGGGCGCTAAGCGGGGCTTCTTGGCGGGGAGTGTCAACGGCGCTGGCACTGGTGTCTGTACGATGCGGCGCGTTGGCAAAGGCGGCGGGCGCGTCGCTCTCTTGGGCTACGAGCGTTACCCGTTCGGGCGGATAGCAAAGCCCAGCATCGGCGCAGCCCTGAAAGGTGAGGGCGACATCCAGCGGGCCCGAATAGGTCTCGTTCAAGGGGGCCGAGAACACCACTTGATCACGATAAACGTCGACGTCACCCATGAACTCGTCGTGGGTGCTAATACCGGGGGGCAACGCAAGCGCCTCAAGCGTTACGCCGTCATCGAGGCTTTCGAGGGCGAAGCGGTGGCGATAAAGATAATACCCTTCGGTGGCCTCTACGCCGATGTAGACGTTATCGCCATCGTGCCAGGCGCTCGGCACAAAGGCCTCAGAAACCGGCAGAAACTCATCCTGAGACGAGGAGAACCACTGCGCCTGAGCGCTTAGCGGAAGTAAAAAAGCGAGCGTGAAGAGTAAAAAGCGCAGCTGACGAAACAAGCGGGAATCCTTACATCGACGAACGAGCAGATAGCAGAAGGCCACCCGAAGGTGGCCTTTAGAGTACCAGGAGCGGACAAGGTTTCGCCGTTACTGGTCTTTTTGGTAGGCCGCTGCCGATTTCTCGATTGCCTTGCGCGCCGCGTCGGCGCCGTCCCAGGACTCTACCTTCACCCATTTGCCTTTTTCGAGGTCTTTGTAGTTCTCGAAGAAGTGGGCGATTTGCTGGCGCAGAAGCTCGGGCAGGTCGGTGACTTCCTTGACGTCATCGTACAGCGTGGTCAGCTTGCCGTGGGGCACACAGACGAGCTTGGCGTCTTCGCCGGCTTCGTCGGTCATGTTGAGGATGCCTACGGGGCGCGCGCGGATGATGCTGCCCGGCGCGACCGGATAGGGCGTGACGACCAGCGCGTCCAGCGGATCCCCGTCATCGGCCAGCGTGTGCGGAATGAAACCGTAGTTGGCCGGGTAGAACATCGGCGTGGCCATGAAGCGGTCGACCATCAGCGCTTGCATGTCCTTGTCGATTTCGTACTTGATCGGCGCATGGTTGGCAGGAATTTCGATTGCCACATATACGTCGTTCGGCAGGTCCTTTCCGGCGGGGATATTGTCGAAGTTCATCGTTGAGTCCTTGGTAGAGCAGTGGCTGTGCCATCGATGTAAACACGTATATCCCGCTGATTATACGAACACCACTGCGTGATTACCAATAGCGATCGGTGTTCGCCTGGGCATCGCTTGGGCCGCAAGACGTGTATCATGGGCGGATCGATATCCATTTTCGGTTCGCCATCTGTTTGGTTCGCACAAGCCTTGCCTGGCTGTATACCGGCGCTTTAGGAGGATGACGTGGCGCACGCCCAGTTGCTTATCAGTTACGGACAAGCTTTCGTCGCCCCCGAAAGGCGCAAGCATCGAAGCTCGATGTCGGTGCTGCTACCCGAGCAGCCGGTGCTCAAGGTAAAGGGCGGCTGCGCGGTCATCAGCGATTCGCTATCGCGCAATACCATGGCCAAGCAGGCGGGCGATTTGAGCGTGCGCGGTTTTCTCGCCGACTACTACTCCACCCCCGAGCATTGGGAGGTCAAGACCTCGGCTACCCGGGTCTTACGTGCGCTCAATAGCTGGTGCTATAGCCAAAGCCAGCACGTCAAGGAGGGCAGTTTCGTCTCCTCGATGTCGATCATGGTCTTTCGCGGGCGCGATTCGCACCTGTTCCACATGGGCGACACCTTGGTCTTTCGCCTACGCGGCGCCGAGTTCGAGCAGCTCACGCGCGATCATGTGACCGATCTTGGCGGCTATCGCTACCCGTCGCGTGCGTTGGGGATGGATGGCAGCGTCGATATCGACTACACCCAGTTGCCCCTCAAGCAGGGCGATCTCTTCCTTTTTACTACCCAAGCCGTGCGCGGCACACTCCTACCGTCGGACTATGTGCGCCTGATCCGCCAGGACGCAAGCGACCTGGACGCTGCCTGCGAGCGGCTGGCAAACGAAGCCAAGCAGCGTGCCCAGGAGCGTGGCTACGGCGGTGAGCAGTTCTGTTTTCAGCTGTTACGCATCGACGAGCTTCCCGAAGAGGATCTCGAACGCCCCGGCCAGCTGTATGGCGATTTGCCGATACCGCCCGAACTTGCGCCGGGGGACCGGCTCGACGGCCTCGAAGTGCAGGCGGTGCTGTCGCGTACCGCGCAGTCGCGGGTCTACCGCGTGCGCGACGTACGCAACGAACGTGAAATGGTGCTGAAGGCGCCGAGCCCGGAACTTTCGCTACGCAACGCCTATCTCGAACACTTTCTGCTTCAGCAATGGGTCGTCGAGCGGATCAAGTCGCCCTTCGTGGTCAAGGTGATGGAGCCTTCACGCCCACGGCGCTATCTCTATTACCTGATGCAGCACGTCGAGGGTGAAACGCTGCGTGAGTGGGCCAAGCGCCACCCTCAGGCAAGCCTGGTGCAGCGCTTGGATATCGCCAACCAGCTTGGTAAGGCCGTACAGGCGCTGCATCGGCGCGACGTTTTGCATCAGCAGATCACGCCCGATAACGTGCTCATCGACCCCCACGGCCAGGTGCTTTTGACCGATTTCAGTGCCTGTCACCTGCGCGAGATGGATGGCTACCGTCAATCCAGCGAGCTGCTGCGTCAGATCGGTTTCAACGAGCATACGGCGCCCGAGTATGCGCTGGGCAACGCCGTCGGGCGGCGCAGCGATCAGTATGCGTTGGCCTCCACGGTCTATTGGCTACTCACCGATGCGCTGCCCTACGCCTTGACGCCCAATCACCTGCGCAGCCATACCGATCTCGAGTCGCTGAGCTACCGCAGTGCGCGCACTACGAATCCTGAGATAACGCCTGCGCTCGATGATGCGCTTCGCCGTGCGCTGGATCCACAGCGGGCGCTGCGTTTTCGTCGCCTGTCGGAGTTTCAGCATGCGCTGCGCGTGCCGCTTGGGCGCACACCGGCGGCCGCCGAGCCGCGTGGGGAATCGCGGCGTTTTTGGCAGGGTGTGGCCGGTATCCTACTTCTGCTGTTGGTGCTCTCCTGGCTGCTGCGCTGAGCGCTCTTGTCACTCGTAGGCGTGAACAGTCATGCAAAACCAATCACGCAAAAAGAGCAGCCGGGGCTAATGCTAGTCAGTTAAGGCTGAGGCATTGACCTTTAGTCCTCAAGCCGCAAAATTCGATGTTTGGAAACGAGCATCGGATTTTTTATGCGCCTGCCAGGAGTGTTGTCCCTTACCCACGAATGGCTGCACACTTTCATGCTCATAAATGGCTCGGCAAGCTGCTTGATCTCGGAATCGTCAGGCAGGCCTGTGAAAGGGCGGGTGTCTCGACCATTCGCAAACGGCGTCTCCCGCTCGAAAGCCTGGTCTGGTGCATCATCGGTATGGCGCTGTTTCGCAAGATAGCCGTGGCGGCTTACATCGTGGCGGTCAAATGTGGCTACAAAGGCGAGGCGTTTCCCGGCTGGTAGGCACTCTTCGTTAGTTTGGCGGCTTCGCTGCCTGGGCTGATGATGGCAGTGATCCTCGTGACCGGGCTGATCTATCGCGAGCTCAAATGGGCCTCTTTCAAGGCAGCGGTGGGTCAAACTACCTCGCTGGTCATGATCCTAGTGGGCTGTGCCTCGGCATTTTCCTACCTGCTCGCGTTTTATAGCGTGCCGGAAATGCTCACCACTGGTTTGATCGCCATCTCCGACAAGCCCGTGGTCATTTCCCTACTGCTGAATCTGATTCTGCTGGTGCTGGGCATGATCATGGACATGGCGGCCTTGATTCTGATCTGTACGCCCATCTTCCTGCCCGTTGCGACGCAGTTCGGTATGGACCCCATTCAGTTCGGCATCATCATGATTGGGCAAGCTTGATCTTTTGAGTCACCGTGTCTGCCTGCCGCGCAACGCGGTCTGCATACTGGCGCCGAGTCCGTTCAAGCACGCCGAGGCCGGTTTGCTACGCGTGCCCAACTACGGTGCTGATCCGCGCGACAGTGCCGATCACACTGAGGCGATCATTGAACACCTGCGGAACACACTGGCTGATGAGCGTGGCAGTCTGGTGCTGTATTACTCCCGTCGACAGATGCTCGATGTTTATGTCGGGCTGTCGGTGGATTTCCGTCAGCGCGTGCTGGTACAGGGCGATCTATCCAAGCAAGAGCTAATTCGCCAGCACCGCAAGTAAGTCGATGATGATCAGCCGAGCATGGCGAGTTTTGCCCAAGGCGTTGATTTGCTCGGTAAGCATTGAGAACACGTGGTGATTGCGAAGATTTCCTTTGCCGTACCGCACGACCGATCAAAGCTGCGCTGGCAGAATGGATCGAAAAGAATGGCGGCAACCCGTTCATGGAAATCGCGGTGCCGGATGCCAGTTTGCGGCTGATTCAGGCCTGCGGTCGTTTTCTGCGAACCGAGAGCGATAGCGGCGCGGTGACGGTGCGGGGCCACCGGTTAGTGACCCAGCGCTACGGCAAGGCGATTCTCAATGCACTGCCTCCGTTCCGCCGCTAGATCGACTGAGCCATCAGTCTGGGCGATGAATAGCCGAGCGGTACCTGTACCAGCGCACAAACGACAGTAAACAGACCGATAGTAAAGCTCAGCTCGACAAAGCCGACTTGCATGGTGTCAGGTAGCAGCGGCAGCAGGGCGGGGAGTATCATGATGTGCAGATGGCTGACCAGATGGGCGGTGGATACTTGCTTCAAAAACAGATTGGGTGACGACGTCATTTCAGTCCCCCGTATTCCCCTGCCAGGGATCAGCCGCAGAGCGTATCCAGTACGGTTGCAAGTTTTTTGACTGCCGCTTCCAGTTCATGGGGTGCATGAGCGGCAAACCCCATCAGGAACCCCGCCTGGTGCCTACTTGATGCATGCAGGTCTGTTAGCCCCAACAGGTCGATGCCGACCCGGCGTGCAGATTCCACTGCCTCATGTTCGCGGAGGTCACGGGTGAACAAGCAGGGCATCTGCATACCACCTGCGGGCACGTATGGTTCCAGATAGTCAGCCAGGTGTTCTGTTATCAACTGGGCTAGTACATCGCGTCGCTTGGCATAGATGGATCGCATGGTTCGCACATGTGCGCCGAAGTGACCGTCGTCGATAAAGCGTGCCAGCGTGAGTTGTGGAATCGGTGCGCTGTGTCCGTCAAGCAAGGTGCGGGCCACGGTCATGGGGGCGACCAATGCGGAAGGCAGCACCATGTAGCCGATACGCAGCCCGGGAAATAGTGATTTGGTGAAGGTGCCGATGTAAATAGTGCGATCGTGCGGATCAAGCCCCTGTACGCAGGCGGTAGGCTTGCCTGCGTAGTGAAACTCGCTGTCGTAATCGTCCTCGATGATCCATCCTTGCTGCTGGCTGGCCCAGTCGATGACTGCCAGCCGCCGATCCAGTGCCAGTGTCGCACCGGTAGGGAACTGGTGCGATGGCGTAAGGAACACCGCCTTCGCCGCCCCATTGGGTGCCTGTGTTGACTCGAGCAGTTGGTCCACGCGCAGTCCGTCCGAGTCCACAGGGATGGGCACGCACTCCAGACCGGCAGCATCGAATGCCTTGCGCGCCCCGTGATACGCCGGATCTTCGATAAAAATCCGGTCACCAGCGTCGAGCAACACTTGGGCGCACAGGGTCAAGGCTTGCTGGGAGCTGGTCAGCACCAGTACTCGCTCAGGCGTGGCGCGTGCCCCACGTTCAAGATTGACGTAGTTGGCGATGGCGCGCCGCAGTGACTCCATGCCCTGTGGCGGGCTATGCAGCAATGCCTGCGTGCCGTAATCCTTCAACACCTGTCGCTCCAGCCGCTCCCAGGTCTGCAGTGGAAAACTGCGTGTCTCGGGGACACCTGGCGCAAAGGCACGTGGCAGCAGAAAGTCACGTACTCCACCGCCCTGAAATAGGGCGCTCCCACGCTGGCTGAGACGTGCTGTCTCGTGCTGTGTTCTGGGGCGTGCTGTATTGTCGAGGCCTTGCAGGCGTTGCGCGCGCTCTGACACAAAGCTGCCGCTACCCACCCGCCGTTCGATGAAGCCCTCCGCGTGCAGCTGGCTGTAGGCTGACTCAACCGTGTCGCGGGACACCCCCAAAGACTTTGCCAGCGCGCGTGTCGCAGGCAGCGGTCTGCCCACATCGAGCACGCCATCAAGGATCAACTGACGAATGGCCCGCTGCACACGTGCATGCAGCGGCAAGGCGGCATGCGCCGGATCACTGATCCAGGCTTTGACTGATTCAAGTTGGGTATGTCTGAACAATTGGTCTGATTCACTATGCTAAATTGGCTGGTATCGCCAGGCCATTTTAAGGGTATAAATATATTTCACAACCTGCTCAGTCATTTTTCGGGAGCCAACATCAGGCCATGTCAGCTGTCTCTTCACCTCCATTGGTTCGTGGGAGCGATTTGCTCCATCCTGTTCTGGCTGATCTGATTTCGGTCATCGTCAACTACGGTGGCACCTTCATCCTGGTGTTCCAGGCCGCCAAGGTGGCGAGGCTTGTTCCTGAGTTGACCGCCTTCTGGATGTGGTCGATTTACATAGGTGTGGGCGTGGCTGTCGGCTTGCTGATCGACATCCTGCTCCAGTTCGGTATTGGGACGTCCGGTGGAATGAGCATCGACTCGCTGCTGGCAGGGGGGCTGATCGTTACTTATCTGGTGTTTGGGCGGTTATCTACACGCTATGCGGTGGTCGGCATTCTGCTGTTGGGGCTTGGCTTTCTGCTGATTCAGGATCGTGTCGATCTGTCGGAGTTGAGGTTGGAATTGGCGACACCGGTTTTCACCATGCCGGTCTTCTCCCTCAATGCACTATTAAGCATAGCCTTGCCGCTGTTCCTGATCACCCTGACCGGACAGTACATGCCAGGCATGCTGGTATTGCGTAACGACGGTTTTAAAGCCAGTGCCAACCCGATTGTGACAGGCACCGGGCTTGGCTCGTTGCTGATGGCGCCATTCGGTTCACACGTCTTTAACATCGCCGCAATCACGGCCGCCATCTGTACTGGACAAGAGTCACACGCAGAGCCATCCAAACGTTGGATCTCCGGTATCGCTGCGACCCTGGTCGGTGTGTTCGGGATCACATTGGCTGCGGTTTTCACGGCCTTTCCGGCGACCTTTATCACCACACTGGCAGGCTTGGCGTTGCTCGGCACCATCGGTGGCAGTCTTGCCAGCGCGATGGCTGATATCAAGACCCGCGAAGCCTCGCTGATCACCCTCCTGGCCACGGCCGTCAGCATCAACCTGCTAGGTATTGGTGGTGCTTTCTGGGAGCTGGTGATCGGGCTGACAGCGTATGCGCTGCTGTATGGTCGGCTATCCCAGCGAGCATCGGAATCGACTGTCGCGTCGGCATCGACTGAAGGGAGCACACACTGATGAGTATGGTATCCGAGACCCCAACCAGCCACGACCAACACGGTCGCTACCCCGAAGCCACAACGGTTGAGGATGTTCGCCGCAATTTGGCTGCGGTACAGGCGCGGATCGTTGCCGCTTGCCAGCGCGTTGGCCGAGATCCGGCAACGGTGCGCCTGTTACCGGTCAGCAAGACCAAGCCCGAAACACGTTTACGGTTAGCCCATGCTGCAGGCTGCAGGATGCTGGGTGAAAACAAGCCGCAGGAGGCGTACCGCAAATGGACATCGATGCAGGATCTGACTGATCTGCGCTGGTCGGTCATCGGCCATCTGCAGACCAACAAGGCCAAACTTGTCGCACGTTTCGCCACTGAGTTTCATGCGCTGGACAGTGTGCGTGTCGCTGCGGCGCTGGATCATCGCCTGCAGCTGGGAGGCCGCACGCTGGACGTGTTTGTGCAGGTCAATACCTCGGGGGAGGCCAGCAAGTACGGACTCAGTCCCGACGCAGTTCCGGCCTTCCTGCAGCTGCTACCGGCATTCACGACCTTGCGGGTCCGTGGACTGATGACGCTGGCGCTGTTCTCCAGCGATGCCGAACGGGTGCGTCAGTGTTTTGTGCGGCTGCGAGAACTGCGTGATCGCCTGCGTCAGGACGCGCCGCCAGGGGTGGTGCTGGATGAGCTTTCAATGGGCATGTCTGGTGACTTCGAAATTGCTATTGAGGAAGGCGCCACCGTGGTGCGCGTCGGCCAAGCCATCTTTGGTGCCCGTCCAATGCCGGACAGCTATTACTGGCCCGGTGAACCCAGCACACAGGAACCGAAAACATGAAAACCGCCATTGCTATTCGACACCTGGCTTTTGAAGACCTCGGAACGCTGGGGCCGCTGCTGCAGGCTCGTGGCTATACCGTGCGTTATCTGGATGCCACCGTTGATAGTCTGTATGCGACCGATACGCTATCGGCCGACTTGCTGGTGCTGCTGGGTGGCCCCATCGGCGCCTTTGATGATCCCGCCTATCCTTTCATTGCTGATGAGTTGGCGGTGATCAGGCATCGCCTGGAGAGTAAGCGCCCACTGCTGGGCATTTGTCTGGGTGCTCAGTTGATTGCACGCGCTCTGGGCGCCAGTGTCAGCGGCATGGGGGCCAAGGAAATCGGCTTCGCGCCATTGACGCTCACCGCAGAGGGGAACGCTTCGCCGCTGGCAGCGCTGGGCGATGTGCCGGTGCTGCACTGGCACGGTGATCGCTTCGACATGCCCGCCGGCGCTACGCGGTTGGCGGGAACAGCCATCTGTGCCAACCAGGCTTTCAGGGTGGGTAACCACGTACTGGCCCTGCAATGCCACCTGGAGGCGGCCCCCCGGCATATTGAGCGCTGGCTGGTCGGCCATGCATGCGAACTGGCACTCGCTGGCATCGATCCGTGTGCCCTGCGTGCCGAGGCGCAGGCGTTGCAGTCCGATCTGCCGCAGGCCGCATGGGCGGCGTTTGCAGCTTGGCTGGATGAGGTTGAAGCAGCCCTATCAGGGGGGATGTCACCATGACCGCCTGCCTGTCTTTGCCCTGCTCAGTTCAAGCTTTGCCTGTCGATGTGGTGTCGGTGCAGTCACAGGTTGTGTATGGCCGGGTTGGTAACAATGTTGCCGTGCCGACGCTCGAAGCGCTGGCATTGTCGGTGGCTGCTGTTCCTACCGTTATGTTCAGCAATACGCCGCATTACCCGACAATGCACGGCGGCGCGCTGCCCCTTGAGTGGTTTGGTGGCTACCTGAATGACCTGTCGGCTCGCGGTGCGCTGCACGCCTTGCGCGGTATTCTGGTTGGCTATCTTGGTAACGCCCGGCAGGTTGATGCGCTGGCGCCCTGGATTCGGGCGCGGCAGCGGCAGCAGACCGATTTGCGTGTCGTGATTGATCCGGTGCTGGGAGATACCGATCACGGCATCTATGTCGACCCGGGTCTTGTTGATGCTTATCGCCGGGATCTGCTACCGCTGGCCGAGGGTTTGACGCCCAACGGATTCGAGCTGGGGCGCCTGACCGGGCGGGTGGTGAATGATGTTGAAAGTGTGGTTGCCGCCGCCCGCACTTTGTTGACCGGACGCACGCAATGGGTTGCCGTCACCAGTGCGGCACCTACTACCTGGGCCGCTGACGAAATGCAGGTCGTGCTCGTCACCCGCACCCAGGCCGAAGTTATCGCGCATCCACGCCTCACCACGACTCCCAAGGGCACTGGCGACCTGTTCTGTGCCAGCTTGGTCGGGCATTGGATCAATGGTGTCGATCTGTCGGAGGCGGCCACCCGCGCGTGCCGACACGTCGTTAGCGCGTTGCAGCGTACCCAGCAGGCGCAATGCGCTGAATTGCTGCTGCCCCTGACTGGCCGATGCAATGTCGGCAGGGCGGTGGCTCATGCGTCAGTCAGCAAATTTACCTATAGGATTTTTCCATGCAAGCAGTCACTTCCCATCTGATGCGCGCCTATGCTCGTCAACCGGTCTCCTTTGTGCGTGGTAACGGCGCGCAGCTCTGGGATGAACAGGGTGTTGAGTACCTGGATGCGATTGCCGGTGTCGCGGTCACCAGCCTTGGTCACGCTCATCCGGAGATTGCTGCTGTCATCGCCGATCAGGCAAAGACACTGCTTCACACTTCCAACGTGTTTGGTATCGATTGGCAGGAGCGGCTGGGAGAACGACTGTGCGCGTTGACCGGGATGCAAAGCGCCTTTTTCTGTAACTCGGGCGCCGAAGCCAACGAGACGGCTATCAAACTGGCCCGGCTGTACGCCCATCGTAAACAGGTCCTGCAGCCGCAGATACTGGTCATGGGAAATGCCTTCCATGGGCGCACCCTGGCGACACTGGCCGCCACCGACAATCCGGCTAACCGGCAGGGGTTCGGGCCGCTACCCGAGGGTTTTCTGCGTGTCCCCTACAACGACATTCGCACAGCACGCGAGGTGGCCGAACACTGCCCGGACATTGTCGCGGTGTTGATTGAGCCGGTGCAGGGTGAAGGCGGTATTCGGGTGGCCAGTGCCGACTACTTACGCGAGCTGCGCTCACTCTGTGACCAGCATGGCTGGCTGTTGATGCTGGATGAGATTCAAACCGGCCTGGGCCGCACGGGCGCTTGGTTCGGCTATCAGATAGCGGACATTGAGCCGGACGTCATAACGCTGGCAAAGGCCCTGGGTAACGGATTCCCTATCGGCGCCTGTCTGGCGCGTGGTACGGCGGCTGATATGCTTTCTCCCGGTCTGCACGGTTCTACTTTTGGCGGTAATCCGCTGGCCTGCAGAGTGGCCTTTACCGTGCTCGACATCATGGCGCGAGAGCGGTTGGCGGAACGTGCTGCGGTGCAGGGTGCTCGTCTGCTCGAGGGGTTGCAGCAGGCGCTTGGCGCTCATCCGCATGTCACTGCCATCCGTGGTCAGGGACTGATGGTAGGAATCGAGCAGGATCGGCCCTGCAAGGAGCTGGTGGGACGCGCGCTGTCCGAGCAGCAGCTGCTTATTACTGTGACCCGAGATACCGTCATTCGGCTATTGCCGCCGCTTACCTGCACTGACGAGCAAATCGACAACATTGTGCTGCGTCTTACCCGCCTGCTGTCGACGGGCACGGAGGTGGGGGCGATGACAGTTCAACCTAGCGCAGAGCTGGAGCCCGCGACCTGATGTGCGAAGTGAACCAGCAAGTGGCGGTGGGCGTAGTTGAGCTGAATGACGCCTGCCGGCCTGAATAGGCCAATCCCGAATTCCAGAGAAAGGAATAATCCCATGTACGACACCTCCCTAGCGCTCAACGACTTTGATGCAGAGCTGGCCGATGCGGTTAAGCAGGAAGAACGTCGGCAGCAAGATCACATCGAGCTGATTGCTTCCGAGAACTACGCTAGCCCGCTCGTGATGGCCATGCAGAACTCTGTATTCACCAACAAGTACGCTGAGGGCTACCCCGGTAAGCGCTATTACAGCGGCTGCGAGCATGTGGACGTTGCTGAGCGCCTTGCTATCGAACGGCTCAAGAGGCTGTTCGACTGCGATTATGCCAACGTCCAGCCCCATGCCGGTGCTCAGGCCAACGCGGCCGTATTTCTGGCGCTAACCAAACCAGGCGATACGGTGATGGGCATGAATCTGGCACAGGGTGGCCATCTTACCCACGGCAATCCGTCCAACTTCTCGGGTCGCCTTTACAAGATCGTGCCTTACGGGCTTAACCCGGAGACCGGGCTGATCGACTATGACGAGATGGAACGCATCGCTCTGGAAGCCCGGCCCAAGATGCTGATCGGAGGCTTTTCCGCCTATTCGCGTTACAAGGACTGGGCGCGCATGCGCTCGATCGCCGATAAGGTGGGCGCCATCTTTTGGGTGGACATGGCTCACGTGGCTGGACTGGTCGCGGCGGGGGAGTACCCCAATCCGCTGCCCTATGCCCATGTCGTCACTAGCACCACCCACAAGACGCTGCGCGGCCCACGCGGCGGCATCATTCTGGCCAAAGGTCAGGGTGATGACTTTTACAATAAGCTCGACTCCGCTGTATTCCCGGGCACCCAGGGCGGCCCGCTGATGCATGTCATCGCCGCCAAAGCCATCGCCTTCAAGGAGGCGCTGCGGCCGGAGTTCAAGATCTACCAACGCCAAGTGGTTGCCAACGCCCGGGCGATGGCGGCCGTGCTTCAGCAGCGTGGCTACAAGATCGTCTCGGGCGGCACCGACAACCACCTGATGCTCATCGATCTTTCCGCCAGGCCTTACACAGGCAAGGAGGCCGATGCGGCCCTGGCGGATGCCTACATCACGACGAACAAAAACTCGGTGCCCAATGACCCGCGCCCACCTTTTGTCACCTCAGGCATACGCATTGGTACGCCAGCCTTAACCACGCGCGGCTTTGGGATCGCCGAGTGCGAACAGGTGGCGGGTTGGTTGTGCGACGTGCTGGATGCAATGGCAACCGGTGTCGACGAACTGACCGTAGTGCGTGACCGGATGCGGGAGGAGGCGGTGGCGTTGTGTCGCCGTTATCCGGTATATGGCCCATGCACGTGTGATTGATTGCGGGAGTCGGGTTGCCGAGCACTGCTGTGCTAGGAAAATTCAGTGCTCCAGGTATTGCAGCTTTTCCGGTACTCCATCTCACTTTTCTGCGTCGGGCAGGGAGTCTTCTTCCCGGTGATGTTCGCCAAACTTCGGCCAGGTCATCGTTCAGCTCAATGTACTCGTCCATGCCTTCGGGAATCTCGTCCTCGGAGAAGATCGTACTGGCTGGGCACTATGATTCACACAGGGCGCAGTCGATTCACTCATCCGGGCGGATAACCAGGAAGTTCGAAGCTTCGTAGAACTAATCGCCCGGGCAGGCATGAACCCAATCGGCGGACTTGCACTTGATGCAGTTGCCGGTAACAACAAAGGTTATGGTCATGTCTCCATTGTATCAGGCGAGAAAAAGCTGGCGCGTCGTCTATTAGTTTTTGGAGGGTATAGGGTAATGCCAGTCAATTAAGCTGACTGGCATTTTTATCTTCGACAAGAATACTTTGTCTTCCGCCGTTTCAGGCTTTCGGGAACCACCGATCAGGCCTGCGATGAGGCAGGACATATTGTGCCTGTAGTCTTGCCAGAAACTGACAATTCGGGGATCAAGCAGCTTGCCGAGCCATTCATGTGCATGAAAGTGTGCAGCCATTCGTGGGTAAGGGACAACACTCCTGGCAGGCGCATAAAAAAATCCGATGCTCGTTTCCAAACATCGAATTTTGCGGCTTCAGGACTAAAGGTCAATGCCTCAGTGTGCTATGAAGCGGCATTCACGACATGGCGCTAGCGCTTACAGCGTATTGGCATTTATAGCGTAAAGGTGGGCAGCTTCTGCTCGACCTTGGCGAGTTTCAGCGTGGCCACTTTGGGCAGGCCGTTTTCGAAGGGCGGGAAGTCTTCACCCTGGATCAGCGGCGAGAGGTAGTCACGGCAGGCGTCGGTGATGGCCAGGCCGTTGTCGCTGATGAAATCGCGCGGCATGAATTTCTCTTGGTTGGCGATCTGGGCAAGCGGCGCCGAGATCACGTCCCACTGGTAGGGGGCGGAGCTGATACGGCGAATTGCAGGCATCATCGAGTTCTTGCCCGCGAGCGCCAGAGCAACGGCTTCGCGACCCACGGCGTAAGCCTGCTCGACGTCGGTTTTGGAGGCCAGATGGCGCGCGGCACGCTGCAGGTAGTCCGCCACTGCCCAGTGGTACTTGTAGCCCAAATCCTGTTTGATCATACCGGCAAGGGTGGGAGCAACGCCGCCCAGTTGGCGGTGGCCGAAGGCATCGGTGTTACCTGCATCCGCCAGGAAGGTGCCATCTTCGTAGCGTGCGCCTTCGGAAACCACGATGACGCAGTAGCCGTTTTGCTGCACGCTCTCCTCGACTCGCGCCATGACCTTTTTACGATCGAAAGGCACCTCGGGGAAGATGATCAAGTGCGGCGGCTGGTTGGCGCCTTCTCCGGCAAGCCCGCCAGCGGCGGCGATCCAGCCCGCATGACGACCCATCACTTCGAGGACGAATACCTTGGTAGAGGTAGCGCACATCGAGGCGATATCCAGCGACGCTTCCCGCGTAGAGGTGGCTATGTACTTGGCCACGCTGCCAAAGCCCGGGCTGTTGTCGGTGATCGGCAGGTCGTTGTCGACGGTCTTGGGAACGTGGATCGCGGTGAGTGGGTAGCCCAGCTTTTCGGAAAGCTGCGAGACCTTGAGGCAGGTGTCGGCGCTATCGCCGCCGCCGTTGTAGAAGAAGTAACGAATGTCGTGGGCCTTGAAGACCTCGATCAGGCGCTCGTACTGAGCCCGGTGAGTATCGATGTCCTTGAGCTTATAGCGACAAGAGCCAAAGGCCCCACCGGGGGTGTGGCGCAGCGCGGCGATGGTTTCGTCGCTCTCCTGGGTCACGTCGATGAGATCCTCGGTCAGCGCGCCGATGATACCGTTATGACCGGCGTATACCTTGCCAATGCGATCGGGCGCCTGGCGGCAGGCTTCGATGACGCCGCAGGCGCTGGCGTTGATCACGGCGGTTACGCCGCCGGATTGAGCGTAGAAGGCATTATGCTGAGCCATGAAAACTCTCATCATTTGAAGGTGAAGGTTCAAGAAATTCTGCTGGGCGGCGCGCCAAACGCCTGCCGCAACCGGCGCAGTTTAGCCTAAACGCCTAGCGGCTGCACCTTGGCGGCGGAAAGGCTCGGCGTTGGCAAAGCGCGTTAGGGGTTAGCCTTCGTCGCTGACGTCCAGCGCCTGTTCGCGCAGGGCCAGATCCCAACCGCCGAGGTCCTTGTAGCGGTTGACCATGGCGCAAAAGAGCTCTGCCGTGCGCTCGGTGTCGTAGCGCGCCGAGTGGGCGGCTTTGTTATCGAACTCGATACCCGCGGCGCGACAGGCGCGAGCGAGTACCGTCTGGCCGTAGACCAAACCGGCGAGGGTGGCGGTATCGAAGCTCGAAAATGGATGGAAGGGGTTACGCTTGCTCCCGCAGCGCATTGCTGCCGCGTTGAGAAAGCCGTGATCGAAGGCGGCGTTATGGCCGACCAAGATTGCCCGAGTGCAGCCGTGTGACTTTAGCGACTTACGGATGGGGCGAAAGATTTCGCCCAGGGCTTCGCTTTCGGAAAGCGCTACCTGTTGGCGCAGCGGGTCATCGAGATTGATGCCGGTGAAGTCTAGCGCCGACTGCTCGATGTTGGCGCCCTCGAAAGGGTGAACGTGGTAGGCATAGGTAGCGTCAGGCAGGAGGTTGCCGTCGGCGTCCATGGTTAGAGTAACCGCTGCGATTTCGAGAAGTGCATCACGTTGGGCATTGAAGCCGCCCGTCTCGAGGTCGACGACGACCGGCAGGTAGCTGCGAAAGCGCTGGGCCATCAATTCGCGAGCCAGGGTTTCGCTCATGCAGTTCTCCTTAAGTGCAGCGAGTAGTAGGTGCAGCGAGTATGTTAAGTGCGGTGAGTAGCGTCGGTGCTACAACGCATACAACGCACGGGCGCCGCGCTGGGGAAGATTCTAGCAGCTTTGCCGCCCGGGCGTCCGTTGACGGTATTCGTTGCCTGCAGAGAACGCTATACTCGACGCGTATGTTCTAACGGTGGCGTCGCGCTCGGCTGCGGCGCCTTTATAGTGAAGCGAGGAGCAAAGAATGTCCGATGTCAAAAAGGTTGTGCTGGCGTACTCCGGCGGCCTGGACACGTCCGTAATCGTCAAGTGGTTGCAAGAGACCTACAACTGCGAGGTGGTGACCTTTACCGCCGACATCGGCCAGGGTGAAGAAGTCGAACCGGCACGCGCCAAAGCGCAGGCGCTGGGTGTGAAAGAGATCTACATCGAAGATCTGCGCGAAGAGTTCGTGCGCGATTACGTCTTCCCCATGTTCCGTGCTAACACCATCTACGAAGGCGAGTACCTGCTGGGTACCTCCATCGCTCGCCCCTTGATCGCTAAGCGTTTGATCGAGATCGCCAATGAGACCGGCGCCGACGCCATCTCCCACGGTGCTACCGGTAAAGGCAACGACCAAGTGCGCTTCGAGCTCGGCGGCTATGCGCTCAAGCCCGGCGTCAAGGTCATCGCGCCGTGGCGCGAGTGGGATCTCACCTCACGTGAGAAGCTCATGGCCTACTGCGAAGAGCACAGCATCCCGGTCGATTTCTCCAATAAGAAAAAGAAATCGCCGTACTCCATGGATGCCAACCTGCTGCACATCTCCTACGAGGGCGGCATTCTGGAAGATCCCTGGGCCGAAGCCGAAGAGGACATGTGGCGCTGGAGCGTTTCTCCCGAAGCGGCCCCGGACACTCCGACGTACGTCGAGCTCACCTTCGAGCAGGGTGATATCGTCGCCATCGACGGCGAAGCCCTAAAGCCTCACGAAGTACTGGAAAAACTCAACAAGCTCGGCGGCGACAACGGCATTGGCCGTCTCGACATCGTCGAGAACCGCTACGTGGGCATGAAGTCGCGCGGCTGCTACGAAACTCCCGGGGGTAGCATCATGCTGCGCGCCCATCGCGCCATCGAGTCATTGACGCTCGACCGCGAAGAAGCGCACCTAAAAGACCAACTGATGCCCAAGTACGCCGAAGTGATCTACAACGGCTACTGGTGGAGCCCGGAGCGCCGCATGCTGCAGGCGGCCATCGACGAAACCCAGAAAAACGTCTCTGGCGTCGTGCGCATGAAGCTCTACAAGGGCAGCGCCTCCGTGGTAGGGCGTAAGTCAGAGCAGTCGCTGTTCGACGAGTCCATCGCGACCTTCGAAGACGATGCTGGCGCCTACAACCAGAAAGACGCCGAAGGCTTCATCAAGCTGAACGCACTGCGTCTGCGCATCGCCGCAGGCAAGGGCCGTCAGCAGAGCTGAGCCCATGCGGGCGAGCAGCCATGCCGCTCGCCCGCGACACGTCTGCCAGGGAGCCTCTCATGTTCAAGAAACTCTTCAGCGCATTTACCCAGCGCCCGCGAGACGCCAAGCCTGCAAGCGCCCCCGCGGAACCCGTTAGCTACAAGCAGTATGAAATCATCGCCCAGCCAGTCGCGCAGGGTGGTCAATACCGCGTCAGCGGCCTCATTCGCCTTGGCGGCTACGATGGCGCCCCTGTCCAGGAGCACCGCTTCGAGCGCTCGGACGTTCTTCCTTCCCGCGACGCCAGCGAGGCGATGACCATCACCAAAGCCCAGCGCTTCATCGACGAAGTGGGCGAGCAAATGTTCGACGCCGATCCACGCCAAACCCGCTAATACCTGCTTTTGGTGAGCGCCTTTTCATTCGGGCGCCTCGCTATTGTTTACGCATCCCCCTCATTTTTTCGATTATCTCTGTCGTTCACCCTGTGTACTCAGTGCGCACTCGCATCTTCTCGATCCAAGGCGCTGGCTTGTAGTGCCAGAGCGCCTTCCAGGGTGGCGATGCCGCGTGCTTCCAAGCGGGGAAGTAGCGCGAGCCAGAGCGTGGCGGTAGTTTGGGCGTCGCCCAGTGCGGTATGCCGAGAGCCGGGAGCAGAGGGTAGGTCATAGCGCTGCGCTAGGCTGTCGAGGTCGTGCCCGTCGAGGGCGCTATCGAGCGCACGGGAGAGCAGCAGCGTATCGAGCACTGGCGTATCGAAAGTGGTTTTGGCATGACTGAGCGCCAGCATATCGAAGGCGGCGTTGTGAGCCAGCAGTACGGCATTACCTACGTAGGCGTGGAACTCCTCGACAACCCTATCGAGCGGCGGGGCATCCGCCACGTCGGCATCGGTAATACCATGAATGGCGGTGCTAGTAGGCGGAATCGAGCGCCCAGGATGAACGTAGCGATCGAAGGTATCGCGTGCCAGTAAGCGTTGGTTGACGATCCGACAGGCGCCGATGCTTACGATACGGTCGTTGCGGCGTAGTTCGAGCCCAGTGGTTTCGGTATCGAAGGCGACGATTTCCAAGCTTGCCAGCGGGCAGCGGGCGAGCTGCTCGCTGGGTGGCGGTAGATCGGCGATGCCGAAGTCGTGAAATTCGGGACGGGGGGGCTTATTGCGCCGAGGCGGTGGCGCGCCCTCGAGCGGGGGGAGGGCTAGTCGTAGGCGCGCATGGCAGCCGTCGTCGTCATCAAGGCTCCAGGCGTCGCTGGCGTGCTGGCGCAGGATATCGGCAACGGTCGGCGCCAGCGGTAGAGCGGCTAGGCGCTCGCTTTTCCACGTCTGAAGCGTCGATTCAGTTAGCGGTGCGCCTGGCCAGCGCAAATCGAGCAATATACACCCGTGGGCAGGCTGAACTTCGGCCTCGAAGAGGCAATGGGGCATGCGTTCGTTGAGGGTGGCGACGATGGCCGAGAGTAGAACGATGAGCGAGGGCGCATCGCCCAAAAACCAGCCGGGCTCGCCGATAGGGGTGATCAGCCGGTGCGCTGGGTCGATATACTCGTCCAGCGTCTGCCAGAAATCGTTCGACCACTGCGGCGAGAAGCGCTCGCTCTGACGCTGTAGGGTTTCGAGCAGCGCCCCAGCGGCATGCAGCTCTTTGCCTAAGCGCTCGCTTTGGTCGATCAGCGTGCGCTGAAAGCGCGCGCGCAGCGCGGTGGCGCTTGCTGACGCATCCAGAGTATCGAGCGCTTCGGCCGTAAGCCCAAGGCGAAAAGCATGGTGACGCAGGCGGGGAAGCAGGGCGGTGAGCTCGGCGCGGGTGCCCATCTCACTCGACCATGCGGTGGTGGCATCGGCAAAGGTGAAGAGCATCTCGCCACGGCTATCGGGCAGGCGCCTGGCGATCAACCGAACCCAGCGCTTGGGGCCGGGGATGAGAAACTCCCGCGGCGCGCCCGAGGTGGGCAACTGATCGAGCGCGCGTAGGGTGCTGCCTAAGGGCACCAACACTTCCAGGCACTTGCCTAGCCCAAGCCCGCTCTCGCCGTGGAAGAAGCGTTCGGCCGATTGGTTGAAGAGCATCTGGCGGCGATGGCGGTCGCATAGAAGCAGCGGCGTTTCGAGCGTTTGCAGCAGCGCTTCGAGCTCGCGGCGTATCTTGGCGGCGTTACGTGCGCCTTCGGCGCGGGCTCGGGTGATGCGGGCTTGGTCGTGCTGCCAGGCGCCGTGTATGCGCTCAAGGTCTGGGGCAAGAGCGTTAAGCCAACCTTGCGGCGCCTCCAGCGTAGACGTAGCGGGGTTGGCTACCCAGCGGGCCAGTTGGCCCTGCAGATGGCGAAGCGGGGTAAAAAGGCGTCGTTCGAGCCAAAGCCCTAGCAGCAGCAGAGTGACGCCGCCGCTGAGCGAGGCCAGCCAGAGGGCAAGGCGCTGCCAACCGTTAAGGTTCAGGTGGCTATCGAGCCAAGCAGCAAAAAGCGTGCCGCCAAGTAGGCTCACGCCGCTGATGAGCAGCCAAGCCCCGACGAGGCGCTGACGGCGAGGAAGCCCGTTATTTGTCATCGTGCGCCTCTTCTACGGGCGCGAGCAGGCGCTGGATCGCTTGGTTAAGCGTTGCAAAGGTGAAGGGCTTGACGAGGCACATGTTAGCGCCTAACGCGTGGGCCTTGAGCCACTCTGCTTGACGGCCATGAGTGCTTAGCAGAATCACCGGCAGTAACGCTGTGGCAGGCTCTTCGCGCAGCGCCTGTAGGAGGGCGAAGCCGCTAATGTGTTTGAGGTCGGTATCGAGCAGAAGCAGATCGGGAGGTGTCGCGCTCAGCGTCTCAGCGGCTGTATCTGAGGCAACCGGTTTCACCGTATAGCCCTCGCGGGTGAGTAAGTGTGCAAGCGCCGTGACGCTATCCGTATCGTCGTCGATCACCCCAAGCGTATGCATCTGCCCTCCTAGCCGGTTGCCCACGGGCCATCTCTGCGCCGCTCAATCAGTCTAGGGAGCGCTATGCGGCACGCCAAGGCGACCTTGGGCTGATGCGCAGCGCCTTCTGTGCTACAAAGCCCGCTGACACTGGGTTAGAGGCAACGCATGCGGGTATTGTTATTGTCGGCGTACGCCGCCGTGAGCCATCGCTATTGGGCCGAGAGCCTGATGGATCAACTGCCCGACAACGAGTGGACGCTACTCGAACTGCCGCCGCGCTACTTCTCCTGGCGCATTCGGGGCAACCCTCTCACCTGGATGCTAAGCGAGCATGCCACGCTAAGCCGTACGTACGACGTCGTCTTGGCAACCTCGATGGTGGATCTGGCGACCTTGACCGGGCTCTATCCCCAGTTGGGGCAGGCGCGGCGTATCGTCTACTTTCATGAAAACCAGTTCGCCTACCCCGAATCGCTTCAGCAGCAGCCTCAGGTCGAGGCTAAGATGGTCAATCTCTACAGCGCGTTGGCCGCCGATGAGGTCGTTTTCAATACGGCGTACAACCGCGATGCGTTCGTTGCGGGCGTTCGCGCCTTTCTAAAGCGCCTGCCAGAAAAGTTACCTATCGCTGAGCGCCTCGATGCCCTTAAGGCGCGCGCTCGTGTGCTGCCCGTGCCGCTACTGCCGCTCTCTACGCTTTCCGGTTCGCTGCCGAATACTTCCACGCGGGTAGCAGGGCGGATCATCTGGAATCATCGTTGGGAGTACGACAAGAATCCTGAGGATTTCTTCGCTGCGCTCATGGCGCTGAGCGAGGCGGGAGTGGGCTTCGAGCTTGCGGTGATGGGGCAGCGCTTTCGTCAGTTGCCGCCGATCTTTGCGACGGCGCGTGAACGCTTGGCCGCGCACATCGTCGCCTGGGGGCCGCAGCCACAGGCTAAGTATCAGGCGCTACTCGACAGTGGCGATATCGTCGTCTCGACGACGTGGCACGAATTTCAGGGGCTGGCGATCATGGAGGCGGCTCAGCGCGGCGCTTTGCCCCTGGTTCCCGATCGCCTCTGTTTTCCCGAACTTTATGGCCCCGCTTACCGCTACGACGGCACGCGCGCAGGGCTCGAAAAAACGCTGTGCACATGGCTCGAAGCGCCTGCTTCGCGGCCTGGCATCATGCCCACGATGGCGTGGGAGTGGCCCGAATGGCGTAGCGCCTATCGTGCGCTGCTGACGGGCACGGGCGATGCTTCACGGACTTTGTCGCAGGGGTGATTTACAGCTCGATCTTATCGGGGAATTCGCAAAGATCTTCGATCAGGCAACTGCCGCAGCGCGGCTTGCGCGCGATACAGGTATAGCGTCCGTGTAGGATCAACCAGTGATGGGCGTCTTGCTTGAACACCTTGGGTACGTGGCGCAGTAGCTTCTGCTCGACCTCAACGACGTCTTTGCCTTTAGCGATGCCGGTGCGGTTGGAGACGCGAAAGATGTGCGTATCCACGGCGATGGTGGGCTGGCCGAAGGCGGTGTTGAGGATGACGTTGGCGGTCTTACGCCCAACGCCTGGGAGCGCTTCGAGCGCTTTGCGGGTCTTGGGCACCTCGCCCTGATGTTGATCGACGAGCAAATGGCAGGTCTTCATCAAGTTGACGGCCTTGGTGTTGTAAAGGCCGATGGTCTTGAGGTACTCCTTGAGTGACTCGATGCCTAAATCGATGATGGCTTGGGGCGTGTTGGCCACGGGAAAGAGCCGTGCGGTGGCCTTGTTGACGCCAACGTCGGTAGCCTGGGCCGAGAGTAGCACCGCAGCCAGCAGCTCGAAGGGCGTGCTCCAGTTGAGCTCGGTGGTAGGGTGCGGGTTGGCCGCCTGTAGGCGGCGAAAGATCTCGAAGCGCTTCTGGGCGTTCATTCGGGCTTATACATCCGATACCAGGGCCCGGCGGGCCGTATTGACCACCTGCTGGGCTTCATGGAGTTGACGTTCGCAGTGAGCAATGGCAGCGCTGTCTTGCTGACGCTGGGCATGGCGCATCTGCTGTCTAACGTGGGCAAGCGACTGCTCGGCGGCTTTGAGCGCTAGGCGTTTTTGCTGTGAAGCGCCGCTTGCTTGGCGGGACGCTTGAGCGTTTGGCTCGATTCGGGCAAGTGCTACGTCCATGGCGTCCAGTGCTTGCCGCTGCACGGCGAGACGCTCGGCAAGGGTAGGCCGTTCGGCATCGCTTGCTTCGGCGTGCTGGCGCTCCAGGCGCTTGATGGCGGCCACCAGACGCATGCGCTTTGCCCGCGAAGGCGCAGGAGGCGTTGTGGCTTCTTGCCTTGGGCTTGGCGCGTTAGGCGGCGTTACGGCAGCCGGTGTGGCCTGGGCGCGCCGCGCTCTACGCGCCTGGCGCGTGCGGACTTCGGCGTTAAGGCGCTGGTTGCGCGCCTCGAAACGCTGGCGACCCAAGCGTGCGCGGCGGGCAAGGTAGGCCTGACGTTCGCTATCGTCGTTGGCGGCCTGCCACTGCGGGTGCGGCAGCAGGTCGATACAGTCTACCGGGCAGGGCGCCACGCATAGTTCGCAGCCGGTGCATTCGGTCTCGATCACCGTGTGCATCTGCTTGGCGGCGCCGAGAATGGCGTCCACCGGGCAGGCCTGAATGCACTTTGTGCAGCCAATACACTCCGCTTCGCGGATAGACGCCAGCATGGGTAGTTGCGCAGGCTGCTCAAGCGGCAGTGGTGCTTGCCCGGTAAGCTTGGCCAATTGGTAGAGCGTGGCTACGCCGCCCGGGGGGCAGCGGTTGATGGGTTCGCCTTTTGCGATGGCTTCGGCGTAGGGGCGGCAGCCGTTGAAGCCGCACTTGCCGCACTGCGTTTGTGGCAGTGCGGCATCGACGGCGTCGATTAGCATAGAGGACGGCATGGAAGACGAGGGGCTCACGAACGACCTCAGACGACGCGCTGACCCGGTTCGGCGCCGGCATCCGGCGACAGCAGGTAGATACCATCGTCGTTACCCGCCGCCAGCACCATGCCTTCGGACATGCCAAAGCGCATCTTGCGCGGAGCAAGGTTGGCGACCATCACCGTCAGGCGCCCTTCGAGGGCCTCAGGCGCGTAGGCCGAACGAATGCCCGAGAAGACGTTGCGCGTTTCACCGCCAAGATCCAGCGTCAGTTGCAGGAGCTTGTCGGCACCCTCGACGTACTGCGCCTTGGCAATGCGTGCGACGCGTAAGTCGACTTTGATGAAGTCGTCGAAGCTGATTTCGTCGGCGATGGGCGTTTCCATGAGCGGTCCCTTAGGCGTGGATTTGAGTTTCTGCTCTTCGACGAGATCCTCCTTGGAGGCCTCGATCATGGCATCGATGCGCTCGCGCTCCACCCGCGTCATTAGTGGCTTGAATTTTTCGATGGCGTGATCGAGCAGCACGGCGTGGCGGCTTTCCCAGTCGAGGCTTTCGACGTTGAGGAACGCGCGCGCTTGGCTGGCCATTTCCGGCACCACCGGCGCTAAGTAGACCATTAGCTGGCGGAAGAGGTTGATACCCACCGAACAGATTTCTACCACCTCTTCATCAAAGCCTTCTTGCTTGGCCAGCGCCCAGGGCGCTTTATCGGCGATATAGGTGTTGGCGTCGTCGGCGAGCTCCATGATCTTGCGCATTGCGCGGCTGAATTCGCGCGCTTCGAAGTCCTCGGCGATGTCGTCACCGGCGGTGATGAAACGGGCCACGAGCTCGGGCTCGGCGCAGTGCGCGGCGAGCTTGCTGCCGCCGAGCTTCTTGATGAACCCGGCGCAGCGGCTGGCGATGTTGACCACCTTGCCCACCAGGTCCGCATTGACCCGAGCGGCGAAGTCGTCGAGGTTCAAGTCGAGATCATCGACCTTTGAGGTCAGCTTGGCGGCGAAGTAGTAGCGCAGATACTCGGGGTTGAGGAACTGGGCGTAGGTGCCGGCTTTGATGAAGGTGCCGCGCGACTTCGACATCTTGGCGCCATCGACGGTCAGAAAGCCGTGGCAGTTGACTGCTGTTGGCGTGCGCATGTCGGCACCGTGGAGCATGGCTGGCCAGAACAGGGCGTGGAAGTAGACGATGTCCTTGCCGATGAAGTGGTAGACCTCGGCGCTCGAGTCCTTCTGCCAGAAGGCGTCGAAGTCGATGCCTTCGCGCTCGCACAGGTTTTTGAAGCTCGCCAGATAGCCAATCGGCGCATCGAGCCAGACATAGAAGTACTTGCCGGGCGCATCGGGAATCTCGAAGCCGAAGTAGGGCGCATCGCGGGAGATGTCCCACTCGTTGAAGCCCGATTCGAACCACTCCATGAGCTTGTTACGGATCTGCGGCTGGACGTGGCCGTCGTTGATCCAGGCGTTGAGGAAGTCGGCGAAGTCCGGCAGCTTGAAGAAGTAGTGAGTGGAGCTGCGCACTTCGGGCGTGGCGCCTGAGATCGCCGATACCGGATCGATCAGCTCGGCCGGGGTGTAGGTCGCGCCACACTTCTCGCAGTTGTCGCCGTACTGGTCGTCGGCGTGGCACTTGGGACAGGTGCCCTTGATGAAGCGGTCGGCAAGAAACAGTCCCTTGACCGGATCAAACATCTGCTCGATGTCGCGCGTGGCGATGTGGCCCTTGTCGCGCAGGCGGGTATAGATCAGCGCGCTGAGCTCGCGGTTTTCTTCGGAGTGGGTGGAGTGGTAATTGTCGAAGTTGACCCCAAAGCGAGCGAAGTCGGCCTGATGATCGCGTGAGACGCGCTCGATCAGCGCTTCCGGGGTGATTCCTTCCTGCTCTGCGCGCAGCATGATGGCGGTGCCATGGGCGTCATCGGCGCAGACGTAGTAGCAGCGCTCGCCGCGGCTTTTCTGAAAGCGTACCCAGATATCGGTCTGGATGTACTCGAGCAGGTGGCCAAGGTGGATGTCGCCGTTGGCGTAGGGCAGGGCGCTGGTCACCAGTATGTTGCGAGTCGACATGGCGTTTCTGAATTCCGATCAAATAAACAAAAGGGCGAAACGCCGTTAGCTAACCGGGTTTCGCCAGGGCGTATCACCGAGCGTAGGGGGAAGCGCGATCAGTAGAGCGCCTGCTCCTCCTGCACCACTTCGCGCAAGAGCTCGAGAAAGAGCTTGTCGGCATCGGAGTGGTCGGCAGGGTCTTCGGGAATGTGCACGCTGGTGGTGTCTGAGATTTCGTTGGCGATGCGCGCCATGGCCGCTGGGCTAGAGCCCTCGCCAAGCTCGGCGCGGGCGATGGCGAGCGAGCGTTCGAGAATCTGGGGGTCTTGCAGCAGCTTACGAATGAAGCCGCGTAGCTCGTTGATGATACGCGTTTTCTGAATTTCTGAGGCGGACATGGAAGCTCTCCCTTCACGGCGCGCCGGGCGCTGCCCGGCGGTACGGTTTATGCGTTGACCATAGCACTTTTTTGCCTAACGGTATCGCAGCGCAACGATAATCTCAGCGCCGCGTCAGCCTGCCTGCCTTGTGCTTGACCGGGTTGGCGTACTGGGCGAGCCAGTAGGGGCGAAGGTGTTCGGGTACGCCGTCAAGACGCGCCTGGAAGCGCTCACGATCCTGGCGAGTGATGGCCTTGCGGGCGACCAGCTCGGGAGCTTCGCCTAGTGCCTCCAAGGCCAAATAGTGGCTTGGATAGAGCTTGTAGCCACCGATCACCTGGCGATCGATCTCGGCCCCGACTTCGTCGGGTGTTGCCATGTCGGCGCTGATCGGCGTGCCAAAGCGCAGTTTGACGCGTCCTTTGGGGCCGGTAATGCCCGATACGATCGAGCGAATGTCCTCGAATTCGGTCTTGGCGTAGCTCCCTTTGGTATCGACGTCGTAGAGCTCTTGGGCTTTTTGGCTGTCGCAGGGGTCGTACTCGTAGCTGATCGATACGGGCACGAGGTTGAGCTCGGCGATGGCGTCGCCAAATACCATGTCGCGCTCGGCCAGGCGCTTGGCCATGACCAGCATCTTGACGATGGCAGGGTCGGTGCGGTCGATGCCGTTTTTGGCCCGGCCTTCACGCTGGGCAAGCCAAATGGAGTGGCGGTCTTCGGTAATCGAGTGGCGAATATAGGCCGAAAGCTGCTGATAGGCTGCCAGCATGGCGCGCTTGCCACGCGCGCTGCGCGGCACGATGAAGCTCTTGTTCAAGCGCATCAGGTCGGTAACGTAGGGCTTTTTCAGCAGGTTGTCGCCGATGGCGATGCGCACGGTGTCGCGGCCCGCCTGGTAGAGCGCGTAGTTGACGAAGGCCGGGTCGAGCGAGATGTCGCGGTGATTACCGATGAACAGGTACGCCTTTTCAGGGTCGAGCTTTTCCAGCCCGCTGACCTCGAAGGTATCGGTAGTGGTGCGGATCATGCGCTCCATGTACCCGGCAATGCGTACCTGGAAGTCGCGCACCGTGGTGACGTCTTTTATTTCGCGCTGGATCGCGTGGCTTGCTAGCTTGCGCGCTACCGGCGGCAGCCAGCGCGCGAGGCGAGGCAGGCGAAAGCGGGTCAGAGCGTCGAGCAGTTCGCTATCCCGCGCGAGGCGGCCGAGCACGTCGGCCACCTCGGTGTCGTTATAGGGGCGAATCTCGGCCCAGGGGTCATTGTCGTGCGCAGTCGGTGCCGCGTGGTTGAGGTCAGTCATGCGATCCGTTGATAGATGTCAGCGTGTCGAGCTTCACACGAATGAAGTTAGGCGGCGGGAGTGTGCTGGGTTTCACCGCCCAGCCACTCCAGCAAACGTAGAATATCGTCCGATAGCGCCTGGGCCATCAGAATGAAGTCCGTTTCCAGACGCACCAAGGCGTCATCGCCGTCATCGGCTTGATCCGCTTCTTCGATCAGGGCATCGCCAAAGCGTACGCCCTTGAGCGCTAGGTCATCGTGGAGCACGAAGCTCACCCGGCCTTCGAGACCCAGCGCAAGCTTGCTGGCCTGGCGTCCCGAGGCGAGCAGTTGCTGAATTTCATCGCTATCGAGATCGACCTGGCGGGCGCGCAAAACGCCGTCATCGCCTTTAGCCTTGAGCTCGACCTGGTCCCCCAGCTGCATGTCCGAGGGGCGGCTGGCGGGATCGCCGAGCCACTGCGTCATCGCCCGCATAGGCAGCGTTTGAGCGCTCAACGGCGTAGCCTTGAGGCTACCCAGCGACTCGCGCAGCAAATCGAGCAGCTCTTCGGCGCGACTGCGTGAGCTCGTGTTGATGCCGATCAGTTGGCGACGGGTGTCCCACCATAGATCGACTTTCTGGCTGCGCACGAAGGCGCGCGGTAGCAGCGCTTCGGTGACCTGCTCCTTCAAGGCGAGCTTTTCCTTGCGGGTGACCTTACGTCCTTCGCGGGCTTCGATGTCAGCGACTTGCTCGTCCACTTCCTCTTTAATGACCGAGGCGGGAAGGATGCGTTCCTGACGCAGGGCACTGAGCAGGCGCTGGCCTTGCACTTCGTGAACCAAGGCGCCGCTGCCTAAACGTCCTGCAGGGGCCGTCCAGCCGAGGCGTCGCGCATCGGCGCCGCCAAGCGGGCGCGCGGACTGAGCGCCGAGCGCTTCTTCTAAGGCGCTTGCCGCCAGTTCAGGGCCGCCGTGAAGCCGATAAAGGTGCAGGTTCTTGAACCACATGTCGCCAGTCCTGTATCAAAGGGGGCACATTATGGCGAAAGCGTGGCGTGACTGCCACCGTCGTGACTCGAGCAAACCTTAGGAGGTCTCATGAGCAAGCTAACTACCACCACGCTGCGCGTTCGCGGCTATCACCTCGATGGCTATGGCCACGTCAACAATGCGCGCTATTTGGAGTTTATGGAGGAGGGGCGCTGGGCCTTCTTCGACGAGCACCCCGAATTCATCGAGCGGCTGCATCGTGCGGGGTTCGCTTTCGTCGTCGTTAATATGAACATCGACTACCGCGCCGCTGCCGTGAATGGCGACGATCTCACCGTGCAGACGGGTATCGTCAAGGTGGGCGGTAAAAGCGCGGTGTGCCATCACCGCATTTTGCACCGCGATGGGCGTGAGGCGGCCACGGCCGATCTTACCTTCGTGCTGCTCGATACCCAGGCCAATCGCGCCGCCGCCATCGACGGGGAAGTGCGTGACGTGCTCGAAGGGTTGATCGTGAGCCGTAACGCCTTTGTCGGCTAGGGCGATTCCCTCCCTTTGGCGACTGCCCTTGCCGCCGGTGCGGTGGTATGATGGCGAAGTATCTGCGCGCCGTTATTCGGTATTTTGAGATGGTGCGGCTGGTTCGCGCCGCCTTTCTCTGCGCTCTCAACTCTCGCAATGCCAATGCAGTGCAAAGGATCTGACTTACATGGGTGACATCGCCAGAGAAATTCTGCCCGTCAATATCGAAGACGAGCTCAAGCAGTCGTACCTCGACTATGCGATGAGTGTCATCATCGGGCGCGCGCTGCCCGACGTGCGCGATGGCCTCAAGCCGGTGCACCGGCGCGTACTATTCGCCATGCATGAGTTGGGCAACGACTGGAACAAACCGTACAAGAAGTCGGCGCGTGTGGTCGGCGATGTCATCGGTAAGTACCACCCTCATGGCGACAGCGCCGTTTACGACACCATCGTACGGATGGCGCAGCACTTCTCCATGCGCCACGTGTTGGTGGACGGTCAGGGCAACTTCGGCTCCATCGACGGCGATAACGCCGCCGCCATGCGTTACACCGAGGTGCGCATGGCGCGCCTGGCCCACGAGCTTTTGGCGGACCTGGAAAAGGACACCGTCGATTGGGTCGATAACTACGACGGCACCGAGCGTATTCCCGAGGTGCTGCCAACCAAAGTGCCTAACCTGCTGATCAATGGCTCCTCGGGTATCGCCGTGGGCATGGCGACGAACATCCCGCCGCACAACATGCGCGAAGTGATCGACGGCTGTCTGGCGCTGATCGATGACTACACCCTGAGCATCGATGATCTGATGCAGTACATTCCTGGTCCTGATTTTCCCACGGGCGGCATCATCAACGGCCGCGCCGGGATTCTCGATGCTTATCGCACCGGGCGTGGGCGCATCTACGTGCGCGCTTGTCACACCATCGAGCACGATGACAAGAGTGGGCGTGATCACATCATCGTCACCGAGTTGCCCTACCAGGTGAACAAGGCGCGCTTGATCGAGAAGATCGCCGAGCTGGTCAAGGACAAGAAGATCGAGGGAATTGCCGAGCTGCGCGACGAGTCCGATAAGGAAGGCCTGCGCGTGGTGATCGAGGTCAAGCGCGGCGAGTCGGGCGAGGTCGTGGTCAATAACCTCTTTGCCCAAACCCAACTGCAAAACGTTTTCGGCATCAATATGGTGGCGCTCGAGAACGGCCAGCCGCGCACGCTCAACTTAAAAGAGATGCTCGAGGCGTTCATTCGCCACCGCCGCGAAGTGGTGACGCGCCGGACGCTGTTCGAGCTGCGCAAAGCGCGCGAGCGGGGGCATATCCTCGAAGGGTTGGCCGTCGCCATCTCCAATATCGATGACGTCATCGAGCTGATCAAAGCTTCACCCAACGCCGCCGAAGCCAAAGAGAAGCTGCTCGATAAAGTCTGGCAACCAGGCCAGGTGACCGGCATGCTCGAGCGCGCCGGTGCTACTTCGTGCAAGCCTGACGAACTCGATGAAAACTTTGGTCTCAACCCTTCGGCCACCCAGTATCGTCTTTCACCGGCCCAGGCCCAGGCGATTCTCGAGCTGCGCTTGCACCGCCTGACCGGGCTTGAAACCGAAAAGCTGCTCGACGAGTACCTCGCCATTCTCGAAAAGATCGCCGAGTTGACCGAAATTCTGGCCTCGCCCGAGCGCCTGATGGAGGTGATTCGCGAAGAGCTGCACGCCGTTCGCGATCAGTTTGGCGACGACCGTCGCAGCGAAATTCAGGCCAGCCGTCTCGATCTCTCCATCGAAGATTTGATTGCCGAAGAGGACATGGTGGTTACGGTGTCGCGCTCCGGCTACGCCAAGACCCAGCCGCTTTCCGACTATCAGGCCCAACGCCGAGGCGGGCGTGGTAAGTCCGCGACCGCGATGAAGGACGAAGACGTCATCGAGCATCTGCTCGTTGCCTCTACCCACGATACCGTGCTGCTGTTCTCTAACCGCGGCAAGGTCTACTGGCTCAAGGTCTACGAAATGCCGGCCGCCAGCCGCGGCTCGCGCGGCAAACCGCTGGTCAACCTGCTGCCGCTGGAAGAGGGTGAGGCGGTCAACGCCATTCTGCCGGTGCGCGACTACGATCCTGATCACTACATCTTCTTCGCCACGGCGAAAGGGACGGTCAAGCGGACGAGCCTCGAACAGTTCTCACGTCCGCGCAGCGTGGGCTTGATCGCCATCGATCTGGAGGAGGGCGACCGCCTAGTGGGTGCCGCCATCACTTCGGGTGACGATCACGCCATGCTGCTCTCTTCCAACGGCAAGGCGATTCGTTTCGAAGAGGCGAATGTCCGCGCCATGGGGCGGACCGCTCGCGGCGTGCGCGGTATGCGTCTGCTCGACGACGCCGAGGTGATCAGCCTGATCATTCCGCAGTCGCAGCTGATCGACGCTGAGGCCGAAGGCGATGACGCCGTCGAGCCGCAGGAAGCCACGGGCGCCGAAGGTCAAATCTACATTCTCACCGCCAGTGAGAATGGCTATGGCAAGCGCACCCGCCTCGAGGAGTTCCCGCTGCGCGGACGCGGCGGCCAGGGTGTCATCGCCATGCAAACCAGCGAGCGCAACGGTGCGCTGGTGGCGGCCATGCAGGTTTACGACGCCGACGAGATGATGTTGATCACCGACCGCGGCACGCTGGTGCGTACCCGCGTCGAAGAGGTCTCGATCACCTCGCGTAACACTCAAGGCGTAACACTGATCCGTCTGGGCAAAGAAGAGAAGCTAGTCAAGACCGTACGGGTCGATGAGCCCGCCGATGACGGTATCATCGATAGCGAGATCGACGCCGAGGCGGCCGAGACTCAAGACGAGGGACGGGGAAACGAAGCGGATGACACGTCACTATAACTTCTGTGCAGGGCCTGCGGCCCTGCCCACTGCGGTGCTGGAACGCGCCAGCCGCGAAATACTGGACTACCAGGGGCGTGGTCTCTCGGTCATGGAGATGAGCCATCGCAGCAGCGAGTTCATTGCCATCGCCGAACGCGCCGAAGCCGATCTACGCGCCTTGCTGGCGATTCCTGCCAACTACCGCGTGCTGTTCCTCCAAGGCGGCGCTAGCCTGCAGTTCGCCATGCTGCCGCTCAATCTGCTGGGCAAAGGCGGCAGCGCCAACTTCATCCAAACCGGTATTTGGGGCAAGAAGGCGCTGACCGAGGCGCGCCACCTTGGCTTTGAGTGCGTAGTGGCCGCGAGCAGCGAGGCTAACGGCCACATCGAGGTGCCGCCGCAGAGTACGCTTACCCCCAGCGCCGATGCCGCCTATCTGCACTACACCTCCAACGAGACCATCGGCGGCCTTGCCTTCGACTACGTACCCAAGGTCGATGCGCCGCTGGTGTGCGACATGTCTTCCGACATCCTGTCCAAGCCCATCGATGTCAGCGACTACGGGGTGATCTATGCCGGTGCGCAGAAGAACATTGGGCCTGCGGGATTGACGCTGGTCATCGTGCGCGAGGATCTGCTCGATCAGGCGGTGACGCCGTCCCCCACGCTGTTCAACTATCGCCAGCTTGCCGAAGCGGGCTCGATGGTCAACACGCCGCCCACGTACGCCTGGTATCTGGCGGGCTTGGTGTTTCAGTGGCTGCAAGAAGAGGTCGGTGGGCTCGAGGCGATGCGCGAGATCAATCAGCGCAAAGCGCAAAAGCTCTACGCCGCCATCGATAGCAGCGACTTCTACTCCAACCCCATCGCCGTACGCAGCCGTTCACTGATGAACGTGCCCTTCGTGCTGGCCGATGAGGCGCTGGATGCTGCCTTCCTGCGCGAGGCGGATGCGGCTGGCCTGCTTAACCTCAAGGGGCATCGCAGCGTCGGCGGCATGCGGGCGAGTCTATACAATGCCGTGCCCGAGGCGGCCGTGGACGCCTTGATCGATTTCATGGCGGACTTTGAACAACGCAAGGGTTAATGTCGATGAGCGATACGCCGATCAATCTCGATGAACTGCGCCAGCGCATCGACCAGCTGGACGGTGACATTCTGCGCCTGATCAGTGAACGCGCCAGCTGCGCGCAGCAGGTGGCCCACGTCAAGCTGGCTGAGAACGAAAACGCGGTCTTCTACCGCCCAGAGCGCGAAGCCAAGGTGCTGCGCCGTATCATGGCGCTAAACCAGGGGCCGCTGGATTCGGAAGAAATGGCGCGCCTGTTCCGCGAGATCATGTCGGCGTGTCTGGCGCTGGAGCAGCCGATCAAGGTCGCCTACTTGGGGCCGGAGGGTACCTTTACCCAGCAGGCCGCGCTCAAGCACTTTGGCGATAGCGCCATCAGCCTACCCATGGCGGCCATCGACGAGGTGTTCCGGGAGGTGGAAGCCGGGGCGGTCAACTACGGCGTGGTGCCTGTCGAGAACTCCACCGAAGGCGTGGTCAACCACACCTTGGATAGCTTCATCGACTCCTCGATCAAGATCTGTGGCGAGGTCGTACTGCGCATTCACCACCACCTACTGGTGAGCGAAACTACCCGCCGCGACAAGGTTTCGCGCATTTACTCGCACCCTCAGTCCATCGCCCAGTGCCGTAAGTGGCTGGATGCACACTATCCTCACGCCGAGCGCGTACCCGTCTCTTCCAACGCCGAGGCGGCACGGCTGGTCAAGACCGAGTGGCACAGCGCCGCTATTGCGGGGGATATGGCTGCCAAGCTCTATGGCCTCGAAAAGATCGCTGAGAAGATCGAGGATCGCCCGGACAACTCTACGCGCTTTTTGATCATCGGCAGCGAAGACGTACCGATCTGCGGTGAGGACAAAACCTCGATTGTGGTGGCCATGCGCAACCAGCCGGGTGCGCTGCACGAGCTGCTCGAACCCTTCCATCGCCACCAGATCGACCTTACCCGGCTCGAGACGCGCCCTTCACGCACCGGCGTGTGGAACTACGTTTTCTTCATCGACTTCAAGGGCCATCGCGACGAGCCGCGCGTTGCGGCCATGCTCGATGAGGTGCGCCTGCGTGCCGCCGAGCTCAAGGTGCTTGGCTCCTACCCCCAGGGTGTGCTCTAGGCGTGCAGGTCAACGAAGCTAAAATCGTCATCGTGGGGCTTGGGTTGATTGGTGGCTCCTTGACGGCCGCACTGCGCGCCAAAGGCTATCGTGGCGAGATCGCTGCTTGTGATCGTAACCCCGACGAGGTTGCACGCGGCCGCGCCATGGGGCTAATCGACGGTGGCGGTATCGATCTTGCGGCCCAGCTCGAAGGCGCCAGCATGATCGTATTGGCCGTGCCCGTGCTGGCCATGGAAGCGGTCACCGAAAAGGTCGCGGCTTACCTTCCGCGCGCGCGGCCCGATGTCGTGGTGACCGACGTGGGCAGCACCAAGGCGGCCATGCGCGACTGCGTGGTGCGAGTCTTTGGCCGGGTGCCGCCCAACGTGGTGCTGGGCCACCCAATTGCTGGGTCGGAAAAGAGCGGCGTAGGCGCTGCCGATGCCACGCTCTTTCGTGACCGTAAGGTGATTTTGACCCCCGAGGCCGATGCCGACCCTGTGGCGCTATCGCGCGTACGCAGCCTATGGGCGTGCTGCGAGGCCGAGGTGATCGAGATGGACGTCACCCGCCACGACCAGGTGCTGGCGCGGACGAGTCACCTACCGCATCTGTTGGCCTTTTCGTTGGTCGATACCCTGGCGCGCCAAGACGAGCGTCTGGATATCTTTCGCTACGCCGCCGGTGGCTTTCGCGACTTCACTCGGATCGCCGGAAGCGACCCGGTGATGTGGCGCGATATTTTCACTGCCAACCGGGATGCCGTGCTCGCCTCGTTGGACGACTTCGAGGCCGGGCTCAAGCGCCTGCGCCGCGCCGTCAGCGAGGGCGACAGCGACGCCATGCTCGCCACGTTTGATCGCGCCAGCCACGCGCGCCACTATTTCGATACCCTATTGAACAAAACCAGTTACCAGGCGGAATACTCTATGCAACCACAAGGCAACGTCATCTACCGCATGAGCCCGGGCGGCAGCGCCGAGGGGCGTATCCGCGTGCCCGGCGACAAGTCGGTGTCGCATCGCTCGATCATGCTCGGCGCTCTGGCCGAGGGCGTCACCAAGGTAACGGGGTTCCTCGAGGGCGAAGACAGCTTGGCGACGCTTCAGGCGTTTCGCGAAATGGGCGTGGCCATCGAAGGCCCGCACCAAGGGCGGGTCACCATCCACGGCGTGGGTATGCGCGGGTTGAAGCAGCCAGCGGGCCCGCTTTACGTGGGGAACTCGGGGACTGCTATGCGTCTTTTCGCTGGGCTTTTGGCGGGCCAGGTGTTTGATACTGAACTCACCGGTGATGACTCTCTGACCAAGCGCCCGATGGGGCGGGTCGCCGATCCGCTGCGCTTGATGGGCGCGCAGATCGACACCGCCGAGGGTGGGCGCCCACCGCTCAAGATCCAGGGTGGGGCGTCACTCAAGGGTATCGACTACGACATGCCGATGGCCAGCGCGCAGGTGAAATCGTGCCTGCTGTTGGCAGGGCTTTACGCCGAAGGTGAGACGCGCGTGCGCGAGCCTGCTCCTACGCGCGATCATACCGAGCGCATGCTCAACGGCTTTGGCTATCCCGTCGAACGTCAAGGCGATACCTGCTGGCTAAAAGGGGGAGGGGCGCTTACGGCGGGGCCCATCGACGTGCCGTCGGATATCTCCTCGGCGACGTTCTTTTTGGTCGCAGCGGCGATTACGCCGGGATCAAACGTGGTGCTCGAGCACGTTGGCATCAACCCCACGCGTATCGGCGTGATCAATATTCTCAAGGCCATGGGCGCGGATCTCACCCTTGCCAACGAGGCCGTCGTTGGTGGCGAGCCAGTGGCGGACATTCATATTCGCTACGCACCGCTTAAGGGCATCGATATTCCTACCGATCAGGTGCCGCTGGCGATCGACGAGTTCCCGGCACTGTTCATCGCGGCGGCCAACGCCGAGGGCACCACGCGCCTGCGCGGCGCCGAAGAGCTGCGGGTCAAGGAGTCTGATCGTATTCAGGCGATGGCCGACGGTTTGGCGATTCTGGGCGTGCCGCATACCGTGGTCGAAGATGGCATCGATATCCAAGGTAACGGGAACGCTGATGTTGCAAGCTACCGAGGCGGGCGCGTCGATAGCCTTGGTGATCACCGTATCGCCATGGCTTTTGCCGTCGCTTCACTGCGTGCGGCCGAGCCCATCGTTATCGATGACTGCGCCAACGTGGCCACCTCCTTCCCCAACTTCGTCGAGCTTGCCAAGCGCATCGGTATGCATATCGAAGTGGAGGGCGCTCATGGCTGAGCGGACGCCGGTACTGACCATCGATGGCCCCGGCGGCGCGGGCAAGGGAACGATCAGTAGCTTGATCGCCGAACGCTTGGGCTGGCATTTGCTCGATAGCGGCGCGCTCTATCGCTTGACTGCGCAAGCGGCGGTCAAGCATGGCGTAGCGCTCGATGACGAAACCAGGGTGGCGGCGCTGGCGAAGTCGCTCGACGTGGCGTTTCCCGTCGAACGCGGCGTGCCGCAAACGCTGCTCGAAGGCGAGGAGGTGACGCGCCTGATTCGCACTGAAGCCGCGGGTGAGCGCGCCTCGCAAGTGGCGGCTTTGACCCTGGTGCGCGACGCGCTGCTTTCTCGCCAGCGCGATTTCTGCCGCGCCCCTGGGCTTGTGGCTGATGGACGTGATATGGGCACAGTGGTGTTTCCCGAAGCGCCGCTCAAGATATTTCTTACCGCGAGTGCTGAGGAGCGCGCGCGTCGGCGCTACCAGCAGTTGCGCGAAAACGGCGTGGATGCTAGTCTGTCGAGTCTTTTGCAGGAGATACAGGCACGCGATGCGCGTGATACGCAACGCAGCGTGGCACCGCTCAAGCCGGCAGATGATGCCATTACGCTTGATACCACGCGCCTGAGTATACCGGAAGTGGTCGATCGGCTGACCGAATTGCTTGTCCAGCGTGGCATGGCGCACGGCACCTGATTCTCCCTTGCGGCGCTTTCGAAGTGGCGTGAAGACGTGGCAGGGCAGTTGACTCACAACGGGAAGCCCGGTCAGGTCAAACCAGCGTTAACGTCCTCGAAGGCAGAGTGTTATTAGGCCCGCGCTCGCTGGTGGTGCGGAGAAGGCAGCAATGCCTCAACAACGTTGATTACGTAGGAACATCATGAGCGAAAGCTTTGCTGAACTGTTTGAACAGTCTTTGAACGACATCAACATGGAGCCGGGCGCGATCGTTGCGGCTCAGGTCGTCGACATCGATGGTGACTGGGTTACCGTCAACGCCGGTTTGAAGTCCGAAGGTCAGATTCCGGCCGCGCAATTCCGTGATGAAAACGGCGAACTGACCATTGCCATCGGCGATGACGTTCACGTTGCTCTGGAAGCCGTCGAAGACGGTTTCGGTGAAACTCGTCTGTCACGCGAGAAGGCCAAGCGTGCCGAAGCGTGGAAGATTCTGGAAGCCGCCTTCGAGAAAGACGAAATCATCAAGGGTGTCATCAACGGCAAGGTCAAGGGTGGTTTCACGGTCGACGTCGACTCCATTCGCGCCTTCCTGCCGGGTTCCCTGGTCGATGTACGTCCGGTTCGCGATACTGCGCACCTGGAAAACAAAGAGCTGGACTTCAAGGTCATCAAGCTCGATCCGAAACGCAACAACGTTGTTGTCTCTCGTCGCGCCGTGCTCGAAGCTGAAAACAGCGCCGAGCGTGAAGCTCTGCTGGCTACGCTGCAGGAAGGCCAGCAGATCAAGGGTATCGTCAAGAACCTGACCGACTACGGCGCTTTCGTCGATCTCGGCGGCGTCGACGGCCTGCTGCACATCACCGACATGGCCTGGAAGCGCATCAAGCATCCTTCCGAAATCGTGGCCGTTGGTGACGAAATCAACGTCAAAGTGCTTAAATTCGATCGTGAGCGCAACCGCGTTTCACTGGGTCTGAAGCAGCTGGGCGAAGATCCGTGGGTCAACATCAAGGCGCGTTACCCGGAAGGCACCAAGGTGCAGGCCGTGGTCACCAACCTGACCGACTACGGCTGCTTTGCCGAGTTGGAAGAGGGCGTCGAAGGTCTGGTTCACGTATCCGAAATGGATTGGACCAACAAGAACATTCATCCGTCCAAAGTGGTTCAGGTCGGTGAAGACGTCGAAGTCATGGTTCTCGACATCGACGAAGAGCGTCGTCGTATCTCCTTGGGTATCAAGCAGTGCACTGCTAACCCGTGGGAAACCTTCAACGGCCAGTACAACAAGGGCGACCGTGTCTCTGGTACCATCAAGTCGATCACCGATTTCGGTATCTTCATTGGTCTGGAGGGCGGTATCGACGGTCTGGTTCACCTGTCCGACATCTCTTGGACAGAGACCGGCGAAGAAGCCGTTCGCAACTTCAAAAAGGGCGACGAAGCCGAAGCCGTCATCCTTTCTATCGACCCGGAACGCGAGCGCATCTCGCTGGGTATCAAGCAAATGGATTCCGATCCGGTTGCTGAGTACCTCTCGGTCAACGACAAAGGCAGCATCGTGACTGGCCGCGTCGTTGAAGTCGATGCCAAAGAAGCGCATGTCGAGCTGGCAACTGATGTCATCGCCGTGCTCAAGGCATCCGAGATCAGCGCTGACCGTGTCGAAGACGCGCGCAACGTGCTCAACGAAGGCGACAGCGTCGAAGCGCGTATCGTCAACGTTGATCGTAAGAGCCGTCAGATCAACCTGTCCATCAAGGCCAAAGAGCAAGACGATACTCGCCAAAGCATGAAGAAACTGCGCGAGCAAGAGCCTGAGACAGGCGGCCCGACCACCATCGGCGACCTGATCAAGCAACAAATGGGTCAAGATTGATTCTAAAATCGATCTAGATCATAAAACGCCACTCTTCGGAGTGGCGTTTTTTCTGTGTGCAATATTGTAAACCCTGCCCATGATGCTCGCGACGACATGTTGTTACTGTGCTAGGTGAGTTATATAACGTCTTAATTGGCGGACATTTTCTATCAGGTTTTGCTTTTTTTGCGAAACGTTATGCGAGTAACCTCATGCAAGGTTATCTTAAGTTGGCTATCTGTTTTGTTAGTTTTCGGGGAGGAGTAGCAGGGCTTGGTGAGTGCTCAACTACCGATAGTGATAAAGCGGCCGCCTTTTGAAGCGCTAACTGAGCTTTTGATTATTTGATATTTTCTATTCGAAAAATTAAAAAGACTATAGCATTCGAAGTTATTTCAACTAGACTATTGTCAATAAGCAAATTAACAGGAATAATGGTACCGCATCCTGAACTACCGAGTATCGAAACTGTCCATTTCGTACTCATGTTTCACCTCTCATGTTAAGGGAACTCGCCATGTCATTGCTTAACGAATACTTTCAGAAAGAGCAGCAGTTGAAGCAACTCCAGGAAGACCTGGAGCGCCTGCAGAAAGACCAGCGTTTGAAAAGCGAGCTGGATCTGAAAGACAAGCTCGAAGCGCTGATGAAAGAATTCAACAAACGCCCGGCCGATATCATCGCACTGCTTGATCCTAAAGCAGAGCAGCGTGCCGCTAAGGCGCCGGCTACCAGTGCCACTGGCCGTCGTAAGCGTCGTTTGAAGATTTACAAGCACCCCAAGACGGGTGAGGTTATCGAAACGCGCGGCGGTAATCACAAAGGTCTGCGTAGCTGGAAAGACGAGTTTGGCGAAGAGACCGTGGAGTCCTGGCTCGTTCGTACTGAAGACTAAGTCATCGCTTAGCCGGCATCCCTAGGGGTGTCGGCTTTGTTTTACCCCTGTATTTTTCGCATTAGACAACAGATTCTCCTACCCTGAATGACGCGATATAATGGCTTTGGTCATCCATCGCAGGCGAGTCGCAACGGTCGCCAAATCGCGTGACAATAACGAGAATGAAAACTAACATCTAGCGGCTGGTTAGCCTAGAGGTGGCTGTAAAAGCGATCATTCTTGAGCTCGACTGTCTAATTGCCCATATTGCTGTACATGAATTAATCTTTCTTCGAATGAGTGGCGCCCTTTGTGCTGGTCTTTAAGCATCGCGGATAGCAGTGCATTGCCCTTAATAGGTCATACCACACGCTTTTCTAGCGGCTATTCGTATATGCCGATGGTGTGTCGCCTGGATAGTACGAAGACGCGCCACAATGAATACCGCTCGGCGTTGATCATGGATGTCGAAAGCAGTATCGGCGAGCGTGGGCGTGACGATGCTGTTCGAAGGTATTGATAAAGGTGAAGATGAAACGGTAATGAAACATCAAAAGGCTAATAAGCCGCTCGATGAGCGGGAAAAGCTGCGTAAGTTCCGTGAACTGGACGATGCGTTTGCACAAGCATTGAAGATGCTCGATGACCCGGCTAAAAGCCAGGACATTCCCACTGGACCTCCCGTACGTTCGATCGCCATGCTCGAACAAGAGGAGCAGGAAGCCCAGGCACAGCGCGACCAAGAGCGCTTCAAAGAGCGCCTCGATGCGTTGATTAAGGAAAGTGGCTTCTCTTCTAAGGCCCTGGCTGCCATCGTGAACGCGCTGACCACCCACGGTGTATGGCAAGCCGACGAGCTGCCTTCGCCGCAGTAAAGCGCATGGACACCCCTAGCGCATTGGAGCGGCAATACCCTCGCGTGCGCTAGGTGTCTACATTGGGCTTAACGGTAGCGGTGTATGCGTAGGCTGGGTAGAAAAGGTTCGGCTTCGATCTTTTCATCGCGCCGCCGCGCCCGGGTTCTTTCGCTCGGCGGCTGCGTCGGCGGGTATGTTAGATGGGGTAGGCCCCGTTGGGTCGCGGGGACGATCAATGGCAGCGCAACGTTGAGTGCGCGACGCGTATGACCATCCTCTAGTGGCTCGGTGAAGAACAGATTGGCCCGCATTAGCGGCGCTTGAGGTTGAACCTGGGCGAGCATTTCACCACTAGGTAGGCTTGCAAGCTTGCGTAGCTGGATTTGCACGTGGGCCGCTTGAGTATCCAGTTTGAGCAACTTTTGCTCGGCCTCGGCAACGCTAAGACGTTTGATCGAACGTCCGCTGCTGTACCAGGCAAAGCGTACACGGGCCACACTTGCCTCGGCGATGGGAATATGTCGCCAACACTGCTTGAGATGAAGTCTGGCTAGGCCATTGCGTTGAAGCAGCGTATCGATATCGGGATGGCGTTCGGCCAAACGCTGCCGTGCCTCGCTTAGATGGGAGGGGTAGAGCGATTTGAGATGCTGTAGAAGCATCGAAAAGCGCGATTTCGCTGTGTTCGCCTGTTCTAACGTATAAAGAAGTTCGGGCTCTGCCGCGACGATACCAATATAGTTCCGTGTCTCACGCCCGTCCTGCCCATTTACGTACCAAAGATCCATTAGGGCCTGCTCAAACCACGCCGCTGGTGTCAGCTCACTATCGAACATCCAGGTAGGTGGTAAGGTTTGCGCGTAGCACGCCGCGGCAGCGTTTAAACGCTGCATGAGGTGATCGAAGGCGTTATCCAAGGCATGAAGTGCCTCATAGATGCCGGCGGGCGATTGGGTGCTCATAGGTAGGAAGATAGATTCCCCGGGTTAGTTGAGCGGCGCATCGCGGTCAGCCTGTGCCAGTAGTGTATCGAGGTCGGCCTCATCCATAGCCGACTCACCGGCAATGCGGTGAGACTCATCGGCCCAAGCGCCCAAATCGATTAGCTGGCAGCGTTTGCTGCAAAAGGGGCGATAGGCATTGGCAGCCTTCCAGATCACTTTTTTGCCACATTGAGGGCAGTTGACCGAAAGCGTGGTAGTGCTAGCGTGAGGCATAGAATCCTTTAACAACATTCTTAAGAAAGAGTGCGATGAGCCGCTAACTGGCGATAGCGCTCGTCAAGTGCGGCAACGCGAGCGTCGAGCGCATTTTCATCGCCGCTATTGTCGATGATGTCATCCGCGCGCTGGTTTCGCGCATCGCGCGGCAGCTGTGCGGCGATGATAGCACTTGCCTGCTCATGGCTTACGCCGTCACGCGCTTGAGTACGTGCAAGCTGTAGCTCTTGAGGGACATCGACGACGAGCGCCCGTTCGACCAGCGTATGCTGCCCTGACTCGAAGAGCAAAGGCGACACTAGCAGCACATAGGGGGAGCCTTGATGAAGTAGTTCATCAAGGCGCTCGATCAGTCGCTGACGAATGCGCGGGTGCGTTTGGGCTTCGAGCCAAGCACGCTCTGTTGGCTCGGCGAAGACGATGGTACGCAAGGCGGCGCGATCGAGCTCGCCGTTGGGTTGCAAAATGCTAGGACCATAGCGTTCGCTGATGGCGTGAAGCGCAGGCTCGCCGGGCTTGACTACCTCGCGGGCGATATCGTCGGCGTCGACCCAGCCAATTCCGCGCGTACCAAAGGCGCGTGCGACCGTCGATTTTCCCGAGCCAATGCCGCCGGTGAGCCCAATGATCATGCTAATGCCTCCGCCTGGCGAGTCGTGCTAACCACCCATCATCCAATAGCGGCTCATTATACCATCGTCGGTCAAAAGGCTCAGCCACCCACCGAAGGCCAGAAAAGGACCAAACGGCATGACCGCGCCGCGTTGTTTGCCGCTGACTGCGAGTAACAGCAAGCCAACCACAGCTCCGGTTCCCGCGGATGCCAAGAGTATCAAGGGTAGTTGCTGCCAACCCACCCAGGCGCCCAGGGCCGCTAGCAGTTTGAAATCGCCATAACCCATGCCCTCTTTACCGGTCATTAGCTTGAATAGCCAATAGACGCACCAGAGTAGGCCATACCCCAGCATGGCCCCGATGACGGCATCATCGAGACTTTGTGGGCGAAAGCAGAGCGTGAACAGCAATCCGCTCCACAGTAGCGGTAGTGTGATCGCGTCCGGCAATAGCTGGGTATGCCAATCGATCAGCGCCAGCGCCAGCAGCGCAAAGCAAGCGAGTAAGACGCACAGCCCCATGAGTGAAGTGCCTAGCTGGCTCCACACGGCCAGGGCCAGCAGGGCGCTGAAGGCCTCTACCAAAGGATACTGATAGCTAATCGCTGTATTGCACTGGGCGCATTTGCCGCGTCGTTTCAGCCAGCCAAGCAGGGGAATGTTATCGTGCCAGGCAATGGGGGCTTGACAGTGGAGGCAGTGTGAACGCGGCGCTGCCAGCGTAAGCGTCGGTGGTTCGGCAGCAGGAGCGAGCGTAAGAATTGCCCGTGCTTCGCGCTCCCACTGCGCTACCAGCATGCGCGGTAGCCGGTAGACCACGACATTGACGAAGCTGCCCAGACAGAGGCCGAGGATTATAACGAAGGTAATTTCTAGTGAAATGCTCATAACCTAGCGTCCGTTCATCCCATCAGGTTTGGTGTTTGCTAATGGCGCTGGTACTAAAGCGCCATGCCCATATGAAAGATGGGAAGGTACATCGCCAAGACCACCGCGCCGACTAAGATACCGAGTACGACGATGACCAATGGCTCCATCAATGAGGTCAGGGTGTCGACATGAGTATCGACTTCTTTGTCGTAGTAGTCAGCAACACGCCCGAGGAGCGCCTCCAGCGCTCCCGAGGCCTCGCCTATATGAATCATTTGAATTGCCATAACAGGAAAACGATTGGTTAGGCGCATGGCGGTATAGAGCGGCTGGCCGCTGGCAATGTCTTCTTCCACATGCGTCATGGCGCGAACATAGACGCGGTTGCGGGTAGCGCCTCGGGCCGTTCTTAACCCTTCAGTGAGCGGAATACCTGCGGCGGCAGTCGTGGCTAAGGTGCTGGCAAAGCGTGCCACAGCGGCTTTTTGTGCCAATCCTCCCACACAAGGGAGGCGTAGTATCCATGCATCCAGCGCATAGGCAACCCGTGGTGAGCGAAGGCCTAACTTGATGGCAAACGCGGCGAGCGCAATGGCGACCAGCAACAGCGGCCAGTAGAGCTGTGCCTGGGTGGAGAGCATGACCGTAAACTGGGTAAGCCAAGGCAGCTCGGCATCCAAACCTTGGAACATGCTTTCGAACTCCGGCACCACCTTGATCAACAAAAGCAGCGTAACGCTTAGGCCAACGAATAAGACGGTGAGCGGGTACCAAAGCGCTTTTTTGATGCGCTGCTTGAGCGTGGCCATTTTTTCCTGGTGGTGAGCAATGCGTTCGAGCATATCGGCAAGTCGCCCTGACTGCTCGCCGGCCTCGACCAAATTGAGGAACAGCGTATCGAAATGGCGCGGATGGCGCCCTAGGGCGCGAGCAAACTCGTCACCCGCCGCGACGCTCTCGGCAAGCTGATGAATGAGTGTGGCCATGGCGGGCTTTTTTTGGCTTTCAAGCGTGGCGTGAAGTGCTTGTAAAAGCGGAATGTGGGCGCGAATCATGGTGGCCATTTGGCGCGCGAACACCATGATATCGTGTGCTGCGATGCGCTGCTGCATGCGTAAGCGTTGGCGCCGCTGAATATGGGTCACTTTGATCTGCTGTTCGGCGAGCTGTGCCGTTACCTCGCGCTTGCTAGTCGCAACAAGATAGCCACGCAACGTTTGGTTTCGTGGTCCACGGCCCTCCCAGCGCCAGCTGTGAAGCAGCGGTTGCCGAGACCATACGCGGCCTTTACGCGCGTCTTCACTTTTGGGTAACACGCTGAACCTCTTCAAGCGTCGTCGTGCCGTCAAGTACGCGTGAAAGCGCGTGCTGAAAAAGGCTCACATGGCCTTCGGCACGAAGGGTGCGTTCGATGTCGAGCGTGCTGGCACGCTGATGGATGTGCTCGCGCAGAGCGGTAGAGATCGGCGCCACTTCGTATACTCCGATTCGGCCGCGATACCCTTTTGTACAGTGTTTGCAGCCTACGGCACGATAGAGCGAAGCGCTTTCGATCACATCGGGCGCGACACCTGCATCGAGCAATACCTGGCGTGGGAGCGTCGTTGGGGCTTTGCAAACGCTGCAGAGTCGACGCACCAGCCGCTGCGCGATGATCAGACTAACGGCGCTGGCAATATTGAAAGCGGCCACACCCATATTGGCAAGGCGATCCAAGGTTTCGGAAGCCGAATTGGTATGGACCGTCGAGAGCACGAGATGCCCCGTTTGCGCCGCCTTGATGGCGATATCGGCGGTTTCCAGATCGCGTATCTCGCCGACCATGATGACATCGGGGTCTTGGCGCAAGAAGGCCCTTAGCGCCGCCGAAAAGGTAAAATCGATCTTGGGCTGCACGCTGATTTGGTTGACCCCCGCCAGCTTGATCTCAACCGGATCCTCAGCGGTACAAAGGTTGCGCTCGGTTTGGTTGAGCAGTTGCAGGCCAGTGTAGAGCGTTACCGTCTTACCGCTGCCGGTAGGACCAGTAACCAGCACCATGCCATGCGGTTTAGACAGCGCTCGTTCGTAGTGTTGGCGCTGGACATGACTAAATCCCAGCTCCTCGATACCCAGATGAGTGGCCTCTTGTTCGAGCAGGCGCAGTACGATCTTTTCGCCACTAACGGTAGGCAGGGTACTGACACGAAACTCAACGCTGCGTGACGGCGAGTAGCTTAGGGTAAGGGTGCCGTCTTGAGGAAGGCGACGCTCGGCGATGTCCAGGCGCGCCATGACCTTCAAGCGTGCGGCAATATGCTGACGAAGCTGGTGGGCAAGGCGAACGATCTCGATGAGTACGCCATCGATTCTAAAGCGAACGCGATAGCTTCCTTCGTAAGGCTCGAAATGAATATCCGAAGCGTCGCGATTGATAGCATCGAACAGCACTTTATTGATGAACTTGACGATTGGCGCCTGCTCTTGGCGGTGGGGTAACGAAGTATCGCCGATACCACTGTCAGGGTAGTCGATAGCCACCGTATCGGGACTGTCCAAGCTTTCGAGGTCTTCTAAAAGTGTGCGCTCGTTGTGTAACAGATAGCTATGTAACGCTAGATTCAACTGCGGCGAAGGCGCCAGTACGCCGTGAATAGTGAGGCCTGTGACAACGCGAAGTTCATGTAAATCGATGATGTTTTCAGGATAGGCGATGGCAACAGTGAGCTGCTCTTTATCGCGTTTCAGCGGTAAGGCAGAGAGCTTTTTCAATGTTTTAGTCGGCAATTCTTCTATCGGCGGCAGCGCCGTCATGCGTACACCATCGAGGTCCACGACCGGTATGCCATACTCCCACCCGGCTAGAAGCGTCGCCTGACCTGCATCGATGGCGGCATGCTCGATCAGTTGGCGTAGCAGCGAGCACTTGGCGCTGTTTGCCTGGCGAAGGTGGGAGCTTAGCTGTGATGGTGTAATGAGCCCGTGCTGCAAGAAGCGTTCGCACAAGCCTTTATAGGGTGATAGTGCGAGCGTTAATGGCACATTGTTATCTTTGAAGTTTGTGGTTAAGACGCTCCCCATGCGAATAACGCTCCCTGTTTTATGCATTATGCCTTTATTTTGATGTGGCGTTGCCAAGTAATGATTAGTGGGTTAGGGTGGCAGTGATGTCTCAGGTTAATTAAACAGAAAGACGAAATAAAGACGTTGTCATAAATAAATAACAAGGGTCCTAAAAATAGACTAAAAAATAAGGGGATGCGTAAATGAAGTCGCTCAACAAGAGGGGTTGTGTAACGTTTCGAGGCGCGCGACAAAAAGGCTTTACGCTGATCGAACTGTTGATTGTCGTGGCCATCGTGGGACTGTTAGCAGCCGTAGGCGTGCCGCAGTACACCAGCCATCTGGATCGCTCTTCCGTGAGTGCCTGTATGACCGAACTCAGCGCCTATAGAACCGATGCCCTGACTACCTCCATGTTCGAAGACGCCGACACCGATCCGCCAACCTTTCCTTTTCAAGCCTGCGATATTGGCGAGGGTGACTATGGTGAGCTCGCTGCTGCTTTTCAGGCCAACGGCGAGGAGGGCAGCACCTACCCCGTTAGTACCTCGCGAGTTGAAAACGGCATCGAAATTCATCCTGATGGCACCATACGCCGCGCCGAGAGCTGATGATATCTTCTTGCCCAAACGCTCTGCCTTCTCGCTACTGTCATATCGAGCGGCTATGCTGATCGACCATTACAGTAATGTACCGCTAAGAGCGAGTTGATCGTTAAGAGCGTGTGAACATAGGAGAGAGCATGAGCCGCGACACCCACGAGCAGCGTTTGGCCAAAACCATCGAGATTGCCGAGCAGGCAGGAAAGATGATTCTGCGTGCGCGCCAAGAACAGCGCTTTGGTCAGCGCCTCAAGGCAGGTGAAGAGCTCGTCACCGATATCGATGTGGCCGTCGATCGCTTTATCAGCGAGGCGCTGGAGACAGCTTTTCCTGGCGAAGCGCGTTTGAGCGAAGAGTTGGCTCCCGAGCAGCAAGAGGTAGGCAGCGGGCCGCTGTGGGTGGTCGATCCTATCGATGGTACCGTCAACTTCGCTCATGGGCTGCGGCACGTCGCCGTTTCGATCGGCTGGATGGAGGAGGGCGTCACCCAGGTGGGTGTGGTGCACGCCCCTTTTCTCGATGAAACCTTTACCGCCCTCAAGGGCCAAGGTGCCTGGCGCAATGGCGTGGCGATCGCGCCAAGTCACACAAGCGTACTCGAGCATGCGCTAGTGGCCACGGGCTTTCCCTATCAGCGCGAGCAGCGAAAGCACCTCTTACCACGGCTAACCAAGGTGCTGGCGAACTGTCGGGATGTGCGCCGTAACGGCGCCGCTGCGCTGGATATCTGTGACATCGCCTGCGGGCGACTAGATGCCTACTACGAATCGGTGTCGCCCTGGGATTTCGTCGCTGGCTGGTTGATCGCGAAAGAGGCGGGCGCACGGGCCGGACATCTTATCGAGGTGCCCGAGGGAACACCGGAAGATATCTTCTCGCGAGAGTTGCTGGTGACGGCACCCGGGGTTTTCGAAGCCATGCGCACGCTGCTGCAGGACGAGGCGTAGGGCCAAACTGCACGGCGTAACAACGCCTAGCTCCAATGTCATCTCGGTCACGTAGACAACCGCTTGAAATAAAAGCGCAAAAAGGGCTTTTCATTTGCGCTTTAAAACGCTACTATACGCACCGTCTTGAGGGGTTAAGCCCCGTAAGGCAGTCGGAGTGTGGCGCAGCTTGGTAGCGCGTTGCAATGGGGTTGCAAAGGTCGCAGGTTCGAATCCTGTCACTCCGACCAAAATACTTAACGAAAACGGCCACTTAGCTAATTGAGCAAGTGGCCGTTTTTGGTTTTCTGCGAGATAGGTAGCAAATAGGTAGCAAGCGCCAGCAACAAGTAGCGCTTAGCAAGTGCATCTAACGTGGCTCGTGTCCACTTACAAGCGATGTCGGATTATCGGACATCGCCCCCGTGAGCTCGGTAGCGCTCGAACCTATTAGGTGGGCAGCCAGGCGTCAGGTCATCGACGATAGCATCGTCAAGCGCCTCGATACGCTGGCGCAACTTCTGGATAGCGTGAACATCCTGTTTTCGCATCGCCCACACCAGTCGGCGCTCTAGGCGCTCGCGCTCCCCTTCGAGGCGCTCGGCGCGGTATTCGCCTGCGGGTCGCTCACTCCATTCAAGCTCGCGTCTTGGATCCATCATCACAGCACCTCACTTGAGCGATACGGGGTCAGCAAAAGCTGGAATGTTGGGTTTTGCTGGTAGCCGCCGACACCGCCAAGGCTCTGACGCTCGCGGTTCTCGAATAGGTCGGCCACCAGTAGCAATACGGCGGCGCGTACTGGGGCGGGCATCGGGTCGGGCAGGCCGTCGCCCAGATAATCGGCAATGTGGCCTTCGGCGGCCAGCAGCAGCCCGCCTATGTAACCATCTTCCTCATCGTCGAGAATACGTAGGTGATCTTTGGCTTCTTGCAGCGTGACGGTACTCATACGAAAAACACCTCTGTTTCCAGATCGGTCGGTGCCTCGGCGCTTTGGGCAGCGCCCATTGCCATCGCCAGGGCTTGAATGCCATCAATGCGCCCTGTGCGGCGCGACTTGTCGAGCTTGCGGGCGCCAGCGGGGTCAGTCACGGCAACGGCGTTGGCCGCGCACATCGTCAGTACGGGGTGATTGCCGTGGGCAAGGCGACCGTTGAGCAATTCGGCCTCGAGGGCGTCCAGGGCTGGGGCCATGTCGCGGAAGCCTTGTCCGTGCGGGGTTAGCGGCAAGTCGATACCCAGCCGGTCGAGCTCCTTGCGGAAGATGTCGATACGCCAGCGGTCAAAGGCTAGCGCGTGAAGATCCACGTCTTGCAGGATCTCCACCAGATCGGCGGCGACGGCTTCATAATCCACCGTGGCGCCGGGGGTAGTGCGCAGGAAGCCGGAGCGCGCCCAAACGTCATAGGGCGCACGGTCGGTTTTGGCGCGATCGAAGATGCCTTGCTCAGGTGTCCAGAAATATGGCCGCACCTGCCACGTGCCATCGACCTTGCCCACCAGCACCAACGCGGTAAGGTCGGTACGCGCCGATAAGTCGAGGCCGCCGTATACCGGCCCGTCGAAGGGCTCAGGAGGACGCGCGCAACTAGCCCACACGTCAGGGCTAATGAAGGGGCTATCGAGGCTGACACGCTGGTTGAGCAATAGATTACGCGCCGAGTTGGACATGCTGGGCATTCGCTCGGCCTGGGCCAGCAGCTCGCGCATATCGTCCATACTGCGGAAGATGCCCAAGGCGGGGTTTGCCGCCTTCCAGGCGTCTTCGTCCATCAGCTCGCACCCTTCGGGGGCGGAGTACAAACGGCAGACCGTGCGCGGATCCTCAGAACGCAGCGCGTCGTCGATCCATTGACTTAGCAAGTCGGCATCGTTGGCCGCCTGGGTGCTGATAGTGATCAGCAAGGGATGCTCGTGCGCCCCTTGGCTGGTCGTAATGGCATCGACAAAATCGGATTGCGGGCCGCGTACCTGTCCCACCTCATCCAGAATTGCCAGTACGGGTGAAAGCCCGTGAGCTGTTTTACCATCGGCAGCCAGTGCCTTGAACTCGGTGTTCATCGTCAGACCGATAAGGCGCTTGCTACTGGGCACGATACGCACGATGCGGGAAAGCTCGGGCGACATCTGAACCATCTTCGATGCGAGGTTGAAAACCAGCGCGGCTTGATCACGGCTCATGGCGCCGCTAATGAGCTGGCTATTTTGCTTCACCTCTGGCCCTACCAGGTGCGCTAGCAGCAGCGCGGCGATAAGGCCCGTTTTCCCATTCTTGCGACCTACCGACAGAATGGCGCGCCGTGTGCCGGCCGGATTGTCGTAGACATCGACGATGAACTGCTTTTGGAACGCGGCGAGCTGCAAGGGCTGGCCCACATTGGCGCCCTCGGGGGTAACGCAATAGCGTTCGATGAATTTGATAATGCGCTCTGCTCGCGTCATTGCAGGACGATCCTCGGAATCAGGCCATCATCCTCATCGACGCCGTGGCGTGCATCGCGCTCCAGCGCGGCGCCCTTGTTGATGTCCTGGGACTTGCCCACCACGCTGATGGTGTCGATCTTGAGTTGGCGCGCAGTGGCCAACGCTCGACGGCTCATCTTGTCGAGGAGCGTGCAGGCAGGGTGCACTTGATCGCCCAGTATCATGCCCTCTTGGTCAATCAGCGTTTCAAGCTGGGCGATGTCGCCATAGGCTCGTGCAAGCTGCGCAGCCAGAATCAAGTCGGCATCCGTCCACGTATCACGCGGCCTTGCCGTCACAATGGCGTTCCAGGCGGCGCGGTCGCTATCGCGTAAGCGAACGCCAAGCGGTGGGTCAATCGGCCCTAGTGCGACCGCCTGGGCGGCGGCAACGGCCGCTTTGGCGCTATCAGATCGGTGGCGTCGGGCTGTGGTTTTCATGGCAGTTAGCAATAAAAATGAGGTGAGGGGGCGGTCTTCATTGGATCAGTTGCTGGTGATTTTTCGCCACGGGCTGGCCGGGTCGAGCGGGATGCCGCTGGTATCGCACCCCACGAGCGCGCCGCCGCGCCCCTGTGTCTCGGCCATCGTCTTGCGTGAGTGGCATTCATGGCACAGTGGCTGCAGCGCTTCGCGTCGGTTGTCGTCGGTGTAGTCGCCGGACTGGTTGACGATGTGATCGACATCGGTGGCTGGGGTCACAATGCCCAGCGCCGCGCACTGGCGGCAAAGGGGCTCATCGGCCAACACCTGGGCGCGCAGGCGCCGCCAAGCGCCACTATTCAATGGGACGTTGCGCAGCTTCTTCATCGTCGATTCCTTCAATGGCGGGCAGGTTCTCCAGGCGCCGAACTTCTGAACGCAACATCCAGCGATCGTTGATGCCGCGCTCGTAGAACTGAGCTCGGGTCAGTGAGTCGCCGCGCAGCAGCGCTTCCACGTTGTGCTCCACATAGAAGCGTGCCGGGTCATTGATCAGTACGCGGTTGATGCCTTGCTCCCAAGCCACCAGATGGCGGCGCAAGGTATGCGTAACGAAGTAACGGCCCAGCTCGACCGCGTTCGAGTAGTTGGCCTCTCGTAGATCCCCAATCAGTACGGGCGGGACACGGAATAGGCGGGCCACCTCTTCGACGGATAGGCGCCGCGCCTCGATCCACTCGGCATCCTCCAACGTCATGCTGACCGGCTTGTACTGGGCGCCTTGAGGCAGCACGGGCGTTTTCCCGTGGTTGTTCACCCCCTCTTGGCCCGCTGCCCAGCTCTCGCGAATCTGCGTGTTCTGCTCTTTGCTTAGGCCGGGCGGGGCTTCGATCACGCCTGATAGCTTGGTGCCTTGCTCGAACATCTTGCTACCGTGGGTGCGTTCGGCCAGTGCCAGCCCTACGGTATCTCGCGCCACCTGAATAGGTGAGCGCCCAACGATGCCATCATCAGTGTGGTAACGAAGGTGCAGCACCTCATCGGCCAGCAGGCGACGAACGCGGCCACTCTCGTCGGTCACGTCATACAGCAGATTGCCTACTTGGTTACGCAGGATGGTGACGCGATCAGGGTGCAGTGGCAGGAGGGCTTGGGGCTGGCCGTTACCACCGCGCACGATCTCGGCGTAGGCATTCCCGCGCAGCAGAATATGGCGCTGCATCTGCTCGCGCAGCTCCAGGGCCGTCTGGTAGCCGTTCGGGGCATCGTGAAGTAGCCGATAGAGTGGGTGTTGCCGGGCCTTCTCGCGCCCTGTATCCGTTCGCCGGTATACGTCCAGGGGCAGGCTTCCCACGCTTTCCGATATGGCCGCAATGGCCGCGTACACGGCGCTAATGCTCTCGGCGGTGTCTGGGTTCACCATGACGCCCGAGCTGGCGCCAGCAGCGCCCAGCGCGGCGTAGTACGGATCGTAATGATCACCGGCACCAGAGGGCGATGCCCGGCGCTCCAAAAAGCGGCGTAGAACGTTCATCGGCAAGCCTCCAAATAGAGTCGTGCCAAACGAATGCCACGCGGTTGCTTGCCTCTCACCTGAACGCTAGTCGTGTCGTAGGCGGGCGTAGCCGTAATAGTAACCTCCAACAGGTCGACATCCTCGAGCACGCGGGTTTCTCCTTCCCAGCTTTCCCCCTGGGCGATGAAGCCGAAAGAGCAACCGTGGACATCACCGCGCTTTACCAACGTGGCGACGTCTCGGCCCAACTGGGTGTCGGGTAAGTCCAACTCGAACGCCAGCCCTTGATCGTCCTCGTGTAGACGTAGCGAGCCCGAGCCAGCACGCCCCAGCAGCGCGCGGCCATCGTGCTCGTAAATCGCCCGCACATTCGGTGCATCTTTGCTGGCCAGTGTGCGCGTAAAAGCGCCGGGGCGGATTCGCTCAGAGAAACCATCCAGTTGCGTCGGCGCATCGAAACGGGCCGCGTAGCCATACAGCGTGCGGCCTTTCGTCTCGACGGCATTGGCAAGTGCGCGTCGCTCCATGGTTACGGCGCCGGGCGGGCGACGACAAAGCCCTGCGGATGGCGCAGCGCTACGTCAGCGGTCGCCATGGCGCGCACTTGAACACCGCCGCGGCTGTAGGCGGGCTCGGCGTAGGGGTTCACCAGGATGTCGATTTCAGACCAAATGCCCAGCATGACTTGCGACCAGTCGCCCAGCAGCAAGGTATCGGTCGGCATTTGGTTGGTGACGTTGAAGGGCTTGTCATCCATCACGCCGTTTTGCAGCAAGAAGCCGGATCCACTACCAGGCACTTTCTCGATACTGGCGAGCGAGGTTTTAATGCCCGGTGCGGACAGCCAGTTGACCGCCTCAAGGTTGGCCAGCTCCAGCAGCTCGGATAGCGCCAGCACGCCCGCCCAGTTATCGGGCATGGCGGCCTCTTGGATTCCGGCCGTATTCAGCACGCCGGTGGGCTCCTTGCCGCCTGCGCCATGGATCAGCGCCGCGTCGATTTGCTGGGCGACCAGGGCGGTCAGGTCAGCGCGCACAAGCTGTTCGATGTCGGGGCTTGATTGCTGAATCAACTGGCGGCTCATCTCGGTTTTGCCGCCGGTGTGCTTGGGCGTCAGCGTGACGCTATCAAAGCCCATCGTGCCCTCTGGCACCGCCTCACCTTCGCCCACCCAGCCTAGCGACAGCCCAGAGCCGTACTTGGGAATGCTCACGTTACCGGATAGCCCCGACAACACGCGAACGCCCAGCCGACGTGCCAATAGGCGGTTACGCAGTGGGCCGATGTAGTCCTGCGGGCGGTGCTGCGTTGGGACGATCTCGGGCGCGGCGCCGGTATCGATGGCACGCTGCTCAAGCGCCTGCATAGGGATGAAGGCACCCTGTGCTCTACGACCGCTGCGGCGTTCGGCCTCTTGGGCATACTCCCGTTCGACGCCATCCAGCGAACGACCTTCCATCTGAGCGCGCATCACCTTGAGCACGGATACACGCCGGGCCAGTTTGTCGAAGTCGGCGCCAGCATCCCCCGCAACCGGCGTGGCAGCGCTACGTCGCTCGGCTTCTGCAAGATACTCTGCACGGTCAATTTGACTGGCCAGGGTACGCTCCTCGCCTTTGAGGGCATCGAAACGTTGGGTTTCTTCGGCGGTGAGGTCGCGCCCATCGTTGGCGGCTTCATCAATCAACGCCTTCATGGTGGCGACTTTCTCTGAGCGCTGTTCACGCAGTGCTGATAATTTCATGCTGGAACCTTCTTTGAGGTGGATTATTGCCAAGTATCATATTTTTATGGCAGATAATTCCAATTATCACACCTGTTGCTTATTTATCAATACATTTACACAGTAGCTTTAAGCGACTCTGTTCAGCTTGATTACGATTTTCTGCAGGAATTTAGCGATAACAGGCACCTATACCCTTGCGCCCCCGTATCAGGGATCGAGCGTGTGGGCAAGGAGTGTGCAGACTGCTTACTCCCTCCCGGCCTGGGCCATTAGCCACTTTATTCACCCCACCCCCGTGGTATATCTAGAAGGGTGTCCATTTTTTGAACGCGGTAAACATCGAAAAACCGCCTTAAGGGTTCAATTTTTAGCCCCTTATTTCAGGCCAGCGCGGCCCATTTCCGATAAGGGTTCATTTTTTAGCCCTATAGGGTTCAATTTTTGAACGCGGTTTAAATCGAATGACCGTTCAGCAAAAAACACTCGACCAAAAAAAACCCACCTTGCGGTGGGCAATCAGGCTCTAGATAGCTTTCGCTTGGGAGCAATACTCGGCGGCATGTCCAACTCCTTGCCAGGGCAGTCGTCGATGGTTTGCCAAGTCAGAGCAAAAAGCGCACAGCGGGCGCCTTCTCGGCCATGTCGGTTCTCTCTGGTCTTCACGATCAGATGCCGCTCCTGCAGCTCTCGAAGAGCTTTAGCCAAGGTGGCCTTGGCCATACCTCCCCATTCGTCCATCATCGAATGCGTAGCGGCAAGGTCGCCGTTATTATGACCGTTGTACTGGCTTCCCAGCACCATCAGCACCTTCAATGCCGATGGTGACAATTCGCGAAAGTCGCTTTGCTCCATCAACAGTTTGGGTAACGCAAGAAAGCCGCCGGGCGTACCAACGCTATTGCGCCTCTTCTTCGCCATGGCTCCCTCCCATCAAGGAGGCCTCACAGTGAGCCCCCCCTCGCCATCACTACGATTCGATCAAGTGGTAACGCTGAATCTGTCGACCGCGTACGGATGGAGCAGGATGCTGGCGCTTATCGATGGCATAGCCCTTGCCGATAAGGTCGCGCACCACGGCACGGGCATCGGCCACTGGCAACGACCATTGCAACTCGGCGGCACTCATTGGCCGCTGGCGCAGTAGCTCTAGCACCATGCTTTGCTGAGTGTTAGGCTTCACCTTGCAGGCCTTGGAAATATCGTCACGGCCCCCGCCAGGGCCGCGACGCTCTCTTTTATCTCTCATGTCATCACCGCCTTGGACAGTGCTGCATCGGCAGTGCTGGCATAGGTGTCTCCATCAGCCAGCCAGTCGAATACATCCTTGAGACGGTACCGAACAGTCCGGCCATGCTTAACGAATCTTGGTGCTGGCTTTCCTAACAAAAGTCCGGTAGTTCTGGCTTTGCGTGCCGTGGCCGGTTGAACTGGGATCAGGTGGGGGAATACGGCTGTTTCAGGCAGTTCGATTAGGGCAGGGTCAAATCCATCACGGTAGCGAGCTAGAGCGCTAGCCAATACTTGAGGTTGGTAATTGCTGTCTATGTACATTGCGGGCGTCCTTGTGTCTGCTTGATGACGCCTAGAACAATCGCAAAATTCTTAACAGCGATGGCCCGCAATAAACTGGATTAGTTTAGGGCTGGGAGTAGGGGGCACGGCCCTCAATCTCATCCAATATTGTTGTTCCGTGCTTTTTACGTAACCGATGCACGCGTAGAAATTCAGGATAGTGGCTTTCTCGCCAGTGGCGTTCAATATCGGCCTCGCCGAGATGCATCTTTTTAGCTACTTTCTCGAACACGTTCTTGTGAACGGATTTTCGGCTCAACTTATTGTTATCGGGATCTTCCCTGCACAGTTCAAAAATCATGTTTAGAGCAATCGCCATATCGTTGCGTCGCGGATTTACCTGCCCGCGCCCTCTATGTCTCAACAAATCTTCTCCAGCATACTCACCAAAATAGTGATCGATTTTTCTAACGTACCTTTCCGCTGGCTCAGCTAGCACTTCAATTGCCCAGCGACTCAAAGGGCCTTTCCAGCTGCGTTGATCTCGGATTGAGCCAATGGCAGCCAAAAGATCCCCTTTGCGGCTCCCGTACGTGGCTTCATGAATTTGACGGAAACGTGCTTCAGTATTTCGCTGGACGTTATCCAGATGCATAGCTGTTTCTAGCTTACAATCTGCACAGCTATCACGGTCAAGTGAGTAGCGATACAACAGCGATGCCAAGCGCTCGGCTGAGTCGGGCTTGTCTCTAACATGTTCAGCCAGTCGATCGAGAACTGCGTCCAAGTCATGCTGTATCGCATCCAATTCTTCGCACATTATATTCTCCATCAAGCATCCATCTTGGCGACCAGCCAGCGCGATAAAGCCCACGCTGGCCAGCCAACCGGCTCTATTCACCAGCCGCCGTATAGACACTGCTTCCGAAAAGCCTCTATTTTCTCCAGATCATCAGTGTCGAACAGCCTTGCCAGTGCATCGTTACCTTCATACGCCTCGAGCTCTTTGACGTTGATAATCACCTGTGTGGCCTCAGCGCCTATGCTGGCTTCGACCTTGATTTCGTCGTGTAAAAGGTCGTGAATCAGCGCTACTAGCTCGCAATTACCTTCCAGATTCATGATTCTGCCTCCTGTCCTTTCGCAGCCTTATCAAGGAAATTAACTACATTGGCGAGTCCCCAATGCACTCGTTCTGATCGGTTATTAGAGCGAGTGCGAACATCGATGATTTGAGGAGATTCAGGGTCAAAGCTGATACGACAAGCGCGCTCGCCGGTATGCTCAACTAGGCAGGCATCAGGTTGTCCAACAATCCTCAAGGCATCGCGCCAGCATTTGGCGGTGATTATCTGCTGTGACCCGGTACGGGCCAGCGTAACGGTGTAGGTGGTAAACTCGCCTTGCATTTCGGCATCTCCTTTGATCAGTTGCCGTTATGTACGGCCCCGGGGTGCTTCATCATCCCGGGGCCATCCTCATTCGCCAATTTGGCGGATTCTTCACTGCCGTCCATCACCCGTGCGAAAACTTCGACCGCTTCGCGTTTGTGGTCGGGTGCCAAGTGGGCATAGAACTGTATCGTTGTCTCGATGCTGCTGTGTGCCATCAGCTTGGAGACGGTCAGAATATCGGCACCAGCCATCACCAACTGGCTTGCAAAATTGTGGCGCAGCGAATAAAGCTGCAAGTCAACAGGGAGTCCCGCTAGCCTGCGCACTGCCGCCCAAGGCTTTTGCATTGAAGTTCGATCCAGTCGCTTGCCAGTTCGCGGGCTTGGAAAGACTAGTCCCGACGCAGGCGATTCCTGTTGTATATGCCATGCCTTGAAGATTGCCACCGCCGAAGCTGACAATGGGAAGGTCTGTGGCTCCGGGCGCTTGTGGGCAGTCTTCTCAATCGTTTTTCTGATAGTGGCAAACGGGAGGTTGATATGCTCCCAGCGAAGCCCGAAGAGATCGCCGGGACGAAAGCCTGTATAGAACATCGCCAGGATCCACGGTGCGACATGATCGACATAGACCACGTGATCAAGGTCGGGAAGATAGGCTTTTCCGTGCTGACGACTACGCCGACGTTGATCCCGTTTCTCATCCTGATAGGCTTCTATCCCCGCGAAAAGAGCTTTTACTTCCCTAGGGTCAAGATAGCGGCGCTCGCTACCGAGCTCCGCGAGCTCTTCTTCAGTCAATGCCGGTTTTTGTAGCTTTACGCCCTTAAGAGGGTGCGTGGGAATCACTTTGCGTTCTTCTGCGTGAGCCAGTAGAGCCGCCAATGCATCATAGCTACGTTTTAGCGTAGAAAAAGCGCGCGGTTTCTCTTCTGTTTCCTGATTCGCTTGCCAGCGCTCGACATCAGCGTGGGCCAGACTTCCCATTGGGCGGTCAAGCCAGTCGGAAAAATCTCGGCGTATTCGGCTTACAGTGCCGCGTCCATCCTTACGGCGACTCTGGAAAGCAGTATATGGTCCTTCAAGATAGGCGCGCAGTGTCTGCTGTTGCTGCCGCTCGATCTCGACCTTTGCATCTTCGATCAATGCACGTGGGTCGCCTCCTTGGGCCACCACGGCCAGCGCTTCCTTGGCATTATCCCGTGCTTGAGTAGCGGTAAGGGTGCCATAGCGGCCCAAGGTTAAAATGCGTTGTTTTCCGGCCTTGGTTCTGTAGTAAAGACGGAACGTCAAGCCACGCTTTCCCGGGCGCACGTGATAGCCAGGTAGGTCGGTATCGAAAACGTCCTCACTTGGCAGTGTCTTGGTCATCTGATCAAGCGCTTTGGCGGTCAGTTTTAGCGTGCTTGCCATGTCTTTCCCGAACTAGGTAGCAAATAGGTAGCAAATTCAGGATATATCAATAGATAATTAGCAACAACAAGAAAACGAGATATTGTTTTAAGTTATTGATTTTAAATTAATAAAAGTAATTTGTTGTGTCTGGTTGTTTCTTGTTTTGTACGGGATGAATGCAATGGGGTTGCAAAGGTCGCAGGTTCGAATCCTGTCACTCCGACCAAAATACTTGATGAAAATGGCCACTTCGCTCATAGCGAAAGTGGCCATTTTTTTATTGCATGTATGTCTAGGTGATATACAGGTAGCAACCGCCTGGATTTTTGCATTTCATAGGTGTGCCTCTATGGAGAAATCGGGAACCTAGGTTGGCTGGTTAGCGCGGTTGAGTTGTCCGCATTTTTGGGTGATCGGACCAGCTTGCCAAAGCAGGAGGCAGGGGGCGTGTTACTCCTCTAGGGTAAGTTGACGAACATGGATACCCATAGCGGTTGCTAGCTTTTTTAACGTGGTGTGGCGAGGTTTGGCGCTGATGCTTTCCCACTGGGCAACCTGTGCCTGGGAGACGTTTAAGCGTCTAGCTAGCTCGGCTTGTGTAACGCCAAGGTATTCGCGCCAGCAGCGGGTTAGTGGCACATCATCGACCATATGGCGGCTGACAATTTCGTGAGGCAACGTCAACGCATCTACTTCACCGGCACGCTCTACCAGTTCGGTGAATTGCTCTAACGGCAGCACAGCATAGCGGCGCCCTGCCTGTTCGCTTATCTGGTAATCAATAGGTGCGTTCATCGCGTTTCTTTACCTCCTCGATAGAGACCACTTGCAGGCCCGTTTCCACATCGAACAACACGCGATAGCGGCCTACACGTAGGCGATATTGGTACTGGTGACGGGTAAGGGGTTTAATGTCGTGAGTCTCTTTACACTCTGGCCAAGTGGCTAGAGTGCCCACCCGCTCAATGACCATGGCGCGGTCAGATGCATGTAGCTTCTTAGCTTGCTTGGCCGCCTTGAGCGTCCATTGCACTTGATAGGTCATAAGTTTTTATAAGTTTAAGCGTTGATTGAGACAACAGCAAGTGTCGGCAGCAATTATCAGTGTGGCCTTGGCGCCCGTTTTCCGGGCGCCGTGTTTGCGTTAGGCGGTGAGATTGTCGCGACCGTTGGGCGTGATCAGTACGTTGTCTTCAATCCGAATGCCGCCGCAGGGTAATAGCTCCTCGATGAGGGCCCAGTTGAGCGGAAGCCCGCGTTGGCGCAGGGGTTCGAGCAGCATGGGGATGAAGTAGCAGCCGGGTTCGATGGTGATGACCATGCCGGGCGCAAGCGTTCGTGTGAGGCGAAGCGCCGGGTGCTGCGAAGGTGAGGGGCAGGGGGTGCCGTCGGTAAGGCGCTTACCCGCCACATCATGAACCTGTATGCCCAGCGAGTGGCCTAGCCCATGGGGGCAGAAGGCGCGGGTAATGCCAGCCTCCAGTGCCTGCTCGGCACTGCCGTGAAAGAGGCCGTGGGCGACCAGTACCTCGGCAAGGTAACGATGCATCAGGGTATGTAGGTCGAGAAAGGCGACGTTGGGGGCCATGGCATCGATCACGGTGTCCTTGATATTGGTTACCGCAGTGATCAAGTCGGCAAACACGGATGGCGCATCTGGCCCGGCATAGGTGCGGGTAAGGTCGGCTGCGTAGCCGCGAAAGCGATAGCCCGCATCGACCAGTAGACTGTGGCGCTGGTACGGCGCTTGCACGTCGTAGTGCTGATAGTGAAGCACGCCGGCGTGGGCGTTCAAACCAATAATATTCTGGTAGGGCACCTGGGACTCACGCTGGCGGCTCGCGGCTAGATAAGCGAGTTGAATGTCTAGCTCGCTCGCCGCGCCGAAAAACGCCGCTTCGGCAGCGCGGTGGCCATCGAGGGCGCGACGATTGGCTTCGCGTAGGCAGGCCACTTCGTAGTCGCTCTTGTGCATCCGCTGCTCATCCAGCGCCCAGTAGAGCGCCTCGGGGGCATCTATACCCTTTAGCTGGGCGCGCAGCTCGGCGGGTAGGGCATTGATATCGCCCACTAGCGCCGTGTTGGGGCTCACCGCTGGCGGCGCTATATCGCTTATCCGAATGATATCGAAGGCGTCGCACCAGGGCTCGTCAGGCAGTTGGGTGGGAAGGTGCCAAAAATCCTCCGGGGCGTGTAGATAAAGGGTGGGCTTGGTGTTCGGCGCAATCACCAGCCAACAGTGTTCGGCGTGGGGTAGCGGCACCCAGTGAACGAAGTGGCCGAAGGCTTGAAAGGCGGGGTAGTGGTCATCGGCAAAAAAAGCGCTGGCATGGCCGCTATAGAGAGCGATGGCGTCGATGTCGAAGTGTGCCATCAGGCTTTCGTAGTATGCCTGCAGTGAGGCGATATGCCGCTGCTGAAGGGATAAAAGTGAATCGGTCATGGTCATCCTTTACGATGTGTGTCGAGGCTGGCGAGCGGCCAAGGCGCTCCAAAGCTGATCCACCTCGCCGTGGGGCTTTTGATGACGGTAGAGGCGAAGCTCGAGCGCTACGTCCCACTCGCGGCCGCCAGCACGCACTAAGGTACCCTCGTCAAGCTCGCGCGCCACGCTGCGCTCGGGTAGCCAACTCATACCGTAACCCAGCTGAATGAGCTCTTTGATGCTTGGCGCATAGAGATTCTCGGTTTGGGCAACCAGATGGGCCGCCACCGGGCGGCGCGACAGATGTGCCTTGATCGCCGAGCCGAGCAAGCCCCGTTTGGGGTAAGCGAGCCAGGGAAGCGGCTGCTGGCGCGTGCCGGGTAGCGCCACTCTGGGCGCGCCCTCGGCGTCGGGTGCGGTCACTGCGATTAGGCGTTCGCTGCCGATGGTGCGAAAGTGACAGGCCGTGGTGTCCAGATCCAGCTCGCAGCGCTCGGTCGGCCAGTAGCAGATCGCCAGATCGCACTCGCCGCGCTGTAGCGCTTGAAAGTAGTCGCTGGCGACCCAGCCCGTAGCGCGCAGATAGGGCTGTAAGCGCTCTCCCCAGCCAAGCTCACCCGCCCAGTCGGCAAAGAAATTCGCCAACAAGCTCTGTGGCGCCGCCACTAACACTCGGCGTGCCTGCCCGGCGTGAATGTCGCGCATGCGATCACGGGTAAGACGTACGCGTTCGGTGACCTGCTCGCAGAGGGTGAGAAACTCCTCCCCGGCGGGCGTGAGCGAGAGCGGCAGGGTCTGGCGGTTGATCAGGGTTACCCCCATCTCCTCTTCGAGCAGCTTGATGCGCCGCGAGAAGGTGGGCTGGGTAACGTGCTGCTCCTCCGCCGCGCGGGAGAAGTGTCGGGTTCTGGCCAGGGCGATAAAGTCTTCTAGCCAGCGAATTTCCATGCCTTACCTCGCCAAAGTGAATGGAGCGCCGGGTTCATAATCGGCCTTCTTCAACAGCGTGGCACGCGACTAGCGTTCCGTCACCTTGGCGCTGTAGCTGCGGAATGTCACGCGTGCAGCGTTCATTGGCGTGCGGGCAGCGGCCATGAAACACGCAGCCGCTGGGTAAGTTGACCGGCGTCGGCACTTCACCGGAGAGGCGAATGTGCTGTGGGCGGTCGTCCTTAAGGCGCGGAATCGCTGAGAGCAGCGCCTGGGTATAGGGATGACGCGGCTTGGCGAAGAGCGTTTCGGTCGTGGCGACCTCGCACACCGTACCCAGATACATCACTGCCACGCGTGTGCCGAAATGTTCGACCACCGCCAAGTCATGGGTGATGAACAGATACGTCAAACCGCGTTCGCGCTGGGCATCCATCAGCAAGTTGAGGACTTGGGCCTGGATCGAGACGTCGAGTGCCGAGATGGGCTCGTCGGCGACGATGAACTCGGGGTCCACCGCCAGCGCGCGGGCAATGGCGATTCGCTGGCGCTGCCCGCCGGAGAACTCGTGACCGAAGCGCTTGCCCCAGTCGGGATTGATGCCCACCGAACGCATGACCTCCTCGACCTTGTCGGCGATCTGCTGGCGGCTCCAGTCGCGATGGTGCAAGCGCAGCGGCTCCTCTAGCGTTTGCTGAATGGTCATGCGCGGGTTCAGCGACGCGTAGGGGTTTTGGAAGATCATCTGCATGCGTTTGCGATATGGCAAAAGCTGGCGCGAGGTCAGCCCATCGATGCGCTCACCGCCGTAGTGGATCTCTCCCGCCGACGGGCTGATCAGCCCCATCACCGTGCGCGCTACCGTCGATTTGCCACAGCCCGATTCGCCGACCACGCAGAGCGCTTCGCCACGCTGGATATCCAGGTCGACGCCGTTGATGGCGTGTACATACTCCTGGTGGCGTACCAGCTTACCGCCTTTGAAACGCAGCTGATCGAGAAAGTCACCCGATAGCGAAAAGCGTTTTTTCAGCCCGCGAACCTGCAACAAGGCGGCATCACTGTCTTCGATGGCCGTCGCGGGAATGCGTGCCGCTTGTGGCGTGCGCGGGGTGTCGATAGCGTCGACGCTCATTGGGCTTCCTCCTTCATTCGACGGTCTTCGAGCATTTCCGCCACCATGTGGCAGGCGACGCGGCACTGCCCGGAGATGACGAACTCAGGGACTTGCTCGACGCAGGCCGGACGTGCCGTGCCATCGCTACGATGGGTGAAATCGCAGCGCGGATGAAAGGCGCAGCCGCTGGGCAGCGCGTTTAACGAGGGCATGCTGCCGCGAATTTGATTGAGTTTCTCGCCGGGGGTGGCCATCTGCGGCAGGGCGTTGAGCAGCCCCTGGGTGTAAGGGTGCTGCGGGTCGTTGATGATCTCCCGCGTTGGGCCCTGTTCGATCACGCGCCCGGCGTACATCACCAGCATACGCTGGGTGACTTGGCTCACCACGCCAAGGTCGTGGGTGATCAAAATCAGCGCTACGTTATGGGTTTCGCAGAGGCTTAGCAGCAGCGCCATTATCTCGGCTTGAATGGTTACGTCGAGGGCGGTCGTGGGCTCGTCGGCGACGATGATGTCAGGGTCGAGCAGCAGAGCAATGGCGATGATGATGCGCTGGCGCATACCGCCAGAGAGCTCGTGGGGGTATTGATCCAGGCGCTTTTCCGGCGATGGGATCTGTACCTGTTTGAGTCGATCCAACGCAATCGAGCGCGCTTCGCGGCGCGAGATGCGCCGGTGCGCCTTGAGGCACTCGATCATCTGCTCGCCGATGGAGAGCACTGGGTTCAGCGTCATCATAGGGTCTTGAAAGATCATCGAAATGCGGTTGCCCCGAATCTTGCGCAGCCCACGCTCGGACATCTTGGTCAGCGCCTGGCCGTCGAAGCGGATCTCGCCCCCGGCGATGAAACCCGGTTTGGCGATGAGGTTCAGCAGGGAAAAGGCCGCCACCGACTTGCCCGCGCCGGACTCGCCGACGATGCCCAAGCGCTCGCCGCGCTCCAGGGTGAAATTGACGTCGCGCAGCGCGCGCACCTCGCCCTGACGCAAGGCGAAGCGAACGTCCAGGTGATTGACTTCGAGTAGTGCCATGGTCGTCTCAGCCTTTGTACAGTCGAGGGTTCATCACGTCGCGCAGCCAGTCGCCCAGCAGGTTGATCGACAGCACCAGCACCACCAGCACGGCGCCGGGAATCAGGGTGATCCACCAGGAGCCCGACTGGATGTAGTCGAACCCGGCCTTGATCAGCGAGCCAAGCGATGGGTGGGTCTCTGGCATGCCGAGCCCAAGAAAGGAGAGTGCGGCTTCGGAGATGATGGCGTTGGCGATCTGTACCGTCGAGATGACGAAGATCGGCGACAGCGTATTGGGCAGTACATGGCGAAACATGATGCGCTTGCTGCGCAGGCCCATGACCCGCGCGGCATCGACGTACTCCTTGCCGCGCTCGGCCAGCACCGAAGCGCGCACCGTACGCGCATACTGCGGCCACTCGGCAAGGCCGATGATCAAAATCAGCATCACCACCGCGTATTCGCTATAGAAAGCGCTGCCGAGCGTCGACTTGACGACCGCACCGACTACGATGGCGACCATCAGCGTCGAAAATGACAGCTGGATGTCGGCCAAGCGCATCAAGAAAGCGTCGATACGCCCGCCGAGATAGCCCGCCATCAGGCCGAAAGTGACACCGATGAGCGCCTGGAGGATGACGGCGCCAAACCCAATCAGCAGTGAGACGCGAGTACCGTAGAGAATGATCGACCAAAGATCGCGCCCCTGGGCGTCGGTGCCGAGGGTGTAGCGCTCATCGAAACCATCGATCCAGAACGGCGGAAGCTCTGAGTCGAGAATGTCGATATGACGCAGATCGTAAGGATCGGTCGGGGCCAAAAGCGGCGCGCAAAAGGCGGCCACTACTAGGCAAGCAAAGACCGCAAGGCACAGCTGGGCCGTACGATCGCGCTTGAAGCTGTACCACAGGTAGGAGTCGCGAAAACGCTCCCAGCGACTGGGCGTGGTGGTCGTTGACGTGCTCATGCGGGTTTACCTGTCAGTTTTACGGTGGGATTCACCAGGCCGTAGATCAAATCCACGACGGTATTGGTGACCACGAAGATGACGCCGACCACCATCAGGTAGGTGACGATCAGCGGAATGTCGGCGCGATTGATGGCGTCGAGGAACATGAGTCCCATGCCCGGCCACTGGAAAACGGTTTCGGTGAGAATGGTGTAAGCCACCATGGTACCGATCTGCACCCCGCCGACGGTGATCACCGGCAGCATGGTGTTTTTGAGTGCATGGACGAAATAGACCCGGCGCATGGAGATACCCTTGGCGCGGGCGTACTTGACGTATTCTGACTGCATCACCTCCATCATTTCGGCGCGAATCAAGCGGATGAAGAGCGGCAGCATGATCGAGGCCAGCGAAATGGCCGGCAGCACTAGGTGGCGAATACCGTCCCAACTGGCAAGATTGGTGTCCCAGTGGCCCACCACATGCACCAGATCATGGCCGCGGCCGAAGGAGGGCATGCTGCCTTGGGTCGAAAGCGTGGCATTGAGCCAAGCGCCCCAGCTAATGTCTTGCGGAAACAGCGTCACGTTGATGCCAATGGCGAATATTTGGATCAAGACGATAGCGGTCAAAAAGACCGGGATCGAAATGCCGATGATCGAGACGCCCATGAAAAAGCGTGAAATAGGCGAGCGCGGTTTGATCGCGCTATAGACTCCGATGGGCACAGAGAGCAGCACGATCAACAGCGTTGCAGCGAACACCAGTTCGAGGGTGGCCGGCAGATGCCGGGCGATCACCTCAAGCGCCGGTTCGCGATAAAAGTAGGAGTAGCCGAAATCACCTTGCAGGGCGTTCTTGGCAAAGCGTCCGTACTGGACCAAGAAAGGGTCGTTGAGACCTAGGCGCTCGCGAAGTGCGGCGCGTTCGCTTTCGGGAACCGATTGGCCGACCATCTGCTGAACGGGGTCGCCCAGATTGTCTTGTATGGCGAAAGCCAGCACGCTGATGACGAACATCACCAATACGGCATGCATCAGGCGCTTGATGAGAAAAGCAATCATGGCGTACGCCACCTTGTCGTTACGTGGGAAAAGTCAGTGAGCATCACCGCCGCGACGAGGCCACTCCACGCGCTTCGCTCCCCTTTTGAGGGAAGCGAAGCGGTCGGGCATGATGCGTCGATAAGGCGCTAGGATCAGCGCTCGATGACGAGATCGCCGAGGTAGGGGAAGTCGATGGCGTTGACCACCGGCTCGATGTCGACACCGTCGGCAGCAGCGTAGCCCAGGTTCTGCCAATGCAGCATGACGAAGCCGACGTCCTCATAAAGCATCGCTTCGGCCTCGCGAAGCATTTCGGCGCGGCGTTCGAGATCGGTTTGGCTATCGGCAGCGGTCACCAGAGCATCGATCTCTTCGTTGCAGTAGCTGCCGTAGTTGTACTGGCCGGCGCCGCTCTCTTCGTCGATGCAGAAGGAGAGGTACTGGAAGAAGTTGGCGGTGTCTTCGGTGTCGGAGTGCCAGCCGAGCATGGCGATGTCGGACTGACGGGTGTCGTACTCGGGCCAGTACTGCGCCAGCGGCATGGTGCGCAGGTTCACCTGGATGTTGATGCGCGACAGCATGTTGGCCACGGCCTGCGCGATTTGAGCATCGTTCACGTAGCGGTTGTTGGGCGCGATCATGTCGACGCTGAACCCCTCTTCATAGCCCGCTTCGGCCATGAGCTCTTGCGCGCGCTCAAGGTCGTAGCGCGGAGTAAGATCGGGGTTGTGGCCGGAGTAACCTTCGGGGGAGAACTGCGCCGCTGGCGTGGCGAAACCGCGCATCAGACGATCGGCGATGCCTTCTTGGTTGATGGCCAGATCGACCGCTTGGCGTACGCGGACGTCCTGAAAGGGTTCGACCGTCTCTTCGTTGAGCTGGAAGCCGATGATGCGGGTGCCGGGAATCTCGATCAAGTCGACGCCGTTGGCATCGCGTACGCGGTCGAGGTCGTTGGGCGGCACGGCATCGATGAAGTCGACACCGCCGGAGAGCAGGGCGGCCACGCGCGAGGCGTTTTCGGCGATGGGCGTAAGCACGATGTTGGTCACGTTGCCGGGGCTTTCGGTGTCCCAGTAGTCATCGAAGCGCTCGAAGTCGACGCGCACGCCTTGGCGGCGTTCGGTGACCATGAAGGGGCCGGTGCCGGAGACGTTGCGCGAGGCAAAGGAGTTGCCCGCCTTGACGATCTCGGCCTTGTCGCTGCCATCGTCGGTTTCACCGCTGTAGAACGCGCTGTCCATGGGGAAGACGTAGGTCGCGAGGTTCAAAAGCAGCGGGTAGGGCTCGGTGGTGGTGATCTCGACGGTGTAGTCGTCAACAGCTTCAACGCTGGCGATCGGCTCGAAGATGGCGCGGTAATCGGGGCTCTCTTTCAAGCGCTCGATAGTCCAGACCACGTCATTGGCAGTGAAGGCATTGCCGGAGTGGAAGGTGACCCCTTCGCGCAGGGTCAGGCGCATGTGGGTGTCGTCGGTCTGCTCCCATTCGGTAGCCAGGCGGGGCTCGAATTGGAAGTCCTTGGTCCAGCGGACTAGAGGATCGAACGCCATGTGGGAGAAACGCAGCACGCCGCCAGAGAGCTGCTCGTGCAAATCCAGCGTTTCGAAATCGGCGGAGTAGCCGATGCGCAGAGTTTCGGCTTGAGCGTTGAGCGACAGCAGGCTGCCTGCCATCGCAGTGGCAATGGCGCAGGTCAGAAGTTTCTTTTTGACGTTCATGATGGTTCCCTGTCTCTTAAGCGTTATTAGGAATCAGTCGGTGCATGCCTTATCAGGCCGTTCCATTATTCGAAAACTCATGGCACAGATAAGACGCAAGCGCAGATGTTGTAGTGAAGATCTGATTTATACGCACTGCTGGTTGTAGCCGAACCTCATGAGAGGGCACGTGATTCGGCCGACACGGTCGGCATAGTCGCCATGGCCTCTACAGTAGTGAGAGAGACCGTCCCGCTACAATCGAAATAATGACAGGCTCTATTCATATGCTGAATGATCGAGCCTCGATGCCAGGAAGCTTGGGCGCTCTAGGTGCAGGATTTTCTTTCGCTGGGCTCGTGGGTTAGCTGCGTGGCAGAGGCAAAGGTGGCATCATACGAGGCATTAAAGCTCGGCGAGAAAGGAGGCGCCGTCGCCATGCACCTACACATCATCGGTATCTGCGGCACCTTCATGGGAAGCCTTGCGCTGCTGGCGCGTGAGTTGGGTTACGAGGTCAGTGGCTCCGATGCCAATGTCTACCCGCCGATGAGCACCCAGCTTGAAGCGGCCGGGATCGCACTGAGCGAAGGTTATCGCGCCGAGAATCTCACGCCACGCCCGGATCTGGTCGTGGTGGGTAACGCGCTTTCGCGGGGTAACCCCGAGGTCGAGGCGCTGCTAAATCAGGGGCTTGCCTATACGTCAGGCGCCGAATGGCTGGCGCGTTTCGTGCTGCCGGGGCGGCGCGTCGTCGCCGTTGCAGGCACCCACGGCAAGACCACGACGGCGAGTCTGCTGGCTTGGCTGCTCGAATCGGCGGGTCTTGAACCCGGTTTCTTGATTGGCGGTGTGCCGCGCAATTTCGGCGTCTCGGCGCGTCTTGGAGGAGCAGACGCGCCCTTTGTCGTCGAGGCCGATGAATACGATACCGCCTTTTTCGACAAGCGCTCGAAGTTCGTTCATTACCGACCTTCGGTGGCGGTGCTCAGCAATCTCGAGTTCGACCACGCCGATATCTTTCCCGACCTTGCCGCCATCGAGCGCCAGTTTCATCACCTGGTACGCACGGTGCCGGGTAACGGCCGCCTCTTCGTTGCCGATGGCCAGCCTGCGCTTGAACGTGTGCTTGCGCAGGGCGTATGGACCCCGGTCGAGCACTTTGGCAGTGACGCGACCAGCGAGTGGCAGCTTCGCCTCGAGCGCAGCGATGCGCAGCGTTTCAGCGTGCGTCACACAAAGGCGTCGGGTAGCGAAGAGGTGCAGGTGACTTGGACGCTTACCGGTGAACACAATGCGCGCAATGCGTTGGCCGCTCTGGCCGCTGCCCACGCTTGCGGGGTCGAGTTGGCGCCCGCTTGCGCGGCGCTTGAGCACTTTCAGACGCCCAAGCGCCGCCAAGAGGTGCGCGGTGAAATCGGTGGCGTTCAGGTCATCGACGATTTTGCCCACCACCCCACCGCCATTGCGGCAACGCTCGGTGGCTTGCGTTCGGCAACGCCCAATGGACGCTTGCTCGCAGTGATCGAGCCGCGCTCCAATACCATGCGCTTAGGTGCGCTGCGAGAGCGCTTGAGCGAAAGCGTGGCCCAGGCCGATAGCGTCTTCTGGTACCAGCCGCCGGGGCTCGACTGGTCGATGTCCTCGCTGGTCGATGCAGGGCGCCATCGTCAGCTATTCGATGACATCGATACCCTGGTCGCGGCAGTCGTGGCCCAGGCCTTTTCTGGCGATCGTATCGTCGTGATGTCTAACGGCGGCTTCGGCGGTATTCACGAACGCCTGCTAGCGGCGCTGGCCGAGAGGCAAGGATGAGCGAACAGAGCACACAGCCTGAGACTTTCAAGCCGCCGGTGACGGTCGCGCTCACCGGCGCTTCCGGCGCGCAGTATGGGTTGCGCCTGATCGAGGTGTTGGTGGCCGCCAAGCATGAGGTCTGGGTGATGATCTCCAAAGCCGCGCATATGGTGATCGCCACCGAAACCGACGTGAACCTTCCTGCCCAGCCCGCGCGTCTGGCCGAAGCGCTCGGCGCACTGTGCCGCGCGCAGCCGGGGCAGATTCGCTGCTTTGGGCGCGAGGAGTGGATGGCGCCGGTGGCGTCGGGCTCTGGCGCGCCTTCGGCGATGGTCATCTGTCCCTGCTCGACCGGTACGCTTTCAGCGGTGGCGACTGGCGCCAGTAATAACCTGATTGAGCGCGCTGCCGACGTGGCGCTGAAAGAGCGGCGCACCTTGGTAATGGTTCCGCGTGAAGCGCCGCTCTCGGCCATTCATCTAGAGCACATGTTGTCACTCACGCGCTTGGGCGCGGTGATGCTGCCCGCAGCACCCGGGTTCTATCATCGCCCGGAGCGCATCGACGATCTTATCGACTTCATCGTCGCGCGCATTCTCAACCAGCTCAACATCGAACACAGCTTGATGCCGCGCTGGGGCGAGTAGCTTTCCGGTTGCGGCTTTCGCTGCTCACGTTGGTATTTTCTTCCCTGTTTTTAAGGACGTTCGCGCATGATCTCCTGGGCCACGCTTTCGGTCTTTGTTCCCACCTTCCTGTTCGTCTCGCTGACCCCGGGAATGTGTATGACGCTCGCCATGGTGCTGGGCATGACTCAGGGCATCAAACGTACGCTATGGATGATGGTGGGGGAACTCATGGGAGTGGCCTTGGTGGCCGCTTCGGCTGGCGCGGGGGTGGCGGCGCTGATGCTGCGCTATCCGGCGGTCTTTGCGCTGTTCAAGTGGGTGGGTGGGGCCTACTTGATCTATCTCGGGGTGATGATGTGGCGCTCGCGTGGGCGTATGGCGATTCCCAGCGAACTCGACATGGGCCCGCCCGCCGGGCGTTTGCAGCTGGCGATGCAGGGCTTCGTCACCGCCATTGCCAATCCTAAAGGCTGGGCCTTTTTCATGGTGCTGCTGCCGCCATTTCTCGACGGCACGCGGGCGTTACCCGCCCAGCTCGCCGTGTTGATCGCGGTGATTCTCTCCATCGAGCTGTTGAGCCTGCTGGTTTACGCCACCGGCGGTAAGACGCTGCGCCAAGCGCTGGGCAAGAGCGGTAACGTTCGCTTGCTCAATCGCGTGGCGGGCACGTTGATGATGGGCGTTGGCTTGTGGCTGGCGCTTGGGTAAAGCGCCAAGCGCTCACACGTAAGGCAGCCACACGATCCGCGCGCTGAGCAGTACCAAAGACGCAAGCGTCAGAAGACGCCACGGGCAAGGCGCAATGCTACGACTTTGACGCTGCCAGTTGAGGCGTACCAAAGCGCAGACCACGAGCCCCAGCAGAGCGCCCCCGATGAGATCGCTCAGCCAGTGTACGCCGATCACCAAGCGTGAGAGCGCCATGGGAAAGACTACTGCCAAGGCGGCCCAGTAGATCCATCCACGCCGTTCTCGCGGTAGCACCGAGGCCGCAAAGGCCGCCGCCAGCCCGAATAGCACTACCGAGGTCGAGGTGTGAGCGCTGGGGTAAGAGAGCGATCCGGTTAGGTAGTCCGGTGTGTCCGGGCGGGGGCGGCCAAAGGCGGCCTTACCCCAGGTATTGAGTAGGGCAATACCGAGCAGCGCGCTTGCCCAGTGGACTAGCAGGCGCAGTTGGCGTCGCCACAGCATCCACACGCCCCAGGGCAGAAATAGCGCAGTGATGCCGAGCTTGTCGCCTATCTTGGCCATCAAGTCGGCGGCGGCATCGATCTGTGCGCTATCGATCCAGGCAAAGAGTCGCTGGGCTTGAAGGTCGATATCGAGCGGCCCAGGATGGTTGATGACATAGAGCGTCCAACCCGATAGCGCTGCCAGCGAAATCACCAATAACAGCAGCGAGGCGAGCGGCACTTCGCCAGATTGGCTCAGCGTGAGCCAGGAGCGGCGCAAAAAGGGAAAGCGTCGCACGACACCGGCAAGCAGTCGATAGAGCCGGCCGTGTCGGCCTACCTGGTGCCTGGCCCAGGAGAACAAAAGCGCTAGAACGACGATGGCAGCGCCAATGAACAGCAGGGCGTTTTCGATATTGGGCGGAATATCGAGATGCTGCTGCCAGGTGTGACCCAACAGGTAGCCTGGCAAAACGTAGGCGGGGGCCCAAAGCAGCGCCGAAATCACGTTGGCCCAGAGAAAGTGCTGCCGTGGCATGCGCATCATCCCCGCCACCAGCGGAATGATCGGGCGCACTGGCCCAACGAAGCGGCCAATGAACACCGAGTAGGCGCCGTAGCGCTCGAAAAAGCGTATGCCTTGCGCCAGCCACTCGGGGTGCTTCGACAGCGGCCAGCGCGTAGTCACTTGTTCACGATAGCGATAGCCGAGCTGAAAACTTACGCCATCGCCGATGATCGCGCCCACGAACGCCGCTCCCAAAAGCCACAAAAGCGCAATGTCCTGATGCCCCGCTAGCGATGCGACGGCGGTGATCAGTACCACGCCGGGTACCAACAAGCCTACCAGCGCCAGCGATTCCGCTAGCGCTATGAGTAGCACGAGTAGCACCAATACCGGTGCCGAAAGCGACATCTGATGAAACGTATCGATCCACGCTCCCACGTCACACTCCCTGTTGTCGTTGCTGGTTTACGTTGGCTGATACAGCTTCTGTTTAGGCGCTTGCCAATGCCTGAGCGCGGCCTTCAAGGCGCTTGAGATAACGCTCGAAGCTTTCGCGGGCATAGGGCAGGCAAACCGCCATGCGTGTTTCAAGCTGCCCTGTCTCGACCAAGACGCGCCGCGATAGTACGCGCTGCAGCCGCTCCCTGACCAGTAGTGCACCGCTTTCGCTGGTGTCCGGTAGTACCAACCAAAAGGTGGCGTCGCCCGCACGCCCGAGAATGTCGTGATCGCGACTATGGGTGTTGACCTCACTGCACAGCGCGCCGAGCAGTGCCTGCTTGGCCCGGTAGCCGAACTGCTCTTCGGCCATGTCGAGTTGGGGCAGGTGCATGACCAAGACGGCCAGACGCTGATTGAGCAGCGCCGCACGCTGGTATTCGCTATGCAGACGCTCGCGCAGGGTATCGATGTGGTAGGCGTTGCAGTCACCATCGTGGGGATCGGTGGCGCGTAGCAGCGCCTGACGCCGGGTGTGCTCCCAGCGCGGTAGTGCCAAAAGAAGGTTCAGAGCAAGAAAGCTCAACACAAGCTCCGCGGAGACGAGAAAGTTACCCACCACGAACGCGAGGGTGGCCAGCAGCAGGGCGTTGAGCAGCAGCGCGCCCCAAAGCGGCAGCAAAATCAGCGCCGCCGTGGCTGGTAATCCGAGCCACAGCATCGACAGCATGGGGTTATGGTAAAACGCTACGAACGTCGTGAGGTAAAGGCTTGCCACCAGGGTCATGCGTGGCAGCGGCATGATGGTGTTTTGTGCCAGATGCATTAGCAGCGCCGAGAGCAGTAACAGCGATGTAAAGGTCGGCGCGAGCATGGCGCGGTAGTCGCCCATGGCGTAGAGCCAAAAGGCGTGACCGATCATCAGAAGGCTACTGAACGCGAAGGCCGCAGATTTGATCTGACGCGACAGGTGCAGCGTATTCATGCCGTCTCCTCGCTCAGCCGTTCGCTTGTGAGGCCATGCGTCAGGTCCTCGAGCGCCAGGGCGCCGACCATCAGATCGTTGAGCGGAAGTACCTGGTGGCTAGGCGGCTCGGTAAAGGTGCCGAGCAGGCAGCGACGGCGTATCGACGCGTCGTCAGCGGTGCGTGCCAGCACCATGATAGCCAGCGTCGTGGCGTCCAGGCGGTAGACGTTCTCGAAATCGTATGCCTGGGCGCACAGTTGCTGGGCGGCAGCCCAAAGACGGTGGCGCTTGACTCGAAGGACGAGCAGTTCGCCGTAGATGCCTTCGCGGGCGCAGCGAATCTGTTCGCGCTGTAGGTCGCGTAAAAGCTGCTCGCCCGCCCAGAGGTTGAGCCCCGGCATCAGGCGCAGACGCTGACGAATCGCACTGTTGAGATCGAACAGCTGGCGCGCCCGCGAAAGTGCAAAGAGCGACAGCGCCACTAGGCAAAGCAGAAGCAATACCCACGCCGGGCCGGTCAGCTGCGGCGTGATGCTGATTAGACTCACCAGAGCCGCAACGACGTTGAAAAGCGTTACCCAGCGCGTTTGCGGCAGAGTAAACAGCGCCGCCCAGGCCCAGATGAGCAGCCCGTGGCGCTCGGGCGCCGATACGATCAGGCCCAGCAGTAAGGCACCCGGTAGAATCTGCCAGGAGAAGCCGCGTGAGCGGCGGTGGCTGAAATCGAGCAGCACCGCCGAGACGAACAGCCAACCCACGGAAAGCCAAAGCAGCACGATGGCGCCCGGCGGCGAAGCAGGCGTCAACAGCGCCAGCGCGATGGCGGCGGCGAGTAAGTTGGCGCGTAGAAGTCTGATTTTGTACTTGCTTGGCATGGTGGCTTACTATGGATGGCCTTACGCAAACGCAGTATACCGCCGTTCGCTTTCTATTCGCTTTTTTGCTCGACATTGCTGCTCTGGAGATGCCATGACTGTTTCCGACTCCCCCTCCGCTCAGTCCCTTTCCACTATGGCGCCATCCCCCGAGCTTGTCGATGACGTGCCCGCCTATCTCGAAGCGGTGGGTAAGGCGGCGCGCAAAGCGGCGAGCCAACTGCGCAGTGCCAGCACCGAGGTCAAAAACCGGGCGCTAAACGCTATTGCAGCGCGCCTGAATGGCGCCCGGGAGAGCATTCTTGCGGCCAACCAGCGCGACCTGGAAAAGGGCCGCGTAAGCGGCCTCGACGCCGCGCTCTTGGACCGTCTGGCGCTTGATGATGGGCGCATCGACGCCATGCTCGAAGGGCTCAAACAGGTGGCGGCGCTGCCCGATCCGGTAGGCGAGGTGAGCGATCTGCGCTACCGCCCGAGCGGTATTCAGGTGGGCAAGATGCGTGTGCCGCTCGGCGTGATCGGCATCATTTACGAGTCGCGTCCCAACGTCACCATCGAGGCGGCAAGCCTGTGTCTCAAATCGGGCAACGCCTGCGTGCTGCGCGGCGGCTCGGAAGCCAGCGAAGCCAACGCTGCTCTCAGCGCGTGTATACAGCAGGGCTTGGCCGATGCAGGGCTTTCGTCAGGCTGCGTTCAGGTCATCGCCACCACCGATCGCGCCGCCGTAGGCGAGATGATTCGCATGCCCGAGTACATCGATGTAATCATCCCGCGCGGCGGCAAGTCGCTGATCGCGCGTATTTCACGCGAAGCGCGGGTGCCGGTGATCAAGCACCTCGACGGCGTCTGTCACGTCTATATCGATACTACCGCCGACCCGGCCAAGGCGCTTGCTATCGCGGTCAACGCCAAGACTCACCGCTACGGCACCTGCAACACCATGGAGACGCTGTTGATCGATGCGCCGGTGGCCGATTTGCTGCTCCCCGAGCTTGCCCGGGCCTACGCCGAGCACCAGGTTGAGCTGCGTGGCTGCGAGCGCACCCGTGCGCTGCTGCCCCAGGCGCTTGCTGCCAGCGAAGAGGACTGGCAGGCCGAGTACCTCGCCCCGGTGCTCGCCATTCGCGTGGTCGACGGCATTGATGAAGCAATGGCGCATATCGAGCGCTATGGCTCGCACCATACCGATGCCATCGTTACGCAAGATTACGCCCTGGCGCGCCGTTTCATGGCCGAGGTCGATTCGAGCTCGGTGATGGTCAACGCCTCGACGCGCTTTGCCGATGGCTTCGAGTATGGCTTGGGGGCAGAAATCGGTATCTCTACCGATAAGCTTCACGCCCGGGGGCCAGTTGGTCTAGAAGGACTCACGACGCAAAAGTACGTGGTTTTCGGTGACGGCCAGGTGCGTCAATGACTCAAGCTGTTGCGCGCATTGGCATGTTCGGCGGCACCTTCGACCCGGTGCACCTAGGGCACTTGCGCAGCGCCGTCGAGCTGCGCGAAGCCCTGATGCTCGACTGCGTACACATGATTCCCGCACCGAGCCCACCTCTGCGCGGCGTGCCACAGGTGGACGCCAGCCAGCGCTTGGCGCTGCTCGAGGCTGGGGTGGGCGATACACCGGGGCTCAAGGTCGATGCTCGCGAGCTCGACCGCGTAGGCCCCTCCTATAGCGTCGATACCTTGAGCGAGCTACGCGCTGAGTATGGCCCGAGCGCGCGGCTGGTGATGGCCGTGGGTGTCGATGCGTTTTCGCGCTTTGCTCAGTGGGAGCGTCTCGAAGCGCTGTTCGAGCTGGCCCACGTAGTGGTCATGGCGCGGCCGGGTTACGACACGCCCTGGAGTGACGCGCTTCGGGAACTGCTCGGCCATCGTGAGGTCGATGACGTGGCTGCGCTGATGGCATCTCCCAGTGGCGGTATTTTGGTGCTCTCGCTGCCGTCGCGTATCGATGTGTCGGCGACCGAACTGCGCGAGCGCTTGGCCGATGGGCGCAGCGTACGCTATTTGCTGCCCGACGCCGTCGAGCGCGCCATTGTGGCGCAAAAGCTTTACCGCCGGTGACGATTGCGCTGGTAGTCATCCAAGAAGCCGTTACAATGGCCGCCTTTTACGACGCTTGAATAGCGGGGATACCTTCGAAAGATATGCAAATCGATACCTTGAAGCAGTTAGCACTCGATGCCCTGGATGAGCTCAAAGCGCGTGACGTCACTCAACTCGACGTTGCCAAGCTGACCGACGTGACCGATCTCATGATCATCGCCAGCGGCACTTCGACGCGCCACGTCAGCGCTTTGGCGCAGAACCTGGTCGAGCGTGCCAAGCAGGAGGGCTATCGCCCCCATGGCGTTGAGGGCGGTGACAATGCCGACTGGGTGCTGGTCGATCTGGGCGACGTACTGGTCCATGTCATGCTGCCCGAGGCGCGTGCGCTTTACGACCTCGAACGCCTATGGGCCGATCTGCCCAGCGATGCCGAGACGCTCGAGCGGACCGAGCTTTCATGAAAATCCGCCTGCTGGCGGTAGGCACCAAAATGCCCGCCTGGGTCGAGGAGGGTGTTGAGACCTACCGCAAGCGATTGCCGCGTGATTTTAGCCTCGAGATCGAGGAGATCGCGCTCGGGCAGCGAGGCAAAAATGCCGACGTGGCCAAGGCGCGAGCCCAGGAAGCGCAGCGTATTCGTGACCGGCTGCGTGGCGACGAGTTCATCGTTGCCCTTGAGGTCAAGGGCAAAGCGTGGACCACCGAACAGCTCGCCTTCGAAGCCGGTGAGTGGCGCATGCTGGGGCGCGATGTCGTGTTGTTGGTCGGTGGCCCCGATGGTTTAGCGCCCGAGCTTTCGGCCATGGCCGATCGCAAATGGTCGCTCTCGGCGCTGACGCTGCCGCATCCGCTGGTGCGTATCCTGCTCGCCGAGCAGCTCTATCGCGCTTGGACGCTGCTGGTAGGGCACCCGTACCACCGCTGACCGGATTCGTTGTATCCCGACGAGGCCGATAGCAACACGCCATATAGCGATACGCAGTACCGATGTGCATGGGCCTGGCCCGTTGTTAGATTCGAGAGTTTTGCTGAGAGTTTTTTGCTGTTATGCCCAAGCGCCCAGGTACGCTGAAAAATCCCGAGCAGGAACTACGCATTTTTCGCATTCGGGCGCTGTTGGCGGCGCTGGTGGTCATCGTGCTCACCAGCCTGCTGATGGGGCGGCTGTTCTATCTTCAGGTTACCCAGCACGAGATCTATACCACACGGTCGGAAAAAAACCGCGTGCGTATCGAACCGCTGCCGCCCAACCGCGGGCTGATTTATGACCGCAATGGGACGCTGCTGGCGGAAAATCGCCCCACCTACAATCTCACTCTGGTGCGCGAGCGCGTCGATGACCTCGATGAAACATTGAACCTGCTGGTTGAGTTGCTCGACGTGCCCGACGAAGAGGTCGAGGCGTTTCAGCAGCGCTCGCGTCAGCGCCAGCGGCCGTTTCAGCCTGCTCTGCTGATGAGCGATCTCAACGAAGAGCAGATTGCTAATATCGCCGTCAACCGCTACCGCCTGCCGGGTGTCGAGGTCGAAGCGCAGCTATTGCGTTACTACCCCGACGCCGAGGTGATGGCCCATGCCTTGGGATACGTTGGGCGTATCAATGCCGAAGAGTTGGCCGAACTCGACCCTGGCCGCTACGCTGGTACCCACTTCATCGGCAAGACTGGTATCGAACGCTTCTACGAAGACGAGCTGCATGGGCAGGCGGGCCTGCGTAAGGTCGAGACCAACGCGCGCGGGCGCGTGCTGCGCGAGCTAGGGCGCGTCGACCCGGTGCCGGGTGAGAATTTGACCCTGACCCTTGATGAAAACCTTCAGCGGCTCGCCTACGATCTCTTGGAAGGGCGGCGCGGTTCCATCGTCGCCATCGCCCCCGCCACGGGTGAGATTCTTGCCATGGTCTCGACACCGGGGTTCGACAGCAATCAGTTCGTCACCGGCATCGACTTTGCTTCCTACCGTGCGCTGCAAGAAGATCACGACTTGCCGCTGTTCAACCGCGCCATTCGCGGTCACTATCCCGCCGGTTCGACCATTAAGCCCTTTTTGGCCTTGGGTGGGCTGGTCGAAGGCGTCATTACACCGGATCGCGTCATCAACGACCCCGGCTATTATCAGTTGCCCAATGATACCCGCCGCTACCGTAACTGGCTGCGCTGGGGTCATGGGCGTGTCGATCTCGAACGCTCTCTAGCGGTGTCGAACAACACTTATTACTACTCGCTGGCCCACGAGATGGGCATCGACCGGATTCATGAGCAGATGAGTGGTTTTGGCTTCGGCCAGCGGGTGGGGTACGACATTCAGGGCGAGAGTAGCGGCCTTTTACCGTCACGAGAGTGGAAACGGGCGCGCTACAACCAGCCGTGGTACCCCGGCGAAACGCTGTCGGCGGGTATCGGTCAAGGCTATTGGCAGGTGACCCCGCTGCAGCTGGCGGCCGCCACCGCCACGCTTGCCAATCGCGGCCACTGGGTGCGCCCGCGTCTGGCGCTGCGCATCGGCGATGAGCCCGTGCCGCGAGATCTACCGGGCACGCTACCCGACATCGAGCTGGAAAACGATGCCTGGTGGGATCGCGTCTACAACGGGATGGAGAAAGTGCTCACCGGTAATGAAGGTACCGCACGGCGTACCGGTGTCGGCCTTGAATATCGTATGGGCGGAAAGTCGGGTACGGCGCAGGTCTTTTCGCTCGGTCAGGATCAGCGCTACAACGCCGATGAGCTCGCTGAGCGGCTACGCGATCATGCACTCTTCATCGGCTTTGCACCCATCGAAGACCCACAGATCGCGGTATCCGTGATCGTCGAGAACGCAGGCGGCGGCAGTACTCATGCGGCACACTTAGCGCGCGCCATGACCGATGCTTGGCTGCTCGAAGACGAGGCGCCCGAGGCCGAGGAAATACGCGAAACCCTCGAACATGACAACGGCCGCGTGGAGGGCAACTAAGATGGCGCTGGACAAGCTAATGCGCGCGCTGCGGGGGCATCCCGTGCGCCCGCCGCAAAGCGGTATCAAACGGCGTAAGAGCATCTGGGAGCGCATCCATATCGACCCATGGCTTGTCGGGCTTTTGATGCTGCTCATGGTGGCTGGGCTCTTCGTTCTCTATAGCGCCTCGGGCCAGCGTATCGAAAGTGTCATTGCCCAGGGCATGCGCTTTGGCCTGGCGCTTGGGGTCATGCTCTTCGTTGCTCAGCTGTCACCCTCTACCTTTCTGCGCTGGGCACCGCTTGCCTATGGCTTGGGTATGGCGATGCTATTGGCCGTGGAGATCGCCGGTGACATCGGCATGGGGGCCAAGCGCTGGCTCGAAATTCCTGGTGTCATTCGCTTTCAGCCCTCGGAGATGATGAAGCTGGCAACGCCGATCATGGTGGCGGCCTATCTCAATCGCTGCCAGCTGCCGCCAAGGCTCCGCGACATCGCCGTGTGCGGGGCGATCATTGGGGCGCCGGTGGTGCTGATTGCCATTCAGCCCGATTTGGGCACATCGCTTCTCGTCGCCAGCGCCGCTGCTATCGTCGTGCTCTTGGCCGGTCTTTCCTGGCGGTTGATTGGCTCGCTGGCAGTGCTGGCAGGGGCGGCGTTGCCGCTTTTGTGGATGAACATGCACAACTACCAGCGCCAGCGTGTACTTACCTTTTTGAATCCGGAAAGCGACCCGCTGGGGTCTGGGTGGAACATCATTCAGTCTACTACCGCGATTGGCAGCGGTGGTCTCTGGGGGAAGGGCTGGCTTGAAGGCACTCAGTCGCAGCTCGAATTCTTGCCCGAGCGGCATACCGACTTCATCATCGCCGTACTTGGTGAAGAGTTTGGGCTGGTCGGGATGCTGGCGCTCTTGACGCTCTACATCGTCATCGTTGGCCGAGGGCTGTGGCTTGCCACCAGCGCTCAGGAGACGTTTAGCCGTTTGGTGGCAGGCTGTATCATTCTTACTTTCTTTATCTACGTGTTCGTGAACGTGGGCATGGTCAGCGGCATTTTGCCGGTGGTAGGCGTGCCGCTACCGCTCGTGAGCTACGGGGGCACGTCGAGCGTGACCTTGATGGCAGGATTTGGCATCTTGATGTCGCTGCATGCACACAGACGACTGCTGCCGCGCTGAGTCGCGGTGGTAACGAACAGGCCCTACACAGGAGTGGCGATGTGAAAATCGGGGTAGCGGGAAAAGTGGTCGGTAGCCTTGCGCTGGCAGGGTGGTGTAGCGCGGGCTGGGCACAGGAGGCGCATTTTTCGCCAGCGCAGAATGCCGACGTAGAGGCGTTAGTCAGCGAGCTGAGTGACGAGGGGCTGCCGCGCGATTGGCTCGAAGATGCCATGTCCCAGGCTACTTTCGAACAGGGCGTACTGGATGCCATGGCCGGTGCCGCTGAGCGCCGTCTGCGCTGGTTCGAGTACCGCGACATCTTTCTTACCGACGAGCGCATCGAGCAAGGGGCCGCGTTCATCGATGCGCATAAAGACGCCATGCAGCGCGCCGAAGAGACCTACGGTGTGCCCGCCGAGGTGATCGCCGCGATTATTGGGGTGGAAACCTATTATGGGCGCTTCAAAGGTAACCATCGTGTGCTCGACTCGCTGGCGACGCTGGCCTTTCACCACCCCCAGCGTGGGCGCTTCTTTCGCGGCGAACTGGCGGCCTTTCTTGCCATCACCCACGAGCAGCACGTCGATCCAGACTCGGTCTACGGCTCTTACGCCGGGGCCATGGGCTACCCGCAGTTCATTCCCACCAGCTACCAAGCCTATGCCGTAGATTTCGACGGCGACGGCCTGCGCGATCTTTGGGAGAACCCCGTTGACGCGATCGGTAGCGTAGCCAACTACTTTGCCGAACACGGCTGGCAGCGCGGTGAGGCGATCTATCATGAAGCCGATGGCCCCGAAACGCTTCCCGACGCGCTTGCCTTCAATCAGACGTCGCGGCCAACCACTACCGCTGATCAGGCGGCCAACGCAGGCGTGGTCTCGCACGATACGCTTGCCCCTGAGCTAGCCGTAGTGCCCCTGGCACTTGAGATGAGCGATGATACGCGCCGCTACCGTCTGGGCGAATTCAACTTCTATGTCATCACCCGCTACAACCATAGCCACCTCTATGGCATGGCCGTCACCGAGCTGGCCGAGGCGATCCACCAACGTGTCGAGGAGGCGTCATGAGCGTCATCAAGCAACGAACGGGGCTTGCCGTCGCCCTGGCGGTTCTCATCAGCGGCTGTGCGGGCCAGCAGCAAACCCAGCGTGTAGCCTCCGACGATACGGATTTTCCTTCCGCCAGTACGCCGAGTTCATCCAGTTCGGCCGCGAACGATCGCCAAACGGCGGGCGGTCGCTACGCCATGAGCGGCGATGCCTATCCCGTCGAGCCGCCCGACGTCACCCAGGTGCCTGATGCCGAGCCGCGTATCGAGCCGCGCTCCTCGGCAGGCAATCGCTCCACTTACGAGGTATGGGGCGAGACCTACCACGTACTGCCCGATGCGCGCGGCTATACACGCCAAGGAACGGCCTCCTGGTACGGTGAAAAATTCCACGGTTACGCCACGTCTAACGGCGAAATCTACGATATGTACAAAATGTCGGCGGCGCACCGCTCGTTGCCGCTGCCGACGTTTGCGCGGGTGACCAGCCTTTCCAATGGTCGTTCGGTGATCGTTCGCGTCAATGACCGTGGCCCATTTCACAGTGACCGCGAGATCGATCTCTCTTACGCTGCCGCAGCGCGCCTGGGCATCCTCGACAACGGTACCGGTAGGGTCAAGGTCGAGGCCATCGACCCCGAGCGCTGGGTGGCGGGTGACCGCAGCATTGCGCCTGCCACGCCAGCGGCGCAGCCTGTACAAACATCGGCGCCACCGTCGCCCTCCGCTGCTGCGTCTGCCACCACGCCAGCCAATGCGCCTGCGTCCCCACCTACGGCGGGCACGATGTTTCTCCAGGTGGCAGCGGTTGGAAATCCTGAGAGCGCCCAGCAACTGCGTACGCGCCTGCAGAGTGAGCTGCCCCACGATGTACGAGTGGAGAGTAGCGGTGGCGTCTATCGCGTTCAGGTGGGGCCGCTGAGTGCCGCTCAGGAGACTCCGGCGCGTAACGCATTGCGTCAAGCGGGCTTCCCGCAGGTCTTTGTTGTGCGATAATGTTCGCCCCAAGTTTTGTGTCTGTTTTTTTACGTTAGTGAGATGCCCTTAATGAATGCCGTAATGTCCCTGTTTGCCTCCGCCAAGCGTTATTTGGCCGTGGCTGCCGTTGTGGTCGTGATACCAGCCACCACTATCGCACAACCAGCGGTTCCGCAGCCTCAGGCGCCCCAGCCACAGACGATCATTCCCGCGCCGCCGCAGATCGCTGCGCACTCGTGGATTTTAATGGACGCCAACAGTGGACGCATTCTGGCTCAGCACAACGCCGACGAGCGCGTACCGCCTGCTAGCTTGACCAAGTTGATGACCGCCTATTTGGTCGAGCGCGAGCTCAACCGTGGCACCATCAGTCTCACCGATATGGTCAATATCAGTGAGAATGCTTGGCGTATGGGCGGCTCGAAAATGTTCATCGAAGTGGGCGATCGCGTCTCGGTAGAAAACCTTCTGCACGGTATCGTTATCGTATCGGGTAACGATGCAAGCGTAGCCATGGCGGAACACTTGGCTGGCGGCGAAGGCCCCTTTGCCGATCTAATGAACCAGCACGCCGCACGATTGGGTCTCAACAATACCCATTTCGAAAATGCCACGGGCCTGCCGGGTGAGCATCACTACTCCAGCGCCCATGACATGGCGCTGCTGGCTCAGCACATCATCAACGACTACCCCGAGCACTACTCGATCTACTCTGAGCGTAGTTTTTCCTATGGCGGTATCGATCAGCCCAACCGCAACCGTCTGCTCTGGCGTGACCCGAGCGCCGATGGTCTGAAAACGGGGTGGACGACCGAGGCGGGCTACAACCTCGTCGGCTCGGCCATTCGCGACGATATGCGCCTAATTTCGGTCGTCATGGGCACCAACTCCGAAGAGGCGCGTGCGCAGGAAACGCAAAAGCTTCTGAGCTACGGTTTCCGTTTCTTCGAAACCATGAAGCTCTATGAGCGCGGTGCCGTTCTGGCCACGCCTCGCGTATGGGCCGGTGAGAGCAATCAGGTGCGTATCGGCGTCGATGATGAGGTCTACATGACCCTACCGCGTAACCGTAACGACGAGCTGCGCGCGCGCCTCAACCTGCAGTCAGATCTGCAGGCGCCGATCGCCGTAGGCGATCAGGTAGGCACTCTCGAAGTCTATCTGGGCGATGAGGTAGTGGGTGAGCGTCAGCTGGTCGCCCTGGAGGCAGTCGAGGAGGGGGGGCTCTTCAAGCGCCTGTTCGACCAGGTGCGCCGCTTCTTCAGTAACCTGATCAGCAACTTCACCGACTGATCGGGTGCTGACCCGGGTTGCTTTTGCACACTTTGGGCACCATATTCGCAATGGCTCAGGCGCTGTCCTGAGCCATTGCGTTTCGCGGCACTGGCTCATTGCGCTTCACCTCCATTTGCCAATGCCGCTATGTTCAAAGAAGGGCTACTTCCCATCAGTCGTCATGTTCGACGGTAACTAGGTTTTAAAGCAACTAGGCTTCAAAGCAACTAGGCTCCATAGTAACAAGGTTCAAAGACAACCATGTCCAAAGGTAACAAGAAGGGGTTTCACAAAGGCGCGCAGCAGGGCTTTCGCGATATGCGTCGCCCGGCTGCCCCTGTAACCCAAGCAGGCGTCAACGCCAAGATCACCTTTCCTTGCGACTACTCGCTCAAAGTCGTCGGCGACGCTGCTGAAGATTTTGCTGCCAGCGTCTGTCAGGTCGTGATTCGCCATGCCCCCGATCTCGATGCCACCAAGCTCGAGGTTGTCGATAGCCGCAATGGCCGCTTTCAGTCGGTGCGTATTACCATCCGTGCGACCGGCGAGCAGCAGCTCAACCAGCTGTTTCTCGATCTCAAAGCGACCGGTCGCGTTCACATGGTGGTGTGATTCATGACGCTGCCTGCGATTGAGCTCTACCACTTGGGGCGTAAGCCTTACCACCCGGTGTGGGAGGCCATGCGCGCGCTCACCGATAGCCGCGATGGCGATACGCCGGATCAGTTCTGGCTCGTCGAGCATGACCCCGTATTCACTCAAGGCCAAGCGGGTAAGCCCGAGCACGTTTTGATGCCGGGCGATATTCCGGTGGTGCAAACCGACCGTGGTGGCCAGGTAACCTACCACGGGCCGGGGCAGGTCGTGCTTTATCCTCTGCTCGACGTCAAGCGCGGGCGGCTCGGCGTGCGGCAACTGGTAACGGCACTGGAAGAGGCGGTGATCGATGTGCTGGCGCACTATGGAGTGAGCGCCTACGCCAAGGCGGAGGCGCCGGGGGTTTACGTCAAAACGCCTGCCCAGGAAGCCAAGATCGCCTCGCTTGGGCTGCGTATTCGCCGGGGGGCGAGCTTTCATGGCGTGGCGTTCAATGTCGATGCCGACTTGAGCCCGTTCGAACGTATCAATCCCTGTGGTTACGCGGGTATGCCGATGACGCGTTTGAGCGATGTGGTAATGCTCGAGCGCCCTCAAGAGGTAGGGTTTAAGCTTGCCCAGGCCTTGGCGGCGCGGCTAGAGCGTGGACTGGTCGATACGTCGGGTTTACCTAAAGGTCTCTGAGAATAAAGTCAGCCGATACTAATGAAAAGGCCCTGGTGCATGTGCCAGGGCCTTTTCGTGCGAGCCATCTTAACTAACGCACTTAGCCGACGTTGATCGCTGCGATGCGGTTGGTGTCGACTTCCTGGCCCGGTACGCGGGCGGGGGAGGCGAGCCCCAAGTTGTTCTTCTCGAACACCCGGTCGGCGCGGTAGCTCGAGCGAACGAGCGGCCCCGAGGCGACTTCCATGAAGCCTTTTTGCAGTCCCAGCTGACGGTAGTCTTCGAACTCTTCGGGCGTAACGTAGCGCTCGACCGGCAGGTGGTTCTTGGTGGGGCGCAGGTACTGACCGAGCGTGACGATATCGACGCCAATGGCGCGTAGCTCATCGAGCGTCTGGATGATCTCGGCATCGGTTTCACCCAGCCCCAGCATCAAGCTCGTTTTGGTGAGAATGTCGGGGCGGTACGTTTTGGCGTAGGCGAGTACATCGAGGGTCTTACGATACCCTGCACGCGGATCGCGCACGCGATGTGTCAAACGCTCCACGGTTTCGACGTTCTGGGCAAAGACTTCGAGGCCAGAGTCGAGTACGCGTTCGATGGCCTGGCGCTCGCCATCGAAATCAGGTGTCAATGCTTCGACCACCACGTGGGGCGTGCGCGCTTTGATCGATTGAACGCACTTGGCGTAGTGGCTAGCGCCGCCGTCAGGAAGATCGTCCCGGTCGACCGAAGTGAGAACGATATAGCGCAGGCCCATGAGCTCGACCGACTTGGCGGTGTTCTCGGGCTCTTCGCGGTCGAGCCACCCCTTGGGGTTACCGGTGTCTACGGCGCAGAAGCGGCAGGCGCGGGTACACACCGAGCCCATCAGCATGATGGTAGCAGTGCCGTTGCTCCAGCACTCACCCATGTTGGGGCAGTGCGACTCGGCACAAACGGTGCTCAGGCGGTGGGTAGCAACGTTACGCTTGACCGCCTCGAAGCGATCACCTGCGGGAATCTGGGCACGCAGCCATTTGGGCTTACGCTCGAGCGGAGGGCTCTCCTGCTCGACCTTGCGCTGCTTGATGCCATCCTTGATCACCGTCATGCCGTGTTCGTTGCGGAATTTACCGCCGCTGGGGACACGCTGTGAGGTGTTGTCGCTCATAGTCGAAGAGCCTCTACTATGCGGTGGGGTTGGCGAAGGCGCTGTACCGAGCGCGACGCCACACGCCCAACTCAACAAGTAATGTGATACCTATATTGCTTGCTACATATCGCATCGCTTCGTATCGCATCAATGCACGCCGTTTCACGACGAAAACGCGTTGCGCTCTAGATGCTGCGACAAGTCCCAGCGACACTAGTTATGCGACGACACTGGTCTGCGACATGGCCCTGCAACATAAGTCTTATGTGCTTAATGTAACATATGCAGCTATGCCGAGGACACCGCCCGAGGGTCGAATCAGCTACTGCTAGCGCTTGGGCGGACGACGGGAAGACAGGCAACGCCGTGGCTTGGAAGCGGGTCGAGCGGCGCCTGGAAATGGCGCTGCACATCGGCGCGCTGTTCGCGTAGAAAACGCAGGAACAGCTCGGCGGCGGGGGTGGGTAAGCGCTCCCGACTCTGCACCGCACACCAGGGTCTGCGAATGGGAAAGCCGGGAAGCGTAAGCTCGCTAAGAAGCCCTTGCGCGAGCTCCAATTGCACGGCCAGTCGTGGCAGTACGGCGACGCCCAAATGCGCCATGACGCCTTGCTTGACGGCTTCATTGGTGCCCATCTCGATACGGTGCGCTAGTGCTACCTCCTGGCGCGCAGCGAGCTGTTCGAAAGCGTTGCGTACTCCCGAGCCCGCCTCGCGCATCAGTACGTAGTGGCGGGCGAAGTCGGTAAGCGTAGGGCGCGGCATCGTCAGCAGCGGATGGTCTGGCCAGACCAACGCGATTAGCTCGTTATCGAGCAGCGGCGTGACCAGTAAGCGCTCATCCTCGGGCACCATGGCCATGACCACGATGTCGTCCTGCTGCTGCGCCAGGCGCTCGAGAGCCTGACGTCGGTTACACACCTTCAGACGCAGCTGAATGCCTGGATACTGGGCGCGAAAGCGGGCAAGCAGATAGGGCACGACGTACTGCGCGGACGAAACCGCAGCGATGTTCAACTCGCCGCTGATGTTGCCATCGAGATCGTCGAGGCGCATCTGCAGGCGTGCAAGCTGAGCAAAGATTTCGCGCGTCGAAAGGGCCAGCGTATCGGCGGCAGGCAGTACGTAGAGCGTTTTGCCCGCGTAGTGAAAAAGCGTCTGGCCCAGGGCTTGCTCGAGCTGGCGCACCTGAGCGCTAACCGCGGGCTGAGTCAGGCCGAGCTCGTCGGCGGCGCGTGAGTAGGAGCGCCGACGATAGACCGCCTGAAATACCTGTAGCTGGCGAAAGGTGAGGCGATTGAGCAACGCCGGTGACGACATAACGACCTCGAAAAAAACGACGCAGTGCGCGTTGAAGGCGCTCTATCCTACCACCGCTTCAGGTGGAAAGGAGTAGTGATCGTGCGTGTCGCATAGACGCTGCATTGGCATCGACGAACCCTGCGGGGTCATCTACACTGTATTGCACTGCAGCATGATGCCGGATCCTGGAAACGGGTGCCTTGCCCTCTATTCTGGAGCGCTTATGAACGTTGGTTTCAACCCCTGGCTGTTTGCCTCCTCTGCTTCCGCGAGCTCTAACGCTACTAACGAAAACGCCTCATCCCCCTCTGCATCGATGATGGATCTGTTCGACCCCTTTGGCGTTGGCCGGGCGGCGTTCGATTACTGGCGGGACAGCGTCGAGCGCGGCGTGCTCTATCTCGATGTCATGCGCGAGCGGGGCAATCAGTATCTCGAGCACATGGAGCAGACCAAACCAAGCGTGCTGGGGTTTAAAAGCGAAGTGCTGATCGACGGGCGCGAGCTGCCCCAGCCAACCAACTACGAGCTTTTACGCGTGCTGCCACCCGAAGGCGTCGAGATCGACGAGAGCAAGCGCCCCTTCGTGGTGGTCGACCCGCGCGCCGGGCATGGTCCAGGCATTGGGGGCTTCAAACCCGACAGCGAACTGGGTGTTGCCTTACGTGCCGGGCATCCATGCTACTTCATCGGTTTTCTACCTTTTCCCGAGCCGGGCCAGGGCGTCGAAGACGTGGTCGAAGCCGAAATCGCTTTTTTGCGTCACGTCATCGAGCGCCATCCTGGCACCTCAGAAAAACCCATGGTAGTGGGCAACTGCCAGGCGGGCTGGCAGATCATGATGGCTGCAGCACTAGAGCCTGACCTCTTTGGTCCTATTCTGGTCGCTGGGGCGCCGCTTTCATATTGGGCCGGCGAGCGCGGTAACGCGCCGATGCGCTATACCGGCGGCATGACCGGCGGCAGCTGGATCACCGCCTTGACCAGCGACATGGGCAACGGGCTCTTCGATGGCGCTTGGCTGGTGCAAAACTTCGAGCGCCTCAACCCGGCCAATACCTACTGGAAAAAGCAGTACCACCTCTATGCCAACATCGACACCGAGTTCAAACGCTACCTCGACTTCGAGCGCTGGTGGGGCGGACACGTGGTGCTGGGCGGCGAAGAGATTCAATACATCGTCGATAACCTGTTCGTGGGCAATCGGCTCTCGACTGCTCAGTTGGTAACTCGCGACGGTCGACGGATCGACCTGCGCAATTTGCGCTCGCCGGTGGTGGTGTTTTGCTCACGCGGTGACGATATCACCCCGCCACCTCAGGCGCTGGGATGGATCCGCGATCTCTACGAAGGCGAAGAGGATATCGTCGCTAATGACCAAACCATCGTCTACTGTCAGCACGATAGCACTGGTCATTTGGGCATCTTCGTTTCGGGCAGTGTCTCGCGTAAGGAGCACACTGAATTCACCGCCAACATGGACTACATCGACGTGCTGCCGCCGGGGCTTTATGAAACCACGGCAACCCACGCCAAGGACCACCCCGGCGGCGATACGTTCGAGCGCGAGTACTTGCTCGAGTTCACGCCGCGCAGCTTCGATGAGCTCGACGAGGTGGTGAGGCACCGCCCCGATGACGACCGTCGCTTCGCCACCGTAGCGCGCATTTCGGAAATCAACCTGGGGTTCTATCGCCTTTACGTGCAGCCATGGATTCAGGCGGTGATGACGCCTGAGGCGGCGCGCTGGATTCGGCGCATGCACCCGATACGCTTGGGTTACAAGCTGCTTTCTGATCGCAACCCGTTATCCGTGCCTTTGCCGGTCATGGCTGACTGGGTGCGCCGCCAGCGCCATACGCTGGATGCAGACAACCCCTTCAAGCGTTTAGAAGAGATCGTCTCCGATCAGATCGTTGCGGGACTGAATGCATGGCGCGACGCGCGTGATGCCACTACCGAGCGCATCTTTCTCGATGTCTACGGGCAGCCACTGCTGCAGGCGGCCGTGGGGCTCTATGGTGATGCCCACGTGCATCGCCGCCGCCCGGGGGCTGAGCCTGAGCACCGGCGCTTCATCGAGCGCCGTAAGGAGGAGCTACGTCAGCGTATCGACGAAGGCGGCCCGCAGGCAGGATTGATGCGAGCGATCATCTATATTCTTGGCGGCGCGCCTGCCACCGATGAACGTAACTTCAAGCGTCTGCGCGCGTCGCGCCTGCAGCTCAACCCCGAAAGCAAGCTATGTGACTTCAAGCGTCTGGTGCGCGAGCAGTTCTTCATTCTCAAGCTCGACCGCGAACGCGCGTTGGCCGCACTGCCTAGTCTGCTAGGAGAAAATGATGGCGAGACGCTCGACGCGCATCTGCGCCATCTCGAAGAAGTGCTGGCCGCAAGCGGTGAGCTTTCGGAACAGGCTGCCGAGCGCTTCGATCAGGTGAAAGCGCTCTTCGAGCAGGTACGCTCGGCCTCGCAGGACGAGCTTGAGCAGCCAGAAACACGCGCCAAGACCGAGCCAGACGCTGAACCCTCATCGCCCCAGGCGCTGGCCGCGGCGGTGGCAGCTACCACGCAGTCGAAATCATCCTCCTCCAAAGGCGCAACAGCTAAACCTGTAGCGGCTAAAAATAAGGTGACTAAGGAAAAGGCCTCGGTTAAGGGCGACACGGTACGTAAACGCAGCGCCGTCAAGCCATCGGGCAGTGCCAATGGCAAAGATTAGCGTTGCCTTGGTTTCATCGCTTGAAAGAAAAGCCACGAAAATCGTCGCCACTATATAGGAGCAGCAAGAGGGATGTAGCACCACGCGGTGATGGCTTCGATAAAAATTTTGCCCCTGTCGTAAGACAGGGGCATTTTATTGGTACGGCGTTTTGTGGTTGCCGATCGCAGGCGCTGGGTCTAGTGTCTAGCTACGCAAACCGAGGTTCCCTTGGCTTAAGACGGTAGTGAACTGTCACTGTCTTGAGAATCGAAGCGCAAATAGGCCTTGACGTTTTTCGCTAGCGCTTGATCAAGGGCTAAGGTAGGGTAGGCGCATTTTTTTGAAGGGTGCTTTTTAAAGAGCTCTTTTTTGAAGCGCTTTTCGCCTAGGCCAATTCAACGGTCGCATATTCAACGCTCGAGCCTCTGAGGCTCGAACACCAGAAAAGTGGAGCACTATGGGCAAGTCACTGGTCATCGTCGAGTCGCCTGCCAAGGCCAAGACGATCAACAAATATCTCGGCAACGATTTCATCGTTAAGTCGAGTGTGGGTCATATCCGTGACCTGCCGACCAGCGGCTCGGGTAAGACGGCCTCCGATCCCAAGGAGCGCGCTCGCCAAGCCGCCGAGACCCGCAAAATGTCGGCGGAAGAGAAGGCCGTCTACAAAAAACGCAAGGCCCACGATCAACTGATCCGCCGCATGGGGATTGACCCCGAGCATGGCTGGAAGGCGCACTACGAGATTCTACCGGGCAAGGAAAAGGTCGTTACCGAGCTCAAGAAACTCGCCGAAAAGGCCGATGCCATCTATCTGGCTACGGATTTGGACCGCGAAGGGGAGGCGATTGCTTGGCACCTGCGCGAGACCATCGGCGGCGATGAACAGCGCTATAAGCGCGTGGTGTTCAACGAAATCACCAAAAACGCCATTCAGGATGCCTTCAAGGCGCCAGGGGCGTTGAACATTCCACGCGTCGAAGCTCAGCAGGCGCGGCGCTTTCTCGATCGCGTCGTCGGCTTCATGCTCTCACCGCTGCTGTGGGCCAAGATCGCCCGAGGGCTCTCGGCTGGTCGCGTTCAATCGGTGGCCGTGCGTTTAATCGTCGAGCGTGAGCGCGAAATTCGCGCTTTCATTCCCGAAGAGTTTTGGGATGTGCACGCTGACCTTGTTACCCCAGACGGTGAGGCGGTGCGTTTTGCCGTGGCCCGTCAGGACGGTAAGGCATTTCGGCCGACCTCCGAGAGCGAGACGCTGTCGCGTATTGCGCCTCTGAACGAGGCCAAGCTCGCCATCACCTCGCGCGAGGACAAGCCGACCCGCTCGAAGCCGACCGCGCCCTTTATCACCTCGACCCTACAGCAGGCCGCCAGCGGTCGTCTTGGCTTCTCGGTGAAGAAGACCATGACCATGGCCCAGCGGCTTTATGAAGCGGGTTACATCACCTATATGCGTACCGACTCGACCAACCTCTCAACGGAAGCGGTCGAGAGCGTGCGCAGCTATATTGCGGAAAACTTCGGCGCGCGGTATCTACCTGATAGTCCCAACCGCTACAGCAGCAAGGAGAGCGCGCAGGAGGCTCACGAAGCGATTCGTCCGTCGAGCGTCGAGCGCAAGGCGAGCGATCTAGCGGGTATGGAGCGCGATGCCGAACGACTCTACGAACTGATCTGGCGTCAGTTCGTGGCCTGTCAAATGACGCCTGCCGAATACCTCTCCAGCACGCTGTCGGTCGATGTGGCAGGTTTTGAGTTGCGAGCCAAAGGCCGCGTGCTCAAATTCGACGGCTATACCCGGGTGATGAAGCCCTCGGGCAAGAACGAAGATCAGTCCTTACCAGATCTAGCCACGGGCACGCCGCTGACGCTCGATGCGCTCGATCCGCAGCAGCACTTCACCAAGCCTGCGGCGCGCTACACCGAGGCGAGCCTGGTTAAAGAGTTGGAGAAGCAGGGGATCGGGCGGCCCTCCACGTATGCAGCGATCATTTCGACGATTCAGGATCGCGGCTACGTCAAGCTGGAAAATCGGCGTTTTTATGCCGAAAAGCTAGGCGATATCGTTACCGAACGTCTCAAGGAGTCTTTCCCCGACCTGATGGACTACTCCTTCACTGCGCGTATGGAGGATAGTCTCGATGAGGTCGCCGACGGTGAGCGCAACTGGCAGGCGCTGCTCGATGCCTTCTATGCCGAGTTCAGCGCCGAGCTTAGCAAAGCCGAAAGCGATGAGGGCATGCGCCCCAACCAGCCGGTACCTACGGATATCGACTGTCCCAGCTGTGGGCGCAAGATGCAGATTCGTACCGCCTCGACGGGCGTTTTTCTCGGCTGCAGTGGCTACAATCTGCCGCCCAAGGAGCGCTGCAAGACCACCATCGATTTGATCCCCGGTGAGGAAGCCGTGGCTGCCGACGCGGGGGAAGAGGCCGAAACCGACGCCCTGCGCGCCAAGCGCCGCTGCCATAAGTGCGGCACGGCGATGGATAGCTACTTAATCGACGAAACGCGCAAGCTGCATATCTGTGGTGATAGCCCCGACTGCGATGGCTACGAGATCGAAACCGGTCGTTTCAAAATCAAAGGCTACGATGGCCCGGTCATCGAGTGCGATAAGTGCGGCAGCGAAATGCAGCTCAAGTCCGGGCGCTTCGGCAAGTACTTCGGCTGCACCAATAGCGAGTGCAAGAACACCCGCAAGCTATTGCGTAGCGGCGACGTTGCTCCGCCCAAGATGGACCCCATCCCAATGCCAGAGCTTGCCTGCCAAAAAGTCGACGACACCTACGTGCTGCGCGATGGTGCTAGCGGACTTTTTCTCGCTGCGAGTAAGTTTCCCAAAAACCGCGAAACGCGCCCGCCCTTGGTCAAAGAGCTCAAGGCCCATGCCGATGAGCTGCCCGAGAAGTATCACTTCCTGCTCCAGGCGCCCAGTGAAGATAGCGACGGCCGCCCGGCGCAGATTCGCTACTCGCGCAAGAACAAGGAACAGTACGTGATGACCGAAGAGGAAGGTAAGGCGAGCGGTTGGAAAGCCACCTATGAAGCGGGTAAATGGCACGTGGAGGATAAGCGCAAGTGACCCCACGCGGACGCACCAATCAGCTGCTCTATCAGGCCGAAGTGCTGCTTGCCACACCCGTGGGCGACGATGAGCATGCGCCTGCCCGTCGCCTTGCTCTGCAAGAGGGGGCGTTGGCGCTGTTCGAGCTTGCGCTGAATTCGCTGTTGCGCGAAGTGACCGAGCATGCCCGGTTGCCACGCCATGATTGGCGTCTGCTACTAGGCGTAGAAGGGCCCGCGCTCGCTGAACTGGAGCGGCTGCGTGATTTGGCGCGTCAAGAGAGTTGGTTGGGTTGGCTCATTGCCCAACTCGAGCGGCTGCACGATATCGACGGTGCCAGTGAGCGACGCGCGCCCGTGCGCGAGCAATTCATTGCGGTGTCGGCATCGACCTCCCTCGAACAGACGCTGCTGGATCAACTCGCGGCCGCCAAGCGCGACATTGCCGCACTGCGTGAGACCAGCTTCGAATGGTAGCGGCTTAACGCTTTCCCATTGTGTTAGTGGCCCGCTTTGTGCGGGTCGCTTGCGTTAGGAGTTGCGCCGCTTGGGGCAGAGTGAACTCTAAGGCGGCCGCGTTGCCTTAAAAGCGCAGTGACACGCTTTCACCCCATCGACGTAAGGAGACATAGATGCGCTATAACACCGTTAAGGATTTGATCGACTGGGCCATCGGTTTTCATGAGCGCATGGCACATCAGTATCGCGATGCGGCGGCGACGGCAAAGTCTCGTGACGAGCGCTTGGCCATGGCGCTCGATTACCTCTCTGACCGCGAACTCAAGTTGAAGTCGGGGCTGGAAACGCTTACTCACGATGGTTTCGACCACCGCGAAGTACTTGACACCTGGTTCGATGAAACCGGCGAGTTTCCCGAGCCACCTGCACTGGATGCGTTGGCAGAGCGCCCAGTGGCGGACTCCATCGATGCCCTCATGCGCACCGCAGCCGATGAGCACGAGCGGCTTGAATCGCTCTATCGTCATCGCGCCGAGCAGGCGGGGATCGAACCTGAGGAGGAGTTCTTTACCGCCCTGGCCGATGGTCACAATGCCGAAGGCAAGCGCATGGTCATGAGCTTAAAAGAGCTGCAAAGCATGTAACAGAGCCTGGCGCTCTTGCAGAAAAATGCGTTTTGGCGCTGACAGGCGCGGTGGCGATAAGGTATAACAGCGCAGTCATACACCGCTTGCCTGCTTGGGCTTGCCTACGTCGAGAGTCGTCATGTCATATGTCAATCGCCGCCGATTCCTGGCCATGGCGCTAGGCTGGCCTGTAGTGGCCCATGCCAGCCCCGTTATTCCCAGTGTCAATACGCAGCCCGTCGACTTGGTCGAAACGCTTCTCGCACGTGCGCCCGTGCCGCGGCACAGCGGCGAGCTCTGGGTGCTCGTCGATGACCGTGATTCGACGCTGAGCATCTTTCGTGGCAGCGCCCTGCTCGAACGCTTCACACCGGTTTCTTTGGGGCGTGGCGGCGCCAAGACGCAGAGAATCAGTGGTGGCAACGTGACGCCGCTCGGCGAATTTCGCATTAACCGCTTCAATTATCAAAGTCGCTGGCATATTTTCCTCGGGATCGATTATCCTACGCCGCCTCATGCGCGCATGGCCCTCGAAAACGGTATCTACTCCCAAGCGGACTATGAAGCCTACTTCGATTACTACCGTCGCCATGGCTACCCACCGCAGAATACGCGTCTCGGTGGTGCCATCGGTATCCACGGTCTGGGCCAGGCGGACCCCGATATTCATGGGCGTTTCAACTGGACGCAGGGGTGCGTAGCGCTCACCAACGAGCAAATCGATACGCTTGCATCGCTTGTCAATGTTGGCACTCGCGTGGTGATCCGCTAAGCTTATGTCGTTGAAAGAAGTTATAGGTTTTGAAGGAACGGCTCTAGACAACCGCTGTGGTCTATAATAAAACAGCGTTTGACTTCTGTGCTTCTCGGCACGAGTCGTTGTAAGGAACCTGCACCGCAGGTAGGCAATGCAGGCACCGCTTGTTTGCATACCACTAACGTTGTATCCAAGGAAGACTCAAGGAGAACACTATGACTCTGAAGACTACTCTGAAGCTGACCGCTGCTGCCGCTTCTCTGGCCGTTCTGGCTGGCTGTGCTTCTACCAGCGCTCTGGAAGAAGTTCGCATGACTGCTGAATCTGCCCAGGCTGACGCTGCTGAAGCTCGCAGCATGGCTTCTCAGGCCCTGAACACTGCAAACCAAGCTCAGCGCGACGCGCAAGCCGCTCTGCAGCTGTCTGAGCAGAACCGCGAAGAAATGAACCGCATGTTCCAGCGCTCTATGCAGAAGTAATTCTGCTTGGGCATCATGCGGCCTTGCGCCGCATGGTGGCTGGAGATGTAAAAAACCCCGCCAATTGGCGGGGTTTTTTTGTGGGCGCTATTTTGAGCGTTTGTCTTCGTTCTTCTCGTTACTGCGTTTGCGTAGGCGAAACGACATCATGGCCAGCGCGTGGCGCTGGCCATAGGATCACGAAGCGTTTTGCTCGCCTTCTACGGCGGCGTTGAGCTCGATCTGTTCGAACAGGCTGTCAGCTGGTGTTTCAGCTTCGGCAGGCGCTACGGGGGCTGCCTGAGGGCCGTATAGGGCGATGAAGCTGCCATCGGGTGATTCGACGGCCTGACGCACCAATTCATCGTCGATCTCGATGTTTTCATCGCTCATCGCCGTTACCTGCTCCAGCGCGTTACGAATCGGCTCGAAATCACCTACGTTCTCCTCCAACTGCGGGAAGGATTGAACGTAGAGGGTGCCATCGGCAGCCCAGCCGACCTTGAAGGGCGAATCGATCAGGTTGACCTGAGTATTGCTGGGAACCCGGTTGTAGAGCGATTCGATGTCCTCGGGGTACATGCGAATACAGCCACGGCTTGCCCGCATGCCTACGCCGTCAGGACGGTTGGTGCCGTGAATCAGGTAGCTCGGCAGCCCCAGCAAGATGGCGTGACGGCCCAGAGGATTGTCGGGACCCGGTGGAACCACGCTGGGTGCCGGTTCGCCTCGCTCGGCAGCTTCACGGCGCATGGAGGCGGGAGGGGACCACGCCGGATCCTTGACCTTGACGGTAGTGCGGGTAATGCCTACCGGTGTTGAAAAGCCGTCACGGCCGACGCTTACCGGGTAGGTTTCGACGATGCCGGGCTTGTCTGCCGGGTAGTAGTAGAGGCGCAGCTCAGACAAGTTGATCACGATACCTTCGCGCGGCGCCGCAGGCAGGATGTACTGGGCCGGAATGACGATCTCGGTGCCTTCACCCGGTACCCACATACTCACCCCAGGATTGGCCATGCGCATCTCTTCGAAGCCAACGTTATGGCGCCGGGCGATGTCCATTAGCGTTTCGCTAGGGTCTTCCACGGTGATGGTGTAGCGCTGCCCAATGACGCTGCCTTCTTCGGGAATGCGGTAGTTGCCACGAGGTAGTTCGTTTTCTTGGCCCCCGAGCTGTTCGGCGCTAGCCAGCGCCTGCTCGTTAAGTGCTGCTGTGCCCTCGCTGTCGGATTGTGCGTAGACCGGCGAGGCAAGGCTCGCGGCCATCAATACCGCCAGGCTGGTGGGACCCCAGGTAGTGAGGATTTGACGAATGTTCATGTAAGTTCCTAATCGATTGATCCACGACTTACGTACCCAATGCCCTAGGGCGTTGGCTTGGTATAAGTCTGGGCCAAGTTTCACGCGGCCGCTACCTTTTGATTGAGCGCGGAGAGCAGAGCTTCAAGCTGTTGGAAGCGCTTGTCGACCGTTTCCATTGGCAATTCAAAACGTAGCGTATCGGAGCCATCCAAACGAAAGTGCTGCGATTGGGTCTGTATAAGTTTGACCAGTGTCAGCGGATCGACCTGCGTGTTCGTCTCGAACAGCACCCGTCCCCGCGTCTCGCCCGCCTCGATGCGCCGTATGCCTAGCGCCTCGGCACGCTGACGCAATAGCGTCTGACGTATGAGGTTCTTGAGCGGCAAAGGCAGCAGCCCGAAACGGTCGATGAGTTCCACTTGCAACTCTTTAAGCTCTCCAGCGCTTTGCGTATTGGCGATGCGTTTATACATCACCAGGCGCTGTTGTACATCATGAATGTAGTCGTCAGGGATCAACGCGGGCAGATTGAGGCTGATTTCGACCCCAGTGTGGAAGGGCGCTTCGATATTGGGTGTCTTGCCCGCACGAATTGCCTTCACCGCGCGATCCAGCATCTCCATATAGAGGGTGTAACCAATGGTCTCCATCTGACCGCTCTGCTCGTCGCCCAGAAGCTCACCGGCGCCGCGAATCTCCATGTCGTGGCTGGCGAGGGTGAAGCCCGCGCCAAGATCGTTGGACGCGCTGATTGCCTCCAGCCGTTTGACGGCATCGCGGGTCATCGCCTTGGGTGAAGGCGTGAGCAGATAGGCATACGCCTGATGGTGGCTACGCCCAACGCGACCGCGTAGTTGGTGAAGCTGGGCCAGGCCAAACTTATCGGCGCGCTCGATGATGATGGTATTGGCGCTGGGCACATCGATACCGGTCTCGACGATGGTCGAGCACACTAGTACGTTGAAACGGCGATGGTAAAAGTCCGACATTACCCGCTCGAGGCTGCGCTCTGGCAGCTGGCCGTGAGCGATGCCGACCCGCGCTTCGGGAATCAGCTCGCGAATGCGCTCGGCGGCGTTTTCGATCGTCTTCACTTCGTTGTGCAGCACGTAGGCTTGGCCGCCACGTAAGATTTCGCGCAGCAGTGCCTCCTTGACGATGCTGTCGTCGCGTTGCTGAACGAAGGTCTTCACCGACAGGCGCCGCGCTGGCGGTGTGGCAATGATGGAGAGATCACGAATGCCGCTCATCGCCATGTTCAGCGTGCGTGGAATCGGCGTTGCGGTGAGGGTAAGAATGTCGACCTCGGCGCGTAGCGACTTGAGCTTCTCTTTTTGCGCGACACCAAAGCGGTGCTCTTCGTCGATGATCAGTAGGCCCATCTGCGGCAGCTTGACGCTATTGGAGAGCAGCTTATGGGTGCCGATGACGATATCGGTCTTGCCTGCTTCGATATTGGCAAGCGCCGCGCTCATCTCCTTACCCGAGGTAAAGCGCGATAGCAGGCTGATGGTAACGGCGGTATCGGCGAAGCGGTCGCGGAAGTTCTCGAAGTGCTGCCGCGCCAATAGCGTGGTGGGTACCAATACAACCACCTGGCGGCCCGATTGCACGGCAAGGAAGGCTGCGCGCATTGCCACCTCGGTCTTGCCGAAGCCGACGTCACCGCACACCACGCGATCCATGGGCTGGGGTGAGGTCATATCGGCAATGACCGCTTCGATGGCAGCGCGCTGATCAGGTGTCTCTTCGAAGGGGAAGGTGCCGGCAAAGCGGGCGTACTCGGCGTCGGGTGCGTCGTATACGGTGCCCTCTTGCGCTTCGCGACGGGCGTAGATGTCGAGAAGCTCAGCGGCAGTGTCGCGAATCTTCTCGGCGGCTTTGCGTCGCGCTTTTTCCCACTGATCCGATCCTAGCTTGTGCAGCGGCGCATGCTCGTCCTCGGCACCGCTGTAGCGAGAGATCAGGTGCAGGCTATCCACGGGCACGTAGAGTTTGGCGCCGTCGGCGTAGGAGAGGGCAAGAAACTCGTTGGCCTGTCCGCCTGCTTCTAGTGTCTCTAGTCCCAGATAGCGGCCTACGCCGTGGGCCTGTTGCACCACCGGCGCGCCGGGTCGGAGCTCGGAGAGATGGCGAATGGCGAATTCGTTGTCGTCGGTGGCTTTTTCGCGGCGGCGGCTCTGGCGCACGATGTCACCAAAAAGCTCGCTTTCGCTAACCACCGCGATGCGAGGCTCGGTGAGCCAAAGACCACTGGCGATGCTGCCTTCGGTGATGGCAAGCGGTGTATCACCTGTGAGGAAGGCTTCGAAGCTTTCGCAGTGGGGTAGGGCGCGCTTGAGTGGGGCTAGGGTCTCTTCCAGCGCTTCGCGGCGCCCTCGTGTTTCGGCGACGATAAGCACGCGGGTGTCGGTGTGGGCATCCAGGAAGTGATTAAAGGCGCTGAGCGGCTCGCGGGCACGGGCGTCGATGGCAAGTGTGGGCAGCACTTCGGCGGCGGGCGCTTTAGCGTGGCGCTGGTTGGGGTCTTCGCTGAGCTCGATGCGCGGGCGCTGCTTGATGCCAGCAAAAATCTCGGCCACCGGAAAGAACGCGCGATGCGGTGGCAGTAGCGGGCGCGTCGGGTCGACGCCGAGGTTGGCGTAGCGCGCCTCGATGCTGCGCCAGTGCTGTTCGGCAGCCTCTTGAACGCCGGGCAGTAGAGCGACGCGGGTCGCCGCATCGACGTGGTCGAACAGCGAAGCCGTCTCTTCGAAAAATAGCGGCAGATACTGCTCGAGCCCCGGCGAGGGGATGCCCTTGAGCGCATCGTTGTACAGAGGGCACTGGCGCGGGTCGACGTCGAAGAGCGTTTCGAAGCGCTCGCGAAAGCAGGCAATGGCGCTGCGGCTCAATGAGTACTCATGAGCGGGTAATAGCTCGATGGCATCGAGCTTGTCGGTGGAGCGCTGGGTGCCCGGGTCGAAGTAGCGCAGGGTGTCGATCTCGTCGTCGAAGAGGTCGATACGAATCGGTGCCTCGGTGCCCATGGCGTAGAGATCGATCAAGGCCCCACGCATGGCGTATTCACCGGGCTCGTAAACGGTCTCTACTGCCCTATATCCGGCGCGAGCGAGGGCATCGCGAAACTGCTCGCGGTCCAGGCGGGCGCCGGTCTTGAGGCTCATTACCCGCCCGGCGATATAGTCGACCGGCGGCAGGCGCTGCATTAGGGTATTGATGGGCACCAAGACGATGCCGTGAACGCCATCTTGTAGTTGGCGCAGCGTTTTGAGCCGCGCCGAGACGATGTCCTGATGGGGCGAAAAACTGTCATAGGGCAGCGTTTCCCAGTCGGGAAAGGGCAGGATCGGCACGCGACTATAAAAGGCCAGATCCTGTTCGAGCTGCTGGGCGCTTGCCGTGCTGGGGGTGATGATCAGTAGCGGCTGGCTCGCGGCTACGCGCGAAAGCGCAAGGGCCGTGGCGCTGCCCGGCGGCGAGCGCCAATAGAGCGTCTCACGGATGCCGTGCGGCTGGGGTGGATCGAGTAGGGAAAAGGTCGACATGGTGGGTGTGATCGACATAGATAAGTGTACATAGTAGGTGTACGGGGAGGCGACGCTGGCGCCTGAGCGTAAGCTCATGATACACGAACGTAGCGCGCCTTGAGACGCAGATTGCAAGCTTGTAGTCAATCCCTCATTTCTGTAATACCCCTACACCAAGTGCGACCATCCATTCATTGCAGCCTTTCTAATGCCTCGCGATAATAGTCCTTGCCTATCGAATGATCGCCAATGCTAAGGGCGTACTTTGTTTTTTGGTAGGTGCTTATTTAGATTAGTGTTTTTCACTAGTTGTGTGATGTCTCCCTTACTCAATGAGGCTGCCCGTGAGTCAATCGACGCCCGATAACGTTTTTCAGCAATGGCAAAACAATGAAGCACTAGCAGAGCAAATGATCCCTCTGGTGGGGCGTCTGTATCGCCAGAACAACGTTGTCGCCACCATGTTCGGGCGTTCGTTGATCAAGCGGTCGGTCATCCGCATTCTCAAGGATCACCGCTTCGTGCGTAAGCTCGAAGGCACCGAGCTCTCGGTCGCGGATACGTTCGCTATCGTTGAGGCGTTGGTCGAGCTGAACCTGGCCCCGGCCCACGTCGATGTGGGCAAGTTGGCGGTGATGTTCAAAAAGCAGGGTGGCGGCGATCTCAATGCTTTCTTGCGCAAAGAACTTGCCGAAATCGTCGATGGCTACCGTGAGGGCGCCAGTACCGGCGAGCCGCAGGACGTCGTGCTCTATGGCTTTGGGCGTATCGGTCGCTTACTAGCGCGTATCCTGGTCGAGAAGGCGGGCGGCGGTAACCTTTTGCGCCTACGCGCCATCGTCGTACGCGGTCGCGGCGACGTCGCCAAGGATCTAGAGAAGCGCGCCAGCCTGCTGCGGCGTGATTCCGTCCATGGGCCGTTCGATGGCACCATCGTGGTCGATGCCGAGGCGCGTACGCTCACGGTCAACGGTAACGTCATTCAGGTCATCTACGCCGATTCACCCAGCGAGATCGACTACACCGCTTACGGCATCGATAACGCCGTTATCGTCGATAATACCGGTATTTGGCGCGACGAAGCGGGTCTGGGTCAGCACCTGGCCTGCAACGGCGCGGCCAAGGCGCTGCTGACGGCTCCTGGCAAGGGCGATATCAAAAACGTCGTTTTTGGCATCAACCACGAGACCATTGGCAGCGACGACCGCATCGTGTCAGCGGCTTCTTGTACCACCAATGCCATCGTGCCGGTGCTTAAAGTGCTCAACGACGAGTTCGGGGTGGTGACCGGCCACGTCGAGACCGTTCACGCCTATACCAACGACCAGAATCTGATCGACAACTACCATAAGGGTGACCGTCGCGGCCGTAGCGCGGCGCTGAATATGGTGTTGACCGAAACGGGCGCGGCCAAAGCGGTCGCCAAGGCGCTACCGGAGCTTGAAGGCAAGCTCACCGGCAACGCCATTCGCGTGCCCACGCCTAACGTCTCGATGGCAATTCTCAATCTGACGCTGGAGAAGGGGACCGATGCGGCCTCCCTCAACGACTATCTGCGCCGTATGTCGATCGACTCCGCCTACCAGAAACAGATCGATTTCGTCGATTCACCCGAAGTGGTGTCATCAGACTTCGTGGGTAACCGTCACGCCGGTATCGTCGATGCCAAGGCCACCATCGCCAATGGCAATCACGTCGTGGTCTACGTTTGGTACGACAACGAGTTCGGTTACAGCTGTCAGGTCGTGCGCATTCTTCAGCACATGTCCAACGTTCGCTTTTTAAAGCTGCCGCATCAAGCTCACTGAGTATTAACGGTGCGCGTTGATTAAGCGTGTTCTTAATTGTTAGTGCATTATACTAAAGTATTAGCGTCGCTGAGTGCGGCGCTTTTTTTTGCGCCAAATCAAGCGTTATTTCTTTGCTCGCTGCCCTTTAGGGAGAGGGAGGGCTGTAGTCATTGCCGATGCTTATCTTTATAATACGGAAGATTTTTCGGGGTGGTTCGGGCCTTGCCTGAGCCTGACTGGTAACAATCTGACACCCAACAAGAATTCGAATCCATTCGAACCCCTACCTTCGTTTATCCGATCCATCAACTGGGCGAGACTATGATCGAAGTCAAAAAAGGCCTGGATCTCCCCATCACGGGAGCGCCCGAGCAGCGTATCGATGATGCGCAGCCCGCGCGCCACGTGGCAATCCTGGGTACCGACTACGTTGGCATGAAGCCGACCATGGAAGTTCAGGAAGGGGATAAGGTCAAATTAGGCCAATTGCTCTTCACCGACAAGAAAACTGAGGGCGTGCGTTTCACCGCGCCGGCCTCTGGTGAAGTGCTGGCCATCAACCGTGGCGAAAAACGTCGACTGCTCTCCGTGGTCATTAAAGTCGACGAGAATGAAGAGGCGATCACCTTCGCTTCCCATGAGCGCAGCGCTCTGGCACAGCTGGACCGTCAGGTGGTCGTCGACCAACTGGTCGAATCCGGTCTTTGGACCGCGCTGCGTACCCGTCCTTTCTCACGTACACCGGCCAGCGACAGTACGCCTAGCGACATCTTCGTAACGGCCATCGATACGCATCCGTTGAGTGCAGATCCTAGCATCATCATCAACGAAAACCCGCAGGCGTTCGAAGATGGTTTGGCGGTGCTAACACGCCTGACGCAGGGTAAGGTTTTCCTGTGTACTGGCGCTGGTGCCTCTATTCCCGGTGGCGATGTGGCCGGTGTTCAGGTGCAAGAGTTTGGCGGACCGCACCCGGCAGGTCTGGTCGGCACGCATATCCACTATCTCTCGCCGGTAGCGCTGCACAAGCGCGTGTGGCACATCGGCTATCAGGATGTCATCGCTTTTGGCAAGCTCTTCGTCGAAGGCAAGCTGGACATGACGCGTATCGTCGCTGTGGGTGGCCCGCGCGCTGAAAAGCCGCGTCTGCTCCGTACCCGCGTTGGCGCCAGCACTGACGAGCTTTTGGCTGGTGAAATCAAAAGTCCCGAAGATACCCGGGTAATTTCGGGTTCGGTGTTTTCGGGCTTTGCCGCCGAAGGGCATCTGACCTACGTTGGCCGCTTCAGTAACCAGATCAGCCTGCTCGAAGAAGGCAACAAGCGCTCGTTCATGGGCTGGATGTCGATGGGCGCCAAGCGTCACTCGGTTCTCGGCATTTATATGTCGCGCTTTACAGGTCTCAAGGATTACGCCCCGACCACCTCCACCAACGGCTCCGAGCGTGCCATGGTGCCGGTAGGCTCGTATGAAGCGGTCATGCCGCTGGATATCCTACCGACACAGCTACTGCGTTCGCTGATCGTGGGTGACATCGAAGTGGCCATGCAGCTGGGATGTCTCGAGCTCGACGAAGAGGATCTGGCGCTGTGTACCTACGTTTGCCCCGGCAAATACGAGTACGGCCCCATCCTGCGTGACAATCTCACCATGATCGAGAAAGAGGTCTGATGATGGGCATTCGCCAAACACTCGACAATCTCGAACCGCATTTCCATAAAGGCGGCAAATACGAAAAGTTCTATCCCCTTTACGAGGCGGTAGACACCATCTTCTATTCGCCCCCTTCGGTGGCCAAGACCACGGCTCACGTGCGTGACGGTATCGACCTCAAGCGCATCATGATCACCGTCTGGCTGTGCACCTTCCCAGCGATGTTCTTCGGTATGTGGAACGCCGGTTGGCAGACCAACGTCGCGATCGACTCTGGCTATGCCGCGCTTGAAGGCTGGCGCGAAACGCTGTTCCTGCTTATTGCGGCAGGGCATGATCCCGGTAGCTTGTGGTCGAACTTCGCCCTGGGCGCGGTCTACTTCCTGCCGATTTATCTGGTGACTTTCGCCGTCGGTGGCTTCTGGGAAGTGCTCTTCGCCATCAAGCGCGGCCATGAGGTCAACGAAGGCTTCTTCGTTACGTCGGTGCTCTACGCCTTGATCCTCCCGGCGACCATTCCGCTCTGGCAAGTGGCGCTGGGTATCACCTTCGGCGTAGTCATTGGTAAAGAGATATTCGGCGGTACCGGCAAGAACTTCCTCAACCCGGCGCTTACTGGCCGTGCTTTCCTCTACTTTGCTTACCCGGCGCAAATCTCGGGCGATGCGGTATGGGTCGCGGCAGATGGCTACACCGGTGCCACGGCACTCTCCATGACCTTCCAAGAAGGGATGGATACCATGACCAACAGCTTTAGCTGGTGGGATGCCTTCATCGGTTACGTACCGGGCTCGGTAGGTGAGGTATCGACCCTGGCCATCCTGATCGGTGCGGCGGTACTGCTTTGGACGCGTATTGCCTCCTGGCGTATCATGCTGGGTGTGTTCCTTGGCATGGTCGCGGCCAGCTCGCTGTTTAACCTGATTGGCTCCGACACCAACGCCATGTTCGCCATGCCGTGGTACTGGCACCTGGTAGTGGGCGGCTTCGCTTTTGGTATGGTCTTCATGGCGACCGACCCGGTGTCCGCTTCGATGACTACCCAAGGTCGCCTGGTCTTCGGCGTCTTGATCGGCGTCATGACCGTCTTGATCCGCGTTGTCAACCCGGCCTTCCCTGAGGGCATCATGCTGGCGATCCTGTTCGCTAACCTGTTCGCACCGCTGATCGACCATTTCTTTGTCCAGGCCAACATCAAACGTCGCGTCAAGCGTACCGGCGTACCGGCCGAGGAGACTGCCTAATGGCACAAGGCAACAACTCGATCAAAAAGATTCTGACCGTCGCACTCGCGCTGTGTATCGTCTGCTCGGTCATCGTCTCGACCGCAGCGGTAGCGCTGCGTCCGGCCCAGCAGCTCAATCAGGAGTTGGATCGTAAGACCAATATCTTGAGCGTCGCCGGACTCTATGAGCCCGGTATGGACGTCGAATCCGCTTTCGGCGACATCACCGCGCGCGTGGTCGACCTGCGCACCGGTGAATACTCTGAGGAGTTCGATCCGGATACCTACGACCAGTTCCAGGCCTCACGTGATCCGGCCTCTTCGCGCACTCTGTCGGGTGAGCGCGATATCGCCGGTCTTTCACGCCAGGAGAACTATGCAACGGTCTATCTGGTAGGCGATGCCGACTCCCCTGAGCAGATCATTCTGCCGATTCGCGGTCAGGGTCTGTGGGGTCTGATGCGTGGTTATCTGTCGGTGGAAGGCGACGGCGACACGCTCGTTGGTATCACCTACTATGAGCACAGTGAAACGCCAGGGCTGGGTGCGGAAGTCAACAATCCGCGCTGGCAGGCTCAGTGGGAAGGCAAGAAGATCTATCCTGACGAGCAGAGCCTGACGCCCGCCATTCGCGTTGCGCGTGGCAGCGGCAGCGGTGACCATCAGGTCGATGGCCTGTCCGGTGCGACGCTGACCAGCAACGGTGTCACCAACATGGTTCAATTCTGGTTGAGCCCAGAAGGTTTCGGTAATTACCTGGCCAATTTCCGTGAGGGTGTAAGCCCGGAAGAGGCGCAGGATGCCGACGTCGAACTTGAAGCTGAAGGAGCCTGATCATGGCAGACGTCACACCTAAAGGTGTCCTGACGACGCCGTTGACGAAGAACAACCCCATTGCGCTGCAAATCCTGGGGATCTGTTCGGCGCTGGCGGTAACCACCAGCATGAGCGTTGCGCTGGTCATGTCGCTAGCCGTTATCTTCGTTACAGCGTTCTCCAATTTCTTCGTTTCGTTGATTCGTAACCACATCCCGTCGTCGATCCGGATCATCGTGCAGATGACCATCATCGCGTCGTTGGTCATCGTGGTCGACCAGTTGCTCAAGGCCTACGCCTACGAGATGTCCAAGCAGCTCTCGGTGTTCGTCGGTCTGATCATTACTAACTGTATAGTTATGGGTCGTGCCGAAGGCTTCGCCATGACCAACACCCCGGGTATGTCCTTCCTGGACGGTGTAGGTAACGGCTTGGGATATGGTCTGGTACTGATGATCGTCGGCTTCTTCCGCGAACTGTTCGGCGCGGGTAGCGTTTTCGGCTTCACTATTCTGGAGACCGTACAAAATGGTGGCTGGTATGTGCCTAACGGCCTGCTGCTGCTGCCGCCGTCAGCCTTCTTTATCATCGGTCTTATGATCTGGGTGCTGCGTTCGCTCCACCCCGAGCAGGTCGAAGATAACGAGTTCAAGATGAAGGAAAACACCAAGCCGAAGGAGGCCGTGTAAGATGGAGCACTATATTAGCCTTTTCGTTGCTTCGGTCTTCGTCGAGAACATGGCGCTGGCCTTCTTCTTGGGCATGTGTACCTTCCTAGCGGTTTCCAAAAAGGTCTCCTCGGCCTTTGGCTTGGGTATCGCCGTCGTCGTGGTACTGACGATTACCGTGCCGGTCAACAACCTGATTCTGAACGGGCTGCTCGCCGAAGGCGCGCTAACCTGGACAGGCATCGAAGGTGCCGAGAATATCGATCTGACCTTCCTGGGTCTGCTCTCCTATATCGGCGTCATCGCGGCCCTGGTTCAGATCCTCGAGATGTTCCTCGACAAGTACGTGCCTGCGCTTTACAACGCGCTGGGCGTGTTCCTGCCGCTGATCACCGTTAACTGCGCCATCCTCGGTGGTACGCTCTTCATGGTCGAGCGTAACTACAATATAGGTGAAGCGACGGTATACGGTTTGGGCGCAGGCGTCGGCTGGGCGCTGGCGATCACCGCGCTGGCGGGGATTCGCGAGAAGCTCAAGTACAGCGACGTGCCCGGTGGTTTGCAGGGGCTCGGCATCACGTTCATCACCGTTGGCCTGATGTCGCTGGGCTTCATGTCCTTCTCCGGCATCCAGCTCTAAGACGACGGAACGGGTTTTCCCGGCGGTGCTGGAAAGGCCGCCGGGCAACAGGAAACCTACAGCTATAGGAAACCGACATGGTTGATACATCTGTCATCTTGCTCGGTGTGGTCATGTTCACCGTGGTCGTTATCGGCCTCGTCATGGTGATCCTGGCGGCACGCAGCAAGCTCGTGAGCAGCGGGGACGTGACTATCGAAGTCAACGGTGATCCCGAGCATACGCTCACTACCCAAGCTGGCGGCAAGCTGCTCAACACGCTCGCGGCCAACGGCATCTTCCTCTCATCTGCCTGTGGTGGCGGTGGTTCCTGCGCCCAGTGTAAGTGTAAGGTCGAAGAAGGCGGTGGCTCCATCCTGCCGACCGAAGAGTCGCACTTCACCATGCGTGAGAAGAAAGAGGGCTGGCGCCTCTCTTGCCAGGTGCCGGTCAAGCAAGATATGAAGATCGAGGTGCCCGAGGAGGTCTTCGGGGTCAAGAAGTGGGAGTGCGAGGTCATCGCCAACCCCAACGTCGCGACCTTCATCAAGGAGCTCAACCTCAAACTGCCGGAAGGCGAAGAGGTGGCGTTCCGTGCCGGTGGCTACGTGCAGTTGGTGGCACCGCCCTACGATATCAAGTTCTCCGATTTCGACATCGAGGACGAGTATCGTGGCGACTGGGATAACTTCGACCTGTTCAAGATTTCCCACAAGAACAACGAGGAAGTCATTCGCGCATACTCCATGGCGAACTACCCTGAAGAGAAGGGTATCCTCAAGTTCAACATCCGTATCGCCACGCCGCCGCCGCGCACCAATCATCCGCCCGGCCTGATGTCGACCTACGTCTTCAGCCTGAAGCCGGGTGATAAAGTCACGGTGATGGGGCCCTTTGGTGAATTCTTTGCCAAGGACACCGATGCCGAGATGGTCTTCATCGGCGGTGGTGCCGGTATGGCACCGATGCGTAGCCACATCTTCGACCAGCTCAAGCGCCTGCAGACCAAGCGTAAGATGTCCTTCTGGTACGGTGCGCGTTCCTGGCGCGAGACCTTCTACAACGAAGAGTACGACCAGTTGGCCGAAGAGTTCGACAACTTCGAGTGGCACTTGGCGCTCTCCGATCCGCAGCCGGAAGACAACTGGGAAGGCCCGACAGGCTTCATCCATAACGTGCTGTACGAAAACTATCTGAAGGACCACCCGGCGCCGGAAGATTGTGAGTACTACATGTGTGGGCCGCCTATGATGAACGCCTCCGTGATCAAGATGCTGCTCGATCTTGGGGTTGAACCCGAAAACATCCTGTTGGATGACTTCGGCGGTTAATCACGCTGAATAGGGTAACGGGGCTGGCCAGTAGGCTGGCCCCTTTCCTTACCAGGGTGTGGACCATAAAGCTGGCGTATATAAGCCGGGGGGCGTGCAAGTATCGATGACCTAACGATCTGCGCCGTTCAGGGCACTCAACGTGCTCTACGCTGTCTGTAGAATAAGCAAGTGCGATGCCAGCATGTGGGCATGTCGACACTTCGACTGATGACCTTCATCGGGAGGCAATATGGCAATTTGGTTACTGGTATTCGGAATTATGGCGCTGATTATGGGCGCAATGGCGGTGGGCGTGATCATGGGACGTAAGCCCATTGCAGGCTCTTGCGGCGGTCTCAACCAGATCGGCATGAAAGATGGCTGCGACATTTGCGGTGGCAAGGATGAGGTCTGCGAAGAAGAGAACCGTAAACGTGGCGGGCTACGCCGCCGCAGCGATGAAAGCCGTGGCGCGGACCTAGGTTACGACATCACTCGCCGCTAGAAAGGCGTACATGCGCAGACGTTCGGCCGGGAGTCGACGACTCCCGACAGCAAAATAGGGAGAAGAGCAAGATTATGGCGGTGCATAACTATGATGTCGTAGTCATCGGGACCGGACCGGCGGGCGAAAGCGCTGCCATCAACGCAGCCAAGCATGGCCTCAAGGTGGCGATTGTCGAAAAGCAGGCTCAAGTAGGCGGCAACTGCACCCACTGGGGCACTATCCCTTCCAAGGCGTTGCGTCATCAGGTCAAACAGATCATGGCGTTCAACACCAATCGCATGTTTCGCGACATTGGCGAGCCACGCTGGTTCTCGTTTCCCAAGGTAATGGAGCGCACGCGTAGCACCATCGACAAGCAGGTCGAGATGCGCACCACCTTCTATGCGCGCAATCGAATCGATTTATTCCAAGGGGTTGCACGATTCAAGGATGAGCATACCATCATCGTCCGCGATACTCTTGAGGGTAACGAGGAATTAGTTGCCAAGAAAATCGTCATTGCGACCGGTTCACGCCCTTATCGTCCAGGCGACATCGATTTCCGCCACCCGCGAATCTACTGCTCTGATACCATTTTAAGCCTTGCCCATACACCGCGCACTCTGGTGATTTTCGGCGCTGGGGTCATCGGCTGCGAATATGCCTCGATTTTCTCGGGGCTTGGGCTTAAGGTCGACCTGATCAACAACCGCGATAGTTTGCTGTCGTTTCTCGATGACGAAATCAGCGATGCGCTCTCCTACCACTTGCGCAAGCACGGCGTGCTGATTCGGCATAATGAAGAGTATGCCAGCGTCGAAGGGGACGACTCGGGCGTGGTGGTACACCTCAAATCGGGTAAGAAGATTCGCGCCGATGCATTTTTGTGGGCCAACGGTCGTACTGGTAATACAGATAGTCTCGGGCTTGAAAATATCGGTTTAGAAGCCAATGGTCGTGGTCAGCTTAGCGTTGATGAGCATTACCGCACGGCGATTCCGCATATCTACGCCGCCGGTGACGTCATCGGCTGGCCGAGCCTCGCCAGTGCTGCCTACGACCAGGGGCTCAACTCCAGCAACGAACTGCTGGCGCAAGAGTACCGCTTCGTCAGCGAAGTGCCGACGGGTATTTACACAATTCCCGAGATCAGCTCCTTTGGCCCCAACGAGCGCGAGCTGACCGAAGCCAAGGTGCCTTACGAAGTAGGCAAGGCGTTCTTCAAGGACACCGCCCGCGCGCAGATTACCGGTGATGTCGTCGGCATGCTAAAAATTCTCTTCCACCAGGATACGCTGGAGATACTCGGTATTCACTGCTTTGGCGACCAAGCGTCCGAGATTCTGCATATCGGTCAAGCGATCATGCAGCAGAAGGGCGAGGCGAATACGCTAAAGTATTTCGTCAACACGACCTTCAACTACCCGACCATGGCAGAAGCCTACCGTGTCGCAGCGCAAAATGGTCTCAACCGCGTGTTTTGACACCGGCAGTCAACACGGTTAGCGCTAAACGCAACGGGCCGCCTCAATGGCGGCCCGTTGCGTTGCTGTAAAATGATAGCAAAGCATGCTCATTGTCTGGCGTCTAAAAGCTCGATAGCGCGTTCCTGCCAGGGGCCGTCGAGATCACGAGCCTGGGCAAGTGCCTCGCCCGCCGCTTCGGTTTCTCCCAGCTGGATCAAAACGATGCCTAGATTGAGCCATGCCGCACCCAAGCGCGGGTCGAGAGTGGTCGCTGTCTCGAAGGCCTCTCTGGCGCGCTGCGTTTGGCCCAGACTGCCAAGTGTGTTCCCCAGAGCGAAATGGGCCACGGCGTCATTAGGGAAGCGTTCGGTCAATGCCTCCCAGCTGGAAAGCGTTGCACTCGCGCCATGTTGGCGCTCGAAGGCGCTGATCGCTTCGGTGGCGGTGCGCGGCGAGAGCCCCGCTGGCACCACGCCGGGTTCGGCGACGATGAAGCCCCAGCGCCGCGAGCGCGCCCAGGTGGCGTCGAAACGACGAAACGACAGGCTGTGGCGCTCGATCTCCCCGCTACGCAGGACAAGCGTACTTGCCGGAAGGTCATAGCCAATGGCGACGGCATAGTGCCACATGGGGTAGAGCGGCAGCGATAGATTCTGCAGTACGACGACGGGATAGCCATCGGCGACATGCCCAAGCAAGTGATCCAGCGTACTGCGAATGGGGAACGCCAACTGCCCTTGCCGGCGCACCGTGGCGAGCATTTCGGGCTGCACGCTACCTTCTCGGCCCGGAAGAAAGACCTGAGGAATCAGCGCCTCTTCGCTCACCTCGACGCCTTGGTAGTTGAGTACCATGGCCAAGGTGGCCGGGCCACACTGGTAATCATCCTGGGCAACGAAAGGGACGGCCTCAAGCTCCATGCGCGCGGGTAGCGTTTGCTCGGTGGCATCCAGCAGTACCGGCGTGCGCGCGCAGCCCGTTAACGCAAGGGCAAAGACGAGAACGCCCGCGAGGCGGGCGTTCTGACGATGACCGATCAAAAGGCGCTTAGCGCGTGAACGGATAGACATCCGTCAGCCCCAGAATATCGGTAATCAAGAGGATGATGAAGACGGCAAACAGCGCGCCTACCACCCCCGCACCGGCCGGCATCTGGTCGAGTTGATCGGCCATCTGACGCGCTTCGGCATCGCTCAGGGCGAAGACACGCGCTTCGACGTCGGCGGGGTCTACACCCTGAAGGAGCATCTGTTGCTGCACGTCGGCGCGGGCGAGGACGTCACGAATGCGCTCGCGATCGGCGCTGCCCTGGTCGCTATCGAGTAGCGATTGTGTCGAGAAGAGTTCGGTCGACGACACAGGCGCGGCCACGACTGGCAGGCTTGCAACGGTCAGCGTGGCAATGAGGAGCACGGAAAGGTAACGGCGAAGTGTTTTCATGGTCTTCTTCCTTGGACGCTTTTTTTAAGTACGCACGAGGGGATCGTGCGTCAGGGGTAGGATAATCAGTTTGGGCGTGAATTTCTCGCCTTTTGTCCGCCTTGCACGCTGATGAATTTACAAGCTGCTTTATGCCTGGGCGCCCACGCGGTAGGTCCAGGCGGCATCGGCCAACGGGCCGCGGCCACCGGCCATGGTCAAGGCAAGATCGTGCAGGCCGGGCCACAGTGGCACCATGACCGCGCCTTTGATGGCAAGATCCAATCGCTGGGCCATCAGTAAAAGCTTGTGCAAGCGCTTCATCGGCAAACGTTGCAGCGCCTTTTGATAGGCAGGGCGGCGCTTGTCGAAGATCATGGGCTTTTGCACCTTGCAGGCATGCTCGAAGCTTTGCCCCTGATCGAGGTGCTGATGCAGCGACAGCAGGGTGCGCAGCTCGCGGCTCAGCGCCCAAAGCACGATAGGCGCTTCGACGCCTTCGCTTTTGAGGCCTGCCACGATGCGCGACGCGCGGTTCGGGTCGCCGTTTAAGCAGGCGTCGGCCAGGTTGAAGACATCGAAGCGGCTGCTGTCGGCAACGCCCTGGGCAATGCTTTCGACGTTCAGCCGTGCCCCAGGTGGGTTGAGTAGCGCAAGCTTTTGTAGCTCCTGATCGGCGGCGAGCAAATTGCCTTCGGTCCGCTCGCCCAAAAGCCGTGCCGCCTCCAGATCTAGCTGCAAACCGTGAACGCTGGCGCGGTCGCGCACCCAGTAGCCTAAGCGCGAGGCATCTACCGGCCATACGGGTACGAACAGCCCGTGCTTGTCCAATGCCTTGAACCAAGCGGTTTTTTGCTGCTTGGCTTCGAGCTTGCCCATGCTGATCAGCAGAACGTCTTGGCTCTCGCTTAGATGCTCGGCGTACTCCGCCAGCACTTTGGTGCCTTCTTGGCCAAGTTTTTGGCTTCCCAGACGCAGTTCGAGTAGCTTGCGCGAGGCGAAGAGCGACAGGCTATGGGCAGCTTCGAGTAGCCGTCCCCAGGCAAAGTTGGGCTCGACGTCGAGCACTTCGCGCTCCTCGATGCCTGCCTGACGCGCCGCTTGGCGTACGGCGTCGCAGGCATCGCGGTGCTGGAGCGGCTCGTCACCGGCAACGATCACCACGCTTGGCAGCTGCTTGGCGAGCGCAGCGGGCAACTGGTCGGCAAAGACCTTCACGCCTGCCCCGCAAGGTAGCCCAAGCGCTCGATGATGCGCTCAGCCAAGCGCTGCTCAAGGGTACGCTCGGCTTCGCGGAAGAGGCTGTCGCGGTTGAGCAGGTTGTCATCGTTGACGCGAATGCGGGTGCGCACGCTAAGCGTTTCGTTGTTGAGACGATAAGCGCCATTTTCGCGCTGCTGCACCGAAAGCGAAATGGCTAGAGTCAGTTCGTGCTCGCGGCTGCCGCGCCCGTCGCTGCCGAGCTGGCGGCTGCGCCGCTCGGCGCTGCCCAACGTTACCCGCCACTCACCGTCGCTGCGTACCTCGGCGCCGCGCTGCTCCAAGCGCGTGCGCAGGAGGCGATAGAGCTCGCTGGTGTCGTCGCCTTCGAGCGCCAGCGACGGCAGGCTTGGGAGCGCGTCGGTGCCACGCAGGCGAAAGCCGCAGCCGCTAAGAACGAGCGCCGCGGCAGCGGCGCCTCCCAGGGTCAAAAAGGTGCGTCGGTTCATCTCACTCCCTCTGAAATCAGTCCCTTTGGGTTTATAACCCCTGGTTTATAACCCCCAGGTTTAAAACCCGATGGGCTTAAAATCCTCTGGATCTTAAGCGACGACGATATTGACCAACTTGCCGGGAACGACGATCACCTTGCGCACCGCCTTGCCCTCCAGATGGCGCTGAACGTTTTCGCTGTTCATCGCCAGCGCCTCAATGGCGGCCTTGTCGGCATCCGCCGGGGCTTCCAGGCGAGCGCGAAGCTTGCCGTTGACCTGCACCACGAGCTCGATGCTTTCGCGCGCGAGCGCCGATTCGTCGAGTGCGGGCCACGTGGCGTCGATGGCCGGGGTGGCGTGGCCAAGCTGCTGCCATAGCGTGTGGCACATGTGCGGGGTGATGGGGGCCAAGAGCAACACGCAAGCCTCGATGGCTTCGCGGCTCACGGCCAAACCCTGATCGCTTACGTCATCGAACTTGGCGATGGCGTTGGAGAGCTCCATCACGGCGGCGATGGCCGTATTGAAGGTGGTACGGCGGCCGATGTCGTCGCTGGCCTTCTTGATCGTTTCGTGGGTCTTGCGGCGCAGCGCTTTCTGCGCGTCGTTGAGCTGGTCGACGATGAGGCTGCCTGGAGTGCCCGTCGCGAGGTGCTCGTGCACCTGGCGCCAAAGACGCTTGAGGAAGCGCTGAGCCCCTTCGACGCCCGAGTCGGACCACTCCAGCGACTGCTCGGGCGGCGCGGCAAACATCATGAACAGGCGCACGGTGTCGGCACCGAAGCGGTCGATCATCGACTGCGGGTCGACGCCGTTGTTCTTCGACTTGGACATCTTTTCGATGCCGCCCATCTCCACCGGCTGGCCGTCGCTGATCAGCGTAGCGCTCACCGGGCGGCCCTTGTCGTCGCGCTGAACATCGACGTCGGCCGGGTTGAACCACTGCTTGCCGCCGTTATCCAGCGTACGGAAGTAGGTTTCGGCGATGACCATGCCTTGGGTCAAGAGCTGCTGGAAGGGCTCGTCGCACTCGACCAAGCCGAAGTCGCGCATCAACTTGTGGAAGAAGCGGGCGTAGAGCAGGTGCAGAATCGCGTGCTCGATACCGCCGATGTAAAGATCCACCGGTAGCCAGTAGTTGGCGCGCTCGTCCAGCATCGCCTCATGGTTGTCGGCGCAGCAGAAACGGGCGAAGTACCAGGAGGACTCCATGAAGGTGTCGAAGGTGTCGGTTTCGCGCACCCAGCCGTCACCCAGATCGGAGAAGGCGGGCATTTTCTTCAGCGGCGAGCCCGAGGCGTCGACGGTGACTTCCATGGGCAGCTCGACTGGCAGCTCGTCGTCGCTGAGCGGGACGGTCTGGCCTTCGGGGCCGTACTTGACCGGAATCGGCGCGCCCCAGTAGCGCTGACGTGCCACACCCCAATCGCGCAGGCGGAAGTTGGTTTTGACTTCCCCACGCCCCAGCGTGGCGAGCTTGGCGGCGATGGCGTCGAAGGCCGCTTCGAAATCCAAGCCGTCGAACTCGCCGGAGTTGATCAGGGTGCCATGTTCGACGAAAGCTGCCTCGGAAAGATCCGGTGCCTGGCCGTTTTCAGCCGCGATGACCGCCTTGATCGGCAGGGCATACTTGGTAGCAAAATCCCAGTCGCGCTGATCGTGTCCGGGAACCGCCATCACTGCCCCCGTGCCGAACTCCATGAGCACGAAGTTGGCAACGTACACCGGCACGTCTTCGCCCGTTAGCGGGTGAATGGCGCGGTGCCCGGTGGGCATGCCTTTCTTCTCTTTGGTCGCCATCTCGGCTTCGGAGGTGCCGCCTTTGGCGCACTCTTCGCAGAAATCGGCAAGCGCGGGGTCGCTCTCGGCGGCCTGCTTGGCCAGCGGATGCCCAGCCGCAACGGCCACGTAGGTTACGCCTAGCAGCGTATCGGGGCGGGTGGTGTAGACCGCCAGCGGTTCGGCAGCCTGGCCATCGGCGGTCGTTACGTCAAAGGTCAGCTCGACCCCGCGCGACTTGCCGATCCAATTGCGTTGCATGGTCTTGACCTGCTCGGGCCATTCGACCTTATCCAGGTCACTAAGAAGCTCTTCGGCGTAGTCGGTGATTTTCAAGAACCACAGCGGAATCTCCTTACGCTCGACCAGCGCGCCTGAGCGCCAGCCTCGCCCGTCGATGACCTGCTCATTGGCAAGCACGGTTTGATCCACCGGGTCCCAGTTGACCGTCGACATCTTCTTGTAGACCAAGCCCTTGTCGACCAGTTTGGCGAAGAACCACTGCTCCCAGCGGTAGTAGCTTGCATCGCAGGTGGCGAATTCGCGGCTCCAATCATAGGCAAAGCCTAGCGCCTTCAACTGGTTGCGCATGTAGTCGATGTTCTCGTAGGTCCACTTCGCGGGCGGCACCTGGTTTTGGATCGCCGCGTTCTCAGCCGGCATGCCAAAGGCGTCCCAACCCATTGGCTGCATGACGTTTTTTCCCTGCATGCGCTGGAAACGCGAGACCACATCGCCAATAGTGTAGTTACGGACGTGGCCCATGTGCAGCTTGCCGCTGGGGTAGGGGAACATCGATAGGCAGTAGAACTTTTCCCGGTTCGCATCCTCGATTGCCTTGAAACACTGGTTCTTCTCCCAGTACTGCTGCGCGTCACGTTCGATATCACGAGGGCTGTAATGTGCGTCCATCGGTTCTTTTCTATGCCTTGGCGAGTTCGCCCCCTACGGGCGCGAAGTGAATGGAGATGACAACGGTACTGATACCACAAAGGGAGTGGCTATCGTACGAATGAGGTCGATTGTATCCTATGAAGGAGTATCCTTGAACGCCAATGCGTAATGGGATGCCGGGCGCGGGTAGTGCGCCATTTGAAAGCGTCGAGAAAAAGGAGAGTCGTGATGAGCGAGCAACACAATGACCATCGTCTGCGTGAGGGCTACGAGCGCTTGTTGGAGCGTCTTCGCGAAGGTGCCAACGAGCTGACGTGGGACAACCTGCAAAAGGATCTGGACGATGCGGTAGCCTTCGAAGCGGAACTCGAAGAGTACACCAAAGACGAACTTGCCCTGCTACGCGCCTGGGTCGAACGCGATCTGCGCGACATGCGCCACTACCTATCGGACTCGAGCCGCCAAGTAGCGGGCTGGTTGGGGATCGATCTCGATGCGCTTTCCCGCCGCGTGGCGGAGTCGCTGTTATCGATTGCCGATCGCAGCGTAGTGGAGCGCGAGCGCTTCGAAGACGATTTGGAAGCCGCGCGAGCCGACTACTGCGAAGGCGAAGTGGTCGCCCCAGGGCTAATGGCCTGCGTGCACTGCGATGCCCAGGTGATGCTTGAAACGGTGGCGAGGCTGGAACCCTGTCACCAGTGTGCCCACCGCTACTTCTACCGTTTCCCCAATAAGATTGTCGAAACCTAACGATTTGAAAAAATAAAGTTTTAAAGACCACACGACGATCACGTTAGCCACTCGCCCGAGAGGGTGAGGATGGCCAGCACCAAGAGGCTCATGAACCCGGCATAGGGCAGGTTGTGCTTCATCATGCGGTACCCGCTGACCCCGTAGCGTCCCTGGAGGGAAAGGTTGATTCCCGACAGGGGCCCAACGCTCGTTCCCACCCCCCACGCTGCCAGCGCAACGAAGGCAAAGCGCGTCTGTTCGCCGCTTTCGAGCGAGAGTAGCGATGCCAAAATCGATACCCCAATAATGGGGTGTAAGCCGAGTAGGGCGCTGGCGACGATGGCCGCGAAGCTGGCGATCGCCTCCCAGGTGCCGAAGTGGGCGAACAGCGTCCAGTCGTTGCTGGTGACGGCGTCCACGAGCGTGGAAAGCCCCAAGGTAAATAGCCCCGCCGCCAAAAATAGCGACACCTCACCGCGCATGCCGGGCAGGCGCACCAGGGTATGCTGCTTGAGCCGCTGAAATGTCCATTTGCCGCCGTAGGGCAGGTTGCTCAGTAGCGCAACGACAGGAATCAAAAAGGTAATGATGCTGACGATGGAGAGCCTAGGCGTGATGACGAAGTGAAAGAGCATCACTAAAAGCGCCATCCCCACCGGCATCATTAGGCTCTTAGGGGCTAGAGAAAAGCCGATAACGTTGTCTAAGTCGAAGCGGCGCTTGAGATCAAGGGTAGTAAAGAGTCCCGCCATCATCGCTAGCGGCAGCCCCATGGCCATGACCTTGGCGTAGTGCATCTCGGGTGCCAGCGCTAGCGCCACCCCCATGGAGGCGAAGAAGGGCGACCAAAGCGCGGCACTGGAAAGGCCACGGTTGAGCGCCAAGAGCTGAGGAAGGCTGAGCGGCGCCGAGCGCGCCAGGCGGTCGCCCACTAGAATCACCGTGGACATGTTCAAGATGCTGCCCAGCAGATGCACGCCAAGCCAGGTGCGCAAGATCCCACCGCTTCCCGTTAGCCGCCTGCCGGGGGCTTTTTGGCGCCCCTGCTCCTTGCCTACCAAGGTGATGAAGCTCACACCCACCAGCATCGCCGCGACGAAGGCGTTACCCTGCAGCACGCTCGGCCAGTGAATGTGGGCGCCATAGCCCCAGCGCGCCACTAACAGCATGACGATTCCCAGAACGATCAGCACCATCGCCTGCATTCGTGAACGCTTGGGAATATCGCGCCAGAGCAGAATGACTGCCGCCCAAAGCAGATAGCTGACGCTATTGGCCGTATTCAAACCGCCCGTAAAGCCGATGATTTGGGCAAGCAGCCCGGCCAGTGTCAGCACGCCTGCCACGCGCTGGCGAAGAGTGGTCTCGTGCATGTCCGATCCTTAGTGGGGATTAGCAGGCTAATCGGATACGCGGGGAAAGGCCAGTGCTACAGGGTCGCAACGTAAGGCCATTTTGTTGTTTGATATAGCTATTGGCACTTGCATTGAATGCGCAAGCGCGCGTCATCAATGGACGTTTACTTAAGGTAGGGACACGCTATGAACATGAACGATATCGACTTCGACTCATCGTGGCTCGTGTGCGACGCGAAGCACTTGGAGCAGATGAAGCGTGACTTAGTCGCCGAGGAGACGAGTAACCCCGATGATCCCGATCTTCTCGCTATCGTCACCCCGGAAAATCGGCTTTTTGTATTCGAAGATGGCGAGAATCGGGCAACGCTATTCAACTATGAAAAAGAGCGCCGTTTTCTTTCGTCAGCCCGCGAAGTGCTGTTCTGTACAGCCGAAAAGCGGGGGCACTATTCGGATATCGCGCTTTACAAGGATGGCAGCTGCCAGTGGGCGCTATGGCACGATGGCTTGGATGACCCGCGTCATCTGGATGAAACGGGCGAGCCAGCGGGCAATTACGCCATGATCAAAAAAACGCTGCTGCGTATGCAGGACGAGCTTGGCGACAATCCCGAGGGTATCGACCATCTCTATGCGCTTCCGCTGCTGTTAGCGCGGGATCTATACGGCTACGGCGCCGACACGGCGCTGCCGCAAGGCGCGATATATAAATGGGATACCAAGCCGCGCCCCTCTGGCATCGCTCGATTCTTCAAGCGCCTTATGGGGCGTGATTGAGAGCCGTTAGCTTTGAGCATGATCGCCAATTTTATACCGTTATCCTATTGGTGGAGATGCTTACATTGGAGGAATTAGCCATTGATACACGACAGTTGCCCAGTGACGGCTCTTCACTTTGGGCGGGCATGGGGGATTATCTGCTGCGCTCGCCGGACGATCGTCACTCCCTGCGCCTTACTTATGTAGCCGAGCCTCCTTTTGGCGATTGTTATCAAACGCTCTCCATCGACGGAATTGCTTTTCCTGGCTGGGCCTGGGGCTGCTGCTTCGCTTTTTCGCCGGAGAGCCGCTACGTCGCTTTTAGCTGGATGGCAAGGCGCTACGAGCGTCAAACGGCCGTCGTCGATGTTCAGGCACGGCGCTTTAGTGTGCTGCCTGAGTACATGTTCGATTTCACCTTCTGCTGGCCAGCGCTCGTTGGCTGCGGCAAGTGGGAAGGGCTCACTTATTGCTTCAATGGCCAGGAGACGCGGCAAGCGTATTGAACTGGGTGAGTGCTTCGTCAGCCAGGCCGCGCGGCGTCGAGCTCTTCGATCATTTTCCGCGCTGCATTGGAGAGCGTGCGATCGGTATGCACGAGATAGCCAAGAGGGCGGTGAATCAGCGGGGTATCCACCGCGAGGTCGACGAGCTCGTCATCGATCATCCCTTCGGGCAACAAGCTCCAGCCTAGCCCCACGCTACACATCATCTTCAGCGTCTCCAGGTAGTTCGTCGCCATGCTGACGTTGAGGCTAAGCCCCGCGTCGTGAAAGCGCTGCTCGATCAAGGCGCGCGTAAACGTGCGAGCGCCCGTCATGATGCAGGTGTGCTGGCAAAGCGTTGCCAGGCTGAGTGTGTTGGCGGCGGCGGCAAGGGGATGATCGGGTGCGCACACGAAACAGAGCCGATCGGTCCAGACCGGCTGCGCTTTCAACTGGGCGTGCGGCGTGGGGGAGAGTGTGACCACTGCCATCTCCAAAGAGCCATCAAGCACGCCTTGATAGGCCAGCTCCGAGTCGAGAAAGTGAAGGTCGAGTTCTACGTCGGGATGGCGCTGGGTGTAGCGCTTGAGCAGCGGCGGCAGCCGATGCAGGCCTATGTGGTGGCTCGTGGCGAGGGTCAAACGCCCGCCGATCTGCCCCGACAGATTGGTCAGCGCCCGGCGGCTATCCTCCATTGCTTGAAGGATCCGTCGCGCCTGGGGAAGCAACAGAAGTCCGGCTTCCGTCAGCGTGGTTTGGCGCCCGATGCGATCGAACAGACGGGCGCCGACCTGCCCCTCCAGGGTGGCAATGCGTTTGCTCACGGCGGGCTGGGTGAGATAAAGCACCTCGGCGGCGCGGGAAAAACTGCGCGTTTCGGCCACGGCGAGAAAGGCCTGCAAGCTTTGGGTATCCATTGCTATTCCTGTTTGGAATCCAAAGCATGAATAACATGAATTGCTTTTATACGCGAGAGGGGAGACACTCGGCTCACTACTGGCGCAAAGACGTCAGCGCAAAACACTAGCATTCGGTGGGCACCGCCCGGGAGAAGGCCTCATGTCAGGACAAACGCTTTACGACAAGCTGTGGGACCAGCACTTGGTCAAGCAGCGCGACGATGGTACCGCGCTGATCTATATCGATCGTCAGCTGCTTCACGAAGTCACCTCGCCGCAGGCCTTCGAGGGGCTGCGCTTGGCAAAGCGTAAGCCCTGGCGCTTGGATGCCAATCTAGCAACGCCGGATCACAACGTGCCCACCACGCTCAAAGAGCGCGCCGAAGGCAATAGCGGTATCAAGGACCCGGTGTCGTTGATCCAGGTGCAGACCCTGGACGATAACTGCAAGGCCTTCGGTATCGAAGAGTTCCAGATCAACGACCCGCGTCAGGGTATCGTCCACGTGGTGGGCCCCGAGCAGGGCGCGACGCTGCCCGGCATGACCGTGGTGTGCGGCGACTCCCATACCGCGACCCACGGCGCTTTCGCCGCACTTGCCCACGGTATCGGCACCTCCGAGGTGGAGCACGTGCTGGCCACCCAGTGCCTGCTGGCGCAGAAAATGAAGAACATGCAGGTGCGCGTCGAAGGCGAACTCGGCCTCGGCGTCACCGCCAAGGACGTCGTACTGGCGATCATCGGTGAGATCGGCACCGCAGGTGGCACCGGTTACGCCATCGAATTCGCCGGTAGCGCCATCGCCTCGCTCTCCATGGAAGGGCGGATGACGGTGTGCAATATGGCCATCGAAGCAGGCGCACGCGTCGGCCTGATCGCCGTCGATGACGTTACCATCGACTATCTCGCCGAGCGTCCCTTCGCCCCGACTGCCGAGCAGTGGCAAGCGGCGGTGGCCGATTGGCGGGCGCTGGTGTCCGATGAGGACGCTACGTTCGACAAGGTCGTCACCCTCAAGGCCGAGGAGATCGAACCGCAGGTGAGCTGGGGCACCAGCCCCGAGATGGTCACGGGGATTTCCGGCCAGGTGCCGGACCCGCTGGCCGCGGATGATGAAACGCTCAAGCGCAGCCATACCCGGGCACTGGAGTACATGGGCCTGCAGGCCAACCAGAAGATTACCGACATCCGCCTCGACAAGGTGTTTATCGGCTCCTGCACCAACTCGCGCATCGAAGACCTGCGCGAAGCGGCCAAGGTGGCGCGTGGCAAGAAGGTCGCCGACTCCATCAAGCTCGCCATGGTGGTGCCGGGCTCAGGGCTGGTTAAACGCCAGGCCGAAGCCGAGGGGCTCGATAAAATATTCATCGACGCTGGGTTTGAATGGCGTGAGCCGGGTTGTTCGATGTGTTTGGCCATGAATGCCGACAAGCTCGGCGCGGGCGAGCACTGCGCCTCGACCTCCAACCGTAACTTCGAGGGCCGTCAGGGCTACGGCGGGCGCACCCACTTGGTTAGCCCTGCCATGGCGGCGGCGGCAGCCATTGCCGGTCACTTCGTCGATGTTCGTACGCTTGCCGCGAACGACGCAAGCCATGCGCAGGAGGCGTGAGAAATGAAAAAATTTACCCGTTTCAACGGTATCGTAGCGCCGCTCGACCGCGCCAACGTGGATACCGATCTGATCATTCCCAAGCAGTTTCTCAAGTCGATCAAGCGTACCGGTTTCGGCGTCAACCTGTTTGATGAGCTGCGCTACCTCGACGAAGGCTACCCGGGCCAGGACTGCTCGCAGCGTCCAATCAATCCCGATTTCGTGTTGAACCTGCCCCGCTACCAAGGCGCCGAGGTGCTGCTCGCCCGGCGTAACTTCGGCTGCGGCAGCTCCCGCGAGCACGCGCCCTGGGCGCTTGAGGACTTTGGTTTCAAGGTGGTCATCGCCCCGAGCTTCGCCGATATCTTCTACAACAACGCATTCAAGAACGGCATCCTGCTGATCACCCTGAGCGAAGAGGAGGTCGATACGCTGTTCGAAGAGGTCGAGGCAAGCGAAGGCTACCGTCTCGATGTCGATCTCGAACATCAGCGCATCACCACGCCGGGTGGCCAGGCCTTTGCTTTCGAGGTGGACGCTTTCCGTAAGCACTGTCTGCTCAACGGTCTCGACGACATCGGCATTACGCTGCAGGACGAAGACGCCATTCGCGCCTTCGAGGAGAAGCATCGGCAGGCGCGCCCTTGGCTCTTCCGCCAGCCCGCGTGAGCGTTATCGTTTTCAACGAAGGACTTGTTTCAATTAAGGACTTGGCATGACCCATAACGTATTACTGCTGCCCGGTGACGGTATCGGCCCTGAAATCGCAGCCCAAGCGGCGCGCCTGCTCGACGCATGTCAAAAGGCCGGGCTCGATATCAGCGTGGAAGAGGCGCTAGTGGGCGGCTCGGCCTACGACGCCCACGGCGTACCGCTGCCCGATGCCACCTTGGAAAAGGCGCGTAAGGCGAGCGCCATTCTGCTCGGCGCCGTTGGGGGCCCCAAGTGGGACAAGATCGACGACCTTTCCAAGCGTCCGGAGAAGGGGCTTTTGGGCCTACGCAAGAACCTTGGGCTCTTCGGTAACCTGCGCCCAGCGATGCTCTACCCTCAGCTTGCCAGCGCTTCGAGCCTCAAGCCCGAGCTGGTGGCGGGGCTCGATATCATGATCGTGCGCGAGCTCACCGGCGGAATTTATTTCGGCCAGCCGCGCGGCATCGAAGAGCGTAACGGCGAGCGCGTGGGCTTCAATACCTACGTCTATTCCGAAAGCGAGATTGAGCGTATCGGTCGCGTCGCCTTCGAGATGGCGCAAAAGCGTGGCAAGAAGCTCTGCTCGGTGGACAAGGCCAACGTGCTGGAAGTCACCATCCTGTGGCGTGAGGTGATGGAGCGCTTGGCGCCGGAGTATCCGGACGTCGAACTCTCGCACATGTACGTCGACAACGCCGCAATGCAGCTGGTGCGCGCGCCCAAGCAGTTCGACGTGGTAGTTACAGGCAACATGTTCGGTGACATCCTCTCGGACGCCGCCGCCATGCTGACCGGCTCCATCGGCATGCTGCCGTCGGCCTCGCTCAACGAGACCGGCCAGGGCATGTACGAGCCCTGCCACGGCAGCGCTCCGGATATCGCCGGGCAGAATATCGCCAACCCCTTGGCGATGATGCTCTCGGTGGCCATGATGCTGCGCTACTCGCTGAACGAAACGGCAATGGCCGAGCGCATCGAAGCCGCCGTAGGGCGCGTGCTCGACGACGGTCTGCGCACCGCCGATATTGCGTCGCCCGGTATGCAAACGGTGTCGACCGTCGAGATGGGCGATGCGGTACTGGCCGCGTTTGCTCAAGGCTGATCGCTCGCAAGCTACTAATACAAGCTACTCATTATCAAACCCTTTGCCAGTCGGTCGCCTCTTGGGGGCGGCCGACGGCTTGCGTTAATTTGTGTATAATTAGCGTCTCATTCTTTGCTGGAGGACTTTTCATGTTGAAAGTCGGTTTCGTAGGGTGGCGTGGCATGGTGGGCTCCGTGCTCATGCAGCGTATGCAGGAAGAGGGTGATTTCAACGGCGTCGAGCCGATTTTCTTCACCACCTCCCAGGTCGGCCAGCCAGGACCCGACCTCGGCGTCGACGTACCTCCGCTCAAGGATGCCTACGCCATCGATGAGCTCAAGGCGTTAGACGTCATCGTGACCTGTCAGGGTGGCGACTACACCAAGAAAGTCTACGGCGACCTGCGCGGTGGAGGCTGGAAGGGCTACTGGATCGATGCGGCCAGTACTCTGCGCATGGACGACGAAGCGACCATCATTCTCGATCCGGTCAACCGTGGCGTCATCGATGCCCAGCTAGCCAAAGGCGCTAAGACCTTCGTTGGCGGCAACTGCACCGTGAGCCTGATGCTAATGGGCCTGGGCGGTCTTTTCGAAGCCGACCTGGTCGAGTGGATGACCTCGATGACGTATCAGGCGGCTTCCGGCTCTGGCGCCAAGCATATGCGCGAACTGCTGACCCAAATGGGCCAGCTGCGCGATAGCGTTGCTCCCGAGCTTGCCGATCCGGCCAGCGCCATCTTGGATATCGACCGCAAAGTGACCGCAGCCATGCGCGGCGGCGATTTCGCGGTAGATAACTTCGGCGCCCCGCTGGCGGGCAGCCTACTGCCTTGGATCGACAGCAAACTCGAAAGCGGCCAGAGCCGTGAAGAGTGGAAAGGCGGTGTCGAGACCAACAAGATTCTGGGTCGTATGGACAATCCGGTGCCCATCGACGGTCTTTGCGTGCGTATCGGTGCGATGCGCTCGCACAGCCAAGCCTTCACCATCAAGCTGAAAAAAGACGTGCCGCTGGACGAAATCGAAGAGCGCATTGCGCAGCACAACCAGTGGGTCAGCGTCATTCCCAACGATAAAGAGGCGACCATTGCAGGGCTTACGCCTGCCGCTGCCACCGGCACGCTCAACGTTCCAGTGGGCCGCCTGCGCAAATTGGCCATGGGCGGTGAATACCTGTCGGCCTTTAGCGTTGGCGACCAGCTTCTGTGGGGTGCGGCCGAACCGCTCAAGCGTATGCTCAAGATCCTGCGCGAGCAGTAAACATAAGCGCCACGCGAAAGCGGGTAAAAAGCGGAGGCTTCGGCTTCCGCTTTTTTCGTTATGTCACGCCCGATTAGGTCACGCAATACCGTCGCCAAAGGTGGCAATCATTGCGCAGGGCCGGGATAATGAGGGTCTTCTTTTCCCTCATCCTCTGTTAGTTGCGAGGCGATGACGCAATCTTACCGCTTTGACGAAACCACACCGCTGACCGGCCGCTTGGCCATGAGCGTCGAATACGACGGCACCCACTACTGCGGCTTTCAGCGCCTCAAGCACGCCGCCTCGGTGCAGGGCTCGCTCGAAGCGGCGCTGGCCAAGGTGGCGGGTGCGCCGGTGCGTATCCACGCCAGTGGGCGTACCGACTCCGGCGTGCACGCCACCCGCCAGATCCTTCACTTCGACCCTCCCGAAGCGCGCTCCGAGAAGGCCTGGATCTTTGGTGCCAACGCCAATTTGCCGCGTGATATCGCCGTGCGCTGGGTCAAGCCCGTGGCCGACGACTTTCACTCGCGTTTTAGCGCGCTAGGGCGGCGCTATCGCTATCTACTGCTCAATCAGCTGAGCCGCCCGGTCATGGAGCGCAACAACGTGACTTGGTGCCGCGACCCGCTGGATGCAGGCGCCATGCATCGCGCTGCCCAAGCGTTGGTGGGGGAGAATGACTTTTCGAGCTTTCGGGCGGCAGGCTGCCAGTCAAAAACGCCATGGCGCCATCTGCACTTCATCGAGGTCAAGCGTCACGGCCCGCTAGTGGTGGTGGACGTACAGGGCAATGCGTTCTTGCATCATATGATCCGCAATATCGTTGGCGCGCTGGTCAGCGTCGGTCGCGGCGAGCAGGACGAAACCTACATCGCGCGCCTTCTGGCGCTGAAAAATCGCCAAAAAGGTGACGTTACCGCGCCCGCCTGCGGCTTGCACTTCGTCGATTCGCTCTACGATGAGCGCTTCGACTTGCCGCGTGAGTCGCTGGGGCCGAACTTGCTCGCTTTTCTGGGCGAGTGGACCGGCGAGCGTGATATTCCCGATACGCCCATGGTGGCGTTTCGCCGGGGGGCGCCCGTCGCGGCGCTTAATGCCGAGGAGGCCAAGTGAGCCGCCGAACCCGAATCAAATTTTGCGGTCTGACCCGTGAGCAGGATATCGAAGACGCCGTAACTCTGGGCGTCGATGCGCTGGGGTTCGTGATGTGGGCGCCAAGCGGGCGAAGTCTGAGCGCTGCGGCGCTGGCGTCTCTTACGCCGCGTGTGCCAGCCTTCGTGACCCGCGTGGGGCTTTTTGTCGACCCTAGTGAAGAGGAGGTAGGCGCCTGTTTGCCGCATTTGGATCTGCTGCAGTTTCACGGCAATGAGTCGCCTGAGTTTTGCGCGCGCTTCGGTCGCCCTTGGATCAAAGCGCTGCGCATGCGCGACGATCTCGATCTACACGCATCAGCGCGGGCATTCGACGGCGCCCAGGCGCTTCTGCTTGATGCGTATCGGCCGGGCGTACCGGGAGGAACGGGGGAGACCTTCGACTGGGAGCGAATCCCCGCAGGGTTGAGCAAACCTGTTATCCTCGCCGGTGGTCTGACGCCTCAGAATGCCGCGCGCGCCATTACGCAGGTGGCGCCCTATGCGCTCGACGTCTCGGGTGGCATCGAAGCGTCGCGCGGCATCAAGTCGGCAGATAAAATGGCCGCCTTCGTGGCCCAAGTAGCGCAGGGGGATCGGCTGCGAAGCGCGCCTTGACGTTCACGACCGCGCGCCGGTCTCAACCCATTCCCACACCTGGCGATCAAGTGAGGTATGTCCGTGAGTAAGTTCAGCGACCTGACCCGACTCCCCGATGCCCGTGGCCACTACGGCCCCTATGGCGGTCGGTTCGTCTCGGAAACCCTGAGCTACGCGCTGGAGGAGCTTGAAACGATCTATTCGAGCCTTCGCGACGATCCCGACTTCCAGGCCGAGTTCGACCGCGATTTGGCCCACTACGTGGGTCGCCCCTCGCCGCTTTACCACGCCGAACGCTGGTCGCAGCACTTGGGCGGCGCGCAGATTTGGCTCAAGCGCGAAGACCTCAATCACACTGGTGCGCACAAGGTCAACAACACCATCGGGCAGGCGCTGTTGGCCAAAAAAACCGGCAAACCGCGCGTCATCGCCGAGACTGGGGCAGGGCAGCACGGTGTGGCCACCGCGACGGTCGCTGCGCGGCTCGGGCTTGAGTGCGACGTCTACATGGGCGCCGAAGACGTCGAGCGCCAGAAGCTCAATGTCTATCGCATGCGCTTGCTCGGTGCGCGGGTAATTCCGGTCGAGTCGGGCACGCGCACGCTCAAAGATGCCATGAACGAAGCGCTGCGTGATTGGGTCACCAACGTCGACAACACCTTCTACATCATTGGCACCGTTGCCGGACCGCACCCTTACCCGCAGCTGGTGCGCGATTTCAATGCCGTGGTGGGTCGCGAAGCGCGGGCGCAATCGCTTAGCCACATCGGCCGCCTGCCCGATGCGTTGATCGCCTGCGTGGGCGGCGGCTCCAACGCCATGGGCCTATTTTATCCCTTCGTCGAGGACGACGAGGTCGCTATGTACGGCGTCGAGGCCGGTGGCGATGGCGTCGAGACCGGGCGCCACGCTGCTCCCCTTACCGCCAACGCCCCGCGGGGAGTTCTCCACGGTAATCGCACCTATCTAATGTCGGATGAGGCAGGGCAGGTGTCGGATACCCATTCGATCTCGGCCGGGCTCGATTACCCTGGCGTTGGCCCCGAGCATGCGCTGTGGAAGGATGTCGGCCGGGTCCGCTACGTTGCCGCCAACGACAAGGACGTGCTCGACGCTTTTCGTGAACTCACGCGGATGGAGGGCATCATGCCCGCACTCGAGTCGGCGCACGCCATGGCCTACGCCAAGGTGCTGGCGCCGCAAATGCGCCCCGATCAGCACATCGTCGTCAACCTCTCCGGGCGCGGCGACAAGGACATCATGACCGTTGCCAAGCTCGACGGTATCGATATTTGAAGGCGTCAGCGACGTCGACAGTAAGGGTCCCGCATGAACCGTATTGATCAACGCTTCGAAGCGCTCAAACGCCAGGGTCGCAAGGCCCTGATTCCCTACATCACCGCCGGTGACCCGGCGCCCGAGTGCACCGTGGGCTTCATGCATGCCCTGGTCGAGGCGGGAGCTGACGTCATCGAGCTCGGCGTACCGTTTTCCGACCCTATGGCCGATGGCCCGGTGATCCAAAAAGCCTGCGAGCGGGCACTCAAGCATGGCACCTCGCTTGCCGATCTGCTCGATATGGTGGAGACGTTTCGCCAAGCCGACACCACCACGCCGGTCGTGCTGATGGGCTATCTCAATCCGGTCGAGCGGCTGGGCTACGAGCACTTTGCCCGCCGCGCCGCCGAAGCTGGCGTCGATGGCGTACTTACCGTCGACATGCCGCCGGAAGAGGCCGATGAGTTCGGTCCGCTGCTAAAGTCGCATGGTCTGGCAGCGATTTTCCTGGTCGCACCTACCACTTCCCCTGATCGTGCCGCTACAATATGCGCCCACGGTGAAGGGTATCTCTACTACGTTTCATTGAAGGGCGTGACCGGAGCGGCAACGCTGGATGCCCTAGAGGTAGCCAAACGTTTGGCGCCGCTGCGTGAAATGACCGATATCCCGCTTTGTGTGGGTTTCGGCATTCGCGACGGGGTCTCGGCCGCCGAGGTGGCCAAGGTAGCTGACGGCGTGATCGTCGGCAGTGCTCTGGTGAACCGCATCGCCGCCAATGTCGAGACGCCCGAAGTGATCGCGGGTGAATTGGCCAGCGTACTGGCGGAGATGCGCACCGCGATGGATGCATGATGGGCGCCTTATCGGCGCGACGCGTGTAACGATAGAACACTTTCAACGCCTGGTGCGGCCAGGCATTGACGTATAACGGAAGCCTTTTGATATGAGCTGGTTAGATAAGATTGTGCCCTCGATGGGGCGAATCCAGCGTAAAGACCGCCGTGCTAGCGTGCCGGACGGCTTGTGGCGTAAATGTCCCAAGTGCGAGGCGGTGCTCTACCTCCCGGAACTGGAAAAGCATCACAGCGTCTGCCCCAAGTGCGACCACCACCTGCGCCTGACCGCGCGCAAACGCCTCGATTGGTTCCTCGACAAAGAGGGCCGCGAAGAGCTGGCCGCCGATATTGAACCGGTCGACCGCCTCAAGTTCCGCGATTCCAAGAAGTACAAGGATCGCCTGGCGGCCGCGCAGAAAGAGACCGGTGAGAAGGACGCCCTGATCGCCATGCGCGGTAATCTCGACGGCCTGCCGGTCGTTGCCGTGGCCTTCGAATTCACTTTCATGGGCGGCTCCATGGGGGCGGTGGTGGGCGAGAAATTCGTTCGCGCTGCGACCCTGGCCCTTGAAGAGAACCTGCCGCTGGTTTGCTTTGCCGCTTCGGGCGGTGCGCGGATGCAAGAAGCGCTCTTCTCGCTGATGCAGATGGCCAAGACCTCCGCAGCGCTCGAGAAACTCAAGCAGGCCGGAGTGCCCTACATCTCCGTGCTCACCGATCCGGTCTTCGGCGGCGTATCGGCATCGCTTGCCATGCTGGGTGATCTCAACGTGGCCGAGCCCAATGCCTTGATCGGCTTTGCGGGCCCGCGCGTCATCGAGCAAACGGTGCGCGAAACCCTGCCGGAAGGCTTTCAACGCAGCGAGTTCTTGCTCGACCACGGTACCGTCGACATGATCGTGCACCGTCACGAGATGCGCAGCCGACTCGGCGGTGTACTGCGCAAACTGACCCACCAGGACGCGCTGGATAGTCTCGTCTCAGAGTCCGACGTGATCGAGCCGGTGGTGGATGAGGAGGCGCTCGCCGCCAAGGCCGAGGCGGCCGACGCAGCTGCCGATACCCCCGCAGCCGACAGCTTAGATGCACCCTCACGCAATGCCTGAGACGCTCGATCAGTGGCTTGAACATCTCGAGGCCCTGCATCCGGTCGGTATCGATCTGGGTCTCGAGCGCGTTGCCCAGGTGGCTGAACGCATGGGGTTGATATCAAGCTCTGTTTCAACCACTGCTACAAGCCCTGTTCCAAGCTCGATCGCCCCCCGCGTGATTACCGTGGCAGGCACCAACGGCAAGGGCTCTACCCTGGCGATGATCGAGGCCGTTGCCGCCGAGCACGGCCTGCGCGTGGGCAGCTACACCTCTCCGCATCTACTGCGCTACAACGAGCGCGTTCGTCTCGATGGTCAAGAAGCCGATGATGCGCTGCTGTGTCGTGGCTTCGAAGCGGTCGAGCGAGCGCGCTTGCAGGCGCCTGCCATTAGCCTGACCTATTTCGAAGCGGGTACGCTCTGCGCCTTTTGGTGTTTGGCTACGGCCGAGCTCGACTTAGCGGTACTCGAAGTAGGGCTGGGCGGGCGTCTGGACGCAGTCAATATCGTCGATGCCGACGTTGCCATCGTCACTACCATCGCGCTCGATCATGCCAATTTTCTTGGCACCGATCTCGCTCAGATCGGGCGTGAAAAGGCCGGTATCTTCCGCGCGGGCAAGCCCGCAGTGCTGGGCAGCCAAGCATTGCCCGGCAGCGTGACGGAAGAGGCCTTACGACTCAACGCCCCCTGTTACGCGCTGGGCGAGGCATTCAGCCGCAGCGACGTGAGCGAAGATGGCTGGGCCTGGCAGGGTCAAGACGGCCACCAAGCGCCGCTTAGCCTAAGCGCGTTGCCCGATCCCGGCCTACCCTTGGATAATGCCGCGACCGCCCTGCAGGCGCTATCGCTAGCAGGCGTTGCACTCGATGCAGCGAAAACGCGTCAGGCGCTGTCCAAGGTAATGCTAGCGGGGCGGATGCAGTGGTTGGGGCAGTGGTGTGTGGATGTGGGGCACAACCCCCACGCGGCCACCTACCTAGCCACGCGTCTGCCTGACGCGCCCGAGGGCGGTCAGTGGTGGGGGCTATTGGGCATGCTCAATGACAAAGATGCCGACGGCGTCATTGCTCCGCTGGTGGCGCGCATTCCTCACTGGGTCTGCGTGAGCCTCGACGGGGAGCGAGGGCGCAGCGCCGAGGAGCTGGCGGCACGTATTACTCGATTAGGGGGCACGGTGCATCACTGCGCGGCGTCCCCTGAAGCGGGCGCGACGTGGCTGGCACCACGTCTTGCCACGCATGATCGCGTACTGGCCACGGGGTCGTTCTTCACGGTAGCGGCGCTGCTAGCAATGCCGCTACCGGCAAGTGCTTAGTACTGGGAACAAGAGTGCTGGGAACAAGAGTGCTGGAGGGAATAAGAGATGAAATACGGTAAAACAGAGCGTATCAGTGGTCTCGTCATTCTGTTGGCACTACTGGCTATTTTCGTGCCGTGGCTGATGAGCGATCCCGCCCCGCGCGAGGAGCGCCCGCAGCCAAGCTTCGTCATTGAAGAGCCGATTAGGGTCGAGCGTACCGACGTCGCCACGCCCGAAAGGCCGAGCACTATCGACTTAGGCCAGGGCGATGATCGCCAGATCGATACCAGCGGGCTGACGTCGCCGATTGAGGCGATGCCTCGTGAGCCGCAAACCGATAACGTGCCGAACACCTCCAGCGGTAGTGGAACGCAAGCGCCTGCGCGCGATCCTATCGCTGCCATTGCCACGTCGAGCGAGACGGCCACGGCGGGGAACGCGGGTTCTAATAACGCTTCAAGCAGCTCATCCTCGACTAGCTCATCGTCCAACAGCAACTCATCATCTAGCAGCTCGTCATCGAGCGGCTCGTCTGGCCCTGCGGCTAGCGCACAGGGCGAGTGGGCGGTCCAGGTGGGTAGCTTCGGCGAGCCCGCCAACGCACAGCGCCTGGGAGAACAACTGCGTCAATCCGGCTTCACCGTATTCACCCGTCAGCGCGATAACAACATGACCACCGTTCTGGTGGGCCCCTACGCAAGCTCGGATGCAGGCGAGCAGGCCATGGCGTCGATCAAGCAGCAGGCCAACGTTCAGGGCCTCTTGGTGCGGGTGAGAGATTGACGATGGCGTTGACCTGGATCGATGCGGTTTTTCTCGCCGTACTGGCGCTCTCCATGCTGGCCGGTTTCGTGCGTGGCTTCGTTCGCGAGGCGCTGGGGCTTGCTGCCTGGGTCGTCGCGCTCATGGTCGCGCGGGTGCTGGCGGAGCCGGTGGCGGAGATGATGAGCGGTCTCATCGAAAGCTACGATGCTCGTTTAGTGCTGGCCTTTGCGCTGGTCATCTTCGCCGTGATTCTGCTTTGCGGCATCGTCATTCGGTTGGTTCACGCGGCCATCGAGTGGGTGGGTATGGGCCTGCTCAACCGCTTTGCCGGTGCGGCCTTTGGCGTGGCACGGGGAGCGGTCATCTTGCTGATCGCGACAGTCGTCATCACCCTGACGCCGCTCTCGGGGCTTCAGGCGTGGCAGGAGGCGTCGCTGCGCCCGACCTTTATCGAGCTGCGCGACTGGGCGGTGAGCCAGTTGGATCAGTGGGAGCGCGAGTTGCCCGAAGCCCCGGCATCGCTGCGCGATATTTCGCTGCCCGATCTGCGCACTCCTACGCAAATCGAGTGGTAAGACTATTTCTGATCGCCGAGCACGGGACTTGTCGTGCGTGTTCGGTAGCTAGGCGGTTTTGAACGTCCGTGTAGGCGCTATTTCCGACGAAAAGCGACGCTGTACGCGGTCCTAGGCACCAAGCGAGGTAACGGTAATGTGCGGTATTGTGGGCCTTCTGGCCAAGCAGGCGGTAAATCAGGCGATCTACGATGGCTTGACCGTTCTACAGCATCGGGGTCAGGACGCTGCCGGCATGATGACATGGAACGAGGGGCGCTTTTTGCTGCGCAAGAGCAACGGTCTCGTGCGCGACGTCTTCCATACCCGTCACATGGCGCGCTTGAAGGGCAATCTTGGTATCGGCCACGTGCGCTATCCGACTGCCGGATCGTCGAGCGAAGCCGAGTCGCAGCCGTTCTACGTCAACTCGCCCTACGGCATCGCCCTGGCGCACAACGGTAACCTGACTAACTCTGAGCAGCTTAAAAAAGAGCTGTTCTCATCAGATCTGCGTCACATCAATACCAGTTCCGACTCCGAAGTGCTGCTCAACGTCTTTGCCCACGAGCTTGGCAAGCAGGGTTTGCACCTTGAAGCCGAGGACGTTTTCGATGCGGTACGTCGCGTACATCGCCGCTGCCGTGGCGGCTATGCGGCGGTCGCCATGATCAACGGCTTCGGCATGGTGGCTTTTCGTGATCCCCACGGCATTCGCCCCATCGTCTACGGCACCCGCGAGAGTGACATCGGCCAGGACGTGATGATCGCCTCCGAGTCGGTCGCCCTCGACGTGGGTGGCTTCGAGCTTGCCCGCGATCTGGCCCCGGGCGAAGCGATTTTCGTCGATATGCAGGGCAACGTGCAGACTAAAGTCTGTGCCGATCAGCCGCTACTGCGTCCGTGTATCTTCGAGCACGTCTACCTCGCTCGCCCTGACTCGCTGCTCGATGGCGCTTACGTATACGGCACGCGTATGCAGATGGGGCGTAAGCTGGGGGATCGCATTCTCAGCGAGTGGCCCGATCACGATATCGACGTGGTCATCCCGATTCCCGATACCTCGCGTACCTCGGCGCTGGAGATGGCGCAGCATTTGGGCGTGACCTATCGCGAAGGTTTCATGAAGAATCGCTACATCGGGCGTACCTTCATCATGCCGGGGCAGACGCAGCGTAAGAAATCGGTGCGCCAGAAGCTCAACGCCATTGATGTCGAATTCAAGGGCAAGAACGTGCTCTTGGTAGACGACTCCATCGTGCGCGGCACCACCTGCAAGCAGATCATCCAGATGGCGCGCGACGCCGGCGCCAACAAAGTCTACTTTGCCTCGGCGGCGCCGCCCGTTCGCTATCCCAACGTTTACGGCATTGACATGCCAGCCGCTTCCGAGCTGATCGCCCATGGGCGTAGCGAAGAAGAGGTGGGCCAACTGATCGGCGCCGACCGTATCTTCTATCAGGATCTAGAGGATCTGAAAGCGGCCTGCCGTGAAGTGAACCCGGAAATGCAGGAGTTCGACTGCTCGGTGTTCGACGGCAATTACGTCACTGGCGACATCGACGAGGCCTACCTCGCCGTGCTCGAAGCCAGCCGCAACGATGCCGCCAAAGGCGCAGGCATAAGCGGCCACGCGCTGGTGGACATGCATAACCAGGACGACGACATCGACGATTAGGAGGTCGCATGCAAGGTAGCAACGACGATCAGTGGGGCTTGGACACGCTCGCCATTCGCGCCGGGCACAAACGCACCTTCGAGCAGGAGCACGCCGAGCCGATCTTTCCCACCTCGAGCTTCGTCTACGAAAGCGCGGCGGAAGCGGCACGCAAGTTTGGTGGCAAGGAGGCGGGTAACATCTACTCGCGTTTTACTAACCCGACCGTGCATGTCTTCGAGCGCCGTTTAGCCGCTCTTGAGGGCGGTGAGCGCTGTGTGGCAACGAGCTCTGGTATGGCGGCGATTCTGTCCACGGCGCTGGCGCTGCTCTCCCAGGGCGACGAAATCGTCGCTTCGCGCTCGCTGTTCGGCTCGACGGTTAGCCTGTTCGATAAGTACTTGGGCAAGTTCGGTATCACCACGCGCTATGTCGAGCTTTCGAACCTAGCGGCTTGGGAAGCAGCAATGACGCCGCAAACCAAGCTAATGTTCGCCGAGACGCCGTCCAATCCGCTGTCAGAAATCGCCGACATTGCCGCGCTGTCCAAGCTCGCCAAAGCCCACGGCGCTTATCTTGCAATCGATAACTGCTTCTTGACCCCGGCGCTGCAAAAGCCCCTCGAACTGGGAGCTGATTTGGTCATCCACTCGGCGACCAAATATATCGATGGCCAGGGGCGGGCGATCGGTGGGGCTATCGTGGGTAAGCACGACGTACTCGAAGAGCTCTTTGGCGTGGTGCGCACTTGTGGTCCCTGTTTGAGTCCGTTCAACGCCTGGATCTTTACCAAGGGTTTGGAGACGCTGTCGCTTAGGATGAAGGCGCACTGTGCCAACGCCCTTGAGCTTGCCCGCTGGCTGGAAGCGCATCCGGGGGTGGCCAAAGTGCACTACAGCGGCCTTGAAAGCCACCCGCAGCATGCGCTGGCTAAGGTGCAGCAAAAAGGCTTTGGTGCGGTGCTTGGGTTCGAGGTCGTCGGTGGGCAGGAGAACGCCTGGCGGGTCATCGACGCCACGCGTCTGATGTCGATCACCGGTAATCTGGGGGATGTCAAAACCACCATTACCCATCCGGCAACGACTACCCATGGGCGGCTTTCCGATGCCCAGCGCGAGGCAGCGGGCATTGCCCCTGGGCTAATTCGCGTGGCCGTAGGGCTCGAGGAGACCGACGATTTGAAGCGCGATCTTGCCCGCGGGCTCGATCCGCTGGTGAATTAGTCGCTGCTAGCTCGATAAACGAGTTCGATAAAGAAGTGCTGAAGATATAGAAGTGCTAAAAAGGGCCGAAACATAACGTTTCGGCCCTTTTATTTTCAATGCATCAGGCTAAGCCGAGCGATCAACTCGCGCCAAGGCCCGCTTTTTCGCGCAAGAAAGCAACGATCTGCTCTTCAGGCACCATGGTGGCCTCGGCATCGGTACGCCCTTTGTACTCGAGCTCGCCGTTATCGAGGCTGCGGTCGCCGATGACCACACGATGGGGAATGCCCATTAGCTCCTGATCGGCGAACTTCACGCCGGGGCGGGTATCGCGGTCGTCCAACAGCACGTCCAGCCCCGCCGCCGTGAGCGACTGATAAAGACGCTCGGAGGCTTCGCGTACACGCTGCGACTTGTGCGCGTTCATCGGCACCAGAGTGACGTGGAAGGGCGCCAGAGCGTTGGGCCAAATAATGCCGGAATCATCGTGGTTCTGCTCGATGGCGGCAGCTACCACACGGGTAACGCCGATGCCGTAGCAGCCCATCCAGGTGTGGCTGGTCTTGCCGTTGTCGCCCAGCACGTTGGCGTTCATCGCCTCGGAGTATTTCTTGCCTAACTGGAAAACATGGCCAACTTCGATGCCGCGCTTGATCGAGAGCGTACCCTGGCCGTCCGGCGAAGGGTCGCCTTCGACGACGTTACGCAGATCGGCGACCTCGGGCAGAGCAACGTCGCGTTCCCAGTTGATGCCAAAGTAGTGCTTGTCGTCGATGTTGGCCCCAGCGCCAAAGTCGCTCATCAGCGCCACGCTGCGATCGATAATGATAGGAAGTTCAAGACCGACAGGACCAAGCGACCCCGGACCTGCGCCCACGGCCGCGCGGATGTCTTCTTCGCTCGCCATGGTCAGCGGCGCTGCGACCTGAGGCAGGTTCTCTGCTTTCACCTCATTGAGTTCGTGATCGCCACGAACCAGCAGGGCGATCAGCCCGCCTTCGGCGGCCTTGACGAAGAGTGTCTTGACGGTCTTTTCGATGGGCAGGTCGAACTGTTCGACCAGTGCTGCGATGGTCTTGGCGTTAGGCGTATCGACCAGACGCAGCTCTTCGCTGGGCGCATCGCGCTTGGCATCGCTGCCCAGCGGCGCCGGAAGGGCTTCGGCCTTCTCTATGTTGGCAGCGTAGTCGGAGGCGTTGGAGAAGACGATGTCGTCCTCGCCCGAAGAAGCCAGCACATGGAACTCGTGAGACCCCGTGCCGCCGATCGAGCCGTTATCGGCGATGACCGGACGGAAGTCGAGCCCCAAGCGGGTGAAGATGCGCGTATAAGCGTCATACATCACCTGGTAGGTCTCTTTCAGCGACGCCTCGTCGAGGTGGAAGGAGTAGGCGTCCTTCATGATGAATTCGCGCGAGCGCATGACGCCAAAGCGCGGGCGAATCTCGTCGCGAAACTTGGTCTGGATCTGGTAGAAGTTGACCGGCAGCTGCTTGTAGCTGGCAATCTCTTTGCGTACCAGGTCCGTAATCACCTCTTCATGGGTCGGGCCGATACAGTAGTCGCGCTCGTGGCGGTCCTTGACGCGCAAAAGCTCGGGGCCGTACTGCTCCCAGCGCCCGGACTCCTGCCACAGCTCGGCGGGCTGCACGGCAGGCATCAAGACTTCCTGCGCGCCCGCGCGGTTCATCTCTTCGCGTACGATGGCCTCGACCTTGCGTAGAGTGCGTAGGCCCAGAGGCAGCCAGGTATATAGCCCCGAGGTGAGGCGGCGGATCATGCCCGCACGCAGCATCAGCTGGTGGCTGATCACTTCGGCGTCGGCCGGGGTCTCTTTGAGCGTGGCAATCAATAGTTGGCTGGCGCGCATGAGCGAAAAGATTCCTTGGGCGAATAGTGAGCGAGTTGAGTGATATAGAACGTGGCCGCCATTGTACGGCCAAGCAGCGACAGCGGCAAAACCTGGGGCCAATGCCTCAAAGTCCAAGCGTTAGGCGGGAGGGCGGTCAGAAGGGCGAATTCAACGATGACATCCAGCATGATCGGGTTATGATAGACTTCTGCGGTTCTTATTACGTGTATTCATATACTGTTTATTCATATACCGTCGTGTCGAGACGCTGCAGCGCTCATCGGCCGATGTCACCAAGGAAGAGCAAGCATGACCCCCACCGTTAATCGCTGGTTGGCGCGCGCCGTTGTTGGAGCCTCAATTGTGGCATTGAGTGGGTGCGGTACGCTATTTCACCCCGAACGCAAGGGGCAGCTTAGCGGCGACATCGACCCGGTGGTGGCCATCGCTAACGGCGTTGGCCTGCTCTTCTTCATCGTGCCCGGCGTGATCGCCTACGCTGTCGACTTCTCCAACGGCACCATCTACCTCCCAAGCCGCACCACTGCCAACGTCGATGCCCATCATCTCGACGATGCCATGGATGTCGGCGCGCTGGAAAAACTCCTCTCCGATACCGCAGGCCAGCCGGTCAGCCTCGAAGACGAACTGATCGTCGAAGAGATGGGCAGCCTCGACGAAGCGCTCGCCATGGTGCGCATGTCTGGTGTGCTGGATCACGCGAAGTTGGCGACGCTTTGAGGTGATGAGCGAGGGGGAGGGGGCCATATTGGTAGTGTTCATAATTCTGTGTCATTTCTTTAGATTGAACCGAAAAGAGATGACTCATGATCAAACCTACGTTCGATGTGGATGCTGCCCTTTAAGCCCTACGTGAGGGCAAAGGCATTACCGTGACCCATCTGGATGCTGGCGCGTTCTTCAATGCTGAGTTCGAGGTAAGACATGGGGCAACACCTTAGCGAAATACTCAGGTGTTGCACTCAGTTTCTGCGGCCAAGGTCTCTCTTTCTTGGCGCTCAACATCCCAGAGCACCAACGCGCCGTCTTCATGGGCGGAAAGCACATACGACCATCGCTGGAAACACTGAGCGAGGTCACTGGTTCTAGGCGGTGAAGTAGACCAGAGCCCTACTCCGACACCGATCACTAAAGCAATCATCGCCAGTTCATGGTGTCGGTGTTTAAGGCTTGCCAGCATTATCGTCCCACCCATTCCCTGGTCAGCGTGCGCTCCTCCGGATCATAGCGGTACACGGTGATACCACCATCAAAGGCGTGGCCGGTGGCCAGCAGGTTGGCCTCGGGTGCGGAATCGATACTCAGGTTGCGGGAGTAGTCATTGATGGAGGGAAAAGGATCCGTGCCCAGATCCAGATACGCCTGGGGCCAGGGGTTGCCTGCTTCGAACAGGGCAGCATAGGTTTGGCTGGAGCCATCCTTGCGATAATGGCTATGGCCGATAAGAAGGAACTCTTTGCTACTATTAATAAAAACTAATGCAAGGGTCTTTGGGGTAGCTAAAGGGCGATAAATACCATACTCATCGGGATTGTTTTTTCTTGGGCCATTAATTAATTCACTATCGTCCCAATATTCATCATCCTCTAGTCCTTCTGGTAGATTATCCAAATACACTCCACTCAAATAGTCTGCAAGATGGTGCCGATCTTGCGGCGAGGAAGTACTCCAGTAGAGTCCGATAGTATTCTCATCGCCGCTAACCACCCACTGCCCGTCGGGGCTGATGGTGGCATAGGTTTTGGATGAGTTGCCGGGTAGTTTAGCCACAGGCGCCAATGTATCAATATCCCACAAAGTCACCCCGCCATAGCTGGAAGAAAAACGGAAGTCGTCCTCTTCTCTCACTGGCGGCGAGTCTTCCTGCTCTCCTCCAGGGCTTCCCGAACCACCGGAAACAAAATAACGTCCCCCAATAGACAGGTTCAAGACTTGTCCAGTCCCGGTAAAGCTTGGACTTTGGCTATCAAGCAGGACAGGACGTAGCGCATCGCCATATCCATGATAAATATTCCAGGTGCGGTTGCTGGAAAGGTAGTGCTGCCAATCGGCTGACATCACATGGCCGTAGGTAGGAAAGTGCTCGAACTCCTCGACCACATCACCGTCGACGCGTTGTACGTACACCACGTCATTTTGATCCTGCCAGAGGAAAGTATCACTCTCGGGGATAAAATAAGCACTATAGAGGTTAGCATCATTTGACAACTGCTCGCGTTGTTGGCCCTCAACATCCCATAGCACCAACGCGCCGTCTTTATGGGCGGAAAGCACATAGCGGCCATCGCTGGAAATACTGAGCGAGGTCACCGGTTCCAGGCGGTGAAGCGTAGACCAGAGCCATACTCCGACACCAATCACCAAGGCAATTATCGCCAGTTCACGGCGCCGGTTTTTAAGGCTCGCCAGCATTATCGGCCTACCCATTCCCTGGTCAGTGTGCGCTCTTCGGGATCATAGCGGTACACGGTGATCCCCCCATCAAAGGCGTGGCCGGTGACCAGGAGGTTGGCGTTGGGCGCGGAGTCGATACTTAGATTGCGGGAGTAGTTATTGATGGAAGGGAAAGGGTCTGTGCCTAGATCGAGATATTCTTGGGGCCAGGGGTTGCCTGCTTCGAAGAGTGCGGCATAAGTTTGGCTGGAACCATCCTTGCGATACTGGCTGTAGCCAATACGTAAGAATTCATCGCTACCATTGATAAAGGCCAAGGAAATCGTTGTCGGCGTAGCTAGAGGGCGATAAATACCATACTCATCGGGCTCACTCTTTCTTGGTACATCAATTAGCTTACTGTCATCCCTGTAATCTTCTTCGGGGAGCCCTTCTGGCAAGCCCTCAATAAAAAGACCATAATTATAACTAGCCATATCATGTCGCTCTTCCGGTAATTCAGTGTTCCAGAAAAAACCTAATGTATTTTCATCACCACTAACTACCCATTCACCATCTGGACTGATAGTGGCGTCTACCTTGAAAGAATTTCCTGGTAGCATGGCAATTGGCTGAAAAGTATCAAGATCCCATAAAGTTACCCCCGTATAATTACTAAATCGGCGTTCAGGCGCTACCGCTTGCACCTCATCGACGCTTGGGCTCTCTCTGTCGCCTGAGCCTGCCGATACAAATTTCCGCCCCTGTTCCGAGAGAGTAATCTTCAATATTTTTCCTGAACCTACAAAGCTTGGGATAATACCGTCCTGCATGACTGGCCGCATGGCGTCCCCGTGCCCATGAAAGATATTCCAACGCTCATCGGAAGCCAGGTAGTCGGAAAAGGTGGAGTCCATTACATGCCCATACGTCGGAAAATGTTCGAATTCTTCAATTACCTCGCCGCCAACACGCTGTACATACACCACATCATCCTGATCCTGCCACAGGAAGGCATCGCTCTTTTCGATAAAGTATGCACTGTAGATATTGGCATTATCAGAAAGCACTTCTCTTTCTTGGTGATCGATATCCCATAGTACCAACGCGCCGTCTTCGTGAGCAGAAATGACATAATGACCATCGCTGGAAATACTTAGCGAAATCACTGGCTCAAGTTCATGCAAAGATTTCCAGGCCAGCAATCCCCAAACCATAAGGATGAGCGCAAACACTCCAATCCCCATAATTTTCTTGTTAGATCGGTTCATAGTTACCAAATCCACTCTCCCTTAATAACGGCCTGAGAATTCCTTCTTCATAACTCTTCTCAAATACTTCATCACTGGGAATTTTCATCCCCGAGTGATCGAATAGCCAGGGTGTTTGATCAACAAAATCAAAAAATTTGTTACGTAGCAAGTTCTCAATAAATAAACTTTCGACACTAACCGCATTAAATCCGATACTCCCTAGCGCAGCCCTGGGTGACTTGTCTGCCCGCCAATTCCTGCGCACGAGCCTTTGCAAACTATCGATATAATGGGCTGCCCGGTCTTCACTCACTACTGCATGATGTGCAAGTGGCGCCAGCAGGTGGTAAGTGGGCAAAGGGTCAGTGCTGGCGATGGCCTCTCGTGCTTCCTGAATGGCTTGCTCACGAAATTCGGCCCACGCTTGAGCGGCACGTTCACGGCCATAGGGGTCCGGACCTACTGGCGGCTGACGGGGCGTGGGCGGTCTTACCGTATTGGCTGGCGCCTTATCGATATAATAATTAGTTACTGGTCCGGCAAGCCCAATAGGAATAACCCACCACTTTTTGGTATAAGCGCCACCGATTCTTCCCAATCCAGCATCCATTTTATCGTCTGCCGAGTTGATGGCATTTATCGTTGAGCTTAACCAAATACTAGGTATGTATTGGACCATTCTTGCCCAGAAGCTCTCCGCTTCACTGGGCGGCGGCCCCAGAATGCCATCCTGCTGCGATTGAAGCACCACGATCTTACGGGCAGCCTTATGAGCATCCGGGAACACCCCCATACCTAACGGATGGCTGTCCTGAGACGCATCGTTGACCAAGGCGTTGTCGGCTACCGCTGGCTGCCACAAATAAAGGTTATCTACCCACTGGTGGCGCTCCTGCTCGCCCAGGATATTGAGTGCGGTCAACACCACGCGCGCACCCAGCGAGTGGCTGATGATATTGATCGCGATGCCTGCTTCGTTAAGTTGTTCAAGCAAGGCCACCAAGCGTCGGCCTGCTGCCATCGCGTTGAGTTCGGCTTGGAAAAAATCAACGCTTCCGGTATCACCAAACCAGGCGATGCTCACCATGCGGGTATAGGGCTGCCAATCCTCCTCGGTCATGCCTGCGGCGCGGTTCAACTGATACTCCATGTGAACGAACCAGTTCCTTGCACCGCTGCCGTTACAGTGCGCTTCGCGAACATTATCCGGCCTATTTTCCGTGGGGGTATGATACGCGTTGCTGGCAGTGTATCTCCCTGTGATCGAAACGGGCATCTCGACCTTTTCTATATCCTGCAATATCGTGGCACGGCTAGCGGTATGAGCGTTAGTTACTAACGACGGCGTATCGATATCGCTATGCTGCTCCCAGGAGGCAAACGTACCGTACTCGCCCAAGGGCACATTGTATCCATGCAGAAATAACGTGGCATTGTTACCCGCCAACTGTAGTTGTTCCAACTGATCTTCACTAAGCAGATCGTCCTCTGGCGTCGTCTTTTCGTCGCGCAGATTAATGCTGATAGGTGGTGGGAGGTAGGCGGCCTGAATGGTCGTCTCCTCTATAGCGACCTCCACCTCCGGAGGAGCGGCCGCCGCTTGGCGCGGGTCTAGCAACTTATCATCCACTGCCACCAAGTGCAGGCCATGGGTATTCTCCAACTGCCAGGCGACCTTACCGGGCGTTACGCCTTCGTGACGGCTAATGCCTTCGGCATCAATGCGCGCGCTGAAGATATTCCCTTCGGAATCACATAGTTTGACCGACGTACCTTCGGGAAGAAAACGGCCCAAGGTATCGCTATGTACGATCAATACGGTAACCGCAACGCTGCAGTGCGAAGGGGCAGTAATGCCGCTTTCGCCTGCTCGACTAGGCTGCAGAGGGGGTGGTGATAGGGTCTCTGTCATGTGTAATCACCGTCGTTTAGAGGAGCTTGTACACCGACCAGTGCTTTCAATTCAGCAAGCAGCGCCTGCCAGGAACCGTTATGGGATGCTAGCTGTGCCATATGCTGGTAAGAAAGCGGCACGTGATAAGCTGACGCCGCCAGTATTTGGCACCCTTGCCAACGCGCATACTCAGTGGCCAAGGGCAGTTGCTTCATCTGTTGTAGCCACTGCTTCGCTTGTAGATATGAAACATCATGGTCACTGGCCAACTGCTGGCAGAATGCTTGATCGCGTGCGCTCTGCAATGCCTGTTCGTGAACCGCCGTGAGTCGAAATCGTTCTAATGGCTCAGCATCAGGAGCCGGTGATTCAAGCTGCCATATCTCACCATAGCCATTGCCCTTCATGGTGTTTATGGGCCCCAGCAGCGCATGGATTTCACCCTCGCTCAATACACCGGCCAACCCGGCATACAGACGAGGATCGGCGTAACGAAACAGGGCTGGAGGCGCGGCGTATCGTTCAACATGCAGCAATCCACGGTAATGCTCTACAACCGTTGAAAACGGTGCATGCGTATGAAGCGCGATAGCAGCGCCCTGCTGTACCCATGTTGACGCCGTCGCACAGGCATTGGCATTTGAAGGATTGATCAGAACCGGCCCTTGCTGCGCGTGTCGAGCATAAGACGTTTGCAGATATAACAGTTCGTAGCCAGGTCGCTCATCTGCTTCGAACATCCTGCGCAAGAGCGACGGATAAAGCGCCAGATCCACGAGATAAAAGACTGAAACGGAAGATGCTCTTACCGGCATGGGCACTGATCTCCCAACGCGCAGCGATGAACATTATCACCGTTACCGTCCTTCAATCGCTGGCATATCTCAACCACGGCAGCGCCTTGCAGGGAGGCGGTCTTCAGCTGGTTCTGCTGCAAAGGCGCAATACGCTCATGCTGCTCCGGCTCTACATGCCCAGGCAGTAAAGCCTCCAACGCCGCCTGCCCACTGCCTGCACCAGGACTCCCCCCCGAGTTAATACGCACCTGCGCCCCCACAATGGTCACGCCGCTGGGGTCGAGTTTGACGAAGCTGCCGCCGGCCTTGAGGGTGATCTCGGCGCCAGCGTCCAGGACGACTTGGCTGCCTGCCTTGTGGTGGATCTCTTGCCCGGCTTCGGTTAGCT